>NZ_CP059059.1:0-2479154 GCF_014217855.1 Synechococcus sp. HK01-R | reverse complement strand
TCTGGTTGTCCACCCTAATCTTAAAGATATTATTCCCGAGGTCTATTGATTGGGTTATTTCGTCGCCATCAGCGTCTCTGACTGCTTTTGTTGCTAGCAGATAGCCGAGTGGTGTTATAATGCTTAGAGTTTCTTCTTTTGCCGTTGAATATTGCCGCCACAGTGTGGGTAGATTACTTGGGTCGCTAAATGCAAACTCGAGAGCGCCACCAGCATTGATTCCAATTCTAAAAACTTCTACTACTGCTGTATTTTCGGTGGCAATTCCAGAAATCTCGCCGTTGGCGGCGGTAATCAAGGTAATGCTTGCACCTTTCTCCGTTGGTGAATTACCTTTACTCAGATATAGACCTGAAGCAATATTCTCCTGCAAGAGGTTTACGCTAAATGACGAGACCCCTTCACCATCCACCCCATAGCTTTCGTATCCAAAGAGATTTGTAGACTGAACTGAAGCAGCATAGACACCATTCCCACTAGGAGGGAGTTTTGAATCATCAAGAAGAAGGGAAATATCTGCTGTTCCCTCATGATCGCTGAGGATGGGGCCGTCGTCCCTGATCTGAAACTTTGCAAATCCGACTTCATCCTTGTTTGATGTCAGTAGATCCACATAGGAAGTCTTATTGTATCTATCATTTTCATCGTCATCGTCATCGTCATCGTCATCGTCATCGTCATCGTCATCGTCATCGTCATCGTCATCGTCATATTCTATGTCCTCTTCTGACGATTTTTCTGACGAACTAGCAGAATCTATTCCCTCGTCACTGGAATCGCTGTGGTTAACCTCTGTCTGCTCTTCGTTGTCTCGGTGGTATTCAGTAGATTCATCAGATTCTGACTGATTGTAGTAACTATCTTTTTCACCTTCTTCGTATGCCTCTGAACTTCCTTGTTCGTGACTCTTTGCTGTTGAATATGCAGTTGACGAACTCACCTTGACCCTTGAGAGTCTTAGTGCGACATTGTTGCCGTTTTCAAGTGCGGCTAGGTTTAGCGATTCAAGCTCATTGTGGTCCTCCCTATTGCTGTGCCATATTGATCTTGTCTGGCTGAATGTGACCAAGCCAGTGTTATCGGTGCTTATGCGAAAGTGTTCGATTTCTTGCCCATTGATAGTTGCGTAGCCAATGACCTCTCCAAGATCCGTACCTGTCCCGTTTTTGAGAAGGATTTGCTGACCTTGTCCATACCCATCCTGGTCTTCGTCGGATGTTTGTGTATCGGCATTGTCAATTGCGTATACTCCCGCTCCTACCCCGTCATGGGCGATTAGTGTCCTATCGTTAGCATTAATTGTTCCAATCGAGATGCTGTAGTTGTAGGTATCCTCGCTTTCATCGTTATTTTCTGATGAATCGTTTTCGTCACCTGAGCTTGAATCTGAGCTCGAATCTGAATCTGAATCTGAATCTGATTCAGACTCGGAATCGTAATTGCTAAATAGGCTGCTAAAATCGGCTGACGTTTGACCTGGTATTTCAGAATCTGCATTCGCTTGGGTTCCTTCCGTCTCGTCAATCGTGAGTTCTATTGGATCGGTTGGTGGTATTTGATTATTGTGGCTACCTTTATGCTGAATTGTACTTTCGTCCTCTTCGTTAAGATTTCCATCGGTTTCACTGTTCTCGCCTAAGGCTTCCGCATCAAGTACTTGACCTAGTGAGTTGATGCCACGATTGAGCCATTCTATTTCTGTTTCAATAGTGCCCGTTTTGATTTCCAGTATTGTGTCACCGCCCAGTTTTTTTGTTCCTGTTAGGTCGTTGCTGGCAGCCACATCGGCGTTTGTAAATTCAGACAGTTTCTGAATAAATGCTATGCCATTTTTGCTCGCGGCCACATTGCAGCCAAATAGAAGTAGATCAGCTCCACTTAAAAGATGGTCACGCCATCCAGCGATTTCTTCACGGTACCGCTCGATATTGCTATTTTCAAGCGTGCCGTTCCCTATCAGGATTTTTCCATCAGCCCCCTCGCTAACGATTGCTGCGCTGTGAAGCGGAGGGAGAGGTTGCAGACGTCGATGCGCCAGGTAATTCGTTATCTGACTCACCCCATCCTGATTGCGATCTAATACCAGTACTTCAGCTTCTACAGGTGCGCCCGTGACCAGTTCTCGCCAGTTCTTTACCGACTGATCGATGATCACCAAGCTGCGTTTCAAACTAATTGTTGATAAATCTGGCTGCAGCGAATTGAAGAAGCTGTTCGTCTCTACGAGGGCGTCAGTTCCAACCTCAAGCAGCGTGTCTTCAAGGGTTAGCTCGTTTAGTGTTACGAATTGTTGGCTACGGTGCAGGTCTTGGTCGGATCCGCTGACGGAATTTTTGCTCCATTCGCCGATGTCGTTCCGATCGGTTGAATCGGTAATGTTGCCGACATCAAAGAGGCCCAACTGAGCGCCGGTGGAGGAAAACAGTTTTTCTTCGGTCATGCTGCTGTCCCTCCAGATCCATCATTAACGTTGAGTTGGCAAGTTGGTTCTTCTCAGGCTAGGCGTGCGTTCTCGTTACAGTCCCCTTCGCTTTTCGTCCTTTTGCATTGCTTTATGCAAAATTTATCTTAACCTAGCGATCCGGTAGTGTGGCTTGATTGTGTCCACATTTTCCCAATTCTCTGTCGGATCGCCTGGGTTTAGGTCCTTGTTACATTCGATTTGGGCGCCCCAGCCATAGTCTGACTAAAAATCGGACTATGGCTGGGGCTACCGCTAGCGATAGCCGATCGAGACGAAAGCCGTACAATAGTAGCTAATTCAATCCCTGGGCGCAACTTGGCTATGACGCCGGCATTGTTGTTGCTGTAGGGGTGTTGTCCGCATGGACCTGGGTGTCTCTAGTCCAGATCCAGCTCATGATACTGAAGCCCCTTCCTCAACCAAAGCAGTCCTTCAGGGTGGTGCGCCAGTGCCCCCCCCCTCTGCCAGGAAAGTTGACGCCTCTCCACCCCACCACTTTTCACCAGGGGGCTTGATGGAGCAGAGCAATGCGTCGCTACAGCGAGGCTGTTAAAGCTGATGTGAGAAGGCGGATGAGTCCGCCTCACAGACAGAGCGTGGCCAAGATCTCAGCAGAGCTGGGCATTCACGTGGTCACCCTCTACAGCTGGAGGAAGGCCTGGCGATTGGAGGGGCAGGTTGTTCCTGCGTCTCAGAAGGATCCAGAGGGTTTGGCGCCAGCCGACAAGTTCACGGTGGTGCTGGAGACCGCCGGTCTGAACGCGACAGAACTGGGTGGCTATTGCCGTGAGCGGGGGCTGTACCCGGTTCAGGTCGACCGTTGGTGCCAAGCAGCCCAGGATGCCAATGCCCAGCCGCTGCTGACGATGGCCGATCAGAAGGATCTCCAAAAGCGGCACCAGGAGGACCAGCGGGAGATCAAGAGGCTCAAGCGGCAGTTGCGCCGAAAGGACAAGGCCCTTGCCGAGGCGGCAGCACTGCTGATCGCCTCAAAAAAGATTCAGGCCTTCTGGGGAGAGGACGGGGACGATTGAACTCGCCTGAGGATCGCCGGAAGGCCCTGGACATCCTTGATTAGGGCATGGCCCATGGTGCCCGAGCGCGTGAACTGGCCCTGCTGCTCGGCGTGGTGCTCACCACGCTGCAGCGTTGGCGCCGGCAGTTTGTTGTTGACGGTGATGGCGTCGACCGTCGCAAGGGCAGCCGCCTCCACGTGGCTCATCGCCTTAGCGAGGAGGAACGCCAGCGCATCTTGCTCACCTGCAACGAGCCGGAATTCGCAGCACTGCTGCCGGGACAGATCGTGCCGGTGTTCGCGGACCGGGGCTTGTATATCGGCTCAGAGCGCAGCTTCTACGGCGTACTCCACCCGCATGGCCAGGCCCATCGCCGTGGCCTGGCGCGGCCGCCACAGGAGCGCAGACCAGTTCCACGCTTGCGGGCCTCAGGTCCGAATCAGCTCTGGAGCTGGAACATCACCTAGTTGCCTACCACGGTGCGCGGGATCTGGCTGTACCTCTATCTGGTGATCGATGTCTGGAGCCGCAAGGTGGTGGTCTGGGATGTCGCCGAGAGAGAAGATCCCGCCATTGCAGCGGATCTGGTAAGCCGGGCTTGCCTGAGAGAGCGGATCAGCACGGGCGTCATCTTTGCTGGCAGTCACCGCCTCGGCCCATGACGCCAGGGACCCCCTGCACCGCTGGGATGGCAAGAACAAACTCAGACACTCAGCTTTGCTGACTCTGAATCACCCCTGATGTTCACTGCCCCGGAGGCAGGATCTGCGACGCACGTTGAACCAGCCTTTTTGGGCTGGAGTGACTGTTCTTGCTCTGAGTCAATCGCGACAATCGCTATGGCGTAAGCGCAATTTGTTCGAGAAGCGAGACCGAGGGTGCGAAAAGAGTACGAGATCCATGGATACGAGTCAGAACATATCCCACAATTTATGGTGAGAGTGTCCAACAAGCGCATAGAGGGAAGAACAATGGCCCTTTGTTTCACCTATCGTCCAAATAGCGCCAAACCAACGGCCAATCTAGAGAAAGTTTCAGCTCACCAATCGCTCGATACCACACGCTCGCATTCGAGGGAGGTTGAGCAGTTGGTCAGAAATACCAGAAGACCAAAGGCAAAATCAGAAACCTATCGGCAGCCAGGGTCCTGCCTTCAACTACTGACTGCATTTTGATGCGCAAACACCGCTTGTTCGTTTAAGTTCTCATCTATCCTCTGGCAGGCGCGACGTAAGCTCTTGAATGAGTGAACGTCGCGCAATTTCAAGATAATTGACTCGCCGCTTTGAAGATGTAATTTGCTCTTCACAGTCTCGAATAGCTAATACTAGTTTTTGCGCGTCCTCCGGTAAACTAGCGATTTGGTAGGATTTATCACCTATTGTCAGTAAGGCTTCTTTGCTTGCAGATTCAGTTTGCAAAGCCTCAGTGGAGTTGTCCATGGCATCAATTCGATTACAGAAAAATGCTAAGTGAGACAGGCTTGGAAATCAAGCCGAGTGATCCAATCGGGCTCAGCATTTGGGCCCCACTCGTTCATTTACGCTCAGTGAGTGGCGCAAACAAATCCTGTATTATATTGAAAACAATGCTTATTGTACGCTTCTTCTCCAGAACAATGCTAGCAGTGATTCCCATCCCCGAGCGTAGAGCATTTGGCGGAAGATTTTGCGGAACTGAATCAGGACTTAAAGCGATACGAGCGACGTAAGCCGGAGTAGTTGCTTGCCTATCCGGTGAGGATGTTGTTGGTGAGATAGTTGTAACCACACCTTTAATAGTACCATAGTCACTGGAAGGGAAGGCGTCAACTGTGATTTCTGCAGACGTTCCAGGTTTTATTGGAGCTGAGAGACGGGAAGATACCTGAACGCTCGCGATCAGGCCCTCCTCAGGCACGATTGTTGCAAGTAGATCACCACTCTGCACGCGTTCTCCCTTAGCTTGAATATTAAGTGACTGAAGAGTTCCACTGATAGGAGACAATATGTCAAACTTTCGAGACCGCTGCTTCAATTCCCTTATCTGATTTGCAATGTCATTCTTCTCAATGCTCTGGATGCTTTTTGCCTTCAGACGTTCATCTAACAGGTTTTGTAGGTCTTGGCGGTTCTGAAACACCTGATTTTGTTTCTCAAGCAGCTGAACTTCGCTTGCGGAGCCCTGGTCAACCAGAGATTTTAAACGGGAAAATACTTCTTGGTTGAGAAAAACCTGCGCTTGGAGTTGCTTTTGTCTGCTCAAGAAGGAGCGATCTTCATACTTATTCTTGTCATCTATCATGCTGAGCTTATTTTCAAGCGTGCGAATCAAAGGGGTGATATCAGCTCTGTCTAGAATAAAAAGTAACTGCCCAGTATTAACATATTGATGCTGTCGGACATTGACCTGATCAATCAATGCTGATTCAGGACTCTTAATGGTCACCTGTGACCGAATCGTTTCAAGCTGGCCAGGCAGTTGAGCTGTTTCTTCGACAGTATTCAAAGATGCCCAAATAACCAAACTGATTGAACCTAAGCCCAGTGTCCAAATGAGGATACGACTCCACACAGGCGGCGGCTCGAGCAACAATTGCTGTGCACCGTTGTCAGAACTCTGATCAATATCTTCGTTAGGCAAGGCATGCGGCTTAATCCTAAAACCCATCAACCGAAAGAGATTTCGTTTCATTAGCCAACAAGCTGCTGTTGATAAAGAGCATAATACCGTCCCGCTTTCGACATTAGCTGTTCGTGGGTTCCCACAGAATCCAAGCGACCGTCATGCATCATCACGATTTGATCAGCATGGATTAATGTTGAGAGGCGATGGGTAATCATAAGAACAGTTGTACCTTTGAGCTTGCGTCTGAGATTATTTACAACTTGTTGCTCAGTGTCAACATCCAAAGCGCTTGTGGCCTCATCGAGGATGACAAGACCAGGTTTCTGCAGCAACATTCTGGCTAATGCAACACGTTGACGTTGTCCGCCAGATAAACCTGAACCCTTTTCACCTAGAGGAGTATTGTAACCATAGGGCAGAGACATTATAAACTCATGGGCACAAGCCATTTTTGCGGCTTCAATAACCTCATCTGATTCAGCTTCTGCATCAGCTACGGCTATATTATCGTAGATTGAACCTTCGAACAAAAGACAATCTTGGGGTACAAAGCCCAACTGCCTCCTCAAAGAGTAGAGTTCAATTTTCGAAACGTCATAACCGTCGATAAGCACCTTGCCTTTTGTGGGCTCGTAAAGACGAGGAACAAGTTTAAGCAACGTACTCTTGCCACATCCACTCTGTCCAACAAGACCAGTAAAATTACCGGCAGGAATAGTAAGACTCACACCTGCGAGCTGAGGCTTACTATTGACTGAATATCCAAAACTGACTTCTTGAAAGGAGATTTCACCTTTGATCGGGGGCATTGCAATATTGGTAGATTCAATTTCACTAGTCTCGAGCGGTTGATTAACAACATCGCCCAACCTTTCTACAGACATAGAAACTTCCTGGAAGTTATTCCAAGTACTTGCTAATCTAAGTATTGGCTGAGTTACATATCCACTAATAATCCGGAATGCAATGAGCTGACCAAGTGTTAACTCGTTCGAAAGGACTAATGACGCGCCAACGCAGATTACGAGTATATTGGTAGTCTTGTTTATTAGCTGAAGAGCGTTTGAACTTGCAGTATTGGCGACAACGGTTCTAAACCCTTTATTGATATCATCAAGGTGACGATTCTCCCAGTTCCGTCTGGCTGTTAGCTCACTGTTCTGTAATTTAACTGTTTGGATTCCGTTGAGAACTTCTACCATGTAAGAGTGAGTTCTAGAATGTGCCTCGGCGCGCTGTCGAATAAGCTTCTGAGTGATAGGTGTTAAACCTAAAATTACTATAAGCAGAAGGGGTATACTACCGAGAATAATTCCGGACAACAACGGTGAGTAGAAGAACATAACACCAAAATAAAGGAGTGCAAAGAGGGCATCTAAGACGACCGTAAGTGCTGTTCCAGTTAGAAAGCTCCTTATTTTATCTAATTCATTGAGGCGACTTGCCAGTTCACCGACTGGACGCTTCTCAAAATATCGCGCATTAAGCCTCAGTAAACGTGAAATAATTGAGCTTCCTATATTAATATCAATACGATTCGATATCTCCATGAACTGAAAGGTTCGTAAACTGCTAAATATTAACTCAAGGATCATAAATAATCCCATTAGAACAGCAAAGCCCCCCAGGGCACCAGAAGAACCCTGTCCAATTACGCGATCAATGATCTGCTGGAATAGCAGTGGTGTTGCCAAGGCAAATAGCTGAGTAATAAAGCTTGCTATAAAGACTTCGAGGAGACCATATTTGTAGAAACTCATGTACGGCAGCATCCACCCAAGTCCAAACCTGGAGGTTGGGGTGCTTGATCCGCGTACAATTGAAACTACACTTACTGAGGACGAATCTGGCGCGGTGATATCTGCTAAACTGCATAACTTAATTCCTTGCGTTGGATCAATGCAGAGTAGATTCTCATTGATTGAATCTACAATCAAGACTGGACGGCTGTCTGTACTAGTTAAAGCAATGGAGGGAGTTGGAAGACGGCCGAATTCATTGCAGCGACAACTCACAACTCTTCCCAATAAGCCAAAACGATCAAAGACTGTAATTAACTTGTCAAGTGTGGGTCCACCCCTGCTTTCAGTGAGATAATCAGCTGCTTTCTTTACGGTATCTCGACGAGTAGGTAGGGAAAAGTATTTAATAATCATCAAGAAAACAGCCTGAAAAGCCTTTTCTTGAGATCGACCGGTTACAGGTGCGTAGCCAAGTTGGCGGACTTTGCGAGCCAGCTCCCTATCAGAGGCAATGAAATCTGAAGCTACGAGCTCTATCGCAGACCCTCCATCGTCAGGCCTCAAAAGTGGTGTAGGAGAACTAGTAGACTCAGACTCGATAGCACCATCTGAAGAAACTGAATCATCGATAGTTTTGCGCGATGGAATTATCTTCTGTCGGCTATTTAGACCAACTGGTTCATCTTGCCAAGTGAGGACACGAGGTAATGGACCTGTCCAAAGCTCGGCCAATGTGACAGCAGTGATCACCTGACCGTATCGATAACCCTGAGCTGGCCTGTCGGCATAGACAAGCTGAGCTGATGATTGATTCGTTATGTCAGATGGTACGAGAGTGCGCCATCGGCGCTCGAAGACGCTTACTAACTGCTGGTCTGCTGGAACAGTAAGTAATCCTTCAACTATTGTTTTCTGGAGAAGAGGAAACTCACTTGGAGATACTTTAGATGAAAGGATATCACGAATCAGGTTACTGCACTCAGGTCTATGTGCAATTGCGCTTATTAAAACAACCTCGCAATCGCTTGATGCAACTACTTCCTCCTGCAGATTTGAATCGAAGCCAGAGAAGGCCCCACACAAGTAAGGAGCTTCTATGCGAGTTATTGTGTAAGACCCAAACTGCCTCGTAGGATCCAGTACACGACACCATCCCGTTTTAACAAGGGTCAGCTCACGACTTGACTTCGATGTTTGTAGTACTGTGCCCGGCTCTACTTTAATCGTCTTACAGCTAAACTGTTCTGCGAAAGCAAGCAGCTGGGTAAACTGGGATTCATTTAAGAGCATCGTTCAGGACCTCGAGTTAATCCATTCCATTATCGAATCTTTTAATGAATCTAATCCCTGACCAATCTGAGATTTAAAACAAACATCTTCTAGAAAACTCTTAGTGTTTTCATCATACTCACTATCAAAACGGTATTCCATTCTGATCAGTGTATGCCAGTCGTCAGCTTGAAAAGGGCCAATTAAATGACCTGTTTGCGCTGTACGAAGTCGTGCAGCAATTTCAGGGTGAGGTGTTGTGAGATCGACGGGACCTACAATACCTTGAGTCTTAGATTCTGGCCCACAAGAATATCGTGTGGAAGCTTCTGCAAAAGTGATTTCACTAGCCTCAATTGAGTAATAGATCTCTTGACACAGAAATGGATCTTCGACACGCAAAAGACTATATAGCACGCGATCTAGTTTGTCTTTGTAGCGTAAGTAGAGTGTTTCCCCAGAGGCAGTTACAAGCCGTTCTCGTAACTCCTTGCGTCGCCACTCATGAATGGCTTCTGACATCATCTCTTCGGAATCAATTCCTAGGCTCATGCTCCACTTCTGACGATCTTCGTCGGACTCCAGCTTATGTTCTTTGCAATACGCAATGAGTGCTTTGTCGTGGATTGTGTCTGGATCGGACAGCTCTTGGTCGTTAAAGACAACTTGGCGCTCCCTCAGTTGGCGCAAAAACATCTCCGCCATTCCGAAGCGAAGCAAAAGGGCGATGATGTCCCTTCCCGATGCTGTTTTTAGAGCCTGTAGGATCTGAAGAGTCTCCGGATTGTTCTTGGCTTCAGAGGCCTGCGAATGGTTTTGAGTTGGGGAATTCATGATGAGATATCTAACGCAATTTAGGTGTTAGATTTGCTTAAAGCGAACAACTAAATTAGCGATCATAAGAATTCCACTACCGAGAACCCCAGTTTAATATGGCAGTCAAGAAGTTGAACAAGCATCAGAGCATCAGCATAACTAGGATCAACTCCATTGGCAACCGACAAATCCTGTCGAAAATGCGAAAACAATGACCTTATTTTAGGATCAGGCGACTCTTTGCAATCATTAAATATCTTATCATACCAAACAATCCATGAGTGCTCTATTTCGTCGAGAGGTTGGAGCAACAACTGCTCTATCCAAGAATGGACTTGGGAAACAAAATCTCCAGGATTTGTGACATGACTTAGCAGTTTCCAAAGGGCTGCTTGTGGCATGCTCGCCGTATTGATCAATGTCGTTCCATTTTGTGCTTGGAATTCTTCAGATTCAGTATTGAGTCGAGAAACGACCAGTCGTCCACCCGTAAGTCGGATTGACAAGTAGGTTTGATCACCACCTATTCCTTCGAACCGAAATGCCCAATCAGCTTGAAGTTCGGCATTACGATGTTGAATGGAAACAGGTTTACCAATACCTGAATCCAAGAGTGAGCGTAGACCCCTTTCGGCACCATTTGGAGTTAGGATCATTCCTAACATGATTCCTCCGAGTGCCGTCGGGCTATCAACTTCACTGATCAGACGGTTAAATAAGGCTTGGATTGCACTTGATGCTTCATCGAGTGCAGTAGTACGCGAACTCATGGGAGCCTGAGATGGAGTTGAACGTGTGCCTGCCGTAAGCGGCTTCAATGATGATCTTTGGTCACTTCGCCGAATTGGAGAGTCGTTGGATTTTGGGTTTATATTCTCCAGTGAGTCATCGCTAGGCGGAGAACCAGATCCATTGGGTTTTGCGTTTGTATTCTTTAGTGAGCCATCACTAGTTGAAGAACTAGATCCGTTGACAGTATCTACAGAAAAGCGTGAACCTGCGGCACCAAGACTCTCACTGTTTTGCTGAGAATTAACGCTCAAACCAGTCAGCGATGGTCGGTTCCCTTGAGACACATTATTCGATCCACGACCTTTGCCAGATGGAGTTAATGGTCGAGAGTCATTTGAATCAAGCGTACGTTCAATAGTTGTGTCATCACTGTTAATCGAAGTGTTTGGCGAACTTGGGTCTAGATTCTGAGTATCAGGCTCCGCTACTTCTCCATAACTTTCATAGTCATTTACGAACTCGGGTAGTTGATCCGAGTCAATGTTTTGCGTATTAGGGATATTCGAAGTTAATGGAACTAATCCGCGGCTGTCAGTATTGGCGTACGTAACTGGCGTTGGTTTACGTGTAAGCTTCACTGGCATTCCAGGATCATCAATAACTCCAAAATTCAGATTATTATCCCCAAAACTATTATCCGTAAGGGTTAAGACAATCTTGCTAATCATACGCTGACCATCAATTGTCTCAACTACAAACTGAGCCCCGTCGCCAACTGGATTGCCGTCACCATCAAGGCGTTGAGTGAAATCATACCAACCAGAGGATGTAATTGGTTGGCCGTCGAGATCTCGTAAAACTAAGCCCAGCCCATTTGCCGCTACGATCGTTTCGGGTGCTACAAACTTCCGGTAGGCGTTTAGATCTTCTTCTCGTACACCAGATCTCGACAAATCGATTTCTAATTGCACCTGCACACCTTCACGCACCGTGTCAATATCGACGAGGTTATCAGCACCAGGCGCCTTGGAAATAGTAAAACTGATCGGATCCCATGACTCAGCCAATTCAACGTCACTATTAACTCCTTCGAGAACATCGGAATCTCCAAAGATAGCATCATCGGCAGATATCACAGTCAGGTTCGTAATTATGTAATCACTTGATTGAGTCTTCTCAAGACTATTGTCAATCAAGTTGGCATTGTTGGATGAGATGCCTATGCTAACAACAGACGACAAATCACGAAGGTTTCCTTCCAAGGATGAATCAAAATTCTCCTTGTTCTTCCATGCAACCAAGGTGGTTAATTCATTAGGTTTAGTAGCAGCACTACCCACCCCCTGATCCACTATACCCGAAAGATAACGCTGCGTTGTTTGCGTAAGGAATCTTGGAGTATTTGTAGAAGTTGTCATCAGAACAGCTTCTTCACTGTTCCCTTGACTGATTCCATATAGCGCGCCATTATTGTCTCCAATTACATGACTTAGTGTTGATATCTGGATATTAAGTGACTGGCCTGCCTGACTTGGTGCGACGAGCTCTAGCCAGTTGAGGTTAAATCCATCGGAAGGATCCTGTAGTAAACTAGATAGCTTAGAGATTGGAATTATCAGAGGATATCCTTGAATATCTCCCTCCGGCCTGGAGAGAATGTTTGCTTCTAGAAATCTGACTTGCGGTGTTGATAGGCCGGTAAGGGTAATAAAGTTATTCGAAAACTTAAGGTCTATAGTATCCTCTGAGCGAAGGACGAGAGACACCTCATCAGCTGTATCCTGGAACTCTATTTTCCTGGCAGAAAATAGATCGCCAAGACCAACAAGCTGATTCGTTGAAACAGCAGGATGGGACGGGTCTGCAAATAAGGGCACGTACTGGCTTCTAGGAATCAGAACTATTTCTATGGTCTGGTTGACCGATCGAACCCCATCACTAGCCATGATTGTCACGGAACCGGTCACCGGCTCCTCTAACCCAGGCACATTAAACTCAAGATCAGCATGTCCATTGCTATATATAACCTGAACGCTATCACGAAGAATTTGTTTGTGTTGCGAATTCTCGCTTGTAAGCGACAGGCTGTAACTCAGGCTGTCGCCATCCAAATCTTGGAATAGTGAACCCAGGTCAAGTCGATGAATTCTATTATCATCAGGTTTTAGACTGGTAGGTCTTGCTTTGATCAAAGGCGGTAGATTGACGCCGGGTCCAATAGTAAATGGAACCACTTGACTGACTGAATCATTGGACGAACTGGCTTTAATCTTAAGTGCATACAGGCCATCTACTTGTTCCGAAGTATTTACGTGTAGTTCATAAATAGGTGTATTACTCAAGTTGATTATGCTGAGAAGGTCATCGGCACTGGTCCCGTCTGCTAGGCCGTACCCTAGACCACCACTATCCTCATCGTTCAGTTTAAGCATAATCTCGATTGGTTCTAACGGATCGTCTAAAGTAAGGTTGATTTTTAAAAATGATTCTCCGGGTTCATCACCCAGCATTTCTCCGAGACCGAATGACGGGAGACTTGCGGCACTGATACGAAGAGATTGATCACGAGTTGATGACTGCTCAACTGAACGGAATAAAGGGAGAGCCTCATTAATAGCTTGCTTCAGATCTGTTGGGTTATCCGTTGAAAGAGTTAGGCCTTTCCAAGAGAGATCAATGTCGAGACCAACAAGACCTACAATGTCAGTCAAAGAACGAAGATCGGAGACATTAATTGAAAGCTCAACTTCATCACCTGCCTGAAGATTGGCCAGTTCTTCGATGTCTAGCTGTTCTCCGGTCTCCAATAATCTCAAAACCGGCTCAATAATCAGTCTGTCTTCCCTTTCAACTGGTAGGGATGCACGATCAACGATTGTGATCCAATCAGTATCCGACTCGTCAACGGAAAGGTACTCACCGTTGTTGTCTCGTCGAAGAAGCTCAAAGCTATAATCAATCTGCTCGGTTTCCCGGACGCGTATAAATGCATCTTGAAGACTCAGTATGCCTGTTTGCCCTTGCTTAATCCTTAGTTGCTCAATAGCCTGATTTACTTCTGTGATTCCTGAGTCAGAGATGATGCCAAGATTAAGTTGATAGCCGATAGTCTCACCACTTTGATCTGTCGCATTAAAGTCTAGTGTTAACAATCCTCTGTCATCTGACCCCGGAGATAGTTCAAGTTTACCAGTGCCCGAGTTCCAGGTCAGCCAATTGGGCAAGCCAACGCTCGAGGTACTTCTTACGCGTAGACTGTATGAGAGTGAATCACCGTGTAAACTGTCAGCATCGCTGAAGATTTCATTCAGATCTAATCTGAATACATCACCTGTGTTGATTAGTTGCGCATCCTGGGATGGTCCAAGACGGACAGGGGCTTGATTGACATTGTCTACAGTTAGCTCGAACGATGCAACTGCAAAAGCCCCATGGTCATCAAAAGCCCGAAAACTAACGGTGTGTTTTCCAACACTTTCGTTCTGAGGTACACCTGACACCACAGATTTGGCAGGATCAAACTCCATCCAATCTGGTGCTTCAATTTCAAAGTTTAGGGTATCACCGAGTAAGATATCGTCATCACCAAAGTATGACAAAAGGTCAAAGGTTACACTCTCACCTTCTTGGATGCGTAAATCAATGGGGGGTTCACCCATTAGATATGGTGGTCGATTGAACATCTTATCAACAACCTGAATTTGTAGCGGAATAGCTGCTGACTCTCCCTGGAGATCTGTTGCGCTTATGGTCAGAGTTAGTATTTCTCCATTTGCTAGTGGGGCTGTTCCGTTCAGAATAGCCTCAATAGGATTAAGTTGAATCCAATCTAAATCGGTATTCTCTCCCTCTATGCTTAGGGTATATTGAAGTTGATCTCCCTCATCTTCATCGGTAAATAGATTTTCTGGTAGACGAATCGAAAATGACTGATTTTCCCTTAGTAACATCAGAGGAAGATCGTTGCCATTCCACTGAGGGGCGTCATTGACATTCTGAACTGTAAGGTCTATCCATTGTCTTGCAGAGGCGCCACTAAGGTCTCTTGCCTCGATCTGCAACTTCCAGGTTCCAACCTCAGTTTGATCTGGCTGTCCACTTAGAACCCCTGATGTTTGATCAATCTGTAACCAGTCGGCTGTAACATCAACCAAATGAAAACTCAGCTTATCGCCATATTCAAGATCTGAATCGGAAAAGGCTGTTGTGAGGTCTAGGCTAAAGGGTTCGTCCTCCAAAGCCAGTAGTGGTGGGAGCGTGATGGCCTCTGGTGCGTCATTAACATTCTCGATCAACAGAGACACTTCTTTTTGCCAACGGGCTCCTGAAGCATCTAAAGCATCGATGAGGGTTTGCTGCACACCCACTAATCCTTGATCAGCCAATCCATGGACCACGAGGATGGCATCATCTCTGCTGCCAATTGTCAGCACCTGTTGTTGACTAAGAGGCTGATTTTTGCTTGTGGGCATCTTGATGGGCGTTATCTCCATATTTAGGCCTTCAGCAATATTGTCTCCAATTTCAAAACTTAGACTGGCGAACAGATCTTGCCACTCATCCCCTAACACCGATCCAGTTCCTGAGCTGGGAAGCGAAGCTGCAACGAGACCGGACAATCGCCCAGCAGACGCATCCACAACACCACCATGCTTGAACAGCGGCAAGCTTGGAGAAATCATGACGTCCTTTAATTGTGCAGCCTGCGATGACCAGTCCAAATCAACTTCTAGACCAATCAGTCCTAGCCCAGAATTGCGTGTGTCGGTAACTACTAGGTCTGCATGAATATTTGTTCCAGGTTGCAATTCTCTAATCTCCCCGGCTTTAAGAAGTTGTCCACTCTCAGTGCGAAACAAGGTTTCGATCACAACGCGCTCAACTAATGTCGAGTCGGGCCGTCGCTTCTCAACATTCAACCAGTCATTGTCTGAATCTCCAATTGGCAGAAGTTCAACAGAAACCAACTCTTCAGCCAGTGGGAATAGATCGTCGAGGGCAATGCTAAAAGCTTGATCCTCGAGTAGTGTGAAGCTCTGCTCTTCAACTTTAATGACTGGCGACTGGAGTTCAAGGGAGTCAGTAATCGTGACCTCATCGACCTTGGGATTCGGAAGCTGTGTATCTCTCGATAGATCTCCATCCCTGCTTCCTGACTGGGTAAGAAGCTGATCCGACCTGAACGCCTCTTCGAGTAGTGGTGGCAGATTTGCGTTAACCAGGTTAGGGAGAACTTCGGCGGGATTGTCGCTTATCGCTAAGCCAGTTAGCTGATCACCCAACTCAAGGCTCTCATAATTAATTAGGTTTTTCGAGGCTGCAGGCTCGATTGCGGTAATGCCGGGATTGCTGTTAAGAAGATCGACGGCACCATCCATGAGTGACCAGTCGAAATTTGTACTCGCGACTTCGATATCTGGTAGTTCTAGCGGCTTGGACAGAGCCTGGAGGGATGAGGCTCCAAAGTCTTGGTCGAGCACCGCAAGCAAGGGCTCGCTCAGTTCAGGCGCTGACAGAATGTTGTCTTCAATCAGGTCGATGATCTGACCGCCTGACTGTTCATTTAGGGTGGCGGCCAAACCCATAGGTGCATCTTTTCCGCCTGACGCGGCCCCATGACTGTCCACCCATCATCTTAACGAGAACGCCACAGTGCCTCAAAACACTGGCCTTTCCGCGTATTTCGCACAGTCCACTGGTTTTCGGTATCAAAAAAAAACCGGGCGAGTGCCCGGTGTGTCTCACGTTTGTGTTTGTCAAATGGTCCCTTGGCCTAGGCAAACGGCCATGGCAGCGGGAACCCTCCGCCATGGCCGCCCCACTGCCATCAGACAGTGGTTTCCGCGTACTGCTGGGTCTGCTCCTCGAACAGCGACACCACCGTCTGGTCCAAGCCAGCGGCCATCACGCCGCTGTCTCCCTCCATCTCATCAAGGAAGGCACGCTCGTGACCGGCTGATGCCTGCTGCAGCGCTCCAGATTCAATCGCATTCTGGTTCGCAAAGTTGCTGCTATCCCAGCTGCGACCGTTCTGCTCGAACAGTTCAGCCATGCTGATCTTGGTGGATCCAGTAAAGAGCTGGTCACCTTGATGCAGAGACTGGTTCCAGTCCATATCAATGATCGCCAGATCATTGATATCAAGCGCTCCATCAAAGTTGGCATCCACATCATGGGCCACACTGCTACCAGCGCTACGCGCACCAGCCTCCAGTGCTGCCAGATCCTTCATGCCAACCCGACCGTCGTAGTTCAGGTCACCCTGATACGTGACCAGGTGCTTCACTTGGAACGCCTCCATCTGGGTGGTATCCCACAGGTAGTCGCCATCGGCAGACAGCTTGTAGCCAGCCTCGCTGGTGTCGATCACGTCACCAGCTTCACCGGTCACCTTGAATGTGGTGGTCACCTGGGCGATTGATCCTTCTCCGTCCTTGGCGCTCCAACCCAGCTCTGCCAGTGACTCACTGCCATAGCTGAATCGAGCCATCACATCCACCACATCACTGCTGATGGAATCGATTTCAAGGTCGACAAAGGTGAATTCGCCGTCGTTTTGCCAGGTGTTTGACTGCATGATCGTGTCGCCACGACGCACTAGGTTGCTGATTTCAACCTCACCCGATTTGGTGATTTCACGCTTGGTGCCGAGATCAAAGCTGCCTGCGGCGGTCAGCACGGCTTCGGCAGAACGCGCCACCACCTCGAGGTCGGGGTTGAGCATGGCGTACTGGCCGCCAAGATCGCGCAGCGAGTACTGGTCATCCCAGACCACGCTGTCAACATTGGCATCCACAGAGAAGTTGAGAGGAACACTGAAGTTCTCCTTGTTCTGGAAGCCATAGGCATCGGCACTACGCTCTGCCTTGATCAGCTCTTCGATGTCACCACGCAGCTCCAGACCCACGTAGGCCAGAACCTTCTGTGCTGACACCCCTTCACCGGCACCCAGAGCTTCCAGGCCAGCTCCAGCAAAGCGGATCGACTTGCTGCCATTTTCCGCTTCGATCACCTCGACGCGGCGCTGAACGGCAAGATCATCCGTGAAGTGGATGTTTTTATCCTGCAGTTCAAACACATTGCCAAAGGTCTCACCAAGGTCAACGGTGAAATCAAGCGTGCTGATGCTTGCATCCCGCAGCGATTCAGCCGTCACAGCGAGGAAGAACTTGCTGCCACGCTCGGCCTCATTGCCGAATGCACGGATTACGAGCTCGCTGTTGTCATCACCGTCAAAGACGGGATCCTTCACCACACTCAGGCCCAGATCCAGCGCCTTCTGGGCAAACTCCTTGTAATAGAACTCAGAGACAATACCGCCAGAGGGATTCTGGGTGTCCTGGTAGTCAAACTCAACCCACTCAGCATCCTTAAAGCTGGCATTGCCGGTCTGCAGGCCAGAGATCGTCAGGCTCTCGCCGGAGAAGCTGATCTGGTAGTTGTCATCCGATTTATTGGAATCCAACTTTCCGTCGTAGTCAAGCTTGCCGCCCAGGCGAATCCGGTCATCACTGGAGCCCGTCAGATCAAAGACATTGGCATTCGAGACAACCAGCGCCTTGTCGCCTCCATTCACACCAGTGATCTTGACGTCTTTACCGCCATAGGCACCGTTGAAATCAACGACCACCGGTGCTTCTGCTTCATTCACAGAAACACTGTTCTCTCCAGATTCACTCAGAACCATTCGCTCCATCGAGTAGAAGCGATCGGTAATGCCCGAATCATCGGTCACAACACCGTCGGCACCCCAGCTGTTCAACGAGTCAACGTCGAGATGCTGGGCCGCATCGCGCAGGCTGCTGTTCAAGGTGTCGGTGCCTGCACCGCCAAACACCATCGTGGACACTTCACCATCGGTGTAGATGGTGTCATCACCACCGTCAGCAAAGACCAGATCCAACGGAGCGGCTTCTCCGGCATGAGCATCAGCTTCTGCTCCAGCTTCTGCTGCCGCATCAGCTGCCGCATCGGCATCGGCTTCTGCTGCCGCATCAGCTGCCGCATCGGCATCGGCTTCTGCATCGGCTTCTGCATCGGCTTCTGCATCGGCTTCCTCAGCATCGTTTTGGTCAGACAGCCATTTCAGCTGCTGCGCATTCTCCAGACGCAGCGCGATCACCTCATCGATGCTCGCGGAGCCGCCTAGCTCAGACAGCGCTTCTGCCAGTTCACCGGTGTAGATCGTGTCATCACCGGTCGGACCGGTGTATGGCATCGTCACCATGATCGGCACTGGGCCGCGGTTACCCGGATCATTCACGTCCGGCGCCACGCGCAGGTTCGCGATGTACTGCTTGAACTCACTCAGCTCCTCGGCGCTGAACAGCTCGTTGGTCAGCGGGTTCACCCCACCAACGACCACGCCATAGCCAAGGTCGCTCTTGAGCGGTGCAATCGTGCTAACAATCGCCCCTTGCTCATCACGCACTGCACGGGCCAGAAGCTCAGCATTGCGCGCGGCAATCGAGTCGCCGTAGATCGTGTCGCCAAGGGCTCCGCTCTCGCCGCCAACCAGCAGGTCGCCGCCGCCGCCGCCTTTGATCTCATCATCACCTTTGTCACCAAAGATGATGTCGACACCTTCTTTGTTCTCAGCATCCTCGGCGCCAGAGTCGCCGTGCAGCTGGTCATCACCCGATCCACCCAGCAACACGTCGTCGCCAAGGCCGCCATCGGTCATGCCACCGGTGTTACCGCGAATCAGAACGTCATCGCCCTTTTCAGCGAACAGCGCATCCTCGGATCCGTTATCGGCCAGCAACAGGTCATTGCCATCGCCACCGAACAGGTGGTCCAGCTCGTTGTCATTACCACCAGAGAGCTTGTCATTGCCACCCTGGCCGTAAATCCAGTCTTCTCCCTTGCCGCCATCCACGATGTCATTACCGCCGCCGGCACGGATGTCATCGGAGGATTCATCTGCGTCACTGCCAACAATCGTGTTGGCCTGCGCATTACCGATGATCAGACGGTTAAAACCACGACCATCGAAGTCCTCCTGCTCGGGTGCCGTGAAGTTGCTCTCACCCTCACTCAGCACATCCAGCTGATACGTGCGGAACGTGTCCTGGTGAATCAGCTGCGCCTCATGTTCCATCGCCGTCTGGATCATCGGCGTGAATGTTTGGAAACCAAGCTGCTTGAGAATGTCAGTGCCAGGAATATCAATCTTGTAGTAGTGCAGGTCAGGATCCTGCACACGATCGAATGTCTCCTGAACGATGAACGTAAAGGTGGAGCCCATCAGGCTGGGGATGTTCCCCTCACCCGTTGGTGTAACCACCTCTTTCTCAGCCAGACCACCCAGCCACAGGGGCACATTGATCAGACCAAGATTGTTCTCTTCTGACGCGTTCTCACCTCCGTACAGCTCCATGAACAGCGGCAGCTGGGATGGATCGCGCAGGTTCTCCCCAAACTCAGCCCAGCTCTGGTATGGCGCCAGGCGCTCGGCAAACAGATCCTCGGTCTCACCGGCCTCATACAGGCCACTCGACACATCTGAGGCTCTGGCGCCAAGGGCATTGCCCACGCCAGTTGCTGCGTAGAGATTGGAAATATTCTGGCGGAACTCATTCAGCGTCGGGATGCCGAGCTCGTTGCCACGCGCCTGGTTGTAGGCACCCAGGTCATTGATCCGGCCCACCAGCATGTCCCGCACCGCATCCACCATCAAGGTGTCGACGGCCTGGGCACGATCCATCGCGTTCTGGGCCAAAATCCCGGCCGGTCCTCCCAGCGCTTCCACAGAGCTGGGCTGAATGAACGCCTGCACCAACGAGTTGGTGATCACATCGTTGATCTTGATCGTTTGCTCGACCTTCTCAACCGTGATGCCATTGAGCTCCTGGTAGATCTGCGAGTGACCCACACGGAAACCGGCTGTGCTGAACTCCAATCCAATCGATGGACGCACTTCAGGCTGATAGCCGTTGTAGCCGTGCTCATTCACATTGAGCGGCTGCGGTGTCAGCTTCGCGGGATCGGGGGTCAGCGCGTCGGCTCGTGCTTCTGTGATCCCAAACGGAATACCGCCGGCCAGACCCACCACGTACTGGTCGTACACCATCCGCTGGTAACCAGCGTTCATCACCGTCCGCGCCATGTCGAACACGGCGGCCTGGCCTTCCACTGTGTTCAGGGAAGCCTTCAGCGCAGCCAGTTCCTGCAGGCCTGGGGTGCTCGCTGCATCGCCAGGCAGCTGATCGAGCGCCTCGTGGATCGCGACCACGGTGTCGTTGTGGAACCGACTGAATACGGTGTGGAACGCTGTCAGCTGCGCATTCTCATTGGCGCGCAGGTCACCGGAGATCTTGTGCTCAGCCAGCGACAGGGCGCTATAGCCAGAGAGGTGGCTGGCATCACCCAATAACTGTTGGTTCGAATCCGGCAGCGCAGCACCGGGATTCACCCAGGCTTCACCCGCAGCCGCTTGCAGCTCGGCATTCGAACCCGTCAGGATCTGAATGTGACCCATCATCCCGTCACGGCTCGGGCTGCCGCTCACGCTTGGATCACCCGCACGCACCTTCTCGTCCCACTCGCTCAGAGCCCGATGAGCCGCCACATAGGCCGGGTTCTTGAGAACAGCGTCCAGCGCATCAGGATCGGCGCCGTTGTTCACCAAAATGTCGTAAAACGTCGGCAGATCGCCGTCCCGGCCACTGGCGTAGCCGCGCTCTAACGACACCTTGTTCGACAGCATCTTCGCTGTCATGTTGCCGTTGGCGTCCTTCTCACGCAGGTAGCCGTGGATCACTTCATCGGATCCATACAGCTGGTTCTGGTCCACCCAACCCGTCACCGTGTTCATGTACTCACCTTCACCAGGGTTGGTGTTGATGGACGTACCACGCGGCAGCAGACTCAGCTCCTGGGGACCAGGCAGCAGACCGTAGAGAGGATCATCCTGAGGCAGCGGAATCTTGAATGTTCCCTGACCTCCCTTGTTCAGCAGATCCAGGCCGTGGTCAATGTATTGACCCACGCCCATGAACATATTGTTCCAACCGTCCTGCTCTGGCATAAAGGCGGTGCCTTGATCCATCAGCGTGTTGGACACCACACGCTCGTTCGGAAGCACCCGACCATCAGGGCCCTCCAGCTGCATGCGACCCGCAACGGGCTCACCATCCACGCCCTGCGAAATATCGCCAGGTCCGGGATAGTTGTTCACCTCAGTGATCCGGACAAACTTGTCTTGACCGCTTCCTTCCTCGGCCAGGGCCACGTCCAGATCACTCAGGGGCAGGCCCAGTGCCTCACGGCTCCGCTCAGACGACGGGGTGATCTCATTGTTCGCAAGGCTGCTCAGCGAACGGGTGTCGCCATTGAGAGCCTTGTTCGCCAGCATCGACAGGTCAGCCAGGCTGAAACTGAACGACTGCTTGAGCACAGCGCTCTCAGAGAAGCTCAGGCCTTCTGCCTGGGTGCCAAATTGATCGAGAAAATCTTGCTCATTGGCAAACACATCCGATAAACCGTCGGTGGTTTCACCGTCGAGATTGGTGTTGTTGTTGATGTTGTCCATTGATTTAGGGCTCAATAGGGTTTACAAAACACAAACATGAGACCTGGGAAGGGTCTACACCAAACAAGCTATGCCGAGTAGAACCGCCACACTCACCATCCACTCCAAACCTGCCCCCCACGCACAGCCTTCGGCGCATTTATCACAAAAAATCAGCCGCTCGTCTTCACTCAATCACCCCAGAACCTTTCCAGTAGCTGTTTTTTTGCTGGTTTCGTGCACATCGCGCAGATCCCTATTCAGATCACGCAAACGCCTCATACTCGCTCTCCAAAACACACTCTCTAACCTCATCTTGACCCACATCAGCATCATGTCTTTCTCTTCTCGTGATCACTGACCGGCGCACCAACAATCGCTCCAGGGGGGATCGCAGCCCGCATCCGGCCAGCCTGGTTTGGGGACATCAGCCTGAAAGGTGCCACGGCGCTCATCCGCCAGCACAAGCGATCACAGCCCGATCATCGCTGTCCGCAGCCGTCATCTACGGTCACGTCCCAGAAATAGCAACTAAAAAAAGGTGTCGTTCGAGGCGCCTTCTCGTGGTTGGTCGTCCGATGTCTCCGCTGGTTCTCGACGAGGTCGAGGCCCAGCAGGTACAGGCCCTCGCCCATTCATGATCACTGCCGCATTCGATCGTGCAGCGTGCTCAGATCGTTCTGGCCTGCGGCACTGGAGAGACCAATCCAGCGATTCCCAAGCGGATGGGCTTGACGGGGATGACCGTTGGCCAGTGGCGTAAGCGCTATCTGGAGCAGGGTCTGCAAGGCCTGCATGACGAGCTGAGGTCTGGCCGGCCACGGTCCACGTCAGCCGTGCACCCTCTCAGAGCCGTTGGTTCTTGTTCCCGCAGGCGGCGGGCTTTTCCAGCAGCCTCCCGAGGCGGCCGCGCAGACAAGGGTTAGAGCGAGACAGACTCAAGAAAATCAAGTTCACGAAAGGGATCAGGACCATAGTGGGCCGAGAGATGCTTCGCCGTGGAATCGCCATAGGGCAAAAAGGATGTGCAGAAAAAGCAGAAGTTATCTTCTAAGAGCAAAACAAGGCTCGGAGGGTTCCCCCCTCAAAATAGTTGAGATAATGTCGTAGTACCAGATTCGAAACGAGTTTGGCTGATTTTTTCGCTCAAAGATCATGACACAAGTCTTCTTCCAAGGCGCCACAAAGCAACGCAACGTCAAGGCCCTCACCTTACGAGACATACAGGGAAATTACAGATCAGCACTACAGCAGCAGCAGCAAACTCTCCGACAAATGATTGCCTTCTTCAAAGGCGACTATCTCAACCTAGACTAAATAGGACGATCAGCCTCTCAGTCCGAACAACAGAGCCAAAGGCATCCAGGGAAGCGAAACTCTCTGACCACAACATCATGAGCACCCTCCAAAACAAAGCCAATGCATCTCACCTGGCAGTTGCATTGAAGCGTGTAAGCAAGACCTACAAGGGCCTTGGCGCCCTGAATGATCTGACACTGAGTGTGCCAGCAGGATGCTTCTTTGCTCTGCTTGGACCCAATGGGGCTGGCAAGAGTACAACACTAAAGATTTTATCAACCCTAACAAGCTCAGACAGTGGAGACGTCTTGATCAATGGGATCGATGTCAACACGAGTCCGCGTGAGGTTAGACAGCTCATTGGATACGTAGCTCAAGACACAAGCGTCGACAAGGTTTTGACAGGCTATGAGCACCTGACATTCAGCGCCGACCTTCACCATTTGCCACGGTCTCTGCGTCAGCAACGCATTGCAGCTGTCACAGAACAGCTTGCAATGGGTGAGTGGCTGCATCGTCGCACTGGCACGTACTCTGGAGGAATGCGTCGTCGACTCGAACTCGCATGCGCCCTACTACACGAGCCAAGAATTTTCATTCTAGACGAACCCAGTGTAGGGCTTGATCCGGAAAGTCGACATCTAATCTTGAATGTATTAAGAGGATGCGTCAATGCAGGGAGAACAGTAATAATGAGTACGCATCAACTTGAAGAGGTTGAGTTACTCGCCGACCACCTTGCAATCATCGACCAAGGCCATGTGATTGCAGCGGGAACACCCACAAGCCTTAAAGAAAAGATCGGATCAGACAAGCTCACAATCAAGCTCCGAGAGTTCACTACACCAGAAGAAGCACAACTAGCCTGCAAAGCCTTAAGTGAAATATCTGGAATAAAGGAAATTATAGTCAACCCATGCCAGGGCTATGCTCTAACACTAATTATCGAAGACAAGGGCATAAGCGAGCATGCTCTTGACCGACTGGCCGATGCAGGCTTACCTTTATTTGCATACAATCTTAGCAAAATTAGCCTTGATGACGTTTACTTGAGAGAAACAGGCAGGACAATTGTGGATGCGGAATTGTCAGCCGTTGGCCTGCGCGACCTGAAGCGCGAACGCAAACAAGCAATGCGCTGAACCATATTTTCATCAATATCGCCTAGGCCGAAAACACTTGGTCAACACATTAATCCAACTCAAACTCACATGAAGTCATGAAAATCAACAGTGGTCGCATCCAGGAAATAATGGCCCTGTCGAGACGACAGTTCCTTCAGATGAAACGACGTCCATCGTCCATAGTGGTTGGAATTATTCAGCCTCTAATCTGGCTCATCCTGTTTAGCGCGTTGTTCAGCAAGGCACCAGCTGGATTCCTTCCACAACATTCTAGCTATGGAAACTTCATAGCGGCAGGTCTAATTGTCTTTACAGCATTTAGCGGTGCACTTAATGCAGGACTTCCGGTCATGTTCGACAGAGAGTTTGGTTTTCTTAATAGAATATTAGTTGCCCCGTTGCGCTCCAGAAGCTCAGTTGTTCTGGCCTCTGTCATTCACATTGGAGCAATTAGTCTGGTTCAAAGCTTAGTGATCATGACTGCGGCTTTTCTGCTTGGTTATGGATGGCCTGTAGGCCCAGGAATAATCGTCGTCTTACTAACGCTTTCGATTTTGACGTTAGGAGTAACAGCATTGAGCATGGGCCTGGCATTTGCTCTTCCTGGCCACATTGAACTTCTGGCAATCACATTTTTAATCAATTTGCCTCTACTTTTTGCGAGCACAGCCCTTGCCCCGCTTTCATTTATGCCAGTACCGCTGCAATGGCTTGCAATCTTAAATCCACTCACCTACGCGATCGAACCAATTCGGTTCTCTTATCGAGGTGAATTCTCTCTAGGCACAATCGTGATGCAGGCACCATACGGCGCCGTAAGCATTGCTGGATGCCTCTGGATTTTAATGACCCTTACAGTGGCTATTCTTCTCCTGGTTCGTCCTATGCTATACAGGAAGTTAAGCTAAATCACGTGGATCTTCTTCGGTCGACACTTCTTTTTGGCCATCTCATTGGCATGGCTTTCATTATTTCCCCTTTTATTTACGGATTCAAGGGAGAGGTTTATCAACGCATCCAAAGAAGTCAGTGGCATGGAAGCATGCTTACAGTCTCTACAGGCATATTGCTTGTAATTAGTCACTCCCTCGGCCAAGCTCATACAGATTTGAACCACTTGAAAATTGCAGTAAAGTTCGTTATCGCAGTATGCATTCTAATTTTAGCTAGACTCGCCCTGAACAAGCAGCCAATGCCGAAACTTTTTACAGCGGTTGGCCTGCTCGGACTGATCAACACGGCCTTGGCTTCCATTTGGTAAACAACAAGACTTACAGATCAAACATGTGAAATAGCATCAATTCGGGTTCCGAGAATTCTGCAGTAATAGATTGCTCAATACGCAGAATGACTTAGTGTCACATGAAAGCCAGTTTCTACGATTGCCTTAATTGGCATTTCTTTGCCATAGTCAATAGCGATCTTATGCAATGAATTTAACCCTTCCACCTCTCCCCAAGTCAGGATAAATTTAGCCAAACACATGATATATGAGAATTTGACAGCCAGCATGGCCACGACCCCCGGTTTCAGGAAAGATGTCACCCCTCTCGTCTGTACACCCGAGGGCTTGAGGTGATGATCGATGCGTCGCTACAGCGGTGAGGCCGTCGATATCTGCCATCACCGAGCTGTCGTCTACGAGAAGGCGCGCAAGCAGAAACCATGCCGCTGGTACGATCAACACGCTGCTGGCATCAGCCAGAAGTGGTCTGGATCAATCCACCTCCACAGAACTTGAACCCAGTACAGCTACGTTTGCAATGGCTGCTTGAACAGCAGCAGGGACGTCATCTTTGCTGCCAGTCACTGTGGTTGATATCAAGGATTCTCTTTAGTATAACTTACTATCGTTAGAAGCCGGCCATATTTAATATCATCTTTCAATTGCTATTTCTGGACTTTCTCCGACAATTTCAAGCATGCTCCTAGATTGTCTGCAGGATAGCTTTGAATCAATGAGATGCTTTATCTGGTCTGGTATGGCATGTGTGAGATTTAATCTTAAGTAATGCCAATAACCCCATCTTCGGGCTCAGTACCGCAGTTGTTTGACTGTAGGCATAACCCTTTCAGCTTGTAATCCGAATACTTTTCTTGCTGACTGTCTACAAGTACTTTCATGGTATGTGATACTAGTCCCCTTCGACAAGAACGCGTACGCACGGATCCAATGCAATACCAGTGCACCACAACAGCAAAAGCATTCCTTAATGTCTCCTAAAAAATTATAGTTTATGCATATTTCTTTTGACGCCATGAGGAGATAAGACCAGATAAAAAATGTCTTCGTCTCGTGTCTGTTGGTGACAAATGCATTACTGCAAAGATTTTGATTCTTTTATGAGGTCTTCCAGGACTTCAAATACATCTGATTTGGCAATATAGCGATTGGCTCCAGCGCTTATGGCGTCGTGCACCATCTGATTATCATATAGAGCTGTCACTATGCAGAGGTAAGCATCGCTGCCTAATTGTCTAAGTTGGCGGCAGCATTCTACCCCGTCCATTTGGGGCATCATTAAATCAAGTAAAATCAGTTTAGGCTTTGATTCGTTAACAATACGCAAAAGCTCAAAAGGCTCACTGTAAAAGTCCGCACCAACTCCTAGTTCATTAAGCGTGAGGCCAATCAACTTACGTACGCGCGGATCGTCGTCAACGACTGCAACATTCTGAAACTTGGCAGTCATGTGGACCAGTGTGTAATGGCTATTACTATTTTGATCTGCATGCATGGGCTCGGCAAGTCGCCAAAGCAAAATGCTGCGCATCTAGTACAGTCTGCAGCTTGAAACTGGTGACTGCTTTATCATTTTATGTGGTGTTTGATTATTTCGCAAGGGTTGCTCAGGAATTCTGACTTCAGAAGGTAAGCCGTAGCGCCCAGCTCCAGAGCTTTCTTCCGAAATTGGTCATCATTTATAGAGGTAAACATTAAAATTGGAGATTTATGAACGCCGGTGCTAAGCAGATGCAGGCACTCAAGGCCATTCATTTTAGGCATCTGGATGTCGAGCAGAACTAGTGATGGCTTTAACTCATTATAGCAATTAAGAAATTTCTGCGGCGAGGAAAATGTATTGACCATGTAGCCACAATACTCAATTTCTAACATGGCAACCTGGAGTACGCGTAGGTCGTCGTCAACTATGGCAACTGTTTGAAGACTCATGTTAATCAATGAATGGCAGAGATTCAGGTGTGTTCGAATGTAAATAATTAGTTGCTAGACTTTGTCTGCCTGGGTAATTCACCAAACATGCTTTTATAGCTTGCAGACAAGCGACCCGAAGGTGTGAGGCCGACACTCTCGCACGCCGCTGCAACCTTTGCGCCACAAAGCAGCAATTCGCGCAAGCGAGTAAGGCGAAGCTCGTTAAGTACCTGCAAAGGTGGACGATTCATGACGGTTTGAAATGAAATCTGCAATGTACGAGCTGATACGCAGCAGGCTTTGCAAAGGTCACTGAGAGTAACAGTATCGGAAATGTGGTCCTCCATATATGTAAGAGCGATTTGTACATAGCGAGAATGGGTTGAAGCGTTGATCAGGCTCGATGGTACTGACTTTTGCTCAGCTGCCACCAGACTCGCTAAAAGAGAAAATACAGATGCCTCAAGTGGTTCAATAACTAATGCAGATGCCTCTGGGATAATCATCTGCTTAGCACATGCGAGCAACAACGATTCATGTCCAGGCAGTGTCTCTGCGAGTGAAAGCAGCGATGGCTCGCTAACCCCGTGAGTAATAGATTCAGAAACAATATCCTCAGCCGATAACTTAAATAAGAACCCGGAGACAGAATCCGATTTTGGGGTTAACTTGAGAACTTCTCCAGGCAGAAGAACGAAAGATAGCCGACCTGGGATAAACCGGAGATCTCGTTTGGCTGCAGACCCACTGCACTGGCCGATGTCTGGTATGGCTATCACAAGTGAATCAGGCGGATTTCGGACGAGCAGTCGCGAAATAGAACACAAACGCACCTGAAGAAGCGACACCTTACTGCCAAAATAAGCAGCAGACTCAGTAAATGGAGTCTTTGCGTTGGCAGCTATAGAGGTATCTACATGTCGCTCTGCCGAGCCAAGGAAAGACTCAAGCAGTGGGTCAAAGGTGATTGTTTCGACCAAGTTACCTTGCATTTTTTCTTAATATAGCATTAGATTGCGCAACGTCAATAGGTCAGGATCGGTCTGATCGTCTTATCGATTTCTAATTTACGTTGTAACCTTTTTCTGACTGCTGCAGTTCAGTTTGGCGCGCCTTCTTTTGTAACGGGTATTTGCTGTCGCACTGCTCGGCCACTGCTCCATCACCCAGTCCGCTGCCGGCATTGCCCGCAACTCCCAAGTGATGTATCGACCGCACTCGATTTCCCGGTTGCTGGTTCGCCAGGGGATCCGGCGTCCGTTGGTGAGCCGATCGTGGATCAAGTGGAACCCTTTGCGGCGCCCTTGCTTGACGGCGATCAGGAAGTCGGCGCCGCGCTGGGCGAGGTAGAGGAAATAGGGCGGTTCGCGTGCAGCGCGTCGGCCTGCACCAACACACCCCCAAGGTCGACTGCCTCCAGCAGTTGCCGTAAGGCCTTGAGAAAGCTGATCTGGTCATCCGATGCAGGCTGATCCATTTGTGCACAACGGGTTTCGGGCATTGGGGGGCACGATGACCCGCCGTGCGAACCCAATGCTGACAGCGCCACAAGGGGGGTATCTGGAATGACTTCTAGGCGCACTGACGCTGATTCAGCAACCGCCAGGCCAGTCATTTGTGCGAACTACGCAGATCTGGCATGTCATTGTGCGCTTGGCGCATCAGGCATCGTTAACCGCACTTGGTCAATCTAAGATACAAATATTGGACACTACTCCGAAATTATCCAAAATGACGTATCAATATCTTGGTAATATTAAAAACGATTGGCAACGTTGGAGACGACATTACGATATTTCTGAATTGATGAACGAATATGGGATCGAATCCCACTCTCTCTCTTCTGAAAAATTCATCTCGGGATCTTCACATTTAAATGATATATCATCTTCGACTCTGGATACACGCTTCGACACATGGCGCCGGCACGATCGAGATCTACCAAATGACTTTCAATCGCACCAGCTTGCATCCCCTTTCTTTACAGCTTCACAATATCATTTAGAGCCTTCAGATTGGTTCGCCTCTTCGTTTGACGACCAAGAGTCTCCGCGCGATTACACTACTCCGTCTTCTGTAGGAGCAAACACGCAATTGGTTAAAATTGAAACTGATTCTAACACTTATTCTTCAGAGCCATACCAAGAAGAGCTAAATCCAACTGACAATGAGCAATATAAGTGGCAAGACCAGCCAAGCCAACAAATCCTGCATTCTACATCTGAAGTCGATGAATATCATTCCGAGGAGCTCCCGTTTAATCATCATTATTTAAACAGTGATCATACCGATCCAGGGTTAAGTAAATTCTTTATTTATCAATCCGATATTGCAAATGGGACTTTAATTATTGACAAGCCTGGCCATTACATTGTAATGGAAGACTTAAGTTTTAATCCCAATGCTGTTGGCACTCAGGTGTTTGGAGTAGATGCTCAGAGACTTGGTCTACAGGATGGTGATCTGCTTGACTCCTATCGATCTGGCGGACCACTTCCAAGTCAATTCAAAATGGCTGGTGGTCTTTATGATCCCAAGTCATACGGTATAGGCTTCTTTGCAATGTTGGCTATCACAGGTGGCGCAAGTGGAAGCATTATCGATCTAAATGGATTTCAAATCGAACAGAGTGAAGAGCATGCACTGCAGCAGCGTTTTTTTTCTGTTATTGAACTAGCAGGCGCTCCCTTCATTACTGGCCAGGGACCTCATGATTTTGGTCCAAATGGCAACGATGCCGTCAGCAACCTTGTTATTAAGAATGGAACCATTGGTCGGAGCGCACATCACGGAATCCACGGTAATGGCAATCAGAATATACTCATAGAAGATATTGATTTCATTGATTATGAAGTTGCTGCTGTTGCTCTCAACGGTGTTAATGGACTCACTGTTATGGATGTAGAAGCATCAAATAGGACCGATGTTCCTATCCTAGGTTCTTATAGCAACGCACGTTTTATCCGCCCCTACGTTGATTATTTAGCACAACTTGAGCGCACAAACCCTCTTGGATCTGGAGTCAGCACTCTCAACGTAAACGGTGAGTCACTATCAGCTAATGACATTCAATTGGCTCTACAGCAGAGCCTTAATGCAGTATTCGATGACATCATAACGTCTGGCGACGGCAGAATTGATACCATAGATTCCAATTACTATTTATATAGTAATCCATCTGGCTTTGTGGATGGTAATTCCTATGGGTTTTTAACCGGTCCTGTGGGAGTTCAGGTTAATGGCTTTCCCGATCCTCCCGAAGGTGGATTTGAATCACCTTCCTCGAACGTGATTTTTGAAGATGTCAAGATTCAAGGGCAAAACTCCTTTGTCACTGAAGTTCCTGTTCTTTCTAATAATGTCAACGGAGGCATGACTGAGCCCGTCATTGACCCCATCGGTGCTGCATTTATGCTTCGAAATAACACTAATGGCGTTTATAATACGCTCGAATCTCCGACCCAAGGATTCCTGAGTTCGGATGCCGATAATCAAGATGTTCTTGAGGCAAACTACAAACCAAATGTGCTTGCTAATGCTCAGTTACTAGTTGCAAAAAATAAGGATATCTTTGCGGGTAGTTCTCTTGATGTCAGCAGGATTTCGATTGGCAGCGACATTGTAACTTGGGCAGAATCTGATGCTCCTCTCTCTGACCTGCGGTCTTCACTTGATCTTCAAGATGGTTGGATTTATAATGTGGATAACATGGTGCACGTCCAGAAGGGTACTATAGGTTTTAAAATGGACGGAGTTACTGGTCTAGTAATGGACGATGTTTCTGTAGAAAATCTCACTGCTCTTGGAGGACTTGGTTTTAATGGGACTTACACCAAGGGTTTTGTTAAGGACACTTTGACCGGCTACAATGGGGCTGACGCATACGGCTTCACCTTCTCAGGTTCCTCCGACGTTACAGTTGAAGATTCACAAGTGGAGTATATTCATTCGGAGTATGGCGAATCCTTTGGTTTCGCTAGTCCCCTCGACAACAGCACAAGTATCTCCATTATTGATTCGACGGTCGACGACATAACCGCTTCCGGTCTTGACGAGATAGGCCCGAACGCAGCTGGTATGGTTTATGAGTTCTTCAATGTCTAATAAAATATAAAGGCTATTTTGTGATATTGTGCATCTAGAGTTTCCTGTATAACTAATTCTGATCGCCTTCTTGCGGAGCTGCCCCCTCCATTGCTTGCTTTACGGCTCGCAATTAGCTATAAATTAACTAATTGCTTTAAATCTTTGTCTACGTCCTCATACTCGATTCGCCGTCGCATGGGTTTTTCTCTGCTTGGGCTGATCACTCTGAGTTATGCACTCCTTTTGGCTGGTGCTGAGTTGATTGTTCGTCGGGATCGCCTTCAGCGCCACGAACGATTGGTGATGGCAACTGCGGACTCCATAGCGATGACTATTGCACACGAGGAAAGTGAGGGTCCTATAGACGACCAAGTTTTTCTAAGAGTTCTCAACGACTTTACTGCTAAGCGAGTTCTCGTGTGGCTAAGCCGTCCGGATCAAGCGCCTCTTTTTCCTACTGCAGATTCTGCTAAAAACTTCTTCGATCAGAAAGGTTTACTTACTGCTGCCGGCGTTGATGCATTTGGCATGCAGAAACCTCGGGCATTTTCATATGGCTCTGATGTGTTCTATACCTGCTCTATGCCTTTACCTAATAATCAAGGGGTTTTGCGATTCCTTGAAGATGTAGGTGTGAACCCTGCGAAACGTCGAGAAAATATCCTTTTGCTTTTGGCAGCTTGGTTGTTGCTCGTCCTTTCTGTTTTTGCTCTTATCCAGTGGATCATGACGTACTCACTCAAACCTCTTTCTCGTCTGGAGGAAGCCATGGATGAGATTGCACTACGTCCTTCAGGAAAAGTGGCAGATCACCAAATAGACACTGTCGGCCAGCCATCTGAATTGCAGCCAATTATTCACTCCTACAATGATTTGTCAATACGCTTACAAGAGGCCTGGATGCAGCAGCAGTTGTTTGTGCGTTCAATTAGCCATGAGCTATCAACTCCTCTCGCTTTGATTCGCTCTTCCGCAAGGCTTCTTAATCGTCGTTTACATGGCTTATCTGAACAGGATCGTGAGCTCATAACTTCAACTGAAAAGGAGGCACTCAGTTCAGAACGTCTGGTGCGGATGCTAACTGACCTTGCTCGTAGTGAAACTGGAAATTTGTTGCTATCCTTTTCACTAGTACATCCATATCGATTGGTTCAGGGGCTCATTGTTGAATCTAAGGCTCTACCATGGGGTGATCGTCTGCGCTATGAAAACGTTGCCCAAAGTGGACAAATTGAGAACTGTCAAGTTCGCGTTGATGAGGACCGTCTCCGTCAATGCCTGCATAATCTAATTGAAAATGCTGCAAAATATTCTCCTGAAGACCAGCCTATAACTCTTTCGCTTTTACGTGATTCTGGGTTTGTCTTGATCAATGTCTCAGATCACGGTCCCGGTATCCCCCCATCAGAGCGGGAGGCAATTTTTAAGCCTTTTTATCGTACGGCTCAGACCAATGCTATTAAGGCTGGTTCGGGTGTTGGTTTGGCATTGGTTGCGAAGATCGTCAAGATGATGGGTGGTGAGATTAGCGTCGTTGACCAGGAGTCTCCTGGAACGACGATGCAATTGAAATTTCCAGAGACTAATAGCGACAACTAACCTCGCCAGTTTGTGCCATTAAATCAATGATCATTTGGAGTGCCACGACTACTAGTATTCCTTCTTGATGTCAATTCACAGTGCAACGATTTGGCCGCCCCCCTTTGCGAAGTGTAAATCCTGAGGTCAAATTGCCCTGATTCGAGAGTCAGCAGGGGTGAATGACGGGCTCTCATTCGCGAGGCTATGTGTGCCTCGCTCATTCTCGATAATTCCAGGCGATGACTTGTCAAGACACTCGTCTCGACTCCTGCTTGGTTGTTGGCTACGCCTGAATCTCTGCCAGGGCTCATTAGGCACTCCTGAAAAGTCAGATCGACTGCAGTGCAACTAGTTTGAGCGATCGGGATCAGATAAACTGGGTCCGTAACGAGCAATTAACGATCGCTGCTACTGTTGAACGCTTCCGTTGTACCGGAAGTGGCATAACGGATTGCTGTCTATCGAAGAGTTCTATGTGCCACTTGGTGGGACGTTGGACCCGAATAACCGCTTGATTGTCTTCTCCTCTCTGATGCCATGGCATGAGCTGGAGGAAACATATGCCATTCATTTCAGTTCCATGACTGGTGCCCCTGCGAAGTCTGACAGATAGGCGTTTGGCGCGCTCTTCATCAAACTGCGGCTTGGCCTGATCGATGAAGAGACTGACGTGCCCCTCGGCAGTTGCTCCAGGGTGAATGAGAGTCCTCATCCGGCCAGACTGTGCTGGGGACTTCACCGTGAAATGTATCCGCCACACAGCCGAGCAGATCATCCGCAAGCTCAAGACCGCTGAGCAGCTGATCGCCCAGTGCACAACCGTTGCTGATGTTTGCCGCTTCATCGAGGTCACCCAGCCGACCTATCACCGCTGGAAGCAGCAGTACGGAGGGATGTAGGCCGAGGAGGCCAAGCGATCACCCAACTGGAGAAAGAGAACCCCCCGCCTCAACAAGCATCTGGCCGAGGCTGAACTGGAGAAGACGATGCTCTAGACGCAGGCCCGGCGAAGCCGTAGGAGTAAGCCGAGGGAACCTTCTGAGCCCAGAACGCCGCCGCAGGTCTGTTGAGGCCCTGCGCGCCATGTTCCGGGTTTCGGAGCGGCTCGCCTGCAGGGTGGTGGGCCAACACTGCAGCACTCAACGACATGCCATCAAGGTTGTCGACATCGAGGAAGCCAAGCTGCGGCGAGGTCTCCGGGAGATCGCAGCTGAGCACATTCGCTGGGGCCGGCGGATGGCGTATCGCCTGCTCAGGCGAGAGGGCTGGCTGGAGAATCACAAGCGGGTGCACCGCCTCTGGAGCGAGGAGGGGCTCCAGCGCCCTACAGCGAGAAAGCAGAAGCGAGCCAGGCGCGCCGATGGACATCCAGTTCGACGCCGGCGCCGATCCGCGTCGGACGGCGTTGCAAGGCCAACGACGTGGTGGCAGTGCTGGAGGAACTCACCAGCCTCTATCCAGCTCCGGCATTCATCCGGAACGACAACGGCCCCGAATTCATTGCCCACGCCCTACGGCTCTGATGCAAGAGGAGCGGTAGGGCCACCGCCTCATCGAACCAGGAGAACCGTTTCAGAACGGCTTTGCCGAGTCGTATGAGCTCCGCTCGACTTCGTCTACAACAGCCGTTTCAGGGATGAATTCCTCAACACCGAGCTGTCTGCCACGGTGGCGGAAGCCCAGGGCTTGGCTGATCGTTGGCGCTGGGAGTACAACACACGCGGGCCGAATTCGGTCCTTCAGGGGCGTCGAACCCTGGAGGCAGCACAAGCAGCTGCTGCATAACCACCCACTCTCATTGCGCTTGGACCAATGAAGGGGGTCACGTCAGCTTGTCTGCTCAAAGGTGCAGAAACCACTATCTCTACGGCATTTTTGATGATGTGTGCCGAGAAGATGCTGAGGCTGCTCTGCCTCTTTTTGTCGCGACTTATGACTGGTTTTCACCTGGTAGCGCGTGGATAGCTCTAGCTCCCTCCAGAAAAATTTCCCCGCTTGAGGCAAGCGAATCGCTGGTTGCTGTGTGATTGCGATTTCCAGCTGCTGTCTGTCAACCTCAGTTTCACCGCGGCGCTTTAGCGAGCTCACATATTGTTTTCATGAGTCCCTAATTGATCACACTATTGCTGGTCACATATAATTAGAAGTCATACATGAACAGGCACTGTTTGTATTCATTTTTCGTGTTTCATGGTTGAGCTGTGTACCTGCAGTATTGACGCCATTATCTGTATTAAAATGTTTGCTTGCCTTGAAGTGTGTAAATGGTTACAAAGTGGTTGCGGGATCGCTGCTGTAGATTGCTGGTTCTGCTATAATCATCGAAAAATTTTTTGCCATGGGCTACTGTCAAGAAAGTTCGCGGAAGGTTACTGTCTTTCTTGGTCGGTCGCTACCACTAGATCAAAGGATTCCTTGTCGTGAAGGGTTACCCCGCTACTTCTCTCTCTTCACCCCGGCTCTACGTTGTGCTTGCCATACGATTATTGGGGCATCTCTTTTTGCTATTGCGGTAAATTCTCCTCCAGCACGTAGTGCGCCCAGCCACTCAAAGCTTGAATCTGATGATCACAATATAATCCTCAGCTTTAATCCTTCAAGTTATGATGTTGTTATTGCACTTGAAAATGGCTTATCGTTCAGTGAAGTCAAGCTGATAATGCCTTCCGCAAGGTTGATATCATACGGTTCTCGCAAATATGCGCTCCTTCGGAGTTTCGGCAATTCACTTAGTGCCCGTACTTACGGTCTTTCGCTTGCTTACAAGGTTCCTTGGCCTCTAGATCTCTTGATCCATTCTGCTCCTGTTAAACTATCCCCCAATCCTGCAAGATACGTCACTCCATATCAGGCACAATCAAGCTCTACTTATCTCAGCCATGGTGCTAAACAAGCGCAGAAGAAGATTAGTCCCGAGAGTAACAAATATGTTAACCAAGGTCCGGGACAAATTCCAAATCTTTTGCCTGCCTCAATTCATACGCCATCTCCTAAACTCTCTAGGCCTGTCGATACTGCTGAACCGTCTTCGTATGCAGTTGAAACGCCAGCGACGACCTCTCTTGAACAGAGCCCGGAACCGGTTGCATCCGAAGTTGCTTTAGCGCAGGTTGCAGTTGAAGTTGGTGCATCACCTTCTACAGGATCAGGACAGGCTGCCGTGATCGCAACAGAGCAGAAGTCAGCAGAGGTTGAACCAGTCGTAGCGGTACAGCAACAAGTAACAGTTGAACAAGAGCTCGTTGCAAGCTCAGAAAGTGACGGTGTTGTTGTGGTAGCTGGTCAGGACGATGTTGAATCACGATCTGAATCAGCGACGACCTCTCTTGAACAGAGCCCGGAACCGGTTGCATCCGAAGTTGCTTTAGCGCAGGTTGCAGTTGAAGTTGGTGCATCACCTTCTACAGGATCAGGACAGGCTGCCGTGATCGCAACAGAGCAGAAGTCAGCAGAGGTTGAACCAGTCGTAGCGGTACAGCAACAAGTAACAGTTGAACAAGAGCTCGTTGCAAGCTCAGAAAGTGACGGTGTTGTTGTGGTAGCTGGTCAGGACGATGTTGAATCACGATCTGAATCAGCGACGACCTCTCTTGAACAGAGCCCGGAACCGGTTGCATCCGAAGTTGCTTTAGCGCAGGTTGCAGTTGAAGTTGGTGCATCACCTTCTACAGGATCAGGACAGGCTGCCGTGATCGCAACAGAGCAGAAGTCAGCAGAGGTTGAACCAGTCGTAGCGGTACAGCAACAAGTAACAGTTGAACAAGAGCTCGTTGCAAGCTCAGAAAGTGACGGTGTTGTTGTGGTAGCTGGTCAGGACGATGTTGAATCACGATCTGAATCAGCGACGACCTCTCTTGAACAGAGCCCGGAACCGGTTGCATCCGAAGTTGCTTTAGCGCAGGTTGCAGTTGAAGTTGGTGCATCACCTTCTACAGGATCAGGACAGGCTGCCGTGATCGCAACAGAGCAGAAGTCAGCAGAGGTTGAACCAGTCGTAGCGGTACAGCAACAAGTAACAGTTGAACAAGAGCTCGTTGCTAGATCAGAAGATGCCGTCAACAGAGTAATAAAGGATCAGAACTCAGTGATTCTCAATGTCGAAGAGCAAATTGCTAACACAATTGGCCTTCCACTTGTTAGCGAGCAAATACTACCCGCATCCATCACTTACTCAGGTAAGGGTGCTGGCCAGCAGTCTGTCAATGCAATTGCTATGGGACATGACAGCCGGGAACTGGAAGCATCTATAAGTCACAATAATATCGCTGATCTCACTTCTTTTAATTCGTCTCAGTCCTTGCCGATTTCAAGTGAATCAGTTTCAATAGATTCCACATCTTCTATTTCTCCTGGATCTGAGAAGGTGAGTGCTTCAGCATCTGCAGCCTTTAAATCGCCTGGGTTTGACCATATTAAAGATCTTATCTATGTGATCGTGGATATTCATGATTCTGCTGATCTTCAAATCGTCCAGAATCTTGATACCGCCACTAACTCTTTTCCTTTAAGTCGCCATTCTTCTCTTGGGTTACGCAAGACGATTTTACAGGCGGGCGTGTTTAATGATTCACGGATTGGGCGCCAGCTTCTCAATGCTCGATTAAAAGAATTGACCAATGCAGGTTTGCATGTTCGTCAACTTCGAGGTTCCGAATTGCTCTATATGAACATTTCCATTGATCCTTCCACCCAAATCAACGAGAATTCTTAGCTCCCCATAAATTATTTTTTTTTGCATACTTTACTGCTTTCTTGCGTGCCTTTCCCCTTCTTTATGTAGTTCAGATATTTTTTAAGGGACTAAAGTTGCTCTCACCTGGTTTTTATTGTATCGGGCTTTGAAGTTGAGCAAATCAAGCCTCCCTCTATGCATCAAGCTAGATTATCTATTTTGTTCCGAGCCATTAGGATTAAATTCGAGATGTCTTCTGTTTATTCTACTTCTTGCTAAGCTACATACAGTGCTTTTCGGCTTATTGTGCTATCCCCTCCTCCGAGAAGAGCGCTGTTCATGTCAATTCTCGATTCAGCGCATCGGCTGGCATTGACCCGGAAGCCGAAATACGCTAAGATAATAAACTAATACTAAGCATATCACCAATGTCAGGATTTCCAGTTCATTCTGGCGCTGACTCAACAGGGAATAATCTGACAGGAGCGTTCAATCTCCTAACTAAGAATCGTCAGATATTATTGCTTAAGACCATTGAATCCGGCTTATCGTCTAGCCCACCTCGCACCCAGGCAACATTTGATAATGTACTTACAGCCTACATTTCACTTACTAGAGCCGTAGATTCGTCGGCTGCAGGTACATTGTCTCTCCAACATCTGTTGGACCTTGAAGCCGATGTTCGTAATGCAGGTGGCGTTATTGCGCCTGGCCTTCATTCCGATGGATCTAAATCACTCTCAAGTTTTCGAGAATCAACCTTCGATTCTATTTCATCAAGATACTCGACTGATGTGGCAAAGAGTATCTTTTCAGCATTAAACGCCTATCTATGCTCGCTTAAGCCTTCAGATATTGGCGATGTCTTTCGTTTTATTGGAACTTTTCTTGGTCCACTATTGCTCGAGCCTGGTCAGTCAAGCACCTATGATCGTTTCATATCCTTTTCCGATAATCAGAAGGTCCATGTCTTAGCAACAATCCAAGACTCAATCGAGTCTTGTCCGACACGCCCAGAGGGAGCTGTATTTGAGGCCGTAGTTTCTGCCTATCATTCCCTTAACTGCCTTTTAATTAATGCAAAGCATGGGAGTATTTCTCCCACCCTTATTGATGAGCTCGTTGCTGCTATATCTAGCGCTGGAGGGAAAATACTTCCATCTATTTATGCGAGTGGAGATGTCTCGGTTGCCGCTTTTAAGCGGCACACTTTTGATTATCTGTCCGAAACTTATGATCAGATTGTATGTGATGCTATTCTGTCCTCTCTCAATTTACGCCTGAAGGGCACCATATTCCCATCGCTGGACACTTTTATTGTGTCAGTTCAAACTCTACTTGCTCCTCTGCTATCTCTTCATCAAGATTCTGACTCATCCAAGCTTTTCCGATCACTTGACGCAAATCGACAGGTTGCGGTGTTTGGCACACTTGATCTTTGGATCTCAAATCGCCCTGACACAACTGAGGACGCTTTTGGTTCGGTTGTATCTGCATTTTTCCTTGAAAGAAACTTTCTTGAATCGTGCACAAATGGTCTTTTTTCCCTTGATATCCTTCAAGAACTTCGTCAATCCATAACTCGTTGTGGTGGTGTACTTATTAATGGCCTCGTAGCCGAAGGACCTGAATCTGTGGGTTCTTTTTATGACGATATAGTGATGCCTCTCAAGATAGCAATGCCTGGTGATGTCTTCTTAGCGTTGATCTCTGCCTTAAATGCAAAGCTAAGACAAGTGCCCCTATCTTCAGTCAATGACTTCTTGTCTTTAGCAATTGACTTTTTGGCCCCTTTTGCTCAAAATCCTATCAGCCAGGTCATTGGTAATAGTGATACATATCTTTCATCGGTTGATTCCGAGAATCTTCTTGAATCGCCTTCTCAACACTTGACTACTTCTCATCCGCAGGAAGGTTCCTCTGATTTTACTGATATCTTCCCGGCTGACTTACATATATCCACGGTTGAATCTCTTAATCCCCCTCCTGATCCCCCTGAACTACCTGGCATCGAAAATCAGTCGTCTCCTCATCCCCTCTCACAGCAATGCGAGGATGAGCATCAACCTGTTAGTCTTGTCATTGACGCTGTACCTACGACTTCTTCTCCTGAATTAGATCAATCTAATGATGATCCATCAGAAGAAGCCTTCCATCAGCCGCCGGATGAAGCTCCTGATACCGATGCTAATTGCTCACCATCTGACGCTTCCTTTTCCTTAGATCCTACGCTGTCTTTTGAACCATCTCAATTTGTCAATAGTCCAGAAGACGAACATTCAGTATTCAAAAAAAAAACCTAGACCACGATTTCTCAAATCCTACTATTGAGACTCAGATCGTTACATGTGCTGTTGCCGCAATCGATTCTCCAGGGATTTTTGATCCGAGTGATCCTTCAGAATGGCCGAATCCAGTTTATGCTTTCGATCCAGCTGATCACGTTCACCACTCTTATAATCAAGATGATTTAGAACTAGAACCTATTTCTTATTCTTCTTCTCTAACTGATGACGATCTCATCTTGGTCGTAGGTAATCATAAGCCTGATCAATATTATGAAGATCTTACCTTGGTCACTACTGTTTTAACTGAAGACCAAGAGTTCTGTGATGCCACCCTTGTAGAGCCAGAGTATGATCCTTCCTTGTCTGGTCGTGGAACATCTTCCTTGGAGGCGTCTCCCCTAGTTGGTGTCCACGCATCTCCGTTAAGTCGCAATCTTGTTCTTTCGCAATCTAAACATCTAGCCCAGATACTGATTGACTCACTCACCAAATATGGGAGTCACGCTTTTAGTCTTCAGTTTCCTGAGCCTGGACTCTTGCGTCGTATTGGAGAACGACTACATTCCAGCCTTTCTGCTCGTTTACTTTTTGATTTTTCCCATCTTAGATCTGAACTGCAGTCGAATCAATTCCTTTTTCTTTTGCCTCTTCCAGTTTCTAGTGACCGACAGCTGTTGCCCGTCTCTTCATACATCGCTGTCATGTGTTGCTCGGAGGGTGTTATAAGTGAAATCACACGTATTCTTGTCCCTTCACTCTCTGAATTTACATATATATCGCTAGTAAAGGATTTGGAATGCGCTCTTCTTCGTAGCCTCGATTGCCTTGTTCCTCCTGTCTCTGTCTTTGTTCCAACGGAGCTTCTTGCTCGGCAGCACCGATTTTCTGTGGAGCTCTTTCATCTGGTTACGCTCTCTACACCTAAGTACGCAAAAGTATTGACGCGATTATCATCTCCTGATCGTGATAAGCTATTGCTTTGGTGTTCTTCTCCTCAAGATTGTATCCTTTCCGGCCATCCCCTGGTGGTTCCTCTTCGCAATCGAGCTCAGTATTTTTCGCGGAAATTCAATAGGCGCTTTGACTCTCAAGCACTGGCTATGCTTGAGCTGTGTGCTGCATTCACAATTAATTCACCCAGAATTGGTTCTGCTGATCTTTTGTAGCGTTACTAAAGTTGATACTTTGTAGCCTATTTGTCAATTTCGAGGCGTGCCTGGAGCGTGATATGACTTATGGACACCAGCTCTACGCTCTCTCCCCCTCCCCCTCTGCCTGGAAAGTTGACGCCTCTTCATTTTGATCACCTAGTTTGCTTGATGGAGCAGAGCTATGTGTCGTTACAGCGAGGCCGTCAAGGCTGATGTCAGACGGCGGATGAGTCCGCCACAGCGGCAGAGTGTGGCCCAGATCTCAGCAGAGCTGGGCATTCACATCATCACCCTCTACAACTGTGGTAGGCCTGGCGGTTGCAGGGAGAGGTGGTGCCGGCATCCGAGAAAGACCCAGACGGCTGGAGCGCTGCCGACAAATTCACGGTGGTGCTGGAGACCGCGGGCCTGAATGCCACTGAACTCAGTGCCTACTGCCGTGAGCAGGGGCTGTACCCGGAGCAGGTCGACCTTCGGCGGCAGGCAGCCCAGGATGCCAACGCCAAGCCAGTGCTCACCTTCAAAGAGCAGAAGGAGCTGGAGACGCTCCGTGCCTAGGACCAGAAGGAGATCAAGGCCCTCTAGCCGAAGGCTTCTCCGAAGGAGTAGAAGGACCTGCAGCGCAAGGATAAAGCCATGGCTGAGATGGCGACCTTGCTGGTGCTGCGAAAAAAGTGGGAAGCCTTCTGCTCGGAGGACGCGGAAGGCTGACCAGCGCCGCCCACGGGCGCAAGGCGATCGAGCTGATCAGCGAGGCCCTTACCGCTGGTGCAGGCCTGGTCAGCGCCTGCAGCGAGATCGGCATCTGCCTGCGCACGCTCAAGCGATGGCGCCAACGCCTTTTTGTTGATGGGGACGGTGAGGATCGCCGGCAAGGCAGCCCCCGCCATATTCCCCATCGCCTCACGGCCGACGAGCGCCAGCGCATCTTGCTCACCTGCAACGAGCCGGAATTCGCCGCACTGCCGCCTGGACAGATCGTGCCTGATCTGGCTGACCAGGGGATTTTTATCGGATCAGAGAGCAGCTTCTACCGGGTGCTCCATGAGCATGACCAGGTGCACCGTCGCGGTCGTGCAAGGCCGCCACAGGAGCCCAGAGCAGTTCCACGCTTGCGGGCCTCAGGAGCAAACCAGGTGTGGAGTTGGGACATCACCTATTTGCCCACCACCGTGCGCGGGATCTGGCTGTACCTCTACCTGGTGATCGACGTCTGGAGTCGCAAGGTCGTGGTCTGGGATGTTGCTGAGCGAGAAGATCCAGCCATTGCAACGGATCTGGTAAGCCGGGCTTGCCTGAGAGAGCGGATCAGCAAGAGGCGCCGCCAACCTCTGATCCTCCACGCTGACAACGGCAACACCATGCGGGCACCCACGCTGGAAAGCCGGCTGGAGGAACTGGGCGTGCTCAGATCCTGATCCTTCTCGAGGTCACGGGTCTCAAACGACAACCCGTACTCGGAATCGCTGTTCAGTACGACGAAATATAGGCCTGACTACCCGACACGGCATTTGCCTCCAAATACCAGGCCTGTCAGTGGGTCGCCGAATTCGTCGTCTGGTACAACCACCAACACCGCCACAGCGGCATCAAATTCGTGACACCCCAGCAACGGTCACGATGGCCAGGCCGTGGAGATCAGCCGTCACCGCGATGTCGTCTACGAACGAGCCCGCCAGCGCCATCCAATGTGATGGACAAGGTCAACCAGGTGCTGGCGTCAACCGGAGGTCGTCTGGATCAACCCACCACCAACCGAACTTGACTCCAGTCCAGCTACGTTGACGATGGCTGCTTGAACAGCGGTAGGAGCATCATCTTTCCTGGCAGTCACCGGCCAATGGCAAGAAGCGGATGAAAGCCATGGGCAAGGTGGATGTGCCCCAGGAGGCCTTCATAGCGGTCCTAAGGCTGAATCAGACACCTTGATCACGAATAAAGGTCAGTTTGTGATGTCATAACGACCGTCTCTAAAAATTAGTACCTCAACCCCGCTTGCAGTTGCAGAGGAGTTTGTTCCGTTGGCGACATAGGTTAGTGCGCAGCTTGTTTTTGTGCAGTTGCCAAGCCCATCGACATCGGCTTTGTTACTGTCGATGAACACAATGTCAAGACTTGCTCCTCCCGTGATGACATTCGTCCCGGATCCAGGAAGATATTGATTTTCTCCTAGACCTCCATCCAGCATATCGTTGCCAGCACCACCGATCAGAACATCGTCTCCACTTCCTCCACTGAGGATGTCATTCCCTGGTCCTCCACGCAAACGATCGCTACCATCGTTCCCATTGATCGTTGCTCCTGGCTCAGGATTGCGTCCACTATCACCTGCCTCCAGGACATCATTGGCTCTGGATCCGTTGATCGTGTCTCCGCCGCCATAGCCACAAATCAGGATGTCGTTGTACTCGTTGAGGGCAATGGTGGGTACCTGCAGGGTGTCGGCGCCGGCGGTGCCACCGCTGAGTTTGTAGAACCCTTCAATCGTGAGATATTCATCACTGCACAGCGTGTTGGTGTTGGGGTAGGAGAAAACGGGGCTGATTCTTGAATACGTGTCGACCGCTTGGCTGTAGGAATAGCTGGTCAGCCCCTGGATGCAGAGCTCATAGCGCAGCGACTTGCTCACGCCCGTTGGTGTTGAGCTGACCGTGAGATGGCAGTTCGCATTCATACCATCCACGAGCCGTTGCGCCGTGAGCAGGGAGGAGGTGGAGGTGTCGATGATGTTGGCGTAGTCGCCATTGTCGGCAATGCCTGGGCCGCAGCGCCAGAGGCTGCTGGTGCCGATCCAGTCGAGGCTGTTTTCAGCATTGTCGCGAACGAAGTAGAGCGCGGGGGGGAGATCACGGCGGATTTCCAGCGCGAAGCGGAATTCAGCTGAGCTGATCGCCGGGTTGCATTGGGCGAGGTTGATCAGGGCGGCGTTGGTGAGCACTCGTTCGCTCAGGGCCACTTCCGATTCGATGAAATGGGTGGTGCGATTCCAGTCGTCCCGCAGCCGTTGCGTCGCTTCCAGGGCGGAACTGGAGCGCATGTGGCTGAACATCAGTTGCGAAGCCGTGAGGCTGAGCAGCACACCCACCGAGGCGGCGACCAGCAGCTCAACGAGGGTGAAGCCTGCGGCTGTCAGTAGGCGGTGGTGTAGTCGCATTGTCCTGCTGCATTGCGTCGTGCTGTTTTGAGCAGGCCCAGAGGAGCGATCAGTCGCAGGCAGCGCCCGGGGTCACGGTTGCTGTCTGCGAGGGTGAAGAGGGCCTGAGCCGAGGTGTTGGAGGTGCCGCGCGGTGTGAACACCCAAGTGGTGGGAGCGTCGTCGTTGACCAGGGCCACCGTCAGCGCCTCGCTGTGCCGGATTTCGGCCCTGAGGTTGAGCCGGCGGATCGTGTCGGGGTCGTGATCGCAGCTTGCGCTGAGGCTCACCGCCTCCAGATCCCAGGTGGCGCGGCAGGGGCTGCTGTGTTGAATCGCCTGGCGTCTCAGGTCGTCCAGCCAGGCCACCGTTGTTTTGCTGGCGGCATTGAGGCGCTCGTCTTCCCAGTTGGCCAGGAAGCTGGGGAGGGCGATGCCGCTGAGCATGCCGATCAAGGCGACCACCACGAGCATCTCCATGAGTGAGAAGCCGGCCTGAGGTGGGATCGCTCGTTTCATGGACACCAGCCCTGGGCATGGGGAACGATCGTGGAGCTGATTGATTGGATCGCATGGTCTGAGGAATCCTTCGCCGTGAGGGAGACACTGAGGCGATTGCCTGACGGGGTGATCGTGGTGATGATCGGGATCGATGGCGCCTTGGCATCGAAGCTGTTGAGATTGAAAGTCTCTGTCAGCTCGGGATGCTCGGTTGCGAGATGGGTGGCAAGAGAGGAGCCCAGGCTGTCGGTCTTGCATAGGGGTGTGAGTGTGTCGAGGTCATATTTCAGCTGGAGGCTGAGTTGGTCGTTGTCGCAACCCTGGGTGCAGAGATAGCGGAAACCGGCATCACGGATTAGTTCCATGCGTGCGGCCAGGGCACTGTCGAGTTTGGAGCGCAGGTTCATGCTCTGCATCCCGTCCATGGTCGAGTTGGAGAGGTTGGCTGTCATGGCCACAGATGCCGCCAACACCACCGAAGCCACCATAACTTCGGGCAGTGAATAACCCAAGGCATCATTCCCTTTCCGTCGCCTCAATTGAGGAACATGTCTCTTGGTGTTGAAGGGCTTCAGCATCATTCAGCCCTGCTTTCTTTCCTGTTTTTATTTTAGGTTGCTGTGGTGACTTTGAACGGGAGAGAAGGCGGATTCTTGGGCGCTTTTCATCTGATTATCATCTGACTCTCATGAACACTGCGTGGCGTGAATGGCACTGATTTTGAAGTAGTGAATCAGCCGCCATTGTTGAGCACAAAGCTGCTCCGTTTAGACACGCCGATGGCGGTGTAGTCGCGCATGCCGATGGCGTAAGCAGCTCCATAGATGTCGCCGCCTGTACATTCGCCGCTGCTGTCGCAGTTCACATCATCACCAGCGCCGCCCTTGATGCCGAGGCGACCATGGGCAGTGAATAACCCAAGGCATCATTCCCTTTCCGTCGCCTCAATTGAGGAACACGTCTCTTGGTGTTGAAGGGCTTCAGCGTCATGCAGCCCTGCTTTCTTTCCTGTTTTTATTTTAGGTTGCTGTGGTGACTTTGAACGGGAGAGAAGGCGGATTCTTGGGCGCTTCTCATCTGATTATCATCTGACTCTCATGAACACTCTGTGGCGTGATTGGCACTGGTATTGAAGTAGTGAATCAGCCACCATTGTTGAGCACAAAGCTGCTCCATTTAGACACACCGATGGCGACGTAGTCGCGCATGCCGATGGCGTAATCGGCCCCATAGTTGTTGAAGATCTGCTGGCCCATGTTGGCTGGCACGGTGATCTGCGCACCGGTGCCATTGGATTCCCCCCAAAATTTTCCCCACACCGCGCCATAGATGTCGCCGCCTGTGCATTCACCGTTGCTGTCGCAGTTCACGTCATTGCCAGCGCCGCCCTTGATGCCGAGGCGACCATCGGGGAAATAGACCCAGAGGTTGTTGGTGCTGGCACCGCCGCGCAGGATCACGGTCTGGTCGGTGAATTGATCGGTCGGGTCGATTTCCCTGCCAAAGAGGCCGAGGTTTGTGGAGGGCGCTGACACGGGTGTGTGCACCAGGCCACTGCTGCCTTTGAAATCCACCGTGTTTCCGGTCACATAGAGGCGCACCGGGCCGGCGCTGGAATCGATGCTGAAGGTTTCGTTATCGCTCAGGTCAATCGAGCCGACGACGCAGTGGGTGATGCCATCAGCGTCGGTGCGGCAGGCGCCGTTGAGCATCTGAGCAGCATCCCCGCTCGCTGCGGTGATGGTGGTGCTGGTGGTGATATCAGGAGGATTGGTGTAAAGATCCTGCATCGACGCCGGCGGCTTGGGAACGGGCGGCAGATCGATCGGGCCGAGGAAGATCTGGCCATCGATCTGGGTCTGATTGGGATTGCCACCAATCACGCAGATTTTGTCGTTAATGGTGTAGTCCTCCAGGGCTTTTGCGCTGGAGATGTTGCATTCACTAGGGATATTGTCTACGCATTGAAGGCAGAGAATGTTGCCACTGAGGCGGCCGCGCACATCATTGCCGCCCATGTCGACCATGGCTGCCAGCAGGCCGGGGAAGCCACTGCTCTGGGTGGGCTGATCGAAGGAGGTGCTGCAGCTTTTCGGCTTGATTTCAACGGTCTGCAGTACCACCGCCGCCGCTGCGATTGAGTTATCGGCTTTGAGGATCTCGCCGCGCATCCGCAGATCGGCTCTGCCGCCATAGAAGGGGCTGCCGTTGAAGTTGTACGACTCGAGCACATAGCGGCCGCGGCTGCCGATGTTGCCGGTGCTGGCGGGAGTGCCAGCGACGGCATTGGCGCAGATCGAGGAAAACAGGGGCGGGTCAGCCCAGTTGTCGTTGTCAACCACGAGCAGATGGGCGTAATCGCGATTCATCGCTTCGATCAACTGGGCGAGGCCCGCTTCCGCCACCTGCCGGGCGGAGCGGGCCTGACTCTGACGAACGGCACCGGTCAACCCGAGCCAGGCCCGGGTTGTGGTGGCCATCAACCCCGCACCTACGATCATCGTGATGATCAGAACGAGGGGGAGGATGAAGCCAGAGTTGTTTATCCTGTATTTAGAAACTGTATGTAAAAAAATTATCCTGCTGTATACGAAACTGCGCCGGTTGCATTGTTCACTGTAATTGTGCATGTTTGGCCGTTTGTTAGTGAAGCGCTACCACAGGTAACGCCAGCAGTTTCAGCTGTTGCTGCTGTCGAGACATAGGTGACGTTTGCTGCTGGAGCGGTAGCTGTGTCGCCTCCATTGCAGTTTTGGGCTACTGTTAGTCCTGAATTGAAAGTGCCGTAGTTGGCCGGATAGGGGCCACCTGCTATAATCGCTGTAGAGCATTCTTTTGCGAGACCAGTTCCTTCTCCTATTTGGCTGCCAATTCTGGCCTTATTGCTAAGTCCCAGAAATTGAGGAAGCGCAACAGCACTAAGAATTCCCACAATCACGATCACGATCATCAGCTCCACCAGGGTGAAGCCTTTCTCGAGGGCGTTACGGCCTTTTTTGCGGTTCAGCAGCGCCAGTTGAAGGCGCGAATTCAGGGAGGTCATGGTGGAGTCTTGAGGAATGCACCTTCGGTGCGGACTCTTTCATCATTTCCTTGCTCCGCTCCCTGCGGCGGAGGAGCCGCTAAACACTTCCTAAGAACGCTCTTAGCTTCTCCACCGGTCTGGCTCCATGCGCCCACTTCCCTCCCTGCGCCTCTGGTTGCTGTCCACCAGCGTGCTCACGGTGATTGCCGGCTACACACTGCTCTTGGTGCTGAACGGCAGCATCAACGCCCAGCAGCGGCAGCGGCAGCATCAACGCTTGGTGCAGGCCCTGGTTTTCCGGCGTTCTGAGGGTTCCTTGGGTCCCGATGCACTGCCTCTGGTCGGTTTGGAGTCGTCCCTGTTGCCGGAGGGTGATGAGCAGAAGCCCGTGCTTGATCTGCTCAACGATGGCACCGCCTGGTTGGTCAGCCGCGTGCGTCTGTCAGAAGCGGCCGGTGGGTCTCAGCTGTTGGAGGTGCGCCAAGACGTCAGCGACTCCTTTGCCCAGGAGCGTCTGAGTCAGATGTTGTTGATTGCCGCTGCTGGCCTCTCCACTCTGCTCACCGCCGTCTTGCTCCGCCTGGTTCTGTGGCGCGGACTTGTGCGGCCACTCAAGGATCTCAGTGCCGAACTGGATGCTCTTAGCGCCGACTCACTCGGCGATCACCCGCTGGCTGTGGAACAGCTAGCCATTGAGCTCCAGCCGATTGCCGAGGCCTTCAACAATCTCCAGCAACGCCTGGCGGCGGCTTGGCAACGGGAGCGCCGGTTTGTGGATGGCGTTGCCCATGAACTACGCACGCCGATCACGCTGATCTCAGGCCGCAGCCAGCGCCTGTTGCGGCAGGCGCATTCCGATGTCTTGCATCAGTCGCTGCAGCAGATCCATTCGGAAGCCTGTCGCATGGCCGAGCTGATCAGTGTTCTGCTCGAGTTGGCCCGCTCGGATTCCGGCCGTCTTCAGCTGTCGATCGAGGCTCTTGATGGCGAGCAACAGTTGCTTGAGGCCTTTGAGCGCTTGCGACCAACGGCTCCTGAACGGCTCCGGCTCGGACCTCCCCCTGAGCCCTCGCTTCCTGCGATTCATGCCGACCGGGAACGCCTCCAGCAGTGTCTGGCGGCCCTGATTGATAACGCCCTCCGTTACAGCCAGGGCCCCGTGCTGCTTCGTTGTTCCGAGCGTCGTTCGCCAACGGACCATCACCATGCTGTGGTGCTGCATGTCAGCGACAGCGGTCCCGGGATTCCCGTCGCCGAGCGGGCCCACGTGCTGGAGCGGTTTGCCCGCGGCAGCAGTTCCGCCGGCACCCGCGGGAGCGGCATCGGTCTGGCGATGGTGCAGGAGCTCAGTCAGGCGATGGGGGCGGAGTTGCGCATCGCTGATCAGGGCGGAGGGGGTGCCGATCTGCAGCTGTGCTTTCCGGTTTGACCCTCAGGCCTTCACCTCCCCCAGTCGGGCCATGAAGCCCACTCCGCGCACGGTGTGCAGCAGCTGCGCGAGGCCGGGTTTCTCGAGCTTGCGGCGCAGATAGCCCATATACACATCCAAGGTGTTGGGATCACCCACGAAGGGCTTGCCCCACACCAACTCGAGAATCTGCTCGCGTTCCAGCACCTGTTCGGGGTGCTTCACGAGGCAGACCAGCAGATCGAATTCCCGCTGCGAGAGGTTGATCTCCCGCTCCGCCCGCAGCACCCGCCGCAGGATCAGATCAATGCTGAGGTCGCCCAGCTCCAGCCGTGCCGTAGCCTCCTGGCCGCTGGCGTAGTCCCGCCGCCGCAGCTGGGCGCGCACGCGGGCCTGGAGTTCGTCCAGTTCAAAGGGTTTCGTGAGGTAGTCATCGGCACCGGCATCCAGTGCTGCCACCCGCTCTTCGAGGGCATCCCGTGCCGTCACCATCAGCACCGGCGTGGTGTTGCCGCTGCTGCGCAGCCGGCGGCAGATCTCCACGCCACTGAAGTCCGGCAGTGTCCAATCCAGCACCACCAGCGCGAAATGGCCACGGCGCAAGTGCATGAGTGCGTCCTGACCGTTGTTCACCCCCACACACCGATGGCCGGCGCCCTGCAGCTCATCGAAGAGCAACTGCAGCAGTTCGGGGTCGTCATCCACCAGCAGCAACGGCGCTGATTCCTGATCGCTCAAGGCCTTTCGTGCTCTGGCGGCAGCGTATCGGCCCTGGGGGGGGAATGGTTAGGGAGTTGCTTGTTCATCCATGCGTCTTCGCGTTCGACCGCCGGCCAATGGCTTCGTGTTGCCCCTGGCGATCAGCACCTCAATTGTGTTGCTGATCGGCAGCGCCTCTCTGCACACCCTCGCGCTTCAGGCCCGCAGCCGTGGGCGCTTGCAGCTGCAACTCCACCAGCGCGAGGACCAGTTGCGGGCTGCTGCCATGACCTTTCTGCAACGGGCATCGGAGCCTGGCGACGCTTGCCTGCTCGCCTGGCCCTCGTCCCACTGGGAGGGACTGACGTCTTTCTGCGCAGAGGCTTCACTCGAACGGCTCCGCAGTGGAACCGTTCACACTGAAACGCCTACCTGGCGTCTGATCGCCTGGGAGCCTGCCGGGAATGGTGCGACCCTCAGCCTGGCCCTGGAGGCTGAACCGGCTGCTGCGCGTTTCCGATTGGATCGTGCCCAGGGACAGTGGCGTTTGCAGGACGGTTTGCAGCGCCTGCCCGTGTCGGAGCGGGCGTCATGACCCTGCCGGAAGTGCTGGTGGCGGCGGTGATCCTCACGGGCAGCAGCGGAGCTGCTCTACAGACCTGGAGCCTGGCCGCCCGTTCCGCCCTGGAGGGGCAACAGCAGCAGGGCGAGCTGGAGTTGCTCAACACCCACCTGCTGGCTGGTCGCCGTTGGTTGGTCCAGGAGTATGCGGGGGCCTGTCGCTTTGACGCCGCCACCATGGCGGATCAGCTGGCGTTGGCGCAGCCCCTGCCGGAGCCGTTCAAGCGCAGCCTGGAGCCAGACCTTCCCACCGGTGGTGTCTGGCTCAGCCTGCGGCATCTCCCCAGCGATCTCAGTCGTCGCCAGTTGCTCACGCCCGCCGGGAGCGGCACCTGTGCGCTCCAGGCCCAGGAGTTGGAGCCATGAGCCAGCGTGATGGCGGCTTCAGCCTGGTGGACCTGCTGGTGGCGATTGCCGTGTTGGGGATCCTCGCCTCGATCGGTTTGGTGCATGCCGGCCAGGATCGCGCTCGCGTCGAATTGGATGGGGCCATGCGTCGCTTGGCCGTGGGCCTGGAGCAAGCCCGGCGATCGGCGGAGCGCGACGGGAAGGCCTGTGCCCTCTCCCTCACCGAGGCGGGCTGGGAACCGCCGGTCTCCGCTGATCTGTCGCCTTGTCGTGGGGCTGGCCTCGCCCTCGAGGAACCCCTCTCCCGCGGGGTGGTCCGTCTCGACACCAACCTTCCCGACCCCCTGCGTTTCAGTGTCAACGGTCTGGTGCTGGACGGGGGGCTGGCGGTGCTGTCCGCCCCAGGCAGCACCGTTCGCCCTTGCCTGGTGGTGAGTCTCCCCCTGGGCGTGATGCGGCAGGGCCGCTACCAGCAGGATCCAGCCGCTGGCCTGAGCAGCAGCCACTGTCTGCCGACGGGGAGGACCGGTTGATGTCTCGCCCTGATCGCTGTGATGGCTTCACCCTGGTGGAGCTGCTACTGGCCGCCAGCCTGGGCAGCTTGCTCTTTGGCGTGCTGCTGCAGTTGCTGCTTGGTGACCTCAGGCTCGGTGCCGCGATGGCGGCACGCCTCCAGGCCCGTTCCCAGCAGGAGCGCACCCTGGCGCTGCTCCGTGCCGAACTCGCCATGGCCCATGGGGTGGATCTGGATCCCTACCCATCAGCGCAGTGGCCCTGTGGCTTGGCGGGGCGCCGCCCGGTGCTGGCGATCGCCACGGATCCCGCTGACCCTGACGCCCGAGGTCGCGCCATCGTCTACAGCGTTGGCTCAGCTCCCTCCTCGATCTGGCGTGGCCAGGTGCTGATGCGCTGCGGCCCTGCTTACAGCCTCGATGGTCTGCCCAGCCTGGAGAGCCGTTTTCAGAATCGGGTTCTGCTCGACAGCTTGCCTGAAGGGGCAGAGACGGGGCTGATTGCTCGCCGTGATCCAGTGCTGCCGGTGCTGCATCTGGCGTTGGAGCAAGCCCTCTCTCCATCAGGCCGCGTGCGGACTACGGCGGCGCTGTAGCGGATTGGAGGCCTTGGGCTCCAGAAAGTAGTAGGCCTCCACACTGAGGGCACCTAGCGCCAGGAACAGATGGTCGATCCATCCGAAGTCCACGCCCATTCCGATGAATGCGATCCAGCTGTTCACCGTTGCCATCACCAGCAGGAAGACAGCGAGTACAACCGACAGCGCGGGCAGCGTCTGACGGCGATCGAGCCACAGGGATCGCAGCAGTGGCAGCAGCACCAGCACCAGCACCGAAACGGCGTGCAGGATGCGCATCGACAGGTCGCTGTGCAAATGGGGCGTGATTGCGGCCCAGAGAATGACCGGAATCAGCAGGGAGGCCACGAATAAGTAGCTGATCATGGCTTGGATGTCTCTGCGTCGATGGGTTGGGCTGGGTCCGCGAGCGGCAACTGCACCACAAAGCAACTGCCACGGCCAAGCTCGCTGCGAACGCTTACCTCACCTTCCATCGCTTCCACCAGCAGTTTGACGATGGAGAGCCCCAGGCCAGTGCCACTGCCTTGGGAGGAATTACTGGCCCGCCGGAAGCGCTCGAAGACATGCTCAAGATCATCGGCGGGAATGCCGATGCCGTTCTCTTCCACTTCGACGCAGACCTTGGTGCCAGCGCGGCGCAGGCGCACGCGAATCTCGGCGTGCTCTGGTGAGTATTTGTCGGCGTTTTCGATCAGATCGAGCAGCACCTGTCGCAGTCGGTCGCCATCGGCCAGGGCCACCAGGGAAGCCCCTTCGCTGCCATCCGGCAGTTCCAGTTGAAGTTCCCGTTCGGTGGTGGTGCGCGCCAGGTTGATGGCTTGCTGCAGCGTGTCGGTCATCGACACCGGTTGGCAGCTCACCTGCAGCTGGCCCATCAGGCTGCCGAGCAGGCGTACGCGCCTGGGGGTGTGGGTGCTCATGGCTTCATCTTCATCGCTCGAGCTGTCCTCTGCAGCGAGAATCTCCCCAGCACGACCCCCCCGGCGGCCCTTGAGCTTCGGTTTCTCCCCCCTGGGCCTTTCCCGCCCCAGTCTCTCGGCCCGGATGGCCCGCTGGGGATTGGTGATCGTGGCGGTTTACGTCGCTGTGGCCCTTTTCACCCCATTGCTGCTGGCGGCCGGGGTGTTGCCTGATCCGAATGCCGGCCTCGACAATCCCATCTATTCCGCCCCCTCCTTGCAGCACTGGTGCGGGACCGATCGTCTAGGCCGCGACGTGTGCGTGCGCACGCTTCAGGGCAGCGGTGTTGCCTTGCAGGTGGTGTTGCTGGCCGTGGCTCTGGCCCTCGTGATCGGCGTGCCCCTGGGCATGGTGAGCGGATACCTCGGCGGTGGTGTCGATCGCTTGCTGGTGCTGCTGATGGACACCCTGTACACCCTGCCGGTGCTGCTGCTGTCTGTGGTGCTGGCCTTTCTGCTCGGCCGCGGGATTCCCAATGCCGCTGCTGCCCTCTGCGTTGTGTATGTGCCTCAGTATTTCCGCGTGGTGCGCAATCAGACCGCTCAGGTGAAGGCCGAGCTGTTCGTGGAGGCGGCCAAATCCCTCGGGGCCGGACCGGTGTGGATTCTGCGCCGTTACCTGCTCCGCAATGTGATCACCTCCGTGCCGGTGCTGCTCACCCTCAATGCCGCCGATGCGGTGCTGGTGTTGGGGGGGCTGGGATTTCTCGGCCTCGGATTGCCGGAAACGGTGCCGGAGTGGGGCAGTGATCTGAATCTGGCCCTGGCGGCAGTGCCCACCGGGATCTGGTGGACGGCCCTCTACCCCGGCCTGGCGATGTTTGTGCTGGTGCTCGGGCTCTCCTTCCTCGGGGAGGGGCTTGAGGCTTGGGTGAGCAGCAGCGGACGAGACGCGTCAGACTGAAGAAATCCGCAGTTGCTGCCATGCCCTGGTGGGCCACGCTGATCTTCCTCTCGCTGATGACCTACCTGTGGTTTTCAGGTCGGTCAAATCCGGATGATGTGATCGGTCTGCTCGAGCAGATGCTGGCGATCGCCCTGGCCCTGGTGGTGTTGTTCATTGGTCGCAACCTGCTCCTGGAGACCCTGGTGCTCGTGTTTGCGCTTCGGCTTCCGGCGGCGCGACGCGGAACCCCGGTGATCGAGCGCCCAAAGGCCGGTAAGGATGTCCTGATTCCGTTCTGATTGGCTGCTCTTGTTTCAACAGCGCAATCGTGCGGTGCGAGGGAGGTCCTCGATAATCTCTCCGTCTTCGCTCAACGCCGGGTAGGCCCGCCCCTGCTCGCGGCACCACCGGGCCACCTGGGGATAGGCCCATTCAAAGAGCAGGTCGTCGTATCGGTCTTCAGGGATCCCCTCCCCGTGACTCGGCGCTAGCCCCGCTGTCTGCCGTTGACGCAGCGCTTCAAACAGCAGCGTGGCCGTGGCCACTGACACATTCAGCGACTGCACCATCCCTCGCATCGGGATGAACACCGCCTGGTCCATCAGGGCGGTTGCGGTTTCACTGAGTCCCCATTTCTCGGCGCCCAGCACGAAGGCACAGGGGCCCGTGAAATCGCAGGCGCGGTAATCGCGGGCATCCACGCCCAGGTTGGTGCCATACAACTTGAAACCCTGCGCCTTCAGGTGCTGCACGGCCGTTGTCACGTCGGGGTGATCGCAGAGGGGTACCCAGCGCTGGCTGCCCTGGGCGGTGCTGTTGAACGTGCGCGGTCTGCCGCTGAGGCTCACGGCATGGGCCTCGAGCACACCGACGGCATCACAGCTGCGCAGAATGGCTGAGAGATTGTGGGGCTTCTCCACATGCTCCACCAGCACGGTCAGATCGGCCATCCGCTGGTTGAGCACGGAGCGGAGCCTCTCGAACCGGCGGGGGAGAAGGGGCATGACAGCGAGCACGTCCTTTGATTCGAGGGTATGGGATGCCGTGTCCCAGATCCCCCGGGGCCGCTTGGTCACCTATGGCCAGGTGGCCGATTGGATCGGCGCCTATGGCTGTGCTCGACAGGTGGGCTGGGCCTTGCGGCGCCTGCCTCTGCCCTCCCAGATCCCCTGGCATCGGGTCGTGAATGCCCAGGGGCGCATTGCGATGAGCCCGAGCCGTGAGGGATCCGACTGGATGCAGCGGGAGCTGTTGATCGCTGAGGGCATTCCTGTGGATGGGGAGGGGCGTCTGCCCCTGCGGCGCTTCCTCTGGACACCCGATCCTGCCTGTTTCACCGGGGCGCTAGCTCTGGAGTGTTTCGCGACACGTGAGGTTTGAGCTGCCGATGCCCGTGCCTGAGTCCGTCATCAGCACCCCTGCGGTGGGCCTTGCCCCGCGCCGTTTGGCTTGGGAGGTGCTGGAGGCCGTGGCGGCTGGGGCCTATGCCGACGTCGCCCTCGAGCGGGTCCTACGCGGACAGACGGTCTCCGCTGCTGACCGCGGCCTGGCCACGGAATTGGCCTATGGCGCGATCCGGCGGCGACGCTGGCTGGATGCCTGGCTTGATCGGCTTGGCAAGGTGCCGGCCCTCAAGCAGCCGCCCCGTCTGCGCTGGCTGTTGCATCTGGGTCTCTATCAATTGCTGCAGATGGAGCGGATCCCGGCGGCGGCGGCGGTGAACACCACGGTGGAGCTGGCGAAACGCCATGGGCTGGGGCGACTGGCGCCGGTGGTGAATGGCCTGCTCCGTTCCGCCTTGCGAGCCCATGAGGCGGGGGAGTCATTGCCGCTGCCCTCGGATCCACCTGGCCAGCTTGCTCTGCTGCACTCCCTGCCGGACTGGTTTGCAGCGGAATTGCTGCGTTGGTGCGGGGCCGAGCAGGCGGAGCTGGTGGCCCGCGCCTGCAATCAGGTGCCGCCCCTTGACCTGCGCATCAATCGGCTGCGCAGCACCCCAGAGGCTGTCTCGGCAGCCCTGAGCGCTGCCGGCCTCGAGACCCGCTCGATCGAGGGTTGCCCCGATGGATTGCAGGTGCTCGGATCCGGTGGTGATCTGCGCCAGTGGCCGGGGTTTGAGGAGGGGCAGTGGTGTGTGCAGGACCGGGCTGCCCAGTGGGTGGCGCCCCTGCTGGAGCCCCAGCCTGGCGATCGGGTGCTGGATGCCTGCGCCGCCCCCGGTGGAAAGGCCACCCATCTGGCGGAGCTGATGGGCGATTGCGGTGAGGTGTGGGCCGTGGATCGCTCCGCTGGTCGCCTGCAGCGGGTCGCAGCCAATGCCGGTCGCTTGGGGCTGGGCTGCGTGAATGCCCTGGCGGCTGATGCTGGCGACTTGCTGCAGGATCGCCCCCAATGGCGAGGAGCGTTTCAGCGAATCCTGCTCGATGCCCCTTGCTCTGGCCTGGGCACCCTTGCTCGCCATGCCGATGCCCGTTGGCGGGTGACGCCTGAGAGCGTGGCTGGGTTGCTCCCTCTTCAGGCCCGTCTCTTGGAGGCCATGGTGCCCCTGCTCGCTCCGGCTGGTCGCCTGGTCTACGCCACCTGCACGATCCATCCGGCGGAAAACCATCGGCAGATTGCGACCCTTCTCAAGGCCCAACCGTCTCTACGTCTGATCTCCGAGGAGCAGCGCTGGCCTGATCCAACCGGGGGAGACGGGTTCTATGCCGCTGTGATCACCACGTCGGGTCTCCCCAACGAGACCATCACTGCACCGGCAGAGGCCTGAAGTTCTCATCCACCGGTGGGCCGCCGGGCGGGGCGATGTAGCGCGGTGGTGGGGCCTGAGGGGCAGCGGGTTGGTTGGGGTCTGTGGACTCGGGTGCCCAGAGCGTTGGATCGGGGTTGTATTCATAGCCCCGGAAGGGAGCCTCCTGGTTCTGGCCAGGTTTTTTCGCTTCACTGCCGGGTTTCCTGAAGGTGCGCTTCAGCTCAGGCTTAGGGGGGAAGTTCTGCACCGGGAACTGCTCTTTGATCTTGGTCATGAGCTGGTTCCAGGCCCAGGCCGCTTCGCCGCTGTTGCTGTTGGTGTCGGCGTTGTTATCGAAGCCGAACCAGACGGCGGTGGTGAGTTGTGGAATGGAGCCAATGAACCACAGGTCCCGGGCCCCCTCTGAGGTGCCGGTCTTGCCGGCCACCGGACGGTCGTTGAGTTTGGCGGCAACCCCGGTGCCCCCCTCCACCACCCGCTGCAGCATCCAGTTCATGGCGTCGGCCACGTCGCTGTCGACGGCGCGTCGGCCCCGATCGCCATCCACCCGACGACTCCAGAGCACCTCCCCGCCGGGTCCGCGGATCTCTTCAAACGCACTCGGTTTCACATAGACCCCGCGATTGGCCACTGCCGCATAGGCGGCGGTCATGTCGAGGATCGTTTGCTCATAGGCACCGATTGCCATGGGGTAGTACTTGCCCAAGGGGCGCGTGGTGCCGATCCCCAGGTTGTTGGCCATGGCGATGATCGGATCGAAGCCCACCTTGTCCTGCAACTGCACGGCCACGGTGTTCAGCGAATTCTTGAGGGCATCGGCCAGGGAGATCGGTCCGAAATATTTATTGCCGAAGTTCTTGGGGCAATAGCCCCTCCAGCAGCGGGGGGCGTCGTTGAAGATGTCTTCTGGCTTGACACCCGCGTTGATCGCCGCTGCATACGGGAACAGCTTGAAGGTGGATCCAGGAGAGCGCAGGGCCTGGGTCGCCCGGTTGAACTGACTCGTGTTGAAGTCTTTTCCGCCCACCATCACCCTCACCAGGCCAGTGCCCGGTTCGATCGACACGATCGATCCCTCGGTGCCGTTGGGGGCGAATTCACGTACCACCTTTTGGGCATCCCTCTGCCAGTTGAGGTTGAGGCTGGTGCGGATCTTCAGGCCGCCCACCTCGAGCTGCTCGGGGCTGAGGATTTGCGGCAGCTGCTGCGCCACCCAGCTGGTGAAGTAAGGGGCGGCACTGTTGAAGTATTTGGGTGTCGCTGGTTTGAGGTTCAGGGGACTGCGACGCGCTTCCTCGGCCTGCGCTGCATTGATGAAGCCCGCTTGTTGCATCCTCTCCAGCACGATGGAGCGCCTTTCCAGGGCCAGCTCTGGATTCACCAGGGGGGAGTAGATCGAGGGGGCCGGTGGCAGGCCGGCGATCAGGGCCGCTTCCGACAGGGTGAGCTGATCAGGCGTCTTGGAGAAGTACACCCAGGCGGCATCAGAGACGCCGTAGGCACTGGAGCCGAGATAGACGTAATTGAGGTATTGCTCAAGGATCTGCTCTTTGCTGAGCTGGCGCTCAAGCTTGTAAGCGAGGGCTGCCTCCTTCAGCTTGCGGGTGATGGTGCGGTCTTGGCTGAGGAAAACGGTGCGGGCCAGCTGTTGAGTGATCGTGCTGGCACCTTCACGCACCGCTCTTTGGCGGAGGTTGGTGACCACGGCGCGGCTGATGCCCCAGAGGTCAACGCCGTCATGCTCAAAGAAACGGCGATCCTCCGCGGCCACGAACGCCTGCTTCACCAGTTCAGGCATCTGCCCCGGCTCGATCTTCTCTCGCGTTGCCGGGCCCAGCTTTTGAATCACCTGCCCATCGCTGGAGAGCAGGGTGATGGTGCCGGGGCGGTTGAAGCGAGCGATGCCCCTGGCGTCGGGGAGGGTGGCATCCAGGGCCTGAGTGATCGCGGCCTGGCCCATGGCCACGCCAATCCCCACACCTCCAGCTGTGGCAGCCAGGATGAGCCAGTGACGGCGGGTGCGCTTCACATCACCTGGGTCAAGGAGCTGTGACCGACAGCGAGAGCTGTCACAAGCATGCCGAGCACCAGAAACGGCTGGGCACTGGCCTGATATTTCACATCAAAGGCGACGGGGTCTCGCAGCAGCCAGATGTCCTGGAAAGTGATCTGGGGCACGATCAAGAGCACGAGCAACACAGCAGCGAAATGCTGTCCGATGGCGATCAGAACGGCAACCATCAGCAGCTGGAACACATCGATCATTCCTGCGCTGATCCAGCTGGCTTTCTCAAGACCAAACACCACCGGTAGCGATTGAAGGCCAAGGGCCTTATCGCCTTCGACGCTTTTGAAGTCGTTCACAACGGCGATGCCAAGACCGGCGAGGCTGTAAGCAAGCGTGAGGATCGCCGTTGCCCAGGTGAGCTGTCCGAACAGGGCTTGGCCAGCCCACCAGGGGAGGGCGATGTAACTGGCGCCAAGGGCATAGTTCCCGAGCCAGCCGTTCTGCTTCAGCTTGAGGGGTGGGGCGGAATAGATGTAACTCACGAAAGAGCCGCCGAGTGCCAGCAGCAGCACCACGGGGGTCTGATGTCCTGCCCAGAGGTCCAGGCCCCAGGCCACAGCCAGTCCTGCCAGCAGCAGCACCCAGATCTGAAGCTTGACCTGACCGAGCGGAATCGCGCCGGAGGGGATCGGCCGGTAGGGCTCGTTGATCGCGTCGATCTCCCGGTCGTAGTAGTCGTTGATCGTCTGGGTGAAGCCCGCCAGGAGCGGACCGCTCATCACCATGCAGGCCAAGGCCGCCAGAAAGTGATCCCAACGCCATTGGTAATTGCCGCTGGCAGCGGCACCGCAGACCACACCCCAAATCAGGGGGATCCAGGTGACCGGCTTCATCAGCTGCAGGCGCAGCTTCCAAAGATTGGTAGTGCCGCTGGCACCTTTCATGCCAAGCAGTTGACGGGCGTCACTCATGGGCCTGAGCCTCAGGCGGGGGCGATTTCGTCATCGAAGAACCAGCAGGTGGCGCCATTGCTGAGCTCAACTACAACACCGATCCCTTTGCCATCGGTGGTCCGGAAATCGGTCACGGTGCCGGTGGCGTCCTTCTTCAGAAGCTCCACGAGGCTTGCCGGAATGCGATCACGCACTCGCGTGACCCGCACCTTGGAGCCGATGTCGATGGTGACTGCCGCCTGCTGTGACATGGCCTGCAAGGCTTGGAAAGTGGGCGTCACCCTAACAGCTGCGCCCCCGATCTTTGCCAAAGGCTTGATGGTTGCCCTTCGCCTGATTCCCTGCCTGGATGTCGCTGACGGTCGTGTCGTCAAGGGCGTGAATTTTGTGGGGCTGCGCGATGCCGGTGATCCGGTGGAGCTGGCTTGCCGCTACAGCCAGGCCGGGGCTGATGAACTGGTGTTTCTCGACATCGCCGCCAGTCATCAAGGGCGCGGCACCCTGGTGGATCTGGTGCGTCGCACCGCTGAAGCGGTCACGATTCCCTTCACCGTTGGAGGTGGGATTCGTTCCGTGGAGGGGATCACCGAGCTTCTGCGGGCGGGGGCCGACAAGGTGAGCCTCAATTCCTCAGCCGTGCGTGAGCCTGAGCTGGTGGCCAGGGGCGCCGAACGGTTCGGCTGTCAATGCATCGTGGTGGCGATCGATGCCCGGGCCAGGGATGGCGGCGGCTGGGATGTGTACGTCAAGGGGGGACGTGAGAACACCGGTCTGGATGCCGTGGAGTGGGCGCGTCGGGTGGCGGAGCTTGGTGCGGGGGAAATCCTGCTCACCTCCATGGATGGCGATGGCACCCAGGCGGGCTACGACCTTGCGCTCACGCGGGCCGTTGCCCAGGCGGTGCCCGTGCCTGTGATCGCCTCAGGAGGGGCGGGATGCCTGGATCACATCGCAGCCGCGCTCGATCAGGGGCCAGCGGGGGGGCAGGCCTCGGCCGCCCTGCTGGCTTCGCTGCTCCATGACGGGGTTCTGACCGTGGAGGCCATCAAGGCGGATCTGTTGCGTCGGGGTCTGCCGATCCGGCCCGCGCAGGCCTGATCAGCTTCTTAAGATCGATGACGGTATGTAAAAGCTGCGGTGGCTGGTCTGCCCCTGGTCGAACGCGCCTGGGCTCTGCCGCTCGGCTTGGCTGCAGTGCTCGCAGTCATCGCTTTGGTGGCCTGGGCCTTGCAATTGATGCAGGCGGCTGTTGATCAGCAGGAGTTTTCGCTCATGCTGGCGGGCTGCATGGTCTGTTCTGCCGCCGTGGGCCTCGCGACGGTCATGGTGATGACATTGAACGGCCTGCCGCTCTGAGAACGGTCCCTTTGAAACCCGGAGATCCCGCAGCCGTTGAGCAGCTCTTCAACGCTGTTGCCCCCCGTTACGACCGCCTGAACGACCTGCTCAGTCTTGGCCTGCATCGCCATTGGAAGCGGCAGATGCTGGTCTGGTTGCAGCCCCGTCCGGGCGAGCGCTGGCTTGATCTTTGCTGCGGCACAGGGGATCTGGCCCTGGCGCTAGCCCGCCGTCTACGTCCGGGGGGTGAGGTTCTGGGCCTCGATGCGGCGGCCGCCCCCTTGCGGCGGGCCCAGGAGCGGGCATCCCGAGAGCCCTGGTTGCCTGTCCGATGGCACCAGGGAGATGCCCTCGCGACAGGCCTTCCCCCCGCGGCTCTGGATGGAGCGGTGATGGCTTACGGGTTACGCAATTTGGAAGATCCCGCCGCGGGGTTGCGAGAGTTGCAACGGGTGCTGAAGCCCGGGGCGCGGGCTGCCGTGCTGGATTTCAACCGGCAACCGCCCGGCAGTGCTGCAGAAGCTTTTCGGCGGGCTTACTTGCGCAGGCTGGTGGTGCCAGCCGCTGCGATGGCGGGCTTGCGTGATCAATACGCCTATTTAGAGGCCAGTCTCGAACGTTTTGCCACTGGCCCGGCTCAGGAGCAGATGGCCTTGGCTGCAGGCTTTCTTGAAGCCCACCATCGCCCCCTCGCCGGGGGGCAGATGGGTCTGCTGCTGCTGAAAACCTGACCATCCATTTCGTCTCATGCTGTGTCGCTTGCGACCAGGGCGGTGGTGGGTTTAGAAAGAAATGATTAAGAAAACGGTGCTTGGCCGTGGCGTTCCCTCTCCCCTCTCTGCTCTCCTCGATCGAGGACCTGCTCCTTGAGGTGCAGTGGCTTGACGGGATGATCCTGGTGACCGACTCCCAGCGCGCCACCTTCGTCTCGTTCTCCCAGGTGGATCCGGTGCTGCGTCGCCTGCGCGCTCGGCCGAAGGGCATGGAAGTGGCAGAAAAGCTCTGCATGTCGCTGCTGGATTCCCACGGCAAAGCATCCGCCAAGCCTGTGCTCGTCTTCCAGGGGGATGGCAGCTTCTGGTTGGGAATGATGAGTCCGAGTCGCAGCAATCCCCATCGGCATCACGCCATCGCCCACTTGCATCGCTGCTTCTCCCTGAGCCGGTAGGGGGACCCTTCGGCTGGAGAATGGCGTGCGATCGGCCGCCAGCGGATGCACTTCCAGGACATCATCAGCACCCTCAATCGTTTCTGGGCCGACCAGGGGTGTCTGCTGCTGCAGCCCTACGACACCGAAAAAGGCGCCGGCACCATGAGTCCGCACACGGTGTTGCGAGCGATCGGGCCGGAACCCTGGGCGGTGGCGTATCCCGAACCCTGCCGCAGACCCACCGATGGGCGCTACGGAGACAATCCCAACCGGGCACAGCACTATTTCCAATACCAAGTGCTGATCAAGCCATCACCCGATGGCATTCAGGAGACCTACCTGGCCTCCCTTGAGGCCTTGGGGATCAAGGCGGCCGAGCACGACATTCGTTTCGTGGAAGACAACTGGGAGTCGCCCACTCTTGGGGCCTGGGGCGTGGGCTGGGAAGTTTGGCTGGATGGCATGGAGGTGACGCAGTTCACCTATTTCCAGCAGTGCGGAGGCATCGACTGTCGTCCGGTGTCGATTGAAATCACCTACGGCCTGGAGCGCCTGGCCATGTATCTCCAGGATGTCGAGAGCATCTGGGATCTGAGTTGGAACGCAGAGCGCAGCTATGGCGATCTCTGGCTTCCCTTCGAAAAGGGACACTGCCACTTCAATTTCGAAGCTTCCGATCCTGAGCGACTCAAGCAGTTGTTCGCGATCTATGAAGCTGAGGCCGCGGCACTGATCGAGAAGGCTCTGCCTGCACCGGCTCTTGACTTCGTTCTGAAGTGCAGCCACACCTTCAACTTGCTTGAGGCCCGGGGAGTGATCTCCGTGACCGAGCGCACCGCCACCATCGCCCGCATCCGCAATCTGGCCCGCAAAGTTGCGGAGTCCTGGCTGGCGGAGCGTGAGGCGCTTGGTTTCCCTCTCCTGAAGCAGCCTTAGCCGGGGGAATGCTCAGGGAAGCCTTGTCCCTGAGCGATGCCCGCCCGTCTGCCGAAAGCGCGGATCCTGCTGCTGTTTGTGCTGATGGCTCTGCTGTCGTTGCGCTTGTTGTGGGCCTCCGCACCCAACCCGGGGCCCCAGGATCCAGCGGCGTTGATCAGCACCAAGTCTCAGGCCGCGATGCTTTGGCTTGAGGGTCGCGTGCTGGTTGATGGTCCCCTGCGTGATGGGGCCTGTCGGGCCCTTGTGCAGGTGCATCGGATCAATGGCCAGCGCCGATCGGGGCGCACCGAACTGCAGTGGCGCCCCTGCCGCGAGGGATTGCGAGCGGGTGCCTGGATCCGTGCCAGGGGGCGTTTGCGAGCACCGGCACCTGCGGCCCATCCCCTGCTGAGTGCACCGGCCCAACGACTGGCGGCCCATGGGGCCTGGAGTCAGTTCCGCACCAAGGCGCTGGAGGTCACCGGGCAGGACTGGACCCCCCTGGCCGATGCCCGGCGACGGATTGCCACTCAATTTCAGGATGCGGCCGGGCCGGATCGAGGCGGTCTGCTGGCGGCGTTGGTGCTGGGCAGTGCCCAGGTGCAACTCTCCGCCGAGCTGCGCGATGGCTTTCGGGTTGCTGGCCTCTCCCACGCCCTGGCGGCTTCAGGCTTTCATCTGTCGGTCCTGCTTGGAACCACCCTTGCTCTGGCCCGATCCTGGCCGGCGGCATGGCGACTGAGCAGCGGTGCCGGAGCGATGGGGCTGTTTCTGGCCCTGGCTGGTGCCCAGCCCTCCGTGGTGCGAGCGGTGTTGATGGGTTCGGTGGCGCTGTTGATTCGCGAGGGCGGGCAGCGCAGTCGACCGTTGGGGGTGCTGGTGTTCAGTCTTGTGCTGATGGTGTTGATCCACCCGGCCTGGTTGCACTCGATCGGGTTTCAGTTGAGTGCTGCTGCCACGGCCGGTCTGGTGATCACCGCCCGGCCACTGGAGCTCTGGTTGGCGGCCCGATGGCCGCATCGCTTCGGCCCATGGCTCTCCACCGCTCTCTCGGTGCCGTTGGCGGCCTTGCTCTGGACCCTGCCGCTTCAACTGCTGCACTTCGGTTCGACGCCCTTGTATGCGTTGGTGGCGAATCTGCTGGCTGCGCCTCTCCTGGCTCCCCTCACCCTGGCGTCCATGGCCCTGGCCCTCGTGGTGCTCGTGCTCCCTGAGGGGGTCACCCTGCTGCTTCTGCCCTGGTTGATCTGGCCCGTGAAGCATCTGGCGGCGCTGCTGATCGCCATGGTGACTTGGATCAGCCAGTGGCCTTTTGCTCAGCTGCTGACCGGTCGTCCTCAGCCCTGGGTGGTGCTGCTGTTGGTGCTGGGCCTGCTGCCTTGGTTGCTTCAACACTGGTGTGGTCTTCGCTTGCGAACCCTGCCGTTGTTGCTGCTGGCGGTGCTGATCCAGGCGATGGTGCAGCTTGCCGATGGGCTGGTGGTGGTGGAGCAGTGGGGGCGCCATTGGCTGCTGGCGCGTCATCAGGGGCGGGCCGCTCTGGTGAGCAGTCATGGGGATCGGCGGAGCTGTGCCCTGGCCCGCCGTCTCGTTGAGGCCCATGGCCATCGTCGCCTTGATTGGGTTGCGTTGCTCGATCCTGTGGCCAGCGATGCTTTGCATTGCTGGCGTGCTCTCGCGCGCACGGTGCTGGCGGAACACCAGGGGCAGCCGCCTTTAGCCCCAGGCCAGCGACTGGCGAGTGCGGGGCTGGAACTGCAGGCTCCAAAACAGATGGCGGGACAGGGGCTGCTGTTGCTTCAGGCCGGTCGCCGCCGTGTGAACCTGAGGCAGGCAACGGGTCGCCCCCTAAAGTGAGGTGCGCCTAATCGGCGTTTGGAGAGGTGGCAGAGTCCGGTTGAATGCGCACGACTCGAAATCGTGTAGGGGTCACACCCTCGTGGGTTCGAATCCCACCCTCTCCGTTTTCATCCGGCTTGGTCGATGGATCAGGAGTGAAATAACAGCACCAAGCCCTGGCTCACCTGGTGAAATTCCCGTTCCTCACGGCTGAGATCCAGACCCACCTGCAAGCCTTCTTTCATCGCATCCTCAAAGGGAGGCGTGAGCGGTGACTGACTTTTGTTCCAGAGGGCGGCAATGCCAACAGGGGTGGCATGCCATCGGAAGCAGCTGGTCTCTCCAATCGATGGTTCGCTCAGCGACTCCTCCAGCAGGGCATGGATCGCCATGTTCGTCGTGGACATGGATCCAGCTTCGAGAGGGCGCTCGACAGGCGCAACCTGCTGAGAGACTTCGTGATGAATCTGAGCCCTCCTTTGGATGCCAGGCGAGGCATTGCCACATCTGCCCGGTCGCATTGCTCTGGTGCACGAGTGGTTTACCCCTCGCTCGGTGGGTGGTGCTGAGCAGGTGGTGGCGGCCATCGATGACCATCTCGCTACCCGGGGCATCAGGCCTGATCTTGCGGCCCTTGTGGATGCAGAAAGCGGTCGCCCTGGGAGCCGCTGGCAGGGGCGTTGCATTCTGACCAGCCCGATTCAGGCGCTGCCCTGGGGCACCTCCCATGTGCAGCAGTATCTGCCCCTCCTGCCTCTGGCGATCGAGCAGATCGACCTCTCCGATTACCCCCTCGTGATCAGCAGTAGCCATCTGGTGGCCAAGGGAGTTCTTACGGCCCCCGATCAGCTTCACATCAGCTACGTGCACACTCCCGTGCGTTACGCCTGGGATCAGATGCACGCCTATCTGCGTCGCTCTGCCCTGGTGCGTCGTGGCTTCGGACCACTCATCCGCTGGCAGCTGCATGCACTGCGCCAGTGGGATCAGCTCAGTGCTCAGCGGGTGGATCATCTTCTGGCCAACTCCAGGTTCACGGCCCGGAGGATTCAACAGTTCTGGGGGCGCGAGGCTCAGGTTCTGCATCCGCCCGTGCAGGTGGAGCGCTTCCGCTGGGACCTCCCACGCTCTGATGTCTATCTCTGCGTCTGTCGTCTTGTGCCCTACAAGCGGGTGGATGTGGTGGTGGAGGCCTTTAATCGCCTTGGGTTGCCACTCCTCGTGGTTGGAGACGGGCCAGAGCGCCCTGCTCTGGAGCGACTGGCGGGACCATCGGTTCAGATCCTTGGGCGATGTCCCCAGGATCAGGTCGAGAGGCTGATGGGAACCTGCCGGGCTTTTGTGTATGCCGGCCTCGAAGATTTCGGCATTGCCCCAGTGGAGGCGATGGCGGCCGGCGCCCCCGTGATCGCCCTTGGACGGGGCGGCTTGCTTGACAGTGTCCGCTGTGCGGCAGCCGGGGTGTCCGCCCCGACTGGTGTGCTGTTTTCTGAGCAAACTCCGGCCGCTGTGGCTGAGGCCGTGCGCTGGTTTGAAGAGCGGCGCCTCTGGCAGGAGCTTGCCCCTGAGTCCCTTCGCCTGTGGGCTGAGCGTTTCCGTCCGGAGGCGTTTGCGTCCCGCTTTGAGACGCTTGTCGACCGCCTCTGGCTGGCCCATCGGAAGGCCTGTGCCGTTGCGGCGAGTGACCCTGGTGGGCTGCCGGAGCTCGGGCGTTGCGATTGAGTGGAATGAGACGCGTGGGAAACGAAATGGTTAGCACCCTGCGTCGTCAGGCCAGCCGTCGCCATCTGCGATTGCTTGCCGCTCCACCTTCCACCCTGCCGGCCGGCCTGCTCGTGCGTCAGCAGAGTGGCTTCGGTCGCACACTCAAGCGCAGCGGCGATGTGGTGTTTGCCCTGACTGTGCTCAGTCTCGGTGCTCCGGTGCTTGTTGTTTTGGCCGTGCTGGTGAAGCTGAGTTCTCCCGGTCCGGTGTTCTATGTGCAGCGGCGTGTTGGGCGCGGTTATCGGCATTTCGGTTGCATCAAATTCCGCACCATGCGTGCCGATGCCGATCAGGTGCTCGCCAGGGTGCTGGCTGAATCAGCAACGATGCGCGCTGAATTCGAGCGGGACTTCAAGCTGCGTCAGGACCCCCGCATCACCCCGATCGGTCGTTTCCTGCGTCGCTCGAGTCTGGATGAGCTTCCTCAGTTCCTCAACGTGTTGAGGGGGGAGATGAGTGTGGTCGGCCCTCGGCCGATCGTTGATAAGGAGATTGAGCGTTACGGGCCCTACATGGATGAGGTGCTCGCTGTGCGCCCTGGCCTCACTGGGCTCTGGCAGGTGAGTGGACGCAACAACCTCAGCTACGCCAAGCGGGTGCGGCTGGATCTGGCCTATGCCCGTGGTCGCTCGTTCCTTCTTGACTTGGCGATCATCCTGCGCACCTTCGGCGTGCTCCTGCTCCCGATGGATCGGGGCGCTTACTGAGCGACGGCCAGACGGCTGATCATGAGAGCGACCAGAAGCCATGCCACTTCAAGGGCAAGACTGAGGTTCAGGATTCTGTCCACGGCGCTCTGATTGACATCGGGCATGCCACCTGCGAGGACTGGTTTGTTCACCCAGCGGTCGCCATAGCGATTTCTGCCGCCGAGGCGAACACCAGCGCAGTGGGCATAGATCGCCTGTGAGCGTCCTGCATTCGGTGATGGATCAGGGCGGCCATCCCGTTCAGCGGCACGCACCAGCCGTAGCCAAGCGCTCCAAGGGCGACAGATCAGGGGCAGGCTCACCATCACCAGGCGGCAGGGCAGCCAGGTGAGCCAATCGTCGAGCCTCGCTCCAGCGGTCCCTAGCCAGCGAAGCCTTCCGGTTCGATAACCCAGCATCGAATCAAGGGTGCTGCTGGCCTTGAAGGCCCAGGCCAGGCAGAGCGGACCGGGACCTTCTTGCCAGCCGATTTGCCAGAGGCCTGCACCGACCAACATCCAAAACAGGGGTGCGAAGAGTCCGTCCACTGCGTTTTCACTGGCGGTTTCCGCCGCGGCTCGCAGGATCTCCGGTTCTTGCAGGCCATCCGTCTGGCGTCCAACGATCCAGCTCAGTCGTTGGCGTGCCGATGACAGGTCACCGCCATCTGAACTGGGAAGCGCCTTGAGGACTGCCAACACGCTGGACCGCAGGCTGCGCGCGGCCAAGGCACTGGCCAAACCGATCACCAGAAGGACCGTTCCCGAAGCTGAGAACAGCGGGGACAGCGTTGGTTGGGCCGCTCTTTCGATGCACCAGCCGCATCCGGCACTGGCGCCCACCAGAAGCACGGTGATCAGTGTGCCGCCGGCCCTCAGGGCCCAGGGTCGATCGCCAGCCAGGCGTTCGACCCCTGCTCGAAGGATTGTGATCCAGCGCCCCATCCAGATCACCGGATGGGGAGACCAGCGGGGATCGCCAACCAGCAGGTCGAGACCTGCGGCGGCAATCACCAGGAGAAAAGGGTGAATGGCCCCTGATCAGGCGGCTTTCAGCCAGCTGAACATCGAGCGCAGGCCCTTGCCCACCTTTTCGATCGGATGCTCGGCATCGCGGTCGCGGATCTTCTTCATTTCAGGCTTGCCGGCTTCGCACTCGGCCACAAAGTTGCGGGCAAAGGTGCCGTCTTGAATGTCGGAGAGGATCCGCTTCATCTCTGCCTTGGTATCGGCGGTGATCAGGCGCGGGCCACTCACGTAGTCGCCGTATTCCGCAGTGTTGGAGATGGAGTCGCGCATGGCGGTCAGGCCACCCTTCACCATCAGGTCCACGATCAGCTTCACTTCGTGGAGGCACTCGAAATAGGCGAGCTCGGGCTGATAACCAGCTTCCACCAGGGTTTCAAAGCCGGCCTTCACTAGCTCAGAGAGGCCACCGCAAAGCACGGCCTGCTCACCGAAGAGATCGGTTTCGGTCTCCTCCTTGAAGTTGGTTTCGAGGATGCCGGCGCGGGTGCCACCGATGCCTTTCGCGTAGGCCATCGCCAGCCCACGGGCGTTGCCGGAGGCGTCTTGCTCGATCGCGAACAGGGCGGGAACGCCCTGACCGTTCTGGTATTCCCAGCGCACGGTGTGACCAGGGCCTTTCGGGGCGATCATCACCACATCCACATCGGCGGGGGGCTTGATCAGGCCGAAGCGGATGTTGAATCCGTGGGCGAAGCTCAGCACCTTGCCGGCGCTCAGGTGTCGCGCGATCTCCTTGTCATAGACGTCTTTCTGGAATTCATCGGGCAGCAGCACCATGATCCAGTCAGCCTTGGCGGCCGCATCGGCCACGCTCAGCACTTCCAGGCCATCCGCCTTCGCCTTCTCGGCGGAGCGGCTGCCCTCATAGAGGCCCACCACGACGTTGACGCCGCTGTCCTTGAGGTTCAGGGCGTGGGCATGGCCTTGGGAGCCATAGCCGACGATGGCCACCGTCTTGCCGCTAAGCAGCGAGAGATCAGCATCGGAGTCGTAGAAGAGCTGGGCCATCCGGGCGGAATTCTTGAACGGAATAACGCCTGAGCTTACGCAAACGCCTGAACGCTCAGGCGTCGTTGGGGTGGGCGATCACCCGATCGATGAGGCCGTAATCCTTGGCTTCCTCAGCGCTCAGGAAGTAGTCGCGGTCCGTGTCCTTCTCGATCTTCTCGAAGCTCTGTCCGGTCATGTCGGCCATTGAACGGTTGAGCATCTCCTTGATGCGCAGGATCTCGTTGGCTTCGATTTCGATGTCGCTCGCCTGCCGCTGGGCGGTGCCGCCAAGGGGCTGGTGAATCATGATGCGGCTGTGGGGCAAGGCCAGGCGCTTGCCTTTGGTGCCTGCCGTCAACAAAAAGGCACCCATCGAGGCGGCCAGGCCCACACAGATGGTCACCACGTCGCTCTTGACGTATTGCATGGTGTCGTAGATCGCCAGACCGGCGGTCACGGATCCACCTGGGGAGTTGATGTACAGGTAGATGGGCTTGCTGCTGTCTTCGGAATCCAGATACAGCATCTGGGCCACCAGGCTGTTGGCGATGCCGTCATTCACTTCCTGGCCCAGGAAGAGAATCCGCTCCACGCCAAGGCGGGTGTAGATGTCGACCCAGCGCTCCATCTGGCTGCCGGGGAGGCGGTAGGGAACGCTGGGGGTACCGATCGGCATGGCTCGAGCAGAAGTGAGAGGGGCTGGGCGGTGTGAGCTGTGATGTTGAAGCGAATCCGGCTTCAGGCCGGGTCAGCTGGTCAGAGAGAGGCCGGAGGACTGGTGGGCAGGTCCTTTCGACTGCTGAGCACCCGGTCAATCAAGCCGTACTCCACGGCCTGTTCCGGTGTCAGATAACTCATCCTGTCGGAATCCTTGGAGAGCTGCTCCACGCTGCGTCCTGTGTTCTCCGAAAGGATTTCGAGCATCGCCCGCTTGTTGTGGAGCACTTCCTTGGCACGGATCTGAATGTCCGTGGCCTGGCCGCGGGCGCCGCTGCGCGGCTGGTGCAGCACGATCGAGGCATGGGGCAGGGCGGCACGCTGCCCTTTAGTGCCGGCGGAGAGGATCACCGCCGCCGTACCCATGGCCTGGCCAATGCAGATCGTGTGCACGGGGGGCTTGACGTAGCGAAGGGTGTCGCAGATCGCGAAGGCTTCGGTCTCGAAGCCAATCGCATCCCCTGTGTACCAACTGGTGCCGGTGGAGTTGATATAGAAGTAAATCGGCTTGTCAGGGTTGTCGAACTCCAGGTAAAGGAGCTGAGCAATGATCAGTTCGGTCACATCAAGCCCGAGCTGACGCTTGGTGTCATCGTCGGAGAACAGCGGAAGACCGAGATAGACGATCCTCTCCTTGAGCATCAGCGAGGGCAGATCCGGTGGCGGAGTCCGCAGCACCGTGGAATCCCCATAGTAGGGCGCTGACGTGGTCATCCTCTGCACATCCCCTTGCGTCTCGGGAGCCTAGCGGGGGTTGGCCGGAGGCCGCTCATTTCCTTTGCTTCCACTGTTTCCTCGTGGGGGGCGGTTGGCCTTGGCTGAGCGTGGGGCGGCGGATTCTTTCTCCAGGCGGGCAAACACCATCCGTCCGCTTGGGTTCTGCAGGGCACCGGTCACGACCACGGGGAGGCGGTCACCGATCGCGGTGCCGGCTCCTTCCACGACCACCATGGTGCCGTCGTCGAGGTAGCCAACGCCCTGGTTGTTTTCCTTGCCCTGGCGCACGATCTTGAGCAGAAGTTCATCGCCTGGCTGAACCTCTGGACGCAGGGCGATCACCAGCTCACTGAGGTTCATCACCTTCAGCTCCTGCACCTGGGCCACTTGGGCGAGGTTGAAATCAGCCGTCACCAGGGTGCCGCCGGTATCGGCGCTCAGCTGCAGCAGGCGGTCGTCGGTGCCAGCTCCGTCGTAGCGGGTGGTGTTGATCACCAGTCGGCGACCGTAGGTTTCGCGAAGATCTGTCAGCAACTTGAGCCCGCGCCGGCCACGGGCCCGCTTCTCCGCATTGGCGGAGTCGGCCAGCTGCTGCATCTCATCAATCACCGTCTGGGCCACGATCACCTGGCCCTCGAGCAATCCGCAGGCCAGGAGCCCGCGAATGCGTCCATCAATGATCACGCTGGTGTCGAGGATCTTGGCGCTGGCCGGAGTCAGCACCCCATCGGCCACCAGCAGCGCCTCCGTCGACGACGGGTTGAACAAGCGCAGGAGCGTGCGGCCATGCACTTCAGCGAGGTTGTAGCCCAGCACTCCGAAGAAGACATTGCTCAGCACCGCCGCTAGCGGCTTCACCAGTGACACGGCACCGGCGAGGGGCAGCAACAGGATCGGGGCGAGGAGCAGGTTGGCCACCAGCAGCCCAAGAATCAGGCCCACGGCTCGGCTGACCAACAGATCCGTGGGCATGGTGCGCACTTGGCGCATCAGCTGCTGACGCAGCCGGCGAAAGACCAGGCCAGCAATCAGGCCAATGAAGGCGCCAAAGCCGGTGAGCACCCAGCGCACTCCTTCGACATTGGTGGTGTCGTTGAACAGATCCTGAGGCAACAGATGCACGCCCATCCAGCCGGCTGAGGCACCTGAGATCAGAAACACAAGCAGGATGAGCGCTTCCACCATGGGTTCAGGTCGTGGCTGCTCACTCCAGTTGCAGGCAGCATGCACCATCTTCCGCCGCTTGGCCCGGGCAGATGTCCGCACCCCGTAGCGCCTATCTCCATATTCCCTTCTGCCACAGGCGTTGTTACTACTGCGATTTCGCGGTGGTTCCACTGGGGGATCGCGTGGATGCTGCCGGCGGGCCCGGTCGGGCTTCGATCGAGGCTTATCTTGCGCTGCTCCATGAGGAGATCGCCCTGGCGCCCCCAGGCCCGCCCTTGAGCACCGTGTACATCGGGGGCGGGACCCCATCCCTGCTGACACCAGCACAGATCGAGACCCTGCTCCATCGATTGGAGGACCGCTTCGGGGTGCAGCAGGGGGCGGAAATCACCCTGGAGATGGATCCGGCCAGCTTTGATCAGGCCGCTCTGGGGGCATTGCTCGATGCCGGAGTCAATCGTGTGAGCCTCGGTGGCCAGAGCTTCGACGATGGGGTTCTGACCGCGCTGGGTCGACGGCACCGACGGCTGGATCTGCTGCAGGCCTGCGACTGGTTGCGGGCGGCCGAGATCGATGGTCGTCTCTGGAGCTGGAGCCTTGACCTGATTCGGAATCTGCCCGCTCAGACGCGCTCCGGATGGGAGGAGCAGTTGCACGAAGCCCTTCAGGTGGGGGCTCCCCATCTGTCGATCTATGACCTATCCGTTGAGCCCGGCACCGTGTTCGCCTGGCGGCAGCAACGGGGTGAGCTGGACCTCCCCGAGGAGGACGAAGCGGTCGCTGTGATGGAACGCACCACTGAGCGCCTCCAGCAGGCGGGGTTCTGTCGGTATGAGATTTCCAACTACGCCAGACCCGGTCACGCCTCCAGGCACAACCGGGTGTATTGGAGCGGAGCCGGTTGGTGGGGGTTTGGCCTCGGGGCCACCAGTGCCCCCTGGGGGCAGCGGCTGGCAAGGCCGCGCACCCGCGAGGCCTACGGGCTCTGGATCGCAACGCAACGGCAAACCCTCGACCCTTCCCTGCAAGCCGCCTTGGCGGAGCGGCTTCCGCTGGATGACCGTTTGCTCGTGGGACTGAGGCGCCGCGAAGGTGTGGATCTCTGGGCGAGCGCCTGCGCCAGTGGCTGGGATCCTTCCCTTTGCCGCCGACATCTTCCCGATCTGGAGCGTCGCTGGACGCAGGCGGAAGCGTCTGGACTGATTCAGCGTTGCGGTCAGCGCTGGCGCCTCAGCGATCCGGAGGGAATGGCCCTCAGCAATCAGGTGCTTCTTGAAGTGGTGCGCTGGTGGGAGGCGCTGCCCCCTGGCGTTGCTGTTCCACCCAACCCTTGAGGGCCTCAATCATGAGCTGACGACCAGGGATGAGGGCAGGGCTGAAGGGGGGCTGCACAGGGGTCAGGCCGAGCAGATCGGCGGTCACCCGTACCTGTCCATCGCAGGACGCGCCGGCTCCGATGCCGATCACAGGAATCGTCAGCATCGCCTGGACCTTGGCGGCCAGCTCCGTCGGCACATGCTCCAACACCAGGGAGAAACAGCCCGCACTCTCAAGCGCCTGGGCCTGACGCAGCAGCTTCTCCTGGCTACGGGGATCCTGCGCCTGCTGGCGGTAGCCCAGACGATGCACCGCCTGAGGGGTCAGTCCCAGATGCCCCATCACAGGGATCCCCATGCGGACGAGGCGATCGATCACCGCCACGACCTCCGGTTCAGCCCCCTCCAGCTTCACGGCGGCGGCACCGGAGTCTTTGAGTAAAAGTCCGGCTGCCGCAACGGCTTGATCCTCACCGCACTGGTAGCTGAGAAAGGGCAGATCGCAGATCACCAGTGGCTGTTGCTCCAGAGGGCCGCTCAGCCCTCTGCAGACCGCCTGGCAGTGATGCAGCATCTGCTCCAGGCTGACCGGCAGGGTGGTGGCATGGCCGAGTACCACCATGGCCAAGGAATCACCGACCAGCACAAGGTCGGCACCAGCGGCCTGCACCAGGGTTGCTGACAACCCATCCCAGGCGGTCAGCACAGTGATCGGTTGACCGGTCTGTTTGTAACGGATCAGGTCAGATGGGCGCATCTGCCTCTCCAGGCCAGCGGAGGTCCATTGCTAGCATCGCAACGACTCGGACCCATGCGGTTCGGACGCCCAAACCTGGTCAGGACCGGAAGGGAGCAGCCACACGGGATGCTCAGGGCAGGCGTGGACTCCGGGTCACCCCCTTCCAATGGGAGATTGGATGAGGAACTCCTCAGCCGATCCCTCCATCGCGCTTGAGCTGACGCTGGCGCAGAAATTCAGGGATGCTGGCGCCGGCCTCAGGGGCTGGGCTGAAGGAGGGAGATGCGTTGGAGCTGGCGCGTCGCTCACTGCGGTAAGGCTGACCGTTCTCAAACCCCGTGGCGATCACGGTGACGTGGATTTCTCCTTCGAGACGCTCGTCCACGACTGCACCCACAATGATGTTGGCCTCGGGATCCACCACGTCGTAGATCACCTCTGAGGCAGTGGTCATGTCTTCGAGGGTCATGTCGCGACCACCGCTGATGTTGATCACACAACCCTTGGCGCCATCGATGCGAGCTGCTTCCAGGAGGGGGCTGTTGATCGCGGTCTGAGCAGCCTCGATGGCGCGGGAGCGTCCGGACCCCACGCCGATTCCGAGCAGGGCGGTGCCAGCTTCAGTCATCACGGAACGCACATCGGCGAAGTCCACATTGACCAGGCCGGGGCAGGTGATGATGTCGCTAATGCCCTTCACGCCCATCCGCAGCACGTCGTCAGCACTGCGGAATGCTTCCTGCAGAGGGGCACCGGCGATGGCATCCCTGAGACGGTCGTTGGGAATCACGATCAGGGTGTCGACGTGCTCCGCCAGACGGGCAATGCCTTCATCGGCCTGGCGCATCCTTCGACGACCTTCGAAACCGAAGGGTTTGGTGACGATTCCAACGGTGAGGGCACCGCTCTCCTTCGCGACCTCCGCGACCACGGGAGCAGCACCGGTACCGGTGCCACCGCCCATCCCGGCGGCGATGAACACCAGATCAGCACCCTGAAGAGCCTGCTGAAGGTCAGCCCTGGATTCTTCGGCCGCCTTCTGGCCGATGCTGGGATTGCCACCGGCACCAAGGCCACGGGTCAGGGTCTGTCCAAGCTGAACCCGGTGGTCTGCCGCCGACTGCAGAAGGGCTTGGGCATCGGTATTGAGAACCCGGTAGGAGACCCCCTCGAGATCGCTCTGAATCATTCGATTCACAGCATTGCTGCCACCACCGCCAACTCCGATGACTTCAATGCGGGCGGACTGACTCGGAAGAATCCCTGTGCTCTCGGGGCTGGGGGACTGATGTGTACCCATCATCTCCATCGTTAAGGCCGAACCGTTGAGCTGTGGGTGCATTATGTCCCTGCGGTTCGCGTCCGCTGCAGATTTTGGTCAGCCTGGGGCGTCCTGCCTCGCTCAGCAACAAAGCGTCAGGGTTTGCTGTCTGTGGGTGCTTTCTTGTTCAGCTGCAGCTCCGGACGGCTTGGATCACTCAGATCAAGGCTGCTGCCCTGCTGTTGCCTCAGGTGAGCGGGAAGACTTCGGCTCAGCTGGGCCATCATGACCATCTGTTGCTGCATCAGGCCTGGATCGGAGCCGAGATGCACCAGCCCAAGCCCGGTCACCTGAAGACTGATTCCCCCCTCAGGACTGAACAGGACCCGCTGGAGTGTCCCGCCCAGCTGCGCACGGTTCTCGAGCAGCAGTGCGATGGCGTCTCTCTGGCTAGGGATCCAGCCCTGGATTTCAATGCTTGTTTCCGGTTTGTCGCCGCGGGCGGCCATCGTCGCCGGCATCCACTGGCCTCGCCGATCAACCATTCCCCGCTCGACTCCGCGGGGACCGGTGCGACTGGCCGCTGCCATCGGTCGACGGTCGTCGAGTTCCACATCGAGTCCTGGAGGCAGCAGGCGCCGCCGCACGGCGGCTGATTGCACAGGCAGCTCCCGCATCAGGGTCTGCTCCATCGCATGGGGATCCAGGCCAAGGAGGGGCTGGGGGAAACGCATGCCAGCCGCCTGGCTGACGGCTTCCACCCCCAGGCGTTCGCTGCCGCTGACCTGCAGCTGTTGGGGGCTGCGCAGGACCCATCCTTGGGAGAGGAGCACCCAGCCAAGGCCACCGGCGGCTCCACTGAACCACAGCAGTCGCCAGAGCTGGATCAAGCGATCTTGACGGCGCTCGCGACGCCGGCGACGCCGGCGTTCGACGCCAGGGCGGAGCGGCGCTTCAGTGGTCCGCGAGGCTGACTTTGAGGCTGGACGGCGACGGCTCACAGGTCGCAGCGAGCTGTGGCCATCAACTGACCCATCCAGCTGCGGGCTCGCTCCGCATCCGAGAAGGGCACATCCATCTGCTGCCCTCCACCGATCAGGCGCAAGCGACAACGGCCCTGGGATTCATGGGCCAGCGGCGCTTCTCCTGAGGCAAGGGCCATCAGTTCGACCATTTCCAGGGTTTTGATCGCAAAGCGTCCTTGCTCTTCAAACTTTCCGGCTGAAAAACTGCTCCAGTGCAGTTCACCATCCTTGACGCGGGCTGCCCCGCAGCCATCGAGTTTGGCTAGTTCCGCGCCTTCAGCCCAGCTGCGGAACAGCGATTGGCGACGGCGCTCCAGCCAGCCCAGGGCTGCTAGCAGCACAAAGACGAGAAGAAGCGGAAACCAGAGCAATCCGTGAATCATCGCCAGTTCAGAGCCCAGCCTTTCTCCAGGCGCTCATTCTCGCGCGTTCTCCACCAGTCGTGCCACCAGTGTTTCCAGAGGTAGCCCGCTGGCGTTCCAGAGCATGGGGTACATGCTCAGGGAGGTGAAACCTGGAAGTGTGTTGATTTCATTGATCCAGAGCCGGTCTTGGTGGTCGTCGTAGAAAAAATCAACGCGGGCCATCCCGCTCACGCAGAGAGCGCGGCAGGCCGCAAGGGCCATCTGGCGCACTTGATCGGAGTGATGGGATGCAATCGGGGCGGGAATCAGGGTGTGGCTGAGGCCGTCGCTGTATTTGGTCGTGTAGTCGTACCAGTCGGCGTCAAAGCGGATTTCACCCACCACTGAGGCCTCGAGTGTTTTGACACCGATCACGGCACATTCCAGCTCTCGAGCCTTGACGCCCTTCTCCACCACGATGCGCTGGTCGAGTTCAGCGGCGAGATCGAGGCCTTCGTTCAGCTCCTGACGTGTGCGCGCTTTGCTGATGCCCACCGAGGAGCCGAGGTTGGCCGGTTTCACAAAACAGGGATAGCCGAGCTCTGCCTCAATGCACTCCAGGAGCTTGGAGCGCTCTTCGGGCTTGGTGAGTTGCTCAGCATTGAGACCCACATAGGGCACCTGGGCGAGTCCGGCGGCAGCGAAGGCCGCCTTCATGGCCAGCTTGTCCATCCCCACAGCAGACCCGAGCACGCCAGCCCCCACGAAGGGCTTGCCCATCAGCGTGAAGAGGCCCTGCACGGTTCCATCCTCACCATTCGGACCATGCAGCACCGGGTACCAGACGTCGATGGACTCAGCGCCGGATGGCAGGCCACCAAACCCTTGCGGGGGTAAGGGATCGGGAAGATCACTGTTCTCAGCCGCTTGGCCGCTGGTGAGCACAGCCTCAGCGACAGCTTCCGGCCACCAGCGGCCCTCCGGATCGATATAAAACGGCGTGACCTCGAAACGCTCTCGGTTTGCAGCGCTGCGCAGGGCGGTGATCACGGTGCTGGCCGACCGGATCGAGACCGCGTGCTCTCCTGAGGCACCACCGAACACCACGCCGACGCGAACTGAAGAGCTGGGCATGGAAGAGGTGCCTAGGCGGGCGGGAGCGCCAAAGGTATCAGCCGCTGACAGGGGTGCCACTGAGGGAGAAGGAACGCACCGCGTCAATGCGGATCTTCACGGTGTCTCCGGGTTGGAAGCTGCGGCCATCCTCAGACCGTGCACTGAAAAAGGTGAGCCGGTTGGTCCGAGTCCGTCCCATCAGCTGGCTGGTGTCCTTGGGATTGATACCCTCAGCGAGCACCTCCTCGATCCGGCCTGCATACCGGGCATTGCGCTCGCGGGCCGTGCGCTCCACGAGGGCGTTCAGTTCCTGCAGGCGAGCTACCTTCACGTCTTCGGCCAGTTGGTTGTCCCAGTCGGCCGCCGGCGTGTTCGGCCTCGGCGAATAGGCCGCCGTATTCACCTGATCGAAGCCGATCGCTTCGACAAGATCGAGAGTGCGCCGGTATTGGGCGTCGGTCTCTCCAGGGAAGGCGACAATCACATCGGCACTGATCGCTGCATCCGGCATCCGCTCACGGATCCGGTCAATGATGCGGCGATAGCGCTCCACCGTGTAGCCGCGCGCCATGGCACGCAGGACATCGTTGTCGCCGCTTTGGAATGGGATATGGAAGTGTTCGCACACCTTGGGCAGATCCGCACAGGCATCGATCAGCCGTTCGGTGAAGTAGCGGGGATGGCTGGTGGCGAAGCGCAGACGCTCGATGCCCTTCACGTCATGCACCTGGTGGAGTAGGTCCGTGAGGGTGTGTTGGCGACGGCCCTCGCTGGTGATCCCGGGTAGATCCCTTCCGTAGGCATCGATGTTTTGCCCCAGCAGCGTGATTTCCTTGAAGCCCTGGGCTGCCAGTCCCTCCATCTCGAGTCGGATCGCCTCCGGGAGCCGTGATTGCTCCTTACCGCGCACCGAAGGCACCACGCAGTAAGTGCAGCGTTCGTTGCAGCCGTAGATCACGTTCACCCAACCGCAGATCGTGCTGTCGCGGCGGGCGGTGGTGATGTCTTCGAGGATGTGGTGCTCTTCGGTGGCCACCACCTGCTGGCCGCTGTCCACCTGTTGGAGGAGCGTTTCCAGGCGGTTGGCATGTTGGGGGCCCATCACCAGGTCGAGTTCGGGCACACGGCGGAGCAGCGACTCACCCTCCTGCTGGGCCACGCAGCCAGCGACGACCAGGGTGAGATTGGGATTGCTGCGTTTGCGTTGGGCCTGCCGGCCTAGATAGCTGTAAACCTTCTGCTCGGCGTTGTCTCGGATTGTGCAGGTGTTGTAGAGCACCAGATCGGCTTCAAGCTCTGCGCTGGCCTCCCTGTAGCCCATGGCCTCGAGGATGCCGGCCATCCGCTCGGAATCGGCCTTGTTCATCTGGCAGCCGAAGGTGGTGATCCAGTAGCTGCCCCGTTGCGTGGGGCTGCTGATGGGGGAGGCGGAGACGGTCAAGGTGGACGGCGTTCCGGTGAACCGGTGTGGGCTTCATCAGTGTCGGATACGACGGTGCTGTGCCAGTTTGAGGATCGGTGCGTTGATGGGATGGGCTGGGCCCTGCGGCGATTCCCCCTCTCCAAGGCTGTGCCCCTGGCGATCAGTCGGGGCACGACCGCGTCAGTGGAGCATCTGTTGCTGCAGCTGGAGGCGGAGGGCTGCATCGGTCTGGGGGAAACCGGTGGTTTCGACACCGGCCATCGCCACTACGCCATCGATGCCCTTCAGGCCGAGTTGGAGTCGGTGCTGCCTCTGTTGGACTCCCTGGATCCTGCCGATCGCGGGGCAATCGCGGATCGGATCGCTCCCCTTTCCCCCCCGGCTCGGTGCGCCATCGACCTCGCCCTTTGGGACTGGTGGGGCAAGCGACTTGGCCAGCCCCTCTGGCGACTGCTGGCCCTGCCGGTCGAGAGGCCCGTCGAGACGTGGTCTGTCGCCACCAGTGTCACCCTCGGCTTGGCCTCGGTGGACCGGGTGCTTGAGCGACTTCAGCGTTGGTGGCAGCTGCTGCCGGCTTCGCGGATCAAATTGAAGCTCGGCAGCCCGGATGGTCTCGACCATGATCGGGCCCTGCTGGAGGCCGTGGCAGAGGCGATCGAGCGGGAGGGACAACGCCGGCAAGAGCCCTTGGAGCTGCAGGTGGATGCCAATGGAGGCTGGACGCTGGACCAGGCCCGGCGGATGCTCAGCCACCTTCAAGCCCATGGGGTGGTGCTGCTGGAGCAACCCCTTCCGGCTCAGGTCGATCCAGAGGCGGACCGCCTTGCCTTTGCAAGGTTGAAGCCCGATTGTCCGCTTCCTCTCGTGGCGGATGAAAGTTGCTGGGATCTGAACGATCTGCTTCGGCTTGCCCCCCATGTCGATGGGGTCAACCTCAAGTTGCTCAAAACCGGAGGCTTGAGTGAGGCTCTGCTCATGGCCCTGGTCGCCCATCGCCTCAATCTGGCGCTGATGGTGGGTTGCTATTCCGACAGCACCTTGCTCAATGGAGCCGCCGCCCAGCTGTTGCCCTTGATTCGTTGGCCGGATTTAGACAGTCATCTCAACCTTGTCGACGATCCCTTCACGGGCTTACCCATCAGTGCGGACCGCCTGGGAGTGCCCAGGACCCTCGGCCTCGGGATTGATTGGCAGGAGGTGAGGCTCTGATGCTTCGCGCTGACCATCCCGTGGTGCTTCTCCAGCATGGCGGGCTGGATTCACTCACCGGAAAGACCGGCCTGGCGATGCTTCGGCACCGTCGCGGCCCGATCGTGGCTGTGATTGACCCGGCTCATGCAGGGGCAGACCTCGAGGCAGTCACAGGGATTCCGCGCGCCGTACCGGTGGTGGCAGATCTCCAGTCGGCTCTCCCCTTGGGTCCCGCGGTGGCGGTGGTGGGTCTGGCTCCCTCGGGGGGGCGCTTGCCGGAGCCGGTGCGGGCCGATGCTCTGGCGGCCCTACGGGCTGGCCTCAGCCTGGCCAGTGGCCTGCATACCCGCTTGGCAGACGATCCCGAGCTCAAAGCGGCCTGCCGGCCCGATTGCTGGATCTGGGATCTGCGCTGCGAACCCCCTGGTCTTGTGGTGGCCCAGGCCAGGGCAGCAGCCCTTCCCCAGCAACGTGTGCTGGCGGTGGGCACCGACATGGCGGTTGGCAAGATGAGCGCTTGTCTGGCCCTGCAGGCCGCGGCCGAACGTCGTGGCCTGCCGAGCGCCTTCATCGGGACAGGTCAGGCGGGGATCCTGATCAGTGGGGCCGGTGTGCCGCTGGATGCCGTGCGAGTGGATTACGCCGCTGGGGCGGTGGAGGCCGCTGTCCTGCAGGGGGCGGAAGCCCTGCCGGTGGAAGGGATGGTGTTGGTGGAGGGGCAGGGCTCCCTTTGCCATCCAGGATCCACGGCCACGCTGCCCCTGCTGCGGGGGAGTCAGCCCACGGCGTTGCTGATGGTGCATCGGGCCGGACAGGGCACGATCGAGCGTCTTCCTGAGGTGCCCTTGCCCCCGCTGGCGGAGCTGGTGCAGCTCTGCGAAGGTCTCGCTGCGATCGCTCGTCCTGTTCAGGCGGGGCCGCCTGCCAAGGTGCGGGCGCTGGCGCTGAACACCGCGCGCCTGGAGCCGGCGGAGGCGCAACAAGCCGTGGACGCGATCGCCGCTGAACTGAATCTGCCCTGTGCGGATCCCCTCCGCATCGTTGCTGGCTGCCATGGCGCCGACCTGTTGCTCGATGCCTTATTGACGCCCTGAGCCAAGGGGGACGAGGAGTGCTGAAGCTCTCGTCTGGTTGAAAAGGGCGAGCGAGGGGATTCGAACCCCCGAATAGCGGCGCCACAAGCCGCTGCCTTAACCACTTGGCGACGCCCGCCGCGTCGGTAAGAATCTACCAACCTGCCCACAGCACTCTGTCGCCCGACTCCCCTCAGCCCCTCTCGAGCAAGAGAAGGGGGTTTAGTCAGGCACAGCTGGCCTGCGGGGTGATGGTTCTTGCTGCCGGCAGTGCCCTGGTGGTGACCAACCCCTCCATGGGCGATTACAAGCAGCACGCCGGTGCTCAGCTGGTGCGACTCGCCACCGAGGAGCTGTGCGACCGCCAGGGGTTGCCCATGGTGCTACGCCTCTGGATCCGAGATTGTCCCCGTCTGGTGGCTGATCAGCGTGCCGGCCTGGAAACCCTGGCTGGCCGTTTCACGCAGCGTCTCAATCTTGGTGTGGCCAGCGTGTTCACCACCAGGGTGGGCGGTCAGGATCTTCTCCCGTCGCTGCGATTGCCTGGGTACACGATCACCACCCTCGGCCTGGCCGGTCATTTCATCACCCTCAGCAGCCGTGCTGATGGGGGGCGGCTGGAGTGAATCGTTCCTTCAGCTCCACAGTTCAGCAGGGTGGCGCAGGTGGAAGCATCAGGGCCTGGGTGCCCGATTTGCTGCTTCAGCTTCCGGAGCAGGCGAGGCCTCGCTCGAGCGCTGAAGGATTGGTCGCCGTTGAGCTGGATTGGCAGGGGGGTGTGCTCACGGCACTGCGGCCGCTTGGCGCCGATCAGCCGCCGCCGGACGGCATGGTGCTGCCGCGCCTGGTGGAGCCCCATGCCCATCTCGACAAGGCCTTCAGCTGGTCGGAGCATCCCAATCTCAGTGGCACCTACGACGGGGCGATGGCGGCCAATCTGCGGGAGCACCAGACCCGCACGGCCGAGCAGGTGCATGCCCGCGGTGAACGGGCTCTGCGTTTGGCCTGCCGCCATGGCCTCAGAGCGATCCGCAGTCATGTCGACAGCCTCGGACCCGGTGCCGTTTGCAGCTGGGAGGCCCTGCTGGATCTGCGCCAGCACTGGCGTGATCGCATCGACCTGCAGCTGGTTGCCCTGTTGCCGGTGGAGCACTGGTCAAGCTCCGATGGGCAGCGCCTGGCGGCCTGGATCGCCTCCCGGGGCGGCTTGCTCGGAGGGGTGATTCCATCCCCGTGCCCAGTTCGGAAGATGCGTGCTGCCTTGCGTCGCTTGCTGGAGCTCGCCGAGCAGCTCGGCTGCGGGGTGGATCTGCATATCGATGAGGCCGATGCTTACCCTGCCGCCGGAGTGGGACAGCTGCTGCGAAGCATGGATGGGCTGTCGCTGTCTGTGCCGGTCACCTGTAGCCATGCCAGCAGCCTGGCCCTGCTTGGGGCTGAACCGCTGCGACGGCTCGCGGATCGGATTGCCGAGCATCAGCTTCAGGTGGTGGCCCTGCCCCTCACCAACGGTTGGCTGCTGGGTCGCCAGGGAGATCGCACGCCCTATTGCCGGCCCCTGGCTCCGATTCGTCAGCTCCAGAGGGCCGGCGTGGGTGTCGCGGTGGGAGGCGACAACATTCAGGACTGCTGGTTCCCTGGCGGCAACCTCGATCCGCTGGCGTTGATGGCTGCCAGCTTGTTCAAGGCGCATCTGGCTCCTTGGGAAAGGCTTGGACTGGAACCCTTCAGCAGCGAAGCAGCCCGGTTGATGGGCCTGATCTGGGATGGGGTTTTGCGGCCTGGAGCGCCGGCGGATCTGATGCGTCTCGAGGCGTCGAGTTGGTCTGAGGCGCTGTCGGAGCCGCCCCGTCGGCGCGTGTTGATCAACGGCGAATGGCTGGATGCGTTCCCGGGCCACGCAGAGTTGCAACACTGAGCGCAGCGATCGCGGGTCAAGGCCATGGAACCGAGAGTTCTGGAGGGATTGCTCGAGGAGCTCACCGGGCTGGAGCAGCTGAGCGTTTGGCGTGATCCCGCTGATCTGGAGCGATTCTCCCGTGATGCCTACGACTATTCACCGGTGCTGCTTGAGCGGCTGAGGAGCTGCCGTGCCGATCTGGTGGTGCGCCCTGAGAGCGTTGCTGCCGTGATGGCGGTGGCTGCTGCCTGTGCACGCCATCAGGTGCCGCTCACCCTTAGGGGAGCGGGGACGGGGAATTACGGCCAGTGCGTGCCTCTCGAGGGGGGGGTGGTGATGGTGATGACAGCCCTGAATCGTGTGCGCGCCATCGAGGCCGACAGCGGCGTGGTGGAGGTGGAGAGCGGTTGTCTGCTCAAGGAGTTGGATCAGTCTCTCGGTGCCTGCGGTCGTCAGCTCCGCTTGCTGCCGAGCACCTGGCGCAGCGCCAGCGTGGGTGGCTTCATCGCCGGGGGATCCGGCGGTATCGGTTCGGTGCGCTGGGGATTCCTCAGGGATCCAGGTCATCTGCTCGGCCTTGAGCTGGTGACCCTGGAGCCGGACCCACGGTTGCTGCGGCTTGACGGGGCCGATGCCGAAGCCCTTAATCACGCCTACGGAACCAACGGAATCCTCACGGCTCTGCAGCTGGCCACGGCGCCGAGGGTGCCGTGGCAGGAAGTGAGCATCGACTGTGATGACTGGGGAGATGCCCTGCAGTTGGCCACGCTCTGTCAGCGCTCCGCCCTTGAGCTGCATCTCTGCACCCTGCTCGATCGATCGATTGTCGATCGTCTGCCCCCTTGGAGTGGTCTTGCGGGTGGCCGTCATCGTTTGCTGCTGCTGGTGGCACCTGATGGTGTTGCCACGCTTGAGCGTCTTGCCGCCCGCTCCAACGCCATCATCGTGCGAATCGGAGCGGAGGCCGCCCACCGCGGCAACGGTCTGCGGGAGCTGAGCTGGAACCACACCACGCTGCACTGCCGAAGCGCAGAGCCCGGTTGGACCTACCTGCAGATGCTGCTTCCCCAGCCAGAACAGGCTCTGATCGAGGCCTTGCGGGTCGACTGGGGGGATGATCTGCTTTGGCATCTCGAGGGGGTGCGCCATTGGGGTGGGGCCCGCCTGGCCGCTCTGCCACTGGTGCGTTGGCGCGGCGTTGAGGCTCTGGACCGTTTGATGGCGCAGTGCCGTTCCCTCGGCGCGGTTTTGTTTAACCCCCATGTGCTCACGGTGGAGGACGGGGGGCTGGGGGTCATTGATGGTGACCAGGTGGCGGCCAAGGCTCGGTTTGATCCCAAGGGGTTGCTCAACCCGGGAAAGCTGAGGGGCTGGACGGGCTGATTGGCCTTAACAGCTGGTCTGCCTTAACAGCTGCTTTGCATTAACAGCCCAGACTGTCGCGGGTGGCCACGCCAGTGCCGGGATGGACGCCCTCTGCGTCTTGGCATAAGCGGCGCACATCATCACGATCCAGCAGGGCATCGCTGAAATCTGCCCCTTCGATGCGGGCCCCGGCGAAGCTGCTCCCGGATGCAATCACGCCGCTCAGCAGCGCCTCGCGCAGGTCGGTGCCCGTGAAATCAGCCCGGTCCATCAGGGCATCGGACAGATCGGCGCCTCTGAAATCAGCATCAGCGAAGGCCCCCTGGGTGAAGATGGCTCCGTGCAGATCGGCAGCGCTGAAATCGGCGCCTCGGCCCACGGCGCCGGCAAACGATGTGTTCCTCAGGTCCTGACCATGGAAGTCATGGCCGCTTTGATTGGTGAGGGTGTAATCCACCCGCTCCTGAAACAGTGCCTTGTCCTGAAGGCCCACTCCAGAACTGGTGTCCAACGCCTGCACTGCTTCGATGGGGCCAAAGGCCAGGCCGATCAGGAGTGCGCTGATCAGGAAGTGGTTCAGCCAGCGGCGTAGCGACAGCAAAAGGTTTGGCATGACGGGCGCGCGGCGGCAGGGTCTTCACTCTGCCCGGAGAAGGCCGCGCCCGAGCAGATCCCCCAGCAGATAGAGCGATCCGGCAATCACCGGGCGCGCCTGCGGCCATCCCGCCTGTTCCAGCTGCTCCAGGGCGGTTTCCACTGGCTCGCGGCCGTCGGCCTCTCGCAGCTGGGTTGCGAGTTCTGGGCAGGAGGCCTTGAGGGCCTCTGCGCTCCAACTGCGGTGGCCGTTCAGCGGCACGATCCAAGCCCGGTCCTGGGGTTGCAGCAGGCTGCGAAGCATCGCTGGAGCCTCCTTGTGGCTCTGAATGCCCAGAATCCAGTTCAAACCCAGACTCTGACCGCTCCAATGGGCGCGCTCCCCTGCGAGTCGCTCGGCCGCTGGCGGATTATGGGCGCCATCCACCAGAACCTGTCGCTGGCGCCAGAGCAGTGGTTGAAGACGTCCTGGCCATCGGGCCGCGGCGAAGCCGTGGCGAATGCTGGCCGCATCCACCGGCCAGCCTCGGGTGGCGATCTGCTGCAGCACCTCCAGCGCCACAGCGCCGTTGTCCCGTTGCCAGATGCCACCCAGCCCCAGCTGCCAGTCGGCACCCAGGGGGCTGACTTGAATCAGTTGGGCTCCCACCTGATCGCAGCGGCGGGCGAGCACGGCGTTCACCTCGGCTGCCTGGGGGGCGCTGATCACCGTGGCACCGGCTTGGATGACGGCCGCTTTCTCTTCCGCCACCGCCGTCAGCGTCCCCCCCAGATGCTCACAGTGATCGAGGCCGATCGAGGCCACCGCCACCAGGGGGCGATTCGGGTGGGCCGTGGTCGCATCCAGGCGTCCGCCCAGGCCGGCTTCCAGCACGAGCCATTGAACGGATTCGGCTTGGAAGTGAATCAGGGCCGCGGTGATGAGCAGCTCGAAAGGCGTGAGGTTTTCCTGGCGCGCCAGCGGCTGAAGCTCGATCAGTCGTTGGCGCAGGGTTTCAGGCCGGATGGTCTGCCCATCCACGCGGATGCGTTCGCACCAGTCGATCAGATGGGGAGACGTGGTGAGACCGGAGTGGATTCCGGCCGCCGTGAGGGCGCTGTGAATCAGCGTGGCAATGGAGCCTTTGCCGTTGGTGCCCACCACCTGCACCGCGGGGATGCTTTCGGTGGGGGATCCCAGCTGTTTCAACGCACGGTTCATCCGCGCCAGGGAGAGATCCATGCCCCGCTGATCAAACGGCGGGAGCAGATCGTTGAAATTCACGCCTGCAGGCTCTCCAGAGCGGCAGCAAGGCGGCGAATCAGACTCGTCACCTCGCGGCGATTGATCACCAGCGGTGGCACCATCCGCACCACCTGTGGACCGGCCGCCACCAGCAGTAACCCCTGATCAAGGGCTGCTTTCACGACGTCGGCGGCTTGGAACGATCCCTCCTCCCGCAGGACAAGACCCTGCAAGAGCCCCCAGCCACGTACGCCGCTGAGTTGGTCGGGATGACGCGCTACCAAGGTTTGCAGACCCGTTCGCAGCTGCTCGGCTCTGGCATCGACATTGGCCAGTAGGTGACGACGTTGGAGCTCCCTGGCCACGGTGAGTCCGGCGCGACAGGCAAAAGGATTGCCCCCGAATGTGCTGGCGTGGTCACCTGGCTGGAAATGGTCGGCGTGCTGCTGCACCAGCAGGGCCCCGATCGCATGTCCACCGCCAAGGCCCTTGGCCAGCGTGAAGGCATCCGGTTCGATGCCCAGCTGCTCATAGCCCCAGAGACAACCGGTTCGACCCATGCCCGTTTGCACCTCATCGAGGATCAGCAGGATCTCGCGCTGGCTGCAGTGCTCCCTCACGGCACGGAAGAAGTCGACTGTGCCGGGATTGACACCGCCTTCGCCCTGGAGCGGTTCGAGCAGAACTGCAGCCACACGCGGACCATTGGCCTCCATCCGGTTGAGCAGAGCCTCGAAACCGTGGAGGTCGTTGTAGGGGAAGGTCTCGAAACCTTCCACCATGGGTTCAAAGCCCGCGTGATACCGGGGCTGCCCCGTGGCGCTGACCGCTGCCAGGGTGCGCCCGTGAAAGCTCGATTGGGCTGTGAGGATCACGGGGCGATCGATACCGCGGACGGTGTGACCGTGTTTGCGGGCCAGCTTGATGGCCGCTTCATTGGCTTCAGCGCCTGAATTGCAGAAGAAGACGCTGTCAGCACAGCTGTGATCGACCAGCCAGCGGGCCAGATCTTCCTGCTCCTGAATCCGATAGAGATTCGACACATGCTGCAACCGCCTTAGCTGCTGGGACAGATCCCTGCGCATCGCCGGGTCGCTGTGGCCCAGGGTGCAGGTGGCGATGCCAGCCACTGCATCGAGATAACGCCGGCCGCGGTGATCACGCACCCAGCAACCCTGACCACGCACAAGGGTGATCGGGAAGCGTCCGTAGGTCCCCATCACAGCAGTGGGAGCGGTGGGACTTGAACCCACATGCCCGAAGGCGCTCGATTTTGAGTCGAGTCCGTCTACCAATTCCGGCACGCTCCCCTGTCGCTGATGTTATGCGAGCGCCCTCTGATCCGTGCCGATCAGTCTTCGCGGCGTTGGAGATATGCGCCTGTGGCGCAGAGCTTGGCCTCGATGGTGTCGTAGCCACGATCGAGATGGTTGAGCCCTGACACCTGGCTGGTGCCGCGGGCTGCCAGACCAGCCAGCACCATTGCAGCGGCGGCCCGGAGATCGCTGCCGGTCACCGGTGCAGCGGTGAGCTGAGGCACCCCTTCCACCACGGCGGTGTTGCCTTGCAGGCGGATCGAGGCACCCATGCGCTGCAGTTCGGCCACGTGTTGCATGCGGTTTTCGTAGATCTTTTCGGTGATCACACTGGTGCCGCGGGCAGTGGTCAGCAGGGCCATGAACGGCGCCTGCAGGTCGGTTGGGAATCCAGGGAAAGGTTGCGTTGTGAGATCGACACCCTGGATCTCGCCGGGGGTGATGGTGATGCCCTCGTCGTCAATGTCGAGCTGGCAGCCACAATCACGAAGCTTTTGGAGCACAGCGCTGAGGTGCTCAGGGACCACGGGGGCAACCCTGAGGGTGGAGCGAGTGATCGCTGCAGCGAGCAGGAAAGTGCCGGCTTCAATCCGGTCGGGGATCACCGAATAGGTGCAGCCGCGCAACGCAGTGACGCCCTCAATGGTGATGGTGGGACCGCCGGCACCGCTGATCCGAGCACCCATGGCATTGAGCATGTTGGCCAGGTCTTGCACTTCCGGCTCTTGAGCCGCGTTTTCAATCACGCTGGTGCCTTCGGCCAGAACGGCGGCCATCAGGATTGTCTCGGTGGCTCCAACGCTCGGGCAGTCAAGAACGATCGAGTCCCCTTTGAGGCGACGGCGGCGGCCGGGGACGGCGGCGGAGACCACGCCATGCTCCACATTCACAACGGCTCCGAGGGCCTTGAGGCCACGGATATGTTCCACAACAGGGCGGGCACCGATGCGGCAACCACCGGGCAGGGGCACCCGGGCACTCCCAAGGCGGCCAAGGATGGGGCCGATCGCAAAGAAGCTGGCCCGAAGACCATTCACGAGTTCATAGGGAGGTTCGCCGTGCAGAAGCTGTTCGGCGTGAATCTCCACGGTCTCGCCGTCGCGCTGAACACGCACACCCAGGGCTTCAAGAATCTCCGACATTCCATCGATGTCGGTCAGTTGTGGAACGTTTTTGAGGACGACAGGCTCGCGGCAAAGCAAGGCGGCAGTCATCAAAACAAGGGCTGAATTCTTGGCGCCACTCACGCGCAACTCACCCTTGAGGGGGTGTCCTCCTTGGATCTCCAGGTGCGGCTTGAGAATCTCCTGAGACACGGGCGCCGCAGCCGGCATAGCTTGAAGACCTTCAGGAGACGCTCCATGTTGGCAAGGGTGTTTGAGACCGTCTAGACGGCCGGCCGGCAAACTGGATCGTATGCGGTGTGAGCCTTCTGATCAGAGGGAGGTCGATGCCGTATGTTCGAACACGTCGCCTGCGCGACACACGCCCGCGGATGTGGCGGAATTGGTAGACGCGCTAGTTTCAGGTACTAGTGGCAGCAATGTCGTGGGAGTTCAAGTCTCCCCATCCGCACTATTTTGAAAGGGTTGCCCAACCCAAAACATGATTGTCCTGAAGATCTCCAACTCCTCAGAGGTGGTGGCAGCCAAAGTAGGCAAGTTCTTGGAGTTTTTGACGCCTGATTCGATTGATCAAAACGCTGTTGAAGATCAGGTGATCAAGAAGCTGGTTGAAAATCTGTCCGCCGAAGGCATCAAGGGTGAAATCGCCGCTGTGAAGGGCATTGACCTACAGGGTCAGGAGCTCAGCCTTCATGACGGCATGAAGGTGCGCAAGCACGAGTCGTTCTGAGCGCCCACGACCCGGTCGCTCGTGCGATGGAGAGTCCGCTGATCACCAGCCGGCGTAATCCGTTGGTCGCGCGCCTTCGGGCGCTCGCAGCCCGTGCAGGACGGGAACGCGAGGGATTGCTCTTGCTGGAGGGCACCCATGGCGTGCAGGAGTTGCAGGGGGCTGAAGCGGCCGTTCATGTGACCGAACTGGTGGCCACTCCCGACTGGATCAGCCGTCATCCCCAGCTGCTGGAGGGGTGGTCATCAGCCCTGCGTGTGCACCAGGTGAGTGAGACGGTGTTGCAGGCCTCCTTATCCACGGTGCATCCCGACGGGGTGGCGTGTCTGCTTCCGCTCTCGGCGTTGCCTCAACCCCCGGCCAAGCCCGAGTTTGTGCTTGCTTTGGATCGCCTCCAGGACCCAGGCAACCTCGGAACGCTGCTGCGTACAGCCCTGGCGGCGGAGGTGGAGGTGGTTTGGCAGGCTTCGGGCGCGGATCCGTTCGGTACCAAGGTGGTGCGTAGTTCCGCTGGTTCCATTCTTCGCTTGCCAGTGGAGCGCTTCGGGCCTGGGGAGAACTCAGGGGTGCGCACCTTGGCTGAGAAACTCCAGGGCTTGCGGGACCGGGGCGTTCAGGTCGTCGCCACCCTCGTGCCCGGCGCTCGTGTCGAGTGTTCCGTGGTTCCCTACTGGGAGCTGGACTGGACACGACCCACGGCGCTGGTGCTGGGGAATGAGGGGGGCGGGCTTCACGGCGAGCTGCTGGCCTGCTGCAGCCATGGCGTCACCCTTCCCCATAGTGCAAAGGTCGAGTCGTTGAACGTGGCGTCGGCCGCCGTTCCACTCCTGTTGGAACGCCGACGGGCGACAATGACCGCTCCAACGCAGCTGACCGGGTGAGCGACGCCAGTTTCGACTTTGATGTCATCGTGATCGGCGCCGGCTACGGCGGCTTTGATGCCGCCAAGCATGCAGCCGAGCATGGGCTGCGCACGGCGATCATCGAATCCCGCGACATGGGCGGCACCTGCGTGAACCGTGGCTGTGTGCCGTCGAAGGCGCTCCTTGCGGCCAGCGGTCGCGTACGCGAACTGGCGGATGCAGAGCACCTCGCTGGTTTCGGAATTCATGCGGCACCGGTGCGTTTCGAGCGCCAGAAGATTGCGGATCACGCCAACCAGCTCGTGGCGACCATCCGTAGCAACCTCACCAAGACGCTCGAGCGTTCTGGGGTCACGATCATCCGCGGTAAGGGCCGCCTGGAGGGCAGTCAGCGGGTGGGCGTGCGTGAAATCAATGGTGTTGATCGGGTGCTCACGGCCCGCGATGTGATTCTGGCCACGGGCTCCGATCCATTTGTGCCGCCAGGCATCGAAACCGATGGCCGCAGCGTGTTTACCAGTGACGAGGCGGTGAATCTGGAATGGCTGCCCCGCTGGATCGCGATCATCGGTAGCGGCTACATCGGCCTCGAATTTGCCGACGTCTACACCGCCCTCGGTTGTGAGGTCACGATGATCGAAGCGTTGGATCGGGTGATGCCCACCTTTGATCCCGATATCGCCAAGCTCGCTGCCCGCAAGCTGATCGATGGTCGCGACATCGATGCCCGCTCAGGCGTGTTGGCTCAATCCATCAAGCCTGGTGCACCGGTGCAGATTGAGTTGGTGGAGATGCAGACCCGTGAGCCGGTGGAGACCCTGGAGGTGGATGCAGTCCTCGTGGCCACGGGCCGGGTGCCAAGCAGCAAGGGGCTCAACCTCGAGGCCCTTGGCGTTGAGACCCATCGAGGCTTCGTTCCGATTGACGACAGCATGCGCGTGCTGGTGAATGGCCAGCCCGTTCCCCATCTCTGGGCTGTCGGCGATGTGACCGGCAAGTTGATGCTGGCCCACACGGCCGCAGCCCAGGGCACCGTGGCCGTGGACAACATCCTTGGCCATTCCCGACAGATTGATTACCGCAGCATCCCAGCCGCCACCTTCACCCATCCGGAGATCAGTTCGGTGGGTCTGAGTGAGGTGGATGCCAAGCAGCTGGCCGCGGACCAGGGGTTTGAGCTTGGCGTGGTGCGCAGTTACTTCAAGGCCAACTCCAAGGCTCTCGCTGAACTCGAGAGTGACGGCCTGATGAAGCTGCTGTTCAACAAAGCCAGCGGTGAGGTGCTCGGTGCTCACATTTATGGATTGCATGCGGCTGATCTGATTCAGGAGGTCGCCAATGCCGTCGCCCGTCGTCAGAGCGTGCGGCAACTGGTCACCGAGGTGCACACCCACCCAACCCTCAGCGAGGTGGTGGAAGTGGCCTACAAGCAGGCTGCTGCAGCTTTGGGGGCCTGAGCGATGGAAATCCGGCGCCGTCCCCCGAATCCGCGGATCCAGGTGGCTCACCTGGAATACGCCATCCCCCACGCCGAGGAGGAACCCCGCCACATCCTCGAGAAGATTGTTTGGGAGAAAGACCGGGAGATTGAGGCAGCCCGCCAGCGGATGCCTTTGGATCAGTTGAAGAGCAAGGTGGCCAAGCTGCCGCCACCCCGCGACTTTCTTGCGGCCCTGCGCGCTGCGCCAGTGCTTCCAGCCGTGATTGCAGAAGTCAAGAAGGCCAGCCCCAGCAAAGGAGTGATCAGGGAGGACTTTGACCCTGTGGCGATCGCCCGTGCCTATGCAGCCGGTGGCGCGAGCTGCCTATCGGTACTCACGGACAAAACCTTCTTCCAGGGAGGTTTTGAGGTGCTGGTGGAGGTTCGCGACGCTGTGGATCTGCCCCTGCTCTGCAAGGAGTTCATCCTCAGCCCATACCAGCTGTATCAGGCCAGGGCAGCAGGTGCCGATGCCGCTTTGCTGATCGCGGCCATTCTGAGCGATCAGGATCTCACTTACTTGCGCAAGGTGGCCTCTAGCCTTGGGCTCACGGTGCTCGTGGAGGTTCACGACGCTGACGAGCTGGAGCGGGTGCTCAGCCTGGGGGGCTTCCCTCTCATCGGCATCAATCATCGAGATCTCACCAGCTTCGAGACGGACCTGGCCACGACAGAAACGCTCACGGCCCAGTTCGGGGAGCGACTTCAGGAGCAGCAGGTTCTGCTCGTGAGCGAATCGGGTCTGTTCAGTCGCGCCGATCTGGATCGGGTTCAGGCCGCTGGTGCAGGGGCTGTGTTGGTGGGCGAAGCGCTGATGCGCCAGCCGGATGTGGAAGCCGGATTGCGCACCTTGATCGCGGGCTAACCATCCTGCTGAGCTACCAAAAAAAAGCCCCCGCGTTGCGGGGGCTTGGCTGAAGAGCAACGAACGGGCTGCTAAGCGATCAGGCTGCCGCCAGGTTGGCAGCCACGAAGTCCCAGTTCACCAGCTTGTCGAGGTAGGTGGTGATGTAGTCAGGGCGACGGTTCTGGTAGTCGAGGTAGTAGGCGTGCTCCCAGACATCCATGGTGAGCAGAGCCTTCTGGCCATGGGCCAGGGGCAGGTCGGCGTTAGCGGTTTTGGTGATCTTCAGGGTGCCGTTATCGAGCACCAGCCAGGCCCAGCCGCTGCCGAATTGGGTTGCGCCGGCAGTCTTGAACTGTTCAACGAAAGCCTCGTAGCTGCCGAAGTCAGCGTTGATCTTGTCGAGCAGTGCACCACTGGGTTGGCCGCCGCCACCTGGCTTCATGCACTGCCAGTAAAAGCTGTGGTTCCAGACCTGAGCAGCGTTGTTGAACACACCCGCCTTGCTGGCATCACCGGCCACTGCGGTGATGACCTCCTCGAGGCTCTTGTTGTCGAGGTCCGTTCCCTCAATCGCCTTGTTCAGGTTGGTGACGTAGGCGTTGTGGTGCTTGCCGTGGTGGAATTCCAGGGTGGAGCGGGAGATGTGCGGCTCCAGGGCATCCAGGGCGTAGGGCAGCTGGGGAAGGGTATGGGCCATGGGGATGACGTTCGGCGGCGGGATCCTAACGACAGCCCTGCCGCCATAGACGTGCTCCGGAGCCTCAGCCCTTCACCTCCAGCAGTTCCACTTCAAAGATGAGGGTGGCATTGGGGGGAATGATGCCGCCTGCACCACGGCTGCCATAGCCGAGATCGGGGGGAATCAGGAGCTTGCGCTTGCCGCCGACTTTCATGCCGGCCACTCCTTCATCCCAGCCTTTGATCACCCGACCAGCGCCAAGGGGGAAGCTGAACGGTCCGCGGTTGTAGCTGCTGTCGAATTCCTTGCCGTTCTCAAGCGTGCCGCGGTAGTTCACAACAACGGTTTGTCCGGCGCTGGCTTCGGCACCGGTTCCGACTACGAGGTCGGTGATGCGAAGGCCGCTGGCGGTGATTTGCGGTTTTTCGACGCTCATGGGTCCGCCCAGGGCGGAGGCATCGGCCTGGTTGGAGTCGGCTGCCATGGCAAAAAGTGTGGGGTTGGGATCCTCAGGATCCAGCTCCATGGGTGCGGTTGCCGCGGCTGAGGGCGCGCTCTTCTCCAGGGCAGGAGCAGTGGCGGCCATGGCAGGGGCGATGGTGGATGGGGCCACGATCTGGCTGACAAGCGCCACCATCAGGCAGGCCACGCAGACGGCAGAGCTGATCAGAATGTCGCGCACGGATGCTGGATTGGCGGGGAGGAGCTGATTGTTGCAGGTTCACTCCTGGCGTTCACGCTGACGCAACTGTTGCTCAAGGCGGTCAATCCGGCCGCGCAGTTCATCAAGTTCCCTCTGGCTGGCTAGGCCGAGGTCCTGCAGCAGGTTGTCGCGATTGCGCTCGAGATTGCGTCCCATCTGCTGCTCCAGTTCAGGGGTTTCCCCTCTGAGGGCCTTGAGCACATCGTCCACCAGTGCACTGGCGTGGGAGGGATCCAGCCGACCGCTGCTCACCCACTCCTGGGTCACATAGCGAAGTCGATCCGCCACAAGCGTGGTGGTGCCCAGGCCTCGCAGCAGCAGCTGCTGAAGGGGGTTGGCGGTCTCCATGGCTGATCCCGATCCGGTCCTGCCATCAGGATGGCTTCGCGCGTCGCCGCTGACCATGGGCAATGACCGATCCTTGGCCCTGGTGCAGGGAGGGCTGGGTGGCCTGCTGGCTGGTTTGACGCTTGGCCTGCCGGGGGGCTGGTGGCTGGGGGGACCGCTGTGGATGATCCCAGCACTGGCGCTGCTCTGGTCGGCCCAGCGTCGTCCTGCAGCGGCAGCGCTTTGGGCAGCGGTGGCTGTGCTGGTGAGTCATCGCTGGCTGCTGGCTTTGCATCCGCTCACCTGGATCGGGGTCCCGGCTCCCTTGAGCCTGCCGTTGGCCCTGTTGATCTGGGGCTTTTGCGCTGCTGTCGCCGCTCTGTTGCTGGCGGTCTGGGCGGCCCTGGCGACCTGGATCGACAGCAGCCGCTTCGGCTCCGCCCTCTTGCTGGCCGGGGTGTGGGGCCTGATGGAGACCGCCCTCTCCCGTACCCCTCTGTTTTGGATCGGCGTGGGGGGCTCGCTGTTGCCGGCGGATCCCTGGTTCGCCGGTTTGGCCCGCTGGATTGGGGCCGGAGGGCTGGCGGCCCTGTTGTTGCTGATGGGCTGGTGGCTTTGGCAGGGTGTGCGCTTGGTGCAGTTGCGGATGCAGGGCTGGCGCCTCTGGTTGGCGGCTGGGCTCCTGGTGTTGCTGCTGGCCCATGGCCTCGGTGGGCGTCTTCTTGCTTCTGGCCCTGAGCCTGTTCTGGGCTGGCGAGTGGCCCTCTGGCAGCCAGCGATTCCGACCCGAGAGAAGTTTCAGCCTGAGCAGCAGGCCCGTCAGGCCGCCGGCCTGGAATCGGCTCTTGAGCAGGCTGGCCTGCAGGGGGCCGATTGGTTCGTCGCTCCTGAGGGAACCCTGCCCCTCGATGCCCGTCTGCGCAGTCCAGCTCCCCTGCCCCTGCTCAGCGGTGGTTTCCGCTGGCGGCAGGGGCGTCAACGCAGTGCGTTGCTGCTGATTCCAACGGGTGCAGAGCAGCCCAGTGCCGCCATCGACAAGCACAGGTTGGTGCCCCTCGGCGAATGGCTGCCCGACTGGCCAGGGCTTGGAGCCGGTCTGTCTGCGGTGGGTGGTGTGGAGCCCGGCCCGCCCTCACGCTTTTGGCGGTGGTCAGGGCCACCGGCCGCTGTGGCCATCTGTTACGAACTCAGCAACGGCGCGGCGATCGCCAGGGCGGTGGCGGAGGGAGCCCAGTGGCTGCTCACCATCGCCAACCTCGACCCCTATCCCGTGCTGCTGCAGCATCAATTCCTGGCACTCGCGCAGTTGCGCAGTCTCGAGACCGCCAGGCCTCTGCTCAGTGCCGCGAACACCGGGCCAACCGCCACCGTTTCGGCCAATGGTCAAACCCAGTGGCTGCTTCGACCGGGTGTCTCCGGGCTTGCCCTTGCTGAGCTGCATCCCCAGCAGGGAGGCACGGGGTATGTGCGCTGGGGGGAGGGGCCCCTGGGGCTGATCACCCTGTTGGCGGCGCTCGCTGTGCTCAGGCGGCGTTTTGCTGGATCAGGCCGCCCCCCAGCACCCGCTCCCCCGCGTAGAACACCGCCGCCTGGCCGGGGGTGATCGAGAACTGCGGCTCCTCAAAGCGCAGGCGAACCCGTTGGGGGCGATCGGCGGCTGCATCCTCAGCGGTCGGTTCAATCACCTCCAGTTGGGCGGGCACCGGCTGGCTGCGGTACCGCACCTGCACCTCCACCGTGAGGCCCTCGCCGATGGCAGGGGCTGGGATTGAGACCCAGTTCACAGCGCCGACGCTGCAGCCCGTTTCCCCGGCGTCTGCGCGGGGGGCGACCACCACTCTGTTCATGGCTGGATCAAGGCGCACCACGTGCAGTGGCTCGCTCCAGGCCACCCCCAGACCCTTGCGCTGGCCAATGGTGAAATGCTCGATGCCGTCGTGCTGCCCCACAACGGTGCCATCGCGCAGCACGATCTCCCCCTGGCGGGGGGGCAGGTAAGCATCGAGAAACGCGCGCATGGAGCCGTGGTGATCCGCCAGGCAAAGGTCCTGGCTTTCCGCTTTTTTGGCGGTGCGTAGACCATGGCGTTCCGCTTCGGCCCGCGTGTCGCCCTTGGTCAGCTCTCCAAGGGGGAACACCAGGCGGCCCAGGGCCTCCTGCGGCAGGTCGTAGAGGAAATAACTCTGATCTTTTTGGCTGTCGAGGCCTCGCAGCAACTGGTGGCGGCCGTTGTCGCTCTGATCACCATGGCGGATGCGGGCGTAATGGCCTGTGGCGATCCTGGAAATGCTGCGCTCGTCCTGCGCCCAGCGGAGCATCGGGCCGAATTTCACCTCACGATTGCAGCGGGAACAGGGGAGTGGTGTGACGCCGTTGCCATAACCCTCCACCAGGAAGGTCACGATCTGCTCCTTGAAATGCTCTCGGAAATCGACCACATGATGCGGAATCTCGAGCTGCTCGCAGATGCCTGCCGCATCCACCAGCCCCTCGGCGCAGCAGGCGCCCTTGCCGCTCATCAACCAGAGGGTGAGCCCCTCCACCTGCCATCCGGCCTCCACCAGGAGTGCAGCAGTCAGGGAGCTGTCGACCCCGCCCGAGAGACCAACCGCGACGCGGTGCTCACCAGGCCAGAGGCGCAGGCGTGCGAGGGCCTGTTGCCCTGCATCGGTGGCCGGAGCTGAACCCATGGGCGGTTGTGTCTGATCTCTCCATAGTGAGGTCCCGGCTGCCTGTTCGTGTCCTGGCCCTCACCCGACGCTGATCACTGGTTGGTGAGTTCGGAGCGGATGACCACCCTCGAGCGGGAGTGGCTCGCCAGCGGCCTCCCTGTTGCGGCGTTGATGGAGAAGGTGGGCTTGGCGATGGCCGCCTGGTTCCTTGCCCGCCCAGAACTCCTGCGTGAGGGTGTGCTCGTGCTCGTGGGGCCGGGCCATAACGGCGGTGATGGTTTGGTGTTGGCCAGAGAGTTGGCTCAGGCCGGCGTAGCGGTTCGCCTTTGGGCGCCCCTGCCGATTCGACAGCCCCTCACCGAACAGCACTGGAGCCATGCCCGCTGGCTTGGGCTGCCTGTGCTTGAGGCGGATCCAGACCCGTCGGACCCGATGCTTTGGATCGAGGCGCTCTTCGGGCTTGGTCAGCATCGGCCGTTGCCGGATCCCCTGGCGGTTCTGTTCCGTGAGCGCGAGCAGCATCGACCTGGACGCCTGGTGAGCCTGGACCTGCCCGCTGGCCTGGATGGAGACACGGGCATCCCCCATTCGGGGGATGCGGCGGTGGCGATGGCGACCCTGACGGTCGCGCTGATCAAGAAGGGGCTGGTGCAGGACTCGGCCCTTGCCCATGTGGGGACACTGCATCGGCTGGATGCCGGCACTCCCAACCGTCTGCTGCCCGATGGCTCCTCGGCGGAATGCCTTGGACTGAGGCCCAGTGATTTGAACGCTCTCTCCTGGCCTCAGCCATCACGGAGGGCCATGAAATACGAGCGGGGGCGAGTGTTGCTGGTGGTGGGCAGCGATCGATACCGAGGGGCGGCTCTGCTCGCCTTGCGGGGTGCACTAGCCAGCGGTGCTGGCAGTGTGCAGGCGATCGTGCCGGAGTCGATTGCGCCATTCCTTTGGCAGCAGGTCCCGGAGGTGGTGTTGGCCACGGCTGTTCCAAGTACAGCGGCTGTTCTAAGTACAGCGGCTGTTGCTGACCAGGCGGATGGTGGCAGCGCGGCGGATGTTGGCATGGCCTGGGCTGATGCCCTCGCTCGTCAGGACATCGGACGTTTGGATGCCTTGCTGATCGGACCTGGTCTTGGCTCAGCCTGCAGCCCCTGGGATCGGGCGGCAGCTCCCTTGCTTGCGTTCCCCGGTGTGCTGGTTCTCGATGCCGATGCCCTCAATCAGTTGGCCCTTTCGGATCAGGGCTGGCGCTGGCTGCAGCGGCGTCGCGCAGTGACTTGGATTACGCCCCATGCCGGGGAATTCCGTCGACTGTTCCCTCAGATCGATCTGGCCAACCCGCTGCTGGCTGCCAAGGAGGCAGCCGCGTGTTCCGGTGCTGTGGTGCTGCTGAAGGGTGCCCACAGCGTGATCGCTGCACCCGATGGCAGTGTCCGCCAGCTTGTTGAGACGGATGCCCATGTGGCCCGCACCGGCCTGGGTGATGTGCTGGCCGGCCTCGCCGCTGGCTGGGCGGCTCAGGGACCGGTCATGGAGTGGCAGGCGGAACCGTTGGCTGCTGCTGCATTGATGCATGCAACGGCCGCAGCGCGCTGCCGTGGTTCGAGTGCTGCCGGGGATGTGGCGGCCAGCCTGGCGCGCCTGATTCGTCAGCTGCAATCGCAGTAAGTGGTTGATGCAAAAGCTGCATACGCGTTCATCGCGCCATTGGATTGGCTCCCTTGAGCAGGCATTTGTGTCGTTTTCCTTTCATGAATCTGAAGGGTTGCTGAAAACACATCACTGCTTCTGGTTTTCATAGGAAAGTCTTTCCACGCACTTCTTGCGGAGACGCAATGGCATCCCTCGCAGTGGGTCTTGCTGAGACTCAAAAGCGACGCAGCAGTGATCCAATCAGTTGGTATCTCGCAACAATTGGCCGTATTCCTTTGCTGACTCCTGCTGAGGAGATCGAGCTTGGTAATCAGGTGCAGGCAATGATGCGTCTCACCGAAGATGGAACTGTGCCGGCGGATTCGGAATCGCACAGTGCTCAGGATCGCCGGATGATTCGTGTCGGCAAGCGCGCCAAGGAGCGCATGATGAAAGCGAATCTTCGCTTGGTTGTCAGTGTTGCAAAGAAATATCAGGGAAAAGGTTTGGAGTTGCTTGACCTGATTCAAGAGGGTTCTCTTGGCTTAGAGCGAGCTGTTGAAAAATTCGACCCCACCCGTGGTTACAAATTCTCCACCTATGCCTTTTGGTGGATTCGTCAGAGCATGACCCGGGCGATTGCTTGCCAATCCCGCACGATTCGCCTGCCCGTTCACCTGAGTGAGCGGCTCACCACGATCCGCAAGGTGACCCTCGATCTTGCTCACAAGCTTGGGGCGATGCCGAGTCGCATGGAGATCGCCGAGGCGATGGAGATGCCGATGGACGAGCTTGACTCGTTGCTGCGTCAGGCCCTGACCACCAGCAGTCTTGATGCTCCTGTGAATGGGGAGGAGGGACGCAGCTTTCTTGGCGATCTCATTGCTGACAGCAATTCCGATGAGCCGCTCGACAAGGTGGAGCAATCGATTCATCACGAACAGCTCGGCCGTTGGCTCACCCACCTCAGTGAGCAGGAGCAGCACGTGCTCGCTTTGCGTTTCGGCTTGAATGGCAATGAGCGCCACACCCTTGCCGAGATCGGCCGTCTGATGGAGGTGTCTCGGGAGCGGGTGCGTCAGGTGGAGCTCAAGGCCCTACGTAAGCTGCGCAATCTCACCCGCAGGATGCCGAGCATCTGAATCAGTTGCTGGTCACGTTCTGATCAGTCTTCGGCCCAGATGTAACGGGTCAGTTCCGAACCATCGGGTTCTGGAGCTGCGAGGGCGAAGTCAACGCAATCCTGCACTTCAGCGTCGATTTCTTTTTCGATCGCGCGTAGATCCTCGCTGCTGGCTAAGCCTGCACCCACCAGATCTCGCTCCAGAGCCTTGAGCGGGTCGCGTTGGGCCCAGAATTGCTTCTCTTCCTCTGCCCTCAGCTCGTCGGGGTCGGCGAGGGAATGGCCACGGAAGCGGTAGGTGAGGCACTCGAGCACGGTGGGGCCTTCACCAGCACGGGCGCGCTCCAGAGCCCTTTGGGTGGCAGCGCGCACGGCCAGAACATCCATGCCATCCACCTCTTCACCGGCCATGCCGAAAGCGCCGGCCTTGCGCCAGATCTCTGGGTCACTGGTGGCGCGGTCATGGGCCATGCCAATCGCCCACTTGTTGTTTTCCACCACGAAGATGATGGGCAGCTTCCAAAGCTGGGCCATGTTCAGGCATTCAAAGAACTGGCCGTTGTTGCAGGTGCCGTCCCCGAAGAAGGCCGCTGTCACCGCATTGCTTGAGGCATCACCAAGGGCGTCGCGCTTGTAGCGGCTCGTGAAGGCGGAGCCCAGGGCAACCGGAATCCCCTCACCGATGAAGGCATAACCACCAAGCAGGTGATGCTCCTTGGAAAACAGGTGCATGGAGCCCCCCCGGCCCTTGCTGCAGCCGGTTTCTTTCCCGAACAGCTCACTCATGACTTCCCTGGCCGGGACTCCAGCGCTGAGGGCGTGCACGTGATCGCGATAGGTGCTGCAGAACCAGTCGTGCTGGCGCTTCATGGCACCGATGACTCCGGTGCTCACCGCTTCCTGCCCGTTGTAGAGGTGCACGAAGCCAAACATCTTGCCCCGGTAGTACATCTCGGCGCACTTGTCCTCAAACCGTCGCCCCAGGGTCATGTCCCGGTAAAGGGCAAGTCCTGTCTCCCGATCCACCGTGGCCCGCTGGGCCGTCACAAGCGATGAAAGCCTTTCGGCATGGGGGCCCGCCATGGAGGCGCTGGCGCCGGAGAGAGCGCTATCCATTGCGATGTTTTGGCTCATCCCAGGCCTTTCGTGATGGTCAACTTTAAGGGTCAGCCCACAGGGAATGGGCAAAAACCCTGACACTGCCTACAGTCTGCTGCCAATGGCTGCATCGCAGTTGGACTTGCCGATCGATCATTTCCGCCTGCTAGGCGTCAGCCCATCGGCCGAGGCTGATGTCATCCTGCGCACGCTGCAGCTAAGAATCGATCGCGCCCCTGATCAGGGGTTCACCCATGAGGCCCTGCAGCAGCGGGCGGAACTCCTGCGGCTCTCGGCTGATTTGCTCACCGATCCTTCCCGTCGCCGGGAGTATGAGGCGACCCTGATGGAGCTGGGTCGTGATCATCCCGGAGATACGGCTGGTCTTGACCTTCCCTCCAGCCGTGAGGTGGCAGGTCTGATCCTGCTGTTGGAGGCCAATGCTCCCCACGAGACCTTCCAGCTGGCCCGCCAGGCTCTGCAGCCGCCGCAGGCCCCGGCCTTGGGAAGTGGCCGGGAGGCTGATCTGGCCCTGCTGGCCGGCCTGGCCTGTCGCGCTGCTGCTGAGCAGGATCAGGAGCGGCGGCGCTACGAGTCGGCTGCCGTGCTTCTGGGCGAGGGGCTTCAGCTTCTTCAGCGTGTTGGAAAGCTGCCTGAACTGCGTCGCATTCTTGAGCAGCAGCGAGATCAGCTCACCCCTTACCGGATCCTGGATTTGCTCAGTCGTGACCTGGCTGAACAGGTGGCAAGGCGCGAAGGACTTGAACTGCTCGAGCGCTTTGTGGAGAGGCGTGGCGGACTGGAAGGAGATCTTCAGGCCGTTCTGGATCAAGGTTCTGAACCAAGCCCTGAGTCGGGCATGCCCCAGGGGGAGTTTGAGCTGTTCTTCCAGCAAATCCGCCGCTTTCTGACGGTGCAGGAACAGGTGGATCTGTTGGAGCGCTGGCAGGCCCAGGGCTCCGCTGATGCGGCATTCCTTGGGGTCATGGCGCTGACGGCTGCTGGGTTCTCCCGTCGCAAGCCCGAGCGACTCGATCAGGCGCGCCAACGGCTTCGTGGCCTGGCCCTCGAAGGGTTGGACACCCGTCCGCTGCAGGGCTGTCTTGACCTGCTGCTCGGCGATGTGGAGCATGCCCAGGGGCATTTCCAGGCCAGCACCGACGCTGAATTGCAGCAATGGTTGCAGCGCCATCCCGGAGACGATCTGGCGGCCCTCTGCGATTACTGCCGCTCCTGGCTGGGGCGCGATGTGTTGCCGGGATACCGGGACGTGGATGCCGAGGCCATTGACCTCGAAGCCTGGTTCGCCGACCGGGATGTGCAGGCCTTCGTGGAGCGTCTCGAGCGGATCGAGGGGAGGCAGCGCCCTGCTGGGTTTGACTCGACCCCAGCCTTTGGTCTCGATCCGGATGGCACGCTGCCCCTGGAGATTCCTTCGGCTGGAGACCCGTTAGCCGATTCCGCCCCTTGGCCCGGACAACCAGCTTCGCCAGCCTCCATGGGTCTGGCTTCAGGAGCGGATTCAGGGTCTGAGGAGTCTGCTGCTGGATTGAGCTGGCGTGAGCGGTTGGATCAACTGCCCCGTCCCAGCCGTCCGGCGCTGCTCGCGTCCGGGATATTCGCGGTTGTGGTGGCCGTCGTGGCAGCGCTCAGCCTGATTGGCCTGCGTCGTGAGGCGGAGCCCAGCCGTCTCAAGCCCGAAGGGCAGTCGCCAACAGAGCAGAACAAAGCCGAGCCAACCCCTGGGCAACGTGCAACGCCCAAGGCCCCTGGGCAGCCGAAGGCGGCCCTGCGGCCTGAACAGGGCAGCCAAGGCTCTCAACCGTTCCAGCCGCTGAACGCCGATGCCCCTAGCGAAACCCAGCTGCAGACCCTTTTGCAGACGTGGCTCGATCGCAAGGCGACTGTTCTTGGCGGCGGGACGGTGGCGGATGTTCAACTCGATGCGGTCGCCCGCGATGGGCTTGTGTCGCAGGTGCAGCAGGAGCGCCGTGTCGATGCAGCCGCTGGCGAAAGGCAGACGGTGGAGGCTTCGATTACCTCCCTCGAGCTGGTCAGCCGCACGCCGCAGCGGATCGAACTCAGGGCCCGCGTCGCTTATTCCGATCAGCGCGTTGATGCTGCAGGCAAGGTGATCGAACGCACGGCTGCGACCACCCTGCCGATTACCTACATCCTGGGCCGAGACGGCGACACCTGGCGTCTCCACGCCTATATCCCCGGCTGAAGACCGGGCTGAGGAGGCGGCTTTTTACGATCAGGAACTAAGCCCTGTTGGAAGCCCCTCCATGTTTGACGAGCTGTCAGCCCGCTTTGAAGACGCGGTCAAGGGGCTGAGGGGGCAGGACAAGATTTCCGAGACCAACGTTGATGGGGCTCTAAAAGACGTGCGTCGGGCCTTGCTCGAGGCTGACGTCAGCCTCCCAGTGGTCAAGGACTTCGTCGCGGAAGTCCGTGAGAAGGCGGTGGGGGCTGAGGTGGTGCGCGGGGTCAGCCCCGATCAAAAGTTCATTCAGGTGGTGCACGATCAGCTGGTGGAGGTGATGGGTGGTGGCAATGCACCCCTTGCCAAGGCTGAGCAGGCGCCCACCGTGGTGCTGATGGCTGGTCTGCAGGGTGCCGGTAAGACCACCGCGACCGCAAAGCTCGCCCTGCACCTCAAAGATCAGGGACGGCGGGCCTTGATGGTCGGGGCAGACGTGTATCGCCCCGCGGCGATCGAGCAGCTCAAGACCCTTGGTGCTCAGATCGATGTTGATGTGTTCAGCCTCGGAGCAGAAGCCAAGCCGGAGGCCATCGCCGCTGCTGGCTTGGCCAAGGCCAAGGAGGAGGGATACGACACCCTGCTCGTCGATACGGCGGGCCGGCTCCAGATCGACACCTCGATGATGGAGGAGATGGTGCGGATCCGTTCTGCGGTGCAGCCCGATGAGGTGCTGTTGGTGGTGGATTCGATGATCGGCCAGGAAGCGGCCGAGCTCACCCGCGCATTCCATGAGCAGGTGGGCATTACCGGGGCGGTGCTGACCAAGCTCGATGGCGATTCCCGCGGTGGTGCAGCGCTCTCGATCCGCAAGGTGAGCGGTCAGCCGATCAAGTTCATCGGCACCGGCGAGAAGGTCGAGGCCCTGCAGCCTTTCCATCCCGAGCGGATGGCGAGCCGCATCCTCGGCATGGGGGATGTTCTGACCCTGGTGGAGAAAGCCCAGAAGGAGGTGGAGCTCGCCGATGTGGAGAAGATGCAGAAGAAGTTGCAGGAGGCGTCGTTTGACTTCTCCGACTTCCTTCAGCAGATGCGCCTGATCAAGCGGATGGGCTCCCTCGGAGGCTTGATGAAGATGATCCCGGGCATGAACAAGCTTGACGACGGCATGCTCAAACAAGGCGAGCAGCAGCTCAAGAAGATCGAAGCGATGATCGGCTCGATGACACCTGCGGAACGGACGCAGCCTGAGCTCCTGGCCGCCCAGCCCTCCCGTCGTCGCCGCATTGCCGGCGGCTGTGGCTATCAGCCGGCGGATGTGGACAAGGTGCTGGCCGATTTCCAGAAGATGCGGGGCTTCATGCAGCAGATGACCCGTGGTGGTGGGATGCCTGGAATGCCCGGGATGCCGGGTATGGGTGGTGGGATGCCTGGAATGCCCGGGATGCCGGGTATGGGTGGCATGCCCGGGATGCCCGGCATGGGCGGTCCGGGTCGCGGTGGTCGTGGTGGTGCTCCGAAGCGGCAGCGCCCGGCCAAGAAGAAGAAGGGTTTTGGGGAGCTCTGACCCGTCGCAGGGTATGGTGGCTGTTTGGCGCGCGACTCAGAGTCAGCGCCGAGTTCCACCCTCAGAAGCAGCGCCACGATGATCAAGCTCCGCCTGAAGCGGTTCGGTAAGAAGCGGGAAGCGAGCTTCCGCCTCGTGGCCTGCAACAGCACGTCACGCCGTGACGGACGCCCTCTCCAGGAGCTGGGCTTCTACAACCCCCGCACCAAGGAAACCCGTCTGGACACAGAGGGTTTGCGCGCCCGTCTCAGCCAGGGAGCTCAGCCCACCGATGCAGTGCGATCCCTCCTCGAGAAGGGTGGCCTGATCGAAAAGACTGTCCGTCCTGCCGAAATCGTGGGCAAGGCCAAGCAGGCTGCTGCTCGGGAAGCTGCTGCTCAGCAGGCTGCCAAGGAAGCGGCGGAAGCCAAGGCCGCTGCTGAGGCTGAGGCCAAGGCTGCCGCTGAAGCTGCTGCCGCTGAAGCCGAGGCTCCCGCCGGCGATGAAGCCGCTGCGGACGAGACCGCCGAGGCCTGATCCACGCCATGACCGAAGCTGCCGCGCCGGGTCGCTTCGTCTTTGATCTTCCCCATCCCGAAGCAGCCCTCGCTCTTGCAGGGCCCTCGGAACAGACCCTGCGTCAGCTGGAGGCCCTCACAGGGGTCTCTCTGGTGATGCGGGGTCTTCAACTTGAAATCAGTGGTCGACCCAGTCAGTTGGAGCGGGCCGCGGCGGTGGTGGAGCTGCTGCGCGCCTTCTGGCAGGAGGGGCAGAGCGTCTCTCCTGTGGATCTCCAGACCGCTCTGCAGGCCCTCGATACCGGCCGCCATCAGGACCATCAGGCCATGGGGCAGCAGGTGCTGGCTCGCTCCCAGCGAGGTCAGTTGCTGCGGCCCCGCACTCTGCGCCAGAAGTCTTATGTGGAGGCGATGGAACGCCATGACCTCACCTTCGCCTTGGGTCCGGCAGGGACCGGTAAGACCTTCCTGGCCACGGTGCTGGCCGTGCGCATGCTCACGGAGCGCAAGGTCGAGCGTCTGATCCTCACTCGGCCCGCCGTTGAGGCAGGCGAGCGTCTCGGTTTTCTGCCAGGGGATCTGCAACAGAAGGTGGATCCTTATCTCCGTCCCCTCTATGACGCGCTCCACACCCTGATGGGTCCTGAGAAAACCACGGCCCTCCTGGAGAAGGGGGTGATTGAAGTCGCTCCGCTGGCCTACATGCGCGGTCGCACCCTGGCCGAATCCTTCGTGATCCTCGATGAAGCGCAGAACACCACACCGGCCCAGATGCGCATGGTGCTCACCCGTTTGGGGGAGCGTTCCCGCATGGTGGTGACGGGTGACATCACCCAGGTGGATCTGCCGCCCGGGCAGATGAGCGGTCTGGTGGAGGCCTCACAGGTGCTGGAGGGTGTGGAGGGTGTGGCGGTGTGCAAACTCACAGCAGCCGATGTGGTGCGCCACCCCTTGGTGCAACGTGTGGTGGAGGCCTATGCCCGGCGTGACGATCGACGGAAGCCGACGCGATCAGGGTCACCCCGCTGAGCGCTGATGGGGAGATCCGCACCTGGGATCTGACCACAACCTGATCAGCCCTGCCAGAGTGTTTCCAGTGATCTGGGGCACCATGCCTGCCAGCAGCAATTTCCAGGAAGCCATCCGTCAGGCGCAGTCCAGCGCTTTGGTGGGGCCCAATGTCGTCAATAAAGCCCTCCCCTACGTGGGGGGTGGCATGGTGCTCACCGCCGGTGGCGTACTGGGCGGCATGGCCACGATGGCTTCGATCGGTTACGGCGCCTTCAACACCCTGTCGCTGATCGCGATCATCCCCTGGTTCATCCTCTTCTTCGTGGCCCAGAACGCCGCGAACAAGGCCAACAACGGCACAGCCCTGCCGCTGATGGCCACCTTCAGTTTGCTCACCGGCTTCACGCTCACCGGCCTGGTGGTGCAGGCCATCGCCGTTGCTGGTGCTGCCTCGATTGGCATTGCAGCCCTCGCGACCGGCCTCACCTTCGTGGTGGCCTCGATCGCGGGCCGTCGCATGAGCGACAGCGTTGGTCAAGCCCTCAGCGCTGTGGTTGGCCTCGGCCTGATCGGTCTGCTGATCGCGATGGTGGGCATCTTCATCGCCGGCTTCTTTGTGCCCGGCATCTTTGCGGCCACCAACCTGGCGATTGCTGGTTTCGGCACCGTGCTCTTCGTGGGCATGGCCTTCGTGGATTTCTACACGATGCCCCGCACCTACCGGGATGATCAGTTCCTGGCCGGCGCGCTGGGGATGTATCTCACCTACATCAACCTGTTCATCTTTGTGCTCCGTCTGATCATTGCCCTGCAAGGAGGCGGCCGCCGCGATTGAACACGGTGACCTCCTCGATCAGTGCGTTCACCCCGGCTTCTCAGTCGGGGTTTTTTGTTGGCTAGCGATCGGCCACGGCTTCGACGGAGTCACCGATCGCCTGTTTCTGCCGGTCGTCGTAGCCCCAGCGCTCAAGGAAGGCCAGGTCGTCACCTCGGCTGTGATGGGCCGCCTCCAGCAGGGTCTCAAGACGCTCTTTGACTTGGTGGGGATCCAGCTGGCGCAGCAATTCGCAGCACCGGGCGTTGACCCGCTCCGAGCCAGCGGCCTGCTGCTCATCGCCGTTGTTGCGGTGGTGGACCACCATCGCCGCGCTCATGGCCAGGTTGCGGGCGGTGAGATCCACCACGCCATCGCCCGCTTCCCGCAGCTTGATGACGAGTGGTTCCGGCAGCCGGTCCATCAGGGCACTGTCGCCGGCAAGGCTCACCACGAAGAAGCCGCGGGCGCCATCGCGACTGGCGACCAGCTCAGCCACACGATCGGCCATCACTTCATCACTGATTTCCTCCCCATCCCATTGCTGCAACCAGCTGGCGGCGATCTCCATCGCCTGCTGAAAGGTGGGTTCAAGCGTGCTCATGACTGCTGTCGTCCTCGCGCTCAGCCTATGGGCAGGTGGTGGGCCCAGAGGCGATGCTGAAGGCATGGAAGCTTCCTCACAGCCTTACCGCTCCGGTTTTGTGGCCCTAATCGGTCGGCCCAATGTGGGCAAGTCGACCTTGGTGAATCAGCTCGTGGGCGACAAGGTGGCGATCACATCACCGGTGGCGCAAACGACACGCAACCGGCTGCGGGCGATCCTCACCACCCCGGAGGCCCAGCTGATTTTGGTGGATACTCCTGGGATCCATAAACCCCATCACCTGCTGGGGGAGCGGTTGGTGCAAAGCGCGCGCGCGGCCATCGGTGAGGTGGATCAGGTGTTGCTGCTTCTGGAGGCCTGCGAAGCTCCTGGCGGCGGTGATGCCTTCATCGTCAATTTGCTGCGTCAGCAGCGCCTGCCCGTGCAGGTGGTGCTCAACAAATGGGATCTGGTGCCTCCCGCTAGGAAGCCGGAGGCGGACGCGGCCTATCGGGAGTTGCTCGACGGCAGCCATTGGTCGGTGCACCATTGCTCGGCCCTCGATGGCCAGGGCTGCACGGAGCTGGTGACGGCGGTGAGCGCGCTGATGCCGGAAGGGCCGCAGTTGTACCCCCCTGACATGGTGAGCGATCAGCCGGAGCGGTTGCTGATGGCAGAACTGATTCGCGAGCAGGTGCTGACCCACACCCGTGAAGAGGTGCCCCACAGCGTGGCGGTGCAGATCGACCGGGTGGAGGACATGCCCTCGAAGGGCAAGGGCAAGCCCCGCACCGCCGTGCTCGCCACCGTGCTGGTGGAACGCAAGAGCCAGAAGGGGATCCTGATCGGCAAAGGGGGGGCGATGCTCAAAACGATTGGTCAGGGCGCCCGCCTGCAGATGCAGACCCTGATCGATGGTCCTGTCTATCTGGAGCTGTTCGTGAAGGTGGTGCCCGATTGGCGAAGTAAGCCGGCCCGGCTTGCGGAATTGGGCTATGCCGAGGAGTGAAGACGGCTGGGGGACCAGGGCTGAGAAGATAGGCGGATGACCGACCTCCCCTTCCCGCCCACTGATCTCGGCGCGTTCCTGCAACTTTGCGACGGGCGCTGGATGAGTCTGCGCAGCGTGTTCCAGCTCGATGGTTCCGAGGACTGGCACAGCTGTGAGCGTGGGGAGCTGGTGATGGAGTGCGTGGAGGGTGCGTCTGACGCTGGCCCCAGCCTGGAGGTGAGGAACGGTGAGGGACGTCAGCTGGCTTCAATGCGTTTTGCCGCAGACGGTGCCTTGGTTCTGCAGGCAAGCCAGGGCGATCAGAGTGGCCAGTGGCAACTGCACGGTGATGGCTGTCTGGAGCTGACCCTGCCCGCTGAGGCTGGCGCCAGCCTGCGCGAGCGGATCTGGTTCACCAAGGCGAATCTGCGCCTACGCAGCACCACCCTGATGGATCGGGACGGGACGCCGAGGCAGGCCAGTTTCTGCTCGGAGATCCGCCGGGTCACAGCTCCAGGCTCCTGATCGCAATGGCTGCGTTCCGCCTGGATGTGGTGAGCCTGGCTCCCCATGCCTTCGCTCCTCTCGAAGAGCTGGGTGTGATCGGTCGAGCCTTCGCTGCCGGCATTGCCGAGCTGCACCTTCATAATCCTCGCGATTACGCCACCGATCGCTATCGCAAGGTTGACGATGAGCCCTATGGCGGTGGCGCTGGCATGGTGCTCAAGCCGGAGCCGGTCTATGCCGCCGTGGAGGCGATTCCGGTGCTGCCCCGGCGCCGCGTGTTGCTGATGACACCGCAGGGGACGCCCCTTGGCCAGTCGGATCTGCAGCGCTGGGCTGACGATTGCGATCAGCTCGTGCTGCTCTGCGGGCACTACGAGGGTTTTGATGAACGGATCAGACCTCTGGCGGATGAGGAGGTGTCGTTGGGGGATTTTGTGCTGACAGGTGGTGAGCTGCCGGCGATGACGATCATCAACGGGGTGGTGCGTCTCCTCCCGGGCACCGTCGGCACGGCCCATTCGCTCGTGGAGGAAAGCCATAGCGATCTGTTGCTCGAGCATCCTCACTACACCCGCCCCGCAGAGTTCCGCGGTCTGTCCGTGCCCGATGTGTTGCGCAGTGGCGATCATGGCGCGATCGAACACTGGCGGCAGCAGCAGCGCGAGCAGCGAACCGCGGAGCGCAGGCCAGACCTCTTCACCCGCTGGCAGCAACAGCAACAGCAACAGCAGTAGGGCTGTCGGTCATCAAGAATGGACGCCTTGACCTAGGCCCTATGCAGCTCCGCATCGGCAACGGCTACGACATCCACCGTCTCGTGCCAGGGCGGCCACTGATTTTGGGCGGTCAGCGACTGCACCATCCCGATGGCCTCGGCCTAGACGGGCATAGCGATGCCGATGTGCTGGTGCACGCCATCATGGATGCCCTGCTCGGTGCCCTCTCCCTGGGGGATATCGGCAAATACTTCCCCCCGGATGATCCCCGCTGGAAGGGGGCCGACAGCCTGGTGCTGCTGGAGCAGGTCGTGGCTCTTGTCAGGGAGCGCGGTTGGCAGGTGCTGAATCTCGATTCGGTGGTGGTCGCTGAGCGCCCCAAGCTCAAACCTCACATTGAGGCGATGCGCTGTGCCATTGCCACGCGCATCGGCATCGAACCTGAGCAGGTGGGGGTGAAGGCCACCACCAACGAGAAGCTCGGCCCTGAGGGGCGGGAAGAGGGAATCTCCGCTCAGGCGGTCGCGCTGCTCCAGGCGCTGTGACCCGCTACTCAGCGACCCGCCACTCAGTGACCCGCCACTTTTCAGGATTGCTGCGTAAGGTTTTGAGCCTTGCCCTGTTCTTGGCTGTGCTGTTCAGCTCCCCTGCCCAGGCGCGTTTCGCCGCGATGGCTGATCCGCAGGGTGGCGACGACGCTGCGGTGATCGAGCATCTCAAGGTGAAGGTGCCGGAGGCCGCCCGGCAAGCTTGGCTGGAGGCCGAGCAGGGCAGCTGGGAACCCTGGCTTGCCCACCAAGAGGGGTTTCTGGGGCGTGATCTGCTCTGGGATCCCGAGGCCGAGGAAGGCACCTTGCTGATCCGCTGGAGCAGCAGGGAAGCCTGGAAAGCGATTCCAGAACAGGAGGTGGAGGCTGTGCAACAGCGCTTTGAGCAGCTAGCGCGTGAGGGCACAGGGCAGCGTCAGGGCAATCCATTCCCGCTGGTCTTTGAAGGCGAACTGCTGCCGCAATGACCTTGACAGCTCATCTCGACTGGGATCGTCGCCGTCGCTTAGGCATCAGCGAGGCGATCTGGGGGGAGCACAAGACGGCTGAGCAGATCGCGGCGATTCTGGAGTCGTTCCACGGCCGCGGCGAAGCGGCGCTTGTGACACGCGTGGATGCTGGCAAAGCCGCTGATGTGGCGGCGTTGCTGCCTGATCTCCGCCTGCAATGGCACGATCAGGCCCGCTGCCTCAGCTGCGGTCACCATCCCCTTGACCAGAACGCGTCTGAGGCGCCAGTCACGATCCTGAGCGGTGGCACCAGTGATCTTCCGGTGGCCAAGGAAGCGCAGCTGGCCTTGGAGTTCCATGGAGTGGCAGCCTCTCTGATGCTCGATGTGGGAGTCGCGGGTCTGCACCGTCTCCTGGAGCGTTTGCCATTGTTGCGCTCCTCGAGAGTGCTGATCGCCTGCGCCGGCATGGAGGGTGCTCTACCCACCGTGCTGGCTGGGTTGATGCCTCAGCCGGTCATCGGTGTGCCCGTGTCGGTCGGCTACGGCGTCAGTGCTGGAGGCCGGGCGGCCCTAGACGGCATGCTGGCCAGCTGCGCCCCTGGACTCGCAGTCGTCAACATCGACAACGGCTATGGCGCTGCGATGGCTGCGTTGCGCATCCTGCAGGCGTCAGTCGACTGAGGCGTCGAAGGAGGAAGGCAGCAGGCCACTGGTGGTCTCAGAGCCATCCAGTTCAAACATCTGCTCCACCCAGAGCTGCATGGAACGGGGCAACAGGCCCTGTTCGTAACGCAGCATCGCTTCCATCAGGACGGGTGAGTTCACCCACTGAATGGGTCTGCTAGCCATGCGTCAGACAGTGCTGGCCAAACGATGCGTCAGGCTTCCCACGCCGGCAAGGGGGGGTGATGGGATCAGTCGGCTTTGTCGTACTTACTGCCCAGACGCCACAGTTCATTGCTGTGGGTCGGCGACTCCACATCCCTGAGGTGACGCACCAGCTCGAACAGATCGCCCTGATCAAGCTCTCCGTTGTTCTGCCATTGCATGGCACGGGGATCGGGGCGAGAAGTGGGTGCCAAGGAGGGAGTTCTTAATCAACTCAAGCTAGGCAGCAAGAGCTTGATTGCCTCGGAGCGCTCAACCTTTGGAGCGGAAGATTTTCTGAAGCTTCGCTCAGAGATGCTGCAGGTTCGGGTATGCCGTCACGAGCTCGTCGGCGCTGAGCACGTCTCCGGCTCCGTCGGGCTGCCAGATCACTTCAAGGGCGATCAGGTCGCTCGAAGCGGTGGATCCGAGGATGCGCAGGGCTTCCCGAAGCCCTTCACCGGTCTCGACTTGTTTCAGCGTGACCGGCCGACGGCTGGCCACTAAGACGGTGACGGCGATGTAGTCATTGGTGGCATCGGCATCGCCACGGTCTTGTTCGGAGGAGGTGCTGCTCTGGCCGTTGACGTTGCTGGTGAGTTCAGCGCGCAGTTTGCTGCGTTCCGTCATCGAGAGGCGATTGAACGTGGCTTCCGCTGCGTTGAATGGCACGTTGCCGGTTTCGACATTCGCGTAAACCCAGAGGTCTGGTTGGCGCAACAGGGCGAGGGTGGTTTCCTGCAGCACCCGTTGGAGGCCACTGGGGGTGCTGGTATCGGCGGAGGCTGCCAGCTGGCGCAGGTCGTTCTGCAGGGCCTTGGCGCTGGCGAGCAGTCCGATCTGCATCTGGATCATGGTCACCGGGCCGGCGCTGATGGCTCCGCCGCCGTAGCGCTCTCCAGTCAGGGCGTTGTTGCCGCCGCCACCACTGCCAGCCCCACGGAAAGCGTTCACCAGCACCCCCACAATCGCCATCAGGATCAGGAAGCCGAACAGGCCCCCTCCGCCGAAACCGAAGATCGGGATGATGAACGGGAAGCCGATTCCACCGCCGTAGCCGCGGTTGTAGCCACCGCCATAGCTGCGGCTGTAGCCACCGCTGCGGGGCATGGAGGGAGCGCGGAAACTGCCGCCTCCGATCCGGCCACCGCTTGCGGCCTCACTGGCTTGCGGTTGGATCACCAGCAGGCCGATCAGGAGTGCTGGCACCAGGAGTGCCGAGAGGCAGCGGTTCAGCAGCCTCTTCAGGGAGCGGTTCGGAAGAGGTTGGCTCCGGGGAATCGCCATGCGTTGCAGACTGGACTCATCGGTGCAACGACTCTAGGAACCACCGCCCACGATGGTGACGATCTCCAGGCTGTCACCGTTCTGAATCGGCTGGTCCTGCCAGCGATCAGGGGTCAGGATCAGCCCGTTGAACTCCACCACCACCAGCCGGGGGTGATGCCCCAGTTGCTCGATGGCTTGTGCGAGATGCTGCGGAGCTGGTGAAAGTTCGCGGCGCTCGCCATTCACCTGCAGTTGGAGTGTCGCCATGGGGAGGGGAATCAGCCGAGGGTTGCCAGCAGCTCGCGGCTGGCAACCAGGGGGTCGGTCGCTTCCATGATCGCTCGCACCACCGCCACGCGGGTGGCACCGGCTTCTCGGACCGGTGCGATGCGAGCGGCATCGATGCCGCCGATGGCGTACCAGGGGATCGTGGCGTGGCGACTGGCCTCTCGCACCCAATCCAGGCCTCGGGCGCTGCGATCCGGTTTGGTGGCGGTGGCGAAAACGGGGCCGACCCCGACGTAGTCGCAACCGTCCTGTTGCGCTCGCAGCAGTTGATCTAGCTGATGGGTGCTGCGACCGAGCAGTCGCTCTTCACCGATCAGGCTCCGGGCTTCAGAGGTGGGGAGATCGTCTTGACCGAGATGCACGCCATCGGCATCAACCAGTAGGGCTAGATCGATGCGGTCGTTGACGATGAACAGGGCCTGATGCCGCCGGCAGAGCGCCGCCAGCGCTCGCGCCTCCTCCAGGCGTGTGCGGTCATGGCCTTCCTTGGCCCGGTATTGCACGAGCGTCACTCCCGCCTGGAGGGCGGCGTCCACCTGCTGAACCAGGCCTTCAACCGGTGACGTGATCAGGTACAGGTGGCTGGTTTGCAGTTGGCTCAGACGCTGCTGGCGTCGCCCAGCCCGCTGAATCGTCATCTCCAGGTCATAGAGGCCGTAGCGGATCGATGCGGCGGAGTGGGCTAATTCAGCGTGGGTTTCCCGCGCGAATTCTTCAAGCACCCGTAAGGCCTCCTGCACCCTGGCGCAGTTGGCGGCCACAACCGCCTGGGTCTCTGTGCGTTGCTGTTGGGCGGGATGGCTCAGGCCGGCGCCCGTATCCGTGGCTGTGGAGCGGGCCTGTTTGTAGCTGTCGTGATGCAGTGCTCCCAGCTGCTGCCGCCAGTCCTTGAGGGTGACCACTAAGTCCTGGCGATCGAGGCCGAAGCGGCACCAATCCTCAACAACCCGCAGTCCCTCGCGGGCTCGGTCGAGATTGGCGTCGATCAGCCGAGCCACACGCAGGTCGCGGAGGGGGGCGACAACCATCGATTCCATGGCAGTCTTGGCAGGATCGCATGCTCCCAAGCGGCCATGGACAACGGTGGATCCGAGAGCACGATGCACGTGCTGGTCTGGGGGATCGTTCTGCTGGGTGGAATCGGCGTGTTCATCGTCTGGGGGCTGACGAACGCTTACCCCACCGGTGTCTGAAGCAGCATCCGTGCCTGCTGGGCATCGCGGCCGATCTGGGCGCTCAGGGCGTCCAGTCCTGCAAAGCGTTCCTGACCTCTGAGACGTGTCACCGGCTCCACGGTGAGTTCGCGGCCTTCCAGCTCCATTTGGGTATCGAGCAGATGCACCTCGACCGCTGAGGGAGAGGTGGGATCCACGGTGGGTTGCGGGCCCAGGTTCATCACCGCTGGCAGGGGTTGATCTTGGTCGCCGACGATCGCCCAGGCTGCATAGACCCCCAGTCCGGGTAGGAATTTGCGGCCATCCACCTGAAGGTTGGCCGTGGGCCAGCCCAGTTCGCGCCCAAGGCCCCGTCCGCGTACGACCCGTCCGCTGAAGCGGTAAGGGCGCCCGAGCAGCTGGGTCGCAGCGTTCAGGTCTCCCTCACTGAGGGCGTTTCGGATTCGACTGCTGCTCATGCGTCCTCCGTCGTCCTCCAGGATCGGCAGCACGCTGACTTTCACGTTGGCTTGCTCGCAGAGCAGGCGCAGGGTGTTGGTGTCACCACTGCGGCCACGGCCAAAGCGGAAGTTGGCTCCCACAGCGATGTGGCGCGCCTGGAGAGCCTCGAGCAACACGGTGTGAACGAAGGTCTCGGCACTCAGCTGAGCCAGCTGCTGGTCAAAGGGAACGAGCACCAGCTGTTCGATCCCTAGCGGTTCGAGCAGGTTCAGTTTTTCCGACGGCAGATCAAGGCGCAGCCGCGGCTCGCCATGAAGCACCTCCCGAGGGTGGGGCCAGAAGCTCACGACGCTGGGGATACCCCCGAGCGGCTCGCGCGTGATCGCTTCGATCACGCGCCGATGTCCGGCATGGAGACCATCAAAACTGCCGAGGGCCAGGGCCGTCGGCCTGCGGGCCTGCTGAGGTGAGCAGAGGGGAATCAAGGGCAGCCGTGCATCCGGCGTTGGTTAGTGGCAAGTTTGGACGAACGCCGTTCATCCGCGCATGGCCGATCGCCTCGACTTCCAGCAGCTGGCCCTTGGGGTGCGCCGGATGGCATGGATCCGCTTCTGGATTCAGACCGCCCTTGGGGTGGTGGTGGTGGGTGTGCTGCTGTTCAACAACATCGGCGGCAGCCTGGCTCGGAACTCAGAGCGTGCCCTTGGCCTCGGCCCTGGCCTGTCGCTCACCACACTCTCGTTCTTTGTGCTGCTTTACAGCCTCTGGCAGGGTTGGTTGATCGTGCGTCTCGGGCGTGCCTTGGGCAGCAACGCCAGGCCGAGTCGCGGTGAGGCCAGCCGCCTGCTCAAGCGTGGTCTTCTCGCGGATTTGCTGGGGCTCGTGCTCGCAGCCGTTGGCTATCAGTCTTTGGCTGGAAGCCTGTTCGTGCAGGCTTCTCTGCAGGCACCGGGCTTCTTCGGGTCACCGGTGGGAGGCACCAGTGCCCGGAGCCTGGTGGGTTACCCGATCACCTCGATCGAGATGCTTTCAGTGCTGAGCAACACCCAGGTGTTGTTTGCCCACACCCTCGGGCTGATCTTCTCTCTCTGGCTGCTGCAGAGGATTTATCGAACCAATTGATCGCCCAGCCGCAGCTCCGGCAGACCACTGAGGGATCCGCGCCAGAACAGTTCTGGCTGGATCGGAGTGAGAGAAGGGGCGTGGGCCTGAATCTGGGCCACATCGGTGGGCCAGTCCCGTGGACCATCGCCGCCGGACTCCAGGTCCTCGACCACCTCCCCTGCTAGCCAGTAGTAGGTGCGGCCGCGGGGATCGACGCGGGGGCTGAATTGCTCGTCGTAGCGGCGGATTGAGAGGCGGGTCCAACGCAGTGGGCCCATCGTCTCTGGCCGGCAGGGAGGGATGTTGAGGTTGAGCAGCAGGTTCTCCGGCCAGCCGTCGGCCAGGGCCGCTTCGGCGATGTCCACGGCCAGCTCACCGGCGCCCTCGAAGTTGCGCCACTGGAAGCAGGCGCTGCTGATGGCCATCGCCGGCAGTCCCTCCAAGGTGCCCTCCATCGCGGCGGCCACGGTGCCGGAGCAGAACACATCGGTACCCAGGTTGGGGCCGTGATTGATTCCCGACAGCACAAGATCTGGCTGTTGGTCCATCAGCTCGAACAGGGCCAGCTTCATGCAGTCGGCTGGAGTGCCGCTGCAGGCCCAGGCGGTGATGCCGTGATCAAACAGCTCATCGGCCCGCTCCGCTCGGATTGGCGTCTGCAGGGTGAGGCCATGCCCTGTGGCAGAGCGCTCCTGATCAGGGCAGACCACCGTCACCTGGTGGCCGCGGCTGGCGGCGGCGGCGGCCAGGGCCCGGATACCGGCGGCGAAGACGCCGTCGTCATTGCTGATCAGAATCCGCAGCGGGGACATGGCATCCGATGGCTCTGGGGGGAACCTAAGCGTGATGGCTGCCTACAGTCAGTCGCCGAGAATCCGATGCCGTGAGCGCCACCGTGTCACTCCAGCAGCTCACCGATCAGTTGGAGGCCCTGGAAGCTGAAGCCGCCGAGGCGATTGCCGCCGCCGCCGATGCCGAGGCGCTCGAGCAGCTGAGGGTGGGCCTACTCGGGAAGAAAGGGCGCCTCTCGGGTGTGCTCGGCGCCATGGGCAAGCTTCCAGGTGATGAGCGTCCCTTGGTGGGCCAGCGGGCCAATGTGCTGAAAACCCAGGTGCAGGAGCTGCTCAGTCAACGGCTGCAGGCTGTGAAAAGCGAAGCTCTGGAGGCACGCATTGCGGCGGAAACCCTCGATGTGACGGCTCCTCCCAGTGGCATCCCCGCTGGCCATCGCCATCCCTTGATCACCACCAGTGAAGAGATCGTCGATCTGTTCTGCGGCCTCGGTTACCAGGTGGCTGAGGGCCCCGAGGTGGAGAGTGATCATTACAACTTCACCGCCCTCAACATTCCCCCGGACCATCCGGCCCGGGACATGCAGGACACCTTCTATCTCAGCGACAACCTGCTGCTGCGGACCCACACCTCACCGGTGCAGATTCGCCACCTCGAGCAGACTCCACCGCCGGTGCGGATCGTTGCCCCTGGTCGGGTGTATCGCCGCGATGCCGTCGACGCCACCCATTCTCCGGTGTTCCACCAGGTGGAAGTGCTGGCGATCGATGAAGGGCTGGACTTCAGCCACCTGCGCGGCACGGTGATGGCGTTTCTGAAGGCCTTTTTTGGGGATCTGCCGGTGCGCTTTCGTGCCAGTTATTTCCCGTTTACAGAGCCTTCCGCTGAGGTGGATGTGCAGTGGAGGGGGCGCTGGCTCGAGGTGATGGGCTGCGGCATGGTCGATCCGGCTGTGCTGGAGGGTCTGGGGCTCGACCCGGAGCGTTACAGCGGCTTTGCGGCTGGCTTGGGTGTGGAGCGCTTCTGCATGGTGCGCCACGGCATCGATGACATCCGCCGGCTTTACACGAGCGATTTGCGTTTCCTCGAGCAGTTCTGAGCCCTGGCTTAAGCCAGGGAGGCTCCACTTCTCATAAAGTGGCGGAGCTGTTGCGTGGATGCGGTCGGTGCCCCGGGTCGGACTGATCGTGAATGACGGCAAGCCATTGGCCGTTGAGACGGCCCAGACCATCCAGGCCAGGCTGGAGCGCTGCGGCCATGAGGTGGTGCGTGCCAGCAGCTCCGGCGGCATGGTCGGCTTCGCCAACCCTGATCAGCATCTGCGCCTGCTGGGCTACAACGCTTGTGTGCCTGAGGGCTTTGAGCCGAGCATGGCCCTGGCGATCGTGCTGGGCGGTGACGGCACTGTGCTTTCGGCGGCTCGCCAAACCGCCCCTGTGGGCGTGCCGATTCTCACGATCAACACCGGCCACCTCGGCTTCCTGGCAGAGGCCTATCTCGATGATCTCGACCGGGCCCTGGAACAGGTGCTCACCGAGCAATGGACGATCGAGGAGCGCGCCAGTTTGGTGGTGAGTGTGATGCGCGGTGAGCAGCGTCGCTGGGAGGCCCTCTGCCTTAACGAGATGGCGCTGCACCGCGAGCCGCTCACGAGCATGTGTCACTTCGAGATCGCGATCGGGCGCCACGCGCCGGTGGACATCTCCGCCGATGGGGTGATTCTTTCGACGCCCACAGGCTCGACGGCCTATGCCCTCAGCGCAGGGGGGCCTGTGATCACACCCGACTGCCCGGTGCTGCAGTTGACTCCCATTGCCCCCCATTCCCTGGCATCCCGCGCCCTTGTGTTCAGTGACCGCGAGCCGGTCACCGTGTTTCCCGCCACCCCAGAGCGCTTGATGATGGTGGTGGACGGCAGTGCCGGTTGCTATGTGTGGCCGGAAGATCGGGTGCTGATTCGTCGCAGCGAGCATCCGGTGCGCTTTGTGCGCCTGTCAGACCATGAGTTTTTTCAGGTGCTGCGCAACAAACTGGGATGGGGGTTGCCCCATGTCGCCAAGCCCGATCGGCCATGACGATGAACGCTCCGGTGCTGTTGGTTGGAGAGGGGGCTGTGGCCCTGGCGGCCCGACTCGAGGCGTCTGGGTACCGCCCCCTCGACTGGTCGGCTGGGATGGCCGCCGCGCTTCCAGCCGATGGCGAATCTCCTCTGGCGGCTGTGTTGGCTTCCGATCAGTCGGCTCGCGTTGCTGACCTGCGCTCCCGGTTTGGATCGATGCCGATTCTCCTTGATGTAGAGAACGACAGCGTGGAGGCCCGCGAAATCTGCCTCTCCGCAGGGGCGGACGACTTCTGGCTTTCCTCGCTCGGCACCAGCGATCTTCTGCAGCGACTGCGCCTGCATCTGCGGATTCAGGAGCGCAACGGTCACCAGCCCACCCTGCTCCAGGTGGCTGATCTGACCGTGGAGCCGACCTGTCGTCAGGTGCGCCGTGGCCGTCGACCTGTGGCGCTCACAGCGCGGGAGTATTCGCTGCTGTTGCTGTTGCTGGCCCACCGCGGCGAGGTGCTCAGCCGCGAGCAGATTTTGAGAGAGGTCTGGAACGACGATCAGGGCACGGCGAGCAACGTGATCGAGGTGTATGTGCGCTACCTGCGCCAGAAGCTTGAAGAGGGTGGGGAAAAGCGACTGATCCATACGATCCGCGGCCGCGGCTACTGCCTTAATGACGGCATGCCTCAGATGGAGCGCCCCTGAGCGTGGAGGGTGCTCCTCCGCTTCCACCGCAGCAGCTGCCCCTCGAGGCACGCTGGTGCGTAGCCGATCGCCGCGAGGCCTGTGTGCTGCTCGAGGTGGCTGATGAACCCCAGGAGCAGCGCCTCGGTCTGATGCAGCGCCCGGCCCTGCCCCCCTTGCGGGGCATGTGGTTCCCGTTCGTGCCGTCTCAGCCCCTGCGCTTCTGGATGTTCAACACCATCGCCCCGCTCGACATGGTGTTTGTACGTCGCGGGCGGGTGCTGGCGATTCAGAGCAACGTGCCGATCTGTCGGGCTCAACCTTGCCCGTCCTACTGGGCGGATGCGGATGGCAACGGCCGCGCTGATTTCGCCGATGGGGTGGTGGAGATCGGTGCGGGTGAGGCGGCGCGCCTGGGAATCAAGGTCGGTGATCCCGTGGCCATCGACGACATTGGTCACGAGAACGTGTCATTGCCGTAACGAAATCGTGCCGTTTGCCTAGTCTTGGCGTTCGCTTTGGCTTCAGCCAAAGAAGCCTTTGGATTGCAGAAACAGGCCGATGGCCACCAGCGGCCCGAAGCCAGCGATCAACAGGGTGATCTTCATGCGCAGGGGGGACACCTGACGGTCTTTCTGGAGAGGCATGGCGATCGCTGCGGGCTTGGTTTCGATTCTGCTGCTCAAGGCCCTGGAAGGCTTCCTTTGAGCACCAGCACAGGATTCATCGGCGCCAGCCGGGTGCCATCGCTCAGGGGCTGACCACGCCAGGCTTGGTGCTGACTCACCCTCACCTTCAGGTCTGCGCGCTCCAGGAGTGCTCGCAGATCCGCCAGGGCTTCGAGGGTGGCCAGGGGGATCACGACCACGCCGCCGGGGTTCAGTCGCTGCAGCACTGCATTGAGTAGGGCGGCACGATCCTTGCCTCCACCACCAACTAGCACCCGGTCGGGGCGTTGCAAGCTCTCCGGAAGGTCAGCGCCGGAACCATCGCCGCTCTGGATGATGGACAGGGCATCAGCTTCCAGCACGGCCGCTGCTTGCACCCCCAGGCGCTCGGCATTGGCTTTGATCAGGTGCGCCCCGCCCCCCCGCCGTTCGATCGCTAAGAGCTGGAGGCCTGGCTGTAAGCGCAGCGCCTCCAGGCCAACACTGCCGGTGCCGGCTCCAAGGTCCCAAAGCACCCCTGTCGCCGGCAGCTCCAGCTCGGCCAGCAGCTGGATGCGCACTTCCCGTTTGGTCATCAGCCCAGGGCGGTCGTCGTGTTGCAGGAACACGCCGTCATCTAGGCCAAAGAGGGGTAAGGCCTCTGGCTCCGGGGCAGGAGCCTCGCCCGCCAGCAACACCACCAAGTGCAGAGGATGGAGATCAGAGGGGGTGAGATCCGTGGGGTCGAGCTGGCGCACACGCTCCTCGGGGTGCCCCAGTGCTTCGAACAGCCAGAGCGCATAGGCCGCTTCCAAGCCGCTGCTGTGCAGGACTCCTCTCACCTCATCGACGCCCCCGCGACTGGGGTCGGTCAGGACCGCTAAGGCCTTGGGTCGTTGCTGCAGCCGCTGCGTTAGCGCCATCGGGTCACGCCCATGCAGGCTGAGCCACTGGGCGTCCTGCCAGGGACGCCCAAACCGGGCGAAGGCCAGTTGGAGGGATGACGGGGCTGGATGGAAACGAAGCTGCGTCGGCCCCAGACGTTCGATCAGGGTGCGGCCGATGCCGAACCAGAGCGGATCGCCACTGGCCAGCACGACAGAACAGACTTGGTTCGATTGCTGCTGCAGGGTGTCGCAGAGGCTGAGCGGCGCATCGCTCGCGATCAACTCCGCGTTGTGCTCACTCCCCAGCCAACGGGTGAGTGCTGGGTGCAGACGCCGGGGTGCGGCGATCAACGCAGCTTCACGAAGCAGTTGCTGCTGCGGCGCCGCCAGGGTGGCGGGTGCGCCGGCATCGGTGCCGATGACCTCGATCATGAGGTCATTGTGATCAGGCGGCCGCCAGAAGAGTGTCCCGTGGTGACTCCTCAAAATGCTGGCGGTAGATGGCCGCAAAGTTTCCGCGGCTGCGGAAGCCAAAGTGTTGAGCGACCTCGCTGATGGAATGAAGCTTCGATGCCGCTCGTGTGGCTGGAGAGCGCAGCATCCAGTTCACCTGCTCGAGGCGGATCGATCGCAGCAGCTCCATCGGACCCATGCCGGTGCTCTCTTTGGACCCCAGGATCAGCGTGCGGCGCGAGGTGTAGAGCGCACGGCTCACATCATCGAGGTTCAGGGGTTGGTGGCCGTTCTGGAAGCCCCAATGCACGAGTTCCCGAATCAGATCATGACGTGCCTTTGGCTGATGGGTGACGTACTCATCAGCTTGTGATTCGACCAGGCCATTGAGCAGGCAGGTTTGCAGCAATGAGCTGTTCAGCTGGCGATCGGCTGCTGTTGTTGTGGGGTCGTTGAACAGGGTCGCGATGATCCGGCAGAGGGCCCGGTGGTGGTCTTGATTCAGCGTGACGCCATTGCACCGCCCCAGGAGCTCCACCAAGTGCTCCTGGCCGCAGTGCATCAGGTAGCGATGGAAGCGCGTGGTTGAGGTCACCACCATGTAAGAGGTTGATCCAGCGGTGAGCGAGAAGAACGATTCATTCAATCCACTTTTGAACCCATGGAGGGAGTTGGGATTGATGGGTTTGCCATGAACCTTGTGGTCGTCGATGGTGTTACTCGACTCCAGAGCGAAAGCCGTGCAGTCGTCTCCCCTCTCACCGTTGAGCAGTAACAGCTGGTTGGTCTGGATCTCCAGCAGGCTGATACCCAGCAGGTGGACCACCGAGATGCGGCCCTGCAGCTGGCCCTGACTGAGCTGGAGGGCGTTGAAGTCTTTGCCGAGGCGAGCGAGTGATTGGGTGAGTTCGGTGGCGCTTCGGAACGGTGTGCTCCAACTCAGGTCAGACGCTTTCGGGCCGGGGGAAACCAGGCAAGGAAAGGAGCTGGTTTGCACTAGCGCCGCCGTCAATTCCAACTAATGCATTGATTGCAAGTTACCGGCCATGTTCGTTAGGAATAGTCGGCGATGGACGATTTCTCACAATGCTGAGAGCCAGAAGCCTGGATCGCCTTGTAGCTGCCGGGTTTTTGCGTCCCTCCACCCTCTTGCAGGCTTTACGCCGCGGTCGTCTTGAGCGACGGCGGCTGCCGCTGGCGTTGGCTCTCAGTTGCAGCGGTCTGCTGGTGGAGCCCCTGGCCTGGTGTCAGGACCTCTGGCTTTGCATTCGATGGCGCGGTGTTGACTGCCCGGATGATCCGGTGATCGTGGTCGGTCACTGGCGCAGTGCCACCACGTATCTGCATCAGTTGTTGGCTGCTGATCCAGCGGCAGCGACTGCCCGCAACAGCCTCACCATGGCTCCCCAGGTGGCGCTGCTGCTTAAGCCGCTGATCCGACCATTGCTTAAGAAGCTGATGAGTGCGCACCGCCCGATTGATGCTGTGCCTTGGTCTGCCGATGATCCTCAGGAGGATGAGATTGGCCTCGCTCGCCTGACCATGGACACGAACATGGCGGGGATGGCATTCCCTCGCGATTATCTCCGCCACTTTCGCCATAGCGTGCTTGCGGAGGGACGGTCGTTGGCGTCGACGCTGTTGTGGTTTACCCGTCTCACCTGGCTGCACGACGGTGCGGGCAAGAGCCATCTGGTGATCAAGAATTCCGCCCACATGGCCCGGGTGCCCATGTTGCTGCGCCTGTTCCCGCGTGCCCGTTTCGTGCTGTTGCGGAGGGAGCCGATCGACTCGATCCGTTCCTTGGTGCAGGTGAAGCAGTTGCTTGCCGATCTGGTGGGACTGCAATCGCCACCGGATGTCATCCGCCAGGTGGAGGAGACCGTCTGGGCTCACGAGCAATTGCTGGAGGCTTTTGAAGCCCATCGCTCACTGATTCCTGAGGGCCACCTCGTGGAGATCGCCTACAACGATCTGATCACAGCACCACTGCAGACGCTGGAGCAGCTCTACGGAGACCTTCGCCTTGGCGACTGGTCAACAGCGGGCCCGGCGATTGCCCAGCGGGTTGAGCAGGCCCGAACCTACCGGGCCCAGCCCGTGCAGCTGGACCCTGCGGCCGAGCAACACCTGCAGGCGCTGCTTGGAGGTACGTTGACGCCCTGTTGATCGGCTCCGACGCGATGCGTCTGTTTTTGGCCCCACTGCTGTTTGCCCTCGCGGCAGGGTCGCCGGCGCTTGCTTTCAACGACTGCACGCAGATCCGCCGATTGATGCAGTCCATGGGGGCCTCGATGGCGCGCAACCGCGCCCTGATTGCGGAGTCCCAGGCTTCAGGGAAGAATCCAGCGCGGGCGGAGCAGGCCAGCCAGATGTTGACGCGACAGACCAGCGGCTACCGGGAGCTTCGAGCTGACTACGAAAGACTGAACTGTCGTCATCCCCAGGACTGAGCGCATGGCAAGGGATCGTCGTGAACGCTTGCATGAGCTCCTGCTGGCGCTGATTGCGCAGCAGTCGGATCTTGAACTGATGGATGCCGAGGGACCTGCCGGCATCAGCACCAGCTTGAGTGGGGAGGCCCCTGCGGATGCCGCCCGCTGGTTGGATCGCAATCGCCGGGTTCTGCAGCGCTATCAGGCTCTGGTGCGAACGGCGGTGACCTTCGATGCTTTGCTCGATGCGGAAACCACCGCTGGCTCAGAGGTGAACGATGGCTTCTGACCGACCCTTCTGACAATCAGTGATAAGTTCCGCGCGCTTCATGCGCTCAGGCATTCGCTGATGATCGAAACCCACGTGCTCACGTTCACGATTAACAAGAGCTTTGCTGAATGGGTGGCGACCTATGACGCCTCGAAGCCATTGCAGGCAGCGGCTGGCATTACCTCCTTGTATCGGGGCGTGAGCAAAGAGGATCCCACCAAGGTTTGTGCTGTGATGCAGGCCGAGCCCGGGGTAATGGAAGCGTTTATCAGTGATCACGCTGAGCTGGTCGCTTCCTCGGGCCATGTTCTGGAGAGCACGGTGAGCCAAGTGTTCATCTGAGCCCCTCTGGCTTGTCGCCTCAGCTCTGGCAGGCTGGGGCGACTTTCTGCCTCTCCATGGCCCCGCTCGGACTTTCTGCTCTGCGTTCGCTGCTGGGCCGTCGCAAGCAAGCCAAGCGTTGGCAGCCGCCCCAGGCGAGCTGGAGCCGGCCGTTTGGCCTGGGCTGGACCAACCCCTACACGGTCCGCTATGCCAGCAACCTCGACGATGGCCCCAACCACGGCATGCCCTTGGGGGGCTTTGGTGCTGGTTGCATCGGCCGGGCACCCGATGGAACGATCAACCTCTGGCACCTCGATGGCGGAGAACACTGGTTCGGTGTGCTGCCCGATTGCCAGTTCGCCCTGTTTGAAAGCAACGGCAGCAGCACGAGGGCCCATGCGCTGGCAGTCAAACCGGAGGCAGATGCTTCCCGTGTTGGTGGCGGCGAGCCCCTAGCGGCGTGGGATTGGTATCCCGCCAGCACGCCCGAGCGCAGCACCGGGACCTATGCCGCCCGCTACCCCCTGAGCTGGACCAGTTACGAGGGCGTGTATGACGCCGAGGTGCGCTGCGAAGCCTTCAGCCCCATCGTGCCGGGGGATTATCAGCGCACCAGCTACCCGGTGGCTGTGTTCGTGTGGACCTTGCGCAACCCCACCACCAAGCCGCTGGATCTGTCGTTGTTGTTGAGCTGGCGCAACACCACCGGTTGGTTTACCAACACCGATGCTTCAGCTGAGGTGCACTTCCGGGACGACGGCAGCCCTGAGCACAACTACGCACCGGCGATCGGCATCACCGATGGGCAGCGCAACCGTTGGGTCGATGACGGCGACCTGAAAGGAGTCGTGCTGGAGGGCAACGTCTCCACTCCGATCGCCGAAGGTGAGGGGCAATGGTGCATTGCCACGTCTGATCAGCCAGGGGTGACGATTCAGCGTTGCAGTCGCTGGAATCCCCACGGCGATGGCAATGAGCTGTGGAGCCATTTCAGTGCCGACGGCACCATTCCCGAGAGCAACAACGATCGCCGCAGCGGACAGAACGATCCGGTCAGCGCGGCCCTCGCGGTGCAGTGTCAGTTGGCGCCGGGCCAAAGCATCGAGATTCCGGTGGTGATCAGCTGGGATCTGCCGGTCACGGCCTTTGCGACAGGAAGCAGTGCCCTGCGCCGCTACACCGATTTCTTTGGCGCTGAAGGCAACCAGGCGGCGGCGGTGGCTGCCGAAGCGCTGCGGGATTGGTCGCAGTGGAAGCAGCAGATCGAGGCCTGGCAGCAGCCGGTGTTGGACCGCAGCGATCTGCCGGAGCCCTTGCGTATGGCTCTGTTCAACGAGCTTTATGACCTCTGCAGTGGCGGAAGCCTCTGGAGTGCGGCAACGCCTGAGGATCCCCACGGTCGTTTCGGAGTGCTCGAGTGCCTCGATTACGCCTGGTACGAAAGTCTCGATGTGCGTCTGTATGGCTCCCTAGCGCTGCTGCAGCTCTGGCCGGAACTCGATAAGGCGGTGCTGCGCAGTTTTGCTCGGGCGATTCCAGCGGCGGATGCCACCCAGCGGCCGATCGGCTGGTATTTCACCCAGGGCAAGGGCCGGGTGGAGGCTGACCGCAAGGTGAAAGGGGCGACCCCCCACGATTTGGGGGCACCGAATGAATGTCCGTGGGATGCGACCAACTACACCGCCTATCAGGATTGCAATCTCTGGAAAGACCTGGCCAGCGATTACGTGCTGCAGGTCTGGCGCACGTTCAAGTTGGCCCCGAGCGGTGAAGACATCAACTTTCTGGCCGAGTGCTGGCCATCGGCGGTGGAAGCGCTGCGCTATCTGAAAACGTTTGATGCCAACAACGACGGTCTGCCTGATAACGGTGGTGCGCCGGATCAAACCTTCGATGACTGGCCGCTCCAAGGGGTGAGTGCTTACTGCGGTGCGCTCTGGATTGCGGCCTTAGAGGCGGCCCTGGCGATTGGCCAGACCTTGCAGCTCGCAACCGGTGTGGATACGTCGGCGGAGCAGCGTGAGTTCAGCGGTTGGCTTGAGCAGTCGCGCAGCAACTTCGATCGTTTGCTGTGGAACGGGGAGTACTACGACATTGATGCCGAGAGCGGCACGCCGGTGGTGATGGCCGATCAGCTCTGTGGTGATTTCTATGCGCGCCTGCTGGGGCTGGAGCCGGTGGTGAGTGAGGCCAACAGCCGCAGCACGCTCAAGGCCGTGAAGGAGAGCTGCTTTGAGAAGTTCCAGGGCGGCAGCCTCGGGGTGGCCAATGGCCTGCGCCGCGATGGCACACCCCTGGATCCCAATGGCACCCACCCCTTGGAGGTGTGGACAGGCATCAACTTCGGCATTGCCAGCTATTACCGCCTGATGGGCGAAGGCCAAACCGCGGAAGCGATCTGCTCAGCGGTGGTGGAGCAGGTGTACAGCGGGGGTCTGCAGTTCCGCACGCCTGAGGCGATCACAGCGGTGAACACCTTCCGGGCTTGCCACTACCTGCGGGCGATGGCGATCTGGGGCCTGTGGGCGACCCATACCGATTGGCAGCAGATTCCTGGTGCTCATCGGTCCTGAAGTTCAGCACCGATGATGGCAGCAGCACCCCCGGGTCTGATGCATCTGCTGCGCCGTTTACTGGTTTCACTGTTGGCTGCTGTGTTGCTGCTGCTCGTCACCCCTGGGGTGGCGATCGCGCAGGTGCACGAACACCAGGATGAGAACGGGGCACCAATGCTGCGCAGCCTCGAAAGCCTGCGCGATCTCGATTACCAGAGCTGGCAGGCGGTGGCCTATCGCACCGGAACCCCTGGCAATCCTGTGGTGCTGAGGATTGTGGGTTATCCCGGCAAATTGCGCCTCGAGCATCCCGCCCCCCTGCTCGTGCAGGCCGGTGTGAAGGAGTGGCAGCTCGACGACATCACCCTTGAGAATCCTGTTCTGGCCAGTGATGGCCGGGAGGCGGCAGCCGAGTTCGCCCTCGATCCCCTGCTCAATGATCTCAGCAACAACCGCCCGCTGCGTTTGTTCCTTCCCGGTGTGTTCACCGAAATGCCCGTCCCCCCCTATGTGGTGGGTGAATGGCGTGAGGTGCAGACGGAGCCTCTTGGGTCATGAGGGCGGTCGCTGACTCTGATCAGCGCTGGATTCCCTGGATGCGCCGGGCCTTGCAGCTGGCGGCCTTGGCCGATGGCCACACCAGCCCCAATCCCCTGGTGGGCGCCGTGGTGCTCGATGCCTCCGGCACGTTGGTGGGGGAGGGGTTTCATGCCCGGGCTGGTGAACCCCATGCCGAAGTGGGGGCCTTGGCCCAGGCCGGAGAGCGCGCGAAGGGCGGCACGCTGGTGGTCACCCTCGAGCCCTGCTGCCATCACGGCCGCACTCCGCCCTGCACCGACGCCGTGATTAAGGCAGGGATCGCTCGAGTGGTGGTGGCGCTGACCGATCCCGATCCTCGTGTTTCCGGCGGAGGTTTGCAACGGCTGCGCGATGCCGGAGTGGAGGTGCTCTCTGGAGTGTTGGAGGTCGACGCTGCCCACCAGAACCGGGCCTTCGTGCACCGCGTGCAGACCGGACGCCCCTGGGGCCTTCTCAAGTGGGCCATGAGCCTCGATGGCCGCACGGCCTTGCCCAATGGCGCCAGCCAGTGGATCAGTGGTCCCAGCGCACGCAGCTGGGTGCATCGTTTGCGGGCCCAGTGTGATGCCGTGATCGTGGGGGGCGGCACCGTGCGGGGGGATAACCCACTGCTCACGAGCCGCGGACTGCGCCAGCCTGAGCCCTTGCGGGTGGTGCTGAGCCGCAGTCTTGATTTGCCCGATCAGGCCCAGCTTTGGGATCAATCCGTCGCTCCCACCCTGGTGGCCCATGGAGTCGCTAGCGACGGAGCCGACCGCGAGCGCGCCCAACGGCTGGATGCCCTTGGCATGGCCGGCGTGACGCTCACGGCCTTGCAACACTGCGAGCCTCAACAACTCCTGGAGGTGTTGGCGGGCCGTGGCTGCAACCGGGTGCTCTGGGAGTGCGGCCCTGCCCTGGCCGCTGCTGCGTTGCAGCAGGGCTGCGTGCAGGAGCTGGCGGTGGTCGTTGCCCCCAAGTTGATGGGTGGCGCGGCGGCCTGCACCCCCCTCGGCGAGCTGGGTTTCACGGCGATGGATCAGGTGATGTCCCTTCAGCAGATTCGCCACAGCTCCCTGGCGGCTGACTGGCTGCTCCAGGCGCTGCTTCCTACAGATCGCTGAGGTCGTTCTCCGAGCTCTCGTCCCGTTCCTCCACATCGCCGGTGTAGCGACTGATCAGCACCCCCATCACCACCGCGAGATAGAGGGGGCCCGCGATGCTGGTGGTGACCGAAAGCATTCGCGACAGGGGCAGCATCGGGTTGATATCACCGAAGCCCACGGTCGTGAGGCACACGAAGGCGAAGTAATTGATCTTGGCGAAGATGCCGGGTGTCATCAGCACGCTCAGATCACCACCAAGGGACGAGTCAGTCGGTAGATCCAGGGGCTCGAAGCTGCCTGGCTGGATCGTTTCGACCGCACTCATCACCAGGCCTGAGGTCAGCCCCAGCAGCAGATAGCCAGCAGCGGCACCCATCAACATCCCGACGGTGACGCGCTTCTCCTGGGAGAGGCGGTCGACGAGGCGCACCACGCTCCAGCCCACCAGCAAGCTCCAGCTGAGCACCAGCGGTACGCCTGTGTTCACCATCCGCAAAGGGGTGATCACCCAGATCCACTGGGCGGCAAGGGCAATCACCCCGAGCAGGCGGTAAAGCCGATCCCAACGGCTCAGACGCGGCTTGCGAATCATCACCAGCTGGGTGAGCAGCAAGGCGATCAGCGAATAGCCGATCGTGCCCAGCCATGACAGCTGCGGAAAGGCGAAGCTCACCAGCACGAGTAAACAGAGGCTGAGCAGCAGCTCATAGATCAGTTCCCGACGTCTCAGGGCTCGAGCTGAAGGCATCGTCTCGTTCGGTTCTCCCCCCTCTCAGGGCGACCAGGCATGAAATGACGGCCTTAGTTTGGTGCCCTAGACGGAACCTGTCTCATGCCGATCCGCGAGGACGACAACCGACCCAACCGGCGCTTCGGGATCATCAACCTTGTGTTGATCGGTTTTGGGGTGCTGTTGCTGTTCAGCAGCTTCATTCCTAATCCCGGTATGCAGGTGCCCCGCGTGCCGTACTCCCTGTTCATTGATCAGGTGAATGACGGTGCCGTGAAACGCGCGTTCATCACCCAGGATCAGATTCGCTACGAGTTGGCCAACCCCGAGGAGGGTGCTCCGGCAGTGCTGGCCACCACGCCGATCTTCGACATGGATCTGCCCCAGCGCCTGGAGAGCAACGGGGTCGAGTTCGCAGCCGCTCCACCCAAGAAGCCCAATATCTTCACCACGATCCTCAGCTGGGTGGTCCCACCGCTGATCTTCATCCTGGTGCTTCAGTTCTTCGCCCGCCGTTCCATGGGTGGCGGTGGTGCCCAAGGTGCCCTGAACTTCACCAAGAGCAAGGCCAAGGTGTATGTGCCCGATGAGCAATCCCGGGTGACCTTCAACGATGTGGCTGGTGTTGATGAGGCCAAGGACGAACTGACCGAGATCGTTGATTTCCTCAAGACTCCAGAGCGTTACGCCGAGATCGGCGCTCGCATTCCCAAGGGTGTGCTGTTGGTGGGTCCTCCGGGTACAGGCAAGACCCTTCTATCCAAGGCTGTCGCCGGTGAAGCAGGTGTTCCCTTCTTCATCATCAGTGGCTCGGAATTCGTCGAGCTGTTCGTGGGTGCCGGTGCCGCCCGGGTCCGCGATCTGTTCGAGCAGGCCAAGAAAAACGCGCCCTGCATCATCTTCATCGACGAGCTCGATGCCATCGGTAAGAGCCGTTCCGGTTCGATGGGTGTGGTCGGCGGTAATGACGAACGCGAGCAGACCCTCAACCAGCTGCTCACTGAAATGGACGGCTTTGCCTCCAAGGACAAGCCCGTGATCGTGCTGGCGGCCACGAACCAGCCCGAAGTGCTCGATGCCGCTCTGCTGCGTCCTGGCCGCTTCGATCGGCAGGTCTTGGTGGATCGTCCGGATCTGTCTGGACGCAAGACGATTCTTGAGATTTACGCCAAAAAAGTGAAGCTCGCTGATGGGGTGGATCTCGATGGCATTGCCCAGGCCACCAGTGGTTTTGCCGGCGCCGACCTTGCCAACCTGGTGAATGAGGCGGCACTGCTGGCGGCCCGTGCCAAGCGCACCAAGGTGGAGCAGGAGGATCTCGGCGAGGCGATCGAGCGCGTGGTGGCCGGCCTTGAGAAGAAGAGCCGTGTGCTTCAGGCCGATGAGAAGAAGGTGGTGGCGTATCACGAAGTGGGTCACGCGATCGTCGGTCACCTGATGCCTGGAGGCAGCAAGGTGGCCAAGATCTCGATCGTGCCCCGCGGGATGAGCGCCCTGGGCTACACCCTGCAGCTCCCGACCGAAGAGCGCTTCCTCAATTCCCGCGAAGATCTCGAGGGCCAGATCGCCACTCTGCTGGGAGGGCGTTCAGCAGAGGAAATTGTCTTTGGCAAGATCACCACGGGTGCAGCCAACGATCTGCAGCGCGCCACTGACATTGCCGAACAAATGGTCGGCACCTATGGCATGAGTGACACCCTCGGCCCTCTGGCCTACGACAAGCAGGGTGGTGGTCGCTTCCTCGGCGGCGGCAACAATCCACGCCGCACGGTGAGTGATGCCACCGCCCAGGCCATCGATAAGGAAGTGCGGGCCCTCGTGGACAACGCCCACGACACCGCCCTGGCGATCCTGCGCCAGAACATGGCCCTGCTCGAGACCATTGCCCAGAAGATCCTCGAAAAAGAGGTGATCGAGGGCGACGAGCTCAAGGAGATGCTGGCCGCCAGCGTGTTGCCTGAATCCGCTGCGGCTAGCGCCTGACACTTGACGAAAGGGGCTCTGATCCCCGATAAAGCTCCTTTGAAACCCAGTCATGGTTGCCTCCGCTCAGGGTGTCGCCTCTGTTCTCTCGCCCCTGAGCGGCCGTGACTTCCTCTCGTCGGCCGATGCGACGGCCGAGCAGACCGCAGCCCTTCTTCAGCTGGCTCTTCAGCTCAAGACTGGTGACCGTCGTATTGACCTAGGCAACCGGGTGCTGGGGCTGATCTTCACCAAGGCCTCCACCCGCACGCGGGTGAGTTTTCAAGTGGCGATGGCCCGCCTTGGCGGCCAGACAGTGGATCTCAATCCCCAGGTGACGCAGCTGGGCCGCGGCGAACCGTTGGAAGACACGGCGCGGGTGCTCAGCCGCTTCTGCGATGTGCTGGCGATCCGCACCTTCGCTCAGCAGGAGTTGGTGGATTACGCCTATTGGGCTTCGATTCCGGTGATCAATGCGCTCACCGATCTGGAGCATCCCTGCCAAGCCCTGGCGGATTTCCTCACCATGCAGGAAGCCTTTGGCGATCTGAAAGGACAGACCCTCGCCTATGTGGGCGATGGCAACAATGTGGCCCATTCACTGATGCTCTGTGGTGCGCTCCTGGGCGTGAACGTGCGGATCGGTTGCCCTGAGGGGTTCGAGCCGCTGCCTGGTGTGCTTGACCAGGCCAGGGCGCTGGCGGTGGATGGTGCGGAGATCAGCGTCACCAGCGATCCCGTCGCTGCGGTTCGCGGAGCTCAGGCGCTTTACACCGATGTGTGGGCGTCCATGGGGCAGGAACAAGAACAGGCGGAACGGGAGCGCGCCTTCCAGGGCTTCTGTCTCAATGAAGACTTGCTGGCGGAGGCGGATGCCCGCGCGATCGTGCTTCATTGCTTGCCTGCTCACCGCGGTGAAGAGATCAGCGCTGGGGTGATGGAGGGTGAGGCGAGCCGCATCTTTGATCAGGCGGAAAATCGCCTGCATGCGCAGCAAGCGTTGCTGGTGGCTTTGATGGGCGGCCTCTGAGCCCTTGATCCCTCGAGGGGCTTGTCAAACCACCAGGGCACCGGTACAAATGTATTGACGACCATTTGTCTTGCCGGTGCCCGCTGGATCCCCCGAGCCCCTCACATCTGCTCAGCAGGAGCTTTACGACTGGCTCGCTGATTACATCGGCAGTCACCATCACAGCCCCTCCATTCGCCAGATGATGCAGGCCATGGGGTTGCGATCTCCCGCTCCTGTGCAGAGTCGCCTGCGTCATTTGCAGCAGAAGGGATGGATCACCTGGCAGGAGGGTCAGGCGCGCACACTGCAACTGCTCGGAGGCATTGCCTCCGGTATTCCTGTGCTGGGGGCCGTGGCGGCCGGTGGGTTAGTGGAAACCTTCGATGATGTGCAGGAGCGACTCGACCTGGCGCCGCTGCTGGAAACCCGCGGGCTGTTTGCCCTCACGGTGAATGGCGATTCGATGGTCGAGGCGCACATCGCCGACGGTGATGTCGTGCTGATGGAGCCCGTGACCGATCCCGGCAGGTTGCGGCAGGGGACGATCGTGAGCGCCTTGGTGCCTGGTAGCGGCACCACCCTCAAGCATTTTCATCGTGATGGCGGCACGGTGCGTCTCGAGGCGGCGAATGCCGCCTATGAGCCGATTGAGCTGCCAGCCGATCAGGTGCAAGTGCAGGGCAAGCTCATGGCGGTCTGGCGCCAAGTCTGAGCATCGCGCCTCTGGGCCACGGGATCTGGCCTGCGGCGGTGTAAGCTTCGACACGACGACGGCACAGGCCCAAGGGCTCAACCGACGTTTTTGGGGCCATAGCTCAGCTGGTAGAGCACCTGCATGGCATGCAGGGGGTCAGGAGTTCGAGTCTCCTTGGCTCCATTGACAAAACCCAGTCAGAGACAGGGGTTTTGAGGTTCTGGCGCAAGACCTGCAGAGGGTCAGGTGCACCCACACACACCCACTTGCCCTTGTTTGGCGCATGGTTTGGCGCATGATGGTGGGGACACAGATCCCGCTTCTTAGCTGGTTTTCTGCCCTCCTCTGGCGCATTTGGCGCACGTTTGGCGCATGGCACCCCGTCAGCAATGGTTCGACCTCCTGCGGCTGCAGCTTCGCCAGCAGCACGGCAAGGGTTGGAGCGTGCGGGAGATTGGGGCCAGCAGCCGTAACCCGATCGGACGGTGCCAGCTCACAAGGATTTGGGAGGATCGCACTCGCTCCAGCGTGGTGATGCCTCTGGAGTGGAAGGCCACCAACGCCACCGCGATCCTCGCCACCGTTGGCCAACTGCGCAGCCTGATGGAGGATCGCAACCTCAGCCTGCAGGATGCGCACAAGCTCAACACTGAGTTGCTGTCAGGCCCTGTTGCAACGCAGGAAGGCTTTGCGGGTTGGCCGGAGGTTGCCGCTCGATTCCTGAAGTCTCAAAACGGCAGACGCAGCTCGACACTCCGAGATCTAACCGCAAGGGTGGAGCGAACGCTGCAGGCTTTGCAGAGCAAACCGGCGCCTCGGGATGGTGCTTCCTTGATGCGTACCTATGCCAACAAGTTCTTTGAGAGCTGCCCTGCTGGTGGCGTAGGCCGGAAGCGCAACCTGCTCGACGTGGCTCGCTTTCTCACCTATGCGGTCGATGAGTGCGGAGCGCCGACAAGGTTTTACCCACCGAGCAAAGCGAAGATCAATGAGTTGATTGGTTCAGCCGAGACTTCAGCCGCCGATCACCTGACGCCGCCGGTCATGCCAGAGGATCTTGCAGCCCTGCTGGATCAGTTGGAGGCCGATGGCGAGCATGAGCTGCGGCTGGCGGTTGGGCTGGTGGGTCTGTTCGGTCTAAGACCTGCTGAGCTGGCTGTGCTCCAAGTGCGTGATGGCAAGGCTTATGTGGGCAACGTGAAGCGCAACAGCAGCAATTTGGGCAGCAAAGCCAAACCAGCCCGGCTGGTGAAGCCCATTGATATTGCAGGTCGTGAGGGTGAGGGTGAGCGCCTGCTGCAGCTCTATGCCAGTGGGCTAGTGAAGCTGCCTAAGTCGATCCGCACTCAGATCGCCCTGGTGGAGAAGAAGGGCAAGTTCCAGGACGTTGGAGCTGACTTCCGCCAGAAACTGGAGCGCTACAAGCCATGGCAGGCATTGGTGGCGCGATGCGCAGGGATCACCCCTTATTCACTGCGGCATGGGTATGCGTGGAGGGCACACTGCTGCAGCGCTAACCCCATGCACCCAAGGATCGCTGCAGCCCTGATGGGGCACAACGTTGCCACCCATCTGAAGCACTACGGGCAATGGACTGATGAGGCCAGCCTTGAGGCTGCGGTCGATCGATACAACCAAGGGGTTCACTCTGTGGCTGCCTAGGTGCACATTGCGCCCCCCTGGGTGCACTTATGAATAAAGTCATAACAATTAAGAGTAACTTATTTATCTGATTTTGCCTTCGCGGTGTTTGCAGTGAGTTTGACGGATAACAGGGCGGCATAGGGATTAAGAGGGTGGCGCCGTTTTTGCGAACCGTCCGCATGGTGCGCTTGTCGTTTCAAGCGAACCAACTCAATGTCTGCGAACACAAAAGTCATCACGGCACATCTCAATTTCAATCTCGAAGTCCAACTCTCCGTTCAAGCCACAGAGGTGAAATGGAAGCAGTTAACCAAGGACTACCTAGACCCTGAAGAGAGCTGGGCAAACCAAGCCCAATGGATTATCGGTTGCTTTGTTGAAGATGAGCTGGCTGAGGGCATTAAACAAACACTGAGCACTCGCGCAAAAGTTGATCTGCCGAACGATCCTATTTTTGGTCTGAAGGCAACCAAGCCAGTCGTCAAATGCTCTGACCTCGAAGGCTTTGAGCTTGAGGAGGTGGGCTGATGTTTTTCGACTACACCCCTTTTATGGGCACAAGCCTGATCGGGCAGTTCGAGTCATCGAAGGCTTACTTGGCAAGCCGCTTAGGTGAGCCGACTATCTGCAACGCCGACATACCCTCATCGATGGGGAGGCAAACCCTCTACACATGGGCATTTCGCACCGCCTACGGCCCGGTGATGATTTACGACTACAAGGAATGGGAAGACCCGGACTTTGCTGATGACAAAGTCATCACTTGGCAGGTGGGCGGCAGGGCGGAAAGCTACAGCGCCCGCAGAGTTCACCCCATCAACCAATGGGTGAGCGATCACATTGGGCTAGCTGTTTCTGACATGCGGCCTCCTTGCTACCGCCCAGGGGGAGGAAATGCCCATCAACTGACTCTTACCCAGGAGGTAGCCAAATGAGCACCTCTCAACAGTGGCTACCAACGCCTCAGGCTGCTGTGGCGATCGGCTGCAGTCAGAACCACCTGAAGCGCTGCCGTGATTCTCACGGTGGCTTTCTAGTCGGTGGTGAGGATTACATGCTCGGTTCCTCTCGCAGCGCTGCAATCCTTTGGAATGTTGATGCTGTCAGGAAGGCTTTCCATCATCGCGGAATGATGGCTCGTAAGGCTGAAGCCGTCCTGCGCGAGCTGCAGGAGGCATAAAAAATGGCCCACGCAGTAAGCGCGAGCCTTGGGGGTGGTTGCCCAAGCTTAGCTGACCCTCTGCTGCACCTGCAGCGGGTTGATTCCTTGAGGTCTAGCGATTGGACTGGGAGTAGGGCCAGGTGCTATCTCGGCGATGCGCCAAAGCATGCGCCAGATTGTCTCGGGTGGGCGGCATGTTGACTCGATCGTCCAAGCGCATGCCGTGCCCAATATGCGGGCGCAATAGCGATGGAGACTGCCGATTTAATGATGAGCTCATCCTTTGCCACCTCGGTTCGCGGTTCAGCCCACCAGAACACCTCCAAATCGGAGACGTTGTCAGCATCCATGGCACTGACTGGGCGTTGACTCGAACTGGAGTGGGCTACGACGGCGCAGCCCATCAATTCCAGCTACATCGCCCAAAGCCAACTAAGCGAGGCAGTGGGCCTTCGAGACGTATTCGCAGGCGACGCTCACTGAAGCTGATCGCACGATCTGATCTTCTGCAATTCCTCGCTTTCTATCGGGAGGCAATGCGGTGTCCTGAATTCATTCATTGCACCCCAGATGAGCTGAAGCACTACTTCCGCGCTATTGACACTGCATACCAGCAGGGACCGCAACTGCTGGTAAAGCTGAACTCCCTGGCGAGTTCCGATCAATCTTGGCGGCGATACGCCAAAGCGGTGCAGCTCAAGCTCAAGACACTGGGCTATCAGCAAGCTGATGCCAATTTGTTCAGAAGGAATTGTCTAGGCGAAGTGTTGAACATGGGAGGGAAAGACAATGTCTTCTGAACTTACCTACAACGAGCTTGTCAGGGCCACGCTTGATGCAATCACATCCGGCGACGAAGATGCGGAGATGGAGCATCGATCAGAATTGAAAACTTGCTTCCGCCTTACCGATGAACAAATCAACGGCAGGTTGTTTCGACTCTTAAGCCAAGGGACATTGGTCAAGTCAAATGCACAACATGATTCCGTTGATCTGGCGCACGTGGAGCAACTCACTTACCTGCTGGATGGCTGGATCCCAAGGGGTGATGTAAGCCTGTTCTATGGGGCAGCAGGAACCGGCAAAACATCCCTGCTCGCGGCCATTGCATACGCTCTTGCAAATGGCAGGAATCTGCTGGATCGTGAAAGTCCACCAGAACGACCTGGCCGAGCGCTGTTCATTGCAACCGATGGAGGTAATGCCACCTTCAAGAAAGCATTGGAGGATCTGGCAATTGACCCTCTTGACCCTGTTTTCAAGCCTGGGCACCCTGATCAACGAATCTGGGTGTGGGGCCACGAGCCTGGTCAAGGTCATCAGGCATGGGATGCCAGCATCAATGGCGTGATCAGGCTGCAGCAGTTCATCCAAGCCAAGCTGATTGATTTTGTCGTTATTGACAGCGCCAAATCGGTTAGCTCTCGTGCAGGCTGGAGCTACGCCAGTAACGAAAGTGTTAAAGCGATGCTTTCCTATCTGCGGGAGATCGTTTGCCAGCCAACCGGTTGCAATATCACCTTTCTAAGTCATGACGGCTTTGTAAAGGGTTCTGCGAGCGGTGCGAAAGCTTGGCAGGAAGAGCCATCCATGGTTGTTCACCTGATGCCAGCGACGGATCCCGATGGGCGGTTTACAGGCGTTACTGCGGAATTCAAAAAGGACCGCGCTGCCGTAGTGGATCCGCGAAGGAAGCTGACCTTCAGCCTGAACCGAGAGGATGGGGGTTACGACCTGGCATATGGGACCGCGAAGGTGGGCACCTGCGAGGACGCGATTATTCAGATCCTCTGGGATGCACATCAGCGAGGTGTGCGACACCTCAGCCGCAAAGGGTTAGCTGATGAGGTGTTTGCAGCGCATGGCAAAACTGCTAAGACCGTAGACAACACACTCGGGAAGATGACGCCAAGGCGGGTTGTCAAGCCCAAGCCGGGTTGTTACGCGCTTGCTCCAGGTGAGCTTCAGAGGCTTTCTCCTAATAAAGCTCTTGAAGAAGAAGGAAGGAATTTACGTAAAAGCACTGCAGCGCAAGGGGAGTGGCGACTTCCCGGCCAGTTCCCAGGCCCTGCAGGTGGGAATCCCGAGATCTCCACGGGAATACGATCGGGAACGAACCAAACCCCTTTGCTGGACTGGGATGTCAGCAATTCCCTTCCCATCCAAGAGAGACTCCCCTACGAGATGGAGGACGGCGACGAATGGTGAGCCGAAATCCCAACCGCTTCAGAATTGGCAACTACTTCCAACCCAACCCGCCGAACAGCAAAAGGGTTACGCGGCCATCTCGATGGGGAAATCCGTTTAGGGTCGGCATTGAGGCTGCCGATGCCTTGCAGGCTGTGGCGATGTTCCGCGAACACCTACACCATCATCCTGAGTTGGTGGCACTGGCAAGGCGCGAGCTTGCTGGCTTTGATCTGGGCTGCACCTGCCCATTGGATCAACCCTGTCATGCAGATGTCTGGCTGGAGGTGGCGAATCAACCCTCTGCCCGAGTAGCAGAAGGTCAATGTGCTCAGTCTCATTGCAGCAACTGAGCAGCCTAGCCCAAAGATGCCCATTGATGCGCCATTTCCTGCGTCAACCGCGCTCCAGCAGTCCTGTGAGCTGAGCCAGCAGCTTCACGCAAGCCACTACCTCCCCATAGCGTTCACCAGCAGCAGCCCGGCGGGTTGTGCTCTGCAGGGTGGAAACCATTTGACTAAGCAGCTCATCGCGTTGGGTGCTGCTGATGCCTTCCAGCAGCTGCTGCTGTGCCTTCTGGACATACCTGCGAGCGGTGCGTTCAGACACCCCCGCTTCTTCGGTCAGGGCGGCCACCACCTCATGACGGGGCCGTAGCAGCGACAGCTCCCGCAACACCCACGCCTGCCGGGCTGCTGCTTCTGCTCGGGTGGGGGTCACCATGGTTTGCCCTCCAGCGCGAGGCGTTCTTGAACCTCTGCCCATTCCGTTGGGTGCTGCTCACACCACAGATCCTTGATTGCGCCAGCTTTCCAACACCACACGCAATGGATCACACGCTTGAAGTCATCGGGTTGTGGTGATGGTGCGGACAGGATGCCGCCGCTCACAGCGCGACCTAGGAGGGTGCTGCCTCCAGAGTGTTTGTGTTGCCACCACTGGCGATGCAGATCCTGGAAGGATTGCGGCACCCGTTCGATGAACGTTCTGGTGACAGTGGAAGCCATCAGGCGCCGCCTCCATCGTGTTCTGTGCCATCGAGTACCTCCAGCAGCCGGAGGCGTTCAATGGCAATCAATGCGGCCTCTTCTTGCAGGGCTCCGGCTTGCCTGCGGATCTGTTCTTGTAGAGCATTGATCCGTTCCTGTTTACTGTCGATTGCTTGCATGATCTGATTCTTGTAGAAGTCGCTTTTTACAAGTGCGGGCAATTGTTTATGCCAAACCCACTCAATGAACGCAGGTGCTGGGCCTGAGTTTTCTGGGTTGTCTTCGCGGTCGCGTTCTTCGATGAGTTTGTCGAGCGTGACTTGATAGTCGCGCCCTTCAAGTTTCAGCCAACCGAGCAACGGATGCGAACGGGTGAGGCGCCTCATGATCCAAGCCTCCGACCGTTGACGGGATTGACACCAGCGATGGCGTAACGCTCGCGTTGCTGTTGTGCTGCTGCGTTCTGTTGCTGCAGGCGTTCAACGCGGAGCCGCATCGCTTCGGCTGCCATTTTGCGAGCCTCTGCACGTTCCTCTGCAATGCGAGCGCTGCCTGAGTTGATACCTAAGTAACTCGCCAGAGGTTCGTCGTATGAATTGATTAAACTCCGCGCGGTAAGGTTCGCTTTGATCGCTTCGATGTTTACCGGGCGGCCATAGTTGCGATTCGGCAGAAGCCTTTCCATGCCTGGGATCCTGCGGAGTCTGGCTTCTAGCTTCTTGGCTTCCATCTCGACCGCTTCGAGATCATAGTGAGCCTGGGCTATCTGTTGGTCTAGATCAGGCATGACGGGCAGCGCGACGGGATTGTGGACTAGAAAGTGGGCACTCGGGTTGGCGGGGTAGGTCGTCGTCAATAGATCGACGCTCAGCAGCAGCCTCAGCTTTGAGTTGCTTCAAAACTGCGTGCCCTGCGAGTGTTGTAGGTAATGCAGGAAGGGCCAAAGGGTGGCAGCGGTTACCCAAATTATGGCGAGTTTTTTATTGACAACCACCCCCGCTGTGGTATCATGAATCCGTTGGAAGCGATGCACTCGGCGCACCACCAACTCAACAGCAATCAAAAAGCCAATGAACAACACCGACCGCGTGGAGGTGCTGTGGCAGTTGTATCAACAGCTCGACGCAGTTATCACCTCCGAAGAAATGGAAACCTACCCATTTATGACTCACCTTGCAGATCTCATCAGCGACCTTGAGGACGAGGAATAAAAAAGCGGGGTCTCCCCCGCCTTGATTCACAATGTCTGAGTTTTCATTCTAAAGCTATTCACTCAGTGAGCGCTCCAAAAGGAACGCCAGCAACCCAGACAGCGAGCGTCCTTCTTCATCAGCACGACGCTGCAACTGATCTTTCACTGCCCAAGGCACAGTGCAAGTGATGCGTTCAGGTGTGCGCTGCAAAACTGTTGCAACCGCAGTCAATGCGGGTGACGGCAGGGCACGCCGTGGATAGACAGAAGTCATCAGTTCAATTCCGGTTGGACTGGTCACGGGTCAGGCGGTTGCCGCCGCGCTGGCCCACCAAAAGCTTATGACGCAAAAGAGTTGCACCCTGCAGCATGCAGCAGATCTGCTCCACTGGGCTCTGGCCCAGCTAAGCCAGCCCCAACCCTGCGGGCAGAAGCATCCATGGCTAGAACCCAGTCAGGCAAGGCGGTTTTGAATTTGGCGCATGGTTTGGCGCAAAACAAACTGACACAAATCTCCTGAGCAGTTGTGTGGCAATGGATCTCGGTTGATGTCTCTTCTGCATGGCATGCAGGGGGTCAGGAGTTCGAGTCTCCTTGGCTCCACTTGATTCTCAGGCAAGCGGGGTAGAGGGTTAGCGCAAAAACCTCCGCCTCGTTTTCCGTTTGCCCTAGAACGCGGTCCGCCAGCAGCATGCAGCGCTGCAGGTGCAGCAGGATGCAGCCCATCCCCAGGGCTGCCACCGCCACATCGAGCTTCCCGATCTCGACCACCGCTGTTGCGTCCTGCTTCAGCGCTGCCCAGGGCACGCTCATCCAGCTGTTGGCACCAGCGTTCAGTCTGGCGAGGGCTCGCCCCAACAGCTCCGTAGTGACCCTGCCGCTAGCGACAGGGGAACACTCAGGGAGTCCGCTGCTGTGCCCACCATGAGCATCACGTTCACCCCCGACTTCCTGGCCCGCGTCGCTGAGCAGCTCGGCAGGAGGAGTCATGTCAATGCAGCCTTACTGCACTCAGCAGAGTCAGCAAGCGAATCCCATACACACATGCTGCCTAGAAGAACAGCTGCTGACCATTGATCAGCGTTTGCGATGCTGAAGTGGTAACGCCGAAGTAGATGTTGAGATCATCGACGGTTGCATTTAAGGCTAAGGAATCTCTGGGCAACAGGGGTTTGAGGGCTGCCTGAGCTCGACAGATCTGCTTCTTCCCTTCATTTGACTCCGGGGCCGTTTCTCGATGGCTTTATCGGCTCATTTCTACCCTCATCTGACTGGCATTTGAGCCTGAATTGAGGTGCATGAGCACATCACTTGCGTGCTTATGCTGATGTCAACAACCGGCGCCGGGCAAGGAACAGATTCGTCAGTGCTGACAGCACATGGATCTTGCAGCGGTTCTTGGTCAGGCCACGCAGCCGGGTCTTTTGGAAGCCGAACTGCTGCTTAATCACCCGAAACGGATGCTCAACCTTGGCGCGGATATGAGCTTTGGCAGTCTCGATCAAATCTTGCAGCTTCCCTTCTGGTGTGTCGGGTAGCGCTCGCCGCTTCCCAGGTCGCATCGCCACTCTGAATTCAGCTTTCGCGCCGTCCATCTCGGGCCTTTTGGCGATGCCCTGATAGCCAGCGTCGCCTTACACCACCTCCTCATCGCCATGCAGCAGCTCAGCAGCCGGGCTGAGGTCGTGAACATTGGCAGCCGTAACAACCACCGAATGGATCAGGCCGGAGTCCTTGTCCACACCTGCGTGGACTTTCATTCCGTAGGCGCAGCCTTCCGCGTAGCGGTGATACCACTGGTTGCCCTTCTTGGTCTGGTGCATTTCTGAATCGCGCTTCCCCTCTTTGTTCTTTGGCCTCCGGCCCACTCGGGCTGCGCCCTCGTAGAGGTGGAGCTGGGCGCTGCGATCAAGGTGGCATCCACGATCGTTCCCTGGCGCATCGTCATGCCGCGTGCACTGAGGTGGGCTTTGACGGTCTCAAAGATCCGCTCGCCCAGATCATGCTTCTCCAGCAGGTGGCGGAAGGTCAGGATCGTGGTCTCATCCGGGATCCGATCGCTGATCAGCACGATGCCGGCAAAGCGGCGCATGGTTGGCGTCTCAATCAGAGCCTCCTCCATGGCTGGATCGCTCAGTGAGTACCACTGCTGCAGCAGGTGAATCCGGAGCATGGTGGCCAATGGGTACGGAGGCCGGCCACCCTTCTTGCTCGCCTTGGGGTAGTGAGGTTCGATCAGGGCTACCAGTGCCGCCCAGGGCACGACAGCATCCATCTCAGAGAGGAACTTCTCGCGTTTGGTCTACTTCTTGGCGGTGGTGAGCTCGTAATCCGAGAAGCCGAGCTGCTTGCCGCCCATCACCTCAGTCCTGGCCTGCGATCACGGCTCGATTGTCGCGCGGAAGGCTTGGGTTTTCCAGGGCCTCCCTAACGAGTTGGTCGTGTGGAATTCGTGATGAGTGGCCTGGCAGTCCCTCTCGACTTCTTCACGCTTCCTTGGCTAGTATAGAAGCATCGATTATGGAGGATTCATGTCCCGCAACGACCGCTTCGACGATGACCGCTACGAAAATGAGCATGATGATGACCACTCGTCGAGTGGATCATCATCGTCAAGCGACGATCTTTACGAATACTCCTCGAGTGGATCGTCATCTTCAAGCGACGATCTTTACGAATATTCCTCGAGTGGATCGTCATCTTCAAGCGACGATCTTTACGAATACTCCTCGAGTGGATCGTCTACAAGTTCGACTTCAAATGGCTTGTATCGCCTTGCTGAAATCAGGGATTATGATGGTCATCTTCACGGCGGTTCATCAGACGATCGCATCGAAAGCGGCTATAAGTATCAGGGATTATTTGACGTCAATAATGACGGCGTATATGAAAAAATATACACCAATAGATATTCTGGTCGTTGGGTGACAGAGTGTGAAGATCCCGTTACTGGAATTGTTGATTATGGAGATTATGGTCAAGGTGGCACAACTCGCGTTGTGGGTTTATATTCCGATCCTTTAGTCGAGGCCGGCATCGTAGAAAGAGGTAACACGTATGATAGTCAAGTGCGCTTCCAAAAGGATTTGAGTATTGATAACTTAGTCGTTAAGACTGCGGGCGATTATGATGGTGATGGTATGCAAGAAGTATACTGGAAGACTGTTGATGGAACCGCATACTTGAGAGCATTGATGCATGCTGATGGTAATATTCAGTATGCTAATTATCAAAATGAGCAGCAGATGACTGATTATTTGGTGTCTACGGGGAATGCAGATATCGTTTCTGTCGTAGTATGAGTTGTGATGTTTCGTTAACATCGTGATCTCGCGGCAGCCGCTGAGGCCATGTATGTATTCCAATTAAAGTTTGTTTGTCGTGTCCTCAGTGTCAATTGTGAAGCGACCAGTTGTGATACGTCTTTAACACGTCGGTCTTAATATTCCAGTAATTTCTAATGAAACTCGTTCCTTCGAGTCGTTCTTAATCCGTTCGCTTGCTGGTGGTAACTTACATCGAAGTAAAAGTGGAGCTGTAGTCACTTCTCTGCATGATATTACCTGCGAGTTTTGCGAAGGAGATAGGTTCGGCTTGATTGGCCACAGCAACCTGAAAGTCTACTTTTTATATTCAATCGTTGGTATTTATAGGCATACCCCATCTTTTTGATAAAAATTAAATGTTTTTCCATTTTTATACACAAACTTTATGACGAGCAACGAGTCAAGCGGTCTTCTTGCAATAAAGGCCAGGCCCGCCTGAAAGTCCTTCCGGAACGCCCTTGGCGGCACCGTTGGTGCTTGGTTTGCTCGCGGGGTGTACCCCTTCGCAATGCCCGAGACCGCAGCCCCTACCATTGATTTCAGAGCTGATGCCAACCTGATCAGCTTCCTCAAGGCCATACCCGATGGCGCTACCGCCGCGGGGTGCGCTATCTACAGTGGTATCAGCTGCTTGTCACGGAGCTCGGCATCCTCAGTGACTGCAGGAGTTCACGCGATCTGGAGGCCTTCGCCAAGCGGCACCGAGAGACGCTGAACCAGACGCTGGGCCTGAATTTCAAGCGCTGGCCGACAGATGCCACGTTCCTCTACTTGTTCAACAAGGCTCACCTGGAGCAGTTCGGCGAGGTGCGCCAAGCCTGGATGATCAAGCAGATCCCAGGTGGGGCAACGACTTTGGAACAGCTGGTCTGTGATGGCAAGACCCTCAAAGGCTCCACGATCGAGACTGCTGACGGTAACCACCGGTTTGTCGCCCAGGTCACCATCTACGCCCGTGCCCTCGGTGTCGCCCTGGCGCAGAAGGCTTACGACACCCATCAACCTCAACCTAGGTGTGCAAGGTGTTGCTCTCGCAAAAACATTGTCAATACAGGATCAACAAGACTCGATTCGCGATCTATGTGCTGAATTAATTGACTAAGTCTAGCCTTGTTGGTTTTCCATTTTTTGCTGGAGAGAGGAGTTCACAGATACTATTTGTGAATTCAATATTGATTATTTTTTGAACTAAATTGTAGCGCAGAATACGATTTTCCCGAATCTTGTTGAGAAGGGCTTGTACATCGTTTTGACTCATTCTAGCAACTTTATCCTGATGATGCATTGCTAGCTTTCTTATAGCACTGGCCCAATCGCTTGTATCTAGTGTAGAGCGAAGCACTACATACGTATCGAAATCGCGCATTTGTTGGATTTCTTTATGCGAGCCGACCGGACTAGCTACCGCTGCGAGACCTAAACAGGCGGCATCGAGCACTGGAATTCCGAAGCCCTCAACCAGTGAGGGACTGATCAGGGCAAGAGCATTGAGATAGAGATGGCGCTTAGTTGCTTCATCGACGTAACCGGTAAAGATAATGTTCTTATGTTTATTTGCCAGTTGTTGTACCGTATTGCTGTATTCATCGTTTTGTGGCTGGCCGGTGATGCAGAATTTCACCCCCAGCCGTTCGACACCCGACTCCATAAACGCCCTTAATGCAAACAATATGTTTTTATGTGGAACCAGTGATGAATTGAAGAGAAGAAATCCGAAGGGGTTAAGTGAGTGAAGATGTAGATCTTCGCTGGATTGAATCGTCAATTCGCAGACATTTGCTTCCCAGTCGAGAGCGTCTTCCGGAAAATGCAGTGATGGACATTGGTAAATAACCTTGCTCGCTAATCTTTTTGCATCGCAGTGTGTATCAGGCAGAATTGATGCATTGTATTTTTGCTCTGCATCTTTTGATACAAAGATTCGCCTCGATGAAATAGTCGCATTGAGTCGCTGAAAAAAGCTTGGCAGGTTGTCAAGTGTACGCGCGTATTCGAAGGGGATTAGATCATGCAATGTCTGCACAAAAATATCCGTATTTAAGGGTTCTATGTTTAGTGGACTGGTGCTAATGATGCCGTCAAACCCATTGAGATCGATCTGAAGTTTTTGATTGGATCTTCTTTTCGCTAGGTTGAACGAGTCAGTGAAGCAATCTCGTGCGCAGATGATTCCATCGATGTAACGCAGATATGCAAGTCGCTCGCAGCTCTGGTACGGGCTGCTGATTAGTTGTCCCAATGGTAAAAAGCTAAGTTGATTTGATCTTATTTTCCGTTGTGGGAATAGATTTCTCTTCCATTGACGACCCACTTTTGATATTGACAGACTCCAACCTAGCAACGGTTTATTTCGCAGCCAGCGCTTTAGAGTACTATCGTCATAGGGGTAAGCCTCTCCACTGCTTAGTTGATCGAGCAATCGTGACATGAATACTAATCGTCGTACTGAGTATGGCAATTGGGACTTTCCCTTAATATCACTCGGTGAGAGTTCTGTGAGAAGCCATACTTCGGCTCCTGCTTCTTTTAACGAGTAGATCAGACCTTTGCTAAAGACAGCAATCCCACGATGTTCTTTTCGTTCAAGTTCATATCCACAGACCACGAGCTTGAGACCAAATAATGGTTGCTTAATTATTTCCGAAGCTGATTGAATGGTCATGGTTTGTGTTTGTCAGGAATGATGTAGCTTTTTTGCTTTTAATGCAGTTCTCGCAAATAGAGCTTGATACGTTTTGGGTTTTTGGACCGTGTCTTTTTTTGATCATTTGTCAAATTAAATTTGCACGTCATCGTTTTTTTATTATGCCTATACGTTCTGCATATGATTGTGGAGGTTGGGCTTGGTTTACTTGATCCCACTTTGCCACATCTTGGTGACAATTTCTGACTATTCTACCATGTGGCAGGCATCGAGCTTGTCGTAGGTGATGCCCATAGTGCTCCGATGTATCGCTAAGTTATCCACTCCCGTGGAACTGCGTCTGTATTTTCAGTTCAGCGCTACTTACTATGGGGGGGGGGGTAGGAGCTGTTGAAGTGTTTTAATAAGAGCTACTATGGGTGACAGACGATCTATTCTGCAAATTTTATACTGAATCGACCGATAAATCCCTTGTTATTTTGTTGACTAATTAATGGTAGTAATGGGGATGCGTTGAGGCACTTAGGCGATTTTCCGCAGTTAGCCATCTGTCTTTTTTGATGTTGGAGATATGTTCTCGTAGGCTTATTGATAATGTGTGTGTTAGGAGAATGTGTTCGGTGACCTTCTTTGGCTCTGTCGCTTGGCTTGGCCAAATTTTCATTTTTCATCGCATCAAATTGCGTAGTTAATGTTAAGGTTGATAGGTTTGTGTCATGGTTTAGCATTAGAATAAGAGTTCATTACTGGCTGGAAACGGAGCCTGGTTGTGGAAAAATTTCTTGAAATTATGCATTTGATAAAAGAGCTTAATTTTCAAGTGAAACAGATTAGTGAGGCGGTCTCTTCTTTGTCTGCTCAGCAATTGAGTATCATCTCACAGATGGCGGAGATTGCAAGCTTTGCAAACGCTTCTAAAAATGGTAGATGTTACACATTGAGTGATGGCACTATTTTGACAACCATTTTTACCGGACAAATTATTGCAGTAGATTGGTTAGACGTTTCATTGGCCCCACACATTACGCTCAATGGTGAATGGGAAATGGAAAACACTGCTCGATGCGAAGAAGTCGTCCGAAAGCTTGGGGATAATCCGGTTATTTTCGATGTTGGTGCTAACTATGGTTGGTATGGCTTAATCCTTTCGAGGTTGCATTCCAATTCGAATATATATTTCTTTGAAGCAAATTCGTCGCTAATCCCGAATCTGCAGAAAACAACATTACTCAATGGGATCTCGCTCAGGTCAAAAATTGTGAACAGGGCTGTCTCTGTTGCTTCCGGAGATACGTTAACGTTAAGTATTCCTGGGCTCCATAGGGGTAGTGCCTCTACGCAGGGCTTCAACACAGATCTGGAAATCTTTCATGAAAAATCTGCGGATGTAGTGCAACAAAAGATTGATTCCATTTCACTTGATGACTATTGTAGATCGGAATCAATAGAATCGATTGACTTTCTGAAGATTGACGTTGAGGGTGCCGAGGCTAATGTTCTGCTTGGTGCCAAGGGTGTAATCGAAAAATCTAGTAACTTGTCAATTTTTATGGAATGGAATCGCGGGCGATATCCCGAAGAGGTTTTTGCGATTATAAAAAGTTTTGAAACCTGCTACTCTTTCGATTCTAGCGGAAGGCTTGTTGATCTCAGTGATCTTTTGCACAATTCTTTGGCATTGGCTCACTTTGAGCGTAATTGCGCTAACGCTCTTTGTGTCGATAATAATAATTCTTTTTTTGACATTTACTTGCACAAAAAGATGGTTTTTGTTTGATTGGCTGCTTCGATCTCGGGCCAACTTTGGTGCGCGAAGTAGCTTGTGCAACCACTGATCAAGTATTGGTCTTGGGTTTCCTGTTCCTGCGTAGTTGATCCGGATTTTCGGATATGTTTTTGCTTCTCTTTGTCTTGCTGTAGTTGAGTTTATGTTGCTTGCGTATTCCATTCACCTCAGTTGTCGGTATTGGTGATGCTTTATAAAAGACTCAGGAGCGGTTGTCGGTGCTGTCCTTGGGTGATTTTTTGAATGTCGCTTGCGCCCGTGGATGATTGATGGTTTTATCTGATTGACCGTTTGGCCAGCCCGCGACCGTTTCCAATCAAGCCGGCATCGATCACCAGACCGATGGCGGCACCTGCAGGCCGCTGAAGCTGCCCACTCCACCGAATGAGGCCTGCGCGAAGCACACCCCCAGGGTTGTCGTGGGCAGAAAGAGCACACCCAGAACTGGAAGAATCGGGTTGGGAATTGGCAGGCCCATGAATGGGGCCAACACGAATATTGGACAAAAAACTATACCCACAGGCCTTTTTATGGCTGTTCGTCGGCGATCTCATGCAAGCGGTCGATCAATAGATCCACCTCGGTGTCCACGCCGCCATCCTCGGCCCAGGCATCGGGTTGATGACGCGACAGCACGACCTCATTGAGTTTGGGTCCATTACGGCGTTGCAAAAGATTGGCTTGGCTGGCTTCGCTGGCAGGGACTGTTCGTTCTGTGATTCTTTCTCCCACCAGATGGCAGGCAATCCGACGTCGGTGGGGCATGGCGCGATGCTCCCAGAGGTAGACCGCTTGCCAGATCCCCAGCAGCAGTCGGCCGCCTTGCACCGACAGGGTCATGGTCTGGGCCGTGAGTGCGGTGCGGATGTGGGCGGGCATGTCATCACGGCCTTCATCGTCATGGCGGTAGCGATGGCGTTGGCCGTTCGCTGTCACTGGGCCATGGCCGTCCTGGGGAACCACCGCCTCCATCCAGGCTGCTAGGTCTACGAGTACTCGCGGGTCGGCGTTTTCATTGATCGTGAGGCTGCAGCTGGTGTGGAGGCAGGTGAGGTGCAAAACCCCGGTGTCGATGCCGCTGGCCGCCAGCCATTGATTCAGATGCGGATCGAGGCGCGTGAATCCCTGGCCATGGGTTTCGAACTCGAGCTGTTCCAGCACCTGTTGCATGGCCATGGCGGGGGGAAGCTCAGTTTCGTTTTACTCAGACGCCGATTGTTCCGCCGCTGAGCGCGTGAGTGGAATCGCGATGCCTGGAGTCGGCACCACCACGGGGTCAGTCTCAGACCCCTCCGGCACTTCACGGGGTCCCTCGCCCCCTTGCAGCAGGCTGCTGATCAGACCGCTGAAGCGCACGTCGCCGCCGGTGGTGCTGGCCAGCACGCGCTCGGGTTGGAATCGCTGCATGAGTTCGGGCAGCACCTTCGCACCGGTGATGAAGTCACCCAGCAGCGGCAGACCCAAGTCCACGACCGGAGTGATCACTGTGTCGATCGATCGTTTCGGCAGCTTGGGATCGAGTACGCCGTGGGGCTCGAGGTACAGCGACCCCTCGGTCCAATCGAGCAGGTAGCCGTTCTCCACGGTGGGCACTGCCGCCCCCGCAGTCGCTTGCACCGTGAGCTTTCCAACACGCGTGTGCTCGCCCGGTTGCAGGCTGGTGATGGAGCTGAAGCCGAGTCGCTGGGCGACCCGAGCTGCCGCTGGCGATGCCACGACTGGAAGGGTCTTCGGCAGCAATTGCAACGTGTCGGGGTGGGCGTGGTCCGCCAGGCCCTGGGTGAGCAGCAGCAGATCGAGGCTTTCCGGGACTGTGATCTCCTGGGGAAGTTCACCCTTAAGCAGCCAAGGTCCTGGAGGGAAAACCAGATCGCCTTTCAGCCAAGGATCCACCAGCACGCGCAGGCCGCTGATCTCCAGCAGCCAGCCATTGGCTCCGAAATAGGTGGCCTGATCGCTCATGGTTGCTGCACAGCAGGGGGTTGGAGGGATTCATCCATGCCCAGATCCATCTCCCCGATCCAGACGACCATCGCAATCAGGGCGCCGATCGCACCGATCAGCAGCAACCAGCGGCGGGCGTTCATAGGGGAGTGCGGAGTGGCACGACCGTAGAGGGTTCAGCTCAGAACGGCGAGGGCGACGCCAGAGACGGCCAACAACGATGCGATCACCCCGGCGCTGCTGGGATGGTCGCCCTCCAGTCTGGAGACCAACAAGGCCATCACCGGAGAGGTGCCCAGCAGCGTCACCCCCACCCCCAGGGGCAGGCGTTGCAGCACCACCTGCTGCAGCAGGATCCCCAGATTGGTGCCCAGCAAGGTGGCAAGCAGCACCCGAGGCCAGCGGATCTGTTTGGGGCGCGGACGCGGGATGATTGGCCCGATGCGTAGCCAGGGGAGCAGCAGCAGCAGGCCTCCCAGCAGACGGGTCGCAGCACTCTGCAATGGGCTCAGATCGCTTGAGATCAGCACGCTGCGAGACAGGGCCGCTCCGCTCACCCCGCAGAGCACGGCAGCGATGGCGCAGAGCAGCCCGAGCCGTTGGCTCGCTTGCGAGCGGTCGGCCTGGCCCGTGGCATCGGGCGGGTTTTGATTGGCGATCAGCAGCACTGAGAGCGTGACCAGAGCAGCACCCAACCAAGCAAGGGCGGAAATCTGCTCGCCCAAGGCGACGACACCACCAACTGCTGCAGCAATCGGTGAGAGGGCATCGACCGTGAGGGTGCGGCGGGTGCCGAGGCGGCGTAGGGCCGCCAGATAAAAACTGTCGCCAAGGGCGATGCCCACGCCACCGCTGAGCAGCAGCACGATCAACCCTTGCTTGTCCTGCATCCAGGGCAGGGTCAGCAGCACCGGCAACAGCAGCAGTGTGGCGATCCCGTTTTTGAGCCCGTTGAGCTGCAGTGCCGAGAGTGAGGTGGTCAGCCCGCGCCAGAGACTGCTCGCCAGGGTCCAGGCCAGCGCGGCGATCAGCCCTGCGAGCAATCCCATCAGTGGTTGTTCTGCAGCATCTGGCCCACCAGCAGGCCGATCACTAGGGCACCGGCCCCATGGCCCTGGAGCAGGGTGAGGCCCAGCAGCAGCGCCAGCAGAGGGGATCCCAGCAGCACCGACAAGCTGCCACCCACCACTCCTGAGCTCCAGCTCTCCATGCCACCAATCCATGGCAGCCATTCATGGAAGCCAATGCCGATCGCGCTGCTGGCCAGGATCACCGGAAAGAACTGCCCCCCTCGCCAGCCGGTCTCCAAGCAGCCACCCACCAGCAGCAACTTCACCAGTCCGGAGGCGATCAGTAGCAGTGGGCTGAGCTGCCATTGCCCCAGCACCAAAGGCTTCAGTTGCACCTCTCCAGAGAAAGGGGCCAGGGGTAGGCCCCAAAGGCAGAGCCCCAGCACCAGCCCGGTCACCACCGGACTCCACCAGCAGCGCCCGGTGAGATCCAGCCCATTCAGCCACTGACGCCAGTGCTTCAGGAGCAGTCCACAGAGGGTGCCCACCGCCCCGGCGAGCCCTGCGGCTAGCAGGGCACTCAGGCTTTGTTCCTGATCCTGGGGCCAGCCGTAGGGCACACCCTGCAGGCCACCGCCCAGATCGCTGAGGCCATCGAAGATCACAAATCCGGCGATTCCGCCGAGGGTGGCGGGGAGCCAACGCCAGAGCAGCTGCCAATGGCGTCCCGCTAAGGAGGCTCCACCCACCAGCGGCGAGCGAAACAGGCCAAGGCTGCCGGCCATGGCCGCGGCAATCAGATTCCGATCAGCGCCGCGCCAAATGCGATGGCTGGCCACCGCCACCAATCGCGTCATCAAAGCCTCCGGCCCAAGGGCACCGCCTCCGATCAGGGCGAGGGCACCACCGAGCAACTGTCTGGCGCCATGGCGGGTCTGCAGGCCACTGGGGTGGCGCAGTTCGCTCAGGGTTTCATGCATCTCGGGCAAACGGCTGCCGGCTTGTCGCCGTTGCAGCAGGGCGATCAGCAGGCCGATCCCTCCAGCCCAGAGAAGACACCAGGCCAGGGGCAGCTGACTGGGTTGACCCCGAAGCACGGCTTCGCCCCAGATCTGTCCCTGCAACCTCAGGGTGATCAGCACCACGAGGGCAGCAAGGGCGCCGCCTGCAGCCCCGGCGCCCAGGGAGCGCAAGCTGCCCAGCAGCAGGGAGTGGGAGGTGGCCTTGCTTACCAATGGGGATCGGTGGCCAGCTCCACCGTGAGTTGCCCCGATGCTGCCGCAGGAACGCTGGCGATGCAGGCTCGGATTGTGTTGCCGTTCACGTCCAGTTCGCAGGCGCCGCAGCTGCCGCCGAGGCAGCCTGTGGGGATCGAAAAGCCGGCATCGCGTGCTGCTTGCAGCCAATCCGCTCCAGGGGTGCAGCGGCTGGTCTGTCCATTGGGCCAGTGGATCAACACCTCTTGGTTCATGGCTTCAGCAACGGCTCCAGGTTCACGTGCTGCTCGAAGGCATCGGCGAGGCGATCGAGCAGTGCTTCGCGTTGACGACTGTGGTGGGGTTGCTGTTCGCTCAGTAACGGCAACCCTTTGCGCGTGCGCAGCTGATTGAGCCAGCGCCTGCGCCACGGCCCGCTTTCAAACACTCCGTGCAGATAGGTGCCAGCCACGGAGCCATCCACCCAGCCCAGCTCCTGATCGCTGCAAAGGGATTGGCAGGGTTCCACGGCGGTGGTGCTGCCGCGGTGCAGCTCGAAGCCTTCAATCGAGAGTGTGCGGCTGGCGTCCAAGAGCGGCCAGAGTGCCTGGCTGCTGCGTTGGCGCAGCGCTTTGTTGCCGCCGAAGACGGTGCGCAAGGGCAGCAGGTTCAGTCCTGGAGCACTGCCCGCACCGTTGCTGGCGCCCTCCAGATCCTCCGGGTCGTGGAGCTCGCGGCCGAGCACTTGCATGCCGCCGCAGATTCCGAACACCGCCCCGCCGGCTGCGGCGTAGGCCTGCACTTGCGTGCCAAGGGTGCTGACCTGCAGAGCATCGAGATCGCGCAGGGTTTGCTTACTGCCGGGCACCACGACGGCATCGGGCTTGCCCAGCTCCTCGCCGGGGGCTACCCAACGCAGCTGAACCGTGGGTTCGGCTTCGAGCGGATCGAGATCGGAGAAGTTGCTGAGGGAGGGCAGCTTGAGCACCGCGATCTCCAGTTCGGCGCCGCGTTTGCGGCCCCGGCGCTCCAACAGATCAAGCGAGTCTTCCGGCGGGAACAGTTCATCCAGCCAGGGCATCACCCCCAGCACCGGAATGCCCGTGTTGGCCTCCAGCCAGCGGCGCCCTTCATCGAAGAGTTCACGCCGGCCCCGGAAGCGATTGATCAGCAGGCCTCGGATCAACGGACGCTCCACCGGCCGGAGTAATGCCAGGGTGCCGACCAGCTGCGCGAACACACCGCCGCGCTCAATGTCGGCCACCAGGATGCAGCGGGCGCGCAGGTATTGGGCCAGGCGCAGGTTGGTGAGGTCGCGCGGTTGCAGGTTCACCTCGACGGGGCTGCCGGCGCCTTCTAACACCAGCCGCCCCTCGGGGTAGGCCGCCTGCAGCTCGTTTAGGCCGCTGCGGATCGCGGCCCAGCCGGGGCGAAACCAGTCGCGGTAATAGTGCTCGGCGCGGCAGCTGCCTACTGATTGGCCTAGGTGGATCACCTCGCTGGTGCTGTCGCCCTGGGGTTTGAGCAGCACCGGGTTCATGGCGCATTCGGGTTCGAGGCCCGCCGCCCAGGCTTGCAGGGCCTGGGAGTAGGCCATCTCGCCGCCGGCCTGATCCACCCAGGCGTTGTTGCTCATGTTCTGCCCCTTGAAGGGCAGCGGTGTTTCACCGCGGCGCCGCAACACCCGGCAGAGGGCAGCCGTCATCAACGACTTGCCGGCACCGCTGCTGGTGCCCAGCACCATCAGGGCGGGTGGGATGGTCATGGTGTGACCACGCTGTTGCCTGCAAACCACGCCTTAAGCTCCTCCCAGGGCAGGTCATCAGCTGCCAATCGCTGAATCATGAACACCACGCTCTCATTGCTGCCCTGAAAGCTGAACCCGTTCAGACCGAGAAACACCACAGCCACAAGGAAACCGCTGCGCTTGTTGCCATCCACAAACGGGTGGGCTCGCACGATGGCTTCCGCGTGGGCCGCTGCCAGTTGCGGAATGGTGCTCAGCTCCCCGTAGCTCCAGCGTTGCTGTGGCCTGGCGAGTGCGGCATCCAGGGCGGCCTGGCTTCTGATGCCCTGCAGCCCTCCGTGCTCCAGCGTTTGCTGCCGGTGGCTGGCCTGTACGGCAACGCTAGGGACCCAGCGGGGTTCCGCTGTGTTGCTCAACGGGCCAGCTCTCGCAGGGCTGGCTGAAATTGGCGTGCAGCTGCACTGGCCAGCGCCAGGGCTTCCTCGACCGCTGGATCAAAGGGCGAGAGCAGGATCCCCTGTTCCGTTTCGATCGCCTGCACCCGGTCTCCGGGCGACAGATGAAACCGGCGTGCCATTTCAGCCGGGATCGTGGCACTGAGCGATCCGCCGGCCTGCCGCAAGGTGACTTCTGTTCCCATCACTCCCGATCAGTAGCATAAAGATGCTACTTGCTTTCGTCACAGCCTCGGTCGGTGTCGCCTCAGCCAGTGTTGCAGCCGCTGAGGAAGGGAAGCTCTTGGGATGGCCTCCGGCCAGGCAGTTAGGCAATCGCGGCCCATCGGCGTGAGTCGGACCCGTTCGGTGAGTCCCTGGCCATCCACTTCTCTCCGCAGGACCCCCAGCTGAATCAGCCAGATGAAGTGATCTTCAATGCGGCTGGCTGCTAAGGGGTGGCAGCAGAGTTCACCCCAATCCGGCCGGGCCACCAGCCCCGTGCTGCTGAGCGCTTCCTCCTCGAGAACCTGATAAAAACGCCATGTGAAGGGCAGGCAGCCCATCGCCTGCCGAGCCCGTTGGAGCGCGCGTTGGCTGAGCAGTGGGGATGAGGGGGGGATCACGGCCAAGACTCGCTGGAGTTCATTCTCGGATCTCAAGCCCTTGGGAGCGATCAGTTCAGACTGAGCCGAGTGATTGCTGGCCCGTGCTCCTGCTTGCTTCCGCGTCTCCAGCCCGTCGGCGTCTGCTTGAACAGGCGGCGATCCCCCATCGGGTGCAGGTGAGTGGCGTGGATGAAGACGCGATCCATCACGCTGATCCAGCCCAGCTGGTGCAGTTGCTGGCGAAAGCTAAGGCTGAGGCGGTGCACAGCCAGCTGGAGGCTTCTGGCGACGCTGGTGATCCGATCTCGGCTGTGCTCGGCTGTGATTCCGTGCTCTCCGTCGATGGGGAGGTGTTTGGGAAGCCTGCCGATGCCGACGAGGCGATGGCCCGTTGGCAGCGCATGCGCGGCCATTGGGGCGAGTTGCACACCGGCCACTGTCTGCTGCCGGGCCCTGCCGCTGCAGCAGGCAGCCAACAACGGTGTGTCTGCGTCACCACCCGGGTGTTGTTTTCCCCTCTCACCGATGCAGAGATTGCCGCTTACGTCGACACAGGTGAGCCGTTGCAGTGTGCTGGGGGGTTTGCACTGGAAGGCCGAGGTGGCAGCTGCGTGGAGCGGTTGGATGGCTGCTACTCCAATGTGATCGGCCTGAGCCTGCCGTTGCTGCGGCGTTGGTTGGCACCATTGCCATTTTTTTTCGGCCGTAGCTAAATGAAAGGGTGGCCCTCCTCACACCCTGGCCATGACCCGTTTCAGCTTCGTTGTTGTCAGCGCTTCTTTGCTGCTCGCTGGCCTTCTCCCTCAGGCTTCCGCCATGGAGCCCCTTGTCTTATCCGCCAGCAGTGACGTCTCCCTTGATCAAGGCATCCAGGCGGAGCAAGCCCATTTCAATCGCTCATCCGCGCGCCTCAGTCAGGGCCCGTCGCCCTCTGCAGATCAGGGCAATGACAGCGCTCAGCAGAAGCATCCACAGGCCTACAGCGTGTTGGATCTGAGCTTCTGACCACGCTGAGCGCCCAGCAGTCGTTTTCAGATCCGCGTTCGTCGCTGACGGCAGGGGGGATTGTCAGCAGAGTGCAGACATCGTTCCGGTGCTGCCGTGCTGGCTCCCCACCGTTGGAAGCGCTGTTGGATCGGCGGACTGCTGGCTGCCGTCTGCGCCGTGTTGTTGTGCTGGATTCCCCAGCAGCCGATCCAGGCTTCCGGGCTCTTTCCCCTGCTCAACTCCAGCCCACTCGGCAATGGGGCATCTGTTCCACGCTCTGGTCATGAGGTGTTGGATGCAGGGAGTTATGAGCTGGCCAAGGTGCGCATCCTTGGTGTGCCGGCCCTCACGGTTGCCAGCCCGGTGCTCCGCGATGGCGATGCCCTCGGAGCGCAGCGCCGGGCTGCGGTGATCGAAGGCAACCTGCGTTTGGTCTATGACCCGAACCGGCTCTGCACGGAAGCAGAACGACTGAGCGAGTGGATGCTGGAAAGCCTGCTCGGCGGTCAGGCCAAGGTCTGCACCACCGGCCCTGGGGATGGGGTGTCGATGACCCATGACCCGATCACGGTCACGGTGGAGATGGATGCCGCCGGGAACTATCTGTTGGAAGCGCAGCTGCCAGATCGGCAGCGCCATCTGCCCCTGCTCACGGTGACCCGCGCCGATGCGGAGATGAACGGGGTCACAGTTGAGGTGTTGGCGCAGCGATGGAAAACGCTGCTCGAACGGCGCATCAATCACGCCCGCCTGGCTCTATCTCCTGAGCGCTTGGTTCGGCGCTGGCGCTTCACCTTGGCGGTGGAACTGCTCCTGTTCGGGTTGGTCGCCGCTGTGATCTGGCTCTGGGCCTGGGTTCGCCGTCGACGCTGCTTGCTGCAGCATCGGCGCCATCAGGGCGAACGCAATCGAAAGCTCGAACTCAAGCTCCAGCTCTTGCACACCACCACTCGGGTGTTGATGGTGCTGGTGCTGTTCCTGCTGGTCGTGATGGTGGGTCTTGGGGTGATGGCGATGCCAGGCCGGATCCCGCTGGGGATCGAGCTGCTGCTTCAACCCAGTTTCGTGATCGTCAAGCTGGGGGCCGTGACAGTGGTGGGCCTGTTGCTGAGGGCGTTGAGCACGTTTCTTCTCCACCAGTGGGCTGACAATGTCGATGTGATCGAACAGGAGCGGGCCCGGCGTGATCAGCGGTACCGCAGCCTGCTGAAGGTCTCCCATCGCCTCATTGATGTGGGTTGTGTGGCGGTGTTGGCCATCTGGGTGATCCTTGATATTCCAGGAGTGCGTTCTGCTTCTGTGTCGATCCTGGTGGCTGGCGGTGCCTTGATTGGTGCTCTGGCCTTTGTGTTCCAGGGCCTGCTGCGCGACTTCGTGGCAGGGATGCTGGTGTTGCTTGAGGATCGCTACGCCATCGGCGATTGGGTGGAGGTGGATGGCGTGGAGGGCGAGGTGATCGATGTTGGTCTGTTCAGCACGGCCATGCGTTGCCTTGATCAGCGGGTGGACACGCTGGATAACAGCACGATCAGGCAGTTGCGGAATCACACCAAGCTGCGCTCTGGCAGCCTGATCAAGGTGGTGATCTCACACAGGCAGAGCTCGATCGATCAGGCGATCGCTTTGATCGGCGAGGAGATTGAGCGGTTGATGGGCGATCCGGTTTGGGGAGAGCGCTTGCTCTGCCAGCCGATCCTGCGCGGTGTGCGCCGGATCACCCCGCTCGGCACCCAGCTGGAGGTGTTGCTGATCACCCGTTCCGGCGAACAGTGGGTGACCGAACGGGAGTTTCAGCTGCGCGTGCTGCGCAGTTTTGAGCAGCACGGGGTGGTGTTGGCCGATGGCCTGGAGCTCAGCGCACTTACTTGAACAGATTGTTCAGCAGGTTGCCAACTGCAGCGCCTAAGGCAGCACCGGCGGCTTCCTGATTCGAGCTGCCGCTGTTCTGTGTGGCCACCAGTTTGTAGTTGGCAAAACGGAACACACCAGTGTTGCCATGGTCCACGAAGGTCACCGGCCAGCTGCCACCGAAGGAATCGGTGATGGCGTAGTTACCGCTGCCGTTGTCTTTGAACACGTAGGTCGTGCCGTTCTGGAGCTGAATCTTGTAGCGGTTGCGATCACCCCTCGACACCTGCTTGAGCAGACAGGGTCCATCGAACACCCGTCGCCCACCTTGGCTGAGGCTGCAGTAGCCCGTGTCGGTCGACACCTGTCGATTGCCACTGCTGGAGCTGGCGTTGCTGGCACTCTGATTGCTACTAAAGAGCTGTTTGGTCAAACCTCGCGCCACATTCTTCTCGCCCCAGCCGTCATCCCAGCAGGTGCGCTTCTGGATGCTGCAAGCCTGGCCGGAGCTGAGCCGGAAGTCGTTGTTGGTGGAACCACGACGGTTCTGGAGAAGTCGCTCAGCGGCGAACTGGCCGAAGTAGATCTTGGTGATCGCGATTGATGGGCCATAGCTGTCGTAGCAGGTTTGACCCACCTGGTCGCACACCACCCCGGCTTTGGGATACGTGATGCCCTTGCTCTGGGCGGAGGCAGGAGCAGTTGATATGGATGCACCGACGAAAGCCGCACTCGCAATAAAGCCAAATGCCGAAGCCTTAACGAAGGAGCGCATCTTGCCAATAAAAAGAAAGCCTCAAAATTATAGGAGTAATTTCTGCGTCATGCAGCTTGAGATCAATTCTCTGGTGATTGTTTTGAAGATCGTTCAATGCTGGCATCAAACATTCAAGAGGCTTGGATCCTGATCCTCTTGCGAAATATCAGCGGGCAGTGGATCAGCGGTGTGGCTGGTGTCACTTAAATCAGGCGGAGCCGTGTCGCTGCTGTTCAACTCAGATGGATCGCTGAAGGGATCATCGATGGAGGTCACAGGCACAGCACTGGGGTCTTGAGCTGAGGGCGTCATGGCGTTTTGCTCTTGAATTAGGTCGCCACCATTGGCCTCTGCACTTTGCTCATTCAGTGCAGCTAGGGCGTCTGCATCGGGTTGTTGTAGATCGTTGATAGCCGATATCAAGCTGGAGCCATCGATGACATCGTTTGTTTGTGATGTGTCTGTCAAGGTCAGATCAGGTGGCACTTGGTTTGAATCTGAATCACTGCTCGGTAATTGGACTTCTTCATCAATCCTGGACGAATCAATTGTTTTTATGGGACTTGAATTGGCATCGTTGGCTGCTGTCTCGACGATATCTCCGTGGTCGGTGTGGGTAATTGGCATTGTGGTGGTGTGAATTCTTTTTGCTTCTAGTGCTGCAGTGTTGCTCGATTCGTTGGACTCTTGGCCATTTGTTAAAGCATAGGTTGCATCAGTTGCATCAGTTGCATCAGTTGCATCAGTTGCATCAGTTGCATCAGTTGCAAGGACGCTTTCGTCTTTCTTCTCGCTTGTCTGGTTCGGGTCAGATTTGTCTGCTTGGTCGTAATGATCTTGGGCGCTACTTTTCTGGTCTGGGTTTTCACTGTCGTCTTTCTGTGATTCGATGATTTCAAAGCTGTTTAGTTGTGCGACAAAGTCGATAGTCTCGATTTGTTCTGGTTCGTCCGAGGCAGGTGCTGTTGCGTCATAAGGTCGCGGGTGGTGATTTTGGCTCCATTTATTATTTCCGTCCTGTTGTAGGCCCCAGTGACTGGGTATGTTGTGAACTACGAAGACACTGCCATCCCTAAATTTATATCCGGTTATCGCAGAATTCGGGCTGTTCCCTTGGTGATAAGTTTCAACTACGTCGCCATGGTTGCCATTGTGCCCTCCATCGATCAAGTGAGGTTGTTGCGGTTGCGGTTGCGGTGGGCTTCCTTTGAAAGATAGGCTTGTCCCGACGTTGATAAAAGCTTGATCTAGGGCCTTATCACCATCGGCATCGGTAATGGTGTCTGTACGGGTGAGTTGAATGAGGTTGGCATCACCTAGAGTTTGAGTCTGTGCTCCTTGAGGGTGTTCGATATTACGGTTTTGAGTGAGTGTTGCGACGCCTGTTTGTGAATTAATGCCAAAGGTGAAGGCTTTGTCACCGTTTGGGTTGGCTCCTGATCCGGAGCCGACGCGTCCGATGACCTGACCGTGCTCGAGGTAGAGGTAGACGTGGTGTCCTGTGGCGGTGTCAACAACACCACTGTCTACGCCACTACTTCGAACAGATAAAGCGTAGGAACTGTGGATTGATCCACTACCATCTTCACCGTAGTCGGCAGTTTGAGTGAAATTATCGGAGAAGTTGGTGGTGGAGTGAGTTGGGCCCAGATGATCATTTTGTTTGCCAAGGCTGCTGAGGGCGATGGAAGGTCCGTCATCTTTGAAGGAGACGGCGCCAGAGAGATCAACGGATTGAGACGCTGTATCGCCGTCTTTATCGGTGACGGTGGCGTTGAGCTTGATGGATCCTGGAGAGAGGTTGATGGCCTCATCCGGTGAGGAGGGACCGCCTGTTGGGTGTTGGAGAGCTCGGATCTGATCGAGGGTGACGTTTCCTGAGCTTGAGACGGAGAGTGTGAAGGCTGGTGTGCCTTGTGGGTCAGGTGCTGAGCCGGAGCCGACGCGTCCGATGACCTGACCGTGCTCGAGGTAGAGGAAGACGTGGTGCCCTGTGGCGGTGTCGACGACGCCGCTGTCGGTGCCAGATGCAGATTTCAGGCCGAGTGAGTAAGCGACGGATTGTTGCCCATCAGCACCAGGGTCGATGGTGAAGAGGGAACTGAAGTTTTCGGAGTCATCTTTGTTGAGGTCGGTTTCGTCGACTTGCAGGGAGTCAGCTACAGCGGCCTTGGTTGTGATTGAGGGCCCTGAATCCTTAAAGGCAAAGATGCCTTGAGAGGCATCAATGGTTGCGGTTTGCGAGTCACCATCAGTATCGGTGATGGTGGCTTTAATATTTAAGAGACCTTTTGCTGCATTAAGAAGAACTTGTTCATTGTCACTGGTGTTATCACCTTGAAAGATGGGTTTAATTTGATTGAGTACGAGATGATTATTGCCATCAATTGTGATGGTGAAGAGATCCTGTGAGCCGTCAAATGTCCCGCCTTTTGGATAGCCATGAATGACGCCATTTGCATCCTGATGAAGAAGGATTTCAGGACCAGAGGTCGGACCACCGTTTGGATCAAGAGTGAAGAGACCGGACTTGGAGTCTTGCGTTGCAAGAGCGAGTGAATAGGTGATGGAATCACCGTCAGCACTGTGTGTGAAGGCGTTTTGGAAGAGAGGAGCGAGGTTGGTGGAAGGATCAGTGTTGAGGTCGTCGTCATCAGTGACGAGAGGCTGGATTGAACCGAGATTGGCAGGATTTAGCGTCGGAGCATCATCGTGAATACTCAGAGATGACCCAAGCTCGATTTGGGAGCTAGATTGTGCGCGGTCCCCATCCTTATCAACGATCGTATCAGTGCGTTTGAGCGACAGCAGACCTGGCGAAAGGTGCAGTTCTTTGTCTGTATTGGTTGGGTCTGGATGCAGGACAGATCGTTCAGTAGTGAATGTAATATCTCCTGTTTGAGTGGTGCTGATCTTGAATGCTTCTTGTCCGCTGTTTTCTAGTACCCCAGTGACCTCACCTGTTTTTGAATCAATATGTAGAAGAATTCGCTCATGTGTTTCGCTATCGACTAATCCAGAATCCACTCCATCTTTGCTGAGATTAAGTTCGTACACGGACTGAAAGCTTCCTGATCCATCAGCACCGAACTGATGGCTGCCGCTAAAAACGGAGGCGAATGATTGAGTTGATGAGCCGCCTGCTTGTCCGATGAATGTTTCATCAACACCAAGGACTGGAGGATGCCCATTGGCTGTGAGCTGAAGACTTGGAGCGTCGTCTTTGAAGTGAAACACCTGGCCGATACCGATCGTTGCAGATGCCCTGTCTCCACCAGCACTCACAGCTGTTCCGGTGATGGTGATCAGATTTGGGTTTTTGAGTGTGATGCTCTCATCTGTGTTGTTTGGGTCGGGGTGCACAATTGAGCGCAGCTGATCCAACTCAATGTTTCCCACCTGATCAGTGGTGATGTGAAAGCCTTCTTTACCGCTTGGGGTGCGCCCGCTGATGCTCCCGTCTGGATTCTGGAATAGCAACAGATGTTCGCCAGTGCTCTCATCAACAAGGCCACTGTCTGTACCTGGCTTTGCGACGCCGATTTTGAAGGTCATCCCACCGACCCCTGTCCCGTTGACTCCGTAGGTGGCTGAGAAATACGCACCGAAGTTGGCGGTTGAGTCTGTTGTTAGGTCTGTTTCATCAACTGTCAGCTCATTCGGAGCTCCAACTACCGAGATCGTGGCTCGGTCTGGAGGCGCCTGAATCCCTTTAGGTGGTTGAGCCGTCTCAGCCTGCGGCTGACTGGATGGTTCCTTAGCGGTTTCGGTTTTATGTCCAGTGTTGGTTTGAGGTGTTTGGCTTCCGCTGTCTCCTGTCGCGGGTGATCCGGCAACAGGTTCTGGTTGGTACGTCGTCGGTTGAATGAGGCCCTGTCCGCCGTTATTGTTTAAAACTTCAATTCCTCCAGAGCCCGCATTTCCACGTGCGCTGTAAAGGGGGACCCCTTCCGTTTGAAGGTTTGGACCAGCATTGCGATCTGGCAAACCATTGCTAGTCCACTCTCTTGAGAGGGGAGCATTGGGCAGTGACGGCGTACTTCCGATGGATTCATATCCGTATTTTTGCTCATCACTGCTCGCTCCTTCGGGAAGAGATGTGATTACCTCGTCACGCTTTTCTCGGTCCCCGTCGTGAAGATTTGCGAGATCAAGAAGTCGTTTTAGTTTTTGAGTAATCAATTCGCTATTTGAGCCCGATTCGACCGAAGGCATGGTGCCATTAAGCTCTTTCATGGCTATCAGCAAGTTTTTCCTTATTGTAGCTTGAATTTGGCTGCCTCCGGATCTTTTACTTTTTTTATTGTTCAATCTCTGAGTGATAGGGGTTTGGCGGGATTTCCGTGCACATAGGCCTGTATCCCTATGCCACTCAAGCCTTGCTCGGGTCGTGGATTCGGGACCGGATTTCGCTTGTCAGTTCGGACTTCTGGCTAGTGGCTTCAGGGCCTTGATTTTGTCTGAATTGACATTTGCTGTGTAGATCTTGCTCTTCTTTCGCGCGTCTTGTATTTGCCTCGCTGCATGATAAAACGTTTTGCTTTGCTCTAAAAGTTCTTTTCCTGAAGGCTTTTGGATAGTGTTTACGCGTTGTTTTGCGTTTTTACTTGGCTGGCGTCGATGTTTTCTTTTTGTCTGGAAGAAAAGTCTGAGGAGAGGTTGTGACCTTGCGGCGACTGTGGATATCCTGCTTTTCGGGAATCTGTTAGATTATTTACATTAAGTGTGTTCCGTTTGAATCAATTGGTCGTCATGCCTTCTAGGAGTCTGCCAGTTTCGCGATGTATTCTTTGGTTGATGCAACGGCTTTTGTTTTCTTTTCAGTGGCATGTCCTATCGCTTGGGTGTCTTTGATCTGCTGAATAGAGATTCTTCGATCTATTGATCTTCTCTGCTCTCTTGCCCTGCGGGTTCCAACAGTGGACCGATTACACCCAGCAGGCTGTTGAGTAATCGCCGGCTGGTCTGCGCTAGTTCGCGCACGTCTTGGAGTGTGCTGGTGATCAGAGGCCTCGACTCCTGCAGCAACAGCTGCGCTTCCTTCTCCGCCACACGCGCCTCCTGGCTTACCTGGCTGATCTCTGCGCTCACGTTGTCCAGGGAGCGGCGCACCACCGGTGCGGTCTCGGCTGCTTCACGTTCGATTGTGGCGGTGAGCGTGTTGGTGTTTTTCAGGGTGTTGCGCAGATCAGCGAGCGTGGTGTTGATGTCGCCGTTCTTGGCAGTCAGCGAGGTGGTGTTGCGCAAGGTGGCCTGGAGTTGCTGCTGCGTGACAGCGAGGTCTTCGAGGGCATCGGCGAGGTTAAGGGGCTCTGCGTAGGCGATGGTTTTGCCATCAAGAGCCTGTGCATCACCAACACGTTGAGGATCAGGACTGATGTCGATGAAGCGATCTCCAACGAGGCCCTCTTGGGCCAGCCTTGCGCTGCTGTTGGGGCCGATCAGCCGGGCTTTGCTCTGCTCAATCCGCAATTGCACTCGCACGCCTGCATCAGGTTTGAGCTCTAACCCACCCACTTGACCCACGGGAAAACCGGAGATGCGCACCTCTTCACCGGAGTGCAGACCACTGATGTCGCTCGCGAGTAGATAAACGTTCACGAACCGGGTGCCCCATCGCTGCTCACGGGCGAGCCCGAAGAGCACGGCAACCAGCAACAAGGCACCGGATCCCAGAAACAACCAACGTTCGCGGGGGTGGGACGGTTCGATCGAGTTCATTCTCAACGCATCACGAGATCACGGTGTTGAACACCAACACCCAAACCAGTTTGAGAGCGAAGGCCAGCATCAGCCCCTCCACCAAGAGATTGCTGACAATCAGTGCCTCGCTGCGACCGCTTCTGAGTGCTGTCGACGCCCGCCACTGACACCAGGCGCAGATGCAGCTCAGGAACACACCACTGCGTATCAGGGTGCGCAGCAGATCCCTAAGCCTGATCCCAGAGAGCAACTCTGTTGTTTCCCGGAACAGATCAGCCCGAGGTGTGACGAGCACCCCGCCAACAATGGCGCCCACGAAAAACAGCAGCATCAGCAACAGACCCACGAACCCTGCAGCCGGCACGGATTGACGCCAGGCTTTCTGCCCTTGCTTCACCACGCGCTCCAGCCAGCGGGGCAGCAGCAGGGCCATGGCCAGCACGCTGACGAGAATGGGCCCAATCAGCTGAAGCACCAGCAGAACAAGCAACTCCAAACTGAAGCGGCTGGTTTGGCTGAGCACACTGGTCGAGAGTTCGATCACCCCAAAACCCACCACAAACCCTGCCATCAGCACCGGACCGGCGCAACGAACACCGTCGCGTTCGGCGAGCAGGAGGCAGTTGTTCAAGGGACGAGACACTGAAATTCAAATCGATTAGGAGCCCAGCAGGAATTGGATCACACCCTTCAGCGTCTGCTCGCCTGTGGTCTTGGGGGAGCTACTTCGGTTGGTGCATGACTACCCGTTGCCCCCTCAACTTCGCTGGCAACAGAGTTGCCATGGGTTTCAGCGGCGGCTGAATTGGCCGTTTCGCTTGCGTGTTGAGCACCCTGCGCTTGGTTGAAGGGATCCATGCCATTAGGGAGCCAGTTCAGATTTCCAGGCTACAAAGGTAATCACGTTTCGCCATCCCCCGATTGGGTGATGCTGGCCTGCCAGAACCCAAGTTTCTCAGTACATTTTGTGCATCGAAGCAACGCTCTAGTGTCTGCGACACCCAAGTCCGTGGTCAGGCCATCGATGCAAGCTCGGATACGAGCTTTGAGCTCTGGATTGCAAGGCAAAGACTTCGTGGCTTTGATTGCGTCCACCATCGCGATCAACCTGATCGTTTTGGCCATCCCGCTTTACATCAATAGGATTTACACCTCAGTGGTGCCCGAGCAGGCCGGCGACAGTCTCGCTGGAATCACCATCCTTCTGGCTGCCGTACTCGTGCTTGATGTGGTGCTGAAGGCACTTCGTAGTTGGGTGTTGACCTGGCTCGGCGCTTCCACCGAACACCGTCTTCGTATGGAGGCGGTGCGTGCTGTGTTGGGGGCGTCTGCCGTGGAGGTGGCGCAGCAGCCCCTCCAGGCTCGGATGGCCCAGCTGAGGAGTCCAACATTGCTTCGCAGCAACCTCGAGCAGCAGTGGTTGGTACGCCATGTGGATCTTCCCTTTTCTCTGGTGTATCTGATTGCTCTCGGTCTGATCGGTGGTTGGCTGATTCTCCCCCCAATCCTTCTGGCTCCAGTCTTTGTTTTGATGGCTAAGAGGGCAGCGCATGAGGCAGCGTGTAGCACTCGTCATCATCATGATCTTGAGGTGAATCGTAATCAGCTCGTTGTCAATGGTTTAGCTCTGGCCTCCACCATCAAAACGCTGAATCTCGAGGGTTTTCTCATCAGGCGTTTGGAGCCGCTGCAAGAGCGACTTAGTCGTCGTTCTTTTGAGCAGGAATCAGCTACGGCAAAACTTCAGAATCTATCGGCTTTGTTTTCTCAGCTTAATCAGCTTTTGATTGTGAGCATTGGTGGCTGGTTAGTGATTCAGCAGGATCTCACCACGGGAGCCCTCGCTGCTTGCACTCTTTTAAGCGGACAGGTGGCGGCGCCTTTGGGAAAGCTCTTCTCCGCAGATGGTCAGCTTGCCAATCAACAGCAAGCAACTCTCGACTATCAGCAATTGTTGAATTTACCTCAGGAGAGCAACCTGCTGGTTGGTTGGGATCAGCGAAACGACAACGCTACTCTTTGTTTTGCCGGTCAAGTGTTGCGGCCAGGTGAGACTTTGCTGTTGCTGGGGGGATCCCCAGGTCAATCAACATCGCTTCTCGATTCGATTCACGCCGCGAACGGTGATGATTTCTTTGAAATCAAGTTTGCTGACCAGTCTTTGGCAGCCTTTCGTAAAACCTGGTTACGTCGCCAACTGGTGCGACTGAAGCCTGAGCCCCAGCCTTTTCGTGGCACCTTGCTTGAGTCGATGACTGGTTTTGAAGTGAACACCAGGGCGGCCGATGCTCTTGCCCTTTGCGAACTCCATGGTGTCTCCACGCTGATCAAAACTTTGCCCAGGGGCTATGACACTACGATTGGTGAGATGCAGGATTATCCGCTTGCTGTAGGCTTGCGCTTTCGCATGAGTGTGATTCAGGCACTTCTGGATTCTCCAGTTGCGTTGATTCTGGATGGCACATTCCCGCAGGTCGGCACTGATGCATTGCAATGGTTGTTAGGTCTAGATATCGATTGCGCGCGCTTGATTGCCTTGCAGAATCCTCCCGTTCGCCTGCCTGAGCCAGTCCGGCGAATCACCTGGCAAGGCGATCGTCTTGTGGAGGTGTCGTCGTGATCACAAGGGAGGAGTTGTTTCAGCTATTGGCCAATAGTGAATCGTCGGCAGCCCGCATCTTGCCTGATCTTCTTGAGGGTCTTGCCTGGATCGGTGAGCCCGTGCAGTTGCGCAATGCACTCAGCGGTAGCCCCTTGCATATGGATGGTGTCGACCTACTGAACACCCTGGCGAATCTCGGCTATCGATGGGATGTCAGTCGTTTCCGTGGTTTGTTGACACCCAGTCAACTGCCCCCATTGGATTTTCCTGTGCTGATCCGCGGGCAACGCGCTCAAGACTTCCTCCTTGTCAAAGACGAGCAACAGCTTCGAGATGCTCTGCCGCGTTTTCGACGTCTGTTTGTATATAGCTTTCGCTTTGAACCGCAAACCATCTCCGAGCAGAGACAATGGTTTCAGGCGCAGGTCCTTCGTTTCCGAGGGAGTATTGCCGAGCTTTATGTGATGACTTTGTTCATTACTCTGCTTGCTTTGGTTCTTCCATTTTATATCCGAGCTGTATACAACCTGGAGATTCCTGGAGGTCAGGTTCATGATCTTTTCGGCTTGTTGCCCTTTGCAGTCCTGGGGGTGATGTTGCAGATGTGGCTTACGCAGCGACGCCAGGCCCGGCTGGCTGATCTTGGGGCGGAATTAGATATCACCATTTGCATTCGTGTGCTTGAGAAATTGATGCTTCTGCGTCTTCCCCAACTTGAGCGCTACACCCCGCTCTCCTTGGCCAGTCGTCTTCGGTCTTTTCAAGGTCTTCGCACCTATGTGACAGGACCCTTGGCTCAGGCTTCGCTTGATTTGCCTTTCATTGTTATTTATCTGATTGCGATCGGTGTGATGAGTGTCCCCTTGATGGTGCTCACTCTCTTGATGATGTTGGTCTGTTTTGGCGGTGTCTATGTTGTCGGACAGACTGCACGCGCTGTTCAGCAGCCTCTCAGTCGTAACCCATCCAACCTGGAACCATTACTCCTTGATCTATTGGATCATCATGGTCGGATTAAGCGGACTGGTATGGAGCGAATCTGGTATTCCAGAGTTGAGCAGGCATCCAGTGAGGCGGTCATTCAAGGACTTGCCCCTTTACGACTTCAACAGCTTTTATCGATTCTGACCGGTGAATTTGCTCAGCTCACAGGTGCGCTTGTTCTGGCCACAGGTGCTGGATTAGCGATTGCTGGTGGCAATGGAATTGAACTAGGCACCATGATTGCCGCCATGTTTTTCGTGTGGCGTGTGTTTCGCCCGATTCAAATGGGTTATCAGGCTTTGAGTCGTTGGTCGCAGATCAAGCCGAGTCTTGATCAGCTCAATCGTTTGATGGCTGCAACCGATGTGGAGCCGAGCTCCTCCCTCACCGCGCGCTGGGTGCTGCCCATGCCCAGCGGTGCTGTGGAGCTCAGCAATGTCACCCTCCGTTTAAACGCTTTGCAGGACCCTGCGCTTACTCAGGTGAATCTCAGCATTGAAGCTGGCAAGTTAGTTGTGTTGAGTGGGCCGGAAGGCTCGGGCACATCCACCCTGCTTCGTGTGATCGATTCTCAGATTCAGCCTGGTAGCGGTGTCGTTCGCTTCGATGGTGCTGATTCCCGTCAGTTTCCCTTAACGCAGCTACGTGAAGCGATCGACTTCTTGCCTGAGCAGCCAGGACTTTTCAGTGCCACCCTGCGAGAAAATATGTTGATTGCCGATCCCTTCATCGGCGACTCGGTAATTGAGGACGCCCTCCTAGCAATGGGCCTCAATGAACTGCTTGAAGCTCCCGGTCTGGATCGACTTGTGAGTGGACTGGGTGCGCATGCTCTGCCCTGTCATCAAGCACAGGCGATTGCAATTACACGTTTATTCTTGAGCCCGCAGCCGATTATCTTGATGGATCATCCATTCCGTCGTTTAGACGCAATTGGCTGCCGCTCTTTGCTGAAACTTCTTCAGCAAAGGAAAGGCAAGGGAACCACCATTGTTGTCTCGGATGAACCACAGTTGCTTGAGGCTGCCGATCAGCTTGTTTTAATGAAGGCTGGCACTGTCAGTTTCTCTGGTACCCCTCAAGAGCTCATGGAAGCCCAGAAGAGAGCTGCAATGCAGCAAGCCGCGATGGCCGCCTTGGGTGGTTCCCCACCGTCCACATAACCAGATGCTTTCGGCCCCTACCGCTTCCTTCTTAAAATGTCTCTTTCCCCATCCAATTCCACTGGTTCCGGCAAGTTGAACACGTCTGATCCACCTGTTTCCGAGGAGATTTCGCTTTGGCAGATGCGGGCCGATGAGGCTGACAGAGCCTTTGGTCACGGTCGCAGAGCTGAGGCTTTATCTCTTGAAGCGGGACAGGTTCCCCCAAACCTCACTCGTTGGCTTCTTGGAAGTACAGCAATTTTGGCGGGTTCTATCGTTGTTTCTGCCCTTGTTCCGATTCAGAATTATGTGATTGCTTCAGGAGAAATTGAGCCTGCTGGTGAGATACAGAAGGTGCAGCATCTCGAGGGTGGCATTATTCGTGCACAGCTTGTTGAGGAGGGGGAGCGAGTTCGCAAGGGCGAGGTGCTAATTCAGCTCAATGAGGGAGAGATTGGTTCTCAAGAGAAGCAGACAGCGACACGAATTACCAATCTCACGCTTGAACAGCGTGAGCTGCGTAAGGCGCTCGGGCAGGAGGCGATCAACAGTACGCAACGGACACCCGCGAAGCCATCGCCTGAAGTGGAGAAGGCTTTCGCAGAACTACTGCAACAGAAGTCCCTGGATATCCAGCGTCAGATCAAGATTGCCGATCAGCGCCTGGCCACCCTGAAGGCCAAACGCAAGGAGTATCTCGATGAAGTTGCCTTACTTAAGCAGCAAACTAAGGCTTATGAGGCTTTGGATAAGGCTGGAGCCATTGCACATAATGACGTGTTGGAGGCGGAACGTCGCATTGCCTCCACAGAAACGCTTCTGGCAGAGCTTGATGGCACGATTCGGGAAACCGAAACTCAGCGCTTTGAGCTGCGTGCAAAGCTACGCACAGACATCCTTGAGCAGTTGGTTGATGTCACGAGTGAAAAGGCAGAACTCCAGAGTGTTTTGGGTCAGCAGTTGGATGAGTTGGAGCGGTTACAGGTTCGATCACCCGTTGATGGGATTGTGAAAAGCTATGTCGTTAGGACAGTCGGCGGAGTGATTGCGCCTGGCTCTGTTGTTGCTGAGGTGGTTCCCGTTGGCGACAATCTGGAAGGTTTCTTGAGGGTCAAACCTGCTGACATCGGCAACGTGTCGGTTGGCCAGCAGGTGGAGCTGAAGGTTCAGGCCTATGACTACAGCCGCTATGGAACGATCTCAGGCAAGGTTAAGTCGATTTCGGCTGGTACGTTCCAGGATGAAAAAACTGGTCAGCCTTATTACAAGGTTAGAGCGTTACTTGATCGTGACTATGCAGGCAAGGTGAAGGGCAAGAATCTGCTTGTCCCAGGTATGACCTTGACGGCCGATATCCTGACGGATCGTACGAATCTATTGATGTATCTACTGGGGCCGATTCGGCGTGGCTTCGGTGATGCGTTCCGTGAAGAGGGCGGCTAACTACTTTTATGAGTAGTAGAGGCTTTTCACCTTTGATGCCTCCATGCTGTCGCTCTTGAAGCCTTTCTTTTTGACATTCCACTGCTCTAAGTCGACTTCTCCCTGTGGTCGCTCGAGTTTGGGACATTGTTCGTAGCCGATCATGTTGTTCTTTGCGCGATGGCTACCACAACTGGTGCTTTTGATCTGTTCACCGCCATCGCCGCTGAATCTTCAGTTCACCAGTTTTCGAGGTGCGTGCTGTAGAGACTTCTCTTCGTTGGAATGACTGCACACGCCGCCCCATCTGATCGTCTCACAAACGGAGAATTGAATGCTCAAGATCCTCGTTGCGTTCTCATGCGGCTTCGCTGTGGCCTGCTTCATTGGCCTGCAAGCCTGCCCCTCGTTCCTTGATGGGGGTGGCATCCTCAGGGAGCCCTTTGCCTTGATCCCGCTGGGTGCCCTGAGCACTCTGATCACCCTTTCAGGTGGCGGAGTGCTCGTGTTCAAAAGGATTCGGCGCCAAACCTCTCGTCAACCATGAGCCATTGCAGCGCCCTGGCCGGAGCCGTATCGCTTCGCCTTAGGCATTCACCCTCCTGCGTTATCCGGGCCAACGCCAGCTACCGCGTTCCAGAGTTGTTTGTGCTTGCACTTGGGTGGCCCCCAGCTCCCGTTCCAGGTGCAGATGACGGCAGTGGGGCTGTTCGGCCAGGGCATTGATCAGCGCTGGGGCATGGGCGATCACCCACACTTGCGTGCGTTCGGCTGCTGCCTGAATCAGCCGAGCCAAGGGGCCCAGGAGCTCTGGGTGCAGGCTGCTCTCCGGTTCGTTCAACACCAACAGGGGTGGCAGCCGCGGGCTGAACAGTGCCACGGTGAGGAGAAGATAGCGCAGGGTTCCATCGGAGAGTTCCGCTGCCTCCAGCGGCCGCAGTAGCCCTGGCTGATGCACATGCAGGCGAAACAATCCGCCATCGTTTTGCACACTGAGATGACAGCCCGGAAAGGCATCATCCATCGCCTGTTGCAGACCGTTGCCATCCCCGTTTTCAAGGATGGTCTGCACCGCGGCTGGTAGATCACTGCCATCGCCGCTGAGGGCAAAGCAACGGGTGCCCACCCGCGGTTGTCTGGCTGGTGCCTCCGGATCGGTGCGGAAGCTGTCGTAAAAGCGCCAACTGAGGATCTGCTCACGCAGCAGCATCACCTCCGGTTGTTGATCAGGATCAAAACCGCGTTGAAACAGTGATTGATCGGGATGGTGTTGAGGCCCTGAGCTGCTGAGCACAGCCCTGGGGTGGAATCCCTCGCCCGCCCAGATCCATTCCCCTTTGAGCTGGGGATCAAGGGCAAAGGCGCTCTGGCGTTCCTGTGGGTAGCCCAGTTCCACGGCATAGGAGAAGGGCTCGGCCGCAAACCCCAGCCGTAGCCGCACCGCCTGCTGGCGCGGACCTCCTTGAATGGGCTGCTCGCCTTCGCGCATGGCCCGGCTGAGGCGCTCCGGCCCTGCCCACATCACTGCTGGCAGGCCTCCCTCCTGGGCCAACGCTCCCACCATCGTTCCTCGCGCTGCGGCTGTGAGTAAGCGCAGGGCCCGGTAGAGGTTCGATTTGCCACTGCCGTTGGCGCCGGTCACCAGAGTCAGTTGCCCGAAGGGCACAACAACGTTCTGCAGGGAGCGATAGCCGCTCACGGCGAGGCGGTGAATCATCGGTTCAGCCGGTCGCGAAGTTTGATTCTGATCCGAATGAACTCCTCTGGGTTCATCGGTCCAACAAAAACCCCCGCCTTGCGGCGAGGGTGAAATGACGATCGTTGCGGATGGTCGTCACCAGGAGTACTTAAGGCCACCTCCGTAGGAGACTTCGGTGCCGTTGCTCCAGAAGCCACCGTTGACGCCGGCATAGAGGGAGACGGAATCGGAGGTTTCAATTTCGATGGAGAGGCCCACATCGAGTGCGTTAGCACCGCGGTTCTGTCCGAGGACATCAACGGAACCGAGAGCCGGCATTTCAGAGAAGGACGCGGTGAGTTCATGCTCCTCGTTGGCATCGCCCATGAAGTCGTACTCGTAGCCGACGGTGAGTCTTGGGATGAGTCGATTGGTTGAGTTGAGCTTGATTGGAGTTTCCAATGTGAAGCCAATCCCCCAAAGGAGGGAGTCGGCGGTGTGGGAGTCAACGGCGAGGTTGAGTGACTTGGCGCCTGATTCGGAGAATGAGCCCTGCTGGTGGTTGGCGTAGGAGAGGAAGGTGCGTGGCTTGAGGCGAATGGCGTCGGGATCGTTGTTGTTGCCATTAAGCGCCCAGTTGTATTGGGCCTCAAGGGATGCGAGATAACCATTGCCATCCCAGTTGGCTTCTGCGGTGCGATTGAGGCCCCCAAAGGCCATGGTGCGGTTGGAGTCGTACTGGAGATTCATGTAGCCGAGGAGGCCGGAGAACTTCCAATCGGGTGAAGGCCTGTAGATGCCCCAGATGGAACCGGAATAGGTGTCGGAATTGATGTGTGTATTGGCGTATTCGTAGTTGTAGAGGCGTGCTTGTCCATAACCAAAGGCAGCACCAGCACTCCACTCGGGGGAGAAGGCGTATTGGAGGCCGTAGATGGTGGAGAAGACGTTGTAATCGAGCGAGGCAAGATCGTTGGTGCCATCAAGGCTGGCCTCGGTGTTGGTGCCATCCAGGAGAAGACTCCAGCGGCTGCCGACAGTTTTGGTGCGCTCGTCACAGGTGTCGGGTCGATTTGGAGAGTCTGCGGGGATGAGTGTGCCGTCGTCGAGCTTGCAGAAGGATGCGGTGTGGGTGAGGGGAACGGATCGATCCGTGAGGGCGAGGGAGTTTTTACCGAGTTGCTCAATGGCCTCGAGAGCCACCGACTGCATGGAGGCGTAGGGCTCAGCGGAGATGGAGTGCAGGGCCTGGTTCACCTGCGCCACGGTGGGGAGATTGAGTAAGGCGCTGTAGACGGTGACGAAATCCGGCGTGACGAGGGCTGCCTTGGCTTGATTGGTGGTGTAGCCGGTCGGAGTACCAGTGCTGGACGGGATCGGTGCACCGCCCGTAATGCCTGCATTGACAGCCGAGAAGACGGAGGTCATGCCGGCATCGATGGCTTTGGCCTTATTGATGTTGTTGGCGTTGGCTGCGCTCGAGCCAGAGTTTCCACCTGAAGACGTTGAATTACAGGCGGTGGCGTTGCCTGTATTGGCGACGCACTGATCCTTTGATTGGGTTGATGTTTGTGTGATGGTGGACGTGATCGCACCACCTGTTTGTTTGACCTGGTTGATCGTTCCCTGTCCAGGGTTGCTATTAGGAGCTACGACAGATCCTGCTGCACCACCACCTGAAGTCGTGCCAGAGCCTGAACTTGCGGCATTCTGAACCCAGCCATATTGCAGTTTGGTGGGGTCGTAGGAGGGATTCCCGCTTAGTTTGTTGAAATCCGAGCTTTGACCGCGGACGAAGTGATAGCCAGTGGCGACAACGGCTGATGAGGTGTCAGCGTTGGCTGTGCTTGAACCTGCATACGCCGTAGGAGCCGTGATTCCTGTGTAGACAAGGCCAGGCGTTGGATTTCCTGTGATCTCAACAGTGCCGGCAAGATTTGAGACTGCGCCAGTCACCCTGAGAAGGTCGCTTTGCGGGCCATTGACTTCAAGTTGCAGAACACCGCCTCCGGTTTGCTCGTAGTTGCTGACTGTGAGCTCGCCAATGCTGTTGCCAGGTGAAACCAACCCTTCGTTGACGACATCACGTTCGATGAAGCCAGTTCCAGACAGGATGCCCTTTTCAAATACGATAAGTTCCCGTTGTGGTTTGCCGGATGCACGGATCAGTTGGCCATCAACGGAGAGGGATCCTTCTCTAACGAAGACGTCACCGTCGAAGCTGCTTGTGCCAGAGAGCTTTTGCTCGAATAGGCCTTCTTTGATGAGGTCGCCTGTGCCGGAGATGGTGTTTTCAGAATTTACAGACTGAAAAGGCGAGTCGCCTTTCAGTGTTAAATCGCTATCGGACAGAATAACTTCGCCGTAACCCTCAAGGCTGGAAATAGTTTGCGATCCCTCAAGGGTGAGCGTAGAGGGGGCATTGACCAGATTGATGCGCGGGGTCTTGGTTAGTGAACCTGCCTTGGAGATGATGACCTCGGTGTTGCCTTCGATGAATAGGTCGGTGAACTCCAGCGTGCTGCCCGATAAGACAGCTGTGCCCTTTGCTGGTGCCAGTGCTATTGGTGAGGGTGCTGCTATTGCTGAATGTTAGTGTCGTGTTGTTTGGGTCGGAGCCCATAAAGTTGCCGCTGAACTCTGTGAAAGCATTATTTGTGTCTATTTCGGAGGAGTCGACTGGGCCGATATAGAATACTTCGCTGATTAATTGGTTGCTCTGATCAACTTTCAGTGTTCCACCTGAGAATTCTGGTAGCAGGAATATGCCTAGATTGCTTGTTAGATTGATCGTATTGTTGCCCCCGGGTAGGATGGGGTTAAGTGTGTATGCGTAGTAAAGATTCTCGTAGTATAAACTCGGGCCTCGTGTGGTGCACTTGCTTGGTTGTTCTCTGAAACAGGATACCCCCCAGAGAAAGGGGGCAGCAGTATTAATAGTATTAGTCGAGTAGGCATAAATAGGCCCTGAGGCATCGATAACAGCTGTAGCATTGCCCAAACCTGCAAATCGGTCTATGAGTAGAGAGTAAAAGTCTAGAGCGATTGCATCATCGCCGGGCGCATTTGTCCACCATGGCATCACTCCTCCATTGGCTGGCGTATTGAAGAACTCAGGATTTGAATTATACGAAATACGTGTGTAGCCAACACTGTAATTTTTGCCACCCACGGTGACTGAGGTTACCTGCGCTTGGGCGGAATCCATGGCGAAGGGGCTGGCGCACAATGACAGGGCCAGGCAGATCTTTGCTCTCTTCCGTCCTTTCGCCATGGTTCTTGGGTTCAACTAAAAAAATCTGTACCACTCTAGTAGCTTTTTGGTTGGCGCCAACGGCCTGATTCGCCCGCTTGTTGAGTCTTGCCGAGTCTCATCGATGTGCTCGTTGCTGCTTGTGTTGTGTTTGCTGCCCTCATGTGTCTTCCCTGGGCTCCTCTGCGGAGCTTGAAAGTTGATTTCTTCGGTATGTTGTCAGCTGATTCAATCGTTCAGCTATCAATAAGGCAAGTGTGTTAACGCGAGGTGTCACTCTTCACTCACTCTTGCTAGAGAATTTGCTCACGCGGAAGCAGGCGGCTCGCGGTTCATTTTTGCAACAAAAAAACCCCCGCCTTGCGGCGAGGGTTGGAGCAAAGTCGAGTGATCGAGCTGATCAGTCGAGGTCGGGCATAGCCAGGGTGGGCTCGGCCTGACGGTCGATGCCTTTCTCAAAACCAGCAGCAGCAGCGCGGGCGCGGCCCGCATGCCAGAGGTGACCCACCAGGAAGAAGAAGGCGAGCACGAACTGGGTCGCAGCCAACCACTGGCGGATGTTCACGAAGTTCACCGAGTTGGGCTCAGTGATGATGCCGCCCACGGAGTTGATCGACGCGTTGGGCGCGTGGGTCATGTACTCAGCAGCGCGACGCACCTGCCAGGGTTGGATGTCGTTCTGAAGCTTGTCGAGGCTCAGACCGTTGGGCCCACGCAGGGGCTCCAGCCAAGGACCACGGAAGTCCCAGAAGCGCATGGTTTCACCACCGAAGATGATCTCGCCGGTGGGGGAGCGCATCAGGTACTTACCCAGACCGGTGGGACCCATGGCGGAACCGATGTTGGCGCCGAGGCGTTGGTCACGCACCAGGAACGTGAAGCTCTGGGCCTGGGAGGCTTCGGCGTTGGTGGGGCCGTAGAACTCCGAGGGATAAGCGGTGTTGTTGAACCAGATGTAGGCCGAGGCGATGAAGCTCATGAAGCTCAGGGCGCCGAGGCTGTAGCTCAGGTAGGCCTCACCGTTCCAGATGAAGGCGCGACGCACCCAGCCGAAAGGCTTGGTGATCACGTGCCAGATGCCACCGAAGATCAGGGTCAGACCCAGCCAGATGTGGCCACCGATGATGTCTTCCATCGAGTTCACTCCGATGATCCAGCCCTCGCCACCGAAGGGGGCGCGGAACAGATAACCGAAGATCACACCGGGATCCAGGGTGGGGTTAGTGATCAGACGCACGTCACCACCGCCGGGGGCCCAGGTGTCGTAGACGCCACCGAAGAACATCGCCTTGAACACCAGCAGCAGCGCACCGACCCCAAGCAGGATCAGGTGGTAGCCAATGATGTTGGTCATCTGGTTCTTATCGCGCCAGTCCTGGGAGAAGAAGGTGGAGTAGTTCTCCAGAATCTCAGGACCGCGCAGGGCGTGGTACAGACCGCCAAGGCCGAGCACGGCGGAGCTGATCAGGTGGAGCACACCCACCACGAAGAAGGGGTAGAGATCGGTGACCTCACCGCCAGGACCCACGCCGTAACCCAGGGTGGCGACGTGGGGGAACAGGATCAGACCCTGTTCATACATTGGCTTGTCGAAGGTGAAGTGGCTCACCTCGAACAGCATCATGGCGCCGGCCCAGAACACCATCAGACCTGCGTGGGCCACGTGGGCACCGAGCAGACGGCCGGACAGGTTGATCAGACGGGCATTGCCGGCCCACCAGGCATAGCCGGTGGAGTCGAGGTCTTTGCCGCCAGTGGCGACAAGACCAGCATCAAAGGGCGTTTCCACGGGGCAGAACCTCTTCAGGGAAGACGAAGTTTTCGTGCGGCTGGTCAGCCGGTGCCATCCAGGCACGCAGACCTTCATTGAGAAGGATGTTCTTGGTGTAGAAGGTCTCGAATTCGGGATCTTCTGCAGCGCGGATCTCCTGCGACACGAAGTCGTAGGCGCGCAGGTTGAGGGCCAGGCCGATGATGCCGATGGAGCTGGTCCACAGGCCCATCACAGGCACAAACAGCATGAAGAAGTGCAGCCAGCGCTTGTTGGAGAAGGCGATCCCGAAGATCTGGCTCCAGAAGCGGTTGGCGGTGACCATCGAATAGGTCTCTTCTTCCTGGGTCGGTTCGAACGCCTTGAAGGTGTTCGACTGCTCGCCGTCCTCAAACAGGGTGTTCTCCACGGTGGCGCCGTGGATGGCACAGAGCAGAGCACCGCCGAGGATGCCGGCCACGCCCATCATGTGGAAGGGGTTCAGGGTCCAGTTGTGGAAGCCCTGAAGGAAGAGCAGGAAGCGGAAGATCGCGGCCACACCGAAGCTGGGCGCGAAGAACCAGCTGCTCTGGCCGAGGGGGTACATCAGGAAGACGCTGACGAACACCGCAATCGGACCGGAGAAGGCGATGGCGTTGTAAGGACGGATGCCGACGAGACGGGCAATCTCGAACTGACGCAACATGAAGCCGATCAGCGCGAAGGCACCGTGGAGAGCCACGAAGGCCCAAAGGCCGCCGAGCTGACACCAGCGCACGAAGTCACCCTGGGCCTCAGGGCCCCAGAGCAGCAGGAGGCTGTGACCCATCGCATCAGCGGGGGTAGACACAGCAGCGGTGAGGAAGTTGCAACCTTCCAGGTACGAGGAGGCGATGCCGTGGGTGTACCAGGAGGTGACAAAGGTGGTGCCGGTGAGCCAACCACCGATGGCCAGATAGGCCGTGGGGAAGAGCAGGATGCCGGACCAGCCGACAAAAACGAAGCGGTCGCGCTTGAGCCAGTCATCGAGGACGTCGAACCATCCCCGCTGTGGCGCGCGTCCTACAGCGATCGTCATGAGGGTGAACGGTGCGGAAAGCCGCAGGCTGTGGGATACCAGGCGACCTTAACAATCTCGGAGCGGTCCGCGAGGCTGAAGTTGTAGAGCTGAAATCCGTTGTATTGAAACGCTTCTCCATCCCGTTGGAGGCCACAATGGTCGCCTTTTCAGGGCTTCGATGGCGGCCGATCTTCTCGAACAACCGGTGGTGGGTTCCCGCCGCCTCTCCAATGTGCTTGTGGCACTCATGGTCAGCATCGGTGGTGCAGGCTTTTTGCTGGCATCGCTCTCGAGCTACCTGGGTCGAGACCTGCTGCCTCTCGGTCACCCCGCCGCTCTGATCTTCGTTCCCCAGGGTTTGGTGATGGGGCTCTACAGCATTGCGGCCGCATTGCTGGCCACCTACCTCTGGGCGGTGATTGCCATTGACGTGGGCGCCGGCACCAACCGTTTCGACAAAGGTGCCGGTGTGGTGACGATCTCCCGTCGGGGATTCCGCAAGCCGATCAGCGTCGAGATCCCGCTCAAGGATGTCAAGGCGGTGAAGGTGGAGGTGCGCGATGGTTTCAACACGCGCAGGCGCGTTTCCTTGCGTGTGCAGGGGCGTCGCGACATGCCGCTCACCCGGGTTGGTGAACCCCTTCCCCTGGCCCAGCTGGAGCAGGAAGGCGCCGAATTGGCCAGGTTTCTTGGTGTGAATCTCGAAGGACTCTGATCGTGTTGTTGATGCCTCGTCAGCTCTGGCGTTCCGCCCTGGCCCTGCTCGTCTGCGTGCCCCTGCTCGCCAGTTGTGCCCGTTCCACCACCGCCTCTGTGCCTGCCGGCTGTGCCCAGTCCACCAGTCCCTGCCTGACCGGCAAGGCGATGGTGCAGATGACCACAAGCCGCGGTGCCATCACCCTGGAGGTGAATGGTGATGCTGCCCCCGTCACCGCCGGTAACTTTGTCGATCTGGTCAAGCGTGGCGTCTACAACGGCACCGTGTTTCACCGTGTGGTGCGCGAGCCCGTTCCCTTTGTGGTGCAGGGGGGGGATCCCGCCTCCAGCGATCCCAAAACTCCCAAAGGCAGCTACGGCACCGGCAGCTTCATCGATCCCGCCTCTGGCCAGGCTCGTTTCATTCCCCTCGAAGTGAAGTTTCGCGGAGAGGATCAGCCCCGTTACGGCCGTGTCACCAGCAATCCCAGCGATCTGCTCCAGATCGAGCTCGCCCACGACCGGGGCGCTCTGGCCATGGCTCGCTCCCAGGCACCGGATTCAGCCAGTGCTCAGTTCTATATCGCCTTGCGCCCCCTGCCTGAGCTCGATGGCCGTTATGCCGTGTTTGGCCGGGTGACCCAAGGCCTTGACGTGGTGGATGCGATCCAGCAAGACGACAAGATCATCAAGGCCGAGTTGATCACTCCCTGATCCGCTCAGGCCGGCACTCGCCCTCCGGTGATGGCCGCCTTCAGCAGTTCTGTATTCACGCCGGAGGCCCGCTCCAGGGCCACCTTGCCCGTGCGGGCGATCTCGAGGATGCCGTAGGGGGCCATCAGACGTTCGAGGGCGACAAGCTTGCCTGGATCCCCCACGACCTCAAGGGTGAGCGCCTCATCGGCCACATCCACCACCTTGGCCCGGAACACCTGCACCAGATCAAAGATCGCGCTGCGCTGAGCCGCAGGGGCCGACACCTTCAGAAGCATCAGTTCCCTTTCCACCGCAGGGATCTGGGAGAGGTCCAGCACCTGCAGCACGTTCACCAGCTTGTCGAGCTGCTTGGTCATCTGCTGGAGGGTGTGTTCATCACCCTCCACCACCATGGTCAGCCTGGAGCGGCCGTCCGACTCCGCCGGCCCGACGGCGAGGCTATCGATGTTGAAACCGCGTCTGGCGAAGAGGCCGGCGATGCGGCTCAGGGCGCCGGATTCGTCTTCCACCAGCACGGACAGGGTGTGCTTCATGCCCCTCGAACAGTTCCCAGTGGATCGTTGCATTCCAAATTACGGTCCAGCCAGCCCAGCACCATGCCGTGGAAGGCATCCGGTGATTCGTCATGGGGGCAGTGACCGCTGTTTTCAAGCACCGCGAGCTCCAGCCAGGGGTGCTCCTGCTGCAGCCGTTCGCCGATGAGCACTGGCACGAAGCGATCCTGGCGGCCCCAGAGCAGCAGCAGCGGCGGGGCGGTGCTGGTCTGGCTCAGCCGCTCCAAAAGGGCCGGTGCCGTGGCGCCCCGGGGACGCAGGGCCATGCCAATGCTCATGGCCCGTAGGGCCCTGGCGGCCGTCGCCCGTCGCGCCGGTCGGGCAATGAGTTGCTGAAGGTCCCGGTCGTGACGGATTGAGCGCCGATAGGCCCCCTGCAGCCCGATCCGCAGCAGGGCGGTGCGGCTGATCACAGGCAGCAGCAGCTCCAGGGGGAGCAGGCGCATGGCAAGCACCACCAGCGGTCTGCGCAGGCGCCGCCAGCGCCTTGGCTGGCGCAGGGGGATTGGTTGCATCAGGGCTGGATCCGGGAGCGGGGCCGCTGCCACTGCTGCCACCAGATCGGGCCTGAACACAGCAGTGGTGAGGGCCGTGAGCCCACCGAGGGAATTGCCCACAAGCACCGCCGTTCCCCGTTGGGGGACCTGCGCCACCTGCTCGAGAAAGGCACTCACCTGCCTGGCCCAGAGACGGTTGTCGAGGGGGCGCTGGCGCTGATGTCTTGGCTGTTCGGAGCGTCCGAAGCCAATCAGGTCGAGCCCATACACGCGGTATCCGGCAGCGGCAAGCGGCTCGGCGTTGTGACGCCAATGGTCGCTGCTTGCACCGAAACCATGCAGGAGCAGCAGAGGCCGACCTGATTCCGGCCCCAGCACCCGCCAGTGGGAACGAAACCCCTGCCAATGCCACTCGGCGCCATCGCCCCAGTCCGCAGGCGTCGCTGCTGGGAGCGCGTCCCGCTTCAGAGCAATCTGGTGGGTGGTTGCCTCCACAAACCCCTGCAACAGGATTGTTCTCACTATCGCGAAGGCGCTGCCGTCCTGGAGCTGGGAGAGGGGTTTTTTCGGCCGGATTCCCGTCCTTCTCGCGATCTCTCGGTGCTGATTGCCGCTGGCTTGCGCCAGGGCGGGGCGCAGCGCCCCCAGCGTTGGCTCGATCTCATGGCTGGCTGTGGCATCCGCGCCCTGCGCTGGGGGCTGGAGGCTTGCGCCGATGAGGCCCCGTTGCTGCCCGAGCTCTGGGTCAATGATGCCGATGGGGAGCGTGGGCCGCTGCTGCAGCGCAATCTCGCTCCCTTGACCGCCTTCGGGGAGCGTCTTCAGCTCCGCCGGTTGCCAGCCGAGGTGCTGCTGCGTCAGGCCTATCTCGATCAGCGCTATTTCGATCTGATCGATCTCGATGCCTTTGGTTGCCCCAATGCCCTGCTGCAGGCGAGTGTGCAGGCGCTCGCCTTCGAGGGGGTGCTGCTGCTGGCAAGCACCGACGGTCGATCCCCCACGGGCCATGACCGTCCGGCGGCGGTACGTCGTTTTGGTGCCGCAGCGCGGGTGCATCCGGCCAGCTGGGAGATCGCCTTGCGCCTGCAGTTCGCCGCCCTGGCCCGGGAAGCCTGGCTGCTTGGCCGTGGACTGCAGCCCCTGCTGGCCTTCAGCGAAGGCCGCACCTTCCGGCTGGCGATCCGCCTGCGGCAACACATGCAGCCGAAGGAGGAGCACCAACTTGGTCTACTGGCCCGTTGCGATGCCTGTGGTGCCCAGGCGATTCAGCCCCTGCTGCGCCTGCAGGGCTGGCCCCCCTGTGCTTGCTCGAACGCTGGGGGACGCTGGGCCGTCAGCGGTCCGCTCTGGCTGGGGCCGTTGCAGAACCAATCCTTTCTGCAGGACCTCCGTCGGCTTGGGGAGGAGATGCCAGCCAGCGTCGCCCCCGCCACCAGGCGTCTGCTCGAGCGTCTCAGTGCCGATCCAGGCCTGCCGCCCACGGTCTGGCCCACCGCGGAATTGGCCCAGCGTCTGCGTCTGCCTGGCCCCCCCTCTCAGCTCGACCTGGTGACAGCGTTGCGGGCCCAGGGATTCAACGCGTTCGGGAGTGCCGTGATGGCTGGTCAGGTGCGCACGGATGCTCCGTACGAGCGCTTGTTGCAATGTTGCCGCAATCTGGACCTTGAGGATCGTTAAATAGGGGCTGCTTTTGCTTGCCCGCCATGGCCTCGGAGATTTTTGGGACTGCCGCGATCTTCTGGGTGCTGATCCCTGTGGGACTGGCCGGTGGTGCTCTCCTCCTGAAGCTCCAGAAGGACTGATCCCCACGCAGGCGAGGTGGCCGCTTTAGGCTCCTTCCTTGCAATGACGGACCCCATGCAGGTTCTGGTGGTTGGAGGAACCGGCACGCTCGGTCGGCAGATTGCCAGCCGTGCTCTAGAAGCCGGCCATCAAGTGCGCTGCATGGTGAGGGCACCCCGCAAGGCCGCATTCCTTCAGGAATGGGGTTGCGAGCTCACTCGAGGGGATTTGCTCGAGCCCGCAAGCCTCGATTACGCCCTGGAGGGCGTCGATGCTGTGATCGACGCCGCCACCAGCCGCCCGTCCGATCCCCGCAGTGTTTACGAGACCGATTGGGATGGCAAACTCAATCTGCTGAGGGCCTGCGAGAAGGCCGGCGTCAAGCGGTTTGTGTTCCTCTCGCTGCTGGCAGCCGCCCAGTTCCGGCAGGTGCCCTTGATGGACATCAAGCACTGCACTGAGCAGCTGCTGCGTGAGTCGGATTTCGATTACACGATCCTCCAGGGCGCTGCCTTCATGCAGGGGGTGATCAGTCAGTTCGCCATTCCGGTGCTTGAGAGCCAGACGGTTTGGGTGAGTGGCAGCCCCACGGCGATCGCTTACATGAACACGCAAGACATGGCCCGTTTTGCGGTCGCTGCCCTTGAGCGGCCAGAGACGATCCGAGCCAGCTATCCCGTGGTGGGCCCGAAGGCCTGGAATACCGGTGAAGTGGTGCAGCTCTGTGAGCAGGCCTCGGGCAAATCAGCCCGGGTGTTCCGCGTTCCTCCCGTCCTGCTTGATCTGATGCGCGGGGTTTGCAATTTCTTCGAACCCGCCGTGAACGTGGCTGAGCGTCTCGCCTTTGCCGAGGTCACCGGTGGTGGAGAGAGCCTCGATGCACCGATGGAGGCCACCTATGGCGCTTTCGGTCTCGACCCAGCGGACGCCACCACCCTGGAGGACTACATCCGCGAGTACTACACCACCATCCTCAAGCGCTTGCGCGACATGGAGAAGGATCTCGATAAGGACGCCAAGAAAAAGCTGCCGTTCTGAGCTGACGCCACCCACGCAGCGCGAGGGGTTGGTTTGTACTACTGAGGCGTTAGGGTGGTTAGATCCCCGTCGTTACCCATGTCCGTCGCGCAAGTGAAGAACCTCCAGCGTCGGCTGGACAATCTCTGCAGCGAGGCGGAGCAGGAGCTCACCCGGGCCTGTGGTCATGAGCTCTGGCGCAGCCTCGGATTCGATGCCTTCGATGGTCTTGAGGATGGCGACCGGCGGGCCACAGCCAACTACTACTACGGTCAGTGGCAGACCGTGCGGGAGCTGCAGCAGGCCCTCGGCTGAATCTCGCCACAATGGTCTGATTCGCGCGATCGATTGCATGACGTCCTGCTGCGGCCCTGCCGGCCTTGATCAAACTGATGCGGTTCAAGAGCGTTACGGCGCCGCTGCTTCAGAGCGTGAGACCTGCCTCTGCACTCCCGTCTCCTTTGATCCAGCTCTCCTGCAGGTGATCCCCTCAGACGTGGTGGAGCGTGATTACGGCTGCGGGGACCCCACCCGTTGGGTGCAGGCTGGCGATACCGTGCTCGACCTCGGCAGCGGCAGCGGTAAGAACGCCTTCATTTGCGCCCAAGTGGTGGGGGCCTCCGGCCGCGTGATCGGTGTGGATCGCAATCCAGACATGCTGGCGCTCTCGCGATCGGCCTTGCCTGTGGTGGCGGAGCGGATCGGGTTTGCCAACGTGCAGTTTCTCGAGGGGGCGATTGAGGCCCTGGATGCTGTGGATGCCGAGGGGAGGGCCCTGGTGGCAGACGCCAGTGTGGATGTGGTGTTGAGCAACTGCGTGCTCAATTTGGTGAATCCCTCCTCGCGGCGGCTGCTGCTGGCCAACATCCGCCGGGTGCTGCGGGCTGGTGGTCGCGTCGCGATCAGCGACATCGTGTGTGATCGCCCCGTGCCCCTGGCTCTCCAGCAGGATCCAGAGCTTTGGAGTGGTTGCATCAGTGGCGCCTGGGAGGAGCAGGCCTTCCTTGATGACTTCACCGCCCTCGGGTTTGAGCAGGTGCGGTATGCCGAGCGTTCCGAACAGCCCTGGCGGGTGGTGGAGGGCATTGAATTTCGCGCGGTCACCCTCGTCGGCGTGCTGCCGGCCGCCTGAGCAGGGCCTGCAGCCGCTGTTGTTCGCTGCTGGTCAGCGAGCGCCACTGGCCTGGCTCCAGGCCCTCCAAACTCAGGGGCGGCTGGCCGTCCATCAGGTCGATGGCGGTGCGGATCAGCCGCAGGGTGGGAAGTCCCACGGCTGCAGTCATGCGTCTCACCTGACGGTTTCGCCCCTCCCGCAGGCTGATCTCGAGCCAGCAGGTGGGCAGCGAACGTCGCACACGTATCGGTGGATCCCGCTCCGGCCAGTTGCTGAGCCGCTCCTTGGCCAGCATCTCGGCCTTGGCCGGCAGGGTCTGACGGCCCTGCACAAGAACACCGCTGCGTAGGCGCTGCAGTTGGTCTGGGTCGGCTTCACCATCAACCTGTACCCAGTAGGTGCGCCAGTGGCCGAAGCGCGGATCGGTGAGTCGCTGCTGCAACCGCCCCTCGGCGGTCAGCAGCAGCAGCCCTTCGCTGTCGGCATCGAGTCGGCCGGCAGCGTAGACATCAGGCACTGGCACAAGATCAGCGAGGCAGCCCCAACGGCTGCCAGGTTCTGGGGTGAACTGGCTCAGAACTCCGTAGGGCTTGTGCAGCAGCAGGGTGGTGATCGTGCCTGTCAGCTGTGGCCGCCGAAGCAGAGCAGCAGGGCTTCGCCCCAGCTGGTCGCACCGTTGAGGTGGTCGTCGTGAAGATGCTTCATCTTGTCGGCCTGCATTTTCATGAGCGTGGCCTGGGTGAATTCATGACCCTTCTCGCTGGCCAGATCGACCACGTGCTTGGGAGTGGCAGCCCCACGGACCTGTTCGCGCACCTGGGAATCGGACTGCACGAGTGACGCAAAAGCGACCAGAGCGGATTCAGACACAGCAGGGGAAGACGTGTTGACCGCAGGTTACGTAGAGCTTTGGCGAGCCCGCCAGAGATTCACAATCCCGATGGAAATCAACAGGAGGCCCAAATCAAGGGTCAAGGGGGGGAGAATCACCGCATGGCGCACCGTGGTCGACGACCCTAGTGGGAATGGCTTGTTTCAGGGGTTGCAGGCGGCCACCTAAACTGGTTTCACCATTGCGTTCTGGCACTGCCGAATGATCGAAACCTCGGGTGTGATTGAAAAAGAGCAGGGGAATGGCTTCTACCTCGTCACCCTGGAGCAACCCGCCGGTCATCAGTGCCTCTGCCGTGCTGCAGGCAAGCTCACCAAATTCCGCATCAAACTGCTGGCAGGCGACAAGGTGCTGGTCGAGATCAGCCCCTATGACCTGACCCGCGGCCGAATCACCTATCGCGAACGCAATGCAGGTGCTCCCGGTGGCCGTCCGGGCGGCAATCGCCCCGGCGGCCCCCGCCGCCGCTAAGTCTCCCCTTTCCAGCCGGCCAGATGGGAGGCGGCTGCCGATCGTGCCAAGCGCCTGGCCGCCGGTAACGCAGGATCAAGGAACCCTGAATGAAACGGCGGTAAGGGGCGGCTACGAAGCCAGGCCCCCCAGCGGAATTCGTGATACGGGATTAGTGGCTGGGGTCGCAGGACTCCTTCTTTCTTGAGCTTCCAGACCAGGCTCCGGTAAGGGTCATCCTCAAGATCCAGCAGGCTCGAGGGCAGCTGTTCCGGAGGGCACGGCCCCTTCCCTCGTCCGTCATGGAGATAGAGCCAGCCGCGTCGTTGTAGTTCCCTGAGCACGTCACTGCGATCGTGGCTCTCCACCTCGGCGATCACATACCCATAGGTGGTCACGCGGCTGTCCAGTTCGAGTAGGGCCCGCAGTCGGTGATGTCGATCCACCATCCAGAGATCGCCCGCGCCGTTGCGCACCAGTGGCACCGGTTTGCTGCGGAGGTATCGACGACGCTCCTCGTGGCTCTCCTCGCTGAAATCCAATTGCCGGCTGCGGATTTCAGCCATGCCGATGCACATCTGAGTCGGCTGCAGTGCAGCGACAGCAACTTCAAACAGCTGGAAGCCGTCGCTGGGATCGGGAATTGGGTCGTAGCGATGGAGGTGCAGGGTCTCGACCTGAAGAGAATTGGTTCACTATGGCGAAGATTCCGGCGACTTTGATCACGCCCCAGCCTTGGGTTGCGCCAGCGGTCAGGCCTCAGAGTCCGCCGTTGTCCAAGATGCTCATCTGCACCACTCCCACATCCTGCTCAATGGGATTGGGCCCCCAGGGTGTGGCTGAGATCGAATACACATACAGATCCGCCGGGGGGTTCACACCGAGCTCGAAGGCCACGGTCACGGTTGATCCGGCTGGCACTGGATCGGGAAAGCTGATCGCGACCGATCGGGCCTCGTTGCTGAAGCTGGCCGACACCGGCACAGCAGCTCCCTGGCGCCGAGGGGTTCCTAGGAAGGCGGTGGGTTGAATCGCTCCGTAATAAAACGCGGGTTGAACGCCGCGGATTTGCTCCAGGCTGATTCCCCCAAGGCCCGCCTGCGCTCCCGACGGCAGTTCCATCACTACGTACATCACCGCGCCTCCCTCAAACGCATACCAGCGGTAATTGATCAATTTGGCCTTGGTGGGCACCGCCACGAAACTGGTCTGCCCCTCCACTTCCAGGGCTGGAGCCTCTGGGGCGATCGCAACGAGAGAGGCTGTCGCAAGGAGGGGGCCTGTGATCGTGGCCGTGAGGCCGGCACGCAAACGCCGCATGGGAAAGCGATCAGACGCCGCTGATTCTGGGTCGCACTCGCGCGTTCTGCCTGCCTAATTTGAGTGGAAGAACCGTTACCCTCTCCGATCCCCATGTTCGACGCCTTCACCAAGGTTGTCGCCCAGGCTGATGCCCGGGGCCAGTTCATCAACGCCAGCGAGATCGACGCCCTGGCCGCCATGGTGTCCGACAGCAACAAGCGTCTGGATGCTGTGAACCGCATCACCAGCAACGCTTCCACCATCGTTGCTAACGCCGCTCGCGCCCTGTTCGCTCAGCAGCCTGCGCTGATCGCCCCCGGCGGTAACGCTTACACCTCCCGCCGCATGGCTGCTTGCCTGCGCGACATGGAGATCATCCTGCGTTACGTCACCTACTCGATCTTCACCGGCGACGCTTCCGTGATGGAAGACCGCTGCCTCAACGGTCTGCGCGAGACCTACCTGGCCCTCGGCACCCCCGGTGCTTCCGTGGCTGCTGGCGTGAACCTGATGAAGGAAGCCGCCATCTCCATCGCCAACGACAAGGCCGGCATCACCCAGGGTGATTGCACCGCGCTGATGAGCGAAATCGGCACCTACTTCGACCGCGCTGCTGCTGCTGTCGCCTGATTGCGACCGTGAGGTCAATCGCTTGGGAGTGAGGGGATCCAGAGAATGGGCTCCTTGCTCCCTTTTTTTGCGCGGCTTTGCCAGTCGCCGAGCTCCTGCATCAGCGCAATGCAGTCGTCGCGCCGACCCTCCCGGGCCAGCCGCTTGAGTTGGGCGCCCATGTCGTCGCTGGTGATGATCATGGTTAACTCACGTCGCACCTCTGGGGCGAGGGCGGGATCCGGTGGCTGAGAACGTTGGCGACGGGTCATGGGTAAAAACTTCCTTTCCCTCAAGATAACGAGCTCTTTACTTTTGGGCTGTGTTCCGGCGCACCTCGACGGAATCTGATTGTTTGAAGGAAGAACGGCTTGATGGCCAAGGTGCATGGCCAGGGCCATCACAATGACGATGCACCTCAATGTTCTGTCTTCCGTAGCCGATGCAGACCTCCTTTGACCTCGTGGTTCTTGGCGCTGGCTCGGGGGGCCTGGCTGCTGCAAAGCGGGCCGCCCGCCATGGTGCTCGGGTCGCCATCGTGGAGGGGGATCGGGTCGGCGGGACCTGTGTGATTCGCGGCTGCGTGCCCAAGAAGCTCCTGGTCTACGGATCCAGGGTGCGAGAGCAGCTCGATGAAGCTCCTGCCTACGGGGTGGAGATCGCTGGTGCGCGTTTCAGTTCGGCGCAGTTGCTGGCCAATGTGCGCCGGGAGGTGGATCGACTGAACACGCTTCACATCGGCTTGCTCGAGAAGGCCGGGGTCACACTCGTTTCGGGTTGGGGGCGCTTTCAGGATGCGAATCACATCGCCGTCTCGGCGATGCCCGGAGCCGAAGCCCATCAGGTCCTGCAGGCTGGGCGGGTCTTGATCGCCGTCGGAGGTCGTCCCCATCGCCCGGAGATTCCCGGTGCTGAGTTGGCTTGGGTGAGCGATGACATGTTTCTGCAGGAAGGCTTCCCCAGCCATGTGGTGGTGGTCGGTGCCGGTTTCATCGCCTGTGAATTCGCTTGCATTCTCAGTGGCTTAGGGGTGCAGGTGACCCAGCTGGTGCGTGGCGACCACTTGCTGCGCGGCTTCGATCGCGAGCTCTCGGCGGTGGTGCAGGAAGGGATGGAGGAGAAAGGCATCGATCTGCGCTTCTGCCACAGTCCGGCGGCCATCAGCGGAGCCCCAGGCGCCCTTAAGGTCCTCAGTCAGTCGGGCGAAACGTTCTCCTGCGGTGGTGTGTTGCTAGCCACCGGTCGGCGTCCCTTCCTTGATGGCCTCAATTTGGAGGCTGCTGGGGTGGCGGTCGAAGGTCATCGCATTCCGGTCGATGCCCAGCAGGCCACCAATGTTCCCGGGATTGATGCCGTCGGCGATGTGACCGATCGGATCTGTCTCACGCCGGTGGCGGTGGATGAAGGGCGCGCCTATGCCGACAGCGTCTTTGGTCAGGCTCCTCGGCAGGTCAACCATGAGCTCGTGGCTAGTGCAGTCTTCAGTCAGCCGGAGTTGGCCACGGTGGGGCTGAGTGAGGAGCAGGCGGTTGAGCGATATGGCCGTGAGGCTGTCGTGGTCCATCGGGCTCGGTTCCGCTCCATGGCGCAGGCTTTGCCTCAGCGGGGGCCTCGTTGTCTCCTCAAGCTCGTTGTGGAACGTTCGACTGATCGGGTGCTGGGTTGCCACATGGTGGGTGAGCATGCGGCCGAGATCATTCAGATGGCCGCGATCGCCGTTGGCATGGGCGCCACTAAGGCCGATTTCGATCGAACGATGGCGCTGCACCCCACGATCTCGGAGGAATTCGTCACGATGGCCTGAGCTGGGGCGGCTCAGGCGGCTCTGAGGTTGTCGAGACGCCGGCGCAGGTGGGTCATCAGCCGCTCCTGCGCCAGCTGGCAGATGGCTTCGACCACCGGATCGGTGGCGGTATACAGAGAGCGGTTCCCATCCCGCTCCACCTGCACGAGCCCGGCTTTCTGCAGTTGTCCGAGCTGGCGACTGAGGTGCGACTGGCTGAAGCCCGTGCGCTCCATCAGCGTGGCGACATCATTGCTGCCATTGCGGATCTCGCACATCAAACGCAGCCGCGCCGGTTCGCCGAGCAACCGGAAAAAGCCACTGAGCTCCTCCACCATCTCCGGGGAGAGCTGGCTGATGGTGCAGCCCTCCGCAGACCCTGCCTTTCCCGCCATCCTCCCTCCTATGCCGATACAGGCATTATGCAGTTGGATCGCTACGGCTCCATGGACGTCTTGTATTGGGATCAGCGCTACCGGGAGGAGGGGTTTGCCTATGGCGACCAGCCCAACGACTTCCTGCGCGAACAGGCCGCGGAGCTTCCGGTAGGGGATGCGTTTTGCCTGGCAGAAGGTGAGGGGCGTAACGCCGTGCACCTGGCGGCGCTCGGTCATCACGTGACAGCTCAGGATTTGAGTGCTGTGGGGCTCGACAAAGCTCAGGCCCTGGCGGAGTCCAGGGGGCTGTCCCTGAAGACCCAGCAAGGTGACCTTGCCGACTGGCGGCCTGAGCCGGGGAGCGTGGATCTTGTGGTGGCGATCTGGATGCATCTGCCGCCACCCCTGCGAGCACAGGTGCTGGCGGCCTCGGTCTGCGCGCTGCGCCCTGGCGGTGTGTTGTTGCTGGAGGCTTACACCCCAAGGCAGCTGGGGCTTGGAAGCGGTGGTCCCCCATCGCTGGACTTGCTGGTGGAACCCGATCAGCTGGAGCGTGAGTTGTCTGGACTGCGGCTCGAGATCCTGCGGGAGCGTCGCCGCTTGATCAGGGAAGGGCGTTATCACCAGGGAGAGAGCGCTGTTGTGCAGCTGCGAGGCCGGAAAATCTGATCGATGCCGTTATGCGTGTAAGCTCATAACAGCAATTTGAGGTTGTCATGGTTGCTGCTCCGCTGCTCCTCAGCGCCGCTGGAGGGACCTCGCTGCTTCTGCGCCAGTTGTTCGATGCAGAGACCGGCACCTTCACCTACCTCTTGGTGGATGTCCCCTCGACCAAGGGTGTGCTGATCGACCCTGTGTTCGAGCGCCATGAGCGTGATCTGGCTCTCCTGCGAGAGCTTGGCGTTCACCTTGTCGCCTGCCTGGATACCCATGCCCACGCCGACCATGTCACGGGCAGTTGGTTGATGCATGAGGCCACGGGTTCAGACATCGGCCTGGCCACGGTTGCTCGGGCTGTCCATGTCACCCTTCCGCTGGGCCATGGCGATCGGGTCGCCTTCGGTGCTCGGGCCCTGGAGGTGCGTGCCACTCCAGGACATACCGACGGTTGTCTCACCTATGTGCTCGACGATCTCAGTGCGGCCTTCACCGGAGACGCTCTCCTGATCAGAGGTTGCGGCCGCTCCGATTTCCAGCAGGGAGATGCGCGCACGCTCTACCGCTCGATCACCGAGCAGATCCTCTCCCTGCCCGATCAGTGCCTTCTCTATCCCGGCCACGACTACAGCGGTCGTCAGGTGACCAGCGTTGCCGAGGAGCGTGCCCTCAACGCCCGTCTGGGTGGTGGGGCCGATGAGCGGGATTTCGTGATTCACATGGACTCACTCAAGCTTCCCCACCCCCATCGCATCGCCCAGGCCCTGCCGGCGAATCTGCGCAGTGGCCGCCCCCGGATCGATGGGCCGGACCAACCCGCCTGGGCACCGTTGAAGCGCAGCTACTCCGGCCTGCCGGAGCTGGAGCCCGAGTGGGTCGCCGACCATCTCGCCGAGCTCACGATTCTCGACGTTCGCAACGCCGATGAAGCCAAGGGGCCGGATGGCGCGCTGCCTGGCAGCCGCAACATCCCTCTGCCCGAGCTGGCGGAGCATCTCGATCGGCTCGATCCGGAGGCTGCCACCGTGGTGTTCTGCCATGCCGGTAGCCGTTCCGCCCTGGCGACCCAGCAGTTGGTCAAGGCTGGTTTCAAGAAGGTCGCCAACCTGCGCGGCGGACTTCAGGACTGGTATCGCAAAGGGCTGCCCATGCCCGAACCCCTGAGCGTCTGAGCGGTACCGGCCCTGCTTCCCTGGGTCGATTCATCGCCTCCCTTCCCCTTCCCATTCACCCCTTCCCTTCGCCATGACCAGCACCACTCCCTTGCGTCTCAGTCCCCACGAATTGCAGGACCGTTTGCGCCAGGGTCGCGTCAGCGTGATCGACGTACGTGAACCGATGGAATACGTCGGCGGCCACATCGCCGGCAGCCGCAATGTGCCCCTCGGTCAGCTCACCCAGGCGCCACTTCCCTCCGCCCCTGTAGTGCTGGTGTGCCAGAGCGGTGCCCGCAGTGAGCGGGGGATGGCGGCTCTGCGCGCCAAGGGCTTCGGCGAAGGTCTCGCGGATCTGGAGGGCGGCATGCTGGCTTGGCAGCAGGCCGGTCTTCCCGTGGAGAAGCGCAAGGGGGCGCCGTTGCCCCTGATGCGTCAGGTGCAGATCGTGGCCGGTGGCCTGGTGCTCGCTGGCGTGCTCCTCTCGGTGCTGGTGGCACCGGGCTGGATCTGGCTCAGTGGCTTTGTCGGTGCCGGCTTGATGTTTGCCGGCATCAGTGGTTTCTGCGGGATGGCCCGACTGCTGGCTGCCATGCCCTGGAATCAGGTGCGCCCGTGATCGCGCTGCTGCTTCTCGGCGGTGGTGTGATCGGTTTTCTGTTGGCGGTGCTCGGTGCCGGTGGCTCGATCCTGCTGCTTCCCATCCTCGTGACGGGAGCCGGCCTCTCCACCCGCGATGCGGTTCCTCTCTCGCTGGTGGTGGTGACCCTGCTGGCGATCGCCAACCTGCTGCCCTACCTGCGCCGTCGCCTCGTCGCGCCCCGTCCGGCCCTGCTCCTGGGGGTGCCTGCCCTGGTGGGGGCCTGGATCGGAGGCACGATGGTGAAGGCCGGCTGGATCGCCGAACCGGTGCAGCTGGCTGTGTTTGCCGTCGCGGCCCTGCTGGCGGCCTGGTTGATGCTGAGTCGCCAGAAGCGATCGGATCGAGCGGACGACGAGCCTGCGGTTGCCGCTGCCACGGTGCGAGCACCGGCCCTGATGCTGCAGGGGGTGTTGGTGGGCTTGCTGACGGGCATTGCAGGCGTTGGTGGCGGCTTTGCGATCGTGCCCGCCCTTGTGCTTTTGGCCGGCCTGCCGATGCAGCTGGCGAGCGGCACCAGCCTGGTGCTGATTGCCCTGAACAGTCTGGTGGCCCTCGGTGCCCTGGGTCACTGGCCTGCCGAACGCTTACCCCTCGTGATCCCCCTCTTGATCGGCGGTGCTGCGGGGGGGCTGCTCGGCCAGGCCCTGGCGCCCCATCTCAAGGACCGCCAGCTCCGCATCGGCTTCGCTGTCCTGCTGGTGTCTGCGGCCTTGCTCACGGGATGGGAGGGGTTGCGGCGTCAACGCGCTCCTGTCAAGCAAGTGAGCAACAGCACCGTTCAGTGGCCCTCTTTAGGGTCTGCATGATTGGGACCTGATGGCAGTTGTGCTGAGCGCTGACTCCCTCCGCCAGGCAGGTCTGTTGATCGTGCCCCTGTTGTTGCTTTCGATCGCCGTAGTGGCCGTGGCGGTCGACCGGATTCTGTTCTGGTGGCAATGGCGTCAACGGCAGGATCAGCGGCTGGATGGATGGCTCGCCGAGCTCGACAGTTGTCGTCCATCTCAGCAGTCTCTCCACCAGGACCTGCTGGTGCGTCGCCTGGAGCGCTCCCTGTCCCGTTGGGATCCGCTCCTGGATCTCGCCCTGGTGCTGGGTCCCCTCCTTGGTCTTCTGACCACGGTGGTGGGCCTCATGCGTCTGCTCCAAGCCCTAGGCCCCGACTTGGTGCTCCCCGCCCGCAGTGCTGATCTGCTCGCTGCCTATGGCCAGGTTCTGTCGGGGACCGTGTTGGGTCTGCTGATTGCTTTGGTCGCCCTGCTCGTGCAAAGGCTCACCCGGATGCAGCGCCAGGCGGTTATCGGCCGCTTCGAAGAGGCCTGTTTGCTGCGACGCGCGCAGCTTGTCTGATGCCTTTCCTGCTCGCCACTTGCGTTGCAGTGCTCAGCCTCAGCACCTTGCTGGCTGTGCTTCCTGGTCTGCTCTCCTCTCCACGGCTCGACACCTTCGCTGAAGGGCAGCCCACGCCGGCGACCCGCCAATGGTTGGTGGTCCGCTCCGCAACTGGCAGTTGGTATCTCAACGGTGATGCGGTGTCTGCTGCGGTCCTGTCCCGCTCGCTTCGCCAGTCGAGCCCGAAGCCTTCCGTTGTGGTGCTGATGCCTTCCAGCGCCCGCACCGCAGCTGATGTGGCGGGGGATCTTCGCTGGCTTCGAGCGCAGAGCAATCGTCCCGTACGGATTGACCGTCCTGAAGGGGCATGGCAGCCATGAGGGATCCCGCTTCGGCTCACTGGTTGCTGGCCCTCAGCGGCTCAAGCCTCTGCCTCTGTTTGTTGGCAACGGCCCTGTTGCTGCTTCCTCAATGGCAGCAACAGTTGCCGGCCCGTCGGGGCGTGGTGAGCCTCCATCTGTCTGCGGATGGGTCTCTTCGGTTGTGGAATCAGCCGATTGCCTCTGCGGCTCTTCCCGGGCTTCTGGCGCGGACCCGTCGCCTCTCCCCCTCCACCAGGATCCGCCTTGTGGTCGCTCCCCAGGTCCCCTGGGGTGTGGTGCAGGACCTGCTTCCCCGTCTTGATTCCAGCCCCCTTCATGTGGACCTTGAACTTCCTCCGACGCCGCGCTCCTGAGGCGTGTGCCCTGGCGCTTCCCCTCGCGATTGCGGTGCTCATTCATGCCCTGCTCATCGGCCTTGGCAGCTGGCGTGGCCGTGGGGCCGAGGCCTCGCCGCCGGAGCCTGCGGTGATCGACAACACGCCTCAGCTCGTGCGCTTGAGCCGTCGCATCAATCGCAAGGAACCCCTGGTGGCCGCCTCGGTGCTCAGCCTTAGCGCCACCCTGCCGCCTCCACCGCCAGAGCTGCTCAAGACCACCGAGCAGCCTGAAGCGAAGGATGACTGTGGGGGGAGGGCTGCAAACGGCAAAGCCGCTAACTCCAAAGCAGCCAGCTCAAAAGCAGCCAGCTCAAAAGCATCGAGCAGCCAAGCAGTCATCGCCCGCTCGACTCCTGCCGTTGCCCCTGCGTTCGAAGGCCCTGAGTCGCTCTCTCCAGAGACAATCAGCCGACTCTGGGGCGAAGCAGTGCCGGTGGCGGTTTGGCCCGAGGTGTTTGGTCCTGTTCCGGAGGGTGCTCAGATCCGTCGACTCCCGTTGAAGGCCCTTGGCGGACGCAGCGCAAAACAACTTCACAAGTTGACGATGACGTCGTCATCGGCTCAATTCCAGTTGCGAGCGGACGATCAGGGGGTCTGGATCGCGCGGCAGACCCTGAATTAGGTCTAATTGCGCACAGAGGGAACCGGGTGAGACCCTTAAGAATGAAGGGGTTAAGGATTTGTTAACCCCCTTTAACTCCTTCATTCATGCCCCTATTTCTTCTGGTGCTGCTGGCCTCCTTTGCGGGATTTCGCGTGCAGGAGGGTGGTGTGGCCTGTCAGATCTTTGAGAACGGGGCTGGAAGTTTCGATCCCGTCAGTCAGCAGGTCAGCCTTTGCCCCAAGGTGGCCTCGCAACGCGGGCGTTCCCTCGCGGAAGTGGCACGGCACGAGTTCTTTCACGCCGTTCAGCATCAGTTTCAGCGTGAGCAGGGGTTTCTCCCGGATTCTCTGCTCACCCCTTTGGTGCGTCAGTTCATGGACGATGGGGAAGTGATGGCTGTGCTCAGCCTTTACCCCGAGGCGGAGGTCAACTCGGAGCTCGAGGCGCGTCTGGCCTCTCGATGGCTTCCCAATGCTGTTGTTGCCGCAGGCTTGCTCGCCGGTGCCCTGGTGGTGGAGCCAGAGCGGGCCGGAGCCATCGGCAGCATGCGCGCTTACCTGCTCACCCTTTGATGCAGGGTGTCCGCCAACCTCAAGGCCAGGGCGATGGTGGTTAGGCCTGGTCCAACGCTGGGGCAACTCGGGAAGACACTGGTGTCGCCGAGATAGAGGTTGTCGAGTTCATGGCTGCGGCCGTCGGCATCGACCACGGAGGCGGCGGGGTCTTCTCCCATGCGGCAGGTTCCGCAGGCGTAGCCCACCACGCTGAGTGGTGCTTCCCCGCGGGGGTGAGTCGGCGCTGTGCTCACCACGCGAGTGATTGGATCGCTCTCCACCGCCTTCAGCGTATCGATCCAGCGGTATACCAGCCGATCGTGGGCCTCACGGTTGTTATGCAGGTAGTTGATCCTGATCTGGTCGTTGTTCAGCCACACCTTGTTGTGGGGATCCGGCAGAACTTCGGTCATGGCCCACCAGGCCACCGAGCGCGAAGCGAGTCTTTCCAGGCCGAAATCGGGCAGCAGTTTGCTCACCAAAGACAGCACCGGGGGGGATTCGGCGAACAGCGCATCCTGAAGCACACCACCTGCGCTCTGGATGTGTCCGAGGGGGAAACTGACGTTTTTGTCTCCCCAGTAGTAGTCGTTGATGCCTAGGGAGCGCGCATAGCGTCCGCTGTTGGGTTCCGCAGCCAGCTGCAGGATTGAGGTGAGCTGCAGATTCATCAGGTTGCGCCCCACCTGATCGGAACCATTGCTCAGACCGCGAGGGTGGTGGTGGTTGGCCGAGCGCAGCAGGATCGCGGAGGAGTTGATCGCACCGGCGGCCAGCACCACGATGTCAGCGCTGAACAGCCACCTCTCTCCGGCGACCTCTGCTTCGACGCCTTTCACGGCTCGGCCGCTTGGATTCACATGCAGGCGCGTGACCTTGGCCTGGTTGCGCACCTCGAGCTTGGTGCTGTCCGCCTCATTGAGACCGAAGAGCTCAGCATCGCCACTGGGATCCTCCCGATCTTCGGACCAGCTCAGGGGAAGGTCGTAGGGCTGGCATCCCTGCCGTCGCAGTCCTTCGCGCAGGGGCTCAAGGAATGGAATCAGCGGTTTCGGGGCATGGGCGTAGGGGCCCGAGCGGTTGGGTTCGGTCGGGTCGATGCCGGCTTTGCCATGCACCCGATACAGCGTCTCAGCTTTGTCGTAGTAAGGCGCGAGGGCGTTGTAATCGAAAGGCCATGCCGCAGAGACCCCTTCCTGCAGTGGGAGTTCGCCGAAGTCTTTCTCGCGCATCCGCTCGAGTGCTGCCCCCCAGATCTTGGTGTTGCCGCCCAGGGCATAGGTGGTCTGCGGGGCGAAGGGATCACCATCCGGCCCAAACCAACGTTCATTCCTCGGGTGGTAACGGTCCTTGCGGAACAGATCCACATCGGCAACGTTCTGGTCTTCGAGCGCCATGGCTCCGCCACGCTCCAGCACCAGCACCGTGTGGCCCAGGCGGGTCAGAGCTCCGGCCAGGGTTCCGCCACCGGCGCCGCTGCCGATGACGATGAAGTCGTAATGGCGATCGTCGATGATCATGGCTGAGTGATGGCTGTGGAGACCAGGGGCTGTCGAGACCAGGGGCTGTCGAGACGGGAAAGCGTCGCGGAATCAGCTGCTGCGCTGCCAGACGTAGATCAAGAGGTAGAGGATGATCCAGATGACATCCACGAAGTGCCAGAAGAGGCTCACGGATGTGACTCCCATCTCCCCCTTCGCATAGTTGTTGGGTCGGAAGGAGCGGGCGAGCATCAGACCCATCAGCAGAATGCCTGTGATCACATGCAATCCGTGGAATCCAGTGAGCAGATAAAAGGTTCCGCCGAACACACCGCTGCTCAGGCTGAAGGGAAGTTCTGACCATTCCACGTACTGCCCATACACGAAGTAGCTGCCCATGGCCATGGTCAGCAGCCAGAAACCCCGGAATCCCCAGAGGTTTTCTTTATGCAGACAGCGCTCCGCGACGTAGGCCACGAAGCTGGAGCTCACCAGGATGATCGTGTTGATCAATGGCAGCTTGGTTTCCAGTCCCTCCACTCCCTCGGGCAACCATTCCGGTGCCGTCAGTTTCAACAGGGCAAAGCCGCTGAAGAAGGCCAGAAAAATGATGCTTTCTGAGCAGAGAAAGATGATGAAACCAGTGAGATTGTGGCCGTCATGCTTGATATGGCCTGGCTGGTGATTATGCGGTAGATCTGGATTGGCGGTGGTCATGATCTTCAGGCCTCCTGGGCGCGGCGGATGTAGTAGTCCTCGTCCTGCACGAGGGGTTTGCCCAGGCCGTAGCCATAGGGCTCACTGATGACGGTGGGCACATCGTCTTCGAAGTTTTCGGCCGGAGGTGGCGAAGGCAAAAGCCACTCAAGACCGATGGCATTCCAAGGATTGGCGGATGCCTTGGCACCGCGGGCCCAGGAGCTCACGATGTTGAGGATGAAGGGAATCGAGGCCACGCCAAGCATGAAGGCCCCGATGCTGGCGATCACATTCCAGAGAGCGAACTCCGGGTCGTAGGAGGCCACCCGGCGGGGCATTCCATAGAGTCCTGCCCAGTGCAGGGGCAGCCAGTTGAGGGTGGCACCAATAAAGGTCAGGGTGAAGTGCACCTTGCCCAAGCCTTCGTAATACATCCTGCCGGTGAACTTGGGGAACCAGTGATAGATACCAGCGAAGATGCCGAACCCAATGGTGTTGAAGATGATGTAGTGGAAGTGGGCTACCACGAAATAGGTATTGCCCACATGGATATCAATCGGTGCGGTGCCAAGCATGATGCCGGTGATCCCGCCGAGGATGAAATTCACCAGGCCCCCCAGCACGAATAGCATCGGAGTGGTGAGTCGGATCTTGCCGCCCCAGAGGGTGCCAAGCCAGGCGAAGACCTTCACTCCTGTAGGGACGGCGATCAACATCGTGGTCACCATGAAGAGATTGCGCATCCACTGAGGAGTTCCTGAATAGAACATGTGATGCACCCACACAATCAAGCCCAGAAAAGTGATGATGAATGAGGCGATCGCCACGAACTTGTAGCCGAACAAGGGCTTGCGTGAATAGACCGTGATCAGCTCGGAGAAAATTCCGAACACCGGCAGAACCATCACATAAACGGCCGGGTGCGAATAGAACCAGAAAAAGTGCTGATAGAGCACTGGATCACCGCCACCTTCAGGGCGGAAGAAGCTGGTGCCGAAGCTCAGATCAAACAGGAGCATGATTGCGCCGCCGGTCAGAGCGGGCAGGCCGACCAGCTGCAGGGTCTGGGCAGCCCATGCGGTCCAAACAAACACAGGCATGCGGAAAAAACCCATGCCAGGAGCCCGCATGCGGATGATGGTGGTCACGAAATTAATCGCGCCCATGATGGAGGAGATTCCGGAAAGGGCCACCGCCAGGATCCACAGGAACTCTCCGTTAATGAGATGCCCCAGTGGGTTCTGAATGCTGATTGGTGGATAAGACCACCAGCCGGCAGATGCTGGACCGCCTGGAACGAAAAAGCTTGCTAAAAGCACAACGGCGAACACCGGCACGAGCCAGAAGGCCGCAGCATTCACCTTCGGGAATGCCATGTCTGGTGCTCCGATCATCGTGGGGATCAACAGATTGTTGAAACCGTTGAGAACCGGAAAGAGAAACAGGAACAGCATCACTGTTCCGTGCATCGTGTAGAGACCGTTGTAAACGGTTGGGTCTACAAGGTCCGATGGTGGTGTGATCAGCTCGCCGCGCATCACCATCGCCAACAGGCCGCCAACCAGCAGGAAGAACAGCGACAGGCCCATGTACTGGAGCCCGATCACTTTGGCGTCTGTATTGAACGTAAAGAACCGCTTCCAGTTGTCAGGAGCTCCCGGCACTGGATGGGGCGCCTTCAGAACACGGAGGTCGTACTTTGTGGTGGTCATGGTTCTCAGGCGTCGTGAGGCGCGTTGGGGTTGCCGGGGTCATTGACCATCGGTGGTGGAGCTGGGGGAACCGTTGCCCAGCCCCGGTCTCCTTGGGCCAGTCGCTGGGCATAAAGCTCTGTGCCCGGGCTCAAACCAGCCACCAGAGGCTGGGCGGAGCTGGTGGAGAGCCAGGATTCGAAGTCGTCCTCGCTGTCGACGATCACATCGGTCTGGTTGTGCGAGAAATAGGCACCGCTGAACTGTGAATCGCGGAGCCGGTAACGTCCCTCGCGGGTCGGCGTGATGCTGTAAGAAATCACACTGCCTGGAACGATGTCCTGCTTGAGGCGGAAGGCGGGAATGAAGAAGCCGTGGATCACATCCAGGCTGCTGAGCTCGAAGTTGGCTCTCTGATTGATCGGCAGATGCAGTTCGGAACTGCGAACGCCGTTCGGGTAGATGAACTCCCAGCTCCACTGACGGGCGATCACCTGGATGGGGCCATAGTCCTTGTGGGGATCGACCACAAGGGATGTTTCCGGACCGAGGCCACCTTCCACGTCGTATTTCACTTTGGGGCCGAGAGCCGCGAGCTTCTCATTGACATCGATCGAATAGAAGGCGAGTGCCATCACGATCACGAAAGGGATCACTGTCCAAGTGATCTCCAGGCGCGTGTTGCCCTCGATCGGTAGGCCATCGCTTTCGTCATATTTTTCGGCCCTGTTGACAATGACCGACCAGAGGATGAAACCCACGCAACCGATGAAGATGAAGCTGCCAATCCCCACCTCAAGGCTGAACAGCCCATCCACATAAGGAGCTGCAGTCGAGGCCGGAATAGGTAACCAGCCATAGGCCCAGCGGGAAACCTGATAGCTGAGCAGAGCATCGATCAACGTGCAGATCAGGATCACTGCCACGAGACGGACTGGCAGTCCGCCACGCCCCTTGGGTGTGCTGGTCGTCATGGCAGTACCTCGCGTAGATCAGCACCTGCCGCCAAGAGTTGGTCGGCGGTGATATGCACCCCGAATTCGCTGGCGAGCCAGGCGCCAAGGCTCCCGTGGACGCCCATCAGCACCAGGATCAGGCTTCCGCAGGCCAGATAGAGCCAGCTCACCTGACGTCCGTAGTCTTTGCGCCAGACGAAACGCTGGTAGCCGCGCCAGATCGTCATGGCAACGATCATCAGGAGCAGAGCCACGCCACCTACCGCATGCCACAGCATGGTGTCGATGGCGTTCTGGCCGATCACGCTGCGCACTCCTGGCAGGGGAACCGCGAGCAACATCTCGTAGAAACCGGCGCCCACGGTGAAGAAACTGATCAGGCTGCAGGCCAGCAGGTTGTACCAGCCCACATCGTGGAAACCGACCCGCGTGACCGGCAGGGCGAGGTAGCGGAACACCCGCTTCTCAAGTGGATAAAAGGCACCAGCGAAGTCGAAGGCGATGCCGATCGCAAACAGGCCGATGGTGAAGTGCACCAGATTCGGATGCACCGGAACGATGTAGGGGAGATCGTTGGCTCCCAACTGATCGACGATCTCATTGATCGGCGAAGAGATCGTTGTGAAAAGTTCGCTGAAGCGAGGGCTCATGAGATCACTCCGCTGCGCACGGCCTCAACCACCGGAACGGTGTGGAGTCCGTAGACCCACACGAGCATGTCGCCGAGATACACCTGGCAGAACACCAGCACGGCCAGGACTCCGTCAATCACGAGGAAACCCGCCGGAAGAACGGTGGGATCCTTCTGGCGAACGACGTAACGCCAACCGGTCAAAAGGCCGAGTACCCCGGCCAGCGACCAGCCGATCGTGCTGTGGTAATTCAGCAGATCGCGGGCAGCTCCGTAGGGATTGGCCAGACCTGCTTCGATCTGACCAAAGATGATCGCCACGAAGATGGCGACGGTGGCGACCACCAGATTCCAAAAGCTGACTTCAAACAGGTTTCTCCGCCGGGTGATCACCCCGAGCAGGTCGAAGACGACCGTGATCAGGGCCATCGCGATCACGAAGTGAACCACGATCGGGTGGATCACATCGAGCCAGGGCAGATTCTTGTCGTTAAGAGGTGGGAGCAGCTCGAGCATCAGCAAGCCGCGCATTGCCTTTCAAGAATGATCAGCCTCTGCTCAGGAGTCATCCCTCCTTGTCGGATTGCGAATGCCTTATGTGTGTTTGATCACCGAAGCAGGTGATCCCTGTCACGACTGCTCACTGTCACGATGGCTCGCTGTCGAGGCTGTCTCGGCGATAGCGAAGCTGGCGCCAGTAGAGGATCGCCTGGAGGGCGATCAGCACCAGCACGGCAGGCAGCACAAGGCAGAGCATCGCCAGTCGAAATTCGTCTTGCCAGCTCGGCAGGGTGCGGGGCAGCACCTGGTCAATCACATAAAAGATGTAAAGGCCAACGAGGATTCCTCCTTCCAGTCGGGTGATCCGCCCTTTGGTCCAGAAGATGGGCATGCAGGCCAAGGTCGTCAGCACCATCACCGGCAGATCACGCTCGATCAGCATCGGGTCGACATGCAGGCCATGGGCCCCGGAAGCGAGGGCTGCGCAGCTGAGCACCAGCAGCTGGTTGAGCAGGTTGCTTCCCACCACGTTGCCGATGGCCAGATCGGTCCGCCCCCGGATCGCCGCCACCAGGGAGGTGATCAGTTCTGGCATCGAGGTGCCCGCCGACACAATCGTGAGTCCAATCACGGCCTCGCTCACCCCGAGGAAGCCAGCGGCGGCGCTGGCTCCTTTCACCAGCACGTTGGAGCCGAAACCCAGCAGCACAATGCCTGCGGCCAGGCGCAGCAGCGCCCCCCAGAGCCCCTGATCAGCCGAGCTCGGATCGATCTCCGGCTCGGCTTCCTCCATGCCATCAGGCTCTTCCCGAGCCGTGCGGATCTCCCAAACCGTGTTGATTGCTAAGGCGACCAGCAGGGCTACTCCTGCCTGCCAGGTGACCCGGCCTGCCGAGGCCATGCCCCAGACGGCGGCTGAGATCGCCAGCAGCAGGGGAACATCCCTGCGCACGAGACGACTCTCCACTCGCAGAGGCAGCACGAGGGCGCTGCTGCCGAGCACCACCATCACATTGAAAATGTTGCTGCCAACCACGTTGCTGACCGCCAGATCGGCGGAGCCTTGAAGGGCGGAGCCAACGCTCACAAACAATTCCGGCGCACTAGTGCCAAGGGCGACCACCGTCAGGCCGATCACCAACTGGGGAATCCCCAGAATCAGAGCCAGGGTGACGGAGCCCTGGACGAACAGTTCACCGCCTCCAAACAGCAGGGCGATTCCGACTAGCACTTCCAGGGCGACAATCAGGAAGGGGGGCATCGCGACGCTGAGGGAGAGGATTAAGTCTGCTCTTGAGGGTGATGACGAATCCTGGTCGTCCGACAGGTCTGCCCTCAAACCAGACACCTAGCATTTCGCGACCTCACCCTCTTGTTCAAGGTGCTTCTGAATCACATCAGCACCCGGAATCTCCGGGGTGACGCCTTTGGTGGCGTCACCGCCGCCGTGATCGCCCTGCCCATGGCCCTTGCCTTCGGTGTGGCCTCAGGTGCCGGTGCCGCGGCTGGACTCTGGGCCGCAGTGATCATTGGACTGGTCGCCGCCCTGTTCGGTGGGACGCCCACCCTGATTTCCGAACCCACCGGTCCGATGACGGTGGTGTTCACCTCGGTGATCCTCAGCTTTACGGCCACAGCTCCCGATAAGGAGACCGCCCTGGCGATGGCCTTCACGGTGGTGATCCTGGCCGGCCTGTTCCAAATCCTCTTCGGGGTGTTCCGCCTGGGTCGTTACGTCACCCAGATGCCTTACACGGTGATCTCCGGCTTCATGTCCGGGATCGGCATCATTCTCGTGATCCTTCAGTTGGCACCCTTCCTGGGGCAGGTCAGCCCCAAGGGGGGAGTGGTCGGCACGCTGACTCAGTTGCCGCAGCTGCTCTCTGGGGTTCGGCCCTACGAGTTGGCCCTGGCCCTGATCACCGTGGCGATTCTGTGGTTGACCCCCAGCCGGCTGAAGAAGATCTGCCCCCCCCAGCTCCTGGCTCTGGTGGTGGGAACGATCCTGTCGGTCACGTTGTTTGCGTCGGCGGATCTGCGCACCATTCCCGAATTCCAGGCTCAGTTCCCCACCCTGCACCTGCCCACATTTTCAGCAGGTCAGATTCGGCTGATGGTGATCGATGCCGCTGTGCTGGGCATGCTCGGCTGCATCGATGCTCTGCTCACCTCGGTGGTGGCGGACAGCCTCACCCGCACCGAGCACAATTCCGATAAGGAGCTGGTGGGTCAAGGCCTCGCCAACATTGCCTCTGGTCTGTTCGGTGGATTGCCTGGTGCTGGCGCCACCATGGGCACCGTCGTGAATATTCAGGCTGGTGGCCGCTCCGCCCTTTCCGGCGTTGTCAGGGCCGTGATCCTGATGCTGGTGATCCTGCTGGCAGCCCCCTTGGTGTCGACGATCCCTCTGGCCGTGCTGGCGGGCATTGCCCTCAAGGTGGGTCTCGACATCATCGACTGGGATTTCCTGCGCCGCGCCCATCACCTGTCTCTGAAGGCGGCCCTGATCACCTATGGCGTGATCGCGTTGACCGTGTTGGTCGATTTGATTGCTGCGGTGGGAATCGGAGTGTTCGTGGCCAACGTGCTCACGATCGACCGCATGAGCGCCCTGCAGTCGAAGCGGGTGAAAACGATCAGCACCGCTGATGATGATGTGGAGCTTGCTCCTGAGGAGCAGCAGCTTCTCGACAAGGCCGCTGGCCGCGTGCTGCTCTTTCAGCTCGCTGGTCCGATGATTTTCGGGGTTGCCAAGACAATTGCCCGTGAACACAACGCCATCGCCAATTGCGACGCGGTGGTGTTCGACCTGCGGGAAGTCACCCATTTGGGTGTGACCGCCTCTTTGGCCCTTGAAAACGCGATCAAGGAGGCCCTTGAGGTGGGCCGCCGGGTGCATCTGGTGGTGCTTCCTGGTGCGGCCCGCACCCGTCTGGAGAAGCTGAAGCTGATCGAGCAGATTCCCGGGGAGTGCATCAGCGAGGATCGTTTGCAGGCCCTCCACTCCGCGGTGGCTGGTCTTCCCGTTTGATCCCTCGCCCATGGATATCCCATCCCGCATCGTCCTGCGTCGCCCCGACGATTGGCATGTGCACCTGCGGGATGGGGCCATGTTGGAGGCGGTGCTGCCATCGACAGCGCGTCTTTTCGCCCGGGCCATCGTGATGCCCAACCTCAGGCCCCCGGTGACGACCACGAAGGCCGCTGTTGCGTACCGCGAGCGCATCCTGGCGGCGTTGCCCCCAGGTCTGTCGTTCACGCCGCTGATGACGGCCTATCTCACCGATTCCACCGACCCTCAGGATCTGAAGCAGGGGTTCGAGGCTGGAGTCTTCACGGCGGTGAAGCTTTATCCCGCCAATGCCACCACCAATTCTGCTGCCGGGGTCAGGGAGCTAGACGCCATCACGCCAGTGCTCGAGACGATGCAGGCGATCGATCTGCCCCTCTTGATCCACGGCGAAGTCACCGATCCAGAGGTGGATGTGTTTGATCGGGAGGCTGTGTTTATCGAACGGCATCTGGTGCCGTTGCGCCGCAGGTTTCCCTCTCTGCGGGTGGTGCTGGAGCACATCACCACCGAACAAGCTGTGGACTATGTCCGCGCTGCGCACCAATCAGGGGAACAGACCCTGGCGGCCACGATCACCCCTCACCATCTGCATCTCAATCGCAACGCGATGTTTGAGGGTGGGTTGCGCACCGATTTCTATTGCTTGCCAGTCGTGAAGCGGGAGCGCCATCGTCGTGCCCTCGTGGCAGCGGCCACCGGTGGTGAGCCCTGTTTCTTTCTGGGCACGGATTCCGCTCCCCACCCCCGCTCCGCCAAGGAAACCAGCTGTGGCTGCGCGGGCATCTTCAATGCGGCCCACGCCCTGGAGAGCTACGCCGCGATCTTTGAGCAGCAAGGGGCGTTGGATCGCTTGGAAGGCTTTGCCAGTGAGCATGGGCCCCGTTTCTATCGCCTGCCTCTCAACAGCGAAACGGTCACCCTGGTGCGCCAGCCCCAGGTGGTACCCCAGAGCCTGACGCTGTCGGATCGCAGGGCGGATGCCCTCGATGCAGCGGAAGCGCCGCGTTTGTTCCATGCCGGGGAGACCCTGGCTTGGCGTGTCGCGGTGGATGGTTAGAGCCCAGGACTGCTCATCATGATGCCGCCGTCGGCGAACAGGCTGGTGGCGGTCATGTAGCTGGCGCCGGAGTGCACCAGCTGAAATTCGGGTTGATCTCTTCCCCACTGACGGTCGCTCAAGTAGGTGCCCCAGCGACCCCATGGCTCGTGCCCCGCATCTCGCTGTTGACAGCGCAGCAGTTCTGCGGGCTCCATGGAGCATCGATCTCGCGTCAGCTTCAAGCTAGGCAGAGGGCATGAACTTCCCTAGTGATTGCCCAGAGACTGAGTGGGGGCGGGGGGACTTGAACCCCCACAGGATTTTCATCCCAAGCGATTTTAAGTCGCGTGCGTCTACCGATTCCGCCACGCCCCCAGTGGGTGGTCGGCTTCCGGCACCCTGAACGGCATCCTAGATTTCGACGCAACCGGTTGATTGATGTCGTGTTGGATGCCCTGACGAGCCTGCTCGATCCAACCTGGCTTCCCGTGCTTGTGGCCTATGGGTTGTTGGGTGGGGCCTATCTCTTCATCGTGCCGCTGGGGCTGTTTCTGTGGATGAATCGCCGTTGGCATCACATGGGTAAGCTCGAGCGGCTTGGGATCTACGGTCTCGTCTTCCTGTTCTTCCCAGGAATGATTCTGTTTGCTCCTTTCCTTAATTTCCGTCTTCAGGGTCAAGGAGAGGTCTGACCGTTGACTCGTCTCAAGGTGATTCTGCTGGGGCTGATGGTCCTGGTGCTTGGTGGTGTTGGTTATGGAGCCTTCTCCGCCGCAGGTTTTCAGGATGCTTCGGCCGGAATCGCTGCTGAAGCGGTTCTGATTGTGATCGTCATCATCTGGACCGGCTCCTATCTCTTCCGTGTTGTCACCGGAAGAATGACCTTCATGGAGCAACGACGGCGCTATCGCCAGGCCTACGACGAGGTCACCGATGCGGAACTGTTGGCTCGTTTCGATGCGCTCAGTCCTGAGCAGCAGCAAAGGCTTCTTGCTGAGGTTGCAGGGGATTCCGATCAGACCCCAAGCCCTGAACCGTAGGCTCAACCCATGAGGTCGTCCCAGGAATCCGCCGCTTCTCAAGAATCCAAAGCCATGCCCTGCAGCGCCATCACCGCTCGCTTCCAGACGCTGAAGGCCGAGGGCCGGATGGCGTTGATGCCTTTTCTGATGGCTGGCGATCCGGATCTGGACGTCACCGCTGATGTCTTGCTGAGCCTTCAGGACAATGGGGCCGACCTGGTGGAACTCGGCATTCCTTACAGCGACCCGCTCGCCGATGGCCCTGTGATTCAGGCCTCGGCCTATCGGGCCCTTGGTTCAGGAACCACACCGGGCAAGGTGCTTGAGATGCTTCAACGACTGAAGGGAAGACTCACGATTCCTGTGATTCTGTTCACCTACAGCAATCCACTGCTTAATCGTGGTCCGGAGCGATTTTTTGCCGAAGCCGCTGCTGCTGGCGCCGCCGGACTGGTGATTCCAGATCTTCCTTTGGAGGAAGCGGAGAGGTTGTCTCCCTTGGCGGCTCAGCAGGGCCTGGATCTTGTGCTTTTGGTGGCACCCACCACCCCAGCAGAGCGCATGGCCAGGATTGCTTCCGCCAGCCGCGGGTTCACGTATCTGGTGAGTGTCACTGGAGTGACGGGAGAACGCGCGAATTTGGAAGGACGCGTGGCGTCACTTGTGGAATCTCTGAAGGGCTGCTGCTCGATTCCGGTGGCCGTTGGTTTCGGAATTTCTGGTCCTGACCAGGTGATTCAAGTCAAGCAATGGGGTGCCGACGGGGCGATCGTTGGTAGTGCCCTAGTCAAAAGAATCGCCGCTGCAGATCCTGGATCTGCAGCGGCGGAAGCGGGTGATTTTTGCCGGCAGCTACGGAGCGCTGCTAGCAGCTGATCACTCTTCGTCTTCGTCGGTGCTGCCAACAGGAACCAGACGAATCTGCTTACGGCCAAGCTTGATTTCAAACTCATCGCCAGGCTTGAGGTCGAGCATGGCGGTGTAGGCCTTGCCAATCAGCAGATTGCCATTGCCTTGAACTGTCGCCACATAGGAGAGTTTGCGGCCGCCTTTGCCAACACCTGCGCCGCCACCGGCGCCGAGGTTGACGCCCTTGGCTTCCAACAAAGCCTCGTAGAACGCGGTGAAATTGAGCCGTTCGCCGCCATCTTTCTTGTCGGAGACGTAGCCACAGGCGCGGACGAGATCCGACTTGCTGACATCGCCCAGCTCTTTGACTTTAGTGAGCAGGTCGCTCCCGGTGAGCATGATCGTGATTAAAGAGATCTACTCCGCAAAGATAGCGTTTGATCGTGCCTTTGCGCCAACCTTTGCGCGATACTTCTTCAGAAGCTGGTTCAAACTCGACCGATGGCACGATTCGTTCTCTGGGGTACTTACTGCGAGAACGCCCTAGAAAAACGTGCACCCTTCCGCGAAGAGCATCTATCTCGATTGGCGACCTTGAAGCAGGAGGGCACATTGATCACGCTCGGTCCAACGGAGAGCAGTACCCATGTGTTTGGGATTTTTGAAGGCGAATCCCGTGCTCAGATCCTGTCTCTGCTTCAGCAAGACGTTTATTGGCGGCAAAAGATCTGGACCGAATTAGAGGTTTACCCTTGGATCCAGGCCTTTTGAGCTTGGTCCCAGACCCAGGCGGCTACTGCGATGTCTCCGTTTTCCCCGAGCACTTCGCCATAGCCAGACATCTGGCCGATGCCTTCTCGGGCCACCCTGGCGATTGCCTCTTGGTTGTCGAGTCCTCGCTTCTCGAGTGCAGAGAGTTTGAGCGTGCGTCCCCGACGAATGATGTTGCCCCCATGGGGATGGCATCCGGCGCAATGGAGGTCAAACAGTTGCTCCCCATCTGCGGCCTGAGCGCTGATGGAGAACGGGGCCAGGCTGATGGTGGCTGCGATGCAGAAACCAGCGATCCAGCGCAGAAGCTTCATCGGGGCCTTCGTCCAATCAGTTGATTGGATTATTTTGCGCCAGCTTCGAGGGTGGCACGCTGATAGCGCTGCACCAGGTCAACCGGGGAGCGATAGCTCTGGGGAAGGCAGGTGTGCAGACGCTCCAGATAATCCCAGCAGATCGTGCGTTGAATCGCTTGGAGATCACGTCCTTCGGACACCAGCCGCCTGAGTGCTTGGCAGTAGCTGGCGAAGCCTGCCTCCAGTTCTCCAATGGTCAGGGTTCTGCTGGAGGCTGTCATCTTGGATCCGCGAGATCGTTATGACTTTCAGTGGAGCAGCATCGATTCGTCTGTTGCCAGGATCACGGCGTTGGATAGAGGTCCTCGCTTGGCGGAAGCAGATTTGCAGCAGTTTCTCCATAAGGTGAACCAACTGAACGCTCTGGTGGCGTGCCTAGAAACGGATCCAGAACGGCGGGCCCGCTTCGCAGCATGCACGGATCACAACCAGGTGGTGCAGTTGGCCAGCTCCTGGGGATTTGCAATCGGCAGGCGCTGGGGTGATGCACCACAGTCGGTGGGGGATCGCACAGACAATCTGCTCGGATCGTCTGCACCACCGGCGGGCGAGGAGGTGGTGCAAACCCTTCAGCAAGGCCCTGACTGGAGTTTGCAAACCATCCATTCCTCTGATGCAGCAAGCCCTCAAGGCTTCTGGTATGACCAGGACGAGCATGAATGGTTGGTGGTCCTTCGCGGTAGTGCCACCATTCGGCTTGAGGGACCCGAGGAGCTGCGGGATCTCAGCGTGGGGGATTCGCTTTACTTAGAGCCTCACCGCCGACACCGCGTTGAGCGTACGGATCCTGATCCAGGAACGCTTTGGTTGGTTCTGCTGTGGAAGGATCGCTCGGAAGCGGTCGTTGGTTGCTCGCCCGCATGACGAGCCAGTAGGCACCGGCAAGAGCAATCGAGGCCACGCCCAGCCCGACCAGGAGCTGCGGTTTGTCTTCCGAGCCCGCCGGCAGCACGATCACCTTTCGGGCGACTGCGGTGAGAGCCGTGACCAGCACCAGCTCGAGCTGCACCACATGGCGGCGCAGATAACTGGTGACGTTCTGCAGCACTTCGATGGCAATCAGCACCGTGAGGAGATCACCGAGCACTTTGATCAGACCATCGCCCAGCCAGGAGGTGTTGCCGGTGTTGAGCAGGGAAACAACCACCCTTTGGATGAGCTGCAGCAACGAAGCGGCAATCACCACACAGGTGATCACAGCCAGCACTTTGGCCACGATGCGTTCAACGCTGTCGACCGCGTGCAGGAATGAAGGGAAGGGACGACTGGAGCGCGTCAAGGGTCTCGTCAGTTGCTGAAGGGTTGGTAGTAGGGCTTGGCAGGGGTGTCGCCGGGGGGATTGACGATCTTGGTGTTGCAAGTGACTGCACCGTCGGCGCCTTCGACGCAATCAGTGGGCACCACCTTGCTGTTTTGCCCGGTCCGGCTGTTGGGACCCAAAAGCCATCCTTCGGTCTGGGCCCGTAGTTCCACTGGGGCGAGAAGGCTGAGCCCTGAGAGCAACCCGAGCAGCAGGCCCTTGGATGTGATCGCGGTGTTGGTCAGGCTCACGACTTACCTGTGACTTGCCCCATCCTGCCGCTGATCCCGCTCAGTTGACGCGATCGTCGCGGATCTCCTGAAGGAGGAGGTCCAGCTGTCCAAAGGGGTCAGGGTCTGCTCCGCCCAGATCCGAGCGTCCGGAGGCTTCGTGGCCGCTCTGCATTTGGGCTGTGGTGCTCCATTCAGCCTCAATCGCGCAGAGCCTCGCGGCGAGGCGGGGCATACCACCGAGCCGATGCTCTCGCTCCAGCACCTCCATGAGGGCGGGCATGCGGGTGGAGCTGGCTCGCAGGCTGCGCCGCAGATCTGCCTGGGTGCGTCCCTGCTGCTTCAGCCAGTCCTTCAGGAGGACGGTGAGTTCCGTTTCGATCTCGGAGGTCCAGCGCTTCATGGGCGACCGTTGGGGAACCAGCGATCCAGTTTGCGTTGTGCTCGCTGCCGGATGGCATCGCTGACGTGATTGCTGTGCAAGCTGATCAGGGCCGTGAGAGCTACGAGATCATCGCTGAATCCGGCAACGGGCAGCAGGTCGGGAATCAGGTCTGTGGGGAGCAGCAGGTAGGTGAGCGCCGCCACCATCGTTAAACGCACTTGTGGAGGCGTGCCTGGGTCGAGAACCAACTCCAGGGCTTCAAGAGCGGGACGGGCGATGGTTCGACCAGCACGGCGGAGCAGGCGGCGAAACACCCCCTCATCGATCACCTCACTGTCAATGACCTCACTGTCGATGACCTCGCTGTCGATGACCTCGCTGTCGATGACCTCGCTGTCGATGACCTCGCTGTCGATGACCTCGCTGTCGATGACCTCGCTGTCGATGACCTCGCTGTCGATGACCTCGCTGTTGATGAAAGTGCCATTCACCGATCGCCCTGCAGCAGCTCCTCCGTTCGCGGCTCCCGCGTCAAAAAACTGTGCCATCACAAGGGATGCGTGGATCTGATTCCAATTTGGGCTGTGCGCCCCCCCGTGGCGAGGGAGGGGAACCGACCTGGGTTAGAACCCGCTCTCCACGAGGCCTTGCTGGATCCCGGTCTTGCGAAGTTTGCGCAGGGCCCGTTGCACCACCTGGCGGCAATACTCGCGGCTGCATCCCATCTGGCGAGCTACCTCAGCGAGGGTGCGCCACTCGTGGCTGCCATCCAGTCCGAAGCGCAGCGTTACCACCGTCCGCTCCTTGGGGGTGAGATTGGCTTTTTTAAGAAGCGTCCAGGCTGAGGCGGTGCGTTCGGCGATCTCCGCCCGCTCCATCGGCGGCAGCTCATCGCTGGGAAGCACATCGACCAGTTCGGAGGGATCGGCCTTTGATTTCACGATTCCCTGCAGGCTTACGGTCACGCTGCGCAGCTCACAGGCGAGCAGATCCTCCACTTCCGGGAGGGGAATCTTCATCGTTTCGGCCAATTGGGCTGGGCTGGCGGGTTGACCATTGCGCTGCATCAGCCGTGCCTTCGCGGCCCGCAGTTTGGTCAGCTTTTCATTCACATTCACAGGAATGCGAATCGTGCGGCTTTGGGTGGAAAGAGCGCGATTCAGGCCCTGGCGAATCCACCAATAGGCATAGGTGGAGAAGCGATGGCCACGGGTGGGGTCATATTTCTCAACGGCTCGGGTGAGGCCAAGCGTTCCCTCTTGGATGAGATCAAGCAGATCAAGCCCTTTGCCCTGGTAGCGCTTGGCCAGATTCACCACAAGGCGAAGATTGGCCGTGATCATCTGGTTCTTGGCTTTCTCTCCACGTTTGATCGTGCGTTTTTCGTCATCGCTGTAAGCACAGGCTGGGCCTGAACCACCAGCAAGCATGCAGCGCTCGGTGATCGCCGCCATGGCCTGAACCTTGCGTCCGAGAGTGAGTTCTTGCTCTGGGGTGAGCAGTTGATGTCGTCCGATTTCTCCAAGGAAGGCACTGAGTGAACTCACCATCAGAAACTCCAGGTTGACTCCGGTGTTTTTTGAACCTAGAACGAAAAGCTTTTCCCTGTTGAGGTGTAATAAAGAGTGCGGATTTTATGCTTTGTGCGTTATTCGGAATTGCTGCATAGTTTCGCTTTTCTTTGTGTTTGCCTGGCTGTTGTTTTGCAGCCTTCCCGTTGTGGAATCTCCGGTTATCGCTTGGTTGTCGCCTCGCTGTCACCCACTTGTCGCCTTGGTGGCGGCGTCGCGGCCAGCGGGGTCGCTACTGTCGGCCTCTTCGCTGCCTAACCCATGCCTCTGGCCACCTTGTTGATTCCCGAGATCGCCAAGAGCGCCGGTGTGGCCTATGTGCACTACCTGAGCTTCATGCTCTGCTTCGCCGCCCTGGTGGTGGAGCGACGATTGTTGCGGCCTGATCCCGATCGGCGGGCGGCCACAGCGATGGTGATCACCGACATCGTTTATGGCATTGCTGCCTTGGCGCTGCTGGTGAGTGGCATTTTGCGGGTGTTGTATTTCGGGCAGGGCAGCAGCTTTTACACCGAGAACCCCCTGTTCTGGTGGAAGGTGGGTCTGTATCTGAGCGTGGGTGCTCTGTCGCTGTATCCCACGGTCACCTACATCCTCTGGGCCATCCCGCTGCGGAAAGGGGAGCTCCCCAAGGTCAGTGAGGCCCTTGCTACGCGGCTTGGCTGGATCATCAATGTGGAATTGGTGGGATTTGCCCTGGTGCCTCTGTTGGCCACGTTGATGGCCCGTGGGGTCGGTCTGCCCGCCGCATGACGACTGATCCCTGCCCCCCGGCGCAGGAACTGCGTGTGCTGGACGTGACGCTTCAGCCTTTTGGGGCAGCAGCTCCTGTTGACTACGCCGATACTCTGGCCACCACGGTTGAAGGCCCACCAAGCCTTCCCCTCTGGTGCATCTGGGTGGAACCTGCTCTTGGTCAAGAGCCTGATCGCTGGGAGCGTCGCTGGCTGACGGCTGTGGACGCCGCGATCGGCAGCTGGTCAGAGCTCGTGCCGATTCGGCGGGTGACAGACCCAAATCGGGCTCATCTGCGCATTGAGCGCCGTCGTCCTCCGTTGAGGAGGTTGGCGAGTGGCTGGAGGGCGAGCAATGGACGCAGCCTGTTGAACGTGGTGGCGGCCCGTCGGCAGGGTGAGTGGCGGCTGGAGCCCCAGGTTCGCGTGTTGGTGTCCCCGGAGTTGCGAGCGCCGGTGCTCCAAGCCGCCGCGCTTCATGAGCTGGGCCATGGCTTCGGTTTGTGGGGGCATAGTCCGGATCCTGGGGATGCGATGGCGCTGCACCAGGGAGGGACACCGGTGTTGAAGCTCTCAGCGCGAGATCGTCTCACCTTGGAATGGTTGCGGCTCCAGCCGACGCGCTTTGGCCTGCCTAGTCCCGCCTGGGGGCGCCGCGCCGGGCAGCCAGCACCTGCTGAACCTCGCGCCAGCTCACCCCATGGTGAGCGAGAGCCACCTGCAGGTGAAAAATGATGTCTGCGGCTTCGCCGGCAATCTCGGACGCGTTGTCGTCCTTACAGGCCATCACGAATTCGGCGCTCTCCTCGCCGATCTTTTTGAGGATGCGGTTGTCGCCGCCCTCCAGCAGTTTGTTGGTGTAGCTCCCCGGTTCGGGCTGCTCGCGCCGACCTTCGATCACGCGCATGAGTTCCGTGCAAACATCCGCCGGCGGTGGCTCCGCCTGGGCACCACCGCCGCTGGCTGACCGGCCACCGGGCCCGAAACTGTCGTCATAGAAGCAGCTGCGCGCCCCGGTGTGGCAAGCCACATCACCGGTCTGCTCGATTGTGAGTAGCAGCACATCGGCGTCGCAGTCGTAGCGCATTCCCTTGAGTTTTTGGGTGTGGCCACTGGTGGCTCCCTTGTGCCAGAGCTCCTGCCGCGAGCGGCTCCAGTAGTGCACTTCTCCGCTTGAGAGGCTGCGCTCGAGTGCCTCCCGGTTCATCCAGGCCTGCATGAGCACGGCACCATCCAGCCAGTCCTGGGCGATGGCGGGGATCAGACCGGCTTCATTGAAGCGAAGCTGATCGAGGAAGGCGGTGGAGGGAGGCTGCATCGGATCGGGGAGCCTGCAGATGTAGACAGGAAGATCCTCCCGCAGTGCGATTCCTTTCCTGTTCTGATGTCGTCGCCCCCCGCTGGATACACCTGCAGTAAGCACTTTGATGGCTATCCCTGCTGCCATCGTCAGTGGCAGCACCAGGGGCACTGCCGCTTCGTGCATGGTTACAGCCGGAGTTTCACCTTCTGGTTTTCAGCCCGTGAGCTGGATGCCAATGGCTTTGTGGTGGATTTCTCCAGCCTGCGGCCCTTAGAGGCCCAACTGCGCCAGCAGTTCGACCACACGTTTCTGGTCAATGCTGATGACCCCCTGCTGCCTGAGTGGGAGCGCTTGCACGCGCTGGGTGCCCTTGATCTACGCGTGATGGAGAACGTGGGCATGGAAGCCAGCGCCCAGCTGCTCTGGGGCTGGGCGAATGCTTTGTTACTCGACCGTGATCACGGTCGCAGCTGCTGCTGGAAGGTGGAGGCCCGGGAGAACCGGGCCAATGCGGCTTGCTATGAAGCGCTTCCAGGTTGGTTCAGCTCTACAGCGAGCTGATTCAGCGCAGCACCAACTGTTCTTGATCGACGGCCACATCCACCGTGCCGCCGTCGCCGTAGCGCCCCGCCAGGATTGCTTTGGCAATCGGCGTTTCCAGCTCTCGCTGGATCGCGCGCTTGAGCGGCCGGGCGCCATAGACCGGGTCGTAGCCGGCATTCGCCAGCCAGTCGGTGGCGTCTTCGCTGATGGCCAGCCCCAGCTTGCGTTCGCCAAGGCGCTGGCGCAGGCGCTCCACCTGAAGGCTCACGATCCGACGCAGCTCTTCGCGGCGCAGGCTGTGGAAGATGATTTGGTCATCCAGACGGTTGAGAAACTCGGGCCGGAAGTGGCCGCGAAGGGCCTCGTTCACCCGGCGTTCCATTTCGCTGTGCTGACTGTCATCGCCGCCGAGATCGAGGATCGACTGGCTGCCGATGTTGCTGGTGAGGATGAGCACCGCATTGGTGAAATCCACCGTGCGCCCTTGCCCATCGGTGACGCGCCCGTCATCAAGGATCTGGAGCATCACGTTGAACACGTCGGGGTGGGCTTTTTCCACCTCGTCAAACAGGATCACCGCGTAGGGACGGCGGCGCACTGCTTCTGTGAGCTGACCACCTGCTTCGTAGCCCACGTAGCCCGGAGGGGCACCGATCAGGCGGCTGACGCTGTGCTTCTCCATGTATTCCGACATGTCGATGCGCACCATGGCGTCCTCGCTGTCGAACAGCTGGGCCGCCAGAGCTTTGGAGAGTTCCGTCTTGCCCACACCGGTCGGGCCGAGGAAGAGGAAGCTGGCGATCGGTCGATGGGGGTCGCTGAGGCCGGCCCGGGAGCGCTGGATCGCATCGGCAACGGCGCTGACCGCCTGCTGCTGGCCCACGACCCGTTCATGCAACTGGTCTTCGAGACCAAGCAGCTTCTCCATTTCGCTCTGCACCAGCTTGGCGACGGGAATTCCAGTCCATTTGGCGATCACCTCGGCGATGTCGTCCTCGGTGACTTCCTCTCTCAGTAACGACTTCTCACCACTGCCAGCACCCGCTTCGTCGCTGGCGAGGGCCGTTTCCTTCTCACTCAACTGTTTCTGGAGGCTGGCCAGGGTGCCGTATTCCAGTTCAGCGGCCTTATTGAGGTCGTAGTTCCGCTTCGCTTGCTCCACCTGGAGTTGTACGCGTTCGATCTCCTCCTTCAGGGCCGAGAGCTCATCGATGGCGCCCTTTTCCTGCTGCCACTGGGCATTGAGACTGCTCTGCTGTTCGGCCAGCTCGGCTAGCTCCCGCTCCAGGCGCCCCAGCCGCTCTTGGCTGGCCGCATCCGATTCGCGGCCAAGAGACAGCTTCTCCATTTCCAATTGCAGGATCTTGCGATCGATCTCATCGATCTCCTCCGGTTTGGAGGTGATTTCCATTTTCAAACGTGCGGCGGATTCATCCACCAGGTCGATCGCTTTGTCGGGAAGGAAGCGGTCGGCGATGTAGCGGCTGCTGAGCACGGCCGCGGCCACCAGGGCGCTATCGGCGATGCGCACGCCGTGGTGCACTTCATAGCGCTCTTTCAGCCCGCGCAGGATGGAGATCGTGTCTTCCACCGTGGGTTGATCCACCAGCACTTGCTGGAAGCGACGCTCGAGGGCTGGATCCTTCTCAATGTGTTGGCGATGCTCATCGAGGGTGGTGGCACCAATGCAGCGCAGTTCGCCCCGGGCCAGCATCGGCTTGAGCAGGTTGCTCGCATCCATGGCGCCGCCGGTGGCGCCGGCTCCCACGACGGTGTGGATTTCATCGATGAACAGCACGATGCGGCCCTCGGAGGTCGTCACCTCCTTGAGCACAGCCTTGAGCCGCTCCTCGAATTCACCGCGATATTTGGCACCGGCGATCAGCGCGCCCATGTCGAGGGCGATGAGCTGGCGGTTCTGCAGGGCCTGGGGCACATCGCCGTTCACAATCCGCTGGGCCAGCCCCTCCACGATCGCGGTCTTGCCGACGCCGGGTTCACCGATGAGCACCGGGTTGTTTTTGGTGCGGCGGCTGAGAATCTGGATCGTCCGTCGAATCTCTTCATCCCGGCCGATCACCGGATCGAGCTTGCCGTCGCGGGCGGCGGCGGTGAGGTCACGGCCATATTTCTCGAGGGATTCATAGGTGCCCTCCGGGTTTTGATCATTCACGGTTTGGCTGCCGCGCACGGCATCAATGGCAGTTTTGAGAGCTTTGGCATTGGTTCCGGCCTGCTCGAGAAGCCGTTGACCACAGCGGGCATCATCGGCGAGGGCGAGCAGCAGATGCTCGATCGAAAGGTAGCGATCGCCATAACTCTGCTTGTGCTGCTCGGCCCGCTCCAACAGGTTGCTGAGGCCCTTGCCCAGGTACACCGACTCTGCAGGGGACTGCAGGGCCGGCAGATGGCTGAGATGAAGGTCAACGGCGTTTTGCAGGGCGGGGGGAGAAACGTCCGCCTTTTCGAGGATCCGCGTGGCCAGTCCGTTCTGCTCCAGCAGTGCCAAGAGCAGATGTTCGGTTTCCAGCTGTTGATGGCGGCGACTCTGGGCAAGCTGCTGGGCCGAAAGGATTGCGGCCCAGGCCTTTTCGGTGAACTGTTCGGCCGTGGGTTGCATGGGTCTGGTTCTGCTGAATCAACCGTATGAACGGAGGAAAGCCCTGGGGAGCGGAGAACCGATCCGATCCGTTCGGTCTGCGCGGCAGGCTGCGGCAAACCGGCCCCGCTGGGTAGGGTCAACCGAAGGCGTTGGGTGGCAGGTCAGCAGCAATGGCTGAGAGGAGTGAAGTGGATCCTGCCTTGGTGACAGCGCTCGTAGCGCGAGTTCACGAGCTTTATGGACCCCAACCGCAGGATTTAGAGCGCATGTGCTGGACCGTGGTCCATGAGCACCACCACGGTGCGATGCCCACTGAATACGACATCCGCGAGGTGGATGAAGCGCTTTACCTCGCGGTGCTTGAACGCTGTCGCTGAGTTAACGCCTGATCCTGCTGGCTTCAAACCAGCCCTGAAGGGCATCGCAACGTTCGTCCTCGTCGAGATCCTGTTGATTGATCGAAAAGCCCCAGCGATGAGCGAGTTCGAGTAGGTCGCTTGTGGCGCTGATGGCATGCAGTTCGCGTCTGAGCGCTGCACTGTGTTCAACGGCGTGAACAAAATCCTTGAGGGCTTTGCGGCTCATCGTTGCCAACCCCGTTCCGCTTGCTCTTCCACGTAGGACGCCACATCAGCAATCTGTTGGTCCGTGAGCTTGCCTTCATAGGCAGGCATCGCATTGCGTCCGTATTCGATCTGATACTCAATCGCCCCGAGACGGTCTTCGCTGTAGGCCTCCAGGTGGGACTGAAGATCCTCAAGGCTGAGGGTGCGGTTGGCCTGAATCACATTGCCTCCACCCATGTGACAGCCGGCGCAGTTGGCGGCAAATAGCTGAGCACCGTTCTCACGATCGCCTGTCAGTTCGATACTGCTGGTCGTGACTGCCAAGACCGGTGCCTCAACCAGCAGGCCGAACCAAAGGCTGAGGCACACGCTGATGGTCCATGCGATCCAGCGACCAGGCTCGTGCACGGCGGGGAGGGGTCTCTCAGCTCACCCTATCCAGCTTCCGCGAAAAAAAAAGCCCGACCCAATAGCAAAAGCATTGGGTCGGGTTTGGATGATTTTTCAAATCAGAGCTTGAAGATCCCCTGTGGAGAATCTCAAGGACGGAAGAGTGCAATCACTCAACAATCACTTTGCCAACCATGCCAGCACCACGATGGGGCTCGCAGTAGTAGTCGTAGGTGCCAGCGGTGCTGAAGGTCTCTTCCCAGGATTCGCCGGGAGCGAAAGCGAGATCGGAGTGGCTCAGCTCATCATGACCGTCGAAGACGGCATTGTGGGGGGCCATCTTGTTGTTAACGAACTTGACGGTGTCGCCAGCTTTGATGGTGACGGTGCTGGGCTCGAAAGCGAGCATGCCGGAATCGGAGCCGAGCTTCACCTCAACGGTGGCCGCGTTGACGGAGGCAACACCAAGGCCGAGAACCAGCAGCAGAGCAAAGCAAGCCGAGAGAAGTGAACGCAAGCGTTGAACCATGACGGTTTTAGATCGTGTTGTGGGAATCACTTTAACGCTGGTTTGGGCCTTCCACGCTGCGGCAGCCCGCTGTCTTGCAACACAGTCGTCAGATTTGGCCCATGGCTGCGTTCTCCAAAGCGCTCCGGCTGACTCACGGGATCATGGATGAAGTGCCGTTGGCGGATCGAGAAGCGGTCCCAGGCATTCACCTCGATCGGCAGGATGCGGATCAGAGTTTCGATCAGCCAGGGCCAGAGCGGAACTCCAGGGGTGCGCCTCACGCCGCGCCAACGGCAGAGCGTGGCGACCGCTTCATTCACGCTGATGGCCTGCTGCCCCATCACGATCCTGCGCACGGGGCCTTGGCCCGGCTCAGGATTGGGGCCGTGGGGGGTGGTGGCCAGATGGCCACAGATGGCAGCGATGTCGGCGGCATGGATGAAGTGGAAACTGGCGTCAGCTCGGAGCCAGCGCGCCAACCACAACCACTGGCTCGCTTCGGCCAGCCCTTCGGTGAGGTAGCTGGTGGGAAACGGACTGCTGCCATCGACGCGCCCCCCGAACACCAGGGTCGGAAACACCGCAACGATCTTCTTTGCCAGGGGATGCTGTTCCAAGTCCTGGAGACACTGCGCTTTGGTTTGGATGTATTCCGTGCCGTAGGCCAGAGCTTCAGGAAGAGGACGCAGGTGGCGGTCGAGGATGCTCGCGGTGGAGAAGTAGGTGATCTGTTCGATCAGCAGCGGATTGAGCAGGGCCAGCATCCGCTTCACGGCCACCACATTCACTTGATGAGCCCGCTCCGGGTCACCCCAGGCCGTTGCGGTGTGGATCACACGGGTCACGCTGGCCAGTTCGGCGGCGAAGCGATCGGTTTCCCTCAGATCTCCCACCAGCAGGCGCACCCTGGGGTGGTCCTTCCGGATCGCCGTGAGCTTGCCGGGATCCCGCAGCCAGAGCAGCAGCTCCGCATCACTGTGCTCAAGCAACCAGGCGGCGGTGTACTGACCGACGCAGCCGCTGGCGCCGGTGATCAGGATGCGGGCAGGCATAAAGGGTGTGCTCAGGCCAGCGCGCCGAGGCGATCCATCACGGATTTACCCGACTCAAAGAAGGCTGCACCGTTTTCCTCCGGTGTACCCGGCAGGATGCCATGGCCGAGATTGAGGATGTGCTTCCGGCCACGGGCCTTGCGCACGCAATCGTCGATCCGATCGCGGATAGCTGCGGGAGTTCCGAACAGCAGGCCTGGATCCACGTTGCCTTGCACACCGATGTGCTCAGGGAGCCGGGCCAAGGCTTCAGCCATATCCACGGTCCAGTCGAGGGACACGATGTCCACACCCGTGCGCGCCATCCGCTCGATCACTCCAGCGCTGCCGGAGATGTAGAGGATGAAGGGGGTGTCGGGGTGCGTCTGCTTGACCAGATCGACCACTTTTTTCTGGTAAGGAGCCGCGAAGGTGTCGTAATCCGCGGGGCTGAGCTGGCCGGCCCAGGAGTCGAACATCTGCACCACCTGGGCGCCGGAATCGATCTGATAGCGCAGGTAGGTGGCGATCGACTCGGCGAAATGATCCAGCAGCTTGTGAAGAATGTCGGGTTCGCGGAAGGCCATGGCCTTGATCACCGCGTAGTTCTTGCTGCTCTTGCCTTCCACCACGTAGGCGGCCAGGGTCCACGGAGCTCCGACGAAACCCAGCACCGCTGCCTCATTGCCAACGCTCTGACGCAACCTGCCGAGCACCTCGCCGACGAAGGGCATCGACTCGGAAGGGTTGAGGGGGCGCAGGGCGTTGACCTGCTCGATCGTGCGGATCGGGTCACCGATCTGCGGACCTTTGCTCTCGATGATGTCGAAATCGATCCCCATGCCGGGTAGGGGCGTGAGGATGTCGGAGAACAGGATCACGCCGTCAGGCTTGAAGGCGTGGAACGGCTGCATCGAGATCTCGTAGGAGAGATCAGGGTTCTCGGAGCGCTCCCTGAAGCTGGGATAACGATCACGCAGGTCCCGATAGATCTTCATGTAACGCCCTGCCTGGCGCATCATCCAGACCGGGGGACGATCGACTGACTCGCCGCGGGCGGCACGGAGCAGCAGGGGCAGTGAGTCGCTCATGAATGCGTCAAGGTGAAGACGGCAACCTACCTGAGAGAACCGCCGAGATCGCAAGCGCTCCGGGTCAGTCCGGGGTGTTCGTCACACGGAGGCGGACGACCCTGCTGCCTCATCGGTGGCGGAGATGAGACTCCGCTTTGGGTCGTGACGGAAGACCATCAAGCTCAGGGGCGGCAGGCAGAGATCCAGGGAATTGTCGTAGCCATGGATGCCCCATTCATCGGTGGGCTTGCCGCCCATGTTGCCCATATTGCTGCCCCCGTATTGGGCCGCATCGGTGTTGAAGATCTCCTCGTAGAAACCGGCGATGGGAACACCCACTCGGTAGTGAGAATGACTTTGGGGCGTGAAGTTGGCCACCACCACCAGCCAAGTGCCACCAGCGCTTTCACGTCGCATGAAGCTGATTACTGAATGACGGTTGTCGTTGCAGTCGATCCACTGGAAGCCGTATTGATCAAAGTCGTCGCGCCAGAGCGCGGGTTCGGCTTTGTAAAGAGCATTCAGGTCGCCAACCATCCGCTGCAGGCCTTGATGGGGTTCGAACTGGAGAAGATCCCACTGCAGATCACCCCACACATTCCATTCGGCGCGCTGGCCGAATTCCATCCCCATGAAGATCGTCTTCTTACCGGGATGGGTCCACATGTAAGCAAGCAGCGCTCGTGTATTTGCATATTTCTGCCAGTCATCCCCAGGCATTTTGTGGAGAAGATGACTCTTGCCGTGCACCACTTCATCGTGGCTAAGAGCCAGCATGAAGTTTTCGGTGTAGTTGTACCAGATTGAGAACGTGATGTTGTTCTGGTGGAACTGGCGGAACCAGGGATCCAGCTCGAAATAATCGAGCATGTCGTGCATCCAGCCCATGTTCCATTTGAGGTTGAAGCCCAGGCCACCGATATCCGTGGGTTGGGTCACCATGGGCCAGGTGGTGGATTCCTCTGCGATGGAGAGGGCACCAGGGAAGTGCTGGAACAGAACGTGGTTCGCCTGTTGCAGGAAGCGCACCGCTTCAGTGTTTTCCCTGCCGCCATGTTCGTTCGGTAGCCATTCACCATCGGGCCGCAGGTAGTCGCGATACAGCATGGAAGCCACTGCATCCACACGAATGCCATCGATATGGAACTGGTCAAACCAGAACACAAGGTTGGCGACAAGGAAGTTGCGAACTTCATTGCGGCTGTAGTTGAAGATCAGCGTGCCCCACTCCTTGTGTTCGCCGATGCGAGGGTCGGCATGCTCATAGAGATGGCAGCCATCGAAGAAGGCGAGGCCGTGGCTGTCGCGCGGGAAGTGGCCGGGCACCCAGTCGATGATCACGCCAATGCCTTCGGCATGGCAGCGATCCACGAAGGCACGGAACTCATCCGGTGTGCCGTAGCGGCTGGTGGGGGCGTACCAGCCGGTGACCTGATATCCCCAGGAGCCATCGAAGGGATGCTCGGTGATGGGCATCAGTTCGATGTGGGTGAAGCCCCGTTCCTTCACGTAGGGGATCAGGCGATCCGCCAGTTCCGGATAGGTGAGGAGGCGGGCACCCGGCTTGAGATCTGCTGCGGGCACTGGAGCACGAGCTGAGCCATCGGGCTCAATGAAGGGCTCCTCCGCGGAGGCATGGATCCAGCTGCCGAGGTGCATTTCATACACCGCAATCGGCTGATCAAGGGCATTGCGGCTGTCGCGCTGCTGCATCCAGCTGCCGTCGCTCCAGTGGAAGCCATCCAGGTGGCTCACCACAGAACTGGTGGCCGGGCGTACCTCGTGTTGGAAACCGTAGGGATCAGCCTTCTGGTAGCAGTGGCCCTCCTGGGTGCGAATTTCGTATTTGTAAAGCTGTCCCTCGGACAGACCGGGAACGAAGAGCTCCCAGATCCCTCCCAGTCGCTGCTGCATGGGGTGGTGGCGTCCATCCCAGGAATTGAGGTCACCGATCACACTCACGCTGCGGGCATGAGGGGCCCAGAGGCAGAACATCACCCCGTCGATGCCGTTGCGCGCTGTGCGGTGGGCACCCATACGCCGCCAGATGTGGTGATGGTTGCCCTCGGCAAAGAGATGGCGATCCATCTCTCCCATCCACTCATCACGGAAGGCCCAGGGATCGTGCTGTTCGTGGGTGATCTCTCCCCGCTCGACACGCACCGTGTAGCTGCACCCTGGGTCATGGCTCAGGGACGCCTCAAAGATCCAGGGGTGGTGGGGCGTCTGTGTGGGGACCTCCTGGCCCCCCGCCAGCAGGGTCACCGACCGCGCCTCTGGCATCCACACCCTCACCACCCAGCTGCCGTCCTGCAGAGGCTGAGGACCAAGCACAGCAAAGGGATGGTCGTGTCGGCACTCGGCAAGACGCTGAGCGTCCTCAACCATCCAGTCGAGAACTGTGCTGGTCATTCCGGCAGACGCTTGATTGGGCGGGAGCTTAAGCGGAAAAAACGGAGCAGAACCGTTCGTGCTGGTGTCCTGATCCGGATCAGACCAGATCTGAGGAGAAGTCGACGTTGATGATCCGCCCCTGGCGGTTGAAGATCACGAACAGGTTGTCGGTGACCTTGCCGAACTGAATCGTCACCAGCACCAGTTGCTGTTCACCGCCCTGGCTTGCCACGAGGGCGCTCTTGATCGTCTGCACGCCGCCGAGGGTGCTCGACAGCTTGGTCCACTTGCGCTGCAGATCCTGGGGGCTGAGCTCCTTCTGGAAATCGAGGTCGAGGTAGTAGCGGGCTTCAATCCAGCGGCCTGCTTTCAGATCGTTCACAAACTTGAGGGCCGTGGTCTCGATCGGCAGGGTGGTGCCGACCCACTTCCAGGCCACCAACTTGCCGCTGTCATCGAGCACGAGCAGCAGGGGAACCTCTCCTTTGCGGGTCTCCACCACGGCGAAAGCTTCCACGGTGGTGTCATCGATCCCGCGGGAGATCTCGCTGATCCGGTAGGAGCTGACTTTGGGTGAGCGGTTCATCCGCTGCTGCACCGCTTCTGTTGTGGTGCTGTTGCGCAGGGGATCTGAGAGCCCTTGGTAGATCGCTTGGCCGTCTTTGGTCTTGATGGCTTCTAGAAGGGTCCGGGCTGCTTCGTTGGCCTGGGTCGCCGTCAGGCTGGTGGTCGGTGCCGGGGTGGTCTGCGCAACGGTCTGCGCAACGGCTGTTTTGCTCTGAGCCAACGTTGCGCCGCTTGGCAGCACGGCCGCCAGGGGGCCGCTGAGGGCGAGGGCGAGCAGGCAGGCGGCGGTGTTCACGATGTTGGCGAGCGATCCTGGGGCCCAGTTTGCCGGAGGTTTAGGGCAACGGGGGGAAGAGGAGCGGCGCAAATCGCAGCGATGCTCCTGCGACATCGATGGCGATGCTGATCACTCGGCAGTGTGGGTCCGGGGCGCCGCAGGCTGAATTGGTGTGGCCGGGATTGATCGCAATCGCAGGCCAGGCTGCTCCCGCCAGGGAGATCCTCAGGCGATCCCCTACTTGGAGTTCGGCTTCCAGCGGCTGTAGCTGCACCCGCAGCGTCTTTGGTTGCAGGGCTTGTTCACCCCTCTGGCGCAGCACGCCGGTGCTCAGTTGCTGCACCGCTTCGCTGGCCACCGGGATCACAGAGAGGGCGGCGCAGAGGTCAAACCCCTCCTGATCGGCCCAGGCGTTCAGCTCGAGCACCGGAAAGCCTCGCAGTAGACAATCCTCCTGCAGGGGCAAGCTTGTAAAGGTGGCCACATCGCTGCGGGCATCCTGCGAGCCGCGCTCGCATGGCCCAGGCGTTGGGCTGAGGTGTCCACCGACAGCGGGTGCTGGACGCCAGGGGTCGTGAACAAGCATCACCATCGATGCGTTCGCATTGGCTGGTTCAACGTCGGAGCGGTTCGCATCGTTGCGCTGGCCGGTCTGTGGCAGGAGCCGACCCGCGAGGGGGTCATGACAGCTCAGCCCGCTGCCCTCCAGCTGCCAGTGGCCGCCCTGGGGGGCTGGGTTCTGGCAACCACTCCAGCGCTCAAGCCGTTGATCCCAGAGCTGCAAGCGCGGCTCCTTTGGCGCTGACGCGTTGCAGACGCCGGTCTGTTCTTGCAGGTGGCGTTGGAAGAAGCGCCGATGGAGCTCCTGCACGGCTGGCCACCACTGCAGGTGCGTGGCTGGGCCGATGTGCAGTTCCGGCTGGCCACCGGCCGCCAGGCTGCGTTCCATCAGGTTCAGACAGCCGCGGAGATGGGGGTCCCACCACCCCCCAATGATCAGCATCGGTTGCGCCAGCCAGTCCCTGGGAGCGGTGTGCCGGGGCCAGACGTGTCGCTCTTCTGGATCGCTCTGGAACCAGCGCAGGGCCATGCCATGGGGGTCATGCTCCTCCAACAAGCTCAGTCCTTCCGCGAGATAGCGTCCGCTCTCGAGGGACTGACGAATCGTCTGCCAGCCCTGGCGATCGCCCCGCCGGGCCGCCTGCAGGGCAGCCAGCTGTAATCCCCAGCCCAGGCCGAGATGCCACCAGTGAGCGCCACCTTCACAACTCCAGTGCTCCCTCTCATCAAGGCCCGTCATTGCCGGTGCCAGGCAGTCGGGCGGTTCGGTGACCTCATCGGCCACCAGTTGGGTGAACCCCTGATAAGAAAAGCCGTAGAGGCCGATGCGGCCGTTGCAATTCGGGTGGCTACGCAGCCAGCGCAGGGTGGTGGCGGTGTCTGCGGCCTCCTGGCCGAACCCACCGAAGTGCCCCTCCGATTCCCCCTGCCCGCGAACGTCCTGCACCATCACCAGAAAACCTTGCTCGCTCCACCACTGGGGGTGCGCCAGGGTGACCGTGGAAGCGATCGCCCTTCCGTAGGGCTGGCGCATCAACAGAGCAGGCCAGGGACCCTCCCCCAGGGGGCGCCAGAGGGAGGCTTGAAGACGGATCCCGTCGGGGGTTAAGAGGGAGCAGTCGCTGCGCCGCCGAAATAGGGGCTGATCAGCGCACATCCGGGCAGTAAAGGCCGATCACATAGGTGGCCAGAATCTCAGCATCCTGACGCGTGAGGCTGCGCTGCTTCGCCAAGTTGCTGATCGCCTGTGGCGAGGTGGCGGACACGCCCTGTGCGTTCAGTGCCTTGAATTGGTTGCAGAGGGATCGGGCTTCCTGTGGGTTGCGCTTGACGCTTTCGAGCAGGCTGGATTGTTGAGCCCGAAGGGCTGGGGCAACCCCCAGCAAGGCGACGCTGAGCGTTAGAGGAAGAAAGAGGTGCCGCATGGTGGTGCCTCCTCCATTGACTTGATTCATTTGATACCGGTTGGGCCGTGCAGCGCAGCACCCCAGGGTCAGTTCGTCGTTTGCCAGTGCTTCGCCCGTTGGATCCAGCGCTGCGCCGTGGGCAGGTCCACCACAGGAGGACGTCCGCTGCGCAGTTGCCGCTCGAGACGACCGGTGCGGGTGACCAGATCTTGGGGTGTCGATGCGGCAAGTGCCGACACCGTGGCCACCCCGGCATGCAGCAACAGGGCTGCATCGGCAGGGGCGAGGTCCAAGTCACAAATCAGGACGGCCATGCCTTGCAGTCGGCGGAGATTCCGTGCCGTTGCCCGTCCGCTGCGGGCCAGGCGACTCAGCTGCAGCTCATCGAGGGTCCGAACACCATCCCAGCTCGCGATTCCAGCAGCGTTGAGCGCCTTCTGTTCATCACGGAAGCTGGCGGGCAATGCCGCCAGCGGAATGCTGTCGCCCCTTGGCTCGGCACCACCGCCAGTGCTCATTCCACCACCACCTTGCCCAGCAACACAGGCGTGCTGCTGCCCTCACCCGCCGCCTGTAGCTGCCGGAGACGAATGACGACGCTCTGACTACTGCGGCCGTTGCTGCGCAAATTGGCGGCCAGTTGGGCGAGGGTGGGTTCGATGGCCTCGATTGGCATGGTGGCCGGTGCCTGGGCCACCACCAGGTCATCGCCGTTGTCGAACACGACCGGCACCCGTACGGCACCTTCAATCCGTACAGGCGGTGTGTAGCTGACGCTAAAGGCCCAGCAGCTCACTGCCAGCAGCAGGGTGAAGCTTGTGACCCCCACCAGACGGAAGCGCAGCCCCCAGCCCGCCAGAAAAGCCACCACGGTGAGCACCCCAAAGCCCAGGCCTCCCCAGGCCAGCCAAACAATGGATCGTTGAAGTAGATCGGGGAGAGACATGGGCTGGTGAATCAGGGGCGAGGGAGTTATTTTGCGCACTCGCCCGGGGAGTCTGCAGCGTTGGAGGGGCGTGGTGTCACAACGCAGACTCTGTCCCGCTCGTGTCTGCGGGGTGGCTTTCTGCTCCTTGCGGGGGGTGGCCTGACCTGGATTGCGCTCGACCGGATCGCTGCTGAAGTATTTGACCGGGTCAAGCCCGGATTGGAAGCCCAGCTCTCCAAGCCCCTGGGACATCCATTACGCATTGGTGCTTACAAGGGTTTAAGGCCATGGGGCTTGGCGATTGGTCCTTCAGAGGTCCTGCCGGGACCTAAGGATCAATCTCGGGCTTCGCTCACGTCCCTCACCGTTCAGATCGACCCTCTGGCCAGCCTGCGTCGCTGGCGTCCGGTGGCCACCCTCAGTTTGCGGGGAGCGAGGGTGGAGCTCAGGCGGAATGCCCAGGGGGTCTATTGGGTGCCTGGTCCCTCCACCGGCGGGGCGCCACCAAACTTGGACCTCAAGGTTCGTTTGCTCGATCCGGCGCGCTTGGCGGTTCAACCCGCTGGTCTTGTGCTTCGGGCCTCGGGGAGGGGCACGGTGCATCTGGCAGAAAGCTGGGCCGACTTGGCCCTTGGTGTCACCCTTCCAGACCAGGGCCGGGTGTCCCTTAAAGGACGCGGGCGCTGGGTGAACCCCGAATTTGATCTGCAGACTCGGTTGGAGCGGGTTCGACTGGCACCCTTCGAGGGGGTGCTGCCTCCTGGTTTGCCGCTGCGTCTTCGCGGACAACTGGGGGCTGATCTGCGTTTGAGCTGGCGCCAGGGCCGGGCCGGCTGTCAGGGAGGCCTGACGTTGGTGGACTTTGAGGTGCAGGGCAAGCCCCTTCCCGAACCCCTGCGTAATCCGCAGTGGCGCCTCACCTGTCGAGGTCAGCGGTTGTTCTTGCCCAACAGCGAGTGGCGTTACGGCAGCTATCGCGCCCGTCTGGCTGGCCGCGTCGATCTGAACCGTTCGTTCGACCTCAGCGCGAGCCTGAGGGAACCGGGGCATGACCGCAACCTCAAGGCCAGGCTCAATGGGCCTTGGCGTCAGCCCCGTCTTCAGCTTGCTGGCCGCTGGGCACTCCCTGAGAGTGTTCCGTTGGCCGATGCTCTCGATCTGACCCTTGCCCTCAGTGCCGACTGGCGTCAGGCCAAGGCACCCACGGCTCGGCTGGAGCGTCTGGCCGTCCAGGGCCCAGGTGTGGCCGTTCGTCTGAGCGGTGCCCTCTATCCCCGGTTGGCGATCCGCAGTCAGCAGCTGCAGCTGGCTGGTGAGGCCTGGAAACAGCTCCCGCTGGTCCCAGAACTGCTTGGTACCCAAGCCCCCCTCAACGGTTCGTTGGCCCTCACAGGTGCCACGCAAAGCCCGGCCCTTTCGCTTCAGCTGGAGCAGGCCCGCAATCCACTGTTGGAGCGTTGGTCGCTTCAGGCCGACTGGAGTGCTGCCCGATCAGCGCTGCAGCTGCGTGATTTCCAGAGCCCCTTGCTTCAGGCCCAAGCGACGCTGCCCCTGGCTCTTGGCCGTGGCGGCCTCAAGTTGGGGTCCCTGGCAGCCCAGTTGCGCCTCGATGCCTTCCCTCTCGCCAGGGTCGGTCCAATCCTGGGCACGCCCATGGACGGCAGCCTCTCGGCTTTTGGTGAGGTCCATGGCCCCCTGACGGCGCTCCAGCCCAATCTCCAGCTCAGGCTTGAGGATCCCAGGGCCGGCACGCTGCGACTGCTGGAAACTTGGCAAGGGCGGTTTGAGGGTGTGTCCGGTGGCGGTGGACGTCTGCGCATGGCCTCGGTTGGGTCTGTTCTCCCAGGCAGCTTGGAAGCAACCCTCGGTCGCAACTGGTTGCCACGTCGGGTGCTGCTGACCCGACGCAACGGCGAGCTGGTGCTCGATGGCACCCCGGCTGCCTATCGCTGGCAGGCCAGGGGCCTGAGCCTGGATGGCCTGGAACTGGCCTTGCCTCCTAAAGGACGCTTTGAAGGGCTCTACGGCCGCTTGGATGGCCAGGGCAGTGTTGGTCTCCAGCCATTGGCGATGGCCGGTGATCTCACCCTCCGCTACCCGGGCCTGATGGGCCTGCAGTTGCGACAGGCCCGTCTGCAGCTCCAGTACGACAACAGGAATTACCTGGTCAGCGGCGAGCTGCTTCCGCCCGATAGCGGTCAGATGTTGCTCAAGGCCAAGGGACGACTCGGGGGTGGGCTGGCTGCCGAGCTGCAGGCCCGGGGACTCAGCATGCGCTGGCTCACCGCCGGGGCCCTCAGCCTGCCTCAGCTCAACGAGGACTTACCCCCCGCCCGGGGGCGGGCCAGTGATCTGGGCACCCTCTTGGTGAACACCTTCGGAGGTTCTCTCGATGGTCAGCTGCGTGCGCTCCGCGAGAGTCGCGAAACTCTGCAGCAACAGGAACAGGCTCGCCGGAACGACAGCTCCTTTCATCCCGAGGATCTGCGTGGTCAGGTGGATGCCGTGATCCAACTGCAAGGCCAAAGTCTTGCGAAGCTCGACCTGGATCTCAAGGCTCGTGGGCACCTCTGGGTTGAGGGCGATGACCAGGATCGGGCTCTGCAAATCAAGCCCTTCGTTGCGACGATCCAGGGGCCGTTGCAGACCGGGGAAGGCAGCTTTTCTCTTGATCACCTGCCCTTCAGCCTGCTGGCCTTGGTGGCGCCGGTGCCCCCCGCTTTGCAGGGCGCCCTCGGACTGAAAGGCCGTTACCGCCTTGGACAAGGCTTGCCGGAGCTCAGCACCAACCTTGAGCTTGAGGATGCCAAGGTTGGTCGCTATGCCCTCAACCTCGAGCGTGGCCAGGTGATCCTGGCGGCTGAGGGCCTCCGCCTTGATCTGGCCCTGCGCAGCACTGGTGCTCAGGAAGCGGTGACCGTGACCGGCCAGGTGCCGTTCGCACCCGATCAACCCCTCGATGTGCGCGTGGTGAGTCGTGGCGATGCCCTGCGTTTCCTCACGGGATTCACCGATGACCAGATCGCTTGGACAGCTGGGGATTCCAATTTGCGCCTTCTGCTCAGCGGCAGCTTGTCTGCGCCCCAGGCGAATGGCTTCCTGCTAGTGAATCAGGGCCGCTTCACGTTGCAGAAGCAGGTGATCAGTGATCTGAACACCGAAATCGTTTTTGATTTCAACCGGCTGGAAGTGCAATCGCTGAAGGCGCGAATCGGTGCCCAGGGTCAGTTGCTTGGGCAAGGGGCCCTGGCCCTGTTCTCTCCTTCGCCTGAGCCCAAGCCCCTGACGCTCTCCCTTCAGAAGGCCCGAATCCAGTTGCCGATCGCCGATGTGGCCGTGGCGGCTGATCTGAAGGTGAGCGGGGCCCTGATCCAACCCCAACTCTCCGGTGATCTCACGGTTGATGACGGGGTTGTTAAACCGGCTCGCTCGATGTTCGTGAAGCCTGTTGGTGCCGACCTCGGAGCGGTCGTCAGCGTCGGCCCGCCGGTCTCGGCCGACACCCTGCTGGAGGAGAACTGGAACTTCCAGAAGCCTCTGGTGCTTCTCGGTCCCGACGTCGAGGCCAGCAGCAGTCGTTCGCTCAGGGCCGCTCTGCCCAGCATTCCTGCCGTGAGCTTTGCCAACTTCCGTCTTCGACTCGGTCCCAAGCTGCGGGTCACGGTGGAGCCTGTCGCCAGTTTCAGTACCGCGGGTCTGCTCACCCTCAATGGTGCCCTGGACCCCAGCCTTCAGCTTCGCGGGGTGGTGCAACTCCTCTCCGGGCGCGTCTCGCTGTTCACCACCACCTTCAATCTCGATCGACGCTCCCCGAACGTTGCGGTGTTTACCCCGTCGCTCGGTCTGATCCCCTACGTGGATGTTGCTCTGAACAGCCGGGTCTCCGACAGCATCAGTGTTGGAACCGGCAGCAATGCGGTATCCACCAATGTCTTCGATACCAATGGCGCCGGGGCCTTGGGGGCCGGTGGTCAGCTGCGTTTGGTGAAGGTGATGCTGACCGCATCAGGCCCGGCCGATCGGCTCGCCGATTCGATCGATCTGCGCAGTTCGCCACCGATGCCGAAGACCCAGCTGCTCGGTCTGATCGGTGGCAATTCACTGGCCGGACTCTCGGGGGCTGGCGGTGGTGCTGCCCTGGCCGCCGTTCTGGGTCAGTCCTTGCTGTCGCCAGTGATCGGATCGCTCACCGATGCCTTCAGTCAGCGTCTGCAGTTCGCCCTCTACCCCACCTATGTCACCCCCGAGGTGCAGGACAACCAGGAGCGGATCTCTGGTCGTGTTCCCCCCCAGCTGGCCGTCGTCACCGACTTAGGAGTCGACATCACCGATCGCTTCAACTTCTCGGTGCTGGCAGCTCCCAATCGCAACGACATCCCTCCCCAGGGCACACTGTCGTATCAGATCAATCCCAACATGAGTCTTTCCGGCTCGGTCGACAGTCAGGGCACCTGGCAAAGCCAGATGCAGCTGTTTTTCCGTTTCTGAGGAGCTGTTCTGCAATGGGGGGCAGACCATGAACGGCGACCAGGTGATCGGCATCGATCTGGGCGGTACGGGGATCAAGCTCGCCCGTTTTGATCGCAGTGGGCAACGTCTGGCCCAACAGCGCATCGCCACTCCTCAGCCCGCAGTGCCCGGTGCTGTGTGCATGGCCTTGTGCGAAGCCATCGAGCAGCTTGATCCTGATCACCTGGCGGGGGTGGTGGGGATCGGGCTGCCCGGACCGATGGATGCTGCAGCCCGGGTCGCTCGCGTGTGTATCAACTTGCCTGGATGGCTCGATGTGCCCTTGGCCGATTGGCTGGAGCCCCGACTGCAGCGGCGTGTCACCTTGGCCAACGATGGGAATTGCGCCCTTGTGGGCGAGGCCTGGCTGGGGGCGGCCCGGGGGTGCGGTGATGTGGTGCTCCTAACCCTGGGGACAGGAGTCGGTGGTGGTGTGATGCTGAACGGCTCCCTCTTCACTGGTCACCACGGGGCTGCGGCAGAACCGGGGTTGATCGGCCTCAATCCCGATGGCCCCCCCTGCAACAGCGGCAATCGGGGATCGCTGGAGCAGTACGCCAGCATTGCGGCGCTGCGACGGCTCTGGGACGGGGACCCAGAGGAGCTGAACCATCTGGCCAACGCTGGAGATCCTGAGGCCTTGGCGGTCTGGGCGCGTTATGGATGCACGCTCGGCGTAGGGATCAGTTCGCTGGTTTACCTCTTCACTCCCCAACGGGTGCTGTTGGGCGGCGGCCTGGCGGCCGCGGCGGTGCATTTCTTGCCGGCCGTTCGTGCCGAGGTGGAGACCAGGGTCCAGGCCGTGAGCCGAGAGGGTTTGGAGATCCTGGCTTGTCAGCTGGGCAATGGTGCAGGCCGCTTGGGGGCGGCCCGGTTGGCGATCGATCGCTTGCTGGGCAAGGACGCTTCCCTCCAGACGGGATGATGCACAGCAGCATCTGTTCGCGATCATGACCACAGTGGCTGTGCCCGAACCCAGCGCCGACCTGCTGAGGCTGGCCACGGGCGTGCGTCAGGCGTCCACGCTCCTCGGTCAGACCGAGGACCATCAGCGCCAGGATGCCTTGGCCTCGATGGCCAACGCCCTCGAACGGCATGCCGATCGGATCGTCGCTGCCAACCGGGAGGATCTGGAGCAGGCCTCGGCCGAGGGGCTGGCTCCCGCCCTGATGGCTCGTCTCAAGCTTGATTCAGGCAAGCTGACAGGGGCGATTGAAGGCGTGCGTCAGGTGGCCGGTCTCCCGGACCCACTCGGGGTGCGTCAACTCCATCGCGAGCTCGACGATGGCCTGGTGCTGGAGAGGGTCAGCGTGCCCCTTGGCGTGCTTGGGGTGATCTTCGAAGCGCGTCCTGATGCGGTGATTCAGATCGCGTCTCTGGCCATTCGTTCCGGCAATGGGGCGATCCTCAAGGGGGGCAGTGAAGCCAACCGCACCAACCGTGCTGTGATCGAAGCCTTGAAGGATGGCCTCGTCACCAGCGCTGTCTCGGAGGATGCCCTCGCTCTGCTCACCACCCGTCAGGAGAGCCTGGCGCTTCTCAGGCTCGATGGCCTGGTGGATCTGATCATTCCCCGCGGCAGCAATGAGCTGGTTCGTTTCATTCAAGACAACACGCGTATTCCCGTCCTGGGCCATGCCGATGGCGTCTGCCATCTGTACGTCGATGCTCAGGTGGACATGACTCAGGCACTGCGCATTGCGATCGACAGCAAGACGCAGTACCCCGCCGCCTGCAATGCGATCGAGACGCTGTTGGTCCATCAAGACAGCGCCCCGGCCTTCCTTGCCGAGGCGATCCCCGCCTTCCGCGCTGCAGGGGTGCGCCTACTCGGTGATGCCCGTAGCCAGGCTCTCGGCGTCGAAGACGCCGCCAGCGAGGACGACTGGGGCCGTGAATATCTTGACCTGATTCTGGCGGTGAAGGTGGTCAGCGATCTGGAGGACGCTCTGGAGCACATCCGTCGTTATGGCTCCAGGCACACTGAAGCGATTGCGAGCACGGATACGGCGACAGCCGAACGGTTCCTGCGGGCTGTCGACAGTGCTGGGGTGTATCACAACTGTTCGACTCGATTCGCCGACGGCTTCCGCTATGGCTTTGGGGCCGAGGTGGGCATCAGCACCCAGACCCTGCCACCGCGTGGACCGGTGGGGCTTGAGGGGTTGGTGACTTACCGCTACCGCTTGCGCGGTGATGGCCACATCGCCGCTGATTTCGCTGAAGGCCGTCGTTGCTTCAGCCATCGCGATCTGGCTGCGTGAACGACGCCATTCACATCCAGGATCTGCGCGTCTGGGCGCATGTCGGAGTGTTGGAGCAGGAGCGTCTCCATGGTCAGTGGTTCAGCCTCGATCTCACCCTGCTTGTTGATCTTCACCGGGCAGCCAGCTCTGACAATCTTGCGGCCACCGCCGATTACAGCCTGGCGGTGAAGGCTGTGCAGGAGCTGGCCACCCGTCTCCGCTGTCAGACGATTGAGCATTTCAGCGAGCAGGTGTTCGAGCAGCTGGAAGCGCTCTATGGCCTGCTGCCCATGCGCGTGATCTTGCGCAAGTGCAAGGCACCGATTCCGGGATTTGCCGGTACCGTTGCCGTGGAACGTCACCGGCGCTGGCCGGAGTTCGCGGAGCGCGTCGGTAGCTGATGGAGCGCAGACCACTGGTTCTGGTGCACGGGCTTTGGGATACCCCTCATCTTTTTCATCGGTTGGTGGGGCAGCTGGATCGTGCGCATGTTCCACTGCTGGTCCCCCACCTCCCCCATCGGTTGGGGGCGGTGCCTCTGCGCACCCTGGCCTCCCATCTGGATCAGCACATTCAGGCCCATTGGGGATCCGAGCAGCCCATCGACATCCTTGGTTTCTCCATGGGGGGGATCATCAGCCGCATCTGGTTGCAGGAGCTGGGTGGCGCCAGCCGAAGCCGGCGTTTCATCAGTGTCGGTAGTCCCCAACGGGGAACACTGACGGCCCAGTGGATTCCTCGCTGGCTGTTCGCTGGTCTGGCTGACATGAAGCGCGGCAGTGCTCTGTTGCGTCAGCTCAACGCCGACAGCTCCGCCCTCGCCTCTCTCTCCTGCACCAGCTTTTACTGCCGCTGGGATGCCATGGTGTTTCCAGGTTGGCAGGCGGTGTTACCCGTGGGGGCTAGCCATGCGGTGCCGGTGTTCACCCATCAACAGCTGATGGCGCACCCCTTAGCGCTGTCGATGCTGATGCAGACCATTCTTGGCGATTAAGTGACAGACAATGCTGCCGTTGGCAGCATTGATGCATCAACGCCAATCTGCTGATCACCCTGGCGAACCGGAGGCTGGCAGCTCTTTGGCCAGGATTGTTTTACGTCCTGGTGGCTGCCCCTTACGTAGCGATCTGATCGCGGTGAGCCTGCTGGGTTGGATGCATTTCAATGGGCTCCTGCTGCTCCAGGCGCGCTACGGCGTTTCTTTGAGAGAAGGGCTGCTGGTGAGTGCTCCCGGTTTCAGCCTTGCTCTTGTGCTGATTGGCCTGCTGTTCGCCCAGCGCTGGCGGGCCAGCTACAACACCCTGGCGAAGGAGGTGGGTGGTAGCCGGGATCCGGTGGCTGCCCTTGGACGGCTGGCCTATCCAGGCCCTCTTCCTCTGCTGCCACTCTCAAACTGGAATCGCTGGCAGCGCACCCGTTCGTTGCATCGCATCAGCATCGAGGGCATGAACCACAATGGTGCGTCCGGTCCGTTCAGCGTTGCCGACCGATCCCAGGTGGTGCGAGAGATCGTGCGAGAGCTTGAGCTCACCTCTGCCTGAGGATTGATTGTCTACATCAATTCGCCATTGAGTCGCCGAATGCTCAGGAAGGGGCTGTGACGGGGCTGGCAGCGAATGAGCCGTGCTTCGGCTCGTATGCAGGCTTCACCCTGAACACTCAGGTCCTGGGGCAGTTGCTCGAGGGCCTGGCGGTAGCGCGAAACGACATCCTCCTGGTCTCCCTGCTGTCCGGGGCGTAGGCCGGCGTCGAGCAGCTTTTCAAGTTGAAGTCCGAGTCGTTCCCGCCACAGCCCACCAAGGGTGAGGGGAAAGAGATTGCTGCGCCCCGTCATCGCCTGTTCGAGGAGCGCGGTGGAGTCAATGCAGAATCCAAGGGCTCCATAACCGCCGAAGCGGAGCTGGCCGTCCGAGGCTGTGCTGTTGTGCACCGCGGCCATCAGATCACAGAGATCAAGGGCCAGGCCAAGCTGATCGTCTTCAAACGCCTCCCCCGGGTAGGCAACGGTGCCGTTTTGACGATCGTTTTGCCAGGGCCGCTCGAGATCATTGAGGGGCGCCCAGCCATTCAGCCCCTCAGTGCCCTGGTAGTACTGCATCAGCACCGGAGCCTCCCCCTCCGGTGCTTGCAGCTCCAGTTCGAGGCTGCAATGGGGGAGTAACGATTCGATCTCGAGGCCGTGGCGCATCAGCCCGGTTCGGTAGGGCACCGCCAGGGGGACTTGCTGCCAGACGCCGCTCTCCGAGGGGCAACTGGCACCGAGGCCGAAGCTGGCCACACTGGCCCGGATGCGGCCGCGGCAGTGCCATCCATGCTGCTGGAGCCAAGCCACCAGCTGTCTCGGTCGATCCATACCCTCGAACTGGTAGGGCTCGGACGCGGCACCGGAGCGGTTGGGTAAGCCGTTGGCACCAAGAGCATTGAAGACCTGCGCCATCACCCGGTTGGCTGAGCGGCAGCGACCGTTCTGCAGGGCTTGAAGGCCATGGTTCCGCCAGACCAGGCCCGCACCCAGGGATCCGAAACTTGGCTCAGGGAGGGGACCCGCGAGGGATTCAGCCCCAGAGTCCTGATCCCCTTCATCCAATTGTCTGGCTAGGTCCTGCCATCCCTGAAGGGATTGCGGTAGAGGCAGCGGCACGCCGGCCGGCGTGCTGATGTCGCGGGCGCACCAGCGATCGAGCCCATCCAGATGGGAATCGTGCTCCTGGGGGTGCGGAATCAGATGTTGCAGATCATCGGCGAGGGCCCCCAGCAGCAGCGGACTCACCAGTCCCTGCTCGAGTAGGGAGCCAATTCCCTGCAGGCGCTCGGGCAGGGCAGCCGGGGCAAGGCGCCAGCCACGGGGAAGCATCGCCAGCAGTGGCACCAGACGGCGCTGATGCAGACCTTTGAGAAGCTCCCCGAGAAACGCATCGCGGCGGATGCCCTGCCGCAACCAGCTGGTCTCGAGCGCGGTACTGAGGCTGATCAGAGGGGCCTGATCAGTCCGGTCCTCGGCCAGCTCACCCCAGTGCTCCGAGATGGAGAGGGGTTCAGGCATGGCTCGTCACCAGGCCGGAGTGGCGAATCAGGGCGTCCGTGCTTGCCGCTCTGCCCCGGAACGCCTCGAACACAGCAGAGGGCGAGAGGCTGCCGCCGAGGCTCAAGACGGTGTTGCGAAAGCGCTCTCCAGTGGCCTGCACAGCGTCTTCGAGATCGAGACCTGCATCTTCAAAGGCAGCGAAGGCATCGGCACTGAGCACTTCCGCCCATTTATAGGAGTAGTAACCAGCCGAATAGCCACCGGCGAAGATGTGGCTGAAGGCGCAGAGGAAGTGATCATCCGCAATCGGAGGGATCACGGTGGTGGTTTCTGCAATCTGCCGTCGCATCTGGTCGGGGCTCAGTCCCAGCTCCGGTGTCCAGAGACTGTGAAGCCGCAGATCGCTGAGAGCGAAATGCACTTGGCGCAGGGTGGCGAAACCTGCCATGAAGGTGCGGCTCTGCTTCAGCTTCTCAAAGTCCTCTTCTGGCAGGGGTTCCCCGGTTTGCCAATGCCGTGCCATTCCCATCAAGGTGCTGCGGTCGAGGCACCAGTTCTCCATGAACTGGCTGGGCAGTTCCACGGCATCCCACTCCACATTGTTGATGCCCGCCGCCTGTGGATGCTCCACGGTGGTGAGCATGTGCTGGAGCCCGTGGCCGAACTCGTGGAAGAGGGTTTCGACCTCTTCGAAGCTCATCAGGCTTGGAGTGTCGCCGTTGGGGGGGGTCTGGTTGCAGATCAGATAGGCCACCGGCAGGATCCAGCCACCCTCTCCATCCGGTTGGCGGCTGAGGCATTCATCCATCCAGGCACCGCCCCGCTTGCTGCCGGGCCTGCTGTAGGGATCGAGATAGAAGGCTGCTAAAGGCGTTCCGTCCTGTTCTGCAACCCTGAAGAAGCGCACATCCGGGTGCCAGATCGGCGCTTCACCGTCAGCGGCGCTGATCCGGATGCGGAAGAGGCGTTCGCAGAGTTCGAATAGACCCTCAAGCACCTGTGGCAGTGGGAACCAGGGGCGCAGAGCCTCCTGGTTCAGGTCGAAGCGCTCTTGTCGCAGTTTTTCCGACCAGTAGCCCACATCCCAGGGTTCCAGAGACTCCGCCTCAGGCGCACCATGGTGAAGGGCGCAGGCTTGCAGGTCGTCAAGTTCCCGCAGGGCTGCTGGGTAGGCGGCCGCACGCAGTTCCTCCAGCAGCCCCTCCACGGCATCCACGTCCTCGGCCATTTTCCCGGCGAGGCTAAGTTCCGCCCAGTGCCTGTAGTCGAGCCGGATCGCCTGCTCACGGCGGAGACTGAGGATTTCCTCGATCAGAGGGGTGTTGTCGAGCTCTCCTTGGCTCGCGCGGCTGACATGGGCTCTGTAGAGGGTTTCGCGCAGCTGTCGATTGTCTGCATGGGTCAATACCGGAAGGAAGCGCGGCATGTCGAGTCCCAAGCGCCAAGGGCCCCGTTCTCCGTTGGCTTCGCTCCCGTCAGCGTGGAGATCTCCTGCCTCCTTGGCCGCAGCGGCCAGGATGTCGAGGGCGCGCTGGGGAAGGCCGGCTAGGCGCTCCCGCTCGTGCACAACCAGGCTCCAGCCCTGGGTGGCATCAAGCACGTGATTGCTGAATTGGGTGGAGAGTTCCGCCAGCCGTTCGCTGGTGGAGTTGAACGCCTGCTGCCGTTCCCCACTCAGGCCCACACCCCGCTGCTGCATGGAAAGCAGTTCGGCTTGGAGAATGCGTTGCTGGGCAGGATCGAGGGGCTGGGCTGCGTTCGCCTGGAGCGCTTCGAGGGCACGGTGCAGCACCTTGCTCTGGCCGAGGCGATTGCTGAAGCGCACCACATCCGCCTGCTGGGAGGCATGGGCTTCCCGTAGTTCGGGAGTGTTGCAGACGGCGTTGAGATGGGTGACCACTCCCCAGCTCCAGCGAAGTTGTTCGCCGATCGCGTGCAGGGGCGGCATCACCGCGTCCCAGGGGAGTGGATCGGAGCCGTTCAGTTGCTTCTCGAGAGTGGCCTCTAGGTCGGCAAAGCTCTTGGTCAGCTGCTCCAGTAGGGCCGGGATCGACTCCCGAACCTGATCAGCGGTGACGTCGTGGTAGTTGGGAAGTCCCTGGCCCGCGAGCAGGGCAGGTTCGCGGGTCTCTTGCATGGGGTCAGCCGAGAGGGAGCCAGTTGCTCAGTGCAATCAGGCTATGGCTGGAGAGGGTTTCCGCGAGGGCATCGGTGGAGGCTTCGTAGACGTCCATGGCGACCCGTGGCCAGATGCCGATGGTGAGTGTTGGCACCAGCAGGGTGAGACCGATGACCAATTCACGGGGATTCATGTCGTCCACGAAGGCCAGGGCCGGGATGCGTGGGCCGAAGAAGACCCGCCGGCAGAGGGAGAGCAGATAGATCGGGGTCAGCACGAGACCGATGGCGGCGATCACGATGGTGATCACCCGGAACAGGGTTGTGAACTGCTCCTGGCTGGTGATGCCCAGAAAGATGGTGATTTCGCTGATGAAGCCACTCATCCCCGGGAGAGCCAGGGAGGCGAGGGAGCTGGCCAGGAAGAAGGCAAACGTGATCGGCAACACCTTGGCCAGACCACCCATGTTGGGGATCGACAACGTCTTGGTGCGCTCGTAAAAGCTGCCAGTGACGAAGAACATGGCGGCGGCGATCAGGCCATGGCTGATCATCTGCAGCATCGCGCCACTGAGGCTGAGTGCATCCACAGCGCCGATGCCCAGCAACACGAAGCCCATATGACTCACCGAGCTGCAGGCAATTCGTCGCTTGACGTTGTCTTGGGCGAAAGCGTTGAGAGCGCCGTAGATGATGTTGACAATCCCGAGGACGATCAGGGCTGGCGCCAGCACCAGATGGGCCTCCGGCAGCATCTGAACGTTGAAGCGGAGCAGGGCATAACCGCCCATCTTCAGCAACACGCCGGCTAAGAGCATCGAGACCGGTGCATTGGCTTCTCCATGGGCGTCGGGTAGCCAGGTGTGCAAAGGGAACATCGGCAGTTTCACTCCGAATCCCACCAAGAAGCCCAAGTAACAGAGCAGGCCAAAGCTGCCGCCAGGGGAGCGTTGGGCGAGTTCGCTCAGGTTGAGGGTGAAGCTGTCGCCGGAGAGGGCAAGGGCGAGGCCGCTGATCAGGATCAGCAGAGAGGCCAGGGCCGTGTAAAGGATGAATTTGGTGGCGGCGTACTGGCGGTTCTGGCCCCCCCAGATCGCAATCAGCAGATAGACGGGGACCAACTCCAGTTCCCAGGCCAGGAAGAAGAGCAGGAAGTCCTGGGACAGGAACACCAGCGCCTGGGCTGAGGCCTGCACCAAGAGAAGGCCGAAGTAAAGCTTGGCTTTGTGCTCAACCTTCCAGCTTGCCGCCACCGAGAGCATGGTGACCAGGCCGCTGAGCACCACCAGAGGCATGGAGAGACCGTCAGCTCCGAGAGACCACTCAAGACCGATCACTGGCAGCCAGCTGACCCGCTCCACCAGTTGCAGTCCGCCATCGAGGCGATCGAACAGGCGGCTGAACACGGCCACCATCAAAATGAAATCCACGGCCAGCACCGTCAAGGCGAGGTTGCGGGGCCAGGGGGAGGGATTGCTGTCATCCCCTGGCAGCAGGGGCATGACCAGTGCTGTGACCGCCGGCAACAGCACGATCAGGGACAGCCAGGGAAACGCCGTCTGGGACGCAACCGACAGGGGCAGGTTGACGTCCATGGCGACTGAAAGATTGTGATTGAACTTATCAGCCCCAGGGGGGCTGTTGAGTAGATCTACTCAGGTTCCTTGGCCTGCCAATGGCTTCCCGTGGTCTGGAGGCTCAGGAGCGGGGCACGGCTGGCCACCCCCTCCGCTTCCCACGCCTTCACCATGGCCTGGCTGACCGCAGGGCCCACCCCTTCCGAACAGAGGGCCAGAATGCTGGGGCCGGCTCCGCTGATGGCACAGCCCCAGGCTCCGGCCTTGAGGGCCGCTTGTCGCACCTCTTGGCCGCCTTTGATCAGCCGCCAGCGGTAGGGCTCGTGCAGCCGGTCGTGCATGCCATCGGAAATCAGATCGCCGTTGCCCGTGCGCAAGCCCTGCAGCAACAGCGTTAGTGCTCCCAGATTCACCACGGCATCGCCAACAGGAATCGTCTTGGGCATCGCCCGTCGTGCCTCGCTGGTGCTCAGCCGAATCGCCGGAATGGCCACCACGGCCTTCACCGACGCGAGCCACTCGCAGCGCACGACACGCCAGCGTTGGGAGGCAGCCTTCGCGGTCATGCACAGGCCCCCCAAGAGGGAAGGAACCACATTGTCGGGATGGCCTTCAATGTCGATGGCCAGCTCCAGAAGTTTTTCCCGGCTCAGGGGTTCTCCCACCAGGGCATTGGCGCCCACCAGTCCCGCAACGATGGCCGTGGCGCTGCTTCCGAGGCCTCGCGCCGGTGGTACAGCAAGTCTGACCCGTGCTTCCAAGGCGACCGGATCCTCCCCTGCGGCCTTCCAGACCCGCTGGGCGGCGCGATACACGAGGTTCTCGGGCCCACCGCGAAGGTGACTGCCCTCCTGGCCTTCGATGATCAGTTCAAACCGCTCCCCGTCGCCTTCGATTCGGCGCATGGTGAAGCGGTTGTTCAGGTCGAGGGCGGCCCCCAGGCAGTCGAACCCAGGTCCGATGTTGGCTGTGGTGGCCGGTACGTCCACCACCACCGTTTGGCCGATGCGCGGCTGCACCATCCCTACTGTCCTATTGAAGCCAGTGTCTCACTTAGGCGTCCAGGGCCCGCGCTCGGCAGGCGGCGCTAAACAGTCCGGCATTCGGGTCGATGACGGCCCGAATGGTCAGGCTCTCCAGGAAGGGCTGAAACCGTCCCTTGCGACGAAGGGGGGCCAGGAAGTGCTGAGACCGGAGGCCAGCGAGGTTTTTTTCCGCGGTGCCACCGCCGACCCAAAGCCCGCCGCTGCACAGTTCCTGCAGGGCTAGATCCCCCGCAGCGGACCCATAGGCCCCGAGCCAGAGCTCCAGGGCGGCCAGGGCAAGCGGGTCGCCAGTTGCTGCGGCCTTGCCGGTGTGGGCAGGCAGATCCTGATGTCCGGGCTGTTCGGCAGGAATGGTGCGCCAGGCTCTGGCGATCCTGTGAAGGGGATGCTCGCGTTGCTCTTGTTGCAGGAGCCAGTGCATGACATGCCCCAGACCTGTGCCACTCACGATGCGTTCGATCGAAAGACGATCAATGCCGAGGTCCGCCATGAGCCAGCGGCTGAGGGCCCATTCCTGCTCCGTGCGTGGAGCAAATTCCCGATGTCCTCCTTCGCTGGCCAGGGCAATCCAGCCCTGGGGGCCGGGGATGCCCCTGGCCATGCCAAGGCCTGTGCCTGCCCCAAGGATGGCCACGCTGCCGCCATGGGCCCCTGGCTCGTTCAATCCGTCTTGCCCGGGTTGCAGCACCACCTGCTGGCTGTCGCTGAAGTGGGGGAGGCCATGGATCAGCACGGCGAAATCATTCACCAGCTCCAGCCGCTCCAGCCCTGTGGCGGCACAGAGCGAGGCTTCGCTCATCTCCCAGGGAAGGTTGGTCAGCTTGGCCTGACCGTTCTGTACGGGACCGGCCACGGCGATACAGCTGGTCGCAGGCCGTTCCAGCTCTGACGGCAGCCCCTCAAGAAAGTGAGTGAGCATGGCCTCAAGGGAGGTCCACTCTGCCGATGCGTAGCGCTGCCCTTCCAGGGCCTGAAGCTGACCATCAACGCTGGTGAACAGCGAGAGCAGGGTCTTGGTGCCTCCGAGATCACCGGCCAGATAGGTTCTCTGCGCCATTGCCTCGGATGGATCTCTTTGTCCTAAAGCTGATCAGCTTGGCGGCAATCGGCAAGTCTCGGAGCTGAATCAGGTGGTGAACAGATCAAGGGGGAAGGGGCCCCAGGTGGGACCTGCCGCGCCCTGCTCCTGCTGATGACCGCTGATCAAGATCCCCTCTCCAAGCCCCTGTTCAGCTCGGATTCGGACCATGCCGCTGGACTGATTGGCCTTAAGAAAGACGCCGTCCTCGGCCTTGCATTCGCCTTCAAGACGCATCGGTTCCCAGCCGCAGGCTGTCTCGAGCTGGCGCAGGCTGCGGAGCGCCTCGGCGGCGCTGGTCGCCATCACGCCCACGGTGAACCAGGAGTAGGCGCCCATCTCCCGGGCTAGTTCTGCCCGCAGAACGCTGGTTTGCTCAGTACTGAGGCTGGGCGCACTGCGCAGCGGGGTCAGATCACTGATGCGTTGGATGTGGGACTCGTTCATGAGCGAGGCAGCGTCAGGGAGGTGTGACGGTTTTGATTGGCCTGCCTTGCTGCCTCAATCAGCGCGTCGCGATCCACAACGCCAAGGTCACCATCCCGTCGACTGCGCAGACTCACGGCTCCCTGCTCGGCCTCTTTGGCCCCAATCACCGCGAGAAGGGGGATTTTCATCTGTTCACCACTTCGGATCAACTTGCCGAGTCGATCACCACTGCGGTCAACCGTGGCCCGAATTCCAGCGGCTGTGAGCTGCTCCAGCATCTGTTCGGCGGAGGGCTGCACCTCATCGGTGACAGGCAGCAGGCGCACCTGCTCAGGAGCTAGCCAGAAGGGGTAATCACCGGCGTAGTTCTCGGTCATGATCCCGAAGAACCGTTCCAACGAACCAAAGATCGCCCGGTGAATCATGATCGGGCGTTGCTTGCTGCCATCGGCGGCGATGTAGTCGAGCTTGAAGCGTTCCGGCAGGTTGAAATCGAGCTGGATCGTCGAGCATTGCCACATCCGGCCGATCGCATCCTCGATCTTCAGATCGATCTTGGGGCCGTAAAACGCGCCACCGCCTTCATCGATCTTGTAATCCCATCCCTTGCGCTCCAGGGCCTCCACCAGTCCTTTGGTGGCCAGCTCCCAGACGGCATCATCACCGATCGATTTGTCTGGGCGTGTGGAGAGGTTGATCTCGTAGTGACGGAAATCAAACGTGGAGAGGATCCGCTCGGTGAGATCCAGGATGCGCAGGATTTCATCGCTGATCTGATCGGGCAGGCAGAACACGTGGGCATCGTCCTGGGTAAAGCCACGCACGCGCATCAGGCCATGCATCACCCCGGGCCGCTCGTAGCGATACACCGTGCCCAATTCAGCCCAGCGGATTGGTAGTTCGCGATAGCTGCGCAGCTTGCTGGCATAGGTGAGCACATGGAACGGGCAGTTCATTGGTTTGAGCTGGTATTCCCGTTCATCCACCTCCATGGGGCCGAACATGCTCTCGCTGTAGAAGTCGAGATGGCCTGAGGTCTTCCAGAGGCTGATGTCGGCGACATGGGGGGTGTAGAGGAGCTCGTAGCCGCCTTCAAAATGGGCCTGACGCCAGAAGTCTTCGATCAGCAGGCGCATGCGGGCACCACGCGGATGCCAGAAGACAAGGCCAGCACCTGCTTCATCTTCGATCGAAAAAAGATCGAGATCCTTGCCAAGGCGGCGGTGATCCCGGCGCAGGGCTTCTTCCTTGCGGCGCTGGTGTTCAGCCAGTTGTTCCGGAGTCTCCCAGGCGGTGCCGTAGATCCTTTGGAGTTGGGCATTCTTCTCGTCACCCCGCCAATAGGCACCGGCAACGCTCTCTAGGGCAAAGGCCTTGGGGTTGAGTTCACTGGTGTTGGCGACATGGGGACCGGCGCAGAGGTCCCACCATTGATCTCCGAGGGTGTAGAGGGTGATCGGTTCCTGCAGGCCCGCGAGGATCTCGAGTTTGTAAGGCTCGTTTTGAGCCTTGATTTTCGTTTCGGCCTCCTGGCGACTCACCTCGATCCGCTCGAGGGGAAGCTTCCGATTGATGATCTTGATCATCTCCTTTCGGATCGCCTTGAGGTCAGCCTCGGTGAAGGGATCGGGGCTGTCGAAGTCGTAATAGAAGCCACTTTCCGTCCAGGGCCCGATCGTCACCTGTGTTTTGGGGAAGAGGCTCTGCACCGCCATCGCCATGACATGGCTCATGGAGTGGCGGATCTTGAGCAGCTGCTCGCTTTCACTGGTTTTGGGAAGCACCACCATTTCTTTCTTGGGGTGCTCCGCCTGGGCAGGAGCGGTTACTGCAGCGCTGCTCACCAGTTCATGCACAACAGACGCCATCCTATGGGCGTGTGATTCAGCGCCATGGACCCGGAAGCCGACGCCCTGCTGGAGAGCCTCCTCGACTCTTTGCTCAAGGATTTCAGCCACTGGTTTCAGCGGGGTGAGGAGCTGCTGGCGGTCTGCCCCGATCTCGTCATGGCGTCGGAGGAGCGGGCTGTGATGGCAGCCCGGATCGAGGAGGGGCGCAAGGCGATTGCTGCAACCCGGGCCCTGGTGGATGCCTCACCAACGGCCATGGCTGTCTCGATGGAGGCCATGGCTCCCTGGCATCAGCTGGTGATGGATGTTTGGGCCCTGGCGGCGCGCATTTCCCAGGCGGCACGATGACCCTGCCCCGACGCCCCAAGGCTGGTCTGGCGGCGATCGCTCTGCTGATGTTGCTGAGCCTGCGCGCTCAAGGGCTGCCTCTGCTCTTGCCCGGTTGCCCCTGGCGCGCCCTGACCGGTGTTCCCTGCCCGACATGCTTCTTGACCCGATCAGCCCTGGCCACGCTCCAGGGCGATCTGGGAGAGGCCCTGGAGTTGCATCTCTTTGGACCTCCCTTGGTCTTGAGCCTGGGCTGGCTGGGCTGGAGGCAGGGGCTGCTGGGGCGGCCCCTGCGCTTCGGGCGGCGGCGCTGGCAGGCAGCGGCTGCCGTGGCGGCGGCGCTTTTGATCTACTGGCTGATGCGGCTGTTCCGCTGGAGGCTGGCCGGAGTGCCCTTGCCGGGCTGAGCAGGCCTCAGGCCCCTTGGCGGATCTCCCGGAGATTGTTCGAGTAAAAGCGGGCCAGTTCCGCCTGACTCTTCACCGGCTGGCCATAGGCGCTGGTGCCGGCATGGGTGGGGAAGGAGGCCCATTCGGGGGCCAGGCGATGCATGGCGCTTGGGGTCAGGCCGCGGCGATCCACCTCCTCCAGAGCACCACGACGCTCCACGAGGCGCAGGGCTGCCTGGTCCTGATGTTGGGGTTCGAAGCTTGGCAGCCTCAACTCACGGGCGACCTGGCGCCAGGTCGCGGGTAAAAACTGATAGGCGCCTGCTGCTGCACTGGCGTAACGCTTCACCACCAACCGCTCCGGGTGTCGGGAGAGATCGCGGAAGAGGCTGCCGCCGTAGAGCACGCGGTAACCCAGATCACGACCGTCCTTCCAAGTGCCTTCCGCATAGCGGATCGTGTTGAGCAGGGCCCTGCGCTCGGGGGTGATCCGGTAAGGGCGGGCTGCCAGCAAGTCCTGAACCTGTTCTGTCTTGGTCAGGCCCGTCCGGATCGCATCGTCTTGCTGGAGGCGCTCGTTGGATCGCTCAGCGTGCAGCCCTTGGCCGAAGGGCAGAAGCAGAACGCTGACGGCTCCAATGGCAACAAGGGTTTTGCGATTGAAAGCAGGAACTGAAGGCAAACCGGCGGTTCAAGGGCTCATCACCTTGCAGCGGAGTGAGGGGCCGTGGCGAGAGAGCGACGACCGCCCTTGACGAGAGGCTCGTGATGTGCCTAGCAAAACACTCAAAGACGCGTCTGCGAATGAGACGCGTGAGACGCGTGTGAGGAGGGCGGTCTTTTCCCTGGGCAGTGGTTTTGGCTCGCCCAAGTTCTCAGGAAGGCTTAAGGATTAGGAAAACTTTTTTAATCTCAATCGATTGATCAGCTTGGCTTGGTGCCGTGGTCGTTCAGTGTCGTGCCAGGAAGCCAAGTCCCTGGCGCACCCGCTCAACCGTGGCTTGTGCCACTGCTTCCGCCTGTTGTTGTCCTTGGTTGAGGACCCGTTCGAGCTCGCTCCGCTCATTCATGAGCTCCCTGTAGCGGGCCTGGATCGGTTCGAGGGCGGCCACGGTGGCGTCTGCCAGTAATGGCTTGAACTGGCCCCAACCCATCGAGGCGCATTCGCTGGCAACCGCATCTCGGCCCTTACCGCTGAGGATGGCGTAGAGCCCGAGAAGATTGTCGGTCTCCGGTCGATCCGGATGGTCGAACTCCAGACCCATCTGGGGATCAGTTTTGGCGCGCTTGATCTTCTTCGTGATGAGATCAGGGGGGTCGAGAAGCGTGATGCGACTGCCTTCATTGGGGTCGCTTTTGCTCATCTTGCTGCGCCCATCGGTGAGGCTCATCACGCGGGCCCCCTCTTTCAGGATCAAAGGTTTGGGCACCTTGAGCAGTGGTGCATCCTCGGAGCCAAAGCGGGCATTGATGCGTTGCTGGGCGATATCGCGGGCCAATTCCAGGTGTTGTTTCTGGTCTTCGCCCACCGGCACCAGATCGGCGTCATAGAGAAGGATGTCGGCGGCCATGAGCACCGGATAGTCGAGGAGTCCGACCGACACGTTGTCTCCCTGTTTGAGAGCCTTCTCCTTGAACTGGATCATTCGCTCCAGCCAGTTGAGCGGTGTGACGCAGTTCAGCAGCCAGCAAAGCTCTGAATGGGCGGCCACGTGGCTCTGCACAAACACCGTGGTGCGCGCTGGATCAATCCCGCAGGCCAGATAAAGGGCCGCTGTTGTCAGGGTGTCATCGGCAAGACGGGCCGGGTCATGCGGCACGGTGATCGCATGCAAATCGACCACGCACACGAAGGTGTCGTGGTCGTTCTGCAGATCAACCCAGTTGCGGATGGCACCCAGCCAGTTGCCCAGATGAAGGGCTCCGGTGGGCTGGACCCCGGAGAGAACCCGCGACCGGACCATGAATCAGGCCTCTTCTGTCTTGGCGGCCAGATCGGTGTCAACCTCTGGCTGGCTTGCTGGCTCCTTGACCTGACTTTCAGTGGCGTCCACTGCCTGCTCAGGCTCGGGCTGGGCTTCGGGCTCCGGTGTGGGCTCTGGTGCGGGCGGCTGGGGCTTGGCTGGGCGGGCAAAAGGGTCGGGCCGTGAACCACGACCGCCCTCATTGCGACCCTCGCCTCGCCGGCCATCTCCGCGACCACCTTCACGGCGACCACCCTCTCCTCGCCCACCTTCACCGCGGCCACCTTCCCCACGGAATCCGCCCCGCGGTGCCTGGGAGCGCTGTTGCTGCACGAGGGCATCCAACTCGCCATCTTCCAGCATCTGGCCAAGGGTGCGCACCGCAAAACCGAGAACGGCCACGGTGGAGCGGAGGTTGAAGGCCTCCTGAAGAGCACGGGTGGCGCGCATTTCGTTGTCGCTCAAGCGGATGCGGAATCCGCCACCTTCACGTCCGCCGCCCTGGGGACGGCCTGCGCCTCTGCGGAAGCCTCCACGAGCGCCTCCTTCTTGGCCAGGATCCCCATGACCGCCGGACTCATGCCCAGCAGCTTCATGTCCAGCAGCCGTGCCGCCGGCTTCACCCGCTCCCCCGAAGGCCTGGGGATCACCGTAGGAATCAGTCATGGCCCATGGCCTTGCAATCAGGCGCAAGTGTGACGCATGACAGGGGGCTTGTCGGTGTTCGGGCGCGCCGCCCTGACGACCGGCCACTTCAACCGTGGGTCCCGCGGAAGGTGATGGTCTGTTCGGCGTAATCCCTCGGCTCTAGATGAATCGTGCAACGCACAGGTCCGAAGCGTGTCTCGAGTCGTTCCTCCACTAGTTCGGTGATGCGGTGGGCGGTGGGCAGATCATCAGCATCCACAACCATGTGCATATCAATAAAGACGCGTTGGCCGAGAACACCTCTGCTGGCGATGTCATGGCAGTTGAGCACCCCTGGCACGGCCATCGCCTGTTCGTGAATCGCCTCCGGCGCGATGGCGATGTGATCGACCAGCCATGGCAGGTTGGCGCGCAGCACCTGCCAGCAGACCCTGAGCAACAGGAGCACCAGGGGCACGGCGAGAGCCACATCCAGCGAGCTGATTCCCAGCAACCAGGCCCCACTGAGGCCCACCAGCACGATCACCGTCGTCCAGATATCGCTCATGGTGTGGCGGGCATCTGCGAGCAGGAGCTGGCTCTGGAGTCGACGCCCCTGACGGCGCTCGTAGATGGCCAGTCCCACATTGCAGAGGAGAACCACGAGCAGCAGCAGCAGTTCCGGGCCGTTGATTCGCAACGGGGTCAGACCCTGCAGCAGTCGTTCCCCTGCGGTGATGAGGATCTCTAGGGCCGTGAACAAAATGAACCCAGCGATCGCCAGCGCTCCGACTGCTTCATATTTCTCGTGGCCGTAGGGATGGTCGCGATCCGGGTGGGGATCCGAAAGCCCGTTGGTCAGCAACCCCATGAGGCTGGAGAGTGCATCGGTGGCGCTGTGCATGGCATCGGCCACCACCGCCAGGGAGCCGCTGACGAGTCCCAGAACCAGTTTCAGGCCGGTCATGCTGAGGTTGATGACCAGGGCCACCATCAGCACCCTTTTCACCTCATTGCGACGATCAGTGACCATCTCTAGGGGTTGCCTTTTGTCCCAAGGTATGGATCCCTTCCGGCTCCGTCTTTGGGTTGGGGTCGGATTCCGCGCTGCCCGTTGTGGCGCTGCGCTGGTGCCCTGCAATGGAGTGAGCTAGGAAGGCCGGGACGTCTGGGCACTCCCGCATGCTTCCGGTGCCGTTCCTCGGTTCTTTGAGTCCGTCGCCGGCCCTGACGGGCCGGCTGCTGATGGCCGGTGGCACGTTGCTGCTGGGGCAATGGGTGTGTGCCGATGTTCTTCATCTTCCGGGAGGCGGCCTCGGTTTGCTGGCGGCCGGCGCTGGTGTTTGGTGGTTGAGTCGCCCTGCGGCTCAAGCGAGTTTCAAGGCTCCGACGACGCTGCCCGCTTGGGTGAGTCAATGCCGTCAAGTGCTTGACCAGTTCGATCAGCTCGAGACTCAGCTCGGTGTCGAAGCATTGCGTGCGCCGCGGGAGCAGCAGCTGGAGGCCGTTCTGAACCACTCAGGACCATTGGCCCTTGCAGTCGTGGCTTCAGAGGGGGTCGAGCTGCCTCCCTCCGCCTGGTTCGAGACAGCGTTGTTGGGTGCCAGCAGTCTGAGTCTCTCGATGGCCAAGCCGCTATCCACGGCAGCGGAATCCTGGGGGCTGCCAGAGGTGCTGAAGCAACAGGACGCACTGCTTTTTCTGCTGCCTCTGCCCCTGAGGGCATCGGATTTCTTACGCCTCGACGACATTCCTGTCGACCAGCCGGCCTGGTTGCTGGTCCAGGGGGGACTCCTGGACCAGCAACCAGGCGATGGCGTTGATGTGGGTCGCCGTGCCCTCATGGCCCAGTTGCCCGAGCGCTGGCACGATCGCCTCCTCCTCTGGGATGGGTCCAGCCAGGGGCTGAGGCCGCTCCTGCAACCGATTCATCGTTTGCTTCGTCAGCCCCAGCGATCCCTCGACAACACCCGTCAACGCCTGCTGGCGTCCTTGCATCGCAGTTGGCAGGGCGAGTTGGAGCAACTACGGCGGGAGCGCTTCCGAGCTTTGTTGCAGCGCAGTCAGTGGCTGGTGGCCGGTGCGGTGGTTGCCTCCCCGCTACCGAGCACGGACCTGGTGGTCGTTGCTGTTGGCAATGGGCTGATGCTTCGCGAGATGGCTCAAATCTGGAACTGCCCATGGCGAGCGGAGGTGCTGCAGGTGGCGGCTCGACATCTCGGCGGGGCTGCGCTTGCCCAGGGCGTCGTCGAGTGGAGTGGTCAAGCCCTGCTGGGGCTGGCGAAATTGGATGGCGGCAGCTGGTTGGCGGCTGGTGCTCTCCAGGCTCTCAGCGCCGCTTATCTCACCCGAGTGGTCGGCGCATCGATGGCCGATTGGATGGCGATGAATGCAGGTGTTGCGGAGCCAGATCTTGAGCGCCTCAAGCAGCAGGCACCGCTGCTTGTGGCCAAGGCGGCGGAACGGGAACGTCTCGATTGGAGCGGTTTTCTGCAGCAGGCACGGGACTGGGCCCAGAGCGGCCCGTCCCTGCGCCCGGGTTAAGCCCGATCAGCACACACACCACTTGCTCAAAACTTCATGAAGCGTTCATGAAGTGGTTCATGAAGTTGCTTGTCTGAGTGACTCGAGATGTTTGGTTTTCGGGAAAAACGGTGACCTTTCCATACTCTTAAGTCCTGCCCTATGTCTCTACTGCTGCGTTTCTGCTGCTGGAGTGGCTCGGGCTGACCCGTTCTCATCTTTTGTCCCATGGCTACTGCAATTCGCAGCGGTCGTCTCAGCAACTGGGAAAACTTCTGTCAGTGGGTCACCGACACCAACAACCGCATTTATGTGGGTTGGTTCGGTGTGCTGATGATTCCTTGCCTGCTGTCGGCAACCATCTGCTTCATCATCGCCTTCATCGCCGCTCCTGCGGTCGATATTGATGGCATCCGTGAGCCCGTCGCCGGCTCCCTGATCTATGGCAACAACATCATCTCCGGTGCTGTTGTGCCTTCCTCTAATGCCATCGGCCTGCACTTCTATCCCATCTGGGAAGCTGCCTCCCTCGATGAGTGGCTCTACAACGGCGGTCCTTACCAGCTGGTTGTGTTCCACTTCCTGATCGGCATCTCTGCCTATATGGGGCGTCAGTGGGAGCTTTCCTACCGCCTCGGCATGCGCCCTTGGATTTGTGTGGCCTACAGCGCTCCACTCTCGGCCGCCTTCGCGGTGTTCCTGATCTACCCCTTCGGTCAGGGTTCCTTCTCTGACGGCATGCCCCTCGGCATCTCCGGCACCTTCAACTTCATGCTGGTGTTCCAGGCTGAGCACAACATCCTGATGCACCCCTTCCACATGCTGGGTGTGGCTGGTGTGTTCGGTGGCTCTCTGTTCTCCGCCATGCACGGCTCCCTGGTGACCTCCTCCCTGGTGCGTGAAACCACCGAGAGCGAGTCCCAGAACTACGGCTACAAGTTCGGCCAAGAGGAAGAGACCTACAACATCGTGGCTGCCCACGGTTACTTCGGTCGCCTGATCTTCCAATACGCCTCCTTCAACAACAGCCGCAGCCTCCACTTCTTCCTGGCTGCCTGGCCTGTTGTCGGCATCTGGTTTACCTCCATGGGCATCAGCACCATGGCCTTCAACCTGAACGGTTTCAACTTCAACCAGTCGGTGCTGGATTCCCAGGGCCGGGTGTTGAACACCTGGGCTGATGTGCTGAACCGCGCCAACCTCGGCATGGAAGTGATGCACGAGCGCAATGCTCACAACTTCCCCCTCGACCTGGCTGCTGCTGAGTCCACCCCCGTGGCTCTGCAAGCTCCCGCCATCGGTTGATCTGGAATCAACAACAGGTTCAGGTCAACTGAACCGGAAAGCCCCCTCCTCGGAGGGGGCTTTTTGTGGTGACAAATAGTGTCTGCCCTGTGTCTGTGAATCCAAATCTGCCATTGTTGATTTTTAGTCGATCAAGTTCGGTCATGCCTGTGCTGTTTGCATCCCAAACCGCCCCTGGTGGCCCCGCCGTCATTCTTCCCGCTCTGCTGATTGCTGGCATTCTTGTGGCTGCGTCTCAGCTGTTTGTGCCGAAGGGCAATTGAGCTGCGGAATTTGTTCCTTGCATGGCGATCCAGCACGTCTGGACCCTGACGAGATCTGGCGAAGTGATCGGTGGTTACTCCGTCACCATCCAATCCCGGCCCCCATGGTTGGTTGGTGCTTTCTCGATGCTCGCCGTCACTTGGGCGGGCCCGTGGATTTCGATCCTGAAGAGGCCCGCGAGTGGGGAAGCGTGGTTCAGCGGGCATCACGTTTGGTGTGCGAGCTGAGCGGCTGCGATCGCGTCTATGCGATTGCCTTCGGAGAGGAGGCTCGCCACCTGCATTTGCATTTGATCCCTCGTCATGGCGAGGATCCGAAGACCACCGCCTGGGCGGTGGCCGACCTTTATCGAGCCGTGGAGGCGGGGCACAGCCCCCAGGCGGATCGCGACATGGTGCATGACTGGATCGGCCGCGCCCGCTCCCGTGCTGCGCGTTGGATCAGTCGTCAGCCGTAAGGGCCGAATCGGCTGGCGCAGGCTGCGCCACAACGGGCCCCGAGTGTTACGGCGTCATCAACGGTCCAGCCGGCGGCGAGTCCGGCGGTGATGCCAGCCGCGAAGCTGTCGCCGCAGCCATAGCTCTCCACCAGGGGGCCTGGCAGGGGCTCGGGTGAATAGCGCCCCCCAGGGGTCAGGGTGCCACCGGCGGCACCCTCCGTGGCAATCGTTAGAGCAGGAGCTGGATCAAGCGCGTCCAAGGGGATCTGTTCATCGGCATCCAGGCCACTGCCGATCAGGGCATCGAGCTTCACCCTGGCGTCCTGGAGCAGCGGCAGTCGCAGCCTGGGTGTGGCCGTTAGAACTCTGGCCTGACGAGCCAGGCGCAATCCAGCGGCGTCGCTGGCGGACACAAAGACTCCGTCGCAGTCCTCCAGGCGCTCCCAGTCGAGGGGGTCGCTGGCGAGCGGTGTGAGTCGCTCGCCAATCACCGTGATCGCCCGATCACCACTGCCGTCGACCAGGCTGATCCCCCGTCGGGTCGGTTGCTCGCGCCAGGCCACCACCGGCACCACCCCAAGCTCTCGCAGGCGAGCTTCACTGCGTTCGCCATGGGCATCGCGGCCAAGGGCCGTGAAGAACAGCACGGGCCTGCGGCTGAGTCGAGCCAGCTGCACAGCCACCACGGCTCCAGCCCCAGCCGGTTCCTCGAGGCTGCGATGGGCGCGACTGATCACACCAGCCTGAGGCAGCGCATTCACAGCTAGGAAGTTGACCCATTCGAGATGGCCAACCACGGCCAGTTGGAGGGGCGGCAATCTCTGTGGCGTTGCGATCACGGGATCGGCAGCACTGATTGCGCTGCGTTGCGCAGCTGAACCTTGATTTTGCCGCCAACTTGTTTGACATCCACGTTGCCATCCACGCTGAGAGGCTGATCCTCCGGGCTCCCAACCAGAATCGGACCCTGATCAGGACCGTGCACGGTCACAGGAGCGGTCACCTCGTCAACGTTGACGTTGCCGCTCACGTTCACAGCACCCGTGACAGCCACGGGTTTGCTGACAGCAACGCCGCCGGGTACTTCCACGTCTGCTCGGACCGGCAGGGTCGCCGAGGCTTCGATTTTCAGCGGTTCTTCACCTTGCACGCGAACTGGTGCTCGAACCTGATCCAGGGTGATTCCACCCACCAGCCTGACGGGTAGGGGCTGATTGCGGTGAAGACCGACAGGGAGCGGTTGCTTGAGCACCTGAATGGTTGCGACAGCGATGGCCCAAGCAGAAATCACGACGGCTAGCGGCCATCGAGACGCCATGGCAAGGGAGAACCAACGAGGGGGATCCTGCTGATTGCTCGGGCGTGTGAGTTCTGACATTGATATCGACTGGTCGACAGAATGCCAACACGTTTTATCTAAAAAACAACGATTTTCAAGGCTTGTCTCTGTAGCCAGCGATCAAAGCATTGATTGATTGCTTCGCTGAAATCTTGGGGTCAAAGCTCGTATTCTTCTTCGAAGCTTTGTATCAATCCTTGATAGAGAGCAAGAGTGCCTTCGCTTTCCTCGGTCACCCCCTCGAGGGTGTAGAGCTTGGCCAAGTGGGTGACTGCGGCATGTACCCTCGAAAAGGCTTCTGCATAATCATTCTGAATATCTTCTTCGCGAATATCGCGAATCTTGGCTGAGATCAATTCCACTTTTTTCTGAGCAGCGCTGATCTCAGCTTCCATCGGCTTGCTGAGTTTCCGTCTTTTCTTTGCCATGGCGCCCACTCGCGGCAAATCACCCTACCGCTGTGATGGACGCCTGTTGGTGGACGTGGGTGGATGCTTGCGATCAGAAGCAGAAGGGCAGGAAGCGGGCGCTGCAGGCGACGTAGCCGTCCACTAGGGGGCCTAGGCCGATCTGGTGAACAATGCCCTGGCCAGTCAGTGCTTCGGTCAGGATGCCGATGACAATGCCGAGCATGGCAGCGCGACCATTGAAAAGCTCAACCCTGGAGAGCTGTTCTTGGTGGATGGAGCGAGCTGCTGAATCTTGGAACCACTTGTCACTGGCTTGATTGCGCTCCATGGGGATGACCGATCAACTGATAAGAACTGTAACAGGGTTTTGACGAGGGGGATTTTCGTGTGGTTCTCCTTCAGGCCTTCCGCCAAGGCACAGGCTTGTTGCGTTTGGGATACAGCTCTCGGCACAGCGGGCAAACCGTGCCGTCGCAACCCCGAGCCGTGCAGTAGTCACGCCCGTAAAAAATGATTTGTAGATGCAACTTGTTCCAGGCTTCGATCGGGAACAGGCGCTTGAGGTCTCGTTCGGTTTGCTCGACGCTTTGGCCTGAGCTGAGCCCCCAGCGCTGGGCGAGTCGGTGAATGTGGGTGTCCACAGGGAAGGCGGGGACTCCGAAGGCCTGCGCCATCACCACGCTGGCCGTTTTGTGGCCAACGCCTGGGAGGGCCTCCAGCTCTTCGAAGGTCTGCGGCACTTGGCCCTGGTGGGTGTCCACGAGGATTCGGGCCAGCTTTCTGACGTTGCGGGCCTTGGTATTGGCCAGCCCTAGCTGGCGGATGTGACGCAGGATCTCGGCCTCTTCCAGGGCGGCCATCGCGGCCGGAGTGGGGCCCGCGGCGAACAGGGTTGGTGTGACCTCATTCACCTTGCGGTCAGTGCACTGGGCGCTCAGCAGCACGGCGACAAGCAGGGTGAAGGGATCGGAATGGTCGAGGGGGATCGGCGTCTCCGGGTAGCGCGCTTCCAAGTGCGCCTGAATCGCTTTGGCTCGCTCCTGTTTCCTCACGGCTCTTAAGGGCTTATTAAGAATTGATCCGTTGTCTGGTCGGGCGGTCTCTCAATTGATCAGAGTTTTCGGACCTGGACAACGGTCATGGTGCAGAGCGGTCATCCCCGCAGGGGAACCAGCCTGAAATGGGAAGTTAACGGCGAACTTGCCGGTGCCGATCTGCGTCATATTCTTCAGCGCCTCCAGCAGGTAGACCCTCAGGCGCAGGCGATTAATCGCTGCGATCTCGAGGACGGTCCCTCCGCGTCATCTCCCACCTGAATCCATGACCCAGGACCGCCGGTCTGACGAAGGAGTTGCCCAAAGCGCTTACGAACGGGTCATTGCACGGGAGCTCGCCGGGGAAACCGCTCAGGAGAACGATCAAGAGGCAGACCCGAAACCCATGGGGCCGCTTGATCACATCTCCGATGGGACGGATCAGGATCCAGTCACTGACCAGGATTTACTGAGTGACGTCTACAGGCAACACAGTCATCAGCAGTCGATGGAAGGGGGCTGAGGGCGAACGGTTCGCATGAGGACCTCGGCGATTGGTTGAGAGGAGCGTCCCTATGGCTGCGCCGTCACTGAGGCTTGATTTAGCGTCCGGGCAGTTGCCGGGGCCCAGTGAATCGCACAGTGAGAGGAGTGGTGTACGTGTCTGTCTGGGTTTTGATCTGGGGAACTGCTTCTTCACTGGTGGATTGGTTGCTGCTCACCCGTGAGGTGTACGCCACCGCCTCCTTGGGGCAGGCGGCCACCTTCGCCGGTTACGGAGCCGCTGCGGTGGTGCTGGCCGTTCGACTGGCCCCACGTTTTCTGCCCAGCGAGGCCCCTTGACTACTGCACTCGGAAGGTCACGCCCATGACGGCTGTGATGTCTTTGTCGATCGTGCTCGTGTTGTAGGAGCCGTAGCTGCCCATCTCCGTGGAGTTCGGCACTGTGATCTGGAAGGTGCCTGTATCGGCCTTGGTGATCGCGCCGATTCCTGAGTTCGCCTGGTCGGCGATCGCGATCGCTCGCTTGCGAGCATCCGCTGTGGCCTTGGCCAGCATGTCGACCCGTTTCTCTGCCAGCTTCGTGTAGGTGTAGGCCGGTGGCTCCACTGTGATCGAGACCCCCTGGCCCACCAGATCACTAATTCGGATCGAGACATCACGAATCAGGGTTACGTCGGCTGAGCTGATCCGGATCGGTTGGCGAGCCGTCCAGGTGGTGCTCATCAGCGCACCGGTCACGCGGTTGCGGATGTCATTGCTGGAGGACTGGATGACGCCCCGACCGATCGCTTTGGCCGGTATTCCCTGCTCCTCCAGATAGGCCAGCGTGCGCTGCAGCTGCGGTTGGAGGCTCTGGTAAGCGCTCTGTTGGCTGGGACCACTCCCGCTCACGGTCACGGTCCAATCCACGTAATCGCTGCGGATTCGCTCTGTGCTGGCACCGGTCACCGTGATCGTGTCGGATGCGGTCCGAATCCCTTTCACGGCCACGGCGCCGGCGACCACAAGCCCCGCACTCAGCACGAGCATGGGGAGCACGAGTGGAGGGGTGCGACGGAGTAAGTCGAGGACGCGATGGTGGGTCGTTGCAGGATCCGTCAAAGCAGTGACTTGTTCTGGATTCACCCTAAAAATCATCAGAGTGAAGTCATGACTGAAACCGTCTCGACCTGTGACCAGTGATGACGCCGCCCAGCTGGCCCAGGAGGCTGCCTAGCGTCTGTGGGTTGCGCTGAAGCGGAATCCATGGTGGTGCAGGTGCTGACTCAAGCTCAGCGCACCAAGCTCGATGGTGCCGATGACGCGCTCTTCTATGCAGAGCCGCGCTTTGTGCATCACCTTGATGGTGCCTTCCGTCAACGATTGACCGCGCTCTACAGGCAGCGCATCCCAAGCTGCGCGGTGGTGCTCGATCTGATGAGCAGCTGGGTTAGCCATCTCCCTGATGAAGTGACGTACGAGCAAGTGATTGGCCATGGGCTCAATGCCGAGGAACTGAGGGCCAATGACCGCCTTGATCGCCACTGGGTGCAGAACCTCAATCAGGATCAGCGTTTGCCCCTGGCCGATGCCAGCGTGGACTGCACGCTGATCGTGGCGGGGTGGCAGTACCTGCAGCAACCGGAAGCGGTGGCGGCCGAACTGCTACGGATCACCAGGCCTAATGGGCAGCTGATCGTTGCCTTCAGCAACCGGATGTTTTTCAGCAAGGCGCCCCAGGTCTGGACCGACAGTGATGATCGCGAGCACCTGGCCTACGTGGCCGAGCTGTTGCTTGCCCAGGGCTGGCCTCGCCCCGAGCTGATTGCTGAATCCACCCGGGCGACGGGGGTGTCTGGTTGGCTCGGTGCGCCGGGGGACCCTTTCTTCGCCGTGATCGCCACGCGTCCTGTGCCTTCGTCAGTCGTCTGACGGGGGTAGCGGTTGCCAGCCGCTCAGCCATTGGCTGGAGTCTTTGAGTTCCTGGCAGGTGACGCGAAGGCGCAGCCCCCGCTGCAGTAGGGGCTCGAGTTCAACCCAGCGCTCGTTTCCGCGACCCCCCTGGAGGATCAGTCGGAAGTGGCGATAGCCCTCGCGGGCGGAGCTGCTTGTCCAGGCCTGAGAGAGGCGTGCCGGCATTGGAGGCCACCAGGTCCCCCCCATCGTCGGTGATCAAACGCCGTCTTTGCAGCACCATCGTTACGCTGCCCGCACCACTCCGTGAGGTCGCCCAATGGCGCGCACGATTGCGATCAGCGGTGCTTCCGGCAAGACCGGCTACCGGATTGCCGAAGAACTTTTCAAGGCAGGCGAGACGCCGCGTTTGCTGCTGAGACCTAGCTCCATCTGCCCTGAGAGCCTCAACCATTGCGATCAGCGACGACTGGAGCTTTCTGATCAGGCTGCCCTGGATCAGGCCCTCGAGGGGGTGGATGCTCTGGTCATCGCCACCGGGGCTCGACCGTCGATCGACCTGACCGCGCCGATGCGGGTGGATGCCTGGGGTGTGCAGCGGCAGGTGGAGAGCTGCCGGCGTCTGGGGGTTCGCCGGATTCTGCTCGTCAGCTCACTCTGCGCCGGACGCTGGCGGCACCCACTCAATCTCTTTGGTCTGATTTTGGTGTGGAAACGGATCGGAGAACGGGCCTTGGAAACCAGTGGTCTGGACTGGACCGTCATTCGCCCTGGCGGTCTCTCTGAGCGGGAAGAGCAGCTGGAGTCTGAAGGGATTGTCTGGACCGGCCCTGATCAACAACTGCGCGATTCCATCCCTCGGCGACTGGTGGCCCAGGCTTGCGTGGAGGCCCTGGCAACGCCGGCATCCATTGGCAGGATTCTCGAAGTCACCAGCCGCCAGGATCAATCGCCCCAACCCCTTGAACAACTGATTAAGTGATTGTTCCTACAGCCACCCTGGTCGGGTTGCGCGATAACAGCTCTGTCGGGAGGGACAACCTTCGAGACGTCACGTCGGGAGATGGGAGACGGGCCGCCACCCGTCTTTTTTATGCGCTAACAACGATCCCGGTGATGGTTCAAGCGGTCGTCCACAGCATGGAGGAGGTCCTTTAAGCATGGATCTGTCCAAGCAGCGGCCCGTAGACCTGGCCGTTATTGGTGCTGGTTTGTCCGGCGCAGCCCTGGTGGCAGGCCTGCGGGCTGGCGGTTATCAGGGCACGATCCTCGTCCTGGAGGCAGGCCGCGGGCCGGGAGGTCGAGCCGCGACCAGGCGGCGCCGTGAGGATCCCTGTTGGCGGCTGGACCATGGGGCTCCCACTCTCACCATGACGGGCGAGCCCACAGGGCCTCTGGCCAAACTGCTGGAGTCGCTGCAAATCCAAGGGGTTCTGGTGCCCGATCGGGAACCGGTTGTTGGCTTGGATCCCGATGGAGGAGTCACGGCTCTACCCGATGATCCACAGCTGGTTGGCCATCGTTGGCGTGGTCAGCCGACGATGGCGACGGTGGCGGAAGCGCTGCTCAGCGCTGGCGGAGCCGGCACCCAGGCCCACTACGGCACCCGGATCCAGCGCTTGCGGCGTCGCCCCGAGGCCTGGCTGCTCGATGACACCTGGCAGGCTCGCTCACTTGTCCTGACCGGGACCCTCCTGGCCCATCCCCGTTCCCTGGCCATGCTGGGTTGGACTGAGGTGCCGCTTCGTGCAGCGGTGCCGGTTGGAGCGGATCCACAGCTGGATCAGGCCCTGGCAACCATCGCTGATTTAGACGCGTCGGTGCGTTGGAATCTCATGCTGGAGCTTCCTGGCAGTGATGCGTCGTTGCCTCGGCAGATTTGGCTGACGGCCTCAGCACGGGAACGCTTCGGTGTCGAACGTCTGGTCTTGCAACGGCAAGGGGATGGACGGCTCGGTTTGGTGGTGCATGGTCTCGATGATGGGCAGGCGATCACCCCTGAAAGTCAACCCACCTTGATCGCAGCACAGGAGACTCGGCTTCGCGCTCAGCTCCCGGAACTCCTGGCTCCCTGGCCTGAACTCGAGCGCTTGTTGCCCCAGGCCCGATCATTGGGGGTCATGCGTTGGGGGGCGGCTCGGCCGACTGGTCGGAGACTGCCCCAGTCCCTGCAGTGGTGTCCCCAAAGCCAGGTGGGTTTCTGTGGCGATTGGATTGCTGGCTCTGGGTACGGGCTCGCCGAGGGGGCGCTTCAAAGTGCCCTTGACCTGTCCGATCAACTGCTCAGTTGCTGATGGAGGTCCTCCAGGCGCCGAGCGTTCACGCCTAGATCGGAATCCCCGAGTCTCGAGACGGATCGGGCTTGCAGCTGCTGGTTGTCTTGGTCTGCATAAAGCTCGAGATCGTCGACAAAGCCGAACAGTCGACTGCTGCAAGTGGCATGCAGATAGTCGTTGCTGCGCTCCTCAACCACTGTTCGTGGGGCCTCGCTGAGCTGGGCAGCCAGGCTGTTGAGCGCCTGCTGCGGATCGCTCACGCTCCAGACCTGGCGGGCGCAGTGGGCGCTCGAGGTGCAAGGACTGAGTTGCCTCTGGTGAACACCAAGGTCGGCGGGAACCGGCCCGATCAGGTGCAGGAGCCCCAGGATCATCGGCAGGGTGAGACGGAGCAGAGAGTCCATGGTTAGGTCCAGCGCACGGGATCCTGCGACTGCAGGTGAAGCACATGATCGGTCTCTGAGCCGAGCAGGTCGCGGCTGATGGTGAGACAGATGCTGTTGAGAGGTAACGAGAAGCTGCTGCCATCGGCATCAAAGGGGCCCTCCACGTAGGCGCCGATCCGCTCGGCCATCAGGAAGCAGAGCATGATCATGAAACCGTTGAAGCTGCTGAAGCGCCCTGCGTCCTGGTAGTGGAAGCTGAGCATCAACTGGATCCCGAAGACCCAGTTGATGACCCGCACGAACACGTCGTAGGACGCCGGCAGGGGAGTGTTGCGGATGCGCTCCAGGCCTCCGATCTCATCGGTGCAGGCATTGCCCAACTCCATCAGTTGCTGTCGCCCCCAGCCATCGATCAAGCCTTCGTCGTGAAGGCGCTGCAACCAGAGCCCCCGCTGCATCCCGAGTTGACGCAGGTTGGTTGTGCTTGGCAGCCGCAGGCCTTCGAGCAGTCCGTTCTGAAGGCTGCGCAGATCCCGATGCCAATAGTTGCGCAGCTGGAAGTTCAGTTGCCAAACGATCGCCACCTGCAGGCGAACCAGCGATCTGGACCAGCGCCGGCCGGCGGGGGAAGCGGGAAGGTGGGCGGCGAGGGTGTCAGCCCAACTGCGGCTGTGGTTGACCATGGATCCCCAGAGCTTGCGCGCTTCCCACCAGCGACTGATCGCCTGGGTGTTGCGAAAACCGATGAAGATCGACACGGCGATGCCAAGGATGCGCACGATCTCATCGCTTTCCACCCATCCCCTTGGGATGACATCACGCATCACCAGGCCGGTCACGGCCACCAGCACGAGCAGGTCGTAGCGCATGCGGCTCAGCAGCTGCAGGAGGACATGCGAATAGTCCTGACGCCGTGTGCGCGGCGGATTGCCGTAGGTGCCGGATTCGATCATCGGCTTGAGGTCACGGTGTTGCTGCCCATGGGGCGATCATGACGCCACCTGTGTCCTGACGATGCCCCCCAGCTGGAGCGATCAGTGGTGGCCCGTGGCCTACCTGCGCGATCTCGACCCTTTGAGGCCCGCTCGCTTCACCCTGCTCGAGAGGGATTTGGTGATTTGGTGGGATCGGGAGTCTGGGCTTTGGCGTGCCTTTGAAGACGTCTGTCCGCATCGATTCGTGCCCCTGAGTGAGGGACGCATCAATGGGGCTGGGCAGTTGGAGTGCCCTTATCACGGTTGGAGCTTCGATGGCTCTGGCACCTGCCGCAGTATCCCCCAGATGGGGGATGGGGCCGCGCCGGAGGCTCGTCGATCCAGCTGCCAGGCGCTTCCGACGGCGACGGGGCAGGGACTTCTGTTTGTGTGGAGCGGCGATCCGGCCTCGGCCAATCCGCAGACCCTTCCGTTGGTGCCCCTATTGCGGGAGGAGGGTGCCGGCTGGGCCGATGGCTGGATTGTGCAGGACACCTTCCGGGATCTGCCGATGGATGCGCTCACCCTGCTGGAGAACGTGCTGGATGTGAGTCATGTGCCCTTCACCCACCACCGCACGGTGGGGCGGCGGGAGAATGCCGCTCCCGTTGAGCTGGAGATCACGCGAGAGGGCGATGACGGATTTGAGGGGCTGTGGGAGGAGGGGCCGAGACGGGGGCGTCTTGGTTCCCAGCTCACGCGCTTCCGTGCCCCTCAACTGATGTGGCATGACCTGACGGCCAAGGGATTTGGCCGAATTCTCACGGTGGTGTATGCGGTGCCGATTCGTCGTGGTGAGTGCCGCCTCTTCGCCCGCTTCCCATTTCAGTTTGAGGCTGCGGCTCCGAGGCTGCTGCTGGGCTTGAGGCCCCGCTGGCTGCAGCACATCGGCAATCACAAGGTGTTGGAAGACGATCAGGTGTTCCTGCATTGGCAGGAGCGGGTCTTGGCGGCGGCGGGTGGCAGTGCCGCGGTGGAGCGGGCCTTTTACTTGCCGACAGCAGCTGATCGCTACGTGGCGGCTCTGCATCGCTGGGTCAAGGCCCATGGTGGGGAGCCGTTCGCTGGTCAAGTTCTGCCGCCGCGGCAGGGACTGGAGAGCCTGATGGATCGCTACAACAGTCACACTCGACAGTGCCGCAGCTGTGCGCAGGCTCTCAAGCGCTTGCGGGCCTTGAAGCCCTGGCTTTGGGGTGGGCTCTGGTTGTCGGCGGTGCTGATTGGACTTGGTCAGTTGGGCGCCCTCAGCCTCCTCGGCGTGCTGCTGGCAATCGCGACTGGCCTGGTGATGCGGCAGGTGTCACGTTGGGAGCGGGGACTGCTGGCAGGAGATGGCCTGGCGCCGCGTAATCATGGTTGATCAGGACTGCTGCTGATGCTGTGGCGATTCGTGTGACCTCTCCCTGCCCCGAAAGCGTGATCATTGCTTTGGGGGCGAGGGACTGGCCGATCTGGGGCTGTGAAGTGAGCCGGTTCCCCTGGCACTATGAGCAGCATGAGACCTGCCTGCTGCTGGAAGGAGCCGTCACTGTGACTCCAGAAATGGGTGAGCCCGTGAGCTTTGGCGCAGGAGATTTGGTCGAATTTCCCAAAGGGTTGCAATGCACCTGGGACGTGCACCAACCCGTGCGCAAGCATTACCGCTTCAGCTGAATCGCTCAAATATCTGCATCGCTGCCCCACTGGGGCTCGCAGGTGCGCCAGCCCACGCGAAGCAGTTCGCGCCAAAGCAATTCAGCGGTTTCCCGGCGAAGGTGCACTCTGTTTTTCAGCAAAGGGGGCTGACCTGGAAGAGGTCGCCCTGAATCCACGAACACGCGTGGATCGCGATGCCAGCTTTTTTCATCGGCGTGGAAACGCTTCGTGTCGCTGGTGTGGGGGTCTTGGATCCAACCGTGCCTTGGCATCGCTTGCGGGGCGTGATGACGGAGGCGCGCATCCAGTCCTCGGCCTTAAACGGTGCGTAGGGGGAGCTGGGAGCCATTGGTCCGTCGCTGATACACCTGTTCTAGGTGGCTAGTACAAATGTGTCAACGCTGATCGGTGTTGGTTGTGTGTCCTGGGGCGGGCTTTGCTGCGCTGGGTGACTAGAACGTGGGTCTTCTGCTGCGTCGTCCGATGGGCGTCACTGTCTGGCAGGCCCGCGAGGCCGGTGCTCCCCTTGAGCGGGCTGAGCGGCCGATGCTCGAGCCTGCCCGTGATGAGCTGCTGCTGCAGGTGTTGCATTGCGGCCTCTGTCACAGCGACCTGTCGATGCTCGACAACCACTGGGGGATGAGTGCCTATCCGCTGGTGCCGGGGCTTGAGGTGGTGGGTCGTGTGGCTGTGATCGGCGTTGGGGGACTCGGGCATATGGCCCTGCAGTTCGCCCGCGCTTGGGGTTGTGAGGTCACGGCCCTCACGACGAACCTCGGCAAGGCGGAGGAGGCGAGGCGCTTCGGTGCCCATCACGTGGAGCTGTTGGAGGCGTTGCCCGATTGCGCCGGTCGCTTCGATCTCGTGATCAATACGGTGAACCAATCCCTCGACTGGTCGGCAGTGATGGCCTCACTCGCCCCCCTCGGTCGCTTGCATCAGCTTGGCGCTGTGCTGGAGCCGATCAGCGTGGGTGCCTTTGATCTGATTGCGTCGCGGCGATCGATCACCGGTAGTCCCACCTCGTCGCCCGCGAGCTTGCTGAAGATGGTGGAGTTCTGCCGGCGTCATGACATTCGCCCTCAGGTGGAACGTCTGCCGATGGATCGCGTCAATGAGGCCATCGAGCGCTTACGCCTTGGGGATGTGCGTTATCGCTTTGTGCTCGATTCGGTAGCGGATTGAACAGCCGGACGTCTTTACGAGGCGTTAACCATGGGGCTGGGAAATCGGCGCTCGTCTTCCTCACACCAGCGGGCGCTTTTTTTCTGCCATCCTTTAGCCCTCGATCGCTGGAGTGGTTGGAGTTGCGATGGTGACGGCCTCCAGCAATGCGTTGAGCTGGGAGCAACTTCTCGCCCTTGCTCCTGAGCCAGCCGAGCGTGTGCACGGCCCCACCAACGCTCAGGCCGTCCTGCGTCTGTTCGGCGAGCCGGAGTCCGCTGTGCGGGTCACGCTCTACCGCGATCACCATGCCTGGTGTCCCTACTGCCAGAAGGTCTGGCTCTGGCTGGAGTTCCGGCGGATTCCCTACCGGATCCGCAAGGTGACGATGCGCTGTTACGGCCCCAAAGAACCCTGGTTCACCGCCAAGGTGCCTTCAGGAATGCTTCCAGCTCTTGAAATCGACGCTCGTCTGATCACCGAAAGCGATCGAATTCTTGAAGCGCTTGAGCAGACCTTCGGTGCCTTGGGCGCCGGGATGCAAGATCCAGCGGTCCGCCGCTTGCGAGACCTGGAGCGACGTCTCTTCCGCGCCTGGTGTTTGTGGCTCTGCTCTCCGGGGCTCAGTGAACGCCAGGACGCGTTGGCCCGTGATCAGTTTCAGCGCGTGGCGATGCAGATGGAAGCAGCCCTGGCGGATGGAGCAGGTTCCTGGCTGGATCCCGCGGCTCCGGCTGGGGAGATCCCCGGGACGGCCGATCTGGTGTTCATTCCCTACGTGGAACGGATGAACGCCTCACTCGCCTACTTCAAGGGATTTCTGCTTCGCGAGCACCATCCCGGCATCGATCGCTGGCTCACAGCCCTCGAGCAGCTAGAGACCTATCGGGGCACGCAGAGTGATGCTCACACCCATGCCCACGATCTGCCCCCTCAGATGGGGGGCTGCTGGATTCACCCCAATCCTCTTCAGGAGGACCTGGCTCGTCGGATCGATGGCGGTGAGGGAATTGCCGACTGGGAGACCCGTTGGAGTCAGGACTCCGATGGCTCGAATCCCTCCCCGGAACATCGTGCCCTGGAGCGGGTTCTTCGCCATCGCCACACCCTGGTGCAGCGGAGCTCGCTCGGTTCTGGCTTCGATCAGCCCCTTCGTGCTGCACTCACGCGCATGCTGCACAGGGAACCTGTTCAGCCGGAACCCGGTTCCGCCCTGGCCTTACGCAACCTGCGCGATCGGATCTCCGTGCCCCGCGACATGCCTCTTCTGAGTGCTCGCTGCCTTCGACAGGCCCTTGAAGCCACCGCGGCTCTGGATGGGTCGGCTCAGCCAGAGCCGCTGCCCCTGCAGCATCGCTTTGATCAGGACCCCCGCCCCTTTCTGGCTTGAGTCCGATGGTCCTGATCTGAGCTTTCCTGATCTGAGCTGCCCCGATCTGAGCGACTGCCTGTTCGCTGCGTCACCGGAGCCTGGGCCGACGATCAAGCAAGGTGGTGTGAATTCAAAACGACGCAATGGCTGGCAACGGCTTCGGATCGACCGGTTCCGCTGAGGGTCCCGGCAGACGTCGAAAGGACAGCAAACGCAAACCGGGTCAGTCCAACCATCAGCGTGAGCGCCAGCCCCTAGGGCGCGACCCTGAGTTCGAGGCGATCTGTGCCCGCCAGACCCTTGGGCTGGCTCTGTCCGGTCGCTTAACGGAGCAGGCGGTGAAACGTGCCCACAAAGCGCTCGCTGTGCAACACCATCCCGATAAGGGAGGTGACCCGGAGATGATGACGCGTCTGAACAATGCCCGCGACGTGCTGCTTCAGCCCGAAATGGAGGCCATCGCTGCTTGACGACAACGGTTGCCTTGCTGGGCACAGGCTTGCTTGGTGCAGCGATTGCTCAGCGTCTCTTATCTCAGGGCATCAGCCTGCGTGTTTGGAATCGCAACCCTGACCGCTGCCGATTGCTGGCGGAAGCCGGTGCGCAGGTCGTTGACGATCCCGCGGAGGCTGCTCAGGGGGTAGCCACTGTGATCACGGTGCTTCGCGATGGTCCAGTCACAGCTGAGGTGGTGACTCGGATTGGAGCGCTTGGGGGAGCCTGCCTGATGCCGATGGGCACCATGGGGATCAGTGAAAGCGTGGCGCTGGCCGCTCAGGCTCGCGTGCAAGGGGGCCTCTATCTCGAAGCGCCCGTGCTCGGTAGCCGCCCGGAGGCCCTAGCGGGCACTCTTTTGGTGATGGCTGGGGGAGACCAGGAGACCTTCGCGCGCCAGAGCTCTCTGCTCGCCCACCTGTCCGCCCAGCCCCGTCTGATGGGAGCTGTGGGCACCGGTGCCGCTGCCAAGCTCGCGCTCAACCAGTTGATTGCAAGCCTCACCCACGGTTATTCCCTAGCCCTGCGACTGGTTCAGGCTTCCGGGCTGGATGTGGAGCGTTTCATGGAGGTGTTGCGGCCATCGGCGCTCTACGCCCCCACCGTCGATAAAAAGCTTGAACGGATGCAGTCGCACCACTACGAGGACCCCAACTTCAGCACCGCCCTGCTGCGCAAGGATCTTCAGCTCTTCCTGAGGGAGGCGGCCCTCGCCGGGGTGAATGCCCACGGTCTTGACGGTCTGGCGGCTCTGCTTGCAGGCGCCGAGGGAACACCTCTGGATGCGGGCGATTACTCAGCTCTGCATGAGCTGACCCAGGCCTCGGACTGATGTCTCGGTTGATCGACAGTCTCCATAGGCTGAGCCCCCTTCATTCCCCCTACGCGGCCTGACTGATGCACCGTCTCGATGCTGATCGCCTGCGCGCTCTGTTCACCAAGCCTTACGGCAAGCCCGCTCCCTCCGAGGCCCAGTGGCGGGAGCTTTACGACGATGCTGTGCATTTTCAAGATCCCACCCAGGAGAAGCACGGGATCGCTGCTTACATCGCTGCTCAGGACGGGCTCATTCAGCGCTGTGATGATGTGTTCCTGGCGCCTGCTGCGATTGCAATCGAGGGGAACACCGCCTTTGTGGAATGGGAGATGGGTCTGAAGATCAAAGGGATTGAGTTCCTCTACCCGGGCACCAGCCGCCTCCAGTTCAATGCCGAGGGCAAGGTCGTGGACCATCGTGATTACTTCGATTTTGTTGGACCGACCTTTGCCCCGGTGCCTGTGATCGGCGGTTTTGTGCGCTGGCTATACCGTCGCTTCGTTGCCTGAGATTTGATTTCTGAAAAAAAGCTGAAAACGCCCTAGTTCTGTGTTGGTTCCGACAACTCAGCTCGACAGGTTCCCCCCACTGTGGTGTGAGCTTCTGACCGATCCATGCAGGACTGCCTTTACAGCAACACCACTCCGAAAATGGTGGTGTTGAAGTGTATCGGTGACAACCGATTTTATCTGGAGAAGGTGGTCATGCCCGCGGAAACCTATTGGTTCAACGCTCCTAAGGATTCCAGGGTGGAGATCTGGCAGATGGCGATGAACGGCCAGCTGCTCAGCATGCGAGCGGATGTCAGCGAGTACGCCGTGACTGAAGCCGCAAGGGAAGCTGCAAGCGAAGCGGTTCAAGCCAGCCACATCGCTGGCCAACCCGCTGCCGCCTGACGTTCTCCTCAGTTGGTGGGCAGCGTGAACCCGCTCTGCATGTGCTTCACATCCAGCATCACGTAGGTGAGCCAAAGCAGCACGGCGGCGATCCCAGATCCCGCCGCCACCTTGGCGACGTTGCGCATCACCAGTTCCAGCAGACTCATTTCGCGCATCGTTCAGCCATCGGTGGACGCCCATCCTGCTCGATTTAGGCTGGGGTATGGCTGATTCCGCCCAGAGACAACAGATCGAACAGGAGCTGGATCATGCCCGCGAGCTGGGGCGCTGGCCCAGTGATGATGAGCTTGTCGCCCGCGCGCAGGAACAGGATCAGTTGCGTGTGAAGGAGCAAACGGAGCTGCAGCACAGGGGAAAGCTTCTCGCGCTCACCGTGGTCTGTCTCCTGATTCCGCCCCTCTGGCCTCTGGCCTTTGGACTGAGTCTCTATCTGCTGTTTCCCCGCAGCACCCGCCGCATCGCCATGGCCGCAGGCTTGGGGCTCTCCCTGCTGCTGATTCTGTTGATCGGCCTCAGTGCAGGGCTTGTGATCTGGTTGTGCCTTCTTCTCTTTTGATGCTGCTGCTGGTGGTGGCATCGCTTCTGACCGCTACGCCCTGCTGCTCTCCAAGGAGAAGCCCAGTGTGGAGGCAGCAGAACGGGGGGCCTATGCGTTGGAATCCGATCCTGAGCAGGTGATGGCACTGGTGCGCCGTCATTGTTATGGCTCGTCGGCTGAGTAGCGGTTGGCCTCCGACTCGTTTCGGCCCAAGTTGCGGGCCATCGCCAGGGCATTGGATGAACTCTGCAACTGCTGGTTGAGGACCCAGTTGGTGGCAGCTTTTTGGGTTTGCCAGGCTTGGAGTAATTGTTTGGCGAGATCGCGCAGTTGCCCTGGGTCGGTGGTGGCATCGAGGGCCCGGTTGAACTGCTCCACATGAAAGAGCTGCTCGGTGGTGAACTGAATTCCCGACGACATGATCAGTCTCCTGAGGATGGCGTGAATGTATCGAGCAGGCATTGTCGAGCTGTAGCAATGGCCACCCAGACGGGTGAATGTCAGTGTTTCGGGTTGTTAATGCGCTCGCGCTTGTGCTGATTGACGGTCAGATTGAAAAGGTTGCTTGCTGTTCATGCGACTGACTTGGTCCCAGCATCTGCAGGCCGCTCGCACCCTGGAAACTTCCGGTCTCACTGAGCTTGGATCCAGTCTTTCCCTGATGGGAATGGCGTTGTTGATGTTGGCCGAAGACCTTCTTGATCAGGAGATGTGTCAGCAGGACGCCGGTCGTCCATGCCGCTGACTCCTGAGCTGCAGCAGCGTGTGGTCAGCTTCGTGCTCCGGGGTCTGCGAATCGGAGCCAGCACCGTGGCGATTCTTGAGCTTCTCCGCTCCGACTGGCGTGGGGGAGTGGCGGCAAGTTTGGCCTGGCTTGCGTTTGTGCAGGTGGAGCGTCGCCGCCGACCGCTTGCGCAGGATGTCGATCAGACTCAGTCACAGATCGAGGGGCCGAATCGCTGAAGCAGCGCTTGTAGAGCCGCAGAGCTGCGGCAGAATCATTTGAGCAGAAGCTTGCTTCTGCGTGGTGAACCGGACGGCGGGCGTGAGACACCCGCCTTTTTATTACCTGATCGTTGCCCACTAAAAAAGGGCCCCGAAACGGAGCCCTTGACCATTGGCAGCGACTGGATGAATCAGACGCTGTAACGAACGCCGCGGTAGCGAAGCTCGGTGGGTTTCTGGGGCTTCTGGGCCGTGTGATGGGCGTCGATGTACTCAACGCCCCTGTAGGCCTTCGCCATCAGGCGCTGGGCTTCTTGCAGTGCTACCGCTTTGCGGATGCGGTTGCGGGTGAGATCGAGGGTGTTCATGGTTGAACTCCACAGTGCCCGCGCCCCCGTTGCCTGGCGCGGAACGAACTGCAGCCCAAGGTTGGGCTCAACGTGACTGAAGTATAGCGACTGTCTGTAGCAATGGCTACTGATTTTTGTTTTGGTTCAGCTCGTTACACAGTCACAGTGCTTGTTCAGCTGTGTTTGCTTTCAGCGATGGCCAGGGCAGCACTGGATCACCCTCCGATGTGGCGGTGGCCAGACCCGTCGCCAAGTTGGTGACACCGGGGCCAGAGGTCACCAGGCACACACCGATTGTTCCAGTAAGCCGACCGAAGGCCTGGGCCATGAACGCGGCATTCTGTTCATGACGGCAGAGCACCAGCTCGATCGGTGAATCGAGCAGGGCGATGAACATGCTGTCGACCTTGGCTCCTGGGATGCCGAAGACATGGGTAACACCGTGGTTCTCGAGCAATTTGACGAGGGCCTGGGCTCCATTCATTGATGCGTGTTGGTCGCTGATGATCTCTTAGCTACGACGATTCCTTTCGCCTGTGTCGCACCGTGCCGAGCGTCCCACCAAGATCTGTGCCGTTTGCGGGCGACCCTTTCAGTGGCGGCGCAAGTGGAAGGATGTTTGGGATGAAGTGCGCTACTGCTCAGAGCGGTGCCGCCGCGATCGCAATCGTCAGGCCAAGAACAGTTAAGAGCTCAATCCTGGCTAGAGGCACCACAGGTCTGCGGATACTCAGGATCACGGCCTCGAGCTGGGATGGCGAAGCGTTCTCGAACCGTCTCGAGAGGATCGGCGAAATGATCCCAGGGGTCGATGTCACGGATCAGATCGGTGTTGACATGACTGCCGTATCCGCCCAGCACATGACAGCAATCGTGACGGAACACGGGCACCGGCGGTCCGCCCACATCCCCGGGGAAGCTGAACTGGTTGATACGGATGAAGTCGGCATAGGCCTTGCCAAAGCTTCCGGAGGGGTAGTCGTTCAGGCTCTGGAATCGCTGAAGGGTCGAGTCGTCGCGATGGCCGCTCAGCACCTTCAAGGTTGCCGCGAGCATCGGCAGGCCTCCATCGCGCAATGTGGCCCGTGCGGCATCGCGCACGAAGCTTCGGCGTACCAGGTCCAGGCGCACCAAGGCTTGCCGGTCGTGCATCACATGCCGGTAGCTGATCACTGGAGCGGCATCAACCCGGAAGGCTTTGGCTGTGCGTTCCAGCAGCTCGAGGGCCTCGCGGCTTGCTTCTCCGTCGAACATCGCCGCCATGGCCTCCGGCTCCAGGCTGGGGAGCGCGCTCAATTCCATGTTGCTGGTCATCAGCAGGTGATCGCGGATGCCCTCAATCGCCCTGAGGGCTCGAGTTGAAGGGGTGCCGTGCAGCCGAGCCACGGTCATCAGGCAGGGCAACCCTGCGGTGCATAAAAATCCCCCGGTTTCAGCCGGGGGTGACCTCAGTCGGTGATGTGCCCCATCACCCGACCCTGAAGTGGACGCTAGAGCGAATGTCGCGTCTTGCCATCCACCTGATCTACCAATAGACCTGGTGTGTGGCCTCGCGCAAGTACCAGATCTGGTGTGATGAGCGCCTTGTGAGCAGCGACCGCGTCGGTGTTTTTGGACCCGCTCAGGCGAGGGCTGCCCTTGCCCCCAGATCTGGCGTGGACGGTTGCGCCACTGGCTGAGCTGGGCGGCCGCCTCGGCGCCAGGTTCGCTGGATGGCGGCGTGCACTTCCCGGGCGCGAGTGCGTTGGGGCATGCGGCGTTGTTCCAGAAAAAGGCCGTCGTTGCACGCGAGGCGGACGAGGATCAGGAGTTGAATGGAGAGGGCACGCATGCTCGCGCCATGACTAGTTGCATGGAATCGAGCTCTGCGTTGAGCGGGCGTAGCGGATGCGCCCATTTCATAAAAAGCCGCGCCAAAGGCAGGGCTCCAATGCGCTTCCGTTCCGGACGTCTGACCTTGTTTCGACTCCGGTGCGGTTAAGCACTCCTCACGGACCGACTGTGACGCCCTGGCTGGCACTGTGCCAGTTGGCTGTGGACGGTTTGGGTGTCGGCTGATTTTGTGATGTTATGTGGGTGCAAATTTTTCTATTTCGTTGACAGCGAGCCTTGGAAGGAATGTGTTCTTACAGAAGTTTGTAAAGATTCATCCTGAATACCCTGTTCGCCCTTGTGCCGCTTGCCTGACTGGCCTCTAATGAGGGGAAGGGGTGCGGAGGCTTGCATGAATCATGTCGACTGGTTGGGTTCACTTTCTCTTGTTTTGCTGATGATTGGAATGACGATGGCTGGCTATCGTATGAATCATCCGCTTCACTAGACTAAGGGCGACTTGTTGTTGAGGTGCGGATCAATCTGTCCAGTCTGAGTTGATGTTGTTGGCTGGTGAGTTGTCGATAGGCAAGTGCAGCAATGCTGGTTACACCAAGGGCTGTCGCTGAGGCGATCATGAACAGAATCACGATCTGGTAGCGCACTGCATTGGCCGGGGATGCACCCTCCAGGATCTGGCCGGTCATCATTCCTGGCAGGCTCACTAGGCCCATCACCATCATGGAATTGATGGTGGGAATCATTGCGACGCGAATGGCCTCACGCACGATCGGACGGCAGGCCTCCCATCGGGTTGCCCCCAAGGCGAGCCAGCATTCCAGGCTGTTTCGTTGACTGAGCATGCGTTCCATCAGGGTGTCGAGGCCTAGTGAAATCGCGTTGAGGATGTTGCCGAGCACCATGCCCAGCAGTGGAATCCAGTATTGAGCGGTGCTCCAGGGCCTCACTTGGATGATGCCGTTCATTGCCACGCCGGTAACCAGCGCGGCGGCTGCGGTCGTGCTCAGAAAGCTCTGCCAGTAGACGCCGGAGAAACGATGGCGAGTGCGCTGCACGGCAGAGAGGCTGGCGATCAGGGCCATCAGCAGTGACAGCGCCAGGATCAGGCCGGGGTTCTGTTGCTGAAACAGCCACTGCAGTACTTGGCCGATCAGGAGCAGTTGCACCACCATCCGGAGCGATGCCAGGAGGAGCGGCCGGCCCAGGCCAAGCTTCAACACCGATGACAGGCCGATGTTGATCAGGATCAGGGCGGCGGCTCCTGCGAGCTGCAGGTTGCTGATCGGCAGGGCTCCAGGGCTCATGGCAGCTCCAGCACCCGATTGCAAAAGCGTTGGATTTGCCCTGAATCGTGACTTGTGAGGACGCAGGCTCTGCTTGCCGCTTGAAGCCACTGCTCGAGCAAAGCCTCCAGGGCGAGCGTCGTGGCATGGTCGAGGGATGCGCTGCATTCATCGAGCAGCAGGATCGCAGGCTCCAGTTGCAGGGCTCGGATCAGATTCAGCACTTGCAGTTCGCCGCCTGAAAGCTGTTCTGCATCCCAGTCGAGAAACTCGGCAGGTCGGCCGAGCTGCTCTAGCCAGTCCAGCACCCTGTTTCGATCCCATGGGTGTCGTTGTCGATGTTCTTGCCATTGGAGCGGTGATCGCAGGTTTTGCTCGACCGATCCGGGCATCACGGCACAGCGCTGGGGCACCAGCATCACCGTCGAGCGCCACCGCGGCATGCTGATCTCCTCTGCTCTGCGGCCTTGGCAGCGCAGTTCACCCGTTTGAAGGGGATCGAGCTGGGCCAGTGCGCGCAACAACAACGTCTTGCCGGCGCCGGAGGGGGCAACCAAGCCAAGGCGATCGCCGGGCTTGAGGTTGAGGTCGAGGTGGCTCCACAGCGGGCGAGCTTGATGGGAGCACTGCAACCCAATGGCTGACAACAAGGACGTGCCGTGTTCAGACGTGCTCATGTCTGGCTGCCATCGTTGAGCTCACCTGTGGGCCAATTCTGCACCTGATGAAGCTGTTGTGATTGGCAGCCATTGCTACGTCTCTGATGGCGAAGCTCAGCGATGCTCCTGCTGGTGAATGCGTCTCCTGGAGCTCTGCCGTTGGTGGAGCTTTTTTTTGGCTCGATGCTCGATTTCGATTTGTATGGCTATCACGATCGATGGGTCCTCATGGAACTCGATGGTTGATGAAGCGGCTCGTCAGCGCGCTCTTCAGGCGCTGCGACGAAAGCGCAGTCTCAAACACCAGCTGCGTCTCTATGTGATCGTCAACGCCATCCTTGTGCTCGTTTGGCTGGGCAGCGGTCGTGGATCCTTCTGGCCGATTGATCCCATTGCTTTTTGGGGGATCTCGCTGTTGATCCAGGGATGGAGTGCCAGTCATCCAGATCGGGAGTTCAGCGAAGAGGAGATTGCTCGGGAGATGGAGCGCTCCTGACGGATAGGGCGATGGAGCTTCAGCCCACGCCCACCACCTCTCCGGTGCCGGTGCTGGTGAGGGACAGGATCATCAGCAGAAGCACGATGGAGGCTGACACCATCACCACCGGCCAAATCTGGGATTCGCTGTTCATCGTTGCAAGCAAGTAAGGAACGATTCGCCGGTCGCACCTTCTGTAGCGTTGATTCAATGGATGCGCCCAAAATGGAGGCGGCGGAGGCTTCGGTGACACGCTCGCGTTACAAATTTGCGTTAACAACGTGCCGTTTTGCCTCTTGCTTGGCGGTTGGTCTCCTCGGTGTTGCTTTGTTGTCGGCGTGCTCTCCTGATCGCAGGGCGGACCTGAGGCGGCAACCGGATGGCCTTGTACGTCGCCCCCGGGTGCTCACCACCTTCACCGTGCTGGCCGATCTGGCTCGACAGGTTGCAGGGGATCGACTCGATGTGCAGTCCATTACTCGGATCGGCGCCGAGATCCATGGCTATGAGCCCACTCCCAGCGACATCGAGCGGGCCTCCAGGGCCGATCTGATCGTGGAGAACGGACTCGGCCTCGAGCGCTGGGCCCAGCGCTACATCGCTGCGGCGGGAGATGTGCCCACCGTGACGCTGTCCAAAGGGATGGAGCCGATCCCCATCGAGGCGGATGCCTACGCGGGCAAGCCCAACCCCCATGCCTGGATGTCACCGAAGCGAGCCCAGGTGTATGTGGATCGCCTGGTGGAGGCTTTCAGCAACCTCGATCCCGCTGGACGCTCCACGTTTCAGCAGAACGGAGCGGCCTACAAGCAACGCCTGCAAGCCCTGGATCAAGAGCTCGGTCAGGCCCTGGCCGGGATTCCCGCCCATCAACGGGTTTTGGTCACCTGTGAGGGTGCGTTCAGCTACCTCGCCCGCGACTATGGCCTCGAAGAGGCCTACCTATGGCCCGTCAATGCCGAGAGTCAGATCACCCCCCGTCGCATGGTGCAGTTGATCGAGACCGTGCGTGCGCGGCAGGTGCCGGCAGTGTTCTGTGAAACCACCGTGAGCGACAAGGCTCAACGGGAGGTGGCCCGGGCCAGCGGAGCCCGTTTTGGTGGCAGCTTTTATGTGGATTCACTCTCCGAGCCCGATGGCCCTGCCGGCAGCCTGATCGATCTGCAACGCCACAACGTGAGACTGCTAATCGAAGGACTGAATCCTGCCAAGATGGACCCTTGAGAGGTAGGGGGCCTACCGGTGGGTTCCAATCGCATCGACGCCGACCAGCTCTGCGTGGACTACAACGGCAACGTTGCTCTCTTTGACGCATCGCTGCATTTGCCCCCTGGCTGCATTTGCGGCCTCGTGGGCATGAATGGTGCGGGTAAATCCACCCTGTTCAAGGCGCTGACGGGTTTTCTGCGGCCGAGTCGGGGGCGGATCCGGATCAATGGCCTGAGGGTGAGCGAAGCCCAGCGGGAGCAGGCGGTGGCCTACGTGCCCCAGAGCGAGGGGGTCGACTGTGCCTTCCCCGTGTCGGTGTGGGATGTGGTGATGATGGGCCGTTATGGCGCCATGAACCTGCTGCGCATTCCCAGCCAGGCCGATCGGGTGGCGGTGCGTGAGGCCCTGAGCCGGGTTGACTTGCTCGATCTGCGCCACCGGCCGATCGGTGCCCTCTCTGGTGGTCAGCGCAAGCGTGCGTTTTTGGCCCGGGCCATCGCCCAGGGGGCCTCGGTGCTGTTACTTGATGAGCCCTTCAACGGGGTGGATGTCCGCACCGAGAAGCTGATGGCGGAGCTGTTTCTTCAGTTCCGCCGCGAGGGGCGCACCATCCTGATCTCCACCCATGACCTCAGCCATGTGCGCGACTTCTGTGATCTGGTGGTGCTGATCAACAAGACCGTGCTGGCCTATGGCGAGACCTCGGAGGTGTTCACTCCGGAGAACCTGTCCCTTGCCTTCGGCGGGCTCCCCCCGGATCTGCTGACAGGGAACAGTTCCGATGAGCCCCCCGCCTGAGAGAGGCTCTGGGTGGGAAGGTTCCAGATGCGTTCGGCATACTCGCGAATCGCTCGGTCGCTGCTGAAGAAGCCACAGCGCATCGTGTTGATCACTGAGGACCGGGTCCACTGGTCGGGGTGTTGCCAGACTCGATCCACCTCCTGCTGCCCACGGCTGTAGTCCGCCGCATCGGCGATCACCTGGAAGGGATCGTGATGGCGCAGGTTGTCGAGCAGGGGATGGAACAACTGGCGGTCGCCTTCGCTGAAATGGCCGCTGCCGATCAGGTCCAGGGCCTCCTGGAGCCCAGGGTTGCGGCCCAGCCAGTCGCCGGGCTGATAGCCGTTCTGGCGCAGATGTCGCACCTGCTCCGCCGTATGCCCGAACAGGACAAAGTGTTCGGCACCCACGCGCTCGCGGATCTCCACATTGGCCCCATCGAGGGTACCGATGGTCAGGGCTCCGTTCAGGGCCATCTTCATGTTGCCCGTGCCTGAGGCCTCCTTGCCCGCGGTGGAGATCTGCTCGGAGAGATCCACGGCTGGATAGACCAGCTGGCCGAGGCTGACGCAGAAGTTGGGCAAAAACACCACCCGCAGTCGGCCGCGCACATCCGGATCCATCGCCACCGTGTCGGCGATGCCAACGATCAGGCGGATGATCAGTTTGGCCATGGCGTAGCCCGGCGCCGCCTTCCCCCCGAAGATCACGGTGCGGGGCGGCAGATCCTCGCCGTTCTTCAGGCGCAGATAGCGCTGGATCGACTTGAACACCGCCTTGGGCAGGGCACCCTTCATCCGCTCGAGGGTGAACACATCGTCGGCCCAGGTGGTGGCCAGGGGCTGGGAGGCCTCCACGGCAACCACTTGGCGTTGCTGAATCTGCTGCTAAGCCTGAAGGCGCGCAGCTGATGGCAGGGTGTGTGATCCACTCATCTGATCACACAGAACAGGAGCGCGGTGACGGCTGAATGTGGGTGTTGTTACGGATTCAGAAAGTTTTCCTCTCCCTTGCGGCATGGGCAAGCCTTGGAAGCACGGGTAGGTTCCCCCCAGGGCAGCAAGCAATCCCATGGATGATTTGCCACAGGCCCTGCTGATTTTTGGGCTCGGTGCCGTGGTCACACTGGCCACCACGCTGATGATCTGGCAGGGGTATCGGCACTGGCAGGGCCGCGATCCTTTCGAGGAAGCGGATTGATGGCCCAACCGTTTCTGGCGCCAGGGATCGCCTGGGCTCTGGTGGTGATCTTCTCCGTGCTCTGGATCGCCCTCGGCGTGTCCTGGGGGCGGAAGGGCAAGGGCGACGCCGACGACTACATGCTGGCGGGGCGGAACATCGGCCTGGCCTTGAGCACCGCCACCCTGATGGCCTCCTGGGTGACCGGCAACACCACCCTGCTGGCGCCAGAATTCGGCTACCGCAACGGGCTCTGGGGCATGTTCAGCTATGCCCTAGCCGGCTTGGGCCTGATCCTGTTCGCCCCGCTGGCCCTGCGCATCAAGCAGCTGATGCCCGCCGGTCGCACCAGCGGCGATTTCTTCCGGCTTCGCTACGGCCGGGCGGCCTGGTGGGTGTTCATGGTGATCACGGCGATCTACACGCTCGGCTTCCTGATGACCCAGGCGATGGGGGCGGGGATCCTGCTGGAGGCCTTATCGGGGTTCGATTACCGCCTCGGCATGGTGGTGGTAATCGGCGTGTCCACGATCTACACCCTCTATGGCGGCATGCGCGCTGTGGTGGGCACCGATTTCATTCAGTCGTTGCTAATTATGGTGCTCCTGGTGGTGGTGGCCGTGCTCGCCTTTCGCCAGTTCCCCGTGCCGGAGGTGCATCGCGCCTTGGTGGCCAGCCATCCCGGCCGCCTCAACCTGCTGCTGCCCGCCGGTCTGTTGATCGCCTGGAATTCGGCCCTCTTCTCGATGGGTGAGGTGTTTCACAACAACATCTGGTGGTCGCGGGTGTTCGCCAGCCGCGCCTCGGTGGTGTTTCGCTCGTTTGTGTTCGGTGGCCTCGCCTGGATGACCGTTCCCGTGGTGACCGGTTCGATCGGGCTGGTGGCGCTGGCCCAGGCGATTGAGCTGCCCCAGGTGAACATGGTGTTCCCCGTGCTGGCCTCCCAGCTGCTGGGCGCCGGCGGCGCGGCGATGGTGTTTGTGGTTGTGTTCGCCTCGCTCACCTCCACGCTGGATTCCCTACTCGCCTCCACGGCCGATCTGGTGGCTGAGGATGTGGTGTTCAAACTGCTCAACCCCCAGCTCAGCGATGCCGAGCTCAAACGCGCGACCCGGCTGGTAGTGATCGGCCTCGGGGTCGTCACCCTGGCGCTCTCCTGGCCGCGGCTCGATTCGCTCGCCTCGGTGCTGTTCTTCACCGGGGCTCTGGTGGCCTCCACGATCTGGCCGGTGGCCTATGGCCTCTACTGGCGCAGTGCCAATCGCGTTGCCGCCATCGCCGCCATGGTGGCGGGAAGTGCGTGCGGCCTCCTGGCTTACACCCTGATCGCGCCCTATTGCGCTGCGTTGATTTCCGCGGCGGTGTCGGCCCTGGTGATGGCGGTGGGCACCCAGCTGTGGCCGGAGCGTTTCTCCTGGCACATTCTGAAGGAGGGTTGAGCGAAGTTGGCCATGACCTGGATCGCCGGACCGACCCTGTTTGAACTGGTGGTGGTGGGCAGCCTGGTGGGGTTGATCCTCGCCGTGCTCGCCCTGCTGCTGATCTGGTGGATCGAATGGCGACGGGGGCGTATTTGGTAGCTGTACGTACCTTTTCCCTGGTTAAATGTTTGATTGGCTACAAAATCTCGTTAATGCCGTAAAGAAAACTGTGTAAGGGATCGCCCCGCCTGCGCAGGCTGGTTTAAGGGTGTTCAAAGACATACCGGATGCCCATCCGCTCCACATCACGGCCTTCTGTGTTGTCGCTGTTGTTGTTATGTCCAGTTGTCCTGTGATTGAGCGCGACCACCGCTGCGATCCCCTGCGTTTTGAGCGTCTTGGCCCGGATGTGTACGGATCCAGTCATCCCCAGTCGCTGCTGAATGCGGTGCAGGAGAACGGTGATGCCCTATTAGATCTCGCCGATCAGCATGTGATCTCGATCCGGCCTTTTCGCGCCGATTCTCTGCTGCAGCTGTTTCGTTTGGCGGCCAAGTTTGAGAGCAATCCCAACCGCTACATCGCCCACAACCATCCCCTGCGCGGCAAGGTGTTGATCAACGCCTTTTATGAACCGAGCACCCGCACCCGCCTCTCCTTCGATAGCGCCTGGCACCGGCTCGGCGGCGATTCGATCAACATCACCGATCGCGGCTCCACCGGGATCGCCAAGGGGGAATCGCTTCTGGATGTCGCCCACATGTTCAACAACTACGGCGATTGTGTGGTGTTGCGCGACAACCAGGCGGATGCCGTGTATCAGATGGTGGAGGGATTGCGGATCCCGATCATCAACGCGGGCAACGGCATCGATGAACATCCCACCCAGGCCATGGCCGATCTCTACACGATCCTCAAATGGCGGCCTGAGCTGGCCAATCCCTCTCTGCCTGAGGCGGAACGCATCCGTATCGGTGTGATCGGAATCCCCAGCCGGATGCGCACGGTGCGCTCATTGCTGCGCATTCTGGCCAAATTCCCCTACATGGTGTCGGAGCTGGTGATCTTTCATGATCCCGCCACCAATGCCAGTGGGGATCTGTTTGATCCAGGCCAGTTGGAGGAGTTGCGGGAGGCGGGGCTGACGGTGCGCTGGACCTCCAGCCTGCGGAGCGAATTGCCCGAACTGGATGTGCTCTACATCAATGCGATCGCCTGGGTGGGCGACAGCTACGAGACCCACGGTGATTCCTTTCGAATTACCCATGATCTGCCGTTCAAGCCCAACGCCATCGTGTTGCATCCGCTCGCCCGTGGCGCGGAGTTGAGCACCTGCATGGACGCCACGCCCCACAACTGGTATTTCTCGCAGGCTCGCGGTGCGGTGTTTTTGCGCATGGCGTTGCTCACCTGCATGGTGGAGCGCATCGACCGCGTCATGGATGTGATCTGAGGAACCGTTATGTGTGGAATCGGAGGGGTGTTCAGCGCCCAGGCCCATCAGCGCGTCGATCCCCAGCTGCTGGTGAACATGGCCGCGATCCAGGAGCATCGTGGTCCGGATGGCTTCGGCTACCGCAGCCTTGACGATGCCGGCGTGGGCTTCTGCCATGCCCGCCTCTCGATCATCGACCTCAACGAGACGCGGGCCCGTCAGCCCTTCCTCAGCGAGGCCGCCGGCCCCGGGGCGCGGCTGCTGATGGCCCATAACGGTGAGTTCTACGACTTCCAGCGCATCCGCGCCGATCTCACCGCCCGCGGTGTGCGTTTCGACAGCAAGAGCGATTCAGAAATTCTGCTGCGCCTCTATCAACAGCAGGGGCTTGAAGCCACCCTGCCGCAGCTGCGCGGCGAATTCGCCTTCGCGATCTACGACGAAGCCGACGATGCCCTGCATCTGGTGCGGGATCGCTTCGGCATCAAGCCCCAGTATTGGGCGCTGACGCCGGCGGGCTTGGTGTTCGGCTCCGAGCTCAAGGTGCTGTTTGCCCATCCTGCCGTGGAGCGGCGCTTCACCTCGGAGGGACTCTTCCACCAGCTCATGCAGACGATGGTGCCGGGCACCACCGCCTTCGTCGGTGTGCACCAGGTGCCACCCGGTCATGGCATCACCGTGCGTCGCCGCGAGGGCCAGCTCACGGTGGAGCACTGGAAATACTGGGATCTTGATTTCCCCAGGCAGGGGGAGCGCGACGCCGCCATCACCGAGCAGGAGCACATCGACACGATCCGGGCCGCCCTGCTGGAAGCGGTGGAGCTGCGCATGGTGGCCGACGTGCCGGTGGGCTGCTACCTCTCCGGCGGTATCGACAGCTGCTCGATCCTCGGGCTGGCGGCGGCGGTGAGTCAAAACCCGGTGAAGGCGTTCACGATCGGCTTCGATGACGCCCGTTACGACGAATCGCCGATCGCCAGGGAGATGGCGGAGGCGACCGGCGCCGAACAAGACCTGATGCGCTTATCGGGTAAGGAGCTCTATGGCTGGATGGAGCGCACCCTCTGGCACACCGAACGCACGATCTACAACACCCTGGCAGTGGCGAAATTTCTGATGAGCCGCCATGTGAATGCCGTGGATTACAAGGTGGTGATGACCGGTGAGGGCTCCGATGAGCTCTTCGGGGGCTATCCCGCCTTCCGCCGCGACATGTTTCTGCATGGTTTAAACGACCTGCCGGAAGCGGAGCGACGCAGCTGGGAAGAGCTGCTGCAGCAGTCGAATGCCCTGGTGCAGGGCGCGATGTTGGCGGCGGATCAGGTGGATGATCCCGATCTCGATGCGGTGGTGGGCTTCACCCCCAGCTGCCTGCAGCCCTGGCTGGCCTGCGCTCCCCTGGTGCCCGACCTGCTGGCGGAGCCCCATCGCCAGGCGCTGGAGGGCTATGCCCCTGGCAAAGCGATTGCCGCCACCCTCGATGCCGATCAGCTCGAGGGGCGCCACGCCCTCGACAAGGCCCAATACGTGTGGATCAAGACCATGCTTGAGGGTCAAATCCTCACCTGGGGTGGCGATCGGGTGGATATGGCCAATTCGATGGAAGCGAGGCCCGCGTTCCTGGATCACCATCTGGCCGCGGCGGCGGTGCAGGTGCCTCCGGAGCTGCGAATCAAGGGCAAAACGGAGAAATACGTGTTGCGTGAAGCGATGGCTGGGCTGTTGCCGGAGGTGCTTTACAAGCGCGAGAAATTCGCCTTCATGGCTCCTCCGGCCCACACCGAGCCCGACAAGTGGAATCAGATGCGCCAGCTGGCCGACGACTACCTCAGTGATGCGGCGATCGCCGAGGCCGGCCTGCTCAGCGCCGAGGGGGTGCGCGACCTGTTCGCCCGCCATGAGGATCCCGCCACCACCGATGCGGATCGGGTGCAGATGGACGCCCTGATCAACCATCTGCTCGGGGTGCAGATGCTGCATCGGATGTTCATTGCCACCGATGTGCCCGCCCAGGCGCGCCAGAAAGCCGATGCCCTCGGCTGGCACGTGTGAGCGGATGGTGAATGGTGGCGCTCGCTACATCACCGCCTCAGCATTGCCGAGATCGTTAATCTCTTCTCACTGAGATTTCTGCTTGACCCTGCTGCAAACGCTCCCAACTGCTGAACTCCATGGTCAGGCCGGGCAGGGTCGCATCGAACCGAACAGCTTGCGCTTGCTCGCCAGCCTGGAATCGATGGCGGAAGTGGGCGGTCAGGAGGATGGTTCCGTCTGCCGTCGCGGTTTCACCCCTGCGGATCGTCAGGGGCGTGAACTGTTCAGCTCCTGGTTGCTGGAAGCCGGCTTGACCGTGCGGGTCGATGCGGCCGGCAACCTGATCGGTCGCCTTGAGGGCACGGAGCCCGGCTTGCCCGCCCTGATGACCGGCTCCCATCTCGACACGGTGCCCACGGGTGGCCGCTACGACGGCGCCCTGGGGGTGTTGGCCGGTCTGGAGGTGGTGCGCTGCCTGGGGGAGCGGGGCCTTCGCCTGCGCCATCCGCTGGAAGTGGTGGCGTTCGCCGATGAGGAGTCCACGATGGTGGGCTGCAAGGGAATGGCCGGCGTTGCCCCTGCCGACCCTGACGCCTACGCCACCAGCAATGGCGAATCGATCGAGCGCAATCTCGCCAGCATCGGTGGCGATTGGCATGCCCTGCCCCAGGCCCGCCGCGAGGATCAGGCGATCGCCGCCTTCCTGGAGTTGCACGTGGAACAGGGTGGCGTGCTTGAGGATCGCGGTGACCTGATCGGTGTGGTGGAGGGGGTCGTCGGACAGCGCCGCTTCACAATCCGGGTGGAGGGCCAGGCCAACCATGCCGGCACTACCCCGATGGATCGGCGTCAGGATGCCCTGGTGGCAGCCGCCCAGGTGGTGCTGGCGGTGGAGCGTCTGGCTGCGGACCATCCCGGCGACCCCGTGGCCACCGTTGGTCGGCTTGATGTGTGGCCCAATGCGGCCAATGTGGTGTCGGGTGCGGTGACGCTCACGGTCGACATGCGCGATCTCGATGCGACGGTGCTCGATGCGCTCGAGGCTGGTCTGGAACACGCTTTGGAGCAGATCCGTGCTCGCTCCGGCTGCCGCCTGGCGATGGAACCCCAGTTCGCGGTGGCCCCAACCCCGGCCGACTCCACCTTGATGGCAGCGATCCACCAGGCCTCCGAGCAGTTTGGCCTGCCCAGCAGCCATCTGCCCAGCCGGGCCAGTCATGATGCCCAGGAGATCGGTCGCCGCTGGCCGATGGGGATGATCTTTGTGCCCAGCCATCGGGGCCTGAGCCATTCAGCGGCTGAATTCACCAGCCTGGATCAGTGCCAAGCTGGCACGGCCGTTTTGCTGGAGAGCCTGCTTCAGCTCGACCGCAGCCTGGATCCGGCGTCATGACCTTTTCGATCCTGGCCCGGGATCCCCACAACGGTCGCTTTGGCGTGGCTGTGGCCACCTGCCATCTGGCCGTGGGTTCCACCGTGCCCCACATCCGTGCCGGTGTTGGAGCGGTGGCCACTCAGGCGCATACCAACCCATATCTCGGCATCTGCGGACTGGAGCGGCTGGAGCAGCACCAAAGTGCCCCCGTGGTGCTCACTGGATTGCTCGCCGATGACCCCCAGGCAGAGCTGCGCCAGGTGCAGTTGATCGATGGGTCGGGCCACACCGCCGGCTGGACCGGAGACGGTTGCGGCGCCTGGGCCGGGCATCGCTGCCGCGAGAACGTGGCCGTGGCCGGCAATCTGCTGGTGGGGGAGGAGGTGCTGCTGGCGATGGAGGCCGCGTTTCTGGCGTCCGATCCCAGCTGGAAGCTGGGGCGACGGCTGCTCCAGGCGTTGCGCGCCGGGGAAGATGCCGGAGGGGATCGGCGCGCGGAGTGCTCGACATCGGCGGCGCTGCAGGTGAGCGGCGAAGCGGCGTTTCCCTTGCTGGATCTGCGGGTGGATTTCCACGACGATGCTGTTGTGGAACTGGAGCGGATCTACGAGCGCAGTCAGATGCGCTGGGCCCAGCAATGGCGTCAGGAACTGCTGCAGCGCCCCTCCCTCGATCGCACCCTGCTCAACCGCACGATCCCCCATCGGGCCAGCGCCAATCCGGCCAGCGAAGATCGAACGGTCGCCTGATCTGCCGATGGAAGGGTTGCTAGAACCCCTGCGTCATGACTTCATGGCGCGGGCTCTGCTGGTGAGTGCCCTCGTCGGTGCCGTCTTCGGCCTGCTCTTCTGCTACGTGACCCTGAAGGGGTGGGGCCTGATGGGGGATGCCGTCTCCCATGCGGTGCTGCCTGGGGTGGTGTTGATCAACAAGACCGTGCTGGCCTACGGCGAGACCTCGGAGGTGTTCACTCCGGAGAACCTGTCTCTTGCCTTCGGCGGGCTCCCCCCAGATCTGCTGACAGGGAACAGTTCGGAGACGCTTCCTGACGACTGATCACCGGCATGCGTGCTGTTTTTTGCAGCGGTCGGATCGGTTTAGGGTTCTTGCGATCTCATCGAACAGAGAGCTCCCGTCATGCGCCTTCCTCAACTTGGCCTGCCCATTGGCGTAGCACTGACCTTGATCCCGGCGGGGCCCGCTCTGGCTCAAAAAGAAATCCCCAAAGCGCCTGGCCATGACCAGTGCCCCCTTGGTTATGTCAACACCCTTGGCAGCACCTGCGTGTCACCGGTCTACTACGAGGTCACGCCGACCAACGGCCAAGCTTGCCCATCCGGTTGGATGAACATCGGAGCCGGTTATTGCAAGAAGAAGACGCTCGGGATCTTCTGATTGATGGATTGGTTGCTGGAACCCCTGCGTCATGACTTCATGGTGCGGGCTCTGCTGGTGAGTGCCCTCGTCGGTGCCGTCTGCGGTTTGCTCTCCTGTTACATGACCCTGAAGGGTTGGGCACTGATGGGTGATGCCGTCTCCCATGCGGTGCTGCCTGGGGTGGTGCTCGCCTACGCGCTCGGACTGCCCTTCTCCCTAGGGGCGTTCGTGTTTGGCGTGGGCTCCGTGGCCGCGATCGGGTTCGTGAAACAGAAGTCACGCATCAAGGAAGACACGGTGATCGGTCTTGTCTTCACCGGTTTCTTTGCTCTTGGGCTGGTGCTCGTGTCCAAGACCCGCAGCAACATCGACCTCACCCACATTCTTTTCGGCAACGTGCTCGGCATCTCTGCCGCTGACATTCAGCAGACCCTGCTCATCTCGTCCGTGGTCTGCGCGGTCCTGCTGCTCTTGCGACGGGATCTGCTGCTGTTCTGTTTCGATCCCACCCATGCCCGCTCGATCGGGATCAACACGGGCTTGCTGCACTACCTGCTGCTCTCGATCCTGTCGTTGGCAGCTGTGGCCGGCTTACAGACCGTTGGCATCATCCTTGTGGTGGCCATGCTCGTGACCCCTGGAGCGACGGCTTATCTACTCACGGATCGCTTCGACCGCATGACCTGGTTGGCGGTGGGCAGCAGTGTGCTCTCGAGTTTGGCGGGTGTGTTTCTGAGCTATTGGAGCGACAGTTCAACGGCTGGATGCATTGTTCTGGTTCAGACCGGCCTGTTTCTTGTCGCCTTCCTGTTTGCCCCGGCCCATGGAATCCTTCGTCAGCGTGCTGGGGTGTCCGGCAATAGTCCATAGGCGCCACCGGCCTTCAGAATGAGTTCCATCAGCTTTGTCTGCGCGTTCCCATGGTCTCTGTTCTGCGTCGTTCATCTCTGACCTTGCTGCTCGGTGGTGGTCTCCTGCTCAGTTCCCTTGCGGTCCGCGCCCATCACGTGCCTGGCGATGACCACACCGGCACCATGATCAGCGCTGGTGAAGCTCCAGCGGCGAAGCCATCCACCACCCCTAAGCAGCCGCTTAAGGCCCTTTACGACACCAAGGCAGAAGCAGAGGCCGCCGCTCCTCTGTTCAACTGCAAGGGGGCTCACGCCATGGGGAGCAAGTGGATGCCCTGCAGTGGACACAATCATGGCGGTGCTGCCCATTCCGCCCATTGAGCCTTGAGCTAGAACAGGGTGTCTCGGTTCCGGTGGGGATCAGCCACCGGAGGTAACGGGGAAAGATGGTGTCAATCCATCGCTGTCCCGCAGCTGTGAACCATCGGAGCTCCGGCCCTGATGGCAGTCAGAACGCCCGCCGGGGTTTCCATCGACGAGGATCGACTTGAACCTTTCCCGCTTCTCCGGTGCCTCCCGCGGTATCGGTCTGATCGGGGGCAGTGCCCTGTTGCTATTGAGCTTGGCTGCCCCTGCTCTCGCCCATCATCCCTTTGGCATGCCTGAGGGGTCCGATCTCAATGCCTGGCAGGGACTGATGAGCGGTATCGGTCACCCCTTGCTGGGTCCCGACCATCTGCTCTTCCTGCTGGCGATCGGCTTCATCGGTCTGCGGCGTCCTGTGGCCTGGGTGCTGCCTCTGCTGGCCATGGGTCTCTTGGGGGCTTCGCTTTCTCTGGCCCTGCCTCTCGCCAGCAATCTGCAGCCGATGGCGGAAGCACTGGTGGCACTCAGCCTTGCCCTCGAAGGACTGATCGCCCTTGGCTGCCTGCCCAGCGCTTTGCTCCTGCCCGTGATGGGTTGTCACGGTTATCTGCTCGGGGGCATGGTCGTGGGTGCTGAGGCCACACCGCTGTTCGCCTATTTCCTCGGCCTGTTTCTGGGGCAGGGTGCGTTGCTGCTCGCCGTTTGCCTCGGCTCGAGGCGCTGGATCGCCGCCATCGGAGAGAACGGTCGACGTCTGGCTGCCGGCATCTGGATTGGCATCGGTGCCGCTTTTGCCTGGACGGCCCTCGTGGCCTGACGTGACCGCGTTGTTTTCGTCTGCTTCTCCCATGGTTCTTCTCAATAAGCGCCGCCTGCTCCTGCCGGTCGGACTGACCGCCGCCCTGGTCTCCCTGGTTGCGTCTCCCTCTGCCCAGGCCCACGGCGAAGCCTCCGGTGGTCTGATCGCCGGTGTCGCTCACCCGCTGCTGGGACTCGATCACCTGGTCATGCTGGTGGCGGTCGGCACCGTTGCTGCTGCTCTCTCCACGCGCCTTGTGCTCTGGGCCCTGGTTGGTGCCCTGCTGGGTGCCGTGGTCGGGTTTGGTGGTTTAGCGGTTCCTGCCGCTGAAATCCTCGCCTCCCTGGCGATCGCTGCGGTGGGGCTGGTGCTTTTGGCGCCCGCCCGTCTTGCGGACGTGGCGGGTCCGTTGGTTTCTGGTGGCATCGCGATCCACGCCATGCTCCATGGCTTGGAAGCCCCCCGTGATCAGGGCAGCCTGCTCTGGTGGGCGGGTGCCCTGCTCGCATCAGCCCTGGTGGTGGGTGTCACCACCGTGTTGATGCAACGCGTTCCCGCTCCCCTTCTGCGTCGCGCCGGTGCGATGTTTGTGGTTCTCGGCGGTGGCTTGCTGCTGTTGCCGGTGGTGATCAGCGCCTGATCGCGTTGAAGAGCAAGGTCAGAGCAGGGCTGGATTGAGTCGACTCGGCCGGTAGCTGAGCAGGAAGGCATCGTCTCCTGCTCGCACCGCCGTGATGCAGTCGGTGCCAGTGTTCCAGACCCACACCTGTTGTAGTGCCTTCCCTTCCGTGTCCACGGTGGTGCTGACCGGGGCTCCATAGCGGGAGCGCAGGCCAGCCAGCACTTCCGTCATCGCATCCGGCTCCAGCTCATAGGCGAGCTGCTTGAGCCCTTGATCACCTAGCTGGAGACGCAGGCGCTTGACGGGAATCGCTCCGATGGTCAAACCATGGGCCTCAAGCGTGCGATCACTCGCCTCTGTGAGCGCAACTCCCAGTCGCTCTTCCAGGTGGGAGCGTTCCATTCCCCAATCGAGGCCCGGCACGCAGGCGTTGGCTGCGGCCGGCTGCAGCCAGAGCATCAGCGTGCAAACCATCCCGATCAGCAGGTGCAGGCAGCGTCGACCCATGGATCGGTTCGCATGGCAGTTCATCTCTGGACCTTAAGGAGAGCCAACCGCTCTGTCTGCAGGGTGTGATGTCGGCTTGGTGACAAATCGATGCCATCGTTCGACTTTTGCTTGGAGCGGCTCGGCAACAGAGCCAACATTGTCGACATCGTCACTGGGCTGCTCATGCGTCTCCTTCTCTCCTTTGCCCTTGCTCTCTGCATCGGTTTGTTTGCTCCCCTGAGCGCCTCAGCGGCGGATTCCGCCCTGGGGGCCAAGGTGTTTTCCGCCAACTGTGCCGCCTGTCATGCCGGCGGCGGCAACATTGTCAACGGCGAGCGCACCTTGAAACAGGCGGATCTCCAGAGCTACCTGGCCCAATACTCCAATGGTCATGAGAGCGCCATCGTTGCCCAGGTGACCTACGGCCGCAACGCGATGCCCGCCTTCATCGATACGCTCACAGAGAATCAGATCTCCGATGTCGCGGCCTATGTGGAGGAGCAGGCGAGCAACGGCTGGAGCTGAGTTCGATGAGGCGGCCTGATGGTCGCTCTGTCAACCGCCTGGGCGATCTTTCAGGGCTTGTTGCTGGAAGCTTTGCCGTTTTTATTGTTAGGCGTCGCTATTTCTGCTCTAGCCCGCTGGTTGTTGCCTCAGACCGGTTGGATCCGCTTGCTGCCCCGCAACCCCCTGCTGGCGCCAGTGGTGGGAGCCCTGATGGGGTTTGCTCTGCCGGCGTGTGAATGCGGCAATGTTCCTGTCGCCAGGCGGTTGATCGCTAGCGGTGCACCCTTGGGCACCGGCTTCGGTTTTTTGTTTGCTGCCCCGGTGCTGAATCCGATCGTGATCGCCAGCACCTGGGCGGCGTTTCCAGACCAACCATGGCTCCTGCTCGCCAGGCCCTGTGGTGCCTTCCTGATCGCGATGGCGCTCACCTTCGTGTTGCGGCCGGTGCCCGAGCACGATCTGCTTGCCGAGGCCCTGCTTGAGGAGAGGCGGATGACGCAGCCTCTTGCGCAGGTCGGCCTGCTAGAGCGCCGCAGTGGCTTGGTTGGTGTTCACGTCCGCGAAGCGCCGCTGCCATCGCCGGCACCGACTCAGCTGGATCCTGGCGAGTTGTTAGCTCACAGCAGCCGTGAGTTCCTTGATCTGCTCACCTTGTTGATTGTGGGTTGCGCGATCGCTGCCAGCGTGCAGACCTTCCTGCCCAGAAGCTGGCTGCTGGCGGTTGGGGAAGCGCCGACGCTCTCGATCTTCGCCCTGATGGTGATGGCGGTCGTGATTTCGGTGTGCTCCAGTGTCGATGCTTTTCTGGCCTTGGGATTCGCGGCCCAGGTCACGCCTGGGGCCCTGCTCGCCTTTCTGCTTCTCGGTCCGGTGGTGGATCTCAAGCTCGCTGGATTGTTCACGGTGGTGCTCAAGCCCCGGGCGATTGCAATGACGGCATTGGCGGCTGCGATGGTCGTGCTTTTGATGGGGCAATGGGTCAATCTGCTGCTGTTGTGAGGGGGGTGGCAGCGATGGCTCCTTCACTGCTTTTGGCGCTCTGGGGGTGGCTGTTGCTTTGGAGCGGTTGGTCCGGTCGTCTGTCTCTACTCCTCAGGGAGGCGTTTCACCCTCTGGTCAACCTTGCCGGCGCTCTGTTGCTCGCCCTTGCCGTTCTCTGGTGGCTGCCCATCGGGCGGCGGCGCCGACCTCAGGCCCTGCGCTCGCGAGCGAGTGGAGTTGTGCCCTGGCACTGGTTGTTGAGCGCTGGGGCGGCAGCTGCGGTGCTGGTCTTTCCACCGGCACCCTCCTTCAGTGACCTGGCGGCCACCCGGCCTACGGCGCTGCCCGAGGGCCCGTCCCTGATGTTCCACCTGCCCCCTGAGCAACGCAGCCTCACCGAGTGGGTGCGCTTGCTGCGCAGTCAGCCTGATCCCGCTCTGCATGATGGGTCACCGGTGCGGATCAGTGGATTCGTTCTGGAGCGTGCCGGGGAGCCGCCCCAGCTGGCGCGTTTGCTGGTGCGCTGTTGTCTTGCTGATGCCACACCAGCCGGCTTGGATGTGGCCTGGCCCGGTGGGGTGGCGCCAGCGGTGAATCAGTGGCTGGAAATTGAAGGCACCATGACGGTGAAGAACGTGGAAGGTCGACAGAGACCGGTGGTGGTGCCGGAGAGGATCAAGCCGATCCCGCGACCGGACCGGCCCCTCGAGCCATGAGGCAGGCGCTGTTCCTGCTGCTGATCGCTTCCGGCGGGTTGGCGATCGTCCAGCAGCAGATCCTGCTGCGTCAACCGCCTCATCTCGAGAGCATCGCACCGGCGCCGGTGCATTCCGCTGCCGCTGCGCTCGACCTGCGGTTCAGTCGTCCGATGCGCATGACGTCTGTTGTGCAGCGCAGTCGGATGCAGCCCGATCGCCCCCATCGCTTTCAGGGAGAGCAACGGTTGTTCCGGTTGCTGCTTGATCTGAAGCAGCCGCTGCGTCAACCCTTGCTGCTCGAGTTGGGCGGTGAAGACAACCGCGGTCTTCCCCTGCGCAAAACGACGTGGTGGTGGGATCCACGCCCCCATCTGCTGGTGGTGGCCCGCACGCCCCAGGGGGAACAACTGCGGTTGCGTCGCCATGACGGCACCTGGATGCCCCTCAGCGGCCTGCATCCGCGCATCCTGCAGGTTGAGCCCATTGGCCAAGGCGCTGGCGTGGCCTATGTCAGTGCTGATGCTCAGGGCTATCAGCGAGGTTGGTTGCAACGGTTGAAGTCCCGCGCATTGGTGCCGGCCCTGAAGCGTCCGTCGTTTCCGGAGCGGGAGCAGGCATTTCCGCTCACAGCCCCTGCCCAGATGTTTGTGCACCTGAGCGCCGACCGTCAGGGAGATCTACTCATTCAGACCGGTGGTCAAGAGCCTGGCAGTGATCAGATCACTCTGTTGGAACGGAAGGGTCGTCGTCGATTGCTCGATGTCACACCGTCGGGCACGATGCAGCTCCTGCCGAGTGGTGGGGCCGTGGTCCTCCCGACCGACAACGGTCTTGCCCTGGCTTCCTTGGAGGCGTTGCTGTCGGCGGATGGTGGCACGGAGCGGCGGCAGCAGCTCCTGCCAGGCAGCAGGGATCTGCGCGCCTTCTGCAGTGGCGCCGGCCGGGCGGTGTTAGTGCGTCACTGGCCCGACTACCGGCGCTCCCTGGAGTTGGTGATTCCGTCTCAGGCTCCCCGCCAGCTCTGGTTGGGGGAGCAGGCGGTGATGGCGGCCAGTTGTGATGCGATGGGCACACGCATCTGGATGGTGCTGCGAGAAGGGGGCGTGAAGAGTACGGATACCTTGCTGCAGCTCGATCAGCAGGGACAAGTGACGGGCCGGCGTTCCCTGGCGCCGTGGTCGCTGGAGAGCGGAACATCCCTCGGTTTTGATCCGGTGGGGCAACAGCTGTTGCTCACCCTGCGCAAGGGCCCGCAGAGAGCGGCCCAACCGGCCCTGATGACGCTGGCGGGGCTCCAGCTCACCGTGCTCGATTCTCCGGTGGCGCTGGCCCGCTGGCTGCCTTAAAGCAAGCCGCGGTGCCGCACCAGTCGTTGAATCATCGCCCAGGAGCCGAGGGTCACCTTGATGGCCACCAGGGCGTTGAGCAGCGGGATCCAGCCGCCGCTGAACAGGGCACCGAAACGCCCCTGGGGCAGCTCGAGCCCGGCCAGGGAGGCCGCGGCGATCAGGATGAACATCACCACGGCAACTTTTTCGAGCCAATCGGCCCGCCAACGGCGATACAAGCCTTCGTAGCGCTCGGCGCCGCCGCTGATCAACAGCAGGCCGATCGCGGTGCCGCCCGCCACCCCCGAAGCGAAACCGCCGCCGGGGCTGAGGTGACCACGCAGGGCCAGTTCCACGGCGATCAGGGCCGCCACGGTGGATCCCACCTCGCAGAGCACCCGGGAAGGCGCATCCACCATGCCGCGCACCCTCAGGCGCTGGGGTTCACCGCTCAGCACCTGGCGCACGCCGCTGGCGGCCAGGGTGAACACCACCACCTCCGCCACCGTGTCGAACAGGCGGGTCTGCAGGATCACCCCCGACACGAGATTGGGCACCCCGGTCTGTTGCCGGATCGTTTCGATGCTGGTGGTGATGCCATCCACGGATGGCAATGCGCTCTGCAAGGGGGCCGCGAACAGGGCGATCGCTGCCAGCAGATAGATCCAGATCCAGTTCATGCCGTTGCGTCCTCCTGGAGGCGGAGGCTGCCGCCAAGGGCCTGCCAGCGTTCGAATCCCGGTGCGTTCCGCAGGCGTCGTGCCAGGGCGGCCCGGGTGAGCACCAGGGTGCGGCCCTCCTCGAGCCAGCCATGGCGCACCCTGGTCTGGCCGCTGATGATGTCGGCGCTGGTCATCAGCCGAAGCCGGAGATTCAGGGGGCTGATCCACTGCAGCAACTCCTCGTCTTCGCTGCCGGCTTCCTGGCGCCGGTCATCGAGGCGCAGGGTCATGGAGGAGCGCATCGCCACCGCGTAGAGGGTGGTGGAGAGCAAGGTGCCCACCAGGGCTTCGGTGAGCGCCACATCCACGGCGCCGAGCAGGGCGTAAAGCAGGGTGGAGAGGGAGCCGAGGATGCCGCGCAGCATCAGGCTCTGCCAGGGGCTCGACTGACTCACCAACAGCAGGGCGCAGAGGGGAAGCAGGGCCGTGATCGGCAGCAGCACATCCAGCTGTCCCTGCAGGCTGAGCAAGGCATTCATCGGCTTCGGGGGGTCTGGGAGGAACTGGCGAGCACGTAGCCGAAGATCGTGTTCCAGAGCATCAGGCCGATCAGCGCCAGCAGCAGCAGAGGCCAGAGATCAGCGCGGCGCAGCCAGAGCCCCGCGAGCATCAGGGCCGAGCCGAGTGTGTCGGCCACCGAGAGGCGATGCAGCTTCACCAGCAGGCTGCGCTGCTGCAGCAGGGGCCAGGTGCCCCAGAACCACATCAGCAGGCCGATGCTGAGCAGGATCTGGCTGAGGGGATGGAGCCAGGCGTGCATCAGGTTTCCACCTCCCGCAGCAGATGGGCGAGCAGCATCATGCCGGCGTTGCCGGCGCTCAGGGCGATCGCACCCACCAGGGCGAGCATCCGCTCATTGCGGATCACCGCCACCACCAGGATGATCATTGCCACCTTGGTCGACACGCTGGCGAAGGCCGCCAGGCGATCCCAGGCGGGAATCGGTCGCACCATCACCGTGATCGGCACCAGCAGGGCCAGCACCATGCCCCAGAGCAGCAGCGTCATGGTTCCCGCTCCTCGAGGCCGCTGCTCGGCTGCAGCTGATGGATGCGGTAGGTGGGGCCATCGGGCCCGGCGCTGACCCCGAGCACCAGGGTGAAGGGCGTGAGCGTGATGGCGAACACCTCAAGGAAGATCGCTGCTGCGGTGCGGGTGCCGCTTGAGGGCCGCTCCAGCCACTGTTCCGTTTCCGCCGGCGCCAGCATCAGCCGAAAGGCTTCGGCATAGGCATGGGGGATGGCGGCGATCGCCTGAACCAGCGCCCGCAGCAACGACAACAGATCGCTGCGGCCGCGCCGTTGGGGCAACAACACGGCCACGATCGCGCCGATGAGCAGGTTCAGGCCGGAGCGATCGCCGGTGAGCAGGAACCAGAGCAGCAGGCGGAAGAGGCAGCTGAGCAACCAGGTCATCGCGGCCAACCTCCCGGCAGGCTCAGGAGCAGGCCGCTGCCCATCAAGCCCAGCCCCCCGATCAGGTGTTCCAGGCGTTCAAGCGCAAAAGGAGGGGCGGTGCTGGGAGCGTCGGTTGGACCCTGGCGTTTTGGCTGCAGCAGTTGATGGAGCAGCAGGCCTGCCGCCAGGTTCGCGCCGAGCCAGAGCCACTTGGAGGGCAACAGCAGGGAGGTGAGGGAGGCGGGCCGGAGCAGGGGCAGCCATAACAGCGCCAGCAGCAGCACCACTCCCGCCGACCACCCCCGGGCGCCTGCGGCGGTCGCTTGGGTCAGATCTCCAGGTGCATGCGTTGTTTCGCCCCGGCTCCAGAGACGGGCGTACACCGCGATCGCCAGGATCGCGATCAGGCTGAGCAGGGGCGCGAGCCAGGGGCCGGTGAGGGAGGGGGTTCCGGTTTTGGCCAGGGCACCGATCAGGGGCGGCAGGCCGGCGAGGGAGAGGGGGGCCAGCCAGAAGGCGAGGCGCTGATCCGGGCGGCAGTGCGCGAGGTTCCAGTGGGCCAGCGCCCGGGTGGGCAGCTGACGGCAACTGAGAAAGAGCACGGCCTTGGCCAGCCCATGGGCCAGGCCGAAGAGGCCGGCGCTGGCGGGCATCAACACCAGCAATCCCATCTGCGACAGGGTGCTCCAGGCCAGCAATCGCTTCACATCGGTGCAGATCAGGCCTGCGATCACGCCCAGCAGCGCGCTGGCCAGCCCCACCGCGCCGATGCGCAGGGCCAGCGCTTCATTGAGGAGGCTGAAGCGCACCAGGGGGATCACCCCGGCGGTCACGACCGAGCCTGAGAGCAGGGCCGAGATGGGTGCTGCGGCTGCCGCATGGGTGGCGGGCAGCCAGAACCCATTCAGGAAGAGGCCGCCTTTGGTGAAGAGGCCGATCAGCAGGAACACATGGCCCGCGCAGAGGGGCAGCGCTGAGGCCTCGCTGAGGCCGAAGCTTTCCGTCTGGGCATAGAGCAAGGCAGCACCCACCAGATACAGGCTCATGGCGGTGTTGCCGATCAGCAGATAGCGCAGGCCGATCCAGAGGTTGGTGTCGGTCTCAGAGAGGATCAGCAGAAAGGCGGCGATGCTGATCACCTCCAGGGTCACGTAAAGGCTGATCAGATCAGTCACCACAGCGGCCCCGCCCAGGCCACCCAGCAGCACGAGCATCAGAGTGAGTTGGCTGGGTCGTTGCGGTCGGCTCCAGCCATCGAGCAACACGGCGCCAAACACCAGGCCATCGAGAAGCAGAAACCAACCCGCCAGAGGGTCGATGGCCAGCTGCACGCCGAGGGGGCCGAGCCAGGCCAGCAGCTGCGGGCTGCTGCTGAGGATCGCCTTCAGGCCAAGCCCGGCACTGCTCAGGCTGCAGGCGAGCAACAAAGGCCGCCCGAGGGAGGGCAGCAGGGCATTGAGAAAGGCGGCCAGGTAGGGGCCCAGCAGGGCGGTGATGGGGAGAGCGAGTGGGCTCATTCTTCAAAGCTCTCCGGTTCTAGGCAGGGATCCACCGCCGAGAGGCGGCTGATCACCACCAGCAGCAGGGCCTGAATCGAGAGGCCGATCACGATCGCCGTGAGGATCACCGCCTGGGGAATCGGATCGGCGTTCTGCAGCAGGGCCTGGGTGAGGGGTTGGTCGCCCGTGGGCAGGATCGGACTGCGCAGCCCGGTGCGGGCGGCCAGCAGCACAAACAGGGCGACCACGGCGCTGCCGAGCACATCCATCGCCAGCACTTTCTGGATCAGGTTTTTGCGCAGCAGCAGCCCGCAGAAGCCGATCAGGGCCGTGAGCAAGATCAATAGTTCCAGGAGCCGGATCGCAGCCATCAACGTTCAGCCCTGCTGAAACCCGTGTGCTGGATGACGTTAGGGGAGGTGAGCAGGCGACGACCTCGCTTTAGTCTGGCCGGCCGATTGGTGTTGCTGATCACGGTGATGGGGATGGCGTCAAGACGACTCTGGTGGTCATGCCTTGGCTTGGGAGGGGTGATGGCCTTCAGCCTTCAGGCCCGACCCGCGCGAGCCGAACCGGCTGCTTCACCTTGGTATGTCACCGGTGCGGTGGGGATGAACTGGCCCACGATGCGCACCAACAGCGGATCGCTCGGCAGTTTTGAAGAGTTCTCCTATCCCGGTGCTGCCGTTGAACTTGGCGCCGGGATGGATCTCGGCAGCGTTAGCAAGAAGCAGTTGGTCGAGCGGCAGTGGGCTTGATGCCTGACGGCAGCTGCAGCTGCTGATCGGCCCAGTGGGCTGTCAGTGCAGCCAGCAGGCTGTCGCGGGTCCCGTGGAGGCGAAGCATGGGGGCGGGATGGCTAACTTGCACCACCCTGGCGTGATCATTCGGCTGGGCCCAGCCAGAAAGTGACAGGGCCGGGCAATCAATGGCACAGCGGCGCAAATCAGGCTGTTCTTAGAACAACAAGCTGAGCCCTGTTCCGACATGGTGCTGCCAGCCAACGCCCCAGCCCTGGCCGGCTTCCGTGGTGTAGACGGGTTCCCAGTGGGCAAACAGCACCACATTGTCTGCAATGGGATAGTCCAACTCGATCTCTCCACCCCAGTCGGTACGCTGTGACAAGCCGGAATAACTTCCCGGCGTGTAAAAGCGCGGACCACCAGAAAAGGTGATATTTAGCAGATCAATGTTAAAACCAAAGCCAAGCCATGGATCGGTGTAATTGCCAATAAAGGTGCCATCAGATTCCCAGCCGCTTCTATTTTCGACTGAAACAAATACACCGTCAATGACAGACTCGAGGCCATCGCCTAGGGCAAAGTTCACATCACCATCGCCGAAGGCATAGACCACTTCAGCGCCAAGTTCATTCTTCAGGCCAATGCCAAAATCTTCTCCTTCAGCACCCGTGACGTAATAAGGCTCCCAGGCCACCGACAACGCCAGGCGATCATTGGGCTGATAACGCGCCTGGACAAATCCCTTGATATCAGTTCGACGAAAAGGGGCGCCTGATCCATGGGCATGAGCGTGATTGCCATGGTCGTCATGTTGGTGTTCTGACGCGTGTTCTTCGTGGTCGTCATGTTGGTGTTCTGACGCGTGTTCTTCGTGAGCATGGCTTTCGGATTCAACATGCACTCGTCCGTAAAAATGTTCAGCTTCTCCCCAAACAAAGGCCGGTCCAAGTTGTGCCTCAATAGCAAAACTGCCGTTGTTTGCTAGTCCCCACTCAAGAACAACGCCGAACATGCCGTCAATCGCATAGTGCTGCGGATGTCCTTCTAAATTGTTTTCAAAACCACCGTGTCCTTCGATTGTAATTGTTGGAATTGATCGGAATTCGCCAGCGGCCAGTGGCTCGTCGCCTCCTGCTCCACCGTGGGCCATGACTGGATGACACAAGCCAGTCCCTCCAAGCAGTGCTACGAGGGCGGAGGCTGCTTTTAGGCTGCATTGTTGTATGGATCTCATGGTCATAAAACTGGTGATTGAGATGTGGAGAATGCTCAGCGAATGGCAGCCCAGCGTGTTTGCAGTTCTGCTGCAGCCTGCTGATTACAGCGACCGCCCTGGGCGAGCACAAACGTGCAGACGTTGCTTGTTGCCGTCTGGATGAGACTTTTGCCAGGGGCCTGTCCATCGGCAAACAGTGCTTGTTTGGCGATCGGTAGACCGCTGCTTCGGCTGATGCGACGCAGTGTTTTAGAAGGCGGAAGTGCTTCGGCAAAGATGGCTTTGCTGCCTGATTGCCGAATCGCATCCGTGATCGCTCGCAGGCTGGCGGGTCGAAGAATGCCGCCTGTGGCATATGAGTCGATCACGGGAAGTTCTCTGACCCCATAGCGGCGGCCAAAGGCGGAGAAGGCACGGTGCTCCGTCACCAGCACCCGCTGGGGTTTGGGAACGCTTTCGATCTGACGACCCGTCCATTGCTGAAGTGCCTGGAGCACGTTGGTCATTGCCACGCGTCGGCGGTTGATGGCTGCGCGCTCCTGGGGGCTAACGATCGGGGTCAAGGCTTGGGCGGCAGTGGCAACCATGGCGCTGGTCTGGTTGGGGTCGTGCCACACGTGAGGATCAGCGGTGCTGGCCTTCGGAACGGCCCGTTCGGCAACGGCAACAACAGGAGCGCTGGTTGCGATCCGCTTCAGTGCTGGTGTGAGGTTGTATCCGTTGATCAGGACCAGGCGGGCCTGTTGGAGAGCTCGCCGATCCGTTGGGCGAAGGGCCAGGGTGTGAGGGTCAGCGCCTGGGGGGATTAAGCACTCCACCTTCGCGGACTTGCCGGCCAGGGTGCGGGTGATGTCGCACAGCACCCCGTCGGCTGCCACCACGATTGGGGTGGTTGGCGCCGAGGCAAGCAGGAGGCCCGAGAGAACAGAAAGAACCACAGCAAGTCAGACTGTTGGTCTGCGAAATGATAATCGTTCTCACTTTACGAGGCAATGGATGGGCTTGGTGCGGGCGACCGGCGAGCCTTGATCCCGCTCAGCCGCCGTAGTTCCAGCCGGTGCTGCTGAGTTCCAGGGCCTCGCCATCGCGGTGAAGCACGGCTGTTTTGACCTCGCCGACGAAGACGGTGTGGTCGCCATGGGCCACTTGACCCACCAGCTCGCACTCCACCGCGCCAAGGGCATCACTGAGGATCGGCAGACCCAGCTCGCCGAGGCTTAACGCCGCGGCTTCGAAGCGTCCACCCACCCCTTGCTGAGGCTTGAAAAACACAGCCGCCAGGTCTTTTTGGTTGGCCGCGAGCACGTTGAGGGAGAACCGTCCCGTGCGTTGAATCATGCCGTTGCTGGTGCTGTCGGCTCGCACCGCCATCACAACGAGCGGCGGCTCGAATGAGCCCTGGGTGACCCAGCTGGCCGTGAAGCCATTGATCGTGTCGCCTTCGGCGACGCCGCAGATGAACAGTCCGTGGGGGATCTTGCGCAGCAGGGTTTTCTTGGCGTCGGCGTCGAGGGGCATCGTGAGAATGACGATTGATCACACCATCCTGGCTCCCTGCGCAGGGTGGGCCTTAAGGCCGCAGTATTAGGTCGATTTTTGATTGACCATGCGCATTCTTGTTGGTGCTGTTTTCGCACTCTTGATTGGTCTGCTTTCTCCGATTGCGACCTTCGCTGCTGATGCTGCCCACGGTGCTCAGATCTTCTCCGCCAATTGCGCCGCCTGCCACATCGGTGGTGGCAACGTGGTGAACGGTCAGCGCACTCTTCAACAGGCTGATCTGGATGCCTATCTCGCTAACTACGGTAGTGGCCATGAGAGCGCCATTGCCTATCAGGTGACCAACGGCAAGAACGCCATGCCTGCTTTTGGTGGCAAGCTCAGTGAGACAGATATCGCCGATGTGGCGGCCTACGTCGAGCAACAGGCTGGCAACGGCTGGAGCTGACCACTCTCGAGAGCCCTGTGGTTGTTCCGCTGGGCTCTCATACCATTGAAGTCGGTTGCATTCCGGCGTGTCTGAAGCAGTACTGGTCGCAAAGGACCTTGTTGTCAGCTACGGATCGCAGGTTGTCCTTCAGGACGTGTCCCTCACGCTTCAGGCGGGAACCCTGACTGCTTTGGTTGGTGCCAATGGCGCCGGTAAGTCCACCCTCTTGCAGGTGCTGCAGGGACAGCTCGCCGCTCGGTCCGGATCCGTGCATTGCGAGGACGTTCCGATTGAGGACTGCCGCGAGCGGGTTGTCCTCATGCCTCAGCGCAGCCGCATCGATTGGTCCTTCCCGATCACGGTGCGCGAATTTGTCGCTCTCGGCGCCCTGCGCTCACCAGCTCGGGCCTGTTGTGAGCGTGAGGCCGCCCTGCAGCGGGTTGGATTGTCGGCACTGGCCTCACGGCGTCTGGATGCCCTGTCCGGCGGTCAACAGCAACGTGCCCTCCTGGCCCGTGCTTTGGTTCAGCCCTCCACGGTGTTGCTGCTCGATGAACCCTGTTCTGCGATCGATCCACCCTCAAGGGATCAGTTGCTTCGTTTGATGCGCCAGCTCGTATCCGTCGGTCACACTCTTTTGGTGAGCAGCCATGACTGGGGGGAAGCGCTCGACCTCTATGACCGGGTGATCGTGCTGCAGGGCAGGGTTCTCGCCGATGGTTCCCCTGCCGCGGTGCGTCGCTCCCTCAGCGGGCTTGTGGATCCCGGTAATCACTGCTGCGGCTGAGATGGAGATTTGGTTCTTGCCCCTGTTGATGACACTGTTGATCGGTGTTCTCTGCCCTGCGGCAGGAACCCTGCTGGTCACACAACGGCGGGAGTTGCAGGCCAACCTGATCTCCCATGCCGTGCTTCCAGGGCTTGCTGTGGCGGTGGCTTTTGGGATTGATCCAGCGATCGGGGGGGTGATCAGTGGCCTGCTTGGTTCGCTGCTGGCGGAGCGCCTGCAACGGGGAAGGATTGCCAATCACGATGCGGTGGTGAACACCGTGCTCGCTGGCTTTTTGGGTCTGGGGGTGCTGCTGATTCCGCTTCTGAATCTGCGTCTTGATCTCGACGCGTTGCTGTTCGGAGATCTGCTGACCGTGACCTGGTGGGATCTGGCCAGGGTGCTGGTCGCAGCCTCTGCTCTGGGTGCGCTGGTGATGGGGCGTTACTCCCAGCTGGTGTATCTGGGGGTCGATTCAGAGGGTGCAGCGGCTTCCGGTTTGCCGGTGCGGGTGCTGCGCCTGGCGATGGCGCTGGTCACGGCCTTGGTGATTGTCAGCGCGATGGCCGCTGTGGGGGTGATTCTCGTGATTGGGCTGCTGTGTGCCCCGGTGCTGCCGGGTCTTCGTCGTGCCTCCAGTTTGAGGGCGGCCATTTGTGCGGCCTCCCTGGTGGGTTTGGCTCTCAGTGCCGGGGGCTTTCTGCTTGCCATTCCCCTCAATCTTCCGCCCGGTCCTCTGATCGGTGTGGCCTGTCTCCTGCTGCTCTGCGTGCCGGGCATGCGCGGAGAACGCACTTGAAGAGGTGACGAAAGAACGGCGTCACGGCACGATGGGGCACTCATGCTGATTCCCATGCGTCCCATCGCCCTGCTGTTGGCTGGCGCTCTCGGCGCCATCAGCCCTGTTCAGGCCGGTCTGATGGACATTCTTGAGAGCATGAATGCTCCAGACCCGGAGTCTCAGCGCCTGGTGCCCCGACTGCCGCCGATGCCCGCAGCTGCCGGGCGTGGCAAAAACTGGGTCGGCACGGTGGTTCCCAGTAAGCAAATGCCGATCCTGGTCATGGCCGGCCATGCCGACTCCCAGCGGATGCATGGCTCGGGAACTCCCGGGCGGGCGGTGGATCTTGGTGGAGCGGCGCCGATGCAAGCGGGGATCACCGATGAGCTGTATTGGAACCTGCTCACGGCCAAGGCGGTGGTGGCAGAAGGCCAGCGGCAGGGCCTCAACATCCGCTTCTATGACCCCGGCGTGCGCACGATTCGCAACGAGCAGGATCCCCGCACCAATTGGGCTGTCGGCTACGACCATGCATCGCGTGGTGGCTACGTCTTGGAGATTCACTACGACGCTTACGCGCCCCATGGGGTGGGGCCTGGAGTGATTCCAGCTGTGGCCTTTGGCTTTTCCGTGCTGGATGAGGCGCTGGCGAAGGAATTTGGGGCCTATCCCTACCACTATCGCGGCATCCTCGGTGCACCCCGCCGGGGGATCTCGATGCTCGAGATCGGCCAACTTGAAGGCGTGCTGGAAGCAAGCCTGCGGGATCCGTCTCGCCGGCAGCCCACCCTTGAGCAGATCGCCAGCCGTGTGGTGAAGGCTCTCCGTGAAGGTTTGGCTACCCCAGGTCTTCAGCCAAGTGAGGGCCCGACCGTTGGACTGCGCTGAATTTGGTTGTCGATCAAGATCTTTGCCATAACAGAGAGAGGATTTTCAATGACTTGAGATGGAAGCTGCTCCTGGGCCCACGACAACACACCGTCGACGCTGGCTTGCACTTGTGGAATTGTTCTTGGCGATCGCTGCTGAACAGGTGGGAACCTCAGCGATGAAGGCGTCCAATGGTTTTTCTCAGCTGCTGCCAACACTTTTGGCGATCGCTGGTTATTCCTTGTCGATGCTCTGGTTCGGGCGCAGCATGCGCGTACTCCCTATGGGATTTGCTTATGCCCTATGGGTTGGTATCGGTATGGTGGTGGCCAGTGTGATCGGCATTGTGATTTTTTCGGAGTTGATGACTCCGGCGGTGATTGTTGGGTTGTTGTTCGTGTTTGTAGGGATTCTGGTTTTGAATTCAGCCCAGCAGGAGGTGGCCTGATGTGGCTTGGTTACGCCGTTCTGATTGTCGCCATTCTTTTTGAGAATATTGGCACGACCGCATTGAAGGGTTCCAATGGTTTCAAGAGGCCAGTCCTGGGTTCTGTTGCGGTCTTCGGATACATCCTTTCGTTCGCTTTTATGGGTCAGGCCTTGGCAAGGCTGCCCCTTGCCATTGCCTATTCCATCTGGTCTGGCCTCGGCATGTCTGTTGTGACTCTGACGGGAATTCTCGTTTACAAAGAGAAGTTTGGATGGAAAGTTGCTCTTGGCTTGCTTCTCATCTTCTTGGGAGTCATGATCTCGAACTATCCGGGCTTAGTGGAGTCAGTGCCAGGAGTCGCCAGGTGATTTGGAGCTGTTCAGTTCAGGGATGAGTTCGCGGAGGGTGTCGTGGTGTTCTCGTAACGCTTTTTCAGAGTCCCCGAGTAGCCCATGATCCCAATATTTTGACGAAGTGGCTTGATAGTGCAGTTCGCAGATATGTTTGTCCTCCAGCATCACCTCCGCGTCGATGGCTGTGGATGTTTCTCTGGCCAGTGTCATGCTCTCGCTTTCTCCGTCGTACTTGTATGTCGCACCCGTCATCACCGAGGTCTGCGCGTTGAGCGGAATAGAGCGGTAGAAGCCTGCCGATTCGGGATAGAAGACGAGGACTGAGACTGGAAATAGGCCGATGTAAAGCCACGCTTGTGGAATGGAGCGGAAGGGTTCCGGATGTTGCTCCACCAGCTCTCGATAGCGCTGATTCAACTCTCGCCGTGATGGGTTCTCGTTGAAGGGGCCTCGGATTCGATGGGTTCCATCAATCCATGGACCTTCCTCGTAGCAGCGTCCGTAGAGATCGGTGAGGCCCGGATGGGCGGTGGGACAGTGGTAGCACTCGTTGTCGACATCGACCATCGCTTTCCAGTTCACCGGAGTGATCGGGCTGGTGTAGAGGCCATCCGTTGGTTGGAGTGATTCGAGCGGGTAAACACTGAGTTCGTCCTCGTGTCGCCCCATCATTTCAGCGATCGAGCCCTGCGGGCCAGGTTCAAAACGCAGAAAGAGGAAGCCTCGCCAGATCTCCAGCTCCAATCGCTTTAGTCCCCATTCTTTGCTGTCAAGTGCAGGAAACTTGTCTGGTTGAGATGGGGTTTTGAGATCTCCTTCAAGGGTGTAAACCCAGGCATGAAAAGGGCACATCAACGCCCCACGGCAATGACCTTGATCACCTTCAACGAGCCGGGAACCTCGGTGTCGGCACGTGTTGTGAAACGCTCTGATTGACCCATCCCCACCCCGGATTACAAGAGCTCGTTCTCCAAGCAAATCGAAACTCAGCCAGTCGCCTTTCTCCTTGAGGTCATTGATATGCCCGACCACATGCCAGTGGTTCAGAAACACCCGTTCTTTTTCAAGCGCCATGATCCGATCGCTGCGGTAACTCCAGGCCGGTAACCCTTCACGGTTCCAGGTTTGCTCGGATGCCATGCCGCTTTCGCTCGCTTGCTCTTTCCTAGCAATGGCCCGTGTCCCGTTCCAACACCGTGCGCAAGCGTTGACGTGCCCGTTGGAGTTGACGGCCCATGGCGGTGGCACTGATGGAGCGTTCTTTGGCCAGCTCTTTCGTGCTGTCTCGTTTCACCACGTGGCGCTCCAGGAGGGCTAGTTCCTCCGGCATCGCCGCTTGCAGGCGATCCAGCATCAGGCGGCGATCGATCTGCTCGAGGGGATCGTCACTCGTACCACCAATCTGTTCGGAGAGATTCAGGCCACTCTCCGCGTCTTGGGGATGGTGTGGACCATCGAAACTGCGAGTGCGTGCCTGATTCACCACCATCAGGATCATTTCCATGCTCGCCGGATTGGTTTGCCATTCCTGGCAGAACTGCTCCAGGTTCTGTGTTGGTGGTCGGAAGTTCCAGCGCCGCTCCATGTCCTGCACATGGGCTGGAATTCGAATCGTTGACGCTTGCACTTGAATCAGTCGCTGCACCGATTGTCGGCACCACCAGACGGCGTAGGTGCTGAAACTGCAACCCCGCTCGGGATCGAAGCGGAGCGCTGCTGTATTCAGGCCGATGATTGCCTCTTGGATCAGATCGGCGAATTCCAGGCTGGCACCACTTTTGAGTCGTGGCATCAATCGACGGGCGACCGCCACGGCCAGACGCATGTTGCCGATCACCAACCGCTGGCGTGCGCGTTGTCCGGCCTTGCGTTGCTTCGGGGTGGCATCTGCTGCTTCACCCTGCTGGATCAGCCGGGCGAGATGCAGCTGCTCAGCCCGTGTCGGGATCGGTTGGCGACCAGCACTATTGAGAATCATCGTCACGGCACCGTCGCGCATCGGTCGGCTTTTGTCGGATGCGCAGGTCTTAGGGGGATTCCCTCGATCTGTTCGGACTGCTGCGGATCTGGAGCAGTTGTTGTCTCGTTTTCAGAACTGTCGGCTCGGCCTTCCCACACTGATGGCATCGCGATCAACCGCGTCGTATGGCTCGTCTCGCTGCATCTCACCGGCACCAGCGACCTGGCGATGACTCCTGGGGGTGCGGTGGGTGGTGAGATCGGATCTGCTGCTGCCGCTGGAGTCGGTCGATCTGCGCTGTGTTGCCGCCGTGGGCGGAAAGTGCGCCTCGCTTGGCGAGATGCTTCAAGCCTTGACCAGCGAGGGGATTCGGGTTCCCGGTGGCTTCACCACCACGACCGAGGCCTTTCGCCTCCTTCTGGATGAGGGCCGGTTGCGTGATCCGCTGAGGCGCTTGCTTGCTGGCTTGGACGTCAGCGATCTCAAGGCGCTGCAGGCGGCTGGCACAGCGGCGCGGGCCCTGGTGCTGCAGACCACGCTTCCGGCGGCCCTGGTCGGGGCCATTCGTGACGCCTACCGCAGCATGGGTTCACCGCCGGTGGCGGTGCGCTCCAGCGCTACCGCCGAGGATCTGCCCGAGGCCTCCTTCGCCGGGCTTCAGGACACGATTCTGAATGTGCAGGGGGAGGCAGCACTGCTGGCGGCATGCCGGCGCTGCTACAGCTCACTGTTCAGCGATCGGGCAATTGCCTATCGGCAGATGCATGGCTTCGACTCACTCGGTGTGGCCCTAGCCATTGGCATTCAACGCATGGTCCGATCCGACCTGGGCTGCTCGGGTGTGATGTTCACACTCGACACCGAATCGGGCTTCCCAGATGTGGTGTTGCTCAATGCCGCCTATGGCCTAGGTGAATCGGTGGTGCAGGGGGATGTGAATCCCGATGAGTATTGGCTGTTCAAGCCAACGCTTGAGCTGGGATACCCGGCGATCCTCAGTCGTCGTTGCGGTTCAAAAGCGCGGCGCTGTGTGCTCACTCCGGAAGGCAGCGTGCGATCTGAATCCGTGCGTCCCGAGGATCAGCATCGCTTTGCGCTATCCCAGGGGGAGGTGCTTCAGCTTGGCCACTGGGCCTGCCGGATCGAAGCCCACTACAGCCAGGTGTCTGGCCACGCCACTCCCATGGACCTCGAGTGGGCGAAGGATGGCGAGAGCGGTGAACTCTTCATCCTGCAGGCCCGCCCCGAAACCGTGCACTCCAGGCATTACGGATCAGTACTGCGCCGTTGGGTCTTGGATGGCGACAGTGGTGAGCCGATCTGCCGCGGGCGAGCCATCGGTTCTGGGGTGAGCACCGGAAAGGCCCGGGTGCTTCGCTCCCCGAGGGAGATCCAGAGCTTTCAAGACGGCGAGTTGCTGATCACCACCCGCACAGACCCCGATTGGGAACCGATCCTCAAACGAGCCTCTGGTGTGATCACGGATCGTGGGGGACGCACCTGCCATGCGGCCATCCTGGCCCGTGAGTTGGGGCTCACCGCCATTGTCGGGACGGGTGATGGCACCGCAAGGATTGAATCAGGGGAGGCGATCACCGCCAGCTGTTGTGAGGGCGAGGAGGGGCGCGTGTATCGCGGGGAGGTGCCCTTTCACGTGGAGGAACGGGATCTGGGCAATCTCCCCGTCACTCGAACCAAGATTCTGATGACTGTGAGCGATCCGGAGGAGGCGTTCAAACTGGCTTCGATTCCCTGTGACGGGGTTGGGCTGGCAAGGCTCGAATTCGTGATCGCTAACCACATTCGGGTGCATCCGATGGCTTTGCTGCATCCGGAACGGATTGGCGACCCCCTGGAACGACAGCGAATTGCGGAGATTGTCGGAGATGCCTCAAGTCCGGTGGCGTACTACGTGGATCAGCTGGCGGAGGGGATGGCGCGCATCGCTGCGGCCTTTTACCCCAGACCAGTGCTGCTGCGCTTCTCGGATTTCAAGAGCAATGAATACGGCCATCTGATTGGCGGCAGTCCTTTCGAGCCCGTCGAGGCGAATCCAATGTTGGGGTGGCGGGGTGCCATGCGCTACAGCTCCGAGGGGTTTCGGGAGGCCTTTGCCCTGGAATGTCAGGCGCTGCTGCGGGTGCGTGCTCAGCTCGGTCTCACCAATGTCATCCCGATGGTGCCGTTCTGCCGCAGCTTGACGGAGGCTGATCAGGTCCTGGCGGAGATGGCCAGCCATGGCTTGGTGCGTGGGCAGGAGGGGTTGCAGATCTATGTGATGTGCGAGTTGCCAAGCAATGCGATGTGTGCGGATGCGTTAGCGCAACGCTTCGATGGCTTTTCGATTGGCTCCAACGATCTCACCCAGCTGACGCTCGGCCTCGATCGTGATTCAGAACAGATGGCCGCTTGTTTTGATGAGCGCGACCCGTCGGTGCTGGCGATGATGCAGCTTCTGATCCGTGCGGCCAAGCGCAATGGCAAGCCGGTGGGTCTCTGCGGGCAGGCGCCGAGTGATCACCCTTCGATCGCCGAGTTCCTCGTCGGGGAGGGCATTGATTCCCTCAGCCTGAATCCCGACGCCGTGCTGCGGATGCGACTCAAGGTGGCGACGATTGAAGCGGCCCTGGGGTTGGCTTGAAGCAGGCAGCATCACGCTGCCCCAGCAATGGGTTGCAGCGGACGCGCTCATCCTGAAAGTGTTCAACCATCAAGCTGGGATTGCACTCTGATGGTTTAGTGCTCAAGGTGGCGCAACCTCGAGTGGGCTGATGTCTCAGATATGGATGGCCCGCTGGCGTCCTGGGCATGGGCTGGCTGACTGGGCCATGACACTGGCCCTGAGCCTCTCAACGGCTTTGATCATCTTCATCACCTATTGGTCCGGGGGAACCCATGAACACACCTGGCTCGACTGGTGTTTTTTGCCCGTCGTGCTTGGGGCCATGCTGCTCGGCCCCTTGCAAGTGTTGCTTGTGGGGTTGAGTTTCTACGTTTATTCGGGGCTAGCGATTCTTCTCGATGCTGGGGTGCTTGTTCTGTATCCCGGCTTTGATCTGCTGATGCGCCCGCTTGCGCTGACTGGATTGGTATGGATTGCGGAGCTGCGCAAACGAACCATGCGGCAGAAAAACCAGCTCCAGGCTCAACGGAATCAACTTCAGAGCAAGTTAAATCAGAGTTTGCAGATGAGCCTGCTCAGCCATGAGCTGCGCCAGCCGCTCGCTCAGTTGCAGTTGCAAGTTCGTCTGCTGCTCCACAAGCTGGAATCCGAGGCACTCGAAAGTGATCCGGATGCCCTGCGCTCTGGGTTGCAGATCATGTTTCAGGCTGGGGTTGAGATCGAGACGGCGGTGCAGGCGATGGTGCGCTTGTCGCATCGACGCTCGATCAGCCCTGCTCCTTGGGATCTGATTGCTTGCGTTCGCGATTGCTTGGCTGCGATGAAGACGATCCGAGACTCGGAGTCCATTGGTTTGAGTGTAGATCTGCCGTCTTCGCCTCTGCTGGTGAACTTGGACCGATCTCAAATGGTCATGGTTTTGCGTAATCTTCTAACCAATGCTCGCGAAGCACTGTTGAAGAGTGATCCTGGTCATCGTTATTTGGAAGTGCGCTTGTGCTCGAGACAGGGAAGGGTGCACCTGAGCGTTGCCGATAGCGGTCCTGGACTAAAGACCCGAAACCTTCAGGATCTGGTTTTGATGAGTTCGAAGCCCGATGGGATGGGACTCGGTTTGTTAACCGTGCAGGCTTTTACGCGAGCCAATGGTGGCCGAGTCGCTCTCGGTTGTTCTTCAACCATCGGGGGAGCTGAAATTCTGCTCGATTTACCTTGTTTTAGCCTGCATTCAGGCACCAGCTTCGATAGAGAGTTGCCAGGCGAATCAATTGAGGACCGCTAACCCCTAGCTTCAAGGCAACCTGCTTTCGATAGGTTTTGATCGTATCTTCTTTAAGTTGTAAATCCTTGGCTATTTCTTTGTTGAGCATGCCGCGACCGAGCTTCAGAACAAGTTTTCTTTCGCGCGGGGCCAGTGTTTCAATTAAACGCATTTGCTTGATCGTTGGTTGATCGATGGGTTGCTGATGAAGGCGGCGCCATTGTTCGACCGCATCCAATAACGACGTCCAGGCGCAGGCTTTGTCAACCACGGCAACGGTGAACGGTTGGAGTTCGACCGGGGGGCGAAACTTGTTGCCGAGAGCTGTTACGAACAAAAGCTGCGCCTTCGGTTGGTGTTGGTGCAGCAGGTCGACAGCATCCCGATAATTTTCTCCTTTCAGCTTCACATCCACCACCAGAAGGTTGGGTTTGTGCTTAGCAATCAGCGAGCTGCATTCCTGCACGCTGCTGCAGGCACCGAGAACCTGCACCCCTGCCACTTCCCTGAGTAGAGCGGCAAGAGCTTGCCCCACCATGCGGTGGTCATCAAGGACAAGTGCCTTCATGGGCAGATCCTTCGATCTCTTCGGTCTAGTCACTGGGGGCATTGAAAGCAATGGCCCATGGATGGGCCGACCCTGCTGCTACGATGCAAAACATGAATTTGTTAGATCGGGGATTTTTGATCCCCTAAGTGTTTATACCGATCCAACTAATGGGATGCCCTGTTTTGGGAGATTGTGATCGGGTTATTCGGAGTTACAAGCTCAGGCCATCAACTGCATGAGGCTCTGTATGGCCACTTCCCTTGACGATCGACGGATGACCGATCGTGCTGCCTTTCGCTCGAGTCAACGGCTCACGGTGACGTTGCCCTTTTCAATCCTCAATGCCCTCATCGAGCGCAGTCAACTTGAAGGTCGATCCCTGAGCAATCTTGCCGCGTATTTGCTGGAATCGTCCCTTGATCAGTCCCGATCGGCTTAGGTCTCGGCCCGCCGGCATCGTTCACTCAGCAAAGCCTCAGTGAAGCTTGTCCCCGCATGGGGCTCTCCCGTTTCGGCGGTCGAAACTCTGCTCCTAGTTTTGATTTGGGGCGATTGGGAGGTGCGACATGGCTTGTGCATCAGTTGTACGAACAGGGCGGGAAACTCGCCGTTTGCGAGAGCTGCGACGGCTCGATCGTGCGGGCTTGGAGCATGATCCAGCCTTGGCGTTGTTGGTCAAACTCGCCAGTAGCTGTATGGCGACTCCGATTGCGATGGTGTCGATGGTGGAGGCCGATCAGCAGAAACCTCTGCTGGGTCACGGCTGTGATTTGGAGGCCATTCCTCGCGAGTTGTCCTTTTGTTCCATGGCGATTGAGGCTGATGCGGATCTTTTCGTGGTGCCCGATGCCGCGATTGATCCCCGCTTTCGGGATAACCCGCTGGTGAGTCATCCCCTGGGGGTGCGTTTCTATGCCGCAGCAGTGCTTCAGGGGCCTTCCGGAGGACGTCTCGGCACTCTCTGTGTCTTAGATCATCGTGCACCCCATCAGCCCAGTGATCGTCAGCTGCAACAGTTGCGCTGGCTTGCTGACCTGGTCAGCCTGGCTTTGGAGCGGCATGAACAGCACCTGCTCTGCCCGGTGACCGGTCTTCCCACCCTGGGTCAGCTGCTTCGCGTGGGACGCAAGGAGTGGCAGAGCGCGCTCAACGCAGAGCGTCCTCTTGCCCTGTTACTCCTCGACCTCAACAACTTCCGCGCCATCAATCGATGTTGTGGCCACGAACAGGGAGATCGCTTTTTGCAGGAGGTTGCCGGTGCCATCGCCAGCCATTGCCGACCCGAGGATTTTGTCGCCCACGTTCAAGCCGATCGCTTTGCGCTTTTGTTGCCACTGGCCAATGCGGATGAAGGTCTCGAGCTGGCTCGAACGTTTCAACAGATGTTGGCGACCCTGGACCTCGGAGTTGCGCCCCCCGGCTATCGCATGTTGCCGGTTGCTGGCCTCGCCCTGAATCATGTTGATGATGAGGGGTTTGATGCTCTGGTGCATCGCTCGGAACAAGCGCTGGAACTGGCGCGGCTTCAAGGCAATGGAGCGATCGTTGAATTGCGCGATGGCATTCCTTCAATGGCCGCGGCTCACTCCGCAGGCCATTGGTAAGAAGGCTGTTCCAGGGTCTGGCAAAGCCGATCCAAGGAGGCACGGATGAAGATGCGATCGGCCATGTCTTTCAGCCAGGCTTCCGCTTCCGGGTCTCGGTCATCAAACCAGGCGATCAGCTTGCTGAGCTCATCGTCGTGATGCTGTTGGGCCATGGGTGAATTGGCTGAGCCTCGTGATAATCGGCGTAATTTGTTTTCAGAAATTCATGTGAAGCGATACTGCCTCATCGTTGCTTCATGACAGGACATTCGCTGTGCACCCCTTGGCATCTTCTTTTTGTGTGCAGAGATGCCTGTAGTCAGGTGGCAAGTAGTTTGAGCTGCTGTTGCACCTGATCTTTCATGCTTGCTTGATAGGAGATGAAATGTTCATTGAGCATCAAGAGCCAGAGATATTCCCCCAGCACCAGAGAATGCTGTGTGCTGATTTGAATCAAGCGTTTCCAGAACAGCCAGCGCGTCTTGCGTCGGAGCCCTTGGCGCCAGCAGAGAATGGTCAGCCCACGCAGTAGCACCGAGCCTTGATTCCAATTCCGGCCTTGACGCTGATCGCTGCTGATGCGTCGTCGGCCCGCATCAAGGGCGCAACAGTAGCGATACACCCGCTCGAGATAGGCGTGAGGGTCATAGAGAGCGGAGAAGGCCTCAAGAAACTCCCCAGCAATCTCCGGCATCGGCCGCTGCGTGCGGAAGTTGAGCAGGTGGGTCTGCACCCCCTGATCAAATCCATCGCTGCTCTCCAGCAGCCGTCCTTCCTTTTGCAGTCGATCCCACAGGGCGGTGTTCGGGAGCGCAATGAGGATGCCCACCATGGCGAGGGGGATCCCGGTGCGTTCAATGAACTGCACGATGCGATCTCCGGCTCCGCTTGTTTCGCCATCAAAGCCCAGGATGAATCCGGCCATCACCTCCAGGCCATAGGCGGTGATGGCAACGACAGCCTGGTCTAGGGGGTGGCGTGTGTTCTGATCTTTGTGTGTGAGTTTGAGACTGTTTTGATCGGGAGTTTCAATCCCGAGAAATACACGCTTGAAGCCTGCCATCGCCATGGCGATCATTAGCTCCTCATCTTGTGCGAGATCCAGGGAGGCTTCGGTGGTGAAGCTGAAGGGCCAGTTGTGGATGCGCTGCCAGTGCTGAAGCACTGGCAGCAGCCGCTTCACATTGCGTTTGTTGCCGATGAAATTGTCATCAACAAGGAAGATTTCGCCACGCCATCCCAAGCGGTATAAACAGTCGAATTCAGCCAAGAGCTGCGATGGTTCCTTGGTGCGAGGCTTGCGACCGTAGAGAACAATAATGTCGCAGAATTCGCATTGATACGGGCAGCCCCTCGAGAACTGCACAGCCATCAGGCTGTAGTGCTGCTGGTCGAGTAGATCGAAACGTGGGATCGGTGATGTCTGCACATCCGGTCGTTCACCGCTCGCTTTAAATAGTCCTTGTTTCTGACCTCGTTCGAGGGCCTTCAAGAACAGCGGGATCGTGATTTCCCCTTCATCGAGGATCAGATAATCCGCCTCTCTTAACTCCGCTGCATCCGGCGTCGACGTGGCAAAGGGACCACCCACGGCCACCGGTAGCTGGTGTTCCTTGGCGCTGCGAATGAGCTGCGCCAGGTGATGGCGTTGCACGAGCATGGCGGAGGCGATCACCAGATCCGCCCAGGCCCAGTCCTGGAGGCTCACCGGACGGATGTTGGTGTCCACCAGTCGCAACTCCCAGCGCTCTGGCAGTAATGCCGCCACGGTGATCAGACCTAGAGGTGGCAGAAGCACCTTCCTCCCCAGTAATTCCAGCGCTCCATGCAGGCTCCAGAAAGTGATCGGGAACTGCGGATAGAGCAACAACACGCGCATGAATCCCTTGGTTTCTCAGGGAAGGCTGGTCTCTGCATGGGCCGATGGATGGGGGCGCTACTGCTTCGCGTCGCAACCGCGTCGTCGTCGCGTCTGCCTGCGATTCAGCCCCTTTGATGACGACGACGCACTGAACGATTGGAGTAGGAGCAATCCGAGCAGAAACCAGCCCACGTTGGCTGCAGCGGGGTCATGGTTGGATGTCGAGAACACTGGCTGTCATGACGATTGTTTGACCGTGATGATCCAATCAACGCCTCCTGCGGCTCGGCTTCAGCCTTCCTGAAAAGAAGGGGTGTCCTTTAGGTGCTGCGGCCGTAGAGACCGGTCAGGCTGGCTTCCGCGAGCACATGGGGCTGCATGGCTGTCCGCAGGGCCGACACCGTGCTGCCTGCTGGCAAGGGCAGATGGGAATCGAGGGCAGCGATCTGAAAGACATAACGGTGCAGCTCCCCATTGGGCGGGAACGGACCTTGATAACCAATGCGCTGATAGCGGTTGATTCCCCAGCAGCTGCCATGGCGTGCGCCATTGGACAGTTGCAGCGATTGGGGCTGAGCGGCCGTCAGCGAGCGTTGATCGGCAGGAATGTTGAAGAGAACCCAGTGCACCCAAGGCCCAGCAGGAACATCCGGGTCATCAACGATCAAGGAGAAACTACTCGTCCCCGTGGGAGCGCCTGCCCAGCGCAGGGGGGGAGAGAGATTGAGACTGTCGGCAGCGTGGATGGCGGGGATGAGATCGCCATTGTGAAAGGCCGGTGAATCGAGATGAAACTTACCGTTGCTGTTTGCCATGCGCTGTCGGGTCAATGCACAAGCACTCTGCAAACGGGGTGGCTCGCTTCTAAGCCTTGCAGCAGATCCGCAGACGCCTCACTCCATTGCTGCCTCTCGTGTGGTGCAGGCCAGTTCGCTCACAGGATTGACCGATACGGTTCGGCGGTCGTCATCACCATTCCATGATTGAGCTGATCGAGGATCTGCCCTCAGCAACCGTGGGCTTTCGTTGCAGCGGACAGGTGAGTGAAAGCGAGATGCAAGCGGTCGTTGTGCCCACGATCGAATCGAATCTGTTGGAGAACGATCGGGTGCGAGCGTTGATCGTGTTTGATTCAGATTTCCAGCGCTTCAGTGCGGCTGCGGCCTTTGATGACGCGACTCTCGGCTTGCGGCATTGGGATGGCTTTGAGCGTCTCGCTGTTGTTACGGATCTTCCCTTGCTGCGTCATGCCATGCACGCCATGGGCCTCATCCTCCCCTGTCCGGTGCGTGTATTCCCCCTCCATGCTCTTGAGGAGGCACGTCGCTGGTTGAGTGAATCGCTTGGAACGATTCATCTCGAGCGTGCCGGTGATGTGATTACGGTTACTTTGATTGGCTCACTCGACCGGGGCTCATACCTTCGGATCGAGGATGATCTCTCTCGCCTCTTCAGTGCTGGTGAACGACCGCGTGTGCTGGTGGATCTGCGGCAGTTTGATGGTTGGCTGGCCTTGAGTGGTCTGCGCGATCACCTACGGCTGATTCATTCTTACCGGCAGCAACCAAGCCGACTTGCCGTGGTCACTGCTGAGGCTTGGCAGCAACTGGTGCAGCGTCTCGTCGCTGGGTTCGCCGAACCCAAGGTGCATCTTTTCACGGGGGGACGAATGCTTGAGGCTCAGGAATGGATCTGTCGTGACTGATTCCATGCTGTGCTGCTACTGCAGATCGGTGACGGCGTTCTCCAGACCTCGTGTGTACCCATAACTTGAAAAGGTCTACTGCATCCTCTTTGAGGTGACGTCATGAGCTTGATCAAGTGGGAACCGCTTAATGACATCGAAGCGATCATGGACAAAGCCCTTGCCATGCCGTCGTTTCCCTATACGGCCACCATGCCATGGAATGAATGGGGGCCACGCGTGGACATTTATGAGGCCAATGGAAACTATCAATTCAAGGTTGATCTTCCCGGACTGCGTCGTGATGATGTGTCGGTCATGGTCTCCGGAGACCGCCTCACACTTCAGGGTGAGAGGAAGAAAGAGAAGGAGGAGAAACACCCCCGCTTTCATCGGGTAGAGCGTCAGTACGGGAGCTTTAGTCGTAGCTTTACGCTGCCGGATGATGCCGACCTGCAAGCAGTCAAGGCCCATTGTGTGAATGGTGAGCTCACGATCACGATTCCAAGAAAGGCGGGGGCCATCGAGACCGATGCGGTCAGGATTCCCATTGAATAGTCGCCATGAATTGATGGGGATTCAGCGTTGCTGGTGGTCTGCTGCGAAAGCGATGCAAGGGCTGAATGAATGCTTTCAAATATGGTTTTCTTATGAAGCTCTTCAGTCCTCTGCATGACACTTCCAGTTCTTCTTCAGCAGGTGTCTTCGCTTGCAGATGTTCGCTTTGATGGTGCAAGATCCCATGACATCCATGTGCATGATCAGGCTTTTTTATCGGATCTGATTCAGCGTGGTGGGCTTGCACTTGGGGAACGCTATGTATCCGGTGATTGGGATTGTGATGATCTGCCCGAGCTGATTTCCAGGTTGTTGCGTGCTCGACGGCAATTGGAAGCTAGTCCGTTGATGGGGGTACGTGAGGCCTGGATCCGTTTTCAGGAATGGTTATTGAACCCCCAGGCGATTCATCGCGCCTTTCGCGTTGGCCAGATTCACTACGATATCGATCCCCGTGTTTACACGGCAATGCTCGATCGTCGCAGGATTTATAGTTGTGCAATCTGGCAAGAGGGTGACAATCTCGATCAGGCCCAGGAGCGCAAGCTTGATCTGATCTGCCGCAAGTTGCAGCTTCAACCGGGACAGCGCTTGTTAGATGTGGGCTGTGGATGGGGTGGATTATTGGCGTTTGCCTGCGAGCATTACGGCGTCATCGGAACTGGAATCACCATTTCATCGCGGCAGTATTGCCATGTCCGTGATCATTATTCCGATCTTCCGATTGAGGTGATTCTCGCTGATTACCGAGCTCTTCCGTCGCTCGGCCTTGATCGCTTCGACCGGATTGTATCGGTTGGAATGTTTGAGCATGTGGGGCCATCTAACCACAGTAATTTTCATCGAGTTCTTAAGCAGATGCTCGACCCAGAAGGCTTGCTTATGCTTCAGACCATCGGACACTTTGTTTTTTCTAATCAAGCGGACCCCTGGATTGACCGTTATATTTTCCCTGGGGGACGACTCCCTTCCCCTTCGCAGCTTGCCAGGGGTCTTGAAGGTATGTTTGATCTTCAAAGTTGGGAGAACTATGGTCCGCATTATGAGCAAACACTGTTGGCTTGGTGGATGAATTTTGAGGAACAATGGCCGCACCTTAGAGGATGGCTGAGTGAGGATTTCTTCAGGATGTGGCGATACTATCTGCTGGCATGTGCTGGTTTTTTTCGCTCCCGTCATGGTCAGCTCTGGCAGCTTGTTCTGCGTCCAACGGTCTAAGTTGTCACGTGCGGCCACAAAAAAGCCCCGACAGATGGAGTCGGGGCTTTTCCCTGTTTAGAAATAACGGGGTTTGTTGCCGGGTGGATGTTTGCCGGCGAGGGTTTGTTGGTGGCCATTGCCCTGGCCATAGCTCATGTTGGCCTGGCCATTGCGTAACGGATCGCGTAGCGCTTCTTCGAGTAGAAATGCGCAGAGGTTTGAAACGGATCGTCCCTCTTCTTCTGAACGGGTGAGCAGGGCATCATGAACGTTGTGGCTGAGCGTGATCGAGATCCTCTTTGGTTGTCTTTGCAGCACGCGAATACGGTTGTTCATGGAACGTTGAAGCTGTTTGCTCGACAACTGAATCTTATTTGCAATTGTGGTTTTAAGTCGCTGCGACGATGCAGCGTTTCGGCTGCTGATCTGATCTTCAGTTTGGTGTGACGTTGATCTGCTGATGTTTAGCTGCGTTTCTGTTGATGGGTGAGTTGCTTGTGGTTGTTTTACCTATGACTGTGTGGGGCGCGCGCCTCTTCTTTGTTCCTTTTTGGATCGTTCTCAATGACTTTTGAACTGATTTCTGATCTCCACGCTGAGACCCTCCAGGGTGGTGAACGTGGTGGCAATGGTCGCGATCGTCGCTGGGGTGGTGCTTCTCGGTCCACCCGTCAGGCTGCATTTGCTGTCAACTATGGCAAGAACTACAGTTCTGACCGCGCTGTTGCACGTAACCGTTCTTCGGCTATGTCCGGTGGTAACTCCCAGGGCAACATTGGCCTGATTCTTCTCGGTCAGGACGCCTGATTTCTGGTTCAACTGGGCGGCCTCGTGCCGCCCTTTTATTCTTTTAAACATGGAAACTCTCACTGATTGCCAGGCCGAAGTGATTGGTGGTGGCGGCTCGTTGATTACCATCTCGCCGCGCATCACAACCAATATTTCGCCTCGTACGACGACTACCATCTCGCCCAGGATCGCTACCACCGTTGCTCCTGCTATTGATCTAGACAACACTGTTGCTCTCAATAATCAGGCGAATTTTGCCAACTCGATCGCATTTGCTGCATTGGGTTCATCGGCGACTTCGTTTAACGGACTCATGCGTAATCGTGCCTCGATTCGTAGTTTTTCCTGAACCTTGCTCAGCTGTGGATTTTTCCGCAGCTGGGTTTTCTATTTTGCTGATGATCTGAATCGTGCGGAGCCCAAAACTCTTGCTTCGGTGGTTTGTCAATCACTGGAACAACTATCCCTGTGTTCGTCAATTCGATGAGGAGGACTGCGGTGCCGCCTGCCTGGCGACGGTGGCCAAAGCCCATGGGATCACGCTTTCTCAGGGATTGATTCGCGATGCCGTTGGTACGACCAGTAACGGCACAACGTTGCTTGGGCTACGACGGGGTGCGGAGCAGCTTGGTTTCACGGCCCGTGCCGCTAGGGCCCCTGAACGATTTCTTGATGCACTACAGGAGGTGCCTCTCCCTTTGATTTGTCATTGGGATGGTCAGCACTGGGTTGTCCTCCATCGCCTTGTGGATGACGAAGTCTTGATCGCCGACCCTGCTGTTGGCCTGCGCCGTCTAAGTCGCGAGCGTTTCCTTCAGCATTGGAATGATGGCGTGGTGTTGCTTCTGGAGCCCGATCCTGCACGCCGACCGGACACTTCTGAGGCTCCGAGCCATGCCCTTGCCGTCCTGCTGCGCTACGTCGTTCCCTTTCGGCGCTTGTTGTTTCAGGCCCTTCTGCTCAATGTCGTGGTGGGCTTGATGTCTCTGGGGTTGCCACTGCTGATGCAATTGCTCACCGATGACGTCTTGGTTCGGGGTGATCAGCGCATGCTCGTGAGTCTTTGCCTTGGCTTGATGCTGCTCTTCGGTTTTCGTTCCTTGATCGGGCAACTCCAGGGGCACTTGGTGGGCTATTTCGGCCAGAAGCTGCAGCTCCAGATGGTGATGCATTACGGCCGTCAGTTGTTGCTGCTTCCGCTCCGCTATTTCGAAACGCACCGTAGCGGTGAGGCGGTGAGCCGAATCGGAGATATCGAGCACGTGAACAGTCTGATCGGTTCCGTTGTGCTGGGGCTACCCAGTCAGTTCTGTATCGCATTGATTTCGCTCCTGTTCATGTGGGCCTATTCCCCGCAACTGACCCTGGCGGCTTTGGTCGGCTATTCAGTGGTGATTGCCTGCAGTCTGGTTTTTCTTCCTGCTTTGAAGGCCGCTTCCCAGGAACTGCTTGTTCGCTCTGCTGATAACCAAGGCTTTTTGGTGGAACTGTTTCGTGGTGCGAGTGTGCTTAAAACCAGTGATGCCTTCGCTCAGGCCTGGCAGGAATACCAGAGCAATTTTGGACGCATGTCTCACCTCGCCTGGCGTGAATTGCGTTTACAACTGACTGAATCCACGCTGACCGGTGCTTTAGGCAGCGTGATCACTGTGGCGTTGCTCTGGTATGGCAGTTCCTTCGTGATTGCGCGGGAGCTCTCGATTGGTCAGTTGCTGGCGTTCAATGGCTTCGGTGCCAATGTGCTCGGGCTTCTGGCTTCCCTCAGTGGCATCACTCAGGAGTTATTACTCGCCGATGTGGTGATCCGGCGCATGAGTGATGTGCTTGAGCGTAAAGCTGAGGCTTTTGGCAGTGGCTCCGGTTGTGATGTTGCCATTCCGGCTGATGCATCCATTCGTTGTGAAGCCATCACCTACAACCACCCTGGTCGTCGCCCGCTCTTGCAGGATCTTTCCCTGATGATTCCCGGTGGCTTGACCTCGGCCCTCGTGGGCGAATCCGGGTGTGGCAAGAGCACCCTTAGCAAGATTCTTGCTGGGATCTATCCCCCAGATCATGGAACCCTTCATTACGGGCCTTTCAACAGTCAGGATCTTTCGCTGGATTGTCTTCGTGCCCAGGTTGTATTGGTTCCCCAGGAGTCGATCATCTTCAATCGTTCAATTTTCGACAATTTCACCTTTGCCCATCCTGGGGTCAGTTTTGAGCGAGTGGTGGAGGCCTGTCAGCTGTCCCTTGCTGATGATTTCATTCGCCAGTTGCCCGATGGTTATCGCACTGTGCTTGGCGAGTTCGGTGCCAATCTCTCCGGCGGTCAGCGTCAGCGCTTGGCGATTGCCCGGGCTCTGATTAGCAATCCGCCTGTGTTGATCCTCGATGAAGCCACCTCCGCCCTCGACCCTGTGCTCGAGAGCCGTTTGATGGAGACGTTGCTGGAGCAGCGCAAGGGGCGCACCACCGTGCTCATTAGTCATCGCCCTTCGGTGATCATTCGGGCCGACTGGATCATCTATCTGGAGCAGGGAAAGGTGCTGGCGCAGAACACACCTCGACTGCTGCGTGATCACGCCCCTGTGTCTCCCTTCCTGCAGGTGGCTTGATGACAACCCCGCTCCATCACGTGCCCCATCAGCTGCCCCCTGCTGCAGCCGATGAGTTTTTGCCACCTCCAGGTGCTTGGGCTCACCAGTTGGGTGTGCGAACAGCCGCCGCTGGAGCGGCGCTGCTGTTGCTGGCTTGCGTCTGGCCCTTTGATGAGTCGGTCAGAGCTCCTGGCAGTGTGCGGCCGCGGGGCGAAAACTCTCCCGTGCAGGCCCTTGGTGGTGGTCGCCTTCAGCGGGTGCTCGTGTCCCCCAATCAACAGGTGCGGGCCGGTCAACTGCTCGCCCAGTTGGATCTCGAGGCGATTAACTCTCAACAGCGCCAACTGCAGCGTGAGCGCGCGCAGCTACAGGAGCAGCTTCACCAGGCTGCTCAACAGTTCACCGATCTGCAGGCCCAATCCCGATCCATCCATCGGTTGATGACAACTCAGATCGCGACGGCCCGCGGTGGGGTCGCCCAGGCGCTTGCTGGTTCCCGTTTCCAGGATCGGGAGCTTCAGCGACTCCGCGGCTTGGCCGCGGAGGGGGCCATCCCCCAGCTGCTTCTTGAGGAGAAGGAGGCCGGCGTCGCAGTCGCTAAAAGCCAACTCGATCAAGCACGCCTTGGGGTCGGTGAGCAGCGGGCCCGACTGCAGGCCGAGCAGGCGCGTTTGCGCCAGTCCCTCAGTGCCACGATCAGTGCCCGTGCTGAGTTGGAGCGTCAACTGGCGGCTGTGGATGGTCGGCTCCGAGAGACCGCCCTGGCTCGACAGCAGTCCCGCCTTCTAGCGCCAGTGGATGGCACGGTTGTGGAGACCAAGCTGCGTTACCCGGGCCAGGTGCTCCAACCCGGGGAGGTGGTGGCCACCCTGGCTCCAAAGGGCCAGCCCCTGGCCATCAAGGTTCAGCTTCCCTCTCGAGATGTGGCGCCGCTCAAGTCTGGCCAGCGGGCTTATTTGCGCGTGGGCAGTTGCCCACACACGGATTTTGGGGTGCTGGACGGGCGCATCCAGGCCATCGCTGCTGATGCCGTTGACGGTCGCTATGCCGTCACGATCAGCCCTGTCGCGGATCATTTGGTGCGCGGGCAGCGTCGCTGTGTTCTGCGCCCCGGGATGGAGCTTGATGCCGATCTCGTGATTCGGAGGGGCACGGTGATGGGGCTGTTGTTGCGCAAGCTGCGGCTGCTGGCCTCCACCTGATCCGCAGCATTCCCGGGCCGCCTCTCCTGCTGTCTTCCTGCCAGACCTAGGTCAGATCCAGACCTCTCAATTGTTTGTCGTCATGGATCATCAAGCTCCCGTTTGGGTCGATCGCCATCAGGCTGGTCTGGCGCTTGCCGAATGCCTGCAGGACTGTGCTGGAGCCCGTGCTGATACCTGTTTGGTAGCCCTTCCCCGTGGTGGTGTCGCTGTGGCGGCTGCAATGGCGCAGCGCTTAGATCTGCCACTGCTCACCTGGTCGGTGCGCAAAATTGTCGAGCCCTCCAGGCCAGAACTTGCCCTTGGTGCTGTGGCTGGAGAGGGCGTGGTGCTCTGGCGCCATGAGCCCGGTGATCCAGCCTGGTCCATGCTTCCCCAGGCCCAGGATTGGCTACTCAACGCCCAGGAGGAGCTGGAGCGTCGCCATTGTTTGTTCGATGGCCCCGACCTCGGTCGCCTGTTCAATCACCATCTGATCGTGGTTGATGACGGGATTGCCACCGGCATGACGGTGCTAGCGGCGCTTCAGTCCTTGCGCCTGGCCCGGCCATCGCTGCTCACCCTGGCCGTTCCGGTGATGGATCGCTCCTTAGAGGAGACCATGCGTCTGCATGTCGACCGTCTGGAGGTCTTGCGTCTGGTGGATCACCTGTCTGCAGTCGGCCTCTGGTATGAGCGCTTTGAACAGCTCAGCGATCGTGACGTTCTCAACCTTCTACGAAGTCAAGGTGCGCCAGGCGACCGGACTGCTCCCTTAGGCAGTGCTTCGCCTGGTTGAGCACCAGGCGTTGACCGGACGGGAGCTTGCGGCCCGCTCGGTTGATGTAGAGGCAGAGCATGGCCATGGCACTGCCATACACACTGCGCTTCCGCGCGCGACTTTGTTGGGCCGAGCGCAGTAGCGAGGCGGCGATCCGCTCCGGCTGCTTCCAGGTAAAGAGGCCTGGTTCGAGATCTAGCACTGGTGGGCGGCGGTTCACCTCCGCGGCCCAGTCGTGTCTTGTGTCGTGTTGCACGCTTGTTTTAGAGCAGCGGGGCGGATTGCATGCGGTGTCGCCTCACCCCTTCTTCCAGGTCGCAGGGCTTGTAGTCACCGCACATCTGGTTGCGACTGGTGTAGGGCCAGATCGCCATCGGAATCTGCAGGTCATCGATGCTGTTGTCGTGATTGAGAAAGGCCTGAAGGTCGGGAGGTGAGCCCGTCAGCGCAATCGTCTCCAGGTGGAAGTGTCTGGGGGCGTGACGGGTGCATGGGGCGATGGCGCCGAGGCTGGTTCGCTCCAGCCCGTGGGCCTGGTCCCAGAAGCTGCAGGTCTGGCAGTGCGGGTGGGTCATGGCGGGATGCATTCACTCGCTCAGCCAAGCCAAAGCTTCTGCTGATTCCAGCCAGTTCTACGGATCTGCCCAGCCTTTGCCGCGCTGCCATGCAGGCCACTGCGCCCTGCTCAACGGTGCCAGTGAAGCTGCAGCATGCTGCCGGGAGGGACGTTGTCGCCGCTAAGGCAACCGCCGTAGGCATCCTGAAGCCGCTGAGCCAGACCCCGGGTGATGTGGTGGCCGCTGAAGGCAATCACGGTGGCTCCGCTGAGGTCATTGCTCTCGATCCACATCAGGCGTTCGAGAGGGTGTTCCGAGCGATAGCGCTGCTCGTTGTGCAGCAGCAGCTGCATCACCTCGTCATGGTGTTCGGCGAGGAAGGGGCCGCTGAGCTTGAGTTCCCCGGCCGGTAGGCGTTCGGCAATGCGTCGGCAGGCTGGACAGGTCAGGGCGGCTGCACGCTCCAAGGCCTGATGCCAGCTCCAGCGTCCCTGGTGGACGGTGGCTCCGCAGTGGGGGCAGCAGCTGTGTTCTTTGGGTTTGCGGGTCTCCACAAAGGGGTCCAGCCGCCCTCGCTGCCCCATGCCTGACTGGCGGATGCGATGGCCTGGGCTGCTGGTGTGCACATCAGGGCCGCTGGAAGGCTCTCTCATGGCTGGCTTGGTTCACTCGCCTGATCCTGTGTTGCTGGCCTGGTTGGAATCCCCGCCTGCTGGTGATCTGAGGCATCACCGCTCCGGTGTCGCGAAAGTGCATGGACGTCTCGCTCCCGCAATCAGAACCTGTTGCAGTCCCTGCTGGTGGCTCTGATGGCCGATGCATTCACGGATTACCTGCGCCAGATCGCCGGCTCCCCCTTGCTGACGACTGCGGAGGAGATTCATCTGGGCACATTGATCCAGTCCTGGCGCCGTGACGCTGCCCCTGATGCTCGACGCATTCGCAGTGGGCAGCGGGCTCTCTCCCGGGTGGTCACAGCCAACCTGCGGCTTGTGGTGGCGGTGGTGAAGCGTTCCCATTCCCGACTTCAACAGTTGGGCATCGATCCGATGGATGCCGTTCAGGCGGGCAATCTTGGGCTGATCCGCGCTGCTCAGAAATTTGACCCCGCCCGTGGCTATCGCTTTTCCACCTATGCCTTCTGGTGGGTGAAGGAGGCGTTGAATCGCTTTCTCCATGAGCAGCACAGCTCCATTCATATTCCCGCCAACGTGCTTCAGCTCGCCTTCAAGGTGAATACGTTGCTCTCCGGCCCCGATCGCTCTGGCTCAATCGAGGCGATCGCAGCGGAATTAGAGGAAAAGCCGGAACGGCTCCGCTTCGTGTTGCGTGCACTCCAACTCTCGCGCCTCGCTTCGCTGGATCAACGGCTCGATGCCACTGAGCCCAGTAGTTCGCTGCTTGAGACGGTCTGGGATGGCCGGCTTCAGGAGCCGGATGATGACTATGGGTGGCTGTACCAGGTGATTGGGCGTTTGAGTGCCCGGGAGCAGCAGATCCTGGCGCTGCGTTATGGGGATGGCGACATGGTTAGCCTTAGTCAGGTTGCTGATGGGATGGGCCTGAGTCGCTATCAGGTGCAGCGCCTGGAGCGGCTCGCCCTGCGCAAGCTCAGGACCCACTTACAGCCGATGCTTGATCCTCAGACTCCCACGGATCGGGAGGAAGGCCCCAGATCTCACGGCAGCCATCGGCCAGGATCGGAAAGGCTCGGGCAATCCGTTGCTTCGCGAGCTGCAGTTCCTGCACTGCAGGCCTCAGGCTGAGGCAATGGCGCAGCACCCCCGCTTCGGTGGCGACCGTCACCTGGCGGGTTTGGTGGCGGATCGCCTCCACGCAGCTGGAGACCTGGGGACCAAAGGGAATCGAGACACCGAAGGCCCCCTGGGGCATCCAGTCCTTGTCGCGCACGTTGTCGTCAAAGACGGCGTAGTACTGATTGTCGTAAGGGTAGATGCCCAGCTGCAGATACACGCTCGATGATTCGCAACTGATCCCTCCTTTGCCCACGGTCATCACCCCCAGCTTGCCGATGGCTGGGTTGATGTTTTGCTGAATGAGATCACCACCCGTGCTGAAGCTGCTCGATTGGTTGGTTTGGTTGTTGTTCGGGGTAGCGATCGCCTGGTTGTTGTTGCTTTGCTCGGCGTCCATGGCGCTCTGTTGGGCGAGGACCCGGCCAGGCTGGATTCCCAGCCCTCCCAGCAGCCCTGCGATTAAGGCACCTGCCGCGATGAGACCCTTTGGTTGGCTCCATCCGCTGTTGTCTCGACTCCACTGCATCAGTCGAATGCGAAGAGGTCACCGCGGCCCGTGCGCTCCGAGCTGAACACGCTGCTACCGGTGAAGCGCTCCAGCGAATGCAAGTGCTGCCGGCCCGATTCCTCCATGGTGTAAGCGCCGTTTTGGCCGCCCCGTTCCATTCGAATGTCGAGGCTGCCGTTGAGGTTGAGTTGCAGGCCATCGTTCAGGCTCTCCAGCGATGAGCTTGATCCGATATCGGAGGACTGCAGGCTGATCGCGTCACCAGAGAGGCTTTGGCGCCCAGCCGCTGTGCTGTCGATGGCCTGTAGACCCTGATCACTGATCAGGCTCTGCAGGCCGATGCCGGGAAGTTTCAGCTTCAGGTCATGGTCAACGCTGCTGCTGCTGGAGGCGGTAGCCGAGCTGCTCCAGTTCATCAGCTCCGACTGGCTGAGGCCAGCCGCCGAAAGTCCCTGGCTCAGTTCATTGCTTCCGCTGCTTTCGATCAACTGTTGTCCCTGTCGGCTCAACTGGAAGCCATCCCCCGCGATGGTCATTCCCAGATGCTCCACTTGGCTGCTGCCGCTGAGGCTGTTGCTGTAGCTGCGCTCACTGCGAATCTCCTCCATGCCGGAGGTGATGCTGCGGTTGCTGCTGGAGTGATCCTTGGTCTGATAGGTGCCGGTGCGAAATCCGCCGGCGTCTGCGGCCAGAGGCAGGCTCAGGCCCAAGCTCAAGCTGAGCGTCAAGGTGCTGATCACTGATCGGAACATGCGGTCAACCTGCGGCATGGGTCAGGCGGAACCTAGGGATCCGTTCGGCTTGATTCAGGGGGTGTGCAGGCTTGCGGCAGATCCGACGGTGAGGCGACTCAAAACGCCGTGCCGTCGCTGGGATCGAGACGTTCTGCCAGTGATGCCACCGGCACCATCAGCACCATCGGTAGAGCGCAGATCATCAGTGACCCAAACGACAACGGGCTGGTGCCGAGGAATCGATTCATCCAGGAGCTCTGGCTGAAGAGGGTTTGCACGGCCACGGTGGCCAGGATCCCGAGGGGCACCGCTGGCGCCATCGCGATCTGGCGCCAGCGGCCAAGGCTTCCTCGCCACTGGCCAAGGCTGCCTCGCCAGTGGCTAATGCAGACCAGATACACCAGGTGGGCGAGCACCAGACCCTGCACCGCCATCGTGCGCGCCAGCGCTAGATCCCCGAGGTGTTGCTCGCTCCACAGAAACAGTCCGAACACCACCGTCCAGTTGAACGCTGAGACCACCAACACCCGTTGGATCAGCCCTTGGCTCAGTAACGGCTGACCTGGGGGACGCGGGGGCTGCTTCATGAGCGCCGCACAGCTGGGTTCAAAGGCCAGGGCGATCGACATGGTCAGAGAGCAGACCATGTTCAACCAGAGCACCTGCAGCGCTGTGACGGGCAGCGCCGTCCCAAGGGCCGCGCCCAACAGGATGGTCATCGAGGCCCCTCCACTGACCGGCAGCACGAAGGCCAGGGTCTTGTGCAGATTCAGCGCGACTGTGCGACCTTCCTCAACGGCAGCCTCGATCGTGGCGAAGTTGTCGTCCGTCAGCAGCATGTCGGCGGCATCCCGGGCCACTTCAGTGCCTCCGGCTCCCATGGCGATTCCAATGTCGGCCTGGCGGAGCGCTGGCGCATCGTTCACACCATCACCGGTCATCGCCACCACCTCCCCATGGCTCTGCAGCGCTTCCACCAGGGCCAGCTTCTGGGCTGGAGCGATCCGGGCGAACACATCGACGCGCTGCACCACCCGCGCGATGGTCGCCTCGTCCATGGCGGCTAACTGCCTGCCGTCGATGGTGTCACCGCCGCTTCCGATGCCGATCTGTCTGGCGATGGCGGCGGCGGTTTCGCGGTGGTCGCCGGTGATCAGCTTCACGCGGATGCCGGCCGCCCGGCAGGTGGCCACTGCCTGAATTGCCTCGGGGCGTGGGGGATCTTGCATCCCCTGCAGTCCAATGAAGTCGAGGTTGGCCATCACGTCCTGATGCCGGAGCTGCCGCTGCGATCGATCGGCTTTGCCGATGGCGAAGGCGAGCACCCGTTCACCAGCCATCGCCATCGTTGACACAGCCCGATCGATGGCGGCCCTATTCAGCGCTTCTGGCTGCCCTTCCGTATTGAGCTGTCGGCTGCAGCGGGCGAGCACAGCCTCCACCGACCCTTTGAGAAGGATGCGCTCCCGGCCATGGAGTGTGGCCATGAATTGTTGTTCCGATTCAAACGGGATTGCATCGCGGCGGGGATAGCGAGTCCTTGCTGCGCCCTGATCCATGCCGAGGGAATGGGCGGCTGCCAGCAGAGCCGTTTCTGTGGGATCGCCGACCAGGGTGTTGCCGTCATCCACCCGAGCATTGCTGCACAGCAATCCAGCCACAAGCGTCTCCTCCAGGGCCATGTTGTGCAGGTCCGCGCTCCCGCGTTCGTTGCCGGGCCAGAGATCCTCGAGTGCCACCAGTGTTCCGCCGGCGTAGAGGTGCTTCACCGTCATGCGGTTTTGGGTGAGCGTTCCTGTTTTGTCTGAGCAGATCACGGTGGTGCTGCCCAGGGTTTCCACCGCCGGCAGTTTGCGGATGATCGCCCGTCGCCGCGCCATCCGTTTCACGCCAATCGCCAAGGTGATCGTTACGATTGCGGGGAGTTCCTCAGGGATCGCCCCCACCGCCAGGGCGATGGCACCGTCGACCATCTCTTCAAGTCCCTTGCCCCGGCCAAGGCCCACCATCAATGTGAGTGCGGCAAGCACCAGCACGGCCTTCAGCAGGGTGTGGCTGAAGCGAACGAACTGCCGCGTCAGCGGCGTGGTGAGCTGGCTGCGCTGTTGCAGGGAGCTCGAGATCTGACCCACTTCCGTGTCATTACCGGTCGCAATCACAAGGGCACAGGCTTCCCCTGCCGTCACGTGCGTTCCTGCGTAGGCGATTGGACGACGCTCGGCCAGGGGAGTGTCCGGTGCCACCGCTGCGGTGCCTTTACGCACCGGAAGCGATTCACCGGTGAGCATCGATTCATCCACCTCGAGATTGCGCTGCGTGAGCAAGCGCAGATCGGCAGGAACCCGTTGTCCAGCCTCCAGCTGAATCACATCACCGGGCACCAGCTGATCGGACGGCAGGTTCTGCAGGGACCCGTCGCGGACGACCTCCACATCGGAGCGGAGCACCTGCGCGAGGGCTGCGATCGCCGACTCCGCCCTCCTTTCCTGCACAAAGCCGATCACGGCATTGATCAGGGTGACGCTGCTGATCACCAGGGCATCGGTTGCCTCCCCCAGGAGCATTTTCATGAGGGCCACCGCCAGCAGTGTGATCAGCAGTGGACTGTTGAACTGCTGCAGGAAATGGCGCCAGGCTGGCGTTCTTGATTGGACCTGCAGGGTGTTGGCCCCGTGGGAGAGCAGCCGGGCTCGTGCTTCGAGTTCCGAGAGTCCACAGTCTTGATCACTGCCTAAGGAGCGAATCAGCGCCTCGCTCGATAAGGCATGGGCTTGGGCCTGGTGCATCGCTGAGCTCCACGGGGCCCTTCCAAGGCTGCATGGCACTTCACCATGCTATTGAGATCCCAGTCGTTCACGGCAAGGGCGAGAACGGGCGATGTCGCTGTGAACATCATCCTGCTGCGATCCTCCGACCCCTGGATCGATCCTTCCACGGTGCGGTTGGAGGGGCGCCGGGCTCACCATCTGTCGGTGCAACTCAAAGGCGCTGTTGGCGATCAGGTGCGTGTGGGTTTGCTGGGTGGATGGCGCGGGAAGGCCCGGATCACGTCGATGGATGGGCAGTCGGTCTGCCTGAATGTCTCTCTGACGGATCCACCGCCACCGCGCCATCGCTTCGACGTCGTGTTGGCATTGCCGCGCCCGAAGATGTTGCGTCGCATCCTGCGCACGGTGGCGGAGTTCGGTGTGTCGAACCTGCACCTGATCAATAGCGCCAGGGTGGAGAAGAGCTACTGGCAGACCCCGCTTCTGCATCCAGGCAAGCTCCAGGAGGCCCTCGAGGCGGGGCTGGAACGATCCCAAGACACGCTGGCGCCAACGGTGCATTTGCATCAACGCTTTCGCCCCTTCGTGGAGGATCAACTGGCGGATCTCTGCGCTGGTAGGCCCTGCTGGATTGCCCATCAGGAGGCCCCTCAGTCCCTGGCGCAGGTGGCTTCTGACCCTGCGGTGGTGATGATTGGTCCGGAAGGCGGGTTTGTGCCCTTCGAGCTAGATCTGGCGGAAACGGTGATCGCCAGGCGCGTCCATCTCGGGGTTCGAACGCTCAGCGTCGATACGGCACTGCCGGCGGCGCTTGCCCAAGCGCTGCCTTTCTAACACGTTTTCGTGTTAATAGCGTTACGAAATCGTGCCGCTCTACTGGGCCGCGGTGGCTGGTGCCCCTTTGGCTTTGACGTGGTCACCGTGGGCCAGTCGCGCCAGGTAATTTGTGCCTCGAAGCAAGAGTGGTTAGGGCCGTAGGCGTTTCCGTGAGTCCATCTGGTTCCGTCACTAGCGCCGATCAACGCTGGCCCTGGTGGCCGCTGCTGCCACTTGGCTTCCAGTTGTTGGAACAGGTCTGAAGGGCTGGTCCCCGAGTTGTCCCTGGAATTTTGTGCAACTGGGTGTGTTTATGAGCAACTCGCGATAATGCGGAGAGTCGATTCAATTCGCTGCATTGAGGAATCCATGAACGCTTCGCGTTTTGCGCATCTGTGTTCAGCTGCCGTGCGACAGAGCTTGGTTGGAGCCTTTGTAGTCGTCTCGCTGCTTTCAGCGAGTCAACCGCTTGAGGCGCATGGTGATGTGAAAGGGGATGCTGCGATGCCCGTCAACAGTGGGGCGACCGGGCCTCAGATGACGGTGTATCGATCGGCGAGTTGCGGTTGCTGTACGTCATGGGGATCCCACATCGTTTCAGCGGGATACCGCATTGAGGACCATGTCACCGAGGACATGGATGCCGTGAAGAAAGCGCGTGGCATCAGCCCACAACAAGCTTCTTGCCATACCGCGGTTGTGGAGGGGTATGTGATCGAAGGGCATGTGCCCGCTTCTGCGATTCAGCGTCTTTTGACAGAACGGCCCAATATCCGAGGTCTGGCAGTTCCAGGGATGCCAATGGGTTCTCCCGGGATGGAGGTGGCTGGCGTCGAGGCTGAACGTTTCGAGGTGCTTGCCATTGCCCATGACGGAACAACCTCCGTCTTCGCGCGTTATTAAGCGGTTTCAGGGAGACCGCTTCGGGGAACGGGGGTCATCGCGATGGTTTTAACAGCATCGCTGCACCCGAAACTGTGACGATGACGGTGAGCCCACCCAAGAGCATTGGGTAGACGGGCTGAAGATTCAGAACACCGAAATTCCCGGTGTGGATCTTCAGCAGCCAGAAGGCATCAATGTCTTGCTCCAAGAGCAAGCTGTAGAGAGATCCCGTGCCTGCGGTGATCAGCAACGGAACAGCGGCGATTGGAACCAGCCAACGGTGAACTTTGCGTGCTCGCCGTGAAAGCGGTCGTTGGTTCATTGCTTGCGAAGTTGGCGGTGGAGTTTACGCTCATCTGCGCAGGGCATCCACTTTCCGTTGTTCTGATGCAGCGTATTGCAACCAATCTCACTGGCACGTTGTTGCGCGTCAGCTTTGGATTGGTAGATGCCTTTGCTGTGAGCATGGCTGGCCATGGGATGGACAACGAAAGCAGCGACGAGGGCGAATGAGATGGAGATCCATCCCATCATCGTTGTGGTGAAGGCATTAAAAGTGATTGCTTTCACAGCGCGAAAAGGCCATCAAATTTGTAGTAGTCCGGCTTATTCAGTCCTCCGCTTTGCAGCATCTTGCGGAGTTCGATGATCTCTTTGCGCTGGGCGACGATGATCTCGCGCGCCAGGCGAAGGACGGTGGGGTTGGTGGAGTTTTGCCGAGCCTCATGGGCCATCTGAAGTGCGCCTCCATGGTGCTCAATCATTCCCTCTAAGAACCACTGCACCCTGTTGTCGCGCGTTGGCTTCGTTCCCGACATGCGCATCGCGGCAATCACATCAGGACTCATGCGCACCAGATCTGCCATGGAGTTGGGGTCCCCGTTAGGGCGCAATGCCACGGGATAAACCGGTGCATCCGGATACCAGGCTTTGCGCCATTGGCGCATCGCCTTGATCTCACGGGCCTGCTCGTTCCAGATGCTGTTTGCCAACGCCCCCACCCCAGGGGCGCCGATGTTGAAGACGTACTCACTCATCCGCAACGCCCCGGTGTGATGCTCGACCATGCCATCGATAAAGCGCAGGTCGTAGGTGCTGCCTGCTGGTCCCATGCCATGGGCATGGTGCTGATGGTTGCCGGAATGGGTGGGTGCTGCCTCTTTCGTGTTTGCAGGTTCTGCGTGATGCATCCCATGGCCGTGATGTCCATGGTGATGGTCCATTTGGGCCAATGCGACTTGAGGGGTCAGTGCCGAGATCGCAGTCAGGGCTAGGGCAAGACGTCGCACTCTTGGGAAGAATCAGTTTGGTGACTCTAGAAATTTCGATCCTGGTTTGCACCTTGATTCTTGGTTCTGGGCTCGTCTGAAACTGAGCTGGCGCTGCGGGTGCTCGATCGGTGATCAAGACCTGTGATCATGGGTCTGGAGCTATCGAATCCAGGGTGCGCGAGAGGCTTGGCAATGAATAGTCGTGCCGACCAGTACTGGGGGTTCTGGCCGCTGCTGCCTCTGTATCCCTACGGCCGGCGCGCCACCTATGTCGAGGAGCTGATCCCCGGTCAGGTCTGGAGTTTTGAGCAGCTCCAGGGCATCTATTACGTGGCCGTTCCGATTCGCCTCACCGTTGTGAAGGTGCCGGGGGGACTGATGCTGATCAACCCGCTTCCGCCCACCGCCGAGCTTTGCGCCGGGATCCGGGCTTTGGAGGCGCACCATGGCCCCGTGCTCACCATTGTGTTGCCCACCGCCTCGGGCTTGGAGCACAAACTTCCTCTCGCTCCCCTGGCTCGTGCTTTCCCTGACGCCACTTTGTGGGTGTGCCCTGGCCAGTGGAGTTTCCCCTTGCCGTTGCCCCTCAGCTTGTTAGGGGTGCCGGCCCATCGCACCAAGGTTTTGCTCGATGACGGGGTTCCCCATGGTGATGTGTGCCAGTGGATCTCCCTTGGCCCCCTGGATTTGGGCGTTGGACGTTTCCAGGAGATCAGCTGTCTGCATCGCCCGTCCGGAGCCTTGCTCGTGACGGATGCCTTGGTCGGGATTGGGGCTGACCCTCCTGCGGTGTTCGAAACCGATCCCACCCCGTTGTTGTTCCACGCCCGAGATCGTGGCGACGAACCCCTCGAAGACAGCCTGGTCAACCGTCGACGCGGTTGGGCACGCCTGGTGTTGTTTGCCTCTTATCTCAGGCCGGAGCGGCTGGAGATTCCAGGCTTTCGGGTCTTGCTGCGCCATGCCTTTCAGCCTGGCCTTCGTTCGGCCCGCGCCCATTTCGGGGTTTATCCCTTTGCCTGGCAGGAGGGCTGGCAGCAGGCCGCTTCCGCTCTGATGGGGCAGCAGAGCCCAAGGCTGCAGGTGGCACCTGTCCTCGAGCGGCTGGTTTTGCCCAGGGCTCGCACCGCTCTGATCCAGTGGTTGGAGCAACTCGAGCGGCTGCCAGAACTGCGCTGGCTGGTGCCAGCTCACTACAGCGCTCCGCTCCCGTTTGGCCTTGCCCAGGTCGGGCAGCTCAGGGCCGAACTTCTGAAACGGCCCTGGGCCCCCAGCGATGGCAACTGGCAGTTTCTCGGAGACCTTGACCGTCAGCTGCTTCAGCTCGGCCTGGTGCCGGAAGATCCCAGCATTGGCTGAGATTCAGAGCTTGAGATCGTCGTCGGGATTGACCGCCATGGCGTCGTCTCCGAACAGCGTTTCCTCCAGCTCCTTGCGCTGTTCCATCTGGCGCAGGAAATAGCCAGTCATCATGGCCGAGGCAAGCAGATTGGCGAGGTTGTCGCGGCTGGCGGTCACCTTCACGTCGAAGTGCTCGCCGGGGAGCATGCCCAGCAGACCCTGCACGTTGTGGCGAATGATGTCCTGAATATCGGTGCTGGCGGATTTGGCCACCCGTTGCAGCACGTCAGGCGACTGGTCCTGCAGGTACTGAATCAGACCGTTGACGGGTTGGCCGTCTTGGCTGTCGGTGGTCAGGAACTCCGGGTTGAACATCCCGTGTGCTCTCCGTCACGACGTTGACCCTACCGCAGCTGCCTGAATCACGCCCGCAGCGGTTGGGTGGGGGAACCGTATCGGACCGAACCGGCTCAGCGGCCAGTAGCGCCAGACCGCTGTGCCGATTACTCGTTCCTGGGGTAGAGGGCCCCAGAGGTGGGAATCGAGGCTGGCATTGCGGTTGTCGCCTAACACCCAGAGCTGATCCGGTGGAACTGTGATCGCGCCCTGGGTGTAGTCAATCGGCTCCTCCAGCCAGGCTTCGCTCACCGGTTGTCCGTTCCGCAGCAACACGCCATCGCGCACTTCGAGGACATCTCCAGGACGTCCCACCACCCGCTTGATCAAGGCCGCATTCGCGTCGTATCCCGCCATCACCAGTTGGGGCGGTGCCGCAAACACCACCACGCTGCCCAGGGGCAGGGGTTGATGCCGGCTTGCCGCCAGCCTGGGGCGCAGCTTCTCCACCAGGATCCGGTCCTGCAGTTGCAGGGTGGGCAGCATCGAGCCCGACGGGATCCAGCGGGGCTCGAGCACGAGCCAACGCAGCAGCAGAGCCACCAGCACCCAAACCAGGAGGCTGCGCCAGCTGCCGCCGGAACGGCTCGTTGTTTGTGGGCTGTCCATGGCCGGCCGGATCCGTATTCAACGAGGATCGCATCAGCCCTGGGGTTCCCTTTGACGCGCCCACTCGCCAACCTGCAGGCCGCTGTGGCGCTTCTCGAGGGCCTGATCGGCCATGGGCTCTCCGATGTGGTGCTCTGCCCCGGGAGTCGCAGTGGCCCGCTGGCCCATGCCGCTGGGGGGCTCCAGCGGGCAGGTCTGCTCCGACTCATCACCGCGATCGATGAGCGCTCCGCCGCCTTTCATGCGCTCGGACTCGCGGCCTCGAGTGGCCGGGCCAGCGCCGTGATCACCACCTCGGGTACCGCCGTGGCCAACCTGCTGCCGGCGGCCGTGGAGGCTGATCGCTCCTGCCTGCCTCTGCTGCTGCTCAGCGCCGATCGGCCCCTGCGTCTCAAGCACTGCGGTGCCAACCAGACGGTGAATCAAGAGGCGTTTCTGGTTCCAGTGTGTCGCTGGAGTGGCAGTGCTGATCTGGCCGGTCTTGATCGCATGCTCCCAGTCGCCATCCATGATCTAGCTGCTCAGGCCTGGCGTGAGGCCCACCACTGGCCTGGCCCGGTGCACCTCAATCTCCCCTTTGAGGAACCCCTCCATCCCTCTGTGGAAGAGCAGGAGCACTTCTGGAGCGGATGGTCTGCCCCGACGAGCGATGGCGAGGCAGGCTGCCTGCAGGAGCCCATGGAGGCAGCCCCCTGGGAGGCGCGTTTCGCCCTCGATCCCGACCGTCCTGGCCTGGTGATCGCCGGCCCCTGGCGAGGTCGTCCGCTTCTGCGGGCTGCCCATGAACAGGCCTTACTCGCCTGGCAGGAGCGCAGTGGCTGGCCGGTGCTGGTGGACCCCCTAGCCGCCGTTCCCCCCGAGCTGCCCGGGCAGATTCGTGCCTGGGATGTCTTGCTCCCCGACGGTCTGCCTTGGCCAGAGGAGCTCTCCGCGGCCGATCTGCAGGTGCTGCGTCTGGGGCCGATGCCGGCCAGCCGCCGGCTTGAGCGTTGGTTGCAGGCACGCAATGGTGCTCAGGTGCTCGTCAGTGAAGGCGATCAGCGCGGTTTGGATCCCCTCCGCAAGGCCTCCCAGTGGTCGACAGGTCTGGCCACCTGGTGGAAGCAGCAACAGGATCAGTGCGCATCCGTCCCTGCGGGCGCGGAACCGGCCGGCCTCGGTCTGTGTCGCCTGTGGCAGCAACGCGATCAGCAGGCTCGCCGCTCCCTGGAGCGCCTGTTGCCGCAGCAGGGAGCGATCACGGAGCCCGCTTTGATGCAAGCGCTCCCCCCGTTGCTGCCGACTCCCTGCACGGTGATGCTCGCCGCCAGCAGCCCCGTGCGCGACTGGCAGGCTTTCGCCCCCGCGGCCGGCCCCGGCATCCGCTGCTTCAGTTTTCGTGGTGCCTCAGGGATTGACGGCACCCTCTCGTTAGCGCTCGGCCTGGCCCGGGCCCGCGGGCGCACCCTCTTGCTGACCGGCGACATCGCCCTGTTACACGACAGCAATGGCTGGTTACTAGCCGATGCCGATGGGCCTCCCTTGCTGGTGCTGCTGATCGATAACGGCGGTGGTGGCATCTTTCAGCAACTGCCTGTGCCGACGGCCCCCCAGGAGGCCTTGGAGCAGCTCTTCGCCATGCCCCAGGCCGTTGATCCGCTGGCCCTTGCCGCCGCCCATGGCCATCCGGTGCGGCAGCTGGCTTGCCTGGAGGATCTCCCCGAGGCATTGGCTTGGGGCTGGGCCCAGGCCCGTCCTGCCCTGTTGCGGGTCTGTACCGACAGGGACGGGGATGCGCGCCTGCGGCAGGAGTTGCGCAGAACTCTTCAGACGGAAGATCCGGGTGGGTGATCACAATGGCGCTGCCGATGGGGCGAGGCCATGACCGATCACCAACACCGCCGCGTGCTCCCCGGGGAGTCCACCGTGGTCTGGGAGCCCTGGGGGGACTACCAAGACATTCTTTTGGATCGCTGTCCCGGTGGTATCGCCCGGGTGGCGATCAATCGTCCACGTCGGCGTAACGCCTTCCGGCCCCGCACGGTGGTGGAGCTCTGTGATGCCTTCACGCGGATCCGCGATGCCAGTGACATCGGCGTGGTGTTGTTCACGGGAGTTGGCCCCGCTGAAGACGGTGGCTATGCCTTCTGCGCCGGAGGAGATCAGAGCGTTCGCGGGGATGGCGGTTATCTGGATGAGGAGGGGCTGCCTCGCCTCAACGTGCTCGACCTGCAGCGCATCATCCGCAGCCTGCCCAAGGTGGTGATTGCCCTGGTGGCTGGCTATGCCATCGGCGGTGGTCAGGTGCTTCACCTGCTCTGCGACCTCAGTTTGGCCGCTGATAATGCTGTGTTTGGCCAGACAGGCCCAAGGGTTGGCAGCTTTGACGGCGGCTTCGGTGCCGGCTTCCTGGCCCGGGTGGTGGGGCAGCGCAAGGCGCGTGAGATCTGGTTCCTGTGCCGCCAGTACGGGGCTGAGCAGGCTCTGGCGATGGGTCTGGTGAACGCTGTGGTGCCGCTGGAGCAACTGGAGGCCGAGGGCCTGCGCTGGGCCCAGGAGGTGATGCAGCACAGCCCGACGGCCATCCGTTGCCTCAAGGCGGCCTTCAATGCCGAGACGGACGGCATGGCTGGGATTCAGGAGCTGGCGGGTCAGGCCACCCATCTCTTCTATCGAACGGCTGAGGGCCAGGAGGGCCGTAATGCCTTCCTGGACAAGCGATCCCCCGACTTTTCTGCCTCCCCCTGGCTCCCTTAGCTAAACAAGGTCAGCGCTGCCACCGTTTTCGCTGCCACCGTTTTGCTCCGACCATGTTGCGTCTTCGCCCGCGTCTGCTGCTCAACGCCACGCTGACGCTGACCTTGGTCAGCACCATTCCCTGCTTGGCCCGTGCCCAGGTCCAGGGAGGAGAGACAGCACGTCCGGCTGACCCGATTCCGCCGCTTGCCGAGCCGATCTCCGAGCAAGCTTCCCTGCAGCGCATCCCCCCTGATCTTCTCGATGCGAAGGGACTCCAGTTGGTGCTGGATCGCACCCACCGTCAACTGATGGTGCTGCGCGATGGAGTGCTCACCCATCGCTTCCCAGCCGCCGTGGGCACCGAAGGCTGGGAGACACCGGCCGGTCGCCATCGGGTCTTGCAGAAGATCCATGAGCCGGTCTGGACCCATCCGGTCACCGGCGAGAACATCGGCCAGGGGAAACGCAATCCCCTCGGATCCCGCTGGATCGGTTTCTATCGCGATTGCAAAGGGCGTTCGGGCTGGGATGGTGAGCAGTATCTCGACATCGATGGCTGCACGGTGGCCGGTTTCCATGGCACCCCCTACCGCTGGACGGTGGGCCGAGCCGTCTCTCACGGTTGTGTTCGCCTTTACGAGGAGAATGTGCAGGAGCTCTTCAAGCTGGTTCGTCTGGGAACGCCAGTCACCGTGATTCCCTGAAACTCTGGCCACGTGCGGTTTCTCCGGCGTGATTCCCCTTAAAGTCGCGGCGCCTTCCTGGGGTTTCACCGACCATGCGCATTCTTTTTGCCGCTGCCGAGTGCGCCCCGATGGTGAAGGTGGGTGGCATGGGCGACGTGGTCGGCTCTCTGCCACCTGCCCTGGCCAAGCTCGGCCACGATGTGCGCCTGATCATGCCTGGCTACAGCAAGCTCTGGAGCCGCTTGGCCATAAGCGATGAGCCCATCTGGCGCGCCCAGACCATGGGCACAGAATTTGCGGTCTACGAGACGCGACACCCCAGCAATGGGATGACGATCTACCTGGTCGGCCATCCCGTGTTCGATCCTGAGCGGATCTATGGCGGAGAGGATGAAGACTGGCGCTTCACGTTCTTTGCCAGTGCCGCCTCAGAGTTCGCTTGGAACGTCTGGAAGCCTCAGGTGCTGCATTGCCATGACTGGCATACCGGCATGATTCCGGTCTGGATGCATCAAGACCCCGAGATCAGCACGGTCTTCACCATCCACAACCTCAAGTACCAGGGCCCCTGGCGCTGGAAGCTCGATCGCATGACCTGGTGCCCCTGGTACATGCAGGGAGACCACACCATGGCTGCAGCCCTGCTGTATGCCGATCGTGTCAATGCCGTCTCTCCCACCTACGCCTGTGAAATCCGTACGGCCGAATACGGCGAAAAGCTCGACGGATTGCTCAATTACATCTCCGGAAAGCTTCGCGGCATTCTGAATGGGCTCGATCTAGAGGCCTGGGACCCCGCCACGGATCCTGCGCTTCCCTCCCACTTCAGCGCCGACGACCTGTCCGGTCGTCCCGTGAACAAGCGGGTGCTGCAGGAGCGCATGGGACTCACTGTGAATCCCGACACCTTCCTCCTCGGAATGGTGAGCCGCTTGGTCGATCAGAAGGGGGTTGATCTGCTGCTTCAGGTGGCCGATCGTCTGTTGGCATACACCGACACTCAAATCGTGGTTCTGGGCACCGGTGATCGCGGCCTGGAGTCCGGTCTCTGGCAGCTTGCCTCACGCCATCCCGGACGGGTTGCCGTGTTCCTCACCTACGACGACGCCCTCTCCCGTCTCATCTATGCAGGCAGCGATGCCTTCCTGATGCCAAGTCGCTTTGAGCCCTGTGGCATCAGTCAGCTGATGGCCATGCGCTACGGATGCGTCCCAGTGGTGCGCAAGGTTGGTGGTCTCGTGGACACGGTGCCGCCCCACGATCCCGCCAATCACAGCGGCACTGGCTTCTGCTTCGACCGTTTCGAGCCGGTTGACTTCTACACCGCCCTGGTGAGGGCCTGGGAGGCTTATCGCCATCGGGACAGCTGGCGGGAGCTGCAGCTGCGCGGCATGCGCCAGGATTACAGCTGGGATCGCTCCGCCCTCGCTTACGACCAGATGTATCGCGACGTTTGCGGTCTCAAGGAGCCCAGCCCGGATGCGGCGGCCGTCGAGAGCTTCTCCCTTGGCCAGGAAGCCGATCCCAACCGCAGCCATGCCGATCAAGACTCGTTCGTTCCCGCCCCAGGAGTCGGTCGGGTTCCGCTCGATGGTCCTCGCCGCAATCCCCTGTCCAGACTGCTTGGGAGGAAGCGTTCCTGACGGTTGATGGTGGATCCCTCCAGTCGCGATCAGCCCTCGACCGGGCCGCTGCCGGCGCCCTATGCCAATCCCTGGTCGACATTGCTGGAGAATCTGCGAGCCGTTGTGGCCGACCTGCGGCTGCGGCTTCAGGAGCTGTGGCGTCGTAACGGTGAAGGGACTCTCTCCACCCCAGGGTTCTGGCCCCGTGATCTTGCTCCCCTGTTTTGGCCCCTCTGTCTGCTGCTGTTTCTCTTGCTGATCGGTGGCATCGTGCTGCAGTTCAGGCGGGATCCGTCACCAGAACCCTCCCAGGAGGTGATGCATCTCACCACCAGCCCGCTGTCCGCTGATGGAAGAACCGGTCCGGCGATCTCGGAACCTGCCTCTGACGCATCGGCCCTGGGCGATTTAGTCGTGCCGCCATTCCCGGGGGCATCTTCGGAGCCATCACCCGAGCCCTTCGTGGATCAGGCAGAGCAACAGGCCGTGGATCAGGCTTCCCCTTTCCAGACCTCTGCGCCTCCGATCGACCCACTGCTGCGCTTTCTGAGTGATGACGATGAATGGATCACCGCCGCCACCCCCCAGCCCTCGATCAATGGCGTGCTGTTGGTGGTGTCTGAAGGGTGGGCTGTGCTCCCAGAAGACAGACGTCAGCAGTGCGTTGATCACTGGTGGGAGCGACTGGAAGCAGAGGGGTTCAGTGAGCTGCGCATCGAAGCGGCCGATCAGCGGCTTCTGGCCAGGACAGCTCGTGTTGGCAGCGGCATGATCCTGTTCGAGTCATCGGGACGCTGACCGTGCTGCAGCTCAGGCAATTGATGGAGATCTGGGGGGCTCCCCAAGGTCTGGTCGACCCGGCGCAGTTGGCGCAACCCCTGGGGCCTGTGTGCTCCGACAGTCGCCTGCTCCAGGCCGGTGCCTTCTTCGTGCCCCTGGTCGGCGATCGTTTTGATGGCCACAGCTTCCTCTCTCAGGCAGCTGTTTGCCCTGCCCAGGCGGCTGTGGTCAACCAAGACACCCGTCACCCCATACCGGAGGGCTTACTCCACTGGACCGTTGCCGATACCCAGGATGCCTATCAGCAGCTGGCGTGCCTCCATCGTCGCCAGCTGGCCTGTCCTGTGGTGGCGGTGACGGGCTCTGCGGGTAAAACCACCACGCGCGAACTGATTCGTGCTGCGCTCGCACCGCTGGGAGCTGTCCAGGCCAGTATTGGCAACAACAACAACGACATCGGCGTTCCCCTCACGCTCTTGGGGCTTGGGCCGGAGCACCGTGCTGCAGTGATTGAAATGGGCATGCGTGGCCCTGGGGAAATCGCCCGGCTCTCCCGCTGCGCGGAGCCGCAGGTCGCGGTGATCACCAACATCGGCACCGCCCATATCGGTCGTTTGGGCAGTCGGGAGGCGATTGCGGCGGCCAAATGTGAGATCACCGAGGCCCTGGTCGCCGATGGACTGGTGGTGATCCCGGCCGGGGATCCGCTGCTGGAACAGACGCTTTCCAGCCGCTGGAGCGGCCGGGTTCGTCGTGTCGCACTCGAGGGGGATCCGGACCTGAAGGCCCATCCTCCCGATTGCCTGGGGCGAATCGACGAGGCGGCCGGTCTGCTGGTTTGCAACGGACGCAGGGTTCAGCTGCCACTCGAGGGTCGCCACAACGCCCGTAACCTTCTGCTCGCCCTGGCAGTGGCTGAGGAGCTTGGGGTGGATCTGCAGCAGCTGGAGCGTTTGGAGGTGGACATGCCTGGTGGACGCAATCGTCGTCTGCATCTGGGTGGCATCACCGTGCTTGATGAGACCTATAACGCCTCCCCTGAGGCCGTTCTCGCTGCTCTCGACCTACTCGCGAGCAGTAACGGGCGTCGCTTCGCGGTGCTCGGCACCATGCTCGAGCTGGGTGAGCGCAGTGTGGAGCTTCACCGTCAGGTGGCTGAACGAGCCGTGGCACTCGGTCTTGATGGTCTTGTGCTGGTGGTCGATGGGGTGGAAGCGGAGGCGATGGAACCCATCGCACTGTCCTTGCCAGCCTTTGCTCGGGTCAGCACACCGGAAGACGCCATGAATCCCCTACGGGACTGGCTCCGTCCCGGTGACACGCTGCTGCTCAAGGCCAGCCGCGGGGTGGCTTTGGAGCGACTGCTGCCTCTCCTCGATACGCTGCCGACTGGCTAGGTCGATTCAAGCCGCGCGATTGAAGGGATGGCTGGTCTCTCGGCGAATCAGATCGATCGCCATTGGGTGGTTGCGGATGTAAGGAATCGACTCCATGGCCAACACCCTGGCTTCATGCACATCACGGGCGTAGTAGCAACGTTCGATTGACGCGCTATTGCGGTCCCGATACCGCACGGTGTATCGCTGTTGGGGAGGCATTGCCGCAGCGCGGGGCGCCCTTACGCTCACACGTCACGGCTTTTTCGCCATCGGGTCAGTGCTGAAGAGTTTCTGCTGTTTAACCAGCCCAGTTCTCCTTCACGAGCTGTTTGGCCCGCCCCAGGGCCAGGGCGCCATCGGGAACATCCTTGGTGATCGTTGAGCCGGCACCGATGGTGACCTTGGCGCCGATTGAGACCGGTGCCACCAGCACCGAATTGGCCCCTGTCTTGCTTTCGTCACCAATGATGGTGCGGTGTTTATTCACACCGTCGTAGTTGGCGGTGATGGTGCCGGCGCCCACATTGACGTTGGTTCCTAGCTGGGAATCGCCGATGTAGCTGAGGTGATTCACCTTGGTGCCGTAGCCCAGCTCGCTTTTCTTGACCTCCACAAAGTTGCCGATCCTGCACTGATCACCGATGACCGCAGATGGTCGTAGGTGCGCGAAGGGGCCAATGGCGACGCCATTGCCGACCTTGGCCTCTCGAACCACGGACTGGAGCACGGTCACATCGCAGCCCAGTTCGGCATCCTCGAGCAGGCTTCCGGGACCGATCCGACAGTTGTCCCCGATCTGGCAGCGGCCGCGCAGGTGAGTCTGGGGTTCGATCACCACATCCTGGCCGAAGCTGCAGGCTTCGCTCAGGGTGCAGCTGGCCGGATCGATGAAGGTCACCCCTTCCGCCATCCAATGGTCGCGGAGGCGCTGTTGCAGCAACGCTTCACATTGCGCCAGCTGTTGGCGGTTGTTGATGCCGTTCACCTCGTCGGGGTCTGACACCTCGAGGTGCATGGCTGTATCGAGCATCGCCACGGTGTCGGTCAGATAGAGCTCCCCCTGGTCGTTGTCGGTGCTCAGCTGCGGCAGCACCGTCATCAACGCCTTCCAGTTGAAGCAGTAGATGCCTGCGTTGGTTAAGTCGTTCTGTCGCTGTTCCTCGCTGCAGTCGCGATGCTCAATGATTTCGCTCACTCGGCCTTCTGGATCGGCAAACACCCTTCCATAGCCGGTGGGATCGGCAAGCCGGGCCGTGAGGAGCGTGACATCGGCGCCGCTGCGGCGGTGCTGGCTCACCAGCTGGTCGATCGTCTCCGCTCGCAGCAGAGGCACATCTCCATTCAGCACGAGCAGCTCTCCGCTGAATCCATCCAGGGCCGGCATCAGCTGCTGCACGGCATGGCCTGTGCCGTTCTGGGGTTGCTGCAGCACAAACTCCAGACCATGGAGATGACTGAGCTGCTGCTCGACCCGCTCGGCTTGGTGGCCAACGATCAGCAGACGGCGCTCCGGCTGCAGGTTGCCAGCGCTGGCCAAGACCCGCTCCACCAGGGTGGCCCCAGCCAGGGGCTGCAGCACCTTGGGCAGGGCACTTTTCATGCGGGTGCCTTTTCCAGCGGCCAGAACGGCAACGGCGAGCATGCGCAGCGGTCGAGTCGGGCGGAATCTACCGGGATCTCCGTCGCTTGGGACTCGAGGGCCGATCAGCCCATGGATGCAACACGATGGATCCAGCGTCGCTGCCAACGGCTCGTGCTCTCCAGCGTGCAGCGGCCCTGCTCATCCTGTCGACGTTGCTGAATCGATGCGGCCCTATCCGCCCCCCATGGGTCCCGATAGGGGATGGCCGCACGGGTTTGTAGATGCTCTTGCTCCATGGTGGTGAGGGGTTGCCAGCCGGGCCCGTAGTCCGGCAACGGATCTCTGGGGTTGGGGCGGCTGGCCAGGGTGCCCGAGCTCCACTCCTTGCGTTGGCCTGGAGCCGGCAGCAGCGAGCGCAACTCCAGTCCTGCCCTGCCCAGGCTCCCTCGCACAGCCGCTGCTCTCGAATAGGTGAGCAGGCGTCCTCCGGGAGCTAAGCGCTCCGCCAGACCCCGGAGAAATTCCTCACTCCAGAGCTCGGGGCAGCGGCTGGGGGAGAAGGCATCGTGCAGGATCAGATCAAAGCCGGATCCCGACGGCAACTGCTTGAGGGTCTGGCGCGCATCGCCCCAGAGGACTGTTCCGGCACTGGTGCGGTCTTGCCAGCCACCGTTCCTCTGCAGGGCCTCAAGACGATGGCGTACAGGTTCTGGCCAGAGCTTGAGGAATGGTGCGTGGGCCAACGCCATGGCGAGGGGGCGACGATCCAGCTCCAGCCCCCACCAATCCAATCGAGGTGCTTCTTCCGGCGCCATGGGCCCTTGTCGCTCTTCCAGCTCCGACATCAGGGCGGCGCTGTTGTAGCCGAGGCCAACGCAGACATCCAGCACCCGCAGCGTCGATCCTGCAAGGAAGCGCTGTAGTTCAGCTGGTTGGGCAAATTTTGCCCGCGCCTCCTCGAGAGCTCCCACAGAGCTGTGGAAGGCCTCCTGGAAATGATCACTGTGGAGACTCAGGCTTCCATCCGCTGTTTCCAGGGCTGTCAGATGGCCGAGGGGGCAGTCCTCAGCAGCGCAGTCGCTCAAGATCGCTCCAGAACGTGGGATAGCTCACGGCAGCTGCATCGCTCCGTTCGAGCGTGGAATCTCCATCCGCCAGCATCGCTGCCACCGCCAGGCTCATGGCCACCCTGTGGTCGGTTTCGCTGTCGAGGGCAGCCCCCCGCAGCGACTGGCCTCCGTGGATGATCAGGCCATCGGGCTGCTCTTCGATCGAGGCGCCCATCGCCTTGAGCTGACGGGCCATCACCGCCAGTCGGTCGGTTTCTTTGACGCGGAGTTCGGAGGCGCCGCTGATGCGACTGATGCCATCGCAGAAGCAGGCGGCCACGGCAAGGATCGGCACCTCATCCACCAATCTGGGCATGATCTCTTCCCCGAACTGGAAGGCTTTGAGGGGGCCGTGATGCACGCGCAGATCGCCCACCGGCTCGCCGGCCACATCCCGCTGGTTCAGCACTTCGATTCGTGCCTCCATCTGCTCGAGAATGTCGAGCACACCGGTGCGGGTGGGGTTCAGACCCACGTTTTCGATGGTGATCTCAGCTCCTGGGATCAGTGCTCCGGCCACCAGCCAGAACGCCGCTGAGCTGATGTCACCGGGCACGACAACGTGCTGACCGGTGAGAGTGGCGCCGGGCCTGACGCTGATGTGCCGTCCCATCTCGCCACCCACTGCAAGGTCGGCCCCAAAAGCCCGCAGCATCCGTTCACTGTGGTCTCGGGAATGGGCTGGCTCGATCACAGTGCTTGGCCCTGAAGCGGTGAGGGCCGCCAGCAGCAGTGCCGACTTCACTTGGGCGCTGGCCACAGGTGTGCCCACCACTGCTCCGTGGAGCTTGCGGCCCTGCACCGCCAGTGGTGCATAGTTGCCGCCGTCCCGTCCGCGCACTTCGGCGCCCATCAGGGCGAGGGGCTGTCCGACCCGTTGCATCGGCCGTCGTCTCAGAGAGGCATCTCCACTCAGCACGAAATGACGCCCTTCGCGTCCGGCCAGAAGGCCGAGCATGAGACGCATGGTGGTGCCGGAGTTGCCGCAGTCGAGCACTTCAGAGGGCTCCTCCAGCCCATCGAGGCCCACGCCCTTCACTTGGATCACCGCCCCAGACTCAATCGGGCTGATCTCCGCACCCATTGCCCGCAGGCAGGCGGCCGTGCTGATCGGATCTTCTGCCGGCAGCAACCCCTCAATGGTGGTCGTGCCCTCCGCGATGGCGCCGAACAGCAACGCCCGATGGGAAATCGACTTGTCTCCAGGCACAGTGACCCGTCCGCTCAGACGTCCGCCCGCCTTCAGGTCACGGGGAGAGCCAGTCGTTCCGGACACGTTCGGTCAGCTGCCTTTGGATGCAGCCGATCCTATGGGTCGGTTCTGCAGCAATGCATCCAGGACGTAGCCGAACAGTGCCGGATCGGGGCTCTGATCGTCGAGATCCCCCAAGCCCAGCTCCTCCATGCGGCTGCTCACCCGTGCCTCTAGGTCGGCGGGCCGGCTGAGGGGTTCGCCCCAGGGATGGTTCTTCTCCGGACCGATCTTGGTGGTGGCGTCGATGGCCAGTCGTCCCCCAAGCCCTAGCTGCTCACTGGCGAAATCGAGGCTGTCGAACGGAGTGTTCTCGAGAACGAACAGGTCCCGCTGCGGATCCACCTGGGCTGCAATCGCCCAGACCACCTGGCGGGGATCGCGCACATTGATGTGGCTGTCCACCACCACCACGAATTTGGTGTAAGTGAACTGGGGCAAGGCGCTCCAGAAGGCCATGGCCGCGCGCTTGGCTTGACCCGGATAGGCCTTGTCGATGGAGATCACAGCCAGCTTGTAGCTGAGGGCCTCCATCGGAAGGAAGAAGTCTTTGATCTCCGGAATCTGCTGACGGAGGATCGGTGTGTAGATCCGATTGAGGGCGATCGCGAGCATCGCTTCTTCCTTCGGAGGCCTACCGCTGAAGGTGGTCAGCATGATCGGCTTCCGCCGTTGCGTCATGCAGTGGAAGCGCACGAGCGGCGAATCCTCCACTCCGCCGTAGAAGCCCATATGATCTCCGAAGGGACCATCGGGGAGTACTTCCCCAGGCGTGATCGTGCCCTCGAGAACGATTTCGCTGTGGCTGGGTACGTTGAGGTCGAGGGTTTTGCAGCGGGTTAGACGCACCCCCTCGCCGGCATAGAGCCCGGCGAACAACCATTCGCTCAACTGCACCGGGATCGGAGTTGCGGCTGCCATCACCAGCAGGGGGTGAACGCCGATCGCCACCGCGACTTCAAGCTTCTTGCCCATGGCCGCTGCTTTGCGCAGGTGTCTGGCTCCCCCACGCACGCTCAGCCAGTGCACCGTCATGGTGTTGAAGGACTGCTTCTGAAGGCGGTAGACCCCGACATTGGGAACACCGGTCTCGGGATCCTTCGTGATCACCAGCCCCAGGGTGATCACCCCTCCGGCATCACTGGGCCATGGCCGGATCAGGGGAAGCGCATCGAGTGTCATCGCCTCCCCTTCGAAGACCTGTTGATGGCAGGGCGGCGTCAGGTCTCGATCCGGCACCGCCTTCAGCAGATCCCAAAACACCCGAGCAAAAGCCTTCGTTTCCGTCAGTCCCTTGGGCGGGCGGGGTTGTTGGAGCAAAGCCAGGCGACTCCCGAGGTCTTCCAGCTGTTCGGCCCGTTCCAGACCCATGCTCCAGACCACGCGCTCGACGGTTCCGAGCAGGTTCACCGCGACCGGCATCGAGCTGCCGATCACGTTCTCGAACAGCAGGGCGGGGCCCCCTGCGGCCAGCACCCGATCGGCGACCGCTGCGAGCTCCAGATCCGGATCCACCGGTGCCGTGATCCGGCGCAGTTGTCCTTTGCTTTCCAGCAGCTCGAGAAAGCCCCTGAGATCACGGGTCGCCGGTCCGGAGCGAAACAGGGCCATGGAACTGACAGTGACGGAACGGGCGATCCCGGTACTGTGACGCACCCGCTCCATCTCCGTGGCCATGCAGATCGCTTACTTCCACGTTGCGGCCGATGTGCCGGAGGGGCCGGACAGCTCGAGGGTTGATGCCGCTGTCGTGATCGATGTGCTGCGTGCCACCACCACCATCGCCTGGGCGCTCCATAACGGGGCTGAAGCGGTGCAGACCTTCAGCGATCTCGATGAGCTGCGCACGGCAGCGGCAGCCTGGCCCGCGGGAGAACGTCTGCTGGTGGGTGAGCGGGGCGGCCAGAAACTGGAGGGCTTTGATCTCGGTAACTCCCCGGTAGCCGTGGTGCCCGAGCTGGTGCAGGGCAAGCGTCTTTTTATGAGCACCACGAATGGGACCCGCTCCCTGCAGCGGGTCCGCGAAGTCGCTCGCGTGTTCACTGCAGCGCTTCCCAATCGTCAAGCGGTGGCGGATCGCCTGCTGGCGGAACCCCTGGAGACCGTGTGGATTGTCGGTAGCGGCTGGGAGGGGTCTTATTCCCTGGAGGATTCCCTCGCCGCTGGTGCGCTGGCGTCCCTGCTGATTGCTCAAGGTGGATCCAGCGCCAACGATGAGATGGCGGCGGCGCTCGCTCTCTGGAACCAATGGCAGCAGGATCCCGAGGCCTGTCTTCGCAAGGCCACCCATGGCCAGCGTCTGATCGGTCTGGGGAACCATGACGCCGATTTCCGCTGCTGTGCAGGGCTCGATGAGCTCCGAGTGGTGCCGACCCAGGTGGAGCCAGGGCTGTTGCGAGCTGTCTGAGCGGCACTCTCTGCGGGCTTGCTGATGCGGCAGATCCCTTTACAGTCGGACCCTTTCAGGGATTGCTGTGAGCGACTTTCTGGCGGCGGCTGTGCAACTGACCAGCGGCTCTGATCCGGAGAGCAACTTCAGTGCCGCCGAGGAGCAGATCGAACTGGCGGCCCGCCGTGGGGCGGAGCTGGTGGGCCTGCCTGAAAATTTCGCCTACATGGGGGACGACGCCCGTCGGCTCGAGTTGGCGCCGGCCTTGGCTGAGCAATGCCAACGCTTTCTGGTCACGATGGCCTGCCGTTACCAGGTTGCGATCCTCGGGGGTGGATTCCCCGTGCCGGTGGGCGATGGCCAGCACACCTACCAGCGCGCTCAGTTAGTGGGCCGTGACGGTCAGCTGCTGTCGAGTTACGACAAGATCCACTTGTTTGATGTGGATCTGCCTGACGGCAGCACCTATCGGGAATCGGCGAGTTTCAGTCCCGGAAGCACCCATCCACCAGTGGTCAGCATTCCCGGCCTCTGCCGGGTGGGGGTGTCCATTTGCTACGACGTGCGGTTCCCTGAGCTCTACCGCCATCTCGTCGGCGACGGAGCCGAGGTGTTGATGATCCCTGCTGCCTTCACCGCCTTCACCGGCAAGGATCACTGGCAGGTGCTGCTGCAGGCCCGGGCGATCGAGAACACCGCCTACGTGCTGGCACCTGCCCAGACCGGACAGCACGGAGGCCGTCGTCAGACCCATGGCCACGCCATGGTGATTGATCCTTGGGGCACGGTGCTGGCTGACGCGGGTGTGCTCCCCGGTGCCGCGGTCGCGCCCATCGATCCCGATCATCTGAAGCGCATTCGCGGTCAAATGCCGAGCCTTCGGCATCGCCGGCCCGCCCTGTTCTGATTCCATGCGCCCGGCCCGTTCCCGTCCCCTGGCCCTGCTGGCGCTGGCGCTGCTGCAGCTCCCTGCCGCTTTGGCCTCGTTGCCGGCCAGAGCTGCCAGCGCCCTGGCGGCCTGGTCGTTCACTGACAATGGAGTGCTTGAGCTGCGCACGGCCACCGGTGCAAGGCTTGAAGCCTTCTTTGAGGCTGGTGACCGTCGTCAGGGACCGCGGGTCTGGATTGATTTTCCTGGGGAGCTGAGCCGTTCAAGGAGCGTTCGTGGCAGTGGGGCGCTTCGGGAGATCCGCCTCGGCAAGCCCACGCCCGGCAGCACGCGCTTGGTGCTGGAGTTTCAGCCTGGTGTAGAGCTTGACCCTGCTCGCCTCAAGCTGGTGGGCACGGCCGCCGACCGCTGGAAGCTTGTCTTTGAGGGGATGCCGACCAGGGGCTTGCGTGCCATCGGTGAGGGCGACCTCACGGCTCGTTCCGGTGGTTGGTCGTCGGGGGTGCAGATCACACCGACCCGGACACCGATCAATGCCGCGGGTCTGCCGGATGTTCCCCGTGGTCGTTACCACGTGGTGATTGATCCCGGGCATGGCGGGCCTGATCCAGGAGCGGTCGGCATTGCTGGTTTGCGCGAGACCGATGTGGTGCTCGACATCTCGTTCCAGGTCGCCCAGCTGCTGGAGGCCAAAGGTGTGCAGGTGACCATGACGCGCACGGCGGACGTTGACGTGGACCTCCCCCCCCGGGTGGCACGCGCCAACCGCGTCGGTGCCACGGCGTTCGTCAGCATCCATGCCAATGCGATCAGCATGTCTCGCCCGGAGGTCAATGGCATCGAGACCTTTTACTTTTCGGATCCCCGTTCAGCCCGGCTGGCAGCGCGCATTCAACGTCAGGTGCTCAACGTCTCCCCCGGCAGTCCCGATCGGGGAGTGCGGCAGGGGCGCTTCTTTGTGATCCGACGCACCACCATGCCCTCGGTGCTGGTGGAGACCGGGTTTGTCACCGGCAGGCTCGATGCCCCCCGCTTGGCGATGGCAGATCATCGCCGCCGCCTTGCCCTCGCCATTGCCACCGGCATCCTCGAGTATCTCCAGGAGGCCCGGTGAGCATCTGCCTTGGCCTGTTTGACAGCGGCGTCGGTGGGCTCACCGTGCTTCGGAGCGTGCTGCGCCGTCATGGTTCGGTGCCCGTTGTGTATCTCGGAGATACGGCCCGGGTGCCCTACGGCAGTCGTGCCCCCTCTGAGATCAGGGCCATTGCGGCCGAGGTGGTCGCCTGGCTGAAGGATCAGGACGTCTCCACGGTGGTGATGGCCTGTAACACCACCAATGCCCTAGCCCGCGACGTTACTGAGGGCCAGGCCGGGGTCCCGGTGGTGGGCTTGATCGGTGCTGCTGCCGCCCTCGTTCGGGAAAGTCGGGTTGGAGTGCTCGCAACCCCGGCGACGGTGGCTTCAGGCGCCTATCGCGAGAGCATCGAAGCGCTCCATCCAGGTTCCCTGGTTGTGCAGCAGGCCTGCCCCGATTTCGTGCCGAGGATCGAGGCGGGTGATCTCAGTAGTCCGGAGCTGCGTGAGCTGGCGATGGGTTATCTCAGTCCTTTGCTGGAGGCATCGGTTGAATCGGTGATCCTGGGCTGCACCCATTACCCACTCCTTGAACCATTGCTGCGCAGCCTGCTGCCTGATGGGATCCGCCTGATTGATCCCGCTGAAGGGGTGGCCCGTCAGCTCGATGCACTGTTGGGTAGCCCCGTGGAGGACGGCCATGCCCCTCCGCTCTCGCTCGCCACCACCCGTCTGTGTGTGACGGCGGATCCGGAGGGTTTTGCAACCCGCGCCACCCCCTGGTTGGGAGAACGCCCGCTGGTGGAACTGGTGGACCTGCGACCCCAGGCCTGCTCCCCCTAGGATCGCCGCACCGAGGGGATCCATGGCCACCGTCACAGAGCTGCTGCAGCCGGTTGAACAGGATTTGGAGACACTCCTGAGCGATCTGCGCAGCCTGATCGGGGCTGGCCATCCGATCCTTCAGGCAGCAGCCGAACATCTGTTCAGCGCTGGTGGAAAACGTTTACGCCCGGGGATCGTGCTCCTGATCTCAAGGGCACTCTCTGCCAACGGTGAATTAACGGCGCGACACCGCAGGCTGGCAGAGATCACTGAAATGATCCATACGGCCTCGCTTGTCCACGACGATGTCGTGGATGAGGCTTCGACCCGTCGCGGAGTGGCCACAGTCCATAGCCGTTTCAACCATCGGGTGGCTGTGCTCGCCGGTGATTTCCTTTTTGCCCAAGCCAGTTGGCACTTGGCCAACCTCGATGATCTGGAGGTGGTGAAGCTGCTGAGCCGCGTGATCATGGATCTCGCGGATGGTGAGGTGAAGCAGGGCCTGTTCCGTTACGACACCGGTCAGACCTTTGCAACGTATCTCGAGAAGAGCTACTGCAAGACCGCGTCCCTGATTGCCAACAGCGCCAAGGCCGCTGGGGTGCTCAGTAACGAAAGCAGTGAGCATCTGGATTCTCTTTATCACTACGGGCGCCAGCTCGGACTCGCCTTCCAAGTGGTCGACGACATCCTTGATTTCACGGGTAGCGACCAACAACTGGGTAAGCCAGCTGCCAGTGATCTCGCCAGTGGGTACCTCACCGCTCCAGCGCTCTATGCCCTTGAGGAGCAACCGAAGCTGGCTGGACTCATTGAACGGGAATTCAGCGGTGATGGGGATCTCGCTCAGGCTCTCGAGCTTGTGCGCGCTTCCCGGGCGATTCCCCGCAGCCGTGAACTCGCTGAAACCTTTGCCCGCGAGGCGAGGGAAGCCCTGGCCTGGCTGCCCGAGTCTCCATCCAGGCGGGCTCTGATTGAACTCCCTGAGTTTGTGCTCGGCCGTTTGTATTGACGCGTCAGGTCGCGCCGATGAGAGCGTGCTCAACCTCGTTGAGGTGGAGGATTGTTTGCCAGGTTCCTTGGGGTAGCTGAGCCGAATCAATACCGCTGTTATCGGCATCCAGTAGCCAGAGTCGGCACCCGGCTGCTAGCGCAGCCCTTGATCCCGCCAAGGAGTCCTCCAGGGCCCAGCAGGCACGGACGTCCACTCCCAACCTGTCGGCTGCCAGCAGAAAGGGATCTGCAGCCGGTTTTCCCTGACGAAGATCTGGGTCATCGCCCAGCACCCTGGTTTCGATCAGGGTGAGCCAGGGATGGGGTTCGCATTTGCGCCGCACAGCTTCCTCGGCGCTGCTGGTGACGAGAGCCATGGCAATGTCCAGGCGCCAGCAGGTGCGTAGCAACGCTTCTGCCCCAGGCATGGCTGGCGCTCCGGCCAGCAATCGACGGGCGAACGGTTGTTGCACTGCCAGGAGGTCCTCAGGAGTGATCGATCTCTCCAACCAGCGGATCACCTGTTCGGCACAGTCCTGGCGCCGACGGCCCCGGAGCTGCTTGAGCTGTGTTTCACTCAGCTCTGAGCCGAAATGCTTGGCCGCGGCGGCCCAGGCCTTCCCATGCAAAGGCTCGGTGTCAAGGAGCAGTCCATCCAGGTCAAACAGGCAGGCTGCAGGAGCGGACATGGCCGGTGAGGGCGTAGGCGTTTGAACAAGCGTGTCACCCTGCCCTGACGGGTGGCCGTGACTGGCTTGAATGCGGCCATTGACTGGTCCACCTTCACTGATGGTTTCCGATCCCTCCACCACGATCGAATCGGTGCTCCAGGAGCAGCGCGTTTTTGAACCGCCTGCGACCGTTGCAGCCCAGGCCCGCATCGGCAGCCTGGAGGCCTACCGGGCGATGGCTGAGGCGGCTGCGGCCGATCCCGACGGCTTCTGGGGCGATGCCGCCCGTCGGGAGTTGCACTGGTTCGAACCGTTCCGCAGCGTCCTCGATTGGAGTGATGCACCGTTCGCCCGCTGGTTTGAAGGGGGCACCACCAATCTGTCCTTCAACTGTCTGGACCGCCATCTCGATGGCCCTCGTGCCGAGAAGACGGCCCTGATCTGGGAGGGGGAGCCAGGCGATGTGCGGCGCTTCAGCTACCGCGAGCTCCATGCCGAGGTGTGTCAAGCGGCCAATGCCCTCAAGGCCATGGGCATCGGCAAGGGAGATCTGGTGGCTCTCTATATGCCGATGGTTCCTGAGGCGGCGATCGCCATGCTCGCCTGTGCCCGCATCGGTGCTCCCCACTCAGTGGTGTTTGGCGGTTTTTCCGCTGAGGCCCTGCGTGACCGGTTGATCGATGGCGAGGCCAAGGCGGTGATCACCGCCGATGGCGGGTTCCGCAAGGACAAGCCGGTGTCGTTGAAGCCTGCAGTGGATGCCGCCCTTGCGGATGGGGCGTGCCCCTCTGTGACCGGTGTTCTGGTGGTGCAACGCACCAAGCAGCCCGTGGAGATGGTCGAGGGCCGTGATCAGTGGTGGCACGATCTGGTGGATGCCCAGTCGACCGACTGCCCCGCTGCGCCAATGGCGAGTGAGGATCGCCTGTTTGTTCTTTACACCTCAGGCTCGACCGGGAAACCCAAAGGTGTGGTGCACACCACAGCCGGCTACAACCTCTGGGCCCATCTCACCTTTCAGTGGATCTTTGACATCCAAGAGAACGACGTCTATTGGTGCACCGCTGACGTGGGCTGGATCACTGGTCACAGCTACATCGTTTACGGCCCGCTCTCCAACGGCGCCACCACCGTCATGTACGAGGGTGCACCGCGCCCGAGCAAACCCGGTGCCTTCTGGGAGGTGATCCAGAAGCATGGGGTCACCATCTTCTACACCGCCCCCACAGCGATCCGTGCCTTTATGAAGAGCGGTCGTGATGTGCCTGATCAATACGACATGAGCAGCCTGCGCCTGCTGGGAACCGTTGGTGAACCGATCAACCCCGAGGCCTGGATGTGGTATCGCGATGTGATCGGCGGTAACCGTTGCCCGATCGTCGACACCTGGTGGCAGACCGAGACAGGTGGGGTCATGATCAGCCCCCTGCCCGGTGCCACACCGACCAAGCCAGGTTCTGCCACCTTGCCGCTGCCGGGCATTCAGGCGGATGTGGTGGATGGGGACGGCAACAGTGTGGCGGCCGATGAAGGGGGCTATTTGGTGGTCCGTCGCCCCTGGCCAGGAATGATGCGCACGGTGCATGGCAATCCACAGCGTTTCCGAGAGAGCTACTGGGAGCACATCCGTCCCGCCGATGGCCATTACATCTACTTCGCAGGGGATGGCGCCCGGAGGGACGCCGATGGCTACTTCTGGGTGATGGGTCGCGTGGATGACGTGATCAATGTGTCCGGTCATCGGCTCGGAACGATGGAGATCGAATCCGCCCTTGTGAGCCACCCTGCGGTTGCTGAGGCTGCTGTTGTTGGCCGCCCCGATGACCTCAAAGGTGAGGGCATCGTGGCCTTCGTGACCCTGGAGGCTGGCCGGGAGGCCACCGAGGCCCTGGTAGCGGAATTGGGCGCCCACGTAGGTCAGGAGATTGGCCCGATTGCGCGCCCGGATGAGATCCGTTGCAGCGATGCGCTTCCCAAGACCCGCAGTGGCAAGATCATGCGGCGAATCCTGCGGGCCCTGGCTGCCGGTCAGGAGGTCAGTGGTGACACCAGCACCCTGGAGGATCGCTCGGTTCTCGATCGCTTGCGGGCCTAATGGCAAAGCGGGCTGGGATCAGCCCAGCCCGCTTTGCCATCGAATGATCGCGTCGATCAAGGTCTGGATCCGGCGGCTGCGGCCAGGGTCATCAGCCCAGTCACCCAGCAGTCCCTGGCGCAGTCCGGCGCTAGCTGGCGTGAGGTGATCTCCGGCCAGCTGCAGCCATTCGCTTTGGTCGCCGCTGCGGCTGCACAGGCTGTCGAAGAGCGCGTGGCTTTGATCGAGGCTGTCCTCGCCAAAGCGCACCACCAGGTTCCTGGGGCAGTGGTAATAGCGCTCCACGAGTCGCAGCGTTTCCTCGGGGCCTGGACTGAATTCCGTGGTCACCCCAAGACTGGGGGCCAGGGTGGAGAGCAGGGGAATCGAGCGGTCGGCTGAAAAGTTGTTGAAGCTCAGGGAGATCAGGCCCGCGCTATTGCGCCCTCCGTCCGGAGCCAGAAGGTGCAACTTGCTACCGAGACTGTGTCCAAGGCGCAGGCTGGGCGGAAGGTCTTCAATCCGCTGACGCAATAAGGCACGGCTGCTGCGGAATCCATCCCAGGCCTGCCTGGCCTGAAGCTGATGGTCGAATCCGGGCACATAACTCCAGGCGTGCACTGCCAACCCCTGAGCTGCCAACCCTTCAAGGAGGCGTCGATAGCTCAGTTGGGGAGTGGCAGCTAGGTAGCTCCCGCCGATGAACTCAACCAGGGCCTTCGGTTGCGCTGGCCAGAGACACCAGCTGTCGCCCAGCCTTCGCCAGCGGCTCATGCAGCGTTCTGCAGCTCCTTCACGATGCGGCTGGCCTCGCGCACGTGGGCAGGACCATCCAGCAGGTTGTTGAAGATGTGGCGGATCGTTCCGGACGCATCGATCACATAGGTCACGCGGGCGGGTAGCAGCCCAAGGGTTTTGGGAACCCCGAAGGCCCGTCGTAGCCGCTGATCGCTGTCGCTCAGCAGGGGAAACGGAAGCCCATGGCGTTCACTGAAGCGTCGGTGACTGACGGCGTCATCGCCACTCACGCCCCAGATCTCGGCGCCGAGAGCTTGCAATTCTTCGAAGCTGTCACGAAATCCGCAGGCCTCGGCTGTGCAGCCCGGTGTGTCGTCCTTGGGATAAAAAAAGAGCACCAGGATGCGGCCGCCAAGCTCGCTGTTGCTGCGCGAGACGCCGTTCTGATCGTCCAGGCGGATCTCTGGGGCTTGATCACCGACAGCCAGGGCCATGAATCCCACATCGAGGCGAGCTGCACCCTAGTGGCACTGGCTCAGTCGCTGGAGAATGGCGGTAGCTCGACGGAATCCATGGCAGATGAGGCCTCATCAGCTCAGTTGAACCTGCTCTCCACACCTGTGGAGCCTTCGATTGTCACCACCAAGACCAGTGCACCGGAGACCCTGCTGATTCTCGACACGGAGACCTCGGGGCTGGATCCTCAGGAGCATCAGTGCCTTGAGGTGGGAGCGATTCTGTTTTCTGTCCCGGAGCGTGAGGTGCTGGTGCAGCAGTCGTTTCTGCTGCCCGTGGAGAGCAACTCTGCAGAAGCGATCAACCACATTCCTGCCAGTGCCACCCGCCGGCACCAGCCCTGGAAGGAGGGGCTTCGTTATCTGCAGGCCTTGATGGATGCGGCGGATCTGCTGGTGGCCCACCATGCGGCTTTCGATCGGCAATGGTTTGGGCAGGGGCGCCTGCCAGAGGCACGAGCTCCCTGGTTGTGCACCATGGAAGACATTCGTTGGCCAGCTGAACTGCAACTGCGCTCAAGACCCTCTGTTCGAGATCTGGCCTTGGCCCATGGGGTTCCGGTGTGGGCGGTGCATCGGGCTCTTGCTGATTGCGTATACATCGCGGAGGTGTTCCGACGACGGGAGGATCTCGAGCAGTTGCTTGAGTGGGGGATGGAACCGCGGGTGTTGATGCGCGCTCAGGTCTCTTACGACGAGCGCCATCTCGCTCGCTCAGCGGGTTTCCGTTGGAATGATCCCGTGCAAGGCGCCTGGACCCGTCGCCTCAGTGCCCGTGAGGCTCAGGATCTCGAGTTCCCTGTCATCGCTCTTGATCGGGACGAACCGCTCGCCTCGTGATCGGGGTGCGCATCGACCAAGGATTTGCTTCAGCAGTCCGAAAGGACCCGGACGGTTTGCCTCGCTTGCAGGCACCGGCATCAGCCTGGAGTCATGGCTGCATTCCCCCGCAAGGATCGCTATCGGCGACGGCTGCTTCGTTCCCAGGCAGCCTCCTGGGATCCATTAAGGCTGCGTTTGCGCCACTGGCAGCAGGTGCGCACCTGGGCTCGTCTCATCCGGGAGGCAGAAGCCCTTTGGCATGTGGATGTGCGCGAGCTGAAACGGCTTGGTGCATTGGAACTGTCTCAGTTGCTTGAGGAGGTGCCACCGGCGCAGCGCCAGCGGGTCAATCGCTGGTTGCGACGTTATGCCGTCGCCACTCGGTTGCAGGATCACGATTCGGTAGCGAAGCGAACCGATCGCCCCGGCTCTGCTCACTAAAACAGACAAAAATCAGCCCTGTAGAGACTTTTGCTCGGATTCTTAACCTTGCGCTAACGACTGAATCGCTGTTTCTTGGCTACTCCTAGGGCGCCGATTTCCCTAAGGCTTGCCATGAGCTTCGCTAAGAAGGCTCTTCTTTTCTCCTCCGTGCTCGCTCTCGGAGCCGGTGTGTCTGCTTCCGCCGCCGATCGTCTCAACGGTGCCGGTGCTACTTTCCCCGCCAAGATTTACCAGCGCTGGTTCGCTGAGCTCGCCAAATCCGGCGGCCCTCAGGTCAACTACCAGGCCGTTGGTTCCGGTTCCGGCCGTAAGGCTTTCATCGATCAGACCGTCAACTTCGGTGCGTCTGATGACCCGATGAAGAAGAAGGACATGGACAAGGTGAAGCGTGGTGTTGTGCAGATCCCCATGGTGGGAGGCACCATCGCCTTCGGTTACAACAAGCCCGGCTGCAACCTGAAGCTGACTCAGGCTCAGGCTGTCAAGATCGCCATGGGCAAAATCACCAAGTGGCAAGAGCTTGGCTGCGCCCCCGGCAACATCACCTGGGTGCACCGTTCTGATGGTTCCGGTACCACCAAGGCCTTCACCGCTTCCCTGGCTGCCTTCTCCCCCGAGTGGACCCTGGGTGCTGGTAAGTCCGTCAAGTGGCCTGGAGCCAATGCTGTCGGTGCTAAGGGCAACTCCGGCGTTGCCGGCGTGATCCAGAGCAAAGTCGGCGCCATCGGCTATGTGAACCAGTCCTACATCAAGGGCAACGTCAAGGCTGCCGCCCTCCAGAACAAGTCTGGTGAGTATGTGCTGCCTAGCTTCACTTCCGGTGCCAAGGCCCTGAACGGCATCACCCTCGATGCTGATCTGGCCGGTTCTAACCCCAACCCCACCGCCAAGGGTGCCTATCCCATCGCCACCCTCACCTGGGTGCTGGCTTACAAGACTGGCAACGGCAAAAACACCGATACCATCAAGAAGACCTTCAACTTCATGCTGAGCGACAAGGCTCAGGATCAGGCCGATAATATGGGTTTTGTTCCTCTCAAGGGCGGCATCCTCAGCAAGGCCCGCGCTGCTGTGAACAAGATCGGTAAGTGATCGCTCATTGAGTGACCGCTCATTGCCGACTCAAGGGGGGCCGTATGGCCCCCTTTTTTGGTTGCATTGTGTTTTAGGAAACTTTTAGGTGAGTCTTAACGCTTCGCCTACCGAGTCTTTGCCTGAGAGGTCTGTCGCGCTCCATACAGTCGGGTGTATCCCAGACACGCATTCCAATGGTTGCTGTTCCCTCCCGCGATCGTGCACCTCGTCGCGAAGGATTTCGCGATCTTTTGGAGGCGAATTATCAGAAACGCAACCTGGTGCATCTCAGTGCAGGCAGCGTTGTTCCACTACTCAAGAACAACCTTTGGTTGGTAGTGCGTGGCATGGTGAAGCTCGGTGCCGTGTCTGTGCATGGCGATGAGTTGCTGCTGGGTCTGGCTGGCCCCAATGAACCCTTTGGTGAGCCCCTGAGCACGGTTGAGGCCTATGAAGCCGTCACCCTGAGTGACTGTGATCTTCTTTGTCTGACCATGGCCGAGGTGGAGCAATCACCGCAGCTTGCGGTGGCCATGCTCGAGGCCGTCTCCATGCGCTACCGCCAGGCTGAATATCTTCTTTCCCTCCTTGGCCTTCGCCGTGTGGAGGAGCGGGTCAGGGGCTTCCTGGAGCTGCTGGCCCAGGATTATGGACAGGCCTGTGAGGATGGGCTGCGCCTCAATCTGCGCCTCACCCATCAGGAAATGGCCAGTGCGCTCAGCACCACTCGCGTGACGGTGACACGGGTGATCGGTCTGCTTCGCGACGAAGGATGGCTGAAGATCGATGAGCAGCGTCACTTGGTGATCACGCACCTGCCCAAGCGTTGAGCTCACAAAGAACGAGACAAAAAAAGCCCCTCGATGAGGGGCTTTTTCATGGGGTGACGGAACAAAGAAGAATCGGAGCGGCGGGATTTGAACCCACGACCCCCACTACCCCAAAGTGGTGCGCTACCAAGCTGCGCTACGCCCCGGCAGATGCAAGTTATCACAAGGCATTGCCCGCCCCTGAGCGTCGTCGGATTCGCTTCAGGAGTCGGTTTGTGAGTGCCTGACGGGTGTCTTCGCTGTAGCCCCGCAGACGCAGATCTCTGGCCAGCTGACGCAGTTCCGCCAGATTCATCGACGCCAGGTGCAGCTCAGGCACGGCGCGCCACGCTCGGGAGCGCATGGGAAGCGGGGCGCCACCAGGGCGTCCCCCCAGGGTGATGGTGCCATCGGCCAGCCATTCCGGGATCAGCACCACGAGCACGGCGATCAACCCATAAAGCTCCACCAATCCCCGTGGCAACGGGTGGAGCTGACGTCGCTGATGGGGATCGGAGGGAGACGTCACGACCAGCGATCGATGCACTGCCGACCATCACCTTGCCAGGATTCGGCCGTGCTGGGCACTGGGGTGGTCAGATCTGAAGGGATCCTGCCGGCTTTTGATCTGGAGCGGTTCGCCAGAGCAGCGGAGGTTCGCTTCCGCCTGACTGTGGGCGCTGAGAGAACACGAGAGCAAAAACCAGCAGCAGCGTGCAGGCCAGCGCCAGCAACACACCCCAGTCAGGCCACGAGGGTTTCATCGTTCAAGGGTGATGGGAGCGTTATCACCGCGCAGGACGCAGTGACTGATGCTCCAGTCGTAGTGACTCCAAACGTTGGCAGGCAGCTTGTAGTCGGCGCCTGGAAACGCCTCCAGGGGGACTCCTGTCGGCATGGCGGAGCAGTACGGACGGCTTCCGGGTTTGGCCAGATACTGCTGGTGGTATGTCTCGGCTGGGAAATAGGTCTGATTCGCACTGATCTCGGTGGTGATCGGTCCCATGCCTCTGCTGATGAGCCCTTGTTGGTACGCGTCACGACTGGTTTCAGCCAGCTGCAGCTGCTCTGGGGTGGTGGTGTAGATCGCTGATCGGTACTGGCTGCCCTGGTCATTGCCCTGACGGTCCCCTTGGGTCGGGTCATGGCACTCCCAGAACAGCTTCAACAGATCACTGAATGCAATCGCTGGGGTGCTCCAGACCACGCGGACGATTTCGGCATGGCCCGTGCGACCGCTGCAAACCTGCTGATAAGTCGGGGAGGGAGTGCGCCCACCGGCATAGCCAACACTGGTCGTCACCACACCTGGAAGGCGCCAGAAGCCTTTCTCCGCTCCCCAGAAGCAGCCGCAGCCGAACATCGCTTCCTCCTGGTCATCCATCAGGGGGGCGTGCAGCGGGGTGCCGAGCACGGCATGGCGCTCAGGCGCAGCTGCCGCGTCGTTCGCGGAGGCACCGGTCAACCAAGAGGGAAGCATCAGGCTGAAACGTCTTGGCTGAACCCTAGGAACCTTGCAGGGGGTCCAGCTGAATGTGGTTGAGCAGGGTTGTCACGAAGGCGAACAGAAGGAACGGCAGGCTCAACACCAGGATCAGGCCAACGCCGACGAGCGCAAACAGTGGACGGCTAGCCCCCATCAGTCCGAGGCCTGCCGCCAGGCTGACGAAGATCACGGCCATCCAGGCCAGCACCTGGAGGTAGATATCACCAAACGTGAGGGTGCAGCGCACCGCAAAGGGGGTGCCGGTGGTCATGGGCTGCAGGCCAGGGGAGCATCTCCAGCTAAGCCGCGGTTCGCGCTTCAGGCCACCGCTTCGAGACGTTCCGCAGCTTGTTCCCTCTCCCAAAGCCGTCGATAGGTTCCCTCCCGTTCCACCAGTTCGCTGTGGTGACCCTGCTGGACCAGGCGTCCCTCTTCGATGACCAGGATCCGATCGCAGGCAGCGGCGGCGGAGAGCTGATGACTGATCATCAGGATCGTGCGCTGCCGTTGCTGACGGATTGAGGCCAGGATCGCTGCAGCGGTGTTGTTGTCAACGCTGGCGAGGGCATCGTCTAGCACCAGCACTGGCGCGGTCATCAAGAGGGCGCGTCCCAGCGCAGTGCGCTGACGCTGGCCACCACTCAGGGTGATGCCCCGCTCGCCCACCAGGGTCTCGAAACCGTCGGGGAAACCTTTCACGTCGTCCAGCAAGCGCGCCTGTTCTGCGGCAGCTTCGACGGCTTCGATCGAGGCATCTGGTTCGCCGTATCGCAAGTTGTCAGCCAGGGAGCTCGTGAACAGATAGCCCTCCTGGGGCACCAGGGCTATCCGTCGGCGTAGGTCGTCGAGGCGCATGGCCGTGACATCGCAGCGATCGAGATACAACGCACCAGAGCCCACCTCCACCATCCGGCCCAGAGCTCGTGCCAGCGTGGTTTTGCCGCAGCCAACAGGACCCACGACCGCGACCAGCTCCCCGGGTTCAATCACAAAGGAGAGACCGCAGAGCGTGTCGCGCTCACTGCCGTCGTAGCGGATGTGCAGATTGCGGGCCTCGATTCGGCCTTGGCCTGGTTGGGTTGGTGTCTGGGGATCAGCAGGGTTTTGAATCCGCGGACGACGCGTCAGGAGTTCCTCCACTCGCTCGAGGCTCACCTGACCGGTCTGGAAGGTGTTGAGGGTGAAACCCAGGAGCGCCGTGGGGAACACCAGCCGCTCCACGTAGAGAATCAGGGCCACCAGACCACCGATTGAGAGCGTTCCTTTCTCGAGCTGACCGCTACCGAGTGCCAGCAGAAGCAGGAGAGAGATGGAAGAGATCCCCTCCAGCAGGGGGAACAGGGTGCTGCGGGTGCGGGCAAGCCGAATCGCTGCATCGCGATAGTGACGGTTGCGCTCCTGGAAAGCAGCCTGCTCCTGGGGCTCCTGGCCGTAGATCTTGATGGCTGCGATTCCTGAGAGATCTTCCTGAATCAGATCGCTCAGGCCGGCGAGCTCTTCTTGCTGGCGGCGTTGTTGGCGCATCATGCGTCCGCCGAAGAGGCGAACTGACCCCAGCATCAGGGGATAAAGGGCGATCGCCGCCACCGTGAGGCCGGGGTCGATCGTCAGCATGGCCGGAAGGGTGAAGGCATAGGCCAGGGCGGTGTTGGTGAGGCTGAGGACTGCAAAACCAAGCAGTCGGCGCACGTTTTCAACATCACTGGTGGCCCGGCTGATCACCTCGCCGCTGCCGGTGGTCTGCACCCAGCCCGGCTCCTGAAGCAGCATCTGATCAAACAGTTTTTGGCGCAGTTCGACCTCCACCTGCCGGCCAACCCCGAACACCAGCTGGCGCGAGATCAGACGCACCGCCCCCATCACGCTGGCCAGCAGCACAATCCAGCCGGCCTGACGCAGCACGTCACCCACAGCGAAGCCGTCCTGCAGTTCATCGATGATCCGGCGCACTTCCAGAGGGATCGTGACGCTGAGGACGTTGACGATCACCAAAGCCACGGCACCCAGCAGCACTGTGCGGCGGTGGGGGCGAAGGTAGCGACCGATCAGATCAAGACGAAAGGCTGCCATTCACTCGCCGGTGCAGGAATCAACTTAGGAAGTGGTGTGCTGGTGCTGGGCTGACTCCTCGCTTGCGTCATCCTCACCCCATACCTTTTTCATCTCCAGGGCACTTCCGGGAGTTCAGGCCATGGCCGAGTCCAATGCATCCAACGGGGGACAAACCCATCCTCTCGAGGCGATTGATCGGGACGTGGTGGATCGCCTTCTCTCCCGGGAGCAGCCAGCGGATCAGGACATCGTTGATCTGGCGCGTTTGCTGCTCCGCTACGAGGAGTTCCCTGGGGCCGATGGCCTGCGCGATGACCTCACGAGGGCCATGGGGCTTTGGGGGCTGAACAGAGAATCTCTGAACAGCCGGGCCCGTGAGCTCTGGAGCTCCGGTTTCCGGCCCGGCCAAGACCGTGAGGTGGCGGTTGGATCTGGCTTTGATACGGATCAGTCCGAGGCCAACTGATCGACTGATTTCGAGAACCTGACCAGACGTTCTGGCCAGAAGTCGCTTTTTAAGGGATATTGGAAAAGTCCCCATCACCCGGCCCGGCGTGCTCAGCACCCGGGTTTTTTTCTGTCTGCTCATGGCATCTGCATCTGCCCCCTGGCCTCAACTGCTGGAGCAATTGTTGGAAGGGGATGCGCTGCAGGCATCGGATGCGGCGGCATTGATGCAGGCCTGGCTCGCCGAGGAGCTCACTCCCGTGCAGACGGGTGCCTTTCTGGCCGCACTGCGCGCGTGTGGCGCTGATGGCCCCGGTCTGGCGGCCATGGCCGATGTGTTGCGTCGGGCCTGCCCCCTGCCATGTGCGCGTCCTGATCTGCTTTTGGTGGATACCTGCGGTACCGGGGGGGATGGGGCGGATACCTTCAATATCTCCACGGCGGTGGCTTTCACTGCCGCTGCCTGTGGAGCCGTGGTGGCAAAACATGGCAATCGCAGTGCCAGTGGAAAGGTGGGATCTGCTGATGTGCTCGAGGGGCTGGGTGTGCAGCTTCAGGCGCCCCTCCGCCACGTGGTGGGTGCCTTGCCTGATGCAGGCGTGACGTTTCTGTTCGCTCCCGCCTGGCATCCAGCTCTGATCAACCTGGCGCCCTTACGCCGCAGTCTGGGGGTGCGCACCGTGTTCAATCTTCTGGGCCCGTTGGTGAATCCGCTCCTGCCCAATGGTCAGGTGCTTGGCGTGGCTCGTGCAGATCTGCTCGATCCGATGGCGGAGGCCCTGCAGCGTCTCGGCCAGCAGCGGGCTGTGGTGGTGCATGGAGCGGGCGGTCTCGATGAAGCCTCCCTCGCGGGAACCAACACGCTGCGCATTCTGGACAATGGTGTGATTCGCTCTGAAGCGATCGCCCCAGCGGATCTCGGTCTTTGCGAAGCACCTCTATCGGCCATCAAGGGCGGCGATCTTCAGCTCAATCAGACGATTCTTCGCGATCTGCTGCAGGGCCGCGGCAGCGAGGCTCAGGGGCATGTGGTTGCCTTCAATACCGCACTCGTTCTCTGGGTTGCCGGGGTGGAGCCTGACCTGAAACTGGGGGCTCAGCGAGCTCTGAATGCCCTGGCCCAGGGCCAGCCATGGGCTCGGTTGGAGCGACTGCGACAGTCCCTGACCCACGCCGAGGAAGAATGAGAGCACGACTGTTGCTGATGGGGTCCCTCTGTTGATGACTGCTGCTGCTTCCCGGGAGTCGGCTCTACTGGTCTTGGCTGATGGCACGGTGTTTGAGGGGGTGGCCTGCGGCGCCCGCGGCAGTGTCATCGGGGAGGTGGTCTTCAACACGGGAATGACCGGCTACCAGGAGGTCCTCACGGATCCGAGCTATTCCGGGCAGTTGGTGACGTTCACCTACCCGGAGCTTGGCAACACGGGCGTGAATCCTGATGATCAGGAGGCGGAGGTTCCCCATGCCCGGGGACTGATCGCCCGTCAGCTTGCGCCGCTACCCAGCAGTTGGCGTTCCCGCCAGACCCTTCCCGCTTGGTTGGATCAGCACGGTGTGGTGGGCATCGAGGGCATCGACACCAGGGCCTTGGTCCGTCATTTGCGCGAGACCGGCGCCATGAACGGTGTGATCAGCTCCGACGGCCGCACGCCTCAGGATCTGCTGAAAGCCGTGCAGGCGGCCCCTTCCATGGAGGGGCTGAACTTGGCGGACCAGGTCTCCACCTCCGAGCCTTACACCTGGACCACGCCCTGTTCCGCGGGATTCGACCAACGGCTGCAGTCAGCTCCAGACCGCCGTTACCGGGTGGTGGCGATCGACTTCGGAATCAAACGGGCGATCCTCGACCGCCTCGTCGGCCACGGCTGTGATGTGACGGTTCTGCCTGCCTCCACCGATCTGGCCTCGGTGATGGCCCATCACCCTGAAGGGGTGTTTCTCTCCAATGGACCTGGAGACCCGGCCGCTGTCAGCGGTGGAATCGCCCTCGCCCGGCAGCTCCTTGAGCAGCCCAACCTCCCTCTGTTCGGGATCTGTCTCGGACATCAGATTCTTGGTCTCGCGCTGGGTGGTTCCACGTTCAAGCTGGCCTACGGCCATCGGGGGCTCAACCACCCCTGCGGCACCAGTGGCCAGGTTGAGATCACGAGCCAAAACCATGGCTTCGCGCTAGACGCAGCCTCCCTAGACGGCGAGCAGATTGTGGTCACTCACCTCAATCTCAACGACCGAACGGTGGCGGCGATGGCCCATCGTCACCAGCCCGTCTTTGGAGTGCAGTACCACCCAGAAGCCAGTCCTGGCCCCCATGATGCCGATCACCACTTCGCCCGTTTCGTTGCACTCATGGCGGAACGGCGTTGAACCGTGGTGAACTGCGGTGACTCTCCCTACACTTCGGCACATCACTTCGGGGGGTTGGTCCCATCACTGAACTGCAGCGATTGACCGTTTCTCTGCGCGGCGGCTTCGAGCAAAGGGATCAGTGTCTGGTGTTCCACTTCACTGGTCAGCTGGATGCCTACTCCGAGAAGCAGTTCCTCGCCTATGTGGGCGATGTGCTTCAGGCCAACAAGTCCTCAGCGGTGATCGATCTCAGCAAGATCGATTTCATCGATTCCTCTGGGCTCGGCGCGATGGTTCAGCTCGCCAAGCAATGCAACGACGCCAAGCGCAGTTTCCTGGTGGTGGGTAACGCGAGGGTGATGCAGACCGTGAAGCTGGTTCGCCTCGAAGAGTTTCTTCATCTCGTGCCTGATCTGGACAGTGCCATGAGTCAGCTGGCGGCTTGAGGAACTGGATCCGAGACCTGGAGGCCAGCAGCGTCCCGGTCGAGACCCTTGGTCCCCTTCAGCTCGCCTGGCTGGGAGATGCCGTTTGGGAGCTCCACCAGCGGCTGCGGCATTGCGGCAGCCCAGGTCGCTCTGACGATCTGCATCGTGCCGTGGTCTCGGAGGTCAAGGCCGCTGCCCAGGCCGCTGTTCTCGATCGCCTGGAGCGACACCTCACTGAGCAGGAGCTGGATCTGGTGCGTCGCGGACGCAATCGGGCCGGTCGGGGACCCCGGCGGGGGGAGGCATCCGTCTATGGGCGGGCCACGGGATTTGAGACAATGGTGGGCTGGCTCTTTTTGCAGAATCCGGCGCGGCTTGCCGAGCTTTTGGATCGACTCGAGGAGACCGAAAACGACCCGTCATAGCCCCAGTTTCTGCCCATGAGCTTCCGATCTGATCGCCGTTCCTCCGGGGGTGGCCGCTCCGGTGGCGGGCGCCCTTCCTCCGGGGGACGCCCCTCGGGAGGAGCACGCCCCTCCCGCGAAGGCCGTTTCCCGAGAGAAGGCCGTTTCCCGAGAGAAGGCCGTTTCCCGAGAGAAGGCCGTTTCCCCAGGGAAGGCCGTTTTCCCAGGGATGATCGTTTTTCACGAGACGAAGGTTCAGCCTCAGGCGAGGGGGGCTTCCAAGGGCGCCGTCCCTTCCGCGGCGGTCAGGGGGAAGATCGGCCGAGCTCGGGCCGTTTCCCAGGCAGCCGTCCAACGGGTGGCCGTCCAACGGGGGCTCGTCCCTACGGCGATCGTCGCCGGGATGATCGCTTTCGGTCTGACCGCCCTAATCGTTTTGCTGCTGACCGTCAGCCCTTTGGCCGTCGGGATGGGGATCGCAAGAGTGTTGATCGCTTCGATGGCGGTCGGGATGTCAGCGAGCGCTCGCGTCCTGATCAGGATCGCGAGCGCCCGTGGAGGGGGGGCTCCGACAGGTTCGCCGCCAACAGGGGCAGCCGTGATGGGATGAAGCGCTTTTCCTCTCGGCCTGAGCGCAGTCGTCCTGATCAGCGCAGGGCTCCCCAGCGCGCCTGGTTGAAGGATGAGCGGCCCCCTCTTCCCGAGGGGGAGGCCAGCAGTCATGCCCCAGAGGCGCCCGCCGACGATCTGCTCTGGGGACGCCATGCCACCCAAGCGGTGCTGGAGGCTGGGCGTCCGATCCATCGCATTTGGTGCACATCGGAGCTGAGGAGTGCGCCCCGCTTCTTGCAGCTGCTGCGCGAGGCCAAGGCCTCGGGTGTGCTCGTGGAGGAGGTCACCTGGGCCCGCCTTGGCCAACTCACCGGTGGTGCCGTGCATCAGGGCATTGCTCTACAAACCGCGTCAGCGGAAACGTTTGATCTGCCTTCATTGATCGAGGGCTGCGCAACCCTTGGCGAGGCACCCCTACTGCTCGCCCTCGATGGCCTCACCGACCCCCATAACCTCGGCGCGATCGTGCGCTCCGCTGAGGCTCTGGGTGCCCACGGCGTTGTCTTGCCGCAGCGCCGCAGCGCCGGTCTGACCGGATCCGTGGCCAAGGTTGCCGCTGGTGCTCTGGAGCATCTGCCCGTCGCGCGGGTGGTCAACCTCAACCGCTCCCTTGAAACCCTGAAGGATGCCGGCTATCGGGTGATCGGCCTGGCTGAGGAGGGCGGGGTGACGTTGGCGGAGGCCGATCTGGATGGCCCTCTGGTGGTGGTCACCGGTTCGGAAGGGGATGGACTGTCTCTGTTGACCCGCCGTCATTGCGATCAACTGATCCGGATTCCACTTCGCGGGGTGACCCCAAGCCTGAATGCTTCCGTGGCCACAGCGATGTGCCTCTACGAGGTGGCGCGACGGGGGTGGATGAAGGATCTGAGAGGCCAGGCACCCTCCCCACCGATCACCAGGCCTCGCCTGAATCATGAGCAGGCTCAACCCGAACAGCTCGATGAACAGGGAGCTGAAGAGCGACCTGAAGAGCCTGCCTTGGTGGCTGCCGCAACGGAGGCGCCTGGGTTGCAGCTCGATCTCGAACGCCCCACGGGCTGCGACCCGGAGTCGGACAACAGCGATTTCCAGAGCAGCGTCGAGCTCTGATTCGGATCCAATCTGCTGTTTTCGCTCGATTGAGATCCGCCAAACAGCCGGAATCAGGGCACAATGTCGGAGACATGCCTCCCTCGACATGGGCCCCCTGATCCGGCCGCTGCGCAGCTTCGCCAACGGTCTTGGACTGGCCTGGTGGGCAAGGGTTCAGACCCATGGCCCCGATGTGACCTATTGGTTCGGCCCTTTTGTGACGCGTGGAAGCCTCGAGCGGGAACTGCCCTCGTTTCTTGAGGATGTGGCATCTGAGGCGCCGGTCTCGATCGACCACAGCTGCCTGCGCTGCCGCCGTGGCGAGCCCTTCACCATCCCGGCAAGCGACGGCTGATAGCGTCGCAGCTGAATAGCAGCTCAAGCCGATGGCGATCGCCGAGTGGCGTCAGCAACTTGAACGGGGTGAGGTTTCGGCCCGTGAGCTCACGGACCACCATCTGGCCCGCATCGCCGCCGTTGATCCGAGCCTCCACGCTTACCTGGAGGTGACTGCCGATCGCGCCAGGGCCGATGCCGATCGCATTGATGCCGCTAGGCAGGCCGGTGAGACCCTCCCACCGCTCGCTGGTGTGCCGCTGGCCATCAAGGACAACCTCTGCACGCGCGGAGTCCGCACGACCTGCGCCAGCAGGATGCTGGAACAATTCGTTCCGCCCTACGAATCCACCGTCACCGATCGCCTTTGGAAGGCTGGTGCCGTGCTGCTCGGGAAGACCAATCTCGATGAATTCGCCATGGGCGGATCGACGGAAACTTCAGCCTTCGGTCCCACAGGCAATCCCTGGAACCTCGATCATGTTCCAGGCGGTAGCTCGGGTGGCAGCGCCGCTGCTCTCGCCGCCGGGGAATGCATGGCGGCCCTCGGTTCGGATACCGGCGGGTCGATTCGTCAGCCCGCTTCCTTTTGTGGTGTGGTCGGTCTGAAGCCCACCTATGGCCGCATCAGTCGTTATGGCTTGGTGGCTTTCGCCAGCTCTTTAGACCAGGTGGGTCCCTTCACCAGCACGGTTGCTGATGCCGCTGCTCTGCTCCAGGTCATGGCTGGTGAGGATCCCCGTGACTCCACCTGCCTGAAGGTGCCTGTGCCCGATTACAGCGCCACCCTGTCCGATCCGATCGATGGATTGCGGGTGGGCCTGGTGCGGGAGTGTTTTGAACAGGAGGGTCTCGACCCCCAGGTGAAGGCTGCAGTGCTCGCTGCCGCTGACCAACTTCAGAACCTCGGGGCTGAATTGGTTGATGTGAGCTGCCCGCGATTCAACGACGGCATCGCCACGTATTACGTCATCGCCCCATCGGAGGCTTCCGCCAATCTCGCCCGTTATGACGGCGTCAAATACGGCTTCCGGGCAGAGGCTGCTGACAGCCTGATCAGCATGACGGCACGCTCAAGGGCCGAAGGGTTCGGGCCTGAAGTGCAGCGCAGGATTCTCATCGGCACCTACGCGCTCTCCGCTGGTTACGTCGATGCCTATTACCGCAAGGCTCAGCAGGTGCGCACCTTGATCCGTCAGGACTTTGACGCTGCTTACCGCTCCGTGGATGTGCTCCTCACCCCCACGGCGCCGACCACCTCATTCCGGAAGGGAGCCCATGCGGATGATCCTCTGGCGATGTATCTCGCCGATCTGCTCACGATTCCGGCCAACCTGGCGGGTCTGCCGGCCATCAGCGTTCCCTGCGGTTTCGACACAGCCGGCCTGCCGATCGGTGTTCAGTTGATCGGCAACGTGCTTCAGGAGCAGCGCCTGCTCCAGGTGGCCCATCAGTACGAGCAGTCGGCGGCTGTCATGCAGCGACGCCCCGAGGGTGTGCTGATCCCATCCTGATCAGCACCAAGGCCGATCGTTGACCCCACAGGTGGTGGTTGCTGAGGTGAGTCCACCCTCTATCTTGCGCAGCCGCCTAGGCTGGGTGCATGGCATTCGTCCCTCTCCATAACCACAGCGATTACAGCCTTCTCGATGGCGCCTCCCAGCTTCCCCAGATGGTGGAGCGGGTCAAGGAGCTGGGGATGCCTGCGCTCGCACTCACTGATCACGGTGTGATGTATGGGGCGATCGAGCTCCTGAAGTTATGCAAGGCCGCTGGGATCAAGCCGATCATCGGCAACGAGATGTATGTGATCAACGGCTCGATTGAAGATCCGCAGCAGAAGAAGGAGCGTCGTTATCACCTGGTGGTGCTTGCCAAGAACGCCACTGGTTATCGCAATCTGGTCAAGCTCACCAGCATCAGCCATCTACGGGGGATGCGGGGCAAAGGAATCTTTTCGCGTGCCTGCATCGATAAGCAGTTGCTGAAGGAGCACAGCGAAGGCCTGATCGTGGCCACGGCCTGTCTCGGCGGGGAGATTCCCCAGGCGATTCTGCGGGGGCGTCCTGAGGTGGCGCGGGATGTAGCTCGCTGGTACCAAGAGGTCTTCGGCGAAGACTTTTACCTCGAGATTCAAGACCATGGATCGCTCGAGGATCGGATCGTCAATGTGGAGATTGTGCGGATCGCTCGCGAATTGGGCATCGGCCTGATTGCCACCAACGATGCTCACTACCTCACCCGCAACGATGTGGAGGCCCATGACGCGCTTCTCTGTGTGCTCACAGGCAAGCTGATCAGCGACGAGAAGCGACTGCGATACACCGGCACCGAGTACATCCGTAGCGAGGAGGAGATGGGGCGCCTGTTCGCTGACCACCTCGAGCCCGATGTCGTGCAGGAGGCGATTGCCACCACAGCACGGGTGGCCGAAAAGGTCGAGGACTATGACATCCTCGGCCGTTATCAGATGCCCCGCTTCCCGATACCGGATGGGCATACCCCCGTGAGTTATCTCCAGCAGGTGTCTGAGCAGGGGCTCCGGCATCGTCTTGGTCTCGATGATTCCGCTGCCATTGATCCTCTCTATGGCAAGAGGCTCACCTATGAGCTTGGGATCATGGAGCAGATGGGGTTCCCCACCTACTTCTTGGTGGTCTGGGATTACATCCGCTTTGCTCGAGAACAGGGCATTCCTGTTGGCCCGGGCCGTGGTTCTGCGGCAGGGTCCCTCGTGGCCTATGCCCTAGGGATCACCAATATCGACCCGGTGAGTAATGGCTTGCTGTTTGAGCGATTCCTCAATCCGGAACGTAAGTCGATGCCTGATATCGATACGGATTTCTGCATCGAGCGTCGTAGTGAGGTGATTGATTACGTCACCCAGCGCTATGGCGACGACAAGGTGGCTCAGATCATTACGTTCAACCGGATGACATCAAAGGCCGTCCTGAAGGATGTGGCGCGCGTGTTGGATATTCCCTATGGCGATGCTGATCGGCTGGCGAAATTAATCCCTGTGGTGCGGGGTAAGCCAGCCAAGCTAGCCGCAATGATTGGCGACGAATCTCCCAATCCTGAATTCCGTCAGAAATATGAAAGTGACCCAGTCGTGAAGCGCTGGGTTGATATGGCCATGCGGATCGAGGGTACGAACAAAACCTTCGGGGTGCACGCTGCAGGTGTAGTGATTGCCGCTGATCCCCTTGATGAGCTTGTGCCGTTGCAGCGCAACAACGATGGCCAGGTGATCACCCAATATTTCATGGAGGATGTGGAGTCGATGGGGCTCCTGAAGATGGATTTCCTTGGCCTCAAGAATCTCACCATGATTGATAAGACCCTCGAGCTGGTGGAGTCCAGCCTGGGGCAACGAATTGATCCCGATCAATTACCGCCGCAGGATGATGCAACTTTTGCTTTGTTGGCACGGGGAGATCTGGAAGGTATTTTTCAGCTTGAATCCACTGGCATGCGCCAGATCGTCCGTGATCTCAAGCCATCATCGTTAGAAGATATTTCATCCATTCTCGCGCTTTATCGTCCGGGGCCTTTGGACGCAGGTCTGATTCCAAAATTCATCAACCGTAAGCACGGTCGCGAAGCGATCGACTTTGCCCATCAGTCTCTGGAGCCGATTCTTCAAGAAACCTACGGGATCATGGTGTATCAGGAGCAGATCATGCGAATTGCGCAGGATCTGGCCGGCTATTCCCTGGGGGAAGCTGATCTGCTTCGACGGGCGATGGGCAAGAAAAAAGTGTCGGAAATGCAAAAGCATCGTGGCATTTTCGTGAAGGGTGCCTGTGAGCGTGGGGTTGACGAAAAAGTCGCCGATGAGCTCTTTGACCAGATGGTTCTCTTCGCCGAATATTGCTTCAACAAAAGTCATTCCACCGCCTATGGCGCGGTGACATATCAGACCGCTTATCTCAAGGCGCACTATCCGGTCGCTTACATGGCGGCGCTGCTCACCGTTAATGCTGGTGCCAGCGACAAGGTGCAGCGCTACATCTCCAATTGCAATGCCATGGGCATTGAGGTGATGCCGCCGGATGTGAATGCCTCTGGCACAGACTTCACCCCTACAGGTGAGCGCATCCTGTTTGGCCTTTCCGCTGTGCGTAATTTGGGCGATGGCGCCATCCGCCAGCTCATCGCCAGCCGTGAGGCTGATGGACCGTTCCAGTCGCTTGCCGATCTCTGTGATCGCCTGCCCTCGTCAGTGCTGAATCGCCGCAGCTTGGAATCGTTGATTCACTGCGGAGCGATGGATGCCCTTGAGCCGCAGGCGAATCGTGCCCAGCTGATGGCCGACCTTGATCTGCTGCTTGATTGGGCCTCATCCCGAGCCAAGGATCGGGAACGCGGTCAGGGGAATCTGTTTGATCTCATGGCGGCCTCCTCTGATGATGACGGCCAGGGCGGAGCTGATCTCAGCCTGGCTCCCAAGGCGTCACCGGTGCCTGACTACCACCCCTCCGTGAAGCTTCGGCTTGAGAAGGAACTCGTGGGCTTCTATCTCTCTGATCATCCCCTGAAGCAGCTGACTCCTCCAGCACGGCTGCTCGCCCCAATCGGTTTGGGCAGCCTTCAGGAGCAGGCCGATAAGGCCAAAGTCAGTGCAATCGCGATGATCAGCGAGCTCCGTCAGGTGACGACGCGCAAGGGAGATCGGATGGCGGTTCTCCAGCTGGAGGATCTCACCGGTAGCTGTGAGGCGGTGGTCTTCCCTAAGAGCTATGCGCGTCTCTCCGATCATCTGCTTGCCGAGGCACGGCTGCTCGTTTGGGCCTCTGTCGACCGTCGCGACGAGCGCGTGCAGCTGATTGTTGACGACTGCAGGGCGATTGATGATCTGCGGTTGTTGCTGGTGGAGCTCAACCCCGAGCAGGCCAGTGATGTGGCGATTCAGCACAAACTGCGCGAATGCCTGCAGGTGCATCGCCCCCAGCAGGACGAACTGGGGGTGAGGGTGCCTGTGGTGGCAGCAGTGCGTCAGGGGGCTGATGTGCGCTATGTGCGCCTGGGGTCCCAGTTCTGCGTTCGGGATGCTCAGCTGGCCGCTACTGCTCTGGAACAGCAATCGTTTGCGGCCCGATGCAGTGAACCGCTGCTGCGCTGAGTTCCCGGCCTAGCGCTGACTCATCCCTGCTTCTGGGCCTTGATCGACGCTCGCATCCGTTGGAGGTTCGGCCGAAGATTTTCAAAGCCCAACAGAGTGCCAGGGGTGGGTTCCCAGCTGGCGGAGAGCACGCCGTAGCTGAGTCCGCCAAGACCCAGCAAGAAAAAAGCCCCAGAGCTCACCAAGGTGAGTCCGGGGGGAATGTCCATGATTCCGCGACTGACCAGCAGGTAGCTGACCACAAAGACAGCCATTCCCATCACAGAGGGAATACCCGTGGCGATCACGACCCGCCGTGCCATCCGGTTGGCGACATGCTTCGGAATGGCTTCTGTTGCCTTAGGCCGACCTCCCGATGGTCCTCCCTTGCGAGGCTCGAAGGGCAGAGGATTTCGGGGGTCGGCCATGACGTCAAGAGCTTGGGCGGACCGCAGCTCTTCAGCCGCGGATCCCCAGTTTGGCGATCAGGCTGCTGTAGCGCTCCTCGCTCTTGCCACGCACGTAGCTGAGCAGGCGCTTCCGGCGGCCGATCATCTTGAGCAGGCCCTGGCGAGAGGAGAAGTCGTGGATGTTCTGCTGGAGGTGGCTGCTGAGCTTGGAGATGCGCTCGCTCAGCATCGCCACCTGGACCTCAGCCGATCCGGTGTCGGTGGCGTGAGTCTGATGGGTGTTGATCAGTTGCTGCTTTTCGGTGGTATCGAGCGACATGCGCGGCGTCTGGCCCTGACAGTGCAAACAACCAATTTACCTCCTCATGGGCCCCTGCAAGGTCAGTCGCGCCTCAGCCGGCTTCAAGGCTGAGACGCCGCAGGCTTTCCCTCAGCCAGGCATCCCCATCCGAGGCCTCTGGTTTTGACTCTTCCGCTGCCACCGCCCTGAGGGCCCGGCGGATCTCCAGGTCTTCGTAGCCCAGCGCCATCAGGGTGACCTCAAGCTCCTGCAGGGCTTCCGCCTGGATTGGTAGGGCCTTCACGTCACTACGGTCCACCAGGGAGAGGGGCGCTTCACTGCGCTGACTCCAGCTCGCCAGCCGCTCGCGCAGTTCCACCGCCAACCGTTCAGCCGTCCGTTTGCCTACCCCTTGGGCCTGGCTGAGACGCCGTAGGTCTCCCTCAAGAATCGCGTTGACCAGTTCCTCCGGATTGCAGCACTCCAGCAGCGAAAGTCCCATCTGAGGTCCCACTCCGTTGACGGCGATCAGAATCCGGAAGAGGTCCCGTTCGTGCCGCTCGGGAAAGCCGAACAGGCTGCAACCGTCGTCTTTTTGCACCTGGTGAATCCAGAGGGTGCAGTGGCTGCCATCGCTCAGTCGGTGCAGATGCCGTTCTGCCAGCTGCACTTCGTAGCCGACCCCTGAGCAGTTGATCAGAAGCCCCTTGCGGCTGCCCTGTTCCCAGCTGTCGATGCGCTCCCCTTGCAGCCAGCCGATCATGGGGACGTTCCTCTCTGCGCCCATGCTGCCCGACCCGACGCCGTTCCCCCAGGGGGTCTTCGCTTTCAGGCGGTGGTTTGCGTTGGTGTTCAGCGCCGTTCTGGCCCTGACGCTCTCAGCCTGCACTGCCAGTTCACAGCCACCCCGTGCCGTGCTTCTTCGCGCGCTTGGGCTTCAGATCACCCTGACGCAGTCGGCGATTGCGCGCTCACTCGATTTAGACGCAGCCGGGGATCCGGAGGTGAGTCGGGTGCGCGTCGAGGATCAGGACTCGATCCGCCTTGGTGACCACCGCGGCCTTCATCTCACCGGACGCTTTGACTGGCAGCTCCCGGGCGATCGGGTCAGGGTCGACAGCCCGTTTGAGCTGTTTCTGGAGCGGGGGGAACGCGGTGAGAGCTGGCGACTGGCTCAACCCGTGGGCTCCAGTGATGGAAGCTCCCAGGAGTGGGTCACTTATCCGCTGCCGATCGACCCCACCTGATCAGGGGGAGGTTGGCGGGCGCTCAAGCTGATCAGGGTCGCCCCAAGGACGCAGGTTGCACCGAGTACCACCGTGCTGGTGACCGGCTCTGCGAAGAACAGCACCCCCCAGATCGTGGCAAAGACCACCTGGACGTAGTTGATGGAGGTGGCGCGTGCCGCCGGCAGTGCGGCCAGGCCCTCCGTCAGCCAGACCTGGCCCAGTTGGGTGAAGAGACCAACGCCGACCAGCCAGAGCCACTGGGTCGCGGAGGGCCACACTGCCGAATGCCACAGAAAGGGAAGGGTGGCGGGCACGGAGACAAGCGGAAAGTAGAAGACGATCACAAGGGGGTGTTCGCTCCTGGAGAGCTGACGCACGCTCACGTAAGCCAGCGCCGTGAGCAAAGCCCCACCGAGGCCGATCAGCACGGCCACCATCGACAGGTTTTGCACTGCCGTCAGGTCAGCTCCAGCGTTGGCGATCCATTGGGGCTGTACCACCAGGGTCACCCCTAGCCAGCCCAGCAGCACGGCGATGCTGATTCGCTTACGCAAGGGTTCTCCCAACATCAGCCAGGCGGACAGAGCTGTGAGCGTGGGATAGGTGTATTGGATCAGGGTCGCCGCCGCCAGGGGTAGGCGAGCGAGGGCTTCGAAGAAGAACAGCAGAGCCGTGGTGCCGAGCGCACCACGCAGCAGGAGGAGTCCCCGCCGTTGGCCCCAGGGCGAGACCTGCGCCTGGCGCAGCATGCTCAGCGTGATGGCGATGCTGATGAAGGAGCGCACGAGCACGATTTCCGCGACGGGCAGTTGGCCCCCGAGATGCTTGACGCAAACGGTCATCAGGCTGAAAGCCAGCGAGCAGGCGATCAGGAGTCCGCAGGCTCTCCATTGCGTCGCTGACTGACGCGCTCGGATCGCGTTGAGCAGGGCTCCCATGGATTGCCGGCGATCACCGCTCAACCATGCCACCCGGTGTCAGGTCCCGCAGAATGGACCGATGGCGATGCCCCGGCTCCACCCCCGCACGATTGAAGCCGTCAAGGAGCGTGCCGACATCGTTGATGTGGTTGGTGAGCACGTTGTGCTCAAGAAGAAGGGGCGTGAGTTCGTCGGCATTTGCCCGTTTCACGACGACAGCAAGCCGTCGATGACGGTGTCGCCCGCCAAGCAGTTCTATTACTGCTTTTCCTGCGGGGCCGGAGGGAACTCCATCAAGTTTTTGATGGAGTTGCAGCGTCAGAGTTTCGGCGATGTGGTCCTGGATCTCGCTCGGAAATATCAGTTGCCGGTCGAAACGGTCGAGGGGCCCCAACAGGAGCGTCTGAGGCAGCAGCTCTCGCGCCGTGATCGTCTTCACCGCGCCTTAGCCCTGGCGGCGGGATGGTTCCGAAGTCAGCTCAAGCAGCCTGTCGGCGCTGAGGCGCTGGCCTATCTGCGTGAGTCCAGAGGGTTGAGTGAGGCCACCCTCGAGAGTTTTGAACTTGGCTATGCCCCCGATCACTGGGATGGTCTGCTGAGCCATCTGCAGCAGGTGGAGGGGATGCCTCCCGAATTGCTGGAAGCGGCCGGTCTCGTCGTGCCCCGTAAGGGCGGCAACGGCTTCTATGACCGTTTCCGCCACCGGGTGATGGTGCCGATCCGCGACCGGCAGGGTCGCGTGATCGGGTTCGGTGGCCGCAGCCTGGATGGTTCGGAACCGAAATACCTCAACTCCCCTGAAACGGAGGTGTTTGAGAAGGGCAAGCATCTTTTTGGCCTGGATCGGGCTGCCAATCCGATCCGTAAGGACGACCGCGCCGTTGTGGTGGAGGGCTATTTCGATGTGATCGCACTCCATGCGGCCGGAATTACCAATGCAGTCGCCTCCCTGGGGACGGCCCTCAGCAGTCAGCAGATCACCCAACTCTGTCGCTGCAGTGACGGCAAACGCATCGTGCTCAATTTCGATGCAGACGGTGCCGGGGTGCGGGCCGCCAACCGGGCCATCGGTGAGGTGGAGCAGCTGGCCTTGCAGGGGCAGCTCGAGCTGAGGGTGCTGCATCTGCCCTCGGGCAAGGATCCTGATGAGTACCTCAAGGAGCACGGCGCCGGCGACTATCGCGCCCTGCTCGATCAGGCTCCTCTCTGGCTTGATTGGCAGATCGAGCAAGTGCTCGAGGGACGTGATCTGGCAAAAGCCGATCAGTTTCAGCAAGCTGTTGCCGCCCTGGTGCAACTCCTGGGCAAGTTGCCCCAGTCAGCCATCCGTACCCATTACCTGCAGCAGGTCGCTGAACGGCTCAGCGGCGGCCAGGGGCGTGTGGCGCTTCAGCTCGAGGACGATCTACGCCAGCAGGTCAAGGGGCAGCGCTGGCATGGGCGCTCAGCCCGGTTCGAGCAACCGGGGGAATCCAGTCAGCGTGAGCGCTGTGAAGCGGAGCTCCTGCGCCTTTACCTGCATTGCCCATCGCATCGCGGTGTGATCCGCAGGGAGTTGCGGCAGAGGGAATTGGAGGACTTTGGACTTCAACATCACCGCTTGCTCTGGTCTGCCATCAGTGAGCTGGAGGAAACCAACCTGGATGCTGGCCAGCTGGAGGCCATCAGCAGGGGGGAGGATCCCGGGCATGCACTTGCGGATCTGGATCTGCCCCGGTTGCTCACCGATCAGCTCATTCTTGAGAACAGCGCGCTGGTGTCGCGTCTGACCCCCCTGTTGGAGCCGGGTGAGTTGCAGATGCTGGCGTTGGCGAATCCGATCCAGCAGCTGCGCGGCACCGCCGCCATGCTCGAGCGGCAGAAGAGCATCAAACGTTGCCGCCATCTCTTGGAAGCCTGGGGTGGTCAACGGCTGGAGACTCTTGAGCGCTGCATCGCCTCTCTGATCAGTCAGGTGCAGCCCGAGTCCGACGTTGCCATCGACATGGAGGCGCGCATCCAGACCATGTTTGAGGAGCTGAACGCGGATGCATTGCGCTTCCAGGATCTGTATTACAGCGAACGCAAACACCTGGCCCATCTCGACCAGCAGCGTTGCGCCGGCTACACCGTGAGCGCGATCCCGCAGACTGATGCGTTGCCACCAGCGGCCTGATGGGGCTTTTTGAGCGGTTTCTTTCCCTTTGGATTGCTTTGGCGATCGTGGCTGGGGTCGCCATCGGCGCCCTGGTGCCCTCCCTGCCCGATACCTTGTCGAGCCTCGAGTTGGCCGGAATCAACCTGCCGATCGCTCTGCTGATCTGGGGAATGATTTATCCGATGATGCTGGCGGTGGATTTCTCCGCGATCGGAGGTCTCAGCCGTCAGCCGCGCGGTTTGCTCATCACCGTGGTGGTGAACTGGCTGATCAAGCCACTCACGATGACGGCCCTCGCCTGGGTGTTCATCCGCGGACTCTTCTCCAGTTGGATTCCCGTGGAGCTGGGGGATCAATACGTGGCCGGCATGATCCTGCTTGGCGTGGCCCCCTGCACGGCCATGGTCTTCGTCTGGAGCCGTCTCAGCGACGGCGATCCCAATTACACCCTGGTGCAGGTGGCGGTCAACGATCTGATCATGGTGTTCGCCTTTGCACCGATCGCTGCCCTTCTGCTGGGGGTCAGTGAGGTCTTGGTGCCCTGGGACACGCTGTTCGCTGCTGTCGGGCTGTTTGTCGTGGTGCCCTTGGCGGCCGGCTGCCTCACTCGGCTGTTGCTCCGCTCCCCTGGCCGGATTGAGCGTCTCGAACAGCGCCTCAAGCCACTCTCCATTGTTTGCTTGATCGGTACGGTGCTGCTGCTGTTCATGGTGCAGGCCCGCTCGATCCTTGCTGAGCCGCTGGCGATCCTGTTGATTGCTGTTCCTCTGATCCTGCAGACCTATCTGATCTTCTGGATCAGCGCCCAGTGGATGCGCCTCTGGGGCCAGCCCCGTGCCATTGCCGCGCCGGGGGCGATGATCGGCGCCTCCAATTTCTTTGAATTGGCCGTCGCTGTGGCGATCAGCCTGTTCGGGTTGCAATCGGGCGCTGCCCTGGCCACGGTGGTGGGCGTGTTGGTGGAGGTTCCCGTGATGCTGTCGCTGGTGGCCATCGCCAATCGCAACCGCCGTCTCTTTCCCGCCTGAGATGTCTGAATTCTTCGAGACCATCTGGCATGGCGATGGCATCGGTGACGGTGCCGATCTAGACGAGGCCCTGCAGGCCTATGTGGCCGTCAAGCCCGACGACAATGATTGGATTGCTGCCTGTGCGGCCGAGGGTGCGGATCCCAGGATCGAGCGTTTTGCCTCCTTCGAGGCCTATCTCGACAACGCCGAAGCCCTGGAGACGATCCCTGTGACCCCACAGATGATCGTGGTTGCGCTGGAGCAGCTGCCTCTCTGATGCCCTCCCCATCGATTGATTTCTCCGACACCCAACCGGTGAATCACCTCTGGCCTGCCATGGTCGAGCGGCTCGGCACCGACAAGGCCCAACGGGCGGTGCGTCAGGCGCTGGACCTCCAGGGGATGTCAGGCCATGGAGGTACCCTGCCGGTGCTGTTTTGTGAAACCTGCGGCTTGGCTTTGGCCAGCACTGATTTGCTCCGGGAGCAGACCGGTCTTAACGCCCATGGGGAGCGGATGGTGTTGCTATGCAGCCGCCGTGAGAAGGCTGTGCAGTTGCTTCAACAGGTCTGATCCTTCGTTGATCAGGGCTCAGGAGGGCTTCAGAACCGTCACGTTCAGCGGTTGATTCAGAGGCATCACTTTGACTGTTTAGGCCCGCACGACCGGCACATCACTGAGCCGAGTGGTGGCGGCTCGTCCCAGTCGCTCCCGGCGCATGGCCCAACTGGGATCCAGTCCGCAGGCAGCCCATTGCACGGTGCCACGGCCGTAGCGCTGGTTCAGTCGGTCGATTGTGTTCATCAAGTTGTCGCGCCGTTGCTGCTCGGCTTCGCTGCAGGGCACCAGCAGGTGATGCTGCAGCTGCTCGCTGCTCTGCAGGTGCTGCATCAGTACCCCGGCTTTGGCGAGCTGGCGGTGCGGCTGGAAGATTCGCTCCACCAGAGGCAAAGCGGCGTTGAGCAGTGTTTGGGTGTCGTTGCTGGGTAGGTCTAGGCGAGTGCTGGCGGCCTGGCTGTAGAAGCCAGGGACGAAGGGACTGGTGCGTGTGAACACCGTGAGGGCGGCTGCCCGTTGCTGTTGCTTGCGTAGTTTCTCGGCGGCGCGCACCACGTAGGTGGCCACTGCTTCGCACAGTTCCTCCAGGCTGGTGATGGGTCGGCTGAAGCTGCGGCTTACGCAGGTCTCCTGCTTGGCGGAGGGGGCCAGATCAAGGGGTAGGCAGCTGTAGCCCTGCAGTTCCCGTTGCAGCCGCACACCCACCACGCCGGCTTTGGCCCGCAGTTCACCGCTGGGCATATCGCGCAGCTGGCGGGCATTGCTCACGCCCCGCAGCCGGCACCAGTGGGCCAGCTTGCGGCCGATTCCCCACACGTCTTCGATGGCGATTGTTTCCAGCCATCGGTCGACATCACAGCAGCGCACTAGATCAAACAGGCCGGCATGGGCCGGTTCCACCTTGGCCAAGCGGTTGGCGAGTTTGGCCTGCCCTTTGCTGGAGCCAAGTCCAATGGCGATTGGTAAGCCCAGGTTGCGTCGGGCCAGGGCGCGCAGGCGTCTCCCCCAGGGCAGGAGATCGCCGTCGGCCGGTCGGCTGAGCCGGGCGAAGGCCTCGTCGATTGAATAGATCTCCAGCTCCTCCACCTCCCCTTCCAGCAGGCTCATCAGCCGCTGGCTCATATCGGCGTAGAGGGCGTAGTTGGAGCTGCGCACCACCACGTCATGGCGTTCCAGGTCGCGCTTGGCTTGGAAATAGGGGGTGCCCATGGCAATGCCTAGGGCTCGGGCTTCGGCGCTGCGGGCCACGATGCAGCCGTCGTTGTTGGAGAGCACCACCACCGGTCTGCCGATCAGGGCTGGATCAAGGCTCTGCTCGCAAGAGGCATAGAAATTGTTGGCATCAATGAGGGCCGTGACAGCAGGCATGGGACTTGCCCCTGAGGGTTCAGAGCGGGTGAATGACATGGATCGCCACTCCCCAGATCTGCACATCGCCGCAGCGATGCAGGTCGAGGGGCGGATAGTCGGGATTAGCGGCCTCCAGGCGCAGCTGGCCGCGATGGCGTGCCAGTCGCTTGAGGGTGAAACCGCCATCAAGCACCGCCACCACCACCCGACCCGGCCTGGGATCGAGGCTGCGGTCCACCACAAGCAGATCGCCGTCATGAATGCCGGCGCCGGTCATGGAGTCGCCGCTCACTCTTAGAAAGAAGGTGCTGGTGGGATGGCGGATCAGTTGTTCATTCAGGTCGATCCCCACCTCCACGTAATCGTCCGCGGGAGAGGGAAAGCCGGCGGCCACCCGTTCGCTAGCCAGGGGCAGGTGGAGCGGATGGCGCTGGAGGCGCAGGGGCTGTGCTGCTTGAAGAGAGGAGCGATCGACCGGCAATGGAGACCATCCGACTCCATGGAATAGTACAGATGTTCTGGCTTTGTGGCTCTTGGGATCGGTGAGGATGCGCCCATTGCTCTGTTCCCGATGGCTGAGGCTCCTTATCTCGTCGCTCTAGCTCTGATCGAGCAGGAGGGGCGGCGGGCCTTGCCCCTCGCCGGTCGTTCGCTCACGGCCGAGGCCGCCGCTGCTGAGCAGCCCGTGGAGGTGGCCCATGCCCTGGCGCTGGAGCTGTTGCTGCGTGTGTGGCAACGGAGTGACGAGGGGCCGATTCGCCGTGTCTGTGGTCTGGACAGTCTGCTGCTGGTGGAGTTGCCGATGGAGCGGTTGCCGGAAGACTTGCCGGCTCTCAAGGCCGCCTGGCTGAACACGGGGGATACCCCAGCGTTCCAGGCCGGCCTTCGGGCGATGGCCGGCCGCGGCTGGACTCTGAGCGTCGCCAAGTTCCAGCCGCTGACCCTTACGGCTTGGTGACGAGGGCGAGGGCGCGAAATGGTTCCTCTTCTCTGATGGACTCAGGGTGGGCTTGCACCCAGTCGTTCACCAAGGTGCTTTTGCCCAGAGAGTGGGCGCCTGAGATGGCCATGCGCCTGGATGCCTGGATCAGGGGTCAAGCCCGGTGATAGGGGCTCCCCTGCAGGATCGCCTGGGCTCGGTAAAGCTGCTCGAGCAGCAGGAGCCGGGCCAATTCATGGGGGAAGGTCATGGGTGAGAGGCTCAGTTGCCAGCGGGCGGCAGCTTTGAGCTCATCGGTCAGCCCATCGGCGCCGCCAATCACAAAGGCCAGGCGTTCGTTGCCGAACTGGTCGAGTCGCGTGGCGAAGGGCACCGAGGCGAGGGTGTCACCCTGCTCCATCAGCATCACCGGGAGTTCATCGGATCGCAGGGCGGCACGGATCGCCTCCGCCTCCTTCTCTCTGCTGCTGTCCTTGAGTTCCACCACGGTGAGCCCAGGGAGTCGCTTGAGGTAGAGCTCCACCCCTTCCTGCACCCAGCCCTTGCGCACCTTGCCGACGGCGATGATCCGGCAGCGGGAGGGATTCAATCCTCTTCCTCGTCTTCCAGTAGCAACTGCCCGAAGGCCACATAGAGGCTTTCCTCTTCGCTGCCCGGCGTGACGGGGGGGCGCTGGGCGCGGGTGGTTTTGCCTTTGTTCGGCCGTTGACTGGTCGTCGGCGGTAAGGGGGAGCTGGTGGTTGCCGGGGGAGGGCGACGTTCGAGCTTGGTGCGCTCTTCCGCTTCCTTCAGGCGCTGCATCAGGTGCTCGGGCACCGTGCCATCGGGGCTCACGTGCATCAGTTCGCGAAACAGCTGCTCCGGGTTCTGCTCCGTTTCCACCTTGTGGCGTCGCTCACTGGCCTTCGGCGATGGTGCTGGTTTCGCCTCGGGCGCGGGCAGGGCCTGGGGAAGGCTCCGGCCCAACTCCTTCAGGCGTTCCAGGCTGCGGGGATCGAAGCTCATCAGCAGCCGAGGGTGTCGCGGGTGTTGCGGCCGGTCACCGGATTGGTGCCTTCAGCGGCTGCGCAGAGGGTTTTGAGCACATCGCCACGCAGGGGCACGTTCGTGAAGTCAGCGCCACTGATCGTCACGTTGATGAAGCGAGTGTTGAAGGCGAAGGCGTCCTCCAAGACCGCATTGCTGAGGTTGGTGCCATCCAGCACGGCGGAATCGAGGGTGGCGTCGCGAAGATTGGTGTTGCTGAGATCGGCATCCTGCAGCTTGGCGCCGAACAAGCTGGCTCCCTGTAGATCACTGCCTGATAAATCGGCTTCGCGCAGGTTGGTGAGGTTGAAGGTGACGCCCTGCATCTCCCGTCCTGAGAAGTCTGCGCCGATCAGCACCTGCTTGGCGTAGTCCATGGCCGCCAGGGCTGGTGCCGGCTGCAGCACGAGGGAGAGGGGCAGCAGCAGGCCGATCAGAAGCACAAGCAGGCGTGAACGCATGGACCGCTGCGATTCCGGAGATATCGCCATTCTGAAGGGCTGGATCGGTTGGCGAGTGCGCAGTGGCGTTGAGGTGGCGTTGAGGTGGCGTTGAGGTGGCGCTGAAGTGCTCTTGAATAGCGCGAATTCGTAACGTTATTAACGCGAAAACGTGTCATGCAGCCTCGGCAATGGTTGGGGGGAATGCTTTGTCTCGGCAGTGCTGATCCAGGGGTGTCGGTCATGGGCTCAAGAGCGGTGCAGCCTCCGGATCAGGGCCAGTGGGCCGAACGCAGGGCGCTGCGCCTACTACGCCAGCAGGGCTGGCGCTGTTTGGCGCAGCGCTGGCGTTGCCGCTGGGGTGAGATCGATCTTGTGATGGCCAAGGGAGCGCCACCGCAGGGGCGGTTACTGGCGGTGGAGGTCAAGGGTCGGAGCTCAGCCGGTTTGGATGGATGGGGCCTGCATGCTTTCGGTTATCGCAAGCGCAGTTGCTTGGGCAGGGCGCTGGCCTGCTGGCAGGTCGAAAATCCCCTTTGGTCCAGCACGGGTCTAGAGGTGGTGCTGGCCTTGGTGCCCTTGCCCCCCAGTATCAAACCGGTGCGATGGATCCGGGTGGCTGCGTTCCTGCACAGTGAAGGATGGTCCCAGGAATCATGAGCTTCTCCGGCCACACCACCCGCAAGCGCTTCGGACAGCACTGGCTCACCGATGAGCGCGTGTTGGATCAGATTCTCAGCGCTGCTGATCTCCAGCCCGAGGATCGTGTGCTGGAGGTTGGGCCCGGTCGGGGCGCCCTCACCGAGCGACTGCTGGCATCGCCAGCGGCCCGAGTTCATGCCATTGAGCTCGACCGTGATCTTGTGGCGGGCCTGCAGGAACGCTTCGCAGGTGATTCCCGTTTCTCTCTGAGGCAGGGAGATGTGCTGGAAGGGCCACTCACCCTTCCCGACGATGCACCAGCCACCAAGGTGGTGGCCAACATCCCTTACAACATCACTGGCCCTTTGCTGGAGCGCCTGATCGGACGCCTCGATCGGCCTGTTGATCCTCCCTATCAATCGTTGGTGCTGCTCGTGCAGAAGGAGGTGGCCGAACGGGTTCGCGCCCGCCCCGGTGCCAGCAGCTTCAGCGCCCTGAGCGTGCGGATGCAGCTGCTGGCCAGCTGCCAGTCCGTTTGTGCGGTGCCTCCCCGCTGTTTTCAGCCGCCGCCGAAGGTGCAGTCGGAGGTGATCCGCCTCGATCCTCTGCCGATCAACCAGCGCCTGGAGCCGGAGCTGGCCCGCACGGTTGAGCGCTTATTGCGTATGGCGTTTCTCGCTCGACGCAAGATGCTGCGCAACACTCTGGCTGGCCTCTGTGCACCTGAACAGCTTCAGGATCTGACTGCATCAGCGGGAATTCAGCTGCAGCAGCGCCCTCAGGAGATCGCACCCGAGGCCTGGGTCCGCTTCGCTAGGGGTTTGAATCAGGCCGTCATCGCCTCAACGACGTCATGACGGCCACGGTTCGCGTCAGCGCCCCAGCCAAAATCAATCTGCACCTGGAGGTGCTTGGCCTCCGAGCCGATGGCTTTCATGAGCTGGCGATGGTGATGCAGAGCATCGATCTGGCCGATGAGCTCTCCTGCATCAACACCGCAGACGGCAGCTTGCATCTCACCTGTGATTGCGACGATCTGAGCTGCGGGCGCGACAATCTGATCGTGAGGGCTGCGGAATTGCTCCGCCAGCGCTCTGGCTTTGGTGAACTGGGCGCCAGGCTTCATCTCAGCAAGCGAATCCCGATCGGGGCAGGTCTGGCCGGCGGCTCCAGTGACGGTGCAGCCGCCCTGGTGGCGCTCAACACCCTTTGGGGCTTGGGCCACAGCCAGGCCGAGCTCGAGTGCATGGCGGCAGACCTGGGTTCCGATATGCCCTTCTGCATTGCCGGAGGCAGCCAGCTTTGCTTCGGCCGCGGTGAAACCCTGGAGCCTCTGGTGGCTGGTTGCCATCGTTTTGGGGTCGTGCTCGTCAAGGATCCCCTGGTCAGCGTCTCGACCCCTTGGGCTTACGGCGAATGTCGACGCCTGCGCGGGGCCACCTACCTCGACGACGAGTCGGCCTTTGAGGATCGCCGTCAGGCTTTGCGTCAGGCGCCCTGGCTGCAGCCCCATGACGACCTGCGGACTCCTCCATTGCGCAACGACCTGCAGGAGGTCGTCGCCCCCCAGACCCCTGCGGTGCCAATCGCTCTGCAGCTGCTCGCGGACCTCCCTGGACAGCTGCGGGTGGCCATGAGTGGTTCCGGCCCGAGCTGTTTCGCTCTGTTCCCCGATCGCAGCGCTGCGGATCTTGCCCTTGAACAGCATCGGGACCAGTTCCATGACGCAGGGCTGGAAGCCTGGAGTTGTTCCTTTCTGGGCCATGGGGCCAAGCTGGCGGCATGAACAGCAAGAACAGCGGTCAACCGAATGAGGAGAGGCGCAAGGGTCCCCTCAGCTTCGTCTCGGGTTCCCTCACAAGCCTGTTGCTCGCCTGGTTGAGCCTCGGCCTCAGCAAGCGCATGGTGCTCTATTTCGCAGCCCATCCTCCGAACTACAGCTCACCGATTGCCCAAAGCATTGCCACGGCGCTCAAAACCCTGTTGATCGGCATGTGTTTCCTGGCCACCTTCAGCTTTGCCTTCATCGGCTTGGGCTTGTTTCTGGTGTTTCTTCGCAGTCTCTTCACAGGCCAGGAGCCCGATGCTGCCTAGCGTCTGACCGTGCCCTCATCGCTTCTAGGGCGACGTTCTTCCATGACGCCCCACGATCTCGGTCAGCTGGTTTTGCTTCTGTCTCCGGGCCTGCTCCTCTCGGTGCTGCTGCTCACAACCTTCGCCGCCGGAGGGTGAAGGCGCCCGGACTGAGATAGCTTGGCCGCTGATGCCGGCAAGGCCGGACCGACAGCAACGCCGTGGCAGGGACGCTTCTTTTCAACGCACTCCGTGAAGCCATCGACGAGGAGATGGCTCGAGATCCCCATGTCTGCGTGATGGGAGAGGACGTCGGTCAGTACGGCGGTTCCTACAAGGTCACCAAGGATCTCTACGAGAAGTACGGCGAGCTGAGGGTGCTCGACACCCCGATTGCTGAAAACAGCTTCACCGGCATGGCCGTCGGAGCAGCGATGACGGGCCTTCGCCCCATCGTGGAAGGCATGAATATGGGCTTTCTGTTGCTCGCCTTCAATCAGATCTCAAACAACATGGGCATGCTCCGCTACACCAGCGGCGGCAACTTCACGATTCCTACGGTCGTGCGTGGCCCCGGTGGTGTAGGCCGCCAGCTCGGTGCCGAGCACAGCCAGCGACTTGAGGCCTACTTCCATGCCGTGCCCGGCATCAAGATCGTGGCCTGCAGTACGCCCACCAATGCCAAGGGGTTGATGAAGGCGGCGATCCGCGATAACAACCCTGTGCTCTTCTTCGAGCATGTGCTCCTCTACAACCTGAGTGAAGAGTTGCCAGAGGGTGAGTACACCTGTGCACTCGATCAGGCCGACCTGGTGCAAGAGGGGACTGACGTCACGATCCTCACTTACTCACGCATGCGTCACCACTGCCTCAAGGCTGTGGAACAGCTGGAAGCCGATGGCATCAGCGTGGAGTTGATCGATTTGATCAGCCTCAAACCCTTTGATATGGAAACGATCGCCCGCTCGATCCGTAAAACCCATCGGGTGATCGTGGTGGAGGAGTGCATGAAGACCGGCGGCATCGGTGCCGAACTGATCGCCCTGATCACCGAGCAGTGCTTCGATGATCTCGATGCTCGCCCTGTGCGTCTCTCCAGCCAGGACATCCCTACCCCCTACAACGGAAATCTCGAGAACCTCACGATCATTCAGCCCCATCAGATCGTTGAGGCGGCTCAGCAGATCGTTCGCGTGGGGATCTGATCAATGGCGCGTCAGCAGGGCTGGTTTGCCCTCATCCTCGCCCTAGCGATTGCGGCGGCATCGGTGCTTGCCAGCTTCCCTTTGCAGCTTGGTCTTGATTTACGCGGCGGCAGTCAGCTCACCCTCGAGGTGCAGCCCGGCGGTGAGATCAAAACCGTCAAGCCCGAGCAACTGGAGGCGGTGAAGGCGGTCCTCGACCGCCGGGTCAATGGATTGGGAGTCTCCGAGTCGACTCTTCAGACCATTGGTGACGATCAACTGGTTCTGCAGCTGCCTGGGGAGAAGACCGACCCCTCCCGGGCCGCCAAGGTGCTCGGCAGCACGGCCCTACTTGAATTCCGTGCCCAGAAGCCCGGCACAGAAGAGGACATGCGGGGTCTGCGCGAGCTTCGCGCTCAGACCAAGGCCATCCTTGCGGCGCGTCAGGCTCGAGCCGAATCGGCACAACCCCCCCAGCAAAACGAGGATCTCGATCTCGAACAGCTCGCGAAGGCCCAGAAGGCTCTTGGTCTCAGTGGCAGTGCCGGAAGTGAGCAGCAGCAACTCGAGCAGCTGCTGGAGAAGGTCAACCAGGAGATCGTGGCCCGTTTTGAGCCTGCAGCACTCACCGGCAAGGATCTTGTGACGGCAGGTCGTCAGCAGCAGCCCAATACCCCCGGCTGGGAAGTGACCCTTTCCTTTAATCGTGAGGGGGGAGATGCCTTTGCTGAACTCACCCGCTCCATCGCCGGGACAGGGCGTTTGCTTGGCATTGTCCTCGATGGTCAGCCGATCAGTGAGGCGAGCGTCGGTGAACAGTTCAAAGCGGCTGGCATCACCGGGGGGGCAGCCTCGATCACGGGCAATTTCAGCGCCGAAGAGGCGAGGGATCTTGAGGTGCAGCTGCGGGGGGGATCGCTGCCTCTTCCCGTGAAGATCCTTGAGGTGCGCACGATCGGTCCCAGCCTTGGGGCCGAGAACGTCAGGCGCAGCTTGATTGCTGCCCTTTCTGGGCTGGCGCTCGTGGCCGTCTTCATGGTGGTGGTTTACCGGTTGGCGGGCTTCGTTGCCGTGCTCGCTCTCAGCCTTTATGCGTTGTTCAACCTCGCGATCTACGCCCTTCTACCCGTCACATTGACCCTGCCAGGCATTGCTGGATTCATCCTCAGCGTTGGCATGGCGGTCGATGCCAATGTGCTGATTTTTGAGCGCATCAAGGATGAGTTGCGGCGGGGCAACACCCTGATCCGTTCCATCGAGACGGGCTTTTCCGAAGCCTTCTCCTCCATCGTCGATGGTCACCTCACCACCTTGATCAGTTGTGCGGCTCTGTTCTTCCTCGGCACCGGTCTCGTGAAAGGCTTTGCCGCCACCCTGGGAATCGGCGTCTTGCTCAGCCTGTTTACCGCCCTCACCTGCACCCGTACGCTCTTGCGCTTCCTGATGAGTTATCAGGGCCTGAGGCGTATCAGCAATTTCATTCCAGAGCGACAGCTCCCCACGTCTCCTGTCTGAGCCATGGTCGTCTTCAACGTCAGTCGTCTTCGTCGTCGTGTCTGGTGGGTGTCGTTTCTGATGATTGCGGTCAGCGTCATCGGCATCCTCCTCAGCTGGACCAACCCTCAGATTCATGCTCCCCTTCGCCCCGGCCTTGATTTCACCGGCGGTACTCAGATCCAGTTGGAGCGCCGTTGTGGGACCAGCTGTGGCGCACTGAAGGTCTCTGAGCTTCAGAACGTCCTTGCGGCGGCTCCATTGCCAGACGATGCCGATGCGCCAGCACCAAATCTTGCGTCCGCACGCGTTCAGCTTCTCGATCGCGGCAAGTCTCTGGTGCTGCGCATGCCCACCCTCAGTGCGGCCCAGGGCCAGGCCGTGATCGCTGCGCTCACGCCTGTGGCCGGACCGTTTCTGCCCGGTGGACAGGCGGTTGACACGATCGGTCCCACCCTCGGTAGTCAGTTGTTGCGCAGCAGTCTCATCTCCCTGCTGGTCGCCTTCGCGGGAATCGCGCTCTACATCAGCATTCGCTACGACAGGCGCTACGCCGTGCTCGCGCTTCTGGCCCTTGCCCATGATGTGGTGATCGTCTGTGGCCTGTTCGCCTGGCTGGGCCTGCTGATCGCCCTGGAGGTCGACAGTCTTTTTGCAGTGGCTCTGCTCACAATTGCCGGTTATTCGGTCAACGACACCGTGGTCGTGTTTGACCGCATTCGTGAACGGCAGCGCCTGGAAGGCGATCGTCCGATTGGTGAGCAAGTCGACAATGCGGTCACTGCGACCCTCACGCGCACGCTTTACACCAGTGGCACCACCTTGATGCCCCTGTTCGCCCTGATCCTCTTCGGGGGAAGCACCCTGGTGTGGTTTGCAGTGGCTCTTGCAGCCGGCGTCATCGTCGGTAGCTGGTCGAGCATCGCCCTGGCTCCGTCGCTTCTCACGCTCTGGTCCAGACGCGCCGTCGCCCCCAGTCGCGCGAGTTGATCCGTGGGTTCTCCCCGTCGCAGCAGCGATCGATGGTTTCCAGCGTTGCTCCTGATTTTGGCGCTGCTGGATCTACGCACTGAACTGCTTCTGCTCCGTGACCACGTCACAGTCACAGCCGTGTCTTACGCGATCCGGCATCATGCCCTCGCGATTGCTGTGCTCTGTGCCATTCCTTCGCTCTGGCGTCGGTACGGGCCTCGCTCAGGAGATTGAGTCGTGGCTGGAGGTTGCGCTGGAGGTTGTGCCATGGCGCTGAAGCGTTACTGGGCTGTGTTGCTTCTCGTGGGCCTCGTCGGCGTGGTGCTCATCGCCAGAACCCAGTCCCAGTTCCAGCCCCATCGCCCCAGAGCTCAACCGGCGAAAGTGCGACCGTCCAGCCTGAATCCGGTGCGCACCAGCCCTCGCAATACCATCCGTCAGGTGAAGACGGGACCGTCGCGCCCCTAAGACAAGGGGGTGGATCAGCTCCAGCGATCCATGATCTGACGCACCACGACCAGTTCCATTCCCACCTGCAGAACCACCACGAGAGGGAGGGCCAGCAGAACTCCAGGCAGGCCGAGCAGGGCGCCCAGGCTTAACTGAGCCATCAGTGCCACGGTCGGCAGCAGGTTCACCGTACGCCGTAACAGAAGCGGCGTGAGCAGGAAAGCCTCCAGGTTTTGCAGCACCAGCCGCAGGATCAGCACCTGAAGGGTCAGTGTCGGCGAGATCAGCAGTGCCAGGCCAAGCGGCAGCAGGGTGGCCGCTGTTGGACCGATGGTTGGCACGAAGGTCAGCAGGCCGCAGATCAGCGCGCTGAGCAGAGCAAGCGGCGCTTTTAACAGCACCAGACCCAGCCAAGTGAGAAGAAACACGGCCGTTGCAGACAGGGTCATGCCCGCAAGCCAGCCGCCCAGGGCCGCTCGACATTGATCGAGAACCCGTTTCATCATCGGTCGAGCTGGCCTGGGGGTTGCAGCGATCACCATGCGGCGATGGGAGCCAGGGTCGAGGGCCATGAGCACCGCCAAGAGGCTCATCAGCAGGAGCTGGATCAGCCCGTTCGCTGCACCGCCAGCGACCCCAAGCAGCTGGAAGCCAACGGGTTGGATTCGCTCCCAGCTGAACTGCTCCGGAATCGATTGCTCCAGCTCGGACAGCCTCGGCTGGCTCGCGATGATGGAGCGAAGTTTTTCAACCAAACTCGGGAGCAGGGAGGTCAGCTGTTGGAGCTGGGTGAGCAGTTCCGGTACGAGCAGCTGAATCACCAGTGCACCGCCCAGAATCAGCAGGGCCAGCACCACGAGCAGCGACAGGTGCCTCGGTAGCCCTAATTGCATGAGTTTGCGGATCGGCACGTCTAAGGCCACGGCCAGCACCACGGCGCCGAACAGCACCAGCAACACCCAGCGCAGCTCCCACACCAACAGGCAGAGCACCACAAGGGTGAGGGCGGCCAGCAGGTTCCGGGCACTCATGGTGTGCTTTGCCTGGAGAGACGGAGGCGTCCTTCCGACTTCCAGCGATCGAACAGGTCGTGAATCACGATTTCACGGATCAGCACCTGAAGCACCACAGCGAGTGGAAGGGCCAGCAGCAGCCCAAGGGGACCGAACACCACCGTGAAGACAAACTGTGCCGTCAGGGTCAGTCCCGGCAGCAGTTTGACCTGATGGTGCATCACCGATGGTGTGATCACATAGCTTTCCAGGTTCTGCACGATCACGTAGAGCCCAAGCACCGCCAGCGCTTTCCAGGGGGAATCCAGCAGAGCGACTGCCATCGGAAAAATCGTGCTCATCGTTGGGCCAACGTTGGGAATCACGTTGAGCAGACCGGCCAGCAGAGCATTGGCCATCACCAGCTTCACGCCGAGGAGCGAGAGACCGATGCCAGCCAGCAACGCAACACAGAGGGAGCTGATCAGCACCCCCACCATCCAGCTGCTCAGCGCGTTTCCGCACTGATCAAGGATTCCCTGGGCACGGCGTCGATAAAACGACGGCACCAGAAGAATCGCCACGTTGCGGTAGGCGTTGGGCTGCACAGCAACCATCAGGCTGACGGCGAGTACAAACAAGAGCTGCACCAGTCCGCTGCCAAGGTTTCCGGCGAGACCGAGGAGGCTCTGGAGCCCCCCCCCGAGACCGCTCGCCAAGGTGGAGCTGTCTGGGAGTGATGTGACGCCGTTGGCAAACAGTCGATCACTCCAGCTGCCGCTGGCTCCGCTTCCGTAGACCCAGCCGGAGATGACATTGATGGCATTGATCGCCAGGGTCTTCAGCTCACCTGCAGCAGCCGGGAGTTGAAGCAGCAGCTGATGAAACTGGCTGGTGAATGGGGGGACGACGACGGCTGCTCCGAGGCCGATGACCACCAGCAGGCCAACCAGACAGATCAGCAGGGCGACAGGTCTGGGAATCGGCCAACGGGCCCGGAGTGTTCCCACCAGCGTGCAGAGCGCCATGGCCAGCACCACTGCTGCAAACAGGTGGATGAGAACGTCCTTGAGCGTCCAGAGCAGGACCACTGCAGCGCCAAGGGCGGCGAGCCCAATCCACTGGGGAAATTTCACCCGTCGCTGTCGTTGTCCTCGGCATTGTCGCCGGAATTCTGGGAATAGCCCAGGTCGTGGCTGTCGGCGTAGCGCTGGGCAAAGCGCATGAAGCGTTCGAAGTCCACCTCACTCTTCCAGGTGTAAGTGGCCTCCAGGGCACTGGCCTTGCCATTCACGAAACGGGCCTTCACCTCACGGGTGACCAGGGTGCCTTCCTCATCCACCAGGAACATGCCGGTGATGTCGCCCATGCTCTCGGGGGCCAGGGCATCGGGCTGCTCAAACACGAACAGGGCCTGGCCGGTGCGTCCATCGCGGCTGCGGGTGAGGCGGATATCCGGCACCACCGGCTCATCGACCCCACGGAAAAACTGAATCGCCGCTGTCGCCTGGCCACCGGTGCTTGCCGCCTCTGCCATGTCGTTTGTCCCCAGCTGACCAAAGGGTGACTTTAGAGCCAGCTCTTCCAGGTTGTGCTCAGCGTTGGCGAGGCTCGATCAGCTGTCGATGCAGCAGAGCATCGGCGGCTTGATCAGCACTCAGGCCGTCCAGATCAACGCTTTGCCGAGCTGGGGAACGGGCTAACTCGTGCTCATAGCAACGGTCGTAATAGTCGAGCATGGCCCTGCAGGCCCTCGCCCAGTCCTGCTCCTGGATGGCATCGATCGCCTCCCTGGTGCGCTGGGGCCCGAGTCTGCGGCTGATGCGTTCCGTTGCGGCAAGCAGGGGTTCGCGTCCCTGGGATCCGTAGACCGTGACCAGCTGCGCGACACGCTCTTCAAGATTGCGCCGGATCTCCAGGACCGGTGCGGATTGCATCTGGCGAAACAGTGCATTGGGAATGCGGCAACGGCCCACTTGCGCACTTTCGGCCTCGAGCCAGATCTGATCAGCTCCTTGATGGCGCGCAAGATCCAGGGCTTCGGCGAGTCGATTCTCGTAATGCTCCGTGCTGGGCTGCTCCGGAAGGCCCAGGCCACCGAAACTGCTGCCCCGGTGATGGGCGAGACCTTCCAGATCCACCACCGCCACCTCCCGCTGGGCGAGGGCGAGCAGCAAATCAGTCTTTCCTGTGCCCGTGCGTCCTCCCAGCAGGCGCAGCGGCCAGGGCTCCTCAAAACTGGCCAGCACCCAGCGTCGGTAGCTTTTGTAGCCACCGTCCAGACGAGTGGGATTCAGATCAACCAGTCGTGCCAACCAGGCCACACTGTTGGAGCGCAGTCCCCCCCGCCAGCAGTAGAGCCGCAGTTGACCATCGGCTCCTGCGGCGCAGCGCAGGGCATCGGCAAGATCCGCCAACTGAGGCCCTATCGCGGCCAGCCCGAGCTGGGTGGCCGCCAGTCGCCCTCCCTCTTTGTAGGTCAGTCCCACCTCAGCACGCTGGTCGTCGTTGAAAAGCGGAATGTTGACCGACCCCGGCCAATGGCCTTGCGCGAATTCCGAGGGGCTGCGCACGTCCACGATCGGCCCTGCTGCTGCACGGAAGTGCCTCAGGTCCACGCCTTCACCAGCCACGCCATCACCCACCACCATCACCAACGACTGCATCGATCAGGCCCATGCCTGACATAGTGGGCCAACGCCGAGCCTGTCAGAGCCGGCCCTGATCCATGCTTTCCGGTTCTCCTTCCACCACAAGCCTGCCCGTAGACCAACTGCTGGAGCGTTTCTCCACAGGGTCGACCCGTCAGCGGCGCGCTTTGATTCCAACGATTGAATCGAGGGCTGCTGAGTTGGCGGCTCTGGGTTCCGCGGCCCTCGCTCCGTTCGATCCCAAGGGGGATGCCTGGGAGGCTGGCTGGTTACTGCAGGTGTTCCAGCGTCATCAACCTCAGGCGCTCCCGGCACTCATCGGAAGCAGGGATGGTTGGTTTGAGGCGTCTTCAGCAGCGGGCATCGACTACGGCCCTCTGCAGCGGGATTTGCTCGCTGAACGGTTCGAAGAAGCGGATCGCTTCACCAGTGCGGCGCTTCGCAGCCTTGCCGGCCCCCAGGCTGAACGGCGTGGTTACGTTTATTTCAGTGAAGTCCCGGCGATGGAGGGGCTGGATCTCGCCACCCTTGACCGGCTTTGGATGGCCTATTCCCAGGGGCGTTTCGGCTTCAGTGTTCAGGCCAGGTTGCTCGCTGGTCTTGATGGTCGCTACGAACGGCTCTGGCCACGGATTGGCTGGAAGCATGAGGGAGTTTGGACCCGTTATCCGGGCGCCTTTCAGTGGGCCATGGATGCCCCAGAAGGTCACATGCCCCTGATTAATCAGCTCCGCGGCGTGCGTCTGATGGACGCCCTGCTTGACCACCCATCTCTGCAGGCCCGTCGCTCCACTGCAAGCCGGTAGTGGCAACCCTCCCGCATCCCGGTATGGTCGAAAAAGAGTGCAGCGTTTCCGATGGCATCCGGGCATAAGTCCGTCGATCCGCTGCAGTTGTTGTTGCAGTCCATCGGTGCCGCTCCTGTGTTCCGCTGGGCCGACTTCATCCTTCCCTCGACACTCCAGCTCAGCCCACTGCTGGAGATCTTGTTAGAGCCTGTCTCCTGTCCTGATACCTGCTGTCGCCTTCAACTGGGTCTTCAGGAGGCTCTCGTTAATGCTGTGCGCCACGGCAACGCAGGCGATCCATCCAAATGTTTGCGTGTTCGCCGCATCCTCACGCCCAACTGGTTGATCTGGCAGATCCAGGATGAAGGGATTGGGCTACCGCCTCAGGCTCGATCCGCTTCCCTTCCCGATCGTCTGGACGCCAATCAGGGGCGGGGCCTGTTTCTGATTCATCAGTGTTTCGATGACGTGCGCTGGAGCCGGCGCGGCAATCGCCTTCAGCTGGCCTGCAGGCGCTATCAAACGCCTGCTCCCGTGGTCAGCGGTGCTGGGGACAGCCTGGGTCCTTCAGTTCCCGCCTGAGCCAGAGCAGTCCCTGGTTGATGAGAGCCTCCACATCGGCCCTCTCCCCGCCCTGAAGAAGTTGCACCAGTGCTCCTGAGAGCAGTTCAGCAGCACGACGATCGGCGTTGCTTTTCAATCGGTGCCAGTCGCGATCATCCAGTCGCAATTGGCCGTGCAGTTCCTGGGCGAGAGGCGCTGCTTCATCAGGCCAGGGGGCTGGACTGCGGGTGGCCATGGCGGTGGGCAAAGCTGTTTCTATCCTGGCGCTAGCAGCGTGCGTGCGAAGGCATGACATCCGCCCGAGGCCTCTGCCCCCGTCGAAACCGTCACGCACTGAGGAACTGTCTTCGGACGCCCACCGGTGCCCTGAAGCGTCTGGCCTTCTGGTTGACGCTGGAACGTCAGCTGATGATGCGCCCTTCAAAACGTCTGGGACGTCATCACCGTTTGCGCTGGCGTCAGCGCTCTGCCCTGATGCGTCAGGTTCTTGAGGGTCAGCCGAGTCAAGAGGTCTTCAGGCCAGCACCGTCGGGATGGTGGTTCTGGAGAGCGATGCGCTGGGGTGGTCCAGGACTGCTGCTGGGATGGCTACTGGCTCGCCTTTAAGTCGCTCCTCTCAAGCTGCCAGGCAGTCAGGCTGCCAGGGGTTGGGGGTGGACCACCACCAGGGACCCGGGTCCCTCCTGACGCGCTTCTTCTAGAGCTGGGGCCTCGTCCGTGGCACTGCGCGTGAGGTCCTGACCGCGGATCCAAGCTTGATGCAGGGCACGCCTGCGCTTGTCCTCGGCAAGCACGAGCCTGTCGGCAGCTGCCTGGGGGCTTTCACCCGGAAACAGGGCTGTCCTGAGACAGATGCCAAAGCCATGGGCTTCCACCTGAACCTTCCCTTCCATCAGAACGAGCTGGAAGGTCCAGCCCTGAAGCCAGCGCAGACGGAAAGGATTGGACATGGACCCCACGAGGGATAGGGGCACCCTATGGGGCGCGACTCCGTGCGCAAGCGCACATGTCAGGGAATGCCTATGCCCCTTTACTGGCCGACCAGACCCTTGCCATGAAGTGAGACTCGCCGGTGATGCCACGGAAGCCGGCTTGGCTGAGACGCGCTTCGATGTCATCACGGATGTAATCGGCGTAATAAGGCTCGTGGAAAGCGCGGCGGAAGTTTTCCATCGCCACGCTGAACTGCGGTGAGTCGGCCAACTGAATCGAATCGGCCAGCACCAGAACACCACCGGGTTCCAGGACGCGATAGCACTCCTCCAACACGGCCTGTCTGGCTTGAGCTGGTAGCTCGTGGAGCAGAAACACGCAGGTGACGGCTTGCATGCTTCCATCCGCGAAGGGAAGGTGTTCGCCATTCCCCTTCAGGAGTTGCACCAGACCTTGGCGCCCCTGGTTGAGCCATCGGTTGGCCTGCCTCAGATACGCCTCAGAGAGGTCGATGCCAGTCAGCGTCGCTTCAGGCAGGGCTGCACGGATCTGATGCAGGGTTCTGCCCGTTCCCGTGGCCACATCGAGGACCCTGAGGCTGGCTGCAGGTCGGTCCTCAAAGCGACGCAGACCGCGGAGGAGAGGTGCCAGGACACGCCTGCGCATTGCATCTGCTGCGCCATTGAACAGGATGTCCACTTGGAGGTCATAGAGCTCCGCGGAGTGATCACTCAGGTAACCGTCGGTCTGATGGTGGAAGTTCTGTAGGTAGTAGTCGGGGTAGAGCGTTTCGCTTGCCTCATCCGGGAGGTCACGGACATTTCTCTTTTGGCGACGCATCCAGGTGGAGGGAAGGTCCAGCCAGAGACGGGGGTAGCGGGCCGCCCAGTCGATCCAGGGCTGATCGAACAGCTGACGTTTGGGATAAAGCCCGGATTCGGCCTCCTGCCAGTCAGTGTCCTCCAGGGAGGCGAGGGAGCGACGCAGCTCCATGAACATGGCCTCCGGCACGGTTTCCGTGCTTGGTACGGCGTCCGGCGCGACCCATTCCATCAGCCTGGTGCTGAATTGCTTGTGAGCCAGTCCGGCGATGCTGCGGCTCTGTTGAAGGGTGCGGTAGGCGATCTCGGTGATGCTGGGCGTCGCCATCGAGGGTGCCTGCGGACCAAAGGTTGTCTATTCCAGCTCACCGACCGCCCTCTCTGTGGCTTTCGTGCCTGGCTGATCCATTGGCTGGAAAGATTCGTGTAGTAACGCGAGATTCTGTAGCGGTTGCTACAGACTGACTTCAGTGAAAGAGGAGATGCGCCATGTCTGATGTTCATCCAGTCAACGTTCTCGATCGGCGCCGTCGTGCGGCCGTCGAATTTGTCTCCTGGTCAGATCACCATGCCCATGAGCGTCGTCGGCGTGAGGCAGGGCTCGCCCAGATCGAGACCCATCCCGATGCCCTTGATCAGCGCAATGCGATCGCGCAGCAGAGGGCATGGTCTCGACGCCAGGATCATTGTCGGCATCTCCATGACAGCGCTTTGGCCCAGTTGAGACATCGTTGAACCAAAAAATGGGGGGCTTTGCCCCCCATTCGTCCTGTTGCCTTTGACCAACTCCCTTTGATCAGGCGTCGTAGTACATCACAAACTCATGGGGATGAGGGCGCTGGCGCAATTGCTGCACCTCCTCATATTTGAGATCGATCCAGTTGTTGATGAAGTCTTCGCTGAAGACACCTCCTTCCATGAGGTAGTGCTTATCAGCGTTGAGGGCTTCAAGGGCGCCGTTGAGGGATGCCGGCACCGTGGCGATATTGGCGAGCTGATCGGCCGGAAGTTCGAACAGGTCAACGTCCACCCCTTCGCCAGGGTCGATCTGGTTTTTGATGCCGTCAATGCCAGCCATCATCATCGCGCTGAAGGCGAGATAGGGATTGGCAAGGGCATCACCGGAGCGGAATTCCAGGCGCTTGGCCTTGGGGCTTGGGCCGGTGAGCGGGATGCGCACCGCCGCTGAGCGGTTGCCTTCCGAATACACCAGATTGACGGGCGCTTCAAATCCGGGAACCAGGCGCTTGTAGCTGTTGGTGGTCGGGTTGGTGAAGGCCAGGAAGGAGGGGGCGTGCTTGAGGATGCCGCCGATGTACCAGCGGGCGGTCTGGGAGAGGTTGGCGTAGGTGCCTTCTCCGAAGAAAAGGGGCTGACCACCCTTCCAGAGGCTCTGGTGGACGTGCATGCCGCTGCCGTTGTCGTTAAACACTGGCTTGGGCATGAACGTGGCTGTCTTGCCGTATTTCTTGGCGACATTTCTCACGACGTACTTGTACGTCATGACGTTGTCGGCGGCCTGGATGAGTTCGGCGAATTTGATGCCGAGCTCGTGCTGACCGGCGCCGGCTACTTCGTGGTGGTGCTTTTCGATCGGAACACCCAGCTGCCCCATCAGCAGCAGCATCTCGGAACGAATGTCCTGGGCGGTGTCGTTGGGGGCAACAGGGAAATAGCCCTCTTTGGTTTGGATTTTGTAAGCCAGATTTCCGCCTTCCTCCAGGCGGCCTGTGTTCCAACCGGCCTCGATGGTGTCGACGCTGTAGAAGCAGCCACCCTCGCTGGAGTTGTAGCGAACGTCGTCGAACAGGAAGAACTCAGGCTCCGGTCCGAAGAAAGCCGTGTCAGCAAGACCAGTGCCAGCCAGATAGGCAAGTGCTTTCTGAGCGAGTGCGCGCGGGCAGCGGTCATAGGCCTGCCCCGTGCGCGGATCCTGAATCGAGCAGATCAGGCTCAGGGTTTTGTGGCGATAAAAGGGATCGATCCAGGCGGTGGCGGGATCGGGAACCATCGCCATATCGGAGGCATTGATCGCCTTCCAGCCGCGAATTGAGGATCCGTCAAAGGCCAGTCCTTCGCTGAAGGCTGCCTCGTCCACCATGTCGGCGCAGACGGTCAGGTGTTGCCACTTCCCGTGAAGATCAGTGAATTTGAGGTCGATCAGCTCAATCCCTTCGTCCTTGATCTGACGGAGAACGTCCTGTGCGGTCTTGCCCATGGGTGCAATAGATGGCAGGGGGCCAATAGTCAGGGCGGACCGTAGTCAGCCCTTGGGACTCGTTTTGTATCAATGGGTACATTTTCTGCTTCGCGCCGATGCCGCCTCGATCGTCTTGGACCCTCTTGATCCATTGGGACGGCTTCCTTTTTTGCCCCCTCTGCGCTTTCTGAATGCTCACCGCATCGCGGCATCAACCCGTTGATGAAGGTCGTGGAGGCTGTTCCACTCCTGCCCGTTAGTAACCGTTTCTGTCAACTTGCCCATAACGCAGCTGCAGAGAGCGTTCTGCTGGGAAAGCTGGTGTTACTTTCCAGTTTGACACTGTTCAAGCCTGAGCCATGCGTGATGCCATCACCGGGTTGATCGGTCGATACGACCAGCTCGGTCGTTATCTCGATCGCTCCGCCATGGACAGCATCGATGGCTATCTCTCTGAAGCAGCCCTCAGGCTCAAGGCTGTCGAACTGATCAACCGTCAGGCGGCTGAAATCGTCCGAGAGGCCAGTCAGCGTCTCTTCCTTGACGACCCTGAGCTGCTGCTTCCTGGGGGCAACGCTTACACCACCCGGCGTCTCGCAGCATGCCTGCGAGACATGGATTACTTCCTGCGCTACGCCAGCTACGCCCTGGTGGCCGGAGACAGCACCATCCTGAATGAACGGGTGCTCAACGGTCTTGACGACACGTACAAGAGTCTCGGAGTGCCGACGGGACCCACGGTTCGCAGCATTGTTCTCTTGGGCGATGTGCTTTGCGAGCGACTGGTGGCTGAGGGGGTGGAGTTTGATCGCTGCCCAGTGGTGCGTCAGCCCTTCGAGCACATGGCCTCCGGTCTGGCGGCCACCGACGTCCGCCAGCGTTAGGCCGTTGCATTCCCTCATCTCCTCCCCTGATGGAGGGATGACTGCGTAGGCTTTTCGCCAACGATTTTCCCGTCAGTCCTTGGCGATAGCGCCCTCCCATCTCCAGATTGATTCGAGCCATCGCCGAGATCTGGCTCCGATCGCAACGCCAGATCGGCTCTTGCTTGGTCCTGGCCCTTCCAATGCCCATCCGACCGTGCTGGAGGCCCTGTCCCGCACACCGATCGGTCATCTCGATCCGCTTTATGTGGAGCTGATGGGTGAAGTACAGGAATTGCTTCGCTACGCCTGGCAAACCGACAACCGACTCACCCTTCCGATGAGTGGCACTGGTAGTGCCGCCATGGAAGCCACCCTGGCCAACACCGTTGAGCCTGGTGATCGGGTGCTGGTGGCCGTCAAGGGTTATTTCGGCCTTCGTCTTGTTGACATGGCCGGCCGCTATCAGGCCGATGTCCGGGTGATCGAGAAGCCTTGGGGGGAAGCGTTCTCTCTCGATGAGCTCGAAGCCGCTCTGATCGAGCATCGCCCGGCGATTCTGGCGATGGTTCATGCAGAAACGTCCACAGGGATCTGCCAACCCATGGAGGGTGTCGGGGATCTTTGTCGGAAGCACAATTGCCTCCTGCTCCTCGACACGGTCACCTCCTTGGGTGGAGTTCCGTTGCATCTCGATGCCTGGAAAGTCGACCTCGCGTACAGCTGCAGTCAGAAAGGTCTGAGTTGTCCTCCCGGACTTGGTCCTTTCACGATGGGACCGAGGGCCGAACAGAAGCTTTCGGCCCGCACCACCAAGGTGCCCAATTGGTACCTCGACGTGTCCCTGCTGAATCAGTACTGGGGAAGCGACAGGGTGTATCACCACACGGCGCCCGTGAACATGAACTTTGGGATGCGCGAGGCACTTCGGCTTCTTGCCGAAGAGGGGCTTGAGCAGGCCTGGGCCCGCCATCGCCGCAATGCCGAGGCCCTCTGGTCCGGTCTTGAAGGTCTCGGCTTGGTCATGCATGCACCCCTGGAGCTGCGCCTGCCCACCCTCACCACCGTGCGCATTCCAGAAGGTGTCGATGGCAAGGCTTTCAGTCAGCACCTCCTGAACAATCACGGCATCGAGGTGGGTGGCGGATTAGGCGTGCTGGCCGGCAAGATCTGGCGAATTGGCCTGATGGGATACAACTCCACTCCCGAAAACGTCGATCGACTGCTCAATCTGTTTGAAACGGAATTGCCCCGTTTCAAACAGACCGCCGCCGTCGCTGCCTGAACCAGCACTCCAGCATCTGGCTGGCTTCACGCTCGAGAACGCCCCCGATCACTCGCATGTGGTGGTGGGCGCTCTCATGGCTGCTGAGATCGATTGTGCCCCCCATAGCCCCACGCTTCGGATCCCTGGCGGCGAAGATCACTTGCCCCATGCGGGCCTGAACCAGGGCTCCAGCACACATTGGGCACGGCTCAAGCGTCACAAGCAGGGTGCAGCTGTTGCAACGCCAGTCCCCCCTGATGCTGGTGGCCTGTTGCAGGGCCACCAGCTCGGCATGGCCCAGGGGGTCCTGATCACGTTCGCGCCGGTTGACGCCATAGCCAATGCAGCGGCCGTGGCGATCCAGAACGAGTGCTGCCACAGGCACTTCACCGCTGTCGCCGACCCGGTTGGCTCGCCGCAGCAGGCGTCCCATCCACAGTCGGCACTGATGCTCAGTCAATGTCAGTGGTGCGCTCACGGCTGCCTCCCCAACGCGCCATCAAGGCCACGTCCACCTTCAATGTGCCACCGCAAGGGAGAATGACACCTGATCTGGCGATGCCCTTGGTTGGCAACCCTGCGATTCATTCGTCGCTGCCGCTTGCCCCATTCGCCTCACCGGATGGGCTCGATCCGCAGCTGCAGGACTTTCTTGATCTGACCTCCGCCAAGCTCTGTCGCTGGCTGGGGGAGGCTCAGGCACGAGGCCCATTGCCCACGCTTGCGGTACTTCCTTCCATTGAGCCTGAGGGGGGCCCCCGGTCGTTCACGCAATTGCTGGATGACCTGCAGCTGGTGATGGACGGCGCCTATCGCCCTTCCCATCCCGGTGCTCTCGCCCACCTGGACCCACCTCCGCTCACTGCCTCGATCGCCGCGGATCTTGTCTGTGCCGGCCTCAACAACAATCTCCTGGCCGAAGAGCTAGCCCCCAGCCTCAGCAATCTCGAGCGTCAGCTTTGTACCTGGGTTGCCCATCGTCTCGGCATGCCCGAGTCGGCCGGTGGCGTTCCTGCTAGCGGCGGCAGCCTCAGCAACCTGATGGCGCTTGTGGTGGCTCGTCAGCAGGCCGGTCTTGGCTCCGATGCCGATGCGGTCGTGCTTGCCAGTGCGGATGCCCACGTGTCTTTGGCCAAGGCCGTGCGGGTGATGGGTCTCCGAGCCGATGCGCTTCAAACCGTTCCTGTTGATGGCAGCGGTGCCTTGCAGGTGGAGGCCCTTGAGGCTCTGCTGTTGAAGCTTCGTCAGCAAGGACGTTCCTGCCTCGCGGTTGTCGCCACCGCTGGCACCACCGTGCGCGGTGCGGTGGATCCCCTGCAAGCCCTCGCGGATCTCTGCGCGCGACATCACCTTTGGCTTCACGTCGATGCAGCCATTGGTGGTGCCTATGGCCTTTCTCCGACCACTGCGGCTTTGCTCAGTGGAGTGGAGCGTGCGGATTCGATCACGATCAACCCTCAGAAACTGCTGGGCATCACCAAGACCTCCTCGTTGCTGTTGGTGGCTGATCGAGGGTTGCTCAGCCGCACCTTTGCCACCGGCCTCCCCTACATGGAATCTCCCTGGGGTGAAGCCCATGGCGGCGAACAGGGCTTGCAGGGATCTCGCCCAGCGGAAATCCTCAAGCTCTGGCTTGGGCTGCGCCAACTGGGCGATCAGGGCATTGAGCAGCTGTTGGAGGGAGCCCTGCAGCGCAAGCAATTCCTTCTCGATCACCTCGATGCAGAGCGGCTTCAGCTGCTGAGTGGGCCTCTCCATCTGTTGGCCTGCCGGCCAATGCACGCTGACCATGACGCGGTGGATGCCTGGTCGGCCTCCACCAGGGCCCTGTTGCTTGACCACCAGTTCATGCTCTCCAGACCCCTGTATGCGGGCTGTCATCACCTCAAGGCGGTGCTGGGTAATCCCCATACCCAGGCCCCCCACCTCGAGCAGCTGGCCGCCATGCTCAACGGGTCTGTGCAGGAGGTGCCTTGATGTCAACACCGGCTCCGGCTCGTGGTCGCTGGGTCGCCATCGTCACCGGTGCGCTCTCTGTGGCAATCGGGGTGATCTATCTGTTGTTGATCACCGTTCTCGATTCTCGCGGTCCCATGCGCCCTCCCCCGCCCGAGGCCCTGGTCTCGGCGGTAGTTGTTTCGCCTCCCGACGCTGCAGCGGCTCCACGACCCGCTGAAGCGCTTGGGCAAGAAAATGCTGCAGGGATGTCTCCCGGCGGTTGAGGTCGTAATGGTGTTGGACCACGTCCTGCACGCCACCATCGCCCCAGTCCTGATCCTGTTGGAAGTAGGTCATGAAGCTGGCCCCAGCGATGCGCGTCAGCCATGCGGCGGCAACGCCCTGGATGGCTCGACCCAGTAACAGGGTCGGCAGGTTGAGGCTCAGGGCCGTGCCAATCAAAGACATTCCTCCTTTAACAATCCCGAGGCCGGCGAGGGTCCGCCCCACGGATACCGCCAGTTCCTGGGCGCGGCTGCGAGTGAGCTGAACGCCGTAGACACCAGCGATTTCCATCACCATCTGGGCATTCACCGCCGCCGTGCCGAGCAGATCAATGCCTGGAAGAGGCGTGGCGGCCACGACGCCTCCACTGATCCAGCTGTAGCGATCCACGCAACGTCGTGCTTCCTGCATCCGCTGCTGATCGAGAAGGCGTCGTCCGGATTCCCCCAGATGCCTGCATTGCAGAAGGATGTTGTCGGCCAGCAGTTCTTCACCGTCCTGATGGAGCACGCTGGCCAACCGTCGCAGCAGGCGCTCCACCTCCGCCGGAGGTTGCCAAGGCTGCTGTCCCGGTCGGGGGACTGATTGCGGTGAAGCGCTCGCAGGCACAACGTCGTCGGCGCCAAGTAGATCACCGCAGCGCTGCCTGAGCAGCATCAGCAGGCGTCGCTCCTCCTCCTCGCCACGAAGATCGCATTTGTTGAGCACCAGCAGGAGGCGCTTCCCTAGCCCTGCCAGATGGCGGGTGACCTCCAGCTCAGCCGCCCTCAGATCCCCATCCACAACCACAAGCATCAGGTCGGCACGACTGGCCTGACGGCGTGCCTCGATCTCCCGCTCCCGTCCATCCCGCCCACTCTCGAGGATTCCTGGTGTGTCCACCAGTTGCAGGCCCCGCTTTAAACCCTTGAGGCGGAGTCGGTAGCGATGGGTTTCGCTCGTGCTCCCCATCGCTGCTCCCACCTCTCCGACCATCTCTTGCAGCAGCGCTCGGATCAGGGAGGTCTTTCCACTGGAGCCTGTGCCGAAGACCACCACGGTCAGGTCGCCGCGTTGGAGCTCCTGCTCGACCCGTTCACGTTCCTGGCGAAGTCCTTCCCGTGCCACGGCGTCTTCAAGCTTCTCGAGCAGTCGATCAATGCTTTCGAGGCTTTGTTCAGCTGCTTGCCGGCGGCTGTCGGGTGGTGCTGGGGTGGAGCCCGCATGTCCACGATTCTGCCCTGAACCAACTTGTCGTTGGCGCCAGGCGCGCCACCAGGGCCATCCCACCTGCAGGATCACCGCCACCACCAGCAGCGTGCCGATGAGCAGCACGGGTCCGATCAGCCAGGCTGGAAGCAGGTAGCTGAGATCCCAAAGCAGGCTCCGGATGGCCTGCAGAACCATCCCCACCACCACGAGCGCGATCAGGCCACCAACGGCCCACAGGATCCACGACTGTCGAAGCTTCAAGGCGTCTCCTTGCTGCCACGTCCCGCTGCACGCATGATGTCTCCCCAGAGGGAGGCTGCCAGGGCACTGGAGCTGGCCGTGGGGCTGTTGTCATCGTTTCCGAGCCAGATCCCCAGCACCCAGTGGCGGCTAGGTTCATAGCCGATGAACAGCAGGTCCCGGCCGTCATTCGTGGTGCCGGTCTTGCCCCCTTCCTGGCCTCCAAGGGAGGCCGCCGTTCCAGTGCCTGCCCGGACAACGCTCCGCAACATGGCCTGCATGCTTTTGGCCACGTCCTTGCGCAGGGCGCGCCGGGCGCTGGTCACCCGAGTGTTGTCGGTGCCGGTGAGGCTGCCGCAGCGCTTGACCTTTTCGGCCGCACAGCTTTCTGCATCCAGCAGTCTGCGGATCGTTGTCGGTGGGTTCCAGAGCCCATCGTTGGCCACGGCTGCATAGGCGGCTGTCAGATCGATCAGTCGCACTTCGCTCTGCCCGAGAGCCAGCCCGGGCACTGGGTCCAGTGGGGTGTTGATTCCGAGGGCTCTGGCCTGTCGCACCACCTGTTCAAGTCCCACGCGCCGAGCCAGCCTCAGGGCGGCTGTATTGCTGCTGGAGGCGAAGGCACTTGTGAGGCTGAGCTGACCACCACAGGTGCTCTCAAAGCGTTGGCCGCCCCAGTCCAGAGGGCCACAGTCAACAGCATCTCCAGCTTTGATTCCCCGTTGCAATGCCGCCAGGTAGGTCATCAGCTTGAAGGTGCTCCCCGGCTGACGCAGGGCCATGGTCGCCCTGTTGAACTGACTGAAGCGGTAGTCCTTGCCGCCCGTGATGGCAAGCACGCCCCCGTTGCGCTGATCGATCACCACGGCAGCCCCCTCTCGGACCCCGAGCCCCTGGGCTTCGTTGAGCAGCCGTTGCAGTTGTCGCTCCAAGACCGCCTGTAGCAGCGGGTCGAGGTGTGTTTCCACCAGGAAATTTCCTTCGGCTGCGACTTCAGGGCCAACGAGGGCGCTGAGATCTCGACGCACCTGATCGGTATAGAAGGGTGCTGAGCGGCGCGTGGATTGTTGGCTGCAGGCAGATTTCGACAGCTGAATCGGCCGGCGGCGTGCTTGGCGAGCCTGGTCGAGGGACAAGCGTCCAGCGTCGGCCATCTTGTTGAGCACGCGGTTTCTCGCTTCCAGCGCCCGCTGGGGGTACTGGCAGGGGTCATGCCCATTCGGTGAAGGAAGCAGCCCCACCAACAGTGCCGATTCCTCCAGGCTGAGTTGCGAGGCGGACTTCCCGAAATAGGTTCTGGCTGCGTCCTCGAAGCCCCAGCCCACCCCCAAGTAGACCCGGTTGAGGTAACTGAGCAGCAAATCCCCTTTGCTGAATCGGCTCTCCAGCTGCAGGGCCACCAACAGCTCCCTCCATTTGCGCCCCAGGGTGTCTCCCTGCCCCACCTGATCGGGGTAGAGGCTGCGGGCCAGCTGCTGGGTCAGGCTGCTGCCCCCTTCCATGAGGCGCCCCCCCGTCAGATTGGTGGCGAAGGCTCTGAGCGTGCCCACTGGGTCAACACCCGGGTGCCACCAGAAGCGGTTGTCCTCGCTGCTCAGCAGCGCATGAACCAGATCAGGGGAGAAGGATCCGATCGACTGCAACTCACGGTGTCGGCTGGAATCAACCGAATCCAGGGGTTTGTTGTTGCGGTCATAAATCGCGATTGGTCCCTGCACGCTCGCGAGTCGCCCCCGGACGGGAACCTGCAGGGCCGCGAGACTGAGAACCAGGCCACCACCCCCGAGGGCGAGAAGCAGCCCTCGGGCGATCCACTGTTCGAGGCGCCGGAGTCCTCGTTCAGCAGGGTTGTGGAAGTGAAGGGTGGGGGCACCGGCTTCCGTGGCGGGCGCGAGGCTGACACGATCCCCGTCCCGTAGTTCCAACTCGCGGATCCGTCGGCCTCTCCACCACAGTCCATTGGTGGAGTCCAGGTCGATCAGCATCCAATGGCGGCCTTGGCGGCGCAGAAGAGCATGCTGACGACTGACTGCCGGGTGCTCTACGGCGATCTCCAGTCCCTCATCACGGCCGAGCCGATAGGCCTCTCCATGGAGCACCAGCTGGCGATCCGGCTGGTTGGGCTGTCGCAAGGTCAGCATCGCCAACCTTGTGCGTTCAGGCTCGTCCCGAATCATGGCGTCGGCTGAGGGCGTCGATGGCGAAGCAGGCGACCGCAAGATTGATGGCGATATCGGCCCCATTGAAGATGGGAAACGAGATCGGCACCAGTTCCAGGAAGTCGGTGACATGACCAAGCCGCCAGCGATCGAGTCCGTTGCCCACGGTCCCGCCGAGCAACAGGGCTAGGGCTAAGCCTTGCCAAGCTCCCAGTCGTGGCGCTTTCCAAATCCAGATGAGCAAGACGATCGCCACCACCAGGCTGAGCAGCCCGAGCAGGACCGTCGCATCGGTCAACAGGCTGAACGCGGCGCCGCTGTTGCGAACCCAGCGCAGTTGCAGCAACCCTGGGATCCAGGGCGTGGCCACGCCAGGCAACAGCTGATCGCGGACCCAGGCTTTGCTGAATTGATCAGCGAGCACGACCAGCAATGCCAGGAGCAAATAGACCCGTCTCAAGCGTCGCTGGCCACCCGCGTGAATCATCGGAACTCCATTCATTCGATGACCAGAAGCTTGCGCATCAGTCGAGCGACCAGGGCCGCAGCGATGCAAAGCAGGATCTGCGCCCCAAGGGGGCCCAGGGAATAGCTGAACAGGAGCTGGGGAAGCGGCTCACTCCAACGCCCGACCAAGCTGCCAAGCAACAGATTGAGCAGTCCGCAGATCTGAATCGTGAGCAATCCGGCAATCGCTGCAAGGGTCAGGCGGCCCAGGTTGTTCATGCCTCGCTGTTGGGCGAGTCGACCACTGAGCCAGGCAGCGGGAACGAAGCCAGCCAGATACCCAAAACCTGGATTCAGCAGATAGGCCAACCCGCCACCGTCGTGAAACACCGGCATGTCGAACAATCCGATGGTCAGATAGGCGACGGCGGCCATGACTCCAGCCCTGGGTCCGCAGATCAGGGCAACAGCTAACAGGGCTGGCACCTGCCAGGTGCTGGGTAAAGACACCACAGGGGGGGGGACGAGCGGCAGCACAAGGGCCGCCGGCATCAAACTGCCGACGAGAATCAGCATCAGACCGGCAGTCGCGCCGCTCCAGGTGGCCAAAGCCCGCACGGGCAGAAGTCAGCTCGACCCATCCTGCAGTAGGAGAGGAGCATTGCCCAGGGATCATGACCGCCGCGATTGGTGACCGCGTTCAGCTGGTACGACCACTGCCGTACCTGAAGACGGCCGATCCCATGCCGATGCTTCGCCCACCTGACCTCGTCACAACGGAGGAATTGGGGGATGTCGTGGGCCTGCGTCCAATGCAGATGGCTGCCGTTCGTTTTCGGAGAGGCACCTTTCTGATCCCGCTCGAGTATCTGCGGGTGCTTGATGCAACATCCGACTGAGCTGCGTCGTTTCAGATCAGTTTGCGCCAGTCCTCCGCGAGGGTGTGGAGCGACTCCTTGGGGCCGCAGAGGCTGAGCAAAGGCGTCTGGAGACAACGGGCGGCGGTTGTCCGCAGCACCTCGGCATCAAGCTTTTTGAGTTGCTCCAGGCTTCTCTGATCGTGCGCATCGTCAAGACCGAGGGCCCGCAGCTGGGCGCGTCGCTCTGCTCTCTGCCCAGTGGTCTGGGTGGCGTGGGCGAGCTGTCCGCGGAATTTCGCGCGGGCTAGCTCGAGATCCTCCTCGTTTAGTAATCGTTCAGTCAGTTCCTGCCAGCTTTGATAAAGCAGCCGCAGGCTCAACCGAGCCCGTTCCACACTGCTGGAGGCGTGCAGGACAAACGGGGCGGCGGCTGCACGGGCGGGGTGGTGGACTCCCACGTCGTAAGCGACGCCGTGGTCCTCCCGCAGGCGCCGGAACAGCAGGCTTGACATGCCAACCCCTAGATGGACCTGGAGTAATTGCAGGGCTAGATCGTCGGGATGACCATGGGGGCAAGTGGGCCGCCCCAGCATCATCACCACCTGTTCGGTGGCCAGAGGGTGAAGGCTGATCGCTCCTTGTGGTTGAGGTGTGAACGTTTCAGTCGCACACTGATCGTCCAGGTCGGGCCCCGCCTGGTTCAGCCCCTGGCCTGTCTGGAGCGACTGAAAAGCAGGCCTATCCTCCAGTCCGCTGAGCAGTTCCGTCGGAATCGTTCCCGAGAGGGCGAGAACGCTTCCATGGCACGTCAACTGCTCGGCGAGGGGGCGCAGACTTTGTGCATCGAGGACCTGCAACTCGTCGCTGACCCCGAGGGGATCGTGTCCATAGGGACCTGTGCCATAGGCCAGCTGACGCCAGCCGTCGTAGGCGAGGTGAAAGGGGTCCTCCCGCTGACGCTGTAGGGCTTGAAGGCTTAAGTCCCGCTCCAGAATCACCTGCTCGGGACGGAGTTGGGGGGCGCTGAGCATCCAGCCCAGCACAGGCAGAAGTTCCGCAGCGTCGGTGTCACGGCACTTGAGGCTGATGAGCATGCCGTCTTCATGGGTATCGCAGCGCAGGCCTGCGCCGCAGCCCTCCACCAGATCCGCCAATGCCAGGTGATCAAGCGGTCCACAGCCTCGGGTGAGGCTGGAGCCCAGCAGTTGATGCGCTCCACGTTCGCCGTCGGGATCCGCACCGCTACCGCGACGGATCCAAAGTTTGGCGGCCATCACCCCGGGCGTGTTGACGGGGTCGAGAATCAGATCAGGTAGGGGCATCAGTCCTCATCACCAGGCAGGGCCACGAGCGTGAAGGCCTGTTCGGTTTGTAACTGGGAGAACACCGAAGTTCTCAGGGTCTCAGGCTCCCAGTGATCCAGATGGATCAACGGCTCAAGCAGCGACTTTGAATGTCCCCAAAGCGTTTGCGCTCCGGCAATCCCGGCCACAGCACCAGGTGCCTCCAGGCTGAAGCGCAGACCGTTCCCCACGAGCTGTCTCGCCCGTTCCAGCTCGTTCGCATGAATTGGTTCTGCGGCTACCGCAGCGAGCACGATCTGCACCTCCTGCTCCACTTGCTCCACCAAGTCGGGCGGGCAGCAGGCCTCGAGCATGACCAGGCTGCCCTGTTCCAAAACGGTCAGGTCCATGTCGATGGATTCCACGATTTGCAGCTCCTCGCGCAGGTGCTGCACGAGGCGGCTGCGCCGTCCCTCGGCCAGCACCGTTGTGGCGAGGTCCATTCCCATCACGGCCAGCTGGTCCTCAGCCGGGGCGGCCGGCCAGGCCATGAGCACCCTTGCGGCCTCCAGCCTGGGCACCTGGATGGCAGCGTGCCCAGCCTTGAAACGCAGGGGCGTGGTTCTTTGGACTCCTCCGCCTTCGACCTCTTTGTTTGGCAGTGCAGCCATGGCACTGCCCGTCAGTCGGCTCTCAAGCCCTGCCGGAAGCGCACCGGCCACCGCCAGACAGCAATGGCTGCCTTGGTAGCGCCGTTCGTGGAAGCGCCGCATCAGTGCTGGAGTGCTGGATAGAAGGCTGGTTTCCCAGCCAAGAATCGGCCGTCCGTAGGCCTGATCTGGGCAGCAGCGTGTCAGCAGCTGCTGGATCACCTGGTCATCGGGTTGGTCCCGGTATTGAGCGATCTCCTCCAGCACCACGTCCCGTTCCATCGCATAGGCGTCTGCCTCAAGGGCCGGCTCCAGCACCAAGTCGAGTAGGAGGTCGAGCCCCTCCGCAGCGGCTTCTGGAGGTACGAGGGCATGGAAATGCACATCGTCGAACCCAGTGGCGGCATTGCTGCTGCCACCCAGCGCTTCGATGCGTCGATCGAATTGCCCTGGCCCAAGCCGTTGGCTGCCCTTGAACACCATGTGTTCCAGGAAATGGGCGATCCCTTCCTCACCGGTTGCTTCGCTGGCACTTCCGGCTTTACACCAGAAATCAAGACAGGTGAGTGTGCTCTCCGGCATGGGGGCGATCACGCAGCGGCTGCCGTTCGCCAGGGTCTGATGCAGCAGTTCAGGGCCGGGGGTGGAGTGGCTCAGGATCCCGTGTCAAAGTCCCATTCTGTGCTGCATCGCACCTGTGCCGACGACCATCAGCGATTCGGATCTCTCCATGCATCCCCTGGTGGATGCCCTGGCCGATCGGATCCGGATCTGTCGTCAGGATCTGCCCGATCTTGCCCCCCTTGCGGTCGACCCCGATTTGGAGGCGATCACCGCCACGCTTGACGGCGAGGCTCTGTTCATCCGCAACGAACTGCATCAGTGCCGAGGGCTGCGCAAGTTGCATCTCGAGACCGCTCGCCTTGGGCTTGGCCTCCAGATCCTGCACTGCGTGTTTTTTCCTGATCCTCGCTACGACCTGCCCGTCTTCGGTGCCGATATCGTCGCCAGTCCTGCGGGGATCTCCGCAGCGATCGTCGATCTCTCGCCGGTGACAGCCCATCTGCCGGACTCGGTGCGCAGTCCGCTGGAAGACCTGGTGTTGCCGCCCTTCCAGCAGGTGCGCGAGCTGCCGGCCTGGGGGTCGATCTTCTCCCCATTCGTTCGCTTCATTCGCCCCGTCGATGCCGAGGAGGAAGGGTGGTTTGTGGATCTGGTGGGTCGCTATCTCGAGATCCTGGCCACAGCGATCAGGCAGGGCGAGCCCGACGCCGCTGATGCGCTTCCTACAGTTCAACGTCACCAGGGTCAGCTCTCCTATTGCCTGCAACAGAAGCGCAACGACAAGACCCGGCGGGTTCTCGAGAAGGCCTTCAGTCCGGAGTGGGCGGATCGTTACATCGAGGAGCTTCTCTTCGACAATCCCCCCGAGCCTTGACCATGTCTGGGCGACTCCCCTGGCTTGCTGGTGGCCTGGGACTGCTCGTGTTGCTGGGCCTGTTTGCGGTGCTACGGCGGCCATCCGTTCCCTCACAGCCGGCACCGGCAAACCCGGTGACTGTTCGGCCACCCGAAGCTGTCGCAGCCTTAGGTCAGCTTGAACCCGCCGGTGATGTCCGCCGCCTTGCGGCGCCGGTCAGTGGTTTTGGCGGCACCCCTCGAGTCGCCCAACTGTTGGTGAGGGAGGGGGACAGAGTTCGTCGCGGCGACGTGCTGGCCAGCTTCGACAGCCGCCCCCAAATTCTGGCGGATCTTTCTGGTGTGCAAGAGACATTGCGCACGTTGGACATTGAGATCCGGATGCAGAAGCGTGAGGTCTCCCGCTACGCCGCGGCCGCTCGTGAAGGTGCGGCCGCCCTTGTTCTCCTCGAAGACAAACAGGATGAACTGGTGCGTCTGGAAGGGGAGCGTCGGGAAACCCTGGCCCGTGAGCGCAAATTGCAGGCTGATCTCAAGGACAGTGAGTTGCGCTCTCCGATTGATGGTGTGGTGCTGAAAGTGATCACCAGGGTGGGGGAGCGTTCCGGTACCGATGGGGTGCTTGAGGTTGGGGCTAGCCAGGAGATGGAAGCTCTGATTGAGGTTTACGAATCGGATGTCAATCGCATTCGCCTCGGTCAGGCGGTCACTCTGGTGAGTGAGAACGGCGGCTTTAGCGGACGTCTTGAGGGCGAGGTGATGCGGATCAGTCCCCAGGTGCGACAGCGGCGGGTGCTCTCCACTGATCCCACGGGTGATGCTGATGCTCGGATCGTGGAGGTCAGGGTTCGCTTGAACGCTGAATCCGCAGCTCGGGTGACCCGTTTGGCCGGTATGAAGGTCATCGCTCGCTTCCAGAACCCCTGAGCTGGTTGCTGTGATGCGTCCTTTCTGGTGGTGGCGGCGAATTCCCCTGGCCTCCCTGATGCTGATCCGCCAGCCGGTGCGGTTGGTCGTGGCCCTCGCCGGGATCAGTTTCGCTGGGATCCTGATGTTCATGCAGCTGGGATTCCGCGATGGCCTCTTCGATGCCAGCGTCACGGTGCATCGACGGTTTGATGCGGATCTGGTCCTGATCAGCCCCCGCTCCACCAGTTCGGTGCGGATGGCTGGCTTTCCCAGGCGGCGTTTGATTCAAACCATGGCCGATCCTGCTGTTGAGGGCATCACTCCAGTGCACTGGAGCCTCATGCTCTGGCGCAATCCTGAGACCCGTCACACCCGTTCGATCCTGGCGCTCGGATTTGACCCAGACGATCCTTTTTTTACCGATCCAGATTTACCCGCCAAGGCGAGATTGCTGTCTCAGAAGGGCCGGGTCTTGTTCGATGAGCGTTCCCGTCCGGAATTCGGCCCAGTTGCTGCTTGGTTTCGGGAGGGTCGCACCGTTGAGAGTGAAATCGGCGGTAATCGAGTGAGAGTGGCCGGTCTGGTTGCCCTCGGCACCAGTTTCGGCGCAGACGGCAATCTGCTGACGAGTTCGGAAACCTTCTTGGATCTCATGCCCAACACCCCCTCGGGCAGCATCGAACTCGGTCTGATTCGTCTGCTTCCTGGCGCCGACCCTGAACAGGTGCGTCAGAGGCTCCAGGCTTTGCTGCCTGAGGATGTGCGTGTGCTGACCAAGCAGGGGTTCATTGATTTCGAACAGAACTACTGGCGAAGCAGTACGTCCATCGGATTCATCTTCACCCTCGGTGCCGCCATGGGATTCGTGGTGGGGTGCGTGATTGTGTATCAGGTGCTCTACACAGACGTGAGCGACCACCTGCCGGAATACGCCACCTTGATGGCCATGGGCTACCGCCTCCCCACGTTGCTCGGGGTTGTTGTTCGCGAAGGGTTGCTGCTGGCCATGTTCGGCTACGTGCCCGCCTACCTGGCCGGCCAGGGTCTGTATTGGTTTGTCCGTGAGGCCACGCGTTTACCTGTCGGTATGGACCTCAGCCGTGCTCTGACGGTCTTCACGATGATCCTTGTCATGTGCATGGTGTCCGCCTGCCTGGCCATGCGCCGATTGGTCGATGCAGACCCAGCTGAGATCTTCTGACCCATGTCCAGCCCGTCCGATCAGCTGATTCGTTCTCGGCAGCCCGAGCCAGCCAAGCCAACCGCGTCGTTCACGGTTGAGATCCAGGGGCTGAGCCACTGGTATGGCCGCGGCTCCACCCGCCGGCAGGTTCTTCAGGCTGTGGATCTGAGGATTGAACCCGGAGAGGTGGTCCTCCTGACGGGACCTTCGGGCTGCGGGAAGACCACCTTGCTCACCCTGATCGGAGCCCTGCGCCAGGTGCAGCAAGGGGATCTTTGGGTGTTCGGACAGCAGCTCCGGGGGGCTGGCCGCGGCCAGAGGCAGAGATTGCGCCGTCGGATCGGCATGATTTTTCAGGGCCATAACCTGCTGCGCTGCCTCTCGGCGGAACAGAACGTGCAGATGGGCTCTGATCTTCTTGAGGGGCTCTCCTACCGCGCCCGTCGTGATCAGGCACGGGAATGGCTTCGGGCGGTCGGTCTGGATGACCACATGGCCAAGCGGCCCCACGATCTCTCCGGTGGGCAGAAGCAACGCGTCGCGATCGCCCGGGCGCTGGCGGCCAGGCCACAGCTGCTGCTCGCTGATGAACCGACAGCCGCGCTGGACAGCACCACGGGCCGCGAGGTGGTGGAATTGCTGCGTCGCTTGGCCCGTGAACAGTCCTGCTCGGTGCTGATGGTGACCCATGACCCTCGCATTCTCGATCTAGCTGATCGGTTGGTGCGGATGGAGGACGGTCGCCTGTTCAAGGCGGAAGAGTAGGTTGGTAGGAGTCCCAGTCGTCGTCCAGCCCCTTTCGCATGGCCAAGCGCAGAAATCTCAAGAAGGAAAAGCAAGAGCGCAACCGCGCTTACGCCCGTAAGTTCAAGAAGCGCAAGCTCCGCAACGACGGCCGTGGAGAAGGTGCCGGCAATGGTGTGACCGGTACGGCCAACAACGGTGGCGCAGCCGACTGAATTCCGTTCTTGCTTTCGTTTCAGGGGGGCCTTGGCCCCCTTTTTTCATGTCTTTAGGCTGTGGGTCCTTGCCGGTCCTGTGCGGATGTTTGCCAGCGTCGTCATCCCCACCTACAACCGGCGGCCGATCCTGGAGAAGTGTCTGCTGGCCTTGGAGGATCAGCGCCTGACTACCGACCTCGAGGCCTATGAGGTGGTGGTGGTCGATGACGGCTCCAGTGATGGCACGCCTGACTGGCTGCGTCGGGACGCTGGTCGCTTTCCGCATGTGCGTCTGGTGGAGCAGGCCCATGGCGGGCCCGCGGAGGGGCGGAACCGGGGTGTCGATCACGCTCGTGGTGACGTGATTGTTTTCATCGATAGCGATCTTGTGGTCACTCCCACATTTCTGGCCTCCCACGCGGCGGCCTTGAAACAGTCCTGGAGTCAGCGCGGTGATCGGCTTTGTTTCACCTATGGCGCTGTGATCAACACCGCCAATTTTGAGAGCCCCACCGCTGAACGACACAAACTCCGCGATTTGTCCTGGGCCTATTTCGCCACTGGCAATGTGGCGATCGATCGACAGGTCCTGGAACGGTCTGGACTCTTCGACACCGGTTTCCGCCTTTACGGCTGGGAGGATCTTGAACTCGGTGAGCGACTCCGCCAGATGGGTGTTGTTCTCGTCAAGTGCCCTCAGGCGGTGGGGTATCACTGGCATCCGGCATTCCGTCTTGAGCAGATCCCCGATTTGATCAGGGTGGAGCGTGAGCGAGCCAAGATGGGGCTGGTTTTTTATCGCAAGCACCCCAGCCGCCGGGTGCGATTCATCATTCAGTTCACCTGGTTGCATCGCTTGCTTTGGGAGCTGCTCACCCTTGGCGGTCTGCTGAACGAACGCTCCCTGAGGCCGCTGCTTGCCTGGCTCATTCGCCGCGGGCGGCCCGATCTGGCGATGGAATTGCTCCGGCTACCCCTCAATCGGATCGGGGTGCGGGCTATGGCGCTTGAAGCTCGCCAGCAAGGGATGGCTTGAACCTTGCTTTGGTAGGTTCATCTGGTCCTTTCAAACCGCACACCTGTCTGTTTCGGGTGCTGGTCCCATGACCATCCCTGACAGGTGGAGGCGAACCCGAAACCTCAACTCCCATGGCTGTTGTCACTCTCGCTGAGATGATGGAAGCTGGCGCCCACTTTGGGCACCAGACCCGTCGCTGGAACCCCAAGATGTCGCGCTACATCTATTGCGCGCGCAACGGGGTGCACATTATTGACCTCGTGCAGACCGCTGTCTGCATGAACAACGCCTACAAGTGGGTTCGCTCCGCTGCACGCAGCGGCAAGCGGTTTCTGTTTGTCGGCACTAAAAAGCAGGCGTCCGAAGTGGTGGCTCTCGAAGCCGCCCGTTGCGGAGCGTCCTATGTGAACCAGCGCTGGCTGGGCGGCATGCTCACCAACTGGACCACCATGAAGGCCCGGATTGATCGCCTCAAGGATCTTGAGCGCATGGAATCCAGCGGAGCCATCGCCATGCGCCCCAAGAAAGAGGCCGCTGTTCTCCGTCGTGAGCTCGATCGACTCCAGAAATATCTGGGTGGTCTGAAGAACATGCGCCGCCTCCCGGATGTTGTGGTTCTTGTCGATCAGCGACGCGAGACCAATGCTGTGCTCGAGGCACGCAAGCTTGATATTCCTCTGGTGTCGATGCTGGACACCAATTGCGACCCTGATCTGTGCGAGGTGCCGATTCCTTGCAATGACGACGCTGTCCGCTCCGTTCAGCTCGTGCTCAGCCGCCTTGCCGATGCGATCAATGAGGGCCGTCACGGTGCCAATGATCAGCGCGGTGCCGACGACGCCGAAGGCTGAGGTCCTCGAACCGCTAAGTTCACGCCGCCGTTCCGCTTGAGCGGGTCGGCGGTTCTCCATTTCCAGTTCCCACCACCACCTCTTCACGATGGCTGCCGTTTCCGCCAAGCTTGTCAAGGACCTGCGCGATAAGACCGGCGCGGGAATGATGGATTGCAAGAAAGCCCTTGCAGCGACCGATGGTGATTGCGATAAGGCCATTGAGTGGTTGCGGCAGAAGGGCATTGCCAGCGCTGAGAAGAAGTCCGGCCGTACCGCCGCTGAGGGCTCGATCGGCAGCTACATCCACACCGGCGCCCGCGTGGGTGTTCTGGTTGAGGTGAACTGCGAGACCGACTTTGTGGCACGTGGCGACATGTTCCAGGAGCTGCTCCGCGATGTGGCCATGCAGGTGGCCGCATGCCCCAACGTCGAATACGTCACCACTGACGAGATCCCTGACGAGATTCGCGACCGCGAAAAGGCGATTGAGATGGGTCGTGACGACCTGGATGGCAAGCCTGAAGCGATGAAGGAGAAGATCGTTGAGGGCCGTATCGGCAAGCGCCTCAAGGAGCTTGCTCTGATGGAGCAGCCCTTCATCAAGGACAGCTCGATCACTGTTGCTGAGCTGGTTAAGCAGGCCGCCGGCAAGATTGGTGAAAACGTCAAGGTGCGTCGCTTCACCCGTTACACCCTTGGCGAGGGTATCGAGATTGAGCAGGTGGACTTCGCCACTGAAGTCGCCTCCATGACGGCTGGCTGATCAGCCTGCCGAGATACGGCATTTCTTCCCCGTTGCCCGATCCCAGCGAACAACTTGCCCGTCTTGAGACGTGGGGGCAGTCCATGGCCCCACGTCTTTATCGCGAGCAGGCGCTTTATCTGCAGATCCTTCGAGATCTGCTCCCACCAGCTGTCCGTGCGTCTCTGGCCACGCTATTGACTGCTGATGACGGTCAGCGTCTGGCGGCAATCGACGTGGCGCGACGGGCCGAGATTCAGGGAAGGATTGATGCGCTGGTTCAGCGCTGCTGTTCTCTTCTCACCATTGAGCAGCTGATGGATCTCTCCCGTCAGATCTCGCGCGAACAGGTGGTCAGAGTCCAGCAAGCCCAGAAAGCGTTGCTGGAGGATCGGCCGACTGACGCGGTTCACCCTGAGCTGTCACCGACTGATTCAGGCCCTAGGGCGACGCAGTCGATCCAACTGAGCCTGGATCCTCCGATCCAGCAGCCCTCGCTGCTTCAGGGTCTCCTGCCTAACGGTGGGCAGGAGGACAGCGAGATGGATTTGGCTGAGCTCGAGCAGGCAGACCACGAGGAGATCCCCACGGAGCAGAGCCTTCCAGAGGAGGACGAGATTGAGGACGACGACTCGCTGCAGAGTGAGTGGTCTGGGCAGGGAGCCACATCTGATTTGGCGATGTTGCGCTCGTTGTTCGTGATGGCAGGCCAGGCGATGGTTGCTGCCGAGTCTTCAGGGGGTTCAGAGCAGGATTCATGGCCCCGTTCCCTCCCCTCAACTGAGGCGGGGTCTGGTCTGTTGCCAGCCATGCCCAGGGAGCTTGTGCGTTGGTTGGACGGTCTTGATCGTGCTTTGTTGAGGCGTCTGCGCAATTTGTCCCACGCGTTGAATGTTGAGCTGATGCGCTCAGGATTGGCCTCCAGCCTGTTGCCCATCAGCCTGCTCGATGCAGCGCTGAGTGGTCAGGTCGAGAGTCTCCCGGCCGCATCCAACCTTCTGAGGCTTCGTGTTCCACTCCCTGAAGCCTCTGTGGATCAGTGGGTCGAACTCAGCTGCCTGCTGCTTCGTCCCTCAGAGCTGGAATTTGATCACGCTGAGCTGCGTCGTTGTCGCATGCGTCTGCGTCATCGGCGGCGGGAACTGCTCACAATGGTGCAAAAGCAACGCCACTGGCAGCGGCGTTCCACGATCCGGCAGGTGCAAGAGCAGTGGTGGCCCAGCCCTCCGAGCGACCCCCAGACGAGAGCCTGAAGCCTGCGCTCTCGGCGCGGGAGATGGATGTTCTGAAGGCATGGCTGCAGCCTTTGCAGACCGCCCTCGGCCTCGAAGCGGATCGGGGTTTCTCCAATCTGCAAGGGCGTCAGGAGCGTTTTCATGCGTTCCTGAGTCGACAGTGCGCTGCTCCTCCCCCCTGTCCCCTGCCGCAGGACAGCCTTCACCGTTTGGCGACGTTGGCCCAGGAGTTCGCCGGCTATCCGGAGCTGGAGGAACCGTCTCGACGGCGATTGGTGACCACCACGCGTCAGTGGCTCCACGGCCTTCGCCAACGCTTGGAGCCCTCCACTCCCATGGCCCCGCCGCGTCTCCGTGTTCAGGCGGCCCCAGTGTCGTCTTCAACAGGGAACGGCCGTGAGTCGCTGGCCTTGGACGCAGCCCTCTCCAAGGTTCGCGGGATTGGACCAAAGCTTGCTGAACGATTGGCCGCTCTTGGTTTGCTTGTGGTGCGGGACCTTTTGCTGTATTTCCCCCGCGACTACGTCGATTACTCAGCATTGCGACGGATCGAAGCCCTTGAGCCAGGGGAGACGGCGACGATTGTGGCCACAGTGCGTCGTTGCCATGGCTTCACGAGTCCGCGTAATCCCAACCTTTCGATCCTCGAACTGCAGCTGCAAGATCCCACCGGCCGCTTGAAAGTCACACGCTTCTTAGCCGGTCGTCGCTTCAGTTCACCTGCTGCCCTTCATGCTCAGGCGCGTCTTTATCCACCGGGTGCCACGGTGGCCGTCAGTGGTTTGGTGAAAACTGGCCCCTATGGCGTGAGTTTTCAGGATCCGCTGATTGAAGTCATGGAGAGCGCCAGTTCTCCCTTGCGTTCCCGCCAGATCGGTCGATTAATCCCGGTTTATGCACTCACAGAGGGACTGAGTGCTGATCGCATGCGCAGTCTCGTGGAGACGGTCCTGCCGGCTTCATCCCAATGGTCGGACCCGCTGCCAATTGAGACGCAACGCCGCCGGCAGCTCATGCCTAGACCGGACGCCCTGCGTGTGATCCACCAACCCAGCGACCGGGAGCAACTGCAACAAGCCCGCCGCCGTCTTGTGTTCGACGAATTCCTGTTGCTACAGCTCGGTCTGATGCAGCGTCGGTCTCGTTGGCGCCAGCGACAGGCTCCGGTGTTGTCGATTGCTGGCCAGCGGGATGGCTTGGTTGGTCGGTTTCTCGAGCAGCTGCCCTTTCAATTCACGGCTGCACAGCAGCGTGTGTTGGCGGAGATTGAGCAGGATCTGGCTCGCGCGGAACCGATGGCGCGATTGGTCCAGGGGGATGTGGGCAGTGGCAAAACCGTGGTGGCCATCGCGGCCCTTCTCAAGGCGGTTGAGTCAGGTTGGCAAGGGGCTCTGATGGCACCGACCGAGGTCCTTGCAGAGCAGCACTATCGCGGTCTTTGTCGTTGGTTGATCCCACTCAATGTCACGGTGGAACTGTTGACAGGCTCAACGCCAAGGCCCGCTCGGCGGCGAATGCTGACTGATCTGGCGAACGGAACTCTGCAGATTCTGGTTGGAACCCACGCGTTGATTGAAGATCCTGTGGATTTTTCTCGCCTTGGGCTGGTCGTGGTGGATGAGCAACATCGGTTCGGGGTGAAGCAGCGCAACCGATTGCTTGCCAAAGGGTTGCAACCCCACCTGCTCACGATGACGGCGACTCCGATCCCCCGCACGTTGGCGCTCTCCCTCCACGGTGATCTCGATGTCAGTCAGATCGACGAACTACCACCAGGACGCACCCCGATCCAGACGCAGCTACTGGCGTCAACATCTCGCCAGGAGGCCTATGACCTCATCGCCAGTGAGATCGCCAAGGGACAACGGGCCTACGTGGTTCTGCCGCTGGTGGAGGAATCGGAAAAACTTGATCTGCGATCAGCGGTGGATGTGCATCGCCAGTTGAGTGAGGAGATCTTTCCAGATCGATCCGTGGGCTTATTGCATGGCCGATTGAACAGTGCTGACAAGCAGTCTGTGATCCGAGCGTTTGCAGAAGGGCGTTGTGATGTGCTCGTGTCTACGACCGTGGTGGAGGTGGGTGTTGATGTGCCGGAAGCCAGCGTGATGATGATTGATCATGCCGATCGTTTCGGTCTGGCCCAATTGCATCAACTGCGCGGACGTGTCGGGCGCGGTGCTGCAGCGTCCCACTGTCTCCTGGTGAATGACAGCCGCAATCTGCTGGCTCGTCAGCGACTTGAGGTGTTGGTGCGCTCCCATGACGGCTTCGAGATCGCTGAGATGGATCTGCGCTTGCGCGGACCAGGACAGGTGCTTGGAACACGCCAGTCGGGCCTGCCTGATCTCGCCCTGGCCAGTCTTGCGGATGATGGCAGTGTGCTCGAGGAAGCGCGGGAGGAGGCTTCAAGCCTCATTCGCCAGGATCCCGCTTTGGAGCAGTACCCGACTCTGCGTCAATTGCTTGAGGAACAGCAACGTCGTCTGACCGCAGCAGGCCAGCTGAACTGAGACCGCTCAGCTGACACCGCTCACTGGCCACGCTCAGCTGACAGCGTTCTCCACAGGCTTGAGTCTCTTCTGAGACTTGCGCCACTGTTGCCCTCTGATTTCTGTGTTTTGCAACACCGTTTTGGGGCCTGTTGCAGCGATGTTTGCCCATTGTCGATTCCGCGCATTGGTTTTGTTGAAACGAAGGGATTTCAGTGTTGGCCTTCGTTTTCAGGGCAGGGCCTCTCGTTGTTTTTGAGATGAAAGAATTTCTTCGGACTTGTCAAGATTTTTGGAAGATCCCCGCCTGTTGTCTGGTTGACGACTGGCCTGGGCTTGAGCCGCGTGAGACTCAATCTGGGGAAAACGCCTGTCCTTCTGTGGAAATGATGCGGCTTTTGCATTCTTGTTGAGGGCGATGCATTGAGGTCTGGCAATCTGGCCGCAACGACCCTTGTCCTGATGGTCAGGCCCTGGCGTGATTGTCCAATCAGGGACTGCGGTGAGCCTCTGCTGCCCTTGGAGCCCGCTCTCCTTTGTTTGCGGCCGCATCCCTATGCGTCTCTGGGGGCTCCCTACGGTCCCGGCTCCGATCCCTTCCGGTTGCGGCAGGGGGTTCGGCAGCGATTGCTCCTGGCCCAGGATGAGCTTCAGCGGCTTCAGCCGTCCCTGCGGCTCGGCATTTTCGATGCCTGGAGGCCAGTGGTTGTTCAGTCCTTCATGGTGGAGCATGCGTTCCTAGAGGAATGCAGGCGCCGACAGTTGGATGCCAGTCAACCAAGCCAGGCCTCGAGGCATGAGGAGGTGAGACAGCTTGTTGAGCGCTTCTGGGCTCCCCCTTCTTCAGACCCGACAACGCCCCCTCCCCACAGCACCGGAGCTGCTGTGGATCTCACGCTCGTCTCCGAGGCGGGCATGCCTCTCGATATGGGGGGGGAGATTGATGCGATCGGTGCTGTCTCAGAGCCGCACTTCTACTCGGAGCTCGCGCATCGGAATCCCGACTCAGCCGAAGCGGTCTGGCATGAACGCCGTGAGCTTCTCGCGTCATGTCTGAGCGTGGCGGGATTCGTGCGTCACCCGAATGAGTGGTGGCACTTCAGTTACGGAGATCAACTGTGGGCTTGGCGTACAGCGGCTGCTGAGGCGGTCTACGGACGCTCGGATTAGGTGCTGGCGAGCAGCTCGCTCACCGCTGCATCGCCCAGCTTGCTGATGTGATCACCAAGGGTGCGCCGACCTCCGGCTTCGCGCCAACTGATCAGCAGAGGCTCAAGGGTGGTTTCCAGCGATTCCAACGGCATCTTGTCCAGGAAGGGACGAGCCAGGCGCTGCAGATTGGCGCTTCCACCCAACCAGAGTTGATACTGATTGACCCCGCTGCCGACGAGTCCGAGTTCCGCCATGTAGGGGCGTGCACAACCGTTCGGGCATCCCGTCATCCGCACCAGGATCGGTTTACTGATCGCCAGGCGTTCCAGTTGGGTGTTGAGCCGGTTGAGGACCTCCGGAAGAATTCGCTCTGATTCAGTGATCGCCAGGCCGCAGGTCGGCAGTGCCGGGCAGGCAATGGCGTGGCGTGCCAGGGCCTCAGGGGATTCAGGTGTCTCGATGCCAAGGGCCGCAAGGGCCTGACGCACTCCGGCCCGTTGCGGTGTGCCGATATTGCAGAGGAGAAGGTCTTGATTGGGGGTCAGGCGAATCTCGAGCTGATACGTCTCCACGATCCGACGCAGGCCGGCTTTGAGTTCGCCCTGCAAGCGCCCGCAAAGGAGGGGAATCCCAACGAACCACATCCCGGCACGATGGCGGTGCCAGCCCAGATAATCCACGAGCTTGGCCTTGGGCTCATTGCGGAGTGATTTGAGCTCTCCTTGGAAATAGCGTGTCTTGAGCTCTTGCTTGAACCACTGCACCCCCCGGTCGTGAAGCAGATACTTCATTCGGGCATGGCGACGCAGCCGGCGATCTCCGTGGTCCCTCTGGAGGGCAAGAATCGACTGAACCAGGTCAAACACCTGATCGGCTGCTACGTAACCAAGGGGGTCAGCGACGCGGGCAAAGGTCTCCTCCTTGTTATGGGTTCGACCCATGCCTCCGCCCACGTACACGTTGCAACCCTTCAGGGCTCCTGTGGCATCGGCAAAGGCGACAAGACCAATGTCCTGGGTCAGCAGGTCGACGGAATTGTCACCGGGCACGGTGACGGCCACTTTGAATTTGCGTGGCAGATAAGTGTCGCCGTAGAGGGGCTCTTGCTCACTCCCTGAGTTCACACCACCTTCCTTTTGCCTTTGTCTGGCCGCTTTCACGCCACGACTGGGTTTGATGCGATAGCTGAGGTCTCCATCCACCCAAAGGTCTAGATAGGAGCCTTCAGCAGCTTCAGGACTGAGCAGGTCAGCAATCTCGTCGGCCAGTTGTCGTGCCGCTGGGTAGCCATCTTTTTCAAATGGGGCCGCCGGAGCCATCACGTTGCGGTTGATGTCTCCACAGGCCGCAAGCGTTGAGCCCATTTGACGGATGATCGTTCCGATGACCTCTTTGAGGTCAGATTTGGCCACCCCATGCATCTGGAATGCCTGGCGCGTCGTGGCCCGAAGGCTGCCATCACCGAGGCGATCCGAAAGATCATCCAGTGCCAGGAACAGATCAGCGGGGATGCGGCCACCTGGGCTGCGCAGCCGCAGCATCATCTGCCAGTGCTTGTCACGACCCTTTTCGCGGCGGTCGCGATCATCTTGCTGATAACTGCCGTGGAATTTAAGGATCTGCAGGGCGTCTTCACTGAACTGCGGCAGCTCGTTTTTCAGCTCCGTCAGCAGGGGCTCTCGCAGATAATCGCTGTCGAGCTTGCGCTGTTCGGCCTTCGGCAGAGCCTGGGAGACCGCGCCGCTGCCCTGGTCTTCGAGACCCTTTGAAGCATCGACGTCGCTCTGGCTCACTGGCACTCGGATCAATCCCTATTGAAGGTAGCGAAACGGCTTCCAATACAGTCAGCCACTGGATGAGCTCAACGGCGTGGCTGCAACCTTTCTGCTCGAGATCGGTACCGAGGAACTGCCTGCCGATTTTGCGCGTCTGGCCTTACCCCAGCTACGGGAGCGCCTGCAGCGTGATCTGAAGGAGTGGAGGCTGGATCACGGTGACATCCAGGTCACCAGCACCCCGAGGCGCCTGGCCGTGCTGGTCGAGAACTTGGCCGATGGGCAGGATGATCTCCAGGAGGAGCGCAAGGGCCCCCCTGTGGCCCAGGCCTTCGTGAACGGCGAGCCGGGACCGGCCGCCATTGGTTTTGCTCGTCGTTGTGGTGTGGACCCTTCAGCTCTGGAGGTCCGCCCCACTCCGAAGGGTGATTGTGTCTTCGCTTCCGTCCTCGTGAAGGGGCAAACGACCCGTGAGCTGCTCCAGAACGCCATTCCGACTTGGATCGATGCTCTCCAGGGCAGGCGCTTCATGCGTTGGGGCTCAGGTGACCAGCGTTTCAGTCGGCCCGTGCGTTGGTTAGTGGCCCTCCAGGGCGACCAGATCATTCCTGTGGCTCTGCAGGGGAGCGATCCAGTGGTGAACAGCGGACGTTGCAGTCGCCCCCACCGCCTTAGCTCTGAGGTTGTCGAGCTCTCCAACGCCGGGACCTATGCATCCGCGATGGCTGCAGCGGGTGTCCTGGTGAATCGCGACCAGCGTGCTCAGGTGATTCGGGAAGCCTTGGGTGCCAAGGCTCAGGCTTTGCAGGGTGAACCCGACTGCCCGGACTCGCTTTTTGAGGAGCTCGTCGATCTTGTGGAGTCACCGACGGTGCTTGCAGGGGCGATTGCTGATCGCTTCCTCGATCTTCCACCTGAGGTGATCGTCACCGTGATGCAGTCCCATCAGCGCTACGTCCCTCTTCGACGTCCGGATGTGGCCACTGATCCGTTGCGGCTCACAGCCCGAGAGGTGCTCTGTGCTGATTTCCTGCTGGTCAGTAATGGATTGGATGCTGCTGCAGAGCGCATTTGCCGCGGTAATGAGCGTGTTCTCAGTGCCCGGCTGGCCGATGCCGAGTTTTTCCTCACCGTTGATCGCCGTCAGCCCAGTGCCGAGCGCCGTGACGCCCTCGACCGGGTCACGTTTGCCGAGGGGCTGGGAAGTCTGCGTGATCGCGTTGATCGAATCGAATGGCTCACAGCCCAGTTGCTGGATCAGCTCAGTCTTGATGCCGCGGCGCAATCTGCTGCAATCCGTGCCGCGCACCTCTGCAAGCACGATCTGGTCAGCCAGATGGTTGGTGAATTCCCTGAGTTACAAGGGTTGATGGGTGGTAAGTATCTGCTGGAGGAGGGGGAGCCGCGTTCTGTGGCCCTGGCGGTTGTGGAGCATTACCTGCCGCGAGGGGCTGGTGATCACCTCCCCAGCAGTGATGCTGGCGCCGTTGTGGCCCTGGCCGAACGGCTGGAGCTGTTGCTCAGCATCTTTGCCAAGGGGGAACGCCCCAGTGGCTCGTCTGATCCCTACGCACTGCGTCGTGCCGGAAATGGTGTCCTTCAGATCCTCTGGAATCAGGGTTGGCGGCTGGATTTACTCCAACTTCTGCAGGCCGCAGCCGATCACTGGAGCGCACTGTTCCCGGCGTTTCAAGTGAATACCAGTGGTTTAGTCGCAGATCTAGTGCTGCTTCTGCGTCAGCGGATCCAGTCGCAATTGGAGGAGGATGGCCACGGCGTCGATCTCGTCCAGGCGGTTGCCGGCGAGGGCGTGACCGATGGACGTCTCTTGTCGGATCCGATGGATGTGCTTGATCGCATTCGTTTGCTGGCAAGCCTGCGCCAGCAGGGGCGACTTGGGGGTGTGCAGGCTGTGGTTCAGCGTGCCGCTCGTCTGGCGGAAAAAGGAGACTTGGCGAGCTCCGTGCTTGATGCCAGTGGCGTGGTCGATCCGGCACGGTTCGAGTCGCCCAGTGAACAGGCGATGTTTGATGTCGTGACTCGCTTGCTTCCCCTGGCGTTGTCGAGGGATTACCAGGCGCTTGCCAGTGCCCTAGACGAGGCTACGCCTGCCCTCGAGGCGTTCTTTGATGGTGATCAGAGCGTGATGGTGATGGCCGATGACCCCCAGCTTCGCGATAACCGCCTCAATCTTCTCGCTGTACTGCGTAACCAGGCCTCGCAACTGGCCCGTTTCGAACTGATTCAGTCCTGACAAAAAAGCTGGAGTCATTGAAGTGACTCCAGCTTGATTTTTTCATGAGGGGCTCATTGCTGAAGCGAAAAGCTTCAGCTGACTTCCGCGGTTTCTTTCTCTTTTGCCTGTGCCTTGATCGCTTGCGCAGCTTCTTCTGCAAGGAAGTCACCATCGGAGCGACCGACAGCAGAAGGAACGGGACCGTAATCAGAAGGCGCTAGAGCTTCACCACGGAGCAGGCTTCCGAGTGTGCGAAGCGTCAGCTTGATTTGCTGCCATGGATTCATCAGCACCACTCGCTTGTACAAATAGCTGTCGAAGGTCAACTTCTGTACATCACGGTCATCACACATTTCGACGAAGGCCTCGCGTGCCGCGTCGTTGCGATAGAAGATGCGTTGCAGAATGTCGAGCACGGCGTAGGTGGCACCGTATTTGCGGTCCCAGCGCTTCAGATAGGTCGACTTGATCTCCTTTTCTGTGGGAATGCGAGAGCCCTTATTGGAGATTTCGACGATGGCCTCGGCGCACATGCGACCGCTCTTGGCGGCGAAGTAGATACCCTCGCCGGAACTCTTGGTCACGTAGCCAGCTGCATCACCCACCAGCGCCATGCGCCCCACCACACGACGGGGCCGTGGATGTTCAGGAATGGGGTGGGCTTCGACCTTGATCACTTCACCTTTGAACAGTCGCTTGCTAGCGCGTTCGCGAATGCCCTTCTGAAGACCCTTGATCAGCGACTGGTTCTGCTGCATGGTGCCGGTGCCGACAGCCACATGGTCAAATTTGGGGAACACCCAGGCGTAGAAGTCGGGGGACACGTCGGTACCCACATACATCTCGGCGAGATCTTCGTAATAGGCCATCTCCTCCGCAGGAAGCTTGATCCGTTCCTGGAAGGCGATGGCGACGTTGTAATCGCCGGCATCCATCGCTTTGGCCACCCGGGAGTTCGCTCCGTCGGCTCCGATGATCAGGTCGACCTCGAGGGTTTTGAGCTCGCCTGTGGGGCCGCCAGAGCTGTAGTCCGCGTAATGAAGTGTGTAGGGACCCTGTCGGTTGTTGCCGGTGTCGATCTTCTGGACAAGTCCATTGATCAGGGTGGTGCCGAGATCTGCAGCGCGATTGCGCAGGAAGGCATCAAACACTTCGCGGCGACACATGCCGATGTAGGCGTTGCGGTCGTAGCCGAGAGGATCAAGCTTGATATCCACCTCACGGTTGGAGGGGGAGATCATCTTCATGTTGCGGACCTTGCGGTCAATGATCTCGTCTGGGATGTCGAACTCATCCACCATGCAGAGGGGGATCGCACCTCCACAAGGCTTGGCATTGTCGAGTTTTCGCTCGAACAGCCAAGTCTGAATACCGGCTTTGGCGAGTACTTCAGCGGCGCAGGACCCAGAAGGACCACCGCCGACGACGGCAACTCGAAGCATCTCAGCCTGACTCCGCTGGATTGTTGTGGCGAAGCTACCACCGCCGGAACCTTCGCTGTGGAACGGGTCTGGCGCCCCCCCTTACGATCGTCACAAGACTGCATCAAAGCTGTGGCTCGCGCCGTTGCGCCCCGTCGCACCAGCCGGGACGACATTCCCGTCGCACGACGCACGCGCGCTGGTCGCCGCAGCGGAGCAGGTGCGGGTGGCGGTGGAGGTGCAGCCCTCGTGCTGTCCTGTGGATTGGTCTTTAGTGGTGCCTTGGCAGCGGTCCTGTTTGGACCTTCTCTGCTGGCTCGTCTTTCTGCACCGTCTTCCGTTGTCGAAGGCATCGTCGAACAGCCTTCAGGAGATGGACGCCTTCTCGGTCACTTCCCTTATCCCGAGGTGCCTGTGGTGGATCGTGTCGGTGTTGAGGCGGGCATCGAACTGCATAAAGATGCCGCCGAGGCCTTCCGGGCTCTACAGCAAGCGGCGGCTGCCGATGGTGTGGATTTGCGCTTGCTGAGCGGCTATCGCTCCCATGCGCTTCAGAAGGGGATTTTCTTCGATGTGAAATCCGCTCGTAATCAGACCGCAAGCGAGCGCGCCAAGGTCAGTGCTCCTCCGGGTTATTCGGAGCACAGCACCGGCTTCGCCGTTGATGTGGGAGATGGTGATGATCCGGGCACCAATCTCTCCCAGTCTTTTGAAAGCACTCGGGCCTTCCGCTGGCTTCAGGATCACGCCGCCAGTTATCACTTCACCCTTTCCTTTCCGGACGGTAATGCGCAGGGTGTGAGCTACGAACCCTGGCATTGGCGTTTCGAGGGCTCGTCGGAGGCGCTCCGCGAATTTGAGCCCGCCCGTCGTCTCGCGCAGGGATCTTGAGAGCTTCGCTGCTCCCTGAGCTGCTGGCCCCCGCCGGTGATTGGTCGTCTCTGAAGGCTGCCGTGGCCCAGGGTGCTGATGCGGTCTATTTCGGCGTGGAGGCCTTCAACGCCCGGCTCCGTGCTGAGAACTTCCGACTTGCGGACCTGCCAGAGATCATGGAGTGGTTGCACGCCAGAGGTGTCAAGGGCTTCCTCACCTTCAACGTGCTGGTGTTCAGCGATGAGTTGGAGGCAGCCGCGTCCCTTCTGTTGGCTGCGCACCGGGCCGGTGTCGATGCCTTGATCGTTCAGGACCTGGGGCTTTGTTTGTTAGCCCAGCAGCTTGTGCCTTCCATGGCGCTGCATGCGTCGACTCAGATGTCGATCACCAGTGCAGCGGGGGTGGCCCAGGCGGCAGCAGCTGGTTGCCAACGGGTGGTGTTGGCCCGTGAACTAGCGCTCAAGGACCTTCGCCGACTTCAGAACCAGCTGCAGGATCGCGATCTGTCCATGCCCCTGGAGGTGTTCGTCCACGGTGCCCTGTGTGTGGCTTACTCGGGACAGTGCCTCACCAGTGAATCCCTTGGGCAGCGGAGTGCCAATCGGGGCGAGTGCGCTCAGGCCTGCCGTCTTCCTTATGAGCTGATTGTCGATGGTGAGGCCCGTGACCTCGGGGATCAGCGCTACCTCCTGTCCCCGCAGGATTTATCGGCCTGGACCCTGCTTCCGGAGCTCGTGGATCTGGGGATCGCCAGTTTCAAAATTGAAGGCCGCCTTAAAGACCCCACCTACGTGGCCTCGGTGACCCAGGCCTATCGCCAGCAGCTGGATGGTCTGGAGCCTGACCCCATCGCCGTTCAGCGCCAGCTTGAGCTCGGCTTCTCTCGTGGTCTATCCAGTGGTTGGTTGGCAGGGGTCAATCACCGTCGTTTGGTGCACGGCCGCTGGAGCAAGAAACGTGGCCCCGTGGTGGGTCAGCTTGAGCGCGTGGAAGCGCAGGGCTGGCTTGTGGTCCGGACGGACGAACCCTTGACATGCGGTCAGGGGCTGGTCATGGAAGTGCAAGCTGGTGCTGGTGAAGCATTGCGGCCGCCTCTTGAGGTGGGTGGCCGGATTATGCGCGTGGAGCCCTGTGGCGCGGCTTTCTTGCGGTTGCGTCTCGGTCCGGGGCGTCTCGATTTGCGCGGACTTCTCCCGGGTGCGCCGATCTGGCTTACGGGAGATCCCCAATGGCAGAGCTACTGGCTGCGGCAGGTTGGCAGGGAGACGCCCATTCAAGAGCGGGCTCTCAGGCTCCGCGTCACCGGAACGGATGGCCATCCGTTGACGCTGGAGTTGCTCGAGCCTGTTCCATCCTCTGGGGCTCGCCTCAGCGTGCGCAGCAGCATGCCCCTCCAAGCGGCTAGAGATCAGGGCCTGGATCGCCAGCGGCTTGAACGTCAGATCGGCCGGCTGGGAGGAAGTGGTTGGCGCTTGGATCACCTGGAGATCGATCTGCCTGACGCACTGTTTCTTCCCCTCGCAGAGCTCAACCGCTTGCGTCGGGAGCTGTTGGATCAGTTGGATATGGGTCTTGCTTCCTGCAATGCCCCTTCGTTCACAAACTCTTCGCCAGCGAGTCCAGAGTCCGATCAGCGCGTCATCGCCCAGGCGCTGGAGCATTGTCTGCCGCGCCACAGCACCGATTCTGTTTCGACTGACTCGAGGAGTCGGCCCCCGTCTCTGCATGTGCTGGTGCGCAGTCTTGAGCAGTTGCGCGCGCTCGCTTCTGAATCTGATGGACTCCCGCTGGCCGGAGTGGTCGCCGATCTCGAAGCACCGGCCGATCTGAAAACGGCGGTTTCCATCGGGCGTGGTCTTTGGCCTGACGGTTTGCGTCTCGCCGGGCCACGGATCACTCGACCGGATGAACGTTGGAGCCTTGAGCCACTGATCCGTGCCAATCCGGAGGGCTATCTGGTGCGCAATGCCGATCAGCTGGAGACCCTCACTCCCCTCGCTCCCTGCATCGGCGATTTTTCCTTGAACACGGCGAATCCACTCACCCATCGCTGGTACAGCGATCAGTGGGGGCTCCAGCGCCTGACCGCGAGCTATGACCTCAATCTTGATCAGTTGTTGGATCTCATCACCGGGGTGGACCCAGGCGCGCTTGAGGTGACCCTCCATCAGCACATGCCGCTGTTTCATATGGAGCACTGCCTCTTCTGCGCCTTCCTCTCTGAAGGGCACGATCACACCGATTGCGGAAGGCCTTGCGAACACCACGTGGTGCATCTGCGTGACCGCAGCGGTGTTGAGCATCCGCTCCAGGCCGATCTCGGCTGCCGCAACACCTTGTTCAACGGTCGGGCCCAAAGTGGGGTGGAAGCCCTTCCTGATCTGCTCGCCGCTGGTGTGCGTCACCTCCGCCTGGAGCTTTTGGATGAAGACGGGCCGTCGACGCTCCGTCGTGTTCGGCTCTACGCCCAGGCCCTGACTGGTGAGATTCCCTCCCAGGCTGTCTGGCGACGTGAGCGCATCGACCACCGGCTTGGGGTGACCCGGGGCAGTCTGCGGGCGGAGCGGCCGGAGCGCACCAGTCAGCTTGGATCCTGACCGATCTCACGTTGAGATAGCCTGGGCCGGCTGCGCCTGCGGGCGACTCCCAGCCTTCTTTTCAGACCGTCACGGACCCCAATGAGCGCCCCGAACAAGGCGATTCGCAACATCGCGATCATCGCCCACGTTGACCACGGCAAGACGACCCTGGTCGACGCCCTGCTCAGTCAGTCCGGGATTTTCCGTGACAACGAGGCGGTGCCGACCTGCGTGATGGACTCCAACGACCTGGAGCGTGAGCGCGGTATCACGATCCTGTCGAAGAACACAGCGGTCACCTACAACGACACGCGTATCAACATCGTTGACACCCCTGGTCACGCCGATTTTGGTGGTGAAGTGGAGCGTGTGCTGGGCATGGTGGATGGATGCCTGCTGATCGTGGATGCCAACGAGGGGCCCATGCCCCAGACCCGCTTCGTGCTCAAAAAGGCCCTGGAGCAGGGCCTTCGCCCGATCGTGTTCGTGAACAAAATCGATCGCGCTCGGGTTGATCCCGAAACGGCGGTCGACAAGGTGCTCGATCTGTTCATTGAGCTTGGTGCCGATGACGATCAGTGTGATTTCCCTTATTTGTTCGGCAGTGGTCTTGGCGGCTTCGCCAAGCCCGATATGAAGACCGAAAGCGACAACATGCGGCCGCTGTTCGACGCGATCCTGCGTCATGTTCCGCCGCCGGTCGGTGATCCTGAGAAGCCCCTTCAGCTTCAGATCACGACTCTTGACTACTCCGATTTCCTAGGTCGCATCATTATCGGACGCGTCCATAACGGTGTGATTCGGCAGGGTCAGAGCGCCTCTCTGATTAAGGACGACGGCAGCGTCAAGCGTGGCCGGATCAGCAAACTGCTCGGATTCGAAGGTTTGCAGCGGGTTGAGATTGAGGAGGCTTCCGCCGGAGACCTCGTTGCCGTGGCAGGTTTCGACGATGTGAACATCGGCGAGACCATCGCCTGCCCGGACGAACCGAAAGCTCTGCCTCTGATCAAGGTGGATGAACCCACCTTGCAGATGACCTTTGTGGTCAACGATTCCCCTTTCGCCGGAAAGGAAGGAAAGTTCGTCACCAGCCGTCAGGTTCGCGACCGTCTGCAGAGGGAGCTGCTCACCAACGTGGCTCTGCGGGTGGAAGACACCGACTCCCCCGACCGCTTTGCTGTGAGCGGACGCGGTGAACTCCACCTCGGCATCCTTATTGAGACCATGCGTCGCGAGGGGTATGAGTTCCAGGTGTCGCAGCCTCAGGTGATCTTCCGCACGATCGATGGCACCCCCTGTGAGCCTGTGGAAACTCTGGTGATGGATGTCCCCGAGGAATCCGTCGGGGCCTGCATCGAGAAGCTCGGAACCCGTAAAGGCGAGATGCAGAACATGGAGACCGGACAGGACGGACGCACCCAGCTGGAGTTCATCGTTCCCTCCCGTGGTCTGATCGGGTTCCGAGGTGAGTTCATTCGTGCCACCAGGGGCGAAGGGATCATGAGCCACTCCTTCTTCGAATACAGGCCGATGCTTGGTGACTTCGATACCCGCAGGAACGGCGTCCTGATTGCCTTCGAGGAGGGAACTGCCACCTTCTATGCCCTGAAGAATGCTGAAGATCGCGGTCAATTCTTCATCTCACCTGGTACGAAGGTCTACAAGGGAATGATCATCGGCGAGAACAACCGCCCCCAGGATTTGGAGATCAATATCTGCAAGGCCAAGCAGCTCACCAACATGCGCTCGGCCGGTGCTGATGAACTCGATACCCTGCAGGCGCCCATTCAGATGACCCTGGAAAGGGCCCTTGAATACATCGGACCTGACGAAATGCTGGAGGTGACTCCGGAATCGATTCGTCTTCGCAAGCTTCCAGCCAAGAAGATGGCGAAGCGTTGAGTTCGTCGCCCTCCAATCGTGAGCAGAGTTCAGGGGATTCGCTGACCATTCAGTCGGATCCCCGTTTCTGTGAGGGCATCGCGCTCTTCAACAGGAAGGAGTGGTACGCAGCCCACGATGTTCTCGAAGAGCTCTGGCACGAGACATCAGGGCCTGAGCGCCGCGTTTTACAGGGCCTGATTCAGGTGGCAGTGGCCCACGTGCATCTTCAGAATGGCAATCAGCGAGGGGCGACGATCCTGCTCGGCGAGGGGCTTGGTCGGTTCGCTTCCCCTTCAGCCCCCGATCTTGGTCTCGACCTTCTGACGCTGCAGCACCAGGTGACAGCACGTTTAAAGGCGTTGCAGCACGGGGAGGACCCGGATGTTCTGGAGGCCCCAACCCTGTATCCACGCTGATCGGGTTGTCAGTACATTGGCGATTCGCTGATGGCCCCCTTTGCCAGCTTTCGTCTCCCGGCTGACAGCACTGGCACCACTTTTGGTTCAGATGCTGCTCATTGGCGGTGTCAAGGCCGAACCGCAGCCAGCCCAAGTTTCGGCCGGACCTGCCCCAGCTGTTCAGGCTTCAGACGGTCCCAAAGGTTTGATCACGATTGAATCGGACACCCAGAGCGCGGACAACATCACCGGTGTGGTGACCGCCCTTGGCAATGTGCGGATCGTTTATCCAGCCCGCAAGATGGTGGCCACATCACGACAGGCTCAGTACTTCAGCAAAGAGGGTCGCCTGGTGCTCAGCGGTGATGTTGACGTGATTCAGGAGGGCGGCAACACCTTGAGGGCGGAGCGTGTGGTCTATCTGCTCGATGACGAGCGCGCCGTCGCTGAACCAGCCAAGGGAGCGCAGGTGTTTAGTCAGATGGTGATTCGTCAACCCGCTACTGAAACCAAGAAACCCCCCGGGGTAGGCCCAGCTCAAACCCCATTCACCCCATGAGTCTCTCCCTGGAACGGGTGGCCCTCACCCTTGGTGGCAGGCCGTTGGTTCGTGACCTCTCCATCTCCCTTGATCCTGGCGAGGTGATCGGCCTGCTTGGACCGAATGGCGCTGGCAAGACCACCACCTTCAATCTGGTGATCGGACTCCTGCGTCCTGACCGTGGTCAGGTCCTTCTCGATGGTCACCCGATCGCCGGTTTGGCGATGCCTCAGCGGGCGAGACTCGGTATTGGTTATTTGCCTCAGGAACCGAGTGTTTTCCGTCAGCTCACGGTGCGGGAGAACTTGGAATTGGTTCTGGCACAAAGCTGTCTCCCCCGCCCGCAATGTCGCGAGCGCTTGCATCAGCTGGTTGATGACTTTCACCTCGGTCCTTTCCTGGACCGCCGTGGTTATCAGCTCTCGGGTGGGGAACGCCGTCGTTGTGAAGTCGCCCGTGCCCTTGCCGTCGGTCTTGAGGGACCTCGATATCTCCTGCTGGATGAACCGTTTGCCGGGGTCGATCCCTTGGCCGTGGCCGACCTTCAGCAACTCATCCAGGTGCTTCGTGATCGGGGTATGGGCATCCTGATCACCGATCACAACGTCCGCGAAACCCTTGCGATCACTGACCGTGCCTACATCCTTACGGACGGTTCCATTCTCGCTTCGGGTCCCTCCCAGGACGTGGCCCATGATCCCCTCGTGCGCCGTCATTATCTCGGGGAGGGCTTTCAGCTGTGATCGAGTCCCTGCGCTCTCGCGTGACCAGTCAGGCCCGCCGCATTCCGCTCCTGGATCGCTGGCTGTTGGGGGAGCTGATTGGCCCCCTTTTGTTCGCCATCGCTGCCTTCACGGTGGTCTCCCTTTCGGTAGGGGTGATGTTCGAGCTCGTGCGCAAAATTGTCGAATCAGGCTTGCCGGTGTTGATCGCCGTACGGGTTCTGATGCTGCGGTTGCCCAGCTTTCTGGTGATCTCCTTTCCGATGGCCACCTTGATGGCCACGCTGCTCGCCTATAGCCGTCTATCGGCGAATAGTGAGCTCACGGCCCTGCGCAGTGTTGGTGTCAGTGCCAGTCGCATGATCGCGCCTGCGCTGGTGCTGGCGTTGCTGATGACCGGACTCACCTTCGTGTTCAACGATGTGATCGTTCCTCGGACCAACCGCTCGGCAGAAATCACTCTGCAGCGAGCTCTTGGTAAGGCGATCGCTACAGAAAAGGGAGACAACATTGTGTACTCCCGTTTCGGCCGCCTCGCTGGTGCCGATGGGCAGTCCGACAAGGGCTTGGCTCAGCTGTTCTATGCCCGTGAGTTCCGTGACGGCACGATGAGCGACGTCACGGTGCTTGATTTTTCTCGGGTTGGTTTCACTCAGATGCTTGTGGCCAAACGTGCCAACTGGAACGATCGCGAGAGCAAATGGGAATTTCTGGATGGCCAGATCCTGACCCTCAACCCATCGGGTAGCACCACGGCCGCCGACTTTGATCGGTATCTCTATCCACTCAGTGCGGCACCGATTCGGGTCGCCCAGTTGCCGAAGGACGCCAACAACATGACCGTCGCCGAGGCCGTTGAGGCGGAACGCTTGCTTCTGGACGCGGGCGATCGCAAGGAGGCGCGGCGCCTGCGGGTGCGAATTCAGGAGAAATTCACCTTGCCGATGGCCTGTCTTGTCTTCGGCCTGATTGGCAGCAGCCTCGGAGCCAAGCCGAACAGCCGCACCAGTCGCAGTCAGGGGTTTGGCATCAGCGTTGTGCTCATCCTTGTGTATTACGTGCTCAGTTTCAGTTTCAGTTCTCTCGGTGTGAAGGGCACATTGCCGCCACTCATCGCCGCCTGGTCACCCGTTTTGATTTGTCTGGCCGGAGGCGGAGTGTTGCTGCGTCAGGCCAGTCGTTGATTTCGGCGGTCAGAATCGTCTGATCGGTTATTCCATTGCGTTCTTGATCCACTGATGCCCATCCTGGATGCCGCCTTGCATGAGCCCGTGTTGCTGCTGGGGCTCATCGCCTTCGCTCTGTTGCTCATTGCTCTTCCCTGGGCGTTTTGGGCTCTGTCTTCCGGGCGTAGCTCAGGAGCTGTGCGAACTCTGGTGGCTCTTGCCAATCTCGCCTTCACAGCCCAACTGGTTCTGCGTTGGTGGCAGTCAGGGCACTTTCCGATCAGCAACCTTTACGAATCTCTCTGTTTCCTGGCCTGGGCTTGCACCCTTACGCAGTTGCTCGTGGAGCGCGCTTGGGCTTCTCCCCTGGTGGCTGCAGCGGCCACACCAATGGGGCTCGGCTGCGTTGCATTCGCCAGTTTTGCTCTGCCAGATCGGCTTCAGGAAGCATCCCCTCTGGTGCCTGCGCTCCGCTCGAGCTGGCTCGTGATGCATGTCAGCGTGATCATGGTCAGCTACGCGGCCCTGTTGGTCGGCTCGCTGCTGTCACTGGCCGTGTTGTTCGTGGATCGCGGCGATGCGCTCGAACTCCGCAGCAGCTCGATTGGCAGCGGAGGTTTTCGCCGGGCTGCCCTGCAGGGACCCGATGGAGCGGCACTTGCGGTTGGCGACCTTCAACTCTCCTCGGTTGCCTTTTCACGGATTGAACAGCTCGACAGCCTCAGTTATCGAACGATCACGGTTGGCTTCTTGTTGCTCACGGTCGGCATCATCAGTGGAGCGGTGTGGGCGAACGAAGCCTGGGGAAGTTGGTGGAGCTGGGACCCGAAGGAGACCTGGGCTCTGATCTGCTGGCTTGTGTATGCCGCCTACCTTCACACCCGTCTCAGTCGTGGTTGGCAGGGCCGTCGACCTGCGCTTGTCGCAGCGGTCGGTCTTGTTGTGATCGTGGTTTGTTACATCGGCGTGAATCTCCTGGGAATCGGACTGCACAGCTATGGCTGGTTCTTCGGCAGCTGAGGCCCGACGCGTTGGTTGATAAACAAAGCCCCGCCTTGGCGGGGCTTTGTGAGATTTCTCCAGTGAAAGGGGCTCAGACGAGCACGCCTTCGGGTCGCTTGCTATCGCGAATGCCCTGAATCGCTGCGGCGTAATCAGGCTGGTTGAACACGCCGGAACCACTCACGATCGCGTTGGCTCCCGCCTCAATCACCTTCCAGGCATTGGCTCCTTTGATGCCGCCGTCGACCTCGATCCAGGGGTCAAGACCCTTCTCATCACACATGCGGCGCAGATCACGGATCTTCTGAACCTGGCTCTCAATGAAGCTTTGGCCGCCGAAGCCTGGGTTCACACTCATGATCAACACCAGATCGCAGAGCTCAAGGCAATACTCAAGCGTGTCGATTGGGGTGCTGGGGTTCAGCACTGCACCGGCTTTCTTGCCGAGATCCTTGATCTGAGCCAGGTTGCGATGCAGGTGCGGGCAGGCTTCCACTTGCACAGAAATGATGTCTGCGCCGGCTTTCGCGAAATCGGGAACGTACTTTTCCGGCTCCACGATCATCAGGTGCACATCCAGGGGCTTTGTTGTCACTGGACGGAGTGCGTCAACGATCAGGGGGCCGATCGTGATGTTGGGGACGAAGCGTCCATCCATCACATCCACATGAATCCAATCGGCGCCGGCCTGATCGACTGCTTTCACCTCCTCCCCGAGGCGAGCGAAATCGGCCGAAAGGATCGATGGGGAGATCACCAGGGGCTTGGTGCTCATGAAGGCGTCCGCAGGAATGCGCGGCGATTGTAGGAAGCGCGGATGCCGCTGATACAGTGAGCCGCGCTCAAGAGCTGGAAAGCCCTGCGGCATCGGGTCCGTGGCCCAGGCCAGCCGATTCCGTCGGTTCGCTCCCATGCCGGTTCGTCCGTTCCGCTCTCCGTTCGCTGCACCCGTTCCCAACGCCGCACACCCGTGGATCGCACTCTTATCCAGGAAATTCTCGAGGTCGTCGAGCAGGCGGCTATCGCCTCTGCACGCCTCACTGGTCTCGGCCAAAAGGACGAAGCCGATGCCGCTGCTGTCGAGGCCATGCGCCAGCGCATGGGTCAGATCCAGATGCAGGGCCGGATCGTGATCGGTGAAGGTGAGCGGGACGAAGCCCCCATGCTTTACATCGGTGAGGAAGTGGGCAGCGGCACCGGCCCAGGTGTTGACTTCGCTGTGGACCCCTGCGAAGGCACCAACCTCTGTGCCAACAACCAACGCGGCTCCATGGCCGTCCTCGCTGCTTCCGACCGCGGCGGTCTCTTCAATGCCCCCGACTTCTACATGAAGAAGCTGGCTGCTCCCCCGGCTGCCAAGGGCAAGGTGGACATCCGTAAGTCGGCCACCGAAAACATCAAGATCCTCAGCGAGTGCCTTGGCCTTGCCGTGAACGAGCTCACCATCGTTGTGATGGATCGTGCCCGTCACAAGGATCTGATCGCTGAGATCCGTGCCACCGGTGCTCGTGTGCAGCCCATCTCCGATGGTGATGTGCAGGCTGCGATCGCCTGTGGTTTTGCTGGCACCGGCACCCACTGCCTGATGGGCATTGGTGCGGCTCCCGAAGGTGTGATCTCTGCGGCAGCCATGCGCGCACTCGGCGGTCACTTCCAGGGACAGCTCGTCTACGACCCCGCGGTTGCTCAGACCAAAGAGTGGGCTGACCTCACCAAGGAAGGCAACCTGGCGCGCCTGGCTGAGATGGGCATCAGCGATCCCGACAAGATCTACGAGGCCGAGGAGCTGGCTTCCGGCGAGCACGTCGTTTTTGCAGGCAGCGGAATCACCGATGGTCTCCTCTTCCACGGCGTTAAGTTCGAGAAGGACTGCACCCGCACGAGCAGCCTGGTGATCAGCAATCTCGACAACACCTGCCGCTTCACCAACACGGTGCACATCAAGGACGGAGCCCAGAGCATCGCTCTGAGCTGAACGTCGCATCGTCTGGATTCGAGGACCTAACTCCATGCATATTGCCGTCGTCGGCCTCAGTCATCGAACGGCACCTGTCGAAGTCCGGGAGAAGCTCAGCATCCCGGAACACACCATGGAGTCCTCGCTCCAGAGCCTTCGTGGCCACGAGCAGGTGCTAGAGGCATCCATCCTCAGCACCTGCAATCGGCTCGAGATCTACACACTGGTGCAGCATCCCGAGCAGGGGATTTCAGCGGTCAGGGAGTTTTTGAGTGGTCACTCTGGTCTTCCGACCGATGACCTCACCCCTCATCTCTTCACCTTCCATCACCAGGAAGCCGTCGCCCATCTGCTCAGGGTTTCTGCAGGCCTCGACAGTCTTGTGCTCGGAGAGGGGCAGATCCTCTCCCAGGTGAAGAAGATGATGCGCCTGGGCCAGGAGCACAAATCGATCGGCCCGATTCTCAATCGACTGCTGACTCAGGCCGTGAGCACCGGAAAGCGGGTGCGGAGCGAAACCAATCTCGGGACGGGTGCGGTGTCGATCAGTTCGGCCGCTGTCGAGCTGGCTCAGCTGAAGCTTGGACAATCCCGCGGTCTCGATCAGCTTGTCAGCCTTGAGTCCGAGCAGGTGGCTGTGGTCGGCGCAGGCCGCATGAGTCGCCTGCTGCTTCAGCATCTGCAGGCCAAAGGCTGTTCCGGCGTTGTGCTGCTGAACCGCACCCGGGAACGAGCCCTCACCCTGGCGGCCGATTTTCCGTCCCTGCCGGTGCAGTGTCGCTCCCTCGAGGATCTCGACCATTGCCTGAGCACCTGTTCACTGGTGTTCACCAGCACCGCGGCGGATGAACCGATCATCGACGCAGCCCGTCTTCAGGGCCTTAATCGCCGCAGTTCCCTGCGTTTGATCGATATTGGCGTGCCTCGCAATATCGCCTCCGATGTCACCGGTCTTCCCGGAGTGGAAGCCCATGATGTGGATGATCTCCAAGAGGTGGTCGCCCGCAACCAGGAGGCCCGTCAACAGGTGGCTCGCGAAGCCCAGGGTTTGCTTGATGAGGAGGGTCGCCTGTTCCTTGAATGGTGGGACAGTCTCGAGGCCGTTCCCACCATCAACCGTTTACGGGCTTCCCTTGAGGAGATCCGCACTGAAGAGCTCCAGAAAGCCCTCAGTCGTATGGGACCTGATTTTTCTGCGCGTGAGCGCAAGGTGGTGGAAGCCCTCACCAAGGGCATCATTAACAAGATCCTGCACACCCCGGTAACGGAGTTGCGTAGCCCTCAGACGCGGTTGGAACGACAGCAGGCCCTCCGGGTGGTGGAGCGCATTTTCGACCTCACGCCGCCAGTCCAGGGCTGAATCCCAGCAATCTCGACGGATCTTGCCCGCGAGGCGGTTCTAGAAGCGAAATGTCCGGTAGGTTTGCACGCGCAAAGCCGATCTGAGGGGGCGGCATGAAGCGCGTTCTGGCCATCATTCTGGGCGGGGGAGCTGGAACCCGTCTGTATCCGCTCACCAAGATGCGGGCCAAGCCGGCTGTTCCCCTGGCTGGTAAGTACCGCCTGATTGATATTCCAATTAGTAACTGCATCAACTCCAGCATCACCAAGATGTATGTGTTGACGCAGTTCAACAGCGCCTCACTGAATCGGCACCTCTCTCAGACCTACGACCTCAGCGCGGGGTTTGGCCAGGGATTCGTTGAAGTGCTCGCCGCCCAGCAGACGCCTGAAAGCCCCTCCTGGTTCGAAGGCACCGCTGATGCCGTTCGCAAATATCAGTGGCTGTTTCAGGAATGGGATGTTGATGAATACCTGATCCTCTCCGGTGATCAGCTCTACCGGATGGACTACAGCCAGTTCGTCGAGCACCATCGTCAATCTGGTGCCGACCTCACTGTTGCAGCGCTTCCGGTGGATGCAAAACAGGCTGAGGCCTTTGGCCTCATGCGCACCGATGCCCACGGCACGATCCAGGAGTTCCGTGAGAAGCCCAAGGGTGATGCACTGAAAGAGATGGCTGTGGATACCTCCCGCTTCGGTCTGTCAGCCGAGTCGGCAGAGCAGAAGCCCTATCTGGCTTCTATGGGTATCTATGTGTTCAGCAGAAAGGCCCTGTTTGATCTGCTCAACAACAATCCCGAGCACAAGGATTTCGGCAAGGAAGTCATCCCAGAGGCACTGGCCAGTGGCATGACCTTGAAGAGCTATGTCTTTGATGACTATTGGGAAGACATTGGAACCATCGGTGCCTTCTACGAAGCCAACCTGGCCCTGACTCAGCAGCCCACCCCCCCCTTCAGCTTCTACGACGAAGACTTTCCGATTTACACCCGTCCCCGCTATCTGCCACCAAGCAAGCTGGTTGACGCCCAGATCACCGAATCGATCATTGGCGAGGGCACAATTCTCAAATCCTGCAGCATCCACCACTGTGTTTTGGGCGTCCGCAGCCGCGTTGAGGATGATGTGGTGCTCCAGGATTCCCTGCTGATGGGATCCGACTTCTTTGAATCCTCTTCCGAGCGGGCCGTCTTGCGAGAGCGTGGAGGCATTCCTCTGGGTGTGGGTCAAGGGACCACGGTGAAGCGCGCCATCCTTGATAAAAATGCTCGGATTGGTAGCAATGTCACCATCGTCAATAAAGACCATGTGGATGAAGCCGATCGCCCCGAGCTGGGTTTCTACATCCGTAACGGAATTGTTGTGGTTGTCAAAAATGCCTCCATCCCCGATGGGACGGTGATTTAACCCCTGGTTGGGTGACGCCTCCCTAACAGACGTCGCCCAGGTTGCAGCCGAACCTTCATCCCGTGGTCACACTGACGCCAGTGAAAGACTTCACGGATCCATGTCCAAGGCGCACTTCGGTCTGATCGGTCTCGGTGTGATGGGCGAGAACCTCGTCCTCAATGCCGAGCGCAACGGCTTCTCCAGCGTCGTCTACAACCGCACCTACGCCAAGACTCAGGAATTTCTGGCTGGTCGAGGTGCAGGGAAGAACATCCAGGGTGCGACGGACCTTCAGGACTTCGTGAACAAGCTGGAGCGTCCTCGCCGGATCCTGATGATGGTGAAGGCCGGTGGTCCTGTTGATGCCGTTATCCAACAGATCTCCCCCTATCTAGAGGAAGGGGATCTTCTGATTGATGGTGGTAATTCCGAATACCACGACACCGAGCGTCGGGTGGCCGAGCTGGAGAGCAAAAGCTTTGGTTTTATCGGCATGGGCGTGTCCGGTGGAGCGAAGGGTGCCCTGGAAGGTCCGAGCATGATGCCCGGCGGCACCAAGGCGTCCTATGACGCGATTGAAAGCCTGGTTTGCAAGATGGCCGCCCAGGTGGAGGACGGGCCCTGCGTCACCTACATCGGTCCTGGTGGTTCCGGCCATTTCGTCAAGACCGTCCACAACGGTATTGAGTACGGAATTGAGCAGATCCTGGCTGAGGGGTACGACCTCATGAAGCGGGTCGGCGGCATGAGCGGCAGCCAGATGGCGGATGTGTTCGCTTACTGGAACAGCACTGAGGAACTCTCCTCCTATCTCGTTGAGATCACTGAGGTGTGCCTGCGGACCAAGGACCCCGACGACGGCAGTGACCTGGTCGAAAAAATTCAAGACAAGGCCGGCCAGAAGGGAACGGGGCTCTGGACCGTGGTCAGCGCCCTTCAGATGGGCGCTTCGGTGCCAACGATTTATGCCTCACTGAACGGTCGGGTGATGAGCTCGATGAAGGATCAGCGCATCAAGGCGGAGCCAATTCTCAAGGGACCTGCAATCAAGCCCTTCGCGATGGGGACTCCGGCGGATGGCATGGCGCCATTGATGGACGCCATGGTGCTGGCGAGTATGGCGAGTTATGCCCAGGGCATGGAGTTGTTGCGCATCGCTTCTGCAGAGCACAACTACAACTTGCACATGCCTTCGATCGCGCAGATCTGGAAGGGTGGCTGCATCATCCGCGCCCGTTTGCTCAAGCGGATCCAGGATGCCTTCAATGCCGATCCCCAGCTTGCCAACCTTCTGATCGACCCCTGGTTCGCTGAGCAGGTGAACCGTCGTCTGCCCGGTCTGGCTCAGGTGGTGGCAGGTGCCGCCGAGGCCGGTATTCCTGTGCCATGCCTGAGCAGCACTCTCGATTACATCAACAGCTATCGCACCGCCCGCCTGCCCCAGAATCTCGTGCAGGCCATGCGCGACTGCTTTGGTTCTCATACCTACGAGCGTATGGACAAGCCCGGAACCTTCCACACCGAGTGGCTCAGCTGAGGTGCGCTCATGAACGCCTATCGCATCGAACGGGCCAAGGATCCCCAGGATCTGGCCCGTCGCGCTGCTGAGCACATCGCCACCGCCATTGATCTGGCCCTGGATCAGCGGGATCGGGCTCAGATTGCCCTCTCCGGGGGCTCGACTCCGGCCGCCGCCTATGAGCTCCTAGGCCGAGAACATCTCCCTTGGGATCGGGTGGATGTGTTTCTTGGTGATGAGCGCTGGGTGGCTGCCGATGATGCCTCAAGCAATGCCCGCATGCTGCGCAGCACCCTGCTCAAGGAGGGGCAGCCGGGATCGCGCGCCTGTTTTCATCCTGTGCCCACGGTTGCATTGCCATCTCCGGAGGCCAGTGCCGATGCCTTTGCTCAGCTGGTTTCAGGCATCTGCGCTGGTGAGCCGCCCGTGTTTGACCTGATGTCTCTTGGCCTTGGTGATGACGGTCATACCGCCTCGTTGTTTCCCGGTACCGAGGCTCCTTCCGTTCGCGATCGCTGGACCACGATTGGCCGGGGAAAGGGGTTGGACCGAATCACCCTCACGGCACCGGTGCTGAGTGCTGCCAGGCAGGTGCTGTTTCTGGTGAGTGGTGAAGGCAAGCAGCAAGCTCTATCTCGCCTTCTCGACCCCAGTGAATCTGCTGAGCGCACCCCCGCGAAGTTGGTGCAACCTGGTTCGGAGATCATCGTGGTCGCGGATCAGGGTGCCTGTGGGGATCACTGATCCCCTTGCGCAGCTCCGGCTCTGAATCATTCAGGATTGAGGATTCCATCCAGCCTCACTGTGACCCTCACCCCACCCGAGCCTGCCGCTGACGTGCGCGTCATCGCTGCCGGATCAAGCTTCTCGGAATGGGCCAGTTTGAATGACACGATCATGGGCGGCTCCAGTCGTGCCGGCTGTCGCCTCACTTCAGAGGGGCTTGTTCTCGAAGGAGAGGTGGTGAGTGAAGGCGGAGGTTTTGTCAGTTGTCGGTCTCCTGTCTATCGTCCGCCGCTTGATCTCAGTCGCTATCGCGGATTGCGCCTGCGTGTGGATGGCGGCGGGCGAACCCTGAAGCTCGCTGTTGCCTGTGCCGATGGAGTGATGGGGTTGACGGAACTGATTCCCGGAGGTTTGCGATGGGTGGCTCCGTTGCCAACCCTTGCCGAAGGCACCACCACGCTTGAAATCCCTTTCAGCATCCTCAAGCCGGTGGTTCGAGCGCAGCCCGTGACCTTGCCTGTGAAGTTTCAGGCTTCTGCTTTGACCCGTCTTCAGCTTCTCCACTCACGGTTCGCTGACGACGGGAGTGAGAACTCTGGGTATCGGGCTGGTTCGATTCAACTGCTCGTTCGCTCGATCGAGGCCTACCGCTGATGGATTTGCTGGCTTTGATTGCAGCTGCCGCAGATGTCTGCCGTAAACCCCTGCGCCACGGTGTTGTGCCAGTGGGTGCTGATGACGCCGAGCCGCAGACCATCCACCTCGATGACCTGCGGCTTCGCCTCGAAGCGAGGGATCCCGATGGGGCCCGTCAGCAGCTCCACGATCTTGAGCTGGAGATCTATCGCAGTGGTGCCGATCTCAACCTGATGCTGGGTTGGTGGGAGCAACCCGATCGACCGCTGCTCTGGCAGGGACAGCATCCAGTGTGGATGGACGGGAGCAGTGGTCAGCGCTGTACTCCTCCCTCCGACGGTGCCCCGATCGAAGCACTAGCGAGGCGCTTGCGTGCTCTGCTGGTGGGATCTCTGGCTCAGGAGGGCGGCTGATCAGTGACGGCTCCCAAACTGCTGGAGCTGACCAGTCGCGCGTATTTGCCCAGAATCCCCGTCCGATATTTCGGAGTAGGCGGCACCCAGGCGTTACGTCGACGTGCCAATTCCGTGTCGTCTACGTTGAGTTGGATGAGCAGCTTGTTGGCATCCACCGTGATGCTGTCTCCTTCTTCGATCAGCCCGATCGTGCCGCCCACAGCGGCTTCCGGGGCCACATGGCCAATCACAAGCCCATAGGAGCCACCCGAGAAGCGTCCATCGGTGATCAGGGCCACTTTGTCGAGGAGACCCTGGCCCACGATTGCCGAGGTGGGGCTGAGCATTTCGCGCATACCAGGTCCTCCTACGGGGCCCTCGTTGCGCACCACCACCACGTCCCCGGCTTGAATCCGCTTGTCGAGAATTGCTTCTAAGCAGGTCTCCTCGCTTTCGAAAACGCGTGCTGGTCCGGTGATCACAGGGTTCTTCACGCCGCTGATCTTGGCGACCGCACCCTCTTCGGCAAGGTTGCCCTTGAGGATTGCCAGATGCCCTTTGGCGTAGAGGGGGTTGGAGAGAGGGCGTATCACCTCTTGATCCGCTGGAGGTACCGAAGGCACATCGGCGAGCAGCTCCTTCAGCGTCGTTCCCTCGATGGTCCGACAGTCGCCGTGCAGCAATCCTGCATCGAGCAGCAGTTTCATCACCTGGGGGATACCGCCGGCCTGGTGTAGGTCCACGGTGACAAAACGGCCACTGGGCTTGAGGTCGCAGATCACTGGAACGCGTTCACGGATGCGCTCGAAGTCATCAATGCTGAGTTCCACCCCGGCGGTGCGTGCAATCGCCAGCAGGTGGAGGACCGAGTTGGTGGAGCCGCCCACCGCCATGATCACGCTGATGGCGTTCTCGAAGGCCTCCCGGGTCATCAGATCGAGGGGGCGGATGTTCGCCTTGATCGCCTCCACAAGCACTTCGGCGGAGCGAGCAGCGCTCTCGGCCTTTTCCTCGTCTTCAGCCGCCATCGTTGAGCTGTAAGGAAGGCTCAACCCCATGGTTTCGATTGCCGCGCTCATGGTGTTGGCGGTGAACATCCCTCCGCAACTGCCTGCTCCAGGGCAGGCGTTCTTTTCAATCGCGGTCAGTTGTTCTTCGTCGATCTTGCCGCTGGTGATCTGGCCCACCGCCTCAAACGCACTGACAACGGTCAGGTCGCAGCCCCCCAGCTTGCCGGGTTTGATCGTTCCCCCGTATACAAAAATCGAGGGGATGTTCATTCGGGCCATGGCCAGCATTGCGCCAGGCATGTTCTTGTCGCAGCCTCCGACGGCGAGCACGCCGTCCATGCTCTGGCCATTGCAGGCGGTCTCGATCGCATCCGCGATCACCTCACGGCTCACAAGGGAATATTTCATCCCCTCGGTGCCCATCGAAATGCCATCACTCACCGTGATCGTGCCGAAGGTCTGCGGCATCCCTCCAGCGAGACGGGCGGCCTCTTCGGCCCTTCGGGCCAGGTCATTCAGACCGACATTGCACGGGGTGATCGTGCTGTAGCCGTTGGCGATCCCAATGATCGGTTTGCCGAAATCAGAATCCCCGAAGCCAACGGCCCTGAGCATGGCCCGATTGGGTGAACGCTGAATCCCCTGCGTGATGGCGTCGGAGCGGAGCATCGATGGCAGCCGGAGGGCGGTGATGGTTCTTGGCCAACCTACCGAGTGCCCGGTCAGCCCCTGGCCCCGAGATCCTCAAGCTGGCGTCGCACATCTGCAATCGCGGTGTTGAGCTGTTCCACCTTCCTTTCGAGTTGATGATCGGCGCTCTGCAGGCTGTCTTGGTCGCTGTCTTCACTTCCGTCTTGAAGACGGGGTGCGTAGAGCATCGAGCGTTGCCGCTGAAGCCGCTGGCGACGATCCGCTTCCGATAAGAGCCACCAGGCGAGTCCGGCTGCCCCGAGGACTGCTCCGCTGATCAGTGTGGCCAGGCTGCCGCTGGCGGTCTCCCGCTGATGGGCCATGACTGTTTCTCAGTGTCCAAAGACTAGGTGCTGCCAGTCGTTCTGATCTGAAGCCGTTGCACTGGTTCTCCAATGCCTGGGTTCACGCGCCCGTCTGGCTCCAGTCCCTCATCGATGCAGGCGGTGTGAATGGTGAGGTCGGGCATGCGCTCACCGATGCTCTTCAACCCTGGGCTGGCGGCCACGGCTGTGACCACCCGCAACCTGCGTCCATCGTTGACGCCTCGTTCGGCCAGCTGTTCAAGCAGATCGAGCAGGATCCTTCCACTGCTGATTTGGTCGATGAACAACACCACACCAGCCTGGCCTTCGATCTGATCTGGAACACTGGAAAGGCACAGCTCTGCATTAGGCAGCACCTGTCTGGCCCCCTGCCAGAGCGAGAGCCCACCAGGAAGCACAGGGACGGCCAACAGGGGAACCGCGGCTTCGATCACGTGACCGTCTGTTGTTGCCACTGGGGTCGTCACGGTTTCACGCCGATGGGGGAGCCAGTCGCGGACCGCTTCATAGGTGAGCCATCGCCCCAGCTCCTCCATTCCGGTTCCATAGAGGGCCGCCGGTGTGCCCGCATGACGGAGCACCGTCAACCAGTGGGCGATCAATGGATGGGGGGGGACCACCACCCGCAATGTCTTGGCCATGACGCGTGGTTTAGCGGACGACTGCCATAACGTGACCACTCAAACTACGGCAGGTCCTTCGCGACCACGTCGGTGATTCCTTCTCTGCGATGTCTGCTCCAGCTCGCCCCTGTTGCCTGGGCCTGAAGCGCTTTGCGCTGTCATTCGTTGTTTTGCTGTTCGGAGTGCTCTTGCTCGTACCGGTTCGTCCTGTTCAGGCGATCACGGCTCCGGAGCTCCGCGGTCAGCGGGCCGTCCAGGAAATCGTGCCTGATATGCATGGCCTGGATCTCAAGGAGAAGGAATTCCTCAAGGCTGATCTGCAGGGAGTCAATCTTTCTGACAGTGATCTCAGGGGCGCTGTGATCAACACCTCCCTGCTTCAGGGGGCCGATCTTCAGGGGGCTGATTTGTCCGATGTGGTCGCTTTTGCAAGCCGTTTCGATGCCGCTGATCTCTCCAATGCGGTCTTGACGAACGCCATGCTCATGCAGAGCCGCTTCACGGATGCTCGGATTGAAGGTGCCGATTTCACAGATGCTGTGATTGACCTTCCCCAGCTCAAGGCCCTCTGCTCTAGGGCGAGCGGTGTGAATGAACGCACGGGTGTGAGCACCCGTGACAGCTTGGGTTGCCGCTGATGGCGCGCTTACCGGTCACAGTGATCACAGGCTTTCTCGGTGCGGGAAAGACCACTCTTTTGCGTCATCTGCTCTCCCACAGTGGTCAGCGGCTCGCGGTGATGGTGAACGAGTTCGGCACCGTCGGCCTCGATGGCGATCTCATTCGCAGCTGCGGTTTCTGTCCGGAGGATGAGCTGGCAGGTCGTTTGGTCGAGCTCAATAACGGTTGTCTGTGCTGCACGGTGCAAGACGATTTCTTGCCGACGATGGAGCTCTTGCTGGCCCGAGCCGAGAGCCTGGATGGGATCGTCGTGGAAACCAGTGGTCTTGCCTTGCCAAGACCTCTGCTACAGGCGCTGGCTTGGCCAGAAGTCCGTTCCCGCGTGGTCGTGAACGGTGTGGTCACGGTGGTCGACGGCGAGGCTCTTGCGGCTGGTAGTCCCGTTGGGGATCCCGAGGCTCTGGAACGTCAGCGCGAGGAGGATCCCAGCCTCGACCACTTGAGTTCGATCGAGGAGTTGTTCAACGATCAGCTCCAGGCGGCTGATCAGGTGCTGATCAGTCGAGCCGATCGCCTTGAGGCCTCCCGACTTGACGAGCTCCAAACCGAACTCGGCCAGCGGGTACGTCCGGGTACGGCTCTGATGGCGATGCAGCGCGGGGAGGTTGACCCGGCCCTCGTGCTCGGAGCACGTCTGGAGGGCTCGGATGTCCTTGGGCACGATTCCCATAGTCAGGCCCACAGTCAGACCCACGGTCATGACCATGAGCATGAGCATGAGCATGAGCATGAGCATGAGCACGACCATCACGATCACAGCCACGTGGAGGTGGTCAGTGGCACGGTTCGATTCGAGGGTCAGGTCTCGAGGGACGATCTAGAACAGCGGTTACCGTCCTTTGTTCGCAACCATCGGGTTGTTCGCCTCAAGGGAAGGATCTGGTTGCCGGGTAAGAACCTCCCCCTTCAGGTCCAGATGGTCGGCCCAAGGATCGACAGCTGGTTTGAAGCTGCCCCCTCACAGGCTTGGAGACCGCCCTCCGGTGCCGGGGTGGATCTGGTCTTGATCGGTTTCGAGCCCGAGGCAGCTGAGCTGCTCAGTGCTGAGCTTCAGGTGTGATGGCCACGGGGCACCGGGCGCTTTCGATCAGTCTCGGACCACCAGCTGTCGGGTACCCGTGCGTCGAATCAGCTCGGAGAGTTCAAGGATGTCCTTGCGATGGATCAGGCCAATGCATCCGAGGGTTCCGCTCTGGGAATTTCGGCCAGCGCTCGGATCCTGATGGATTCCCAGTACCCTTCGCCCGGTGCTGAAGCTGGGTTCGATGCTGATCCAGATGGGTCCGAGTTCCGGATAGGCCCCGGCGGCTAGTGGTTCCACGGCTCCGAGGGTGTAGTGGCCACGCGGTAGCGGAGCCCGACTGCCCATTTGATCGCGATTCGCCTGTTGGCGATTGGCACGGCCGCTGACGGCTGGATAGTGGTGTGGACGTTGTCCTGGGATTTCCAGACGCAGGTCCCAGATCGGGTCACCGGTGGACCGAATCGAGCGGTCGGTGCGCTCTAAAACCAGGACGGACTCTTTTCGCTCCTGGAGGAAGGCCAGCCATTGGTCTGGGCTGCTGGGAGCAGTCGTTGACTTCGTTGTCCAGTCCGGTCGGCTTGGATCTTCTTTGTTCAGACGTCCCATGCCCAGGACCTGGTTGTCCTGAAGGCTGTCCATTTCGGCAGCGTTGACTTGCGGTGCGACGAGCGCGCAGCCCATGAGCAGGATCAGCGGAGCTTGGATCCGTTGCAGCAGCATCGCCGAGGCAGCAGGGGATGCCGAAACTACGGATTGTTTTTAACGCTCCAGAGAGGAAAAGCCAGTTCCTTGTCCGACCCTGGGTCTTAGGGGTCTCGCCAGTCGAGTCCTGGTAGTCCGTTGAGAATCGCTGCCGTATGTCTGCGATAGGTCCCGTAGTCAGGATGCAGGGCGATCAGACTCCGCTCCTCCCGTCGCGCCTTCCCCGCCAGAACAGCCGCCAGCAGCACAAGCAGGAACAGGTGTAGGGGACTCCATCGCAAGATCACCACTCCCGCGGCACTCAGGAGGAGTGCTTGATAGAGCGGATGGCGACAGCGCTGGTAGGCCCCTGTTGTGATCAGAGTTGCCCCTTGCTTCGGTTCCGGTAGTGGCGACAGGCTGGCTCCAAGGCTCAGCAACGACTGAAGCGCCATCACCAGTCCGCTCATCAGCATTCCGCCTCCCAAGACGGCCCGAGACCACGCCCCCGTGCTGCTCTCCCATGCAGCCTGGTGAGGCCAGCTTGGAAGCAGCAGCAGGGCCAGGATCAGCAGGAGCTGTGCCATGAGCCACCATTCCCCCTGGCTGTTCTTCAACAGGCTTTCCCAGCTGAGGTTCCAGCCCTTCCAAGCCCCTTTCAAGTTTCGCTCCTTTTGGGCCATGGCTGGCTCTCCGATCAATCGAGGGGCAGATTCCCACGGGCACAGATCCCATCCCAACAAAGGGTTCGCTCTGCCACCCAACGGGCTTCGACGGGCTGCCAGCCTGCCTTGCTGGAATCCCTCAGGCGCATCCGACCGCTGCCGTCATGTCGAAAATGCAGCTGGCGATCGGGAAGGTCTAGCCACCATTCTTCGCCGATCCGGACCACCCGCATCTGACAGGTCTGCCAGCCTCCGCCATTGCGGTTGCATTCCAAGTCGATCCGCAGCGGTGCAGGGTTGGCGGCCCTGGCCCCCCTGGGAATGCCAGCGACCGTGACCAGGGCCATCAGCCCAGCGACCAGGAATCCCTGTCGGCCCAATGCAACGGGCCGTTTGGCTGAGAGCAGCTGTGGCACACCATGGCATCGACCCTTTCTTCAACGTGCCCAGAGCCTTCCGGGATGGGTGCCTCGGCCTGTCAAGATTTAACAATCCCCGCCCGGAGCTCGTGCCGCGTTATCAAGCCCGCGTTTTGGTGAATCTGCGACCTTCGGTCCTCGATCCGGCCGGAGAGGCCACGCGAGCCGCCGCGGCTCGTCTCGGGGTCGACGGTGTGACCCGTCTCAGGATTGGGAAGGCGGTGGAGCTTGAGCTTGAGGCTCCTGATGAAGCGGAAGCGCGTCGACGTCTGGAGCTCCTCAGTGATCGCCTCCTGGCCAACCCTGTGATCGAGAACTGGAGCCTGGAGCTGCAGGAGTCATGAGCATTGGTGTGGTGATTTTTCCCGGTTCCAATTGCGACCGGGACGTGCGCTGGGCGACGGAGGGATGCTTAGGCTTGCCCACACGCTTCCTCTGGCATGAGGAACGGGACTTGAGCGGACTGGACGCTGTGGTGCTTCCAGGTGGATTCAGCTACGGCGACTACCTGCGATGCGGGGCGATTGCTCGCTTTGCTCCGGTGCTGCAGTCCCTGGTGGATTTTGCAGCCGGCGGCGGTCGTGTGTTGGGCATTTGCAATGGCTTTCAGGTCCTCACCGAACTCGGTTTGTTGCCTGGTGCGTTGACTCGTAATCGGAACTTGCACTTCATCTGCGAGGACGCCGCTCTTCAGGTGGCCAGTTCCCGCACTCCTTGGTTGTCTGATCAGGTGGCTGGTGGTCAGATCACGCTCCCGATCGCCCATGGAGAGGGTCGCTATCAATGCAGCGACGAGACCTTGAAGCAGCTCCAGGATGACGATGCGATCGCTCTGCGCTACGTCGCCAATCCCAACGGGTCTGTGGACAATATTGCTGGTATCACCAATGCCAAGGGCAATGTTTTGGGTCTGATGCCCCATCCCGAGCGGGCCTGCGATCCCGTCACTGGCGGTGTTGACGGGCGCGCGTTGCTGAAGGCCTTGATCGGGTGATGGGCTTCGCCTGAATCGTGATGGGGATTGGGCGTCGCCGTGTTCTAACCAGCGGTCTCCTCAGTTTGCTGGGGGCTCTGCTGCCTGGCGTCTCCCAGGCGGCGTCCCCCAGGGCTCAAGGCACAGCCCTGTCTCTCCCACCCCCTTTGCGGCGCGGCTCTCGGTTGCGGGCGGTGAATCCAGGCACCTGGATTTCCCCTGATACGGATTTCACGCAGCTTCGCCAACGTTGTGCTGCGGAGGGCTGGATCTTGGAGATTCCCGACACGATCTGGCGACAGTGGCAGTGGTTCTCCGGGACTGATGGTCAGCGCGTCGGTGAATTGGAAGAGGCCTGGGCAGACCCGACCCTCGATGGGCTGATTGTGGTGGGGGGGGGCTGGGGGGCTGCCCGGGTGCTTGAGGCTGGTTTCCGTTTTCCCCGTCGGTCCCTCTGGACCCTTGGTTTTTCCGATACCAGCTCTCTGTTGCTCGCGCAGTGGGCGTCGGGATCGTTGGGGGCGATCCATGGCTCCTCCGGTGGCCCTGATGACCAGTGGCAGCGCACTGTTTCACTGCTCAGTGGTCGTCCTGTGGCTCCCTTGTCTGGGCGGGCCGTTCGTTCCGGTTTGGCGCAGGGTCCGCTTGTGGTGACCAATCTCACAGTGGCGACCCACCTGATTGGCACTCCCTGGCTTCCTTCCCTGAAGGGGGCCATCTTGGTGCTGGAAGACGTCGGCGAAGCGCCCTACCGAGTGGACCGAATGCTGACCCAGTGGCGCAGCGCAGGCCTACTGCAGCACTTGGCAGGGGTGGCCTGCGGTCGCTTCAGCTGGGCTGAAAACGACATCCTTCCCGGTGATTTCACGATTGAGGAGATCCTTGAGGAACGCCTGGGCGATCTGGGCATTCCCTTGGTGCTGAATCTGCCGCTGGGCCATGGTCGCCCCAACCAAGCCTTGCCTCTGGGAGCTCAGGCACAGCTGGATGGCCAGCGCGGCCGTCTCAGCCTGATTCCCTGATCTGCGAAGGCAACGCTGGTGCTTCGCGGGCTTTGCCGCTAGCGATGGTGACAGCAGCTCTAAGTCGTGGCCGACCTCACCATCGCGAACACGGTGTCTGATCTGATCCAGGGCGATGTTCGGGAGCATCTTCCCCTGGAACGGATTCCCCTTCAGGGCGACGTGCTGGGTCTGGGGACCACCTCCAGCCTGGAGAACGGAGAACTCACCTTTCTTCGCAACGCCTCCGGGAACTCGGACATCTGGCGCTGCCTCGCTCACAACGGGAGCCTCATCCGGCTGCAACCGGGCGACGGCAGCGGACATTTCCCTTACGTCTGCTTCACGGGAGATGTGACGGCCCTGCGTCGCCCTGTGGAGCTGGGTCCGCTTCAACAGATGAAGCATCGGCCGATCCAAGAGGTGATCAGCACCGCGATCGAACAGGAACGCCAGCGCGGGGCCCTGGAAGAGGCACCCATTTACGGCATCCGACTGCTGGCCCACTGGGACGAGCTGGTGATCACCGTCGCTTCGAAACTCTGCATGGGGCAACAACGACGCAACCAAGGGTTCTCGAGTGAATCAGACGACGGCAGCCAAGCTGAAATGAGCCTCTACGACATGCTCCAGCACTACCGTCTGGCGCCGCTCCCACCTGAGCAACCCGACGGTCCCATCCGTTATCTCGGCAAGTCGATGCAATGGGATTGCTGTGGGTTCTTCGATCGTGAGCCGGAACGGGGGCGCGTCACCGTGCCCAAAGCCGGCGATCATCTGCATCTGCACGGCTGCAGCACCGATCTGGCCTATGGGGGGCATGTTCTACACGATCACCCCAACACCCGCCTCGGGAGCATCGAACAGCTGGTGCTTTACCCGCTGCAGACGATTGAATCGCTCTGCAGTGATCTCGCCATCAACCAACTCAGTTATGCAGAGGGCCAGATCCACTTCAGCGTCACCAATGCGGGTGCCCTTGATGTGAGCGATGTGGGGGTGGCTGTGGTCGTCAACGACCGCTTCAGTGATCACCGCTATCTCCAGATTCCCTGGATGGATGCCGGAGCCAGCGAGAGCTACAGCCTGCCCTGGCCGCTCCCCCCCGGGCAGCACTCGATCGCGGTGGTCGCCGACCCCCAGGAGCTGGTCATCGAACCCCAGAGCCGACGCCAGAACAATCGGATGGATCTGACGGTCACGATTCCCTAAGCAAGCCAGGTTCAACAAGGAACGTCAACCACGCCACAAAAAAAGGGGGGCCTTTCGCCCCCCCCTTCATTGATCTTTCGATCGTGATGATCAGGCTGCAACTGCAGTCTTGGGGTCCAGTTCGCCCTTGGCATACAGGCCGGCGTAGTAGTTGATGTCGCGCTGCTTGATCTTGCTGGCGTTACCGGCAGCCCAGAACTGCTGATAGCGGTCAAGGCAGACCTGCTTCATGTACTTGCGAGCCGGCTTGTTGAAGTGACGGGGGTCGAAGTTGGCGGGATCCGCGGCAGCTGCTTCGCGAACAGCGGCGGTGAAGGCAAGGCGGTTATCGGTGTCGATGTTGACCTTGCGCACACCATTGCGGATACCTTCCTGGATCTCCTCGACGGGAACGCCGTAGGTCTCAGGGATCTGACCGCCGTACTTGTTAATCATCTCCAGCCATTCCTGGGGAACGGAGGAGGAGCCATGCATCACCAGGTGGGTGTTGGGGATGGCTTTGTGGATTTCAGCAATGCGGCTGATGGCCAGCACTTCACCGGTGGGCTTGCGGGTGAACTTGTAGGCGCCGTGGCTAGTGCCGATGGCAATCGCCAGGGCATCAACCTTCGTCTTGGCCACAAAGTCAGCGGCTTCTGCGGGATCGGTGAGGAGCTGATCCTTGGAGAGTTCACCCTCGAAACCATGGCCGTCCTCGGCTTCACCCTTGCCGGTTTCCAGGGAACCGAGGCAACCCAGCTCACCTTCAACGCTCACGCCGATGGCGTGGGCCACGTCCACCACTTCCTTGGTCACAGCCACGTTGTAGTCGTAGCTGGCAGGAGTCTTGGCATCGGCTTCCAGGGAACCATCCATCATCACGGAGGTGAAGCCGTTGGCGGCTGCTCCGTAGCAGGTGGCAGGGCTGTTGCCGTGGTCCTGGTGCATCACCACCGGAATGTCCGGATAGGTTTCAACGGCGGCCAGGATCAGGTGGCGCAGGAAGTTCTCACCGGCATAGGTGCGAGCGCCGCGGGAGGCCTGCAGGATCACCGGGGAATCGGTCTCGTGGGCCGCTTCCATGATCGACTGGACCTGCTCCAAATTGTTCACGTTGAAGGCAGGGATGCCGTAGCCGTTTTCGGCGGCGTGATCAAGAAGAAGCCGAAGCGGAACGAGCGCCATGGTGAAGTCCTCGGTGGTGAAACGTCGTAGTGACGAATGGGGGCGAATCTACCGGATCTGCCCCTCAGGATTCCGTGTTGGCAAGCTCCATCCTTCATGGGATTCCTGGCAGCGGTCGCAGGCCAGCTGACTTAGGAGGCCTTCGGTCAGTCCAGGCACCATCGGCTGTCCGCTGAGAATGCTTTGGGCCCACCATTGCTGCAATCGCGCCACAGGAGCGATGCGTCCATCGCTCCAGGTAGTAGGGAAGAGCAGGTCGGCATCGGCCTGGACACTCCGGGGTTCCTCATGGCCCTGCGCAATCCAGAGACCGAAACCATGCACATAGTCCTTCTGGTTATCGCTGCCCAGCTTCAAGCTTCCTTGTGAGCCATGGATTTCCAGCCAACAACCACGGCCATTCCGTGCCACGGAGGCCAAGCTCACCTGGGCTGGAACAAGGCCTGAGCCATCGTGCCGCTGCAGCTGGGCCTGGATGAGAGCCACATCCTCTGCATCGACAGGGGTCATCTGGCCATCGGTGTTGGGGCGTTCGCGAATGGCGGTGTGATGGAGAGCATGCAGGTTTTCGATCGGCCCGACCATCCAGGCCAGCATGTCGAAGGCATGGGTGCCGAGGGCTCCGATCACCCCACCCCCCTGGCGGCGGCTGGAATACCAACTCCACGGCCGCTCTGGATTCGCCCTGCTGCTCATCAGCCAGTCGAGCTTCACCAGCCAGGGGGTTCCGATCGTGCCCTGGGCCAGCAGACGAGCTGCCTGCATGAACAAAGGGACGGCTCTGTATTCGAAATCGACGGCCACACTCAGGCGTTGGGCCATAGCGAGTCGCTGCAGATCTGCCACCTGCTCAGCGCAGAGCCCAACCGGTTTTTCCAGCAAAAGATGCTTGCCCGCCTCGAGGGCGCGTCGGGCAAGATCAACCCTCGGTTCCGGCGGGGTGGCAATCACGATCGCCTCAACGGCGGGATCGGCCAGCAGGCCATCCCAGTCTTGATAACCCTTCAGTCCAGTGGTTGCAGTCGCTTGGTTGAGCCGATCCGCTCGAGGATGCCAGAGGGCAACGGGCTTGAGTTCCTGAACGGCCTCAAGGGCTTTCAGGTGGACGATTTCACCGAAACCAAGACCGGCGATGGCGACACCGATGGGACGGTTGGATCTGCTTTGCATGGGGACTGTTCAGGCGAGGTCAGCGCTGCAAACCGCATCGATCACGCTGCTGATCAATGCATCCTGCCCGGCAGCTTCCCACTGAGCCCCCCAGCGGGGAAGTCCATTGACCTGCTGGTCTCGATAGAGCTTCTGATCGCAATCAATCTGCATCACGTAGAGGCTCCCCAGGGGGCGGGCTTCAGGGTCGGTTTCCGGCGTAAATCGACTGAGCACAGACAGGGTTCCTTCGCGGGTGCGGCGCACGCTTCCGGCATCCCACCATTGCCGGCCTTCGGCGGTTGGAGGGACCTCTCGCCAGTCCACGGGGCCGGCCATGGCCGCATAGGGCTGCGCCAGCCCTGTCAGCAGGATCAGGATGCCGAGAAGCAGTCCGCGGACAAGTCGACGGCCCATTACCCGACCGCTTCGACGGGATGGCTTCCGTGGAGTCGAAGCAGCCGCACGAGCGTGCTCTTCAGCTGGGTGCGCGGAACGATCGTGTCGACGAATCCGTGCTCCTGCAGATATTCAGCCGTCTGGAAATTGTCAGGGAGCTTTTCGCGCAGGGTTTGTTCGATCACCCGGCGACCGGCGAAACCGATCAGCGCTTTCGGTTCCGCAAGGATGAGGTCGCCGAGCATGGCGAAGCTGGCTGTGACTCCACCCGTTGTGGGGTGCGTGAGCAGCGGCATGTAGAGGAGACCCTGCTCACGGTGACGCTCCAGAGCCCCGGAGATTTTCGCCATCTGCATCAGGCTGAGCATGCCTTCCTGCATGCGCGCGCCGCCGGAGGCACACACAATCAGGAGAGGTAGTCGCTGTTCCGTGGCTCTCTCCACCAGTCGGGTGATTTTTTCGCCGACCACGGAGCCCATGGAGCCCCCCATAAAGCGGAAATCCATCACCGCCAGGGCTAGCGGATGATTCTCCACACGACACAGGCCGGTGATCACGGCATCCCGCAATCCGGTTTTTGCCTGCATCTCTCGTAGACGGTCGGCATAGGCACGGCGATCTTTGAAGCCGAGCGGGTCGGTTGGCTCCAGGTCCCCATCCAGGGGCACGAAACTGCCTGGATCAGCGATGACTGCAATCCGCTCAGCACTGTCAATTCGGTTGTGATGCCCGCAGTTGCTGCAGACACTCGCATTGGCGAGTAGATCCTTGCGGTAGACCACCTGGGAACATTCCGGGCACTTGCTCCAGAGACCATCTCCCTCCTCAGGCTCCTGGGTCAGCTTGACCACGGGCTGACCTTTTCGGCGATCGGCAAACCAGTCGAACAGCGACACGCAATTCTTCCTTCTGATGACTATTTAAAGCCCATCAGGCCACTCCAATCAGCCTGATCCAGTTCTGCCACCACCAGATCGGGCCTGTGAGCCACACCAACCAGATGCCCAGGGCGATGAACGGACCGAAGGGGAAGGGCTGTCGTGGCCCCAGTCTTCCGCTGAGTCGGCCCATCAAACCAATGATCGCTCCGCTGCAAACGGCAAGGGCCATGGCAGCTGCGATCCCGGCTGGTCCCAGCCAGGCACCTCCCATGGCCGCGAGTTTCGCATCGCCAAGTCCGAGAGCTGGCTGGCCAAGGATTTTCTCTCCAAGGGCGCTGAGGGCTTCCATCCCCAGCAGGGCAGCGGCGGCGGCCAGCAGATGGGGCAGCAGCTGAGATGGAGCGCTCAGCATCACAATCAGCCCCAGCAAGACTCCGGCACGGCAGAGGGGTTCGGGCAACCAGAGGTGGTCGCAATCGATCAGCAGCAGAACCAGCAGGAGGCTCACCAGCACCACTCCGGCCACAAGGGAAAGCCCTGCCGCGGCTTCGGCTCCCAATCGGGATTGATCGACGGGCAAGCCTCGTGCCCACGCGGCGCTGACCCAGAGGCCACTGCTCAGGGCTTCAACCAGCGGATAACGGGTCGGAATTGTCCAGCCACAGTCGCGGCAACGACCCGCGAGCCAAAGCCACCCCAGCACCGGCAGGTTGTCATGCCAACGCACGGAATGACCACAACTCGGGCAATGGCTCCCCGGGTGGACCACTGATTCGTGTCGTGGGAGCCTCCATGCCACCACGTTGAGAAAACTGCCGATGCAGGCCCCCAGTAGGGCCAGGGGCACCACCACGACAGCAGCCATCAGCGAGCCATGGAGCGACGGGACCGGTTGCGAAGCAGCGCTGTGGAGAGGAATTCTTCCTCTGGCAGCAGTGTGGGCATCTCAAAAACCACCCGACCCTCGCCGCTCTTCTGACAGACCACAACGCCGCTGGGTTCCTGCGTACGCGTCGCCTCGCTGAGATAGCGGAAATAGATCCGACGAGCCCGGGCGATGAGCTCCTGACTGTTGACCCGATCCCAACGCGGTGAGACACCGGCACCATTGCCGGCTCCATGGATCACGAACGATGGGGATGAAACGGAAATGGGCCCACCTGATTACTCAGATGAGCCCACGATAGATCTTCCGTTGGAAAAAGATCAGGAGAGCTTCTGCTTCTCCTCAATCATGCGATGAATGATCGGGGTGAGGATCAGCTCCATGGCAAAACCCATCTTGCCGCCATTGACAACGATGCTGGTAGGGCTGGACATGAATGAATCGTGGATCATGCTCAGCAGGTAAGCGAAGTCAATTCCCCACTTTTCACGTGCTCCTTTACGGAAGTGAATGATCACAAAGCTCTCATCCGGCGTTGGGATATTGCGGCAGATGAAAGGGTTGGAGGTGTCAACGGTCGGCACCCGCTGGAAGTTGATGTCGGTGCGGCTGAACTGGGGACAGATGTGATTAATGTAGTCGGGCATCCGGCGCAGGATCGTATCGACGATCGCTTCGGCGGAATAGCCACGCTCGGCGTTGTCACGGTGGATTTTCTGAATCCATTCGAGGTTGGTGATGGGCACCACGCCCACCAGCAGGTCGGCAAGGGCAGCCACGTCGTAGCCATCGCCCTGCACACCACCATGCAGACCCTCGTAGAAGAGCAGGTCAGTGCCGCTGGGGATGTTTTCCCAGGGGGTGAACTGGCCGGGGCCAAGATCGGTGCCTAAACGGGCGTTGTGCTCAGCGGCCTCTTCAGGGCTGTGCAGGTAGTAGCGCTTCTGGCCGCCACCGCTTTCGCCGTAAACGCGGAAGAGTTCCTCAAGCTTGTCGAAGAGGTTGGCCTCTGGACCGAAGTGGGAGAAGTTCTCACCCTTGGCCAGTGCTTCTGCCATGGCCTCCTTCATCGCCATCCGCTCGAAGCGGTGGTAGCTGTCACCCTCCACAACGGCAGGGGTGATGTTCTCCCTGGCAAAGATGTGTTCGAAGGCCCTTTTCACGGTGCTGGTTCCGGCACCGGAGGAACCCGTAACGGCGACAACGGGGTGACGCTTCGACATCGACGCAGGCAGAGCAGGCCCGAAGAGTTTGGCAGGTCAAGTGCCGATCCCGGTCGACGCAGTGCCGGGACCGGCAATGGCCCCCATGGTTCTCCTCAGGTGGAGAGATGGTTGAGCAATTGCTCGCCCATGGCTCGACAGCCAAGCATGGTGCAGCCCTCTGCCATCAGATCTCCGGTCCGGTAGCCCCCTGCCAAGACGCCATCCACGGCTTGTTCCAGGGCACTGGCGGCCGACTCCTCCCCGAGGCCGATGCGCAGCATCATGGCCGCCGATAGCACCATCGCCGTTGGGTTGGCTTTGTCCTGACCTGCGATATCCGGCGCGGAGCCATGCACAGGTTCGAACAGTCCAGGGCCTTCACTGCCAAGGGATGCGGAGGGCAGCATGCCGATGGAACCGGTGAGCATGGCGGCTTCGTCACTCAAAATGTCGCCGAAGAGATTGCCGGTGAGCACCACATCAAATTGACGTGGGGCCCGCACCAGTTGCATCGCAGCGTTGTCCACATACATGTGGCTCACCTCCACTGCTGGGTAGCTCGATGCCATCGCCTCCACGCGATCGCGCCAGAGCTGGCTCACGTCCAGCACATTGGCCTTGTCCACAGAACAAAGCTGACCACGGCGCTGAACAGCGAGCTCAAAGGCCACCTTGGCGATTCTGTCCACCTCGCCGCTCGAGTAGGTCATGGTGTTGAAACCGCGCTCCTCCCCATCAGCGCTGACTCGCCCCTTCGGCTGGCCGAAGTAAATGCCTCCGGTGAGTTCTCGCACCACCATCAGGTCGACCCCTTCGATCACCTCCGGCCGCAGAGTGCTGGCATCGATCAAAGCCGGAACGATTTTGACCGGACGCAGGTTGGCAAACAGTTCCATGCCGGACCGCAGCGCGAGCAGACCGCTTTCCGGTCGTTGTTGACGCGGCAGGCTGTCAAAGCGGGGGCTACCGATTGCAGCCAGAAGCACGGCATCTGCCCCTCGGCACGCGGTGAGCGTGCTTTCCGGGAGTGGCTCCCCGGTGGCATCGATCGCTGCACCGCCGATTGGCTGCTCCTCAAAGCTGATGGTGAAGTCGTGACGAGAGGCCACGGCGTCAAGCAGCGTGCGGGCCACAGCAGTGATTTCGGGTCCGATGCCGTCACCCGGCAGCAGAACGACGCGATGCTGGCGCATGGGCTTCAGGGATGAGGGCCGAAGCCAGCGAGGTTACTGAGGCGAACGCTCCGACTTGATCAGAGCATCCAGTTCTTTCCTCAGCTCTCTGAGTTGTTTGGCCATCTCCGGCAGCTTGCCGAAGGCGGCGGAGCACCGAAGCCAAAGGCGATTGGGAATCGCCGGATAGCCGCTCACCACCTCACCGGCAGCCACCTCGCCATGGATGCCGCTCTTGGAGCTGGCAATGGCACGGTCACCGATGACAGCCCTGTTGGCCACACCGACCTGGCCGGCAAGGATGACCCCATTCCCAAGCCGGGCTCCGCCAGCGATGCCGACCTGGGAGGCGAGGGCACAGCCCCGGCCCGTTTCGACGCCGTGGCCGATCTGCACCAGGTTGTCGATTTTGGTGCCAGCACCAATGCGGGTCTCCCCCACCGAGGGGCGATCGATCGTGCTGCCACACCCCACTTCAACGCCGTCCTCGAGCACCACCTGACCGGTCTGCGGCATCTTGCGCCAACCGTTGGCAGTCGGAACGAAACCGAAACCCTCCGAACCCACCACAGCATTGGAGTGCACCACGCATCGGGCCCCAAGCCTTGAGCCTGGATGCAGCACTGCGTTGGCGTGGAGTTCGCAATGGTCTCCCACTTCCACGTCGTCGTAGATCACCACCCCCGGGTGGATGACGCTGTGGTTTCCGATCCTGCTTCCGTCACTGATGCAGACCCTTGCCCCGATGGAGACGCCAGCACCAAGGCTGACCCGTTCACCGATCACCGCTGTGGGATGCACTCCCGCGAGGGGCCGTGGTCGTGGATGCAAAAGTTCCAGGGCCTCTGCAAAGGCCAGTCGGGGATCTTTGAACACCGCCCAGGCGGTGCCCCTTGCCTCGGCTCGTTGCACTAACTCGTCTTGATCGGGAAGCAGCAGGGCGCCAGCCTGGCTTGCTTCGAGGGCTTGCTCGAGCGCATTGCCCTTTTCGAGGAAGCTCATCTGGTCTGCCTTGGCTTTCTCCAGCGACGCCGCTGAACTGAGCCGGGGATCGCTCCCGAGGCCGTGGCGAAGCAGGCCGGCTTCGCCTTGCTGCAGCGCAGCAACCAACTGACTGAAATGCATCCGTTAGAGCTCCGCCGGCCGGATCGTAGGCGTGCTGAGCACGAGGGCGTCACGGTGAACAACCAGGGGCGAGCCACCATCGAGCCGGTTGTCGCTCTCAACCGGGTCGTTGCTTCCGACCTCCAAGGCTTTCTGGAGGGCCTCACTGCTTAGGGAGCTCAGACCTCGACCCAACTCGGTCCCGTCCGGGCCAAGCAGGCGGACGGCATCTCCGCTGTCGAAGCGCCCGTCAATCGCTGCGATTCCCACCAGCAGTAAGGAGGCACCCCGATGCAGAAGCGCCTCACAGGCGCCGTGATCGAGGTGGAGTGAACCCTGAGGTTGAAGAGCATGGGCCAGCCAACGTTTGCGCTGTCCGAGGGGCTCCGGATGGGGGTGGAACACGGTTCCGCCTCGGCCTCCCTGCAGCACGTCCTGCAGCACGCTGGCTTCCCTCCCATCCGCCAGGTGCACTGTGATTCCGCTGGCCGTCGCGATTCTGGCCGCTGCCAATTTCGTGGTCATGCCACCGGTGCCCCAACGGCCGCCGTCACCGGCACCTTCTTCGAGTTGAGCCAGTTCGGAAGGGTGATGCACATCCGTGATCGGATGGGCACTGGCGTCAATCCGCGGATCGGCTGAGTAGAGGTGGTTCACGTCCGTCAGCAGGATCAGCTCATCGGCTTCCACAGCCGCAGCCACAAGTGCAGACAGTGTGTCGTTGTCGCCGAAGCGCAGTTCCGCTGACGAGACGGTGTCGTTTTCGTTCACGATCGGCAGCACGCCCCAATCGAGTAATTGATGGAGCGTTGCCGAGGCATTGCGATAGCTGCGCCGATCCGCGAGATCTGAGCGGGTCAGCAGCACCTGGGCCACGGTTTTGCTGTGGCGAGCCATGGCGGCTTCGTAGAGCCCCATCAGATGGCCCTGGCCCACGGCTGCCGCTGCTTGAAGAGCCACCACGCTCTCCGGTCGCGAATTGAGGCCAAGACGGCGGCAGCCGAGCCCGACTGCACCACTGCTCACCAGAACGGCGCGATCGCCTTTCTCCAAGCTTTCCGCCAGGGCGTCGGCGAGGCGTCCGATCATCGTCTCCGTTGAAACCTGTTCCTGACCTCTGAGCAGGCTGGTGCCCACCTTCACCACCCGCAGGGTCATGGACGCCCAGCCCCCATCCAGCGGGCGAGCTGCCGTTCAACCCGTTGCACCCTGTCGTGGCGGCAGGGGGTTCCGTCGGCTCGGAGCGGTCGTACCAGCACGGTGAACAGGCCAAGACGATTGCCGGCCAGAACATCGGTGAACAGGCGGTCACCCACGATGGCAAGCTGTTCCGGGCTCACTTGCAGATCCTGCAGCACCCGGCGAAGGGCGGCCCGTCTGGGTTTGGCGGCACCGCTGGTGAAGCCAAGCTCCAACTGGGCGGCCACCGCACCGATCCGTTGGCGGGAGGGATTGTTGCTGAACAAATGCAGGGTGAGATGCTGCCGCGCCTGGTCGACCCAGCTGATGACCGCGGGAGGAAGCACGACCTCGTGGCCAGGCAGGAGTGTGCGATCCACATCCATAAGCATGGCGGTAATGCCCTGCGATAGGAGCGGTTGCAGGGGGAGCTGGGCCAGTGTCAGGCCAGGGTCCCAGTCGGGTTGAAGCCAGTGATGGCTCATCGGCATCAGTTGCTGAGCTCCCGCTCCTCAAGTTCCGCTTCAATGCGCGGCTGGATGCGATCAAACTCCTCGCCCTCGACGAGTTCTGCGGCACCGTCGTTCATGCGGGCCACAACGAAGAAGGGATCCAGGGGGATGTAAAGGCCATATTCCTGTTCTTCGACCAGGAAACTAACCAGCAGCTCATAGGTTTCCGAATCGTCTTCCTCTTCACTGTCTTCCTCCAGTTCATCGGGGTCGGGTTCGTCCAGCTCACCGCTGACTGTGAGTGTCACGGCGGATCGCACAAGCGTCAGGTCGTGTTCCTGTAGATCAACGTCAGCCACAGAAAGGATCGGTTCGCTGTCACTAATGGCGTCGATCAGCTCAGGTTCGTCGCCGTCCTTGAGGCGAAACAGACACACTGGGGTATCGACAGGTGTGAGCAGGGCGTAGTCGACCCCATCGAGGGGAATCAGTTGTTCCAGGAAACAGAGCAGATCCCTGCTCCCCTTGTCCCTGACAAGGACGGTGGGCACTTCGCTGCCGTTACCGGCTCCGCTGCTGCTCATGACTGCGCTGATGTGTTCTTACAGGATCCTTCATCGCCGCTGACACTGCCAGAGGCCGGGTCCGCCGCTGCGACCGGTTCTGGCTCGGGACCATCGTTCAGCCATTGCTCCAGTAGTAAGGCGGCGGCAGCACTGTCGAGGCGACCGCTGCGGTCGCCGTGGAGTCCGAAGCGCTCGCCGGCAGCCCAGCTGCTGCTGTGTTCGTTCACCCAGGCCAGGGGCAGCATGAGCGCTCTCGCCAGCCTGATTCCGTAGCGCTGGCTATGGACCGCTTGGTCGGTGAGTCTTCCCTCTGCATCCAGCGGCAAGCCCACCACCAGACCTTCCACCCGGCGCTCGTGGCAGAGCCTGCGGATCTGCTCGAGATCGTCGCCAAAGCGTTGACGCCTCAGGGCCTGCAACGGTCTGACCGCAATCCCGAGGGGGTCGCAGCCGGCCAAACCAATTCTGCGTCGACCGACGTCCAAGCTCAGCACGGAACGGGGGCGAGGCTTCAGGCTTGCCACGTGATGGTCAGCGACGCCCCAGGCTCGGGGTCGGCAGCGGTGGACGTTGGGGCTGGAGACGTCCCAGCACGCTTTCCAGTTGGAGGCTGTTTGGACGTTGACGTGGTTGGATTTGTCGCCGCCAGAGACTTCTGCCGAGCAGTAGCTCCTCGCCAATGGAGTTCCATCCCGCTCTTTCCAGCAAGGCGTTTAAGGGACGATCCTCCTCATTGCAAAGCAGTTTCAGGTCAGGTTGTTCCCGGTGCAGTCGATCCAAGACCGCTGGCAATGCCCGATTGAGTCGCTCATCCCAGGCCAGGTCCCGGACCAGTTCACACCGGGCACCATCGGGGCCTCGATCGATTCGCAGAAGTCCGGCAAGGGCGATTGGACCGTTGTCGCCTTTGCCCAGCAACACCCCACTGCCGGCACCGCACTGGTCGAGTAGATCGTTGCAGCGTCGGTCCACGATCTGTCGTTGATGGCTTGATGCGGAAGCCTGCTCAAGGGGCCAGAGGAGCGGAGCACTGCGACGGTTGAGGGGAGACCAGATACATCCGTCTCCAAGCTCAGTCGGCATCGGCGATGGCGTTGATGCGCGGCTCCAAAGTCGCGTTCGTCGCAGGGGTTGAAAGCCGAGTTCCCGTAGGACCTCAATCTGGTCGCGATCCTGGGATGGGCAGCGAATCACCCAACTGCGGGATCGCGGGTGCGCCCCGAGGAGGGATTCCTTGAGCAGGGTGCTGAGCACCTGAGCGCGACTGTGCTGCGATGGCGTGCTGATGTCTTCAAGGGCCAGTCGCCAACAGGTTCCCTGGCGATTGTGGGGACGCAATTCCACAAGAGCCCGCAGTTGGTCGGACTCCAGAGCGACAAGCGCCCTGGGCTGGCGTATCCACGGCAGCACCGGAAAAAGGCTTTCCGCTCTGGCGATCAGCCCTTGAAGGAGAAGGGTCTGAAGTCTGGGAAGCAAAGCACTCGATTCGCCGGCCTGAAGCCGGGGAAGGTGGGCCGCATGGAGCGGCTCTACCTGAAGGGTGCAGTCGGCTCCCCCCACCACGATGCTCAGCTGGGATGAGCTCAATGTATCGCCCGTCTCTGCCCGTCGGGCAGCCCGGGGAGTTCTTCAGGCTGGCCGGACCAGCACAAGAGGGGTTCGCTCGTTGGCATTTCCCGCTGGATTTGGTTTCAGAGCCCGGTGCAGCAGGGCGTGGTCGCAGCCACGGCTGCTCGCGAGCACCTTGACGCGACCGAGGTCGTTGACATCAACGATGGCCACATCGACGCCGAGAGCTGCGGCTGCTGCCTCACAGAGGGCCTGGGGCTCCTGCGGACCCAAGACAATCGTCTGGTCATAGGGAGGAGTGGTGCCGGTGATGTCGTCAATCAGCCGAGCCTGCTCTCCAGCCAGTCGATAGAAGCCACCTGGGCTGCCGACTAATTTCATGGCAAGGCCAAGAACCCAGGCCAGCAGGACCCGGGTCGGACCGACCTGATCAATGAGGGTTTGGAGACCACAGGCTGTAGCCAGGCTGCTGGTGGGATGAAACGCTCTGCAGAGGAGTCTGCTCAGCCAGCTTGGATCCACCATGGAGGGATGTTGATAGCGGCCCTGCATCACCGCCACGGGCGTTTCACCGATGGTGAGCACATCACCGGGCTGAACGAGATGCCCGGCATAGGTGCGAAGCACGTCAACGGTGTCATCCAGTGGCCCGAGCAGGTGGGTGCGGATCGGCAGCACTCCGCACTGGTCGCCAGGCCTGATGTTTGCCTGATCGCGGGTCGGGACAGCAGGACGCCGCAAGGGAAAGACCACACCCTGGCGTCGTTGAAGACGACCAAACGGTCCGTAGTTGATCCAGTGCACGTCGGCCCACAGGGTGTCGACGCTCTCGAGCACCGCAGTCCCCTCAGCGTCAGCGACGCTGATCGCCACCTTCACCGTGGTGGTTTTTCTTCCCTTCACGATGTAAGCGGCCCAGTAGCCATCGTCCCGGGCTTCTTCGTCGGGATGCTCGGGCCGAATGCTGGTGCTCACCTTCATTGAGGTGAGATCACACTGTCCAATCAGCACGGGCTTCACGTCGAACTCGGGAACCATCACCTCCATGCGTTGGTGGGGGTTGTGAATCGAGAAGGAGCCCGTCACCTTCAGCCCACCTTGCTCTTGAGGCTCCACGTGCCAGTCATTGGCACTCAGTTGCAGTGGCGAGGCTGGTCTCAGGCGGTGCCGCGCCTCAAGCCAGGCCACGGCCACACCGAGGACGAGCAGCACGATGAGCAGGGTGGCCATGCCATCACCGGTGCATCGACCGGACGATCAGCCGCGCAGCGTAGGCGGTTTCATCGCTCGGATCAGCGGGTCAGCACTTCAGTGTTGAGCTCATTGAAACTGAGGCTGGTGCTCACCCCCTCTGGAGCGGGAAGACCAGTGGCCTCACTGATCGCGACATTGATGGCCTCGAGGGGCACTTGACCCTCTTCATCCAGCAGCAGACGTCCCTCGCCGTTGATCACCACCACTTGGGGGATGCGACCGTGCCAGTAGTGGGCAGGATCGCTGACGCCCCGATCCATGCGGTCTTGCAGGGCATCAGTGGTCAGAGGCATCAGGTCGATGCTTCGCCCCCAGAGCCGTTGCAGCTCTGAGACGGCTGGAGCGAAGGCTTTGCTCGTGCGGCTGTCATCCAGGTAGAAGATGAGGACGCTGGTTCGCCCGGCTGCCTGGGATTCGGCCAGGGTGCTGGCGGGAGGGACCAGGGAGCCATTGCCTGCGTAGAGGGCGAAGATGTTGCCGTCGTAGGCATCGTCATCGCGCGCTGCGGATGCAGTTGGAACAAACAGGAGCAGAGACAGCACCAGTCCCAGCATTGCCTTGAGTACTCGTGCCATCGCCCAGCCGTGATAGCTGGGCATTCTGACTGTTGATCTCAGCCGCGGCCCGCAGGCCGCTGGTTCAGGCTCCGTCCCATCCCCTGAGCAATCCCTCGACCGATCAAGCCGATGGCTCGACCGACCACCTGGGTGAGCAGCACCACCATGAGGTCTCCAATGGTGCGCACCAAAGCCTGCATCTGAGGAGCAATGGCATCCCTTGCTTCGAGAAGCAGTGCGACCTGTTGCTGCCACCAGCCCAACTGTTTCAGTTCGCTGTCGCGGGGTTCCACAAGGATCAGCGGTTCGATTCGACCGGCCCGTAGTCGGTAAAGCAGACGACGGCTCTCATAAAGGCGGATCGGCCGCTGAATCCAGAGTTGCCAGCGGTTCTGATGGTTGAGCTGGTTGCGGAGTCGCTCCAGTTCACGGGTGGAGATCAGATGCTGGTTCAGGAGATAACGCCGCAGTTCAGGCCAGTCACCGCAGGCGCTTATCAACTCTCCACTGATCAACTCAGCCGTTCGCACCAACCAGTTGCTGACAAGAGTCTCGAGTTGGAGCAAGGCGCGGGGGTGGTGGGCTGGCAGGAGTTGACCATCCACGAGCACCGGCTGGTCAAGAACGAGTGGATCCAGCATCCGTCGTGGATCGGGTAGTTCTTCATCGGCCTGCTGCAAATCCGCCTGCGTCAGCAATGACTCCGTCACGGGCTGGAGGGAGTCGCCCTGCGGTAGACGCACATAGCTACCGGTCATGGATTGCAGGGCCTGTCTGCGCAGCTGAGGCTGGAGAGCGTGCCAGCTGTCGGTCAGTGCCGCTGCGTGAAGATCCTCTGGCTCCATCTCCTCGCGCCGGAGCCGTGCCATGACCTGGTCGAGTTGCTGCAGGAGTGCCAAGAGAAGATCGCGGCGACGTTCTGGGTTCAGCCCCTCCATCGCCAACAGGCTGCCGGTGCCGTTGCCCAACCCTGCGTTGACCGCTCCCTGGAGCCGCTCCTGGATCGCTGTCCAGACCGCTGTGGCATTGCGTTCACGCAGCGTGATCGCTGTGCTCGCCTGATGATGCGAGTCCCCGCCTTCCTCGAGGATCGTTCTGCTCTGTTGACCCAGGGGGACGGCGTCCACTAGCCCGACCTGCAGGGGCCCCCACAGCCAGAGCAGCAGGTTTCTGGCACTGCGCAATTCGCGGCAGCGCCCTTCCAGCAGCAGTCGCAGCAGAAGATGCTCTGGAGGGGGATTGAGCAGGCTTTCGATTACCTGCAGGTCATGGCTGATCTGCTGCAGACCGCTGACTAAGAGCCATTGCCCCAGGCCCAGCGTTGCCGCAGGGGTCGATGCACTGGGTTGTGGGCCTGCACTCTGGCGAAGACGCAACACCCGTCCCCCCTCGCGCAGGGTGGTGATGGCTTCGCGAAGGCTTGGTAGATCCGGGTCTTGCAGTAATCCGGGGCAGTCGAGTTGAAGCAGCTCGTCTTCGCTCAGGTTCAGTTGAGCGGGGAGCAAGAGCAGCACAGGAGCTGGTTGCCAGCGTTCATTGAGCTGCAAAAGCTCCCGACGCAGGGCCCCGAATCCGATCTGTTCGTCCACCGACCAGATCACCAGGCAGGGGTGTTGATTGAGCTGCTCAGGCCGGAGTCGAACGGTGCAGGTGTCGGCCTCCATCGACAGCTGTAGGGCCAGGGACTCACCGAGGAGATCCGGCGCGAGCAGGAGGACTTCGACGTTCTTGCTGCTCAAGGCTGGGGACCTGGACCGTCACTGTTCCGTCAAGGTAACGAGTGCGGAGCCTTGGCTCCAGTGGCTGGGAGGGGATTGTTCAGGATGCGGAGCCCGTCGGACGACCGTTGAGTTGCAGGGTGTACGACTCGATCCTGTAGCCAGTGCTGGATTCGATCGCGCTGAGTAGTGCGTCGGGCAGCTCGATGTCGAGATCTTCAATTCGCCCCGTCTCCAGACAGGTGAGGTGACTGTGGGGATCACTGCGATATCCGTAGAGCCGCCCATTGGCCCTGTCGAGGCACTCGATCACTCCCGCGCTTTGGAGGGCCTCGAGGTTTTGGTAAACGGAGGTGTGGCCGATGTTTCGACCACGGGCATTGAGCTTCTCGAAGATGTCTCTTGCACTGAGATGGTTGGCTTCACTCCAGAGCAGATCGAGCACCATGCGTCTCTGCCTGCTGAGACGCATGCCGAGCTGACGGCAGCGTTCAAAGGCTTGCTGCACCCCGGTCTGGGGGACTGGGTCTGTGGAGGGATTGACTCCGCTCACAGGCGTATCGGGAATGACTTCACCTTAAGGTCCCAGGCAACCCGAGGTGGCTCAGCCGTTGAGGATGTCGAGGTTTGGAGGGTCCTGAAGACGGTTCTCTCCCAGGGCAGCGATCGCTTCTCTCAAATCCACGCGACCGTCGTAGAGGGCGCGTCCAACAATCACCCCCTGCACTCCAAGGGGTTCCAGTGCCAGTAGAGCCAGAAGGTCGGCCATGCATCCGACGCCTCCCGACGCGATCACCGGCACCTGGCTGGCCTGGGCCATGGCACGTAAGGCGTCAAGATTCGGCCCTTCAAGGGTGCCGTCCGTCGCGATGTCGGTGCTGATGATCGCGGCAATGCCTTCAACACTGAGTTCTGAGGCCAGGGTCGTGGCCTCAACATTGCTGTTTTCAATCCAGCCTCGAGTGGCTACCTTCCCTTCCCGCGCATCGATGCCGACCACGATCCGGCCAGGGTGACGCGATGCCAGCTCAGTAACCAGCCCAGGATTTTCGAGCGCTGCGGTGCCAAGGATCACGCGATCAAGTCCGCAGGCCAGCAACTGTTCAGCCCGATCAACCGAACGAACGCCTCCACCGAGTTGGACGGGAATCGAGAGGGCCTGCGTGATCGCCTGCACGCTTTCGTCATTGACGGGTTTCCCACTTTTGGCGCCGTCAAGATCGACGAGGTGCAGCCGGCTGGCCCCCTGTGTCTGCCAGCTCAGTGCCTGGGCCACCGGATCGTCGTTGAACTGGGTGACCTGTCCGTAGTCACCTTGATGCAGGCGTACGCAAGCTCCACCCAGCAGATCGATGGCGGGAATGATCTCCATGGGTTGAGGGATGGATCGCAGAGCCCCATCCTGCAGCGTGGCTGATCAGCGACCCCCAACCGCGCTTCAATGGCAGCCAACTGAGCTGTTCGGATGAAGATCCTTGTCATGGGTGGAACCCGATTTGTGGGTAAACCGCTGGTGGCGTCGCTCCAGGCTCAGGGGCATGAACTCACGCTGTTTACGCGAGGCAAGCAGTCCCTGCCAGCTGGGATTGAGCACGTGCGTGGGGATCGCAGCCAGCTGGAGGATTTAGAGCAACTTCAGGGCCGAAGCTTCGACGTAATCATTGATAGTTCCGGCCGCACCCTGGACGACAGCCGTTCTGTCCTGTCTGTGACGGGTGCTCCGAGCCACCGATTCCTTTATGTGAGTTCAGCTGGTGTTTATGCATCCAGCGAACAGTGGCCCCTTGATGAAGACTGCCCAGTGGATCCGGCAAGCCGCCACGCCGGTAAAGCTGACACCGAAGCTTGGCTGCTCAAGGAGGGAATTCCGTTCACGAGTTTCCGTCCCACGTACATCGTCGGTCCTGGCAATTACAACCCGATTGAGCGTTGGTTTTTCGCCCGGATTTGTCATGACCTGCCCGTCCCCATCCCGGGGGATGGCACCACGATTACCCAGGTGGGTCATGTGGAGGACTTGGCTGAGGCCATGGCCCGTTCGCTCGCGGTGGATGCCTCCGCCAACCGCATTTACAACTGCTCCTGCCGCCGTGGCATCACGTTCAATGGGCTTGTGGCAGCTGCTGCGATCGCAGCGGGACGTGATCCTCAGTCCGTTGATGTGCGTCGCTTCGACCCGAGCGGACTTGATCCCAAGGCGCGGAAGGCCTTTCCGCTCAGGATCGGCCATTTTCTGACCGATATCAGCCGAGTGGAGCGTGAACTCGCCTGGAGCCCTCGTTTTGATGCCCTGAAGGCTTTTCAGGACAGTTTCAACCGGGAGTTCAGCCTCGACCCGGTGGATGCTCCAGATCTCAGCGCTGACCTTCAGTTGATTGGAGCGGCCTGAGGTAGCTGGCGGCGGATTGCAGGGCCATGAACAACGACGGCCAGAAGAGCCACCAGCCCAGTTGATGGAGCCCATCGACAGCCGCGTCCGATCCCCAGGATCTAGGCCAGAGCAGCAGCAGCAGGCTGAGGAACTGCAAGATCGTTTTGGCTTTCCCTGCACTCGAGGCGGGAGCACCGTCCATGGCATCCCGTCGCCATCCGGAGATCAGCAGCTCCCGGGATAAGAGAAGCCACAGCGCCCAGAGGGGAAGGCGCTGCTCACTGGCGAGCCAGACCAAAGGGGCACAAATCAGGAGCTTGTCGGCTAAGGGGTCCAGGCGGGCGCCCCAACTGTTTCCCCCTCCACCTCGGCGAGCCAACCAGCCATCCAGTGCATCGCTGAGCCCTCCCAGAAGAAGCAGGATCCATGCCACGGCCGACCATCCGGCCGCCAGAGACATGATCAGCGGCAGGCCTGCCATCGCCCGAAGCAGGGTGAGGCGGTCAGCCCAGGTGCGCCATGGGTTCTTCAAGGCTCAGAATGCCTTCACTCGCATGTGTTCCATGGTGCTCCAGCAGTCGGTTCGTGATGTGATGACCACGCCGGTGCTGAAGGTCACTCCGGAGACCCCTCTTCAAGAGGCCGTGGCTTTGCTGAGTGATCACCACATCAGTGGTCTGCCGGTGGTGAATGACCAGGGTCAGCTGATCGGTGAACTGACCGAACAGGACCTGATGGTGCGTGAAAGCGGCGTGGATGCCGGTCCTTACGTGATGCTCCTTGACAGCGTCATCTACCTTCGGAACCCCCTCAACTGGGATAAGCAGGTCCATCAGGTGCTTGGCACAACGGTCAAAGATCTGATGCGGCGGGATCATCATTCCTGCAACGCTGAGCTTGCGTTGCCTCGGGCTGCATCGCTTCTGCATGAACGCAGCACCCAGCGGCTCTATGTGGTGGATGTTGATCAACAACCCATCGGTGTGATCACCCGCGGTGATGTGGTCCGCGCCCTGGCCTCGAGCCAGATTTGAGTCAGGCCTTGCTGCTGCCTTAACTCAGGGCAGCGGTGGTGGCAACACCGGCGGTGGCGGTGCACCGACCAGTGCATCCTGATTGACGGCTCCACTTTGCTTCTCTTGCATCGCACTGGACGGCTGAGACTTTTCCTGCACGACGATCGGGGGGGGGAGATCCGGTGGCAGGGTCAGACGGTCGAGTCCGTCCTGATTGGGCCCTGGCAAGACAGGATCAATCGGTTCAGAGGATCTGGAGCCCGGATCAAGCTCTTGGAGCACCAGCGGATCGGCAGTAATCGGAGGTTCCGGCAGCGGTGAGCGCTCGCGGATTGCAGTTTGACTGCCGGAGTCTCCGCTTCGTCCTGGTTTCGTTGGTTGTTTTGGACTCCAGATCATCCTGGCCACTGGCTCCACCCCCTGTTCCATGACCCGGTTCAGGCCTGCCAATGCACGATCGATCAGACGGTTTCCGATCCACTGGGCGCAGTCCACGGGGCCGTCGCATTGGGCGGCCATCCCCACGCGGCTGCTGAGGTTGGCCATCAAGTTCCCTTCCAGGGCAAAGCGTCGTTCACTCAACCGGAGCAAATAGGGAACATGCACAAAGCTTGTGGCCCCTCCGCTGATCCAGTTGGCGTCCTCCTCTGTAAAACCCTTGACCCCTGGAATGATGAGGCGACTTTTGGAGGCATGGTCAGGCATGTAGGCGGCCACCAGGCCCCGCCGACGGGCCAGCTCTCTCGTTTGTTCGAGGGTGAGGCCGTCCTTGCTCATCAGCATTTCCATCCGCCCGTCTTCGCGAAGTCCGAAGACCATTCGGATCCTGGGCAGGTAGTAGCGGATGCGCTGCCCCATGCTGATGCTGTAAGCCCCTTTGTAGCTGGCGGGCGGGGCTTTCAGATCGTTGTAAACACTATGGAGACCACCGACGAAGGTGTCGTAGCGCCGTTCCCGTTCATTGGTCAGTTCGCCGTAGCCGAAGTCGACACTGCCGTCATGACCGATGCCGATGAAGGCTCTTTGCTGCGACGCCGTACGGTTCCTTCCCTTCCAGATCCTTTGACCCAGCTTGAGGTCTCCCAGGGGAACAGTGATCTCCTGCCCCCCGTTGTCCACATGTCGTTCGTACATGGGACCTGACACATAAGCGAGTGCTGCAGTGTCTTGATAGGCATCTTGCTCCCGGTCCCACCCCTCAAGCAGTCCGACCCGCACTTTTCTGGGATCAAAATCGAGGGCATACACCTCGTCATCGGGCAGGTAACGAAAACTGCCGGCCTCGGCTCCTCCCAGGCGTTCCTTTGTCCCGGACTGCTGTTGATCACTCTCCGGACTCGGAGGTGCCAGAGAAAGTAGCGCTGCGAACCCCAAGATCGGCAGTCCCAGCACGATCCAGCGTTTTCGCAGCCCGCGGCGCGATCGTCGCTTCGGCGCCGAGCGACGCTGCCGTTTTGCGGCGCCGGCAGGCCTCTTGGTGACCGAGGATCCGTGTGTCACGGGGCCAGTCTTCTGGTTTGGTGGTGGGGAGACGGATCGAGCCAAGGAACGATGGCGTTCTCAGCCACCAGCCATTTGCGGTAACGCTGGCCGCAATCATGCCCTCCCGTCAACTCCCCGAAAGCAGGAATCAGCAATCGCTCGCTCACAGGGTCATAGGCAAAGCAGGGAAGGCGGAGTCGATCATTGCCGGAGCGAAGCGATGCCACTGGATGCACGTGGCCGCAGACATTGAGAAGAGGCGTGTGGCGTGGCTCCGGAGGCGACTCGGGCTCATGGCTCAGCCAAAGCTGCCCGACCCTTTGGCTGGGCTGCCTGGGAACTCCAGGGCAGGGGGCGTCACGGTCATGATTGCCACCGATCAGCGTCAGTTTGCAGCTGCACTCTCGGGGTAGTAACTGCAGGCTCTTCATGAGCTTGTCGGTCAGCCCCTGTCGTCCGTGGATGAGATCTCCGAGGATCAGCAGTTCTTCGGGCTGCAGCACTTGGCATAGCTGTTTGAGCCTATCGAGGTTGCACCGATCTCCGTCGCTCGGGATCGGAATCCCGTGAGCCTGAAACACCTCGGCTTTGCCGAGGTGAAGATCGGCCACCATCAGCTGGCGGCTTTTGGGGCGCCAGAGGGCCCTCTGGGGCATCAGCACCAGTTCTTCGGATCCCCAATGCCAGGGTTGTCCTGCTCCGTTGGTTACTGGAGCACGGGTCAAGGGCTCATCCGTCGGTGTGATCTCGACTGCATTCAAGTGTCGTGTCCATGCATCAGGCTGACGCCACCTGAGCGGTTGCATTGTGGCGTTCCCAGATCGTCTGCACCAGCCAGAGCCTGAAATCCTGCGCTTTCTGGAGCACCGTCTCAACCTTCTGGAACAGCAACAGCGTTTTGAATGCGCCTATGCCCTGCGGATGGAAGTGGCGGATTGGCTTTTCCTAGGGAACGCAGGCGCGGGTGAGCCTGCCACTCTTAACCTGCCTTCTCCGCTCTGATCGATCATGACCCTCGCGCTTTTGCTTGCTCTCGCAGGTTCCCTGGCGGCGATGGCCTGGATTGTGCGTCGCCTGGACCAGGCCTGAGGCGATCGACGATTTGATCAGCATTCACGGTGTGAATGATGCCCGTGTCGATGCAGGCAACCTGACAAAGGGACGGTTGTGGTCCACGGGCTCCGCCATCGCAATGCAGCACGGCACCGATCCACCAGTCCGACGCGGGGCTTGAAGGGTGCAACCCCCTGACGGCCACATGGTCGCCTGGGCGGATCCGCAGAAAGATCGGCTCTGCTCTGCGCTCCATTCACTATCACCCGCGAGTAGTGCAAGTGTATTGTCGCCGTGGCCGTTGTTGGCGTGGTACCCATGGGCTGTTGCGCGCAGCAGCTGTGGTGAAGCGATGGTTCCCAATCCGGCCAATCGTTCTGGCGTTGGTCGGATCAATCCTTTGGCTCGAGCCAGTCGGCGCCGTTGAGGAGGCGAAAAAGCCCATCCGGGTTGGTGTGAGTGGGAGCCCTCCCTTCGTGATAGGCGGGCAAACCGTACAGACAGGGATCAGCGTGGAGGTGTGGCAAGAGGTGGCCACCCGTCTCAACCAGCCCTATGTGCTGGTCCCACTACCTAATACAGACGCCAATCTGCAGGCGCTGCTCGGCCGGGAGGTCGATCTCTCTATCGGTCCGATCAGCATCACTCCTGATCGCCTCGCGAGGGAGGGGCTTGATTTCAGTCAGCCCTATTTCCACGGTCATCTCGGATTGCTGGTGCCAACGGGTTCGGCACCTTGGATCAAGAGGCTTGCGCCCTTCTTCGGCTGGGCAGCTCTGTCCTCTCTCGGGGTGTTGATGCTTCTGCTGTTTCTTGTGGGGAATCTGATCTGGCTGGCGGAGCGGCGTCGCAACTACGAGCAGTTCCCTCGTCATTACCTTCACGGCGTTGGTAATGGGATGTGGTTTGCTCTCGTGACTTTGACAACCGTGGGTTATGGCGATCGGGCCCCTTTGAGCCGTACGGGACGCACGGTCGCTGGGGTTTGGATGCTTCTGTCTTTGTTGGCTCTTTCGTCTGTGACCGCGGGGCTGGCTTCAGCCTTCACCCTCTCGCTGTCCCAGCAGTCGCCAGGACGAATCCAGCAGCCCGATGATCTAACCGGTCAGTCCGTGGCAGTCGTTCGGGGAACGACCAGCTCGATTTGGGCTCAGATCTACGGGGCCAAGGCAACGTCGACTAGCGATCTGAATGCGGCAATCGGCCTGTTGAAGGCGGGCCGGGTCAACGCTGTGATGTTCGATCGCCCGGCCTTGCAGTATTTCCTGCAAAAGCAAGGTCATAGCGATTTCAAATTGGCACCCTTCGCCCTCGCGGCCCAGACCTATGGCTTCGCCTTCCCTGATGACAGTGCCTTGCGTGTTCCGCTGGATGTCGAGATTGTCGACATGGTGCGCAGCGGCAGGATTAAGGCGATTGAAGATCGGATTCTCCAGCCTGCGCCTCAGTCCTGAGTCTGAGGACGAGGCATCCGCTGGGCCTGTCAGTCCAGGGGGAGATGCCGCCGCAGGCCATCTTCGATCAGATAGGAGGCCAGGCTGCTGCAGCTGCGTCCTTCGCTGAGAGCATGCTGCTTGAGGCGCGCCATCACGCCTCCGGGAAGGGTGACGTTCAGTCGTTCTGATTCCGCGGCGTCAGCGACGTCACCGGCACTCATGGATGGTTGCTCGGTTTGCAGCTTGTGTTGCAGCTCATGCAGAAGGGATTGAAGGATTGACACGGTTTTGACACGTTCTCGTAACAATTATGCCTCATCCTTGCCGTTTTTTCCTGCGATGCAGCCCGCGTTACTGTGGGGCCGTTTTCAGGTTGAGGTGATGCGCGCGCTGCCCCTGTCGTTAGCTCCTGGTCAGGATCTCAGGGGAGCTCTCGAGGAGTTAGCGCGAGCGCAGAATCTCTCAGGTTTTGTTCTCGGGGTGGTGGGCAACCTCTCCAGAGCAGCCTTTCAATGCCCTGGTCAGGCCTCCCCGACCGTGCTTGAGGGAGATCTGGAGATCATCACGCTCAACGGAACCTTCGGGGCTGATGGTGTGCACCTGCATCTGAGCCTTTCCGATGGGGCCTGCCAGGTTTGGGGGGGGCATCTTGAGCACGGCACGTTGATCCTTAAAGGTGCCCAGTTGCTTCTTGGCGTCCTTGAGCCGTCATCTCTCCAGCCGGCTATTCCTGCGATGTCGCCGCAGGCCAATGACGCTCGTGTCGAGATCGCGGTGTTACCTGGCTGTCCTTGGTGCACGCGTGCGCTCCGCTTGTTGAGCAGTGCCGACGTTCCCCATCAGGTCTTTCGTGTTGACGATGATCAGGCTTTTGCCCACTGGCATGGGCGCAGCGGCATGAACACCTTCCCTCAGGTCTTTGTGGACGGTGCACTGGTTGGCGGATACGACGCTCTTGCCGCCATGCATGAGCGATCTGAGCTCCACGGGCTGCGGTGAGCAATTCCGATCACTCGGAGTCCACCAGTCCTTCGCTTTGGCTTGCCAAGCCATGGTGGTGTCAGCCCTGGTCGATCTTGCTGACGGGAGTTGTCGTGATTGCCGCCAGCTGGTTTCTCGTCGAGCGCATCTGGCTGACGGCCCTTGCCGTGATGGGCATCACCATCTGGTGGTTCCTCTTCCTGGTGCTTGTGCCTGCGGCCTACAAGCGGGCTGAGAGCCCTTAGGCCAGTTTCTCGCCCCGTGCCCGACGCTTCTGCTCGAGCAATTCGTTTTCCAGTTGCTCGATTAACTGGCTCACGAGGGCTTGGAACTCCGGCTGACAGCCTCGGAAGGCCGCTTTGTGCCGGATCGGTTCGTTGCGGGTGCGCAAATCAGTGAGCATCAGTTCCAGCGCATCAATCCTGGCGTTGCTGTTCATGGCGGGAGCTGCGTCACGCAGCGAGGTTATGACAGCTGTGCAGCGTCGAGCAGCCAGACCACCAGCAGACCGACGAAGAAGGCCAGGTTGACGACCCCAGAATCGTCCTCTCCATCGGCGTGGGCTTCCTTCATCACCTCCTCAATCACCAGGTAGATCAGGGCGGCGGTTCCGAAGGCGAGGAGCCCCGTGAGCGCTGGGCCCTTGAGCCAGTTGGCAAGTGATCCGCTAATTCCCAACCCCACCAGATACAGCGCAGCCATCAGAGCCCCCCCGAGCGTGCTGCGCCAACGCCCAGCTCCGCGTCCAAGCAGGGTTCCAACTCCCACTGCCGTGCAACCCATCTCCAGGGCCACCGCTAGCGGGATGATCCATCCGTGATCTGTGGCATCGCTGCTGATTCCCACAACCAATCCATCGATAAGGCTGTCCACCAGAAAGGGGAGCAGCAGGATCAATAGAGGCCTGAGTTGCTGGGCTGCCTCAGCTGCTTTCGGTTCGGTGAGCACCGCATTGATCACCAGCAACAGAGAAAAGCCAAGGCAAAAGCCAACAGCGAGAGCGAGGAGATGGCCGCTGCGGCTTGCTGCGGGCATCAGATCGGCTGCAGCGGTGCCTAGCACCAGTCCGCCCACCAGGTGAGCGATAATCCCGCGCAGCCGCTGTTGGGGGTGAAAGCGGCTTCCGAGAACACCGCCACCGATCAAGGCCAGGGCCGGAATGATCTGAACGAGCACCGCACGATCACGACTGCTGCCAAGCATGCTCAGCCTGGTAACACTTGTCGGTAACCATTGGCTTCAACCACCTGCAGCGGTGTGTCGAATAGCTCAGACAATGCCTGATCAGTGAGTGCACGTTTCGGTGTGTCGTCCATCACCACCTGACCATCGCGAAGACCGATCACCCTCTCGATCTCGGGAATGATGCTTTCAATGCTGTGGGTGACCATCACCAGGGTGATTCCCTGCCTGCAGAGCTTGCGCAGAGTCTTCTGAAGGCTGTGTCGCGCTTTGAGGTCGAGGGTGTTCATGGGTTCATCGAGAACCAGAACCTCCGGCTCATGGACGAGCGCTCGCGCGATCTGCAACCGCCGTTTCTGGCCATCAGAGAGTGAGCCGTAGGGCTGTCGCCCCTGTGCATCGAGATCCATCTCCTTCAGCAACAGCTCAACCCGTTGGTTCTGCAGGGGCGTAGGGATCGGCTCCCTTCCGAGTCTGACTGCGCCGAAGAATGCCGATAACAGCAGCTCCCTGCCCTGGGTCGAAGGGTGGATGCGACTGTCCAGATCGCTGTTCACGATCCCGAGTTGGCGGCGAAGCTCCCAGAGTTTGATCGTCTCCTCCCCGAAGATCCTCAGATGAGAACCCGGGCGGACGACCGGATACAGCGCCCGACTGATCAGCCTCACCAGCGAACTTTTTCCAGAACCATTCGGGCCCAGAACGACCGTGGGCTCACCACTCCAGAGATCCAGGCTCAGATCCTTGAACACGCGCTTGTCTTGGATCCATGCCTCCACGGAGTTGAGAGACAGCCAGGGATGGTGGTCGGGACTTGTCGAATGAGGGCCCATGTCGCCATTCTCCAGGTTTCTGCTGTGTCGTGATGGGGATCAGCCGCCGCTGCAGGCAATGCGGGTGCAGTTCCTTCCGTGCGGACCGTTCCCTGGCCGGTCGCCTGGTTTGCGCTCGCTGTGGATGCCCTGTCGGTCAGGGACGGGCAGCTTTTCGTCAGGAACGCTTCTCATCCAGCCGTTGGGTGAGGCGTTGGGGGTGGTGGCTTGTCTTGATCCTGGTTGTGATCGGGATGGTTCTGTTTCTCAATGGCGTCTGAATCATTCGCCAGAGAGTTCTTTCAGCCTGAGGCTGATCAGCTGAAGCGATGGTGCTAAAGGTCTGCATTCACGGAGTCGCGGGCTCCAAACCGCGCCTTGGTGGATCTCTTCTGGTTGCGCCAAGGTCAGATCCTGCCCTTCCAGGAGCGTGAGTTCCGAGAGAGGCACATCCAGATCGCCATGGAAGGCATGCAGGAGGCGCTGGGGTGTCTGGTGCTGAAACCAAGGGTTCAGGGTTAGCGGACACCAGCCGATCTCCTCGATTAATTCCCTGCGTAGTCCCTGCTCGGGCGATTCCCCCGGCTCCAGGTGACCACCGAACAATCCCCAGCATCCGGGGGCCACGATTCCGCTGATGTCATCGCGGAGCTGCAAGAGCCAGGAACCTTGCTGCTGGAGCATGGCCAGGGCCACCACGGTCATGGCCGTTCTCCCATCAGTGCATCGACGCTTAGGTCGTCACGACGCAGGAGGGCGAAGCGGGTGCCTGCGTTACCGCGACAGACCCGCAATCGCTCGTCGAGCCAGGTGATCTCAAGCCAGGCCGGAAAGCTTTGTTGGATTGCCGCCATCAGTGTTGGCCGCCAACCGCTGATGAGGGAGGGGCCGAGCCAGCCCCCCTGCGGAAGCGAACGGAGACCCGTGTCTTGTTTTCGATCGTCAGGTCAGCTTTGACGGCAACGGCGGCCAGATCAGCCATGGGGCCACCGAGACGCAGCAGATTCATCCCTCTCCCTCGCTTCGGATCGATCACCTGCAGGTTCTCCAGCCATGGGGCCTGTTTCAGCCACGGCTGTGTTGCGCTGCCTTGAAGAGATCCACGGTGCTTTTCGCTTCGACCTGATCCAGAAGCTCGCTGATGACCGGATCCTGCGGCTGATTCATCAACAACTCCACGAGCCGCTCGCGGGCTGAATCAGTGGAAGAGGGCATCAGCTTGGCACCGCAGGCTCAGATCAATTCAGGATGGGCTGGATCCCCCTTGAAAGGGCCTACCACGGCAGAACTGATCCAACCGCCGTAGAAACCTCCTGGCTGGGGAATGACAGGCTCCCCATTCAGCCAACAGCCATCCATCAGTGCTGGATACAACGCGAACCACCCTTGGATGGCCTTGAAGTCCGCCGTGGGCGTTGGGTAACGCCAGACGGCGCGATGGATCCTGCGTCCTCCGGCAACAATGTCGAAGTACTCCGCCACACCTTTCCATTCACAGAAGCTGCGCCCAACAGCAGGGTGCAACAGCGACTGCTTGATTCCCTCAGGTGGCAGGTAATAGGTGGGCGGGTGGAAGGTTTCGAGAACCCGCCAGGCCCCCGTGCCCTCGTACAGCACTTCACCAGCCACCTTCACAAGCACCAGATCACTGCTTGGTTCCAGCCGTGGTGGTCTTGGGTAGTCCGCGACCCGTTCCTGAACCATGGGCTTCGGGGTGATCTCCTTTGATGATGGCTGGGCCCGTTGTTTCTCGTGGTGATGAGCGTGGTGGATCCCCGACAACCCGTCGTGATTCTCGGTGGGTTTCTCATCAGTGACACGGCTTATCAACCGATGGCCGACTGGCTCATGAACGAGCAAGGTTTGGCCGTGGCGATCACTCCCGCTAGCCGACTCGACTGGTTGCTCACGAGCTGGTCTCTTGGTTGGCGTCGTTTGCTCGATCGGGTGGATGGTCTTGTGAAGGAGTTGCAGAGCCGTTCACCCTCTGGAAAGGTCACCCTCGTGGGGCATAGCTCCGGAGGGGTGATGCTTCGCCTTTATCTCAGTCATGAGCCCTTTGCTGGTCGTGTCTATGCCGGTGCCGAGCGTTGCAATCGCCTGATCACCCTCGGCAGCCCCCACCAGGCCGAGAGGGCTACACCCTTGAGAGCCATGGTTGATCGACGCTTCCCGGGTTGCCATGCCCCTGAGGTTGACTACGTGGCCGTTGCCGGTGAGCTGGATCTGAATGGGCCGTTGGCCTCGGCTTTCAGTCGTCGCAGTGCCCGCGGCAGCTATCGGAGCATCAGCGGTGACCCTCAGGTGCGGGGTGATGGCCTTGTGCCTGTGCAATCGGCTCTGTTGCTCAATGCAAGGCCAGTGTTGTTAGAAGCCACGGCCCATGGTGGCTTGTTTGGATCATCCTGGTATGGCTCTCCTGATCGCATCACGTCCTGGTGGTCGGCCGCTTGCCGATGACTTCAGGAAGCTGGAGGCCTCGGTTGGGGCTGGCGACCGTCGATGCGCCAATACCCAAACCACTCGGGTCGCAGGTCATGGTTTTGCCGGTGGGGCTCGGGAGTCAGAACAAGTCGCCAACCTGAAATCGTTTCAATTGGCAGGCAGTCATCGATGCCACCGACTGTGTCAAGGCTATGGAGGTCATCCTTGTGCACCTGCACATGGTCTTGAAGCCAGCGAGTCCTGGCTCGCGCCTTGGCTGCCTGGGCGGTTGTCGCCACCACAAGACCGAAGTGGTGCCATTCCTGAAGGGAATGGCGCTGATAGCCACCCAGATTGATAAACCAGAGCCGTTGGTTTGTGGTGTTGCCCTCGAGCGCAGGAGCCGCGTTTGATTCGAGCGAAACGGCATAGCCATCGACAGAGTCAATGGAGGTGTAACTGTCGATGTGTAGCCCCTTCAGGCTTCCCCACCATTGCCGTCTGAGCTCGGGGATTGTGGTTTCAATGTTGGGGCCCACCACCCAGCGCACATCGTGGAGTTCAACGTGGCAATTGGGGGTGCGTCCCCCTAGCACCACCAGAAACAAGCTGACGGCTGATGGGCTCATCACGGCAACACCAGTCCGCCGATCAACCCGCAAAACAACACCACCCTCCAGGCCGGCTGACGCCAAGCCATCAGGAGGAGTACAGCCAAGAGAGCCAGGCTGAAGTCAGCACTGTTGCGGATGCCAACTCTCCAGACGGGCTGATAAAGAGCGGCGAGAAGGATGCCCACCACAGCTGCGTTCACCCCCATCAAGGCGCGGCGCATCGCTCGACATTGACCGAGATCAGACCAGAAAGGCAGCACTCCGCCGATCAACAGAAAAGCAGGGAGAAACAGGGCGATTAAGGCCAGGATCGAACCTGTGATTCCTTGCAGACCTCCCCGGAGGTCAAAGCCTAAAAAGGCTGCAAGGCTGAACATTGGTCCGGGGACTGCCTGGGCGGCTCCATAGCCAGCAAGAAACCGATCAAGGCTGATCCAGCCTGGGGGGACCAGGGATTGCTCAAGGAGTGGCAACACAACATGGCCCCCACCAAAGACCAGGGAACCGGCTTGAAGCATGGCGCTCAATTGTTGAACAGCCACCGGTCTGGTGCTGGCAGAGAGCCATGGGAGAAAGGCCAGGAGGAGCGCTAACAGGCCGAGCAGGCCGATGGCAACCGATCGCCGCACAGGAACCTGGAGGCCATTGAGCACTTGGGCGTTCTGATCAGGAGTTCGAAAGCACAACACTCCCACCACGGCGCCGAGTAGCAGGGCCAGAACCTGCACAGAGGCCAACGGCACCACCAGCACCAGAATGGCGCTGACCGCCATCAGAGTGAGGCGCGGGCGGTCAGGTGCCAGCCGCTTTTGCATCCCCAATACCGCCTGGGTCACCACTGCGACGGCAGCAACCTTCAAGCCCTGAACCCAGCCACCATTGAGCCAGGCGGGATTGATGCTGAGCACTGCAGAAGCGATCAGCAAAATGACCGCCGAGGGCAGCGTGAATCCGATCCACGCTGCGATGCCACCGAGCCATCCTGCTCGCATCAGGCCAAGGCCAATGCCCACCTGAGAGCTGGCAGGGCCTGGCAGAAACTGACAGATGGCAACTAATTCGGCATAGGCCTCATCGGATAGCCAGTGCCGCCGCATCACAAAGCGTTCTCTGAAATAACCGAGATGGGCCACGGGCCCGCCGAAGGAGGTGCAGCCCAAAAGCAGGAATTCCGCAAACACTCTCCAGGCGGACAACATCGCTGTTGGGCTTCTGCGGTCGCTCGGACGCTAATCGCCTTCAAGGCGCTGTGCTTCGGCGACCATGCGCTGCACCCGTTCCATCACTGACTCATTGGTCATCCGATTGTTCAAACGCTCCACTAGCAGTGGAAAGGCGAGAGGACCTGGTCTTGCGGTGGCGCTAAGGAGAACCTCTCCCTCCTGGAGCCGTTTCAGGGCGCTGCGTAGACGTTGTAATTCAAGCTGCTCCTGCAGAACCTCCTGTTGCGCCTGCTTCAGGAGAAGATTGCCTGGTTCATGTTTTGAGAACACCTCCCAGAGGAGCGAGCCGCTGATCTGCAGTTGGCCGGCACTTTTGCTTTGACCCGGGTATCCCTGCACCAGCAGCCCTGCCACCTGCGCAATGCTTCGGAAGCGGCGGCGGCATAGTTCGGACAGGTTGAGCGCCTGTTCAAGATCCTTCTCCAGGTGATCATCGGCGAGTAACGCGTCGAGGTGTTCCTCCAGCAGATCGGCCATTGGATAGCTGCGAGGTGCCAGCAGTTCAAACCCGTAGTCGTTCACCGACACCGTGATCGTTCCGCGATGGAGACGTGTCAGTCGAGTGGACCAGAGAAACCCGAGCCCCTCATGCACGAAACGACCCTCAAAGGGGTACGCGTAGAGATGGGTCCCCTCTCTGGTGCGGCAGGTCTCGATCAAGAACTGGTTGTTCGCCGGCAGTGTGGAGAGATCCTTCTGACGCTCGAACACGGGGGCCAGGGCTTGCAGTTCCGGGGTATCGAGATCGCCGCGGCCCGCACGAGCCACCTCCTCGCGCAGATGATGGGTCAACAGATCGGAAAGGGCCATTTGCCCTCCGGCCCATGCGGGTACGGCTGTGCTTTTGCGTGTGCTGGCTTTGACGTAAGCCGTCATCTCACGAAGCCGCACAAACTCCAGCTGACGGCCCGCGAAAAAGAACACATCCTTTGGCCTCAGCTGGCTGATAAAGGTCTCCTCCACATGCCCCAGCACCGCTCCTCGAACAAAGCGCACGCGGATTGCTGGTGCTGAGGTGATCGTGCCGATGTTGAGACGGTGGAGTCGGGCGATGGTGTTGTCGCGAATGACGAACCGGCCGTCGTCCGCGCGCTCCAGCTTCCTGTAGCGGGGGTAGGCACCAAGGCAATCGCCACCCAGTTCGAGAAAGCGCAGGCACCATTGCCACGTTGCATCGCTCAGGTTGCGGTAACTAGAGGTCCTGCGGATCGACTCCAGGGTTGCCTCAGGTGTGAACCCTGGTCCGCAGGCCAGCGTGGTGAGGTGTTGCAGAAGCACATCCAGGGCTTCATTCGGTGGATGGCGCTCTTCCACGAGGCCCTGGGTCAGGCCTCGTCGCACGGCGCTCAGTTCCAGCAGTTCCAAAGCATTGGTGGGCATGAACCACATCTGTGACGTGCCTCCGGGGCAATGGGCGGAGCGGCCAGCCCGTTGCAGGAGACGGGCCAGGTTCTTCGGGGAACCGATCTGCACCACCCGCTCCACCGGCTGGAAATCCACCCCCAGATCGAGCGAGCTTGTGCACACCACCCAGCGCAGCGATCCGGCTTTCACACCGGCCTCGATCGCCTCCCGTTCCTGACGGTCCACTGCGCTGTGATGCAGGGCCAGCAGTCCTTCCATCTCGGGGCAGGCGAAGCGCAGGCACTGAAACCAGCGCTCCGCCTGGTTGCGTGTGTTGGTGAATAGCAGGGTGCTGGTGGTCGGGCTCAAGGTGGCCACCAGGTCCTCGTAGCGGCGCAGTCCAAGATGGCCGCCCCATGGAAACCCATCCAGGCTGTCGGGAACGATGCTTCGGATCTCAAGGGGCCGCTCTGGGGCTCCAGTGATCAGGCATGGATCGGATCCTTCACCAAGGGCATGGCGTGCCGCTTCCTCGAGATTGCCGATCGTGGCGCTGATGGCCCAGGTCTGCAGTTGGGGCTTCTGCAGGCGGAGCCAGCTGAGGGCGAGCTCTGCCTGCGTCCCCCGTTTGCTTCCGATCAGTTCATGCCATTCATCCAGGATCACCGTCTCAAGTGGCTGGAAGAGCTCCGTTGCATGACGCCCAGCCATGAGAACGCACAGGGATTCCGGCGTGGTGATCAAAATGTCTGGTGGCGACTTGAGTTGTCGACTGCGTTCGGCACTGGGGGTATCGCCATTGCGGATACCAACCCTCAAGGGCCATCCCATCGCCTCGATCGGTTCCAGCAGCGCCTGGGCGAGGTCTCGGCTCAGGGCCCTCAGAGGTGTGATGTAGAGCAGACGCACCCCACGTCTCGGGACAGATTGAGCAAGCGCCTTGGCAATGGGTGCCATCACGGCGGCATAGGTCTTGCCAGAGCCAGTGGGAACCTGAATTAACCCACTGCGGCCCCTCAGATGGGCTTGCCAGGTCTGGCGTTGAAAAGGAAGTGGTGTCCATCCCTGGCGTTCAAACCACTCCTCAACGGGGGCGAGTAGCTCTCGATCGTGCGACCGCCCGTTCACGCTTGTGCTTCAGCTTGCGGTTGAAGAGCCAATAGCTCCTCGGCCCGGTTGATCGTGTCGGCGCTGTTTGCGGGGCGATCCTTTCGCCAACGCAGGATGCGCGGGAAACGAACGGCAAGACCGCATTTGTGACGTTTGGATCGTTGAATTCCTTCAAAGCCAATTTCAAAAACCAGTTCAGGTTCAACCGCTCTTGCGGGCCCAAACCGTTCGCGGGTATGGCGTCGGATCCAGCGGTCCAATTCAAGGATCTCTTGATCATCCAAGCCTGAGTAGGCCTTGGCGAAGGTCACGAGTTGATGGGATTCCTCCCCCTCAGCATTGCGTTGCCAAAGCGCAAAGGTGTAGTCGGTGAAGATATTGGCGCGCCTGCCGCTCCCCGCCTGGGCGTAGATCAGCACCGCATCGAGCGTCATGGGGTCACGCTTGAATTTCCACCAATGCCCCCGTTTGCGCCCGCTGAGGTAAGGCGATTCTCGATGCTTCAGCATTACGCCTTCCGCCCCAGCTGCAACGGCGTTCTGGCGAAGATCATGGAGATCTTCCCAGTCACGCAAAGCTTCTCCTTCACTCCAGCGCAGGCGCCATGCGTCTTCCCCGCTCAGGCCACGAAGTGCCCAGAGTTGGGTCAGTCGTTCGTGGAGTGGCCGCGCCCGCAGGTCTTCCCCCTGAGATTCGATCAAGTCATAGGCGATAAAGCTGGCTGGACATTCGTCCTGCAGGGTCCGTCCGACCTGTTGGCGTCCAAGTCGGCGTTGAAGGGCACTAAAGGGCATCGGTGTGTTGGCCTTCATTCGCCAGCAGATCACTTCTCCATCCAGCACCGTTCCGGCTGGGAGGGATTCGGCCATGGTCACCAGCTCCGGGAACTGATCGTTGATCAGTTCCTCCCCTCGGCTCCATAGGTAGACCCCAGACGGTCGCCGAATCAGCTGTCCGCGGATGCCATCCCACTTGTGTTCCACCCACCAGTCCCGGGGAGGGGTGTTTTGCAGGGTGTCGACCTTCGCAGGGCTGGCCAGGAAAAACGGATAGGGGACGGCACCACGATCGCTGGGAGCGTCGACCACCGGAGCCGTCAGTTGTTGAAACCATGGCACCGTGGCTTCCATGGGACCCATTAATCGTTCGAGGACCACCGTTTCCTCGAGGTCAAAACCCCGAGCGATCGCCTTGACCACCAATCCCCTGGCCACGCCGATCCGGAAGCCGCCGGTGAGCAGTTTGTTCAACAGCAGGTGTCGCTCGGGCGCGAGTTGGTGCCACACCTTGATGAGAGCCTGCGCCTGAAGCGTCTCGTCAAGGGCTGCGATGGTTGGGAGCAGAGTCTCCATCCACCAGTGAAGGTGGGGCTCGTGTTTCATCTGGAGGATGAGTGGCTCCAGCTCTGCCCCCAGGGGTCGTGAGTCCCGTGGCAGCTCCGTTGCAAGTTGTGGCCAGAGAAGGCTGATGGTTTCAGCTGAATCGCCAACTTGGCTGTGGCAGGCAGCAAAGAGCCAGGACGGCATGCCGCTCTCCTTCTGAAGCACATCCCGCAGTCGGCGGCCTGTGATCAAACGCCTGCGGCGTTGACCGATCAGAAGAAGCAGTGTCCAGGCGGAATCTTCAGGAGGTTGTTCCTGGAGATAAGCGGCGATGCGTTGGACCTTCTGTCCTGAGCCATTGGTGGCGTCCAGGTCATCGATGAGGTCCGCGAACGCCTGCACCGATCAGTACTGCCACTGATAGAGGTCAGTGTTTTGCGGATCGCTGATTCTGATGTTGCAGCCCTGGCGTGCCTGCGCCGTTTGGTTGAAACCGTTGACGTAGCGGTTCACTTGATCCGGGTTGCCGCTGGTGGCGAGAGCGTTCTGAAGGCGGGCGAGATCCACGCCGATTCCGTCACGGGTCAACACTCCATCGGCCAGGCCGTTGCAAATCGCGGCGGCGGCCTCAGCTCCATCGGCAGGGAAGATCACCGTTTGGATGCGCTCGATCGAGATCTCCTCAATGTCAGCCGCCAGGGCGGGAGCGATGGCGAGGCTGGTGGCCAGACAGACCACGAAGAGACGCGACATGGCAGGAGTCTGCAACCGGACGACGCTAGGTCAGTTGCCCTCGTCGGCGCTACTCACCCTTCCTGCAGGCAGCGCTTCGATCGGTTCAGCGTCCAGTCCCTCGACGTCTCGTAGGTAACGCGCCAGCACATCGCTTTGTCCATGGGTCACATAGACACGACGGGCACCGCTTTCCTTCACGGTTTGAACGAGACCAGGCCAGTCAGCGTGGTCACTGAGGACGAAGCCTCGTTCATAGCCCCTGCGGCGGCGTGCTCCGCGCACCGCCATCCAACCAGATGCGAAGGCTGTCTGCGGGGTTTTGAAGCGGCGCATCCAAGCGGATCGATGGGCGGAAGGGGGAGCGAGGATGAGGCGACCTTCCAGGTTTGCATTTCGGGGAAGATCGCTCAGAGGACGGCTGGCCGTCATGGGAATGCCTGCATCCCTGTAATGGCGAGTCACCGTTTCCACCGCTCCGTGGAGCAGCACCTCATCGTCGACACCAATGGCTTTCAGTTCCGCCAGCACCCGTTGGGCTTTTCCAAAGGCGTAGCAGAACAGGAGTGAAGGTCTCAATCGTTCCCCCATCCACCAGGCGCGGATCTCATGCGCCACCTGCTCGCCACTTCGCCACCTGTAGATCGGAAGACCAAACGTTGCCTCAGTGATCAAGACATCGCAGGGCACGGATTCAAAGGGCTCGCAGCTGGGGTCTGTGCAGCGTTTGTAATCACCGCTTACCACCCAGACACATCCCTCATGCTCAAGACGGATCTGGGCACTTCCAAGCACGTGTCCTGCGCTGTGAAACGACACCAGAACTGTCCCGATACGCCGTTGTTCCCTGTAACTGACTGTGTTCAGCCTGATTCCACTCCCAAGCCGTTCGCGCAGGATCGCTTCACTGGCGTTGACGGCGAAATACTCACCGCACCCAGCCCTGGCATGGTCGGCATGGGCGTGGGTAATCAGAGCCCGGCGTACAGGTCGAATCGGATCGATCCAGGCTTCTGCCGCGTGGCAGTAGAGCCCTTCAGGAGTGCGTTCAATCAGAGGCTCATCTCCAGCATCCGTTGAATCGGCTGCAGGGCACGCAGCCGAAGATCCTCATCCATTTCGATTTCTGGGGCACCGACGGACAGGCAGCGCCAGAGCTTTTCCAGGGTGTTCAGTCGCATGTAAGGGCAGGCATTGCAGCTGCAGCCATCCAGACCTGGCACAGCTAGGAAGGTTTTCCCAGGAATGCGTTGTTGCATCTGGTGGAGGATGCCCGGTTCAGTGAGAACGATGAAGCTTTCGGCGCTGCTGCTCTCTGCGTGATGGAGCAGTTTGCTGGTGGAACCGATGAAATCAGCAAGATCCAACAGCGGTTCGAGGCATTCAGGATGGGCGATCACCTCGGCAGCTGGGTGTTCAATTTGAAGCCTGAGCACCGCTTCTTCGCTGAAGGTTTCGTGCACGATGCAGCGCCCTGGCCAGAGCGTGAGTTCCCTGCCGCTCTGTTTCTGCACCCAGCGACCGAGATTGCGATCAGGCGCAAAGAGAATCGGTCGATCGGCAGGAAGCTGCCTGACGAGATCGACGGCATTGCTGCTTGTGCAAATCAGGTCGCTTTGTGCTTTGACAGCCGCGGTGCAATTGATGTAGCTGACCACAATGTGGTCGGGATGGCGGGCGCGGAAGTCAGCAAATGCATCGGCCGGACAGTCATCTGCAAGGGAGCAGCCGGCGTCCAGATCTGGCAGGAGAACAGTTTTCTGGGGGCTGAGGATCTTCGCGGTTTCCGCCATGAAATGGACGCCGCAGAAGACGATCACATCAGCATTGGTGCCAGCGGCTTTACGTGAAAGCTCGAGGGAATCACCAATGAAGTCGGCGATGTCCTGAATCTCAGGTTCCTGGTAGTAGTGCGCCAGGATGACGGCATTGCGTTTCCGCTTCAGATCCTGGATCGCAGCAGCAAGGTCAACCGGTACCGCTGTTGGGGCCTTCGAGTTGGCAGTGACAGCGGTCATCAGGACCATCTGAGGCAGGATGGCAACAGCCTAGGCATCACCACTCTCTGCATTGCAAGCGTCTCCATCGCTAGAGCCTGCATCGCAGCCCGTGCAGACGTCTGGTCCTCGCAGGCTGCGTCTGGCCATTGCCGGAGATCTGCATGGCCAGTGGAACGATCTTGACGCCCGACTTCTAGACCAGCTTCAGCCGGATGCCGTTCTGTTTGTGGGGGACCTCAGTGATGGGGATCTGCGTTTGGTCAAAGCGATTGCCGCTCTGCCAATCCCTACTGCGGTAATTCTTGGTAATCACGATCGGGGCAAAGATGCCACCGGCGAGTTGTTTCAGCGCCAGGTCAAGGTGCTGGGGGATCGTCACTGCGCCTGGAGTTTGCGCAATTGGTCGGCACCAGCCCTATCAGTGCTTGGTGCGCGGCCAGGTAGCGCCGGGGGTGGATTTCACCTCTCCCGCGCCATGGCCGCCACCTACGGTCCGATCGAGCTAGAAGACTCTGCTCAATTAATCGTGCAGGCCTCCGAGCAGGCTCCTCAGGATCGTCCCCTCGTGGTTCTCGCCCACGCGGGTCCCTCGGGCCTGGGGTCCGATGCGGCCAGTCCCTGTGGCCGGGACTGGAAGCGCCCTGCGATCGACTGGGGAGATCAAGACTTGGCTCTGGCTCTTGACCGGATCCGACAGAGACGCGAGGTCCCCCTCGTGGTGTTTGGTCATATGCACCATCGCCTTAAAGGAGGCCAGGGTGAACGTTGCACCTTCCTTCAGGATCGGCTTGGTACGGCCTATCTCAATGCGGCCTGTGTCCCGCGGCGGGGCGTTGATGCTGATGGCCGTTCACTCACCCATTGGTCCTGGGTGGAGTTCAGCGGATGTGAGCTCTGCCATGCCAGCCACCGTTGGTATGAAGACGACGGCACCCTGGTGTTCGAAGAGACCCTTTGGCACCGCAATGCTCCTGAGGTGGTTGGGTGCTGATCTACTCCTGCCTGAGCAGCCATGGATTTGGTCATGCTGCTCGTCACGCGTCCGTACTTGCGGAGCTGCACCGTCTTTCTCCTGGATCAAGGCTGGTGGTCAGTACGGCAGTGGATCCCAGGTTTCTGGGCCTTGTCTTTCGAGGCCTGCCAGTGGAGTTGCGACGCTGTCGATGGGATGTGGGCATGGTGCAGTCCGATGCCCTCGGAACGGATCCCGAGGCGACACTGGCCGCTCTTGCTGATCTCCACGAGGAACTACCTGATCAGATTGCCGCTGAAGCGGCTTGGCTCGCAGCTCAGTCTTCGCCGGTACTGATTGTCGGGGATGTGCCACCAGCGGCAGCTTCCCTCGCGGAACGCCTCAGGGTTCCGCTGGTCTGGATGGCGAATTTCGGATGGGATGAGATTTATGCCCCTCTCGACGGCGCTTTCAGCGATTACGCGCAGGCTGCAGCAGAGGCCTACTCCAGGGGTGATTTGCTTTTGCGTTGTCCGTTTTCGCTGGCGATGCCTTGGGGGTTGCGAGAAATCTCCATCGGGCTGACAGCGAGCCAACCGAGGCCCCTCCCGAGGTCCTTCGAGCAGGCTTTGTCCACCGATGCGAGGCCTCGTGTCTTCGTCGGCTTCGGTGGTTTGGGCTTTGCCCTTGATGACCGCTTGCTTCGCGGCTGGTCATCCCATCGATTTGTGCTCAGCGAGCCGGCGCTTGCCTCTGAACGGGAACGGCTTGCTGCTTGCTCGAATGTGTTGCTCTTACCGGAGGGTGTTCGCCCCCTGGATCTTCTTCCCCACTGTGAGCGGCATCTGGGCAAACCCGGCTACAGCAGTTTCTGCGAGGCCCTTTCGAGTGATGTGGGTCTGCATGTGGTGAGGCGCAGCGGTTTTGCTGAGGCCACAGCTTTGATGGACGGCCTTCAACGTCATGGTCGGCATCGGATTCTGAGTCGCCACCAGCTGGAAACGGGTGATTGGCAATTGGACCAACCACTGCATCCGGCCAAGGACGGTCCCCTTGCCAACGATGGTGCAGCAGTTGCGGCGCAGGCGATCCTTGATTGCTGTGGGGGGTAACCATCAGGATTGCTGATCCAAACTTTTTTGGCTTTTCCTATCTGCTGAGTCTTCAATCCTGGCCAGGGATTTGAATCATTATCTTGGCGATTGATTCGAAAATTTACTGTGTAGACAATATTGTGACTGGCACTTGATCGCCTGGGCGGGGTCAGTTGTTTCGACAAAGTTCCGCTGTCTGAAGAATTTTTTCCGATTTTCTTCACTCTGCTTCGGTGATTCGTTTCATCTGATACAGCGCTGCATTTCATCCGCTTCTGATTTGCTGCGTGTTCGCTGTTGCATTTTTGACCTCCGAACGCTTTTTATGGCCTCCCTTGTTTCGTCCGCCTGTCGTGTCGTTGCAGCGGTCGTTGCAAGTGTGCCCATTGGGGTTTCTTTCAGTCCAGCCCGGGCATCCACTGTCGCCCTCCCCTCGATCGAACCCTCGGCTCGGTCCTTGTCCGTCACGCTCCCTGAGGAGTCCGGACCCTCTGCTCTTCCTTACGTGATCACACCGGAACGCAGGGCCTTGCTCAACACCATTCGTTTTGCGGAGGGCACCTGGAAGGGCGGTCGTGACCTCGGCTATCGCGTGATGTTTGGCGGTGGCCTGATGGCCTCTCTCGATCGCCATCCCAATCGGGTCATTTATTCCTCCCGCTACGCGAGTGCCGCAGCAGGTGCTTATCAGTTCATGCCTTTCACCTGGGACTTGGTGAAGCGCAGTATTGGTGTGCAGGGTTTCGGCCCTGAAGCCCAGGATCAAGGCGCCCTCTTCCTGATTCAACGGCGTAAGGCTCTTCCCCTGACCGACGCTGGTGTGATGACACCACAGCTCGCCGCTCTGCTTGCACCGGAATGGGCCTCGTTCCCGACCTTGCGTGGGTCGAGCTACTACGGTCAGCCTGTGAAGCGTTTTTCGCAACTTCAGAGGTTTTACCGCGTCACCTTGGCTCAACTCCGCCAGGTGCGGGATCAGCGTCGCGAATTGCTCAGCAGTCAGTCCAAGCCCCAGACTGAACAGGATTCAGGCCCCAAGCGGCCTGTCTGCACTGGCCCAACCATCCTCTGTGGTTTCTGACGTCTCGACAGACTGCTCAGCTGTTGCCGCGTCACGATTCCTCAGCCCCTTGGCGATCCTTGCCAACCGTGGCCCCTGCAATCAGATAGGCCAAGACTGCGGCTCCGACAAAGCCCAGCCCATTGCGAAGCAGAGGAAGGATCTCGCTCGTGCGGGTGACCACTGGGGCGATTCCAAACACCCCGAACAACATCACCCAGAGAGGTGACAGTAGGAGGAGCCACGACCAGGAGATCACCTCCCCATGTTTTCTGGGGTAGGCAGCGAAACCAGCGATCAGGCCTCCGAGAATGGCCGTCGAGAGGGTCCAGAGCCACTGTTCTTGAGGCAATCCTGGAACCACCTGGCATCCACCCCTGTCGAGGCAGACCTCCACGGCATCGATGGCGGCCAGGATCGCTCCATCCTCTCCGTGGTCACGCACGTAATACTGGTTGCCGTAGCGGGTTTGCAGCTCCACCCACCAGGTGCGTGGCATGAGGGCAAAGAAGGCATCCCCCACGTTGAAATTGAGAAGGTTGCCGCCGCGGGGATCGGCTACCAGCAGCAAGCTGCGTTCATCGAGCCCCCAGAACTCCTTGACGGCCAGACCTGGGGTGCGCTCGTACTGGGTCAGCACCCTCAGCTTCCAGCCACTGCGTGTTTCAAAGGCGTCGAGCGATTCCTCCAGGTCACCCTTCTGGCGCTCACTGAATGCCCGGGCTAGGTCGATCACCGGGGTGGCATGGTCGGGCAGAAGCTCAGGGTTGTCGCTGGCCAGTGCTGGTCGGGCTCCGAATGTCAGCAGCAGCGCGAACGCAACGGCCAGGAGGGTTTTGATTCCGCGTTGTGCTCCCATGGCCATGATGCAGTTGCAGCATTCTCTCGAATGGATCGTTCCGGTGTGCCGTGCCCGCCCTGGTTGGCCCGGGCGATTGCACAAGAGGGCGGCTGCATCAGTTTTTGCCGTTTTATGGACCTCGCCCTGCACCACCCTGTGCATGGCGCCTATGGCAGCGGTGCTCTAAGGATTGGTCCTCATGGGGACTTTGCGACCTCCCCCTCTCTTGGATCCGACTTTGCAGAGTTACTGGGCCTTCAGGTGCTGGATTGGCTTGAGCAACTGAGGGGCCATCACCCTTCCAATCGGCTCAGCCTTGTGGAGATGGGACCAGGGGAGGGCCACCTTGCCCATGACCTTCTTTCATTTCTTCTGGAGCATTGTCCTGAGTGTCGTGATCAGCTCGAGTTTGTTCTCGTGGAGAGCAATCCCGGCATGCAGCAACGACAGCGGGAACGCCTTGCTGCTGTGACTGATGCCATCCCTGTGCGTTGGAGCCGACTTGAGGATCTGATGGCATCACCGGTGGTCGGGGTCGTGATTGCCCACGAACTGCTCGATGCGTTCGCCGTTGAGCGCTTGGTTTTTGAACAAGGAACGCTGAAGAAGCTTGGGGTGGTTTTGCTCCCTGAGCGGTCATCACCTCAGACCATGAACCTGGAGCCTGAGATTGCCTGGGTTTCACTCCCGCTCGATCAGCAACTTGTCGATGACTTGGCGTGGGCGACATCACGTTGTGGCCTGCAGATTCCTCCAGATGGAACCTCCGAGGGCTGGTGTAGTGAATGGCATCCAGGGGTAAGGCCTTGGTTGCATCAGGTGGCCACGGCACTGGAGTCAGGGGTCTTGTTGGTGGTGGATTACGCACTGGAAGCGAAGCGTTATTACAGCCCTTCACGCCGGGATGGAACCTTGCTGGCCTATGGCCAGCAGCAGTGTCATCAGGAGTTGTTGCGTGATGCGGGGCAGAGTGATCTGACAGCGCACCTCTGCCTTGAGCCCCTGATCGCCATGGCGGAGGAGGAGGGATGGCTCAGTCATGGGGCTTGCCGACAGGGCGAGGCCTTGCTCTCTCTGGGGTTAGCGCAACGGCTCCAGGCTCTTCAGCACATGCCCTCATCGCTACTTGCCCAGGCTCTGCAGCGTCGAGAAGCCCTGCTCAGACTGGTGGATCCTGCTGGGTTGGGGGAGTTCCGTTGGATCGCGTTTGAACGCTCTTCCCAGGGGCCCGACCGGGGAGCAACGTTCAACAGCCGCTTCCTCAGGGAGCCGCTTCCTCAGTGAGCGAGGACAGGCAATCCAGAATTTCTCTCTGCTCAACATCGTTGACGATGGTCACCGAGCCGAGGGCCTTAGGAAGCACAAACCGAACCTTTCCGTCCTGAACTTTTTTGTCGCCTGTGAGGGTGTCAAGGACGGCTGTCGGATTCAGGGTTGGCCATGCGTTGGGTAGGCCCGCCTGCGCGATCAGACGTCGTTGCCGATCACAGTCTTCGCGGCTCCAGAGATTGCGTTGAACAGCCAGTTCACCAGCGGCAACCATGCCGATGGCCACGGCTTCACCATGAAGCCAGGTCCCGTAGCCCGTCAGGTTTTCGACCACATGACCAAACGTGTGTCCGTAGTTGAGGATGGCGCGCAGACCCCCCTCCCGTTCGTCGGCAGCAACCACCCTGGCCTTGGCCTGGGCTGATCGCTCGAGTGTTGTCTGCAGCAGGGATGGATCCATTTCCTCGACGCTGCTCAGTTTCCCCCCCTGCTCGAGTTGCGCAAAAAGATCCGCATCTCCGATCACGCCGTACTTGATCACTTCGGCCATGCCAGCGCGGAATTCCCGTTCTGGAAGGCTGGCCAGGGTGGAGGGATCGATCAGCACGAGCTTTGGCTGGTGAAACGCTCCGATCAGATTTTTTCCACCCGGGTGATTGACTCCGGTTTTGCCCCCAATCGCCGCGTCCACCATCGCCAGCAAGGTGGTCGGAACCTGAACGACCGCTAGACCCCGCAGCCAGGTGGCGGCAGCGAATCCAGTCATGTCACCCACAACTCCACCACCGAGGGCTACGAACAGCGAGCTTCGCTCGAGCCGGAGACGAAAGGCTTCGTCATAGATCTGCTGAATGGTGGCCAGGTTCTTGCGCTCCTCACCGGCTTCGATGACCAAAAGCGATGGGTCAAAGCCCGCTGATCTCAGAGCATCGATGCACTGCTCCCCATAGGGACCAGCCACATCGCGGTTGCTCACAATGAGGATCTTTCGGCCGGTCTTCACCCCAGAGCGAAGCAGTTCGTCGCCAAGCCTGTTGAGGCCGTGGCGCTCGATCAAAACCTCATAGGGGTTGCGTTCCAACGCGACCGGAATGCGAGCCGAACTGTCCACCGCGATCAAAAGGTTCTGCGCCTGTTCACTGCCCACTCTGCCGTTCAGCTGGAGGAATCCGCCTACGCTCCGCACAAGCTTCAGCAGGCTTGATGGTGATCGGACCCGATCGCGCCCGTGCTCGCGACTCTGTTGCAGCCTGGGGTTTTTTACTTCCAGCCCTTGGTTTGCTGGCACTTTCGGTGTTGGTGCCAGCCCTGATGGCTCTCGTCATGAGCTTCACGCAGACGGGCCTGGATGTGAGTGAACCGCTGCGCTTCGTCGGATTCGCGAATCTGAGAAGGCTCAGTGTCGATCCCATGTTTTATCGGGTTCTGGGTACCACGCTGCTGTATCTCGTCGGGATTGTGCCGCCGGTGGTGATCGGATCGCTTGGCTTGGCGGTGCTGGTGAATCGCAGTCTCCCAGGCATGCACTGGCTGCGGGCTGCCTTCTACACCCCGGTCCTGGTGTCGATTGTTGTGGCCGCCATTGCCTTTCGATGGCTCTATGCCGAGAACGGTCTGATCAACGGCTGGTTGTCTGCACTGGCCGGTGCTGGTTTCGAACCGATCGGGTTCCTGACGAACCCCTTGCTGGCGCTCCCTTCCGTGATGCTGGTCACCCTCTGGAAGGGCCTTGGTTATTACATGGTCATCTTTCTGGCAGGACTTCAAGGCATTCCAGCGGAGCTCTACGAGGCGGCGGCCCTCGATGGGAGTGAGGGCTGGCGACGACATGTCGACATCACCCTGCCGCTTCTGAGGCCCTACGTGACTCTGGTCTCTGTGATTTCTGCGATCGCAGCAACGAAGGTGTTTGAGGAGGTGTTTCTCATGACCCAGGGCGGGCCGGCGGAATCCACCAAGACTCTGGTGTACTACGTCTATGACCAAGCCTTCGCGGAACTGGAAATCAGCTACGCCTGCACCGTTGGCCTCGCTCTCTTCCTGCTTGTCATGCTGCTTACAGCCATCCGCTGGCTGGCTGCGGGTGATCGTGGCTTGATCTGATCATCGTTTCTGCGGCAGGTCGACAGCTGGGATGGCATCCTTCTGAGGAGCCCGCAATGCCACCGATGAACAGCAGCAACGGCGGTGGATCCGGGGCCTCCATCGGGGTGATCGGTGGTGGTCAACTGGCTCAGATGCTGGTGGAGGCTGCTGCAAAGCGGTCAGTGACGGTTGCTGTACAAACCGCATCGGTCCAGGATCCCGCTGCTGCTGGTGCCAGTCGGCTGGTGCAAGCGGATGCTCTCGATCCGGACGCCACCCGTGGATTGGTGGAGGGATGCATTGCGGTCACCTTTGAAAACGAGTGGATTGCCTTGGATGCACTCCAACCGCTCGAACGCCAGGGGGTGAGTTTCCGTCCTTCCCTCGCCAGCCTTGCTCCGCTTGTCGACAAAATTGAGCAAAGGGAATTGCTGGATACGTTGTCGATTCCCGGACCCGCTTGGGTACCGCTTCGCTCGATTGATCCAGGTGCCCCATCTCTGCCGAAGGGATGGACGTTTCCTGTGATGGCTAAGGCTGCCCGTGGTGGATACGACGGCAAGGGAACCAGGGTTCTTGACTCCATCGATGCACTGGCGCACTTACTGCGGTCTGTGGATCCTGCCGGTTGGTTACTGGAGAGCTGGATCGACTACGAGCAGGAGCTCGCTCTCATCGTGAGCCGTGATCGTTTCGGTCGTGTGCGCAGTCTTCCCTTGGTGGAAACCCACCAATCCCATCAAGTCTGTGACTGGGTTCTGGCACCCGCTTCCGTTGAGCAGCTCGTGGAAGCCACCGCTTACAACATGGCGGCCTCCCTGCTCACCAAGCTCAGTTATGTGGGCGTGATGGCCCTGGAATTCTTCTATGGCCCGGCCGGTCTGATGGTCAACGAGATTGCGCCCCGTACCCATAATTCTGGTCACTTCTCGATTGAGGCCTGCAGCAGCAGTCAATTTGACCAGCAGCTCTGCATCACGGCCGATCTTCCTGTCCCTGATCCTGAGCTGATTTGTCCAGGGGCACTCATGGTCAACCTGCTGGGTCTTCAAGCGGAGCAGGCAGCACCTCTTGAGGAGCGCTTGCAGCGGTTGCAACAGCTTTCAGGTGCTCATCTTCATTGGTATGGCAAAAACGATGAGAGTCCAGGGCGCAAGCTCGGTCACGTGACCGTTCTCCTCGAGTCTGACGGTGTCGACCAGCGCTCCCGTGAGGCCGCTGATTGGCTCATGGTCATCCGCTCGATCTGGCCGCTGCCCTTAAATTGATTGTGGACTGCGATGTTGGTGACGGCCTTTTCTAGTGCTCTGATCTGACTCTCTATCGACTTGGGGTGACTGTCGTGAAGGAGACGTAGACCGGCCCTGGAGCCGGAAACGAATCCCCACTTTGTAACCCCTTCTGGTTCTTCCAGGTCGATCACTGGGGCTCGCACGGCATGGCGGTCCACCCCTTTGCTGCTCGGTCGATCGCCAGTGTCAGGTCGGCCTGCTGTTGGCGATGCGTCGGCTCAGCTCGTCACGACTCAGCCCGGTGACGATGAACACCTCCTGGGCGCTGCTTCCCCGGCGCGCCACCAGTTTGTGCCCACCGCGCATGGCGGTGGAGAGCCTGAGCTGCAGCTCTGGAGAGCGTCCTCGCACACGACTGATCACGGCTGGCGTGATGGTCTGGATCTCAGGGTCTGAGGCCAGCGCCTGAAGCCAGGGAATCAAGCCCTCCACGTAGGTGCTGTGGGTGATAACCAGACGTCCCAACGGGGCTGCGGCTCAGCGACTGGTCGAAATTAGCGAGATTAGCTACGACAAAGGAAGACAACCGTTTCTGCCTGATGCTCAAGTCAGTGGATGCTCTTCGTGATCAGGTGACCGGACCGCTGGGCAAGCGTTTCGGTGCGGAAGTGCGTGTGCTGACGACCGAGCTTCACCGGCTTGAGGTTCGAGGGCTTGCCTTCTCACCGGGACGGGTCATGCGCTACGTCCTTGACGCTGAAACGTCACGGCTGCGGACCACAGTGTTGTTGAGGTTGACGCGCTCCACTCGACAACCCGCGGCCTGACAAGGCTGTTGAAATTTCAAGGCTGTTGAAATTTCAAGGCTGTTGAAATTTCAAGGCTGATTGATGCAGCTGACACTCTCGCCTCTCGCGCGGTCCATCCTGTGCCTAAGGATGGCCAGACGTCGCCGAACGCTTTTTGAGCAGTCCTGTGAGCACGGCAAGAGCAAACATGGCTAACAGGGCAAGAAACAGCATCAGACCAGCCCCTTGGGTCACGCCTGCACCGACGGCAACCAGGATTGAGTCACTCACCAACACGCTGATGACAAGAGCTGGAGCGAAGATCAGCCAATGGGTGCGGCTGATTCCAATGGCGTAACTGAGAAAATCAAAAAGACCCGTCATCAGTAAGCCTGTCATTAGGAAGAAATTCCCCTCTAGCTGGTTCTTGCTAAAGCCATCGATTTTTTGCATTGCCTTGTGGCCAACAAGATGGCTCACTGGTCCCCTCCCCCAGCGGCGGGCCATGAAGAATGCTGCACTACAGAAAACAAGATCTGACAATACAATGGTTAGATAGCCAGTTTTAAAGCCAAGCAGTGAACCGGCTAGGAGCGAATAAATAGAACTTGGTAAAGCTGGGAGAATGATGCTTATGCCACGCAAAAGAAAGAGCCCCAATGGAGCCCAGAAGCCCATCTCTTTAACAGCAGCCTGTAGCGGCTCAAGCCCATAGCGCTGGAGAAGAACGACCGCCAAGATAAACATCAAGACGATGATGAAAATCTTGAAACCCTTTTTGAATGCTGGTGACATCACAAACACCTCAGAGTCTTTCGATTGGCGCCATCGTCAATCCTTCTGCGGTTAGCTGTTGGTGATAGAGCTCAGCCTGCTCCAAGGGGCCACTCCACACTTCGGCAGATCCATTGCTGTCGATGCGGTGAGCCAGCGTCCAGGCTCGATCACTTCCCATCCCAGGAATGATTCGGCAAAGGCAGTCCACAACGTGCTGAAAGGTGTTCACGTCATCGTCGAGCACAATCACCCTGGCGTTTGGGTAGGGCGCTTCCCTGCTCAATCGGTCCAGGATGCTGGTCGTTTCAGGCGATGTGACGTTCATGAGACAACTTGCACGTCGTGGACAGGATCGGTCAGCAGGCTAGTTAAACTCAGTGCACTCGCCTGATCCCGATGCTGTTCACCTTCGCCTGGGCTTCCCTGGCCGCGATGTTCAGTTTCTCCATTGCCATGGTTGTCTGGGGCCGCAACGGCGACGGCTCCATCAACTTCTGAGGTGTCTGAAGTTGTGAGCAATCCAGGGCTAGGCCAGGCTTTAGCCCTTACGGCTGCTCTCCTGCTGGTCTTCGTCACAGGGTCAGTCATCTATCTCTCCACAATCGAATGGCGCGACCGACGAAGGCGGCGAACCGCGTCTGGCAAAAGCTGAGGGACCTCCTCGGTCGTCATCCCATCACCGGTGGAGCATTGATGTTGCTCTGCTTTGCCGGAGGTGCCGGAATCCTGCTCTCCGGCACCAGTGCTGATCAACCCCTGTCCCAGCGTCGTGGCATGGCCAGATTGTTGGCATCCATGCAGTTGGTCCAGGCATTTCGTGGGAATCCCTCAAGGCCAGTGCCCTCCATCTGGGCCCAGAGGTTTGGTTTACGTCGCTCTGAATCGCTCTGGAAAAAGCAGGGTTCGGGGCTTTGGTGGCAGGTCTGGGCAGCAGATGGTCAGCCCTATCTCGTTGTTCCAGCTCGCTTGTTGCCAACGAATGAGCGTGAGGGGCTCACACTCACCAGCTTGGAGGGGCTTTTGCTCGCGGGTGCTGACCCGCTGCATCGCCAACAGATTCAGCAACGGCTCCAGTCGTCGCCAGCCCGGGCGGTACCCGGAGGTTTGGCTGCGATGTGCCTGGATCGTTTAGCCACGGATCCTGGTGTTGCCTGGTCTCCTGATGGTCTGGCATCGCTGAGTGGACCATTGGCCCCTTTGCTTCAGGTGGCTCGCTATGGCTGTCTCAATCTTGAGTTGAACGGATCCAAACTGTCCTGGCAGGGAATGGTTGGCCGACGGCCATTGGAAGCGGCACCCGCAGGCGTGGCCCAGCCATTGCCCGCAACGGAGGGCCCAGATCCAATCGCCTCGAATGAGCTGCTGACCATCCGTGGTCGCGCGTTGGGTGATCTGCTGGGTGCTCTCCTCTCCCGCAAGATCATCCAGGAACCACTGGAAGCAGACTTCAAGCTCAAGTCAGATCTGCGCAGGATTCTGGCGACACAACCCTTTGAGCTCCAATTGCGCTCGCTTGGAGGGGGCCCATTTCAAGCGGCGCTCTTGATCCAGACCCGCCTTGCGGGAGGTCAAGCCCGCTGGGGCGAGAGCTTGGCAGCCATCCGAACACGCCTGCTGGATCGAGGGCTCAACGCATCAACCCTTTCGGGGCCCGGGATGCTGTTCCGTGATCCGTTACGAGACGGGGCTGTCGTCGGTGGCTGGCGCTGGTTGAACAAGCAAGGACAATTCAGTCTTGGTGTGGCCACCCAACCAGCGCTTGCGCCGGTACCCCTCGTCATGGCCGACGACAAAGCCGTCTCACTGGTTGTTCAAGCACGACCATCACTACTCAGAAGCAAGCAGCTCCTGGCTGGCCGTTGGCCCCCCGCGCTCACGCTGGCCAGCAGCTTGGTGACGCGGCTGCGGCCATTCAGCAGTGATCTTGCTGACGCTGATTGGTTTGAGTGCCAAGGCGAACTACAGCTTGGGGGGCAGCCTTGAAGTCCTTGGCACTGCCCTGGAGGAAGGGTCTGCCTCAGTCTTTGGGCTCCTTGCTGGCCTTATCCCGCTCCTGACGCTCGCGTTTACGGCGCTCGGCCAGCAGCGTTTCTTCCATCAGCTCTACAGCCTGGGCCATCCTTTCGAGATTGCTGGTGTAGAGGCTGAGGTCCTTGTCCACCCTCTCTTGCGACAGTCCAATCGCACCACTGACCTCGTGAGCCAGCTTTCGAAGCAGCTCGGGGTCAGCTGATGATTCACCCTGGGCCGCACTCAGAAGGCTGAACACACCCACGGCCATGAGTCGCGAGTAGTGAAAGCTGCTTCCTGATGCACGACGCAGCCCTTCAGCGAGCGGTGCTGGTGCCCCTTCTCCCTTGGTTTCTAACCAACCGCGGACATCCTCCAGAGAGTGACCTGCGACAGCCGCTTGACTTTCGGATGCGAGGCGTTGGATCGCTTCGGCATCAAAACCGGTGCTTGAGCAAAGGGCCTTGAACAGGTCAGCAAGTTGACCGTCTGGGCGGTATCCCCTGGTGAACGCCTCGAACACCTGGCGCAGGCCGACTGCGAAGAAGGCATCGACCTGAAAATGCTTTTGGTGGCTGAGCAGATGCAGCTCCACCAGCAGCTCATCGGCAGTGCGCCGATAGAGGGGAGGGATCACATGGGGGAATGCAGCGTGGAACGCCCGCTTGCTGTCAGCGATCGTCAGATGCTCGGCCAATGCTCGGCACAAATGATGTGGCACGACCATAGCGTTGCTGAAGCCGCCGTTAGGATCGGTGCACTTGAAGGATGAGCAGCATGATCCCGATCGTGATTGAAGAGTCGGGCCGGGGTGAAAGGGCTTTTGATATTTACTCTCGATTGCTGCGTGAGCGAATCATCTTTCTCGGTGAAGCAGTGACCAGTGAGTCGGCCAATCGAATCGTGGCCCAGCTTCTGTTTCTAGAAGCTGAGGACCCAGAAAAGGACATTTATCTCTATATCAATTCCCCTGGTGGTTCCGTCTATGACGGGCTTGGCATCTTTGACACGATGCAGCACATCAAACCGGACGTGCACACCGTCTGCGTTGGTCTGGCCGCCAGCATGGGTGCGTTTCTTCTCTGCGCTGGCACGAAGGGCAAACGCAGCAGTCTGCAGCATTCCCGCATCATGATTCACCAGCCTCTCGGCGGTGCCCGTGGTCAGGCCAGTGACATCAGAATCCAGGCGGATGAGATTCTCTTCCTCAAAGACAAACTCAATCGGGAACTCTCCGAACGCAGCGGACAACCCCTGGACAAGATTCAGGTTGACACCGACAGGGATTTCTTTATGTCGCCCCAAGAAGCCGTTACCTACGGTCTCATTGATTCAGTGATTGATCGCCGACCGGTTCATCCTGTCTGAACATTCAAAGGGGGCTGATTATCTGATCAGCCCCTTTTTGCTCTCTTTTAGTTCGCCCCAAAGCCCCTTGATCTCATCAAAGGCAGTTTCTTGGTCGATCTTGCCGTTGGCCTGAAGACCAACGATCAAACCAACCCGTTCGGCAAATTGCTCAAGATTCTGATGGAAGACAAGGCGCTCCGGTGACCAATTGTCACCACGAAAGCTTGAGTGACTCTCCAGGGGAGAGCGTATTCCCTCGTCGTTCATCCAATCAACTGATCATCTCCTTCAAGCTAGTGGCGAAAGAGGATTCGGGCGAGCCTCAGGGGTTAAGAACCGGTGAAAAGCGCTCCTTCTCGGGGATGGTGGTTGTCTCTGCTACCAAAGTGCGGAACTCATCTCCGTCCATGGTCTCGAGTTCGATCAGACGTTCGACCAGTTGATCCATCAGGGATCGATGGGAGCTCACCAAGCTGACGGTCTCCTCGTAAAGACGTTTCACCATGGCACGCACTTGCTCGTCGATCTGTTTGGAGATCGCATCAGAGACATCACTGCGGGTCATGAGATCGCGGCCGAGGAACACCTCCTGGCTGCCGCCCTCAAGCGACATGGGGCCGAGATCACTCATGCCAAAGCGGGTCACCATCTGCCGGGCCATGGAAGCCACCTGTTGAATGTCACCACCGGCACCGGTCGTGACTTCTTCATGGCCGAAGACCACATCCTCGGCGGCACGGCCACCCAAAGCGCCCATGATCCTTGCCTTCAGCTGCGCCCTCGACACCAGCATCTGTTCCTCGTCAGGAGAGAACCAGGTCAGGCCTTGCGCTTGCCCACGGGGGATCAAGGTCACCTTCTGAACAGGGTCGTGATCTTTGATCAGTGTTCCCACGAGAGCATGGCCCACTTCGTGGTATGCAATCAGACGCTTGCTTCGTCCATCGGTGAGGGGCTGACCCTCCATGCCAGCGATGATCCGATCGACGGCATCATCGATTTCGGCCAGGCCGATGGCGTCCTTGCGTCTGCGGGCTGTGAGGATCGCCGCTTCGTTGAGGAGATTGGCCAGGTCAGCACCCGTGAAACCAGGGGTGCGACGGGCAATGCTGTCGAGCGAGAGATCGCTGTCGAGTTTCTTGTTACGAGAATGAACCTCAAGGATTGAAAGGCGACCCTTGATATCTGGGGCATCCACAGTGACCTGACGGTCAAAGCGGCCGGGGCGCATCAAGGCGGAATCGAGGACGTCAGGACGGTTTGTAGCGGCGATGATGATGATGCCGCTGTTGCCCTCGAAGCCGTCCATCTCGGTCAGCAACTGGTTGAGGGTCTGCTCCCGCTCATCGTTTCCTCCACCAATACCAGCTCCACGCTGACGACCCACCGCATCGATTTCATCGATAAAGATCAAACAGGGGCTGTTTTCCTTGGCACGTTTGAAGAGATCACGCACTCGGCTGGCGCCGACACCCACAAACATTTCGACGAATTCCGAGCCGGAGAGGGAGAAGAACGGAACTCCGGCTTCGCCAGCGATGGCCTTCGCCAAAAGGGTCTTGCCGGTACCCGGTGGGCCGACGAGCAAGACGCCTTTGGGGATTTGTGCTCCAACGGAGGTGAAGCGCTCGGGTTGTTTCAGGAAGGTGACCACCTCCTGAAGGTCTTGCTTGGCCTCGGCAACGCCGGCCACATCGTCGAATTTCACACCCGTCTCAGCCTCCATCGCGAAACGGGCCTTCGTCTTGCCGAACTGCATTGCCTGACCTGGGCCGCCGGGCATGCCGTTGGATCGGCGAGCCAAAAAGATGAGAGACCCGATCAGAAGCAATGGGAACAGGAGATTGCCAAGAATCCCAAGGGCTGGGGGCGCTGAGCGGGGGGGGTGAATGTCGAAGCTGATGCCTTCCTGCTTCAGCGTGTTGATGAGCTCTGGAGCCAAACCGGGAAGGTCCACTCGCAGGCGTTGAACGCGATTGTCCAGATCCGGGTCCACGGCTTCAACCACCGCATTGCGTCCACCGTCGTAGATGTCGACCGCCGTCACTCGCCCTGATTCCACATAATCGAGGAAACGGCCATAGCTCATGCGAGCGACAGCCGCATTGCGAGGTGCTTCAGTCGGACCACCGGGACGCAGCGCCTGGAGACCGCCAGTGCCGATCACCTGCCACGCCAGCACAAGGGCGACAACGACGGGGAGAACCCAGAGAGCAAGCTGGCGCCAACGCTGATTCATAAAAAGAATCTCAGTCAGGAGACTTTAAGAGTCCTGGTTGCTTGAGTGCTGGATTCAGAGGCTGCGTAAGGCCACGATTGGGTCTAAACGTGCCGCACGTCGGGCTGGAACCACTCCAAAAAACAGTCCGATTGATCCGGAGAGTGACACCGTTAGCAGCACCGTGCCTGCGCCAATGCTCGCCGGAAGTGGGGTGATCGCTGCAACTGCAGCAACGCTCCCGAGGCCGACTGCCGTACCGATGAGACCGCCAAGGCTGGCCAGAACGAGGGACTCCACCAGAAACTGCACCAACACATCGGAACTTCGGGCTCCAAGGGCTTTCCGTAGCCCGATTTCCTCAGTGCGCTCACTGACGGAGACCAACATGATGTTCATGATGCCGATGCCACCCACCAGCAGGGACACCCCCCCAATGGCACCCAACATCAACGTGAGGCCCCCGGTGATGGTGCTCACGATTGTGAGCGCATCCTTCTGAGAACGCACCGCGAAGTCGTCCTCCCGCAGGATGCGATGCCTCTGACGCAGCAGGTTGGTGATCTGGAATTTCGCAGGGCCGGTGCTCGCTTCATCCCGAGCCTCCACGCTGATGAAGCTGAGGCTGACGCCGTAGGTGGGATCCCTTCCCGTCAGGCGACTCACCATCGTCGTGAGGGGGATGTAAGCGTTTTCGTCTTGATTGGTGCCAAACACAGCGCCTTTGGGGGCCATCACGCCGATGACTTCAAAGCTCTGGTTGCGAATGCGGAGGCTGCGACCGATTGCCTGCCCGGTCGGGAACAGTTTGTCCTTGAGATCAGGACCGATCACAGCGACACTGCGCGCCCCCTTCTCGTCTTGCTCACTGAGAAACCTTCCGCGAGCCACTTCAAAGCTGCGAACTGCAAGAAACTCGGGGGTCACCCCGGAGATGGAGCTGGTGGCACTACGGGACCCACTTTGGATCACCTCACTGCTGGTGATCTGGGGGGCCACCCGCAAGACGCTGGGCACTTGGCTGGCAATGGCCTCGGCATCTTCAAGGACGAGGGTGCGTGGGAAGGCAACTCCCTGACGGCGTGTGTCGTTGTTGCCAGGCACGACGAACAGCACGTTCGCACCAAGGTTGCTCAGTTGGTCTTCAGCCAGGTTCTGGGCACCGCGGCCCACGCCCACCAAGCTGATCACAGACGCATTGCCAATGATGATGCCGAGCATCGTCAGAAGGCTGCGCAGCCGATTGGCCCTCAGCGTATTGAGGGCCATGCCCACCGTTTCACCGATGGGCAGCTTGGGGGCCATCTGTGCCTCAGATTGCTGTGTTGACGCTAGTGCCGCGGTGCACCAATCCGTCGCGGATCTGAAGTGTCACCACTTCGCCCTCGAGTAAGTGGCGTGTCGCATTGGCAACGCCGGCGATCAGGGGAGTGCCAAGACGTTGGGCGATCACTGCCGCATGCGCCGTTTCAACCGGTTCCTCGGTGATCACTGCAGCAGCCTCGCGGATGGCATCCAGATCGTCGGCACTGGTGTCACGCACCACAAGGATCTCGCCTTTCTCGATTTTGCAGGCGTCACCAGGACACTGGACGAGCCTGACCCTGCCACTGACCGTCCCCTGCCCCATCCCTGTGCCGCGACCGAGCACGGCACTCACGATGCCGACCTTGACGAGATCGGTGGATCCAGCAACGCCTGCGAGGGTTCCAGCGGTCTGAACCACCAGGTCTCCCTCCTTCAGGAGTCCAAGGTCCTGTGCTGCGCCCATCGCGGTGGTGAAGGTTCCAGAGGTGCTGTTTTGCTGCGCGATCAACAGTGGAGTCACCCCCCAGACAAGTTGCAGCTTCCGAGCCACCGTCACTTCACTGGTGATGGCAAGAATTGGCGCTGCAGGCCTGAATTTGCTGACGTTGTGAGCTGTCGCGCCACTCTTGGTGAGGGGCAGGATTGCCGCTGCATTGAGCTGGCTGGCGATGGTGCTCACTGCGCTGCTAATCGCATTCGGAATGGTGCTGGGCAGATGGCTTTCGATCCGACGCTGGGGGTAGTCCCTTTCGATCCGCCTCGCGATCGTTGCCATCGTTTCAACAGCTTCTACCGGATAGTCACCGACGGCGGTTTCATTGGAGAGCATGACCGCATCGGTGCCATCAAGGATGGCGTTGGCCACATCGCTCACCTCCGCGCGAGTGGGCCTTGGACTGGCTGCCATGGAGTCCAGCATCTGGGTGGCCGTGATGATTGGGATTCCAAGGCTGTTGGCCTTCTGGATCAGCTCTTTTTGGAGTAGTGGGACCTCTTCCGCGGGCATCTCAACCCCAAGGTCTCCCCTGGCCACCATGACCCCATCACAGAGGGGCAAGATTGAATCGATCTGATCGATCGCTTCAAACTTTTCGATCTTCGCCACAACAGGGGTGCTGTGACCGTGCTGGCGGATCAGTTCGCGAATCTCCAGCATGTCGGAGGGATTACGCACGAAGCTGAGGGCCACCCAGTCGACCCCCTGCTGGAGTCCGAATGCCAAGTCGGTGCGGTCTTTGTCGGTCAGAGCCCGAACTGACAACTGAACATCTGGAAAGTTCACCCCTTTGTTGTTGGAGAGAACTCCCCCAACGGTCACCTGACAGTGCAGGGTTTGATTGTCGAGGTCCACGCGCTCAACCTTCATCTCGACACGCCCGTCGTCGAGAAGAATGCGACTGCCGCTGGTGACTTCCTCAGCAAGCTTGTCGTAGGTGACGGTCGCGATCGACTGATCACAGCTCACAGAGCGCGAGGTCAGGGCGAAGCTGGCTCCCTTGGCCAGGGTGATCGGACCGTCGGCAAAGCGACCCAATCGAATTTTGGGCCCCTGCAGATCCTGAAGGATGCCGATGTGCAGTCCCAATTCACTGGCCACCTGACGGATGGTGGCAATCCGCACAGCATGCTCGCTGTGGTCTCCGTGGGAGAAATTCAGGCGGAAGGTGGTTGCGCCAGCCTGAATCAGCTCACGGATCCGCTCAGGCGACTCGGTGGCGGGCCCGATGGTGGCCACGATCTTGGTACGGCGATTCAGATCGATCTGGGCCATCAAAGGGGGCCGGAAACATCGCGGAATCTACCCTCCAGACTTGACCTCCCCCCTACAACAGGGATTCAGAGGACTCATCTCCGGCACTTTGACCATGGATCTGAATGGCTATCAGCAGGCCGCGAGAACAACCGCCCGCTATCCGGATGTCGGTCAAAATCCGATCTATCCGACCTTGGGACTTGCAGGAGAAGCCGGAGAAGTCGCCGACAAGGTCAAGAAGGTGCTGAGAGATTCCGATGGCTGCTTTGACGAGCAAATTCGAGAGGATCTCAAGCTTGAGCTCGGAGATGTGCTCTGGTATGTCGCACAGCTGGCCTCGGAGCTGGACCTCAGCCTTGAATCAGTGGCTGCCGCGAACCTTGAGAAGCTCTCCAGCCGAGCCGAGCGCGGAATGCTCGGAGGCAGTGGCGACCGACGTTAAAAGCTGACGGCACCTGCAAACGCGAAGCTTGCCGAAGTGAGCAGCTGTTCCATGAGGCTCAGGGCGATGAAGGCGATGATCGCGGAGAGATCCAGTCCTCCCAGGGGTGGGATCAAGCCGCGGAAGGCATTCAGATAAGGATCGGTGATGGAGCTGACCGTGCTCAGCACGGGATTGCCCCAGTCCAAATTTGGGAACCAGCTCAGCAACACCCTCACGATCAACACCAACGAATAGATTTGCAGTGTTTGGGCAAGAATCTGCAGGAGGCTGGAAATGATGTCGTAAGCCATCGAGGAAAGCCGGTCTGCACAGACTCTATGCAGCCTCGTCGGTCTCGGCGGCGATTGGGCCTGTGGTGGGCAGCACGGAGAACGTGCGGTGGAATTTTTCGGTCAGGCTTAACCAATACGAACGTCCTTCGCTGTGACGTTGTCGCTCAACAAAGTTCTGCTGAAGCAGTTCCTTGATGTGGTCGTAGGCGCCTGAGCCTCGCAGCTCGACGAGTTCCGACTGGAGGATGCGCTTTTTGAGCGCAATGGTGGCAAGCGTTCTCAGAGTCGCGGTGGAGAGGTCAACAGGCAACATGTCGCGCACGAGTTCTCCGAGTCCCGTCCTGAGTTGCAGGCCGTATCGGCCGCCATGGCTCGTGATTTCAAGCGCTGTATCCCGCTGGGCGTAGGCAGCGATCAGTGTGAGCATCGCTTCCTGCACCTGACGTTCTGTTGCTTCTGCATGCTTGGCCAGCTCCGCGAGGCCGACCGGCCGCCCCTTCAGGTAGAGGATGGCCTCAAGCTTGGCGGGGAGAGAGATCTCAAGCAGATCGGCCATCCGGGCACCCCTTTGGACCACAGCCCAAGGTACCCCCTCAAATCTGATCAGCCAGGGTCTTGCCGGGGCCCGAGGAACAGGCGGTAAGCAGGGTTTCCGGTTTCTTCCCAGCTTGGATATCCAAGATCCCGAAGGAAATGGTTCCAATCGTCTCGATCGTTCTCTGGAACCAGCACGCCGACAACGATCCGGCCAACGTCAGCCCCGTGATTTCTGTAGTGAAAGATGCTGATCGTCCACTCGGGATGCAAGGCGCTGACAAAGCGCATCAGAGCGCCTGGGCGCTCTGGAAACTCAAAGCGGTAGAGCAACTCGCTGCAATTCCGACCTGATTCCTGAAGAGCTTTAACGGGCAATCGTCCGCCAACCATGTGACGCAGATGGACCTTCGCCAGTTCATCGTCACTGAGGTCTTGACATCCGTACCCGTGACGCAGCAGGTGGTTGATCAGATCGTCGCGATCAGCCTGGTCACGGACCTGAACGCCCATGAAGATCTGAGCCTGCGACCCATCTCCCATCCGGTAGCTGAACTCCGTGAGGCTTCGTGATGCGAGCAATTCGCAGAGATTGCGGAGACTGCCGGCTTGCTCGGGAATTTGAACGGCCAGCATGGCCTCCCTCTCTTCACCGAGTTCGGCGCGTTCGGCAACGAAGCGCAATCGGTCGAAATTCATGTTCGCCCCACAAGCCACCGCGACAAGACGCCGATCCTTGAGACCCCGTCGAGCGACATCGGATTTCATTCCTGCGATGGCCAGGGCTCCTGCCGGCTCAAGGATGGATCGCGTGTCCTCAAAGACGTCCTTGATCGCCGCACAGATTTCATCCGTGCTGACGGTCACCATGGCGTCGACGCATTGCTGCGCGATTGCAAACGTGTGCTCTCCGACTTCCCTCACAGCGACACCATCGGCAAACAGCCCCACTTGAGGAAGACGGATCCGTTCTCCAGACTCCAGGGACAGCGTCATCGCAGCCGCGTCATGGGGTTCGACGCCAATGATCTCCACCCCTGGCCAAAGACTCTTGACATAGGCCGCGATTCCCGCGATGAGGCCACCACCTCCAACGGCGACGTAGATCACATCGGGGGGCGAGGTCAGCTGCCGGAGGATTTCCATCCCAATCGTGCCCTGACCAGCAATCACGTCAGGGTCATCAAATGGATGGATGAAGCAGAGCCCTTCGGCCTCACTGCGTCTCAGGGCTTCGGCATAGGCCTCGTCATAGGTCTCGCCGTGCAGCACGACCTCCGCACCGCGCTGTCGGACGGCTTGCACCTTCACATCTGGAGTGGTCACCGGCATCACGATGACCGCTCTGCAGCTCAGGGTTTGGGCGCTAAGGGCCACGCCCTGGGCATGGTTGCCAGCGCTTGAGGCAATGACACCCCGCTCCAGCTCGTCCTGATCAAGCTGGACCATGCGGTTGTAAGCACCCCGCAACTTGAACGAAAAGACAGGTTGGAGGTCCTCTCGCTTCAGCCAGATGCTGTTCCCCAGTCTCTGGCTCAGATTGGCTGCTGGTTCCAGAGGGGTTTCTCGGGCCACGTCATAGACACGGGCTCGCAGGATGCGGGGGAGATAGTGATCCATTCCTCCAGTCTCGCAACCGCCGCATCCGCAAGAGGAACCGTAGATTGCATCAATCGGCCGCGGGACGGGCATGCAACTGAGCCAATTGACCCATCCGAATCAGCTGCATGGCCTGTCCACGGCTGAGCTTGAGGATGTGGCAAGGCAGATTCGAGAGCGGCATCTTGAAGTTGTATCCAACAGCGGTGGTCACCTTGGCCCGGGTCTTGGGGTTGTGGAGCTCACCCTGGCCCTGTACCAAACCCTCGACCTTGATCACGATCGGGTGGTCTGGGATGTAGGCCATCAGGCCTATCCCCACAAATTGATTACGGGTCGCTACGCCGACTTCCATACCCTTCGTCAGCAGGGTGGAGTGGCCGGTTACCTGAAACGTTGCGAAAGCAACTTCGACCACTTTGGTGCTGGACACGCCAGCACCTCGATCTCTGCTGCCCTCGGCATGGCAATCGCGAGGGATCGTCGCGGAGAAAACTTCAAATGCGTTGCGGTGATTGGCGATGGAGCGCTGACAGGGGGCATGGCCCTTGAAGCGATCAACCATGCCGGACATCTTCCGCAGACCCCCTTGTTGGTGGTGCTGAATGACAACGACATGTCGATTTCACCACCGGTTGGGGCTCTCTCCAGTTACCTCAACCGCATGCGCCTGAGCCCGCCCATGCAATTCCTCTCGGGTTCCGTTGAGGAGAGCATGAAACATCTCCCCTTCATGGGCGGAGAATTGCCGGCCGAGCTGAATCGCCTGAAAGGCAGTATGCGGCGACTGGCCGTGCCGAAGGTTGGGGCTGTTTTTGAGGAGCTCGGCTTCACTTACATGGGGCCCATTGATGGCCATGACTTGGCCGAGATGACGCGCACATTCCAGGCGGCACACCGTGTTGGTGGTCCTGTCCTGGTCCATGTGATCACGACAAAGGGCAAGGGCTATCCCTATGCGGAGGCCGACCAGGTCGGCTATCACGCACAGTCCGCTTTTGATCTCTCCACTGGGAAGGCACGTCCCAGCAAAACACCCAAGCCTCCCAGCTACAGCAAGGTTTTCGGTCAGACCCTCGTCAAACTCTGTGAGCAGAACGGTCGGGTCGTTGGAATCACGGCTGCGATGGCCACCGGTACAGGTTTGGATCTCCTTCAGAAGGCGATTCCTGAGCAGTACATCGACGTCGGCATCGCTGAACAGCATGCCGTCACCCTCGCTGCCGGCATGGCCTGCGAAGGACTCAGGCCGGTGGTGGCGATCTACAGCACGTTCCTTCAAAGGGCCTACGACCAGCTCATTCACGATGTGGGCATTCAGAAGCTCCCCGTCACGTTTGTGCTCGATCGCGCTGGCATCGTCGGTGCTGATGGGCCAACCCATCAGGGTCAATACGACATCAGTTACTTCCGGGCCATTCCCAACTTCACAGTGATGGCCCCCTGTGATGAGGCGGAGCTTCAACGCATGCTCGTCACCTGTTTGCACCATGACGGACCAACCGCCATACGGATCCCACGGGGCCCGGGTGAAGGTGTGCCCTTGATGGAAGAGGGCTGGGAGCCCCTCGCCATCGGTTGTGGTGAGGTATTGCGTCAGGGTGATGACCTCTTGATCGTGGCCTACGGCTCAATGGTGAGCAGGGCAATGGCGACGGCAGATCTTCTGGCAACGAGAGGAACTGAGGCCACCGTCATCAATGCACGCTTCCTTCGCCCTCTGGATGAGCAACTCATCCATCCACTGGCGCAGCGGATTGGGCGTGTCGTCACCATGGAGGAGGGGGCACTGGCAGGCGGTTTTGGTGCTGCCGTACTGGAATCGCTCAACGACAGTGGAATTTTGATTCCCCTCTACAGACTCGGGATTCCGGATTGCCTTGTTGATCACGCCACACCACAACAGAGTTTTGAAGCTCTTGGGCTCACTCCACAGCAGATGGCCGATCGCATTACCGGGCATTTCCCAAATCTCGCTTCTTCGTCACCCCTTGACCGGACACCGACGGCGCTTGTGCAGGGGTAAAAAAAAGACCGGTCTTTCTTGACCGGTCTGCGAAATTTCAGAAATGGTGACAGCTGTTCAGAGCACGCCACGGGCGGCAAGCCCCTGAATCGCGCCGATGCCAATGATGTGCCCAAGGCTTGTGGTTGCCAGAAGAGCAGCGTGACCCATACCGCCGAAGAACGCGGGGTTGGGGAGTTTGGCACCCTCACTCGGGTATTTGATGGTGGCCTTGCCGATGCCAATGGCGATGACATTGCACACCACCATCACGAGGGCCACCTTCGGCGTCCAGGAAACCGTGGCGGGAGCAATGGCCAGAAGCGAAGTGATCATGCAGATCGTGATGCGACGCTTCATCCTCCGCTTTTCGAGGGGATCCGTCTCAACCTCGTAAGAGTTATTCACCGCTGGGAGTTCCCTTGAGTTGATCATGGCGTTGGAGGAGGCCGGCCAGGATCAGTCCATTGCTCAAGGTCAGAAAGGCCTCGGCACCACCGTGCAGCCAGTCAATCTGCACCAGTTCTGAATCGAACCGAATCAAAGCCCAGAGTGCGGCAAGGATGGTGATCAGCACAAAAAGAATGGTGAGCTGAAAGCCGAGCCTGCTGAGTTTCGGAATCAGGGGCGTTCGACCCACGAACCACAGGAAGACCAGATAAGGAATCAGGGACGCAGCAAAGAGAGGAGCCGGATCCAGAGTCGTCAAATGCAACAGGGAGTCAGGCACGGGTCGTTCTTTGCAGATTCCAGGCTGCTAAAGCCATGCAGCAATTGCCTACCAGGGTGAAGAGGGCCTGAAGCAGCACCAGTGGACGAAAGAGCTCGCTGTTGTCGGTGAGATGCCAGCTACAGGCCGCCATTGCACTCACCAACGCAGGAGTCATGGCGAGCGCAAGGCCATTCAGGCGCGGTGCCGTCTCAAGACGAGCAAGGCGATGGAGCAAGACAATCGCCAGGATCCACTCCAGAACCGAGGTCCAGTGGATCCACCAGGTTCCGAGGGAGAGAGCGTGCATAAGGAGGGCGACACAAACTCAACCTAGAACCTTTCGAGAGCCGATAATGGCTGGGTTCCGAACATCCGCCATGGCGACAGCCGGCAAAGGCGCAAGGCGGGTTCTGCTATGCGGCTACTACGGGGAGCACAATCTCGGCGATGACGCCTTACTTCAGGTTCTTGTGGGTCAGATTCCTACAAGCTGTCGTCTGCTGATCACGGCCTACGACCAAAGGCTCGTATCAGAACTGGTGCCGAGTAGCAAGACGGTTCAACGTCGTTCCCTTCGCTCCGTTCTCAAAGCGGTTGCGACGAGTGATGTGTTGATCCTCGGGGGAGGAAGCCTCCTCCAGGACAGCACGAGCTTCCGTAGCCTCCTCTACTACCTGACGCTGATCGTGATCAGCCGCGTGTGCAACACAAAAGTGCTGCTTTGGGGCCAAGGATTAGGCCCCCTGAACCGAGTCGTTAGCCGATGGCTGGTTCAAATGGTTTTGCCTTTGACCACAGCAATCAGCTGGCGAGATCTGGTGTCCTATCAACAGGCTTGTCGTTGGCAACGATCGGTTCCAATGGTCTGGGGTCCAGATCCTGTTTGGTGCCATCCAGGGCGGCAATGGATCGGGGGAGGGGATGTTGTCGTTTGTTGGAGGCCGACTGAACGCCTCGACGATGAAGGATGGATTGTCTTAATCACAGCGTTGAGTCGACTGCAAAGTCGGACAGGTGTGACGATTCATTGGTTGGCATTTCATGCCGATCAAGATCGTCTGCTTCCAGATGAACTTCAGACGCTGGATGCCTTCACGAAGCGACTGAAAGAAGCTTCAACTTTTTCAACATGCCAAACAATCGATCAGGCGTTGAATATTTTTTCAAGGGCGAGGTTAGTGATTCCGATGCGTCTACATGCTCTGATTTTGGCACAATTGGCTGGAGCACCCTGTTCAGCCCTGAGCTATGACCCCAAAGTCAAGGCAGCGGCATCAATGGTGATGGCATCCTGCCTTGATCTCGGGAATCAACTGACTGTTGATCAATGTTTACTGGCCTGGTCAGAACAATTTGACCATCCAGCAGATCCATCGAAAATCCTGACTATTCAGTCGAGGTCACGCGTACATGCAGATATTTTGTTGGATGAGTTGAAATGCGTCGACTGAGTACGCGTCGCGTCGATAATCTTAAAAGACGCCGACTATGGACATCCCAAAGAGTGACAATCTGCTTTTGTTGTTGATGGCTGGCGTGAAGCACGTGATTCTTTTGCTTCTCAGAGATTCTAATTCTTGATTCATTGATCAAATGATCAAAAACATGGAGATCATGAAGATCTCCAAGAAGTTCTTGCAGTCTTCTGAATTGACGAAGATGAATATCAAGGTCAGATCTACAGCGAGTTTTGATGTTCTCAAGCATATAGCGAGTACGTCTAATCTTGCTTCGCAATGAATGGAGTTCGATCGAGTGGCTGATCGGATCAAGATGCCAGCCAGGATGCAACCACAGAGCAGATAGATAAGGGGTAATCAATTCATCGACCCAGTCGTCAATTGGCTGGGATGCAGAATGGTGGAATTTGGGTTTGCGAGTCCAGCCTTGAAGACGTGAGATAAACTTAAGATAGGTAGAACTTCGTAAAAACTGTTTCATATCGGTGGCTGCTCGTTTACGCTCACGACCAATAGCCTTCTTCAGAGCATCAAGCTCTTCATCAGTTTTACCACCAAGCATCGTTGAAAATGAACCGGAAACAAGTTCCTGTAGAACATCAAGATCTCTGGTGAGTCCTAGTGATGAACATAGGCGGGAAACTCTTCGTTCTGTAACACCATTCGGTAGGTCAAGAAACGGCTCAAATTGCAAGAGCACACAACGAAGTCGCCGCAAGCTGACGCGGAGCTGGTGCAATGGCTCGACATCTCGATCTTCGATAACATTAACTTGAAGAGAAACAATGCGATGCAATTGTACTTGAATTAAAGAGTGACTAAACTCACCAATTGTGATAGGAGCCAATTGCATAAAAAAGGCATTGGGACAATTTAACGATAAGCAGGTTTCTTGTGTTGATCAAAGCTTTGCTCAAGCACCTGACCAATAGTCAGGCCAACGGGAATTGTCCCAGAAAAAGAACTCCCTAGAATGTGACGATACAACTTTGATTCGACAAGACGATAGGTTCGCGAGGGCAGAGGGATGTAATTCGCTTCCTTCACTAATGATTCAGCACGGCGAAGATAAAAGGCTACAAAGTTTCTAAGACTCTTGTCATTGTTGAGCATTCGATCGTTAACGTACAAAAAGAGAGGGCGCGACAGAGGTTGGTAAAGCTCCTTTTGTACATTTGCAATTGAAGGGGCCACGGGATTACCGTTGGGGCTTACGACCTTCAATGCCCTCAGCTTTGAACTGTTTTTCTTAAAGTAGCCAAAACCAAAATAAGCAAGCGCATTCTGATTATTGATAACGCAATCCACTAACACATTATCGTTCTCGCTAGCGGTGTAGTCCGAACGGGAGTTTTTTAATGAACCATTAATGGCCTTATTGAAAATATCATAGGTGCCGGAATCCTTGCCTGGTCCACAGAGCTTGATGGGTCGGTCAGGAAAGTCGTGATTAACTTGATTCCAGCGGGTCACAGATCCAGATGCCTTCCTATTCCAAAGGCGTTGCAGCTCTTTCGTGGTGATTGAGGTGACCCAATTATTGTTTTTATTCACAGCTATAGTAATTGCATCGAAAGCAATCGGTAGCTCGATAAACCGAATATTGTTTGAGGTGCAGGCACTAATCTCTTTTTTGGAGATTGGTCGAGATGCATTAGCTACTGGGATCTTGCCATAACAGAACTCACGAAATCCAGCTGATGAGCCTGTTTCCTTCAGAGAAAACTGAACGGAGCGACCCTGAGAAGTTTGCTGAAATTGTTTAATTGCACGGGCCGTAATTGGATACACGGTGCTAGACCCTTTAATCGCGATGACCTCTGACGCGGAGGAAGGCCAGGCAGAGAGACAAAGAGCGAACGAGCAGCCGCTGAGCAGAGTGAGCGGGATGGTTCTCGAGTTGATGGCCATTACTGCCATGTGTGTCAACCTTATTCTGGCCTCGCCACGAAGGCCTGGGGTTAAGTAGACGTTATCGATCAGATCGACTGTCAGGGCCGCCTGTCCAGTCTTGGAACCATCCCCGGCGCCAAAGGAAATAAGCCTGGAAAGCAGCTATACCACTCATCAAAATAAGAGAGTATGCATATCCAAAAGACCATTTCAATTCTGGCATATTTTCAAAATTCATCCCATAGATTCCAGCGATGAACGTTAATGGAGCGAATATTGTGCTGACAATTGTCAGTGTCTTCATGATTTGATTCATGCGATTGCCAGTGCTTGCCATGTAAGCATCATTAACGGCGTCGGCCTGATGGAGAATTCGATCGCCGATCTCTAGTAAAATATTGACATGGTCAGCCATGTCATGGAGGCCTTGTCGAGCAACAGGTCCAAGTAGTCGATGACTTTTACGTAGAAGATAGATTAAATGATCTCTTAAGGGCCACAACTGTCTTCTTGCCTTGCGAAGATTTCGTCTCAGTGTGAATGCACGCTTAAGAACCGAGGGCTTTGGTCTCAATAATGCGGCTTCCTCCAATTCATCAAGATAAGATCGTACGCTTTCAAGCATCGGCAAATGCGTGTCCAGAATCTCGTCGATTAAATAATGGAATAAATTATCAAGATCAAGATAATCTTCTGTTGACTTGAGAGAGTGAATCCAATGCTCAAGTTCACGGAATTCAAGCAAAGGATTCTCCTGAATTGTAATCAGAAAACCGTGGGCTAAAAGAATCGTGAACTGCTCACTAATAAGATGTGAGGGGTTGGATGCCAAAGAGAACTGATGGAGGACTCCTAGAACAGCGGAGGGAAATGAATCAATACGTGCTTGTTGCGGCGCTGTTAGCAACAATGGCCAAAATTCTGGTTCAATATCTAGAACATCAAGGTAGGATTTGATTAATTCTGGATCTGCCAATCCACGTATCTGAATCCATAGGGGTTCGTTCAGCACTTTAAGCTGCTGTAGGACACCTCTATCATTAACGTTAATCCATTGGGTTGTTTCCTGTTCAATCAACAAAACTCGGCAGCTCACTGGAGCCCGACCACCATGGACAAATAACTGAGTTGGCCACTCACCTGGTCGTTCACTAAGGGGAATCGGTTCAGGGATACTGTCGAGATAGCCACTACTTCTTGATGTTTGTTCAGTCATGAGATCAATCAACGATCATGAGTCTGGGTGTGGAGAGTGGGGGCAGCATTGGTTGGCAATCCATCGGATGCACTGACGGATCGGATAAGAACACCTCCAAGAAGGAAGGTTGTCTGCAGCATGATGCAGAGCAGGACATCAGACCGCGAATTCCAGAGTATCCAGATCAAGGTGGTCATCCATGCTTGATTCCATTTCAGTCGATTGAGGTTCGATCTGATGTTGCGAGCAACACAGGGTCAACCCTTTGTCTCGATGAGCTCAGTGCGCACAGCCATTCGCTGAAGTTCATGTTGAAGTTGCTTCGCTAAGTCTCGATCAATCGTGGGGGTGTAATGCCAGAGTCCATCCATTGATGCGGCGAATTGACCTGGTGCCATTCCCAGATGTCGTGCCAAGACCTGTTGCGTATCGAAACTTTGAGCAGATCGACACTGAACCTGATACTTCAGTCGCCAGCGAGGTGGATCGCATTGATTAAGTTCAATGCGACGCAGCCCCTGCAAATCAGCCAAAACGAAAAGCTCTGAATCCTGAATGAGCCTTGACTCAAGTGAGGGAAAGATCTTGGCATGCCGATCATGGCTTCGACGTAATGCGAGAGCTGTAACGCCAAAACCCTCTTGAATACGCGAAATGGTTGAACCAACTAATGTGTCATGCTCGTCAATACGATACCTTACGAGCAAAACTGTGCGTCCATTAATTCGTCTCACCTCCTCAACTTGTTCACCAAAGGCAGTTGCAACAAACGCGTCAGCCGCAAGATCAAGTGTAGAAATAAAGCTGATACCTCCCAGTAGGTCTTCAAGGCTCTCTCCAGCATCAAGATCCTTCGTAATAATTGCAACTCTGCTTGAGGTGAAAACCATTTGCCATTCAAGGGCTAGACGTAAATTCTTCAGAAGATCTGTTGAGAGCAATCCTGCACCAACAAATTGTGTATGTCGAGTCCATCGTTGAAGTTGGCTAGTCGATAGATTTGGACTATCATCCTGGCTGGAAAGTCTTAGCACCTCGATTCCCACAGCTGTAAGCTGTGAACTCACCAAGTCTGCAAGCGATCCTCCATCAAGCAAGATCACACTTCTCGAACCAGTGCTGAGTCGACGGCGCGGACTGAGACCCAGCCTTCTACTGAGCAATTGATCGAGAATAAGGGCGACAATTGCAGCAGTTAGAATTGTGCCTAGGTTCGCATAGGTTACAGCAAGAATGAGTGCAAATGGTGACAAGGAAGTAATGCCTTGGCCAGAATGCTCAATCAACACATTGACTGGATCGACAAACTCTCCTTTTAACAGTGCCAGGGTGATCAAAAATCCAGATTGAATGCTATGGCCATTGGAAAAATAAGGTATTCCAGAAATGAGAAGTATTAGAGCGGTTATGATAAGCAGGTCCCATGATTGAATATTCTTGACCCTATGGTTTAAATATCGGCCAAAGTCGAGAATAATGACAGATAATCTTCGGATAACCTGTCTCATCGATCTCGTAGCTTTACCTCGGCCATAGACATTTGTTTGATGGTTAAGAGTGAGCACTAGTTGATCATTTAGATCTTCATCCGTACTGATACCCAGCTTTAATACTCGTGATAAGTACTTCGAAGAAAAATCGACAGGTGTATCATGATGCTGAAGTGTGATTCGTTGCTTGAAAACAGTAAATGTAGCTGGAACTTGCTCAGGTCTCAGTGACTGGGCAATTGCACTTGCACTGAGCAAGAGTGGATCGACAACTCTCAGATTTGGAATTCTGGCTTCAAGTAGGTCATTGAGTGATTCCTGTTGGCTCGAAGATCGGACAACGATGATTGCCTTTGTGTTCAGAATTCTGACATGCAGAGCTGCCTCGAGATTGATCGTGCTGTCTGAACTCAGTAAAAGCACGCTTCGAGCACGGCCAACCTGTGCTCGTTTGAGCGTTGATGACAGACGCATATCCCCGAGGATTAGCTGATCCTCATATTGGGCCTTTAACTCTTCTGATCTCCAGGCTGGGTGCTTGCAATCAACACAGATCAGATCAACATCAAATGGACGGAGCCTCTCGAGGCACAACTGGCCCAGAGAACCCATCCCGCAGATCACCAGAGGTTCGCTAACTGGTGCTTGCATGGTGAAACCATCGTCAAGCTCAAACTAGCTACGGCGTTTGCCCGTATCAGTATTGAAACAATGTTGCTCGTTTGTATTCCAGCTGACATGAAGTGTCTCATTTGGCTCAGCGTCAGCTGGAAGTGTGATGCGGAGATGTCCATGTTGTGAGTCGAGCAGCCAGAGTTGATGTGAACCTAGCCATTCCCTTTCTATAAGCCGACAGGGGATACCAACAGAATCAAGCCGAAGGCATTCCGGACGTATACCGATCGTTGTGCCATCATCCTTGGGGATCAAATTGATTTGTGGTCGACCAATAAAACGAGCAACAAAAAGACTTTCAGGTTTCTGATAAAGCATTGTCGGGGATGCCAGTTGCTCAAGCCGCCCATCTCTAAGAACTGCGATTTGATCTGCCATAGCCATGGCTTCGTGTTGATCATGCGTTACATAAACCACTGGTTTTTGCTCTTTCAAGATCAAATGCTTGAGTTCAGGTCGTAGTTCTTCGCGCAGCTGTGCGTCAAGATTACTCATTGGTTCATCGAGTAGATAAACCTTAGGATCACGAAGAAGGGCGCGAGCCAAAGCAACGCGTTGTCGTTGTCCCCCCGAGAGTTGAGTCGGACGTAAGGATGCTCGATCACTCAGTTGAACCCTTTGCAAAACCTCCTGTACCTTTCGAATACGAAGTGATTTTGTAATCCCTCTGATCCGTAATCCCAATTCCAGATTTCCTGCCACTGACAAGTGTGGGTAAAGAGCATAACTCTGAAATACCATTCCAACTCGTCTCTTGTCTGGAGCAATATCTGTGACATTATCTTGACCTAGGTAAATGGAACCGGATGTTGGTCGGTCTAGACCAGCAATTAACCGTAGTGTTGTACTTTTGCCGCAACCACTGGGGCCTACAAGTGCTAGGCATTCCCCTGGCTTAACAGTAAAACTTAAATCACGTAGGATGTCTTGATCACCAATCTTGAAGCTGACGTTAGTTAAAGTCAAGGTCATGATTTTACTGCACCTGAAGTCAGACCACTGACAATTGATTTTTGAAAGATGATGACAAGAATCATTAGAGGTATGGCTGCAAGTACTGTTGCTGCAGCATAGGCACCATAGGGGACTGAGTACACGGATGAACCGGCAATACGTGCAATCGCTACAGGTAAAGTCAAGAGCTCTGAATCACTTATCCAGGTTAGTGCAATTGGATATTCGTTCCAACAGAAGAGAAACACCAAAATGCCTGTGCTTGTAATTGCTGGGCCCAAAATTGGAAGAAGAATCCAACGTACACGCTGCCACAAGGAAAAGCCTTCAAGTCTTGCCGCGTCTTCGAGTTCAGTGGGAAGATCACGTATTGCTGCGGCAAGAATCAGGATGGCCAATGGTTGTGATAGCGCTGCATAAGGCAAACATAAGGCCAGCAGATGATTACCAAGATTGAATGTTCTCGCAAATTCAAGAAGCGCCAAAAATAAAAGTACAAATGGGAAGAGTGCAGCAAGGACAAGTCCAGCTGACAAGGTACGAGCTATTTTCTTTCCCAATCTAGTGATGGCGTAAGCTGCAGGAAAAGCCAAAACTAGTGTGAGTAGTGTGCTGAATACTGAGACAATCAGACTGTTTACTAAGTATTTCCAGAATGGTGGTTCACTATTTAAAATAGATCGGTAATGCGACAATGTCCATCGATTATCCAGACTAGTCAATGGCTCTAATAGTGCTTGGTCACTACTGAACGATGTGTAAAGCTGCCATACCAGTGGTCCAAGAGACCAGGCTAAGAGTATTGCGATCCACAGACTTCTGAGTCGATTCATGATCTACCGAATTTTTGATTGATCTGTTGCCATCGGCCAGCGATGATCCAGACAGTGGCGCAAACCAAGGTAAGGAGGACGAAACTAGCCACAACAAGTGTGGCACTGTATCCAAAGTCCAGGAACCGCATGGCATTTAAATAGGCATATAAAGAAAGACTCTCCGTGCTGCTTGCGGGGCCACCACCAGTCATCACTTGAATAAGATCAAAAACCCCAAATGCCTGCGCTAATCGAAAAATCAATGCAATTGCTATATACGGCTGCAATAGCGGCAATGTGACGTCGCGTAAACACAACCAATTGCCTCCTCCTTCTAACTTAAAGGCTTCATAGAGATCCTTTGGAATAGATTGCAAACCTGCTAACAGGATCAAGGCCATGAAGGGAGTTGTTTTCCAAACATCTCCAATAACTGTTGCGATCCAGCTAATCGAAGGATTGGAAAGGATATTCAGAGTTTCAATACCAACAAGATCGGTCAACTGATTTAATGGTCCATACGGTGAGTTAAAGATCCAACGCCAGCCAAGTGCCATCACAGTCGTAGGCAACGCCCAGGGGATCAGCGTCACAGCACGAACAGTGCCTCGACCTCGCCAACGCTGATCGAGCAAAATAGCAATTGCAACCGCCAATATGAATTCAACACCGACCGAGACAACGGCAAACCGACCTGTTTGTATTGCGTCCTGCCAGAAACGACCATCTGAAACGATACGTACCCAATTAGCACCACCATTAAATTCAGGCATCAAGCCAGTTAAAACAGAGTTGGCGTGAAAACTCATCCATAAATAATGGAGCATTGGGGCTCCATAAACTAGTAGTAAGAGAATAAATGCTGGCAATAAAAGATAGATCATCTGCGCCCTCCTGCTGATTTAATGATATATTCGGTAGATATTTCTGTCTCCTGCATGCTTTGATTTGAGGGGGATTCACCGGTTAAGGCGCTGTTCAGGTTGCGTTGTAAAGCATCGCTTATCTGTGCGTAGAGGGGAGTCTCTGGACGTGCAATTGCATGATTCAGTGCAATTGATAATTCAGGGAGTATTGGATTAATAGTCAATAACTCAGGATCATTAAACAGTTCGGTGGATGTGGGGGTATATCCATGAGACATGGCTAAGGTCCGCTGTGCTGACTGTGATGTTAGAAAGCGAATGGCTGTTGCTGTTTCATCCGCATGCTTTGTGCCATTCAAAATCGACAATCCCCAGCTTCCTAGAGTGGCTGCAGAATTTTCTTCACTAGTTGCGACCATCGTCGTCACCGCCACCTTCCCCTTCACGGAACTATCTTCCTTTTGTAATTCAGCCCACGCGTACGGCCAGTTCCTCATGAATGCTGATTCCCCCATTTTGAAACTCTGCAACGATTCTGCCTCAGTAAAATTTGCGACAGCTCGTGGGCTAATGCCGTCTTTGATCAGGTTAGTTAACCAATTGGCAGCAGCAAGACCTGGTTTTTGATCCAGTCCAATAGTGCCTGTGGATGGGTCATACCAAATCCCTCCAAAGCCATGAATCATTTCCAGAAAGACACAGCTCAATCCTTCATATTGTCGTCCTTGCCAAACGTACCCCCACGGTACCTTTTGGTCTGATTGTAATTGCTTACTGATCTTGACTAACTCATCTGGGGTCCGTGGTGGTGCATCCATAAGGTCTGTTCTCCAGTAGAGAAGCCCCATACTTGCGACAAATGGCCAGCGGACGATTTGGCCTTCGAATTCATTCCCTGGTTGAACTCCTTTGGCCAGCTGCTCAAACTCCGCTTTTTCAAACCACTGGTCCAATGGCTGCAACCATCCAGCCTTGGCATATTTGGGGACCCATGTCACATCCATTAATAAAGCATCGAATGGTGGATTTCCAAGCAACAAACTGCTGATAGCAAGGTCGGAGATTGCCTCTGTCTCAAGCGGTCCTTTGACCACGGAAAGACGAACATGACCATGATGTTCTTGGTTAAACTGATCCACCAGGGGTTTCGTCGCATCAGCGAATGGAGCCGGCATTAGTACCTTTACATCCACTGTCTGGCTCGCAAGAGCAGTCTTTAGACCCAACCATGTCATGACGACGAGCAAGACAATTAGCAGCGTCGTGGTGGCGCGACGAAGTTGCATGAACCTCATTGATTCACCTAGCTCATGGCTCCGAGCTGTTCCTCAGCCCAGTCTGAAACCGTAAAACTTTCCACCGCAGACGTCATTTTTTCCATCCTCAAGATCTGCTCTTCTGGTGGCATGGAAAGGGCAATATCAATGGCTTCATCCATTTTTCTATGTGAGTAAGGATTGGTTAGCACAGCACCATCGAGTACTACAGATGCCCCAGTAAACTCTGAGAGGACAAGAACGCCATCTTGCCCTTTTCTTGCAGCTGCATATTCTTTTGCTACGAGATTAAGACCATCTCGTAATGGAGTGATCCAGCAAATGTCCGACCGAGTAAACCAAGCAATCATCTCTCTATAAGGTATTCTTCTTGTAGAGAATCTTACTGGCACCCAATCGATCAGGCTAAAGCGTCCATTGATCCTCCCTGCCATCTCTTCAATTGATCTCTGCGTGTCCTCATAGATTTTCATGCCGCTTGCTGCTGAAACACACGCCAACATCAAAACGACCCGTCCATGAAGTTCTGGCCGACGCTCAAGTAATCGTTCGAATGATAGCAAGAGTTCTTCATTCCCTTTTGTGTAGTCAACTCGGCTAGCTGACAAAATTAGCTTTCTACCCTTACGTGTATCTTCTTCAATCTGTTGAGATAATTTTTTGATCTCTTCTTCATGAACAAGCTCCTGAATTAAGTCTGGCGATGTTCCTACAGGTGAAGATAATAATCTAATTGTTCGACCGTTATATTCCAGCACCTGCGTTTCAGATGGTTCGCTCAAAGCCGTTCCTGATTCAAGAAATCTTGCACCTACAGGTACTTTTGGCCCTTTCTTGGCACCAATGAGGCAGCTTGCTGCACGTGCAAAATTTTCTGTATATCTCGGTATATGAAACCCGACAACATCGCAGCATAAAAGGCTTTTGAGAATTTGGTCGCGCCAAGGCAAGATAGAGAACACGTCATTGCTTGGAAAAGGAGTATGATGAAAAAATGCAATCTTCAGATCTGGACGCTGCTCTCGAATCATTCCAGGAGCGAGCCAAAGGTTGTAGTCATGGACCCAGACAATTGCACCTTCAGCCGCCTCTTCGCAGGCCGCATTGGCAAATCGTTGATTCACAGTTTCAAAAATTCCCCAGTCTGCATTATTGACATCGAAGTAAGTGGGGAACGTATGAAGGATTGGCCAGAAAGATTCCTTTGAGGTAACGTGATAAAAGCTATTGATTTGTTTGCTATTTAGAGGGATTCTCTTGAGCACAAATGGTGCTGGATTTGACATCAGTGTTCGTTGGACCGAATCATCATTTTCTTCATTTACTTCTCTCCAGGCAATCCATGTTCCGTCGAGATTGCTCAAGAATAAATTTCTCAGTGTAGGTATTATGCCATTAGGACTTTTTTGGTCAGCCCATTGAATTCTTCCTTCTGAATCAACAACCGCATCGAAGGGAGTTCGGTGATACAGAAGGATGAATGAACTTGTGCCCTTTTTGCTCGCCATGAAAATCCATCTCCGAGGCTGCCCTTGAGAGGACAGCCTATGTAGGCCTTCTTCTACCTTTCCCTAATTTGCTCTGCTTGTCAAACTCGTCGATTTTGTTGGCATGCGGTCTGAAGTGTTCTGAGCACCTCACGTGCGTGTCCGACGGGGCGAACACCTGTCCAGCTCTCCGAGAGCACTCCTTCTGGGTCGATGAGGAATGTATGGCGCATCGAGTATGGCGGCATCCATGACCCATAGCGTCGGCTCACAGCTCCGTCTGGATCTGACAGCAAGGGAAAGTCAAGACCTTCACTGGTGCAGAAGGATTCATGCTCTTCCAAATTATCCGCACTGATGGCAACGATGCTGGCCCCCGCTTGATCAAATTCGTTGACGAGACTTTGAAAGCCATGCGCCTCAATCGTGCATCCTGATGTGAAATCTCTTGGATAAAAGTAGAGAACGAGCCAGCGTCCCTGAAAGTCATTTAGAGACCAACGTTTTTGATCAGGATTGGTTCGGTCGGTTCCTTCCAGGTCAAACATTGGCGCAACGCTGCCAATGGCAGGCATTGTTCCACCAAGGGCTTGAGCAGACCTTCCACGGCAAAAAAAAGCTCCACCGACAACTAGTAGTCGGAGGAGCTGACGACGGTTGAAGTTCATTGGGTCTGGACCTGACTGCTTGACCCTAGGAGCAATCAGATCTTGCTGAGATCAATACCAAGTGACTTGGCATAAGCGCCAAGACCTTTCTTCTGAATCGTTTTAAGAGCGCGTGTCGTGATACGCAGGTTGACCCAGCGCTTGCCCTCCGCCCACCAAAGCCGACGCTGCTGCAGATTGGCCTGCTGCAGTTTCTTGGTGCGGATGTGAGAGTGGCTCACCGCCATGCCGTTGTTGGCGCGTGTTCCGGTGAGTTGGCACACCCGAGACATGGTCGAATCCTCTATTGATCTGCGGTCCGTTAGGACCAAACCAGGATTCTAGCAAAGCAGGGGCTCAGCCCCCCCTCTCCATCAGTGCTGCCAACAGTTTCGTGCTTCGTCGCTGAAGACCGTGGAGGTCCTGAGGATCGAGGCCTCCGACGCTGAGCTTCGCCATGTCGTAGAGGTATGTGGCCAGATCCCTTGCAAGGACCTTGCTTGGAGATTCCGCGCTGGACGAGGTCAGCACAGCCCCCGCCTCCAGCTTTTGCAGGCCTTTCACCAAGGGGTGATTGCGATTGACCACAAGCACGTGGTGCTCTGGTAACCCTGGTAGGCGTTGGTCCATGAGCGCCCCGATGTCGTTCAGCCTGCGCATTTGCTCAGGGAGCAAAATCAGGGCGGCAGGTGCATCCAGACCACCCCTGAGACCCTGCACTTGAATGGTGACTTTGTCATTGGACAGCGCCTCCTTCATTAACGCTCTCAATGACTCACTTTGTGTTTCTCCATTTTGATCGGCAAGTTCCTTTGATTCGTCACGGAGCGACTCATCGAGTTCTGAGTCCACTCGCTGGAACTTCAACTCTTGATGCCTTGCCTCAAGCCATGGGATGAATTGGCTGTCGATGATGCTATCCGCAAACAGCACCTCAGCTCCTTGCTCTGTCCAGAGATTAAGGGCAGCTGATTGGGCAATTTCATCACTGCAATAAAGGATGCGTTTTGATTCGCTTCCTTCTTTTTGTCGAGAGCAATAAGCCTCCAGTGTCGTGAGCTCTCGACCGGAGTCCGATTGCATGACGGGGGCATTGCCCTCTGAGGTTTGATGATGGCTTGTACCAAAGATGACAATCGATTCAACCTGGTCCGCAAATTTTTCATCCTCCATAGCTCCGATTTTGATGAAGGGTGCGAGTGAATCCCATGCCTGTGCATACTTACTGGGATCATCCTTCATCAGTGCCTTCAGTCGGTCAGCAATCTTCTTGGCGACGAAATTGCCAATGGACCGAACTCTCCGATCTGTTTGAAGAGCACTCCGACTTACATTTAATGGGATATCGGGAGAATCAATGACACCCCTAAGTGGTAGCAGGTATCGAGGGACAATTTCCTTGATCGAATCGCTGACAAACACTTGGTTGCAATAGAGCTTAATCTCTCCATTCTCCCAATCGGCTCGACCACTGATTTTGGGGAAATAGAGAATGCCTTGGAGTGAGTATGGGTAATCGGTGTTGAGGTGAACCCAAAGCAAAGGGTCGCCCTGGAAAGGGTAAAGGTAACGATATAACTCGATGTAATCTTCGTCATTAAGTTCTCTAGGGCTCTGACGCCATGGAGCCTTTTGCTTGTTAATTGATTCTCCTTCCAGTTCTACTGCGACTGGCATGAAATCGCAATACTGCTGGATGAGTGTACGAAGTCTTGCTGGTTCTAGATACTCAAGCTCGTCCTCAAGCAAGTGGAGGATGACGTCGGTTCCAGGTTCGCTTCGTTCCGCCTCTGACAACGTGAAACTGGGCGAACCGTCACAGGTCCAGCGAACCGCTTGGCTATCAGGTCGTGCTGACTTGGTAACCAGTTCTACTTCACGTGCAACCATGAAGCTGGAATAGAAGCCCAAGCCAAAGTGTCCAATAATCGCATCTTGTTCTTGTTTGTATTTTTCAAGAAAATCCTCGGCGCTTGAAAAGGCTACCTGATTGATATAACGCTTGACTTCATCAGAAGTCATGCCAATTCCATTATCGCTAAAAGTAACTGCTTTCTTCTCACGGTCGATTGTCAGCTTTATCAGTCCGTCTGGGCCCTCGCTGCAATCACCCGCCATCGAAGCCATCCTCCGCTTGTTGATGGCATCGGCAGCATTGCTTACGAGTTCTCTGAGAAATACTTCATGGCCGGAATAGACAGCCTTTTTGATGATTGGAAATATATTTTCAGTGTGGATCTGGATCTGGCCTTGTTCCAGCATCACATTTAATAGCGAACTTGCTTATGGTATTACTTGCGAGTTACGCGGTTCAAGCCAGTGGTTGGCGAGGTTTCCGTACGTCCTAGGGTCGCTTCTGGAGGTCGGCTCGTTCCTCGGCAAGAATCGCACCCTCAACTGGACACACCTGAAGGCAGATCCCGCAATCAATGCAGGTGTCAAAATCAATCCAGTAAAACTCTGTGCCTTTACGGTTGCGCCCCTTGCCGGGTTGTATACAAGCGACAGGGCAGGCGTCAACGCAATCTGCAATGCCCTCGCAGACATCAGTGACGATCGTATGAGCCATGCGTTTGAACGAGCAGTCGGAATTCTAGTGAGTCAGCCACCTGAGTTCGCTGCAGCAACGCTCCTGACAGACCTGTTCAGCAGCCTCACGGCTCACTAGAGGCCCCAGCATGACCTCAGCGGTGACGCCCTCCCGATGCAAGCCCCTCTGAACTTCTAGAGCGTCCTCGAGACTTGTCGTGTCTGAATAAGCGATCAGAACCTGTGTCAATGATTGACGAGCAGCTTGAGCAGCACCGGGTAGATCACGGACATCATCGAGACAGAAGCTAAAGCCGAGTCCACTGGCTTTCTTCCTTGCGGAATCAAAGCGCGCCACAAGGGTGTCGTAACGACCACCCCTTGCAATCACGACGGGTGCGGAGTGCCCCTGGCAGACCAACTGGAAGACCAGGCCGTCGTAGAGCCCGTAATGCGGTTGGAAGCTGGGATCCAACTGAAGATCAATCCCTCCCCTCTGCGCAAGAGGAGACAGGTGTTTAAACATCCTTTCCAGATCCTTGAGCACAGGTTGAGGACCAAAGCATCGACGCTCCTCCTCCAGGACCATGGATGGTTCTCCCCTGAGATCGAGCTGTCTTAACAGCCGCTCATGAGCCTGTGGTTCGAGACCTAACCGTTCCAGTTCAAGGCGATCCAGTTCCGTCAAAGCCGTTTTCACCTGGTTCCGTTCTTCGCCTTTAAACGGGGACAGAATCAGATCCATTAGGGCGGCATGGCCAACTAAGAGCCGTGCCTGATGCCTTGGTTTCAAACCAAGGCTCTCCGTAGCGGCCATCAAGAGTGAAAGCAGCTCGAGTTCCCCATGGGGAGATGGTGCACCAAACAATTCCACGCCGCTATGCAGCTTTTCCTCAATGCACTGGCGCCCCTCATCAGCCTGCCGACTCTCAAACACAGTGCCTGAGGCCCAGAGGCGGAGCGGACGCGTCCGTTGAGACAAGCGAGTGCTTGCTGCCCTTGCAATAGACGCGGTCATTTCAGGTCGCAAGCCCAAGGGCTCGTCGGCGACCAAGCGGACGATCTCTTGGCTGGCGATTCCCCCTCCAGCCTTGAGGGTGTCAATGCGTTCCACGCGAGGGGGGGAAACCTCCTCGTAGCCCCACAGTCGATATACGCTGGCGAGCCGTTCACGGAGCCAGTGGTTGTGCTCCACCTGCTGTGGATTCAGATCGCGAGCACCCGTGGCAGGTTGAAGGGCCATCCAAAGGGCAGTGACATCCCTATCAGGATCCCATGGACCCGATTTCAGGAGCTCCATAACCAGCCCCATCCAACGGCCTGACCTTGCTCAGTTCATCGGTGAGCAGAGTGTGGATGGACTGGCCAGTCGCAATCACGTTCCCGGAGTGCAAGTCAAATGGTTCGCTCCGATAACCGCTGACCAGACCACCGGCTTGGCGTACCAAGGCCACTCCCGCAGCAAGATCCCAGGGAGCGAGTCCTCGCTCCCAGTACCCATCGAGTAGACCTGCAGCGACGAACGCCAGGTCGACTGCTGCGGCGCCACCTCGCCTGACCCCTCGTGTTCGATGGGTTAGCCAACAAAACTCTGCGTAGTTGTTGTCTAGGCGGTTGTGGCGGTCGTAGGCGAAGCCTGTAACGAGCAGGGAATCCTCAAGACTCTCGCAACGGCTCACAGCAATCGGCTTGTCATTGCAGAAAGCTCCCAGCCCTGGACAACAGTGGTAGGTCTGGTGGAGGTAGGGAATAGAGATTGCGCCGAGCAGGGGCGTTCCCTTCCAGCAAAGGCCCACTGAGGTCGCAAACAGTGGATAGCCGTGCGCGAAATTGGTGGTGCCATCCAAGGGGTCAATGACCCATTGCAGCCCCTCTTGTGGTCCACGGCTTCCTGATTCCTCAGCGAGAACTCCTACCTGTGGGGTTTCAGACCTCAGAAGTCTGATCACCACCTCTTCTGCTTCGAGATCCGCGGCGGTGACTAGGTCACCGACTCTCCCCTTGCAACGAATATCGGAAAGGTTTCCGTAGTGCGACTGAAGAACGGTCCCACCAGCGTCGGCTGCCCGGCGAGCAAGACGGTGGAGCTCCTCTATCGCTTCATGGTTGAGCCCAGCCTCGTCCAATACGGCTGCAGGGTTGGTGGTGTCCATCATCAATCCTCGTCGAGGGGCAGTCCTGGTCGTACGCGTCCTTGGCCAAAGTGCCTTCCGAACTGCAGTTCATAGACCTCATCTTCATCCTGGGTCTCTGCTTCCAGATCGGCTGTGGCCCTGGCCACGCAAAGTAATCCGTAGCCGCTACGACGAAGCTCACGAGACAGTCCCATGGCCTCCCGTTGATCCAGTGAACCGCTGATGACACGGACTGCGCAGGACGTGCAACAACCATTGCGGCAGGAGAACGGCAGTGGATCCCCCTGGGCCTCGAAGCTCTGGAGGATGTACTCCCCCTCAGGCACGTCATGACTGATTGTGCGCTGCTCTTGTCGCCAGTGGATTGTGATCCTGTGTTTCCGTTGCATCGCCGGTGTCGACTGAACGCCCTGCTACATTCTCACTTGCCCCACCTAGCCGCTGGAGAGGTGGCCGAGTGGTCGAAGGCGCAGCACTGGAAATGCTGTATAGGGGCAACTCTATCGAGGGTTCGAATCCCTCCCTCTCCGCTTCAAAAACCGGCCCTCGGGCCGGTTTTTTTGTACAAAAAAACCCCGGGGAACCCGGGGTCCAGTCTGAATGACACCCAATCCACCCGGTGGGTCAGCCGAACCGGCCCGACACATAGTCCTGAGTGGCCTGCTGGGTAGGTGCGTTGAAGATTTTCTCGGTTTCGTTGAATTCCACCAAATAGCCCACTTTCCCTGAACCACCTTCCTGAGCTTCAGCGTTGTAGAAGGCCGTCATGTCGCTGACTCGTACGGCCTGCTGCATGTTGTGCGTGACAATCACGATGGTGAAGCTTTTCTTGAGCTCGTGCATCGTCTCTTCGATCTTCAAGGTAGAGATGGGATCGAGTGCCGAGCAGGGTTCATCCATCAAAATGACTTCAGGCTGAATGGCAATGGTGCGAGCAATACACAGCCTTTGCTGCTGACCACCAGAGAGGGAGTAACCACTTTCATTTAATTTGTCTTTGCATTCGTCCCAGACAGCTGCTTGACGAAGGGAACGCTCAACAAGTTCGTCCATGTCGCCGGTGTAGCCGTTGATGCGAGCACCGAAAGCGATGTTTTCGTAAATACTCTTCGGGAAAGGATTTGGTTGCTGGAACACCATACCGATCCGTCGTCGGACCTCAACGGGATCCACGGAGGGGTCATAGAGGTCAGCTCCATCAAAGACAACGCGGCCTTTCAGAGAACAACCCTCAATGAGATCGTTCATGCGATTCAAGGCTCGCAGAACGGTTGACTTGCCGCAGCCTGAAGGGCCAATAAACGCAGTTACTTTGCCGCGGGGTATCTCGCAATAGACATTGCGGACAGCTTCATAGCTCCCGTAGCTGATCGTTACGTTTTGAAGAGAAATACAGGTATCATCTGACACCTGTTGACTGTTGGTAGGAGTGGAGAGTGTCATGACTCAAGAGTTAAGGAGGTGTCAGGATTGAAAAGGAACAGGCTTTCTAAACGCTCACTTTGAAGCGAAGCGCCCAAGCCAGCGTGCCAACAGATTCATCGCAAGGATGAACACAACGAGCACGAATGATGCTGCCCAGGCCAACTCGTTTTGAGCTTCGTAGGGCATGATCGCAAAGTTGTAGATCAGAACTGACAAGCTTGCAATCGGATTGAAAATCCCTTCAGGCCAAAACGGCGAGAACAGCGCCGTGAAAATCAGAGGTGCTGTTTCACCGGCTGCACGGGCGATGGATAGAACCACTCCCGTTGCGATTGGAGTGAACGCCGTCGGAAGAGTGATCCGCACCACCGTGACGAATTTGGAGGCGCCGACTCCTAGTGCTCCCCGTCGAAGATCATCTGAAACAAGTTTCAGACCTTCGTCGGTGGTTTTAATGACTGTTGGCAGCATCAGGATTGAGAGTGCAAGGCCACCAGCGAGAGCACTGTAGGAATTGCCAAACAGAATCCTGGTAGAGACGATCACACCATAAATGAAAACACCGGCAATGATTGAGGGAACTCCGGATAAGACGTTGGTACCGAATCGAATGAACTGAGCAAAGGAACCACCTTTGGAATATTCGGCAAGGAAGATGCCACCGCCCACGCCGACAGGGATGGCGATCAGCCCAGCGATGATCGACACGATGATCGTTCCGATGATTGCGTTGGCGATACCACCGCCTTCAAGGCCAGGAGGAGGCGGGAGCTCTGTAAATAGGGCGAAACTCAATTTTCCGCCGCCTTTGATCAACACATAGCCGAGCACCAGCACAAGAGGCAGGACGGCAATACCAGCGAAAAGCCCCGCGAGAAGCGTGAGGAAGCGACTTTGGATATTGCGGCGCAGTCCAGGCCGATAGCTCAGGTCGGGGACTGCACGAGTAGGAGTGGATAGGGTCATGGTGGGAATCAGTACTTAAGGCTGAGACGCTTCACCAACCACTGGGCGAAGATGTTGACCGCAAGGGTCAGAATGATCAACACGAAGGCGGCATACATCAAGGAAGACACCTGACTGCCATCGGCTTCGCCGAATTGGTTGGCAAGCATGGCAGCAATGGTGTTTCCAGGTGCAAGCAGCGACCAACTGAAGTTATTGGAATTGCCGATGATCATGGTGACGGCCATGGTTTCTCCCATGGCACGACCTAAGGCCAACATCACTCCGCCAACAATTCCAGACACGGCTGCGGGCAGCATCACGTTGAATATGGCTCCCCATCGTGTTGTGCCAACTCCGTAGGCCGCCTGTCGAAGCTTTGTCGGCACCTGATTGAGAGAATCTCTGGCAATGGCCGTGATGATTGGAAGAATCATCACCACAAGAATGAGAATGGCTGGGGCCATACCGGGGCCCATCGGAGGTGAGCTGAAAATCGGAATCCAGCCAAACGCGGTGTTCAACCAGGTGAGGAATGGGCGAAGAAAAGGCTCCAACACGAAGATCGCCCAGAGACCCAGCACCACGGAAGGGATGGCTGCCAGCAACTCCACCATGACGCCGATGACCTCGCGGATCCTCAGCGGAATGATGTTTTCGGTGATGAAGATGGCCGTACCGACACCAAGGGGAACAGCAATCGCCAGGGACAGCAGCGATGTAACGATCGTTCCGTAGATGGCGGTGAAGGCACCGTACTGATCATCCACTGGGTTCCAGTCCGATGTGACCAGGAACTTCCAGCCGTAGCGGCCCATCGACTCGAGGGACCCCCAGAAGACCACGATGAGGATGGCGAACAGAACGATGGCCACCATCGAGGCAAGGGCGATGGCCAGGTTCTTGAAACTGACGTCAACAAGCTTCTCAGAAGCTGGACGACGCCTCAGGAGGTATTGCTCCCTTGGGTCAGAGGTCATTCCCTGCTGCAACAAACAACTGAAACGTAACGGTGCAGAGGGGGCTTGATCACTAAGGTCGCTTTAAAGGGCGGGCAACATCCCGTCCATCCCTGCTTGGGCAGGGGGGTTGCAGTCGGTAGCGTGGGCTCGACCAACAGGTGGATATGGGCCGGATCGTCGGGATTGACCTAGGGACCACCAATTCCGTCGTGGCCGTGCTCGAGGCCGGCCGCCCTCAGGTGATTGCCAACGCCGAGGGCACCAGGACCACCCCTTCGGTCGTGGGATTTACGAAGGATGCAGAGCTGCTTGTTGGCCAGTCGGCCCGCCGTCAGTTGGTCCTGAATCCCCGCAACACGTTTTCAAACCTGAAGCGATTTGTCGGTCGCGCCTGGGATGAGCTCGATGATTCCAGCCTGACGGTCCCTTACACGGTTCGGGCGAATGAGCAGGGGAACGTGCGCATTGCCTGTCCGCTGACGGAACGCGAGTACGCCCCTGAGGAGTTGGTGGCCAACATCCTCCGCAAGCTCGTGGATGACGCCTCGACCTACCTGGGTGAGGCGATCGAAGCAGCGGTGATCACTGTTCCGGCCTATTTCAACGATGCCCAGAGGCAAGCCACCCGCGATGCAGGACGCCTTGCAGGCTTGCAGGTCGAGCGCATTCTCAATGAGCCGACTGCAGCGGCCTTGGCTTATGGGTTCGATCGCAGCGCTGTCAGGAGGGTCCTGGTCTTTGACCTCGGTGGAGGCACATTTGATGTCTCACTGCTGCGTGTGGCGAATGGTGTCTTTGATGTGAAGGCCACCAACGGCGACACGCAGCTGGGAGGAAACGACTTTGATCAACGCATCGTCGACTGGCTTGCAGAGGAGTTCCAGAGCGCTCATGGCATCGATCTGCGCAGGGACCGTCAAGCCCTTCAGCGATTGACTGAAGCTGCGGAAAAAGCCAAACAGGAGCTTTCCGGAGTCACCACAACCCCGATCTCTCTTCCCTTTATCGCCACGGGTGCAGATGGTCCTCTTCACATCGAAACCAATCTCGAGCGCGCAACCTTTGAAGGCCTTTGCCCGGATCTTTTGGATCGCCTGTTGACACCTGTCCAAGGTGCTCTGAGGGATTCAGGATGGTCTGCGGAGGATATTGATGACGTCGTTCTTGTGGGAGGGAGTACCCGCATGCCGATGGTGCAGCAGCTGGTCAGAACCCTGATTCCTCATGACCCTTGCCAATCGGTTAATCCCGACGAGGTTGTGGCCATCGGTGCGGCTGTTCAGGCCGGAATCCTCACCGGTGAGTTACGTGACCTTCTGCTGAATGACGTCACACCTCTGTCTCTTGGACTTGAGACGGTGGGTGGCTTGATTAAGGTGTTGATCCCACGGAATACCCCAATCCCGGTTCGCCAGTCCGATGTCTTCAGCACATCAGAAGCCAATCAATCCTCGGTTGAAATCCACGTCTGGCAAGGGGAGCGGCAGATGGCTGCCGATAACAAATCACTAGGGAGGTTCCGACTGTCTGGAATCCCACCGGCACCACGTGGCGTCCCTCAGATTCAGGTTGCTTTTGACATCGATGCCAATGGCATTCTCCAGGTGAGTGCCACCGATCGCACAACGGGGCGTAAGCAATCGGTCACGATTCAGGGTGGTTCTGCCTTGAATGAGGATGAGCTGAAGGCTCTGCTCGCCGAAGCCGAAGAGCGCGCTGATGAGGACCGTCGACGCCGCGCGGCGATCGAACGCCGTAACCGGGCCATGACCCTGGTGGCGCAGGCTGAACGACGTCTGCGCGATGCAGCACTGGAGCTTGGCCCCTACGGAGCAGAACGCCAACAGCGTGCTGTTGAGATGGCCATGCGCGATGTCCAGGACACCCTCGAGCAGGAGGATCTGCAGGAGCTTGAACTCAGTGTGAGCGCACTTCAGGAGGCGCTGTTCGGACTGAACCGACGGCTTGCAGCTGAACGGCGCCAGGACGCCAGTCCGCTTCAAGGAATTCGCAACACCCTTGGTTCCCTGAAGGACGAATTATTCGCTGATGACGATTGGGATGATGACCCGTGGGCTTCTCCACGCAGGCGTCCCGGCGATCGCTATGGATCAGGTCGTCAAGGTTTGGATCCCTGGGACGATGACCCGTACCGCTGATACCGATTACTGGTCGTTGCTGGGACTGCCCCCTGGCAGCGATGGCGATTCGCTCAAGCGTGCCTTCCGCCGTGAAGCACGGCGTTGGCATCCCGATCTCAACGGCAATGACCCCAAAGCCGAGGAACGTTTCAAGCTGGTCAACGAGGCCTACGCGGTTCTCAGTGACCCCTCGAAACGCAGGTCCTGGGAATCAGGTCAGCAACCTTCAACGCTCTCAGATGACCCTTTCGCAGAAGGGTTCCCAGATTTTCAGGACTACCTGGCTGTGGTGCTTGGAGTCCCAGAACCGGCCAGGGAGCGAAGGCCAAGGGATGCGCAGGATGACGCCAGTGAACACGCTCGAGGGTCATGGCCAGCAACTGCTGAGCCCCCACCACCGCCTCCTGTTCAGGCGACTGAAGATCTCGAAACCACGGTCGATCTCACGCCCGATCAGGCCTTGCAAGGAACAGCTGTTGAGCTCGAACTCTCAGATGGAACCGTTGTCGAGGTGCAGACCCCACCCTTAGCGGGTGATGGCTGGCGACTGCGGCTGGCAGGGGTGGCTGGCGGCGGTGCCGATCATTTCCTGCAACTTCGTGTGCAGACAGAGGAAGGTTTGCGGGTGGATGGTCTGCGGGTTCTCTACCGACTGGAACTGCTGCCCGCCGATGCAGCCCTTGGCTGCGCCGTTGACATTCCCACCCTCAGTGGTCCGGTGACCCTGCAAGTTCCCCCAGGCTCGTCCAGTGGGCGATTGCTGCGATTGCGGGGGCGTGGACTCAGTCTGAATGAACGGCGCGGCGATCAACTTGTGGAGATCGTTGTCGTGATTCCCTCCAGCCTCAGCGAGGCGGAGAGAGCGCTTTATCGGCGGCTGCAGGAACTGGCTCTAGACCCCGAGGACTGACTGTTGGCCCCATGGCAGTGAGAGACTGCCGAAGCTCGACTTCAGACCATGCTTGTGCACGTGCTCCTCTACGACGCCGGGGGAGACAGTGAGGGGATTCATTCGCTTGAGCTCGCCGGGTCAACCGTGGTGCTCATGTTTGAGAATCGCGATGATGCCGAGCGCTACGCCGGGCTTCTTGAGGCCCAAGACTTTCCTGTGCCGAACATTGAGGCGATCGATCGCGAAGAAATCGAGATCTTCTGCCGTCAGGCTGGTTATGAGGCCCGTCTCGTTGAACGTGGGTTTGTGCCCACGACAGACGAAGAACGGCTTTTGCTTGCCCCACCCTCGGCAAACAGGGATGTCAGCGGTTGGGAGGATGAACCAGGAGGCCAAAGCAGCCCACCGGTCGAACAGACCGACGAACTCGAGGAGTTTCGTCGTCGCCTCGAGAACTTGTTATGAGCCGTCATGACTGAATCCACGTCCCGTCGAGACTCGATCACCCCTTCAGAGGATCGCGGTCATCTCATGACGGAACAGGCGAATCCAAGAAGCACTGATCTCGATCGACTCAGCACTGCTGAGCTTGTTGAGCTGTTTGTGAATGAGGATCGACGCCCTCAGGAAGCCGTTGCTGCGGCAAGCCAGTCACTCACAGACGCTGTTGATCAAATCGCCTTGCGGCTGCAAGAGGGGGGGCGGCTCTTCTATATCGGAGCGGGAACCTCGGGCAGGCTTGGGGTCTTGGATGCCGCGGAGTGTCCCCCTACCTTCTGCAGCCCCCCGGAACTGGTTCAAGGAGTTCTGGCTGGTGGATCACCTGCACTGTTGCGCAGCTCTGAAGGGCTGGAGGATCTCCGGCAGGCAGGGATTGACGACCTTCAATCAAGGAATTTTAAGGCCGCTGACTGTCTCGTCGGCATTGCCGCAGGCGGAACCACCCCCTATGTGCTGGGTGCACTCGACTGGGCACAATTGCTTGGAGCGCTCACCATCGCCATCGCGTGCGTCCCCAGCGATCAAGCCCCGATGCCCTGTGCCATCGACATCCGTCTGCTGACTGGGCCGGAATTGTTGACGGGCTCCACCCGATTGAAAGCGGGTACGGCCACGAAGATGGCCCTCAACATCCTGTCGACCGGTGTGATGGTGAAGTTGGGAAAGGTCTACGGGAACAGGATGGTGGATGTAGCCGCCACCAACAGCAAGTTGGTGGACCGTGCCCTCAGGATGCTCCGAGATCTTGCTGGCGTTACCAGAACTGAAGCAGAAGAGCTTCTGCAGCAGAGTGGTGGCTCCGTGAAGCTGGCGCTGCTGATGGCGGCCTCCGGTCTATCGACAGAGGAGGCAGGCAACTGCTTGGAGGCTCATCACCATCAACTTCGTGCAGCGCTCGATCGATGCGGGGTCAGCCTTTAATACGTGGCTCCCTGGGTTAATTTTCACCGAGGGAGCCCCAGTAAGGAGCCGTCAACAGATCCAGTTTCCGACGCGTTTCTTGAGGGACAGCCTGCGGTGCAGTCATCAACGCATCCTTGAGTGCCGTATGGGCAACTGATTCGGGGAAGGACTCGCGCAGCGACTCCATCAGCTGTTGAAGGATGGGTCCTGTCGCCATGGCGTTGGCACGAAGGTTGCCAACCACCATTTCCACAGAAACGGCATCGTGATCGTTGTGCCAGCAATCAAAATCGGTGACCATGCTCAGTGACGCATAGGCGATCTCGGCCTCGCGAGCAAGGCGAGCTTCCGTGTGGTTGGTCATCCCGATGACATCACATCCCCAGCTCCTGTAAAGCTCACTTTCAGCTCGGGTTGAAAATGCAGGCCCCTCCATGCAGAGATAGGTGCCACCACGATGCAAATGGTGCCCCGCAGGCATCTGCGCCTCCGCTGCCCTGGCCAGACATTCACTCAGTCGCTGGCAGAAGGGTTCAGCAAGACTCACATGGGCCACGCAGCCATCGCCAAAGAAGGATTGGGGACGTTGCATCGTGCGATCGATGAATTGAGAGGGCACCACCATGTCGCGAGGGCGGAGGTGCTCCCTTAGGGAACCAACAGCTGAGACGGAAACGAGCCAACGCACCCCCAAGGAGCGCAGCGCCCAAACATTGGCGCGATAGGGCACTTCACTGGGCAACAGGTGGTGCTGGCGACCATGCCGCGCAAGAAACACCACATCCACGCCATGAAGCCGACCCAGGCGAAACTGATCGGAGGGGGTACCAAACGGTGTATCGATCTGAACTTCCTTGACCTCAGAGAGGCCATCGATGGCATAGAGACCACTGCCTCCGATCACCCCCACCCGGGCGTTCTCAAAGGGAGCTGGGAGTGCTGAAGCGCTCATGTCTGATTGATGACCAAGCCGGTCCCCATCATCGCCTGCGTACGATTCAACTTTGCGATCAGCCCCTTGACGACTGTTCTGATGGAGACGGACGCCGGCCAGATCAGGCTGGAGTTGTTCGATGCGGACGCCCCAAACACGGTGGCCAATTTCGTCAAGCTGGCCAACGATGGCTTTTATGACGGTTTGGCCTTCCATCGCGTGATCGATGGATTCATGGCCCAGGGCGGATGCCCTAATTCACGGGAAGGAGCCAAGGGCATGCCCGGTACCGGGGGGCCCGGCTACACGATCAACTGTGAAATCAACAGCCGCAAGCATGTAGCTGGTGCCCTGTCGATGGCTCATGCCGGCCGCAACACCGGGGGAAGCCAGTTCTTCATCGTCCATGAAGCTCAGCCCCATCTGGATGGTGTTCACACTGTTTTCGGTCAAACAGGTGATCTGGAGGTCGTTCTGGCCCTCCGCAACGGATCCCGCATTGAAAAAGTGACGGTTCAGGAGGCCTGATTACAGATCGCCTGAGTTAGGTCCACTGGAGCAGCAAGGGTTCACCCTGCTCGAGCTGCTCCAACACCTTTCCTTGGCGAAGCTCCACTAAAGAGCCTTCTCTGCGATCGAGCCGTTGGGGCGGGTGATCCAGTTGCTCGGCCCGTCCAGTGCTGTAGAGCCCGATGCGTCGGGTGTGTGTCCAGAGGGCCAGGCCCGAAAGCAACTCCTTGAGACGGGCTGCACGCTGCGATTGATCTGGGGGATCACCCTCGGAGAGCTCGGCGAGTCGCCAGGCCAACTGCGGACGCTCCCAGAGCGCGAGGAGCCTCGGAGCGCTCACAGGCAGAAGCGCAAAGCCAAGGCGCTGGGCCAGGGCATCCGCATCGGCTTTCACATCAATCAGCGAAGCCCCATCGGAATCCCCATCCCAGCTGACCACCGTGGCGATATCACTGATCCAGTGGCCAAGCTTGTCTCGCTTGACCGCCAGGTACTCAGCATTGTGATCACCGGGGCTGATCACCAGAGGCACTCGGTCAACAACCTCAAGTCCATAACCACCGAGTCCAGCAATTTTGCGGGGGTTGTTGGTGAGCAGACGAAGTCTGTGGATCCCTAGATCGCTGAGAATTTGCGCACCAACTCCGTAGTTGCGTAAGTCGGCAGGAAAGCCGAGTTTCTCATTGGCTTCAACCGTGTCGAGGCCACCATCCTGCAGGCTGTAGGCCTTGAGTTTGTTGATCAGGCCAATGCCTCGGCCTTCCTGTCGCAGATAGACCACGACGCCCTCGCCCTCGGCTTCGATGCTTCGCAAGGCAGCTTCTAGTTGGGGGCGGCAATCACAACGGAGCGAGCCAAAGGCGTCACCGGTCAGGCACTCGGAATGCATCCTGACGAGGACTGGTTCCTTGAGGTGCTCGGGATCACCCTTGATGACCGCCACATGCTCACTGCCATCGAGTTGGTTTTGATACCCAATCGCCTGAAAGGACCCAAACAAGCTGGGCATGACGGCATGGGCCTGGCGAACCACGAAACGCTCGTTGTCCAGTCGATAGCGGATGAGGTCGGCGATACTGATCAATCGCAGATTCCACTGGGTGGCGTAGGCACGCAATTCCGGAAGCCGCGCCATCGAGCCATCGGGGTTCTGGATCTCGCAGATCACACCGGCCGGATTCAGGCCTGAGAGCTTGGCCAGATCCACAGCTGCTTCGGTATGGCCCGCTCGTTTGAGCACGCCTCCTTGACGGGCACGCAGGGGAAAGATGTGCCCTGGTCGGCGCAGATCGGCAGGGCGGGCATCCGCTCGTAAGGCCACCTGGATGGTGCGTGAGCGGTCTTCTGCGGAGATGCCGGTTGAGACTCCATGCTCAGGACCAGCATCAATACTCACTGTGAAGGCGGTCTGGTTGGCATCGGTATTGCGATCAACCATCAGGGGCAGGTCGAGAGCGTCAAGGCGCTCGCCTTCCATGGAGAGACAAATCAGACCCCGGGCGTGGGTCGCCATGAAGTTGATCTGATCGGGGGAGGCGAACTGGGCCGCACAGATCAAGTCACCTTCGTTCTCCCGGCGTTCGTCGTCGACGACGACAACACACTCTCCGTTGCGAATCGCCGCCAGTGCATCGGGAATGCTGTCAAATCGGATGGATGACAGGTCTTCAGTTGCGTGTGAGGTGCTCAGCGGGCCTGTGACATAAATCTCCACTCATTATCGACACCGGTACGATCTGGCGAAGACTGACTGCCGAAGAGAGAGCGGTTGATGGACAACATTCCTCCGGGACGGCCTGGCATGACGTCAGCCACGGTCGCTGTGATCGGTGCCTCCGGGTATGGCGGCCTACAAACTCTTCGATTGCTTGAAGGCCACCCAGGTCTGAAGGTCTCCTTGCTGGGGGGTGAACGGAGCGCTGGAAAGCGTTGGAGTGAGGTCTGCCCCTTTCTCCCCCTTCAGGATGACCCTGAAATTGAGGCGCCCGATCCTGATCGCATCGCCGACCGTGCTGACTTCGCCTTGCTGAGTCTCCCCAACGGGTTGGCAAGTGATCTGGTGCCAGCCCTTTTGAAGCGTGGTGTCAGGGTCGTTGATCTCTCTGCCGATTACCGATACCGCTCTCTGGACCAGTGGTCGCAGGTCTATGTCCACGAAGCATCCCAACGCCAGCGTCAGGACCATCAGCTCTGCGAAGAAGCGGTGTATGGCCTCCCTGAATGGAATGGGCCTGCCATCGCTGACGCCCGCCTTGTGGCTGCTCCTGGCTGTTTTCCCACGGCAAGCCTGCTTCCGTTACTGCCGTTTCTGAAGCAGGGACTGATCGAAACCGAAGGCTTGATCATCGACGCCAAAACAGGAACATCCGGTGGAGGACGAGCGGCCAAGGAACATCTCCTCCTAGCCGAAGCGTCCGAATCCATTTGTCCCTATGGGGTGATCGGTCATCGACACACCTCAGAGATTGAACAGTTGGCGACGCAAGCGGCCGGTAGCGAAATTCAGCTTCAGTTCACGCCACACCTTGTGCCAATGGTTCGTGGACTGCTGGCCACTGTGTACGGGCGTCTTCGCGACCCAGGTCTCACCGCAGATGACTGCACCACGGTGTTGGAGGCCTTTTATCGACATCACCCGTTGGTCAGGGTGCTCCCCGTCGGCACTTATCCAGCCACCAAGTGGGTCAAGCACACCAACCGGGCTCTGCTCTCAGTCCAGGTGGATCACCGAACGGGTCGGATTGTTCTGATGGGCGCCATCGACAATCTGATCAAGGGGCAGGCTGGCCAAGGCGTCCAGTGTTTGAACTTGATGGCTGGCTTCCCTCCAACCACAGGATTACCTCTGGCTCCCTTCTATCCCTGAGCGCGCCACTGCTGAGCAGCGAGAGCGACGGCCCAGGGCAACAAGCGGTGCTCCTCGCGCCTGATTCTCTCCGCCAGTGAATCCTTGTCATCAGTTGGGAAGATCGGCACAGCTGCCTGGGCAATCACGGGTCCTGAATCGACCTCTGGTGCCACCCAGTGGGCGCTGCAGCCAGTGATCTTCACTCCGGCCTCGAGGGCCTGGCCAATCGCATCAACCCCTCGAAAGCTGGGGAGAAGAGACGGGTGCAAATTGATCAATCGCCTTGGGAAGGCGTTTATCAGCACGTCAGTCACAATCCGCATCCAACCCGCCATCACGATGGCTTCGACCCCAGCATCACGAAAACAGGACACCAGGGCATGATCGAGTGCCTCTCTGGTGGGGTACTCACGATGGTCAAGAACCAGGGATTGAAGCCCTAAGCGTTCCGCTCGCGTTCGAGCGCCACAGTCGGCCTTATTGACCACGAGGAGATCGACCTTGCCATCCACACGACCGTCGCGACAGGCATGCACGAGAGCCTCCAGGTTGCTTCCCCTGCCAGATGCCATGACCCCCAACCGCAGGGGGGGATCAAATTGTGGCCAGTGGGTGGCAGGCGGCGACAGAAACGCACAAGAGGATTCCCCGTTCGTGTTCTGCTGGCTAGGGTTTTGAAAAGCGGGCATTCGGCTCATGTCCCATCTCTCCATCCTGCCCACCGCCCTGGACGATCCTGAGCGCTTGCAGGTTGTGCTTCAAGAACAGGGATACAAGGTCACGCGTCGGACCATCCTTTTCACCCTGGGCTCAGGCCAGATTCCCGTTGAGGTCCTGGCAAGCAAGGGCTCAATCCGCTTGGGTTGGCGTCAGCTTCCAGGACAGCAGTGTCTCGACTTGGTGACAGACCTGGGCCATGACGCTGCCCAGCCTTTCTATCAACAACAGCTGAGTCAAATCATCCGCCGTTATGCACTGCATCAGGCCATGACCAGCATTCCAGGGTTGCAGGACCAGGGCTACACCGTGGAAGCACCCCAGGACTTCGCGGTCTCCCGTTGATTTGATGACGAGCGATTTGTCTGCCGTCAGGGTTCGTCTGGACCTAACGGAAGCTTCAAATCAGACGATCACTGTGACTATGACCTGGACACCAGCCCAGGCCACGACCCGATGGCAACTGCCGGTGTGGACACCAGGCTCCTACACGGTCCGTGATCCGGTTCAACACCTCCATTCACTCTCCTGCAAACAGCAGGGGAAATCTGTGCCGCTCCGTCGCACGTCACCGTCTTGCTGGAGAGCGGATTTACAACCAGATCAAGACGTTGAAGTTCGTTATCAACTGGAAGCCCGACAACTCACGGTCAGAACCTGCTGTCTCGAGCCGCAGTTCGCCAGCCTTTGTCTTTCCGCCGTTGTGATGTTGGTGGATGGCTTTCGATGGGCACCCCATCATCTGGAGATGGTTCTGCCATCGGGCTGGCAAGCAGCCGTTCCTCTTCCACACGATCAAGGGATTTACCACAGCGACGATTTTGATGCCCTTGTTGATAGTCCTGTCCATGCGGGGTGTTTCGAATCCCAGCCCTTTGAAGTCATGGGTTGTCAGCACGAACTGATTCTGTTTGGAGCACCACCCCAGGGCTGGCCACCGGATTTTCTTCGCGACATCAGCGCCGTTTGTGAGGCGACCTGTCGTCTCATGCAAACGTCACCGCCAAGCGCTGATCGCTATCAACTGGTTCTGTTGATGTTGGATCAGGGCTACGGAGGGCTTGAACATGATCACGCCGCTGTCCTCCACTATTCCTGGAAGTCACTAGCGGGAGAAGACGGATACCTCAAGCTGCTCCAGTTGATCGGACATGAGTATCTGCATCAATGGAATGTGCGGCGTTTAAGACCCCGCGACTACATCCCTTATGACTACGGAGGGCCTGTGGTTTCAGACTGCCTCTGGTTTGCCGAGGGGGTGACAAGTTACTTCGACCTCGGCCTGCCCTTGTTAGCGGGTTGTAGCAATCAGGAGCAGTACCTCAAGGATCTAGGTCGTGATCTCTCCACTGTTCTGATCAGTCCTGGTGTCGGTATCCAGAGCCTTGCCGATAGTTCCCGTGAAGCATGGGTTCGCCTGTACAAAAGAACTCCAGCCGGTGCCGACAGCCAGATCAGTTACTACGTCCTTGGTACTGCGATGGCGTTCTGTTTGGACGTCATGTTGCGGGAAAGCGGGGCATCACTGGCCTCGCTGTTGAGACAGCTCTGGGATCACTTTGGTCGCCATGGACGAGGCTATGGCCGTAGCGATCTGTTGAATGCGGTCCAACAACATCATCCAGAGCTGGCCCAGTCTCTCCCTAATTGGCTCGATCACTGCGGATCCATCCCGATTGAAGACTGCGTCTCCAGAGTGGGGCTGAAGCTAAATCCAGTCCTGGCAGATCGGGCTGAAAGCGGTCTGGTGCTTCGCGAGGAGCGGGGAGCAATTCTGATCGAGAGGGTGGCGCAACAAGGTCCAGGAGCCAGGGCGGGTCTGATTCCAGGAGATGAGCTCATCGCCCTTCATGGGCATCGAATTCGCAGCCTGGAGGATTGGCAAATCCTTTGGGCAGGACCAGATGAAGCTGTCGTGCACTTTGCTCGACGGGGCCGCATGGCTGAGACGCACCTTCAACAGGCCCCACCATCACTGGACCACTGGGAATTGAGCTGTGATCCTGGGGCATCACCGCAGGCGAGCGCTCTTCGAGACGCATGGTTTCGGATCCTTTAGGCCCACTGCGCAAGCTGGTTCAATCCGGCACACGCACCTCCGGTCGCCTGCTGGCACTCGTCGCTGCAGGATCGATGGTCTGTGCGGTCAGTTTTCTCTTACTCAGTGCAGGGCGCTCCGACACTGACAGGGCTAAGGAACGCCCGTCTCTCCTCGAGTTATTGGATGACGTGGGGCGCACGACTGAAGGAGCTTCCGAGACACTGCCGAAGGAATCACCTCCGGAAGCCCCCCGCGCCCTCGCCTGGACATCGCCTTTGGCTCGGCAATGCAGTGGCATCGATCAGGCCATTCAGAAACGTCTGAAGACCAAAAAGGCGCGTCTTGCCTCACTCCGCCAGTCGATTGCCATCGACAAAAGCAATTATGGGAAGCGCTACCGGCGGGATCCATGGAAACGTCCCTTGGATCCAAGCCCCAGGGTTGTGATTCTGCATGAGACGGTTTTCTCAATGAATTCAGCCATTAATACCTTCCAAACCCATCACCCACGAGACGAAGACCAAGTGAGCTATCACACGTTGATTGGACTCAACGGACAGATTGTGGATCTGGTGAGCCCAATCGATCGGGCCTTCGGGGCTGGTTATTCAGCATTTCTCGGTGAATGGGCAGCAACCAATCCAAAATTCAAGGGCTCGGTGAACAATTTCGCCTTACATCTGAGCCTTGAAACACCCGAAGATGGTCAAAATGACAGATCGAAGCACAGCGGTTACACAGCAGCCCAATACGACGCTCTCGCGCTGGTACTGGATCAATGGATCCAAAACTACGGGTTTTCTCCTGCAGCGATCACCACCCATGAACATGTTGATCTTGGCGGGGAGCGATCAGATCCTCGCAGCTTTAATTGGTCAGAATTGCAGAAACGACTTGCGGCACTCGGGCTTCTCTGCAGCTCCTGATCAGATCAACCCACTCTCGGGTGCACGTTGAGTGGAGTAGATCAGCCCGTGCAGAGCTGGATCCTGCATGTAGCGGAGAATGCGGGCGGGGTAATCCAACTTGCCGTTGTGAAGGTAGGCCAGGGTGGCAATGGCCTTGGCGTCGATGGCAGAACGGCTGGCCATCAACATGCGCTCTTCGGCAAAACCAAGCTCAGCCTTCAGTCGTGCCATCTTTCCAACGAGTAACTGAACATTCGAGGCTGGATTAAGCAGAGTTTCCCTGGCCTTGGAAATTTGAGCATCGGTGGGGTTGCGAGGGAGGCGACCCTGATGCATCAGTTCGGAAAGACCCAGCTGTGCAGGGCCCAGGGTGGAGAACAAACCTGAATGGGCTACGAATGGAAGATCTTCTCCGGGCTTGGAATGCTGGATCTCGTCATACAGGATTCCAGCGATCAGCATGGGATTGACATGCTGCCGATGCGCCTCGAGCAGGATGACTGGCTTCAACTCTTGGAGACGCTGAAGTGTGTTGAGACGTAGGGGCTCCAGTTGGTCCATCCCGCGAGTGAACAACTGTGCGAGCGGGGTCTGGGGGCCATGCACGCCAAAGCGACGCTGCAAAAACGCCAGCTCTTCAGCAGAAAAATCAGTTGGCTGCCCGTAAGGCTCCCGAGGCTGATCACTCGCTGCGGCAGGGGTGCTTCGTTCTGCAATCACCCTGTCAATCGACACGGGCTCCCTCACGCCCAACAGAGCAGCCAACGAAAGCAGAACCCCCGTGACAGGTAGCAGGAGACTGAGCTGAGGCCTCAAGCGCACGGATGGTTGATGAACGAATCCCTATAGACGCTAGCTGGGGTGTCGCATTTGATGGGCAGACTGCTGGATCCTGGATAGGTTCTGCGAGTAGGCGATCTGCTCCGACACGAGATGAGCTTTCCAGATTTCTGCGCGAGTGACAGCCAGATTCAATGGCAGCGGTTCTGTGATCTGCTCTGGTTCCACGATGACCTGGGGATGTGGCTGGATATCAGTCGCATGCATCTCAACCATGGTGATCTTGAAGAGATGGCCCCCGGGTTCGACCGGGCCTTTAGTGCCATGGAGGCGTTGGAGGGCGGTGCCATTGCCAACGCCGACGAACAACGGCAGGTCGGTCATTACTGGCTGAGACAGCCAGAGTTGGCTCCCACACCACAGGTGCGTGACCATATCAGTGCTGAGATTGACTCCATTGAGGCCTTTGGTCAGGCGGTCCTGAGCGGGACCATTCAGGCACCCACTGGTCAACCCTTCACGGATGTGCTCTGGATCGGAATTGGTGGCAGTGGACTCGGGCCCTTGCTGATGATTCGGGCACTCCAGAACCAGGGAGTGGGTCTTCCCTTTCATTTCTTCGACAATGTCGACCCCAACGGCATGAGTCGTGTGCTCGCATCGCTTGCTGACAAGCTCCGCACCACGCTTGTGATCACGGTCAGCAAATCAGGCGGAACCCCCGAGCCGCATCTGGGCATGGAGCAGGCCCGTCATCGTCTTGAGTCCATTGGCGGCAACTGGAGCCAACAGGCCGTTGCAATCACGATGAAGAACAGTCATCTCGATCAGCAGGCGGTGCAGGAGGGCTGGCTCAAGCGCTTTGACATGTTCGACTGGGTGGGTGGTCGCACCAGCATCACCAGTGCGGTTGGTCTGGTTCCTGGTGCTCTGATCGGTACAGACATCAGACAATTCCTGGCCGGAGCTGCCCAGATGGATCAGGCCACACGTCTGACGGATCTACGTCGTAATCCCGCGGCCTTGATGGCTGCAGCCTGGTTTAAAGCAGGCGAAGGCAAAGGCAAACGCGACATGGTGGTGTTGCCCTATCGCGACCGTCTCGAGGTCTTCAGCCGCTATCTGCAGCAGCTGGTCATGGAATCTCTTGGCAAGCGTCTTGATCGCGACGGCAATGTCGTCCATCAGGGCATCGCCGTTTACGGCAATAAAGGCTCGACCGATCAGCACGCTTACGTCCAGCAACTACGAGACGGCGTAGACAATTTCTTTGTGACCTTCATCGAGCAGCTGACCGACGCTTCTGATATTCCCGAAATCAACGGGGAGCGCCCTGGCGATTTCCTCGACGGTTTCCTACAGGGAACTAGATCAGCCCTGATGGAGGGGGGTCGCCAAAGTATCAGCATCTCGATGAAGGACTTCGATGCTCGTCGCCTTGGCGCCCTGATTGCACTGTTTGAGCGCGCAGTTGGCTTTTACGGCGAACTTGTCAACATCAATGCTTATCACCAGCCCGGAGTGGAAGCCGGCAAGAAAGCAGCGGCTGCGATCCTCAATCTTCAGGGTCAAGTTGAAGCTCTTCTCGCTGATGGAGTGAGTCGTTCGGTTTCAGACGTTCAACAGGCAATCGGCGAAGGGTCAATGGAATCCGTGTTCTGGATCCTTCGCCACCTGTGTGCCAACAGCCGTGGCTACGTGGCGCAAGGAAGCTGGGATCAGCCGGCTTCCTTGCGTTTTGCCAAGAGCTGATTGTCAGGGCACAAGGTTGACCAGCTTCCCCGGCACGACAATCACACGCCGGGGAGGCTGGCCCTCCAGCCATTTCGCAGCCACATCACTGTTGAGGGCGAGCTGTTCCAACATGGCTTGATCTGCATCTGCCGGCACCCGAAGGCTTCCACGCACTTTGCCCTTCACCTGAATCACCAGCTCGATGCTCTCTTGCACCAAAGCCGAAGGATCATGCACCGGCCATGGTTGCTGATGCACGCTGATGGCGCCGCCGAGTCGTGACCAGAACTCCTCAGCCAAGTGAGGCGCAAATGGTGCGAGAAGACGCACGAGCCCTGAGAGGGCTTCGACACGCACTTCCGGACTAATGGCCTCGAGTTGCCCTGAGAGAGCGTTGGACAACTTCATGAGTTCAGAAATTGCTGTGTTGAACTGATAATCGCCACTGAGATCCTCATCAACAGCAGTAATGGCTGTATGCAAAGCCCGACGGATCTCGCGATCGAGATCGGTCATCGGAGCATCTGGGAAGTTGCAACAGCTGTCTTGAACCTGAACGTTCAAATTGACTCCTGTATCAACCAAGCGCCAGAGACGCTGCAGGAAACGAAACTGACCTTCAACATCAGCATCATCCCATTCCAGATCCTTCTCGGGTGGAGCTTTGAAGAGAATGAACATCCGTGCAGTATCGGCGCCATAACGATCAATGACGGCAGCTGGATCGACGCCGTTGTACTTTGACTTCGACATCTTTTCGAAAAGGACCTCGAGAGCACCACCGTCCTCTGGATCACGGGGATCCTGTTCATCGGCGACATCCGCAGGTGCCACATAACGACCGGTCCGAGGATTGCGATAGGTGACCCCTTGCACCATTCCCTGAGTCAACAGACGCTCAAAGGGTTCACGGGTGCCAAGTAATCCACGGTCATGCAATGCCTTAGTGAAGAACCGGGCATACAGCAAGTGGAGAATGGCGTGCTCAATCCCGCCGACGTATTGATTGACAGGAAGCCAGTGATTGACGTTTGTTGCTGAAAAAGGTCGTTCTTCATTATGGGGGTCAGCGAAACGAAGGAAATACCAGGATGAACACATAAAGGTATCCATCGTGTCAGTTTCTCTCCGCGCCGGTTGGCCACAGCAAGGGCACTCCACTGTCAGCCAAGAGGAGAGCTGAGCCAGTGGTGAGCCCCCTTTCCCTGAGAGGTCAATTCCATGGGGAAGCTCAACTGGGAGTTGTTCCTTGGGTACGGGAACAGCGCCGCAACTGTCGCAGTGAATGATCGGAATCGGACAGCCCCAATACCGCTGGCGGGAGATCAACCAATCCCTCAGTCGATACTGAACCTTGGTCCGGGCCCAGCCTTCACTTTCGCCATGGAGGGTGATCGCTGTTTTCGCATCCTCAGAGGCGAGACCATCGAAGCGCCCTGAATTGACCAGAACACCCGGCTCTGTCCATGCCTCACCATCGAGTGTTTGAGATTCCACGCCTGGGATCTGTACGACCCGGTGTAAGGGCAGCTCATGGCGTCGGGCAAACAGGAAATCCCTTTGGTCATGAGCCGGCACACCCATGACGGCCCCGGTGCCGTAATCGGCAAGCACATAGTCGGCAATCCATACCGGAATGGTCTTCCCATTCACCGGATTGATCACCTCAGCGCCGATCGGAATCCCGCGCTTGGGTTGGTCATCAGCGGTTCGCTCTTCCTGGGAGAGGGTCGACATCAGATCTCGAAAAGCCGCCACGGCAGTGGCTTCGGTCGTACTGACGAGCTGATCAACGAGGGGATGCTCTGGGGCAAGAACGACGTAACTCGCTCCAAACAACGTGTCCGGCCTGGTGGTGAAGACAGTGATGTGCTGGTCAGAGGAGCTTCCGTCAGCGGCGCACACCTGGAAGTCAATTTCGGCTCCCTTCGAGCGCCCGATCCAGTTCGCCTGCATGGTGCGCACCCGCTCCGGCCACCCCTGGAGCAGATCCAAATCATCCAACAGAGCATCGGCATAATCCGTGATGCGTAGGAACCACTGACGCAGGTTGCGCTTCTCAACGAGCGCACCGGAACGCCAGGACTTGCCATCGGCATCCACTTGCTCGTTCGCAAGAACCGTCTGATCGACAGGGTCCCAATTGACGATCGCTTCTTTCTGGTAGGCCAAGCCACCAGCGTGTAACTCCAGGAAGAGCCACTGGGTCCAGCGGTAGTAATCGTCGTGGCAGGTAGCGAATTCGCGATCCCAATCAATCGATAGGCCAAGCCTGTCGAGTTGGGTCCTCATTTGGGCAATGTTGCGGTCCGTCCATACCGCTGGATCCACACCGCGTTCGATGGCGGCATTCTCAGCTGGCAGTCCAAAGGCATCCCAGCCCATCGGGTGAAGCACGGCATCCCCTCGCATGCGCTGCGTGCGAGCAATCACATCCGTGATCACATAGTTGCGCACATGTCCCATATGCAGAGAGCCCGATGGATACGGGAACATCGAGAGTGCATAAAAAGGACGTTGCCCCGGCTGTGGTTCAGCTGTGCGGTCCTGCTGGCAGTCCTTCCAGCGCTGCTGCCAACGGTCCTCAAGAGTGAGGGGGTCGTAGCGATGATCACTGGAAGACGTCGAAGCAGACGTCGATGGGGGTACGGGGCTCACGGGCAGGGCTCACCTGGTTGCGATCGTGACACAGCTGCTCTCCCTTGCTGGGAAACAAAGGATCAGCTCAACCGAGACAACGGATCACAGCAATCGCCCGTCTAGAGATCAACAGAGGTTGATCGGCATCAGAGCGAGTGAGGGCAAGGAATTCTGGATCTTGCCAAGCCAGCACTCCTTCGTGACTGGCACCGTTGAGAAGTTCAAGTCGCAAAGCCCGTTGCTCTCTCAACCAGGTCTGCAACAGACGAACGCCCGGCAGACTGGGGTCGAAACAGGTGGTCTCCATCTAACCGGCGCCGCGTAACACCATGCTCCAGTTCAGCAAGTATCAGGGTCTTGGCAACGATTTTGTTGTCCTGGAAGGGCGAGCCGGACAGCTGGATGCAAGCATCCGCAACCCTGATGCAGCTTGGATCCGTCAGATCTGTGATCGACGCTTTGGAATCGGTGCCGACGGGATCATCCTGGCGCTGCCGCCGGAGACTGATGGGGATCTCCGCATGCGCATCTTCAATGCCGACGGCAGTGAAGCGGAGATGTGCGGCAATGGCATTCGATGTCTTGCCAGGTTTCTGGCTGACAGCGATGGCAGTCAAAGCGGTGAGCGCTGGCGCATCGAGACAGCCGCCGGAATGATCGTTCCCGAACTCCAAGCTGACGGTCAGATCAAAGTGGATATGGGGCTTCCATTTCTCATTCCAGATGAAGTCCCGACATCGCTCCCGGTGGGGTCAGCTGGTTTGCCGCAGGGGGACTTAGAGGTTGCGGGGGTCACCCTGAGCGTTGCGGCGGCCGGCATGGGGAATCCGCATGTCGTCGTACCTGTTGAAAACCTCAAAACCATTCCGTTTGAGCCCTGGGGTGCTGCTCTAGAGGTCCATGACGCCTTCCCGGCCAAAACGAATGTGCACTTTCTTCAGGTGCATGGTCCACAGTCCCTTGAAATCCGAGTTTGGGAACGCGGGGCAGGACCAACCCTTGCCTGTGGAACAGGCGCCTGCGCCACCCTGGTCTGCGCTCATCTCCTAGGACTTGCTGACCATTCCGCGCAGGTGAACCTTCCTGGAGGCCCACTGCTGATCAGTTGGCCTGATCGCAGCGGCTCCATCTTCATGACAGGACCAGCCGAAGCGGTCTTTGACGGAGTCTTAGTTCCTGAATTGGTTCCCACACCGGTAGTTGCTTTGGCCCCTGAGCCCCAAGCAGCAACCCACCGAGCAGACAACGACACACCTTCAAGCATCGAGGCTGAGTTCAACTGCGCAACGGCCTGTCAGGAGACTTGTCAGAAACCGGATCACTGTCTGCGCGCAGAAGCCCAACGTCAGGTGCAAGCCCTCCTCGAGACGATGTCGCTCGACACAATGATCACCCTCGCCGGTGACAGCCTCGAACAACGCACACGGGCTCGAATGGACCGCGAGACCAGTGGCTGACAGCGACAGGGCCTTGTATTTCGACGCGTGTGCGACAAGCCCCACCGATCCAGAGGTGATCGATTGGATCGCTGAGGTGCAGCGCAGCGCCTGGGGGAACCCATCGAGCCTGCATGGCCATGGTCTGAAGGCTGCTGAATGCTTGGAGCGATCGCGTGTGCAGCTCGCCAGCAGTTTGCGGGCAGCGGCGAACGACTTGGTCTTTACTTCAGGTGCAACAGAATCCATTCACCTTGCTTTGCTTGGTCGAACGGTCGACCGTGCTCCTGGCCGCCTTGTGGTGTCGTCTGTTGAGCACCCAGCAACGATGGCGGCAGCTCAACAGCTGGCCAATCAAGGATGGGAGGTGGTCGAGTGGCCTGTCGACCCGCAGGGTCAGATCGATCTGGGGCAGCTTGATTCCCTCTTGGATGCACCAACCGAGATGGTGTCGCTCATTTGGGGGCAAAGTGAGATCGGCAGCCTGCAACCCGTGGATGTCGTCGGCGCGGAATGCCGACGGCGAGGCATCACCTTTCACGTGGATGCCACGCAGGTGGTTAGCCAGGGCCGGCCTGATTGGTCAACCTTGCCCGCTGATTTACTGAGCGCGTCGTCCCATAAATGTGGCGGGCCCAAGGGGGTTGGCTTCCTGCTGACTCGTTCCCATCAACGTGAGTCCATGCGCCCTTGGCTGGGAGGCGGAGGCCAGGAACAGGGATTGCGTTCGGGCACACAACCAGTGGCCCTGATCGCGGGGCTCACGCTGGCGATCTCCAAACTGCCTGCCTGGACGTCATTGTGCACCTCGCACAGCACACGTCATCTCCGTGATGAGCTGCTAGCCAGCTTGCTCGAAGATCCTCGACTACGCCTTTCCGGATCCAGAGACCAGCGTTTGCCCCATCACATTTCGCTTCTGGCGTCTGACGATGCAGGCCGCGCCCTCTCAGGTCGAGCTCTCGTCCGCGAGATGGCCCAACAAGGCGTTGCCATCAGCAGTGGTAGTGCCTGTGCGTCTGGCCACGACGAGGGCAGTTCTGTGCTTAGGGCCATCGGACTGAATGCCGAGGCCAGTAAGTCAGGCATCAGAATTAGCCTTGGCCCTTGGAACAATCCGAGCGAACTTCCCTTGTTAAAAGAACGTCTTTCGCGCTCCCTCGATCGGCTGCAGGGGCGTTGAAGGTCAGGATTGGCAGTACCCTCCGGCCTTGCCATGGACCTCTGCCGTGACCAGAACCCTTCCCGCCGACCTGAAGCAGGCTGAAGAGCAGGCGAGGGAGTCACTACTCGAGGCTTTGAGCGATGGCCAATCGCGCCGCTGGATGGTGAGCATGCGCTTCGAGGGGCTACGGGTTCTCCCTGTCGCTCTGAGGCTTGCTCGCAAGCTTCAGGAGACTGGTCAAAAACCTGTGCTGGCATTCCCGGATGCTGGATCGGCAGCTCTTGCCCAGAGGGATGAACCAGAGCTGGCGAAATCTTGTTGTTCCCTTCAGGACCTCTGCCGTGGGCGATTGATGGAGCGTCAGGACGATTTGCTCCTCGCTGTGGCACCTCAACCCAGCGATTACGAGGAACTGGAGCAGGCCTGCGCGGACTGGACTGGCCAAGTGGCCATGCTCAATGGCCGTCTTGAAGATGCTGCAGTTGGCATCGGCAGCGTGGCTCGATCGAGACGCCAAGGTTTTGTGGCGACCTGGGAGGTGGCTTACTGGCTTCAGCCGTTGGACGGAGCCGCTCTCCTTCATCAGTGGCCCCAACCATGGTCTCTGTTTAGGGCCGACCCCGACGGCTACCGATTCGTGATGGACTACGAACGACGACCGGATCCCGAGCAGATCGATGAGGCCCTTGCCGGCACCGGTTCCGAGCTGAACAGGCAGATGGGGGCAATGGACCGTTTTCTCAATGACCTAAGGAGCTGAGGGCTCTCTTGTAGACCCTTGGAGGGCTCCGTATCGTGGCGGTTCAGGATCTCGCGTGATGGCTCTCAACCAACGCATCAAGGGTGTGAACGCCGTTGACGGTTTGGCTGCCCTACTCGGCATTGCCGCTTTGGCTGGCGTGCTGTGGAGCCCGAAACTGAGCAACACCGTTGCTCGAGCGACAGGGTCAGTCAAACCCGTTCAGATCAGCGTGGACGTGCGTGGAGTCCCTGCCGCCGATCCTGACCGCCTTCTCAGGGACGCCTTGCAGGCTGGCCGAACAAGCATCGTGATTCGCAACCAGCCCCACGGGTCAGTCCGCTTGGTGCAAGTGCAAGACATCACGCGCAAGTTGGTCACCCTCACCCCCGATGGTCGCGTGCTGACAGCGGTCGATCCCAACCGGCGCATTCAGGGCACACTCGATGCCCGTTTCATCCTGGATGGGGAGGCGACGGTCTCAGGTTCCGGTGTGGTGATGGCAGGAACCAACCTCAAAATCGGAACTCCCGTGGAACTGGAGGGTCCGCAATATCGGGTCAACGGAACGGTCAGTGGGGTCGAGATCCAGTGACAAGGCTTCTGTCTTTCTCTGCCCTGGCATTGACTGTCCTGCTACCCGCCCCCGGACGGACAGCCGAGCCTGAGCTGCTCGCCCCTCCATTACCTCTGCAAACACTGGGTTGGCCAAGCCTGCGTGACGGAGAGCCTTGTCTACCTCTTCAAAACGCTGTTGATGTTGCCCTTGGCCCTGAAAAAAAGGCTTGGAGCATCACGATTCTGAATGAACAGGGCTCTGTTCTTGCCGCGGTCAACGGTGCTGCAGCTCTGATTCCGGCATCGAATCAGAAATTGATCACCACGGCCTATGCCCTCGACCAGCTCGGTCCAGATTTCCGCCTGAGAACCCGTTTATTGCAACGCCCTGACGGGGTCCTGGAACTGGAGGGAGAAGGGGATCCAGATCTAGGAATTGATGGACTTCAGCGTTTGGCGATGGCAGCCCTAGGCCAGGGTGGGAGTCGTCGCGAAGCATCGGGCTCTATCCAGCTGATGCTTCGCGAGGAACCGCCCCAACGTTGGTGGCCCCGTGACTGGCCCAAGGCCGACCGGATGGAGGCTTATGGGGCTCCCGTGACGCGACTGGCCTTGACGAGCAACGCTCTCGGCATGGCTGTTCAAAACCCGGCTGGACGATTCCAAAGCCTGTTCACAAAAGAAGTGCAACGGCAGGGTGGGCGGGTAGCCCTGAAGGTGGTGCACCCCACGCAAGGCTCGCTCGAACAACAGGGTGGTGTCGATGATCTCTTGGTGCTCCATGAGGAGGTCTCCGCACCGATGCATTCCCTGCTGAGCCTGTCGAACACCGAGAGCCACAATTTCACCGCCGAAGTGCTGTTGCGGGAAGCCTCCGATCAGTGGGATGTGACGCGTGCCTCACAGCGGGCCCAGCTGTGGATGCGAGGCCAGCATCTGCCGACCTCAGGCTTACGGGTTGCAGATGGCAGCGGGTTGTCGCGTTCGAATCGAGTCAGCAGTCAGACCCTTGCTGCTCTGCTCCTACGGATGCATCAACATCCCCTAGGCCCCTACTACCAGGCCTCCATGGCCATCGCCGGTAGGCGAGGGACACTAAGGAATTACTTCCGGGGCAGCAGTTTGGACGGAAAACTCTGGGCTAAAACCGGCACGCTCCGCGGGGTTCGCTCGGTGAGCGGCTTTCTGGAGACCAGTGATGGACTCCGATTCGTGAGTCTGATCTCGAACGGTTCCTGGGCTCCGAACGAGACGATCGGAACCGTTCTCAAAGCTGCGCAGAAATTCAGCCGGTGTTCCGCATTGACCTGAGACGAGATGCGGCTCGACGGGCTCTGGAAATTGGCACAGCCTCCCCTGAATCTTGGGGAGCAGAAGACCGGGTAGGACTTGATTCAGAACGAAGGGTCTGAATCTTCACGAGTTCCTGGCGACCGCCCAAGACCACTTGTGCCATCTCCTTGAGTCGAGTTTCAAGTTCGCCGAGAGTCTGTTCCGCATAACGGTTGGCACCGTCCTGAACCGAAGCCGCCTCCTGACGACTCCTCTGAATGAGGGCTTCACACTGTTGTTGAGTCTGCTGCCGGTAGGTCAGCGCATCCTGATGGAGGCGTTCTGCCTCGCTCTGCGCTTCCTTCTGTATCCGGATTCCCTCCATGCGGATCTGTTCCAGCTCTTGAAGGGATTGCTGGCGACTGCGTTCATGCTGGTCAGTGAGCTGGCGCTTTAATTCGATCGCCTCCTGATCAAGCTGTTGACGGCGTTGCAGGGCTTCCTGTTCAAGCTGCTGGCGCCGGCTGGCGAACTGCTGCTCAAGCTGCGCATGCTTCGCTTGCATGTCGTGCTCCATTTGAGCCGCCTGCTGACGGGTGGCCTGAAGAAGCTGTTCACACTGCTGACGGGCCTGGTCCCGCAGCTCGTTCACCTGCCGTTCTGCCTCCTGACGAATCGAGGCAGCATTGACCATCTGATCACGCTGTTGAGCTGCTTTCTGGACGATTTCATCCGCCTGCTGCCGAGCGGTGGTGATGAAAGTGTCACGTCGCTGGATCAACTCATCAGCCTGATTGATCTGTCCCGGAAGGGTTTCACGAATGGCATCGAGAAGTTCGATGGCGTCCTGCTCATTCACGAGCCGACCACCACTAAAGGGGATACGACTGCCTTCCAGCACGATCTCCTCGAGCTGGTCGAGCTGGTCGAGTACGGGGAACCGGATCTCGCTCATCACGGACGCTGGCGGAAAGACTGATTAAAGAGCCTGCGCAGATCATCCGCCACCACGGGGGGCACCATGTGATCGACCTGTCCACCGAACCGGGCCACCTCCTTGACCACTGAGCTACTGAGAAAGCTGTGGTGAGCTGTGGTGGCGAGGAAGACGGTCTCGAGATCGGGTTCGAGCGAACGGTTGGTATGGGCAATCTGAAGTTCGTATTCGAAGTCACTCATGGCGCGGAGTCCTCGGAGGATCACATCGCTCCCGGTTTCGAGCGCACAACGCACGGTGAGGCCATCGAAGCTGATCACCTGAATGCCTGAGAGGTGATGGGTCGCTGTCTGGATCTGAGCGAGCCTCTGCTCCAGAGGAAAGGCAGGGGTCTTCCCCGGGTTTTGAAGCACGGCAACCACTACCTCTCCGAACAGCTGGCTACCCCGCTCGATCAGGTCGAGGTGACCAAGCGTCAGTGGGTCAAAACTGCCTGGGTAGAGGGCACGCATGCTGGGGATCAAGTCCAGTCGGATCCTATGCAGAGGCCGCGAGACTGGTGTTCAATCCAGGCAATGCAGAGGCGGATCAACCTTGAGCCCACCAACGCTGCGAACGCCATTACTCACGCAGCCTGACCGACTGGAACAGCGTCTGAAGGACATCCCTGCGGAGCCCGGTTGTTATCTGATGCGCGATCAGGACGACCGCATCCTCTATGTCGGCAAATCAAAAAGTCTGCGCAGCCGTGTGCGCAGCTATTTCCGCAGTCGCCATGACCTGTCGCCACGCATCCGTTTGATGACAAGGCAGGTCTGTGAAATCGAATTCATCGTGACCGACAGCGAAGCCGAAGCTCTCGCTCTTGAGTCAAATTTGATCAAGAACCATCAGCCTCACTTCAATGTGTTGCTGAAAGACGACAAGAAGTATCCCTACTTATGCATCACTTGGAGTGAGGACTATCCGAGGATTTTCATCACGCGACGCCGCCGTTTTCGCAGTCCTCTGGATCGCTTCTATGGCCCCTACGTGGATGTGGGTCTGCTGCGACGCACCCTGTTCCTGGTGAAACGGGTGTTTCCGTTGCGCCAGCGCCCCAGACCCTTGTATGCCGACCGCACCTGCTTGAACCACGCCATTGGCCGCTGCCCAGGGGTGTGCCAAGAAAAGATCAGCTCCGAGGACTATCACCGCACCCTGAGAAAGGTGGCGATGGTGTTCCAGGGGCGTAGCGACGAACTGCAGACGCTCCTGAGTGAACAGATGGAGAAATATGCGGAACGGCTGGATTTTGAATCGGCAGCGAGGATTCGTGATCAGCTGCAGGGTTTGGATCAGCTGACCGCTGACCAGAAGATGAGCCTGCCCGATTCCTCTGTCAGTCGGGATGTGCTTGCACTGGCCTGTGATCAACGGCTCGCTGCAGTGCAGCTCTTCCAGATGCGAGCTGGAAAGCTGGTGGGTCGACTGGGCTTCACAGCCGATGCGCAGGCGCTCGAACCAGGTTTGATTCTCCAACGCGTCATCGAAGAGCACTACAGCCAGGTGGATGCGGTGGAGATTCCGCCAGAAGTCCTGGTGCAACATCCCTTGCCCCAACAGACCCTGGTTGAGGAGTGGCTTGGGGAACAACGGGAGCGGAAGGTACAAATCCATGCACCGCAACGTCGTCAGAAGGCGGATTTAATCGAACTTGTGCAACGCAATGCCGAATTTGAATTGCTGCGCGCTCAACAGGGCCAGGAGCAACAGGCCCTCGCCACGGAGGATCTCGCCCAATTGCTCGAGCTCCCCAGACCACCCAGACGGATTGAGGGGTACGACATCAGTCATATCCAAGGGAGTGATGCCGTGGCCTCTCAGGTGGTGTTCATCGATGGATTACCCGCCAAACAGCACTACCGCAAATACAAGATCCGCAGCAGCAGCGTGCGCGCTGGCCACAGCGACGATTTCATGTCGATGGCCGAGGTGATCCGCCGCAGATTCCGCCGATGGGCCAGGGCAAAGGCAGAGGGAGCAGATCTTGGTGCCCTCCGTCATCGGGGAGGCAGCGCTCTCCAGACCGATGGCCTCAACGATTGGCCTGATGTGGTGATGATCGACGGCGGCAAGGGTCAGCTTTCCGCCGTGATGGAGGCCCTGAGGGAGCTCAATTTGGATGAGGATCTGACCGTCTGTTCCCTGGCAAAACAACGGGAGGAGGTCTTCCTGCCGGGCGAGCGCGACCCACTCGACACGGACCCGGACCAGTTGGGTGTGGCCCTACTGAGGCGTTTGCGGGATGAGGCACACCGCTTTGCCGTCAGTTTCCATCGACAGCAGCGGGGCGAACGGATGAAGCGTTCCAGGCTGTCTGATATCCCCGGGCTAGGCCCGAGAAGGGTTCGAGACCTTCTCTCCCATTTCCATTCCATCGATGCGATTCAACTCGCTCCTGTGGAGCGGCTCATGGAGGCCCCGGGGGTTGGGCGCTCCCTAGCGGAACAGATCTATGGCTTCTTTCACCCAGAAGCGTCGGCAGAGCAGAGTGAGCGCGAAGACAACACGACTGGATGAAAAAACTGCTGCCGCTACTGCTCTGCCTCTTGAATCTGGTGATCGTTTCCGCCGCGATGGCGGCGCCGGGCCTCTGTACTGGACCCATTTGCGCAGACAACATCAGCCGCAGCGCGAAGAACCACTGGCAACTGGTTCTTCGACTGAATGATCAACAGGGTCACCGGGAAAAAGTGGTGATGGATTGCAAGGCCAGTGTGTTGAGTCCCCGTGCAGGGCTAGTGGACCGCGGCTTCGCCCTGGCTTTAGGGAAGCGTGCCTGCCGCTTGGCTGGTGAAGAGACCTGACCATGGAGCTGACACTGATCTTTCCCCATCAGCTCTTTCAAGAGCACCCCGCTCTGGAGCCGGGAAGGGAAGTGGTTCTGATCGAAGACCCGCTCTTGTTTGGAACCGATCCAGCTTGGCCACAACAGCTGCACCGACAGAAGTTGATCTTGCATCGCGCCTCGATGCAGGCCTTCGCCGATGCGCTTCACCAGCGTGGTTTTTCCGTGAGGGTTCAGAGGCACGATGAAGCCACTGATACAACAGCGCATCTGCAAAAGCTCTACGACGCCGGATACCGCAGCTTCCACTGCGTTGATCCCGTCGATGACATGCTGGAGAGGAGGCTGACCAGCTTTGCCAGTCGTTTCGCCTGCAGGGTGGAGCTCCTACCCACCCCGATGCTGCTGACTCCCTCAACGGTGGTGGAGGAGTTCTTCGGTCGCGGTCGCCGTCCCCTCATGGCTGCGTTCTACGCCATGCAGAGAAAGCGATTGAACCTGCTCTTAGAGCCTGACGGCTCCCCCTGCGGTGGGCGCTGGAGTCTTGATGCGGACAACCGCAAAAAACTGCCAAAGGGCATCGAGGTCCCAGAGCCTCCAACCCATCAAGACGACCGCTGGGTTGAGCAGGCTCGGCCGGGGCTAGAGACCGAGGCCCTCCCGCTGATCGGCTCAGGCAAATCCTTCGCGTATCCAGTGACGCACGCCGCGGCCGAGTCCTGGTTGATTCAATTTGTCGAGCAGCGTTTCCAATTCTTTGGGACCTATGAGGACGCCATCAGCACACAGCACAGGGTGCTTTGGCACAGCGTTTTGACACCCATGTTGAATGTCGGCTTGCTAACCCCCCAGCAGGTTCTGAATCGCATTCTGGAACGGGCCTCTGAGGGGGATATTCCCCTGAATTCTCTAGAGGGATTCATTCGTCAGCTCATTGGTTGGCGGGAATTCATGGCCGTCATGTACCGACGCCATGGCATCGAGATGCGAAACGGCAATTTTTGGGGGTGCGAAGACAAACCACTGCCCAAGGCCTTCTACACAGGCTCGACGGGCTTACCACCAGTGGACGATGCGATTCATCGCGCATTGTCGAGTGGTTACTGCCATCACATCGAGAGACTCATGCTTCTGGGAAATGTGATGCTCCTCTGTGGTTTTCATCCCCGTCGTGTCTGCACATGGTTTATGGAACTATTTGTGGATGCCTACGACTGGGTGATGGTGCCGAATGTGCATGGCATGAGTCAGTTTGGAGATGGTGGGATCTTCACCACAAAGCCCTATATCTCAGGTTCGAACTATGTTTTAAAAATGTCGGATTACCGGCGCGGTGATTGGTGCAAGAGCTGGGATGGGCTCTTCTGGAGTTTCATCGCTAGGCACGAAAAGTTCTTCCGCGCTCAACCAAGACTGGCCATGATGACAAAGAATTTGGACCGGATGCCAGCTGAAACACTCGCAACGCACCGGCAATCGGCGAACGATTTTCTTGACGGGCTCACCTGAACACTGCTTATGGTCAGCACAACGCGCCGTCTCTGATGACGTTTCCTCCCGAGGCCTATCTCTGGTTTAAGACCCTCCACATCGTGGGCGTGGTCGTGTGGTTTGCAGGCCTCTTCTACCTCGTTCGCCTGTTCATCTATCACGTCGAAGCCCAAGAGCTAGCACCTGAGTTGCGCGATGCCTTCCAGGGGCAGTACGCCTTGATGGAACGACGGCTGGCGAACATCATCACCACCCCTGGCATGGTCGTAGCGGTGACGATGGCCGTGGGACTGCTGCTTGTGCAGCCCAGTTGGTTACAACAAGGTTGGATGCACGCCAAGCTTGGGTTTGTGGCAGCACTGCTGGCCTATCACTGGTTCTGTTACTGCCTGATGGGTCAGCTGCAAAAAGGGGAGTGCCGATGGAACGGACGTCAGCTTCGTGCTCTCAACGAATTACCAACGCTTCTTCTCGTCATCGTGGTGATGCTGGTTGTCTTCAAGAACCAGTTCCCAACAGGTGCAGCCACTTGGTTCATGGTGGCCCTGGTTGTGTTCATGGCGGCATCCATCCAGTTCTATGCCCGCTGGCGCCGCCTGCGCGCTGAAGCCTCCTCAGGACAAGCCGATGCCCTCTGATCGTCATCCCCTTCATTCCGTCCTTGAAACCGTGGGTCCGGAGAGCTGCCCAGGGGCCATCAACTTTCACTGCCACACGATCTGCAGCGATGGAAGCCTGGATCCCATCGCTCTGATTGGCCAGGCCCACGAGAGGCAGCTGGAACACCTTGCAGTGACCGATCACCACAGTGTCGCGGCCTTTCAGCCAATGCAGGACTGGCTCAAGGCTCAACAGGATCAGGGCAGAAGCGTTCCCACCCTTTGGAGTGGCATGGAAATCAGTTGCGTTCTTCAAGGCTGCCTCGTGCATGTGCTCGCCCTTGGCTTCAAGCCTGGCCACACCGCCTTGAAGGCTTACAGCCAAGGGGATGCTGCCGTGGGAGAGAGTTTGCGTGCTGAGACGGTTCGCAAAGCCATCCATGAGGCTGGTGGGCTGGCGGTTCTGGCCCATCCCGCCAGATATCGGCTCGGGTTCAACGAATTGATTGATGCCGCAGCCGAACTCGGTTTCGATGGTGGGGAGGCCTGGTACGACTACGACATGCAACCCACGTGGTCAGCCACCCCATTGATCTGCGACCGGATCGATCAACAGTTGAAGAACCTTGGCCTTTTGCGTACGTGTGGAACCGATACCCACGGAGAAGACCTCAGAGGTCGCTAAGTTCAGACGACTACCTGACTCCAGGCATGGGTTTCTTCGATCGTCTGCTGAACCCCCGCTCCGCTGGCACGAACAGCGAGACCTCCCAGGCGAAGCCAGCAAAGAAGGATGAGAGCTTCTTTCTCGACAGCGATTCCTCCAGTTCACTGGGAGATCTGAACTACATGCGGGAAGCCAAGACCATCCGCCGCACCTTCCCTGGCACCGCAGACAGCCCTGGCAACAAGGAGCTCGTCACCGAGGTGGACGCGATGGCCCTGAAGGTGGATACCAAGACCGAGGGTCTAGGTGGTGAGGTCGCACAGGACGACAAAGTGTCGGTGACCCAGGGGGTTCCCAAACCAGTGAAGAAAACCTTCGCTGAAACAATGACGCAGCAGGAACTCAGTCAGCGTCTGAAGGGCAGTGCGTTGACGGGGGTCAATAGCCCTGCTGCGCCCGATGCGGCACCCGTTGCTCGCAAAACCGAGCTCAAGCAAGAGGTAACGACCAGCTCCTCATCCAAATCGCAGAGTTCAGCACCAGGGTCCATCGATCCCTTCCGGGCAATGGTCCGAGATCTGAACAGCTGATCAACGATCAGCTGTCGGTCTGAATGCACCGGTCTCAATGCATCCCTCAGCGTTGAGAACGATGTCGCGCAAGCGCTCCAACCTGGCCTGATCGGAACAGTCCCATAAACCGCGATTGGCGGCTTCCAACAGCCTCTCGGCCATGTCGCGGAGGGCCCAGGGGTTGTGGCGCTTGAGAAATTCAGCATTCGCCTGCTCATCCAACCAGCTGTCCTGAACAGAGCTGTAACACCAATCAGGCACAAGGCCTGTGCTGGCGTCATAGGCAAATAAGTAATCCAAGCTGGCTGCCATTTCAAAAGCGCCTTTGTATCCATGACTGCGCATGCCTTCGATCCAGCGAGGGTTCAAAAGTCGGGAGCGCACCACTTTGTCGATCTCCCGTGAAAGGGGGTGCTGTCGTAGTCGCTCCCGGCGGGAATGATCTGAAAACCAGACCTCAGCGCTCTCACCCTTCACGCTGGTGACAGCAGCAGCAAGACCGCCATGAAATTGGTAGTAATCATCTGAATCGAGAAGGTCGTGTTCTCGGTTGTCCTGGTTATGCAAGACAACCTGAACATTTTTGAGGCTGGACTCAAGGGCCTCACGGTCCTCAATGGGCTCTGCGGAGCCGTCATATCGCCAACGACTCCAAGTCAGATAAGCCTCCGCAAGATCGCTCTGGTTCTCCCATTGCCCTGAATCGATCAATGCCTGAAGTCCAGCGCCGTAAGCGCCAGGGGCGGAACCAAAGATCCTGTGCTGTGGCCCTGAGTGTCTTGTCGAATCAGCTAAGGGGTTCCACAACTTCTCCTCATTGCATTGAGCAACCAGTTGCAACGCTCTGTTCACCCAAAGCACGAGCTGCGGAAATGCATCCCTGAATAGGCCTGAAATCCGCAGGGTCACATCCACGCGAGGACGATCAAGCAGAGAGAGAGGGATCAGTTCGAGGTCAACCATGCGCCGCATCGGCCCATCCCAGACCGGACGAACCCCCATCAGAGCGAGCATCTGAGCAATATCCTCGCCTCCGTTGCGCATGGTCGCGGTGCCCCAGACGGAAAGAGCCAAATGGCGAAGAGGTTCCCCATGTTCAAGCAGGTAAAGCTCAAGCAACTGTTCGGCACTGCGTCTGCCGAGATCCCAGGCGGCCTCGGTTGGAAGACCACGAAGATCGACCGAATAAAAGTTGCGGCCCGTCGGGAGCACGTCAGGCCGTCCTCGCGTCGGGGCGCCCGAGGGACCACTCGCTAGCCGACCACCAGCCACCGAATGTAGGAAGCCTGAGCGCTCTCGTTCAGCACAGGCAAGAAAGGCTGGAATCAAGCTGGAATGGAGGTGTTGCAACGCTGGATCCGTTCCTTCAGTCACCCAAGACAGCAGCGCTGGATGGAGCTCAAAGTCGTCCCAAGCCGTCGAGGTCGAGCCACCATTGAGGATCAAATCGCGCCGGATCAACCGGAGCGCTTGATCCTCCAACCAGGCGACAACATCGGAGACCCTGCGACCCTGGGGGACACCAAGTTGATGAAGCAGGCGTCGATCCGATTCAGCCAGGGCAACACCATCTTCATCACACCAAGGGTCGCAACGGAAGCCAAGCAATCTGGCGATTGCCTGGGTCAATCCGAGCCGATCAGGACCTGGGCATCGAGCTGTAGCCAACACCAATTCGGTCATCGCATCGCCACTGGGAGGCATGCCCAAACGATGGAGACCAGTGCGAATTTGAGATTCCTTGAGTTCACATAAATAGGTTTCAGCCTGCTCTAAACAAGCCATCCACTCAGAGGCTGCAAAAAAATCCTCTGGAGTGGGTTCGCCTTCAGCAGCCAGTTGGGGCAACCCAGGCCAGTTCAACTCCAAGAGCAGCTTCAACAACTGCAGGTCGAGTTGTCGACAACGACTGGCATTCAACTCACGGGCTTCGACGGATTCATCGAGTAACCGTTCCAAACGTTCCAGTTCTCCATGACTGCCAGCACGACCGAGCGGCGGTGTGAGGTGATCGAGGATGACGGCATGGCCACGACGTTTGGCCTGAGATCCCTCGCCGGGATCGTTCACAATGAAGGGATACAGATGCGGGACGGGCCCTAGCGCCAAGGACGGACCACATCGACGACTCAATCCAACACTTTTTCCCGGAAGCCACTCGGCACTTCCGTGTTTGCCCATGTGCACCATCATTTGGGTCCCGTGGACTACACGAAGCCAGAGGTACTGGGCGAGATAACGATGGGGAGGAGGTAGATCCGGGGAATGGAGATCACTGAGTTGGTCAGCGTCATAGCCGCGACTGGGTTGTACGAGAAGGGTCAGACCTCCAAAGCGAAGACCATGAACGGCAAATCCTTTGCGGCCGTCGCAAAGGGTCTCCAAATCCTCTGCTTGCTCGGGATCCCCCCAACGCTTGAGAATGGGCTCCTGGGCGTCGGCGGGAAGGCTCTGCCACCAACGCTGGTAGTCCTCTAGAGACAGATGATCCAGTGAAGGCAGATGCTGACTTTCAGGGTCATTGGTTCGACCGGCCAGGAGTGAAGCCATGAGGGCCTCTGGGGTCGCTGGCAAGGGTTCACGGCCAAGGTCATACCCAGACTCTTGAAGCCACTGCAAGGCGTTGTGAAGGCTCGCGGGGGTGTCCAAGCCAACCCCATTGGCTAACCGTCCGTTACGGATCGGGTAGTTGGCCATGATCAACGCCAAGCGCCGCTTGCTGGGCTCGGTTTGCCGCAGGTTGATCCACGCTGAGGCATGACGAACGACCCAGTCGATCCCTTCTGGATCAGGCTTTAGGGCATGGATGGCCGTCGCCAGATCTCCATGGGCCTTGGTCAGCTCACGAAATCCACCCACTCGGGTGGTGATCCTTCCATCCAGCTCGGGGAGTACCACCTGGAGAGAGAGATCAAGGGGGTCAAGACCTCGCGATGATGCGGCCCAGGAGTCGCGAGACCGACCACTGCTGAGCAGCTGAAGAACGGGACAGTCCAAGCGGTCAAACAATGGGCAGCCAAGACCCGCCTCCTCGAACTGAACGGAGGCGAAGGCCGTGGTGGTAATCACCACATCCACCTTCTGCTGTTGGAGTAAGTGCAACGTCCCTTGTTGAACGGCGGGATCACGGAGGCTGCTTACCCAAAGAGCACGAGGGACCAAACCTTCGTTTTCAAGGGCGGCCAGGAGGGCTTCGGCAACAGCAGTGTCTCCGGCCCGGGCGAGTGCTCGGTAGAGGATGATTCCAACCCTTGGGCCAGGTTGATCCTTCCAACGCCAGGGCGAAGGATCCTCCATGACACGCGGCTGAATCGTCGCCGGATCCGGGTGATGGTTGTTCAGAAGAGCATCAAGCACCTCGAGAAAAAGGGCCTGATTGTCCAAACCACCTTCACGCAAGAGGCTGGCCAATCGATCGCTGAGTGGTTCTGGATAACAGCCCAGGGAATGCAGGGCACGATCCTGATCAGGCGTACCAGCCAAGATCAGGGTGGTGCGGCCCGCTTGGGACCTCCTCCAACGATCCAGTTGTTCCAGTCCGTAGGACCAATGGCCGCGTCCGCCTAGGAGACGAACAACAATCAGCTTGGCGGCAGCCCCTGTTGTGGCCAGGTAATGGTCAATCTGGGCGGGATGCTGGAGTGCGTCCAGGGAAAGGGCACGGATGCGCCCCCGCCAGGCGTTGCGATCAGGCCTTTCAAGGACCGAAGCGAGGGTGGAGAGATCGGTCTGGGCGCTGGTGAGCCAAAGCACAGGGGCGCTGGGTTGTTCCACCAGAACGACACCGTCGTCCTGATCGGATCCAGGAAGGTGGCTCAAACGATGCATGCAGCCATTCTCTGCCTGGGAGGGAGTCGGCGAGAGTGAGAAGATTTTGCGGTCGGCCCGATCCAGCCATGCACCAGTTCCTGCCGTACGCCTGGTTTCAAGGCCGCTGCATCCCTTTTGAGGAAGCCAAGGTATCGATCGCCACCCACGCGCTGCACTACGGCACCGGTGCATTCGGTGGCATGCGTGCCATTCCTGATCCTGCCAATCCCAATCAAGTCCTGCTGTTCAGGGCGGATCGGCATGCCCGCAGGCTGAGCCAAAGTGCCCGGCTGCTTCTCGCCGAACTGAGTGAAGAGACGGTGATGGAGGCTCTGACGGCGATGCTGAAGGCGAACCGGCCCACCACTCCCATCTACCTGCGGCCCTTCGTTTACACCAGTGATTTAGGGATTGCGCCAAGGCTGCACAACATCGAAACGGATTTCCTGATCTATGGCCTCGAACTTGGTGACTATCTGGCGCCAGAGGGTGTGAGCTGCAGGATCAGCAGCTGGACCAGACAGGAGGATCGCTCCCTGCCCCTTCGCGGAAAAATCAGTGGTGCCTACATCACCAGCTCTCTGGCCAAGACAGAGGCGGTCAAGAGTGGATTTGATGAAGCCCTGCTCTTGAACAGCCGCGGAAAAATCAGCGAGGCGAGCGGCATGAACCTGTTCATCGTCCGTGATGGCCAGTTGATTACGCCGGGCGTCGACCAAGACATCCTCGAAGGCATCACCCGCGCCAGCGTGATCGAACTGGCGAAATCCATGGGCCTGGAGGTCCTGGAACGGCCAGTCGACAAAACGGAACTGTTCATCGCTGATGAGGTGTTTCTGACTGGCACAGCAGCGAAGATCACTCCCATTCGTCAGTTGGAATCAACGGTTCTCCAGAGTGAGCGTCCGGTCATGGAGGCCCTGCGAGAACGACTCGTCGCCATTACAGAGGGGCGTGACCGGGAGTTTGATCACTGGGTGACCCGGATCGAACTCGGCGACTGACTCAGCTGCGGGGTTGCCGCCAGCTCCAGCGTTCAAGGTGGACTTCATAGGATGCCCAAAGCAACGCAAACGGGGAATGCAGTCAGACAAGGTGGCGCCGACGACAGCTGCGAGCCGCTTTCTGACCCGGTTGCATTCCCCTGATCGGCCGGTCCTCGTGTTTGACGGTGCTACAGGGACCTCCCTTCAACAGTTGAACCTCACTGCAGAGGATTTCGGCGGCGCAGAACTGGAAGGCTGCAACGAGAACCTCGTGATCACGAGACCAGATGCGGTTCAGGCGGTGCACCGTCAGTTTCTTGAAGCGGGTTGTGACGTCATCGAGACCGACAGCTTCGGAGCTGCATCCGTGGTCCTTGCTGAATACGGACTAGAGGATCAGGCCTTCCTGCTCAATCAACGGGCTGCCGAACTAGCCCGAGCTGTCGCTGATGAGTACAGCACGGAAGCAAAGCCAAGGTTTGTAGCCGGATCGATGGGGCCAACCACCAAGCTCCCGACGCTGGGTCATATCGAGTTCGACACCTTGCGTTCGGCTTACCAAGAGCAGGCGGAAGGATTACTGGCCGGGGGTGTTGATCTGTACATCGTCGAGACATGTCAAGACGTGCTGCAGATCAAGGCTGCTCTCCAGGGCATTGAAGCGGCCTTCGAAAAGGCCGGTGAACGGCGGCCACTGATGGTGTCGGTGACGATGGAGACCACAGGCACCATGCTCGTGGGATCGGATATTGCCGCTGTTGTTGCAATCCTAGAACCATTTCCGATCGACATCCTTGGCCTGAATTGCGCCACAGGACCGGAGCAGATGAAAGAACACATCCGCTACCTGGCGGAGCAGTCCCCCTTTGTGGTGAGCTGCATCCCCAATGCCGGCTTACCAGAGAATGTGGGTGGGGTCGCGCACTACCGGCTGCAACCCATGGAGCTGAAGATGCAGCTGATGCACTTCGTCGAAGATCTTGGTGTGCAAGTGATTGGTGGTTGTTGTGGCACAACGCCAGCACATATCCAAGCGCTGGCCGAGCTTGCTGAAGATCTCAAGGCTGCTGAGCGTCCATCGCGTCATAGCGCCATGGAGCGGACCCAGTTGAGCTATGAGCCGGCTGCAGCGTCGATCTATGGAGCCACCACCTATCACCAAGACAATTCATTTCTGATCGTCGGAGAACGATTGAATGCAAGTGGCTCCAAGAAGGTAAGGGAACTTCTGAATGCAGAAGACTGGGATGGCCTGGTCGCTGTTGCTAGAGGACAAGTCAAGGAAAATGCTCACATCCTCGATGTGAATGTTGACTACGTGGGGCGTGATGGCGAACGTGATATGCACGAGCTGGTCTCACGCGTTGTCACCAACATCAACCTGCCGTTAATGCTCGACTCGACTGAGTGGCAAAAGATGGAAGCAGGTTTGAAAGTGGCTGGCGGCAAGTGCATTCTCAACTCGACCAACTATGAGGATGGAGATGAACGGTTTTTCAAAGTTCTCGAACTAGCCAGGCGTTATGGAGCTGCCGTCGTCATTGGCACGATTGATGAAGAAGGGATGGCACGAACCGCCGACAAGAAGGTGGCAATTGCCAAACGCGCCTATCGAGATGCCGTTGAGTATGGAATTCCAGCGCGTGAAATTTTCTATGACCCGTTAGCACTGCCGATTTCCACGGGTATCGAAGAAGATCGCCGCAATGGCCTGGAAACCATTGAAGCGATCCGTCGCATTCGCTCAGAACTGCCAGGCGTTCATGTGCTGCTGGGAGTCTCCAATGTGAGCTTCGGTCTCTCGCCCGCAGCACGAATCAGTCTCAACTCAGTCTTCCTTCATGACTGTTGTGAGGCAGGAATGGATGCTGCGATCGTTTCTCCGGCAAAGATCTTGCCTCTGATCAAGATCAGCGAAGAGCATCAACAGGTCTGCCGTGACCTGATTCTTGATCGACGACGGTTTGAAGGTGGCGTCTGTAGCTACGACCCCCTCACTGAACTCACCACGTTATTTGAGGGTGTCAGCGCGAAGGAGGCACGTCAATCAGGCCCCTCCTTAACAGATCTTCCCATTGAAGAGCGCCTTAAGCAGCACATCATCGATGGTGAGCGCATCGGCCTCGAGGAAGCTCTCAACCTAGGACTGCAACAGTACGCACCCCTAGAAATCGTTAACACCTACCTGCTGGATGGCATGAAGGTCGTGGGTGATCTGTTTGGTTCTGGGCAAATGCAATTGCCCTTTGTGCTCCAATCCGCAGAAACCATGAAAGCGGCTGTTGCCTACCTGGAACCGCACATGGAGAAAACGGATGGCAAGCGCTCAGCAAAGGCGAAGTTCTTGATCGCAACCGTGAAGGGGGACGTGCATGATATTGGCAAGAATCTTGTCGATATTATCCTCACTAACAATGGCTATGAAGTGATTAACTTAGGGATCAAGCAAGATGTTGGAGCCATCATTGCGGCTCAGCAGGAACATCAGGCCGATTGCATTGCCATGAGTGGATTGTTGGTCAAATCAACAGCATTCATGAAAGACAACCTCGAAGCCTTCAACGAGGCTGGTATCAGCGTTCCAGTCATTCTTGGTGGCGCAGCGCTGACCCCACGCTTTGTCAACAAAGACTGCAGTGAGGTTTACAAGGGAAAGGTGGTTTATGGCCGTGACGCATTCACCGACTTACGGTTTATGGATGCCTTCGTCAGTGCACGCAGCGAAGGCTCTTGGGATGATCATCAGGGATTCCTGAATGGAATTCCCGAGGGCGTTGGCCTGGCAGCCAGTGGATTCTCCGATGATCGTGAAGCCGTAGATGGTGAGGCGGACGCGTCGGTCCAACCCACCACGTCCGTCGGTGCATCGCCTGATCCACAACCCCTCAGCACTGAGCGTTCGGATGCCGTGCCTGCTGAGACCGCCAACAAGCCCCCGTTCCTGGGCTCACATCTGCTTCAAGGGGAACCTGATATCCCACTCGAGCAAGTGATCGCCTATCTCGATCGTCAGGCCCTATTCGCTGGCCAATGGCAGATGCGCAAAACCAAAGAGCAAAGCCGCGAGGACTATGAGGCGCAGCTTGAGGAAACAGCAGAACCGATTCTTCAGAACTGGTTGAATCGGATCCGCGAGGAGCATCTCTTGCAACCGGCAGTGGCTTATGGCTATTTCCCCTGTGGTCGTGATGGCAACAGCTTGATTGTTTTTGCGGAGGACGCGACGACAACACTCGGTCGCTTCGATCTCCCTCGTCAACGCAGCGGCAACCGCTATTGCATCGCTGATTTCTTTAGGGACCTGGAAGGCGGACGTCCCAGCGATGTGCTTCCCATGCAAGCGGTGACGATGGGAGAAGAAGCCAGCCGATTCAGCCAAGAGCTCTTCAAGAACGATGCCTACAGCGACTATCTGTTCTTCCATGGATTGTCGGTGCAGATGGCTGAGGCCCTCGCTGAGTGGACCCATGCGCGGATCCGTCGCGAGTGTGGCTTCCAGGATCCGGATGGCATGCCAATCCGTGAGGTGCTGGCCCAGCGCTATCGAGGCAGCCGCTACTCCTTTGGTTATCCGGCATGTCCGACGGTCGGCGATTCGCGTCAACAACTGGAATGGCTCGGAGCAGACCGCATTGGTTTGCAGATGGATGACTCCGAGCAACTCCACCCGGAGCAGAGCACCACGGCCTTGGTGGCTCTCCACAGCAAAGCGCGATATTTCAGCGCCTGACGGCTTCTCTCGCCGCTCCCGACTCACAATCCAGACTGGGATCGTTCTCTCGCTTCCCTTCCATGGACCTCAGTGGACCTGATGCCATCGACCGCGCCATTGATGCGGGGATCGATCTCGACGGCACGCCGCTACCGGAAGCCATGCTCAACCTCTACCGCGATGTCATGGAGAAGGAAGGGCAAAGAAAGCGCAGTGGTGTCCGCAAATCAATGCGCAATCGCGTGGTGAGAACAGGAGCCAAGCATTTCGACCAAGAGACCCTCAACCAACGATTGATCGAAGCGGGCTGGGACGGCCTCAAGGAGAAGGAAATCAGCTTCTACTACGGCTGAGTTGGTTGAGCGTGCCAGGCCCTCTCAGTCCTGGCAGAGCGATTCCATGGTGTCGATCACTTCCTGCTGAAAAGCCTCCAGATCATCGGAATCGCTCAGGTCGAGCCCCTCGCCAGCGGCATTCTGAGAGAGCTCCTGGAAATGGAATGCCCCTTCACCATTGGCCAGGAACTCAATGGCGGAACTCTCTCCGCTCTCGCGAAAGGCGTCGCAAAGGGCCATGAAGGCCGCGTCTTCAGTGAACTCCCAGTCCATCGAGGGGGCATAACTGACTGACCTTTAACGCCTCGCCCCCGGGATCCGTCAACCACCTTGTCGCGCAATGTGCCATTCATTCGGCAGACTCCAGGCCGGAATCCACCCACATCAACCGTGAAAAACCAGTCCAGCACGGAAGATCTCAACGTTCTGGGGCAACCCTTAGAGATTTGTGGTTGTGAACCGATGACAGGTTGGTTTCGCGATGGCCATTGCCGCACCGAGAGCTCTGACCTGGGGCAGCACAGCGTCTGCTGCGTCATGACCGAAGCCTTTCTCAGCTACAGCAAGGCTCAGGGGAATGATCTGTCGACCCCTGTGCCGGCCTTCGGCTTTCCAGGGCTACGCCCGGGGGACCACTGGTGCGTGTGTGCTCCACGCTGGCGGCAGGCCTATGAGGACGGAATGGCACCGCTGGTGCGCTTGGCGGCCACCGAACGCAGCACCCTGGACCTGATCCCTCTGGAGATCCTCAAGCGACACGCTCACCAGGGAATCGACTGACCATCCCAGGCGAGGAAGGCACCACTTTGTTCAGGCGTCTGCTGGGAGAGAACATCGAGAAGCTGGACAGCTGCCCGCTCAGGGCTGAAGAGTCGATCGGCAGCTACAAACGTTTGAAATGGTCTGGAGAGAGCTGTGTCGGTGGTCCCAGGGTGAAGGAGGGTGACGCAGGCCGAAGGGAAACGTCGGGCCCATTCAAGGCTCAATGAGCGCAGATACATGTTCTGCGCGGCCTTGGCACCTCGATAGGCATACCAACCACCACTGCGGTTATCGGTAATGCTGCCGACCCTGGCACTGAGGCTGGCGAAGTGAAAGGGGTGATCGCGCAGCAAACATGGCTCCACGGCCTTGGCCAGGAGGAGCGGAGCCATCGCATTGATCGAGAAACTTTTCAGCAAGGCATCGGCATCAACCTGCTGCAGTCGCTTTTCAGGTTGATGGTGTTGATCATGGAGCCAACCCGAAGCATTGATCACTAGGCGCAGAGGAAGCCCAGAGGAAGCGATCCGTGGTGCCAAGTCGCCTAGGGAGTCCTGTTGCTCTAGATCGAGCTCCCAGGCGACCTCAGGGCCCTGCTGGCGACCGCAGAGAACCACATGCAAACCCGATGCACGCTGACGCAACTGAGAGGCCAGGGTACGACCAATTCCGCCAGCCCCCACGATCAGGGCCAGACCGTTCCAACGACTGAGGGACATGACGATCATTCTTGGGTCAGCGAGGATGGCTGTGCTTCCGTGATGGATTCATGCCACGCCACGGGCACAGGGTCGCCCTGTTCATCCTGCTGATCAGCAGCGCAGGCATTGGTTGGCGGCTTGTTGACCAGCTGGCACCGCCTGCTGATCTTGGAGCTGAGAAGAACCAGGAGCCACTCTTGGATGCGCTGCTTCAGGGGCAAAGCCCATCACAGGCGAGAGCCAATCAAGCAACGGTGCCTAAGGCAGCAAAAGCGGTGGAGAGGGGCTACCCCGTACCCCGGGTCCCACCAGCCTCCAGCTCCCTCAATCCAGCCCTTCGCGTGGCATTGCTCAGCCAATATCCAGTGCAGAGCGTGGTGATTGCTCAAGGTGCAAGCTGTCTGACGACATCCGGCCAGCTCCTCTCATCAACCGTTCTGCAGAGCATGCTGCGCGGTGATAGCCATCGTCAGCCTTGGTTCTGCCAATCGGATCCTGGCAGCAGCATTCAGGTGAATGGAAAGGCCTACACCGGTCGAATCACGCTGCATCGGCAGGGTGCAGGTTGGCTGGCCGTGAACATGCTTGATCTGGAGCGATACGTTGCTTCCGTGGTGGGCGCAGAGATGCCATCCCACTGGAGGAAGGAAGCCCTCAAAGCGCAGGCCGTTGCAGCGCGTTCCTACGCCCTGGTGCATTTGGTGCGACCCGCCAGCTCGATCTACAACCTTGGAGACACAACCCGCTGGCAGGCCTTTTCAGGATTGAGCAGTGAATCAGAGGCGACACGATCAGCCACCGATGCCACCCGTGGAATGGTGTTGAGTTACCGAGGAGGCCTCGTGGAGAGCCTGTATGCAGCCACGAGTGAGATCAGCGCAGAAGCCCATGGCCACCTCGGGGCGAGCATGAGCCAGCACGGTGCCCAGGAGCTCGCGCAACAGGGTCTGGCCTTCAATGAGATTCTTGGCCGCTTCTACCAGGGAGCATCAATCGCTCGACTCAAGGCTGATGGCTGAGCAACGACTTTGGAAAGCAGCTCTTGGCCGTAGTGATGAAGCCGAGCAGTGCGGTGCACTCAAACCACTGAAAACGGAGATCGTGAGCCTGGGATCCTGGGCCTCTCAGTTCGAATGCCGGCGTCTTCAGAGCCGCCTGCCCCGACATCTGCAACCAGCCGGACCAAAACCCAATCCATTCAGACCATGGGATCCAAATCTGGAAGTCGAAGGCGTTGGCCGGGGTCACATGTTGATTCTCAACAAATATCCCGTGCAACGGGGCCACATGCTGTTGATCACACGGCAGTGGGCAGCGCAGACGGGTTGGCTGAACAAAGAGGACTGGCACGCCGTGCAGAGTGTTGATCAAGACACGACAGGGTTGTGGTTCTTCAACAGTGGCCCGCTGGCAGGAGCCAGCCAACCCCATCGGCATCTTCAGCTGCTGCCAAGAAACAAGCTCACAGCGATCTGTCCAAGAGCAACCTGGTTTGAGACACGGTTGAGCCAACAATCCGATGCCCAGCAGGGCGCTGCTCAGCTTGGAGCGCTCGAACACTCCTGTGGGGTTCGAGCTCGCGACAGCAATGAGCAGGATCTCTACAGGCTCTACACAGATCTGGTCGTCGAACTGGGTCTAGGCGATCCAGCCAAGGAGCCTGTACCACGCCACCCCTACAACCTGCTGCTCTCACCAACCTGGATAGCCGTGATTCTGCGCAATCGAGAGAAAGCCAGGGGCTTCAGCATCAATGGTCTGGGCTTTGCCGGATATCTCCTAGCGACCGATGACTCTGACGTGGCGTGGCTGAAGAGGCACGGACCTGAGGAACTGCTTAAGGCTGTTGTTGCTTAAGGCTGTTGTTGCCTAAAGCAGTGGTTTCACGGTTGTCAGGGACTGCCGCGGTGTGAATCGCTGAAACGAGGGCCGCTGATCAACGCGGCACAGACCGATTCCGAACCAATGAAACAGCAACAATGCAAGCGAAATCGACGGGTGCGACAGCATCTCGACCTCGTGTTGCCCCTGGCACGCTATTACGTCCTGAGAACCAACGTCGACATGGATGACCTCATCCAGGTCGGGCGACTCGGACTGATCCGAGCAGCAAACCTGTACAGCGAATCTCGAGGTGTTCCCTTTAGTGCCTATGCAAGACCGCACATCAGAGGAGCCATCCTGCATTACCTGCGTGACAGCCATGGATTGGTCAGGCTGCCCAGATCAATTCAGGATCAAGCGTCTAGGGGACGAAGCAACGGCGTTGATAAGCCCTGGGAGAGCGCATCGACCATGGGAGTGAGCTGGTTGCCCCATCGAACGCGCTGGGTCAGCCTTGATGAGAGCAACGTCCAGCTCGCCATCGATGAGAAGGAGTCAGCGATGCACTCGCTGGGACGCTGGGAGCGCTACGAGCAACTGATCAGCGAGCTGAAGCGTCTACCCAAGGATGAGCTAACCTCCATTCAGGCAGTGATCTTGCAAGGACGCAGTTTGCGGCAAACCGGTCGAGCCCTCGGCGTCAGTGCGATGACCATTCACAGACGCGTCAAACGGGGACTGGAGCGACTGTCATGCCGCTGCTCAGACCTAGGGATGGCCTGAACCGAGTCAGCTGGGATCGGCAGCCTCATTCTGGTCCCGCTCGATCTGAGTTTGGAGTGTGTGGATGGAGGCGTTGAGAGCTGCAAGCTGGCGCTCAAGCCCATCACGCCAGAAGCGCAACATCTCCAGCTTGCGCGTCTGATGCTGACGACGCCAGTCACCACGACAGGCCTGGGTGCAAAAGGCAGGGAACATAACCACGGGCTCAGACGCCACCATGTTGGCGAAACTCCAGGCTTGATGGGGATGGGCTTGGCTGATATGGGCGGCGTGATTAAGTTTGGAACTTGCGTGGTTTGCACAGACCGCAGACCCGCCCAACGCCCTCCGAACCTGTCTCGGTTGTCTCAGCGAATCCCACTCCTGGTCTTGGCGGGCGTCTCCTTTGCGACTGCTGAAATAGCCCTGGTCGCCCCCGCGCGAGCTTACGTGCCGCTGATGGCTGGCCAGCAGGCAAAGCCGCTCAACGGCCGCTTCAACGATGTGCCCGTGCTGCACTCCAACCAACCAGAAATTGTTGAGGGTCCAGGAATACTGGTGAACACGGCACCAGGCTCAGCAATTGCTATTGAAACAAACCAACCTTTAAAGAATGCGACTCACACATTCAATGGAGAGTTTGGTGTTCATATGCATCATAAATACTATCCTGGAGATGCCAATAAGTTAGGTGGACGGCGCCAGCGTGGCCTTCTAACTATTGCAGCGATTGCGATTAACCCCGGCGACCAGCCAGTTACCCTTCGATTCAGCAAAGGATCAGTCAAAAACAGTTTCGAGGCGCCATACCATCCCAACAAACTGATGGGGGTGAAGCCTCTGGGACCCAGGCCTTGGAATACAGGCCCTGGTGATGCCACAGCAGTGCAGATGTTGCGAGGAGAACTGGACAGACGATTACCTCGAGAGGTTGTCATCCCGCCACGATCCAGGCGTGTAATTGTCAGCACGGTTCTACCAGCACGAGGGATTGCCAATGGCCTTCTGCGCGGATCGAGTGATGGCCCCTTTCAAATGGCAGTTGTTGCAGCAGAGGAAACAGATAATGAGCAACAGTTAATAGCTGTGCTCGATCGCGGAATGCTCGCACCTGGGCGTATCTATCTCAACAGGATTGCCGAAATCAAAAGCGGGAAAGTCTTTTCAAGGGTTGCTGGCGTAGCGCTTGGGGATGAATACAAAGCTTTGATTCGTCATGATTTATCGCAGGGGCCGTTGCATGTGCCACTCACAAGTACGCACAAGCATCACTTTGGAACCCGCGAAATCCAGGTGAATGCTCTCAGCACCCGCATGGTTGATTCCGCAGTGAACAATGTGGGGACCTATGGAGTGCGCTTTGATATTGACCTCAACCTCTCCGGCGAAGGTCCTTACGACCTCGTATTCAGCCACCCTGTGGCGTCAGGACGTCCGCCATTCACCGCCTTTCGAGGATCAATCGGCATCAAGAGTGCAGAGGGTTACCAGGAAGTGCATGTCGGTCTCAGGTCGGGTCAGAGCCTTCCCATTGCCAAGCTCAATCTTAAAGGCGGCGAACTAAATCCCGTTCGGGTCAGTCTCGTTTATCCAGCGGATGCAACGCCAGGACATCTGCTGAGTGTTGTTCCCATCCAGCAGCTCGCCATCCTGCGTCGTCGTGAAGAAACCCTGGAAGCAGCCCGTCAGGCCGAAGCTGCACGCCGGCGATCCGTCAGTCCAACCCAGGCTCCCCCTGCCCTGAATGCTCCAACCGGTCAGGACGCCAAGACCGCCAAGACAAAAGAGCAGGACAAAGCCGGGCCCAAAACGAACAACCCGACGCCAGCCAGCAAACCAGCACGCCCTCGGCAGACATATCCAAGTTCTCCGCTGCCACCGCCGCCGGTCCTGGTCGCTCCCCGTAGCGGCCTGAATCCGATGCCTCCGGCCATGATCCTCCCTCAAAGGGTGAATCAAAGTCTCGAGCAACGCTATCGAGATGCGATCCGAGCCCAGCAGGAATGGCTCAGGCGTCTACAGGGCCGATAGTCTTACGTCGTGCGTTGTCGGCTGAGTGACGGGACCTGAAGTTGACGGGAAGCGTCGCATCAGCGTTGAGCTGCCAGATCATCTTGTTCGCTGGGTCGATTCCCTCAAGGAAGAATGGGGCTTGCGGGCCCGTGGTGACTGCCTGAGTCGCCTCCTTGAAGAGCTCTTACCAGGGGATCCAGACCAAACAGAAACAGAGGTGCACGATGAGCCAGTTCGTGTCGCCACCAAGGAGCCAACCGACAGTGAACCCACGACCCCCTATCGCGATGACTGTGCACTGGTCTTGATTAGTGAGAAGGGTGTCGGACTCCAAGCTCCTCCTGGTCAAGACCCCTCGTTTGCAGGCTTTTCACACACCGGTTTCGGTCGAGACGAGAAACCTGGAATTGACCTACCTGGATTCGTTCGACGAAGCACCACGCAATTACGCAACAGCCTTCAACAGAGAACCCAAGAGACTGACCGCTCTGAAGAAACGCTGTTGCTGCCACCCATCGGGCCTGGGGATCTTCAGGCCTGTGCAGAGGAAGCACTGCAACACTGGCTCAATCTCTACGGCCAAGCCCCGGGCCAGACGGTTCTCGAGGCTGCCATGCTCTGGTTAGCCCGTGACATCTGGCCGAGTGCCGAAGGAAGTGAAGGCCGCACCTTCACCTGGTCTCAAGCGGCACGACAGATTGATCAACGATGTGAAGGTTGGGTGAACGCAAGCCCCTCCTTCGGCCAGGTGATGGTGGTAGCTGGAGTCCTGGAGGACCCCTTTGCCACCACGGATCTGATTCATCGAATGCCGACATTGATTCGTCGGTTTGTGAATCGCTTCAAACGCAGCCGTCGCACCACGTCCTTTGAGGCCTTGCAGTCCACCATGACCGTGCATGGAGCCCTGAAACTCTTGGGACTACCAACCCAGGCAGGTGCATCCTTGACCTTGCGGGCCATCAGAGATGCCTACAAGCAGAAGGCCATGGAGACTCACCCAGACGCTGGTGGCAGCACCGATGCCATGCGCCGCCTCAATGAGGCCTACCAGATGCTGCGTGAATTGTATCGACAGAAGTAGTTGCGATAGTCAAGCATGAGACTTACTCCAAGTCCCATATAACGTCCCTCATGAGACAATCAAGCCTTCATGGCAATCAAGTGAGACTCGCACTGGGTCCAAGAACTAATCTCAGCTAAGACATTCGGCTCTGCACGGGGAGTGCGCTGGAGCCCTAGAGGCACCTCAACGGCCCACCCCTAACGGCTTAATGATCAACATTTATTTTCTCCATCATTCTGCGTGCAAGAAGCCTATATCCCACTGATCCAAGAAAGCCCCTCGCGGCAAACGCGCAAAAGGCAATGTTGACATCCAGGCCATGCCCAAGAGCGCAGTCAAATTCTGTCCAAGTCCAGTACTGGCTTGTCCAGAACACCTGGCCAACGCAAATTACTCAGTATTTGCAATCGTTCCAGTCATGGCGTAACTGCTGTAGATGCAGATACGCAGGCGAACACTCGCGACCCATCGCAGCGTCAGCCCACAGCCAAAAGTGAGAGCCTCTAGCGTCTCGCTCCGGAATCAAAATAGGACTCATTGAGCGTCTCAGGCAAGACCTAAAAGACCTATGGCTCACAAAAAAGCCGGTGACAAGGCACCGGCTCTGCAGCTGAAATCAAGTTCAGGTCGTGGTCTGCATCCCCTGGATCAGAAAATCAAAGTAGGGAGAAGCCAAGGATTGTTGATCCTCGGAAAGGAGGGCGAGCGACGCCTCCCGCATGGCCTTCATGGCCTCAACCATGCCGGGCATCGGAACCCCAAGACTGTTGTACATCTCACGGGCACCAACGAGACCAATGTTTTGGATCATCTCCGTGCTGCCAGCAAGCACGCCATAGGTGACGAGTCGCAGGTACCAGCTGTAGTCACGAAGGCACTGGGCTCGTTGCTTCTGACCGTAGGCATTGCCACCGGGTGCAACGTACTCAGGCTTGCGGCTAAACAGCAGTCGAGCTGACTCATCGACGATTTTCTTCTCGTTGTCCGTCAGGATCCGAACCACAGCAAGACGAGTCGCTCCCTGGCCGAGGAAATCGACAATGGAACGCAATTCGCCGCTGGTGGGATAACGGAGATCATCATCGGCCTGCAGGATCAGATCCCGAACAACGCTCATGGCAGCTGGCATGCTGAAGAAGAGTTTAGTGCTCTCCGGCCGAGCAGCTGCGCTGATCGGCCCGGGTGTAACGCCTTTGCAATGGCCGAGATGGACCCCCGACCGGAACCGGGCCTCACTATCACCCTCAAGGGTGAGGATCTGACGCTCCAGGGTGAGGGCATCGCTCGCTGGCAAGGCTGGGTGATTGTGGTGCCCGACCTGTTGCCTGGGGAAGTGTCCCGGGTGCAACTGCAACAGCGTCGCCGATCCCAGTGGCGTGGACGTCGAATTGAGACGTTGCTTCCAGCAGAGGGAGCAAGACAGGCTCCTTGCATTCATGCAGACCGTTGTGGGGGATGCACGCTCCAACATCTCGACGATGAGAACCAGGCCCATTGGAAACGGGACCGTCTGATCCAGACCCTCCAGCGGATTGGTGGCATCAACTCGCCAGTCGAGGAACTGCTTGCTCTGGAGGCCCAACCACTTGGCTACCGCAACCGCGCCCTGATCCCGCTTCAACGGGATGAGGAAGGGACATTGCGCATGGGGTACTACAGGCGCGGCAGTCACCGTCTGGTGAATCTGAATCGTTGCCCAGTTCTTGATCCAGGACTGGATTGTTTGCTCGACCCAATCAAGAAGGATCTCGATCAAACAGGTTGGGTGGCCGATGCGGATCTTCATCAGGGAGATGGTCTTCGCCACCTGGGCATGAGGATCGGAACGCAATCGCGGGAGGTGCTGTTGACCTTGATCAGCAGCACATGGGAGCTTCCGGGTGTGGAACGACTGGCTGCCCAATGGATGGAGCGATGGCCGGAGATCAAGGGCGTGACGCTCAATCGGCAACCGCTGAGAAGCAATCGCGTGCTGGGAGATGAAACCCGCACCCTGGCTGGTCAACCAACGATTCGGGAACGCTTTTGCGATCTCAACCTCACCCTGGCTACCACCACGTTTTTCCAGGTGAACACCATTCAGGCCGAACGGATCGTAATGGTGTTGCGCCAGTGGCTTCAACAGGTCGCGCCATCAACCCGGGTCATCGATGCCTACTGCGGCATCGGCACGATCGCCCTCCCATTAGCAGCCGCCGGCATGGACGTGCTTGGCCTAGAGCTCCACAAGGCTTCGATCGAGCAGGCCATCCATAACGCCAGCGCCAACGGGTTAGTGAGCGCCCGTTTCAAGGCTGGAGATGTCAAACAGCTGCTTGCCGATGCCCTGCCAAGCCACGAGGTGCTCGTTGTGGATCCACCTCGCAAGGGTCTGGATCCAGCTATTGTTGAAACGATCGTGGCCGATCCACCTGCCTGGATGGCCTATCTCAGCTGTGACCCTGCGACCCTTGCTCGTGATCTTGCTTTGCTGGCGGGACCTGAAGGCCCCTACAAGATGGAGCGGCTCCAGCCAGTGGATTTCTTTCCACAGACCACGCATCTCGAATGCCTTGCACTGTTGAAGCGGATCAGCTCCTGAGCTCTGCTCCGAATTGCTTCACCAGCGCTTGCCTCACCTTGTCGTGAACAGGTTGTAACTGTTCATCGGTGAGGGTTGCATCCTTACCGCGATAACGGATTCGGTAGGCCTGGCTGCATTGATCTGCAGAGAGCTGACCACCCTCAAAGCGATCGATCAGCTCAACGCTTTCCAGCAATGGTTTTCCAGCCTTACGGATCGCCTGAATCAGATCGCCCGACCTCTGGTCACGCCTGACCACAACAGCCAGATCTCGTTCCATGGCTGGAACGGTGGGATAAGGCTTGAAGGATGGAATCCAGCGATTGCTCCGCGTCGCAGCTTGGAGCAAGCGCGACAGATCGAGATCGAGAAGATAGGTGGCGTCCGGAAGGTCGTAGCGCTCGCAAAGCAAGGGGTGAAGTTGACCGAATGAACCCAACGGACGTCCCTCCAGGACTAATTGGGCACTGCGCCCGGGATGGAGACGCTCGTCGTCTCTGAAGGGGCGATCCTGCACATCAAGGTGGAAGCTCTCGAAGAGAGGGCTGAACAAACCACGGGCCTGGTAGTAGCTGAGGGGAATGGATTTGCCACTGCTAGACCAACGCTCGAGTCGCCTCTCCGCACAGATCACGGCACCAAGTCTCGACTCCTGCACGATGCCAGCATCTCCATCGGCCGAGAACACATGGCCGATCTCGAAGAGCCAGCAGCCAGGTTGTGAAGCCTGGAGGTTGCGCTGACAGATGCGTAGATGCTCCTCCCAGAGGCTGGAACGGAGATGACTGGTCTCCGCCAGAAGGGGGTTGCTGATAGGGATTCGCACATCCTGGTCTGAGGGACCAGTCAGCGACAGGGTGGTCACCTCCTGCAATCCGGCAGCAGACAACAACTGACGCAAACGCCGCTCCGCAGTCTGGAGCGGACTGAGTCCTCCAGGACGCAGAGGATCAGGCAGATGAGAACAGAACCGATCGAAGCCCACCAGGCGGGCCACCTCCTCAATGAGATCGACCTCTCGGATCAGATCACAACGACGGGAAGGAGGGACCGTCACCGTCCAACCATCGTCGGATGCAACAAGGCCACAACCGAGGGCGGTGAGACAGCGTTCGATGGCGTCATCCTCAAGGTCCTCGGGACCATCGGGACCATCGATCGGGCCGAGCAACTGATGCAGGGCATCGCGGCGCAAGGCAAGAGGCTCAGGCTCTTGGTGGGATGCAGCGCAAATCCTTGTAGAACCGGAACTGCCCCCGAGTTCCTGCTTAATCAACGTACAAGCCCTTTGGGCTGCAAGCAGGGTGACCTCACGAGGAAGGCCCTTCTCAAAACGGCTGGATGCTTCCGTCCGCAGCCCCACACTTCTGGCCGTATTGCGGACAGACGCTGCGGAGAACATCGCGGATTCCAGCCAAATCCTGGTCGTGGAGTCCGTGACCGAACTGGCCTCACTACCCAGCACCCCAGCGAGGGCAACGGGAATGTCGTGACAGGTCACCACCTGAGCTCTGGAATCCAGGGTCAATTCCCGGCCATCCAGCCCTTGAAAAACTTCTTGATCGCGAGCTTGGCGAAGCCCGAAGTCGCTGGCCTCAACCGCTTGCCCGCTGAGCCGTTCAAGGGCATCGGCATCAAAGGCATGCAGGGGCTGCCCCTGCTCAAGCATCACGAGGTTGGTGAGGTCAACCACCGTATTCACACTGTTCATGCCTGCCCTCTGGAGGCGCTGTTGCAACCAAGCCGGTGACGGGGCTCCAGCCTTGATGCCCTCGATTGGGGTCAGGGCGTAGACACCACCGCGATGCATCGCAGCGGTGCTGGGCGGATCGACAGCGAGCCCCTCGGTCTGCGCAGGGGGTGGCAGTGGAGGGAGGCTGAGTTTGGATCCAGTCAGTGCTGCAACCTCCCGGGCGATTCCAGCCATCGAAAGTCCATCCGGGCGGTTGGCCGTAATCGCCAGCTCAAGCACCACATCATCGAGGCCCAAAAGGGGCGCCACAGGCGAGCCAGGCGAGGGGATCACCGCGACCAGATCCTCGAGAATGGCAATGCCATCCACAGTGCTGGGCTGGCCTAGCTCCGTGAGCGAACAGATCATGCCCTGGCTGGAGACACCGCGAAGCTCACCCGCTTTGATGGTCAGATTCACGGCTGGCAAAACGGCGCCGATTGTGGCCACCGGCACGTGAATCCCAGCACGCACATTGCTGGCACCACAAACGATCTGCAGAGGTTCCCCTGCACCGACATCGACCTTGCAGACACTCAGTTTGTCCGCATTGGGATGGCAGTCCTTCTCAAGGACATGGCCGACCACAACCCCTTGGGCCAAACGGGTGAGGTCTTCAATCTCCTCGACCTCAAACCCCGCCATGGACAGACGCTCTGCAAGAGCATCGGCGGGTTCATTCACCTGCACCAAATCCTGTAGCCAGGAAAGTGAAACCCGCATCGTCACGGCCGGAACGGTGAGTGATCCTACGAAGCACCACCACCAGGAGTGCTCAGAGGAGCAGGACAGTCCGACCTGTAAGCTTGTTGTTTGTCACTTCGCTTCGCAACTGCGGCGCAACGTCCTTTATGGCCAAGAACAAGGGCGTCCGGATCGTGATCACTCTCGAGTGCACCGAATGCCGGTCCAATCCCGCCAAGCGCTCTCCCGGTGTGTCCCGCTACACCACCGAGAAGAATCGCCGGAACACCACCGAACGGCTGGAGATCAAGAAGTTCTGTCCCCACTGCAACAAGTCGACTCCCCACAAGGAGATCAAGTGACCCTGCAGGTCTTCACCGTTCACCACCGTTCCTGATTCATGTCCAGCTCCTTCTTCAAGAAGCGTCTTTCTCCGATCAAGCCCGGCGATCCCATCGATTACAAAGATGTGGATCTGCTCAAGAAATTCATCACTGAGCGCGGCAAGATCCTTCCCCGTCGTCTCACCGGCCTCACCGCCAAGCAACAGCGAGACCTCACGAACGCCGTGAAGCGTGCCCGCATCGTGGCGCTTCTGCCTTTTGTGAATCCAGAGGGTTGATCCCTGGCTGTTCCTGCCTGCCAACAGGGGGATCTGGTCGGATTTTCTGACCAGAAATCAGCTCAGTTGGCGGTTGTTCAATCCATTCAGGGCAGCAAAGTACGTCTTTCTGTTGGATTTGGCGGTAAGGAGCAGGTTGTTCCAGCCCGTCAGATTCAGATCCTTCACCCCCTGCCTAGCGGAGCATCAGCCCCGCCAAGGCTGGGGGTTTCTCCTTGGCAATTTGACGAGCAAAGCCTTGCCAACCACCGTCCCATGCGTCGCGAATGGGGCGAAACATGGGTCTTACTTCATGAATCCGGCGAGACGCTTGAGCTGAACGAATTCGCGGGGTTGGTGTGCGCCGAAGACGGAGCCGCTCAGCGCGCAGCATGCTGGCTAGCTCTGCAATCGGATCAAGACCTGTTCCGCCTCAAACAGGAGGGAGTGGTCGCCCGCAGTCTCAGCGATGTGCGGATGAGACGGCGTGAGCGACAGCATCAAAAGCTGATCGAGCGGAGAGAGGAACGCTGGAGACAGCTGCTGAAACTCGCTCAACCCGTTGAATTGGCAACACTCGATCCCACGCATCAAAACTGGATCGCAGCGATCAAAGAACTTGCCTCCGGCAAACGCAGCCTCGATTCACTGGATCCAGACCTACAGGGATCGCTCCGACGCCTACGCCTTGGTGAAGATCGTGGCGACCTGCGCCATCTACTGGCGGCACTTGGCCAGTGGGACCGCCATCAGCTCATGAGTATGGACGGCACGAGCTGGTGCCAAGGATTCAGCCAAACGCTTCAAGAAGAAGCTCAACACCTGCTGGTCAAGCACGCTCAGCAACTGCCTGGTGATGCTGAACGCCTTGATCTCACCCACCAGCGCTGCGTCACGATCGACGATGACGACACCCGCGATATCGACGACGGCCTGGCGCTGGAGCGCAGATCCGATGGCAGGCTTCGGATCTGGATCCATGTAGCCGATCCCGGACGCTTGGTTGCACCTGATTCCCCCCTGGATCTGGAGGCACGACGACGGGGCAGCAGCCTTTATTTGGCCAGGGGCATCCTGCCGATGTTCCCTGAAATCCTCTCCACCGGTCCGTTCAGCTTGCTGGCCGGGCAACGCAATGCCGCTTGGAGCACCTGGGTAGAGCTGGATGACAGCGGTGAAATCGAGGCCTATAGCATCGAACGGAGCTGGGTGAGCCCGCGCTATCGGCTCAGTTATGAGGATGCCGATGAGTTGATCGACCTTGCCCCGCCCGAAGAGGCCGATCTGGCGGAGCTCAACGACTTGCTCGAGCGACGCCGCGAATGGCGGGTCCGTCATGGAGCGCTGTTAATGGATCTGCCGGAGGGCAGGATCCGCTGTCGCAACGACGAGCAACCGAGCGTTGAAATCACCGAACCAAGTCCATCACGGCTGATGGTGGCTGAGGCCATGATCCTGGCGGGGGCGGTGGCGGCTCGTTTTGGCGTGGAGCACGACTTGGCCTTGCCCTTCCGCAGTCAGTTGCCGGCGGATCTTCCTTCACCTGCACAACTGGATGAGCTTCCCGACGGGGCGGTGCGCTTTGCGGCAATCAAGCGCTGCCTCAGTCGCGGTCTGATGGGCACCGCAGCAGCGCCCCACTTCAGCCTGGGTTTATCCGCCTATGCCCAAGCCACATCACCCATCCGCCGCTACGGAGATCTGGTGGTGCAACGTCAAATTGAGGCCCAACTGAGCGGCGAGATACCCCTGAATCCAGATGCGCTGCAGGAGCTGCTCAATAGTTTCGATAGCGCCGTGCGTGAGGGGATCGCGATCTCCCGGGAAGATCAGCGTCACTGGCAGCAGGTGTGGTTTGAAGCTCACAACAGCGAGCAGTGGCAAGCCGATTTTCTGCGCTGGCTCCGCCCCCAGGATCGGCTCGGCCTGGTGCGAATCGAGGAGCTGGCCATGGACCTAGCTGCGGAATGCCCTGCGAACGCCGAGCCCGGTGAACCATTGCTGCTGCGGGTTCAGCAGGTGGATTCCCTGCGCGATCAACTGAAGCTTGTGGCGTCAACCAGATGATTCGCTATTCGGATCGGTGATATTTGCTGTGAGCAGCTTGAAGCGCGTGCTGACCTAGCTTGCTTCCTGAAGGAGTTCTTACCAGTCGCTGGGGGGATGACCGTTGGCCAGCATCGATTGAAAGACTCGGTAGGCATCTGTCTAGCTGCCATAGGCCCGCTTGGTGGCCGTGCCGTTCACCCACCCCAGAACGATCACTCTCGATCGCTGATAACGGAAAAAGAGGCGGTATTGCTGAAAGAACTTGGCCCGGTACCAATGGCGGTGCTCAGAGCCGAAGGTGGAACCCTGGCGGTATTCGTTGCGGCAGGGGTCTTGGGGGATGTCGTTGAGCATCCAACGCATCACCGCAGCCAGCGTTTAGTGATCCAGCCCTGGATGTCGAACAACTAAACCCTACCCACGCCGAACACATGCCGCGGCAGGCAAAACGCATCCTGGGGCGCAGCCGGGCCTTGGTGGGCCACCGTGATGGTTCCCGTTGGAAGAAAAGGCGGAACGAACTACCCCCAGATCCGTGAGCAGCTGCAACCCCGGGAATAGCCCTGCCCCCTGTACAACCAACACCCCTTGGCCGCACTAGTAGCGCACGGCTTGCAGCCCTACAGCCAACCCACCGGTGCTACAGGTGGAGCGTCAGATGCTGAGGCGCAGTGTTCATCTCGAACCGGCCTGCGGCGGTCGCTGAGGCTTGGAGGCGTCGGGGAAGCCGAGCACGGCGCCGCCACACGCTGATGAGCTCGAGGAGCCAGGGCCGCTACCCATTCCTGAAGATCACCACAAGAGCAACAGCGAGGTGGGGTTGAGATTGGTCGACTCTTAGATCCTGAGTAGTTAGACAGAGGGCTGAAGCCGTTCAATAATCTGTCGTCGAAGCACAAGCCCTTCTTCTCTAATCAGATCCTCATCGAGTGTGGTTAACTGGCGATCACGCAAGAGGACACGTCCATCAACCATCAAATCGCATACATCATTCGCTTTCGTGGCATAGACCAGTGCCGAGTAGATGCTTCGTAGTGGGATTTGATCGATGGGATCCATCTGGATTACGACAATATCCGCACGCTTGCCCACCTCCAAAGAGCCAATCATGTGATCCAAATGCAAGGCTCTTGCACCATGAATGGTGGCGAGCTCAAATGCTTCCTGCGCTGACACCACCTTGGGATCAAGAGTGATTAACTTATGCAATTTGGCTGCCGTATCAATTTCCTCCCAGAGGCTGAGGTCGTTGTTGGAGGCTGATCCGTCTGTACCGAGACCGACACTTATATTGCGCGACAACATTTGCGGGAGACGCGCTACACCTGAAGCAAGTTTCATATTCGATTGTGGGTTGTGCACCACGCCGACGCCATGCTGGGCCAGCAGCTCGAGTTCGTGGTCGTCAGCCCAGACAACATGGGCAGCCACCATGGCCTCGCTGAGTACCCCAAGGCGCGCCAGATGCTCCACAGGTCTGTGCCCTTTAAGGCGGATGCTCTCCAACACCTCGTGCTGAGTTTCTGCGAGATGGATGATCAGTGGACAATTGTGCTCAATAGCGAAACGGTGTGCTGCAATCAGATGGTCATCCCCAACGGTGTAGGGGGCGTGCGGAGCAATGGACGGTGTGATTAGAGGGTGTCCATGCCAACGTTCGACAAAGCGATGCAAAGTGTCCATCGCCGCGTTGTAATCGACACAATCCGGAGCGGGAAAATCGATAAGAACTTGACCAAGTACACCGCGTAATCCGGCGACCACCATCTCTTCAGCTACTGCATTCTCGTAGTAGTACATATCGCAAACAGTGGTGACACCTCCTCGGATCAGCTCTGCGAGTCCCAGACGTGTTCCGCAACGGACGAATGCTTCATCGACATTCATCGCCTCTGCAGGAAAGATCGTATGTTCTAGCCAGTCGTCAAGGTCCTCATCATCCGCTAAACCACGGAACAGAGTCATTGGAATATGGGCGTGACCATTGATCAGACCAGGTATCACTGTTCGACCATTGGCATCGATGTGATTCAGAGCTTCGTAGGACGAGTGCAGCTCATGTCGATCGCCCACCGCTACAATTTGACCACCGCTAATGGCAATCGCGCCATCATGGATGACGCGCCGATTGTGATCCATGGTGACAATGATACCCCCTGAGACAAGAGTATCGATTTGCGTGGTATTTTTCATTAATAGTTCACTCTTTTATCCAACTGCAGATCTTGTCTCGTCCAATGGCAACCTCTAGAACGGAACGGATAAATGCGGCACTAGAGTATGAACAATAGTCATGCCAGTCATTGGTTTTCTCTAGATCCGCGCAATCACAGACACCCATGACAACCAATGGAATAACAGGACGCTGATAGGTGCTGCACATCGATGAAGCAAGAGCAAGTCCATACGACTCCATATCGATAGCCAGTAGTGAAATTTCATTGTCTTTGAGCATGTCGATGTAGGACTGATCCTTAATCACCTGTGGGCCACATGCCATTGCGCCGTAATGAATTCGCGGCTCTGCCTCGCTCGGCATTGAATAACCAAAGCCAAGACGAACCAATTCTTGCAACTTAGTCGTATCAGTCAGGGAAATCAGAAAATCCAGCACCCATGGCGGTGGAGAGACCCGATTCTGCAATGGAATCAACCCTCTATGCAACAATTGCCCACTAGAGTGTTCGAAAAATTGAGTAGCTACGACAAGATCACCAAGGTTCACCGAACCCTTGACACCTGCGCAGATTCCGGTCATCACTGCCAACTTTGGCCTCCATAGACACATTGCCTTAGTGGCAGTAATCGCCGAACTGGTCAGACCCTTTTCCTGTTGACGGAGCGCAACAATCGTCACACTGCGATTAGAGAAGGTGAAATTGGCAAGAAGATATGATGTTCCAAGTACAGACATGCGCTGGAATTCACAGTCAAATACCTTCTTGAGCCATTGCAGCTCCTCATGCAGCCCTGTCATCAACAGTATGTCAGCGCATACCGGGAGAGCGTGCTTGTCTTCGGAAATACTGGGCTGCATTCTTAATCACAAAAACGGGGTTGATTTGGCGATCTATAGTGCTGCGGTGACTCTTAAAGATGAAGGCCACAGCATGGTTAGCGAACATGAAAGGCCCAATCTCTCTATGATAGTATCGGATTAGTCTTTTGGCTACAGCACAGATAGATTTATGGATGAGCTGTAGCAATACATCGCCTCCAAACGTCGGCGATCGCATTTTCCAACAGTCAGTCGATCAAAAACGGGATTCCGGCATCAGCGACTGGGTTACCTGAGTTGTCGTCGTCATCCAGTGACAACACAGCCTCCAGCAGCATGCCCATACCGCGCTCTTTGATCAGTTCATTGATCCTTTTGAGATCCTCTTCTGATAAACGCTGACGGAAACGACCCATCGATGATGGGTCGACCGATGGCGAGGCCATCGGCCACCGGCGCCCAGAGCTTCTCCAGCCCTTTGCGCTGGAACTCCTTGTAGAGCGAGTTCGACACGCCCACGTTGTTCACAGCGATCTTCACGCCGGAGACGACGGCAAAGCTAACGGTCCAACGAGCATTCAGCTGGCAGTGGAACTGACGTGACCCCCTTTATTGGTCCAGGTGCAGTGAGAGTGGGTGGTTATGCAGCAGCTGCTTGAGCTGCCTCCAGGGGAGTACGCCCCTGGAGGGCCGAGTGCGGCCTGAGTGAGTTGTACTGCCAGCGCCAACGATCAGCCAGGATCTGTGCTTCCGGAGCAGTGGTCAACAGATCGGTGTTGAGGAACTCATCCCGGAACCGGCCGTTGAACGATTCTGCGAATCCATTCTCCCAGATCGATCCAGGCGCGCTGTAAGCCTTGCTGGTAGTGGTGCTGGCCTCACACCAGTCGCGTAGAGCCTGGGCAATGAACTCTGGCCCGTTGTCCGACCGTTGAATGCCGGTGCCGGGTCGAGGCTGGTGAGTTCCTCAAGCACCGCCTCCACGTTCTGGGCTTTGCACCGCCTGCCCACCCGGATCGCCAGGCAGAGGCGGCTGTGCTCGTCGATCACGTTCAGGAACTTGAGCCGGCGGCCGTGGCATCGAACTGGAAATCCATGGCCCATACATGGTGGGGATGCTCAGCCCGATGACGCCATGCCGAGCCATCTGCGGGCCATGCCCGCTTTCGCTTCCTGGGTGTAGGCCGCTCCAGGCCTTCCTCCCGCCAAAGCCGTTGCACACGCTTGTAGTTCACCGTCCAGCCCTCTCGCCGCAGCAGGCGGTAGGCCATGCGCAGGCCCCAGCGGATGTGTACCGCGGCAATCTCCCGGAGACGAAGGCGGAGCCTTGCCTCCTCAATGTTGAGGACCTTGCCGCCATGGCGCTGGCTGCTGCGGTGCTGGCCAACCACACGGCGAACCATCCGCTGGGATGCCCGGTAATGCTCCTGCAGGACCATGACAGCCAGCCGGCGGCGCTCCGGGCTCAGAAGTTTCCCTCGGCTAACTCCTACGGCTTCGCCGGGCCTGCGGCTAAAGCATTGCCTTCTCCAGCTCAGCCTCGGCCAGAAGCTTCTACTCCTTCGGAGAAGCCTTCGGCTAGAGGCGGGCGTTCTCCTTCTCCAGCTGAGTCAGCCGTTTGGCTTCCTCGGCCTGCATGCCGCCGTACTGCTGTTTCCAGCGGTGGTAGGTCGGCTGGGTGACCTCAATGGCGCGGCAGACGTCGGCGACGGTCTTGCCCTGGGCGATCAACTGCTCAGCGGTTTTGAGCTTGCGGATGATCTGCTCGGGTGTGTGGCGGATGCGTTTCATGGTGAAGTCCCCGGCCCAGCCTGGCCGGATGAGGACTCTCATTCACCCTGGACCAATTTCCAGGGGCCACGTCAATGGCATTCTCCAGCTCTGCCTCCGCCAGCAGCTTCTTGAGGCGAGCGTTCTCCTTCTCGAGCTGGGTCAGCCGCCTGGCCACCTCGGCCTGCATCCCGCCGTTCTGCTGCCGCCAGCGGTGGTAGGTCGGCTGCGTCACCTCGATGAGGCGGCAAACCTCGATGACGGTCTTGCCCTGGGCGATCAGCTGCTTGGAGGTCTTGAGCTTGCGGATGATCTGCTCCACCGTGTGCCTGGTCCGTTTCATGGTGAAGTCCCCGACCCAGACTGGCCGGATGAGCCCTCTCATTCACCCTGGACCAATTGACAGGGGTCCACGTCTCATGGATTCATAGCTAAGCAATAAGTCACCCATTGCCTCTTGAATGAAAGCCCGTCATTCACCCCTGTTCACTTTCGAATCAGGGCAATCGAGGCTCGGATTTACACCTCCGGACGGGACGCGGCCTACAGGCTTAAAACAGAGCCGCTATGCGTGCTAAACAACTTACTTAAAACTTCAAAACCTATTGCGCAAATCAAAAGGTATTCAAATGAAATCTTTAATGTATTTAGCGACACTTATGGGGTCCACCCTCCAGTGCCATCCTTTTCCTGACTCATCGTTTTTTTGCTTTGAGTTGCGCGAGCTGATGTGAGAATAGTAACTCTTACCGGAGATCAAGGCCGAGTTCCGCATATGGGATGCGTGCATGCCGGGAAGTGCTGCTAGGCAATGCAATTCACAAACTTTAGAGGCAGAACCCGCAAATAAATGATTGACGATTGAACTTGAATGAGGGCCGACTATTACTCTTGCGTCTTTCATGATATCAATCTGCTCTTTGTAGGTTAAAACTCCCATCGTATAAGATTTGAAGCCTAGCGATTTTATTACCTCAATAAGCTCAAGCTCATTGGACACTCTTCTTCGAGAGGAGTCAAGGCGAGTAAGGTATATATAGGAGCCATCCAGAGGAGCGGATGATGAGAACTTCTCTGTGTAAAGGGAAAACTGATTCCCGTTAAACTTAGCCTCATCGAATCTATCTGCAGCCGAAATATGGATTAGCTCCTTGCACAAGATGACCTCCTTCCTGACTTCTAATATATTAACGCTATTCCCAAACCAGAACCGCAATGAACTACTCTGCCACGGCTTTAGTGATGGCAAAAGTAAGTACATATCACCGAGAATGCCTAAGTCTTCTAAGAACTTAATTGAAGGCAAAGTCTGCAAGTGCCAATGACCATAGTTGTTTATAGAATCACTATTCACTACCCGGACAACAGGCTCATCAACTACCCTGATATGTGTCGAGTCAAGGTCATCTTTATAGCGCATAAAATCAACATCATCGGAATATAATGGATGCACGTAATGTATTCTTCCCTTGAACCTTGACGACGGCATAACTGGCAGGCCCTCTTCATCGATGATCAGCGACGACTTACCGCAATAGTGTACGTTATTAAGTTGCTTGAATGCAATTACATTAGATAGGTATGAATTGTGCACGAAATCAACCTGTCTCAGGGCTTTGTCGTATTGAGGAGGATAGAAATCCAACTCTCCAACAGTGATCGTAGTTGAGTCATGAAGAACAATGTACCCTGCGTATTTCGTTTCACTATTGCACCAATCTTTTGCAATCTGATTGATTGACGATGAGTGTTTGAATGTTTCGGATCGGAGATCTTGAAGGGTAGGCATTAAGTCGCGTGATGTTGGGAGTACTAGTTATTGACGGCTTGATGATTTGCTCGAAAGTCGACACGAATCTTGCTAGGAGTACCATCCTCATATTCAGATAAAAACACACCATTAAAGTGAGAGAGGTTCTTGGTCTTAACCTTGAACACACACGTTTCAGAATTACTGTCGAATTTACGATTCGACGATTTTAACCAGCGGCCCATATATTCATACCTTTCAGCCTTGGCATAGTCAAAGAATTCAGGACACTCACAAAAAATAAAATCCATAAATTTTAGAGCTTCCCATGGGGAGATTCGATTTGATTCCATTTCTCTGCTAGAGATATGGAGGCATTCTGGACTAGATATATCAGCTTTTATAAATAGCTCTAATGCATTTGCGATATAGTTATCGATATCGCCGAATAGGTACTGCGCAAGTGCCAACGAGGAATTGGTGGATTGGGCATGGATAATACTGTTGACAACCCCCATAACTGAAATTGTTTTTGTATTCCCTCTGATGTTGAGATAATCCACAGAGTTGATGTCATTAGAGGCTGAAATAGGCTGATCCGGATTAAGATCACCATTTTTTAATTGCTGAAGAGCAAGTACAATAAGCGCTAGCTTTGAAAAGCCAAATCCAGGAAACCTCCTTTTATAGTTACCATTCATTGAAATCGAATCATCTGTTAAATCTTTGTGCGCTGATCCGGTGGTGCGCCCTGAGGATAAACATATATTCTCTGTCGAAGGAGTGCATGGTATTAACATATCTCTGCCAGAAGAAGAGGCCGTTAATAAATCAACTTTTGATTTTTCGTTCTGGCTAGTCTCTGTATTTCCCATGATTACAATAGCCAATCTATCTAAGCTAGGTGGCTGATATATGTCACAAATTAAATGGACTCGGTCATTGAATAGGCCTGCAGGTGCATTGTTAAGTGCTCGATGAGGAATATCTACACGAACAAGATGACCCTTGCCATCAGCAGGGAAATGGACCTGAAAAACCTTATTGTCTAGTGATTTCCATTGAAAGCTACAGTCAGGATTGGTAACGATAGGGATGTGAAGTCTCCAAGCCCCCTCTTCATTAATCCTGTCTCTATGAAACGGCATTAAATAATCTCTGCTCTTAAGTCGCATGTACCTCATTCGATAGCAATCCAGCCCTGCTTCCTCTAAAAGATGCTTCAATTCCTGGACATAGCCATAAAATATTTCAGTGGGTTTAACTGCTTTCTCGGAAGTACCTAAGATATCTTTGTTTTCCTCAATACTCTTGCGTGATATCCCATCGTGTATGTGTCCATTCCTGCTCGTAATCGCTAAGCAATCATAGCCATCATCGCCTTCTTTGTAATTCTTGGGAGCTAAAGTCCTGATGCACTCTATGTAATGATTCTTCAATTGACAGACGTCAAATTTGACGTCTTGTAAGGTTGCGTATAATGGTTCCCAGTTAGACATTGATGAATAGCCTGGTCAATTAATACTTTAGGGGTTTTCACGGATTTTTGTCGCGCCCCTGTAAGCCTCGCGATACCAGGCTGTCCTGATTCGAGGGTGGCCAGTCGTGATTGACGCTGCTTCTTTCGTGAGGCGATGTGCTCATTGTGCTTTAAATATGTATTTCTTTGATTGACTTGTCAAGTCACTCGCCTGGATATCCTAAAATTTGTTGTCGATAGCGTTGTTCTACGTCCTGCTGGTTCACCTGCTGGCCTCCAGGCACTTAAAGCGAATACATAGCCCTAAGGGGGAGGCGCAATGGTGCTTAACTATGGCCTGAACATTGACTCAGCTTAAGGGTACTGATTCCTGGAGCGAGGTTGCACTAGGAGTTCATCCAGCGAAGGGATCACACCCCCTTCGCCAGCTGAACATCGTGGTGGTGACGTGACCCCCTTTATTGGTCCAAGCGCAATGAGAGTGGGTAGTTATGCAGCAGCTGCTTGTGCTGCCTCCAGGGTTCGACGCCCCTGAAGGACCGAATTCGGCCCGCGTGTGTTGTACTCCCAGCGCCAACGATCAGCCAAGCCCTGGGCTTCCGCCACCGTGGCAAACAGCTCGGTGTTGAGGAATTCATCCCTGAAACGGCTGTTGTAGACGAAGTCCAGCGGAGCTCATACGACTCGGCAAAGCCGTTCTGAAACGGTGCTCCTGGTTCGATGTAGGCGGTGGCCCTACCGCTCCTCATGCATCAGAGCCGTAGGGCGTGAGCAATGAATTCGGGGCCGTTGTCGTTCCGGATGAATGCCGGAGCTGGATAGGGGCTGGTGAGTTCCTCCAGCACTGCCACCACGTCGTTGGCCTTGCAACGCCGTCCGACGCGGATCGGCGCCGGCGTCGAACTGGATGTCCATCGGCGCGCCTGGCTCGCTTCTGCTTTCTCGGTGTAGGGCGCTGGAGCCCCTCCTCGCTCCAGAGGCGTTGCACCCGCTTGTGATTCTCCAGCCAGCCCTCTCGCCTGAGCAGGCGATACGCCATAAGCCGGCCCCAGCGAATGTGCTCAGCTGCGATCTCCCGGAGACGTCGCCGCAGCTTGGCTTCCTCGATGTCGACAACCTTGATGGCATGTCGTTGAGTGCTGCAGTGTTGGCCCACCACCCTGCAGGCGAGCCGCTCCGAAACCCGGAACATGGCGCGCAGGGCCTCAACAGACCTGCGGCGGCGTTCTGGGCTCAGAAGGTTCCCTCGGCTTACTCCTGCGGCTTCGCCGGGCCTGCGGCTAGAGCATCGTCTTCTCCAGTTCAGCCTCGGCCAGATGCTTGTTGAGGCGGGCATTCTCTTTCTCCAGTTGGGTGATCGCTTGGTCTCCTCGGCCTACATCCCTCCGTACTGCTGCTTCCAGCGGTGATAGGTCAGCTGGGTGACCTCGATGGCGCGGCAAACATCAGCGACGGTTGTGCACTGGGCGATCAGCTGCTCAGCGGTTTTGAGCTTGCGGATGATCTGCTCGGCTGTGTGGCGGATTCATATCTTGGTGAAGTCCCCGGCACAGTCTGGCCGAATGAGGAATCTCATTCACCCTGGAGCAACTGCCGAGGGGCACGTCAGGTCCCCTTGGCGTTGAGGCTGCCACCGGACACCTCAACGCTGGTTCTGCTGCAATGACAGTGATCGCTGATGGAGCAACCGTTGCACTGGCCTGGCTGAGTGGCTTGCGATTGCGGCAGTTGCTAACACTGAAACAGAGCTATCGACAAGTCGATCCAGATATTCCGCCGACCGCAGATATTGATCAGCCAGATCCGATTACTACTGAGATTGATTGATTAATACAAAGCATGGTATCACGAAATATCAATCAATTCAATGAGCATGAAACCGAGAAGTTTATCCTCGCGATATTTCTTCCTATCATGATAATCTATTAAACTGAAACCTGAAGGCATTCACTACTGGAAGTGAGCGCAGCAGACCTGCTTAATATAAATACTTAGGCGCCAAAGGCTTGCGACAGCAGCAATAAAAGAAGTAAGCAGACTGAGTATTTCTTCGGCTGCTTGTCTCTCTCTTTTTGTCGATGCGTTGATCCGTAAAACCAGCATTTTTCAACAATTGATGCAGCTCCTCTTCTGAGAAATGATGCGTGAAGTACAAAGCTTTGCCTTGATCGTTGCGTGATACATACGTGTGCGGTTCATTAGTGACTTCTGCGTCTGACCTGTAGAGCTCAGCATACATGGGGTTGATGTCATCGGATACGCCCGAAGCTGAAAGATAGAGATAGCCACCGGGGCGAAGTGCTTTGTATAGATTCGCAAGCAGGGCGGCTCGGTCATGGCCTGGCCCAACAATCGAAATGACAAGTTGGCAGATTACACCGTCAAACGAACCAACTTGCAAAGCTCGGCAATCCGAGCTAAGAATATCGCCGCACAAGAAATCGAGGCGCCTGCCAGAAGCACCATCTGAGGCTTGCCTCAATCCTGCAGTGGATTGAAGGGCTTGCGTTATGGCAGATTTGTTAATATCAACACCAACAACAGAAAAGCCCTTGTGAAAAATCATTTGGCTGAATACTCCACTACCGCATCCAGCATCGAGAATGGCGGGCGGCCTTGAATCGCCGAACGTGGCCATGACGTCAGCCAGCACGAACTCGAGAGGGCGAAAATCGTGTTTCGTAGGAATCTCCTCCGCTGCAAAGGCCTGCCAATCAGACCGTGCATCTCGTTGAGCCATGGTTGATTATCACATTAGGATTAGAATTTGCTGCTCAGTTATGAATAAGGATAACGTTTCTCCAAGCCACAAGGAAACGGTTGTCGTAACATAGTGCATAAGTCAGTAGTGCCGTTTCTGAATCAGCGCAATCAACTACAGAATGGCTTGGTTGTGGTGAGCGGCGCCAGCCGAGGAATCGGGCGTGAATTGGTGCACGTGTTACTGGCCTCTGGGATCGAGGTGGTGGCACTGTCACGACAAGCTTGCAAGCCTGCCGAGAACCTCACTGCACTGAGCGCAGATCTCAGCGACGCGGACGGGCTCAGTACCGCTGTCGACATGTTGAAGACTGTGATCGACGGCAGACCTGTGGCGGGGCTGGTGAATGCGGCTGGAGATGTGAAGCCGTTAGGAGCTCTGATTCACCAGAGCACATCTGATCTGCTGCGAGCATTGTGTCTGATGGCTGTGGCGCCGGTTCGACTAGCTGCTGCAGTCGCGCCATTCATGCCAACAGGCGGCAGAATCCTCAACTTATCGACTCGGTCAGCGCAGGCGATCTTTCCAGGCCTTGGTGCTTACTGCATGAGCAAGCACGCTTTGCATGCCGTTACTGAAAGTCTGCGGCATGATCTGAATCCGAAAATCACCGTTGCAGAGTTGATTCCCGGGGAGGTGGATACTGGTATGCAAGCCGACCTACGCAACCCAGATCCTGATGAATTCCCACTCGCTTCGTTCTTCCGTGGCAACCGCGCCAATCTGATACCTGCTGCTATAGCGGCTCAGTTCTGTAATTGGGTGCTCACCCAGACCACGCCAGAGGAGTTCAACCGACCTGAGCCCTGGTTCATTTATGACCGAGCGGATCAGCCCCGCTGGCTCACTGAAGGTAGTGCGTTTGACTACACAGAGCCATGAATCAAGCAGTGAATTGATCCAGCGGTGCTTCTTGAGAAGCTCATTAACCCCAGACTATGACAGCGAATCGTGAACGCAGATCGTCAAGCAGATTGGGTTAAACAGTTCCGCTGGGAGCTGGTCGGGTCCTATTAGACGTCATCCTGATGGCCCCTCAACTGCTGGCCTCCATCCCAGCAATCTGAGCAGGCCTTTGATGTCGTGAGCGAGGGCGACGATCCTCTCGCTGATCGACCAGATCACTTCCAGCGCAGGACATTGACGGCCAGGCGGCGCAGCATGTCCAGGATCTGGACGCCGTTGTTCCCGCGGTAGCGGTGGGCGTGTTCCCGCAGCGGCACATCTCGCAGCCAGTGCCAGCTGTTCTCGATCGACCAGCGGTCTCTCACATGTTGCAGCAAGGCTGTGGCTGTGGTCCTGAGACGGTGACGTAGTAAGGGTCTCGTCGATCTGCTTGCCATCCCGCTTGCCTTTGCAGCGCATCGCCAGGATCGTGGCGCTGCCGGGCCAGTTGTTGATGATCCACTCCGGTGCGGGCAATCCCCGCGGGGTCCAGCGCAGATCACGGCCACGCATGCGCTCGCGGTGGCAGCACTCGAACAGCGCCTTGCCGCCGTCGGTCAGCCGATCCCGGATGATCCGAAAAACCTGAGGCGGCTTTGTTTAACGGCAAACAGGAAGTTACCGACACGCTGCTCGAGCTCGAGGAAAAAGGACGGTTCTTATGCAGCGCATCCACTTGCACCAGCAAGCCACTGAGCTCCGCGCGATCGAACAGCTCGCACCGTCCATCGCCTAAGCGCCTACAACAACGACCTCGGTTTCTATCGCGTTGACGATCTCACTGGCCTCATTGATGGGCAGGCTCCCAGTGATGCTGGCTACCTCCAAGCAACTCACGTGCGTGCTCAAGCAGACGATCTCTTGCTCACCAGTGAGCAATTGCCTGGGTATGCAGAGTCGGCCACATTCACTGATATCAGCCTCAATTTGAACGATCAATACGGACTCATGATGGCTGTGGACGGTAATCCCAACACACTCTATTCCTCTTTCGGCAGCCAATCCCAACGGTGCCGTGAGATGTTCAATCTCAACTCCCAGATCAGCTCTGATGTCACCACCATCAGCATTAAGGATCTAACCAATAGCCCATAACAATGCTATCAGTTCTGATTATAACGATTTTATCCTGGAAATAGGAAACTTCCACTCCGTCAGCACCTTCTGAACTCGTAGTCGGCGATCATTAGGGGCCAGTTGATTGACATTTAGGGTTTGACATTATTTGGGTTGACCAGTTTTGAATGTCGAACCAACAGAGGCTGGAGCAACAAATCAGCCAATACGATAATAAAAAGCAGAGCCAAGAGTTGCTCTCCCAAGGGTTCGGCCAAGGGTGCTGCAACGCCACTGAGATGCGGTAGCTCTTCCGTCATCGACACCGCCAACGCCAAGGGCACTGCCCCCCGCAATCCAAATCCGGCAACCACGAGGCGATTGTGCCAGGGGAACCGCTTTGCAGGCAACAGCACGATGACCATCAGCAGCCGAGCCACGGGAACCACCACCGCGAGTGCAAGACCTAGAGCCAGTACTGACAGCAATGCCACGGGCTTCACCAGCAAACCAAGCAGCAGCAACACCGTGATTTCAGCGGCCGTGTTGAGCGGATGCATGACCCGGCACAGGGCCTGCTGCTCAAAGCGACCGATTCGGTAACGACCATTCGATAGCAACACGCCCGCCACGAAAACGGCCAGCAGCCCTCCACCACCAAGGATCTGGCCGAACCCGTATGCCACGAACGCCAGCGCCACTGTGACCAACAACAACATCGGCTCAGAACGCACCAGGGCATCAATCAAGCGCGGTGCCACGCCACCCACGACCAGGCCGGCCATGACACCTGCCAGCAGGTGAAGACCTACAGCCGCGAGCTGTTCAGTCAGCCGCATCGCAAACAGACCATGCAGTGCTTGATGATCACCATGGTGGTTGGCCTGTAGAACACCAGCTAACATCCCAAACCCCAGCAATGTGACCAGCGAACTCACCGCCGCCTCAAACTGCAAGAGATGCCTCAAGCGCGCACGGATCGGATGACCAACGGCTTGCAGCAGATCTTCGATGGCCCCACTGTCCGTGGCTCCCAGGCAGCAGACAGCCAGCAACGCGGCGGCCGGTGGTATGTGATGGAAGAGCCAAGGCGAGAGTAAAAGCAGTGCCGAAGCCGTAGTCGCAACTGTGATCACAACGCCTGTAGAGCCAAGCCGCAGACCAGCCATGGCCATACCGCGAATACGCCTGAAATCGGTCCTAAGACCGGCGTAGAACATCAGCAGCGCCAGGCTGACCCGATGCACGGTTTCCTCGTGAATGGCATCAAGGAGCTGGGACTGGTTCAACCATGCCGTGGGAATGAGGAGGCCCAGGAGCAAGACAGCGGCAGCCCCTGGAATTCGCCAGCTCGCCGCCAGTCGGTCGACGGCAAGGGCTGCCAGATAGATCAAGCCAACGCCGAGGAAGAAACCTCGCGGTAACAGCGTGCCCTCCAGATGAGGGCTGGGAATGTTGAAGGTAATCAGTAAAGAGCCAAGCACCAAGGTCTGAGCCAACCTTGCCGTCATCATCTCAGCCTTTGGCCTTGTCGCTGCAGCACCAGGGTCGGTGAAGCAGAAGAACCCCTCCAAGTCCAGGCTGATCAATCGATTTGAGAATCTTGCGGAAGCACCCGGGCAATCAGAATCAACACAGTGATAACGCCATAGGCAATCGCCCATGGCTGGCCAGTACCCCAGCCAAGATTTAAAACCGTGTCTGCTGTTGAGAACGTCCAGGCATGCAGCACCCCGAACCAGGCCAGAACAGCTGCTGAGCCGCTACAGACCGCCGCAGCAAGAAACCGCTTTTCAATGGCGAAGACCAACAGGGCCGCTAACAGCATCGCTGTGATGATCTGTCCTTGCTCAAGCGCAAAGGCACCCGCAGCCCAGACATCACCTGATGCCAACTGGGTGATCATCGCCTCGTTGAAGGGTCTGGCCTCGCTCCCCAATGCTCCTGTTCGCAGGCCAGCTTTCAGCAATTGCGCTCCCCATCCCGCCAGGCCAGGCAGGATCCCCAACACCACGGCCGGCGCATGCCTGGAGGGTGTGGCCTGAAACGCCTGTGACGTCATCGCGATCCCGATGTAGAGCACGATCGCCATGCCGGCATCAATGGGAACTAGCAGTGCGATCAGGCCGAACAGTCCAAGGAAGCAGGCTGCTCCCATCACCACACCATTGAGCCACGAATAACCCGAACGGGCCCCGAGGTCTTTGAAGCCTGAATGACCGATGTAGATCGTTGTCGGAAAGCAGGATCCCAAGGCCGCGGCTGCCAACGTGCCGATGCCATCAATCAGGAGGCAGGAGCGGGTGCCGTAGCGGTCTCCTGCGGCATCGGCGCTATCGAGATTCTGTAGGGACCCGATCACATTGAACAGACCCATCGGCACGATCACCCCAAGCCAGGGAACCAAGTCGGCGCGTGCCTGCCAGAGGGTGGTGAGTTGCAGTGTTGGGGTTTGAAGCGTGACTGTGCTGAGGCTTGCCTGCCAACCACTTGCCGAGGGATGAATCAGACCGCTACTCCAGGCGAGCACCATGCCCAGCAACACGGCCATCAACCCCGTGGGTAAAGGCCACCGAACCCTGGCGTAGTAACCAAGCAAAATGACAGCCAGACTCGCCAATCCAACCAGTGGATTGGCATAAGTGCGCAACAGAAAACCAAGGGCGATGTAACCGAGAGCGATGCCGGCGAGCGTGGAGAGCAATGCGGCACGAGGCAACCAGCGTCTCAAGCGATCGGCGCAAAAAGCACCCGCCGTTTCGATCAGGCCTGAGCCCAGGCAGGCCACCATGCCAGCATGCCAGGAGCGTGTGATAGCGGCTGCCTCCGGCAGGCCACTGTTCAGAGCCGCCAGCTTCACGGGCAGCATCACCAGGAAGATGTAGGCGAACAAGCTGACCGTGTTGATCCCATAGGGGAGTGCTGTGCAGTCACTGCGCTGTTCACGAGCAGCGAGGCGTCTGGCCAGGTGGGTGTAAGCCAGATTGCCGACCAACAGGCTGACGCCAACCGCTGGCAGGATCTGCCCGAACAGCAGGGCATCGGGGTAACCGAGGATGCCACGGCAGAGGCTGATGATCAGCAGAATCTGAATCAGATTGTTCAGGCCCAGAGCCAGGAAGCCATCCAGATCACCGGGTCTCCAGGGACCCAGAAAGCGCGTCAGTGCAGTGGGCATTCAGTTGCGCCGGAACGCATGGGCACTCAGCATTGTTCCATTCACGCCACAGCAATCACGCGAAGCCAAGGGCCCCATCGATTCACAACCCCAACAAGGTTGATGTCGATCGGCCTCTCAAGCTGCGCCAGCCAGTGATGGATCGAAGGTTCCAAGGTGATCAGCGGCCAGGAGATCCCTTGGCCCTGGTGGAGGGTGAACCCCCCTGAGCCATCAGGCACCAAGTGCCCTGGCCAGTGCGAGACCTGCCGTGCGGTTGGGACACCACCTGAGTCGGCGTCAGAGACAAACCCGCTGGGCGGAGTCGGTGCCTGGTGCATCAAGCTTGTGGGATCGGCCAGCGCTGAACGCTGACGATCACGCCATAGCGGGTGATGCCATGGCGTGTCCCAAAGAGGCAACGCAGCTGATGGCGCCTGCGGATCCCCAATCAGCCGTTGTTGAACGTGAAGGGGTGACAGATTCGCGGGCCTGCAGTTCAGCTGCACCGCCAGGGCCGCAGCAGCGCCTGCCGCCTGGCCCACATTGAGAACAAGGGGCTGCAGGCGAGTGGCGCCATTGGCCATGTGGCTGGTGCTGATGGCCTTGTCAGCCGCCAGCAGATTGTCGATCTCGGCACTGACCAGCGCACCGTAGGGAATGCAGAACGGTGTTCCCGTCCAGCGCCCACCCCAACGGCAGCTTTTGGCTGCCAAGGGCCAATCCGGCCCGGGATAGTGATGGTCATTGGCGTAATTGCCCACAGCGATCGATTGCAGCGCACCGGCTGCATCCATCGGCATGGCAGCGCACGAAGCCCCCTCGCCAAGGGGCAACAGATCCTGCTCGATCACCGTGGCGCGTCCCACCATGCGCCGCCCCTCCCGCCAGTAGGGCATGGCCGCCAGCCAAGGGGCCGGGCTGCCTGATTCGGCAGGAAACGCATCGCCGAGTTGCAGCCACCCTCCACTTGCCTCGATCAGGGCCTCGGCAAAACGCAGGCTGTAGGCCTGCATTTCGGCATAGAGCTCCGCCTCCTGTTGTGGATCTCCGCCAAAGGCCCGATCCAGCCCCCAGTGCCAATCATTGCCATGCAGGGGCCAGTTGAGCATGACCAAGCCACCAGGCAGGCGCCCATAGGTGAGGGTGCGCTCCAGGCCAAAGGCCTCACAGGCGCGTTCGAACGTTGCCGGCAGCTTGGGGCATCCGTCAGGATCGATGCCGCGGGCGGGATCCGCCTGCAGGTGCGCGTTCTGCAACTGGCCCATCACCACCCAGGTGGGGGATTGCACCGGTTGCTCTTGGAAAAAAGGCTCCGTTGCTAGCCGTTGGCGGCTTGGGGCACTCGGCTCACCCCATTGCTCCTGCACCTCCCAGCCAAAGCGGAAAGGCGCCTCCGCCAAGGGGAGCAGATCCCCCCGATCGCTGCCATCGATCACCACCTGACAGCCCACCCGGCGTTGCTCTCCGTCGACGTCAACGCGCACCGCCGTGATCAAGGAGTGCTGGCGTTCGACCTCCAGCAAGCGGCAACGGGGCCACCAGAGAAGCTTGGGCTCAGCGGCCACCCAGTCCTGGAGGATCTGCTCCGCCGTGGTCGGGCGGTAGCCAAAACAGCTCACCCAGTTGTGATCAAGCCCGTCCGGTTCACGACGCTCCAACTCCCGCAGAAAGGCACCCCATAGTCCTGTCTGCCAGGGGGTGAGCTCATTGCCATCGGGGCAGCACACCCCAGCAGCACTGACCATTCCCCCGAGCCAACTGCCTGGGGTCAGTAGAAGCGTGGAGGCACCGCCACGAGCGGACTGGATGGCAGCGGCCGCACCACCGGTGCCGCCCCCCCACACGAGCACTTCGACCGTATCGAGGGAGGCGCTCATGCCTGGGCGGAATCCTTGCGGCAGATGCGCAACTGCTGTTCTTGCGAAAGATGGCCGAGGCAGCGGAAGCGAAGTCCCACGAGTTGGTCGTAAAGAGGATTCAGTTTGCACATCGGCGGGATGTGCACCAGCTTGTGGCCGAATAGGACGATGTCGCGTTCAAACGGGCACTGAGAGGGGATCAGATTGACGATGAATCCGGCCACCCGCGGATCGGAAGGATCGAGTTCATCAAGCCAGTGCTTGAGCGGTTCCAAAGGATGCCAGTCGTCATCGCTGAGATGGTCGATGCAGGGTTGCAGGCCCGCCAGCGGCGCCTGATCACAGCCGAGCAACTCGGCCCAGTGCTGCAGCAGATCGAGTTCTGCGCGGCTGAGATGGCCATCGGCAAGGGCTACCACCACGGCGGTGCGCAGGAACTGTTCCGCGACGGTGGGATCTGCCGCGAGAAGCCGCGCCAAATCAGCATCGTGCACCGGCCCCATCGCCTCCCAGTCGAGTTCCGATTCCGGCAGGGTTTCCGAGAGGTGCTCGGCGAGCATGCGCCGTTCTACGGCGTCAAAATCACCATCGGCCAGAGCCAGTTGGTGCAGGGCCGCGAGCCAGACCTGGAGTGAGGGATCAAGCTGCTCAGGAGAGGCCATGGGGAGAACCTTCGCAAAAGATGCGGCGAGGAGCGGTCGTTAGGATCCAGCGTCAAGCCTGAGGCCAGGAGTGACCGCCGAAGCGATGACCTACAGCCTCACAACTCCGCTTTATTACGTCAACGACAAGCCCCATCTCGGCAGCACTTACACGACGATTGCCTGTGATGCTCTAGCCCGTTATCAGCGCCTGGAAGGTCAAGAGGTGGTCTTCATCACTGGCGTTGACGAGCATGGCCAAAAGATTCAGCGAACGGCGAGCGAACAGGGAATCGCCCCCCAGGACCACTGTGATCGAATCACGGCCCGCTACCAGGAGGCCTGGCGGCAGTGGGGGATCAGTAACGATCGCTTTGTGCGCACGACGGCAGACCGTCATCGCCCCCTGGTGCAAGCGTTTTTCGCTCGCTGTGAGGCGGCCGGGGATATCCGTAGCGGCCGCCAGACCGGTTGGTATTGCGTGGGTTGCGAAGAATTCAAGGACGATCCTGCCAACGCCAAGGACCCCTGCTGTCCAACCCATCAGAAGCCACTGGAATGGCGCGATGAAGAAAATCTTTTTTTCTGCCTCTCCAATTTCCAGGAGAGGATCGAACAGCTGATTCAGCAGCCGGAGTTCATCGCCCCAGCCAGCCGCCGCAAAGAAATTCAGAATTTCGTGGCGGGAGGCCTTCGCGACTTTTCAATCTCCAGAGTCAATGTCTCCTGGGGACTACCGGTCCCCGGGCATGAGGGCCATACGTTCTACGTGTGGTTTGACGCTCTGCTTGGTTACCTCACCGCCTTGCTCGACGATGGTGGTGCCATTGACCTGGAACGCCTGGAGAGCGTGGGTTGGCCTGCAGACGTTCAAGTGATTGGCAAGGACATTCTTCGCTTTCACGCCGTGTATTGGCCGGCCATGCTGATGTCGGCGGGCCTGCCGGTTCCCAAACGCGTGTTCGGCCACGGTTTTCTGACGCGAGAAGGCCAGAAAATGGGCAAGTCACTGGGGAACGTGCTGGATCCCGATGTGCTGCTGGAACGCTGCGGTCATGATGCCGTGCGTTGGTACCTACTTCGTGACATTCAATTCGGTGAAGACGGAGATTTCCAGCAACAGCGATTCAGTGACTTGGTGAATAACGATCTCGCTAACACGATCGGTAATCTGCTGAATCGCACCGCATCAATGGCCCGTAAGTGGTTCAGCGATGCCGTACCGCCGATCGAGCCGGAGGCCCTCGCGGACCATCCCCTCAAAGCCCAAGCGGAGACGGTGATTCAGACCGTGCATCAATCCATGCCTGAGCTTCGCTTTCAGGAAGCGTGCGAAGCCATTCTCGGATTGGCCATCAGCGCGAATGGCTTCCTGAATGAACAGGCTCCTTGGAGTCGAATGAAACAACCAGGGCAGGAAACCATCGTGGGGGCCGATCTGTATGCCGTTCTCGAGTGCAGTCGGCTCGTCGGCCTCCTCCTCTCACCCCTCGTTCCAGACCTCAGCGCCAGGATTCTTGCCCAACTGGGCTTCGATGCCCCTCCAACACGCTGGAAGAGCGAGCTGATCTGGGGCAAGCTGCGCTGCGGATCCGCTCTCCCTCAACCGCAACCGGTCATGGCCCGACTCGAACTCGACGGACCACTCTGATGAGACCAACACCGGGTCTTCGGCTGGCTGGAGGGATCGTTCTGATCTCTGTGGTGCTGTGCGGCTGTGAATCCGCCGATGACAGCGCAGCTCCTGCCGCGCCTCCGTTTGTATTCCGTTCGCTGGAACTGCGGCAGAAAAAAGCAGATGGTTCAAGGGACTGGGACCTAAACAGTCCGGAAGCTCGCTACGAATTCGGTCGCCGACTTGTGCGAGCCCGAAATCCCTCAGGCTTGCTTTACAACAAGAACAAACCGACCTTCACGATCAAAGCGCAGACCGCAGTTGTCCTCAACGATGGCCAAGAGGTTCTGCTGGAAGGGGATGTGCAGCTTCAACAACTCACGGGCCAAAAGGTGTTGATCCGTGGAGATCGCCTCCGCTGGACCCCCGGGCGCTCTCTGCTGGTGATCGACCAACGCCCCCAGGCCGATGACCAGAGCAATCGACTCCGTGCCAGCAGTGCTCAGCTCCAACAAGACAGCCAAGATCTCACCCTCATGGGTGTCGTGCAGCTCGAGCAGTGGGGGCAAGCGAGGAAGCCAGGCGTCAATCCCAACAGCGTGCTCCGCACCCAAAAAGCGATCTGGAATCTCGGTGATGGTGCACTGCAAGCCCAGGGTCCTGTGCTTGGCCAGCGACGCGAGAAGCAAGACACTCTTCAACAACTTCAAGCCAGCCGATTGTCGGGCAATACTCAAGAGGGAGTGATTGATCTGATTGAACCAGTGCGGGTGCAGTTTCCTCAACGCAAAGGCCTTCTGAACGCCCTCACAACCCGATGGAACTTCAAGAAAGAGACCCTGAGCAGCGAACGCCGCTTCGATGGTCGCCTCGACCGATCCAATATCGAAGGCCGTGGTTTCCTTGTCGACCTGAAAAAAAGCACGTTGAAGGTCAGTCAGGACTGCAGACTTCAGCAACCCGGCGAACAACTCGAAGCTGATCACTGTGAATGGAATTGGAGCAACGATGCTGTTCTGGCCAAGGGGAACGTTGTGCTCCGCAGAAAGAGCAACAATCAAGTCACCCGCAGCCAGGTGCTCAGAGGCAAAGTGGGTCGAAAAGGCACCGTTATCTTCTCTGCACCGGGAGACAAAGTCCGTTCAGAACTCAGCCTGGATGAGGGTCGGTCTCGGTCAACAAAGAAGACTCGTCAGCCTGCACCAGTGTCATTCTGAGCCGCTCACACCATCCACTGAACCAACGCTCATCGGAACGGCTGAAGCAGCGCTCTGACCAGCCTCCAAGCACCACCCAGCCTCTGGCTTCAAGAGGCTGAACCATCACAGCCGGTAGATCGGGAAGCACAGAATCGAATTCCGTGCGCCCTGGATATAAGGCAGTTTTCACCAGAGAAATCAACTGGCCCTGCTCCGTGGAGCGCTCACAGATCGCGCCTGGCTTAAACGGGCTGCTGCAGATCAATCCACGTCTCATCAGCACCTTCCCATCCCAGTAGACAAGCATCGTGGCTGCTGATGTGGCAGTGAGGAGCAGTTGGCTCCCCCAGGCCAACTCCAGGCGAACGGGATCCGGCAGCCCATCCACAAGCCAAAAGGACTGATCCCCTTCAAGAGCGACTGCCTCAGGAGCTTTAGGCACTGCTCTGGTCCAGAGGACGGCCACAAGCATGAGACCGACACCTGCCAAACCCGCCAGCACTTCAGCCCGCTCAAGGCTCGGCTGAATGGACGGAGCAGTCGTTGCATTCACAGCAGCCATCAGAAGCACCAACAGTCCGGCAGAAAGGCTGATTCGGGCGGCTGGTGGCATGGGTGATGTCGTGGCTGCTGTCAGATCGCTGCACTCTTGCTCAAATGGGGCAGATCACACCAGCGGGAATGACCGAGGCCGAAGCGTTTGCTGCCGTCGCTCTTGGAGCTGTGGCTTGTGACGGTGTGCTGGGAAGAGACGAGGCCCACGCCCTGCGTCGCCATCTTGAACATCGAACGCCGTACAAAAACGCCAGCGAATCCGAGATGGCTGCCCTCTTTGACGGACTTTTGGCTGTGTTGCGCGAGCAAGGCCTCGAACAGCTTGTCGATCAGGCGTTGCCCCAATTGAATCTGGAGCAACAGGAAACCGCCCTGGCCCTGGCCACGCAATTGGTCCATGCCGACCGCTCTGTCGATTCAGCAGAAACAGCCTTTCTCGAGACCCTGACCCGCAAAGTGGACTTACCCGATTCGCGCGCCAGAGGCATCGTTGAGGCGATCATGGCCCTGAATCGCGACAGCCTGCTCTCCTAACGGCAGACTGCCTCCATCTGGCACCAACGCATGCTGAGGATTTCAAAGCTCCTAGCCGTTCTTTCGGCTACCGCCCTGTCCTTGTGGCTGCTCGTCCCGACGGCCCTGGCTGTTGCACCCGTTGATTTCCCATCGGTCCGCCCCTCAGATCCGGTCCTTGACGGAGCCGAGGTGTTGAGCCGATCGAGCCGAACTGAGCTGAATTCCAGGCTCCAAGAGCTCGATCAACAGCGTCTCGATGCCCGTCTGATCACTGTGCGTCGCCTTGACTACGGTCTCACCCTGAACTCCTTCGGTGAGCAGCTTCTCGAACGCTGGAGTGGCACAGCAGGTGAAGCCCCTCTTCTGCTGATGTTGATCGAAGCCCAGAACAAACAGGCCGCTGTGGTGGCGGACTCTGCACTCTCCAGCAGGCTTCCTGTGGAGCTGCTGCGTAGCACCGGACGCACCACCATGAGTCAGCCGCTGCGGGATGGTGACCGCTATCGGCAAGCCAGTCTGGATGGAATCGAACGCCTTGACGTGGTCCTCAACGGTGGGGAAGACCCAGGCCCACCGGTTGAAGTCGAACGGACAACTCTGCCGACCAACATTCCGACGAAGGAAGAAACCGAAGAAAGCAATGCTTTCACTTGGGTGATTGTCTTGCTGGTGGTGGGAACCATCGTGCCAATGGCTACCTGGTGGGTTTTCTCCCGCTGAACAACGCAAACCATGGCGATGCGCAACTGGATCAGCACCTTCGGTCAGGCCAATGCCCGCGACCTCAATAGTGATCTGGACAGGGGCTACGAGGCAGCCCTGCTGATCCAGAGCCTTGAACTGGAGTACTACGGAGATCGCCCCATACGGACTGAGCTTGAGCTCTCCGTACCACGCTCGGTGCAGGCCACCATCCTGCGAAAGTTCAAGTCAGCTCTGAATGTCTGTCGCACTACGCTCGACAGCCTCGAATCACAGAGAGGCCAGCTGGACATGCAAGAACTGCGCCAGCTTCAGCTAATTGAAAGTGTTGTGAATCGGTACACCCCCAGGCGCACGGCTTCAGCTCCAACGATGAGTCGGGCTCCCGATCCGCTGCCGAGGTCTTTGCTCGGTGTGGTTGACACCGTAAGGCGTCAACTGGATCCTACCGCTGAAGCCACGCTGGTGGCCGGATTCCGCCGAAGGAGGGATTCGACGCTGATCTCCCTCAAGGTGCTGTTGTTACTGATCTTGGTGCCTTTACTGATTCAACAGGTCAGTCGGACCTACATCATTAGCCCGATGGTGGACCGTTATGCCCCAGACCTGCCTTTTCTCAGCTATCCAAAACCCCAACTTGAGGAGCAAGCTGTTGAGAAACTGAGAGTTTACAAGGCAGAGATTGAGTTTGACGCACTGTTACGAGGTAAAGCTATTCCAAGCCAGGAAGAATTGCAACAGGCGCTTGCGGTAAAAGCCGAGGAACTAAAGGAGGAAGCCGATTCCGAGAGCACCCATGCCGTTAAGAATGTTCTATCTGATCTAGCTGCTCTGATCGCATTCGTCGTCGTTTGCGTCGTGAGCAGGGAAGAGCTCAGAGTTCTGCGAGGCTTTTTTGATGAAGCCGTCTATGGCCTCAGCGACTCAGCCAAAGCGTTTGCAATCATCCTGTTCACAGATATTTTTGTCGGATTTCACAGCCCCGAAGGATGGACAGTGCTACTCGACGGAATTGCCAATCATTTCGGATTCCCAGCACGAGATAATTTCATTCTCCTCTTTATCGCCACCTTCCCCGTGATCCTTGCAACCATCTTTAAATATTGGATCTTCCGCTACCTCAATCGCGTCAGTCCCTCCTCTGTGGCGACCCTGCGGGGGATGAATGGTGGTGGCTGAACCCAATCAGCTTGTGCTGGTCAGCGGGCCATCTCGGGGCGGGAAAAGTCGCTGGGCGGAACACCTGATCAGTCAGGAACCATCGGTGACCTATCTCGCCACATCCGAAAGCAGACCCAACGATCACTCCTGGCAACAACGGATCGACATTCACCGGCAACGAAGACCAGAGCACTGGAGGCTGGTCGAGTGCGGCGCTGATCTTGCATCAGCCCTCAATCAGATCGAGCCAGAACAATCACTCCTCATCGACTCCCTGGGTGGATTTGTCGCCTCAAACCTTGAGTCAACCGATCACGAATGGACCGCCCTTTGTGAGTCGCTGTGCAACAGCCTGCAGCAACGCAGTCGCCCCGTGGTGATCGTCATTGAGGAGACCGGTTGGGGAGTGGTTCCTGCCACTGCGGTAGGAGGCTTGTTCCGGGATCGTCTTGGCTGGCTTGCCCAGGAGCTGGAGCGTCGATCCAGGCAAAGCTGGCTCGTGGTGCAAGGGCGTGCCTTGGATCTCCACCGCTTTGGGGTGAAGGTGCCATGAACGGCGCCGAACCTAAGCACCCATTGCAAGTGGCCCTATTTGAACCCCAGATTCCACCGAATACCGGCAATATCGCCCGCACCTGTGCGGCCTTTCAGCTCCCGCTCGCCTTGATCGAACCGCTCGGCTTCAGCCTGGAGGATCGATACCTCAAGCGTGCAGGGCTTGATTACTGGCCCCACGTGCAGCTCAGCACCTATCCGAATCTCGCTGCATTCCTGAGGTCGCTACCCAAGGATGGACACCGCTTGATTGGTTGCAGTCGCCACGGCGGCAGGACCTTGCCTGAGATGCACTTCCAGAGGGGAGACATCCTGCTGTTCGGTCGCGAGGATTCCGGGCTGCCCGGGGCAATCCGAGATCAATGTCATGAAATCTGCACAATTCCAATGCCGGGCGGTGAACAGGTGAGAAGCCTCAACCTTTCAGTCGCTGCAGCACTTGTGAGCTTTCACGCTGGACTTCAGCTGGGGCTGTGGTGATTCACAGGCTGATCCACGCGCCCTTGCCGGGAACTGTTCTAGCCGTTACCTTCAGCCCGACTCCGGGTCGTGGCGGCTTCTCCGGGGGTGTCCTTGCTTCCGTTCTGTATGAAGCCCCTGCTGGTTCTCACCACAGCTTCAGTGCTTCCGGTGATCGGCCTTGTAGTTCTGGGTCATCAGCCTGGCTTCGCTGACAGTGATCGCGCCAGTTCGGACCAACAGCTGATTGCAGCTCTGCCACCAGTTCAAAGCCATTTTTGGATTCAGACCAAATCAGAGATCAGCCTCGAGGCTCTTGCCGCTGAAGTCGGGCTGCCTGCGCAAACCCTTGCAGAGCTGAATGAAAAAGGGATCGGAAGCTCATTCGCTCTTGGGCAGTGGCTGATGCTCCCCAAGCGTGTAGAAGCTCAGCTCCACACCAGCACAGCCCTCGATCGCTTTTCCGTACGACGTACGGCTCCACTCACCGCTCCGCCTGCCCCTTTGACTGAGATCAAAGTGCGGGACGGCGAATCGTTTGCCTCGATCGCTCGAAAGCATGGGCTGACGACCACCGAACTACGCAAACTCAATCCTGGTCTCGACCTTGCGCGTCTTGTCGTCGGATCACAGATTCGCGTGGCAGAAGCTTCACCTCGCGAGCTGTTAGCCATCCGTCCCAGTGCCTCTGGTGGCGCGAGCTGGCCGGAACTTCCTGGATTTCCGGATGGTGGCCGCAAGCCCATGGGCAAGCAGTCTTTCATTTGGCCCACCAAGGGAGTCTTCACATCCGGTTATGGATGGCGCTGGGGCCGCATGCACAAGGGAATCGATATCGCTAACAATGTAGGCACTCCGATTCAGGCTGCCAAAGACGGTGTTGTGGTGTTTTCAGGATGGAGCAGTGGCTACGGCTACCTCGTTGAGCTCTCCCATGGAGATGGCACATCCACGCGCTACGCCCACAACAGCCGTTTAATCGTGCGCAAGGGGCAAGTCATTCCTCAGGGCGCCACCATCTCGCTGATGGGAAGCACTGGGCGGAGCACCGGCCCTCACCTGCATTTTGAGATTCGCCAACCCGGGGGAGCGGCCTCAGATCCCATGGCGTTCCTACCGTCTCGTCGCGCCTGAGCGCAACCAGTGATCGTTTAAAGTATCGGCTGACACGGCTCGGTAGCTCAGCTGGTTAGAGCGTGGGATTCATAACCCCAAGGTCGGGAGTTCAAGTCTCCCCCGAGCCATTCGTGTGACAATTCCGGCTCCGTTTGCAGTCTCAACGCATGTCGATGGCGTTGAGACGCTCTCGAAATGAACTTGGGGCTTCGGCCTGGCGCGAGGGCAATAGGGGCTCTGAATCCGACGACTCCAGGGCATTGGGGCGACGTTGAGCACGAACAGGCTGCCCCCTCAACGGACGGGCCTGAAGCGTGAGCTCCCTGGTCTCGGGGTCGCGATTGAGCGGCTGAGCCTTCAGCTCACTACGCACCTGGTTGAGCAGTCGAAAATGGCCGGTGCTGCTGAATTTGCGAAGAAGTGCCTGATCCCAGGCCATGGAGCGTTTGATCATTGCTTGACTGTAGACCTGCCAAACCATCGACGTACACCAGATCACGACAAGTGGAAGGCCTGTCGTGATAAATTGTCGAGCGCAACTGGAAGTCGTTTCGACTTTACTTTAGCCGCCACGCTTCCGCTGCTCAACCCTCGCCCCTTCATCATGACCGCTAACGGTTGCCTGCGCGTGGGCCAACAGGCCCCTGATTTCACAGCCACCGCTGTAGTGGACCAGGAGTTCAAGGAGATCAGCCTCTCCCAGTACCGCGGCAAGTATGTGGTGCTGTTCTTCTATCCCCTGGACTTCACCTTCGTCTGCCCGACTGAAATCACTGCCTTCAGCGATCGCTACGCCGATTTCTCCAGTAAGAACACTGAAGTGCTGGGCGTCTCCGTTGACAGCCAGTTCAGCCACCTCGCTTGGATTCAAACCCCACGCAACCAGGGCGGCCTTGGCGACATCGCCTATCCCCTCGTTGCCGATCTCAAGAAGGAGATCTCCACGGCTTACAACGTTCTCGACGAAGAAGCCGGTGTTGCTCTGCGCGGCCTGTTCATCATCGATCCCGAAGGCGTGATCATGCACGCCACCATCAACAACCTGCCCGTGGGTCGCAATGTTGATGAAACCCTGCGTGTTCTTCAGGCCTTCCAGTACGTGCAGTCCCACCCCGACGAGGTGTGCCCCGCCAACTGGACTCCTGGCGAAAAGACCATGAAGCCCGATCCCGTGGGTTCCAAGGAGTTCTTCGCAGCCGTGAACTGAGCATCTCAACTGACAGAGAGCTTCGTTCAACGATTCGAGCCGCCCTCAAGGGCGGCTTTTTCTTGGCCAGAAAGATCATCAACAAAAGTCCCATCAAACTCTCCTTGAAGCAAAGCCTGAACGCCCGCCAGCAAATTTGGAGCCATCGCAACACGACTTCCATCACTCACTACCACACGCGTAAGCGTGGGCAAACCACCCCTCCTGGCTCGTAAATACACTGGCTCGACATACAGCAGAGCATTGCCCAAAGGAACAACAAGTAGATTCCCCTGCACAACCTCAGATCCAGCTCGATCCCAAAGACCAAACTGTTGACTGATTGTGGGATTCTGATTAATCAAGGCTTGAATCTGCTCTGGACCAAAGATCGGAATATCGGTGGGGAAACGCAGAAGAACCAGTTCTCCATAGTGATCATCATCATTCCGGGCGGCCAACCAGGCCGATAGGTTGGGCCGGGCTAAGGGTGTCAGGGGTTGAAGGAGAAGAAACTCCGACGACTGATTGGTCCGCAATTGGGCAGTGATGTGATAAGGAGCAACAGGGATCTGATCTTTCCCGTAGAGCTCAAGTGGAACCTGCCAAACATCATCACCGCTATAAAAAATGCGAGGGTCGGTAACGTGATATCGGAGAAGCTGCTGCACCTGCAATGCAAACATACTGGGTGAAACCATGAGGTGTTGACGGAGCACCTTTGGCATCTCAGCGAGAGGGCTGAAAAGTTGTGGAAACAAGCGCTGCCAACCAAGAATGATCGGATCGTCCGGTTCGCTCACATACAAATGAACCGTGCCGTTGTAGGCATCAACGACTGCTTTGACGGAATTTCTTGCGTAGCGAAGTGATCGCCCATCAGGGAGACCTGAGGCATAGGCATAGGTATTAGAGGTCGTAAAGCCATCAACAATCCAGTATTGATGCTGTTGCACGTCATACCCCTCAGCAGTTTCTGGAATTGGAACCGAAACGAGATAGGGATCACCATAAAAATGCAGGAATGGAGCCAAAGTGCGAACTCGTTCCTTGACGTCGCGACGGAGCAGAAGCTTGGAATCACGTTCAAGAGAACCCGTGTTGAGAAGTCTTGGCTCCTGGAGGTAAACAGCAGCAGCTAAACGTTGAAACCCGTTGGAGAGGGGGACACCGGCTAAACCTGAGTAATGGTTGTAGAGATTGCGATCGCCTTCTGGAAAATCAAATTCTTCAACCTTTGTTGGTGCAACGGCATAGGGAGAGGGCAGCATGCCGAAGTAGAGAGCAGCGCGGCCAATCGGCACATGCTTTTCCACCTCTTCAGCAGTGATATTCAGAGCAGCATTACCTCGAATACGGGCCGTAGCACCGAGATCACTGATGAAATATTCGGGAAGACCATCTGGGGCCTTGGTATTAACTGGACTGAGGGTGAAGCCAAAGCCGTGCGTGAATACAAAGTGACGATTTAACCAGGTGCGCGAACGATCGGGCAGCGACGCCTGGTCAAGCTCCCGTGCCGCGATGATCACCTGCTGTCGCTTCTCCTTGTCGGTGTGCAACTGGTAGCGATCGACCGCAGCATTGGAGAAGCGGTAGTAAACGCGTAGTTGTTGCAACTGGCGATTGGTGGCCAGCAAGGGCTGACTGTCCCAGAGGCGAATATTGCGGAGCGTGCTGGCACCTTCGACCAGATCATCGGGCTGGAGACGGGGTGAAGGGTTGATGTCACGGCTGACGATTGCATCGAGCTGAAAAGCACGACGGGTCGCCGCAATCGATCGCTCCAAGTAAGGGGATTCCAGGCGCAGCTCCCGTGGTTTGACCACCAGCCACTGGATGGCAGGTGCAATGAACAGCTCAGCAAGCAAGGCCGATGCAGCAATCGCTGCCATGAACAGGCGAAGCCTGCGACGCCGACGAACGCCCGCGGGATAAGGAATCACCAACAGGCCCAACAGGGCAAAGGCGAGAGCTGCCAGCTGACGCAGGGGCAGCACAACATGAACATCAAGCCACCCAGCACCAGCAACAACTCCGTCCTGTGACCAGAGCAATTGGTGCCTTGAGAGCCAAAGCAGAGAGGCAACCAATAGGCAGAGAATGGCCAGAAGTGGACGCAATCGCTGCCTTTCAAGACCTGTCAAGCCAGGGATGGACCAATCAGTGAGGCCTGGGGCACGGGTCAGACGTGCCCAGACCGCGGTGCCGAGGGTGAGCAGGAGCTGAAAGAGCAGCAGTTCAATCGCCAGTGCCCATGCAGAAAAACGCCCCAGACCGAAGCTCACGTCAGAACCGAGCAGAGGTTCGCGAATGCCAACGTCTGGGATCGTCCACGCCAGAGCCCAAAGTCCCCAGGCCCTTCCAGCGATCCAACAGACCATCGCACCACCGACAACCTGAGCCAGGAGCCCCCAACTGCCCAGCAGCACACCGAGCACCAAGGTCAGAGCGGCCACCCCGATGGGCAGGCTGAGGGACCAGCCGGACGACGGAGACACACTCCACCACTGGCTCAGGGAAAAAGGATCGATCCAGGCCAGCCAGGCCAGCCTGAACAACACGCTGAGTACAGCCGCGACCAGGAGGAGGCTTGCGACGAGTACGAGCCCAAAAGCGCGACCACGTAGGGACCACAACACGGGTGGGCCCGGCACGTTTGCTGACCTAAGCCACCAGCGCCGCCAGAGGACGGTGGCCCCTGCAACCACGGCCGCCAGACTGAATCCCGCAGCCTGCAGACCCCAACGCAGGGCGAGGACCTGCTCGAACTGAAACTGGGAAAACCACGCCCACTCCACCTGGACGCGCAAGAGAAACCAGGTCAGGCAAGTGACCAAAAGAAGAGGCAATAGAAGGCGAAATGCCTGGCCCCTATTGAACACTTTCACCCCTCGGGCAGTCGGCACCGGGCCCGGTTGATCAACTACACCACGCTAGTGGCGACGGCTGAATCGTCGATCCCCGCCAAGGCAAGGAATCGATCGGTGTGAAGCGTCTCCTCATCAATGAGAGCATCAACCAGGCGATCCATCACATCTCTGCGGCTTTCCAGCAAAGCCACCGCCTGGCGCAAAGCGTTCGTCGACAGGCGACGCACCTGAAGGTCGATTTCGCGCCCCGTGCGTTCGCCATAGGCAGGACGCGAATGGATCAGATCCCTGCCAAGGAAAACCTCATTCCCGGCACCCTCGTAGGCCACCGGTCCTAGCTCCGAAAAACCAAACCGCGTGACCATTTCCCGAGCCAGCTGGCTGACCATCTGCAAATCTCCACTTGCCCCTTGGGTCACCTCGCCTGCACCGAACACGACGGTCTCTGCGGCACGACCACCGAGAGCCACCACAAGACGTGCTTCCAGAGAGGCCCTGCTGATGAGACCGGAATCGAGACGTTCGTCATCAGGCCAGAAGCGGGTGAATCCACCGACACCGCCGCTGCGAGGAAGCAACGTCACCTTGTCGACCCTGTCGGCATGGGGGGTCAAGGCAGCCACGAGGGCGTGACCAATCTCGTGATAAGCAATCAAACGCTTCTTGGCGCTGTCCTGCAGCGGAGCCGCTGTGAGCCCCATGGTGATGCGCTCCAATGCAGCCTCGATCTGCGCATGCCCGATCGAGGTTTGCTGCTGACGAGCCGTCAAAATGGCGGCTTCGTTGAGCAGGTTGGCCAGGTCGGCTCCGGAGAATCCCGGGGTGCGACGGGCCCAATCCTGGAGGCTGACATCCTCTGCCAAGGGGCGGGTCCGTGCATGAACCGAAAGGATGGCTTCACGGCCCCTGCGATCAGGAAGGTCGACATGAATGCGTCGGTCAAACCGGCCTGGACGCATCAGGGCTGAATCGAGGACATCAGCACGATTCGTGGCGGCGAGAAGGATGACGCCGGAGTTGTCGGCAAATCCATCCATTTCTGTGAGCAGCTGGTTGAGGGTTTGCTCACGCTCGTCGTTACCGCCACCGATTCCGGCTCCGCGTTGACGACCCACCGCATCAATCTCGTCGATGAACACGATGCAGGGGGCTTTCTCCTTCGCCTTGCGGAAGAGATCGCGAACACGACTGGCACCGACACCGACAAACAATTCGACGAATTCCGACGCAGCCATCGAGAAGAAGGGAACCCCGGCCTCACCGGCGATTGCCTTGGCAAGCAGCGTCTTTCCAGTTCCGGGGGGGCCCACAAGCAGCACACCACGGGGAATTTTCGCTCCGAGTCGAATGAAGCTCTCGGGCTGACGCAAAAAGGTGACCACCTCCTGCAGCTCCTCCTTCGCCTCCTGAATGCCAGCGACGTCCTCGAAACGCACCACCACGTCATCCTGGGAGCGCACTCGCGCCTGACTCCTCCCAAACCCCATGGCGCGGTTCGCCACCTGAGCGGAACGACGCAACAAGAGGGAGAGGCCAATCACCACCAAAGCGATTAAGGCGAGGTTGCCCGCCAGCCCTGCCAGGGCCTGCTCACCGCGGATGTCTTTAACCGTCAAGGGAACTCCCGCCGACTCGGCCGTTCGCAAGACCTGTTGGTCATTAGCAAAAACCGCCACCGTGGCCTGACGGCCGTCGTCGTAGCGAACGATGACCTCGCGCCGGGCCGGCACGAGCTGAAGCTCTTCAACATCACCAGCCTTGATCTGCTGGAGAAGCTCGCTGTAGGAGGGTGGGGGCTCCGGCTTGAAACGTGCCAGTGGATCAACACGCTGTGCGGGGTCCGATTGACCTGAACTCACGGCAACGCTGCATTGGCGGAAGCCTAGCGATTTGACGGAGGGACTCTCGGCAGGGGAAGATCGCTGTTTGGCAGAAATCGCCGGCGATGGCCGTACCCAAGAAAAAGACCTCAAAGAGCAAGCGCAATCAGCGTCATGCCGTGTGGAAAGCGAAAGCCGCCACAGCGGCCCAGCGAGCCCTGTCCATCGGCAAGTCCGTGCTCAGCGGCCGCGCACAGGGATTTGTCTATCCCGTGGACGACAGCGATAGCGAAGCCTGATTTCAGGCACGAGTCAGTTCGAGTACCTCACGGGTGTCGTTGAGGTGCACGACAACGTTGGCATGCTCCAGGTGTTGGTACGACGCCTGGGGCATTGCTGTTTCGATCATGCGAACAAAGCTGTTGAGCGCAGGAGCGGGCAGTTGGACACCGGTGCGCCGGTGCATGGTCTCTTCCTGCTGACGTTTCCAGTGGCGGGTGGCCTCCACGTTTGAGGCCCGTAGATGCCAAAGGCCATCGAGTGACTCCCAAAGAGGGACATAGCGACCCAGATGCTTCTGAACAAGCGGTTGGTAGTCCCGTTCCGCGGTAGTCAGAAGGGGGTCGTCACCCAGCTGGCTGCTGGGGCGAACGCCGACGAACCATCCCTCCAGAAGGCAAACCTGACCGCGCTGTTCGCTCCAGCCGCTGCGATCACCCTTGCCATGTCTCAACGATTTTTCAAAGCAGGGCGCACGCAGGAGACCGCTCGTTCGCCATGACTCCATCGCCCGCTGAAGAAGAGACAGATCATGGCTTCCCGGTAAAGCACGGGGCACGCGCCAGGGATTGCCAGCCATGACCCGATCAAGCTCCTCGCCTGGGTAATAGAAATCATCCAGAGAGATCACCGCAATTGGAAGATCGATCACCTTCGCTGCAGCAGCAATCCAGCGGGTCAATGTGCTTTTTCCGCAGCCCGGTAGACCGCTCAGGCCGAACAACTGACGCTGAGGATGGTCCGCGGCCCCCTCAAGCGCTGTCAGTAACGGAAACCCCACAGACCAGACAAAAGCATCCGTCACTGGGTGTCCCCAGGCCTCAAGGGCCAAAGAGGAGCCGCCGACATCTGCCCAGCGCGTGCGCCAAGCGCGGCTATCGCTGATCCCCAGGCTGTTCAGCACCGGCTCCAGGCCTGGCACGGAGAGAGGATCTGAACAAGGCGAGGGCTCAAGAACCAAGTTTGTAAGCCTCCAGCACCACGGCATAAACCACGCCAAGACGCAGGTTGTCGAGAGCGATCCAGGACAATGGCCAGGGATTGGCCTGCACACGACTGCGCAAGCGCACCAGAAGCTCAAGCACCAGAACCAACACCAGCACCACCAAGGGCCGCTGACCAATCATCTGGAGGTAGTAGGTGGTGAGGATGCTGCCTAAAAAAAAGCCGATTAACAGGCAAAGCAAACCAAGGCTTCGTCGTCTCCAGGGCCCCACCAAACTCATGCTGAGCTGGGATCCGAGACGTTCCTCAAGCTGGGCGTAGCGGGTGCGCTGCCGAAGCATCAACGACTGCTCTGCACAAGACCGTTCACGTACTCCAGCGTGACAACCCCTCCAGGACAAGGGGGACCTGACAATTGCCGGGCCGGAAGGTCTGCTTCACCAAGGTGCAGCAGCGCTGCGGCGGCGGGAGGAACCTCCCCGTCAAGACGAGCAAGCAGCTCATGCTCCCAGGGCGAAGGGGTCAGAAGACAAGGGAGACCTGCCGCTGTCGCCGCTTCGAGACCGGCCTGCGAATCCTCGATCGCCAACACGGATGAGGGATTGCAGCCACTGATCGTCAGCGCCTTGAGATAAGGCTCTGGATCCGGTTTCGCTGATCGCACATCGTCGGCGGTGATCAAGCCATTGAAGGGATGTCGGCTGGCTCCAAAAAGGCCAATCAGGAGGGACTCAACGGACGATCGGCCGCTGCTGGTAACAATCCACTGGCTACATCCAGCCTCTGAAAAGGCTTCGATCAAGCGCTCAACTCCAGGACGGAGAGCGATCGCCCCCTCCTGACAACGTTGCCGATAGTGCTTTTGCTTCAGAGCCCGCAATCGATCGAGCTGGGCATTGGCCAGAGGAGTCCCCAATTGATCGGCATAGGCCGCCATGCGCTGACGTCCACCCGCGATGAGCAGCAGCTGTTCGTAGAGCGGCACATCCCAGATCCAGGGCAGTCCCTCTTCCGCAAACGCTGCATTGAAGGCTGGCCGATGACCATCCATCTCTGTGTCTGCCAGGGTTCCATCCACATCCCAGAAGACGGCTTCCAGAGCCAACACAACAAGACAGCCACCGCTGCAAACCAGCTTGAACCACAGCGCACAATGCACTCACCCGAACGCTGCAGCCGTGCCCCCCCCCTCCAGTCCATCGGCTTGGCAGCTCCCGCCGCCCTGTGGGAGAGATCCATTGAACGGGTTACCGCTGCCACTGGCCCTTCGGGCGGTGTTGTTTCGTCGAGGTCACGATCTCAATTCAGCGCAGGCTCTGCTCAATGCCCCCGCGCTGCCTTCCACCACCGAGCACTTCCCCCAGCTGGAGACAGCAGTGGCGCGGCTGACTCAGGCCTGCCTAAGGGGTGAATCCCTGGCGATCTGTGGGGACTATGACGCCGACGGCATGACCAGCACAGCCTTGCTGATCAGAGCGCTGTCCTCCCTCGGAGCCAAGCCACAACCAGCGATCCCCAGCCGGATGGACGATGGTTACGGCTTGAATGCAGGCATGGTGTCTGGCTTGCATGGGCAGGGCATCCGACTGCTGGTGACCGTTGATAACGGTGTTTCCGCCCAGGAAGCGCTCTCGCTTGCAGAGAAGCTCGGCATGGACGTGATCCTCACGGACCATCACACCCTGCCGGTTGAAGCCCCTCAAGCCCTGGCATTAATTCACCCCTCCACCACTCCGGAGGACTCGCCCTATCGGGGGCTTGCGGGGGTGGGCCTCGCCTACGTGCTCGCGCGAACCCTTGCCGAATCGCTGGGTCAACCGGATGCGATCGGCGCCGCCCGAGATCTCTTCTGTATTGGCACCATTGCCGACATGGCGCCGCTGACAGGAGCGAATCGCACCTGGCTCCGCGAAGGGCTTGGCCATCTGCATCGCAGCAGCTGCATCGGCCTTCGCGCTCTGCAGCAACTCTCCGGCCTGGAAGAACGCCCCCTCCGCGCCGACGACATTGGCTTTCAGCTCGCACCAAGGATCAATGCGGTCGGCAGGCTTGGAGATCCACGCCTCGTGGTGGAGCTACTCACCGAGGACGATCGTGACGCAGGCGTCGAGCTTGCTCGCCGCTGTGATGCTCTGAATCGACAGCGGCGAGAGCTATGCGACGCGATCGAGGCAGAAGCGCTGGCCTTGCTCGAAGCCGATACGCAGGGACTCCCCCCCTTTGTCTTGCTCGCCCAGGGCCACTGGCATCACGGGGTCATCGGCATCGTGGCTTCCAGGTTGATGGAGCGTTATCGACGACCCGTCGCTTTACTAGCTGGCGATGGAGAAGGGCTTCTACGCGCTTCAGTGCGTTCCCCGGAAGGGTTTGCGGTCGATCGAGCCTTGCAGCAATGCGCCAAGCACCTGGAACGGTTCGGAGGCCATCCAGCAGCGGCTGGGTTCAGCGTTCGCGCCGAGCATGTGCACGTCTTGCATGAACAACTCAATGGGCTTGCCGCGGAATGGCTAGACGACCAGGGAAGTGCGCGAAGGATCCTCCCTGAAGCACTGCTGCCTCTCGAGGGAATTACCAGAGCCTTCTGGCAGGAGCTTCAGACCTTGGAGCCCTTTGGGGTCGGCCATCCAGCGCCACTGTTCTGGGCAAGAGATTGTGAAGTCACCCGAGAGCAGACGCTCAGGGGAGGCCATAAGCGCTTGAGCCTGCAACAAGGGGATTCATGCCGCGAGGCGATCGCCTGGCGCTGGGACCCCCAGCAGCCGATTCCTCGACGGGTGGATGTCATCTTCCGCCTCTCGCTGAATCGCTGGCAGGGGGAAGAACGCCTTCAACTCGAGGTCTTGGCCTTAAGAGAGCACTTCAGCAGCATGGTGCTGCAGCGAGGGAATCTGCTCTACACCTGTCGGCGCCATGGGGATCGGGGCATGGAGCTGGTCAATCAGACCGGTGACCGCCTCAAGGTCAACTGTCTTGACAACGGCGTGTTGGATAGCGACGACATTCGCTCCAGCCACGCCTACGTTGCAGGCCTGCTGCAGGACGCCGCCATCGGCCTTGGTCTTCACCCATGAGTCTTGATACCCGCAGAAGCGAAGGGCTCTTTCCAGGTCTGATTGATTCGGGAGCCTCGGCCCTTCCCTCGCAGATTCGGCACTTTGTTGGGCTGATCCTTGTTGGCGCTCTGATCGGCCTTGCCTGCCTGCCCCTCAACTGGATCGATCGACTGCAGCAGCTCCTCTACAACCAGCTCCCCACCCATTTCGAGTCCTGGACACCCCTGGGGCTTCTGATCATCTTGTTGCCGATGCCCGTCATGCCAGCGCTTCTACTGCTGCAGCGGGGGCCATGGCGAGACGGTGCTGGCTCTGGCATCCCCTCCACCATGAATGGTCTTGAAGACCCATCCAAGCTGCAGCGAGCGATGGCAGCAGCGGGGACGGTGGAGAGAGGATTGCTCTGGTCGATCGCCACCGTGGCCATGTTCCCCCTGGGCCGAGAAGGGCCTGTGGTGCAGTTCGGGGCGGCTGTCGCCAGGGCGCTCCAGCGTCGTCTTGGTGGTTGGCTTCCAAGCCTCACCGAACGACAGATGGTGGCGATCGGTGGAGGAGCCGGATTAGCCGGTGGCTTCAACACTCCCTTACTGGGGGCGGTGTTCATGCTCGAGGAACTCACCGCCAATTACGCCATCGTGACGATTTGGCCCGCTCTGGTCATTTCCGTTGCGGCCGCGGGATTTAGCCATTTCGGGGGGCAACCGATCTTCGGGCTAGGCGTGATCAATGTGATGACGCCAGAGGCGGATCAACTGATGATGGCCCTGCCGATCGGCATTGTCGGCGGACTCGTGGGTGGCTTGTTCAACCGAGGCCTCGTATGGTCCACAAAACGGCTGATGGGCGTGGTGCGCCGACAGCCGGTCAGGATTGGCCTGGCCCTTGGCTTTGGCCTGACTGCATTAGGGCTCCTGAGCTTTGGCACCAGCACGGCCGATGGGGAAGCCCTGATTCGCCAGCTGATTCATGAAGGCATGCCCAGCTTCGACCCTCAAGGAGGGGATCTGATCGCCGGTGTCACCAGTCTGTGGATCACCTTCACCCGTGTGGTGGCACCGATGATCGCTCTGGCACCTGGAGTCCCTGGAGGACTCATCGACCCCTCACTCACCTTTGGAGCGATGCTGGGTTACACCGTGTGTGCCGTGTTGGGCATGAGCCAAGATCTGGGCATTGCCCTAGGAATGGCCGCAGGACTTTCAGGAGCGACCCAACTGCCGCTGGTTTCAATCGTTTTCGCCTGGAGATTGACAGGCGATCAACAATTGTTCGCTGGGGTGGTGATGGCAGCGGTGATCGCCGCCTATGTCGGACGGCTGATCGCCAGAAAGCCTGTGTACCACGCTTTGGGGGAGCTTCAGAGAGCGCCGCGTCGGTAGAAAAGGATGAAGATCACCGCCGGACCCGCCAGGGTGATCAGAGCCAGGGCAGCGAAATTGGCGATCAGGTGAAAATCGAGTCCCATAGGGTCGGCGCGGTGAACCGGAGCAATCGTCTTACCAGGCTACGGGGCCTTTGCCCATTCGCTGTTCTAGGGGGCCTGTCACTGTGATGGCTTGTCACAGCAGCTGCTGATGTCGAAGCGCCAAGACACCTGGACCTGTATCCGGTTCTGCGGTGCCTGCTGCCGGCTGTCCCCTGATGACCGCCCGGAGGCCCTAGCGGCCTTATCAGAAGCGCAGCGAGCGTTGTATTTAGAGATGGCCGGCCCCGATGGTTGGTGCAAGCACTACGACACCGGTGCAAGGAGCTGCAGGATTTATGACGAGCGCCCAGATTTTTGCCGCGTCAGCAACCTGGCGGGCTTGTTTGATCTAGCGGACGAAAAAGCGAATGACTTCGCGATTGCCTGCTGCCGCCAACAAATCCGCTCAGAGCATGGCGGCAACAGCCGCGAACTACGTAAGTTCAATCGCAGTCTGCGGCGATCGAATGGCTGAACTCCAGCGAGCTGAGGAGTCCAGCGGCTCCATGAGCTTCACCGCCGTGCTGCTCAGCACCTTCACCACGGTGTTTCTGGCGGAGCTCGGTGACAAAACCCAATTAGCAACTTTGCTTCTCTCTGCCCAATCGGGCCAGCCCTGGCTCGTTTTCCTCGGCGCGGCTATGGCACTGATCTGCTCGAGCCTGGTGGGGGTTCTGGTTGGTCGCTGGCTCTCGCAGGTGCTGCCACCTGAGCGACTCGAGCAGATGGCGGGCCTGTTGATGGTGGGTCTCGGACTCTGGCTGGGGGTCCAGGCCCTCCAATCGATGCTTCAAAACGCGAACAACTGATCAACCATGGATCTCACGCTCCTGATCTCCACCTTCGTGACCGTGTTTTTGGCGGAGCTTGGGGACAAGACGCAGTTAGCAACCGTTGCGATCAGTGGAACATCCAACAGGCCGTTGGCGGTGTTTCTCGGCTCGTCCTCAGCCCTTGTCGTGGCCAGTCTCATCGGCGCCATCGCCGGTGGGTCAATGGCCAATTTCATACCAGCTGATCTGCTTCAGCTGTTGGCATCCCTGGGTTTCCTCGTGATCGGTCTTCGGCTTCTATGGCCCCTCCTTGGCGGCTTTCCAGGCGGCCAAGAAGGGGCTGAGCTAGCCCAGGACGTCGAGGATGGGGCTTCGCCTAAACTCTGATTTCACCCGGACAACGCTGCACCATTCTTGGAGAACTCCCTTGGGAGGTTCGTCCTTGAACGTTCCAGGGTGATCGTTCTCCCGGTCCTGAAGGCCGGCCAGCACACTTTCCACGATGAAGTTCACGGTCGCTGATCTGCTCGACCAGGTCCCTGTTTCCGGTTCAGTTGAATCCGAAACACTCGAAAAGATCTTCCGACTGAGCAACCGTTCGGAAAAAGACACCCTGCAACTCGCCATTCAGGGGCTTGAAAAACTTGGTGTGATCACCTGTCCGAAGGAAGGCTCGATCCAGCGGACCGACAATCCGGACATGATCGAGGCCCGGCTGCGATGCAGCAGCAAAGGCTTTTGCTTTGCCATCCGTGATGACGGTGGTGAAGACATCTATATCCGCGACCACCAGCTCAATCACGCCTGGAATGGCGATCGAGTGCTGGTGAAAGTCACCCGCGAGGGTGGGCGTCGTCGCTCACCGGAGGGCGGGGTCCAGTGCATTCTCGAGCGCCAAACCACAAGTCTTCTCGCCCATCTCGACCAGCAGGAGAACAGGGTTGTTGCGCTGCCTCTTGATGACAGGCTTCTGGCCACGATTGAACTCGCTGAAGCGGGAGAGCACAGCGGCTCCCTTGTGGAAGTGAAGGTTGATCGCTACCCAGTGGCGCAATTTGCAGCCCGAGGTCATGTAGCAAGGCCGTTACCACTGGATGCAGGAGCCGCAGGTGATCGGGAGCTCCTGCTGACCAAGGCGAATCTGCATGAGAGACCGGAAGCACCTCGATCCAGTCTCAAGACTCCCAACGCCAAAAAACGCCAACAGCTCTGCGATCAACCCAGTCTTCTTCTGCGGAGCTGGAGCGGCGCAGGGGCCCCGGCACTCCCTGCGGTTCACGTCGAGCCCCACGAGGGAGGATCCCGCCTGTGGGTCCATGCGCCCACCGTGGCCGAACGTCTCGCACCCGGACAGGCTCTTGATGCCTGGATCAAGGAGCGGGGGGAAGCCCTCTGCCTTGGAGAGGTTTGGCAACCTCTGCTCAACGGGCCCCTCGACGAGGCCTGCCGTTTCACCGTCGGTGAAGAGCAGGATGCCATCACTCTCCGGCTCGACATCAATGCTGAGGGTGATGTGCGTGACTGGCTGTTCTGCCTCAGCCGGATCCGGCCCGTCGCCGAGATCACCCCAGCGCAACTCGAGGCTCTCGGCGCCCGAAAGCCAAAGGCCAGAAGCGTGCCAGCAGCCCTCAAACCGATCAAAGACCAGATCGGTCAGCTGGAAACACTCCTGTTCTGCGCTCGCAGCCTGCAGGCCGAAGCAATCCGCAATGGAGTGCTGGAGCTGGACCTCGCGGCACCTGAGCTTGAAAGCCTGGGAGACCTGGGCCGTTCATGGCCCGATGCAGATCGTCAGCAATGGATCAGCCCGCTGAACGAACAAGATCCGCAGTCGATTCTGGCCGTTCTCGTCATGGCCGCCGATCGGACCTGGTCACAGCACAGCCAAGATCTCCAGGTCAAGGCGCTGGAGCTGTTGGCCCCGGAAGCGGAGGCCTCAGCACTCACGGACGTTGCCAAAGCGGCCGTGGCCCTGGAGCTTCCTCTGGAACTCGAGGAGGACGGAACACCATCTCCCGTGGAGCTGGCCCAGGCCATTGCATCCTGCCCCCAGCGACGTGTGCTCGACCGTCAGCTCTGCCAGGCTCTTCCCGCACCGCTCCTCGAGATCGACGCCACAACAGAACCTGGGGAAGGAGGAGCCAATGACGACAGTGAGGTGACCGCCAGTGCTGAGACCGATAGGTCGAGCTCTACACCCAGACGAACGGCACCCTGGTGCTGCCCCACCTTGCACGCCGCTGATCTCATCAATCAGCAGTTGCTTTCAGCGGTGCTTCTGGAGGGCAAGGACCGGCCGAGTGTCCGACAAAAGGACAAGGTTGTCCTTGGTGAACGCGGCTGCGGTAGCAGGATCGAGTGGCCACTCTTCAGCCAATCTCAGAGCCAAAAAATTTCTGAATTAGCGCCCCAGCGACTGCTGCAAAAGTTGAATGCCAGGCGTCGTCAGGTGGCTGAATTGCGCCGGGATGTCGTCGCGATGATGCAGGCGCGGCACTGTGAACCGATGGTGGGCCAGGAGCAGCCCGGAGTGATCAGCGGCGTGCAGAGCTACGGATTCTTTGTGGAGCTGCCACCCTCGATGATCGAAGGACTGGTCCACGTCAGTTCACTCAACGATGACTGGTACGAGTACCGCTCCAGGCAGAACCGACTCGTCGGTCGTCGCAATCGGCGTCGCTATCAACTCGGGGATGCCGTGACGGTGAAAATCATGAAAGTGGATGTGCTGCGCAACCAGATTGATCTCGAGGTCGTAGCGAGTGCCGATGACGCGGCGGAGGTCGTCTCCACAGCCCCTGGATCCGGGCAGGAAGCATCGATTCCCGTCTTAGTGAATGAGCACTGAGGACAGCGAGCATGCCAGCCACCTCAGCCTCGAGCACCCAGCAAAGCGCTGATCACCCCTACGTGCTCGCGGTGACAGGGGCATCAGCCCAACCGCTTGCAGAAAGGGCGCTGCAACTGTTGCTTCAACGGGGGCGAAGCGTTCATCTCGTTCTCAGTCGCGGTGCCCATGAGGTATGGAAAGCGGAGCGGGGTGAAAGCGTCCCACTCGATCCCGAACAGCAACAACAGTTCTGGCGCGATCGTCTTGACTGCCAGACCGGGGCCCTCCAATGCCACCGATTCAATGACCAGGCAGCGAACATCGCTAGCGGCAGCTACCGCACTCGGGGCATGGTGATCGTGCCCTGCAGCATGGGCACCGTCGGGCGCATTGCCGCGGGTGTGGCCACGGACCTGGTCGAGCGCTGCGCCGATGTGCACTTGAAGGAAGGCCGTCCCCTCGTGATTGCGCCAAGGGAGATGCCATGGAATCTGATTCATCTGCGCAACCTCACCAACCTTGCGGAAGCTGGTGCGCGGATTGCCCCTCCGATCCCCGCCTGGTACACCCAGCCAAGAACCCTCGACGACATGGTCGATTTTCTGGTCGTTCGCCTCTTTGACGGATTGGATGAAGATCTCGCACCAATCCAGCGCTGGACAGGGGATCAGCGATGACACCACTGCAGAGACTGCTCCTGGTTCCGTCTCTGACCCCGTTGGTGGCACTGGCTCTTGTTGCCAGCCTGAACGGGCGCCAAAGCAGCTCCCTGCGCTTCCTGACCTGGCGATCGCCGGTGCTGCCCCTGGGCGCCTGGATCGCAATCGCGGCGGCGGGAGGCGCCCTCGTGAGCGGCGCTGGCGCCTTCTTGCTCAGCACTCAGCAGAGGCCCCTGCAACGCCATGTACGTCGAGAGCCATTTTCAAGAGAACCCTGGGCTCCCTGGCCAGATCCAAATCGTCGTGGTTCCGGCGACGTCGATGCCGAGCACAGGTCCCGTGAGCCCAACCCATCCAATGACTCCCCTCAGGTCTGGCCTGAACGGGATGTGCGCGACCCAGCACCCACCGTTGCCGTGCCCTATCGGGTGATCAAACGAGGGGAGCAGCGTGGACCAACGGCTGCAGCCAGCTCCATGGGTACGGGACACGACGACTGGTCGAGCCAGGTCAACGATGACTGGTGAGGGCCGCCTTGCACTGATTACAGTTCCGCCAGCGATAACGGTCCCGTGAGCGAAACACCTCAGGCAGACAAAGCCCTGGAGAACCAAGCTGACGGAACCAGTCCGGCTCAGGCGGATCAGTCCGCTGCCGCCAAAAAGGACAAGCCGGTCAAACCCCCGAAGCTGGAAGACAAGCCCTTCACGAGCTTCATTCATGACGATTTGATCCCGGGCCTGCTGAAGGGCCTCCAGAGCCATGGCATCACGCCCGAAAGCCTGGAACTCGTCCAGGGTGAACGGCCTGTTGTGGGTGGTGACTGTTGGATGGTGACGGGGAGCCTGCCGCCCGGGCGGCGCTTCTGGCTCTGCTTCAACGACGATTCGATCAATGCCGGCAAAACCATTGCCCTGGCCGACCCGGGCACCGAACCCAGCCTCCTGGAGTCGTTTCTGATTGATGAAAAGCGCATGAGCCTCCCGCTGCTGCTCTCACGCCTTCTGCAACGCCTCAACGGACAGAAGTGGCTGGGAGGCAACTGAGCCGTTACATCAACCATCGGAGGCAGGGCGGCGGCACCTACGATGGATGTCACCAAGACTGAGATCCGATGGTGCCTCCCACCGCCGTAACGGAAGCTGCGGCTAACGCCGGCTCGTCCGTTGCCGTGAAGGACCCCGTGAAGGACACGATCCTCACGCCACGCTTTTACACCACGGATTTCGAGGCCATGGCCGCCATGGACCTCCGCCCGAACGAGGCGGAGCTCGAGGCGATCTGCGAGGAATTCCGCAAGGATTACAACCGCCATCATTTCGTTCGCAATGGCGAATTTGACGGCGCAGCCGACAAACTCGATCCACAAACTCGCGAAGTCTTCGTTGAGTTTCTGGAGCAGAGCTGCACCTCTGAATTTTCTGGATTCCTGCTTTACAAGGAACTCAGCCGTCGAATCAAGAACCGCAACCCATTGCTCGCCGAGTGCTTCGCGCACATGGCCCGCGACGAAGCCCGCCATGCTGGCTTCTTGAACAAGGCGATGAGCGATTTCGGCTTACAGCTCGACCTCGGCTTCCTGACTGCCAACAAGAAATACACGTTCTTCAAACCGAAGTTCATCTTTTACGCCACTTATCTGTCCGAGAAGATTGGCTACTGGCGTTACATCACGATCTTCCGTCACCTGGAACAGAATCCAGACAGCAAGATATTCCCGATCTTCAATTTCTTCGAGAATTGGTGCCAGGACGAAAACCGTCATGGCGATTTCTTCGACGCCCTGATGAAGGCCCAGCCCGATACCGTGCGTGGCTTGACCGCCAGGCTGTGGTGCCGCTTCTTCCTGCTGGCCGTCTTCGCGACGATGTACGTGCGCGACGTTGCCCGTAAGGAGTTTTATGAGGCCCTTGGTCTTGATGCGCGCGACTACGACCGGGTGGTGATTGACAAGACCAATGAGACTTCGGCCCGGGTGTTCCCAGTGGTTCTTGATGTCAAGAATCCCCGCTTCTGGGAAGGCCTGGAGCGATTGGTGCAAAACAACGCTGCTCTGAGCGCTGCCGACGAGAGTCAAGCTCCAGCCTCGATCAAGCTGCTCCGCAAGCTTCCTTACTGGGTGGGCAACGGTCTCGAGATGGCCACGCTCTTCCTGATGAAACCCGTGCGCAGCGAGGCGCTCCAGCCGGCCGTTCGCTGAGATCAGTCGGCGTTCTAGGGGAAGCGGGGTCACCACGACCTTTCCGCTTCCCCATAATTGAAAGCTGATGCAGACGAGGGGCTTGGTCGCTTCCCATCCCGCTCATGTTCAGGCAACTGGCTTGGACCCCACACTGACTCCCTGGCGAGACAAGCTGGAACAACTCCTCGGTCTTGGCCGGCGAGCGGGAGCTGACCTCGTGGAGGTGTTTCTCGAAACCACCGACCACCTCAACCTTCTTGCGGAACAGGATCGAATCACCAGCGTGAGCCCTGCCTTCTCGATGGGTGCCGGTCTGCGCGTGTTTCGCGGAGACCGCGATGGGTTCGTCAGCACCAATGACCTCAGTGAGTCAGGTCTCCTCCAGGCACTCGAGCAGGCGCTGGCCATGCTCGGCTTGGATCTCAGCTCAGCATCGGGAGCCCACCTCTCCAACTTCAACGGTCTCGGAGAGTTCCGCGATTTCTCCGTCGGCAAGACCGATTGGTTAGGACGCGCACCAGACCTTGATCTCTGTACACAAAGGCTCCTCGAAGGCACGGCTGTTCTGCAGCGCCTTGGCCAGCACCTCGAGGTCCGCCGCGGCAGTTACGCCCGTGACTGGCAGGAGGTGCTCGTGGCAGCCAGTGATGGAACGTTCGCCAGAGATATTCGTCTTCATCAATCCTCTGGCCTCAGTGTGTTGGCGGCTGACGGTGATCACCGCGCCAGCATCGGACGCCGCTACGGATCAACCGATCGTCCCGATGATCTCCAGAGCTGGGATCTTGATGCATCAGCTGCTGATGTCTGCCAGAGCGCTTCAACCATGCTGCGAGCCGACTACGTAGATGGCGGACAAATGCCCGTGGTGCTCGCCAACCGTTTCGGTGGGGTGATCTTCCATGAAGCCTGCGGCCACTTACTGGAGACCACCCAGGTGGAGAGAGGAACCACACCGTTCGCGGACCGAATCGGGGAAACCATCGCCCATCCGGCTGTTACCGCCATTGATGAAGGCCTGAGCCAGGGCGCCTTTGGCTCCATTGCGATGGACGATGAAGGGATGGAATCTCAGCGCACGGTTCTGATCGAGAACGGTGTGCTGCAAAGGTTCCTTAGTGATCGCGCCGGAGAATTGCGAACTGGTCATCCCCGCACCGGTAGCGGACGACGCCAGAACCACGGTTTTGCAGCCGCCAGTCGCATGCGCAACACCTACATCGCGGCAGGCCCGCACAGCCCGCAAGATCTGATCAGCTCAACCGACAAAGGCCTTTATTGCAAATCCATGGGAGGCGGGAGTGTCGGCCCCACCGGTCAATTCAACTTCTCAGTGGAGGAGGGCTACCTGATCGAAAACGGAACCCTTGGCAGGCCTGTGAAGGGGGCCACCTTGATCGGTGAAGCGAAAGAGGTGATGCCAAGGATCTCCATGTGTGCAGACGACCTGGATCTGGCTGCTGGCTTCTGCGGCTCAGTGAGCGGAAGCGTTTTTGTCACGGTGGGGCAGCCACACATCAAGGTGGATTCGATCACCGTGGGAGGCCGCTGATCATGAGCAACGCCATCGATACCGCCGCCCTGCGCGAACACCTTCAGTCCTTTGCCCAGCGAGAGGGAATCCACCAGTGGGACCTCGGGGCAAGCCGGAGCACCAGCGCATCGGTTCAGGTGGATCGCGGAGAAGCCAAACAGATGAAGGCGTCCCAACGCAGCTCGATCACCGTGCGCGTCTGGAACGACAAGGGGCTGGTGGGTATGACCAGCAGCACCGACCTCTCTGCCTCTGGACTGGAGCGGGCACTCCAGGGAGCACGCCGAGCCAGTGACTACGGCAACAGTGAGGACATCCCAGCGTTTTCACCCCTGGCCAAAGCGCCAACGCCGGAGCTCCACCGCCCCTTGCAACCAGCCCAAGGGATTCAGACCCTTCTGAACACGCTCAAGGACGCTGAGCATCAGTTACTTGAACGCCACGCAGCCATTGAGACCGTTCCTTACAACGGACTCAGCGAGGGCTGCAGTGAGCGGATCTATCTGAACAGCGATGGTGCCCTGCGGCAGATGCAGCGGAGCCAGGCGAGTCTTTACCTCTATGCAAGGGCGGAGGAAACCGGCCGCAAGCCCCGTAGCGGCGGAGCTGTCCGACTGGCGCTCGGTAGTGATCAGCTGGATGTGCAGGGCTGTATCAAGGAAGCCGCAGAACGCACCATCAGCCATCTCGGTTACCAACCGATCGACACGGGTCGGTATCTGGTGTGCTTCACACCGGAGGCATTTCTGGACCTGCTCGGAGCCTTCAGCAGCATGGTGAATGCCCGCGCAGTGCTTGATGGTGTGAGCCTGAGCCGTGAGAACTCAATCGGGGATCAAGTCGCCGTTCCTTTTTTCACCCTTCACGACAACGGGCTGCATCCTGATCACATCGGAGCAGCCCCTTTCGATGGGGAGGGAACACCCACACGCAAGCTCTGCCTGATTCAGGACGGTGCACTGGTGAATTTCCTGCATTCCGAGGCAACGGCGCGTCATTTCGGCGTTGAGCCGACTGGCCATGCCGGGTTGGGTGCCAAGGTCTCGGTTGGCCCGGACTGGTTTGAGGTGGGGACCAGTGAGGGCACCAGCAGTGGAACCACGCATCTGCATCACGCCCAGAGCAACGAGACCTTCGTCTTAATCGAAAGCCTCAGTGCTCTCCACGCTGGGGTCAAGGCCAGTCAGGGAGCGTTCTCACTGCCCTTCGACGGTTGGCTCGTTCGAGGGGGAGAACGCATCTCCGTCGAGGCGGCCACCGTCGCCGGAGACTTCAGAGACGTGCTGAAGGGCATCGTGCATCTGGAGGAAGCGATCGTGACCCACCAGGGTGTCTGCCCCCATGTTTGGGTCGACGGACTGGCCATCACCGGCGAGGCTTAAGGGGACTCAAGCGGTGAAGATCCTCTACTGGGGCACGCCGAACTACGCCGTGCCCACCCTTGATGCGCTGGTGGATGCAGGTCACACCGTCGTTGGCGTCGTGAGCCAACCGGATCGTCGTCGTGGTCGTGGCAAACAGCTGATGCCTTCACCGGTGAAGGCAAGGGCCCAGGCGCTGGAGCTGCCGGTGTACACGCCGGAACGCATCCGCAACGACCTGGAATGCCAGCAGCAGCTGGCAGCGCTCGGTGCTGATGTCTATGTGGTGGTGGCTTTCGGTCAGATTCTTCCTCCTGCGATCCTGCAGCAGCCGCCCCTGGGCTGCTGGAACGGCCATGGTTCCCTCCTGCCCCGCTGGCGTGGGGCAGGACCGATTCAGTGGAGCCTGATTGAGGGCGATCTGGAAACGGGCGTGGGTGTGATGGCCATGGAAGAAGGACTGGACACAGGCCCTGTGCTGCTAGAGCGACGCTGTGCCATTGGAATTCTGGACAATGCCGAGCAACTGGCTGATCGGCTCAGCCGACTGACGGCGGAGCTGATTGTGGAAGCCTTACCCAAGATTGAGGCCGCTGGCCCAGGCAGCGAATCAGAGCGATGGCTACGGCTTGGAGTTCAGGACCAGGGCGAGATGGGCATGACCTACGCACGCATGCTCAACAAAGAGGATGCACAGATCGACTGGACAACATCAGCCCTAGCCATCCATAGGCGCGTGATGGGGCTTTATCCCAACGCCGTGACCCGCTGGCAGGGCCAGCGACTGAAACTGCTGTCCACAGAACCGCTGATCGATCGCCTCAAAGACCAGTTGTCGGATCAAGCCCGGGCCCTGGTGGGTCGTTGGCCCACAGGAGAGCAGGAGCCCGGCACGGTGCTGGCCTGTTGTCCCGATCTTGGTCTTGTTGTCAGCAGCAGCGGCTGCCCGCTGCTGGTTCGAGAAGCCCAACTGGAAGGAAAGGGCCGGAGCAGCGGCCAGGCCTTGCTGCAACAACTGCAGGCATCAGCCGGACAAAAGCTGGGAGACAGACCGACTTAACAACACGGTTTCGTTACAATTCAGTAACGCATACGTGCCTCTCATGCCCGACGGGCGCGGCCTCCTGTTCCAGCTCGAGGCCCCCGAGAGGCCCGGCCATTGGACATCGATGACCTGGGCCGACGGCCTCGACCTCCACTGAGGTCCAACGGGGGAGCACTCAGCACGGTGGGCTCGAAGCCAGGCACCTCGACCCTGGAGAGGGACTCACCGGTCAAGCGTTCGATCGCCTTCAGCAGAAGGGCCTCTTCAGCAGAAACCAAGGAGATTGCATGGCCACGTTCACCAGCCCGGCCCGTGCGGCCGATCCGATGCACGTAATCCTCAGCCACATTCGGAAGGTCGAGATTCACCACATGGGGGAGTTGCTGAATATCAATGCCCCTGGCGGCGATATCGGTAGCCACCAGGACACGCACCGTGCCGTCCTTGAAGCCCTGCAGGGCTCGGGTACGGGCACCCTGGCTCTTGTTGCCGTGAATCGCCGCAGCCATGAGCCCCTCATGACTGAGTCGTTCAGCCACCCGGTTTGCACCGTGTTTGGTGCGTGAAAACACCAGCACTTGCTGCCAGTCATTGGTCTGAATCAGATGACTGAGCAATTCAGCCTTGCGGCCCATGTCACAGGGATGCACCACCTGCTCTACGGAACGAGCCGTCTGATTGGCGGGCGTGACCTGGATCTGAACCGGCTGGTGAAGCAGACCCGTAGCGAGTTTGCGGATCGGAGGACTGAAGGTCGCCGAGAACAACAAGGTCTGACGGCGCTCAGGAAGCTTCGAAATCACCCGCCGGATGTCGTGAATGAAGCCCATGTCGAGCATGCGATCGGCTTCATCAAGCACGAGACATTCCACCTGGTCGAAACGAACAGCCCCCTGCTGATGAAGGTCGAGCAGGCGACCTGGCGTGGCAATCAGCACATCCACACCCTGGGCCAGGCGCTGAATCTGAGGATTGATCTTTACCCCCCCGAACACCACATCACTGCGTAAGGGCAAGTGGCGGCTGTAAAGACGAACGTTCTCGAGGACCTGGGCGGCCAGTTCGCGGGTGGGGGTCAGCACGAGAGCGCGGATCTGACGACGGCCAGCCCGAGCTCCATGACTGAGGCGTTCAAGCACGGGCAAGGTGAAGCCCGCGGTCTTACCGGTGCCTGTTTGCGCTGCCGCCATCACATCTCGACCACCGATCACCGCAGGAATCGCCTGGGCTTGCACCGGCGATGGTGTCGTGTACCCCTTCTCCTTGAGAGCTCGAAGCAGGGGTTGGCTCAGACCCAATGCTTCAAAGGCGGTAGCGGTCTGGCTTTCAGGTGTGGTAGCTGCCGTGATGGTCGAATCCCTCAGATCCGTCACCCTAGGAGCTTGCAGCACCCTCAATGCGATCCATAAAGACTGCGGGCCTGGTACCAGACCCGCTCGAGATCAGCATCACTGAGCGCCAGAGCTTCTGGGTGGACTGTCGCCAACCAACGCCGTCGTTGAACCGTTGAATCGGCTTCGAAAAAGCGTTCTTCGGCTGCCAACACACGAAACTTCAAGGCTTCCAGAAGCCGCGCCCGAAGACGCACCCCATCGATCAAAACCAGCCGATCCTGCGGATCATGAAGCCAAAGGGAATCTCCTGGGGAGAGATGGTCAATGGGCGGTGCCAGAACTTCCACCAGCGTGGGTGGCTGCCAGTGACGTTGCTTGGTCTCGGGATGGGGTCTGTAGATCCAAGCGGGACACTCTTGCCCTCGATCCGATCGCAGCGCGATTCGCCAGAAGGAAAACGTCTCGGGGGGATGTCGATCGGTCCAATGGAGATTCACAAACGTGTGATCTGGAGCCTCCAAACCGATTTCCAACGGTTGAAAACAAAGATTCAGAGTGCCAGGCCAACAGTCGGAGAGATCGAGTCCCAAGGACGCGAATAGGGGTTGCTGCATCGCAATCGTCCCCATCGGATAGGGCGAATCAGCGGAACGTCCAGACGCCACGCCATGACCTGACACCAGTCGTGCCTCGAACCAGTGCCCATCTCGGCGGGTTGAGATTTGATTGGAGGACAACACCACCGCGGATCAGCGCTCCACACGATGCAGACACTGCTCGCAGGGACCCTCCGGTAAGACAGCACAACGGATCAAAGGACTGAGGGCATTGAGGGCACAGGAGGGATCCCCGATCACCCAGCCATGACGCCAAGGCCGAGCATCGTGGGGGCGATGCTGAGCCGTCACCAGGAGCACCAGGCTGGAAAGCTGATAGCGACCGGAGCGCAGCGTGTAGCGGTGACGGCGCTGAAGCACCAAGAAGCTTCGCTCGCCGTGGAGAAACCAACGCCCTGGATGAGGCGGGTCTTCAAGCTCAATGCGATCGATCGGCTGTTCGGAGCCGGCCTGCCTCAATTCCACAAGCATCGCTTCAAGGCTCCTCCAGCAAAGGGAGAGAACGAGAGGAGAAACCCCAGAGCACCAGAACAGCAACGGTCACCAGGGTGAACCATTCCGGGACCACCAGACCAGGAAGAATCAGGGCCACGATCAGTTTGAGGCCGACAAAGCCCACAGCGCTGTAACCGGCGGTTTCGAGGCGTGGATAGAGCTCTAACCAGCGCACAAACAAACCGGCCGTAAAACGAAGAGCGATGACACCAATCAGTGCACCACAGATCACAAGGAGTAACTGATCACTAATCGCCACCGCTGCGGCGACGCTGTCGATGGAAAAGGCAAGATCCGTCAAGGCAAGGGCCAACACCGTGCGCAGAAAGGGGGTGGAATCCGAGTTTTCGAGCTCTCCAGTGGCGTTGGAAGACGCCTGGGAACGAGAGAACAGATGGCTGAAGAACAACCAGAGGAGATAGCCACCGGCCAGCCACTGCAGGGGTTGAAAGCGAAGCACCCAACCGGCCATCAGGATCAGGGCGATGCGCAGCAGGAAGGCGATCGCGATGCCGAGGTTGAGGGCCCTCCCCTCGCGCAGTGGATCCCGTTGCTGCCTTGCAATCGCGGCTAAAGCAATGGCGTTGTCTGCCGAGAGAATCAACTCAAGCGACACCAGCACCGGCAAGAGCGGTAAGAGTTCGCCCCAGCGATCGACCCCATCCAACCAGGGGGTGAGCGAGTGCAGTGCTGCTGAATCCATAGGGATCAGCCTAGAAATGGGCAGCGCCATGCAGTGGGATGAACACCCGGGCCCGTCTTTGCCACATCGACACCAGCCGCTGCGTGGTGGAGGTGGAATGGCTCGGAGCCGAGGGGCTGCACGCCAGCGCCTTAGGCGAAGGCAGGACGGCCGAGGAGGCGGAGGACCGTGCCCTGCAACGGCTCCAGGCACGCCTGAGGCCCCAGCAAACCAGTGCCCCGGCACCCGTCAAGGCAACACCAACCGTTCAGTCGTCTCCAGAACAAGAGACCACACCCGATTCAACGGCGGCGTCAACGGCTGAAGAGAGACAGCGCGACGTTGAACCGCAACCGACTCCACCCAGCGAAGCCCCCACCGATCCGGATGACTGGAGCGATGAACTGACGGCGATCGACCTTGAGCTGCAACGCATCGGCTGGGATCGTGAACAGGAACGCCGCTATCTCGAACGTGCTTTCGGCCATGGCAGCCGCCATCGGCTCACCCGCTACAGCGACCTGGTGGCCTTCCTGAACCGCCTACGGAGCCTTGAACCAGGAATCAGCGGCGACCAAGCACCCGTGCCCCTGCGCCGGAGTGATCTGATCCAGCAGGGGGACGCCATGCTCGCCACACTGAGTTGGAGCCCTCAGCAGGCTCGTGAATTCCTCCAAGGGCAGCTCCAGGCCAGCTCCAGACAGCAGCTCAGTGATGAGCAGCTGTTGCAGTTCAACATGCTGCTTGAAGAGCAGTTGCTTCATCTCAAACCGAGCGAACGGGTGCCGGTGTCCGAGGCGGTGGAGGAGGGCTAAACAGGCCTGGAATCGACAGGGCCACCAGGACCGACCCCACCGCAAGAAGCACCAGCAGTGGAATCGGCCGCACCACCGGCTGCCGCTCCAGCACCGTGCCGCAACGGGAACAGATCGGAGTCGCTCCCCGGGGAGGGCGAAGGACAATGGCCGGCCCGCAACAGCATTCTGGGCAACGGAAGCGGGGCATCGAAGCTCTCCGTATCACTCGTGTTCACGGCCGCAGGCAGCCGATTGCGACAATCATGCGTTGCCGATTGACACCTCGCCATGCCCCTCAGCTCCCTGGTGCGTCTACTGCAGAGCTCAGGGCTCACCGGTGAATTGCTGGAGCGTTGCGGGCGGGACGATCGATTGCTGTTGCGCGGTGGCAACCGTGCCGCCCGCGCTCTGGTCACAACGGCTCTTGCGAAACGAGGCGACCAGCCACTGCTGGTGGTGGTCCCCACCCTGGAGGAAGCGGGGCGCTGGACGGCGTTGCTGGAACTCATGGGCTGGGACAGCACCCAGCTGTATCCAACTAGCGAAGGATCTCCCTATGAGCCTTTCGATCCCACCACTGAAATCACCTGGGGGCAGCTTCAGGTGCTCAGCGAGCTGCAAAGCGCTGAAACACGCAAAGATCTGGCGATCGTTGCCACCGAACGCTGCCTTCAGCCCCACCTCCCGCCTCCCGAGGCCCTAGCCGCCCGCTGCCGGAACCTGCGCAAAGGCGACACGGTTGATCTTGAAGAGCTAGCCACCTGCTTGAGCCAGCTGGGTTACGAGCGTGTCTCCAGCATCGATCAGGAAGGAACCTGGAGCCGAAGGGGCGACATTGTCGACATCTTCCCTGTCAGCAGCGAACTTCCTGTGCGCCTCGAGTTCTTCGGTGACGAACTCGACAAGCTGCGGGAATTCGACCCAGCGAGTCAGCGCTCGCTGGATGCAATCGACAGCCTGCGCCTCACCCCCACGGGCTTCAGCCCACTGATCGCCGAACAGTTGCGCGAGCAGATGCCCGACGGGTTGGATGCGTTGCTGAGCGAGCAGGGGCTCAACGAATTACTCGAAGGCGGAACCCCAGAAGGGATGCGCCGACTGATGGGGCTGGCCTGGAACGAACCGGCATCGCTGCTCGATTACCTACCGAAGGGCTGCTGCATCGCCATTGATGAGCGCCGCCACGGGCGTGCCCATGGCCAACAGTGGCTCGAGCATGTCGAAGAGCACTACGCCGAGCTCCAACCCGCGGTCCCCGCCCTGCACCGATCGATCGAAGCAGCGCTTGAACTGGCAGAGGACTTCAACGGTTTCGACCTGGCGGAACTTCAAGAGCAAGACGACCACGCCAATGCCTTTGATCTGACCAGCCGTCCGGTGCCGGCCTACCCGAACCAATTCGGCAAACTCGGCGAACTTCTGAAGACGTACCAGGCCGAGAAGCAGGCTATCTGGCTGCTCTCAGCACAACCGAGCCGTGCCGTCGCTTTGCTGGAGGAACACGACTGCATCAGCCGCTTCGTGCCCAATGCGGCGGATGCACCAGCCATCGAACGCCTGATCGAACAGGGGACACCAGTCGCCCTCAAGACCAAGGGCACCGCGGACCTCGAAGGACTGCAACTGCCCGCATGGCGGGTGGTGTTGATCACCGACCGGGAGTTCTTCGGCCAGCACAACCTTGGCAGCAACGGCTATGTGCGTCGCCGCCGCAAGGCCGCCAGTCGCACCGTGGATCCCAACAAGATGCGTCCCGGCGACTTCGTGGTGCATCGAAACCACGGCATCGGTCGCTTCCAGAAGCTTGAGAAACTTGCGATCAGCGGCGAGGTGCGTGACTACCTCGTGGTGCAGTACGCCGATGGCATCCTGCGGGTGGCTGCCGACCAGCTCGGCAGTCTTGGCCGTTATCGCGCCAACAGTGACGCGCCGCCGCAGCTCAGCAAGATGGGCGGTTCCGCGTGGGTGAAGGCCAAGGAGCGCGCCAGCAAGGCCGTTCGCAAAGTGGCGCTCGACCTTGTGAAGCTCTACGCGGAACGCCATCAAGCTCCTGGATTCGCGTTCCCTGGTGATGGCCCCTGGCAAGAGGAGCTCGAGGACTCCTTCCCCTACGAGCCCACTCCTGATCAGCTCAAGGCCACAGCTGATGTGAAGCGCGACATGGAGAAACCACAACCGATGGATCGGTTGGTGTGCGGGGATGTGGGCTTCGGGAAGACCGAGGTAGCAATACGGGCCATTTTCAAAGCCATCACTGCAGGCAAGCAGGTGGCGATGCTGGCGCCCACCACCGTGCTGGCGCAGCAGCACTGGCGCACCTTGTCGGAACGGTTCGCGCCCTATCCAATCAAGGTGGCTCTTCTCAACCGGTTCCGAACCGCTGGAGAGCGCAAAGCCATCCTCGAAGGCCTTCAGAAGGGCACGATCGACGCCGTGGTCGGCACCCATCAATTGCTCAGCAAGAGCACAGCATTCGACAAACTCGGCCTGCTGGTCGTGGACGAGGAACAGCGGTTCGGAGTCAACCAGAAGGAAAAAATCAAAGCGCTACGCAAGGACGTCGATGTCCTCACCCTGTCGGCAACCCCGATTCCACGAACGCTGTACATGAGCCTCTCCGGTGTTCGGGAAATGAGCCTGATCACCACTCCGCCCCCGCTACGACGCCCGATCAAGACGCACCTGGCGGCCCTCGATGAGGAAGCAGTACGCAGTGCGATCCGCCAGGAGCTGGATCGGGGTGGTCAGGTGTTCTACGTGGTGCCGCGCGTGGAGGGCATCGACGAGGTGGCCGGGCAGCTGCGCCAGATGCTCCCTGGCCTGAAGCTGCTGGTGGCCCATGGTCAGATGGCCGAAGGCGAACTGGAGAGCGCCATGGTGGCCTTCAACGGTGGCGAAGCCGACGTGATGCTTTGCACCACAATCGTGGAGAGCGGCCTTGATATTCCTCGGGTCAACACCATCCTGATCGAGGACGCCCATCGGTTCGGCCTGGCTCAGCTCTATCAGCTCCGTGGTCGAGTGGGGCGCAGCGGCATTCAGGCCCACGCCTGGCTTTTCTATCCCGGCGATGCATCCCTCAGCGATGCAGCACGCCAACGCTTACGGGCGATCCAGGAGTTTGCTCAGCTTGGCAGTGGCTATCAACTGGCCATGCGCGATATGGAAATCAGAGGCGTGGGCAATTTGCTCGGCGTGGAGCAGAGCGGCCAAATGGAAGCAATCGGCTTCGATCTCTACATGGAGATGTTGCAGGAATCATTGGCGGAGATTCAAGGCCAGGACATTCCTGCTGTGGACGACACCCAGGTGGACCTACAGGTGACCGCCTTCATCCCGGCCGACTGGATCACCGATGCCGACGAGAAGATGGGGGCGTACCGAGCGGCCGCCGAATGCGCCAACTCCGCAAGCCTTGTGGAGCTGGCCGCCGGATGGGCCGATCGCTACGGCGCCCTCCCTGGGCCGGTTCAGTCACTCCTGCAACTGATGGAGCTGAAATTACTGGCCAAGCGCTGCGGGTTCTCGCGCATTCGGCCGGAGAAGCCGAATATCGCTTTGGAAACACCAATGGAGGAACCCGCCTTCCGCCTGCTCCGCCAAGGCTTGCCCCAGCATCTTCATGGTCGGTTGGTCTACCAGGCCGGCAGTGGGACCACCGCCAAGGTGCTCGCCCGTGGCCTGGGTGTCTTGCCGATGGAGAAGCAACTCGAAGAGCTCAAAGGCTGGCTCGAGCCAATGGCTGCTCAGATCCCCGATGCTGAGGGCCTCAACGCAGAGCAGCGTGAGGCTCAAGACAGGGCGCGTAATGAGGCGGTGCTCTCGGTCTGACGCGTCCTGCGTCCGCCTCGAGCGCCAAGGCCCTTAAAAATGAGAAGAGCCCGACACATTGCGCAATTCTTCGTTACAGTCCGGGGGATTCGAGGGGTTGTCGTGGGTGAGTTCATCGATCCAATCAGCAATGCAGGATCCATGGGCCTCTTCGGAAGCCTCATTGGCGCTGCTGCTCTCGGCGTCTATGCCCTTTGGCAGAACGACACCCAGAACGACGACGACGATTCCAATCCCGGTGGCGGCTTGATGCAACCGGTTGCCTGATAGGCCCTGGTGGGTAACTGCCAGCACCCTAGTGATGGCAGCGATGTCAGGCTGTCGCTCTAGGGCTGAGCAGGCCGCACAGGTAGCGCGGATTTGAGATTGGCGGAATTGGGTTGGTAGGCACGGCCGTTGTTCGGACTAGCCAAAGCTTTGATGAGCGTTGTCTCAGCAACGCGGTACTGGCTGTCCTTGGCGGTACCGAGATCCTCGAGCTTGAGGGATTTGATCTCCTCTTCGCTCATCTGCACCGACACATCGGGTTTGATCCCGTTTTTGTGAATGTCAGTCCCCTTCGGGGTTAGGTACTTGGCAATGGTGACCGTCATCCCCGACCCATCGGCCAAGCCGCGAACGGATTGAACGAGACCTTTGCCGAACGTCTTGTTGCCGACCAACTGAGCACGCTGATTGTCTTGAAGGGCGCCGGAGAGAATTTCGCTAGCGCTGGCGGAACCCTCATTCACGAGAACAACCACCGGACGTTGGGTCAGAGCACTGCCGGTCGCGCGGCGCACGTCCTGAATGCCTTCTCGCGTCTTCGTACTCACGATCGTGCCTTCATCGATCCACTGACGGGCGATGTCGACGCTGGCCTCGAGAAGCCCACCGGGGTTGCTGCGCAGATCCAGCACGTATCCCTCAGCACCCTCCGCTTCGAGTTTGCGGATAGCAGCCCGCATCTCCTTGGCGGCATTGGCATTGAACTGCTTCAGGCGGATGTAACCGATTTTCTTGCCGTTGGGAGCCGTGTTGAGCTGACTGTTGACTGAGTGGATCTCAATTCGAGCGCGTACCAGTGGCACCTGCACCACCTGGCCCTTGCGACGTAAACCCAGCACAACCTCGCTGCCCTCTTTACCGCGGATGAGCTTCACCGCGTCTTCGGTGGTCATCCCCTTGGTGGATTTGCCATCGATGGAAACGATCACGTCCTTGGGCTGCACCCCTGCCTTCGAAGCCGGAGTCCCTTCGATCGGTGAGACAACAACGATCTCTTTTGATTCTTTATCCAGGGAGATCTGAATACCTACACCAGTCAATTCACCAGAGGTATCGATCTGCATCTCCTTGAATTCTTTCGGATCAAGGAAGCGCGTGTAGGGATCATCAAGGCTTGCCAACATGCCCCGAATCGCCTCATATGATTCAGCGGTGCCGGCATAGGGCTTGGCGAGCAGCTCACGCCGCAGAGACTGCCAACGTTCTGAATCGTATTTGCCCGTGGAGTCAAGGTAATCGCGGTAGACGATCTGCCAAACCTGATCGATCACTTCCTTGGGGCTATCGGTGATCGAAGAGGAGCCACTGCTGGGGAGACCCAACCCAGGTGCTGCCATCGCCACAGCAGCAGACAAGCCCCCAGCGCCAAGCAAAACCAGCCAGGTGCTTCGCCGCGAAGGAGCTGATGGAGGCTTGGGGATTGAGGGCATGACGTCCCGTCAGGACTGATCCTTCACCCTAACGACTTCAGGCCGGTTCCACCCACCGGCCATCGTCTTTGATCAACTGAATCAGTGCCTCCACCCCTTCGGATTCCGGCACCTTGCGGATCTCCTCGCGTCCTCGATACAGGGAGATCACGCCAGGGGTCTTACCCACATAACCGTAGTCAGCATCAGCCATCTCACCAGGTCCGTTGACGATGCAGCCCATCACAGCAATATCCAATCCCGTGAGATGGGAGGTCGCCGACCGAACCTGATGGAGAACCTCTTCAAGATTAAACAAAGTGCGACCGCAGCTCGGGCAGGCCACGTACTCGACCATGGTCTTGCGCAAACCAAGGGCCTGAAGGATTGAGAAGCACACAGGGATCTCCTTCTCAGGCGCCTCAGTGAGCGACACACGGATCGTGTCGCCTAAACCCTCTGCCAGCAGCGTGGCGATTCCTGCTGTGCTCTTGACACGCCCATAGTCGCCATCACCGGCTTCCGTCACTCCCAGATGAAGGGGGTAGTTGAAGCCTTCGGCATCGAGGGTATCGGCCATCAGTCGATAGGCAGCAAGCATCACAGGCGCCCGCGAAGCCTTCATGGAAATCACGATGTTGTGAAAATCAAGCGCATCACAGAGGCGCACAAATTCCATCGCCGACTCCACCATCCCCCTCGGTGTATCGCCATAGGTGAAGAGCATCCGCTCAGCGAGTGAGCCATGGTTCACTCCAATACGCAGCGCCTTGTTCTCAGCCTTCAGAGCTTCAACAAGCGGAGCGAAGGAGTCCTTGATCCGTTCACCAATCGCCTCAAACTCTTCCTGAGTGAATTCCTGCCGACTGGGGTCGGGCTTATCGAAAACAAACAGGCCTGGATTAATGCGAACCTTATCCACATGCTTGACCACCTCAAGGGCGATCCGAATGCCGTTGTGGTGAACATCAGCCACCAACGGAACGGTGCAGCCCTGACCACGCAGTGCAGCACGGATCTCAGCCATGGCCTTGGCATGGGCCATGGAAGGAGTGGTCACACGCACGATCTCGCATCCCGCGTCTGCCAGGCGTCGGATGCCGGCCACAGCTGCCTCGATGTCGAGGGTGTCCTCATTGATCATCGACTGCACCACGACAGGGTGGTCGCTGCCAATCGGCACATCACCCACCATGACGGTGCGTGTTACCCGCCGATGAATCTGAGTGTCGTAACGACGTGATTGGTCGTTGATGGGAGTCACGGTCGTGGCGGTCAAGGGAGCGGAGCGCCGGAAGCGGCATCACCCTGACACAGCCGAGCCCTGACCTGACGCAGATCAGACAGCGTGAGCGCGAATGGCCCTCCAGGATCACGGGAGGGATTGCGCAGGAGATAGGAGGGATGAAACAGAGGCATCCATCGCCGACCATCCCGTTCAATCCATCGACCCCTCAGTCCACTGATCGGATCGCGCAGGTCGAGGACCGCAGCGAGAGCAGTGGCCCCCAACAGGCAAACCACGGAGGGATTCACCAGGGTGATCTGTTGCTCAAGCCAAGGTCGACAGGCCTCCAGTTCGCCACGCTTTGGCTTGCGGTTACCTGGCGGGCGACATTTGAGCGCATTGCACACATAGAGATCCCGCTCTGGATCCAAGCCAGCTTCGATGAGGAGCTGATCGAGCAATCGTCCAGAACGTCCAACAAAGGGGCGTCCTTGCTGATCCTCCGTTGCTCCAGGAGCTTCACCAATCAACATCAACGAGGCCGTGGATGCGCCACGACTGACCACCACCCTGTTGCGGCTACCGGAGAGCTCACAAGCCGTGCAAGAGCTGCAGGCATGGGCAAGGGCTGCGGCAGCCAATTCGATCCGATCGGTGGCTTTTGCGGATCCCCAGGCCAACACACACCCTGCTGCCGACGTGATCCTATGGACCGCAGCGACTCATGGGGTACGCACGAGCAACAACACCCCATGGCCTTCAGGATCCTCCAGCCAGCATTCCGCCCCGAAGGATTCCAGACGAGGCTCCTCTCGGATGAATGCACCGAGCTGACAGGCGTCAGCAATCCATCGCTGTAGGGCAGCAAAAGCCTGATGAGGGCTCACCTCAGTGCGCTGAAGACAGGGAGCCAACGCCTGACCAGGGACCGGGCACGATCGTTGTCTAGAGGGTCGATAGATCTGAAGCAGCCCTCCATCGGGCAGATCCACCAACCAATGGGTGGCAGCAAGACCGGGGCGATGGGCGGTCTGAAACAAGGAGGCATAAAACGCCGCGAGGGCCTTCGGCTCTTTGGCAGCCAGAACCCAACTGAGCGAAGGATGAGAGCTCGCTGAACCTGACGTCATAAAAAAAGGTTGTCTGGAACACCAGATCAGGCAGGATGGATTTTTCCAGCGCACCCGGTGGGGGAGTGCCGCGTTGATGTCACGCCCGTCAGTTTTGTCTCAACGGGCCGTAGCCCTGCAACCCTCGCTGACACTGGCGATCAGTGCCAGGGCCAAAGAACTGCAGGAAGCGGGCCGGGACATCTGCAGTCTCAGCGCTGGCGAGCCGGATTTCGACACGCCCACCTTCATCGTTGAGGCTGCGATCCAAGCGCTGAAGGACGGCTTGACCCGCTATGGACCAGCAGCGGGGGATCCCCTACTTCGGGAGGCCATCGCTCAAAAACTCAGCAACGACAACGGGGTAGCCAGTGAGCCGGCCAATGTGCTGGTCACCAACGGAGGAAAACAAGCGATCTACAACCTGTTCCAGGTGCTGCTCAACCCTGGGGATCAGGTCCTGATCCCGGGGCCCTACTGGCTGAGCTACCCGGAAATCGCTCGCTTAGCAGGGGCCGAACCACGGATTGTTCGTTCCAGTGCCGAAACCGGTTTTCGCCTCGACCTTCAGGCATTGGAGGCGGCGATTACACCGCGCAGTCGCCTTCTGGTGCTCAACACCCCGGGCAATCCAACGGGACGCGTGATGGAGCGAACGGAACTGGAAGCCCTGGCCGAGTTACTCCGCCGCCATCCCGACCTACTGGTGATGAGTGACGAAATTTATGAAGCGCTGCTCGAGGATGGCGAGAGCCATCACAGCCTTGCTGCGGTGGCCCCGGATCTTGCCGAGCGCACGTTCATCGTCAACGGCTTTGCCAAAGGATGGGCCATGACCGGCTGGCGGCTGGGATACCTCGCTGGTCGCAGCGACGTGATCAAAGCCGCGGCGGCACTTCAGAGTCAGAGCACTAGCAACGTGTGCAGCTTCGCGCAACGAGGAGCCCTGGCGGCCCTGGAGGGATCCCGCGACTGCGTCCGAGCCATGGCCTCGACCTACAGCAGCCGGCGGCAATTGCTCTCCTCAGGGCTCCAGGCCATCGAGGGTTTGACCCTGGTAGCGCCCCGCGGCGCTTTTTATGCCTTCCCCCAGCTTCCGGAGGGAGTGGTGGATTCCATGGAATTCTGTCGATTGGCTTTAGACGAGGAAGGGCTGGCCCTGATCCCCGGGGAGGCCTTTGGTGATGGGCGCTGCATTCGCCTGTCTTGCGCGGTCTCGCATGAGACGATCAGCGATGGCCTTCAGCGACTCGAGCGACTGCTGGATCGACTGAGGGACTAATCACCCATCCCAGATTCCTCTGATCCCATGCCAGCACGAGAACGAAGGGCCGTTGTCGTCCTAGGCCTTTTGATCGGCCTGATGACGACGGCCCTTCCGACCATGGCGCAGCAGCTGCTGCGCATCGGGGCCATCCCCGATCAGAACCCTGAAAAACTGAATCGCCTCTACAGCGTTCTGGCCACTCAATTGAGCAATGAGCTCAAAGTCGCCGTTCGCTACGTGCCGGTGAGCAACTACCCCGCATCCGTGAGTGCGTTTCGCAGCGGAAGCCTTGATCTGGTCTGGTTTGGAGGCCTAACAGGCGTACAGGCACGTCTGCAGACTCCAGGTGCCCGCGTGCTGGCGCAACGGGATATCGATGCCAAGTTCCGCAGCGTCTTCATCGCCAACACGGCCAGCGGGCTCAAACCAATTCAAAGCCAAAAGCAACTCACCGAATTACGTGGGAAACGCTTCACATTCGGCTCCGAAAGCTCCACGTCAGGGCGCCTGATGCCCCAGTACTTTCTGCAACAAGCAGGGGTCAGCCCTAGCCAGTTTGCTGGCGGACGGGCTGGATTTAGCAAAAGCCACGATGCCACCATTGCCCTTGTCCAGAGTGGTGCCTACCAGGCTGGTGCCCTCAATTCGCAGGTTTGGAACAGCGCCTTAAAAGAAGGTCGAGTCGACACCAAGAAGGTGCGAGTGATCTGGCAGACCCCTACCTACGTTGACTACCACTGGGTGGTGCGCCCTGGCCTGGATCAGCGCTTCGGGAAAGGTTTCACAAACCGACTACAGAAAGCTCTGCTTAACATCAATAAAAAGAGCGAAAATGGTCGAACCATTCTCGAGCTATTCGCTGCAGACTCCTTTATTCCAGCCAAGGAATCACAGTACGAGTCAATTAAAAAAGTAGGCCGTCAATTGGGCAAGATTCGGTGAGTATCACGCTGGAACTTCGTTCCGTCGGTGTCATCGGGAGAGAGGCGCCCCGCTTAACGGGGGTCTCTCTCTCCCTCCAGCCCGGCGAGCGGGTCGCGCTACTTGGAGCGAGCGGCTCGGGGAAAAGCACACTGATTGCAGTCATCAATGGAAGCCTGAACGCTGATGAAGGACAGGTGATCTGGACAGGATTGCCACCACGGCGGCGACGCCAGCGGCGAGCGATTGGAACGCTCTGGCAGGACCTGCGTCTCGTGGAAGAACTGAATGTCCAACAGAACATCAACGCCGGTGCCCTTGGACAGCGCTCCTTGGGCTGGGCGCTGCTCAATCTTCTGATCCCCCTCGAAACGAATCACTGCCGACGCGTGCTGGAGGCGGCGGGCCTGCCGGCAGACGTTCTCCAGACTCCTGTCACACGACTGTCTGGCGGCCAACGCCAACGGGTAGCGATCGCACGACTTCTGCGCCAACAACCTGAAGTTCTGCTGGCCGACGAACCCTTGGCCAGCCTTGACCCAGCCTTGATCGATGAACTGCTGACGCGGCTCCTACGGCAGACCAGCGCGGAAACCGTTCTGATCAGCCTTCATCGCCCCGATCTGATTCATCGTTTCGATCGGGTCATCGGTCTACGCAAGGGGCAACTGGTGCTCGACCTCAGGCCATCGGACTTGCAGTCCGGCCAGCTGCAGGCCCTCTACAGCTCATGATCCGATTGCGTCCAGCGCCGCCGCTGCTCTGCCTGCTTCCTGCGCTCGCGCTGATTCCTGTGCTGGTCGTAGTGCTGCCGGCCATCCACAGCGGTGGACTGGGAATTTGGCTGGACTGCCTGTTGGGAGCCTTGCAGCCAAGCCTGGATCCAGTGGTCCTGCAGGCGATGGTTCGCGCCTTGCAGGTGACGTTGGCCACAGCGCTTGCAGCTTGGGGCCTTAGCGGTCTCAGCGGAGCTCTACTGGCTCTACTCAGCGCTGATGTGTTCTGGCTCAGTCGTGGCGCCCCCCGCTGGCCCGCCCGGATCCTGCGCAATGCTCTCGCCCTGCCCCGCTCCATCCATGAACTGATCTGGGGTCTGCTGCTCCTGCAGATCTTCGGACTCCACCCATGGGTGGCTGTGCTCGCCATCGCGATTCCCTACAGCGCCCTGGTGGCAAGAGTTTGGCGTGACCAGTTGGACAGCCTTGACCGCAGCTCACTGATCGCCCAACTCCAAACCGGCGCTCAGGCGGACGCCGCGATGATCACGGCCCTCGCGCCCGCGATGACACCAAGCCTTCTGAGCTATGGCGGCTACCGCCTGGAGTGCGCCTTGCGCAGTGCCACGCTGCTCGGGGTGTTCGGCCTGGGGGGCCTTGGCACAGAGCTCCAGCTCAGCCTTCAATCCCTTCGCTTCCATGAGTTCTGGAGTGGTCTTTGGCTGCTGATCGTGTGCAGCGTTGCTCTCGAACAGGGACTGCGGTTCTGGCGGACTCGACCGAAGGAGAGGTTCGGCGCAGCCGAACGTCGTCAACTGCTCCTTCTGGGCCTGTTGCTGATCAGTGCAGTCGTCGGGGGCCTGTGGATGCAGCAACTCTTTCCCGACGATGGAGCTGCGCTCGCATGGCAATGGCCGCCACTACCCGATAGGGACCAGCTTCTGCAAGCCAGCACGGAGCTGGCCTGGGGAAGCTTGATCGTCGATACCCTCAGGCTCACCCTGCTCGCCTCCGGACTGGCCATCGGACTGCCAGCTCTCGTCGAACTTCTTTGGAACAGGGGCGCCGCACCCCATGTGCAGAGTTTGATCTGGAGTGCCCTGCGCTTGCTTCCCCCTCCCCTGACGCTGCTCATGCTGCTGCTGGCGAACCAACCCAGCCTTGCCCTGGCGGCTCTCGCGCTCGGCCTCCAAAACGCTGGGGTGCTTGGCCGTTTGCTCCGGGAGGGGCTCGATCAACAGGATCACCGGCGCCATCAAGCCATGACAGTGGCAGGAGCAGACAGCGCCAGCAGCTGGCTCTATGGCCAGCTAGCCCCGCAAAGTCGCGCGTATCTCGCCTACGGCGCCTATCGCGCAGATGTCATCCTGCGCGAAACCATCGTGGTGGGGCTGGTCGGCGGAACAGGGCTCGGCTGGGCGCTCATTGAATCGCTGAGTTCCTTCCACTGGGCAGCGGTCTGGCTGCTGATCGGCGCCTTCTCCCTTCTCACTTTGACGGGAGAAGCCCTCAGCGACCGCCAACGGCAGCGTTGGCTGCAAAGCTGATCGGGCCTGACACAGCAGGGATGGAGCAACGACCCCGTCAATTGACGGTCATCGGCGATAGCGGTGTCTACGGCTGGGGAGATCGGGAAGGGGGAGGTTGGTGTGAGCGACTGCGTCGCGACTGGATGCAAACCCCATCCGCACCGGTGATCTATCCCCTAGGGGTGCGCGGTGATGGTCTTGAGAAAGTTGCGGAGCGTTGGCAGCGGGAATGGGCTGTCCGCGGCGAGCTGCGACGTCAACAGCCCGAGGGACTGTTGCTCTCCGTCGGCCTGAATGACACCGCCAGGGTGGGTCGAGCCAACGGACGCCCCCAACTCTCCCTTGAGGCCTTCCGCTTCGGCTGCGGTCAACTGCTCAATGGCATGGCATCCAGCACCCAAGTGCTCGTTCTTGGACTCACCGCAGTCGATGAGGGCGTGATGCCGTTCGCCGACTGTCTCTGGTACGGCAACGACTCCGTGGCCTTGTATGAGGCAGCCCTGGAGGAGGCCTGCCTGGAGGCAGACGTGCCCTTTCTGGCTCTACATCAGGCCATGCTTGCGGAGCCGGATTGGCTGCGATGGATCGAACCTGATGGCATCCACCTGAACACCGAGGGGCATCACTGGCTGCATCAGCGGGTGAAACACTGGTCTGCTTTGCTGCGATGGGCGGGGTTGATGGAGCAGGGGCAACTCACACCGACCCTGGCCTGACATCAATCCGGGGCGCAAAAACATCACCCCAAAAGATGAGGTTTCCCAAGGGCAAGGCGATGAGGGTGTCAGCAGCCCCCCACTGGAGCCCTGACGACCGTCATGCCAACCATCGACCAAGACTCTGCGACCAACGCAACCGCCCAGGCCCTACGACTAGCCCGTCGCCAACGCCAGGAGCTAAGGCGCCAATTGCCTGCTTCGATTGGCCGGCGCAACGCCACCGTTCTGGAACATCTGGGGCTGGCCCATCACGCCAGTGCCCACCAATGGAGACGCGGCGGCGGCGAACGCGATGAGTTACTCCAGGAGGCAACGCTTGGACTGATCGCCGCTGTCGATGGCTTCGACAGCAGCCGAGGGCTGAAGATCAGCAGTTATGCGATGAGCCGCGCCCACGGTCAGGTCCTGCACTTCAGGCGCGATCGTCAGGCGACACTCCGCATCCCTTGGCGGCTCCGCGATCTCCACGCCAAGGGCCAACGGATCCAGGAAAACTCACTCAACACCAATGGCTGCTTACTGGATGACCAAACGCTGGCCCGACGCCTCAACGTGACACCGGACCGCTGGCGCCAGGCCGTTGAGGCGGCCTGGCAGCAACCGGTGCTCAGCCTCGATGGTCCAGCTCAGAACTGCGATCCCGATGAAGCTGAACGCGTCAGCAGGCTCGATCGACTCGCAGCCATTGAATTGGAGCAACCAGACCCAGCGTTGGACTGGCTCGGTGAGGCGCTGATGACCATCCCACCAGTCCAGCGCCGCTGGCTACTCGCCTATTACCTGGAGGGCCGTCCCCTTAGGACCCTGGCAGCGAGCGAAGGAGTTCATCCCTCCATGCTGTCTCGGGTGCTGAAAAAGACCCTCGCGCAGCTCAAGACCATGGCTCAAGGCACCAGCGACAGCATGGAAGCCGCACCGATCGCCAACAAAGCGGCTACTGCGGTCTGAATGGCATTGACCAGCTCATTGCTGAGCCACGGCAGGCGCTGCTGAAACAGCGCACCCATCACGCTTTCCAGCAGGGTGGCGAGAACACCGATGCCGCTCACCAAAACCGTGAGCGGCCAGCTATCGAGCAAACCCAGCAACAACAGAATCAGGCTCATCAGAGCGCTACCCACAACGCTGGCAGCGGTCCCTTCCAGGCTGATCGCCCCCTCCGTACCAGCGGGCACCAACCTCCAGGTGGTGATCAACACCGTGGTGCGCCCCCAGCGTTTACCGATTTCGCTGCCGAAGGTGTCCGCCAACTTGGCACAGAAACTGGCCGAGAACCCCACCAGCAGAAGGCCAAAGGGTTGCACGCCGGCTCCAACCATCAGGGCGAGCCAAGCGCCTGTGGATGCCGAACCCCAGACATTGGCGGGTCCCCTCCGACCACCACGGGCCTCCGCAAGACCGGCGGCCTGCTTGCGGGCGAACCCAAGTTTGGTGACCAGGGAACCCAGGGCTAGATAGGCGACAACCGCCAGCCAACCGCGCCAGCCCAGGCATCCCCACAACATTGTTCCTAAGGCAGCGGCATGAACCCATCCGGATCGAGTGAGCAAGGGCAGGCGCTGGGCCATGGCGATCAACAGCCCGTTGATCACCAGAGCCAGCAGCCAGGAGGAGCCATCGGAACTCGGCAGAGGCATCGATCTGTGTTGCACTGCCCTAAGGATCGACCGTCAGGGCCACCGGCCGACGGATAATCGACACACGTCACTGTCCGTTGCTTGGCATGGTGTTCAACAACAAAAGCTTTTTCCTTGATCTGGAGGGCGCGGACGCCAACTCGGAACAGAAGGCCGTCAAGCAGTCGGTCACCGTTGCGCCAGTGAAAGCCGTGACGGTTGCACCCGTCAAAGCGGAACCAAGCAAACCCGATGTTGCCAAGGCCAATGCCAAGGCGACAGCCAAGGCCACCGCAACACCCGCTCCAATCGAGGCGACTGACTCCACGGAGTCCAAGGGTCCCTCCCTCACCACCGCCGAAGCCATCGCGGCCGAACTCGCAGCATCCGCTGCGGCCCGGCCGCCCATGACCGTGGCCACTTACGCCCCGGATGCTCTGCAGCCTGGCAATGGCCTCAGGCCCCAGCGTCGTCGCCCCGGAGCCAACCTTCGCGGCTTTAAGTCAATGGCTGCCTCGCTGTTCAAGAGCTAAGGACCTACGTGCCGGGACTTGGCTGGCGACGCCAGGCGGTCATCAGAGTGGCCGCCGCAATGGCAGCAGTCGAGGTTCTCAAAATCGTGTCGCCGATACTGACAGGGGTCCAGCCCTGTCTGATCGCCTCCTCCTCCTCAGCAGCGCTCCAACCCGCCTCGGGGCCGATGGCCACCCAGACTTCACGCGGTGCCCCGGCATCGCTTGCAGCAGGCAGCTGAAGCAGCCAGTCGTGTAAGTCAACGAGCCCGTCCTGACGGGTTGTTGGGAGCGCGAGTGCCGAATCCGGTGCCTGAGCAGCCCACCACTCGTTCACATCCAGACAAGGGGCAAGCTTCGGGCTCCAAAGTCGCTCGCTCTGCTCCACCGCCTCCTGAAGAATCACCTGCCACCGGTCCGGCCGATCCTCCGCCTGCAGCGTGCGCCACTGGGAACGCAGTGGCTGGATCTGGTCCACTCCCAACTCGGTGGCCATCCGCATCAGGTCATCCATGCCGCGACGGACGCCCACCACGGCGAGTCCGAGTCGTGGTGAAAGAGGCGACATTTGCAGGGAGGGACCGCTGCTGAGTTGAAGCTGCTCACCATCCAGGAGTGAGGCTTGCCATAGGGAGCCCCGTCCATCGACCAACGCAATGGGGTCTCCGGGCCTGAGCCGTAACACCCGACGGAGATAGTGCGCTTCGGAACTGCTGAGCTGCAACGCCCGATCGGGGATCAACCGTTCAGGTGCGATCAGCAGTCGACGCAGTTCCGCCAAGACAATGGATCAGTTGAAGGAAGGGAAGACGCTATCGGGATGCTCTTCCACCGGCCAATCCTCATTTTCACCACCAATCAGCAACTCCTCCAGTTGCACCACATCACTGTCGAGCTGCCGCAGAGCATTGATCAGCACATCGAGGCCGAACGCATCACTCGTCCCCAGATCCACCCAGCAACGTGCCCATTCCTGGTGATATTCCATCTGCCCCATGTTGTGCATCAAGGCCGGCATTGCTGAGGACGCCTCATCGTTGTCGTAGGCCATCCAGCTCAGCTCATCCCCCTCCTCATGCGCCTGAAGAGTCTCGGCATTGAAACCGCCCAGCCTTCCGAGCACATACCAACTATCAAAAATCCCATCGACGTAACTGCGTTCCCCCTGACTAGGCACATCAGCGAAGCGCAACCACAGCCAACAGTTGAAGGGATCGACCTCTCGGAATCGGACGTTCATGGCGGTGCTGTGATCACACCATCATCACCGCCATGCAAGCGATCGACCAAGCTATGGCGAGAATCACATCCAGGACAGGCCGCCCGTCTTCATGTTGGAACTGATTGACGTGCACGTTCAGCCGGCCACAGCAGAGAAGCCGATCCTGAGCGGGATCAACCTGCAGGCGAGCCGAGGGCAACCGCTGCTGATTTCAGGGGCAAGCGGGAGCGGTAAAACAACCTTGCTGGAGGTGATCAGCGGCCTGAGCCGTCCGCAACGGGGTTCGATTTGCTGGCAGGGAGAGCCGCTGACCGCTCGCCAACGGCGATGGATCACCGGAGTGTTGTTCCAGTTCCCCGAAAGGCATTTTCTTGGCCTCAACGTCTCCCAGGAGCTCAAACTCGGCCATCGACGCCTGAGCAGCGACGAACAGAACCGTGTACTCGACCAGGTGGGGCTCCGAGGGGTTGATGGGCGACAGGCACCCGAGCGCCTTAGCGGAGGCCAACAAAGACGTCTGGCGCTGGCTGTGCAGTTGCTACGCCAGCCTGAGGTGCTTCTGCTCGACGAACCAACGGCGGGCCTGGACTGGTCGGTACGGACAGAAGTGCTCGAGTTGCTGCTGGAGCTCTCCCGCGAACGGGTGATGGTGGTGGTCACCCACGAGCCTGCTCTGTTTGCCCCTTGGCAATGTCCCCATTGCCGCCTGCAAGAAGGGAAGCTGCGCACTCTGTCACCATTGGCCCCAGCCGAGTCCTAGCCATGAGCGATCGCCTTGTCCGGGCCACTGCGGCTGGCGGTGGCATTCGGCTGGTGGCGGTGACCACCACCGAGACCACCCAAATAGCAGCCAAGCGCCATGGGCTCTCCTACCTAACCACCGTGATGCTGGGGCGGGCCATGGGGGCCGGATTGTTACTAGCCAGTTCCATGAAAGTGGCCCATGGACGCGTCAATCTGCGCCTGGGCTCCGATGGGCCCATCAAGGGCCTGATGGTGGATGCCGGTCGGGACGGAACTGTGCGCGGATACGTGGGAGAACCAACTCTTGAGCTGGATCCTGTTGCGGATGCGCAAGGGCATTACAGCTTTGATTTCGCCGCAGCCGCAGGCACTGGCTATTTGCATGTGGTGCGCGATGAAGGCAAGGGTGAGCCCTTCAGCAGCACCGTAGAACTGGTGAGAGGAGGGATCGGGGAAGACGTGGCCTCCTATTTGCTCCATTCCGAACAAACGCCCTCCGCTGTATTTGTTGGCGAACGGATCAACCGTGACGGGCTTCAGTGCAGCGGTGCGCTGCTCGTCCAGGTCTTGCCGAAGGCGGCTGAAGAACCTGCTCTGGTGGCACTGCTAGAAGAACGCTGCCGAGAGATCAGCGACTTCAGCGATCGACTCTCAGCCTGCCGCAACAACCTGGAAGATCTGCTGCATGACGTCTTCCCCGATCTAGATCCGCAACCGATTCCTGCAGGCGAACCAAGCCAAGCCATTCACTTTCACTGTCCTTGCAGCCGTCCCCGCAGCCTCGGAGCGCTGAAAATGCTTGGAGCCGATGAACTCAGCAGCATGCTGCAGGAAGACGGCGGCGCTGAACTCACCTGCCATTTCTGCAATGCGGTCTACCAGGTCAATGCGTCTGAGTTGCAGGACTTGATCGCTGAGTTGCAACCAACCGGCTGACGGCCTAGCCCAGCAACAGGGCACCGAGTGCCAGCACCAAGAGGGCGGGCAGCGACTGCAATTGATCCACACTCAAGGGCAGGGAGGCGGCCGAACCAGCGAGGAGTGCCGCAACTAGCCCGCCAGCAAGGACACCAAGCGTTAGAAACAACACACTCCAGCCGACCGAGGCCAAGGGACGACGGCCGCGGCGGATCTGGCTGAGAAACATGCCGATCGTACCCAGGGCAAGGACGAGCTCGACACTGGTGGGGCTGAGCAGCACCAGCACCAGCCCCGCGCCCGCCAGACCTAGTCGAACCCACAAACCCTGACCTTCCACCAGGGAGAGCGTCGGCAACCAGGTCTGGGGAGCCGCAGCGGGGGTGGGGAGCGAAAGCTGACGAATGCGAGACAGCAGGAGCCCTGGCCCTCTTGGCTCAGAGCTGCTGACCGTCTCGAGTTGTTGTTCCCGCTGGGAGGCACTCGCAGCCGCCGAACTGACACGACCGGACTGGCGCTCGCGCAGGCGTTCCATCAGCACGGCGTCGTAAGCGGCTTCAACCTTGGCCCGCTCCTGCAAATCCTCACCGGCTTGAACCAGTGCTTGCTCCCTGGCCTGCTGCACCGCTTCAAAACCGGCGTCCCTCGTGATCTTCAGCCGGGAGAAGGGGTCCGGCGAGGCGGGATCGGAACCGGAATCAATCCCGGAGGCCATGGGCTTGCACATTGCTTCGATGAGCGTATCGAGGCAGCAGCGAAGCCGACGCTTTCACGAAGGAGGACATCAAAACAAAGGCGGGCTGTGGCGATAGCCATGGTCCTGTTCGAAGACCTTCCGGCACACACTCAATTGGTCCGACCCGATCCAGGTTCGGCGTTTGAGCAAGGGGAGTTGGGGGGGCAGGTGATGTCCCTCCAGCATTTCGACGCGTCCCTGCTGCGGGCGACGAAAGCACACATAATCAACGCCCCCATCTGGGCCTGGGCGTTGCAGCCAGATGCTGTCCACAGTGGCGGACTAGAGGAAGAATGGATTCTGGCGAGCCTTTTGAGCAGTCGCGAGCAGCGACTCAGAGGCTGATCGGTTCCACACCACTCACCACAGGAGCCACAGCGCTGAGTTCGAGCTCAGGATGCTCCTCAAGGAGCTGATTGAGATTCCAAGTGTTCTTGAACAGCAGCACTGGCCTTGACCAGGCATCCTGCACCGTTTTGCAATTGAAGATGCGACCAACCCGTTCAAGGGCCGGCCATCCTCCACTCACCCAGCGGGCCACTTGAAAGCCCATGGGTTCGAGACGCGTTTCCACGCCGTACTCGTTCTCAAGGCGGTGTTGCACCACCTCAAGCTGCAGTTGACCGACGGCCGCCAGGATCGGGTCGCGCTTGCTCTGATCGGTGTCATAGAGAATCTGCACCGCCCCCTCCTCGCGGAGCTCATTGACGCCCTTGCGGAAATTTTTGAATGCTGAAGGATTGGGGTTCCGCAACCAGCTGAAGATTTCCGGACTGAAGCAGGGAATGCCCTCGAATTCCACCTTGGTACCGGTGTAAAGCGTGTCACCGATCGCAAACATGCCTGGGTTATTGAGGCCGATCACATCGCCTGGGTAGGCATCATCAACAACTTCACGGTCCTGACCGAACAACTTCTGCGGGCGAGACAGACGAATCGTCTTACCCGTCCGTGCATGGCGCACGGTCATGTCCTTCTCAAAACGGCCGCTGCAAACTCGCACAAAAGCGACACGGTCGCGATGACGGGGGTCCATGTTGGCCTGCAGCTTGAACACGAACCCACTGAATTCAGGCCGGAGGGGATCAACGAGTCCCTCGCTCCCACTCCGTGCCGTGGGCTTCTGAGCCATCTCAAGGAAGGCATCCAGAAAGGGTCTGACCCCGAAATTGGTCATGGCTGAGCCGAAGAACACAGGCGTGAGTTCGCCTGCGTGGACCAGCTCAAAATCGAGATCGGCCCCGGCCGCCTCGAGCAATTCCATTTCCTCTACGGCCTGCTCCAGCAGATCGGCTTCCACCAGTTGCTGAAGCTCCGGATCATCCAGGTGCAGATGACGCTCTTCCGACTGGCGACCGCGTTCAGCACGACTGAACAGCACCACCTCCTTGCTGCGACGGTCGATCACGCCGCGGAACTGCTCACCACTGCCGATCGGCCAATTCACCGCCCAAGGGGTGAGCCCGAGCTCAGCCTCAATCTCATCGAGCAGGGCAAGAGGCTCCCGACCAGGACGATCCATCTTGTTGATGAACGTGAAGATCGGGATCTGGCGCATGCGGCAGACCTCAAAGAGTTTGCGGGTTTGAGGTTCAAGCCCTTTGGCTGCGTCCTCCAGCATCACCGCGTTGTCTGCTGCGGCCAGGGTCCGATAGGTGTCTTCTGAAAAATCCTGGTGGCCGGGAGTGTCGAGCAGGTTGATCGTGTTGGGGCCGTAGTCAAACTGCAAAACAGTTGATGTGATCGAAATCCCCCGCTGTTTCTCGAGTTCCATCCAGTCCGAGGTGACCTTTCGCTGCTCACCCCTGGCTTTGACAGCACCAGCCTGCTGAATGGCACCCCCGTAAAGCAAAAGCTTCTCTGTGAGGGTTGTCTTGCCGGCGTCAGGGTGGGAAATGATCGCAAAGTTGCGGCGGCGATCCACCGCCAAAGCCAGCTCCTCGCTGGCGCCGTCCTGGGAGTCGGTGGCGGGAACCCGTGTCATGGCGCTGACGTTCTCGAGACAGCCTGCCAGCTAACGGGTCCATCGCTGACAACACCAGCACCGATCGAAGGCAAGGCACCACGGATCTCGAGATATCGATCCTCCAGCTCCACCACGTCTAAGCATTGAAGCTCTGCTGCACGGAGCTGCTCCAACACTTCACCAGGGGTGAAGGCAGCGTGAAGTGACGCCAGATAGTCATGACGAAGCACCGAAGGGGCCGCGCCGAGATGCTTTTCACGAAGGGCCAGAGCGCGTTCAGGGCTTGGCGGCCGCCGCAAATCGCGATGCAACACAAGACAACCTGGCCGAGCGAGCCGTTGATGCAGACGCCAAAGCTGACCGGGATCATGGAGGTGATGCAAGAGGCTGTTACTCACGATCAGTGCTGCTCCTGAACGGCCCTCGAGAGCTTTGGGCCTCAGCTCACCGCGAGCCAACGATCCGATACAAAGCGCCTCGTAGCTCAGCCTTGAAGCAACACCCTCACCTGCCGCGACCTGGCGTCGCCGTGCAATCTCCAGCATCGGGTCGGATCCATCGATGCCGATCACATGACACTGGGGCCAGAGCCGGGCCAGTCGCTCTGAAATGTTGCCTGGGCCGCAGCCAAGGTCGAGCACACAATCGCCATCCCGGGGCTGCCACTGATGGGCCTGGCAAAGCCGTTCAATCCCTCGAATCACCTGAAGATCACTGCGATTGAAATCAGCAGCGGCGTAGGCCTCAACCTGCTGGCATTCCTCCATCAATTGAGGCTCGGGTGTGCGTTGCATCACGAGCGGTGCACCTGCAGGGTCTGGGTAGGGAAGGGAATCTCAACCCCCGCGTCCTCAAGGGCGCTGATGAGCCGACGATTGAGGTCATGAAGGCTGTCCTCGAAGTGATCATGATCCTCATGACTGGAGCTGAATTCGAGCACGTGGTCGTAGCTGGAGGCAGCAATGCGCTCCAGGCGAAAGGCCTTGAACTGCAACTGCGAATCCTCAGCCACCACGCTGGCCACCAACGAGGGCAGGCGGTCCAGTTGTTCCGCAGGGGTTCCGTAGGCAATCCCTAGAGCAATTTCCGACAACTGAGCCCGTTCCATCACCTCATCGAGATGAATCAGAAGCCGCTCACGAATGTCGAGATAAGCAGGCCAGCCATGGAGCTCCACCATGGCGAAGACCACCAACTGTGGTGAAGAGTCCGGCGATCGCTCGAGGCTCATGAGCGGTTCCTTGAGCACACTCCAACTCCGCAGCGTTCGCCTTGCCTGATGTAAAACCTCCTCCAGCTGGAAGGGAGACCACTCCCCTTGAAGGTCAAGACGCACCTCAAGGCCCTGCATCGGTGGGCGATCACCTTGCAAGCCACGTCGAGAGAAGTTGATGATCGTCGCTTCATCCACAACTGAGTTGGGAATCGTGACGCGACTTTCCAGGGTCTCCAGCTCTAGGGAACGTAATCCAATCCGAGAAACGAAACCAAGATTCTCCCCCACTCGACAGCACTCACCCACCCGCAGGGGGCGATCAGTTTGAATCGAAAGACCAGCAAATAAATTACTGAGCAACTTGGAAGCGCCAAGACCAATCGCCAGACCTGGCACTGCAGAGAATGCAAGAACTGTGCTGGCAGGGAGTCCCAGGAGAAGCATTAATCGATAGATCAACACAATGGAACGAGAGCTCCGAGAGCCCGACAAAGGGGCATCACGAAATTGCTGATTCTTTGCAGCTGTAACTGCGACCGGCGACCACGAATCCTGGCCAACCATTCCGCACTGCTACGGCCAAGCGCCTCAAACACAAAGAAGACAAAGACACCCGCACTCAGGTACCAGATCACATAAAGGGCATAGGTGATAACAACAAGGGGAAGCCCTGTGAAATTAACAACATCGTCAATGAACACCTCCGTGAATCTTGTAAGAGGGAGGATCGGCAACACAAGCAATACCCGCCTCCAGGCCAAACGATCGCGATGCCAGAGTTGCGTCGGAGTCTCATCAGCAAGTGAATCCCGATACGTCAAGAGCATGAAACGGGCAAGCCAACCCAGCACTGCCAGGTAGAGAACAATGGCGAGCAACGCGCAGATGATCTGAAACAACGTTTGATCACCGATCGGAACTTCAATCAGGCCTCTAACGCTTCTTGGCAAGGAGAGATACCAGCCTGGCGGCACCAGGTAACCAGGCGTGTAGATAAAGTCTTGATAAAAATATGGAGTCGCAAAGGGTTGATCAACAACGGGAAACCCCTTCACCTCCTGATACATTTCTGATATCGAAGCGACCGTCTCCTCAGAAAAGAAAAAGTCCTGTTGATCGGGATCATTATCCAGCTCAGAAGTCAAAGAGATCGCTGTTCCGGGGATGCGCCAAGACTCAGCAGCATTGGTGCGTTTGTCATTCAAACGCTTCATACCCTCAACATCAGGGATATCAATCAATCTCTGGCTATGAGTAAAGACGTAATCGAGAACGTGCTTTAACTGAATCGCCGCCTCATCAGCCATATCGGTTCGCACACTCTCGGGGAATGCGCTGGCATCAAGCGACTTCACCGCCAACTGAAACAGCAATTCGGTATCAGCGATCTGCTCCTGGCGTTGCGCAGGGGACACCGACGGGTCCCGCAGGGCATCGATCCGCCCGAGCTGGTCAGCCCGATGCCCCACCTCGGGCATCACCGCATAAAAATTGAGCAACGTGGCCCTTGGGCTATCACCCACCACCTGATCCAGCACAACATCCGACCAGGAGCTGGCCGCCTGCTCCAGATCCCCATAGAAGGGTTGGTCCTGGATGGAGATCAGGCCTCGAGAGCTGGCTGCTTGCGCAGCAGGAAAAGCAGACCGTTGGGCGGTCACAGCCTGAACAGGCAGGAGCGCCTGGAGGCTCACAAGCAGAACTCCGATGAGAGCTCCAGCCATCAGCCGAGACAACCTGAGACGCATACGCAGCAGCAGCAGCTTCCGAACACGGATGACGTCATGCTGACAGCGACAACGGCAGCAGCGAAGGCAGCGACAGCGACCGGAGCAGCAGCACCGCCTGTGGTGCCTTTCACCACTTGCTGCCCCCATCAGTGGCGTTAGTGTGCATGGACGCCTGCTCCATACCTGTGACCCTCACCCCCAGTCGCCTGGATCCCACAAGCTCCAACAGCACTGACGCCATCGGCGAAGTCGTGACCAAACTCAGCGGTGGTTTCCCATCCACAGCGCCGGCAGCCAACCCTGTCTTTTATCGGACTTACAGCCGTCGTACGCCTGCTGGTCGCGAGAGCTGGAGTGAAGTGGGGGTACGCAACCTCGGTGGGCTCGCAAAACTTGGTCATCTCACCCAGGAGGAAGTCGAGCTCCTGGCGCGAATGCAAGCCGAGAAGAAGGCTTTGCCCTCCGGTCGCTGGCTGTGGATCGGGGGGACCCCCTGGATCGAACAACCGGAAAACTTCTCGGGTGCCTACAACTGCACGTCCACCAATTTGGTGGATTGGGAAGCCTTCGGTCTGATGATGGACCTGGCGATGATGGGCTGCGGAACCGGCGCCATCATCGAGCCTCATCTGATTGATCGCCTGCCGGTGGTGCGCAATCCGATCGAGGTGCTCTCGGTCAGCGATATCGGTCTGACCCCCGCAGGTGAGCGCCAGGAGCACACCAGTCACACCATCAATGGCGACCACGTCACCATCAAGGTGGGTGACACCCGCCGAGGCTGGGTGGATAGCTATCAGCTTTTGCTCGAACTGAGCAGTGATGAACGCTTTGCTGGTCGCACAGTTCAGGTCGACGTTGATCTCTCCGATGTTCGTCCTGTCGGTGAAACGCTGAAAGGGTTTGGAGGGATGGCCAATCCCGTCAAACTCAAAGACCTTTATGCACGGGTGGCCAGGCTGCTTGGCAAAGCCGTCGGTCGCAGACTCACGTCAGTGGAATGTTGCCTGCTGATTGATGAGGCAGCGGTGACCATCGTGGCTGGGAACATCCGTCGCAGCGCGGGCATGCGTCAGTTCGCGGCTAACGACCTTGCTGCCGCGGGCGCTAAAGACAATCTTTGGCAACAGGACGCTGATGGCAACTGGCGCATCGACCCCGAGCGTGATGCCCTGCGCATGGCCAACCACACCCGCGTTTATCACACCCGTCCCAGTCGTGAGGTGCTGCTGGAGGCTGTGACCAAGCAATTCCACAGTGGTGAGGGAGCCATTCAATTCGCGCCTGAAGCGATTGCCCGATCCAATGCAGATCTGCTGAGCACGCCAGAACTGCGCAAGGAATTCATCGAGGTGTACTGCGACCAAGGGCGCGAAGAAGCCGGTCGCTGGTTAAGCCTCAACCATGGTCCGATCGCCGCCGATGAACTGGAGCATCGACTGGGTCGCTACGGCCTCAACCCTTGTGGTGAAATTCTTGGCGCCGACTTCCACTGCAATCTCGCCGAAATCCATCTGAATCAGATCGATCCAAGCGACGACGAAGGCCAGCGCGATGCGTTCCGCGCCGCAGCTCTGTCGGTGGCCTGCCTGCTCAATCATCGCTTCGAGGTTGAGCGGTATCGCCAGAGCCGTGCCTGGGATCCAATTGTCGGCGTGAGCTTCACTGGCCTATTTGACTTCTTCGTTCACGCCTTCGGCACCCCCTGGCTGACCTGGTGGGAAGCTGGTCGCCCCGACACCGAAGAAGGCAAAGCCTTCAAGCAACAGGAAGCAGCATTCCTGAGTCGCTGGAAAGCCATCGTCAACGAAACGGTGTGGGACTACTGCGACCGTCATGGCCTACGCCGGCCGAACCGTTGCACCACCGTGCAACCCGCAGGCACCAAGAGCCTGCTCACCGGGGCAGCACCTGGCTGGCATCCACCCAAAGCCCAACGTTTCATTCGCCGGATTACCTTCCGGAAAAACGACCCTGTGGCAATGGCTTGCATGGATTACGGCTACACCGTCGTGCCATCTCAATCCGACAAGGACGAACAAGGTCGACTTCTCGATGATCCTTTTGATCCACGTTGCACCGAATGGCTGGTGGAGATCCCTACGGAAGTGAGCTGGGCCAATCTGCCTGGAGCCGATGCCGTTGACATCAACGCCTTCTCGGCGATGGCCCAGTTTGACTTCTACATGCAGGTGCAAACCCACTACACCGCCCACAACACCTCGGCGACGATCGAATTCCGTGAGCATGAGATCGAACCTCTCACTGACGCCCTCCACCAAACGATCCAAGCAGGAGATGGCTACATCTCTGCGGCACTGCTCGCCCGCTTCGATGCCAATGCCACCTTCCCTCGATTGCCCTTCGAGCCGATCGATGCGGCGACCTACGAACGGATGCAGGCCGAGGTGATCGAGCGTCGAGTTTCCAGCGACTTCTTTGAAGCTCTCCAGCGCTATGACAGTGGCGAGCTCACTGAAGCTGGCCCGGCTGGCTGCGATTCCGACAAATGCCTGCTGCCGCTGGCGAAGCCCAAGGACTGAGCTCCTCGGGGCCGACGCTTAAAATAATGGCCTGCTTGCGAGCGCGAGCAGGCACCTGGAGAGGTGGTCGAGTGGTTTATGGCTCTGGTCTTGAAAACCAGCGAGGTGCGAGCCTCCGTGGGTTCGAATCCCACCCTCTCCGTTTCATCCCAGCAACATGAAGCTTGGGATCACCTGATCAATAGAGAAGGAAACCTGGGCCAAACCCCTCATCGTACCAAAGCCCCGCATCATCATCCACTTGCCACTGGTCTCCAGACGTGGGTCCTGAGCTCGGTTGACTGCCATCCAGACACCCTTCTGGAGTGGTGAAGCCTGAGCTGAAGGCCTCGCAGTTCAAACCATTGTCCTGAGCTCTGGCGATACCCGAAAGAGCGCTGAAGCAGAGCATCAGCAAAAGCCAGAAACAATGACGCACAGCACAGGAGCACAACCGCTCCAAGGCTAGAGGGGTTCAGATCGCGGGCGAATCCTTGTCACACCGCGGGCTTCTGAGCAATGACGACAAAGACCCCAGAGGCCAGCCCAAATTGCGGAGATGACGAATGAGCCCTCGGGACGCGGTGAAGTAATCCTTGCTGTAAGTGGCGCAGAATCCGATTTCCCCGAGGGTGAGCAACAGCAGTCGATGCTCCCGCTGCGTTCCCTCCCGCTCAGCGAGAACCGTAAAGCCACGCCTCTCGAGATCAGCCTGCAACCGGCTATTGAAATCAAGCGAAAAACCGACCTGAAGCACGTGATCGACTTCGCGATAGGCGGTGTAAACCCTTGCACCGCGGTTCTCCTCGAGATATTGGTAGCGCTCGGTGACAGCGATCACCGCATCCATCACAGGAGCGCGCAGAGCCTCTTCCATCACTGACAGGGCACTCGCGTTCATGCGCTGATCCCCCCGCCTGCAGCAAGCCGCTCCTCGCAGGCCAACTCGTAACTACGAATCGCCCCAGTGGGAATGGCTCCGTTGCTTTTGAGCTGGCGGATCGAGAGCTCGACGCACTGCAGCACGACACTGGTGAGTTCCCTGCCCTCGCATTGCGCCCAACTGCGCAACAAGACATGGAGGCTGGGAGGCACGGAGACCGTGAGCTTCACCTGGTTTTCCCGGGGGACGGCCTTCATGCGAGGGGAGCCAACAACACAAAACTAACCCATAAGCAACCGGGAAGCAACTTGAGGGATACCCCACAGATACTTCAGGGCGACTCGAGAACGAATTGATGTCCCAACAAAGGCGCAAGAAAGCGAGAGCTGGCACGTCTGCCCCAACGCAAGGGATCCAACGAAACACCCTGTTGCGACGGCGAGCTTCAGAGTCTCAGCAACAGGCAAAGATTGTTGGCAGGAAGGGGGCGCACCTCCTCCAGGGCGAAACCAGAGTCGCCCGCGAGTTGCTCCACAGCTTCTAGATCACGAACTCCCCAGAGTGGATTCCTCTCCCGCAGAGACCGATCAAAGGCTGCGTTGCTGTCGCTGGTGTGTCCGCCATGACGGCGGAAGGGGCCATAAACAATCAACGACCCTCCCACCGGCAGCAAGCGAGACGCGCCCGCCAGGAGCGCCATCGCACAGTCCCAGGGAGCAATGTGCAAAAGGTTGATCACCACCACCGCCTGGAGATCCAGTGCGACGTCCGCTGGAAGCGGCCAGGGCCACTGGCGCACATCGAGTCGAAGCGGCTCCGGCATCGAGGCCTGGAGACCGGCATGGGCCCTCCAGGCCCTGATGCTCTCGAGATGCAGGGGGTCGGGATCACTTGCCTGCCAACGAAGGCCAGGAAAGCGGGTCTGAAAACTGACCGCATGCTCCCCACTTCCGCTGGCCAGCTCCAGGACAGACCCCTCTGCCGGCAACCATCCATCCAGGGTGCTGGCAATCGGCTCGCGGTTGCGCTCCGTAGCCGGGAAATAAAGCCTCGAGTCCTGCATCAGCCGTCTTCAGTCGCAGCACTGGCGAGCAGGTGTTTGGCAGTTCTGCTCCAGCAATGCGAGCCAGGCACGTAAGGCGTTGATCCGATCTGGCCTGAGGCTGTAATACACCCAGCGACCCTCCTGACGGTCCTCAAGCAGGCCGCACTCCCGGAGCACCTTCAGATGGAAGGAGAGGCGTGACTGAGAGAGGGCAAGTTCTGCGGTGAGATCACACACACATCGCTCTCCGGCGGAAAGCGCCTCGATGATTTTTAAGCGCAGGGGATCAGCCAGGGCCTTGAGGAGACCACGGGCCTGATCGGAGCCCAAAGATGAAGGATGCTCCAGCGCAGGCGACATCACAGCCAATATCCGCGAACCAATCGTGGTCCAAACCTATCGAGACCAGAACAGGAGGGGGCCATCAACGACCAATCAATCAAGGTTGATTCATCAACTCTTTTTGATTTAAGCTGACGGCGCTGCCCTCGGCTCAACCAGCATGCGGATCGGAATCAACGGCTTCGGACGGATCGGACGTCTGGTCTTCCGTGCCCTGTGGGGTCGCCCGGGCATTGAACTGGTGCATATCAATGACCCTGCCGGTGACGCGCCAACCGCAGCGCATCTGCTCGAATTCGATTCGGTCCATGGGCGCTGGGATCGGGGGATCAAGGCAGAACCTGACGGTTTCAGCGTTGAGGGCCAGACACTGACCTGGTCACAGCAGAAAGAGATCACGGCCGTGCCTTGGCAGGAGCGTGGGGTGGAGATGGTCCTGGAGGCCAGCGGCAAGATCAAAACACCCGAAACCCTGCATCCCTACTTCGAGACTCTTGGTCTCAAACGCGTTGTGGTGGCCTGTCCCGTCAAGGGAGTCATCGCCGGAGCTGAGGCGCTGAACGTTGTCTATGGGATCAACCATCACCTCTACGAACCGGCCCGCCACAAACTGGTGACCGCCGCCTCATGCACCACCAATTGCCTTGCCCCGGTCGTGAAAGTTGTGCACGAACAGTTCGGGATCAAGCACGGAATGATCACCACGATCCACGACATCACCAACACGCAAGTGCCGATTGATGCCTTCAAAAGCGATTGGCGTCGAGCCCGCTCCGGATTGACATCGCTGATCCCAACCACCACTGGATCGGCAAAGGCGATTGCCATGATCTTTCCTGAGCTGCAAGGCAAGCTCAATGGCCATGCGGTTCGCGTGCCCCTGCTCAATGGCTCCCTCACCGACGCCGTCTTCGAACTGAAACGCGATGTCAGCGTTGACGAAGTCAATGCAGCCTTCAAAGATGCCGCGGAAGGAACACTTCGGGGAATTCTGGGCTACGAGGAGCGCCCTCTCGTCTCGTGCGATTACACGAACGACAGTCGCAGTTCGATCATCGATGCACCTTCAACGATGGTGGTCGATGGCAACCAACTCAAGGTGTTCGCCTGGTATGACAACGAATGGGGTTACAGCAGCCGTATGGCTGACCTCGTCTGCCATGTGGTGGCCATGGAGCAGCAGCACTGATCAACCATGAAACTCTCAGCCCTGCAGCAATACGGGATCGTGACGGCCAACTACTGGGCCTTCACACTCACCGATGGCGCACTACGCATGCTTGTGGTGTTCCACTTCCACGGCCTCGGTTACTCCACGCTGGAGATTGCCTTTCTCTTCCTCTTCTATGAATTCTTCGGAGTGCTCACCAATCTCTATGGAGGCTGGATCGGTGCGCGCTACGGCCTGAGGCTCACCCTCTGGGGAGGAACACTCCTACAAATCCTTGCGCTTTTGATGCTGGTTCCTGTGTCTGCCAGCTGGCCCAAACTGCTCAGCGTGGGCTACGTGATGGTGGCGCAGGCGATCAGCGGTATCGCCAAGGACCTCAACAAGATGAGTGCCAAAAGTGCCATCAAGACCGTGGTGCCGGAAACCCCTGATGACGCGCAGCGAGGGGAGAACCAACTCTTCCAATGGGTGGCCATCCTCACGGGATCCAAAAATGCCCTCAAGGGGGTGGGATTTTTTCTCGGCGGCGTACTGCTGACTGTCTTCGGGTTCAACAACGCGGTTGGCCTGATGGCAGCGGGGCTCGCCTTGGCGTTCCTGCTGACCTTGGTTTTACCAGGAGAGATTGGCAAGATGAAGGCCAAGCCAGCCTTCTCCTCTCTTTTCTCAAAATCTGAGGGAATCAACATCCTCTCGCTGGCTCGGTTCTTCTTATTCGGAGCCCGCGACGTCTGGTTCGTCGTCGCCCTGCCTGTCTTTCTCGAAGCGTCCCTTGGCTGGGGATTCTGGGAAATCGGTGGCTTCCTTGGTCTTTGGGTGATCGGCTACGGAATCGTGCAAGGCACGGCGCCCGGCCTCCGGCGTCTCTGGGGTCAGACCCGCAGCCCAGGGGTCGGCGCCGTCCAGTTCTGGAGTGGCGTACTCACAGCCATTCCCGCCCTGATCGCTGTGGCTCTCTGGAGAGAAGTGGATGTCAGCACGGCCATCATCGGCGGACTTGCAGCCTTCGGGGTGGTGTTCGCGATGAACTCCTCCATCCACTCCTACATGGTGCTCGCCTACACCGATACCGAGAGCGTGAGCCTCAATGTGGGCTTCTATTACATGGCCAATGCAGCGGGCCGCCTCGTGGGAACCCTGCTTTCAGGTGCTGTGTTTCTGATTGGCGGGACGCCATCCTCAGGGATGCAGGCCTGCCTTTGGTGCTCCTCGTTGCTGGTGCTCCTCTCTTGGCTGAGCAGCTTGCGTTTACCGGCTCCAGCTGCCGTGGAGAAAGCGGCCGCTTAATTTGAAGGATTGATCGTCGTCCCCGCCTCGGCGGGTCGTTGGCCCCTATGCCCCATCCCGCCCGGCTGGCCGCCCTTCAGGCCATTCAGCAGCGTGAACCGATGCCCTGCGAGCCGACACCGCCGCTGGAATCGATCTGGGCCAGCGATGTCTTCACGCTGCAACGCATGAAGAATGCCCTGCCCAAGGAGGCTTACAAGGCCGTACGCCGCGTGATCCGCGATGGAGGGAAGCTCGATCTGGATGTGGCCGATGTTGTAGCTCAGGCCATGAAGGACTGGGCTTTGGCCCGAGGTGCCCATTACTACGCACACGTTTTCTATCCCCTCACAAACTCCACAGCCGAGAAGCACGACGGCTTCATCAGTCCGCAGGGCGACGGAGAAGCCATTCATGAGTTTTCCGGCAAGCTTCTGGTACAGGGGGAGCCCGACGGAAGCTCCTTCCCCAATGGAGGGATCCGTTCCACCTTCGAAGCTCGCGGCTACACGGCCTGGGACATCACCAGCCCGGCGTACTTGATGCGCACACCGAATGGTGTGACCCTCTGCATCCCGACAGTGTTTGTGAGCTGGACAGGGGAAGCGCTCGACAAGAAGACACCACTCCTGCGCTCGAACGCCGCCATGAATCGGCAGGCCCAACGCCTGCTCCGGCTGCTTGGCAATCAAGACGTGGCACCCGTGAACAGCTCCTGCGGGGCTGAACAGGAGTACTTCCTGGTGGACAGCCAGTTCGCCACCCTTCGTCCTGATCTGCAGCTGGCAGGACGCACGCTGTTCGGTGCAGCGTCACCGAAAGGTCAGCAGTTCGATGATCACTACTTCGGGGCAATCCCTGAGCGGGTGCAGGTGTTCATGCAGGACGTGGAACAACAGCTCTACCGTCTCGGGATCCCTGCCAAGACCAGGCACAACGAAGTGGCACCAGGCCAATTCGAGATCGCACCGGTGCATGAGGCCGCGAACGTGGCCACAGATCACCAGCAGTTGATCATGACCGTGCTGAAAAGCACAGCAAAACGGCATGGCTTCACCTGCCTGCTGCACGAAAAACCCTTTGCCGGCATCAACGGCTCTGGGAAGCACGTGAACTGGTCCGTGGGCAACAGCACCCAGGGCAACTTGCTCGATCCCGGCCATACCCCCCACGACAATCTTCAGTTCCTGCTCTTCTGCGCCGCAGTGATCCGTGGCGTCCACCGTTATGGAGCCTTACTGAGAGCCGTGGTCGCTACCGCCGGTAATGACCATCGACTTGGAGCGAACGAAGCCCCTCCAGCCATCATCTCGGTGTATCTCGGCCAACAGCTGGAGCAGGTGTTCCAGCAGATTCAGCGTGGAGAGGTGACCGCCAGCAGCAGCGGCGGCCTCATGCAGCTGGGCGTCGATACCCTCCCTGAATTCCCCAAGGACGCTGGTGACCGCAACCGCACCTCCCCCTTCGCCTTTACGGGAAACCGCTTTGAATTCAGGGCCGTGGGCTCCGGCCAATCGGTGGCAGGGCCTCTTGTGGCGATGAACACCGTGCTGGCCGATTCCCTGGAGTGGATCAGCGATCGACTCGAGTCGGAAATGGCAGCAGGCCAGACCCTGGAGCAGGCCTCAGCCGGCGTACTGAAGCAAGTGGTGGATCTTCATGGGGTCGCCATCTTCGGAGGTGACGGCTACTCCGATGCCTGGCATCGGGAAGCAACTGAACAGCGCGGACTAGAGAACCTGAAGAACACCGCTGAGGCCCTTCCCGTGCTGCGTCGCGACGACGTGCGTGATCTCTTCCAACGCCAGGGGGTGATCAATCCTGTGGAACTGGAGAGTCGTTACGAGGTCTACGGCGAACAGTACGTGCTGGCGATTGAGGTGGAAGCGCGGGTGGCGTTATCGATGGTGCGAACCCAGATCAGTCCTGCGGTCCAGAAGCAGATCAGCTGCATGGCGCGCAGCCTTCAGCAGCAGCTCTCCCTCGACCTTCAACCGGACCGACGCAACCTCCAAAGGATGGCGGCTCTGCAGAAGCGCATGGACGAACAGACCGACGCCCTCGAAGGTGAATTGCAACAGCTGCATCACGGCGACACAGCTGCATCGATGAACCGTTGCGCCGCTGTCATCCTTCCCCGCTTGCTGCAACTGCGCGAAGCAGTCGACAGCCTTGAAAGCCTCAGTGATGACGATCGCTGGCCTCTGCCCTCCTATCGAGAGATGCTGTTCGTGCGTTGATCGAGAGACAGGTGAATCGAGGCCAAGCCCTCGCGCTACTGCTGTCGGTCCTAGCGGTGGAAACTACGCAGGCTGTTTGGGCTGATACTCGGTCTCCCGTCACGACTCCGAGCACAACGATTGGAATCCTGGCCGTGAACAACGGCCAGGAACTGCTTGTGGAGATCAATGGCCAGGGACGCACCCTGCGATTGAGCTGCATTCAGGCACCACGTCTCCAACAACAGCCTTGGGCGAAAACCGCCAAAGAGGCGTTGGCCAAAGAGGCCACCATTGGCAGCCAGTGGCAATTTCAGCTGAGGGCACGCGACGTTCACGGACGTTTGGTGGGAACCCTGAAACGCGGGGACAGGGATCTGGTCGAACCTCTGCTGCGCGAAGGGCAAGTTTTTGCCTATGACGGCTTTCTGGGCTGCTGCGATGACCTCCCCTATACAGCTTGGCAATCGGAGGCCAGGGCCAGAGGGGTCGGCATCTGGAGTGTGCAGAACGGCATGACGCGTCCATGGGATCTGCGAGAACGCACTCCAGTCGAAAAACAACTCGCCCCCTGATGGTGTGCATGCACACAGCAGCGGCGCAGGACCACTGACTGAATGGATTCAAGTGGAACACCTCCAATGAGTTACGAACCCGGAAGCACAGACTGCCGCCTGCTCATCGATGCGAAACAGCATCTCGAGGAAGCCCTCGGCACCCTCAGCGCCATGCCCCATACCGACCACATCCAGCGTCAACTGAAGGCGGTGTACAGACAGCTGGAGGGGATGCATGATCTGAAGCGTGCCGGCGGTGCCGGTGTTTCCCTTCGCGATGCTGATTGGTGTTCAGTAACGACCAACGCCCTGCCTGGCTCAACTGGCTGTTTTTAGCGATCTTTCTGTGGAGTTCCTGGCAACTGGCCGGGTTCTGGTTCGCCCAGCTGCACGGCTGATCAGCTCAACACAACATGATCATGCGTAGGGGTAGGCATTCGGCACGAAAAACTGTTCGTTGATGGGCGGCCGGATGTAGTCGCCCTGCTCAGGCCGCGGCGGTAGATCAATGCCAGGTGGAGTCATGTCCTCCCAGGGAACCTTGCTAAGCACATGTCGGAGACAATTCAGCCGTGCCCGCCGTTTGTCATCAGCTTCCACGGTGAACCAAGGGGCCTCCGGGATGTTGGTGTGGGCGAACATCGCGTCCTTGGCCCGGGAGAAATCCACCCAACGGTTGCGCGCCTCAAGATCCATCGGACTCAGCTTCCAACGACGCGTGGGATCATCGATACGCGACTGGAAGCGGGCTTCCTGTTCTTTATCACTGACAGAAAACCAATATTTCAGTAGAAGAATGCCGCTGCGTACCAACATCCGCTCGAACTGCGGACAGGCCTCCATGAATTGATCGACCTGCTCATCAGTGCAGAAGCCCATCACCCGCTCCACACCGGCGCGGTTGTACCAGCTGCGGTCGAACACCACGATCTCGCCGGCGCTGGGAAAGTGCTCCACATAGCGCTGGAAATACCACTGGGTTTTCTGCTGATCCGAAGGAGTGCCGAGGGCCACCACACGACAACCCCTGGGGTTCATCGGTTCTGTCAGCCGTTTGATCGTGCCGCCTTTCCCGGCTGCGTCACGCCCCTCGAAGAGCACGATCATGCGGTATCCGGTGGCTTTGATCCAGTACTGCATACGCACCAAATCGGTCTGCAACCTGATCAGCTCGGCCTCGTAAAGCTTCTTGTTCAGGCGATCACCGTTGTGGTTTCGTCCCTCAAGCAGGTCATCCAGCAGTTCGGAAGGATGGTCGATGTCGCATTCACTGCCATCGAGAGCCGCAATCACTGGGTCCGGCAACTTCGCTTCGGAGGGGTGTTGTTTCGACTTCTTCCCCTTGTGATCGCCTTGTTTGTGATGTTTGTCGTGTTTGTCCTTGTGACCCATGGTGCGGAGAGCTCCTGCTCCATTGGTGCACCGTGAGCGTCGACAGCAAGTGCAGGGTCAAGCTTTTCTCAACCTTTCAGTGGAAAGGGCAGCAAAAGCTGAAGCCCGAATCGACCGCCCACAGAGTCGCAGTCTTCCCCATTCATGTCAGCGGGAAGCCTTGAAAGGGTGCCGCCATGGAGCTGGGCCACATGGGCCACGATCGCCAGACCAAGGCCGCAATGACCCTGCCGACCTCTGGATTCATCCAAACGTTGAAAGGGTTGCAACGCTCGGTCCCACTGGTCAGCTGGCATGCCATCACCTTGATCCCAGACTTCGATGGAGCATCCATCCGGTCGACGACGTAACCGCAACAGCACCGGTGGAGAGCCATGGCTGAACGCATTGTCGATGAGGTTGGCCACCGCGCGGGAGATCGCGACTGGACGAACGAGGATTTGCATCGGTTCCAGATCCAGATGCAATTGGTCTGAAGAATGACTGCTGGACACCTCGGCCAGGAGCTGATCCAGGGGCAGCTCGATCGCCTCCTCTCCATCGCCTCCCCCAGCAAACAGCAGAAACTGTTCAGTAATCCGCTCAAGCGCTTCAAGGTCGTTGGCACAGCGATCGCGCTCAGCCACCGAGAGGGAAGGAAGCGATAGCCGGAACTGCAGTCGGGTGATTGGCGCACGTAGATCATGGGCAATGCCTGCAAGCATCGTTGCCCTCTCCTGTCGGGTGGCCGCAAGGCGCTGCACCATGGCGTTAAAGCGATGGGTCAGACGCTTCACCTCGGGGGCTCCTCGAGCTGGAACCGCTTCAGGATCTTCTCCCTCACCAACGCGGCTGAGCACCTTCTCAAGCCTACGGAGCGGTTGCTCCACCTCCAAAAGCAAAAACAGAGCCCCGGTGATCACCGCTGCCGCCACCAGTGAAGAACCGAGCAACGTCGGCTCCGGCGGCCAGGCCATCGGCGAACGCAACGGGACGCGTAACCACACAGGCTCCAACGGAGAGATCAACTCGATCCACACCACCCGGCTGCGGCCCGATGCTTCCACCATCGGGCAATGGGCAAGGCGCTGACAGAGCTGATGCTGCAAGACCTTGGCCTGGCGCTGCAGAAAAGGAGACGCTGAACCCTCCATAGGAGGGCGAAAGCGCACGGCCAGATCCAAACCGGTCAGTTCGCTCACCAGATGAGGGGGGTAGCGCTCAAGGGCTAGCTCGGTGAGCCGCACATTCAGGGCCAGTTCCCGACCCAGCTGCACGCTTTGCAGACCCTCGATCTGGCGACCAAAGAGTGCCTGCAAGGCCAACAGGCAAAGCCCCCAGCAGCCGATGGCAACGCCCGACCAGCCCAGCAACGAACGGACGGACTGACTCCAGCCACCACCAATTCTCATCGTGATCTGGGTGTTCCATCCGGCACGAAAACGTAGCCGTACCCCCAAACCGTTTGGATGTAGCGCGGACGGCTGGGATCCGGTTCCACCAACTTGCGAACCCTGGAGACCTGCACGTCCATGCTGCGGGTATCAGTTTCACACCCAGGACCACGAGCCAGCTCGATCAGACGGTCGCGGGAGAGCGGGCGATGGGGATGTTGCACGAATGCCGCCAGCAGGCTGAATTCACCGCTGGTGATCACAGTGGGGGTTCCCTCACGCACGAGGGTACGGGCAGCTAAGTCGAGTTCGTTATCGCCAAAACGCACGGCCCCACCCTCGGCCAAGGGGGTTCCCGCGGGCATGGCCATCCGGCGACGCAACACGGCTTCGATCCTGGCCGACAGCTCTCTGGGAAGGAAAGGCTTGGCAAGGTAGTCATCGGCACCCTGCTCCAGACCGATGATCCGATCCACCCCCTCCCCTCGGGCCGTGAGCATTACCACCGGCAGATCATCATCAGCGTCACGCAAGCGCCGGAGTGCCGTTAGGCCATCATCCCCAGGCATCATCAGGTCGAGAACCACAAGGTCCGGACGCTGAAATTCAAGCCGGGCCTCGAACTGCTTCACATCGCTGAGACAGCGCACGTCGTAACCCTGATCAATCAGATAGGTGCCCACCATCTGACGGAGTTCCGGATCATCATCGACGACCCAGATCATCGAGGTACGTGTCATGAAAAGCGCCGTGCTGGTCGGATCTGATCGTATGGATCAGGCCGCCATCTGTCCGCAACAATCGGACCCTGTCACAGCTCAGTCGTCAACGGTTGCAGAACAGACATGAACGACACTGCATTCCTTCATAGCCTGCGCTCATGAAGCAACCATCAGCGACCGCGATCGTCAGGGTTCTGGCCTCTGCAGCGACGACAGCGCTGGTGATGCATGCCGGAGCAGCCCAGGCGAATCCTGATGAGGTGAATGCCTATGGCCGACGCATGGAAGCACTCTTCGTCCGGATGGACCTCAATCGCGACGGTCGCCTGGATCGATCGGAAGTCCAGGGACAGCCCTATCTGGAGCAGCGGGTGCTCCGTCAGGACTCCAGAGGCTTCCTGCTGCTCGAGGACCTGCGCGTTCCATCCAACCAGCCAAGCGGTTTTCGCCTGCAAAAACGATTCCAGCAAGCAGACCGCAATGGCGATGGCCGGTTGGATCGAGGGGAAGTACGCCAACTCCCCTGGTTGGCGCGCAATTTCGAGAGCGTTGATCTCAACCAGGATGGAGCTTTGACCCTGGCTGAGCTCTGGACGCTTCAGAAAGCTTTGGCACCAAGGCCTTATCGCTGAGCGGAGCGAGATCGGGGACTGGGTCCCGAGCCAGGGTGGTCCACGACACGACCGGAGCCAGATGAACTTGAAAACGATCGCCAACAGGCACGAGTCAGGCGTACGACTCCACCCAGCAGAGCCACCAGCGCAGCGACCAGGAGCAAGGCCAAAAGAATCACAGCAGCGATCCCCAACAGGGCCTCAAGCAATTGCGCCAGTCCACGAATCAGGTCGGCAATGGCTTCACTCACCACCACCAGCGCATCAATCTTCTGGGGCAACCAACTGAGAAAGGCCAGCAACCCCACACCGAGCAGCACAAGCAGAACCCCTTCAAGGGCTTGGCGCCTGACAGGAATGCTGGGCCTGGACCGCCGCGAAGAGAACACCTTGCGCGGCTTTGGCTTTCCAGCGATTGAACGCAACCTGGGCCGATTCATAACACCAGCGGGTGACCGGCACCGCGCATCCAACGCTCGAATTCCAACAGCACGAGTTCGTTAGGACAATCGATCAAGGTGAGATCACCGACTGTGCAGTCGCCATAGCCGCTGTGGTGAAGCGTCAGGTGATAACCGGAACCACTCAACCCGCAGACCTCGGGATCGCTGCGTACAACCACATCAAGGGCTGCACCGATGCGAGCCACACGACGCCTCAGATCCGACCAGCTGGCTCCCATGCTCTAAGGCCATTCACACTCAATTCTCTTGCTCAAAGAGAGTTCGTCAACGTCCTCGAACCGCTTCCTCAGCGCTCGGTGGTTGGGATGGCGGTTGAGTTGGCACCCACATCGCCAGAACGGCAGCCACGAAAAGGGCGGATCCACCAAGAACAGGAGCACCCAGACGCCGATGCAGGGGGATCCGTTCGGCAAGTTCACGGCGCTGCAACGGCCGCTGCGGAAGCGGTGGCCAGGCCACCTGAACGCGGGGATCCAGGCGCATAGCATCAAGACAACGCACGAGATCAGCAAGCTCGGCGTCATCCAATCGGATGCTGAGCGGTTCGACCCCAGGCTGACTGCTTCGAAGCTCCAGCACGTGGCCTGCCTCCATTGGAGCGATGCTCACAGGGGCGTCATCAGCACCAAAACGACGCGCCACTCCAGAGAGCTGATGGCGTGCATAAGGAAGCACCACGGCAAGAAGGGCTTCAAGGTGATCCCGCTTGCCTTCGAGTTCAGGGGCTCCAACGACCTGCAATCGCCAGGCCGAGAGGATGCCGATCACGCCGTTGCCCTGATCAGCAGAGAAGTCAGGAAGCCCCTCAACCTCGAGACGGGCCGCGGTTTGGTCGTAGCGGTAGGAGAGCTTGATCATGGCTTCAGGGTGTGGGGTCGAGAAGGCTGGCCCGCATTCGGTCCACACCGCCGGCTCCGGAGCAGAGAGCCAGGGAACGCACCAGCTGACGCTGCAGTGGCGCGGATTGCTCGAGATCCAGAAGCCGTTGCACAGCTCCGCGCCGAGGGTTCATGCGTTCGGTGACCAGAGCACGCAGTCGCTGATCGAGGAGCGCCCATCGCTGGGACGTGAGCTCTTCGGGCTCCTGACGGGAAAGCAGTTGATGCAGCAGGGGATAGAGGCGATCGGCCATGGCACAGAGCAACTGGATCAGTGCATCCGTTTCCTTCGAGGTCACGGAGCCTCGACGGGTGGACCGCCTCAGGGGGTTATGGCAGCGCCGCTTCCACAGCTCCACCCGATTGGGGAACAGATCAGAGAAGCCCAGTTGCTGGGTCGCCCAGACCATGGCCTCCCCACCATTGAGATCGAGAGCCTCAACAGTGAGGAGCAACAGGTCGAGACGCTCGAATCCGCGTCGGCCCAGTTCAGCAGTGGCGTCGGTCATGGCTGCGATGATGACAGGGCTGAGGCCTCTGCGTCACCCTTCCTTGGATCTTCGCCAGTACATCCGGGACATTCCCGATTTCCCCAAGCCGGGAATCCTGTTCCGCGACATCAGCCCCTTGCTTCGAGATCCCGAGGGATGGGCTGAGGTCATGCGTCGACTCGGGACGGTCTGCGAACAAGTGCAGCCTGATCTCATCGTGGGGATTGAATCCCGGGGATTCATTGTTGGCACTGCTCTGGCCACCGACCAACGCATCGGCTTCGTACCCGTGCGCAAGCCTGGAAAGCTGCCGGGCGAGGTGATCGCGATCGATTATTCCCTGGAATACGGGAGTGATCGACTGGAAATGCACGCCGAGGCCTTGCGCGATGGCGCCCGCGTACTGATTGTTGACGACCTCCTGGCAACCGGTGGAACCGCAAGCGCCACCGCCTCGCTCGTGTCCGAAGCGGGCGGGCAATTGGTTGGTTGCGGGTTTGTTGTTGAGCTAGCAGCCCTGGAGGGTCGGCGGCGGCTTCCGGAGCAGACCCCGGTGGAATCGCTGGTTGTTTACAACTGATCAGATCTGCTCGTTCTGCTGCCAATCAAGAACTGCCTGATACTGAGCAAGGCTGAGAAGCCCGAAGCTCCAAAGAACGATCGGCAGGGGAGCTTGCTCCAGCTCAGCCTGACGAAGGCCAAGCTGGAGCGCATTGTCGCTGAGGCCCAGCTTCTCCTGGAGAAACTTCAGGAGCGTCGCTGGGGGCCGGGGCTGGGGTGAGCTGCTGAACACCATGCATCCAGTCTGACCGTCAGCGGCTGGATGTCAGCGACGCCATGCCAACGGTCCGTCGGTCATCGCAGCAAGTGAAAGCTGTCGCAGCACGCCGAAGCGCCCCATGGAGGACAGCCCCAGACGGCGCAGAAGCAACAGCAGAGGGTTGCGGTTGGAAAACAGACGCACCAGCAAATCCGTTGCCAGGCCGACGAGGATCAGATCAGGAAGGCGGCTGCGGGCATAGCGGCGACCAATGGCAGATCCACTGAGTCGGCTGGAAGCGGGATGCTTCAGGAGTCGAAGCAACTCCGCCACATCACGCCAACACAGATTGAGACCCTGACCTCCGACGGGATGACAACGATGCCCCGACTCCCCGACCAACAGCAGTCCTCCCCGTGCAAGGCGGGGGGCGAGGCTCAGCTGCAGGGGGAAAGCCCTGGGCTGGTCGAGGAAAGCCTCCAGCTCAAGCCCCTCCGGAAGCACTCCGAATAGCTCCTTGAGCAACTGGTCAGGAGAGAGTGCGGCACGCTCACGGCAGCACTCGAGGGGAGCGCTCCAAACGATTTGGAACGCATTGTGACCGAGGGGAAGAACAGCAAAAGGCCCCTCACAACGAAACAGCTCGTATGCGGTTTGGGCTTGAGGGTTGCGCAGCCGCACCTTGAACGTGAGACAACCCTGTTGATAAGTCCAAGACCAGAAAGGCAGCTTCCAAAATCCCCGATGGGGTGACCCTGGACCGTCACAAGCAATCGCGAGATCGAAGCGCCCCTCTGGGGTGTGGGGAGCCGGCGCAGCGCCAAGCTGCAACTGCACGGAGGGATGGGAGGCCAATCGATCCAGGAGCAGCTCCATCAGAGGCCGGTGATCAAGGATCCAGCCAATCGCCGGAACCAAGCGATTCCCACCGGCGAGGTCATCCGGGGTGAAGACAACCCGTGCTTTCAGTTCACGATCTTGAAGGTCAAGTGAACGGAACGGGATGAGATCGCTGCCAAGGGCGTCCCAAAGCCCAAGCTCGTTGAGCAAACGACGCGATGAGTGGGTCAGGGCGTAGGCCCGACTTCGAGCAATCAGTTCCTCGACGCGCTGTGGATCCTGAAGGATGACCTGAAAGCCAAGCTGAGCCAAGCCAAAGGCAAGCAGGGAGCCGGTCGGACCGGCTCCAGCGATTGAAACGCGGCGGGGATCAGCCGAGACCAAGCAGACCGTGGGTGAATGCTTCGCCACCAAGGGCGAACTCAGTGGCCAGAAGAGCGATGAATCCAAGCATTGCCATCCGCCCGTTCAGCTTTTCTGCACGGTCGTGGAAGCCCCAACCGCTCTCAGGAGCAACAACTTCCATGCGGGGCTCTGTAGCAAAGGCATTCAGACGACCGCCATCTTCGGTGGTGACGGTGGCACCACGGATCGCAGGGGCCGTGGAAGGGTTGGACTGAACCATGCTTTCTCCTGTTTCTTTACGCACTGTAACCCCTTATTAAGAAATTTTGCGCCCGCGCGCCAGGCGGCGCTGGCAAAGCTCCTCGAAAGCCGGTCGCAAAAGGTAGGGGTACTCGCCGACCCAGAGCTTCAGGCCGGGTAACCAGGCATCACTGAAGGCGGCAACCCGAGAGAAGTCTTTGCGATCGCTGAGCACCAGGCAACGCAGCGGCAGCCCGGCACGAATCACCCCGTGTTTTTTCTCCATTGGGAAGCTCAACCGGCCCAGATACCCGTCCTCATCGGCGAGCTCCAGAACCATCCAGGTTCGTCGTTGCTCGACAAGCTCCAGGCGGCCGTTCTGATCCGCTTGCTCCCGCTGGCTCTCCACTCTTTCGCGGGTGTAGGCCTCCGCCACTTGCCCCTCAAAAATGGCCGCCGCGGGATAACGGCGCAGTGTGGCGTTGCGTTGACCAGCCTCAAGAATGGGTCCCCAGAGGACGTAGAGCAGAAGTGCGACGCCAAGGATCAGCCAAATGGATCCCCAACGATTGAACGAGAGACTTTGGCTGATCAGCAGGGTGATCACGCCACCGATGGTGGAAATCAACACCCGCTGGAGAATCTTGCGTGGATTCCCGAGAGCGGCAGAAAACTGATTGCCGGTGGCAATCGCCGGGATCAGCCGTTGCAGTTCGCCAGGTCGAAGAGGGATCAGCATGGTGCGCTTCGCTGCTTGTCGGAGGCTTGATCAGAGAATGCGCTCTAGGCCATAGACCAGGGCGTTGAGCTGACGCACCCGGCGAACAGTGAGCAGAACACCTGGCATGTAGGCAGACCGATCCATGGTGTCGTGGCGGAGCGTATAGGTCTCCCCAGGAGCTCCGAACATGACTTCCTGATGGGCAACGAGCCCAGGAAGACGCAGGGAATGAAGGCGCAGACCACTAGGACGCCGCCCCCCCCTGCTTCCTGCAAGCGATTCGTGTTCCTCAACCTCCTCAGGGTTGAAGCTCTTGCCTAGCTCCTCCATCAACTCAGCGGTTTTGATGCACGTGCCGCTAGGGGCATCCGCCTTGCGGTTGTGATGGAGTTCCGTGAGTTCCGCATGGTCATAAAAGCGCGCCGCTGCAGCAGCTGCCTGTTGCAACAGCACCATGCCCACCGAGAAATTGGGGATCACCGCTCCACCTACAGAGGCTTTCTCCGAAAAAACCTGGAGGTCTTGCAACTGCTCAGGTGAGAGACCGGTTGTTCCGATCACAGGATGCACTCCATAGGCGATCGCAGCCCTGGTGTGCTCGTAAACCACCGAAGGGTGGGTGAAATCCACCATCACAGCGCCCTGGCCTTGGCCTAGCTGACGCACCTCCTGGCTAACGGCGCAGAGACAGCCTTCGAAATCTGAGGTGACGGCCACATCGAGAGCACCGAGCCCGAGTTCGCTGCCGAGATCCACCCCCTCCTTGCCGGGCGTGGTGTCCACAGCCCCAGCAACCCGGCAGTCGTCTGAAGCCAGAACTGCTTTCACAACCTCGGCACCCATGCGCCCAAGGGCGCCCACCACCACCACAGGAATCGGACTTGCTGTCGGGGTTGCCATGGCGTGGGGGTTCTCTGGCCAGAGCCTATGGGGCGGCCGTCTGTGTAACACCCGAGCTTCAACCCTCGCAGCAGGGACACCAACGCCCGTAGGCTTCTTCACATTGCTCAAACCACGCCGATGTTCACGCAGGTCCGCTCCAGCGATCGCCGGATTGTTCCTGCTGACAACAACAATCACCAGGCGGTGATGAAGGCGGTGTATGTGGTGCTCGAGCCTCAGTACCAAAACGCCCTCACACAGGCGGCCCAAAGCCTCAATGCCCAGAACGGTCCACTGGGCCTCCAGCTGAGCGGATACCTAATTGAAGAGCTGCGCGATCCACAGAACTACGCCGATTTCCAGGCCGATGTGGCCGAGGCCGATGTGTTCATCGCCTCTTTGATCTTCATCGAAGATTTGGCTCAAAAGGTGGTGGACGCCGTGGCTCCCCATCGAGACCGTCTCAAGGCCGCTGTGGTCTTCCCTTCGATGCCGGAGGTGATGCGTCTCAACAAGCTCGGCAGCTTCTCCATGGCCCAGCTCGGCCAAAGCAAGAGCGCGATCGCCGGCTTCATGAAGAAGCGGAAGGAGTCAGGCGGAGCTGGATTCCAAGACGCCATGCTCAAGCTGCTGAACACCCTGCCGACGGTGCTCAAGTACCTGCCTGTGGAGAAAGCGCAGGACGCCCGAAGCTTCATGCTCAGCTTTCAGTATTGGTTGGGTGGCACACCTGACAACCTGCGCAACTTCCTGTTGATGCTGGCTGACAAATATGTCTTCCCTCCGGCAACAGGGGAGCAACGTCCGGAGTTGGAGGTCGCTGACCCGGAGGTGTTCCCTGACCTGGGCATCTGGCATCCCCTCGCTCCTTCGATGTTCGAGGACCTCAAGGAATATCTGAACTGGAACAGCAGCCGCAGCGATCTCAGCGACGCAGCCCGTCAGGGCCCTGTAATTGGCCTGGTGCTCCAGCGGAGCCACATCGTGACCGGCGACGATGCCCACTACGTGGCTGTCGTTCAGGAGTTGGAGTTCCGTGGAGCCAGGGTGATTCCCATCTTCTGCGGTGGTCTCGACTTTTCCAGGCCGGTCAACTCCTTCTTTTATGACCCCTTGAACCCCGATCAACCTTCGGTTGACGGCGTCGTATCACTCACCGGTTTTGCTCTCGTCGGCGGTCCTGCCCGTCAGGATCACCCGAAAGCCATTGATGCCCTCAAGCGGCTGAACCGCCCTTACATGGTGGCGCTCCCCCTGGTGTTCCAGACAACGCAGGAATGGGAAGACAGTGATCTCGGCCTCCACCCCGTGCAGGTTGCCCTTCAGATCGCGATTCCAGAGCTCGACGGAGCGATTGAACCCATCGTGCTCTCCGGTCGTGACGATGCCACCGGTAAAGCGCACACCCTTCAGGATCGCGTTGATGCCATCGCCGAGCGAGCAATCCGCTGGTCATCCCTGCGGATCAAGCCACGCAAGGACAAAAAACTCGCCATCACGGTCTTCAGTTTCCCCCCCGACAAAGGCAACGTCGGAACTGCGGCCTATCTCGATGTTTTCAGCTCGATCCACCGGGTTCTCGAGGAGATGAAGGCAAAGGGTTACGACGTGCAGAACCTGCCCCGTGACTCGAAGAGCTTGATGGAGGCGGTCATTCATGATCCCGAGGCCCTGCAGGGTGCACCGGAACTCTCTATTGCCCACAGGATGAGCGTTGAGGAGTACGAGCGTCTGACCCCTTACTCCGAGCGACTAGAAGAGAACTGGGGAAAGCCACCCGGAAACCTGAACAGCGATGGTCAGAACCTTCTGATCTATGGCCGCCATTTCGGCAACGTGTTCGTCGGCGTTCAGCCCACCTTTGGCTACGAAGGTGATCCAATGCGGCTTCTTTACTCCCGCAGTGCAAGCCCTCATCACGGCTTTGCCGCCTATTACACCTATCTGGAGAAGGTGTGGAAAGCCGATGCGGTGCTCCACTTCGGCACCCATGGCTCCCTTGAGTTCATGCCAGGAAAGCAGATGGGTATGAGCGAAAGCTGCTACCCGGATTCCCTGATCGGCGCACTTCCCAATCTCTATTACTACGCCGCCAACAATCCTTCGGAGGCAACGATTGCTAAGCGCAGGGGGTACGCCTCGACAATCAGCTACCTCACCCCACCGGCAGAAAATGCTGGGCTCTACAAGGGACTCAAGGAGCTCGGTGAACTCGTTGGCTCCTACCAACAGCTCCGTGAAGGCGGCCGTGGCGTTCAGATCGTCAACGCAATCGTTGAAACCGCCCGTCAGTGCAATCTTGACAAAGACGTGCAGCTTCCTGGAGAGGATGCGGCAGGTCTTGACCTGGAGGCCAGGGATGCCGTAGTCGGCGCGGTCTACCGCCAGCTGATGGAGATCGAAAGCCGTCTGCTCCCCTGCGGACTGCACACGATCGGCAAGCCACCGACGGCCGAAGAAGCGATAGCAACACTTGTGAATATCGCTGCACTTGAACGTGAAGAGGAAGAGATCCGCTCACTCCCCGGCCTACTCGCCGAAGCGCTCGGTCGCAAAATTGAAGACATCTACAAAGGCAACGACGATGGCGTCCTTGCTGACGTTGAGCTGAACCGCACCATTACCGAGACGTCCCGAGCGGCGGTTGGTGCGATGGTGCGGTCCCTGACCGGCCTGGATGGACGCGTCAACCTGCGCGGCAATTTTGGTTGGCTTCTGGATCTTCTGACCCGTTTCGGCTTCAAACTGCCAACGCCTTGGCTCCGAGCCTGCTGCAGTGCTGGTTTCACCAGCGTTGATTCAGTCGCGCTAGACAAACTGTTTGCCTACCTGCGGTTCTGTCTCGAACAGGTCTGCGCTGACATGGAAATGCAGAGCTTGCTTCGAGCTCTGGATGGGGAATACGTCCTGCCAGGGCCTGGAGGCGATCCGATTCGCAACCCCGGTGTGTTGCCCAGCGGCAAAAACATCCATGCCCTTGATCCCCAGGCGATCCCCACCAGAGCTGCCGTGGCAGCAGCCAAGGGCGTTGTCGACAAGCTGATTGAACGTCAAAAACAGGAACAGGGTGCCTGGCCTGAAACGATTGCCTGCGTGCTCTGGGGAACTGACAACATCAAGACTTACGGCGAATCCCTGGCCCAAATCCTCTGGTTTATTGGTGTGCGTCCTGTGCCCGATTCCCTTGGACGGGTGAACAAGCTCGAACTGATTCCCCTTGAGGAGCTGGGCCGTCCTCGGATTGACGTCGTGGTGAATTGCTCGGGTGTTTTCCGCGACCTGTTCATCAACCAAATGGCACTAATTGATCAGGGCGTGAAGATGGCGGCAGAAGCCGAGGAGCCTCTCGAGCACAACTTTGTTCGGAAACACGCTCTCGAGCAGGCTGAGAAGGAAGGCACAAGCCTTCGTGATGCAGCCTGCCGGGTGTTCTCCAATGCCAGCGGCAGCTACAGCTCCAATGTGAACCTGGCTGTTGAGAACAGCACCTGGGAGGAAGAGGGAGAACTACAAGAGATGTATCTCTCCCGTAAGACCTTCGCATTCAATGCCGACAATCCCGGTGAAATGAATCAAAAACGCGAGGTTTTTGAATCGGTCATGAAGACCGCTGATGTGACATTCCAGAACCTTGATTCCGCTGAAATTTCCCTTACGGATGTCAGCCACTATTTCGACAGCGACCCCACCAATCTCATCAAGGGTCTCCGGGACGACGGCAAGGCTCCCACGAGCTACATCGCTGACACCACCACAGCCAATGCGCAGGTTCGCTCGCTCAGTGAAACCATCCGTTTGGACTCACGCACGAAGCTTCTCAATCCCAAGTGGTACGAGGGCATGCTTAATTCAGGTTATGAAGGCGTGAGAGAAGTCGCCAAGCGCCTCAATTTCACCCTCGGCTGGAGTGCCACTTCAGGTCAAGTCGACAACTTCGTTTATGAAGAAGCGAACGAGACTTTCATCAATGATCCTGAGATGCGAAAGCGTCTTATGGAACTGAATCCTCACAGCTTCCGTCGAATTGTCGGCACACTGCTTGAAGTGAACGGGCGTGGTTATTGGGAAACATCCGATGAAAACATCCAGCAACTTCAGGAGCTTTATCAGGAGGTGGAAGATCGAATCGAAGGCGTCAACGTCGGCGATTGATCCACTCCTGCTCGGATCCTTCTTCAGGTGAAGAGTCACCCCTTTAAGGGGTCTGGCGCTACTCCCGGTCTCGGCAGCCACACAGGTTGTCGAGATCGGGCCTGCCTGTGAGTTTCAGTCGCTGGGATGCCCACAGCCCATACACTCCATCCACGATTGGGCCTATCACGGGCCAATTGGTTGGGGCATACAACCAGCCAAGGCCGATCAAACGGTAGGCGCTGCGAAACACCGCCACATCCTTCAGAACCGTTCCATCGGCTTCGATCGCATGAATCCTGCTCATCGCCTGGCGGTAGGTGATTCCACCCCACAGCGATGGCTCGTAATCAGGACTGTCGATATCCACGAAACGGATCAATTCTTTGCGATCGCGTCGTCGCAGAAAATTCACTTCACGCACGCAGAGCGGGCAGCCGCCATCAAAGAGAAGGGTTAGGCGTGGTGACATGGTGTTCCTTGACCGGCCTGATGGCAGCGGACATGTCCGCAATTTGGCGGATCGGGCCAACATCATGGACCCTCAGCACCGCCACACCGGCCGACACAGCCCGAGAACACACTGCAGCCGTACCCCATAGGCGAGCTCTAGGCCTGGGTTCGTCAAGGACAGCCCCGATGAAGCGCTTGCGCGATGGTCCGAGCAAGACGGGGATCCCCTGGTCAGTGAGTCGCTCTAGGTGCCTGATGAGCTCAAGGTTTTGCTCCGTGGTCTTTGCGAAGCCAAGGCCCGGATCCCAGAGCAATTGTTCCTGTGTCACCCCTGCTGCAAGCGCCCGCTCCGTATCAATCCGAAGCTCTCTGATCACACCCTGCACCACACCCTCAACTCCGTAGTCCGTCAACGCATCCATGGTCTGGCTGTCGCCGCGGGAATGCATCAACACAAAAGGGCAACCGGTGGAAGCGATCAGAGGCAACATCCCGGGATCACGGCGCCCACCGCTGATGTCATTGATCCAGTCGGCACCGGCGGCAAGGGCCGCCTCAGCTACAGGTGCTAAGAACGTATCCACCGAAAGGATCAGCTCAGGGCAGCGGTCACGCAGGGCTTTGAGCACGGGGATCAGCCTTGCAATCTCGACACTGGCTCCAACCTCTTCAGCTCCGGGACGGGTGCTCTGAGCACCAAGATCCAAGAGATCAGCCCCTGCCTTGACCATCGCTTGCCCCTGGGATAGAGCCGCTGAGGGGTCGAAATAACGGCCTCCATCACTAAAAGAATCGGGCGTGATGTTCAACACGCCCATCACAGCCGGACGCCGCCCCCAGCCATTAGGCCAGCGCATGCTCAACTCAGGTGATCTGGTAATTAGCGATGCGGCCGAAGCTCTCAGGATCAAGGGAGGCACCACCCACCAACACACCGTCGATATCGCTCATCGCCATCAGCTGATCGATGTTCGCCGGCTTCACAGACCCTCCGTACTGAATGATCAGATCGGGGGATCCCACCCAGCTTCTGATGAGGCCACAGATTCGGTTCGCCTCACTGGCCTCACAAGTCTTGCCGGTGCCAATGGCCCAGATCGGCTCGTAAGCAACAACCAGCGTCGCAGGATCCAGCCCCTCCAACCCCTGCTCCACCTGCCTGCGAATCACGCGCTCGGCTTCGCCCCGAGTGCGTTGCTCGTCACTTTCACCCACACAAACGATGGGGATCAGTCCATGGGACTGGGCCGAGCGGGCGCGATGGTTGATCTGTTCATCGCTCTCGCTGAAGTATTTGCGTGGCTCGCTGTGGCCGACGATGGCATAGGTCACCCCATGCTCCTGAAGCATGCTGGGTGAGATCTCACCTGTAAAAGCCCCTTCACCCTCCCAGTGAACGTTCTGGCTGGAGAGTTCGAGCTTCGAGCCCTTGGTGAGGTCTGAGAGCGTGGAGATCGCTGTGAACGGTGGCGCCACCACCAAATGGCGGTCATCCGGGGTGTCACTGATCAAGGGCAAGAACGCAGCCAGCCAGTCCCTGGCCTGGGCACAGGTCATGTGCATCTTCCAGTTGCCAGCGATCACCGGTTTGCGCACGCTTGCGTCCTCTGCAGCTCAGCAGCAGACAACTTACGGCCCGACCTGCTGCTGAGGTTCCATCGTGGCCTCATCGGCGCCCATTCTGATGCGATCACCAGGCTGCAGCTGACGGCCGCGCCGGGTCTCAATGGCGCCATTCACCGATACATCACCAGCCTGAATCCGCAGCTTGGCCTCACCTCCAGTCCCAACCCAGCCCTGCCATTTGAGGAATTGATCCAGCCTCATCAGCATCGAACGCAACGGATCACCATTGATAGTGTGGCGCGATGCTGAAATCCTCTGAAGCCGGATTCCGCAGGTTGCTCCCCCTGCTGCGTCCCCACCTGCGCCGGCTGATCCTGGGGCTCCTGAGCATGGCGGTGTTCGTCGGCAGCTGGCCCCTGCTGATGAACCTGGTGGGCCGCTTGATCCCCGCTCTTGGCTCGGGCCAGCTTGACGTGGTGCTTCCCGTGCTGGGCGTGGTGCTGGTGGTCTTCCTCGTCCAAAAGCTGGCCCAGTTTCTGCAGGACTCTCTTCTGGCCGGACCAGCTCTCCAGGTGAGCCAGTCTCTACGCAGCGACCTGTTTCAGAGGCTGCAACGGGTGGAGCTGGGTGCCCTCGAAAAACTCTCTGCTGGGGATCTCACCTACCGACTCACCGAAGATGCCGATCGGGTCAGTGAGGTCATCTACAAGACCCTCCACGACACCATCCCCAGCGCCCTGCAGCTCATAGCCGTGCTCGGCTACATGCTCTGGCTTGACTGGAAGCTCACGATGGCCATCGTGCTGCTTGCCCCATTGATCGCCTGGCTGATCAGCCTGTTTGGTGCGCGAGTGATGGCTGCAACTGAACGAAGCCAGAAGAAAGTCAGCGAGCTCGCAGGCCTGCTCGGAGAAGCGATCGAAGGACTCCCACTGGTGCGTGCCTTTGCAGCCGAACCCTGGCTCCAGGCACGGTTCGAGCAGGAGATCGATCAGCACCGCAGGGCCCGCTACACCACTTACCGCTTGGTGGCCCTTCAGCATCCCGTTGTCGGAATCATCGAAGTCCTCGGCATCGCCACAGTGCTCGTGCTTGCTGCAGCAAGGATCAGCAATGGAGATCTCAACAGTGAGGGCTTGAGCAGCTATCTCACAGGGCTGATCGTGCTGATCGATCCGATTGCCCACCTGACCACGAACTACAACGAATTTCAGCAGGGTCAAGCGTCGTTGCGTCGGTTACGTGCCATCGAGCGAGAGCCATCCGAAGCGCCGGATCCAACTCCTGCGCTTGAGCTCGGACGCCCCAGCGGCCAGCTGACCCTGGATCGGATCTCTTTTGCTTACACACCTGGTCAACCAGTTCTTGATGATCTGAGCCTCAGGATCGAGGCCGGGCAGATCGTTGCACTCGTGGGCCCTTCCGGAGCTGGCAAGAGCACGCTGTTTTCACTGCTGCTGCGTTTCAACACAGCTCAACAAGGGCAACTGCTTCTTGATGGCAAGGACTTGTCCCGAGTGCGGGCGAGGGAGCTGCGTCAACAGGTGGCCTTGGTTCCTCAGCGCAGCAGCGTCTTCTCTGGAACGATTGCCGAAGCGATCCGATTCGGCCGGGAGGCGAGCCAGGAGCAACTGATCGAAGCCGCCACCCTGGCCAATGCCCACGAGTTCATCATCCGGCTACCTGACGGCTACAACACCCGACTCGAGGAGCGAGGCACCAACATCTCCGGCGGCCAGCTGCAGCGGGTGGCCATCGCTCGAGCCGTTCTTGGCAATCCCGCCGTCCTCCTGTTGGACGAAGCCACTAGCGCCCTGGATGCCGAAGCCGAGGCTGCCGTGCAGGTGGGCCTGAAACAAGCGATGAACGGACGCACCGTTCTGGTGATCGCCCACCGACTGGCCACCGTGCAAGAGGCCGATTCGATCGTCGTGCTGGAACGGGGTCGGATCACTGAACAGGGAAGCCATGACTCCCTGATGCAGAGGGGTGGCCGGTACCGGGAGCTCTGTGAACGCCAGTTCATCCGCGATCTGCAGAACGCTTGACAGGGCAAGAGCCCTTAAAATCTGCACGATCCAAGGATCAACCTCAGGACTGACGAGAACCTCAAAATGACTAGCTCCACAGGAGACAACCAAAACCCCGTGCTCACCTTTGAGGGCAAGCGCTACGACCTCAATGCCCTTCCCGATGAGCTCAAGGAACTCGTCCGTGGCATGCAGGTGGCCGATGCCCAGCTGCGGATGCACGAAGACACCCTGAAGGTCTTGGCCGTGGGTCGTCAGTCGATGGCCATGCAAATGAATGAACGCCTCAAGAGCGTCACTCCGCTTCCTGACGAGAACTGAATCGATACTCGCCGGTGAGTCTGAAGACCACCGGCGACAGCAGCAACAAAGCCACCAAATTGGGAAGGGCCATCAACCCGTTGAGGATGTCGGCGACGGTCCACACGGTCTCAAAGCTGGCCACGGCACCAATCACCACAACCGCAACCCAAACGAAGCGGAAGATCCGCAGAGGAGCACCAACTCCAACCAAGAATTCCAAGCAGCGTTCGCTGTAATACCCCCAACCCAGGATCGTCGTGGCCGTGAACAGCATGGTGGCGATAGCAACGAGATGATCGCCAGCGGGGATCCCCCAGACAAAGGCGGCCTTGGTCATGTCAACACCAGCCAACCCTTCGCCATAGGCACCACTGATCACGATGACCAAAGCCGTCATCGTGCAGATGATCAAGGTGTCAATCACCGTGCCAAGCATCGCCACCGCTCCCTGAAGAACCGGATCACCTGGGCGAGCAGCGGCCTGGGCGATCGGAGCTGTACCCAACCCCGCCTCGTTGGAGAAAACGCCTCGGGCGATGCCCTTTTGAATCACCACCCCGACCACACCTCCAGCCGCAGCCTCGCCGGTGAAGGCATCACGAAGAATCAACCCCAGGGCAGCGGGAATCTCCGCCAGATGGCCGAGCAAGATCATCAGGGCACCGAGCACATAGAGCACGGCCATGAACGGCACCACCACAGCCGCCACCCGGCCAATGCGCTCGATACCGCCAATAATCACAGCGAAGGTGATCACGGCCATCACCACCCCGGTGGCCAGGGCAGGGATGCCGTAGTCATCCAGCGCATTGGCCAGCTCATGGGCCTGCACCCCATTACCGATCCCGAAGCCGGCGAGGGTTCCGAAGACAGCAAAGGCGGTGGCCAGCCAGCCCCAGTGGCGACCAAGCCCGTGACGGATCGCATACATCGGCCCACCGACATGCTCTCCGAGCGCATCGGTTTCCCTGAAATGCACAGCCAAAAGTGACTCGCCGTATTTCGTGGCCGTACCCAGGAGGGCCACAAGCCACATCCAAAACACAGCACCCGGACCACCGACACCAATGGCTGTGGCAACACCAGCCACATTTCCGGTGCCGATTGTGGCTGCCAGAGCCGTCATCAGGCCCTGAAACGCACTCACATCACCTTCACCCTCGGTGTGTCGGATCGAATCAACCATCGCCCGCACAGCAAAGCCAATGCGGCGCAGGGGCATGAACCGCAACCCCACCATCAGATAGAGGCCGGTGAACCCGATGAGTCCCAGGGTGATTGGCCCCCAGACCCATCCGTTCAGAGTGTTCAGAAACTCCATGCTGCGACAGGTCCTGCTGCGATCAGACGATCTGTCGATTCAAGCGAAGAAATCCTGAAGAGCAATCAAGCTGCCTGAAGAACCTGGCAATCCAGGAAGCGGAAGGTCTGTTCGGAGGCGGGAGTCTCGCCATGGGCCTCCACAGCCACGACCCGCTCCTGGAGAACCCAGAGTCCAGAACCCGGAAGGGTGACAAAGGTGTCGGTGAAACGGCTCAGGCCTCCCCTCGGTGCACCGGTGGCGGGATCGGCATAGGCACTGGTGTAGGTGTGACTGAGATAACCAGAACCGGTTTCGGTGATGGAGCCCGTGTGAATCGTCACCACGGTTCCATGAATGTGGCGATGGACCATGGTCACGACGCGATCACGAATGCGATAGCGATCTCCACTGTTCTTGCCACCGACGATCACTTCCAGCCCTTCGGCACTGTTGTCGCCCGCGGTGAAGGTGTTCTCTCCATGCACCTGATCAAAACTGCGCCGCACCCGATGAATCGCCACCTCCCAGAGCTGGGAGTTGATCGCCTTCGCCACCTCAGGATCATCCACCCCTTCAACAGCGGCCTTTAAGTCAGCACCAACCTTGAAGGAGCCCTCGACCGTGCGCTCTGCCTGGATCCAGACACAGCGCCCCTCGTAACCGGGGAAACCTGGATCCCATGTGTAGCGATTCTCGTAGGCAGCACGGAAGGCGTCGCGGCAGTCAGAACCCTGGGCCGGCAGGGAGGTGGTGGCAATGGTCACGGTGAACGTCTTCGCTGAAGTGGACCCTAACGGCCAGTCGCGCCAGCATGCACATCCTGGAGGGCATGAATCTCCAGCTGTTGCTGCTGAAGGGCGGCGATCCCCTCCACCGCTGCCCGCGCTCCGGCCAGGGTGGTGACGGTTGGCACGCTGTAATCGAGCGCTGCTCGACGGATGTAGCGGTCGTCATGGGCCGCCTGCCGACCAATGGGGGTGTTAATCACCAGCTGAACCCCGGCGGAGCGAATCCGGTCTTCGATGTTGGGACGACCTTCATGCACTTTCAGCACAGGGGTGACCTGCAAGCCTGCGGCGCTCAGCACCTTGGCGGTGCCGGCCGTTGCAGTGAGCTGAAAGCCCAGTTCAATCAATCGTGCAGCGACGGGAACCAGGGCCTGTTTATCCCGGTCATGGGTTGAGAGGAACACGGTGCCGGCCGTTGGGAGCCCATCACCGGCAGCCAGTTCCGCCTTGGCATAGGCCATCCCAAAGCCGCCAGCGGAGCCCATCACCTCGCCGGTGGAACGCATCTCCGGACCCAGAAGGGAATCGGCGCCAGGGAAACGACGGAAAGGCAGTACCGCCTCCTTCACCGCTTGGAGAGGCGGCTTGGGCTCCTCCACTACGCCAACATCCGCGAGGGTTTCTCCAGTCATCAGGCGGGTGGCGATCCTGGCCAGAGGCTGACCAGTGGCCTTGGCCACAAAAGGCACCGTGCGCGATGCCCTTGGATTGGCCTCAATGATGTAAACCACCTCCTCACCGTTGCCATCACGCTGAACGGCGAACTGCAGATTGATCAGTCCCTGCACTTGAAGGGCGAGAGCAAGCGCCTCGGTCCATTGACGAATGACAGTGAGAGCCTCAGCCCCGAGCGACACAGAGGGCAAGCAGCAGGCGGAATCACCGGAGTGAATTCCCGCCGGCTCGATGTGCTCCATCAGTCCTCCGATCACAACATATCCGCTGGAATCACAGAGGGCATCAACATCCACCTCGATCGCGTTTTCAAGGTATTGATCGATGAGTACAGGGTGCTCGGGCTCCACCTGCACAGCCTCAACCATGTAGCGATCGAGCTCCGACTCATCAAAGACCACCTCCATCGCGCGCCCACCCAGCACATAAGAAGGGCGGACCACAACGGGGTAACCAACGGACGCTGCGACACGACGTGCCTCTTCCTCACTGCGGGCGAGGCCATTGCGAGGTTGACGAATCTCCAGCTGACGCAAAATCGCCTCGAACTGTTCCCGGTCTTCAGCTCGATCGATCGAGCCTGGTGAGGTGCCGAGAATCCGGGTACCGATCGTTCTGCCCCGAGGACTATCCAGCCAATCGAGCAACGGCAGGGCCAGCTTGAGAGGGGTCTGGCCACCAAACTGAACAATCACGCCTTCTGGCCGCTCTGCCTCAATGACATTGAGCACATCTTCGAGGGTGAGCGGTTCGAAATAGAGACGGTCACTGCTGTCGTAATCGGTGGAGACAGTCTCTGGATTGCTGTTCACCATCACCGTGGCAAAGCCACGCTCCTGGGCAGCAAAGGAGGCGTGGCAACAGCAGTAATCGAATTCAATTCCCTGCCCAATCCGATTGGGCCCACCGCCAAGAATCATCACCTTGCGTCGTTGCTCGGGCAGCACCTCAGATGCCGGAGATAAAAGCTCAAGGGCGCCATCGGCTGAGAGCCTCTGGACCGGCCGCTCATAGGTCGAATAGTGATACGGAGTCGTGGAGGCAAATTCGGCCGCGCAGGTGTCCACCGTTTTGAACACAGGGATCACCCCGAGGGATTCCCGCCGACTTCGCACCTCGAGTTCTTTGGTGCTGGTAGCGAAAGCAATCTGACGATCGGAATAGCCAAGCTGCTTGAGCTCCAAGAGCGACTCTGCACTGATCTGATCGAAGCTGCGGCCCTGAAGAAGTCGTTGTTCGGCTTCGATCAACCTGCGCAGCTTGGCCAGGAACCAGGGATCGATTTTGCTGAGCTGATGGATCTCCTCATCCGAGCGACCGGCAACCATCGCTGACCTCACAGCCAAGATCCGATCTGGAGAAGGTGTGCGCAGGCTGCGTTCCAGTTCAGCGGACGTGAAGGACGGCTCTGAACGATCACAGCCCCAACCTGCAAGCCCCGTTTCAAGAGATCGCAACGCCTTCTGGAACGATTCTTCGAAACAGCGACCGATGGCCATGGCTTCACCCACGGATTTCATCGCCGTGGTGAGCACCGCAGGGGAACCACGGAATTTCTCAAAAGCAAACCGTGGGATTTTGGTCACGACGTAATCGATCGTCGGCTCAAAACAAGCCGGCGTCTTACCGGTGATGTCGTTGAGGATTTCGTCGAGGGTGTATCCCACCGCCAAACGAGCAGCGATCTTGGCGATCGGGAACCCGGTGGCTTTACTGGCGAGAGCCGAAGAACGGCTCACGCGAGGATTCATTTCAATCACCACCACATCGCCATCGGCGGGGTTGATGGCGAATTGGATGTTGCTGCCGCCGGTGGCAACACCGATCTCTCGAATAATCGCGATCGACTGATCCCTCAGCCGCTGATACTCCCGATCGGTCAGGGTTTGAGCCGGTGCCACGGTGATCGAGTCACCGGTATGCACACCCATCGGATCCAGATTTTCGATGCTGCAGACAATCACAACGTTGTCTGCCAGATCCCGCATGACTTCGAGCTCAAATTCCTTCCAACCGAGAAGAGACTGCTCAATCAGAATTTGCGACACAGGGCTGGCCTCAAGGCCGCTTTTGCAAATCGCCGCGTATTCCTCTGGGTTGTAGGCGATGCCGCCACCGCTGCCCCCAAGAGTGAAGGCTGGTCGAATGATCCGTGGATAACTGCCGATTGCTGCGCCAACAGCATCCGCTTCCTCGAGGCTTGAAGCGATGCCTGAGGGGCAGACCTTGACGCCGATCCGCTCCATGGCTTGCTTGAAGAGCTGCCGATCCTCGGCCTTGCGAATTGCCTGCAGATCTGCACCGATCAGTTCAACCCCAAAACGGTCCAGGGTTCCGTTCTCAGCCAAGGCCACAGCCAAGTTGAGGGCGGTCTGACCGCCCATCGTTGGCAAGAGGGCATCCGGTCGCTCTCGTTCGATCACCCGCGTCACCACCTCAGGCGTCAGAGGCTCGACATAGGTCCGATCCGCCATGTCCGGATCGGTCATGATCGAGGCGGGGTTGGAATTGACCAGAACAACCTCAAATCCATCGGCCCGCAGGGCCTTGCAGGCCTGGGTGCCGGAGTAATCAAACTCGCAGGCCTGACCGATCACGATCGGACCTGAACCCAGCAGCAGAATGCGACGCAGATCAGACCGCCGGGGCATGGGCCTCTGGAGATAGGCAAACCTGTTAAGCCTCCCATGCTGTCGACCCTCATCGGAGGGATCCACGTCACAGCGGGGCCTGACTGAGGGGTCAAGTCGCTAGCGTGAATGGATCTGGAAGCAGAATTGAGATCATGAGCGAGCTCCAGCGCCTGAAGGGGCTGCTGCCCCCGGAGATGCAGAGCTGGGTGTTCGTGGAGGCGGCAGCAGCCGTAGAACCTCCACTCATCACGCTGGAAGAGATTGGCCGGGATGAGGTGGAGATCCAGGTGGATCTCGAATCCTGGGACAACTTGGCTCTCGATCACCGCAACCTGCTCTTCTGGCACGAAGTCGGTCGTGTACAGAACGACACGATTCCCAGGGATGGCTGGGAGATGGCGGCCCTCGCCATTGGCCTTGGGGGCGCCATTGGAGAGTTGTGGGTTCAGGACGGGCTTCTTTTGCTGATGGCCCTTGGTCTCTCCGGCTTCGCCGGCTACCGCCTGTACCTCAAGAACAATGCTGAGAAGCGTCTGCGCGATGCGATCGCCGCTGACGAGCGGGCGATCGATCTTGCTTGCCGTTTTGGATACAGCGTTCCAAATGCTTACAAAAGCCTGGGAGGAGCTCTGAAAGATCTGATCGAGCAGACCCGCAAGAAGAAGAAGCGCAGTTTCTACGAAGATCGGCTTGAGGCTCTGCGCAAGAGTGCAGGGAAGGCAAGGGCTGAAATGGCCCAGCAACAGGGTTCACGTCAATCTGTTAGCAGCGAGAACGTTTATGGATGAAGCCAATTCCGCAGTGGCGGCTTTAGACAGTCACCAGCTGGCGGAACTTGCGGCGGATGCCTGTGATGACCGCAAAGCCACCGACATCGAGATGATTCGGGTGGATGAAGTCTCGAGCTTGGCCGACTGGCTGGTGATCGCTGGTGGGCAGAGCGATGTGCAAGTGCGAGCAATCGCTCGTTCCGTCGAAGACCGCCTTGAGCTTGAGGCCGGTCGCCTCCCCCTCCGCAAGGAGGGGATCAATGAGGGGCGCTGGGCCTTGCTCGACTACGGCGAGCTGATCGTGCACATCCTCCAACCCGGAGAGCGGGGCTATTACGACCTCGAAGCCTTCTGGGGTCACGGCGAACGGCGAAGCTTCGTAGCGTCTGGGTCGGATCAGGGCAGCTGATCCTCGACCTTCGATCCAGGCCTACCGAAATCCAACGATGGCCAGCACCAGCGCCTGTCCAGTTCCTCCAGAACAACGTCCCCAAGAGGAGTTTCAGCAACTCGCCAGGTCTTGGTTCTTCACCTGGCCAACCGAAGAAACTCGTGGACTTGGCCGTGCTCTGCTGATCAGCTGGTTCCTCTGCGTTCCATTCACCCTCCTTGTCGCCAGTGGGAGCTGGACGCTCAGGAATGATCTGCCACGGTTGATTGCCGCCGGCAGCGTGGCTGCCCTCGTGCTTCCAATGCTGCTGCTCATGCGCCAGTGGCTTGGCTGGAGCTATGTGCACAAACGCTTGCTCGCTGAGCAGGTCGAATATGAGGAGTCTGGCTGGTATGACGGTCAGGTCTGGGAGAAGCCGCTGGCCTGGAGAGAGCGTGACCTCTTGATGGCCAGACACGAAGTCCGACCGATCCTCGGACGCCTGGCCCGCTCCATGGCCTGGATCACAGGGCTTCTGCTCTTTGGAGCCAGTCTCTGCCAGGCTCTCTGAAGCATTCCGTGCCGTCGGCCATGGCCTTACCCGCAGCATTTGGCAGTGGCGGCCTCTCCAGCAGTGGCCCATCCCCGCTTGAGGTGCGCCTCAAACGGGGCGGCAGCCTCGAGTCGATCCATCGGGTTCATGCTGTGGTCTGCGACCATCGCGGCCGCATTCTGATGCGGGCAGGTCGCGCTGATTACGAGACCTTTATTCGTTCAGCGCTCAAACCCTTTCAGGCCATGCCACTGCTCAGCAGCGGTGCAGCCGAACAATTCAACTGCGGGGAGCGGGGTCTGGCGATCAGCTGCGCGTCCCATGCCGGCACTCCCACCCATGCCCGGGAGGCCTTCCGACTGCTTTGGAATGCGGAACTGGATGCAAGCCAGCTGCAATGTCCAGTGCCGGAGGGTGCAAGCAGCCCTCTAGAGCACAACTGTTCCGGTAAACACGCTGCCTTCCTCGCCACCTGCCGGAAGATGGGCTGGCCAACGGAGAGCTATCTCCAGGGTGACCACCCGATCCAGGTGGAGATCCATCGGCGGGTGGCTGAACTGCTGGGCCTGCCCTCGGCGGAGATGGTGGCAGCACGGGACGACTGTGGAGCGCCAACACTGCGCCTGCAACTCGCCCAGATGGCCTTGCTCTATGCCCACCTCGGCGCCTCCACCCGAACGGAGCTCGAACAGATTTCCAGGGCGATGTTGGCCCATCCTGACCTCGTGGCAGGCGAAGGTCGGTTTGATACCGAATTAATGCGCCGCTCCCACAGCCAGGTGCTGAGCAAAGGAGGGGCAGAAGGCGTTCAATGCCTTAGCCGGATTGGTGAGGGGCTTGGAGTGGCGATCAAGGTTGAAGACGGCAGCCGTCGCGCCAAACAGGCTGTGGCACTGCATTTGCTCAGGCAGCTGGACTGGCTGACACCAACGGGGCTTCAAGAGCTCGAGGAGCAGGTCCTGATCATTAGCCCAGGGGTTCAGCTCGAGGTTGAGGGTTCCCTGCGCTTTCAAGAAGGCTGAAGAGATCCTGCTGTACCAGTGTCCTTCAACACCAAGTTGTATGATGAACAAGTCGACGCGGGGTAGAGCAGTCTGGTAGCTCGTCGGGCTCATAACCCGAAGGTCGGGAGTTCAAATCTCCCCCCCGCCACCACATCATTAAAACCATCAAGAACATTGATGGTCACTGGGTCCAACAGGGCCCCTTTTTTATTGGTCAGCAACGGTTTCGCTCTTGCTGTAGCGCAACACTCCGCTTGTAAGGATTGACAGCCAAAAGGAGCATTCCTTGGCAGGAGAGTAGAACTAGGCAAGGATTAACCAGATCTGAGGTGGAGCTTCGCCCATGGGAGGCAATCGTGGTTGGCTCTGGAGCCACCGGCGGCGTTGCGGCCCTCACCCTTGCGGAAGCAGGCCTACGAGTTCTCGTGATCGAGGCGGGGCCCTCACTGGATGCCAAGCAGGCGCTGGGAGCAGAACCACAGAACATGCTGCGCCGATTGGCCGGGCTGAGCAGCGGTCGACATCGTCGCCAGAGCCAGCATCCGGGCTACTGGAAACACAACCCTGATCTGTTCATCGACGAACAGGACAACCCTTACAGCCATCCACCCGATCGGCCGTTTCTTTGGACCCGAGGTGACCAGATGGGAGGGCGGAGCCTGACGTGGGGGGGGATCACGCTGAGGCTCTCCGATGCTGATTTCAAGGCCAGCCAACGGGATGGCGCGGGGCTCGACTGGCCGATCCAGCACGAGGATCTCGACGAGCACTACACCGAGCTCGAGCGACGATTGGGCGTTCACGGGGCCCGCAATGGCCTGAGCCAAGTCCCCGATGGCTGGGCAACCGAACCCCTGCCCTCCACCGCTGAGGAGCAGCAGTTCGCCTCCTGCGTGCAGAAAGAGCTTGGCTATCCGTGGATGCCATCGCGCGGCTTCGGCCCCCATCACCGCAAGCGGGATGGGGCCTGGCCTCGATCCAGCAGCCCTGGCAGCAGCCTCAAGGAGGCACTAGCCAGCGGACGGGTCGAACTGCTCTGCGGGGAGCGAGTGGAACGGCTCGAACTCAACCGCAGTCGCGACCGAGCCGAAGCAGTGATCTGCGTGAATCGGAGCGATGGCAGCCGCCGCAGGCTGGAAGCCAAGCTGATCGTGCTCTGCGCCTCAACGATTCAGACCGTTCGTCTGCTGCTGCAGTCGGAAGAGCAACAGAGCAGCGATGGTTTTGTGGATCCATCTGGCCGGCTGGGCCAGCGCCTCATGGACCACGTCTCCACCTGTCGATTCTTCGCCATGCCGAGCTGTGGACCGGGCAAGTCGGGAAGCGCAGAGGCCCTTTCAGGCGCGGGCAGCTTTTTCATTCCCTTCGGACAGGAATTAGCCCAGAGAGGTGGCCAAAGGGTGCTCAGAGGCTATGGACTCTGGGGTGCCATCAATCGATTCGATCCTCCAGCGCTGCTCAAGCGGATTCCAGAGCATCGTCTGGGCTTCCTGATCGGCCACGGAGAGGTCCTACCGGATCCAAGAAATCAAGTCACACTCACTGGTCCCCCGGACCGCTGGGGTACCCCAACCGTGACGATCGACTGCCACTGGCGAGCGAACGAACAAGCCATGGTTGAACACATGCACCACAGCATGGGAGAAGCGATCAGCGCTGCCGGTGGACGCATGCTGCCCCTCACCGACCTGGTGAAGGCTCCACTGATTGAGCCTCTGCTGCGCCGGTCCGCGGCCCTTGGAGCCGGAGCTGCACCACCCGGGTACTACATCCACGAAGTCGGAGGCGCAGCGATGGCCGCCAAAGAAGAGGAGGGTGTCGTGGATCGCTGGAACCGCCTCTGGCGCTGCCCGAATGTGCTGGTGGTGGATGGCGCCTGTTGGACAAGCTCCGCCTGGCAGAGCCCCACGCTCACGATGATGGCGATCACCCGCCGGGCCTGCCTCGCAGCCGTCAGGCCTGGGAACGACTGAACAGATCGTCGAGGTATCGCTCTGCGACAGCACGGTCCTCACATCCGTTCTGGAAGAGGAAATGAGCCAGAGCAGAGCTCATCACTCTGTATTGGTCCCAATTGGGGTGGGCTCCGATGAACTCCTTCATCCCCCGGTAGAGAACTTCAGGAATTTCCGCCTCCATGCTGACGTAGCTCGCCGGGGCCGAGCCCTCTCCGGAAACGCCTGCTTCCACGCAGCGTTCCAGATGATTCCTATCCATGCAGCGCCTCTGGCGTCGGTTTGATTTCCCTCCTAGGAAGCCACAAAACAAGGGACCCAGTCAAAAGATCACACTCCCCAACAACCCACCGAATCTCAGGCGAGTCTCATTGCGGCGACAGGGTTCGCCCAGAGCCTTGCCAATCAAAAAGCCCCCGCCCTAGGCGGAGGCGAGGCAATGTCAAGCGACCGTTGCCACAAAGCCCAGAAACCACAACGGCGAGATCGTGACTGAGAACAACCAGGAGGGTCAGTGGAAAACGGGATCAAAACTGTGGAAAACGACTCCAAAAAGAGCCCCGAGGAGGAAAGATAAGCCCTTCTTATCTCCAAAAGTCTCACGAGACCCACTCGAGACTGAGAAGGTTGAGCTGACGCATTTGATGGTGTTTGCTTCAGGTTTCCGCATCAGTCGCTTCATACTTAGTTGCCCCGGAGCGCAGGGTTTTGGGGCCAAGAGGGTGCTCCGCGTGGGGATAGGGGTGATGACCATGGTCGTGGCTGTGGTCATGCCCATGGCTGTGGTCATGCTGATGGCTGTGGTCGTGGGAGCTGGCTGAGCTGCCCAGCGGCAGCGGCACACCGTCGGGCTGACAGGCACCGGTGCACTCACGCTCGCAGAGGTCGCAGCCATCGGTCAGCCCCTCCACGTGGTGATGGTGGCTCGCTTGAGCAAGCCCCACCTCATCCTCAAAACCCAGCACCTGGGCGCGGTATTTGCACAGGGAGCAGTTCATCACAGCCTCGCCACCGAGCACCTCGGCGACCCGCTCAAGGAAGGTGTCCAGCACGAGTGGATGGTCCCCCAGATAAGAGGCGGAGAGGAACTCCGTTTCCGGATGGTCCGCAGCCACGAGATCCGTGTGCTGGCGAATGCGACTCACCAACACCCCTGAAAACAGGAAATAAGGAAAGACGACGATCCGCCGGAAACCGAGTCGCACCACATGTCGGAGACCAGGTTCCACCAAGGGGAATGTGACGCCGGAGTAGACCGTTTCACCCCAGCCGAAGCCAAAACCCTCCACCAACATGCGCGTGACCTTGGCCACATTGGAGTTGGCATCGGGATCGGAGGAGCCACGGCCAACCACCACCAAGAGGGTGTCGGAGAGTGGAAAGGGGCTGGCCTGATTCAGGGCTTCTCGGATCCTGGCCCCAGCCGCTGCAATCATGAGTCGATCCACCCCAAGTTCTCGCCCGTAATCGATCGGGAGGCCGGTTTCAGCGCTGTAGGTGTTCAGCACCGACGGAATATCGTTCTTGGCATGACCCGCAGCGAAGAGCATCGCCGGCACAGCGAGCACCCGTTGCACACCCTGCTCCCGCAAGCGATCGAGGGAATCGCGCAGGATCGGCCGCGCAAATTCCAGATAGCCATGCTCGACGGGAATGCCTGCCAGCCTGGGTCTCAGTCCTTCAGCAAGCTGGGCAAATTCCTCCACCGCCAGGCGGTTGCGACTGCCATGGCCGCAAATCAGCACCCCATAGCCCTGGGCTTTCAGTTCGGGTAACGATGGGGTCACAACGGCAAAACACCTGTCCGGACCCTATCGCCAGTCATGACCAAGGAGCCGAACAAACGCATTCTTCAGCCCTTACCGGAGAAGCTCACCACCCTTCTAAAGCAGGACTTGAGCCCAAGCCCGTTGTTGGTGCGAAGCGGTGGAACCTCAAGCCGTTGCTCAGCTCCGGGCCACTGGACCCTTGACCTCAGCAGGCATTTCAGAGGAATTGCCATGGATCAGAACAGCGGCACGGTTCGCGTGGAGACCGGTCTCACCACAGCCGAGGTGCAAACGGTTCTGAACGCTCACAAGCGCTCACTGCCCACAGGTCTGTCGGGGTTACCCGGTGCTGGCTATTGGCTCACCGGGGGGATCAGTCCTCTCAGTCGCAGCCAAGGTCTTGCCATCGATCGCATTCAAGCGATCAGCGGCGTGTGGGGGAGCGGCGAGCTCTTTGATCTCTGCGCAGCAAAACACGGTCAGACCAAGGAGTGGCGAGCGCTGCTCGGAGCCGCCCCCTTCCTTGCGATCGTGACATCGATCTCGATGATGACCACACCCCTACAGCCCTTGCAGATCGGCAGAGGCGTGGTCAGCCCCCAGCAGTTAATCACCCTGATCCAGGAGGCTGAACACTGGCCCGAAGGCATTGCCCTGCACTGGTTCTGGGCGGAGAGGATTGAAGTGCTGGTGGTGGCCTTGAGCCAAGACCGAGCGGCTGTCATGAGCCTGGAAGGATGGCTGAACGACAGGATCGGCGGAATAGAAACGCTCCAAGCCAGCCAGTTGGCAGGGCTTGCGGCCCTGCCGGCCTTTGGACAGCTTGCCCAATCAGCGGAGCGCCCAACCGCCAGGGATCAGGAGGTTCTGGGTCTATTAGGCCCTGCCTGGGGAGCCGCCAGCAGAGAGCTCATCCAAACCCTGGTCCCACTCATGGGAAACCGACCGGATCACCGCTGCAGCTTTGCCGGTCAGCAACTGGGAGGGTGCACCGCGCAGGTCAGGCCAGAGACCAGCTCCTTTGTGCACAGAACAGCGCACTGGAAACCCTGGATCACAGCCGCCTGGCCTCCTGGTGATGCAGAGGCACGCAAGAGGAGTCTCCACTGGCTTGAAGCCGTTCGCGACCAGCTCCTCCCTCTCTGCCCAGGGGTCCATCTCGCCCAATTGCATGACCATCTGCCCTGGCATGAACGGGAACTGGAAGCGGCCTTCGAAGACTGGCTTCCCCAGCTGCGTGAACTCAAGAGAGACGTCGATCCCCGCACCCTGCTGCCACGGTTGTGAGATACGGTCAGCGCCAGATGCGACCCCGTCATGAGGCAGTGGTTCAGTCAGCCGGGTCCGGAACTGCTCTCGGGCTTAGTGGTGGCCTTCGCGATGATCCCGGAGGCGATCGCCTTCTCAGGGATCGCAGGTGTGGACCCCCAAGTGGGCCTCTTCGGTGCCTTCTGCCTCTCGATCACGATCGCTCTCGTGGGGGGGCGGTCGGCGATGATCACCTCAGCCACAGGATCCACAGCCCTGTTGATGACAGGGCTTGTTGCTAGCGGCAACGCCAGAGGTGAGGGCCTTGGCCTGACTTACCTGCTGGTGGCCGGTCTGCTCACAGGGGTGTTTCAGGTTCTCTGGGGGTACCTGCGACTCGCTGATCAGATGCGCTTCGTGCCCCAGGGAGTGTTGAGCGGTTTCGTGAATGCCCTGGCCCTTCTGATCGTTCAGGCCCAACTACCCCAGCTGGGGATCAGTCTTCACTACGGCGAAATCCAGTCGGTCGAGCACAGCAGCTCCCTGCTTCCCCATGGAAGCCAACTGCCCTTGATCTGGTTACTCGTGGTCCTGGGGCTCGTCATCATCTATGGACTTCCACGTCTCACCAAGGTGATTCCGGCACAGCTGGTGGCCATCGTGGCGCTCACGGCCATCAGCGTTGGCCTGAAGCTGAACATCCCCACGGTGCAAAGTCTCGGCAAGTTGCCAGAGGGACTTCCCTTCCTTCAGCAGCCGTTCGGAGCACTTGCGGATGGACGCGTCCCCTTCAACATGGAAACGTTTGGATTCGTGTTGCCGACCGCGCTGGCGATCTCACTGGTGGGTCTGATGGAAACCTTCCTGACTCAAGACATCCTCGACGAACGGACGGACACCAACTCCAACAAAAACGTAGAAGCGCGCGGTCAAGGCATCGCCAACATCGTGTCCTCACTCTTCGGAGGGATGGCTGGTTGTGCCTTGGTGGGCCAGTCAGTCATGAATATTGAAAACGGTGGCCGCGGTCGACTCTCGACTCTGTTTTCTGGTGTGAGCCTGATGGCCATGATCCTGCTGGGCCGCCCCTGGCTGGAACAGATTCCGATGGCAGCCCTTGTCGCAGTGATGATCAGCATCGCTGTGAGCACCGCTGATATGGCCGGTCTCCGCCAGCTGCTGCGGATTCCCAAAAGCGACACCGCGGTGATGCTGATGACCTTCGCCGTCACCATGCTCACAACCCCCCATAACCTCGCCCTGGGAGTCATTGCCGGCGTTGCTCTTGCCGCCATTCTGTTCAGCCGCAAAGTGGCGAAAGTGATTCGTGTGGAAGTCGAGCAGATCAGCCCTGAGGAGCGGCGCTACGTGGTGAGCGGTCAGCTCTTCTTCGTCAGCAAGGTGTATTTCCTGCAGGGTTTCGATGTTCACGACCACCCTGCCAGGATCATCATCGATCTCTCTGATGCACACATCTGGGATCAGACGGGCGTCAGCGCCCTCAATCAGCTCATCCGAAAGCTGGAGAAGGGAGGTTCCGAGGTGCGCGTGGAAGGCCTCAATCAAGAGAGCCTCAACCTCTTTGAACGGATCGGCAGCCAAGCGGAGAACGCCCACGGCTGAGCCATGCTTCAGTCGGGATCAGGGGTATCCGACGGTCTGAGCAGCACCACGACCGTGCCCGCCACGATCATCAAAATCAATAATCCACCGCCCAACAGCGGAAGGGTGAGATCGGAATCCATGGCAGTCTCTCAACTGCACCCATCGTGGCGCCCGGATCCGTTCAACGGGATCGCTGCATCAAGCTGAGGCAGCGTCCCAGGTCTCTGCGCATCGTCTTCAGTCGATCACGAATCTGGGCGTCCTTGGGCTGGCGCGCGAGATAACGTTCGGTCACGTCATTGCCGATGCTCAGCAACAGACAGAGGGTTTCCACGTCACCACTGTCGGCAGCACGCTGCGCGGCTCCGTCCTTCAGCACCTGAAGGAGGGTCATTTTGTTGTTGTAAAGGCCGCGTGCACCCTCGTCCCAGGCCAGCACGGGCAAGGAGACGGAACCCACCTGGACGGCTGTGAACAAACCAAGCAACCAACGGCAATTCCCCATCCGCGGTTGTCGGCGATGCAGTGTTGACGCTAAGGAAACTGGCCTGAGCTGACCACGAGTCCAATCGATCTGAGACACTTTTCGGATCTTGAGCCTGCCGCGCCATGCCCACTCGCAAGCGCATCGGCCTGCTCGCTTTGTTGATGTCGGTGAGTGCCTGCGCCACCCTCGGCGAAGGGGGCGCCTCCCGACTCGATCTGATCCGACAGCGAGGCTCACTGCGCTGCGGCGTGAGCGGCAAGATCCCCGGCTTCAGCTTTCTGAAGGCCGATGGCAGCTATTCCGGCCTGGATGTGGATCTATGTCGCGCGTTTGCCGCTGCCTTCATCCCAAGCGAAGCGAATGAACCAGGTGATCAACGCGTTGAGTTTCGCCCTCTGACCGCCCCCGAACGGTTTACGGCCCTGCGCACCGGAGAAATCGACCTGCTCTCACGCAACACGACTTTCAACTTGAGCCGCGATGCTGCCGGAGGTAATGGCCTGAGCTTTGCACCGGTGGTTTTCCACGATGGACAAGGACTGATGGTGAAAGCGAGCAGTGGCATCAATCGGCTCGAAGATCTCGCTAACCAAGCGATCTGTGTTGGTTCGGGTACGACAACCGAACAGAACCTCAATGACGCCTTCGAAGTACGAGGAATCAGCTACAAGCCAATCAAATACCAGGATCTGAACCAAGTCGTGGCGGGATACCTGCAGGACCGCTGCAGCGCCATGACCTCCGATCGATCCCAACTCGCTGCTGCTCGCTCCGGATTTGCCGATCCCCAAAGCCATCGCATCCTCGACGATGTGCTCAGCAAGGAGCCTTTGGCCCCAGCGTCTGTTGGCGGAGACCAACGGCTCGCCGATGCGATGCGCTGGGTTGTGTACGCGCTGATCACAGCTGAGGAGTTAGGCATCACCCAAGCGAATGTGCTGAATCGTCTCGAGGAGGCCAAACGCAGACCTGAGCTCACCGGACTACGGCGGTTTCTCGGGGTGGACGGAGGCCTGGGCGAAAAACTTGGACTGCCCGATGATTTCGTCGTGAAGGTGATCGAACGCACCGGCAACTATGGCGAGATCTACAGCCGCCATCTCGGAGACAACAGCCAGGTACCGATCCCCCGCGGTCCCAATCGGCTTGCCGCAGACGGTGGCGTGATGATCGCTCCCCCTTTCCAATGAAACGGCCTCGCCACTGGTGGTTACAGGCTGTGGTGCTGCTTGCAGTTCTCACCCTGCTGGGCGTTTTGGTGAACAACCTCACCGTCAACCTGATTCGCACTGGCCTGGGGCTCAGCTTCAGCTGGCTCACCCGTCCAGCCGGCTTCGCTCTGGCCGAACATCCTCTGCCCTTCAGCCCATCTGACAGTTATGCCTGGGCCCTGCTGATGGGCTGGTTGAACAGCCTGAAGGTGATTGGCGCAGGCCTGGTGGCTGCCACCCTGATCGGCGTGAGCGCTGGAGCGGCAAGGCGCAGCTCCAACCACCTGCTCAGGGGCCTGGCAGCGCTGTATGTGGGCTTGATTCGGCAGATCCCCTTAGTCCTTCAGCTGCTGTTCTGGTATTTCGTCGCTTTTCTTGCACTCCCCTCCAATCCGGACTCCATGAGTCCTCTGCCGCTCCTGTTTCGACTCTCCAACCAGGGAATCAGCCTGCTGGGAGTCCCCCTCAGTGTGGAGTTCTGTGCGGTTCTGGTCGGGCTGGCCGTCTTCAGCGGCGCATCCATCGCCGAAGTGGTGCGCGGTGGTCTCGATGCCGTTCCCCGTGGGCAATGGGAGGCTTTTCGCAGTCTGGGCTTACCTGAGGGCATGGGCCTGAGGCGGATTGTGCTGCCCCAGGCCCTGCCCGCCATCCTTCCAGGACTAAGCAGCCAGTATCTGAATTTGGCCAAGAACAGCACCCTGGCGATCGCCGTTGGCTATGCCGATCTTTATGCCGTGAGTGACACGTCCATCACCCAGACAGGGCGAGCAATCGAGGGGTTCCTGCTCCTTTTGCTCAGCTTTCTCCTTCTCAACCTTCTGATCAATGGCGGCATGCAACTTCTCAATCGCCTTGTGATGCAAACGCTTCGCCACCGTTAAGCTTCCGGCGTTGTTCCCTCGACGGTCATGGGGTCCCAACGCCGCATCGCGGGTGTTTTGTTGGTCGTCGCTGCGGTCGCTGCCGTGCTTCTGCCCTTCGCCTCCGGCTCGCTGCTCACCATCGGGCTCGGCGGCATTGCTTTCGCCGCCGGGATTGGACAATTTCTCCGGCTTGGGAGCGAAGCTGGTGGCCAAGCTCGGCTGTTCCGAGTGCTCACCGGGCTGCTTTACTGCGGCGCCGCCCTTTGGGTCCTGATCGATCCGATCGACAGTGAAATCAGCCTGACGCTGTTCGTGGGCGTGCTGCTTCTTGTCGAAGGGGTGATGGAATTGGCGGCCGGAGCCACGACAGCGGACCCAGCGGCAGGTCTGACTGTGCTCGACGGGGTCGTGACAGCCATTCTTGGCCTACTGCTTGTGCTCGAGTGGCCCTCCGACAGCCTCTGGGCCCTCGGCACCCTGTTAGGCGTTGGCCTGTTCCTCTCGGCCCTGAACCACTTCCAAGCCCCCACATCACCGAGCGAGCAAGCCTGATGGGACGATCGGGGCGCCTGATCCACTACCTGCGCCGCCATCCGTTCGATGCGCTCCTCACCCTGGCGATCCTGATCTTGATCGCCTGGATTCTCTGGAGCACAGGTGCCTGGGTGTTAACAGCAGCAGATTGGTCTGTCGTCAGCAGCAACCTGCCTCTGTTCGCCAGCGGCACTTATCCAGCGGACCAACGCTGGAGACCGATCCTGTGGCTGCTGCTGTTGCTGCTCCTGACCCTCTGCACGCTCGTGCTGCCCGTGAAACGCAGCCCACAGAGCAGGGGTGTATTCAGGCTGCTGCTCCCCTGGCTATGGCTGGCCATGCTTCCCTTCGGCATCACCCTGCTCGGAGGGGGGATGGGGCTACCCGCCGTTCCCTCCCGTGCCTGGGGAGGGCTGGCCCTGACCCTGCTGCTGACGGGAGCGAGTGGCTTTCTGGCACTGCCCCTAGGCATCCTGCTCGCGCTCGGACGCAATAGCCCCTGGCCCGTGCTGCATCACAGCAGTCGCCTCTACGTCGACCTGATGCGTGCCGTCCCCCTGATCGCCGTGCTCTTCTTTGGGCAACTGCTGATCCCACTGTTTCTACCGGTGAATCTGGAGATCAACCGCGTGCTCCGGGCCGTGGTTGCTTTTGGTCTCTTTGCTGCCGCCTACGTGGCGGAAGACATTCGCGGGGGCCTGCAGGCCATCCCCCGCACCCAGCGAGAAGCCGCCGCCGCTCTTGGGCTCACCACGATCCAAAGCCTGCGCTGGGTGGTGCTCCCTCAAGCGCTGAGGATCTCGCTGCCGGCACTGACCAACCAAGCCATCGGCCTGCTGCAGAACACCAGCCTCATGGCTTTACTCGGATTGGTGGAACTGCTTGGGATCAGCCGCAGTTTGCTCGCGAATCCCGACTTCATTGGTCGTCACCTCGAGGTCTACCTCTGGCTTGGCGTGGTGTACTGGCTGGTCGGAACCGCCATGGCCCTACTCGCCAGCCGCCTTGAGACCAGTCGATAGAGCTATGACCACAGCCATCCAGGCCAGAGACCTCTGCAAACGCTATGGGAACGGGCCCCTGGCTCTGGATCACGTCTCCCTGGAGGTGAAGCTGGGCGAGGTGCTCGTGGTGATGGGGCCTTCAGGATCCGGCAAGAGCAGCCTGATTCGCACCTTCAACGGTCTCGAGTCGATCGATTCGGGGACTCTGAACGTGCTCGGAATCCCCCTGGATGCCGAGGGGGATGAGCGGCAGATCCGCAGGATCCGCAAGCGGGTGGGCATGGTGTTTCAGCAATTCAACCTCTTCCCCCATCTCTCGATCCTCGACAACATCACCCTGGCACCGATCCGGGTTCAGGGAATTGCCAGGCCGGAAGCAGAACAACAGGCCAGAAGCCTGCTGTCGCAGATGGGGATTGCGGAGCAGGCAGACAAATTCCCTGCCCAGCTCAGTGGCGGTCAGCAGCAGCGGGTGGCGATCGCCCGTGCCCTGGCGCTGAAACCGGAGGTGATGCTCTTCGATGAACCCACGAGCGCCCTGGATCCCGAGCGAGTCAAGGAAGTGCTGGATGCCATGCGAGCCCTGGCATCTGAGGGCATGACCATGGTGGTGGTCACCCACGAACTCGGATTCGCCAGGGACGTGGCCGACCGCGTTCTCTTCATGGACCGCGGGCGGGTGGTGGAACTCAATGATGCGTCCTCCTTTTTCAACCATGCCCGCGAGGAACGCAGTCGCCGCTTCCTGAGCCAAATGCAGCACTAAATGGCCTGCAAACGCCTCAGGGCGCTCTCAGCAGCCATCAGCTCCCGTTCGGTGCTCAGCCAACTCTCATTGTCTGCAGGAAGGGCCTCCACTTGCTGAGCCAAGCGCTCGAGCAACTGATCCCGTCGGTCACTGAGACTGAGCGCCAACCGCTCCCAGTGGCGAGGGATCGAGCAGACGGGGCCAGCAGCACGCATCGGTCAACCTGTAGACAATCTGAAGTCTGTCACAGGGGTCGTGGGTCAAGATCGAATCACCCCTGTTCGGCTGATCGCGGATGCTTCGCCTCTTCGCCGAACTCGTACCCACGCTGGGGCTCGGCTATCTGATCGGCCGTCGGCGCCCGAGCTGGACAAGGCCCCTTGCCTTGCCACTGGTGCGTTTCGGAGTGCCGATCAGTCTGATGGGACTCCTGCTTCGCAGCGGACTGAACTGGGCTGTGCTCGGCTACGCCGCGATCGCCGTCTTCGGCATCCTGCTGATGCTCACCATCACGCAGCAGCAGCGCTGCCAGGCCCTGGGGCTCGGCACACCGACCCTGCAACTGGGCAGCTGCGTCGGCAACACCGCCTATTTCGGGATTCCCGTTGCCCTGGCCCTGCTTCCGGAGGAAGCTCTTCCAGTGAGCATCGGCTACGACTTCGGTGCCACCTTGCTGGCGTGGGGACTGGGTCCCCTCTGGCTGGCGAGGACGCAGGGGCAGGAACAGGCTGGAACCCTGATCTCATTGTTACGCCACATCAGTGAAAGCCCTGCCAGTCGTGGGCTGCTGGGCGCTCTGATGGTTCAGCTAACCCCCTGGCGAGCGGACATCGCCGCGCTGCTGTGGTTTCCCTCCAGGGTGGTGATTGTGCTGGCCCTTGCCGTGGTGGGCATGCGCCTAGGAGCGATCGAACCGAAGGGCGAGGCGACCGCCTCCAGAGCAGGTCTCGGCGCCTCGCTGATCGCCAAATTGGCGTTCTATCCCCTGCTGATGCTTCTGGTCACACGCCTGTTGCCCTTGGCCAGCAGCAGTCGGGATGCGCTGGTGTTGCAGGCAGCTGCCCCCACGGCAATCTCCGTGCTGCTGATGGCGGAGGCCGTGCAGCGTGAACACGACACCGCAGCCTTGCTGGTGCTGCGCAGCACTCTGCTGGCGCTGATCAGCGTCCCTCTCTGGTGGTGGCTGCTGCAGTGGTTCGGAACACCCTGAAGGTGAGATTGATCCGAACCTCCTGCAACCGCCGCCGCACCGGCACAGCATGCAACCACTGCTGCTGACAGCCAGGGGCCATCACCAGCAGATCGCCATCAGCAAGTTCGAGGTCACGGCGCTCCTTGGAGAGGCGATGGCGAAACTGAAACGTCCGGGATGCCCCGAAGGAGAGCGATGCGATCGGATGGGCGCCATCGATCTCAGGCTCATCATCGGCGTGCCAGCCCATGCGGTCATCACCATGGCGATACAGATTGAGCAGACAGCCGTTAAAGGCAGTGCCGCAGGCAGCATTGACCTTCTCCAGCAAAGGTTGAAACCAATCGGGCCAGCCCCCACCGCGATGGAGAACTCCGCTGTAGCGATAGGAGACCTGCTGGTCTGCCAGGAACACCGTCAGCCGGGGCACGGGATGGCGGCGTCCATACACCTGAACCACAGGCTGCTCCCAGAGCAACTGCTCTTGTAATCGACCCATCCAGTGCCTGCAGGCCTCTGCCTCCATCCAACGGCGGTGCAGATGCCAAGGCTCGAGCATCATGGAATCGGCGCTGGACGCCCCCCATGCTGGCTGACTCCCCCGATGCGCAAACCCCAGATGGGCAGCCGCCTCTGATCAAGGCCCTGTTGCGTCCAGAGGCCTACCCCCATCCGGTGGAATCAGTGCAGCTGGTGGAGACCCATATCTCCTGGGTGCTGCTGACTGGCCTGTGGGCCTACAAAATCAAAAAGCCGATCGATCTCGGCTTTGTGCAGGCCGCCACCTTTGAGCAACGCCTGCATTACTGCCGAGAGGAGCTACGCCTGAATCAGCGGCTGGCCCCAGATCTTTACGCCGCCGTGGACTCCGTGGTCGGCCCAGCGGAGTCGGCCCGGATCCTTGCCTGCGACCCCGACCAAGCACGACGGAACCAACAAGATCTGCTGGAAGCGACGGTGCGCATGCACCAATTCCCCTCCAGATCTCTGCTGAGCAACTGCCTCAACGAACCATTACCGGACAGCTGCTTCGAGGAACTGGCCGACAGCCTCGCCCAGTTCCACCATCAGGCAGCCCGTGCGGCCCCGACAGGCCCTCTCGGCACCGCTTCAGCAGTGATTGAACCAGTCCAGGCCAATCTGCTGGTGCTGGATCAACGAACACCCAAGGGGCCGATCCACGCCGCCCTCGCCAGGCACCGCACCTGGACTGAGCAGGAGAGCGAACGACTCTCCCCACGCTTCCAACAACGGCTCGAAGCGGGAGCCATCCGTGAGTGCCATGGCGATCTGCATTGCGGCAATATCCACCGCCGAGCCGACGGCAAGCTCGAGGTCTTTGACGCCATAGACTTCAACCCAGGGCTGCGATGGATCGACCCAATCAGTGAGATCGCTTTTCTGGTGATGGATCTCCAGGTGCAGCAGCAATCGGGAGCCGGCGCCATCCTCCTCAACCGCTGGCTGGAGTGCAGTGGTGACTACAGAGCCATGGACCTCTGGCGCTGGTATGTCGCCTACCGGGCCATGGTGCGGGCGAAGGTCACTGCCGTGCGCCAGGGCCAACAACCCAATGCAACGTTGATGGGAAGAGTGAGCGACTACATCGAGCGGGCTACCCAGATGGAACAACCAGCGAAGGGAGGGCTGGTGTTGATGCATGGGCTGAGCGGCAGTGGCAAATCCACCCTCAGCCGCTTCCTGGTGGGAGCGCTGCCGGCCCTGCGGGTTCGCTCGGATCTCGAACGCGCCAGGGCCTTCGGGCGACTGCCGTTGCAGGTCGGCTGGCGCACGGATCCTGACCCCTACAGCGCTGAGGTCACAGCATGGCTGTTCGAGCAAAGGCTCCCAGAGCTGGTGGAGTCCCTACTGAGCAGTGGTTTTGATGTGATCGTGGATGCCACCTTCCTGCGACGCAGGGAGAGGGAGTGGATGCGCCTTTTGGCGAAACGGATGGACCGCGCCATGGTGATCCTGCACTGCCAATGCAGTGATGCCACGGCGTCGACCCGGATCCAACAGCGCCAGGCCCTTGGTCGCGACCCATCCGAGGCCGATTGCTCTGTCCGTGAGCGACAGAAACAGTGGATCGAGCCTCTGGATTCACAGGAACAGGCGCAGAGTGTTGTCTTCCGAGAGGGGGATCGGCCATCCAATCTGCTGCCGGTGCTCAGATCCAAGCTCCTTGGAGAGCCTGTTGCAGGCGATGCATCTGAGTAACAAGCAATAAAGCTGGTCAAGAAAAAGCCTGCGATGGCCGATAAATTTCGGAAATGGCGGCACGAATCTCCGAAGAGGAATTCCTTGAACGGGCGCGTCAGCGCTTCGGAGACCGGTTCGATTATTCGGGTATTCACTACCGGAGCTACAAAAGCCCGATCAAAATTCTCTGCCGCAAACACCCTGTGCAGCAGATCTGCATCACACCTGAAAAACATCTCCAGACCACAGGCGGATGTCGCCACTGCGTCAGGGAAAAACGTGTGGAAGCTCTCGAACGGGAGCTCAATCGGGGCCCATCCAGCGAGCGTGCGATCGAGACCAGCGCCTCCGTGATGAACCAGGTGATTGGCAAGAGCGCTGGTGTTCTGCTCCTTCTCCTTCTTGCCCCTTCAGCCCTCGTGGCGGGAAGCATCACCGCCGAGTCGGTCTGGGATGCCCAGGATGCCAGCGAAAGGGCCCAGCAACAGGTGCCGCAAGGCAGCACTGTGACCGACACCCAATGCACCACCATCCAGGTGCGCGAAAGCGATCGCTATCGCTGCACGGTGTTCTACAGCGACAAAGCGCAGCCCATCAGCCCGCCAGACTGACGCGCTGATAACAGAACCAGACCCACTGCTGAAACAGCAGATTGCGATGGGAGCGCCAGAGGGTCTGGGGGTGATCAGCATCAAAGTTCTCGGGAGGCGGCACATCACCGCGAGCCCGGTCTCTCTCCATCTCCCCCAGGATCCTGGACGTGTTGTATTCGGGATGCCCCAAGTGCATCAGCTGACGCTGATCGGTGGTCTCGAAGATGGTGTAGCCGACGTCTTCGCCATGGGCGAGCAAGCGCAGCCTTCCCTGACGCTGAGCGGCCTCCATCGCCGAATCCGCCAGTCCGGCATGGCGACTCTGGGGGCAGAAGAAGCGATCATCCTGGGTTCCCATCAGGGCATGGCCCGGCACCAGGCTGCGCATGGGATACACCCCAAACAGCTTCTTTTCAAACGGCATCTTGTCGACTCCAGCCAGATACGCCAAGGCAAATCCGGCCCAACAAAGCCCAAGGGTGCTGGCGCAACTGCGTCGGGCTTCCTCGATCAGATCCACAAGTTCTGGCCAATAGGTGACCTGCTCGAAAGGAAGATGCTCCACTGGAGCACCGGTGATGATCAGGCCATCGAGGGGCGCCTGAGCGGTGGCCTCCTCCCAGCTCACGTAGAGCTGATCGAGGTGGTGATGGTCCCAGGTTTTATAGGAATGACTGGTGAGTCGGATCCAGATCGGTTCGATCTGCAGAGGGGATAGCCCGAGGGGATGGAGCAGGTTGAATTCGTACTGCTTTCCCAGGGGCATGATGTTGAGAATGCCGATCCTCAGGGGCCGGATGTCCTGACGCTCGGCAAGCTCGGGCTCGATCCAGGAAATGCCGTTGCGTTCGACCGCGGCGATCTTGTGATAGCTGCGCGGAAGAATCAGTGCCATGGGGTCACGCCTTGAGGTCGCAGATCAGGAAAGCAATGCCAGGGCCTGATCGAAATCGGCCTTGATGTCATCGATGTGCTCCAATCCCACCGAAACGCGAACCATCGTGGGGGTCACGCCTGCGGAGGCCTGCTCCTCCTCCGAAAGCTGCTGGTGGGTGGTGGAAGCTGGATGGATGACAAGGGTTTTGGCATCACCGACATTGGCGAGATGGCTAGCGAGCTGAAGACCATTGATGAAGCGAACCGCATCATCAAACCCACCCTTCAGGGAGAACATCAGCATGCAGCCCATCCCCCGGCCGGTGAGGTACTGCTTCGCTCTGGCGTGATAGGGATCGCCGACCAGTCCGGGATAGCTGACGGATGCCACCCGGGGATGGTCCTGCAACCAGGACGCCAGGGCCATCGCATTCTCCGCATGACGCTCAACACGCAGGCTCAAGGTCTCGAGCCCCTGTAACAGCAAGAAGCTGTTGAAGGGGCTCACCGCCGGGCCCCAGTCACGCAACCCTTCAAGCCTTGCCCGCAGGGCAAAGGCGATGTTGCGGTCAGCGGGAACACCCAGCATTTTGCAGATCTCGCTACCGAAGCCGAAGGCATCCCAGTGGACCAGTCCGTGATAAGCGGCACTGGGCTCACTCATGAGCGGGAAACGGCCGTTGCCCCAGTCAAAGCTGCCGGCATCCACGATCACACCACCGAGGCTGGTGCCATGGCCACCGATCCACTTGGTGGCGCTTTCCACGACCACATCGGCACCGTGTTCAATCGGTCGTAGCAACGCTCCACAGGCACCCAGGGTGTTGTCAACAATCAGAGGAATGCCACGCTCCTTAGCCAGGGCAGACAAGCCGGCGAAATCAGGAATGTTGAAGCGGGGATTCCCCATCGCCTCCACATAGATCGCCTTGGTGTTGGCATCGATCTGGGCGGCAAAACTGGCGACGTCGTCACCCTCAGCGAATTTGACCTGAATGCCGAGGCGAGGGAACTGCACCTTGAACTGGTTGTAGGTGCCGCCGTAGAGGAACGAGGTGGAGACAAAATTGTCACCAGCCTGCATGCAGTTGGTGATCGCCAGGAACTGAGCGGACTGACCAGACGCTGTAGCAAGGGCAGCCACACCTCCCTCGAGGGCAGCCACACGCTTCTCAAAGACATCCGTCGTCGGATTCATCAGACGGGTGTAAATGTTTCCGAACTCCTTCAGGCCAAACAGGTTGGCACCGTGCTCAGCGTCATTGAACACGTAGGAGCTGGTCTGGTAAATCGGCACCGCCCGGGCATTGGTCGCCGGATCAGGAGCCTGTCCGGCATGCAGCTGCAGGGTCTCGAAGCGATGCGAAGCCAAGGCCAGTCGAGCAATGAATCCCTGTTCTAGCTTCCGGCACCAGGGTCCCGACTCCAATCGGCAGGCGGTTCAGGTTTCTCGCTGTTGGCCAAAGACGGCAAGGTCTCCCGAAGGAGTGGCGTGAGTCGAGCCCGGACCTGATCCCGGAAGCTGACCAGCGCATCGGCGTGGAGCACGGGATAAGGCTGAGCTCCTTCCAGGTCACGCAGAGGTCGGAAGCGAGTCGACTCCTTGGCCTTCAGGGCCTCAAGGGCGGCCATGAAGTCGTACTGGCGCATCTCACCCGATGAGGCGGCAAGAGCGGTGGCCATCTCAGCCAGCTCCTCGCGAACGGGATCGAAGCCCTTGGCTTTCAGGGTGTCGGGAAGGCCGAGAACGGGTTGGTAGTAGTCGAGTAGGCGCAGCTCCTCCTCGAGCAACATCGGCCAGGCACCCTGGGCACCATCAGGCAAACCGAACGCTGCCTCTGCTGCCTGCATGGCATCGAGATGGAATTGAAGCCAACGCACATAGGCCTTGTCACGCAGCCCTTTGCGGGCAGCTGCCTTGCCGCTGAGGATGGCCGGGAGGGCAGCTTCTGCCTTGCGAAGGAAGAGTCGGTCCTCCCGTTCGAGGTTCATCGCCCCCCAGCGCTGGCGGTACTCCCACAGTTCGGCATAACGGGCCACGTCCTCGGCAGACCAGCCAAGCGACTTGAGCTCATCGCCCCGATGCGTCAGTTCCTTGGCCACGCGCAGGATTGTTCTCAGTTGGTCGCAGCGTAGTTGGTGGGCTGCTGAAGGGCTGGCGACGCAAATAGTCCCGAACATGAATCGGTTTTGCCTGGGCATAGCCCACGGGCAACCAGAGATCCCCTGCAGCCGAGGCGTAGTGAATCTCCCAGTGGTACAGGCCCCGGTAGGCAGCCGGATCAGCCTTCAAAACCGCGGCGTAGCGCAGAACGGCCTCTCCGTAGTGATGGCTGTTGTTGTACCCCCAGAGCCCGCGGCGGATATCGCTGAGTCCCCCCCGACGCACGAGGTAGCGAGCAGCGGCATGGATCGCATCCCAGGGATCACGAATGTTGCCGCCACGACCGATGCCTGGCTCCGCCCACGTGCTGGGCAAAAACTGCATAGGTCCCTGGGCATTGGCGACCGACACCCCATCGATCCGACCCATACCGGTTTCGACCAGATTCACCGCCGCTAGAACCTCCCAGGGAATCCCGGTCTTGGCCGAAGCACTGCGGTACGCCTCGAGCAGGCGCTCAGCCGGGGCCGGTGCCTGAATGCGCCATGCGGGCAGCGTCGAACCAGCCGGCCCCCGGTGCATGGCCAGAAATTCCCGGCGGGCCGCGACGTGCTGATCAAACAACCAATGCCAGGAGGGCGACAGGGCTTGGCGGACCTGTCGAGCCCTTGCGGGATCGCGGGAGAGCACCCGATAGATCACCTGCTGCTGATGGGCGAGTCGCGGCAGGGCTGAATCCGGTGTCGCCGGCGCCCGGATCGCAGCCTCAAGAGCCTCCAGCAACGTCGCCAGCGCGCTGGGATCCTGCGGGATCAAGGGATAGTGGCGACCGTCCGCACTGCGGGGAAGAGCGGGGTGGGTGGGAAGCACCGGCAGGGAGGCAGGCGCGACCCTTGAGGCCTGGGATCCCCCCCCTCCGCTGCGCTGACTGACGATGACCGCCGGTATCAGCAGCGCCGCCAGCAGAGTCCAGCACCAACGACGTGAACGGGCACGGGCCATCCGGTTGAGGGCAGCGATCAGAACGACAGAAAGGCGCGACGGTCGTGGAAATCAGCCTGCTCCGCTGGATGGCGAAGGGCCCAGGTGCTCAAGCGACCATCCCGTTCCTCCACCACCATGGCAAGACCGAGCTCGGGCTGCACTCCTGGAGGCCACCAGGGGTGCAGGGGAAGCTGGATATCGCCGCGAAGATCGCGGAGGCCGCGCTGGAGGGTGAGCGAGGGTGGTTGTTCGACAGCCAACGGCACATCAACAGGTTCCCGTCGCACCCGGTAGGCGTCAAAGGCATAAAGGTTCCAGTCGCCGGAGGGGGAGACATTGAGCTCCCAGTAGCAAGGGCTTCCGGGTAAACCGAGAAAGGCCTCAAAACAAGTGTGCTGCCAGAGATCATCCCGACGTTGAGGGGTCGGTTGGAGCGGGGGTAACAAGAGCTCCTCCAGATCGCCACTGGGCAGCAACGGGCGAAGACCAAAGCTGAGCTCAAGCTGGCCGGACTCTCTCCAGACAAACTCGACACGGATGGAGAGGGTCGGACTCAGTTCTGATGCAAAGGGATGCAAAGAGCAGACCTGACGCACCATCACGGAATGGCGGGCCATGTCAGGAGCGGACAGGACAGGCGCTGATCGATGCCTGGACTAGATCTGAAATCGCGTCCCACTGGCTTTCGATCGACTCGGTGAGGGCGAACTGCACAAGCGCGCGGTCGAGGTTGTGCTCAGGCCGCTCCGTACGGAAATAAATGTCGCCCTCGAGATGATCCGTCAGGAAGCGGAGACCCAGCTCGAAGGGAATCAGGCGGATGCAATCGGGGAGATAACGCAGATCGGCATCCGTCAAAAAAGAGCGACCAATGGCGAGATAGCCATCGAGGATGGAACGACACAGCGAGAGATCAAAGCGCACGGAGGCGAGGTCGAGGGTTTCCTCTCCGGCGGCATTGCAACAGGAGCGCAGACAGTCACCAATGTCGTAATGGATCAGGCCAGGCTTGACCGTATCGAGGTCGATCAAGCCAACGGCCTGGCCATTGCTCTCATCGATCATGACGTTGTTGATCTTCGGATCACCGTGGATGGGACGACGTTGAAGCTCGCCTCGAGCACAGGCAGCCTCCAACACATCCACCCCCACACGCCTGCGCTCCACATGCTCGAGAGCCTGCTGCAACCTGGGCTCGGACGCTCCATCGACCGAGCAGCAAGACAGCACGGCATCGTAACGAGACAGGTACGCTGGCGTAACATGGAACCCTTCGAGGGTGTCGGCCAGCTCCCCCGCTGGTAGGTCACTAATCAGGTGGTGGAACATCCCCAGGCCGTAGCCGATCTCACGGGCATGGCTGGCATCACGGATCACATCCGTGGTGGTCGCAGCTCCGATGTAGGTGATCGATCGCCAGAACTGGCCATCGTGTTCCACCCAATGGCCCGCCTCCCCGCGGGCGGCGAGCACGCGGGGCACCTCCCAGCGCCGACCTGCGAGTTCGGGTGGTGGGGACGCCAAACGGCGCTGCACATGACGACCCAGGGTGAGCAAGTTGCCCATCACCAGTTCCGGCCTGGCAAACACAGTCGTGTTCAAGCGCTGCATCACGAAAGCCGGAGGATCACCCTCTCCATCCAGCCGAACCAGAAACGTGTCATTGACATTGCCGCTGCCAAGCGACTGAATCCCAGCGATCCGCTCAGGTGGGTGAAACTGCCCGGCGATTTGCTGCAGGGACGATTCGTGATGAAGAGCCCCTTCAGCCATGGGTGATCGCATGCGTCTCAATCCGGAGAATGGCGCGATTCCATCGCCACACCAGGGGCGAGTGGTCAGAACCTCAGGCAGCATGGGGCCACGTCCGCACACGGCTTGCCTTGCCCCGTCTGTTGCATACAGCCGACTGGCAGATCGGCAAGCCGTTCCGCTGGGTGGAAGACCAACAGAAGCGGATTCGATTGCAACAGGCGCGGATCGAAGCGATCAGCCGGATCGCGGAGCACGCCCAGAGGCAGAACGCTGATGCACTGCTGGTGGCAGGAGATCTCTTCGATTCCGCTGCCGTCCCCACCGCCACGGTGATGGAGGTGCTGGAGGTGATGGCCTCCATCCCCTGCCCGGTGCTGGTGATTCCCGGCAACCATGACCATGGGGGAGCTGGTGGCATTTGGCGCCGAACTGACGTGCAACGGGAGATGCAGCAACGCTGCCCCGGGCTACAGCTTCTGCTGGAGCGCCGCCCTATCAAGCTTCCGGAGCTGGTGGTCCTGCCCTGTCCACTGCTGCGTCAGCACGAAGGCGAAAGCCCCACCGCATGGCTCGATGCCCTCGACTGGAGCAGCCTTCCTTCGGACTCCAGTCGTGTGGTTCTGGCCCATGGCTCAGTGCAAGGCTTCAACGGTGGCGATGACGACCTTGAAGCCGGAGGTGGCGGCAGGGCAGAGAGCAACCGTCTCCGGCTCGGGCCCGGGATTGAGCGGGAGGTCGACTACATCGCCCTGGGCGATTGGCATGCTCTCCATCGGGTGAGCGAGCGCTGCTGGTACAGCGGCACCCCCGAACCCGATCGCTTTTCACGCTCGAGCGCTGAGCAACGCGGACAGATCTTGCAAGTGGACCTGAAGCGGCAGAGGCCGCCCCAGGTCACGACTCTGGGAACCGCCGGCATCCAATGGCATGGCCTCAAGATGCAGCTCAACTCCAACACCGACCTGGAGCGACTGGAGCACTGGCTGGATCAGCAAGTGGGCCGCCGGGTGGGCAAGGATCTGATCAGGCTCGAACTCGAGGGACAGCTGAGCCTCGCTGACCATCAGGCCTTCGCGCAGCGCCTCGAGCAGTTGGAGCCATCGTTGCTGCACCTACGTCTCCGCGGGGAAGGCATCCATCGAAGGCCGCAAGCAGAGGAGTTGAGTGAGCTGACGGATCGCCGAGACGGCCCCTTGCTCAGTGCTGTGGCGCTGCAGTTACTGGGGGAGCTGGAGCGAAGCAACGATCCCGAGCAGGTCACGCTGCTGGAGACAGCCCTGTGTGAACTGCATCGTCTCTGCGAACGGGAGAGCGGTGAGAACCCAAGGGCTCAGAAGGAGGCCCCATGCGCTTGACCCATTGCCGCCTGGAATGCGTGCGCCGTCATCGCCATCTGGAACTCAGCTTTGCCCCAGGTCTCACCTTGATCAGCGGCGCCAACGAGAGTGGAAAGAGCTCCCTGGTCACCGCCATGCACCGGGGTCTGTTCCTGCGGGCTAGCGCGACGGGAGCGGCGGTACAAACCCTGTGCTCTCGTCTCCACGCCGGCCATCCCTTAGTGGAGGTCGGCTTTGAGGCAAGAGATCAGAGCTGGACTGTTCAGAAACGCTTCAGTGGCAGCAGTGGCAGCGTGCGACTGCGGTCCGATGGTCAGCCAGCCCTGTTGGGCAGCGAAGCAGAAGAGACCCTGGCAACGCTGCTCGGCGTTGAGGAGATCCTCGGCAGTCGCCAGGCCAACCGGATCCTGCCGAGCCGCTGGGCCCACCTCTGGGTGATGCAGGGAGATGCCGGTCAAGACCTGCTCGGCCGCGGCCCGGAGCACTATGCCCTCGATGCCCTGATTGAACAGCTGGAGGCACGGGCGGAAGGAGCGCTGCAATCTCCGCTGGATCAACGCATCCATGACGAACTGGAGCTTCTTGTTCAAAGCAGCCTCAGCACTCGAGGCGTGCGCCAAAACAGCCTGCTCTGGCAATGCCAGCAGGACCTGAGCGCAGCGCGAAACACCCTGGAGGAGGCGCGGCGTCAGCGACAGAACTTCGAAGACAGCAGCGAGGAGCTGGATCGAATCGTCGGAGAGATGAAGACGATTGAACGAGAACAGCTCCCAGCTCTGCAGCGAAGCCGCGAGCGCCTCGAGCAGCGACGCTCCCTGCAGCAGGCCATCGAACCGCTGACCTTGAAACGGGAACGGCTGGAACGCAATCGCGCCGCCTTGATGCAATTCGATGCGGAGGAACAACAGCAAGCCCTGGAACGCCAGCAGCTCGATGCAGGCCTGGAGCCCATGGAAAGAGCGTTGAAGCAGAAACACCAACAGCACGAACAGACGCAAGTGGAGCTCGAGAAGCTCGAGCTGCAACGCCAGAGCCTTGAACAACGTGGCCAGTCGTTGCGCCGCCGGGAGGAGCGGCAGGACCTGACGGCGCAATTGGAGGAGTTGGAGAGCAAGCAACGCACGCGATCATCCCTCCAGAACCAGCTCCAGGCCGTGCAGGAGCAGTTGAAGCAGACCATCAGCCTGAGCGAAGAGCAACTCAAGGCCCTGCAGGCGCAAGAGAAGCAACTTGAACACCTCCGCATCCGTCAGGAGACGATGGCCACCCGGGTGAAACTTCTGCGGGCGCAAGAGAGCATTCTCATCGATGGCAGTCCCCTTGAAACCGGAGAGGAGCGGCTGTTGAGCGAAGCCTTCAGGCTCCAAGTCGGCGAGGCGATGGAACTGGAAGTCATCCCCGGGGGAGGGAGCGATCTCAAGGTCCTGGTGGAGGAGCGGACCGCCTTAGAACGGCGACAGGCACAAAGGCTTGAAGCCCTGGGGGTGAGCAGCCTGGCTGAGGCTGAGCAGCAATGGCGTCGACGCACCAAACTCGAGGCTGAGTATCGGTTCCTTGGGGAACAGCTTCAACGCCAAGGATCGAAGGATCAGCAGGATCCAGCTGAGGCGATCGCCACCCTGCGAGACCGTCTGGAAGCCCTCGAGGAACCCATGGCATCCCAGGAGGAGGAGCCGTCAGCATCCACCACCTCTCCAACACACGCACAAGCGACACTGCGCGAGGCATTGGAGCAATGTCGAATCACCTACCGGAGGGTGCAAGACAGTTTGCGACTGGCAAGGGAGCAAAGCCGACAGCAAGAACAGGAACTGCGAAGAAGCGACCAGGAGTTGCAACAGCGTCGGCTGCGCCGGGAGCGCCTGGATGCTGCATCCGAGGCACGCCGTCGGCAGCGCGCCGAAGTGGTGGAACAGAGTGGCGAACTCGCGACACTGGATCCGGCCTTGGAAGCCCTGCGTGCGCAAGAGCAGGCCCTGCGGAAGCGCCTCATCCCCCTCGAGCAAGAGGAAGGCTTAGACGGAAAGGAACTGGAGTACAAGGACAGCCTGCTGCGCAAGCGCCTGCAGGAGCTGAGCGCCCAGCGAGGTGCTCTTCAGGAGCGCTGCGAAGCCCTCAGCCTTGCGGATCCCTATGGCGCCGAGGAGGAAGCACGTACCCGGCTCGACCAGTGCATAGCTAGGGAGCAACAGGAACGCCAGCGCGTGGAGGCCCACCGTCACCTGCTGAGCTTGTTCCAACAGGCCCGAAGCGATCTCTCCAGCCGCTACACGGAACCCTTACGCCTGAGCATCAACCACTTCCTCACCCCGCTGCTCAGACAGACGAAGCCTCCAGAGGGCAGGCGGGGAGCCGATGGCGTTCAACTTGGCTACGACCCGAAACAGGGGCTCGAAGCCCTTGGGCTGGAGAGAGACGGCCTTGCCTTTGCCTTTGAGGATCTCAGCGGCGGCATGAAAGAACAGCTGAATGCCGCCATGCGGTTGGCGATTGCCGATGTGTTGCGTCATGGCCATGACGGCTGCCTTCCGGTGCTGTTCGATGACGCCTTCACCAACAGCGACCCCAATCGCCTGCAGGCTGTTCTCTCCATGCTGCGGGAGGCCGTCGAGCGGGGCTTGCAAGTCATCGTGATGAGCTGTGACCCCGATGCCTATCGCCCCATCGCCGATGCGGTGGTGGAACTGACTGACAACTGAACGGCTCCTGCCCAGCAGCTGAACAATCAGAGAGCGTTTTCGATCACGTTCATCGCCTTCAGGTAGGCGGGGGGTTCACCAGTGGCTTCTAGGTCGTCCAGAACTGCGTCGTCGCGGATTAGGCGACGGGCGTTGTCGGCAATCACCGCATTCACCATCAAATCCATGGCTTCGGGCTGCGCGAGGTTCTGAAGGGCCTCCGCATAGCGACGGCTATGGGTTGGACGTACGGACTCCTGGCAGTAGTTCGACAGTTCGCGGCTGTCGGTCATCACCGAGAAGGCCACCTCCTTGGTGGCGCTGTTGCCGTAGATCGCCATGTAGAGCAAATTCAACATCGAGGCGTCATGCACGGGAATGGCGTACTTGCGGGCGATCTGAGGCCAGAAACGCAAAGCCTTGAGCCCCTCAAGCCCTCCCTTGCGTAAACCGGCCTGCTCGCACCACCCCTCCAGCTCTTCCATCGAGGCGGGACAGCGCTGTTCACTGCGCATCCTTTCCGCCAGAACCTGACCGGCCTGAAAGTTGCGTGTGGGTTTTCCCGAGACCGGAAGCATCATGCTGCCGCGCACATCGGCCACCATGGCCGTGAGCTGGGCGAAGGTGTGATCGCGCACCTTTTCCATATCACCACCGCGCACCAGAGCCGCTTCGATCCGTTGCACGCCGTAGCCGAGTTCCGTGAGCGGAAAGGGCTGACGGTTGTAAAGCCGCTGGCGATCCCGGCGCGCTATCGAAACGGTGGCGGCCTGATCAAGGCACTGATCGAGCAATAAGGTCAGCAACGTCGGCAAAACACCGGGGTTGTCCTGGTGAAAGCTGTAACCGAAACCGGCGAAGACCGACGACATGTTCTTGGCCGCCTTGATGTATTGGCCTTCGATGTTGTGGACGCCTGGAGAGACCTGAATATTGGGTGAAAGCTGGTCCAGCATGCGGGCACCGAGAAGGGCCGTGAGTGCATTGGGATGGCAGAAGTTCGCCGTGAAGCTGTCGAGGGGATTGCGCAGGGCCCCATGGCGATGAAAGCCAGAGAAGAACGCGAGGTTCGGAACCTTCTCACAAAGCACATAGGACTCATTGGCGATGTGGTCATGGCTGAAGGAGCCGGCTAGGCAGGCCAGCACCACCTGCTCCCGACCCAGCTCCTCTCGCAGACGACAGGCTTCAGCCAGATCCTCCTCCACATGGTTGCTGTTAGCGCTGAGCACCACCAGTTCACAGCGCTGAAGGAGGTCGGCCAGGGTGTTGGTCAGGCGTTGACCTTCGCTGAAATGGCTCGCCATGCGCTCGACGGCGTCGACATGCGCAGGATCCATGCCCTCAAGGGCCGCTGGGGGGAAGGCCCCGAACAGATCACGGCCAGGCCTTGGTGCCAGCAGGAGATTGGGGGTCTCGTCCTGCTGCATCGCGCAGTTGTAGGCGAGAGAGGCTGGATACAGCCCCACGCTGTAGAAACCGACGCGGCCGGACTCGAGCTCCAGGATGCGCCGCCTGATCGGCTCAGCATCGAGGCTGCGGGGAAAGAAGGTGTTGCTCTTCAGGGCCGTATCCATGCTGCTGGCAGCGCGCGAGGCCTCGGGGCCATGATCCCCCGACACCCTAAACACGCGTTTCCATGGCGCTCACCCTTTACGGCGGTCAACGCACCCGCGCCTCGATGCCGCGCTGGTACATGGAGGAGAAGGGCATCCCCTACAACCTGGTGGAGCTCGACCTGCAGGCCCAAGAACACCGCCAGCCGGATTTTCTGACGATCAACCCGTTTGGAAAGCTTCCTGCTCTGGAAGATGACAGCCTCCAGGGTCCAGATGGACAGCCCCTGAAACTGTTTGAGAGCGGCGCGATCCTGCTGCATCTTGCAGAACAGCACAGCAGCGACATTCACTCCGCGGCAGAACGGGCTCTCACCAGCCAATGGCTGCTGTTCGCTAACGCAACCCTGGCCATCGCCCTGTTCGTGCCCAGCAACCGGGAGCGGGAGTTCCCACGCCTCATGGGTGAGCTGAACCGCCAACTCGACCCAGGCCATCCACTGGTGGGCCAGAGCTGGGGAGCAGCGGACTGTGCTGTGCAGGCCTACCTGGCTTATCTGCCGATCTTCTTCCCGGACATTGACCTGAGCCCATACCCGGTGATTCAGACGATGATCGAGCGGGTTCGCGAACGCCCCGCTTATCAGATCGCCATGGGAGCGCGCTGAATCGATGACACCAATCAGCCTTGACTGCTTGAACGCTGAGCTGGCCGCCAGCTCTGACCTCCTGATCGTGCAAGACCTCGATGGCGTCTGCATGGATCTCGTGAAAGATCCACTCACCCGGAGGATGGATCGCGGTTACGTGGAGTGTGTGGCGCAGATGCACGGCTGTTTCGCTGTGCTCACCAATGGAGAACATGAGGGACGTCGTGGCGTGAACCGGCTGGTGGAGCAGGCCCTCGGCGATCGTGTTCGGCCAGGGCGCGATGGTCTCTACCTCCCTGGCCTCGCCGCTGGAGGTGTGCAGCTCCAGGACCGCTACGGCCGCCTCAGCCACCCTGGGGTCAGCGATGAAGAGATGGCGTTTCTGGCAGAGGTTCCGCAACGCATGGAGAGGCTCCTGACCGAGCGGCTGCCGGCACTGATGCCGGAGCTAACAGCTGGGGATCTCAAGCAGGAGATCCAACGGGCGATTCTCGACACTCAGGTGTCACCGACCATCAACCTCAACAGCCTGTTCGCGAGAGTTCCAGGTGATGTGACCCGGCAGCGAGAGCTGCAGACGATGCTCGCGTCCCTGATGGATGCACTGATGGCCGCAGCCGACAACCAGGGACTCGGTAACTCCTTCTTCCTGCATGTGGCCCCCAATCTGGGGCGAGATCCCCAGGGGCAAGAGCGATTGAAACCGGCTGAACCCAACGATGTGGGCAGCACCGACATCCAGTTCATGCTGCGCGGAGCCATCAAAGAGGCGGGGCTGCTGGTGCTGATTAACCGTCACATCGCCGCCCGCACCGGCAGCGCTCCCCTGGGCGATGACTTCAACGTGCGCACCGCCCCCCACAACCATGAAGCCCTGTTGAGCCTCTGCCATGAGCGCATCAGCCCGGATCAAATGCCCCATCTGGTGGGAGTCGGAGACACGGTCACCTCAACCCCCTGTCCTTCCGGGACCGGTTGGCTGAGGGGCGGCAGCGACAGGGGCTTTCTGACCTTGCTCCAGGAGATCGGCGACCGCTACGACAAAGCCAACCGGGTGGTCCTGGTGGACAGCAGCGGCGGCGAGGTCGACCGGCCATCCCTCGCTGATGGATCCCTGAAGGGCATCAGTGACCCTGAAGACCCCCTTCGCATGGATGTCTGCATTCCCGATGGACCGCAGGCCTATGTGGCCTGGTTCAAGGCACTCACGCAGGCCCGGAGCGGGGCAGGACACGCACCATGAAGGGCAGAGCGGTGATCGACGGTTTCCCTCCGCTCACCCAGACCGCCTGCTCCTCGCTCCAGAGACGTCGACCCGGAACGATCAGGCGCGACTTGGAGGCATGATCCGGCAGATAGGCCGCCTGGAAGCCCAGGGCCTTAACCAGTAGGCGTAGATCATCGAAATGAACGCCGTCAGCGGTTTCGATCACCTCCAGCCGACCATCGGCCCGCAAGCCGTAGACGATGCGCACATCGGCGAGCTTCATGGCGCCGTACACGCCGCGATAGCTCTCTGGTGGATGACTGACGGTGTGATCGAAGGCATGCAGGCCACCGATGAACCAGCGGTAACGCGCCTGGCGTTCCGGGGTGAGATCGCCGTAGCCAAACACCAGCTCCCCTGATTCGGAAACCGCCACGTAGGCCCGACCTGCGGCGGCGGCACGGTTTCCGGCGCGCCAGAGGCCATTGCGAAGTTTGAGATCACCGTGCAAGGCGATCCCAAGTGGCTCATTCGGGTGCCCCTTCTCAAAGGTGGGGCCCGTGAAGAACAGCAAGGCTGCAGCGTCGTCATTGGCCTCCAGCTCCCGCTGCCAGCCGCCGAAAAATTCAAGATCCACCCAGCGTGGATCAAGGATCATGCTGCTGTAGCCCACGGTGACGGCACTGCCGTCAGCTCGCTCGAGCGGCAGCGCCTGATCGGGCTGATAGCTCGCGATCTGATCGAGGGGCGGGGGCTGCGGGGGCTGCTCTGGAACCAGCCAGGCAATCGGATCGATCTCACCCTGAGGAGTCTGGAGCAGGAGATCAGGACGGATCAGGGCGAATCCACTGCCAAGCAACCCGGAGATTGCACCGAGCACAACCAGTGGCAAGGCCCTCACGGCATGGCCCATATCTCGAAGATCATCCTGACCGGATCGCAGGCATGGACAGCCAACATTCACCAAACCCTCACCGAAACGAACGCTCCGGTGGCTGTGATGGATCAGAGACTGATGACAGCCGAGAGGTGGGGCCATGGCCGACACACTTCAACGCCTGTTGACTCCCAGGCATGCCTGTCTCTGTCTTGAGATCGGTGCCCAGGCCCGCAGCTGGGATTGCATCCAGGGAGAGCTCAGCGCCCTGAGCGAGGACGGCGCCTGCGTGATCCTGGATGGAGAGATCGGCACGCTGCCCAGCCAGCAGGGACACCTGAGCCTGGAAGATGCCCAGGGGCATTTCGGCGAGTCCCGCGCCGTCCAGGTGCTGTGGCATCGCCATGAACTGGGGCATAGCTGCCTGGGGCTGCGCTTCAAAACGCCAAGCACACGCTGTAACGGCAATGAAGAGACTTGAAGCAACATCAAGAATTGACCCCATTGACTCACTTGCGCTTGCAACCCCTAAAAACCTGAACAACAGTTAGATCACTGATTCGGAGGCTCCATGTCGGAAGACACTCCACCCCGCCAGCAACAAGGAGTTGGCTGACGTTTTCGGACCCTGCTCCAACAGTCTCGTTCGAATTTCTGAAGTCTTAAGGTCAGTCAAGCCCTTTTCAAAAAGGGGTTTATGATCTCCCTATGCGCCGTGCCAGGTGCCCCAGGGTCGCAAAGATTTCATTGCTGAAACGTCATGGCCCCAGGGCCCTGCGCCAGCAACTCCGCACAACAATTGAATCATTTTGTGCAGAGTCGATCGAGCCTGCACGTTCTATCTATTCGGTTCGCGATCACAAAGATCCACTGCCAAAGCAGCCATTGAACCTGAGGCCCGGCCCCATGGTCGGGCCTCTCTGTCTGTCTGTTATTCACACCCTGGAGTCTTCACAATCCAGAATGGTCCCCACTGGATTGCACGCCCTGGCCTCGACGACCCGAACCACGAGCTTCCCCACGCTGCATCGGAACCAGCTGCACACGTTGCAGGTGAACCTGGGCTACCGCTGCAACCAAAGCTGCAGCCACTGTCATGTGAATGCCGGTCCTTGGAGGACCGAAATGATGGCGGATCATCTGATCGAGATCATCCCCAACTTGCTGGAACGGCTACAAATCAAAACCCTTGATCTCACTGGTGGGGCACCCGAACTCCATCCACGCTTTCGCTCTCTGGTGGAGCGGACACGATCCTTGGGAATTGCGGTGATCGATCGCTGCAATCTGACCATCCTTCAGGAGGATGGTCAGGAGGATCTCGCGGAGTTCCTGGCAGCTCAAAACGTGCATGTTGTGGCCTCGCTGCCTTGTACGGAGGCGGAGCGAGTCGACAGCCAGAGGGGTGACGGAGTGTTCGAGCGCAGCATCCAAGCTCTACAGCGCCTGAATGCCCTCGGCTATGGGAACCCTGACGGCTCCTTGCCCTTGGATTTGGTTTACAACCCGGCAGGAGCGGCGCTGCCACCACCCCAGGCGCAGCTGCAAGAGCACTATCAGCGGGCCCTTGCAGACAGCTACGGCCTGCGTTTCAACCGCTTGCTCACTATCACCAACATGCCGATCGAGCGATTCGCCCGCGACCTCGCCCATCGCGGCGAGCTGGAGACTTACCAAAAGACGCTTCAGCTCGCCCATCGCCACGAGAACCTCGAGGCCGTGATGTGCCGAGGACTGATCAGCGTCAACTGGACGGGTGAACTCTTCGACTGTGATTTCAACCAGCAGCTCGGGCTTTCGATCAAGGGACCGATCCGCCATCTGGAGGATTTATTGGATCAGACCAATCAGCTGATCGGCATGGAGATTCACGTCGCGGATCACTGCTTCGGCTGCACCGCTGGTCATGGTTCCAGTTGCTGCGGGTCCCTGAGCTGAGAGCATGAACCAACCACCAGACTTGAGCATGCAAGATCAGGCTCCGGCCCATTGCGGCAGTAAACCGAAGCGGATTGCCTTCGGCGTTGCCCCCCTCGGCACCATCTCCATCGGCATCGTGCCGATGGGTGTGATCTGCATTGGCGTTGTGCCCATGGGCGTGGTGTCCATCGGTGTCGTGGCCATGGGAGTCATCAACTGTGCGGTGGTGGGCATGGGTCTTCTGGCGGTAGGCGTCAACACCATGGGGGTCTGGACCGCAGGGCCCCAGGGCATGGGCCTCGTGCATCTGGGCGGCGGAACAGGAAGCCATCACGCCCATCAGGGCGCCTCGCATCAACACAGCCCTTCTGGAACCGCCACCGCCAGCGAACCAGACACCCTGCTCGCCTATCCGACCCGCGAAGAGGCCGAACAGCAAGCCCTGAGACTCGGCTGTTCAGGTAGCCATCGGATGGGTGACTACTGGATGCCCTGCCTGAACCATGCAGAGGCCGTCAGCGACAATCCGGGCAAATCGCACGCACATTGAGGCTCGATTCGATCAACTCGAACCCATGGCTTTGAGCTGCCTCGCGGCCAGCTTCAATCACAGGAATGCTTTCAAACTCCTCGGTGCGTCCGCAGCGGATGCAGACCAGATGATGGTGATCGCGATGGTCACCAGAGCAAAGCTCAAAGCGACGTCCACCTTCCGTGAGCTCCAGCTCCTGCAGAAATCCCATCTCCACCAGAAGCCTGAGGGTGCGGTAAATCGTGGCGAGGGACACCCTGGCTTCCGCTTCCAGCAAGTGCTGATGCACATCCTCCGCACTGAGATGGGAGCCGGAACCGATCCGCTCAAACAGATTGAGCACTCGCCGACGCTGTGGGGTGAGACGCCGACCGTCCTCGTGAAGCCCACGCTCCAACGGCTCCTTCACCCGCGTCGACGGCGATCCTGCTGACATCGGTTTCCGTCGATCTTCTCAACAGTAACCACTAATGAGAGGAGGCGACAATGGTGGTGCCGATCAGGCTTTCATTGTGCGCCTGCTGCAGCTGAGTGATCCCCATCTGGTGAACCGGGCTTCTGCGCTGGTGCGCGGCAAGCCAGCTCTGCGGCTTTGGCATCAAGCCCTGGAGGAGGGCCTGACCCTTCACCCTGATCTGCTGCTGGTGAGCGGTGACCTCTGCCAGGACGAAAGCTGGGGCGGATACCAGAAACTGCGCGACTCCCTGGAACGGCTACCAGACACCGTGGCGGTAGCGCTGCTGCCAGGCAACCATGATCATCCAGCCCTGTTGCGAGCCGCGCTTGGCAGAACTGCGGCGGTGGCGCCCGCCGAGCTGCTGGTTGGCAACGCAAGGGTGCTGCTTCTCTCCAGCCATCAGGCCGGAGCTTGCGCCGGTGCCTTGGGAACCGCGCAGCTCACCTGGCTTCAGAAACGGCTGACAGACCCCAGCCAGGCGGGACGACCGCTGCTGGTGGCCCTCCACCATCCCCCCGTGGCGATCGGAGATCCAGGGATGGATGCCATCGGCCTGAAGGATGCCGCCGCGCTGATCGCCATGCTTCAGCCGGCGACGGACCTGCGCGCTGTGGTGTTCGGCCATATCCATCAACACTGGCAAGGTGTTTTGCCAGGGCGTCAGGATGTGATCCTGCTGGGCTGTCCATCAACCCTGGCGTCATTCCAGGCCGTGCAACCCTGCCCCCTGAATCGACCGGAACACCCCGGCGGGCGCTTGCTGGACATCAAGGAAGACGGAAGCGTGGGGACAACCCTGTTGCGCTGGGGGTAGGGTGCCCCATCCTCCTGAATGGTTTGCTGAAGGCTTTGGCCGGATCCTGGCAAGTGGTGATGCGCTGCCTGGCCAGTGCTCTATTCCTGCTGGCCCATGGCCTGCTGGTTTTGGAGCACGTGGCGATTGGAACCGCTCTGCATGGCATTGCCGAACTGTTTCTGGCCCCTTGGGCGGTCCGTCACCGTGCCTGGGATCTCATCGTGATCGGCATCGTGTTCTGCGTGTTTGACCTTTGGGGGACCATCCGGCTCACCGGAACAATCAGCTGAGGTCGGGAGCTCTGAGCGAATTAAGGCCCGACCGTCTCGACCCACCAGCGCTCCACAACACCACCGATGGCCCGACCACGCTCGACACGAGCAGGGGCAGGGATCGTGACCACCGACAGTTGGCGACCGTTGCGGCGGTAATCAAACCGGCAGAACCCCACCCCGGTTCCGGAACAGGCCGACAGGCTGGTGAGGGGCACGCCGGCCCGTTCCTGATCCAGGGGCAAGGTTGGACCGATCGGATGCGGACGCCAGCCTGAGGACACCAGCACCGCATCCGCTTCCAGAATCGACTGACCTGCGCTGAGCGGCAGACCGCGCCTCGGCTGGGCGGCCACGGGCGCCATGCCCAGAGCCAGCAGCATCACCAGGAAGGACGAGCGGGGCATGCCGGTGGAGGCGACCACCCTGATCCATAGCCACGGATCGGCGGCCCCGACCACAGCCCTCAGGCGGGGCCCCTCCCCTCGCTCAAGCAGAGGCTGGTGAGCTTCTGCACGGTGCCAGGCAGGTTGCGCGACACCGGGCAGAGGGCCATGCGCTGACGGATGTGATCAAGGGCAGCGGCATCGGCCTTGGCGCGATCGTCTGGGCTGGCCGCGGGGTCGAGGCTGATGCGGAAGTCACCCTGGAAGGCGGTCAGAATCCAGTCGTCGCCGGTGGTGACCTTGATGTCGCCTTCGACGCGATGGAGGGGAAGCGCCATCTCCCGGGCATTGGCCACGAGATAGAAGTGTTGGCAGAGCAACAGCGAGAGCAGGAGGAGCCGAAATCCCGGCGTGGTGAGGGTTGGATCCTGGGGTTCCCACTGCCCCTCAGCATTGAGAAAGTCCACGACCAACGCTTCGGTCTGACGATCCGGCGCGGTGTGGTCGCTGCGTAGGCGGAACTGGAAGATGCGATCGGCCATGGGAGGAGGGTGATCCACCGAATGAGTCCATGGTATGCCTTTACCGGCATAAGCGCATCAAGGGATTGGTCGGATCGCCTCTGCGTTCAGGGGGCAAGTCGCTCCACATTCCAGGTCTCGCCCTCGCGCTGGTAGAGGAAGCGATCGTGCAGTCGATCGGCGCCCCCCTGCCAGAACTCGATCGTCTGCGGACGCACTCGATAGCCACTCCAGAACGGAGGCAAGGGCACCTCACCAGCCTCAAACCGCTGCCGCATCGCCGCCAGCTGCTGCTCCAGCAGTTGGCGGCCGGAAATCACCGAGCTCTGTTGGGAGACCCAGGCACCCAGCTGGCTGCCCCGGGGCCGGGAGCGGAAGTAAGCCAGGGTCTCCAGGAGGGCAATGGGCGTCGCCTCACCCTGGATTTCCACCTGGCGTTCGAGGCCATACCAGGGAAAGAGGAGGCCAACCCGGCCATTGGCAGCGATCTGCCTCGCTTTGCGGCTGCTGCTGTTGGTGAAGAAGACAAAACCGCGCTGGTCATAGGCCTTGAGCAGCACGGTGCGGCTGCTCGGCTGATCCGCCGCCACGGTGCTGAGCACCATCGCGTTGGGTTCGAGCAGCTCAGCGGCAAGGGCCTGCTCGAACCAGAGGCGGAACTGGGCGATCGGGTCATCCGCGAGATCGCGGCGCCGTAAGGCCGCCGATCCGTAGTGACGTCGCAGTTCCGCCGGATCCATGCCGATCAGGAGTGGCCCGCCGTGGCCTTCGGTTCGCGGCATTGCAGGCCGGTGGCCAGGACCATGGCCTCGTACTGGATGCGTTGACCTGTATCGGGCTGGTCTTGCATCGGATCAGAGAGCACGTTCTTCGGGCAGAAAAGCGCCATCCAGCACCGTTCCGCTCAGATCGGCGTTGCAAAGGCGCGTGTCGCGCAGGTCGCAGCCACTCAGGTCGGCACCCCGCAGATCGGCCCCACTGAGATCAGCGCCATAGAGGCAACTGTTTCGCAGATTGGCGCCCTGCAGGTTGACCCCCTGGAGCAGGGCAAAGCTGAGATCGGCGGCAGCGAAATCGGCGCCGCCGAGATCGGTGAGCTGGTCGAGCCCGGAGCGGAAATCCGCTTCCACCAGACGGGCGCCGCGCCAGAGGCTTCCGGCGGCCACCACGCCCCGCAGGCAGCAGCGGTGCAGGAAGGCGCCACTGAAATCGGCCTTCTGCAGGCGGGAGCCGGAGAGGTCGGCGTCATGCCAGGAGGAGCCCTGGGCGAGCACGCCGGAGAGGTCGGCGCCCCAGATCAGCGACTGCTGGAAGCAGCAGCCTTCGATGTTGGTGCCGGCCAGACAGGCGTGGCCGAAACGGGCTTCCTTGAAGCAGCCACCGTGGAGATCACATCCGGCCAGATCGAGATCGACGCCATCAATCTCACCGAGGCGCAATCCCGGAAATCGGGTCTGCCCGGAGTTCAGTTGATCCCGCAGCTCCTCGACCGTGGTGGGCAGGGCGCTGAAACCAGCCATCAAACGATGGCGCTGAGGGCATCGAGCTGTTGACGCCGGGAGGCGAGCAACAGCTTCTCGGCCTGGGCCACGAAGCGGAACACCGAGCGATCGATCACTTCGTAGAACACCAGCGATCCTTCAGGGCGGCGCTCCACCACACCGGCGATCGTGAGCAGTTTGAGGTGCTTGGAGACCAGGGCCTGACTCAGACCGGTTTTCTCCACCACAGCGGTGACATTGATCGGCCCATCGCGCAGGGCTTCCAACACCGCCAGACGGTTGGGTTCGGAAAAGACCTTGAAATAATCGGCGAGATGCTCCATCGGGCCGCGTCACAAGCTTCAAACGCCATCATCATGGCACGGATCCGTTGATCGCCGATTCCGTGTCATCACGCTTTCGTTATGGCATAGTCCTCGAAGCGACATGCCCTGCGCTCTCGACACCATGACAGCCACCACCAGCGGAGCACCGACGGCTCCCCATCTTCGTGAAGACCTGCTCACACCTCGCTTCTACACCACGGAGATCGCCAAGGCCGCTCGCACGAATCTCGAGGAGCAGCGCTCCTCCTTCGAGGCGATGCTCAGTGAAATGGAGGCCGACTACAACCGTGATCACTTCGATCGGCGTGCCCCGCTGGATCGCCTGCGCGACCTCAATCCCGAGCAGAAAAGCGCTTATGAAAGCTATCTGGTGCGCTCCTGCGTCTCTGAATTCTCCGGCTTTCTCCTGTTCAAGGAGCTCTCCCGCCAGCTGCGCGACGCCAAGCGCCCGGAGCTCAGTCGTCTGTTCAACCTGATGGCCCGCGATGAGGCCCGCCACGCCGGTTTCCTGAACCGGGCCCTGGTGGCGGAAGGGATCGAAATCGACCTGCCCGCCCTCAGCACCAAGCGACCGATCACCTGGTTCCCGCTCAACTGGGTGCTCTATTCGGTGTATCTCTCCGAGAAGATCGGCTACTGGCGCTACATCCTGATCGACCGACATCTCAAGGCCCATCCAGAGAATGCCTTCGCGCCGTTGTTTGATTTCTTCGAGCCCTGGTGTCAGGACGAGAACCGCCATGGCGACATTTTCAACATGCTGATCCGTTGTTGGCCCGGCCTCAACAGCGGCCTGCGCGGCTCCCTGCTCAGCCGCTTCTTCCTGTGGAGCGTGTTCCTGACCCACAGCCTCACGGTGTGTGAGCGCGGTGACTTCTACCGTTTGCTCGGCATGGATCCCGACCGCTTCGATGCGGAGGTGATGCGCCAGACCAATCGCACAGCCCGGCGCGCCTTCCCCCGGGTGTTTGATCTGGAGAACTCCCAGTTCCTGGCCCTGCGGGATCAACTGGTCGACACCTTCCGGCGCCTGAACAACAGCAAGGTGGATCAGCCAGGACTGGCCGGTGCCTGGACTCGGCTCGGCCTGAGGCTGCGCTTTGGTCAGTTGTTGCTGCGCCAGTTTCTGCAGCCGATGCAGGCCAGCAACGAGGTGGCGGCATGACACCCACCGATCCATTTCCCCGCGTCTTCATTGGTTTTGATCCGCGCGAAGACGTGGCGGTGAATGTCCTCACCGATTCGATGCAGCGTCATGCCAGCGCGCCGGTGCAGATCGCCCAGATCCGCCTCTCCCAGCTGCGCTCGGTGTACACCCGGCCGCACAATCCACTGCAGAGCACGGAATTCTCCTTCAGTCGCTTTCTGGTGCCGTGGCTCTGCGGCTACGAGGGTTGGGCCCTCTTCATCGATGCCGACATGCTCTGCCTCGGTGATCTGGCTGAACTCTGGGCCCTGCGCGACGACCGCTATGCGGTGCAGGTGGTCAAGCATCAGCACGACTGCGAGTCGGGCACCAAATTCCAGGGCATGCCCCAGACCCCCTATCGCCGCAAGAACTGGTCGTCGGTGATGTTGTTCAACTGTGGTCGCTGCAAGGCACTCACCCCCCAGGTGGTGAACACGGCCAGCGGTCTGGAGCTGCACCAGTTCCAATGGCTCGAGGACGGCGAGATCGGCGAACTGCCGCCGCAATGGAATGTGCTGGTGGGTGTGCAGGACGTTCCCGAAGACGCCCGCATCCTCCATTACACCCTGGGCGGTCCCTGGTTTGACGACTGCCAGACCATGCCTCGCTCTGAGCTCTGGACACAGGCCCGCCAGGCCCTCAACCACCCATTAGCGCTTCAAGCTTCTTCGTGATGACCCAGCTCGACTTTGCCAGTGCGGCCTACCGCGAGGCCTACAGCCGGATCAACGGCGTTGTGATTGTGGGCGAAGGTCTCGCCAATCGCCATTTTCAGATGTTGGCGCGGCGCATTCCCGCTGATCGCGACGAGCTGCAGCGGCTCGGACGGATGGAGGGGGACCATGCCAGCGCCTTTGTGGGCTGTGGCCGCAACCTCGGCGTGGTGGCCGATCTCCCCCTGGCCCGCCGCCTGTTTCAGCCTCTCCATGATCTGTTCAAACGTCACGACCACGACGGCAATCGGGCTGAATGCCTGGTGATCCAGGGGTTGATCGTGGAATGTTTCGCCGTGGCGGCTTACCGCCACTATCTGCCGGTGGCCGATGCCTACGCCCGGCCGATCACCGCAGCGGTGATGAACGATGAATCGGAACACCTCGACTACGCCGAGACCTGGCTGCAGCGCCATTTCGATCAGGTGAAGGCCCGGGTCAGCGCGGTGGTGGTGGAGGCGTTGCCGCTCACCCTGGCCATCCTGCAGACGCTCGCCAGTGACCTGCAGCAGATCGGCATGGATCCGGTCGAGACCCTCGCCAGCTTCAGCGAGCTGTTCCGCGAGTCGTTGGAAGCGGTGGGTTTTGAGAGCAAGGAGGCGCGGCGACTGCTGATGCGAGCGGCCGCCCGGATGGCCCCTTGATCCATCCCAATCAAGCCTGATTAATCCAGGGCCACAGGGGCTGCCGCCGGCGGCAGCCCGCTGGCATTGCGATTGAGCCACTCCGGTTCGAGCGACAGGGGTTGGGGGGTGACGCCGAAGCGCAGCTCCAACCAGGTGGCGACGCTCGGGTCCTGCACGACCACGGCCTCCCGACCTGCCACGCCGAACACCGCCTCGGACCAGGCCTCGGGCAGGTACCAGATCCCGGCATCGCTGGGGGAGGAATGGGCGTGGCGTTCCTTGATCAGTTCGCGCAACTGACCATCACCACTGAGACGCCCGACGCGGGCGATCAACGCCTGCAGACCTGAGGAGGAGCCCTGAGAGGCGAGAACCATGAAGACACACAACAAACCAGAACCATTGAACCACGTCATAACGGCAACGTATTACTGTTTTTACATTGGTCGCTTGATTGCCATGACCGCCAGCCACTCGATCTCTGATCACGCCAATCCCGCCGATGCCGACATGCGTCGCGGCTTTGGCCCCAGAGTGCGCAAGTTGCATAGCCGGATCGGCAAGGCCCATCACAAGGCCGAAGGCATGAGCTTCTCCAGGGCCCTGCTCGCCGGTGACGCCTCCCCCCGCCAGCTGGCGGCCTTGATGCGGGCTCTGGCGCCGGCCTATGCCTTCCTTGAGCAGAACGCCCCCGACCTGGCCCACTCGCTCGGATCTGATTCGATTCCCTGGAACGACCTCGCCCGCACCACCGCCCTGCGTCACGACCTCGCCATTCTCGCCAGCGTTCCCGCCACGCCGGCATCGGCTGCGGCCGCGATCTGGATGGAGCAACTGCACCTGCTGGCCCGTGAGGCCCCCCATCGGCTGATGGCCCACGTGTATGTGCGCTATGGCGGCGATCTCTCAGGCGGGCAGCAATTGGCAACCCAGGCCAACGCCATCCTGCAAAAAGCCGCTCTTCCCGCCCTCAGCTTCTGGTCGTTCAGCGCCCCAATCACCGAGCTCAAGCTGGCGCTGCACGACGGCTTCGAAGAGATGGAACTTTCCGCAGCCGAGGAGGAGGAACTGCTGGATGAGGCGGTGCAGGCCTTCGACGCCACCCAGGCCCTGTTGGCGGAGCTGACCCAGCTCGACTGATCCCCCCAAAGCACCACCACAGGCCGCTGCCCCCCGCCCCGTTCATCCATCCCGCCACCCAGCCATCGCCATGACAGCAACGCCCCAGACCAGCCGAGCCCTCGCGTTGCTGCTCAAACACGATCGGCCTGTGCCTCGTTACACCAGCTACCCCACCGCCGCTTCCTTTCGCAACGATGTGGGCGAGCTCCAGTTGCGGCAACAGCTGGCGGACGTCACCGACGCGCCCCTGTCGCTGTATGTGCATGTGCCCTTCTGTCGCCATGCCTGCTGGTATTGCGGCTGCAACCGGATCACCACCCAGCTCGGTTCCAAGGTGGTGAAGCCCTACCTCGCCGCGTTGGCAAAGGAACTGGAGTTGATCGCCGAGGCCATGCCCCAACGCCGACGACTGGCGCAGATGCATTGGGGCGGCGGCACCCCGAACTATCTGAATCGCGAGGAAACGGCCCAGCTCTGGGAACTGATCCGTCGCTATTTCGATTTCGACGACGAGCTGGAGGCCTCGATTGAGGTCAACCCGGAAGGTCTCAGCCGCGATGCCGCCTGCCAGCTACGGGAGCTGGGCTTCAACCGCATCAGTTTCGGTATCCAGGATGCCGATCCCGATGTGCAGAGGGCCGTCAACCGGGTGGTGCCGGAGACCCAGTTGCGTCATGCGATGCACTGGTTGCGGGAAGCGGGGTTCGAAAGCGTCAATGTTGATCTGATCTGTGGTCTGCCCCTGCAGACCCAGGAGCGCTTCAGGCGCACCCTCAACCTGGTGCAGGAGCTGCGTCCGGATCGGATTTCACTGTTTTCCTTTGCCTACCTGCCCGAGCAGTTGCCGATGCAGCGCAAGATTCAGGCGGAGGATCTCCCCAGCCAGTGGCAACGCCTGAGCATGTTGGAGGACGCCAATCAGCTTCTCTGCGCCAACGGCTACGACGCAATCGGCATGGATCACTACGCCCTGAGTAGCGATGGCCTGGCCGAGGCCGCTCGGCAAGGACGTCTGCATCGCAACTTCCAGGGCTACACCACCGGTGGAGAGCTGGATCTGCTCGGGATCGGGCCGAGCGCGATCAGCCAGTTCCGCCATCTGTTCAGCCAGAACGAACGGGGCCTGAAGGCCTACACCACCGCATTGGCGAACGGGACGCTCCCGGTGGAGCGCGGTCTGGTCGTGAAGGATCCGGATGTGCTGCGCCGCCGGGAGCTGATCCGCGATGTGATGTGCCACTTCACGGTTGAGGTTCCCCAGCACGGCTTTGACAGCGAGCTCCGCGACCTGGAGGCCTTGGAGCGGGACGGTCTGGTGCGACTCAACCGCCACGAGGGAGGGGTCAGCGTTCAGGTCACCAACGACGGCCGCTGGCTGATCCGCACGATTGCTGCGGTGTTCGATCCGGATCAGCGACGCCAGGCCAGCGGTTCGCGGCTGATCTGAGCAGCACACGGTGCTTTACTCGGGCCCACACAACAATGGATTCAGAGCACAACGCCGCGATGTCGCCTGATCGGGTTGAGAACGCCACCCTGCAGCGTCTTGCCCCCCATCTGGTGGCGCGGCCGCGACGCGGGGTCGTGGGCAGCAGCCGACAGGCGAAGCAACTGCGGGATGCCGTGCGATCGGCTGCCGCAGATCGGGACCGTCATGCGGTATTGCTGTACGGCGAACCCGGGCTGGAGAAAGACAACCTGGCGGCCTTGATTCATTTCGGCTCTGTTGATCGCCATCACTTGATGCTTCGTCTCGATGGAGCACGCATGCGCAGTGACGGCGCCGATCTGTTTGGCAGTGGGGATGCCCCGGGGCCAAAGCCCCTCCTGGAGCTGCTCGGGACTGGATCCTTGCTTGTTGATGATCTCGATCAGGTGCCCGAACCAGCCAGGCAGGCCTTGCTCAACCTGGCCCGCACCGGTGAATGGGCGCCGCTGGATGCCAGCACACCCAGACATCGTTTTGAAGGTCGCCTCTTCTTCACCGCCGAACGAAGCCTCGGCCAGTTCGACGACTGCTGCACGCTGATTCGCGTTCCCCCTTTGCGGGTCAGGCGCCAGGACCTCGGTGAATGGTTGCGCTACGAAGTACGGCAAAAGAGCCGAAGCCTTGGCTGGCAGCAAGTTCCGGAAGTGCCAGAAGGAGTGGTGAAGCAGCTGCAAACCCACGATTTTCCCAACAACCTGCGCGAACTCGATGCGTTGATCGACCGGGCGATCCAGCAGGTGCGCCATCAGGAGACGCATCACAATGGCCAGAGCTCCAGACAAGCTCCGAAATTGTTGCCGGAGGATGTGTTCTGGACGTCACCCCGCCAGCAGTACTCCCGCTTCGATCTCTGGCGCTGGAAGCCACGACTCAGGGAGTGGATGCGCTCAACACGGCTCTGGAACACCCTGCTGTTCGGCCTGGTGAGCTGGGTGTTCGTGCTGGTGAACCTCTGGCTTTGGCTTGGACCTCAGGATCGAGCCCATAACGGAGCCCTCAATCTGTTCTGGGCCTGGTGGTGGCCCCTGATCCTGATCGGCTTCCCCTTGGTGGGGCGGCTCTGGTGTTCGTTCTGCCCCTTCATGGTCTGGGGAGAGATCAGCCAGCGGCTGAGTCGAAGGTTCAGCTGGCGACCAGCCCCATGGCCCCGCGGAGACCATGACGGTTGGGCGTCCCGCTGGTTGAGCGCTGGCTTTGCCCTGATCCTCATCTGGGAAGCGCTTGGCAACCTGCCCAATACAGCCTGGCTGAGCAGCTGTTTACTGCTGCTGATCACAGCCGGCGCTGTGGTCTGTTCACTGCGTTTCGAGAAGCGGTTCTGGTGCCGTTACCTCTGCCCGATCGGTGGCATGAACGGTCTGTTCGCGAAGCTGTCGATCCTCGAACTGCGCGCCCAGGCAGGGATCTGTAGCGGTAACTGCAACAGCTACGCCTGCTTCAAGGGTGGACCGGCCGAAGGTGAAGGAATGGCCAGCAACGGCTGCCCGCTTGGCACCCACCCCGCCCACCTGCGCGATAACCGCAACTGTGTGCTCTGCCTCACCTGTGCCCAGGCCTGCCTCCATCGCTCCGTTCGACTGGCGATTCGCCCCCCGGCTGCCGACCTGCAACGCAGCATGGCAATCCCATTCGGCGAACCGGCCCTGCTTCTGATCCTGGCCGGCAGCATCAGCCTGGATCACTGGCAGCGGCTCTGGGGCTGGCATGCCCTGGCACCGGAAAGCCTGAGCAGCGGACCACTGCTTCCAAGGCTTGCCTTCGCGACCCTCGCCCTGGCAATCCCTTCTCTACTGGTTCTCTGTGCACGCCCGTTCTTCAGCCAGACCCGCCTGGATCGCACCGTCTACGGCTTGCTCCCCTTGATCTGGAGCCTTCTGCTGGCCGACCACCTTCCCCTCGGAATGGAGGAGGCAGGCCTCTTGCTGCCAGTGAGTGCATCCCCACTGCTGGAGGAGGGGGCATGGAACTTGCCCCATTGGCAAGCAGACCTCCACGTCATCGCCTTCTGTCAAAGCCTGTCTGTGGTGATCGGCGCACTCTGGAGTGCCGTCATCCTGCGCAGAATGCTGAGCAACAGTCGAAGCGCCTGGATCGCAGCAACCGGTTTGATGGTGCTGCTGGCCGCTACCGGTCGCTGGCTCGTGAATGGATCGGGGTAGAGGGATTTGAACCCCCGGCATCCTGCTCCCAAAGCACTACAAGAAAGTATGCGCCGCAAGGCATCTCTAGTCCCTGACTGCGATTTGGCCGATGCTGACTTGACCTGTCATGACCATTTCGATAGTTTTTGCACGCGTTTTGCACGCGTTCAATGCCATCTGTCAGAAAGCAGGATCCCTGGGAGACGGCGCTCAGGTCGCAGGTTCGAGCCCTCGGGAAGGGGTGGGGTGTTCAAGAAGAGAGGGGCCGTGTTCGCGTCAACTTGAGGCCGCCGGGGGAGAAGTCTCAAAGCGTGACACTTGAAATTCAATGGTCGGAGCGCTCCGCTGGTGACGCCTACACCCGAGTGCGGAATCTGTTCGGGCTGGTGGTCGGAGAGGGTTACAACCTGAGGCAAGCGGCGGATGTCGCTGCAGGTAAGGCACCAAAGCTCACTGAACGCACCGACTGGTCTGGCGCCATGGAGCGCTTCAGAGATCAAAAGCTCCACCACGGCACCGCGATCAAGCCTCAGACATGGGCAGGCGGCTACGAACCTGTGCTGACTGATGCCATTGCGCTGCTGACCAGTCGGAACCCCCCCACCACACCAGCGGATCTGATCGATGCCTGCATCAGGCGATGGGAACCGGGCAGCAGAACGCGGCAGGAGCGCGCGCGCAACCTCGCGCAGTTTTTGACCTACTGCACAACCCGGGAGCGATTCCCGGCCGTATGGCAACCACCACCGAGCCTTAAGGATCACATCGGCCGGAAACCCGCTACAGCGGAGGCGGGCGGCAGCGATCCGGTGAGCGATCAGGAGATCATCAACCTGATCGCCTCATTCCCTGATGACGGCCCGGGCCGCAGGTGGGCAGACGCGATTCGGTTGCTGGCTGAGCTGGGGCTGCGGCCGGTCGAGTTGACATATCTAGGTGTACGGACCGATCCGAAAACGAGCCAGAGCTACTGGTGGTGCAGCTACCAGAAGCGCGCCGGTGGAGGGGTAACGCGTCCCCGGCGGTTGTATCCACTGCCATTGATCGATGGCGATGGTGAAATGCAGCGCTGGAATCTGCTGCAGCGATGGGAGGCCGGGCTGTTGCGGCTGCCCGAGATGGATGAGAGCTCGCGGGTTGCACTGCGGGTCAATCAGTACCTGAGGCGCAGACCAGCATGGATGGCGTTGATCGCTGCAGCCGCTGCGAGAGATGAGAGGGTGACGACCTATTCATTCCGGCATAGCTACAGCGTGAGGGGCCACCAACGCGGGATCGACAGCGGAAGTATGGCGCTGGCGATGGGCCACAGCCTTGAAGTGCATTGCCGGTCGTATCCGTGGGCCACCGAATCAGGAGCTGAAAACGCATTTAATCGCGCAATGCAAAACGCAGCGTTAGTTAGATAGATAAACGCAGACGAAATTAGATCCTTATTTCGATTGCCTACCCCTGACAGATCGTGTAGAGTTTGAGTACGACGCGCTCAGATGTGTGTCGGTTGTTCTTCATCTACCTATCAAAAATGCCTGAATCCCCTTGGGTTCCGCAGCGGCAGGCTGCCGACTATCTCGGCATGTCTGAACGCACCCTCATGCGATACCGCCAAGCCGGTGTCTTGCAGCCCGGTGAGCATTACCGCCGCAAATTCATGAATTCACGCAGCGCGCTGCTCTACAACCTTCCCGCTACTGATGCTGCGATCACAGCGCAGTTCGCGAGAGATCACCGCACCCTTGAGCAGGCGGTCGGCTGAGGACCGCGAAGGTCAAACAAATCCACGCCCGACAGGGCGGGAAAGACATACAACAAACATACTCATCATGGCTGAAAACAATGCTGTTTCGTACATCGAGAACCTCCGCTTGGGCTGCAATGCCTGGCAGATCTACGAAACGTGGCAAACCGAGAAACACCACTGCGCCGTCCTAGCCCAATGGGATAGCGGCTTCGAGGTGCAAAACATCATCGAAGTGCCCGAAAGCGGAGGGCCTGTTCGCTGGGTGCCTTGCCGGATCTTCCGTGGTGACCGGGCCGCTGACTTTCGGGGAGCCTGTGACTGGTTTAACCCTGACGAGGTCTCACGCGACGCGATGGTGGAGCACAACCGCGCTGTCGCGAAGACAGGAGATCGAGCCGGTTGAGTGCTAATGCGATGCGCTACTTAACACTTATCCCATTGCCCTTTACCCCCCAACACTCCGCCATGACCAGGCATGAAAAACGCCCTGAACCACCAGGGCGTCATGGAAAACACTCCAGACATCAGTGTATCCAAGACGCCCTCCCCGCGCTGGTTTGCCCAGCTACATCGACTCCATCCCGACCTGATTCTTCTCCCGATCGGGTGGGATAACGAGTGCATTGGAGAGATCAATGATTGATCCCTCCTACTACGACATTCTGCGCTCAGAAATTTGCGCTCTCACAGGATTGGGACTGCAGGTCCAGACGGTCATCCCGTTGGCTCTGCCAGCGGAGTTCTATCCAAGGCGGAAGAAGAACAGGGCCACGGGTGAGTGGGAGCCGGTGCTGAAGAACGGTCAGCCTGTGCCGGCCTTCGTAGGCAAGAACCCATCTTGCTGGTTGCCTAATGGCAACCCCAGCACCATCAGCCACGCCATGTGTGCTGACAGGGAAGAACTTCTCGAACGGATCGCGATCGCTGAACGACTGGGGAAGGAACTGGGGCTGGCGATCATCCCATCGAAGGACGTGGTGTCGATCGACTTCGATACCAAGAACTACGACAGTGTCCAGCATCTGGAGGCTGACTGGATGGCGCTACTGGAGAGGTATCCAGTGCTCACCGGCACACGCATGGAGCGAACCCCCAGTGGCGGGGTGCATGTTTACGTGCGGGTCAGGGATCGGATGGCTAGCTGGAAGCGCCCTGGCGGTGGGCTGCATTGCAACTTCAGCACTGAACATGGTGGCCCTCATCGCGGTGAGGTGCTGGCCGGCACCCGGGTGTCGGTCTGTGCGCCCACCCAGAACGGGAGAGGCCCATATGAACTGATCAATCCCGAAGCCGCCCACCACTTTGTGGAGGTGCCTGACCTGGCCTCGATAGGGATCTTCCCAGTGGTCAAAGCCATGCCCCGGCCAGCCGCGCCGGAACCATCGCCGCCAGCCAGTAAGCGACAAGCCCCGACGAGCGTCAGCAACATTCCGCAGCTGGCCGACCTAATCGGCAGCAAGGCGCAGGAGGTGCTCAGGGGAGGCCGGCCCTATGGCGTGGATCCATCGGCCGCCTCTGATCGCAGCCTTCAGCTCACCGGCTACGTGAAGGAGCTCTGGAGCTGGCACAACCTGCTGCTGGAGAAGGGATGGAGATTTGAAGGCGATCCCGATCAGCTGCTCGCCCAGGCGATCGCCGCCCTCGACATCGGCGACAAAGCGGAACGTGTTCTGGAATCGATCATCCGGGCGGATTGTCGTCATCGGGATCCCGATCGGGCCCAGCGTCACTACGCCTGGCTAGCCGGTGATCGGACCCGCCACTGGGGTGGCCGCGGCAAAGGCTCGAGCAGCGGGGCATCTGCTGATGCCGCCTCTGATCGCAGCAAGCCGCCGCCACTGAGCCGTGAAGAGTGTCGCGACCGAATCCGAAATGCTATTGCCGCCCATCGCTCGCCCACCGAACTGGAGCTGCTGCTCGGGGACCTGGGGGATGAATCCGATCTCCATCCGCACGAACTCCGCCAGTTGTTGGCGGCCGTTCGCATCGAGCAAGAGCAATTCGATGTCCTGCAGCAAGAAGCCAGCGCCCTGGAAGAGGATCTGGCTCGGCATCAAGCCCGTGCACCCATCACCCTGGATCGCCTGTTCCCGCCGCCTCTGGCGGAGGCGATCAGGCGAATCACGGAACACCTGCCGTACTGCGACCACGTGGTGGCGACGGCCTACCTGGCGGGTGTCAGCGGCCTGGTGAAGCTGGGCACGACGATCTGTGGCAACCCCTACACCGATTTCGTCACCCCGGCCAACCTCTACGTGGCCACGGTGGGGCGCTCAGGCCAGAAGAAAACCCCGCTGGAGAAGCTGCTGGTTCGGAGGCCGGCGCAGGAACTCAAACGGGAAATCGATGTCGCCAACACCCGTGCATTAAAGGCCTGGCGAGATCAATGCAAAGGCTGCAAGAAAGACGAGCGTCCACCCAAGCCGGTGGCGATCTATCTACAGATTCAGGACTACACCGGGGAGGCCTTCGTTCAGCAGCTGCAGGAGCTCGACAAACGAGGCCTGAGCGTGCTGGTGCTGCGCGATGAGCTCTCCGGCCTGTTCGGTGCAATGAATGCCTACCGCTCCGGCCGCGGTTCCGATGAACAGCAGCTGCTGGAGCTGTTTGACGGGCAGGCCTACACCTCGCTGCGGGTCTCAGCCGGCGATCGCAGTTATGAACGCTGTCAGGTGAGCATCTACGGAGCCATTCAGCCCGGGGTGCTGCGGGAACTGATCAAGGGCGGCGACCCCTCAGGCAAATGGGCGCGCTTCCTCTTCTCGCCTTTACCGGAAAATACGGTGCCCCTGCCCACAGGGATTAGTGCGGAGGGAGTGGCAGCAGTCAAACAGGCCAATCAGGATCTGCAGGACTATGCCCGACAAATCCACAAGATGCCGGCACAGCGCTACCAGCTCGATCCTGAGGCAATCGAGGCCTTCAGTGCTTACGAGCACAACAAGCAGATTCAGGCCCAGCAAGCCCGTCTGGACGCGCATGGTGCGCTCTACGGCAAGTCAGCCGGCAAAGTGCTCCGGGTTGCTGTATTACTGCACCTGCTGGAGCTGTCGGTACTCAACAGGCCGGTTGAGGTGGAAGTTCCGGTGGCCACACTGCAGCGAGCTATGGAGTTGGTAGACGCGATGGATGATTGGGCGCTGGGTTTCCACGAGCAAGCAGCAGCCGATGCGGAGGGGGTGTCGTCGCTAATGCGTCGCATTCACACCCTGGCCCACAAGGGGGAGGGGGAAGTGACCTGGGGGCAGCTGCGCCAGCAGATGAGCGGTAAAGAGAAGAAGGGAATCGATGCCGGTCTAGCTGAACAGGCCATGCAGGCTTTGGCCAAGCTGGGTGTCGGCGAGGTGAGCGAGGGCCCCAGGGGCGGAATGCTGTACCGGGCCATTGCTGATCTGCCTTCTTAAGGGGGAGTCGAGGAGCAATGGGGGAGCGGCCTTGTCCCCCATAACAAACCAGTGATCCCAGGGGGTTTGAGGGAAGGGGGGAGAGGGGGACTGGTTTCGACTCTTTTTTCCCCCCCCTGTTGTGGACCTGATTAAAAAAGGGACCCCCCTCCCCCATATCCCCCATAGCTGAAAGATCGCAGTCGTGGCGGCTCTTCTTATGGGGGAGCGTGACATGTCCCCCAATGCATCCCCCATTGCAGGCTGCGTCAGTCGTCGTCGATGTAGACAGCAGGCCCGGAGCACCTTTACGGCCACCGAAGGTGCTTCGCGATGCGGCCCTTTAGCTGAGCAAATGGATACTAGAAACAAGAGAGTAACTCGGGCATAGATATGTCAGATACGTTTACCGCTGGTCAGTTGAGCGAGACGAAATAGCAGACAGAATTAGTAACAACCATGCAAATTATAGTCTGCCTTGATCTTTTCCAAGCGAACACTGTTTGCGCTTTCCAGCTCGTTCCATTCACGCAAAAAGCGTGGATAATCTTCGGGGACAGATCTTCCATCGTCGCATTTCCACCAATCTCCCGTTTGCGGCCCACCGCAAAATTCAGTCTGATGCTTTATTCGCACGGCCGTGGCTCGCTTTTTTGACCCGCCTGGGGCAGATACCCTGTCGAAAGCTTTCTGAATCGCCTCACATTTCTCATAATCAACTGCCAACGCAGCCGGAGCCGAAGCAAGTATTAAGGCAAGAAAGACTATTTTCATTTTACCAAGCGTTTCATGAAGTAAATATTCATCATATGGCTCCCGGATGCCTAATCACTATTTACATGGAACAAAAAGTTACCACCCTCCCCTCCCTCCCAATGTAGCGTGTCACCGCGCAAGGATCCGCGCGATACGCCCCTCCAGTTGATCGATCGCCTCATCGATGCTGGCGTCGCGCCAGTCATACAAACGCGGCACTGATGGCGGGCTGTCGAGCAATGCAAATAACCGACTAATCGAGCCGTTTTTCTCGCGGTAGATCCCGGGTTGCAGTGTGCTGCTGCTGCTGCTGCGATCGATCGCGAAGTACCGCCCCCTGCTGCGCTGCTTACCGACCGCGAATTCATTGGCGCGCAGTTGACCGAGAGCAGCTTGATAGACGGTTTGGCTCATCCTGCCGCGTCGTGTTTCCGCGTGGCGTGCGCCTGTAATGGGCACCAGATGCGTGCCGGGTGTGAACACCCCCCCGCGTTGCAATCGCCTGCTGAACCGCGTTGTAAGCGCAGTGCCACGGGTGCTGGCGCCAACCCGAAACACCGGCTCGAGATAGTCCGCAGGTGTCTGCCCCAGCGTGCCGTCTTCGCTGATGCGGAGCGTCAGGCTGAGCCATTCGGGATCGACCCGATAGCGCACTGATCGAAGCGTGTAAGGCACCGGATCCCTGAACACGTTTGCCATCTCCCGAGCGTGAAAGTTTCTCAGGTGCGGGCCAAGCCAAAAAAGTGCTCGTTTTGCGGCATAGGGAAGTTGCATCTTCTCGAGTGCAATGAGCTCACTAATCAAGCCATCGAGGCCGTGTTTAATTGTTTGCATTGCTGCCTCAAACTATCACGAGCTTCCTTCACTCTAATGCGCGAAGAATTTATCAAGCATGGCTTCAACATCGACTGCGATGATGACTCTCCCCGAGCCCCCAAGGCGACCCTATGGCGCCTCCTCAGCATCGGCGGTGGATTAAGTCACTGCAAAGCGATCGAACTCATCAGCGCGTTGACGCGATCTATGTCGATAAAAATTCGTGAGTCCCGGAGAAGCCATTTTTTTTGTTGCATACTCAAGATGCAGACATCTTGCATTTATTCATGGCCGCCGCCCTGCGCTGCCATCTGTTGATTGGACCGCCCGCCAGCGGCAAGACCACCATCGCGGCACTGCTAGCGCCGATGCTGGATGCCGAGCTCCTCTCTACGGATCGGATCCGTGAGGAGCTATACGGCGACCCGATAATTCAGGGCCACTGGCATGAGGTGGAGGAACAACTGCACGCCGGGATTCAGGCGAGCGTGGCGGCAGGGCGTTCGGTGTTGATCGATGCCACCCATGCTCAGCGGCCCTGGCGGCTCGCATTGACGCAGCGGCTGGAGCTGTACAGGCCGGTGGAGTGGATCGGTTGGTGGATGCGCACCCCACTCGAGGTGTGCCTGGAGTGGAACAAGCGGCGCGCGCGCCAGGTGCCCGAGCTGGTGGTGCAAAAATTCGCGGCAGCACTGGGCGATCGCGACTTTCAACCCTCTCGCAGTGAAGGCTTTGCGGTTCTGGTGGATTACGACCCGGCCACAGGCGGTGATCCAGCCGAGGAGCTCGCTGCAGAAATCGCGCGGCTCGATAAACGCATCTCTGCTGCCCGCAACCGCGAGCAGGCCAAGGAGCTCCACGGCTACTCCCGGTTGTTGGATCTGGAGCGACTGCTCTATCTGCTGCAACTCCTCAGCCGCTATCCCGGACTCAGCGCTGGGGATATCACCACCCGAGCAGAGCTGGAGGCAATCTGCAATCCGCTGCCGGAAGGGGCGATGGCCCAACGGGCTGCGGCCTATCTCTCTCGCCTGCGCGGCGAGTGCTACGGCGATGTGGATGCTCTGGAGGCAGATCTCCTTTGGCTCCAGAGCCAGGGTTGTCTCGATGCGGCGCCCACGCAACAACCCATCGAGCCACCCGCTGCCCCAGAAAACCTGAATGAGCAGAACCTGGGCGGCTGGCCTCCGATGGCCGACCGGAGCGTATTCATCCGGGTGTTCAGCCTGTTGCGCCATCTGTTGCATCACCCCTTTGATTGCGAGAAGGGCGTGCCACTGCAGGAGCACCTGATCAGCCAGCTCGGCGGTGTCTACATGCCAGGTGAAGCCGGCACCCTGCGCAAGGACGTGGAGCGCGTGCTCACCCCCTATGGCTTCCGCACCCGCAACGACAATGTGCGCCACGGCTACGGCCTTGGTACGGCGGTGCTATCGGCAGCGCGGCTGAGGGAAGTGCACCAGGTGGTAAGTCAGGCGGTGTCCCGTCTAGGTGATCCCACCGCGCAGGACTTGCTAGCTGAGCTCGATGAGCGGCTGCGCTGGGGCGGGGTATTGCGGGAGGACGAGCTGCCGGTACGGGTCTTTGCCAATCGCTCAATCGTGCACCCCGATCTCGTGCGACGTGATTCGCTGGCGGTGCCTGAACAGGCCGAGAAGCTGGAGGCAGCGATCACATCCGGGCAGCGGGTGTTGCTCGAGCGCTTTTCTGATGCAGCCGATCACGGGGTGGAGCCGAAGAAGCCGGTTCATGTGTGGCCCATACAGCTGCTGTTTCACAACATCGGTTGGTACGTCGCCTTTGAAGACGATGCGGTGGGTCACGAGCGTGGACTGATCAGGACGGAACGGCTGGATCGGCTCGCTCTACGGCAGGTGGACAGCGGCTTTCGCCGCACGCCGGAGCAACGGGCTGAAGCAGTGCGGCGTCTTTCTCGGCTGATGGAGCTCAGCGGTGGGATCTACTTCGGAGATGACGCTGCTTTGCAGGAGCAGCTCTGCGAGGCCAGCCCTGAGAAGCTGAGCGCCTTGTTGACCACCGTGCGCTTCCGCTGCACACTTCGGGTCTACCGCTTTCTGCGTGAAGGGCTGCAGCGTTACCCGCCTAGTCACATGCGCCTGTCCAAACCCTTGCCTAGCGATCCCTGGAGAAAACCTTCCAAGACACAGCTGATGCTGGAACCGATCGAGGGTGATATTCACCCGTTCCCGATCGAGATCGACCTGCCGCCTTGGACCGTGGCTCGGGATGTGGACTTTCGGCGGTGGTTATTTGGTTATGGAGCCGATATTTCATTAGAGAATCCCGCTTATCTGCTGGATGAATATCTCGCGAGATGCAGGGAAATAATTGCTCTTCACTTACAGGAGATGCCTCATTAATCCCCCTGACTTCTCATGCAACTCGATCCATTTAATGACCCCAGGGAGCCGTGGCTTACAACGGGGATTCTTATTTCTCTTGCCTCGCTTTTTGACCTATGCAAGGGCCTCGGCGTTAGGTTTGAAGGAGATGGAGTATACAATAATGGCTCCGTTCCTGGCAGGGGTGCTGCAACCGTAAGGGATGATCCTGAAAAGGCTCTTCGCTATGTTGTAGATTCTGAGTTCTTTGAAGAATGTATTCAGGACATACGCGACAAAAATGTCGAACTTTCTAAAGCAGTAGGCCTGCTGCAGGATTTTGATGGAAAGGTCAGTACAAGAAATATTCTCAGCATGCTTATCTGGAATAAAAAAGAGATTTCGAACGAAATCAGGAATGCAAATATTGTTGATACAATAAGTGATTTCACCTTTGACTTTCAAGAGATAGTTGAGTTGGCAGGGCTGCTCAAGGTCTCTTTCCGCAACCGCAAAAGCCATCGCAAACTCCAAGATGGCACCGATAAAGCTTTCTATACATATCACCATTCGCTCATGAGTCGTTTCAAGCAGCTTGTTGATAATTGCTTGAAATTCACGTGCAGTAGAGGATGGATCACCAATGGCCCGGTAAACGAACAGGGTGAGTCCCTGCCAATGATTAAAAGTCATATTGAAAGATTTGAAGGCCTTTCTGTAGATATATTTGATGCGTTGAGGCCTCCGCATCATGACGCAAGCAGTGCGCTCGGCGCCATACCAGTGAGTGCGTCAGCAAATGAGCAACCAGCAACAGAAAGGGAAAACCCTGCATCTAGCACTATCTCCAAAACTGATCTGTACGAGATTGTCGATGCAATCCGTGAAGCCCATGATGAGTCCGGATCTTACTTTGCTTGGCTGGAAGAGCGAATAAACTCATTGATCACCAGCGCCGCAGAGGACTTAAGTAACTCTTTGCTTGATCCTTGGAAGAATAAGAATATTGAAGACGTTCTACAGGCACTCCTTGGGAGGCAGGCGCCAAACAGCGACACCTCTCATGGAGGCCTTTACGTGCGCCAAAGTGCGGATTCGAATGGGGGAGCAGAAAGGAGATTCAGTCATGCAAATAGCATGAAGTCTGACTCACAGACTTCAGCTTTCTCGCAGCCGCCTACGGCTGGAAATAGTTCTCAGAAAATCCTCTCAGAGCTGCGAAGTCTCTGCAGCGAAATGCGCAATAACCTTAAAAGGATAGACTCGCGTTTTGAGTTCTATAACTGCATCCTGCAGTCGCCAATTGTCGCGCCAGCGATTCAGGAAGGGGTTTGCAGCTACGACCAGCTAAAACAGACAGATCAGTTCGTTTCAAGAATTATAAATACTAATAGATCCTTTATGCTTGACGAGCAAGAGCGCATGTACCGCGAGCGCATCGATCAGATTCTTTCGAAGAATAGACAGCCGGACTGCCCCTTCTGATTATGGTCAACTTCTAAGCGTCTCTTGCTTATAGTCGCTAATTAATATACCCATTGAATTTGTATCTCTATCATGAGCTTTGAGGCTTCTGTGGATAAGGAAATCTTGCTATTTTTTGTTAGTTGCTATCGTCTCTCTATGCACCCTGCCAGAGTTTTCAGTATTCCTTAGCTTCTTCCAGGGTGCTTGTTCTTGTCTTGGGATAGTGCGCGAGTGGGATGATCAATGTTCGGCAGGGTTTTGAGTTGTCTCTTCGGATCAAAAAATCGGTCTCTTGGCAGAGATTGATCGTGGAGAAGTTCTATGACGGCTGGTGTGAGCCCCTTCTAATTGGCAAGTTTGAGGGTTGATTCTCTATGGGTTCCCGGCTTGTCATTGCTTCGAAAGATTCCTCAGATCAAATGCCCTCTCGCCATTGCCAGGTAACGCTCTTGCCGCACTGCAAATGGCACCGGCGACCAGCCAGAGCTGCCCGCCCGGAATGAGCGCTAGAGCAACGCTGATAGCAAGCGACAAGGATGCCCCGCTCAGCGCAGCGATGCCAGCACTCTTCAAGATGTGGTGAAGCCTCTGCTGACGCTCAATAGGTGTAGCCCGCCTCCAAGATTCCTTGTTCCGGAGCAGCTCCCAAGCCATCGCTATCAACGCTGCCAGAACAGCGGCCTCCAGGCAGTGACCAGCGATGTCGGCCGCCACACCTGGAGCAGCAAACGCATCGATGCCCCCATCGATATGGGCTCGCCCCACATCAACGGCGCTCATCGGTTCGCCGCCGCGGCTTCGGTTCCAGCTGGCAGTTTCAAACTGCCAGCCTTGTTGCGCTGAACCTCCTTGGGATTGAGGGATCCAGTGGCTGAGATCCTTGTCGGATAACCAGCTGCGGATTGCTTCCTCGGGGCTATCACTGCGGAGCAGAAGCTCTGGCAGCTGCCCCTGTAGTTCGGCGCTATGGGCAGCGAGCCGCTCCTTGAGCACGGCCACAACGCTCGGATCCAGAGACTGCTCGCTCAGACGTGTGATGAAAGCTGAGGTGAGCCCAATGGCAAACGGCCGGCTCATGCCGATTGGCTGGCAGGGGCTGCCCCACCAAGCAGCTGACTCAGGCTGACCCCCGCATCAAAGGCGGCGCGGTGAAGATCCGAGCGCTGTTCTTCGCTGAGCCCATCCCAGAAGGCGTGCACGAGGTCGATCGAGGCTTTACCAAGGCCAACCATGCCGATCAGGCTGAGCGGAAACCCCAACCAGGGGAAGACGAAAAGCACCACGCTGAGCACTGCACTCACGGCAGCCCCCTGCTTGGTGGTTTCCCACACGCTCGCCACAATCGCTTGAACCTGGGTGCTCCGATCGATCTCGCCACGCTTGCGCATGGCTTCGGTGCGGAGGCCCGTGAGCAGGGCTTGGTAGATGGCGAACACGACCATCCCGCCAACGGTGCTTTCGCCGATGAATTCACCGCCGGTCAGCGCGCCATGGTTGCCGTTCAGATCGATGGAGGCCAAGCCGGCCGTAGGCGCGATCTCCCAGCCAGCGCGGGGAAGCCGATAGGGGTCACGTTCACGGGACATGGTGGTTTTCTCTTTGGCGGGAAGTTTTTTCAGTGTTGCTTGCTAGTCAGTCGATCCTCAGTTCTTCGTGCGAATAACCGATGGATGGTCTGCATCACTCACTTTTCTCAGAGCCAAGAAACCGTTTCTTGAATTGGTTCTTCGCTTATGCGGTGAGGGCAGATTTCGGCAAGGCGGCAGAAGCGGCACTCGTTAGTAGATGGGGATGGCTCAGGTTGTGGCCCAGCTGTGAGGCTCAATAAATCTGACAACTGTTGCTGGAATGCCACCCCGGCCTCGAGTGCAGGGATTTCAACTCGATCTCCATTCGCATACACCAATTCACCGCAGGGTGGATGTTGAACACCTTCTAGTGCAGTGGCATATGGAGCCAAGGCCATATATGTGAGGACTTGGGCGCGATCTTTGCCGCGTGGGCGACCTGTTTTTGCATCCGAGATAATCCCTGGCATTGAATTTGTTTCGCTGACCACCACATCGCACTGGCCATGGATGGTGACGCCATTCTTGCTACGTAGGCGCATGGTGTTCTCCTGCTCAATGTGTACGACCCGCCCCTTCTCTGAGTGGGTTCGAGCTACTGATTGAAGTAAGCGCTCATGCTTAGTCACCCAATCACCAGGTATTCCTGAAGATTGGGGGGTGCAGTAATTGACATGAAGGTAGAGATTGAACAGGCAATGCCTTTCTCCTGCCAGGTATGGGGCGAGCCAAGTGACATGGCAATAGCGCTCTAGGCGTTGTTTCAGGTTTAGTGCTTGGGCCTCCATCTTTTCTGTTGTCGAGGGCGAGGTCAAGATGCCAGCGACTTGTGAAGTCGAAGCTTCTTCTCGTGCGAATAACGGATTCAGGTCGAGGAGTCTGCGCCATCTAAAGATTCAAGAGAGTCGAGATATGTCTTTCCTTGCCTTGTTTGCTGCTGCGCTGGGGCTTGCTGTTTACTTCCGGCGAAAGAGTTTTTATTGATGGATGCTGGTTGAAATCCCGTCGGTGGCGCCGGGTTTAAAGAGGTCGTTGGAAGCACTGATCCAAGCTTCTAGGGGTATTGATTGACTGGGTTCAAGGGGTTTTAGGGATTGATTGACGATGGAGCGTGAGGCATCCCCTTGAAGCCGGCGCCGTCCTTCAAGGGCGAGAGCTTCCTTCTGTGATGGCCGCGGCCTGCAAAGCCTTGGAGGGTGCCATGAACATTGAGGCGACGGCTCTTGGCGTGGCAGGGCTGCTCGAAGATCTCTCGATTTGATGCAGAGATTGCGTCATCCCTCAACTGAGGGAAGACAACTCCCCATAACCACTGGCATCTTGAAGTGGAGCCTGATGCAGCTCGAGGTCACAGTCCGGTCTGATGCCTGTCGCTTCGCCTAGATCCAAACTCAAGCCCGGCTCGGTCGTCCGTTGCCGCACCCGCCGCTACCTCGTTGAAGAGGTGCAGCCGCCTGTTGAGGCCGGTGCCGACACGGTGGTGGCGATGGCCTGCATGGAAGACCAGGCGATCGGCCAGCGGCTCACGGTGTTCCTTGAGCGCGAGATCGATTTCGAGGTACTGGGTGAGAGCAGCTGGGAGGTAGTGGCCCAGAGAGGCTTCGATCAGCCCAAGCAGTTTTCGGCGTACCTCAACACCCTCCGCTGGAACTGCGTTACGGCTACCGATGCTGAGCTCTTCCAGGCCCCCTATCGGGCTGGGATCGATGTGAAGGCCTATCAACTTGAACCGCTCCGCAAGGCGCTGCAGATGCCTCGCGTGGGGCTGTTCATCGCTGATGACGTGGGCCTGGGCAAGACGATTGAGGCGGGTCTGATCCTGCGGGAGATGCTGCTGCGGCAACGGATCCGGCGGGTAGTGATCAGCTGCCCTCCTTCGGTGCTGCGTCAGTGGCAAGAAGAAATGGCGAGCCGCTTTGGCTTGGCCTTCACCGTGATGGACCGGGCCTATGTGGCCAAGGTGCGCCAGGAGCGTGGTTATGGCACCAACCCTTGGAGCACAGGGAACCGCTTCCTGATCTCCCATGCGCTCCTGCGCAACAGCGACTACGCCGCACCGCTGATTGATTGGCTCGAGCAAGGCCGAGGAGGAGAAGACCAGGCCCCTCTGCAGAGCCTGCTGATCCTGGATGAAGCCCACAATGCGGCCCCTGCCAGCAACAGCCTCCGCTACGCCATTGATTCAGGCTTGACGCGCAGCCTCCGGGATCTGGCACCACGCTTCGAGCACCGGATCTTCCTGAGTGCGACGCCCCACAACGGCCACAGCAACAGCTTCACAGCGTTGTTGGAGTTGTTGGATCCAGCGCGCTTCACCCGTGGGGTGCCGTTCGCACAGGGGGATCTGGATTCAGTCCTCGTCCGCCGCCTGAAAGACGACCTACGCCGCATTGGCGAAGAGTTCCCAGAGCGGATCGTTGAGCCCTTAAAGAAGCCCAAGGGGTCGCTTTCAGCTGACACCCCAGAGCTGGCACTCTCCCGGTTGCTTCAGCAGTACCGAAAACAAAGGGAGCGCAGGCTGCTGGCTGAAGGGGCCACCAAGCGCCAGCTAAACGCCGACCGACTGGTGATCACCAACCTGCAGAAGCGTCTGCTCAGCTCGATCGAAGCCTTCGCGCGCACCTTGGCGGTGCACCAACGCACCTTGGCCGAGAAGCAACATCAGAAACGGGATGCCCAGCTTGAGCTACTTCAAGGCGGCGTTGATGCCGACAGCGATCTCGCGGAACTCAACGATGACGAGGTGCTGAATCTGGAGGAAGCTCAGACCCGGGCTGCCCTGCGCCAGACCATCGCGGCAGATCAAAGCGATCAGCAACTGCTGGAGCAGATGGCTTCAATCGCCGCTGCCCAGAGAGGCAGGCCAGATCCACGCATCGAGATGCTGCAGGAATGGATGGAACAGCACCTCTGCTCAGGGCTTGGCACGAATGACCTGCAGTGGAATCCCACCCGGCTGTTGATCTTCACGGACTACGTCGACACCAAGCGCTACCTGGAACGGCAGTTGGGGGCACTACTTGGGGAGCGAGAAGCCCAGCAAAGAGTGGCCAGCTTCAGCGGAGGGATGAGCGAGGAGAACCGCGAACGACTGAAGGCTCAGTTCAACGCCGACCCTGATCAAGAGCCGTTGCGGATCCTGATCGCTACCGACGCTGCCCGAGAGGGGGTGAACCTGCAGAACCACTGCAAGCACTTAATCCACTTCGACATCCCCTGGAATCCCAGCAAGTTGGAGCAGCGCAACGGGCGTATCGACCGCAAGCTGCAGCAGGCCCCGCAGGTGTGGTGCCACTACTTCCTGCTGGAAGACCGCCCAGAAGATCGGGTGATGGACGTGTTGGTCAAAAAGACGGAAGTGATCCGACAGGAGTTGGGATCCCTCTCTCCACTGGTGCAGCGCCAAGTGGATGAGGCGTTCGAGGCTGGGATCGACCTGGACAACCTCGACGAGTTGGAGGGCCAACTCGAGGGAATGGATTCAGCCACCACCGAACGCGGCGTGCTGCTCACCAAAGCTCGAGAAGAGCTGGAAGCCAGCCGGCGTGTGGCGGAACTCGAGCAGCAACAGGATGCTCTCCGGCAGCTGCTGTCGAAGTCGAAACAGTGGCTTGCCTTTGCCCACGACCGCTTCCGTCAGGCCCTCAACTGCTCCCTGGATCTGCTGGGTGTTTCGGGGCTGGAGCAACACACCGACGAGCGCGGTCAAACCTGCTGGCGCCTAACCAATCCAGAGGAATTGCCTGCCAAGACGCGTGACAAGAGCTGGGAGAACACCCTCGACAGCCTGCGGGGTGTGAAACCTGCCAAGGCCTATCTCGATGAATGGCGCCGGGAGAATCCAGTACGCCCTGTGATCTTCTCCGACCCCGGGCGGCTGAGTGCTGAGTCGGTGCATCTGCATCTCGAGCACCGCCTGGCCCAACGCCTCCTCAGCCGTTTCCTCAGCCAAGGCTTTCTGCACCACGAACTGAGCCGGGCCTGCGTCCTGCCCAGCCGTGATCCCCAGCCCAAGGTTGTGGTGCTTGGGCGCCTGTCGTTGTTCGGTCAGGGTGCTGCCCGGTTGCATGACGAGCTGATCACGGTGGTGGCCGATTGGCATCCAGGCGATGCCCGGCAGAGCGCGCTGCAGCCACTGCCAGCAGCCACGAAAGAGGCCACGTGGAAACTGCTTCAAGATGCCTTGAAGGAGGCGGAGAGCGGTGGTCTCCCCAATGTCGACACCGGACGCTTCCAGGCCATGGCCGAACACGACGTGCAGGCTCTGTTGCCCTTGCTGAAGCAGGAGTCGGAGACCGCATTGGTAGCCGCGGCAGAGCTGCTGAAGCAGCGGGGCGGCACGGAAGCTCAGGCCCTCAAGGATGTGCTCCGCGGCCAGCGCAAGCGCATCAATGCAACCCTGCGCCAACGCACCAGGGAGCTTGGGAAGCTGGAGAAAAAGGCGGCTGATGCCGAGCCAACGGGTCTGATTCCTGGCCTTGCTGATCAGGTGGATGTGCCAGCGCTCGACCTCTCCAAGTTGTCCAAGAAAGAGCACGCCCAATTGCGATCTGATCAACGGCACTGGGAGCGCAGGCTGGAAACGATCGAAGCTGAGCTCGGCAGTGAGCCGCAGCGGATCGTCGACAGCTACCGGGTGGTGACCCACCGGTTGGAGCCGGCCGGGCTTGTGTACCTCTGGCCGATCAGCGGATAGCCATGGCACGACGTTCTCCCGCGATGGATCCTGAGCTCAAGGCGCATCAGGAGTGGCTCGGCTACCTGCAGCCCGTTGGCTTGGTGGTGGCACCGGCAGCCATGCAAGAGGCCGGCTGGGTGGTGACCCGCAGCGGTAGTGAGTTGATCGAGCGGCAAGCGCGTTACCGGGCTGCGCTTGAGCCACTGGATTACATAGGCGAGCTAGACGACAGCGATACAGAGCAAGGCTTTCGATCCCTGCTGGATCTGCTCACCGAGCACCTGGGCTGGGATGACGATCAATTCGATCGGAGCCCCGAGGCCATCCAGGCTCACTCCAAAGAGCTGCCGGAACTGGGCGACACCCTGACGCCGACTGCAGTGGTCCCTGCTGCTAACGGCGAGGGAGCCCAGCTGCTGGTGGTGGAACTCCCGCTCGCTGCTCCGTTCGATCAGAAGAGCAGTGACGCCGACCATCTCTGGCGCGCGTCAGCGCAAGAACGGTTGGAGCGCTTGCTGCGAGAAACAGGTGTTGAAGCAGGTTTGTTGTTCAACGGCAGCCAACTGAGGTTGGTGGTGGCCCCCAAGGGTGAAAGCTCGGGCCATCTCACCTTCCGGCTGAGCGAATTGGCGGAGGTCAGCGGCCGGTTGATGCTCTCGGGCCTCGATCTGCTCCTGGGCCAGAGCCATGTGTTCCTGGATCCCGATGGCTACCGGCTGAGCGACGTGCTCAAGAAGAGCCGCAGCTTCCAGGCCGTGGTCAGCAATGCCCTGGCTGATCAGGTGTTGGCCGCGTTGTGGGATCTGCTGCGGGGCTTTCAGCAGGCCGATGAGCTAAGCCAACAGCAAGACAACCCACTGCTGGGAGATCTACCCGAGCGGGATCCCCAACAGCTCTATGGCGGCTTGATCACCATGCTGATGCGGCTGGTGTTCCTGCTCTACGCCGAAGACGAAGCGCTGATGCCCAGCGATGCGGTGTACGAGCAGAACTACAAGCTGAGCGCGATCTTCGAGCAACTGCAGCAAGACGAAAGCGAATACCCCGACACGATGGAGCAGCGCTTCGGTGCTTGGGCTGGGCTGATGAGCCTCTGTCGCTTGGTGTTCGACGGCGGCGGACCAACAGTCGACTACTTGCCGGCTCGCCACGGGCAGCTGTTTGATCCCGATGTCTACCCCTGGCTGGAGTCGCCATGGATCAGCGATGGGGTGGTGCTGGCGGTGCTGCGCAACCTGTTGATCGTGCAGGGCGAGCGGATCAGCTACCGGGCCCTGGATGTGGAGCAGATCGGCTCGGTCTATGAAGGAATCATGGGCTACGCGGTTCAGCGCATACCAGGCCGTTGCATTGGATTGAAGAGCAAACCGCAAGGGGCCAAGAAGCAGATCACCACAGCCGTTGATCTCGATGTGCTGCTGGAAATGCCCGGCGCGAAACGCACGAAATGGCTGGACGATCAAGCAGGCACAACCCTGCCGACCAAAGCTGCAACCGCTCTCAAGGTTGCCGACTCAGAAGATGAGTTGGTTGAAGCCTTAGCACCGCGCATCAATCGAGACCTTTTCGATGGTCCGCAGGCAGCAGGGAGCCTGGTGTTCCAACCCACCGAAGAACGGCGCCGCAGCGGTAGTCACTACACACCGCGATCACTCACTCGGCCGATCGTGGAAGAGGCGTTACGCCCCTGGATGGAGCGTTGTGACCACAAGCCCACAGCAGCCCAGATCCTTGATCTGAAGATCTGCGATCCAGCAATGGGATCAGGGGCTTTTCTGGTAGAGAGCTGCCGCTATCTCGCTGAACTTTTGGAGCAGGCCTGGACCCGTGAAGGCCTGCCCGATGCACTCAAGCCGGGTGGCCATGCCCTTGGCGAAGAACCACTGATTTATGCCCGCCGCTTGATTGCTCAGAGCTGTCTCTATGGCGTGGATAAAAACCCCTTTGCGGTGAATCTGGCTCGTCTCAGCCTCTGGCTGGTGAGCCTGAGCAAAGACGCACCATTCACCTTCGTGGATCACGCCCTCAAGTGCGGCGATTCCTTAGTGGGGATGGAGCGCAGCGAGATCGAGGCAGCACTGAAGGGCGCCAGTCTTCAGCGTGAACTTCAGATCAATTACATCGAGCAAGTGAAGCAACAGGAGGCTAAGAGCTTTGCTCTCTTCCATGCCGACAGCCGCAGTGATGCTGACGATAAACAGAAGCGAAAAGCGCTTGAACAGTGGAACACCAGCACGGCTTACCTGCACACGGTTGGCGATCTATTAGTAGCTGCTTTCTTCAATGGCAAGAAGCCCAAGGATCGCGAACAGCTGAAGCAGATCTATCTAGAAGAAACTCTTCAGAACAGCACGGCTGAAGCTCTTGAGGATTCACTCCGAGAGCCACTTGAACGGCTACGAGAAGGCGAGAAAGGGCTTCAACCCCTGCACTGGCAGCTTGCCTTCCCGGATGTTTTCAACCGACCGGATGCTGGCTTCGATGTGTTCGTGGGCAACCCGCCATTCGCTGGGAATAACACCTTTGTTCAAACATACCCAGGAACCATCCTTGACTGGTTCAAGCAGCTCCATCCTGAAAGCGGTGGGAATTGCGATCTGGTGGCCCATTTCTTCCGTCGCTGCTTCTACTTTTTACGGCCCGGTGGCACGTTAGGGCTGATTGCAACCAACACCATTGCCCAGGGCGACACGCGCAGCAGTGGGCTGCGCTGGATTTGCTTGAACGGTGGCTCGATCTATGCAGCGCGCAAGCGCTTTAAGTGGCCAGGAGTGGCGGCCGTAGTGGTGAGCATGGTGCACCTATTGAAGGGCGTCTACACCGGCGTAAAGCTGCTGGAGAATCGACGGGTGCAGCAGATCACGGCGTTTTTATTTGCCAATGGAGGCCACGACGATCCCAAGCAGCTGACGGCTAATGCCAGCAAAAGCTTTAAGGGCACCATGGTGTACGGCATGGGCTTCACTTTCGATGATTCCGGATCAGCCGACGACGAAAGCCTAGGGATCCCATCTCCGATCGCGACGATGAAGAGGCTGATTGCCAAGGTTCCGAAGAACGCAGAGGTGATCTACCCGTACATTGGCGGCGAAGAGGTCAACAGCAGCCCCACTCATACCCATCACAGATATGTGATCAACTTCGGCGAGCGGAGCGCTGCGGAATGCACACAGGAATGGCCTGAATTAATGGCGATCGTTGAGCGAAAGGTCAAACCTGAGCGTGACCAGCTCAAGGACAATGCTGACGGAAGAAGACGTAAGCAGAACTGGTGGAAGTTTGGTCGCTCAACACCTGCACTCGATGCAGCCATTGCAGGTCATTCAAGAGTAATAGCAACTGCGCGGCATCAACCAAACTGGCAACTTGCATTCATGGGATCTGATCAAGTTTTCTCTGATGCTTTGGTCGTGTTCTCGCTGCACGATTACCAAGACCTTGGCATCCTGCAGTCAACAACACATGAACTCTGGGCAAGGTTTTTCGGATCGTCAATGAAGGACGACCTTCGCTACACCCCCACTGATTGTTTCGAAACCTTCCCCTTCCCCGCTGCTCTCTGCGATTCCACAGCCAACAACCCCGCCCACGTCGCCTTACGCCAGAGCCTCGATTCCATCGGCGACCGCTACCACCAGTACCGCGCCGAATTGATGGTCAGCAACAACGAAGGGCTCACAAGCACCTACAACCGCTTCCACGATCCAGGGGAAACCAGTAGTGACCACCTGGAGCTACGCAATCTCCACGGCCAGATGGACCGAGTGGTTCTAGCTGCCTATGGCTGGAGTGATGTGCCCACCGCCTGCGGCTTTGGTCTTGACTACCTCGACACCGAAGATGATGCCAAGCTCCCTGATGCTCTACAGGAGCGCATTGATAGCGGTGAGTCGTTCTTCTGGGATGCCGATGAGGCCATTAACTTCGAATCACAGTTGCGTTCATATGAAGCCATCAAAGGCAAGAAGAAACTGCCTTGGCGCTACCGCTGGCCTGATGACGTTCGTGATGATGTCCTTGCCCGCCTTCTAGCCCTCAACGCTGAGCGCTACGCCGAAGAAGTCGCCCAGGGCTTGCACAGCAAGGGCAAGAAATCAGCTGCAACAGCATCAGGGAAGAAGCGCGGCAGGCCCGCCAAGACAGGAGCCTCTGAATCTTTAGAGCAGATGGGGTTAGGCCTATGACCCACTCCATCGCTATCAAGGGAGCCGAGGTGTAAACGCATGGCGACGTCGGCCGAGATCCGTCAGCAACTCGTCGCTGCACTGCGCGGTGATCTGATCGGCCCGGGTTGGGACGACAGGAATCGCCGCCATGAGCAGCTCAACCAACCGCCATCGGTTTGGTACACAACCGGCTTCCTGGTTCCCCATGTCTTCCAACAGGAAGCAGATCGCACTGGAGATGAAGGCCAGGCGAGTTACGCCGATCTGGCTGGCGAAGACGAAAGCAACGACGCCGCCAACCGGCTGGAGAAGAAAGAACGCGACGAAGACGCCAACGACTCTCTCGATCAGGGGAACAAACGACGTTCCTGGTTCCCTTCATCGCTGGGGATGAGCTTCATCCTCGAGCGGGGATCCACCCTCGAGGCCACCGTCACTTGGGGGGACTACGAACCTCCTGCTGATGGCGACGAGCCCAAGCTCTGGCTGCGCTCTCCTCAGAAGAAAGAGCAGAGCATCACCATCGTGGAGTCAGGCACCAGCAAGGACATCCCCTTAGAAGGCAACCCAGAAGGGCTCTGTCTGCGCTGGATTGCCCGGCCAGCGCCCAAGAAGCTCGGTTACCCCAGCGACCAACTGTCGGTGTCGTTGTTCCTGCTCAACAAGCGCAAGCCGCCTGAGAGCAATCAGATCCGCCATCGCGATCCGCACACGGCTTTTCAGGCTGAGCTGAGTGTGCATTGCCCAGAAGGCTTTCCGCCTCGTCGGGATGCCCTGCAAAACGCCTCCAACCAAGACAACGACGAAGCCTTAGCTGCCCTCCAGTACCGGCGTGATTTCTGCTTTGCGAGCGGTCACAACGTGGCGGTGAACGCCGATGGGATTGCTGTGGAGCGACCTGATCGCGCCTTCACGCTCACCAGCACCTGGTTGCCCACCGCTGAGGTGATGCGGGTTCTGCCTGAACCACCAGCAGAAGCTCGCAGTGTGCCGATGGGGATGGAAGCCCTCGCCGATCTCGCGCAAAGCGAGCAGGTGATCGATCGGCTGCTGCCGATGGTGAAGGCCTATCGCGGTTGGATCAGCCAACAACCCAAATATCCAGTCAGCGACAAAGACCAGAACGACACGGCCAAGCAGCTCCGAGCGCAAGCTGAAGACTGTGCCAAGCGCATCGAAAACGGCATCCAGTTGCTGAGTGATCCGGTCGACCGGGAAGCCTTCCGCACCATGAATGTGGTGATGGCAAAAGCCCAGCGGCAGCGCTCAGCTTTCACAGCCAAGGTCGCCCCAGATCAGATCGGCATTGCCAACGGAACCCGCACACCCGGTTGGCGATTCTTCCAGCTGGCCTTCGTGCTGATGAATTTGCCGGGCTTAGCCCAGCCCCTCACAAAGCAAGGAAGGATCGACCGAGAGACCGTTGAACTGCTCTTCTTCCCCACGGGGGGGGGCAAGACCGAGGCCTATCTGGGCTTGGCGGCGTTCACCTTGGTGTATCGCCGACTGGCTCATCCCGGCATCGAGTCGGCCGGCGTCACGGTGTTAATGCGCTACACCTTGCGCCTGCTCACGCTGGATCAGCTCGGCCGAGCAGCCACCTTGATCTGCGCCTTGGAACTGGAGCGCCAGGAACGCGCAAAGTCTGGTGATGGCTACTTGCTTGGAGAGTGGCCTTTCGAGATCGGCATGTGGGTAGGCAAGGCCGCCACACCCAACAAGCTCGGTGGATCAGGCGATAGCGATCAGAACTCGACCCACGCGCTGCTCAACAAGTGGAAAGCGGGCAAACGTGACCGGCCGATTCCAATCGAGACCTGCCCCTGGTGCAACCGGCCTCTCACGCATGAAGGCTTCCATCTCATGCCTAAGAACAAGCCCGATCGATTGGAGATCTATTGCCGCGAACCTCGGCTTCCCGAGGCCAAGCAGGAGCACGCCCACATGGGCCCTTGCCCGTTCAACCGCGCCACACCTCTTCCGGTGCTGGCGGTGGATGAACAGATCTATCGCCGGCTGCCCTGCTTCTTGATCTCCACGATCGACAAGTTCGCGGCTCTGCCCTGGGTTGGGAAGACCTCATCCCTCTTCGGCAATGTCAGTCACTACCAGCTGCCAACGGGTGCAGGTGTCGCGGGCTTTTGGGGCCCTGCTGAAAAGGCGGCAGGCCTGAAGATTCCCCATGGCCGGCTCTTGCCACCAGAGCTGGTGATCCAGGACGAACTGCATCTGATTAGTGGCCCCTTGGGAACCCTCGCCGGTCTTTACGAGACGGTGATCGAGCGGTTGATGCGACCAACGCCTGAATCGCCACCACCCAAGATCGTCGCTTCTACCGCAACCGTGCGCCGGGCAGAGGCGCAGATTCGGGCCCTGTTCGGCCGCTCCCAAGCGCGGGTGTTCCCACCTCCAGGCCCTGAACGGGACGACAACTTCTTCTCGCGGACTGTCGAGGATCCCAACCAGGCGCGGCTCTATGTGGGGCTCTCAGCTGCAGGCCGCAACCTCAAGGGTGTTCTGCTGCGCAGCTATCTCGGCTTGATGGCAGCAGCGCAGAAAGCTTGGGATGACAACAAGGCCATGGGCGAGAAAAACCCAGCGGATCCCTACATGACCTTGCTTGGGTACTTCTCCAACCTCAAGGAACTGGGGGTCACCCGCAGCATCCTGGAAGACGAACTCGGCGCTCAGCTCGAAGAGTTCGCGAACAACCGCGCCATTGAGGGAGTTGAGAACCCCTTCGCCAGGCGGCGGCGACCCGAGATGCCCGAGGAACTCACCTCACGGGTGAACACCGCCAAGATCAGCGAAACGAAGGACCGCCTGTCCAAGCCCTACGTCGACAAGCAAAAGCTGGATGTGGCCTTGGCCACGAACATGATCTCGGTGGGCCTGGACATCGCTCGGTTGGGCTTGATGGTGGTGCTCAACCAGCCCAAGACGGCTGCTGAATACATCCAGGCCACCAGTCGTGTGGGTCGGCAGCTCAGCGGCAATCCTGATGCCAACAAACCAGGGCTGGTATTGGTGCTGTTGAACCCCAACCGCCCTCGGGATCGCTCCCACTTTGAGCTGTTCCCCTACTGGCACCAAACCTTCTACCGGCACGTCGAGGCGACGAGCTGCACACCTTTTGCCAGCCGTGCCATCGATCGGGGGCTCCCCGGCGTGGTGGTGGCGATGGCGCGGCACAGCGAAGCTCAGCTCGCCCCCCCCTCGGGAGCCATGTCGGCCGACGCCTTGCAACGGATCAAAGGGGATATTGCTGAGGTCTTGCAGAACCGCTGCATAGCAACTGGCGCCGCCGATGCTGATCAAAGCCAGCTGCTGCCGACAGAAGTGCGTCAGCAGGTGATGGACCTAATGGAGGCCTGGTGGAAGCTCACCCAACAACCGGAAGCCAAGCTCCAGTACTGGACCCACGAAGAGAAGGGATCAGGAGCCGGGCTGCTGCACACCCCACTCGATACGGATGTTCTTTATGCCAGTGATGGCTACAAGCAGTTCGCCACCAATTGGAGCCTTCGCGATGTGGAGCCCACCGTGCCGATTCGCTTGGTGAACTACCGCGAGGAGATCACCGCAGACGACGAGTGAGCTGAACGATGCCCGCTAGCAACCGCCGAAAACAAGCTCCACCTCCCTTAGGGGAGGCCCGCCAGAGCCAAGTGCTGCAGATGTATGGCCCTGGGGCCATGGTCGATCTCCCCGACTACGCGGTGCTAATCGGCGGCCTCGATTTGTGGAACGATCGCGGCTGTGATCCGGTCCACGAACCAAGGCTGCTGCGCCTGGCACAACAGGCCACCGGGGCTGCGCGTGTGGAACTGCGCACGCCACCAAAAGAGGTGGATCCGCTCAAAAACATCAGTGGCTCGATCAAGGCATTTCGCTTCCCGGAATGGTCTGTGGTGCAGAAAAAGATCCCTGATCGCCAGGCCTTCGGAGTGAACTGCAGGGCCCGTCTGTTGGTGCACTACAACGACGGTTGCATCAAGGATTGGAAGAAGTTCCAGGACCAAGACGGCGAACACCCCCTGGTGCCTGTGCGTTTTGTGATGGCCTGCCCCCATGGCCACCTCAGCGATATTCGCTGGCGCGACTTCTGCTTCCGTCAGTTCGGCTGCAAGAACACCGAACGCCTTTATCTGCTGGAAGCAGGCACCGGCAACGACTTCACTCAGATCTTTGTGCAGTCGGAGAGCGGTGTAACCCGCAAGTTGGCTGACGCCTTGATCCAGGAGATGAACCCGCTGGGTGAATGCAAGGGCCACACCCCTTGGTTGGGTCGCTTCAGCCGTGATGACGAGAAGTGCCTGACGGATGGCAAACCCACCCCAAGTCGGCTCTTGGTTCGCTCAGCAACGAACGCTTACTTCAGCGAGACGATCTCGGTGATTTCCCTGCCAGAAGAGGCTGGCGGGTTGGCCAAGCGAGTCACTGAACTGAAAGACGAGCTTGAGGCGATCGAGTCAGAAGCAGAGATTCCAATGGCTCTGAAGTTCAACCCAAGGTTGAAGAGTGTCTTTGAAGGAGTCGAGCCTGCAGCCTTGTGGCAAGCGATTGAGGCGCAGCGGGGAGGCCCAACAGGCGAGGTCCCTCAACCGAAGGATGAGGAACTGCGGCTTCTGGTGGGCCCGATGGAAGGGGTCTCCAGGTCAACAGAGGACAGCCCCTTTGATGCTGCGATCTGGACGCCGGACCATTCACCACAGTGGTTCCAGAAGGCGATCAAACGCGTTCTGCTCGTCAGGCGCCTGCGAGAAGTCCAGGCCTTGGTGGGTTTCACCCGTTTCACGGCTCGCACGAGCAGCCTCGGTGGTCTCCCGATCGACACCAGCAAGAGCAACGCGCGTGCTCCTCTAGCGAATGATTTGCGCTGGCTCCCCGCTTCAGAGAACAAGGGGGAGGGGATCTTCATCGAGTTCGATCCCGCCACCATCAAGGCGTGGGCGTCCAGTGATGCGGTGATGAGCCGCGCTGCTCAGTTCAGCAAGGCCTTCGAAAATGAATGGCTCAAGTCCCGAGGGCTCGACACCGAACAATTCCCGTTCCCAGGAGCGCCATACATCCTTCTCCACAGCCTCAGCCATCTGCTGATCACCGAGATGGCCTTGGAGTGCGGCTATGGCTCAAGTTCAATCCGAGAACGGATCTACGCCAACTCTGAGATCGGTTACGGCATTCTCTTGCTCACCAGCTCATCTGGATCTGAAGGCACGCTCGGGGGGCTCGTTGATGCGGGCAAGCGGATTGTTCCCTATCTGGAACGGGCCTTCGAGCGAGGTCAGCTTTGCAGCAACGACCCCTTCTGCTCTGAGCATGATCCCAACCACGAATTCGACATCCGCCCAACCCATGGCGCCGCGTGTCATGGCTGTGAGCTGATCGCTGAAACCTCCTGTGAGCAACGCAACGAGTTTCTCGACCGAGCCCTCGTCAGCCGGACCGTTTCGGTGGTTGATGACGTCGATGACCCGAGCTTCTGGAGCTTCATCAACCCTGAGGCCCACTGATGCCAATCACCCTCCCAGGGCAAACCTTGCGAGGAGTAGCCGCCAAGTTGAGGCAGCTCAGTTACGTGCCGACCAGCTGGCAGGGCGTTCTGGCAGGGCTCAATGCCGATGGCCGCGGCCAGCTAGAGACCTTCCTGCATGACCTCGTGCGCGAGGGCGGGTCTCCGCAATTGATGGCAATGGTGCTTGAGCACATAGCCGATCAACGAGAGGCCTTACAGCGGGAGCGCGATGCCTGGAGCTTTGTGTGGTCGGGACCTGAGCCAGCCCATGCCAAGACAGCTGACACTTTCGCCACCGTGGATCAGCTGATTCAACAGGCACAGACGAGCCTCTTGATCGCGACATACAACATCGGTCTCTCCAATCAGTTTCAGGAGCTTTTGGAGTCAATCGCGGACCGGTTAGTGAGCGGCCAGCTTCAGCGGGTGGAGTTGTTCTTTCATCCGATTCAGATCGCCGATCGACTGGGCTCGGATCCGCTGGGCATGATTCGGAATTGGTTCGACAAGGAGGTGTGGCCCTGGCCGGCCAAGCCACTGGTTTACGTCGATCAAAGGCTTTCCTCAGGGGCTGCTGAGCGCTGCTACCAGCACGCCAAGGTTGTGGTCGCAGATGCCGACACGGTGCGTTCAAGCGCTCTTGTCACCAGTGCCAACTTCAGCGAAACGGCGCAGCGCCACAACTTTGAAGCCGGTTGGCTCGTTCGAGAACCGTGGCGCGCTGATCAGGTGGCCAAGCACTTCCGCCAGATGGTTGCGGAAGGGTTGTTCCTCCAGGTCTGAGACTGAGCAGATCATTCGCGAACTCAAGACCGCCGAGTAACCGATCGCTACGGCCGAGAGCGATCTCCAACCGCTCCGCCTTCTGGTCCCAAGGGCAGCGAATCAGCAACTGCAGGTCTTCATCGGACTTGAGCCGGGGTGCCTCTTGCCATCAGAGATCAGCACCAGCGCCGGGGCAGCGCCCGCTACTGGATTTAGGGAACAGCAGTTGCGCCCTTTGCCCGTTTTGCCTTAATGCAAGCCTTGATGACGGAACTGCTCAAAACCAAAAACGGGTCCTTCTTTCTAAAATTCAGGCGGGTAAATTCGGACCCCTCCATTGTCCTAAGCAATACCCAAATAAATAGCAGTAATAATGCGCATATTGCTAACAATCTCCCGCATTGAGTCTAGCTAGGATGCAAAACAAAAAGCTGATCACTGTAGCTGAGGCGGCCGCAATCTTAGGTCGATCAAAGAGTGCAATCTATGCCGCATTAAATGGCAGTCCACCTCGTTTGCACTATCACGACCGGTCGAAACGGCTGATCCTTCGAGATGGCCTCGAAGCTCGTTTTGCTCGAAGCACCCGACCTCGTATCGATCGCCCCCAAGCGAAGGCTCCTGAAGTTGCTTCAGTTAGTGAGTGGGATGAGGTTGCAAGGCTGTGCAACTCATGGATCGATTTCGACCTATGGGGTCCAGGGCCATGGCCAGCGGATCGATGGATTTCTCTGGCGAATGTCATCCACATGGCCCTGCAGGAGGTGGCATCAGATGCACCCTGAGATCAAAGACATCCTCATGGCGATTGGCTGCCGTGATGTCGACCTGCTGAATGCGCACAGCAGCTGCCTGGTGATGCGACCACTGCACACAGACCTGGATGAGGAAGCTGAGCTTCGGGTCTTGTTTCAGGGATCGTGCGGCACGGCTGATCCGATCGCTGCCGTGATCGTTCTGCCGCCTCCTAGTCATGGCGAGCCACCGGTTCGGGTGCCTCTATCCGCTAGCGAGGCCCAGAAATGGGATGTGATTTGCGATGTCTATCGGCAAGATTCGGCTGATTGAGCCCTTACGCGGGCAATGCCAGCTCCGAGCGCTTGCACGCGTTTTGCACGCACTAGCGGCAAGGCAATAAAAAACTGCCCTGGGAGAGGCGGCCGAGAAACAAGTCACTGACTGGCTTTTGATGGAGTCGGGGTAGAGGGATTTGAACCCCCGGCATCCTGCTCCCAAAGCAGGCGCGCTACCAAACTGCGCTATACCCCGGTGCCCGAAGCTTAGCTGGCGGCCTAAGGCCAGGGGCACAAGTCAGGGCACCCGATGTGCGGGAGCGCAGAGCTGCCTAGCCTGAAGCAAAGCTGCTGCAGCGATGGGCGAAACCTGGACTCCCGGTGCCGTGGAAGCGCTCAGAACGAAGCACAACCTGCCGTTTGTGCGCACGGACGCCGAAGGCTTGGTGGTTGAGTTCAACGCACGCTTCATCGAGGTCTACGGCTGGGATCAGTCCCTGATCGGTCAGTCAATTGGCGCCATCCTGCCCGCCTCGTTACGCGAACAGCACCACAGCGGCTTTGCCCGCTTCAAACTCACAGAGCAATCCAAGCTGGTGAATCACCCCCTGGAGCTCGCCACCATCTGCAGCGATGGCCAGAGCATCCGCAGTGAGCACTACATCGTGGCCGAAAAGGACGCGGCGAGCGGCTGGAGCTTCGCTGCCACGCTCCGGCCCCTGGAGGGGCCGCATGCCTGCTGAGCAACCAGCTGCCAACGCACTGATCGAGCAACTGAGGGAGTCTCTCGGTCTGCTTCAGGTGGCCTTTGATGCCGCCACCGAAGCAATGTTGATCCTCGATGAAGAGCGCAAGATCCGCTGGGCCAATCAGAAAGCCGCTGACCTCTGGGGGAGGGGCCTCACCCCGTTGCTCACGGGCAAGCCCTTCGCTGAGCTTGTGCTGCTCGAGCGTGTGGATGGACAACCCATCCCACCGGACGCTCCAACCCACCCCCTGCAACTGATGCGTCTTGGCGATGGCGAACGCCGTTACAGACTCAGTTCTGGCCAGCCATCCTCAGCACCGCAGCTGCTGCGCTGGACTGCAATCCAGGGCCTGCGTGCCTCCTTCGTGCTGCTCATCATTCGCGATCTGGGGCCGCTCGAAACCGCGCTGCTGGAGCAACGTCGCTTCGTCAACCGGCTGGCCCATGAACTGCGCACCCCGCTGGCCATCCTGTCGGGATCACTTCACCAGCTCGCCCGCAAAGCGAGGCTGCCAGGCAAACAAGAGCAACGGCTTCAGCAGGCCTGTGAAGAAGCGAATCGCATGGGCGACTTACTCGACAAGCTTCTGGTGCTCTCAGAACTCGACACCGATCAGTTCCCCTGGTGCTTTGAAGCCATCTCCCTGCGCACTGCCCTGGAGAGCTGGATCCAGGGATTGCCTGCAGCCGACAGTGCGCGCATCAAGCTCAATCTCAACGGCGACATCCCAGACCTTGTCTTGGATCCCAAGGCCCTCGAGCAGGTGCTCAGCCATCTGTTGCAGAACAGCCTGAGGTTCAGCAACAGTGCATCACCCGTTCAGATCACGGCCTCAGCAGGCCCCGACCACATCGAGATTCAATTCAGCGACTGGGGGCCAGGAATCGGCACTGCCATGGGTCACAGCGCCGTGTTCGATCGTTTCACCCGCCTCGAAGAGCATCGCGATTCCGGCCGCGGCGAGGGTGCCGGCCTCGGTCTCTCCGTGGTGCGCAGCCTGATGGAAGGAATGGGGGGAGAGGTGTTCTGCAGGCCCAACCGCGATCTCGATGGGCTGCAACAGCCCGGCATGGTTGTGGTGCTGCGCCTGCCTAAGCCTTCGTGGGGAGATGGCGTTTCAGCAGCTCCGGCAGCAGAGCGAAGAGATCCGGTTTGAGCACATAGTCGACAGCACCAGCCTTCATGGCCTGCTGTCGCTTCTGAGGATCACTCAAGGCGGTCACAACCACGACCGGTGCCCCATGCTGCAGCTCCTCCAGTGCAGCCAGGCAGGAGAGTCCATCGATGCCGGGCATCATCAGATCGAGCAGGATCAAGTCAATCCGCTCCCGCGGCAGAGACCTCAGCAGCTCAGCCCCATCAACACAGGTGATGGGGCGAACCCCGAGATCCTCAAGCTCCTCAACCAACAGATCGCGCAGGCGGGGATCGTCATCGACGACAGCGACCTGAGGCCTGGTGGGATCTGAAGCGATTTCAGACAAAAGACAGTCGCTGCCAGCGTCATCCTGATGGATCAGGAGAACTCTGACCACCAAGCCCCTTGGGGCAACTTGCTACGGACGGAACGATGGAGTCGTGATGGGTCGCCTGAGATTCGAACTCAGGACCAATCGGTTAAAAGCCGAGTGCTCTACCGCTGAGCTAGCGACCCGCCCGCTTGGGCATGCCGATCTGGCACCCATGGACATTATCACTCGGTCTGCCTGGAGACTGGTGGCAGCGACTGGCATGCCATGACAGCGAGCGAGACCATTTCCAGCTGGGGTACACCTCACATCGATCCTGAGGCCTGGGTGGCACCGAGCGCCGTGCTGATGGGCGATGTACAGATGGCCGCCGGTTCAAGCCTGTGGCCGACAGCCGTGGCCAGGGGCGACATGGCCGCGATCCGGATCGGACCGCGCAGCAACGTGCAGGACGGTGCCGTGCTTCACGGCGATCCCGGCGCTCCGGTGCACATCGGCGCAGATGTCACCATCGGCCATCGCGCTGTGGTGCATGGCGCCACCCTTGAGGACGGCTGCCTGATCGGCATCGGAGCCATCGTTCTCAATGGCGTCACCGTCGGAGCGGGCGCCCTCGTCGCCGCTGGTGCTGTGGTCACCAAAGATGTGCCGGCCCGCACCCTGGTGGCAGGAGTTCCAGCCCAGGCCAAACGAGAGCAGAGCGAGAGCAGCGTGCGGGAGCAACGAGACCATGCGCTGCACTACGCCAACCTGGCCGAGCGCTGGTCTCAATTGCTGCAAAACCAAACGGACTGAGAAGAGTTCACGAAGCTGAACCCCTGCGGTCCTTAAGATCGGCTGCACAATCCGACTGGAACCATGGACCTCCGGCTCGTCCTCGTGGCCTCCCCCATCCTTCTGGCTCTCGGCTGGGCAGGGTTCAACATCGGCCGTGCAGCCGTAGGCCAGCTCCAGCTGATGATCAAGCGCAGCCGCGCCTGAGCCACCAGAAGGGTCGATAGGGTTGGAGATCGTCTTCGATCCCAACCATCTTGAGCACGGAACCCTCCGTTGTTGTGATTGGTGCCGGGTTGGCGGGCACCGAAGCGGCCTGGCAGGTCGCCCAGGCAGGTGTTCCCGTGACCCTGATCGAAATGCGACCGGTGCGCCGGTCGCCCGCCCACCACAGCGCCGAATTTGCTGAACTCGTTTGCAGCAACAGTTTCGGAGCGCTCAGCAGCGACCGTGCCGCCGGTCTGCTCCAGGAAGAACTCAGACGGCTGGGCTCCCTCGTCATCCAAACGGCCGATGCCCATGCCGTCCCAGCCGGAGGTGCTCTGGCGGTGGATCGTGGGCGCTACAGCGCGGCCCTCACCGAACGCCTGGATCAACATCCTCTGGTCACGATCCGCCGCCAGGAACAGACCCGCCTTCCCGATCCTGAGCAGATCACGGTGCTGGCCACCGGACCACTCACCAGCGAAGCACTGGCGGAGGAGCTACGGGCATTCACAGGCTTGGAGGACTGCCACTTCTTTGATGCCGCAAGTCCGATCGTGGATGGCGACAGCATCGACATGAACCGGGCCTTCCGCGCCAGTCGTTACGACAAAGGCGACGCGGATTACATCAACTGCCCGATGGATCAGGAGCAGTACCACGCCTTCCGGGAGGCACTGCTGCAGGCCGAACAGGCCGAGCTCAAAGACTTCGAAAAAGACAGTGCCACATTCTTCGAAGGCTGCTTGCCGATCGAGGAGCTCGCCCGCCGGGGTGAAGACACGATGCGTTACGGCCCGCTCAAGCCGATCGGGCTCTGGGACCCGCGCTGGGGAGATGTGAACGACCGCGACGTACGGCGTGCCAAGCGCGCCTATGCCGTGGTGCAGCTGCGTCAGGAAGACAAGGACGGGCGCCTCTGGAATCTGGTGGGCTTTCAGACCAACCTCAAATGGGGCGAACAAAAGCGAGTGCTGCGCCTGATTCCAGGGCTGGAGAACGCCGAATTCGTGCGCTTTGGGGTGATGCACCGCAACACCTTTCTTGAAGCACCGAAACTGCTCGATCCCACCCTCCAGTTCCGTCGGCGGCCCAGCCTGCTCGCAGCAGGCCAGATCACTGGCACCGAGGGCTATGCCGCAGCAGTGGCCGGAGGTTGGTTGGCCGGCACCAATGCAGCCCGACTGGCCAGGGGCAACGCCCCCCTCGACCTACCACCCACCTGCATGATCGGCGCCCTGACCCATTTCATCAGCGAGGCCCCCTCCGGCAAGTTTCAGCCGATGCCGCCCAACTTCGGCCTGCTACCGGAGCTGCCCACCCGTATTCGCGACAAGCGTGCCCGCTACGGCGCCTACCGGGATCGGGCCCTCGACGATCTCGCCCGTCATCTGCAACCCGCTGCTACCAAATCAACAGAGGGGTCGCTCCAAAGGCTGCTCACCACGAATGGCTGAACACCACGAATGGCTGCTGACCATGCCACCCGCCAGCATCGCCTGATCGAACAGCGATCCCTTCAGATCGGCGTGGGCGCGAGCGCCGTGATGGCTGTTGCCGGACTCTGGGTTCACGTGCTGTCCGGCTCCTATGCCTTGCTTCTCGATGGCCTCTACTCCGCCGTGATGGTGGGTTCGGGTCTTGTCGCGGCCCGCATCAGCCGCAACGTTGTGCGCCCACCCGACCGGGCCTACCCCTACGGCTATGACGGCCAGGAGGCCCTGTATGTGCTGTTCCGTTCGCTGGTGCTGATCGGTGTGCTCAGCTTCGCCGCAGCCGCTGGCCTCGGCACAGTGATCGACTATGCCAAGGGCCGCAGCATTGCCCCCGTCAGCCTTGGCCCGGTGGCCTTCTATGCCATTTCCATGGTGGTGATCTGCTGGGGACTCGCCTGGCGCCATCAGCACGATTGGCAACGCACGGGCCAGCAGTCACAGCTTCTGCTCACCGAAGCCAAGGCGGCCCGGATCGATGGGCTGATGAGTGGTCTGACAGGGCTGGCCCTGCTGATCACCCCGCTGCTTCAGGGCACTGCTCTGGCCGGTCTGATACCGATCACCGATTCCCTGTTGGTGCTGGTGGTGAGCGCTGTGGTGCTTGGGGAACCGGTGCGCTCCTTTCTCACCGCCCTTGGGCAAGCCGCCGGCGCTTCTGCGCAGACTGACACGATCCGAACGACACGCGCGGCCATCGAAGACCTGCTGTCTGGGCTCTCCTGCTGGCTTCTCGATCTCACCGTGATGCAAGTGGGTCGCACCGCCTTCGTGGTCGTGTATCTCAATCCCAGCCAACCCATGGATGGGGCGGCCATCGACGTGATCCGCCATCGCATCGAAGAACGCTGCCATCAGCTGATGGGCAGACCGGTGCGCTCGGAGGTGATCCTGACAGCCACATCCCCTTTCCCGTCACCAGGGGCCGCTTAGGGTTCCAGGCTGATGGAGGGATGAGCGTGACCAAGCCTGCCTTGGATGTGCCCGCCTGGGACGTGATCGTGATCGGCTCGGGCATCGGCGGCCTGGTCACCGCCTCCCAGCTGGCGGCCAAGGGCGCCAAAACACTGGTGCTGGAGCGCTACCTGATCCCCGGGGGCTCGGGCGGCAGCTTCCGGCGCGAGGGCTACACCTTTGATGTGGGCGCCTCGATGATCTTTGGCTTTGGAGACAAGGGCCACACCAACCTGCTCACCCGCGCCCTGGCTGATGTGGGGCAGCACTGCGACACGGTGCCCGATCCGGTGCAGCTCGAATACCACCTGCCCGGCGACCTGAAGGTGGCGGTGGACCGCGACTACGAGGCCTTCATCGCACGCCTCTCCGCCCTCTTCCCCCACGAAGCGAAGGGCATCCGCGCCTTCTACGACACCTGTTGGCAGGTGTTCAACTGCCTCGATGCGATGCCTTTGCTCTCGCTGGAGGATCCGGCCTATCTGGCCAAGGTGTTCTTCCGCGCGCCGCTGGCCTGCCTAGGGCTGGCGCGCTGGTTGCCGTTCAACGTGGGCGATGTGGCCCGCAAGCACATCAAGGATGAACAGCTGCTCAAGCTGATCGATATGGAGTGCTTCTGCTGGAGCGTGATGCCGGCGGATCGCACGCCAATGATCAATGCCGGCATGGTCTTCTCCGATCGACATGCCGGCGGCATCAACTATCCCAAAGGGGGCGTGGGTGTCATCGCCGAGAAGCTCGTGGAGGGCCTGAAAGCGCACGGTGGAGAGATCCGCTACAGGGCCAGGGTCACCAAGGTGCTGATCGACAATGGCCGTGCCATCGGTGTAAGGCTCGCTGATGGGGAGGAGCTGCGAGCCCGCCGCATCGTCAGCAATGCCACCCGCTGGGACACCTTCGCTGGAGAGGGATCACCCGCCAACACACTGGTCGATGACGCTCATACCCCGGCCGCGGAATCCACGTGGCGCCGCCGCTACCAGCCCTCCAGCTCCTTCCTGTCGCTGCATCTCGGCGTCAGGGCCGATGTCATCCCCCAGGGCCTGCACTGCCACCATCTGTTGCTGGAGGACTGGCGAGCGATGGAGGCCGAACAGGGCGTGATCTTCGTGTCGATCCCCACGCTGCTGGATCCCTCTCTCGCCCCTCCGGGACGTCACATCGTGCACACCTTCACGATGAGCGACATCCGTCATTGGCGAGGACTGAATCCGACGCAATACGCCAGCAAAAAGCAGGCAGACGCCGATCGTCTGATTGAACGACTCGAAGCGTTGCTGCCTGGGCTCAGCGCAGCGATCGAACTGAAGGAGGTGGGTACCCCCCGCACCCATCGACGCTTTCTTGGTCGGATGGGTGGCAGCTACGGACCAATCCCGGCCATGCGATTGCCGGGTCTGCTGCCCATGCCCTTCAACCGCACCGGTCTCCCCGGTCTCTATTGCGTTGGCGATTCCTGTTTCCCTGGTCAGGGGCTGAATGCCGTTGCTTTCAGCGGCTTTGCCTGCAGCCATCGAATCGGTGCTGATCTCGGGCTCAACAGCTGGAGCCTTCCCGCGCAATTCCCTGCATCCGCTGCTTAGGGTCTGTTCATTGCTTGACCTGTGAGATGGGAGCCACCCCCCAGCCCTCGGCCGCTGAGCTCGCCCGCTACATGGAGTCCCGCGGCGAGCTAAGCAAGCCATGGATGCTGCAGATGCTGCGACTGGCGAAGCTCAAAGAAGCTCGAGAGGGCATGAGTCCTGAGGCTTATATGCGCAGCATCCAGGAGGCCCATGCCGACCTGATGCGACTTGGTGAGTTCTGGAAAGGGCGCGAGGCCGAGGTTTTCCAGGGCCGCTATCAGCCCAGCGAACTGATTGAACCTCTGCCCGGATCGCCCGAGGATCGCTGAGGTGGTTGCCACTGGATTGAGCGGTGTTGAGCAGTGTTTCCGGATCTCCCCTCTGATCCGGGGCACCCTGATCAGTGTCTATCTGGCCTTGGTCCTGCCGCTGCCCCTGCTCGCACCACCGGGGCTTCGTGTCGTGCTGCTGCTCGCTGCCCCCATGGGCCTCGGGTTGGTCTTGGCCATGCTCAGCGAAGAGGTTCGCTTAAGCCCCCAGGGGATCCAGGTGGGCCACCCCCTCTGGTGTCGCTGGTTGATTCGCCGCGGTTGGCAGCTCAGCTGGCCTGAGATTCGTGCCCTCGTGCCGATGGGCACCAGTCAGGGAGGAACGGTGTTTTACGTCAGCACCAAAGGGCAGAGCCACTATCTGCTTCCCCAGCGCATTGCTGATTTCGATCGTTTTCTTGCCGTCTTTCAAGCGTGCAGTGGACTCAACACGCAAAGAATCGGCCGGCTGACCCCTCCTTGGACCTATCAATTGCTAGCCGTCCTGGCGTCGCTGATGCTTGCAGGTGAGATGGCACTGGGCCTTGGCTTGCAACAGGGTTGGATCACGATGCCGGCAGGTGTTCCAGGCTGAAGCGATAGCCCTGCTGCCGAACGGTGGTAATCCCACCTCCTTCGCCGAGGCCAGCCTGCTCGAGCTTGCGGCGCAGCGTTAGCACCTGTGTATCAACGGAGCGGGGCCCGCCGCTGAAGGGTGGCCAGGCCATCCGCAACAGATCCTGACGGCTACGCACCATGCCAGGCGGCATGAGCAGAGCGCAGAGCAGAGCGAACTCCCTGGGACTGAGTTCAACGGGCTGTTCTCTCAGAGTCACCTGCCTCAGCAGCAGATGCACCTCAAGGGGACCGACGGTGACGCGCTCCTGCAGGCCGGTGCCCCCCCGTCGCAACAGGGTGCGGCAGCGAGCCGCCAGTTCCTCCAGGCCAAATGGCTTGCGCAGGACATCGTCAGCCCCTTCATCAAGGAGACCCACCACTGGCTCGGCTCCGCTGCGGGCCGTGAGCACAATCACGGGGCAACGCAGCTGCTGGCCCAGGCGCAGGGCGGAGCTGTGATCCAGGATTTCAGCACTGATCAAGAGATCAGGGGACTGGTCCTGGCAGACCTCCAGAGCCTCAGCAGCGTTGGACACGGCAGCCGTGAGGTGGCCGTCCTGACGCAGGCGCTGCACCAGCACGGTGCGCAGGGTGGGGTGCGGTTCGACAACCAGAACCCTGGACGGCTCCTTCGGACCCCCGCCGCTTTGATGGGGCACTGCAACAGTGGTCACCTGAGGACTACCGTTCTGCAGAAGGTCGCGGGAAGAGGAGGTCACATGGCTGTTGATTGCCTGCTTACGCTAAGGCCAATTCCAAGGCACGCTGGTAACAGAGGCTGCCGTCCTCACAGGTCATGACATCCCTGCAGCATCCGGAGGCGATTCGACACTTCCAGTCGCTGTGTGACGCCTGCCAGGAACTGACACTTCGCTACCACAGCCCCTCGGAACTGAGGCTCTACGCCGACGGGTATCTGCATGCCCTACGCCGCACAGGAGCACTCGAACCGAGGGATCAAGCCCGATTGGAGGCCTTAGTGGATCGCTGGATCTTGGATCCATCCAGCTTCATCGGCCCCGATGGGGACGTGAGTGCCCTCTATCGGCAGCCTCAGCACTAGGAGGCGAGAGCCACCTCCAGTTTCTCCTTGAGCTCGCCGGAGTTGTACATCTCGATCAGGATGTCGGATCCGCCCATGAATTCCCCCTTCACATACACCTGAGGGATGGTGGGCCATTCGGAAAATTCCTTGATGCCCTGGCGGATCTCCATGTCAGAGAGCACATCGAAGGTTTCGAAGGGCATGCCCAGAGCATGCAGGATCTGCACCACGTTGTTGGAGAAGCCGCACTGGGGCATCAGCTTGGTGCCCTTCATGAACACGAAGATCGGGCTGGATTGAATCAAGGCCTCGATTCGGGCCTGGGTCTGAGCATCCATGGCAAAAGAGAGCGGCGAAAAAAAGCGAAAGAGGACTCAGTCGGGTGTTGACGTGGTGAGTGCCAGGGCATGGATCGCCTCACTAGCGAGCTCGTCTCGCAGCGCTTTGTAGACGAGCTGATGCTGACGGATCCGGTTGAGACCGGCGAAACCAGAGGAGATCACCCGCACCTGAAGGTGGTCGCCACCGCCGGTGAGGTCTTCCACATCCACATGGGCGTCGGGAAGGGCACGGCGTATTGCCGCGGCCACCGCATCGGGTTGAACCATCACCGGGTGCTTCAGCTGGAAACTGATGCTGACAGATCAGGGAGACGAGCGGTCAGGCTCAGCTGCCGGGAGCGGTTTTGGCAGCGGCGAAGGGCGTCTCGACAAAACCCAATTCCACCAGGCTCTGATAGGCCTTTTGACCTTGGGCCTGGGAGGGGGTCATCAACCGCACCACCTCCACGAGCACAGGAACGGCAACCTCGGGTTGATTCTGACGGCGGAAGAGGGCCGCCAACCTGAGATTGGCCTCAGCCAGCAGACCCAGTGCAGCACGACCCTTGGCGTCCATTTCGCGGGGAATCCGAGCATCCAGACCTCGGAACGCACCACTCAGATCCCGGTAGAACGCCAGGAGTTGCTTGGCTGCTGCACGGGCATTGTCATAGTCCTTGCGAGCCTCGGCCAGATTGCCGGCGGCGACCGCCGCATCACCACGGTTGATCAGAGACTGAACAGCGGCCACGTTGAAACCGGCACCACCGGACGCCAGCACCTTTGAGGCCTGGCTGTCCTCGCTGGTCTGGGCGAGGCCGGCCGCGGGAGACAGAGACAGACCAGCCACCAGAGCCAGGGCGGTCAGCGAGAGGCGGGAACGCATGATCAGACCGGAACAGTGGCCGGACTTTAGGGGGAGTGGAGGGGGCGCCCCACTGCCTCCCTGGCCGCTTGTTCAGCTGATTGCATCCGCAAGGCCAGATCGGCATTGAAGGCACGCACCGCCTCACGGCCACTTCCCTCCACGGCCATCGCTTCGCCGAAACAGATTGCTGCGCGTCCGCAGAAGCGCGGCCTAGCTTCGCTGTAAGCGAGGCCAACAGGCAGCACGCGCACCGGAACTCCCTGTCGGCGCGCGAGCAGGGCCAAGCGGGCCAGCCCCTGCTGAAGGCGGATCGGCTCATCACTGCGATTAATACGACCTTCTGGGAACACCACCACTTGCTGCCCAGCAGCCAGCAGATCAATCGCAAAGCGCAAGGTGGTGAGCGACGGGCGTCCCTGGTCCACAGCAAAGCAACCGAGGCGATGGAGAAACCACCCCTGCACGCCGTCCATTTCCGTGCGGGTCACCATGAAGCGACAGTCGCGGCCTGTAATCCGTCGACCGGCAGCCATCGGCAGCATCAGGGCATCCCAGCGGGCCCGATGGGTCGGCGCCAGCAGGATCGGACCCTCCAGGGGCAAATTGTGTTCCCCAAGCACGAGTCGCTCGCGGAAATAACTGCGCAGAGCGAGATCCTGGGTGAGCACCATCGCCAGGGGAGCCCAAAAGGGATTAATCCCCGAACCAAGGGCACTTTCGCGTGTCGCCAGGCTTGAGGTCACCGCGCCCCGGTGGTCTTGGACTATCTCGGAACTTAAGGTCCGGCCCCTGCATTTCCAGAGAAGGCTGGGCAGTTGGTTCTGCGGCCAGTGACGCCCTGACCCCTCGTTAGGGTTTTGGACCCAGGAAGCAACGGACGTGGCCAGTCTCGGCGTCAACATCGATCACATTGCCAACGTGCGCCAGGCACGACGCACGGTCGAACCCGATCCGGTGCCGATGGCGATGCTGGCGGAACTCGGCGGTGCCGATGGAATCACGGTGCATCTCCGCGAAGATCGTCGTCATATCCAAGACCGAGACGTGGAGCTGCTCCGCCAAACCGTTCGCAGCCGTCTGAATCTGGAAATGGCCGCCACGGCCGAGATGGAACAGATCGCAAGAAGGATCCGTCCTGACATGGTCACCCTCGTGCCCGAACGGAGGGAGGAAGTCACCACGGAGGGAGGCCTGGATGTGAGGGCACAGCTCATCAGCCTCAAAGGCGTGGTGGAGAGGCTGCAGACCGCCGGCATCCCCGTGAGCCTGTTCGTGGACCCTGATCCTGAGCAACTGGAGGCCAGCATCGGCTGCGGGGCACGCTGGGTTGAGCTCCACACCGGCACCTACGCGGAAGCGAGCTGGAGCGCACAGCCGGCTGAATTAGCTCGACTGACGGAAGCAACAGCGCATGCCCGCAACCTTGGACTCAGGGTGAATGCAGGCCACGGACTCACCTATCAAAACGTGGAGCCCGTGGCAGCCATCGAGGGCATGGAAGAGTTGAACATCGGCCATACGATCGTGGCGCGATCTCTTGTGGTTGGCCTCGAGGCCGCCGTCAGGGAGATGAAGCGGCTGGTCCAGAATCCCCGCCGTGAGCCGCTCTTTGGAAGCCTTCAGCCATGACCACCTATCACTTCGTCGCCGCCAGTGAACGCTTCCTGACCGAGGAGGAACCTCTGGAAGAAGTGCTGAGTGAGCGACGCCGTCATTACGCCGAGCAGGGGCGAGAGATCGACTTCTGGCTGATCCGTCAACCGGCATTCCTCAGCGCTCCCGAGCTGGCGGAACTCGCAGCACAGGTACCCAGCCCATCGGCTGCCGTGGTCTCCACCGATGCCAGCTTCATCACCTTCATGAAGCTGCGTCTGGAGTTTGTAGCCGAGGGCCGCTTCGAAGCTCCAAGCGCGTCGATTCCCGATGCCCTCGCCAGCTGCGCCGGAACAGCGGCCTAAAGCCACGGCTGCCCACAACCGTGGTCATGCTGAACACAGCCATTGGTCTGGAGCGATGACAAGGTCCCACGGGTTTCGTTTTGGCAGCAGCACCTTGCTAGCCGTGCTCAGCGCGTCGACGGTCTTCACCGTCAGTGCTGACACGGGGGGAGGCTGGGAGAACTGGGTGGAGTCCCTCACCCCAGAACAACTCTGCGCGGCGTATCTGAACGACATCATTGGCGACGAGGATCTGCCGGGAGGTCGGGCCTCTGATCCCTGTCCGGAGGGGGCGACCGCCAAGGAATTTCCCTGGTGATCTCCTCATCAAGACAGGCTGGATCGAAAGCCTCTTGATCGCCACCTCAGCAGCGCACCCTCAGCTACCGATCGTGAAGGGTGCCTGCTTCTTGTGCCACCACACCCAATCCCTAATCGGCGGTGTATTGCGCAGATGCTCGCGGGTTAGCCCCAGGCCCAGCTTGTCGGACGCACCCACCAGCACATCGAGCATCTCCTCCCCATCGGCAGCCTTGGCCAGGGCCTCATTGGTGCGTGGGGCACCGTTGAGAGCCTGAACCAGCAACGCAACCCTCCGAGGCACCGGCAATGAACGTGGATCCACAGACCACCCCCTTTGAGCGATGCAACACCGTAGACAGGGTCGATGACAGGGGAGGGGGGCTCCGTCAGAATCCGATGCAGAGCGATGAGATGGAGCGGAAACGAGGTGGCATCAGCTGAGCGTCACTGGGTGATCGGTGATGTGCACGGCTGTCATGCCTCCCTGATCCAGCTCCTGGCCGTGCTCCCTACCCGAGACCATCTGGTGCTCTGCGGCGACGTGATTAACCGCGGCCCTGGAATCGCAGACACTCTCCATCTGGTCTGGGAGCTGGTCTGCAACGGTCGAGCCACCTGGTTGCGGGGCAACCACGAGCAGAACCTGATCGAAGCCCTTGAGCAACGGTCATCAGACGCACACCAGAGCCTGCTGAGGATCGACACCTACCGCCAGCTCGGCGATGGCCTCACCCGCCAGTGGCTGCAGCGTCTCCAGACCCTGCCAGACCACTATCGAGGCAAAGGCTGGATCGCGACCCATGCAGGCTTTGACCCTCAAGGTCGCCCTGATTTACGCATCCGCGAACCCTTCTGGGAGACCTACGACGGCCGCTTCGGCCGCGTGGTGGTGGGTCACACCCCTAGGCCCAGCGTGGAGCGACGCCAACACATCGTGATGATCGACACCGGCGCCGTCTATGGGGGACGACTCTCGGCCTTCTGCCCTGAAACCGATGCCGTGGTGCAGGTGATGGGTCAGACAGCACTTGCGATTCCTGCACCCCAGCACCAGCACCAGCAGGAACTCATTGAGTCCACCTCTTGCTGACCATCTTCAGAAGCAATCGGGCGGAATGGCTGGCGCAGCTGCTGGCGGAACAGCTGCGCCTCGATCCCCCCTCGCCCTTCGAAGAAATCGAAGTGGTCGTCAACACCTGGCCCACCAGCCGTTGGCTGGGGGAACAGTTGGCTGTTGTCAACGGGATCAGTGCCCTGGTGCGCTTTCCGTTCCCAGGCGCCAGGCTTCGTGAACTGGTGCGAGCCGTTCTCGGTGAGGGCACGGGCTGCGATGGCACAGATGGTGACCCCAGGGGCGGCGAGGATCCCTGGCGGGCCGAGCGGCTCGTCTGGCCAGTGCTGGAGGTGCTCCCCGAGCTGCTCCAGCAACCAGCCGCTGCCCCCCTGCGCCAATGGATGGAGCTCCATCCCTGCGAGCGAGGTCAGCTCAACCGCGATCACTGGCTGTTGGCCCGCAGCCTCGCCGATGCCATCGATGATTACGCGCTGTACCGCGCCGATGAGCTCGGACGCTGGCTCGGCCACGACTCCGATGCCAGCAGTGCACTCGCTGAGTCGCTGCGCTGGCAACCCGAACTGGCCCGCTTGCTCGCCGACAAGCTGCCGACGGCGCCCTTTGGGCTGCAGGTCATGGAGGCCGTGAAGCGCCTGCGCGCCGGCGAGTCCCCCGTGCTGCCCCTTCCCCGCTGTCTGCGGCTGTTCGGTCTCAGCAGCATGGCCCCGATCCAAGTGGATCTGCTCCAGGCCCTCTCAGACTGCATCGATGTGCAGATTTTTCTGCTCACCCCCTGTCCAGACCTATGGGAGCGCTCCGAACACCGACGACGTCGTCTGGGAGAACGCTGGCAGACCCCACTGGATGGCTCCTGGCTGTTGGAGTCCCCTCGACTTGAAGCCATGCTTGGGCGGATGGGCGCTGAATTCCAGCTGCTTCTCGAAGGCAGCGGAGAGTGCCAGCTCGGAGCATGGGAACAGAGGGACCTGTTCGCGGCACCGGTCAGCATGGCCAGGGACCAACAACAACCCCCGAGCCTGCTCGCCCAGGTGCAGCAGCAGCTGGTGGAAGGCAGCACACCGACGCTCACTCTCGAGACGAACGACCACTCCCTGCGTTTCCTCGCCAGTCCCGGTCGCTGGCGGGAGGTGCAGTTGGTGCGGGATCAGATCCTGCAATGGCTGGCTGCTGACCCGACCCTTCAACCCAGGGACGTGCTGGTGATGACGCCCCAGATCGACCGTTTCGCTCCCCTTCTGGCATCAGCCTTCAACGATGCTGATGCCACGGGCGTGCTGGTGCCTTGGCGGCTAACCGACCGCAGCCAACAGGAGGCACCAGGCCTGATGCAGGGGTTTCTAAGCCTCCTGGCCCTGGCAGCCGATCGTTTCACAGCCACAGGACTGGAACAGTTGCTCGCCAACCCTGCCCTGCAGGAGCTGCAGGGACTGACGGCAGACGAGCTGGATGCCATGCACCGCTGTCTGCAACGCACTGGGTTCCGCTGGGGGCTGCATGAACGGGAGCGTCACGGCGACCCAAGCCACAGCCTTCGCTGGTGCCTCGATCGATGGTTACTGGGTCTGATGCTGCCCGACCAGGAGGGCTGGGTCCTCGCCGACGCCGCTCCATTTAGCGATGAACTGACAGCGGATGAGGTCGGCCGCTGGTGGACGCTTCTGGACAAGCTGGCCCGCTGGATCGACCGATTGCGTTCCCCACGACACTGCAGCAGCTGGATCACCACCCTCACGTCTCTGCTGGAGGAGCTATTCGGTGACGGTGGCCGATGGGGTTGGGAGCGCCAGGCCATTCTGGATGCCCTTGAGCTCTGGAGAGAGCGCAGCCTCGACTGTCCACTGTTGCTGGATGCCGCAGTGGTGCGAGCCGTCTTACAGGAAGCCCTCTCCAACGACAGCGGTCGTTTCGGCCATCGCAGCGGAGCCCTCACCATCAGTGCGCTGGAACCGATGCGCGCGATTCCCCACCGGGTCGTGGTGCTGATCGGACTGGATGCGGGCAGCTTCCCCCGCCAGAACGAGCGCCCAGGATTCCATTTGCTGGAGCAGATCCGGCGGCTGGGTGATCCCTCCAGCAGCGATCAGGATCGCTATGTGCTGCTGGAGGCCCTGCTGTCGTCGCGCCAGCATCTGATGCTCAGCTGGAATGCCCGTGATGAGCGCAGCGGAGAACCGCTTCCACCAGCAGCCCCGGTCCAGCAGTGGCTCACCCTCCTGAGGGAACAACTCGGCGAGAACGCGATGGCCCAGGTGCTGCTGCAGCCTCCGGCCAATCCCCTAGACCCTGGCAATTTCCAAATGCAGTCAACGGGCGCTCTGCCTAGCTGCGACCAACGACTCCTCGCTGCCCGAAGGGAGCTTGACCGTGGAGGAGAGAGAGAAGCCGGCAGGAGAGGCCATGCCCTGGCCATGCCGCTGCAGTGGCCGAGCGGCCTTGCAGACAGCGGTCGGGCCCACAGCCATGAACAGGACAGCTCCGAGGGGACTCGACTAGAGACCGAGCAACTGGAACGCTGGCTCCTGGCCCCGCAGCGCTGCTGGCTGGAGCAACAAGGGCTCAGGCCAGGGGAATGGTTGGAGCCCATCGAGGATCTTGAAGCCCTCGACCTGGGGGAACGCCAGCGTCAGGGGCTGCTTCAGCAACAGCTGGAGGAAGCGCTCCAAACAATGAAGCAACCAAACGCTCTGCCCTGGCAGGAAGCAACGCAGGGGGACTGGCTCAGTCGTTGTGCTGGCAGGGGAATCCTGCCGCCTGCGGCAGCGGCTTCGGTGGAGCAGGAGCGACTGGAACAGCGCTGGCAAGGTCTTCAGCGCTGTCTGCTGAGCTTCGGGACGCCACAGCTGCGCAGCGGTCGACTCCTGACAGGGCGCTGTCAGCTGCTGCCACAGGCCGGCAAGCTGCAAGCCCGCTCAGCGCTGCTGGGCTGGCTTCGCCACCTTGAAGCCCAGCTGGAAGGGTACGAATGCGAAACCGCTGTGATCGGTCGTTCAGATCGCCAGGGCAAGGGCGATCAGTTTGAGGTGCTTCTGCACTGGCAACCGATCGAGCCTGAGCTGGCTGAGCGTCATCTCGCTGCCTTGCACGCTGCAGCCAACAGAGGCTTGAAACAGTGCTGGCCAGTGCCTCCAGCGAGCGGCCTGGCACGCCTGCGTCAATGGCAGAAAGGCCAGGAGGCCGCTGACCAGGCCTTCCACAAGAGCTGGCAGGGTGACTTCCAGGGTTGGCCCGAACGGGAGCGGGCGGAGATGCGTGCCTGCTTCGGCGATGGCTGTGAGAGCCGCGAGCTCCTCAATGCTCCCGGATTCGAGCGGGCCTTCTCCTGCCTCTACTTGCCGATGGGGGAGGCGCTGAAAGCGTGAGACGTTTTGAGCACAACGACTACCCCCTGGATGGAGGCGTTCGACTCCTTGAGGCCAGTGCTGGCACGGGCAAGACTTTCGCTCTGGCGCATCTGGTGTTGCGTCTGATCACGGAGCGGAATCTGCGCATCGAGCAGTTGCTGGTGGTGACCTTCACCGATGCGGCAGCTGCAGAGCTGCAGGATCGCATCGGGCGGCGACTGGATCTTGCCCTACAGGGGCTCACTCAGATCGAAAATGACCAGGTCCTGAGCGACGCTGATCCGGTGCTGCGCGCCTGGCTGGAACGCCACGGAGCCGATGGCAACCGGCGGCGGGAGATCGCCAGTTGCCTTCTCACCGCCCTCGACGGCCTGGAGAAAGCTGACATCACCACCATCCATGGCTTCTGTCACCGCACGCTCCGGCGTTTGTCCCTGCAGAGCGGTGCCGTTATGGATCCCGATCTGGAGAGCGACAACGCCGACCTCTGCCATGAGGTGGCCCATGACTACTGGCAGCAACAGGTGCTGTCGCTGGATCCAGAGGATGTGAAGGGGTTGCAGATGGCGCAGCTCTCCCCGGAGACCCTCAGCGAAGCCCTGCGGCGCCTCGATGGGGATAGTGGAGTGCGCATTGATCCGGGCAACGATCCACCCGATCCCAACGCCCCCCTCAAGGAGCAGTTCGAATCATGGATCGAGCAGCGCTGGCTGAGCGCCAAGAAGCAGTGGCAGGAGAACGGCGACGAGCTGGAAACGGCGCTTTGCGCAGCAGCTGCCGATTGGCGCAGCCGAGGCTGCAGCAGCAATCGCACCACCCCCTACAGCCCCAAACCGCGAACGCAACGAGCAAGCACTCTGAGCGACTGGATGAGACAAGCCGGACCTGCAACACCCGCAGGCCGGCCTGACGACACGCAAATAGCACGAATACGCTACGGCTACGTGCGAAAACAGCCCTTACTCGGGGGCTACTTCCATCCCGGCACCTTCTCTCGCGTGGCCCGAGCCTGCGGAGAGGCGCAGCCCCGCTTGCCCTGTCCGCAGACCATGGAGGCGATCGCCGCCCTCTGGGACGGCCCCAGCGAACAGGTTTGGCGCCATGCGCTGATCAGTGGTGCGGCCGCCCTGAAAGAGCGGCGCAACCGCCGGGGAGTGATTGGCTTCTCCGGACTGCTCGACGCCCTCGATCCAGCAAGCCAGAGCGAAGAACAACAGCAGCGGTGGATCAGCGAACTTCGCCGCCGCTACCGGGTAGCCCTGATCGACGAATTCCAAGACACCGATCCTCTCCAATGGCGATTACTGCGCACTGCTTTCGCCACCGGTGCGTCGCATCTGCTTCTGATGGTCGGCGATCCAAAGCAGGCGATCTATCGATTTCGCGGCGGTGACCTGAACACCTATCGGGAGGCGCGCCAACAGGCCGACCGGATCGATGCCCTGCTCGACAACTACCGAACAACACCTCCTCTGATGCTGGGACTCAACCAGCTCATGGCAACGGGTCTGGAGCAATCGCGGTTGGAGGTTCCAGCCCTGGATGCCAAGAGTTCTGCCCAACCCCTCGCGGGTCCCGACGGCCCTGAACCACTCCAGGTGTTGAACCTGCCGGAATCAGGGGAAACCTCCAGCGCCAGCAAAACCGTCCTGGAGGATCTGTTGCCCAGGATGGTGGCTGGTGTGAGCAGTGAGCTCATGCATCGCCATGCGGAGCTCAGCCCTGCCGACCTCTGCGTGCTCGTCAGTCGGCACCGACAGGCCGAAGCGATCCGCGCCCAGCTAGCAGCCATCGGCCTGCCGAGTCGGTTGGTCAGCCGCGGCGACGTGTTCAACAGTGCAGCAGCAGAAGCGCTGCAGCGATTGCTCGACAGCCTGGCCAGTCCTGCCAATGACGGCACGCTGCGACTGCTGGCTTGCTCAGCCCTTCTCCAGTGGTCTGCCCACAAGCTTGCCAGCGCAGAAGCAGACGGGGGTCTCGATCAACTCGCCCAGCAGGTGCGAAATCTCGCCGATGCCTTGCCCACCCTTGGTCTGCTGGGCTGCCTGTCCCAGATCTTGGCGGGGGAAACCATGGCAGCACTGACGGAGCGGGGCCGATTTCTCGGAGACCTCCAGCAATGCGCACGCCTTGTCCAAGACACGATTCACCGCCTGGGATTGGATGCCTCCAGTGCCGCCGACTGGTTGCGACGACAGCGTCTCCAACCGGAACCAAGCCCATCCGACGAACGGCAACCCCACAGCGACCACGCCGAAGACGCTGTCGCCGTTGTCACGGTGCACCGCAGCAAGGGCCTGGAATATCCAGTGGTGATCTGCCCTTACCTCTGGCAGATGCCCCAGGAAGCCGAGGGGCCGCTCTGGCGCCGGAGCGATGGCTGGATCGTGGCCATCAACCGTCACTGGGGTTACGGCCGAAGGGCCGCTGAGGAAGAAGACGCTGAGATCGGCGCCGAAACCGAACGTCTTGCCTATGTGGCAATGACTCGCGCCGTTCGTCAGCTGATCCTCATCGACGCCCAGGCCGGCGGCCATGAACACAACCCTCTGAAGCGCTGGCTGGCGACCGAGCCAGTCGGAATCAGCCGCCAGCTCCTTGACCCCGAGGCTCCCGTCAAGGCCTGGCGACGCTCCGTTGAACCGGTTGCTCTGCAACTGGGTCCAATTCCCGAGCGATCGCTGGACAGGATCTGGGGCCGGAGCAGTTACTCAGCCTGGAGCAGCAGCGGGGGAGGCGACCATGCCGCTGCCAGAACCGATGATCCCCGCACCCTGGAGGAGGGACGCGATCGTGATCCCATCAGCCCCGTTGATGCCCCCCCTGGAAGCCCCTCAAGCGACACGACTGATCACGACAAGGTTCAGAACGAGCGAGTGCCTGAGGATCCGGCCAGTCGCCTGGGTCCCCTGAGTGGATTTCCACGCGGTCCGGCGGCCGGCGACTGCCTGCATCGCATGCTCGAAAGGGTGAATTTCGCAACGGCGGCGGCAGATCCCGGCAGCGCCGAGGTGATTGCCCAGGAACTGCGCCGGGCCGGCCTGGAGGCTGATCTGCAAGCCAGCGTGCAGCAAGGCCTGGCCCGACTGCTGAAGGTGCCCCTCGGCGGCCCGCTCGGCGCCCTGCGCCTCGAACAGATCGCTGCCGATCGCCGGCGCCACGAGCTCAGCTTCGATCTGCCCATTGCCCATCGGGGTCGCGCCATCCAAGCCCACGCCCTGGCGGCCAGCTTTCGGATCCAACCCGAGCACAGCTTCTCGGGCAGCTATGCCGACCGCGTCGCGAGCCTGTCCATCCACAGCCGAGGCTTCCTCACGGGATCCATCGACTTGATGTTCTCCGACACGAACAATCCCCAGACCTCCCGCTGGTGGGTGGCCGACTGGAAAAGCAACTGGTTGGGAGAACGGGACGGCGATGGCCAGGTGCTCGCCTGTGGCCCATGCCACTACCAGCGAGAGGCACTCCTGGAGGAGATGGTCAAGCACCACTACCCACTTCAGGCCCATCTCTACATGGTGGCCCTCCATCGTTTTCTGGAATGGCGATTGCCGGGCTACGACCCGCAGCGCAATCTGGGTGGCTACGTCTATGTCTTTTTGCGCGGTGTGCCGGAGCCAGAACAGCTGAGTGCTCCAGCAGCACCCGAGTTCACTCCTGGGATTCTGGTGGAACCGGCACCAGTCGAGAGGATCCTGCACCTCAATCAACAACTGGAGGGAGTGATCCCATGAGAGACGCCAACTCCCTTCCAAGTGACTGGTCCGCCCCGGTGAGTCGCGGCTTGATCGAACTCCTGCGCCGCTCCCTCCCCCCCGATCAAGACGACCCGATGCTGGATCGAATCCTGGTGGATCTGACCGCGGCGCTGGCCCAAGGGATCACCTGGCTACCTCTGCAGCCGGAGCAGCATCGGCCTTTGCACCAGAGCGGATGGCTCAACGGACCCCGAAGCCCCCTGGTGCTCCATGAATCCAAGCTGGCCTTTCGGCGCTGGCATGAGGGGATGGAGACTCTCGTGCTGCGTCTTCTCGAGCGGGTTGCTGCCTCGCCCGACATCAACGAGACCGATCCAGCGACACAGCCGACGCTGGAACAGCCGACGCCGGAGCAGTCTCCCTGGATCCAGGGGCTGAACCCAGAGCAGCTGGCGGCGGTCGCGGCGATCCGACAGCACCGGCTTGTGCTGCTCAGCGGTGGCCCAGGCACCGGAAAAACCAGCACTGTGGTTCGGATGCTGGCTCAGGTCGTCAGCGACCAGCCCGAGCTACGCATCGGGCTTGCCGCACCCACAGGCAAAGCAGCCGGTCGGCTGCAAGACGCCATCCGCAACGGCCGAGAGTGTCTGCCGCCGTCCCTGCAACCGGCCCTGGCGGCCCTTCCCTGCGCCACCCTGCATCGCTGGCTGGAGGCAGGGTCCCGGGGCTTCGGGCGTCATCAACGCCGACCACTCCCCCTCGACCTGCTTGTTGTCGATGAGATGTCGATGGTGGATCTCAATCTGGCCACTGCGCTGCTTGAGGCCTTGCCCGAGACTGCGCAACTGGTGCTGGTGGGCGATGCGGCCCAACTGCCACCAATTGGCGCCGGTGCTGTCTGGCAGCACCTCCAGGAGGATGCGCAACGGCAACGATTTGGATCTGCAGCAATCGAGCTGCATCGGGTGTATCGCAATCGAGGCGCTCTGGCCCGACTCAGCGGCGTGTTGCGGGATCAGGGAATCGAAGCCTTCTGGCGCGCTTGCCGCCACAGCACTGCGGCCTCAGATTCTAGCGAGAATCTGCAATGGCAACAGGGGGATCGACGCGCCATCCCCCCTGCGGTGACCAAGGCCCTGCGAGACCACCTGAACACGCTTCAAAACGCCGTGGCTGCTCTCCCCCCCGGACCGACTGAGCCCATGGGGGACAACCTGGATGCAGCCGCCGCCGACCAGGCCCTCGATGAGCTGGACCGACTGCAGGTGCTCTGCCCGCGCAGGGTGGGCGCCTGGGGGGTCGACATGTTGCATCGGACCCTGCTTCCCGAAGGAGGTGTCGAGGCCTGGCCCCCAGGAGTTCCGGTGCTCTGTGCCGCCAACCAACCAGAGCTTGGGCTCGCCAATGGTGATCGGGGCCTCACGATCGGGGCAGGCCCTCAGCGGCGCGTGCTCTTCCGATGCATCGATGCCACCGGGACCGCAAGTCCACGGCTGCTGCACCCCGCACGACTGAAAGCACTGGAACCGGCCCTGGCCCTGACCGTGCACAAAGCCCAGGGCAGCGAGGCGGATCACGTCCTGCTGCTCTGGCCAGGAGCGCTTCGGGATCAGGAACGCCCCCAGCAGGAGTGCGCCCTGCTTTACACCGCCATCACCAGAGCCCGTCAACAGCTACTCCTGCTGACGGCGACAGATCCAGCCAAGCTGGAGTCGTCATCGGAGGCAGCGCTTTGATGGGGTTACTCCCTGAATCCCTTGCAAGCCAACGGGTGGAGCGCCCCTGGGGTTGGTACGAGGATCTACTCGAAGGCCCCGGTTACAAGCTCAAGCGTCTACTGATCCGCAACGGCCAGCGGCTGAGCCTGCAGCGGCATCAACACCGAAGCGAAAACTGGACGGTTGTGAGCGGGGAGGGCGAGCTCTTCTGCGATGGACACTGGCATCAGGCAACCCCTGGATCCACCCTGCACATCCCCTGCGGAGCCATCCACCGAGCCCGAGGCGGTGAAGGAGATCTGCTGATCATCGAGGTTCAGCACGGAACCCACCTTGAGGAAACCGATATTGAGCGCCTGGAAGATGATTTCGGCAGGGTGATAAGTTGAAGATCAAGCCTTTGAAGAAAGGGCAAGCAATACAGCACGGTTTCGACCGATTGGACGTTGCAAGCCTGATTTGAAGGATCAATCAGGCCAACGCCTTCCAGACATGACCAATACTGTTTCGCACGACGTTGATGCGTCGTGCTCGGTGGATCTCAGTGCCACCACGATGTCGCCCGCCGATGGGGTTCAGAAAGCTGAGGGCCAGGAGGACGCGATCTTCACCACGGTGATTGACGCAGGAGTGATAGACGCAGGAGCAATTGACACCGTTCCAGAGCAGAGCCCTGCCTCAGGGTTCGCAGGCTTTGGCTTCAGCGAAGCGCTACTCCAAACCCTGGAATCGAAGGGGTACAAGGAGCCCTCTCCCATCCAGCGAGCCGCCTTCCCCGAGCTGATGCTCGGACGCGACCTCGTGGGGCAGGCCCAAACCGGTACGGGCAAAACCGCTGCCTTCGCTCTTCCCATCCTCGAGCGCCTGCAGGCCGAAGGGCCCAGACCCCAGGCACTGGTCCTCGCTCCGACCCGTGAGCTGGCGATGCAGGTGGCCGACTCCTTCAAGGCCTATGCCGCCGGCCATCCCCGACTCCACGTGCTGGCGATCTACGGAGGCTCCGATTTCCGTTCCCAGATCAATGCCCTCAAACGGGGTGTGGATGTCGTGGTTGGAACCCCTGGTCGGGTGATGGATCACATGCGCCAGGGCACCCTCGACACCAGCAACTTGCGCAGCTTGGTGCTCGATGAAGCCGACGAAATGCTGCGGATGGGATTCATTGACGACGTCGAGTGGATCCTCGACCAATTGCCAGAAGAGCGTCAGGTGGTGCTCTTCTCAGCCACGATGCCAGCCGAGATCCGCAGGCTCTCGAAGCGCTATCTGCGTGAACCAGCCGAGATCACGATCAAAACCAAAGATCAGGAAGCGCGTCGGATCCGTCAGCGAGGGATCACGCTCCAGAACAACCACAAGCTCGAAGCGCTCAATCGGGTGCTCGAAGCTGTGACCGGGGAAGGTGTGATCATCTTCGCCCGAACCAAAGCGATCACTCTGACGGTGTCGGAGGCGCTTGAGGCTGCCGGCCACGACGTTGCCGTCCTCAACGGTGATGTCCCCCAGAACCAAAGGGAGCGCACAGTCGAACGGCTGCGCAAGGGAACCGTGAACATCCTGGTGGCTACCGACGTGGCAGCCCGAGGCCTGGATGTGGATCGGATCGGACTGGTCATCAACTACGACATGCCCTTCGACAGCGAGGCCTACGTGCACCGGATCGGGCGCACCGGTCGTGCTGGACGCAGTGGTGAGGCCATCTTGTTCGTGACCCCGAGGGAGCGGCGCTTCGTGAACAACCTCGAGCGGGCCACAGGTCAGCCGATCGAGCCGATGCAGATTCCCAGCAACGCCGAAATCAACCAGGCGCGACTCGACAAGCTCCGGCAACGGCTGAGCAATGCAGCCACTGGAGAGGGAAGCGAGCGCCAAGCTGACGAAGGTCCTCTGCTCCAGGAACTGCTGCAGCGGGTGGGGCAAGAACTCAATCTTGAACCCTCCCAGTTGGCACTGGCAGCGCTCACCATGGCCCTCGGCGATCAACCCCTTCTGGTGCAGGGGGATGAGGGCTGGCTGCAAACTGCCAACCGCCAACGTTCACGCGATGAGCGCGGCGGTGAACGCCATGGTGGTGACCGTTACGGAGATCGCCGTCGCCAGGATCGTCCTGCGCGTCCCCCTGAAGACAACATGGAGCGCTATCGGGTTGAAGTGGGTCACCGCGATCGCGTGAAACCCGGCAACCTTGTGGGCGCAATCGCCAATGAGTCCGGTCTGCAGGGCCGCATGATCGGACGGATTCAGATTTTCGAATCCCACAGCTTGGTGGACCTGCCGAAAGGAATGCCTCAAGATGTGTTTAATTCCCTGAAGCGCCTCAAAGTGATGAACAGGGAGCTTCAGATTCGCCCAAACGCCTGAACACTGGCCATGGTTTTGGTTCGTACCCTTCTGCTCACCACGGCCATGGGCCTTGGCTGTTCGGCCCTGATGCCCTCCCACGGGCATGCGGCTGGAGATGAGAGCACGATCAACCGCCTTTGCCTGGCGGGATTCAATGCCGCCATGAGCCATGCCGGAAAGACACCTCCTGCCGGCATGGGCACCTTCACTTGCAATTGCTTCCTTGAGCAAGTGAACGCAGGGGCTTCGATCCAAAGCGCCCAGGACATTTGCAAGCAGAAGGCCGCCGAGCGCTACAAGTTCTGATCGGCATCAGGGCGTCGCCCAGGACGCCCTCTGATCAGGAAACCGTGACCTGAACGGACACCTCACGCTCGCGCAAAGCCAAAGCCTCGACCGCACAAACGAGCTCATAACGCACCTCCGGGATGCTGGTCTCCAGGAGAGTCACGAGGAGATCAAGTCGGTCCACCGTCGACAATTCCCCCTCAGGGGTCCAGTCAAGGGCACGAATCGAAGACACTCCCACCACTCCCTCCTGTCAGGGTCTTCTGACAATGGGGCATTGGGCGTGGAATCGCCCCACTTTTCCACTTCCCTTCACGATCCAGTGAAGAAGCTGCAGGCGCCCCTGTAGCTTGGAGAGGCATCAGCTTCAGCGTTCGGCTCTGATCGGCTCGCTCCCCCAGGCTTCAGCTCCACGGCTTCAGCATCAAGGACTTTCCTTTTCGGACCACGGCTTCACTGATCAAAACGTCCATCGGTCCCCACAGGAATGACCATCTACATCGGCAATCTCTCCTTCCAAGCGGAACAGGAGGATCTGCTCGACCTCTTCGGCCAATACGGCGAAGTGAAGAGCGCCAGCCTTCCCCTCGACCGCGAAACCGGCCGCAAGCGCGGTTTCGCCTTCGTTGAGATGAACAACGACAGCGACGAACAGAAAGCGATCGACGATCTCCAGAACGTGGAGTGGATGGGTCGCATGATCCGCGTCAACAAAGCCACCCCCCGTGAAGGCGGCGGCGGCGGCGGTCGCGGCGGTTACGGCGGCGGCAACCGCGGCGGCGGCGGCGGCGGCGGCGGTCGTGGCGGTTACGGCGGCGGCGGCGGCGGCGGCGAAGGTGGTTACGGCGGCGGCAACCGTTGGTGATCAGCCAAGCTCCTCCGCACACAAGCGGCTGAGTTCAACAAAAAAGCCCTGGAGTCCTGCTCAAACGGCAGGCTCCAGGGCTTTCGCTTTTGAAGCCAATGCCTTAGCAGGCTGCTTCTTCGCGTTCATCGAGCTCAATCAAGTCGTGCAGCTGATCGAGCTGCCATTCCCGACAACGCAGGTCGTTCACAGAATGGAGTGGATGAAGCTCGCCCTCGCGAGGTTCAGGTAACACATTCCTCAAGCTGCGACGGCGCAGCTTCGCCGTCCAGCGTTGGAAGCGGTGAAAGTCTCGGGTTCTTGTCATGAACACCTCCTGGTGGTGACTCCCTTGGTCTAACCCAGCCGGAAGAACTTGCACTGTTCAGATCAAGCACATTGGCAGGCATCGCCCTGTCAGAGATTGGTCGACTCGCCAAGCAGGGCGTCGTAGTCATCGAAGCCCACCAGCTCGCGCAGGGCCGAAAAATCCATCATGCGCTCGGGTGTGCGTCCCACCGCCAAGTCGTCAAGAGCCTCCTTCATGGCTGCTGCCGCACAGGCCAACAAGGTGAGGGGATAGGCGGCGAGATGAATGCCAATCTCTCCCAGAACAGCTGGCGGAAGCAAAGGGGTGAGGCCTCCCTCCAGCATGTTGGCCATACGCCACCCCGGCACCTCTTCACAGAACCGTCGCAGCTCCGCTTCTGAGCGGGGGGCCTCAAGAAACAGCACATCAGCACCGAGTTCGGCAAAGGCCTTTAAACGCCAGAGAGCCTCATCCAGCGCCGCGCGATCGCCGTGGCTTGCCGCCAAGGCTGAGCGGGCATCAGTGCGCGCCACAATCACCAGGTCAGCACCATCAGCGCGAGCCGCCACCGCCGAGCGAATGCGCATGAGGGCTTCCTCACGCCCCACGACCTCCTTGACACCGGTGTGCCCACAGCGCTTTGGCGCCAGCTGGTCCTCGAGCATGATCCCTGCAAAACCGGCCCTGGCGAACTGGTGCATGGTCCGCTGCACATTCGCTGCATTGCCGTGGCCGGTATCACCATCACCGATCACAGGAATACGAACTGCATCGCAGATCGAGCGGCCCTGATCCAACATCTCCGCCACGGACAGCAAACCCGTATCTGGCAATCCGGCCCGTGCTGCCGAAACAGAAAACCCACTCATGAACGTGAGCGGGAAGCCAGCCCGCTCCACTAAACGCGCAGAGAGTGCGTCGAAACAACAGGGCATCAACAAACAGGCACGTTCCTCCATCAAGGAGCGCAAGCAATCAGCGGGTGTCGAGATTTCACGCACGCCTGGACTCACAACGCAACCCCATCAGGCTTGCACAAGCCGCTGAGGTCGCTGGCCTTGAATAGATCCATGCTCTCAACCGCTGCGCCACTCCAGCGACTGCTGGCTCACCTGGCCCCCCATCGCCGGCTTGTGCTGGCGGCCACAGCCTGTTCCCTTCTGAACAAGTTCTTTGATCTGGCCCCACCGGTGCTGATCGGCCTCGCGGTGGATGTGGTCGTGCAGCAGCAGACGTCCTGGCTGGCACGCCTGGGTGCTGTCACGGTGCCCAGCCAACTCTGGGTGCTGGCCGGCCTCTCCTTCCTGGTTTGGAGTGCCGAATCCCTGTTTGAGTATCTCTACGGCGTTCTCTGGCGGAATCTCGCGCAGAGCACACAACACACCCTGCGCCTGGAGGCCTATGACCATCTCCAGAGGTTGGAGATGGCCTTCTTTGAAGGAGATAGCAGTGGCCGCCTGCTCACCGTTCTCGGCGATGACATCAACCAACTGGAGCGCTTCCTCGATCACGGGGCCAATGAGATCCTTCAACTGATCACCACCGTGGTGTTGGTCGGTGGAGCCATGGCCTGGATGGCCCCAGGCGTCGCCCTGTTCGCGTACCTCCCCATCCCAGTCATCCTCTGGGGCTCGCTGCGTTTTCAACAACGTCTCGCCCCCCGCTACCGCGATGTGCGCGAAAGGGCCGGTGCCATGGCCTCGCGTCTCGCCAACAACCTCGGTGGCATGCTCACGATCAAGAGCTTCACCACCGAATCCTGGGAGCTCGAGCAGCTCCGAGAAGACAGTGACGCCTACCGCCGCAGCAACGGCCGCGCCATCCGTCTGTCCGCCGCCTTCATCCCCCTGATTCGATTTGCAATTCTCTTTGCCTTCCTGGCCATCCTGCTGATCGGAGGCCTCCAGGCCTGGAAAGGGGAGATCGCCGTCGGCACCTACAGCTTCCTGGTGTTCATCACACAGCGATTGCTCTGGCCTCTGACCACCCTTGGCCGCACGTTGGACGACTATCAGCGCTCCATGGCCTCAACGCAACGGGTGCTGGATCTGATCGATACACCGGTTCGCATCACTGGAGGACAACAGCGACTCGACAAGCGAACGATTGAAGGGCGCGTGGACTTCGAGCGCGTGGGGTTTCACTACCAGGATCGCCCCATCCTGCTGGATGACTTTTCCCTCTCCATCGCTGCAGGGCAGACGATCGGCATCGTGGGAGCCACCGGTTCAGGCAAAAGCACCCTGGTGAAACTGCTCCTTCGCCTCTACCCACTGAACAGCGGCCACATTCTTCTCGACGGCGAACCGATCGACAGACTGAATCTTGGCGACCTACGACGATGCATCGCTCTCGTCAGCCAGGACGTGTATCTCTTTCACGGCAGCGTGGCCGCGAACATCGCCTACGGCGCCGAAGGAGCGAGCCAAGCCCAGGTGCAACAGGCTGCCGAACTGGCAGAAGCACATCACTTCATCCAAGCCCTACCCCTGGGATACGACACAGTGGTCGGGGAGCGAGGTCAACGCCTCTCCGGAGGCCAACGCCAACGCATCGCCCTCGCGCGGGCGATTTTGAAGGACGCTCCAATCCTTGTCCTCGATGAAGCCACCGCTGCTGTCGATAACGAAACGGAAGCGGCGATCCAGCGGTCGCTGATGCAGATCACCGCCAACCGCACCACACTGGTGATTGCTCACCGCCTCAGCACCGTGCGGCATGCGGATCGGATCGTGGTGATGGACCATGGACGCATCGCTCAGCAGGGCAACCATGAGGACCTGCTGCAGAGAGGCGGGGCCTATGCCGATCTCTGGCGCGTCCAGGCAGGCCTGCGACCCGACGAAGCTCTCCGCCTCTGATGAACGCCTTGCTCGCTGCAGCAGCGCCATCGGGCGCATCCATCGCCCATCTGACGCATCACCCCCTCGGCATTTTTGCCCTGCTGGTGGCGATCGCCATGCTTGTGCCACCGATCTTCCGGAAAACAGGCCTGCCTGATCTGGTCGGCCTCCTGATTGCCGGGATGCTTGTTGGCCCCAATGCCCTGAATTGGCTGCAGCCCAATGGCGAAACGATCACCCTCTTTTCCGACATTGGCGCCATCTACCTCCTCTTCATTGTCGGGTTAGAGATTGATCTTGACGAGTTTAATCGAGTCAAAAGTCGCTCATTAACGCTGGGAGTTCTCCACTTCCTATTTGGCATGGCCACAGGTATTTCCATTGGCCTTTTATTCAACTTTCCGATGGTTCCCTCCATTTTAATAGGAACCTTAATCGCCACTCATACCCCCCTAGGCTACCCAATCATTCGCAGCTATGGCGCACAGCGCGATGAGTCAGTCATTGTCAGCATTGGAAGCACAATCCTCACTGACATCGCATCTCTATTGGTCCTGGCAATCGCGATGGGACTTGGCAAGGGTTCATTCTCAGCCACAAACCTCGCCTCACTGATTGCCAGCGTCAGCCTCTTCGCGGTCATCGTCGTCTTCAGCATCCGAACGATTGGAGGCAAAATTTTCAAACAGAGCATCAACGACGAAAACAGAATATTTCTCGCCGTCCTGCTCACCCTTTTCATTGCTTCCCTTGGCGCCGAACTCGCTGGAGTCGAAAAGATTGCAGGTGCATTCCTTGCCGGCCTTGCCATCAACTCTGTCCTTCCAGAAGGAAAAGCAAAACAACAAGTCATTTTTGTTGGCGGGGCTTTATTCATCCCGATCTTCTTCATTCACCTTGGATTACTCATTGATTTCAACAGCCTGCGAAGCAGTTTTAGCAGCATTGAATTAACAGCTCTCATGGTGGTTGGAGTGATTGCCTGCAAGGGCCTCGTCAGCGTCATTGCCGGTCGAGGCTTTGGCTACAACGGCAACCAGATGGTCATGATGTGGTCCTTAGCCATGCCACAGGTCGCCGCCACTCTTGCCGCGGCTTTCGTTGGCTATGAGGCAGGCCTTCTGAATGCGTCAGTTCTCAATGGCGTTCTCGCCATGATGGTCGTCACGGCATCTCTTGGGCCGGCATTGACAGCCCGCTCGGTCACCCAGCTGGTTGAACCCGAAGACAGCATCAAAACATCATCAACCAACACGTCAGACGAGCGGAACCGATCGAATCCAGAAGCGGCCGATTTCGCGCTGCCAGTGGTCAGCCGCCCCTTGAAAATCGTGGTTCCCGTGGCGAATCCCGCCACCGAATATGGGCTCCTGAGCATGGCGTCCCGTCTTCTGAATGGGGGCTCAAGCGCTCCGGGCCAGCTTCTGCCGATGGCTCTGGTTTGCCCGAGCCTGGAGGAGGCACGCGGAAGTCTCAATCGGGCTGTTGCTGCCGCCAGAGATCGCCTGAACGAGGCCGCCTCGATCGGAGAAGACCTGAAGGTGCCCACTCGCTGCCTGCTGAGGCTTGACGAAGACATCGCCGGTGGCATGAGCAGAAGTGCCTTGGAACAGGGAGCGGATCTCCTTCTGATCGGCACAGGCCAACCCGACAAGCTCCGCAACTGGTTATTCGGAGATCTGGTTGATGGCGTCTGCCGCACAGCTCACTGCCCTGTGGTGGTGGTGAATCTGGCCGGGCAGGGCGTCGATGATCTTCAACGGATCCTGGTGCCGATCAAAGACCTCTCCGCCAGCGCACGGGAGCAGTTCGAACTCGCTCAACGCCTGCTGGCGAGCGCCGAAGGGAGCTCTGGAGTGATCACACTCCTGCACATCGTTGACCCTCGCTTTAGCCGCCACGATCGCCAATGGATTGAGCGCGAGCTCCGTCGCTGGCAGCCTCCAGGTGAGTCGGGAGAGCGGATTCGCATTGATCTTGTTCCTGGCCCAGGAATTGACCAGACCATCCAGCGTTCAAGTCGGCACCACGACCTCGTGATCCTGCGCTCCCAGCGTCGTCGCGTCGCCGGACTGCCGATCCCCGCGAGCGACCGAACCAGCAGCCTGATCCGCCAACTCAAGTGCCCCACGCTGGTCATCAGCGAGCCGCTGCTCTGATTGCGTCACCCCACAAAGACAGCAGCAATCCTTAAGAGAACGCAAAGGGCGCCCTAAGATCTGCCAATGACCAGCCCTCTCCCTCATCCCAGCCAGCCACGATCGTTATTGATCGCCATGGCGATTGGGCTTGGGGGAGGTCTCTTGATTTCGGTTCCGCTGAGCCGATCACTCAACCCTCATGACATCGAGACAGGGGGCTCGATCCTCCCCATTAGCAATCCCTTCTCCGCTTGGACAGGATTCGGAGATCGGGAAGTTGTGGTGCTCGGCATGGATGCCGGTGGCGGCAACACCGATGCGATCTTCACCATTCGAGTCGAGAATGGCGAAACCAAGATCACCCAGATTCCCCGCGATAGCTACATCGACTCGAGAAGCTTCGGGCCGATGAAAGTGAACGCCCTCTATGCACGAGGAGGGCCGGAAGCTGTGCAGCTGGAACTCAGCAGGCTGATGGGCCGCCCGATCCAACATCACATCCTTGTGAACCTGGAAGGCATCCGCACCATGGGCGACCTTGTAGGGGGCGTGATGGTGGATGTGCCCAAACGTCTCTACTACCAAGACCGCTCTCAAGGTCTGTTCATTGATCTCCAACCAGGGCCTCAGCTGCTCAAGGGCAGGGATCTCGAGGGCTTCCTGCGCTGGCGCCATGACGGGGAAGGTGATTTTGGTCGACTGAAGCGGCAGCAGATGGTGCTCAGAAGTCTGTTTGCCTCTCTGAAGCGACCTGAGAATCTGGTGCGTTTGCCCGCACTGATCACCGCGGCCGGTCGCAATCTGAAGACCGATCTCGGTCCCATGGAACTTGGTGGCCTGATCACTGCCATGGGCACCACCAACCTCGAAACCGAACGGTTGAAAGCCACCCCCTTCGATCGCGATGGCATCAGCTATCTCAACACCGAATGGCCCAGCAAAAAGAAGGGGGGAGCAGAAGCCAGCGAAGCCAGCAGCTGGCGCTATCGCGTGTTGTTCTGATCACGTCCGTTGCGGCCTGCAAAGGTGAGCACGACCAACGCGAGAATCAACGCGATTGCAGCTACCGATGGACGCGAGGTGGCCACGGTCACTCCAAGGGCGGCAGTAAACCAGATCGAAGCGGCGCTGGTTAGACCGCGCACCTGGGCAGGTTCTCCGCGTTTGCGCGAGCTTGGCTCTTGGAGAATTTCACCAGCCCCGAGGAAGCCGACTCCGGTGGCGACCCCCTGAATGGCTCGACTGCGGCTGTCAACTCCAGCACCGGCGGCCAACACCAGTAGACAGGCACTTAACCCCACCAGCACATGCACACGCATTCGATGGGGGTGGTGCTGCCCAGAATGGGAACGGTTGAAACCAACGGCAACTCCGCAAACCACCGACAGACCCATTCGCCAGAGCACATCGAGATCCAGCTCTGTGGTCGTTAGCAAATCGGACAGAAACACGGGCCGGAGCGACGGGTTCCCCGCACAATGGCAGCGATCAGCTTCCTTGGCGTGAGCGGCAATCTGCTGCGACAGAGCCTGCGACTTGGGCTGAGTGTGCTAATCACCTGCGCGATCGCCCAGCATTTTCAGCGGATCACCTTTCTCTGGTATCCCCTGATCGCCGTGATCTTTGTGGTCGACGACCAGGACGACAACAGCCTGCGTGCCGCAAGAGGTCGCATCCTCGGCACGATGGCCGGTGGTCGAGTGACGTTTGTTGTTCACACGATCCTGGCCGCTGGCACGGGCATTCAGCACACCGGCGTTACCTGGATAGATGAGAACTCCCTGTCCCTTGACTTGCGTGGGGACAGGCCAGAACACCAGCCAGGCAGAGAAGAGACCACCGACAGCCAGCAGGGAAGCTCCCACCTGCTCGTGGTCTGTCAGGCCGTTCCAATGGACCCTTAAACGCTCGACCCTTGAAGTGCTTGTCATGCCCTCCAGCTTGGCGGCATTCAAAGGGTGGGACCGTGCTTCAGAGGAGAGTTACTGACAACGGCCTCGAGGGGATTCAGATCAGCAACGTGAAGGAGCTGATCACCCGTTCAAACAGGTTCTGAACCTTGGGCCAGCGTTCTTCGTTGGTGCTGGTGGCCAGGGTGTAAAGCCGGCCACGATCCACCACAACGGTGGCGAGTTCGTGACGATCCCGATCAGCGAGGTGAACCGCGAACTCGAGGTCGTAAAAGGTGCGGCCGGAGGCATCCCGTTCCCGAGCCTCCACCAGATCAGCTTCACGGCCACTTCCCTCTGGTGCAATCACATCCCGACGCAGACGCTCTCCGACGGCCACGGCGCTGCCCAACTGCGAGAGATTGTCGTCTCCATCCACTTCCGACACCACCAGGCTGACAGTCTCATCGCTGTTAATGAGGTCGTGAAAGACCACCTGGGGACCGTTGCTGACCGAGACCCGCGTCCAGCCCGTGGGATAGAGAAAGGCATAACGACCATCTGGGCTCTGAAAGGAGTTCAGACCAGCGGTGGATCCAGAACAAGCGGTCAGCGTCAGTGCACAGAGAACCGCCAGGAGGGCACGCCAGGTCTTGGACAAGTTCAAGCGCACAACGGGAACAGCTCAGCTGGAGACATTCTGCCTCTGGGCAGCGTGCCTAGATTCCTGGCACTCGCGGCAGACCCCTGAGCGGCTTTACCCGACCGCTGGCCCGGTTGATCGATCAGTTCGAGCGACTGCCCGGGATCGGTCCCCGCACCGCCCAGCGCCTGGCCCTGCATCTGCTCCGCCAACCGGAGGAGCAAATTCAAAGCTTTGCCGAAGCCCTGCTCGCGGCCCGGAGCCAGGTCGGCCAGTGCCAGACCTGCTTTCATCTCAGCGCCGACACAAGCTGCGAAATCTGCCGCAACCCAGAACGCAGCACCGGTCTCCTCTGCGTCGTCGCCGACTCTCGAGACCTGCTCGCCCTGGAGCGCACGCGGGAATACGCGGGCCGCTATCACGTGTTGGGCGGCTTGATCTCACCCATGGACGGGATCGGGCCGGAGATGCTTCAGGTGAGCAGCCTGGTGCAGCGGGTGGAAAACGAAGCGATTCGCGAGGTCATCCTCGCCCTCACTCCAAGCGTGGAGGGGGACACCACAAGCCTCTATCTGGCCCGCTTACTGCGACCCTTCACCCTGGTCAGCCGCATCGCCTACGGCCTGCCGGTTGGGAGCGAACTGGAATACGCCGATGATGTGACCCTCAGCCGGGCTCTGGAAGGCCGTCGAGAAGTGGTGTGAGCAAAACCAGCCGTTACAGCAGCATTCGGCCCCAGCAGCGGCTCCCCCAATGGCTGCGACGGCCAGTGGGCAATGCCAGCGCCCTGGAAGCGGTACAGGGTGTGGTGAAGCAGGGAGCACTGCACACGATCTGCGAGGAGGGGCGTTGCCCGAACCGTGCCGAGTGCTACGCAGCTGGTACGGCCACCTTTCTGCTGGGTGGGGCGATCTGCACCCGCAGCTGTGCCTTCTGTCAGGTGGAGAAGGGGCGTGCCCCCATGCCGGTCGATGCCGGCGAAGCCGAACGAGTCGCGGATGCGGTCGAGCAGATGGGGCTGCGCTACGTGGTGCTCACAGCCGTCGCCCGCGACGATCTCAACGATCACGGTGCCAGCCTGTTCACGGCAACCATGGCTGCGATCCGTCAGCGCAACCCTCTGATCGCCATCGAGGTCCTCACTCCCGATTTCTGGGGGGGCCACCGGAACGACGAGGAGGGGCTGAGAGCCCAGCGCGAGCGACTGCACACCGTTCTGGCTGCATCACCGGTCTGTTTCAACCACAACCTGGAAACGGTGGAGCGACTTCAAGGGGAGGTTCGGCGGGGAGCTACGTACACCCGCTCGCTGGGTCTCCTTGCCGCGGCCCGCGAGCAAGCACCTGAGATTCCAACCAAAAGCGGTCTGATGCTCGGCCTGGGGGAGCACCGCGCGGAAGTCATCGCAACTCTGGAGGATCTGCGCAGCGTCGACTGTCAGCGACTGACCCTCGGGCAGTATTTGCGACCATCCCTGGCTCACATGCCAGTGGAGCGTTATTGGCAACCCTCAGAGTTCGAAGAGCTGGCCGTGATCGCCAAGGCGATGGGGTTTCGCCAGGTTCGCAGTGGCCCACTCGTGCGCAGCAGTTATCACGCCGCCGACTGACGCCAACGACGGATCGCTCGCCTCTGCACCTCCTCGCAGTCACCCACCATCAGAGCGCCGGCACCACCCCAGACCATGCGCAACGGCAGATCCCAGACCGCTGCATTCAACTCTCGGGCCGTACGAAATCCGCGGCTCTGGAAATAACGCACCAAGCGTCGATGTTGTCGCTCGTCATCTCGGATCGCCAGCAGACGTGCCCGACGACAGGGGGTGGTCTCAAGGGCCCAGGCCATGACGGCAGCCCAGATCAGATCCCCGGTGCCTAAAGGGGCATCAGGACTCACCCGCATCGTGTCGAGCTGAAGACCCGAAGACGCCCCATAAGCCCACCCCTTCAGTTCACCGAACAGCTGAAGTCGCTGCTCCCCTAAGGGCCTGGCCACCACCAGCCGCAGACTCCACAAGCCCAGGGGACGTCTCACCTGCAAACGCAGCAGCAGGTCCCTTTGACGGGACTCAAGCTCCAACTGATTCAGCATCGGTTCATCACAACAGCGATGGGGTCAGAGATCACTCCCCTGCTCCACCGGTTTCACCCGCTTCACGGCTGAACAGGGCAGGGGGCCATAGAGATGAGGAAACAGCTCACCGGTCACGATCGCATCAGCCCGCAGGGGAGCCTTCACGAGGGCCGGATCGATTTCCAGCAGCAGCACAGCCTCCGCGTCCGCGTAATAACGCCGATAGGTGCTGGCCAGCTGTTCACGCCAGGAACAATGGATGAACCCAACCTCCTCCAACGTGAGTCCCCGGGTGGAGATGCGGTAAGCGCCACAGGCCTGGGCTGCGGTCCAGTCCTCCAACAAGGCGAGATGAAACAGAGGTTGATCGCCCGGCACAGGGATGGCATCAGCAGGGAATCGGGGCTGCAAGCCTCCTGGGCTCCAGGGATCGGCCCGTTGCATCAGCCGTTCGAACGCAGGGGCCTGCACCAATCGCTTCAGCCAGTCCCGTAATGGCGCCAGGGCGGGCTCGGCATCGAAGCGATCAGGATCGGCAATGCGCCACTGCCGCACGAAGGGCCAAAGCGCCCCATCGGCAAGGGACGGTCGGTGATCGAGCAACCAGCCACCCTGCGCAACCTGATCACTCCAACGGCACAAGATAGTGAGACCGGCCTGGTGATGATCCTGCTGCCGCTCACCGGGAAACCGGTCGGCGTATTTGTATCGATCGAGATGGTGCTTGAGGGGACCGTCGTTGCAGGCGAGGAGGGCCGCAATCTGCTCTTGGGCACTTCGATCACCAACCCGCAGCAGGTTGCGCGGATCCGACTGTTCCAGAGCCCAACGCATCAGATCCAGGCTCTGTTCGAGCACAGTGCCATCGGCAAGCACCAGGACGGGCACCGTGCCCTTGGCAGAGGCCACGAGCATTGCTGAGGGCTTGGCCTTGAGTTCAACCTCACGCCAGGAGACCAGCAACCCCGCCTCCAGCAAGGCCCAGCGAGCTCGCATCGCATAGGGACAACGTCGGAAGCTGTAGAGGATCGGGAGATCGCTCATCGCGCTGTTGGCTGTTGGTCACGCTCTTGGCGCTGACGAATCTGGCGCTGGCGTTCGGAGAAGCGAGCCCGATCGGCATCGCTGAAGCGATCAACACAATGCAGGCACTGCACTCCCGGCACATAGGTCTCCAACGCCCGCTGGGCAGGGGTCAACGGCAGCCCACAGGCATGGCAGAGACGATGCACACCCGGCTCGAGCCGATGGTTCAGGGCCACCCTCTGATCGAACACAAAGCATTCACCACGCCAACGACTCTGGGCCTCCGGAACCTTTTCGAGGTAATTGAGAATGCCGCCGCGCAGATGATGCACAGTTCCGAACCCCTGTTGCTGCAGGTACCCACTCGCTTTCTCGCATCGGATTCCACCGGTGCAGAACATGGCGATGCGCTTGGGAACCTGCGCCTCAGTGCGGGGTCGTAGGTCCCGTTCCACCCAGTCGGGAAAGTCCCGAAAGCTCTCTGTACACGGATCGATCGCCCCCTCGAAGCTGCCGATGGCCACTTCGTAGTGATTACGGGTGTCGATCACCAGTGTTTCGGGATCATCAATCAGAGCATTCCAATCCTCAGGCTCCACATAGACACCCACACTGCGGCGGGGGTCCACTTCAGGACATCCCAGCGTGACGATTTCCTTTTTGCGACGGGCACGAAAACGACGGAAGACCTGGCTGTCGCTCCAGCTGCGCTTCACATCCAAACGCGCATAGGGCTGCTCTTCAAGCGTCAACGTCTGACGCAACACCTGCAGCAGGCTCTCCACTCCCTGCTCAGGACCACTGATGGTGCCATTCACCCCCTCCGTGGCGATCAGCACCGAGCCGAGCACGTCCCCCTTCGCGGCCAAGCGTGGAAGCTCCTCGAGCAGACACTCACGCTCAGCCTCAGGCAGAGGCGTGAAGGAATAGAAGGCGGCCACCAGAAGCGACGGCGCCATCAGGCCGCCAGCTCCTGCCAGCGGACCTGGACTCCAGCCGCGGCCAGCAATGAACGGTCGGCCTCCACCTGAGGATTGGAGGTGGTGAGCAGAGTCTCGCCATAGAAGATCGAATCAGCCCCTGCCAGGAGACAAAGAATCTGAGCTTCACGGTTCATCTGCTCCCGTCCAGCACTGAGGCGGATACGGCTCTGGGGCATCAGGATGCGTGCTGTCGCCACCATCCGCACAAGCTCAAGCGGATCGACCGGTTCCCGCTCTTCTAGCGGCGTGCCTTCCACCGCCACCAGCGCGTTGATCGGAACACTCTCGGGATGTGGATTCATCCCAGCCAGCACCTGAAGCATGGAGGCGCGATCGCGCTGGCTTTCACCCATGCCGATGATGCCTCCACAGCACAGGGTCACCCCAGCCTTGCGCACCCGCTGGAGGGTCTCAAGCCGTTCCTGGTAGCTGCGCGTGGTGATGATCTGGTCGTAATGCTCGGGACTGGTGTCCAAGTTGTGGTTGTAGGCCGTCAACCCCGCCTCGGCGAGGCGTTCAGCCTGATGATCTGTGAGCATGCCGGCGGTGACGCAGGCTTCAAGGCCCAGTTCACGCACGCCGCGCACCATCGAAAGCATCGCTTCGAAGGGGGCACCCTCGCGGATTTCCCGCCAGGCCCAGCCCATACAAAAGCGATCGGCCCCTGCCGCCTTGGCAGCACGCGCCCTCTCCAGCACAGGCTCCACATCCAGCTCAGGCTGGCCCGTGACATCACTGCTGTGATGCATGGACTGAGGACAGTAGGCACAGTCCTCCTCGCAGCCCCCGGTTTTCACACTCAGAAGGGAAGCCAGCTGGACCTGATAGCCAGGATTGGCGGAGCGGTGGACAGCCTGGGCCTGCCAGAGCAGATCCATCAGTGGCTGATCCAGAAGTGCCTGAATCTCCTCGACGCTCCAGTCATGGCGAGGGGTTGTGGGCTCATTCATCAACGCCATCTCTGATCTGATGTTCAGGATCCCAGAGCGCCGGGATCCGTCAGGCCATCCAGTCCTCCGAAACGACGGCTTCGGCTCTGAAAATCACGAAGGGCTTCCAACAGGGCCAGCTGGTCGAAATCAGGCCAGAACACATCGGTCACGTGAATTTCGGCATAGGCCAGCTGCCAAAGCAGAAAGTTGCTGATGCGCCGTTCACCACTGGTGCGAATCAGCAAATCGGGATCCTGCTCCCCAGCGGTGAACAGTTCCGAAGCCAAGCGGTTTTCGTCGATCTCATCCGGACTGATCTCACCGCGTAGCGCCTGGGCAGCCAACTTGCGGGCAGCCTGAACCAGCTCCCGGCGTCCTCCGTAGTTGGTGCAGACATTGAAGTGAATGCCACTGTTCTCCGCGGTGCGGGACGTGGCCTCCTCAATGAGAGCCTGCAGCCGATCGGGAAGTGCCTGAAGATCGCCAAGAAAACGAATCCTCACTTGCTCGGCCTCGAGGGCCTGAAGCTCTCTCTGGAGCACCCGCTCAAACAAGGCCATCAGAAAATTCACCTCATCCCCTGGCCTCGACCAGTTCTCAGTGGAGAAGGCGTAGGCGGTCAACGCCCTGACGCCCCAATCGCTGCAGAGGCGCAAGGTGGTTTTGAGGGCCTCGACACCGGCGCGGTGGCCCATCACGCGCGGCAGACCTCGGGCCTGTGCCCAACGGCCGTTGCCATCCATGATCACGGCAATATGGGCGGGCAGACGCGCAGGATCGAGGTCAGCAGGAAGAGTCCTGAGCTTCGAATCGTCAGAGCTGGCGGCCAAGCGTTGGCTCACGAAAGCGGATCCTGAGTGCCGACCGACACGCTACGCCCTGAGCCAAGGCTCGCCGACTTGGCTGATGATGACCCCGATGGCACCCCCATCAATTCGATTAAGAGGTCCTGGAGGCGGCTGCTGGTGATCGGACGCTCCAGACGTCCCTGATTGGCCAGGGACAGGGTGCCGGTCTCCTCGGAAACAACGACACAGATGCAGCGGTCAAAGCGTTCCGTGATCCCCAGGGCAGCCAGGTGGCGTGTTCCATAGCGGCTGATCCCCTGGCGGGAGAGGGGGAGGATCACTCCGGCCGAGAGGATGCGGCTGCCCTTCACCAGCACGGCACCATCGTGCAATGGCGTATCCGAAGCGAACAGATTGAGCAACAGCTCGCTACTGAGTTGTGCATCGATCGGCACACCAGGATTGAGAAAATCCTCCGGCCTCAGATCACTGCCAAGGTCCACCACGATCAGGGCACCTCGACGGCTCTGGGACAGCCGTCCAGAGGCATCGGTGAGCTGAGCCACCGTGCTGGCAGTGGCTCGCTGCTTGGCCTGGGGATTACCGACCAGGACGGCCAGGCGACCCGTACCGAGAAGCTCCATCAAGCGCCTGAGTTCGCCCTGCCAGAGGATGGCGAGCGAGAGTGAACAGGCCAGAACAAGGGCGTCGACCAGCTTGGACGTGAGGGGAAGGTTGGCGAAACGCTGGACAAACCAGGCCAGAGCCACCAGGAAGAGATAGCCCCTCAGCAACCAAAGCGTTCGCTGCTCATTGACCCTGGAAAAGAGCAGAAAACCGATGGATGAGGCGAAGAGAACGTCGAGAAGAAGGCGTGGATGAAACACCCCCGACACGTTCACATCAGCCTCCCGATCAGACCTCAGCCTACCGGGCCAGTCGAGCGGGTAAATCGTCGTAGCGGAGCAGATCCTCAGGCCGCTCCCGTCGCTGAATCAAGTCGGCATCACCGTCATGAACCAGCACGGCTGCTGGTCTGGGAATGCGGTTGTAGTTGGAACTCATCGACGCGTTGTAGGCCCCGGTGGCCAGGACAACGAGAACATCACCACTGACGCTCAGGGGAAGCGACAGGTCTTTGAGCAGAACATCACCCGACTCGCAGTGCTTGCCCGCCAGGGTGACCGTTTCCTCCCCAGCTGCCAGAGGCTTGTCCGCCAGACAGGCCGTGTAAAGCGACTGGTAAGTGATCGGCCTCGGGTTGTCGCTCATGCCTCCGTCCACCGAGAGGTAGGTCCGCAGACCAGGCACCTCCTTGCGGGAACCCAGGCGATAGAGCGTCACCCCTGCGGATGCCACCAGCGATCGACCGGGTTCACAAAGAAGACGCGGAAGGGCAAGCCCTCGGTCGTGACATGCGGCGGTAACGGCCGTCGCCACCACTTCAACCCAGGCGGCGATCGACGGGGGATCATCGGAGGCGACGTAACGGATCCCGAGGCCACCTCCGACGTTGAGGTCCTCCACCGGATGGCCTAAATCTCGTGCCAGCTTGAGGGCATCCGCCATGACGGACGCCAGGTCGCGATGGGGATTGAGCTCAAAGATCTGCGATCCGATGTGGGCATGCAGTCCGGTGACCCGAGCCCATGAAGAGTGACGAAGGCCTTGAAGCACCGGCTCGAGTTGATCGGGATCAAAACCGAATTTGCTGTCGAGGTGGCCCGTGCGGATGTATTCGTGGGTGTGGCATTCAATGCCTGGCGTAAACCGAAGCATCAGCCGCGCCGGTTCTCCGCCGGAGGGGACCAGCTCAGCCAAGCGGTCAAGGTCATGCTGGTTGTCGGCCACGATGGTGACACCGCTGCGGTAGGCCAACAGCAGCTCCTCATCGGATTTGTTGTTGCCATGCAGAACGATGCGCTCCGCGGGCATCCCACCCTGCAGGGCAGTCAGCAGCTCACCGGCTGAGACCGCATCAAGCCCAAGGCCCTCTGAGGCCACCAGAGCCGTCATCGCAAGGGAACTGTTGGCCTTCGAGGCGTAAACAGCGAGGGAGTCACCTGGATAGTGCTCGCTCAGGGCCTCTCGATAGGCCCGACAAGCGGCACGCACTGTGGCTTCATCCAAAACATATAAAGGAGTGCCATAACGCTCTGCCAGGTCGCTGAGCCGGCAGCCACCGACCTCAAGGCGACCCTGCTGATCAAGGCCCGCACTGACAGGCGCGAGGTTCCGGTTGGGACTCTGGGGATCACAGCCCGACTCGAAGGGGTATGGCATAAAGCAGGTCAGCAGCGCCTGAAGCGGGCAATGTAGGAAGCGGGGCGCCCGGTGCTGACGTCACGATGCAGAGCCAAACGACCGTGACCACCCTCGGCGCGAGGCATGCCAAAGCTTGTCGAGATTTAGACGAAGCTGCCCTGGGCGGACTCTGGACCCTGCAGCAATGGACCCACGAGCTCTCAGAAGCGCAACGGATCTGCCTCGGTCTTTTTGACGGACCTCTTTTTGACGGACCTCCTTTTGACCGACCGCGCTTGGTGGCCCTCGCCTGTGGCTGGATGGTGGTGGATGAGTTGCACATCACGGCAGTGGCCGTCGCTCCAGAGCGACGGCGTTGCGGTTTCGGCCGGGTGCTCCTTGAAGCGCTACTGCAGCGCGCCGCCGCTGGCGGCGCACGTCACGCCACCCTGGAGGTCTCCAGTTGCAATGCTGCGGCACTGGCCCTGTATTCCAACTGCGGCTTCGAGACTGCCGGCTGCCGTCGCAATTACTACAGCGACGGACGTGATGCTCTGATTCAGTGGCGAAAATTGACTTGACCGTGCCTGGCAATTCAGGGGTGCAGGCAGAAGTATCGGAGTGAGATCACGGGCATTTGCTTCAAAAACGATCGCAAACTTACGGATTTGGTTGACAACTTCATTCAGGCTGACCCCCCACTGGCGCTGGGAAGTTGCCGGTACGGCAATCCGCTCACAGCAATGCTCCGGCCCTGATAAGTTGGTTGTATCTGCATCCGGCCTGGACGATGTTTGAGCGGTTTACCGAGAAGGCCATCAAGGTGATCATGCTGGCCCAGGAAGAGGCTCGCCGCCTGGGTCACAACTTCGTGGGCACTGAGCAAATTCTTCTCGGCCTGATCGGCGAGGGAACAGGCGTGGCCGCCAAGGTTTTGAAATCGATGGGCGTCAACCTCAAGGACGCCCGGGTTGAAGTCGAAAAAATCATCGGACGAGGCTCCGGCTTCGTTGCCGTCGAGATTCCCTTCACCCCCCGAGCCAAGCGAGTCCTGGAGCTTTCGCTCGAGGAAGCCAGACAACTGGGGCATAACTACATCGGCACCGAACACCTCCTGCTCGGCCTGATCCGAGAAGGTGAAGGTGTCGCTGCGCGCGTGCTCGAAAACCTTGGTGTTGATCTGGCCAAGGTCCGCACCCAGGTGATCCGCATGCTCGGCGAGACCGCTGAAGTGGGGGCCGGCAGCGGAAGTGGGGGCAGCAAGGGGTCAACCAAGACACCGACCCTCGATGAATTCGGTAGCAACCTCACCCAGCTCGCCAGTGAAGCCAAGCTGGATCCCGTCGTCGGTCGTCAGAACGAAATCGAACGGGTGATCCAGATCCTCGGCCGGCGCACCAAAAACAATCCGGTGCTCATTGGTGAACCGGGTGTGGGCAAAACCGCGATTGCCGAAGGTCTCGCCCAACGCATTCATCAGGGTGACATCCCTGACATCCTCGAAGACAAGCGTGTTCTGACCCTCGATATTGGTCTGCTCGTCGCCGGCACCAAATATCGCGGTGAGTTCGAGGAACGGCTGAAAAAAATCATGGAGGAGATCAAGGCGGCCGGGAACGTGATCCTGGTGATCGACGAGGTGCACACCTTGATTGGTGCAGGTGCAGCCGAGGGCGCGATCGACGCTGCCAACATCCTCAAGCCGGCACTGGCACGGGGTGAGCTGCAATGCATCGGTGCCACAACCCTCGACGAGTACCGAAAGCACATCGAACGGGATGCTGCGCTTGAACGGCGCTTCCAGCCCGTCACGGTGGGTGAGCCGTCGATTGCCGACACGATCGAAATCCTGCGCGGTCTGCGAGAGCGCTACGAGCAACACCACCGCCTCAAGATCACGGATGAAGCCCTTGAAGCGGCCGCAACCCTCGGCGACCGCTACATCTCGGATCGCTTCCTTCCTGACAAGGCCATCGATCTGATCGACGAGGCCGGCAGCCGTGTGCGCCTCCTCAATTCCAAGCTGCCACCCGCTGCCAAGGAGGTGGACAAGGAGCTACGCCAGGTTCAGAAAGACAAGGAAGAAGCTGTTCGCGATCAAGATTTCACGCGCGCCGGTGAGCTGCGCGACAAGGAAGTGGAGCTGCGCGAACAGATCCGCACCCTGCTTCAGAGCAGCCGCTCCGACAGCAACACCGACAGCAACGACTCGCCTGACGCTGAAGTCCAAACAGCCGAGGGTGCATCGGGAGACGTTACCAGCGAGACAAAATCTGAAGGTGGTGAACTGACCACCCCGGTGGTGAACGAGGAGGACATCGCCCAGATCGTTGCTTCTTGGACAGGCGTTCCGGTGCAGAAACTCACCGAGAGCGAATCGGTGAAACTGTTGAACATGGAGGACACCCTCCACCAGCGCTTGATCGGTCAAGACGAAGCCGTCAAGGCCGTATCCAAAGCGATCCGACGGGCTCGCGTTGGTCTCAAAAACCCCAATCGCCCCATTGCAAGCTTCATCTTCTCCGGCCCGACAGGGGTGGGTAAAACCGAGCTGACCAAAGCTCTGGCCACCTACTTCTTCGGCAGCGAAGAAGCCATGATCCGGCTCGACATGTCCGAATTCATGGAGCGGCACACGGTCAGCAAGCTGATCGGTTCTCCCCCGGGCTACGTGGGCTTCAACGAGGGTGGACAACTCACGGAGGCCGTGCGTCGCCGTCCCTACACCGTCGTTCTCTTTGACGAAATCGAGAAAGCGCACCCCGATGTGTTCAACCTGCTGCTGCAGCTTCTTGAAGACGGCCGACTGACCGACTCCAAAGGACGCACCGTCGACTTCAAGAACACCCTGGTGATCATGACCTCGAACATCGGTTCGAAGGTGATCGAGAAGGGCGGCGGTGGCCTGGGCTTTGAATTCTCAGGAGAGAACGCCGAAGAGAACCAGTACAACCGCATCCGCTCCCTCGTCAACGAAGAGCTGAAGCAGTATTTCCGTCCTGAATTTCTCAACCGCCTCGACGAAATCATTGTGTTCCGTCAGCTCAACCGCGATGAGGTGAAGGAGATCGCCGAGATCATGCTGCGAGAGGTCTTCTCACGCATCGGCGAGAAAGGCATCACCCTCACAGTCTCCGACGCCTTCAAGGAACGTCTCGTGGAAGAGGGTTACAACCCCGCCTATGGAGCTCGTCCCCTGCGTCGTGCCGTGATGCGACTGCTCGAAGACAGCCTTGCCGAAGAGGTGCTCTCAGGTCGGATCAAGGATGGTGATGCCGTCGAGGTGGATGTGGACGAGAAGAAACAGGTGGTGGTGAGGCACGGCAACAGCAGTGCCCCAGTCACTCCTGAGCTCGCCAGCGCTGGACTCTGACAACGGACATGGTTGAACCCGCTGCATCGGCGGCTTACGCCAGCCATGCGATCGCCCCAGCAAGGGTGATGAGGGGTGAGGGGGTCTGGTTGCAGGCCCTTCCACACATTGCATCCCTCTGTCACCGACCGGCCCTGCTTGGACGAAGCTCCGCCACGAGCTCGCTTCGTGAGCAACTCAACGATGATCTGAACCGCTCGGGGCTCTCCCCCCACGAGCTCATCCTGGAATTCGATTGCTGTGAACGCGATCTGCAGCGTCTCGAGCAGGAGCTGCGTGATCACGCCTGCGATGGTTTGATCGCTGCCGGCGGCGGCAAGGTGCTCGATGCCGGAAAACTGCTGGCTGATCGCCTAGGCCTCACCTGCATCACCGTGCCACTAAGCGCTGCCACCTGCGCCGGTTGGACTGCACTCTCCAACCTCTACTCACCCAGCGGTGCCTTTGAAGGAGACGTCGTCCTCAAGCACTGTCCGGATCTTTTGATCTTTGATCACAACCTGGTGCGCCAAGCACCAGCCCGCACCCTGGCCAGCGGAATCGCCGATGCTCTCGCCAAGTGGTACGAGGCTTCGGTGAGTAGCGGCGCCAGCAACGACGGCGTGATTCAGCAGGCCGTTCAAATGGCTCGAGTGCTGCGCGACCAGCTCCTGATCGATGCCGAAACCGCTCTCAGCGATCCTCAGAGTGAAGCCTGGGTCAGGGTGGCTGAAGCCTGCGGACTGACGGCAGGGGTGATTGGTGGTTTGGGTGGAGCTCAATGCCGAACCGTGGCTGCCCATGCCGTCCATAACGGACTCACCCAGCTGCCGGCCTGCCATGACGCCCTTCACGGCGAGAAGGTGGGATTTGGGATTCTGGTGCAGCTGCGCCTTGAAGAACGCTTGGGAGGTAGCCAGTTAGCAGCCCAGGCTCGCCGTCAGCTTTTCCCCATTCTCCAGTCCATGGGGGTACCGGTCACCCTGACGGACCTCGGCCTGGCCAAGGCCGGTCTTCACGAGCTGCGGAGCGCCAGCCGCTTCGCCTGCCGCCCCGGATCGGATCTCCATCACCTGCCCTTCGCAGTCACTGAAACCGATCTGCTTGAAGCCCTGATCAGCACCGACAGTGGGATCACCAGTGGCCAGAAACAACCGAAGGAGCAAAAGGCTTGAACAACCAGCAGCTGCTGGAGAAGGCCGCACCCACCCTGCTCGATCCTCAGGCCCGCGAGCTCATCGCATCGGTGCAATGGCTGCCTCTTGATGGCCCAGTAGCGGATCGCTATCCAGTGGTGCGTCAAGGCCAGGGAGCACTGGTGCTGATGCTGCATGGCTTTGACAGCTCACACCTGGAGTTCCGTCGACTGGCCCCGTTGCTGAGCAGAGATCACACTCTGCTGATCCCGGATCTCTATGGCTTCGGGTTCTGCCCACGCCATCCCGAAGCCAGCGTCGGCCCCCAGGCCGTCATGGAGCATCTGAGCCATCTGCTGGACCAACTTCCAGCCAACGAGCCGATTGGGGTGATTGGCGCCTCCATGGGTGGGTCCGTCGCCCTGGAACTGGCCCGTCGTCATCCGCAGCGGATCAACAACTTGCTGTTGCTTGCCCCAGCAGGTCTCGATGGCCGACCGATGCCCCTTCCTCCGGTCTTGGATCAACTAGGGGTGTGGTTTCTCGAGCGCCCCGGTGTCCGCAAAGGGTTATGCCGGCAGGCTTTTGCAGAGCCCGACACCAGCGTGGGTGATCCGGAGGTGCAAATCGCCTCCCTCCACCTTCAGGTGCCCGGCTGGGCCAAGACCCTCGCAGCCTTTGCCCGTAGTGGAGGGTTCGCGGGATGCGGTGAGCCCCTTCCCCCGCAACCCCTCCACGTGCTCTGGGGACGCGAGGATCGGATCCTGAGAGCGCCACAAAAACGAGCTGCTCTGACGCTGCTGGGTTCACGGCTTGAGGAGGTTGACGCTTGTGGACATCTGCCCCATCTCGATCAAGCTGAACTCGTGGCCGAGCGATGGAGATCCATGGAGGTCCAGCGATGAGTGAGAGCAGTGCCAGCTCCGGTCCGATCCTTCAGCTGCTGGCCAATGGCCTGGGGCTCTGGATCCGCAGTCAATGTGACGAGGTCGGCGAGCTGAAGCTCAATCTGCACGGATCAGCCTTGCAGCTCCTACGCGGCCGGCTGGATGCGGTTGACCTGAAGGCCAGGCGGGTGAGTTTTCAGGGACTGCCGATTCAGCACGCTGAACTGCGTAGCGGAGCGTTGAAGGTCAACCTGCGGCCTGGATTCCCGCAACAGGTCCTCCAGCTTCAGCAAGCCTTTTCACTCACCGGTGGCGTCACCCTGCAGGGCACGGATCTCAACCGAGCCCTGCTCAGCGATCGCTGGCGATGGCTCGGTGACTGGCTGGCCGAACAACTCCTCGGACTGCCCACCCTGGGGAGCCTGACTGTGAACAACGACATTCTTTTGCTGGAGGCACCAGTCATCAATGCCGGCGACTCGATTCGTCGTCAGTTCCGACTCCAGGCGGATGCCGGCACCCTACGCATTGAACATCTGGATGCCGATGAGGCTGTCCATCTGCCCATGGACCCAGGCATCCGGATTAAGGAAGCCCGACTCCAGGCAGGCCAACTCCACCTCCTTGGTGAAGCCACAGTGAAGCCTTGAGAGGGCGGTGCTGTTCTGAGGATTACTGCAGCACCGGCAAGACCAACGTGACGGCATAGAAGACCACCGCGGGGGTGAACAGATAGCTGTCGATGCGATCAAGAATGCCGCCATGGCCAGGCAGGGCATCACCGGAGTCTTTAAGGCCCGCATCCCGCTTCATCATTGATTCGGTCAGATCCCCCACCAGGGCGAACAAGGCCACCAAGGCCCCCAGCCCCCCGCCTAGCCAGGGAGCCAGGGGCCATCGCAGCAGCAGTGCGAAGGCAACACCCATCAGCACAGCGGCCACGAGCCCCCCGATGGCACCCTCCACGGTCTTGCGCGGTGAAATCGGCGACAGGGGCATGCGACCGAAGCGGCGCCCGATCAGGAGCGAGCCGATATCACTCGCCACGATCATCAGACAAGCCATCAACGTGATCACCAGGCCACTGCTGATCCAACCACCACACCAGGCGGGAAGATCCGAAAGGCCCGGCGCAAGGGAAACGTCGGAGAGGTTGCGCAGCCTGATCCAATGGCTGGGCAGGAAGCCCAGATAAAACAGGCCGAAAATCGAAGCCGCGATATCGGCGATCGATCCGGTCACGGGTTGAAGCAACAACCAGCCGCAGATCGCTGCACCAGAGAGGGGAAGAACAGCCGCGGCAAGGTGCGAGGGCAATCCGCCTTCAACGCCCCACTGGGTGCTGATCAGCATGAGCTGGCAGGCCACCAATGTGGTTTTTGTGGCTGGACGAATCCCTGTGAACTGGGCCATGCGGAAGAACTCCAGCAACCCCAGATGCACGATCACCCCAAGCGCCAGGGTGAACCACCAGCCACCTAAGCCGACGACGAGAAGACCGAAGGCCCCCGCAAGACAACCACTGCTGAAGCGCTGCCGGGAGACAAGGCCGGACGCGCTTGCCATCCTGCCCCGGATGGCCTCAACCATGACGTCGCTGCATCAGCGGCACTCAAGCCACAATCTTCACCATACCGTCGATCTGATCGGGCCAGAGGGCAGCCTGCTCGAGCAGCCACTGCACCCGCAAGGAGTCGAGTCGCTCCCCTGGAATCACCAGGGGAATGCCCGGGGGGTAGGGGCAGATCAACTGGGCGGCGATCGCCCCCGCAGCCTGCGCCAACGGAACAGATCGATTGGGACCACACCATGCAGCCCGAACATCCAGCTCAGGAGCTCCGAGCAAGGGCAGCGGTGGCGCGGAGAAGACCTCAGCGGGACTTGTCCCACCTTGGTGCCGGCAGAGCTCTCGCCAGAGGCGCTGCATGCGGCGTGCAAGTCCGCGGTGGCGGGCCAGCCCCAGGCAGAAGGTCAGACATCCAGGTTCCGGAAGCTCAGCGATCAGGCCGCGCTCCATCAACCAGGGATCAGCGTCCAGACCATTGATGCCAGCGGCAGCCGTATGCCAGATCAAACGCAAGGGGTCCTGGGTCTCGAGCAAAGGCAGGCCACTGTCGCGGAGCTGAACGGCCAGGGCTCTGGCTTGGTCAAACCTGCGGTTAAGCCGGCGACGGCCCCGGACGCTGCGCCATTCGCCTAGGGCTGCTTCACAGGAGGCGAGAAGTAGCGCACTGGGGCTTGTGGTTTGCAACCACCCAAGCGAACGAGCAATGGCGTCCGAATCCACGGCCGTGCCTTGCGCCCAAAGCACAGCGGTCTGGCCCAAACCAGCGGCGGATTTATGCAGAGAATGCACCACCAGATCAGCCCCTGCTGCCAGGGCCGAGCGGGGCTGATTTGGGTCCACCCCCGGAAGCAGATGGGCGCCGTGGGCTTCATCCACCAAAACGGGGAGTCCTCGAGCCTGCAGCGGTGCCACCAGGGCAAGAGGATCGGCGGCGTAGCCGTGATACGTCGGCTGCACGAGTACGGCCGCCACCGGTCGCTGCTTTTGACGATCAAGCTCCTGGAGAACCCTGGCAAGCCAGGGCCCGTCAAGGGCTGTGACATGACCGCGGTCGGGGAGGAAAGGCAGATCAAAAAGCAGCGGGGTGATTCCCCCCAACGCGCAGGCCTGAATCAAGCTGCGGTGCACATTGCGGGGCATCAGCACGGAGCTACCAGGCGTTGCGATCGCCAAAAGGGCTGCCTGAAGAAGCCCCGTCGCCCCATTCACGCCATACCAACATTGATCAGCCCCCACGGCTGCTGCTGCTTCCCTCTGGCTGTCAGCGACCGCCCCCTCCGCTTCAAGCGGTCCACCAATCATTGGCAGTTCAGGAAGATCCCAACTCACCGGTCGTCCGCCCAGCAACCGTCGTAGATCCCCTGGCAGAGCAGATCCTCGACCGTGGGCCGGGAGATGCAAGGCATCCAACCGCCCTTGTTGAGGGAAACGGGCTGGCAGCAGTTGGGACAACAGCGTGGCCATCGAGCTTCCAAAACACCCGGGTCTCCCCACCCTTCATCATCCGCCAGGACCATCTCTCTAGATTTGCGCCAGGAAGAGCTCGTGATGGCCGCAACCAGTGCATCAAGGAGTGAGGAAGACACACTCCGCTATGACCCGAGCCGAGATGCTCGCTGGCTGCTGTTGCGCCCCTGGCTTTCGATTCCGCGGTTGATCCAAATCCTCTGGGCCCTGTTGAGTCTTGGACTCAACCTCCTGATTCGAGGCAGCAGCAACGACCCCGAGGTGCAGCGCAACCTCGCCCGAAGCCTGTTGCGCACCCTCACCGACCTGGGGCCCTGCTTCATCAAGGTGGGGCAAGCGCTCTCGACGCGACCGGACCTGATCCGGCGCGACTGGCTGGACGAGCTAACACGACTGCAAGACGATCTTCCCGCCTTCCCCCATGCCATCGCTCTAGCCACGATCGAAGCGGATCTTGGCTCCCCTGTTGAACAGCTCTTTGCCGATTTCCCGGAAGCCCCGGTGGCGGCAGCCAGCCTCGGGCAGGTGTACAGAGCCAGGCTTCACGGCCAGCACTGGGTGGCGGTCAAGGTGCAGCGCCCAAATCTGCCCTTCATCCTGCGCCGGGACATGGTCCTGATTCGCACCCTCGGGGTCCTGAGCGCACCGTTCCTGCCGCTCAATCTCGGGTTCGGTCTGGGAGAAATCATCGATGAATTCGGACGCAGTCTGTTCGAGGAGATCGATTACGGCCTTGAGGCGAACAACGCCGAACGGTTTGCGGCTCTGTTCGCTGATAACCCTGCCGTCACGATTCCCAAGGTGGAACGCATGCTCTCCAGTCGACGCGTGCTCACCACCAGCTGGATTCATGGGACGAAACTGCGGGACCGTCAGGAACTGAAAGCCCAAAGACTCGACCCCACGGCGCTGATTCGCACGGGCGTGATCAGCGGCCTGCAGCAACTGCTGGAGTTCGGCTACTTCCATGCCGACCCCCATCCAGGCAATCTCTTTGCCCTCAGTGGTCGCAGTGGCGATCTGGGCCATGTGGCCTATGTGGACTTCGGAATGATGGATTCAATCAGCGATGCCGATCGGCTCACGCTCACCGGAGCGGTGGTTCACCTGATCAATCGTGACTTTTCAGCCCTGGCCAAGGATTTTCAAACCCTTGGATTCTTGGCCCCGACCGCTGATCTGACCCCGATCATTCCTGCCCTGGAAGAAGTGCTGGGGGGCAGTCTTGGAGAGGAGGTCGGCTCCTTCAACTTCAAAGCGATCACGGATCGCTTCTCAGAGCTGATGTTCGATTACCCCTTCCGGGTACCCGCTCGCTTTGCCCTGATTATCCGCGCGGTTGTGAGCCAGGAGGGATTAGCGCTGCGGCTCGATCCTGAATTCCGGATCATTGCCGTCGCCTATCCCTACGTGGCCAAACGCCTTCTGGCCGGTGACACCCGCGAGATGCGTGAAAAACTTCTGGAGGTGATCTTCGATGCCGAAGGCCGACTTCGCATCGAACGTCTCGAAAGCCTCCTCAACGTTGTCGGAGACGAAGGAGGTGGAGCCGGCCTGGAGCTGCTGCCGGTGGCAGGGGCGGGACTGCGCCTCCTGCTCAGCCAAGACGGATCCGACCTTCGGCGTCGCCTGCTGCTGACTCTGATTCGTGATGACCGGCTCAGCACAAGCGATTTGCGTGCACTGCTGGGCCTTATCCGACGCACCTTCAGCCCTCGGCGCGTGGCAGGTGGTGTGCTGCAGAGCTTGAATCCACTCGCTGTCGCCTGAGTCCCCTAAGGTCGGCGCTTCCAGCAACCCTGCTCAGGGAGATCGGCCCGCCATGGCACTTGAATCGGACGTCGCGCCTCTTGATGCCCAGCAGGCCGGCCTGGATCTGCTCACTGGGGCTTTCGGCGACCTGAACGCCGACGAAATCCTGCTCGAGTATGCGCCCCTCAGCCAGCCCCCTTACCTCGTGGCAGGTCTGGGCCTGGCGATCGGCGTGCTCTGCGGCCTCACCTTCGCCCAACTGGTGCAGGACCGGTTGAACGGTTGGAAACAGGATCGCCTGGCCCTGCTTCCACTCGGCACGGCGGAGACCACCATGAGCTACACCGGAACCCTGATCGGGATCACCCTCTTCATCGGAGGTTCACTGCAGGTGTTTGGCTTTGCATCCGGTGCTGCCTACCTGATTGCCTTGCTTCTATCGCTGTTGACCGGCGGAGCCCTCTGGGTTCAGCTGGAGGGGCTGATGCGGCAGGTGGAAAGCGGCAATTTCAAAGCTGTCGACTTCGACAACTTCGACGAATTCTTCTAAGCCGCCACGTAAGCCTCGAGTTGGCCATCCAGCCCCCGCAGCATTTCCAAGCCCTCCCGCTCAAGACGGCGGGTTCGATCACGGCTCATCCGCAATGACTTGGCGATGCCGGTGAGGCTCATCGGCTCCTCCCCGTCCATCCCATACCGCATCCGCAGCACACGCCGTTGCAGATCAGGCAGCTGCTCCAGCAGATCGCGCAGATCTCCCTTCAGGCATTCGCCCTCCACCTGCTCGCTCGGAAGCTCTTCATCCCCCGCCAATAGCTCCAGCAGCTCCGTGTCATCGCCATCTCCCACCTTCATCTCCAGGCTCACGGGCTGACGTGCACGGCACATCAGCTCCTTCACCTCCTCTTCCGGCAGTTCCACAAACTCAGCCAGCTCCGTCACCGTTGGTGTGCGACCCAGCTCCTGGCTCAACTCACGCTGTCCTTTCTTCAGCTTGTTCAGCATCTCCGTGATGTGGATCGGCAGACGGATCGTCCGGCTCTTCTCCGCAATCGCACGCGTGATCCCCTGACGGATCCACCAGTACGCATACGTACTGAACTTGTAGCCACGCGTTGGATCGAACTTCTCCACACCACGCACCAGGCCGATCGTTCCCTCCTGGATCAGATCCAGCAGCTCCATATTCCGCTTCGTGTATTTCTTCGCGACGCTCACCACCAAACGCAAATTCGCCGCCACCATCCGCTCCTTCGCACGACGGCCCGCCTGCTGTTTCCGCTTCAGCTGCACACCGCTCAAGCCCGCTGCCTTCGCCAGCTCCTCGGCTGCCACCACCTCGCCTCCACGCTGCTCACTCAGCTCAGACTCCAGCGCCTCAAGCTCCATCAGCTCCTGCACCTGACGACCCAGCGTGATCTCCTGCTGATGGCTCAACAGCGGCACACGACCGATGTCCCGCAGGTACGAACGTACCAGATCCACGTCGGGGAGCACGGACAGGGGGGCCACAGGTCGATTACGAAACTGAACTGTTTCGTAATTTACCATCGTTGACAGGGTTTTCCTGACCGAATCGGCGGAATTCAGGCCCTTGGGCAGAATGGAGTCAGAACAGAGGTTCCGGTGATCAGCCCACCCGCCAGTGCCGTCAGCACAGCCAGGCTTCTGCTCGTTGAAGACGATGAATCAATCCGTGAAACGGTACGAGAAGCTCTGAAAGCAGAGGGTTTTGAGGTTCTCGCCTGCGGAGATGGCGCCGAAGCCCTCGCCACTCTCACGCAGTCCACAGCCGAACCTGTCGACCTGGTGGTGCTCGACCTGATGCTTCCGGGCCTTGGCGGCTTGGACCTCTGCAGGCAACTGCGCAAGAGCGAAGACAACACCCCGATCCTGGTCATCAGTGCCCGCGATAGCGAGACCGACCGCGTGCTGGGCCTCGAGGTCGGAGCCGATGACTACCTGGTGAAACCCTTCGGCCTGCGGGAACTCGTAGCCCGCTGCCGGGCGCTGCTGCGCCGTTCCCAGCAACCCGTTGGCGATGAGCCGAGTCCACTGGTGTTCAAGCACGACAATCTCTGCCTCTACGCCCAGGAATGCCGGGTCACCCGCGACGACAAGGATCTCAATCTCTCGCCGAAGGAATACAAAATTCTCGAGCTGTTCATCAAGAATCCCAAGCGGGTATGGAGTCGTGACCAGCTTTTGGAGCGAATCTGGGGCATCGATTTCGTCGGAGATACCAAAACCGTTGATGTGCACATTCGCTGGCTGAGGGAAAAGATTGAGGATGAACCGTCCTCGCCTTGCCACATCCGCACCGTGCGGGGCTTCGGCTACCGCTTCGGCTAAAGAAAGGAATGGTGGAGCAACTCGGGCTGGGGCTTGCCCTGGGTGCAGCGATCGGCACAGGACTCACCTGGACTCGACTCAGGCACAGGTCACGCGCCGCGACCCCCAATGGTGCGGTTCTGCACGGCAAGACCCTCACCACACCACAACTGCTCGCTTGGATTGATGCCGGCACCCAGGGCTGGCTGATCCTCACCCCGGATCTGCACATCGCCTACATCAACGAAAAGGCTGAGCGTCTCCTGCAGATCTCCCACAATTTGCTCGTGCGTGGGCAGCCCCTGGAAGAGGTGCTGTCAATCCCAGAATTGGAGGAAGCGATTGTGCGCGTCCGCCATCAGCAACGGCCGCAACGCAGTGAATGGGAATGGCAGGGGGATCCCTTAGAAGCGATCGTGCTGCCGGGATCGGATGAATGGCTGTTGGTGCTGCTGCAGAGTCGCCGCTCCCTTGAAGCGCAACAACAGCAACAAGAACGCTGGGTGAGCGATGTGGCCCACGAACTCAAGACGCCCCTGACCGCTCTCATGCTGGTGAGCGACCGTCTCGAAGGCGCTGTTCAGGGCCAGGACAGTGTGCTGGTGGAGCGCCTGCAGAAAGAGCTTCGTCGCCTGCAACTGATGGTGGAAGACCTACTGGAGCTCTCAAGGCTTGAGAACAGCCTGCCGCGAGACAACAGCTCTTACAGCGCGCTCACCCTTGAAAACCTGGTCGATAGTGCCTGGACCAGCATCCGTCCCCTTGCCGATGCCCGGGGCGTTCACCTTGCCATCAATAGTGATGAACCCGGACCGCTTCTCGGAGATCAGCGACGTCTCCATCGGGCGATCCTGAATCTGCTCGACAATGCGCTCCGCTACTCCCCGGACAACAGCCACGTGGAAGTGGAGATCCTTCCGAGTGGTGGCTGGTGGATGCTGTCGATCCGTGACCATGGCCCCGGCCTGAGTGACATGGATTTGAACAACATGTTCCAGCGCTTCTACCGCGGCGATCCCTCGAGGGCTCGCTCGAATCGCAGCGGTAGCGGTCTCGGGCTGGCCATCGTTCAACAAATTGCAGTGAACCATGGGGGGCGGATCCAAGCCCGCAATCACGCAGGAGGTGGCACCAACGTGGAACTGCTGCTCCCCCGCGGTGGACAGGCACTTTGACGGCTGAACGCCTGCAGAAATTGATCGCTTCTGCTGGACTCTGTTCCAGACGGAAGGCAGAGCAACTGCTGCTGGACGCGCGGGTTCAGGTGAACGGTCGAATCGCCACCCTCGGAGACCGCGCCGATCCAGAGCAGGATCAGATCTGTGTGGATGGACGCCCTCTCCGCCGCCAGGATCCTGCTCGGGTGCTGCTACTGAACAAACCACAGGGGGTGATCAGCAGTTGTCACGATCCCCAAGGACGACCGACTGTGCTGGACCTGATCCCCGCCGAACTGCGCCGGGGCCTCCATCCCGTTGGGCGTCTGGATGCCGATAGCCGTGGCGCCCTGCTGCTGACGAACCAGGGAGCCATCACCTTGGAGCTGACCCATCCGCGCTACGCCCATCGCAAGACTTACCGGGTCTGGGTGGAAGGCCACCCGACGCCCCAGACCCTGCAGCGATGGCGCGATGGCGTGCGTCTGGATGGCCTGCCAACCCAGCCAGCAGAAGTGATCTGCCTACGTCGAGCGGCAGGGCGTAGCCAGCTGGAGGTCATTCTCCGCGAGGGGCGAAATCGACAGATTCGGCGAACGGCAGATCTGCTCGGGCATCCTGTGCTGGACCTGCAGCGAACAGCGATCGCTGATCTTCCTCTCGGTTCCCTCCCTGAAGGGCATTGGCGTGCCCTGAACAAGAGAGAATGGCGTGACCTGATGCCCGCGATGGAACTGTCCACGACGGAGCCTCCACAGACACGCTGATGCGACTCACGAGCTTCTGGAGGCGACGCAAGGTTGCCCCACCAGCGACTGCCGATGGCTCTCCCCAGAGCCCGATCGACCCTCTCGAGGTGGCAGGCCGCAGGCTGCGGGAGCGACGAGAGGAGCGCAACCTCAGCCTGAGGGATCTCTCCAGGGAGATCAGGATCACAACCCCAGTGCTAGAGGCTCTCGAGCGTGGATGGCGTGACCGCCTGCCAGAGGCCGCCTACCTGGGCTCGATGCTCCATCGACTGGAACAACATCTCGAATTGGAACCAGGAAGCCTCAACGGTGCCCTGCCCCCACCCCAGCGCTCACGGCTGGCACGTGGGGATCGAGGCAGTCGACGGTTCACGATCGGAAGCATCGACATCTTCACCACCTGGCAGGGCAGTGTTGTCTATGGCGCCCTGATGGTGGCAAGCATCCTGGCCCTGAACCATCAACAGCGCTATCTGGCGCAGCAGGGCAGCCTGGCTCTGGAACCGATGATTCCCAGCACCGCCACCATGGCCAGCGACCCTTCCCTGGCTGGGCTAAGACCGGTGGAAGAAGCCCAGCGTCGCTCTCTGAGCAGCCTTGTGCCTAAGGAGCAGGACGCGAACCGCCCGGACCCATCGCCAACAAGCAACCCAACCGGTGTTCTTGAACTTCAGCTCAGCCGACCGAGCAGCATCCGGCTGTCGAGTGCGGGTGGAGACCGCAGCGAACTTACCGGCAGTCAGGGACGCCTCACGCTGCAATTGCGCACCCCGGTCACACTGAGCATCCAGCCGGCACCGGCCGAGGCTGATCAGGTTCTCTGGAACGGAGACAAGGTGACCTCAATGGCAGGCCAGGACGGCAGCTATCGCCTCCCCCAGACCTCACCGCGCACTCCATAGCCTTGCAAGGCGCCCTCCAGTTGCTCATCCAGGACAGTGAGACGCCAGGTCCAGTTGCCACCGACGGTTCCGGGGGTGTTGAAGCGGGCGGAATCATCAAGATGAAGAAGATCCTGAAGCGGGGTCACTACCAGCCAGGCACTCGAGGCGAGCCCTAGCTCGAGGAGCTGCCAGCCAGGCGCTTCAACCGGACATCCCAACAGCTGCTCAACCCTCTGACGGGCCGGCTCATCGAGGGTCTTCCACCAACCGATCGTGGTTGGGTTGTCGTGGGTGCCGGTGTAAACCACCCAGCGCTCACCTTGGATGTTGGCGGGCAGGTATGGATTGTCGGGATTGCCGTCAAAGGCGAATTGCAGGATCTTCATCCCGGGTAACCGAAACCGATCGCGCAGCGCTTCCACATCGGGGGTGACAACGCCGAGATCCTCTGCCACCAGAGGAAGCTCTCCACCAGCATCTCGACGCAGTTTCCGCAGCAGAGAAGCCCCTGGGGACCGCTTCCAGGCACCATTCATGGCCGTGTCATCGCCGCCCGGCACAGCCCAGTAGGCCGACAGGGCGCGGAAATGGTCAAGTCTCAGGAGGTCGGCCAGTTGCCACTGGCGCCGAAAGCGCTGCCGCCACCAGCGGAAACGACTGAGACGGTGGCGCCACCAGCGGAAGACGGGTGTTCCCCAGAGCTGGCCGGTGGCGGAGAAATAATCCGGCGGCACACCACTCTGTACGAGGAGCTCCCCTTCACTCGTCAGTGAAAAGAGCTGGCGATGACTCCAGACATCAGCACTGTCTCGGGCCACATAAAAAGGCAAATCACCAAAAATGCGCACATTGAGCTCACGGGCCAGCGATCGGATCCGCTGCCACTGGCGATCGAGATGCCACTGGAGCAGCCGATGGTGGAGGAGCGCAGCTTCGTTGTCGACTTTCCAGCGTCTGAAAGCCCGCCCCTGACGGTTGGCCAGAGCTGACGGCCAGGTCCACCAAGGTTGCCCCTGATGCTGACGGCGCAGCTCCATGAAACAGGCATGATCCTCAAGCCAAAAGGCCTGGAGCTGACACCACCGGGCAAAGGCCTGATGGCGCTCAGACGACTGCTCTGACCAAGAAGCACTCAGGGCCTGGCCAATCCGCTCGGCCCGTTGCTCCGCCAGTTGCCAATCGACCCTGTCAGTCCCTGGGGCATCAGGTAATTCGGCCAGGTCCGCCTCTCGGATGAAGCCCTCCTCCGCAAGTTCCTCGGCATCAAGGCAACAGGGATTGAGCGCAAAGCTGGAGGGGGAGCTGTAGGGCGAGCCTGTGCCATCGACTGGCGCAAGGGGCAGCACCTGCCACACCTTGACTCCGTGCTGGGCCAAGGACCTCAGCCAACGGCTGGCAGCGGCACCAAAGCCACCACAGACCGGAGAGCCGGGAAGGGCCGTGGGGTGCAGCAGCACACCGAGTTCACGCATGGGAGGGCTCAGGTTGATGGGAGCCGGTAACGCTCCACGATTCGACGGGCAAAAGCAGGCAGGTGCCGCTCCAGCATCCCTGGATGATGGCGCCGCAACCAGAGGGCGTTGCGGGTGAAATGGGAATCGATCGAGAAACGGCCATATTCCAGTCCCTTGGGGCCAATGCGCTGCACCACCCAGCCCACCAATTCAGCAAGCCACATCGGGAGACGAACCGCTTTGTCGTAGGCATCGATGCCCTGCTGGACAGCGGAGCGGCGATCGCCCCGGCTGGTCACGGGGGCGATGTCGAGGTCGGCCTCAATCAGCCGCAGCAAGTCCGCCCCGCGGTCATTGCGCACCACGAGCCACTGGCGACCGAACTCAGCTCCCATGTAACCCACCACGAGATCAGCACCGGCATTCACATAGTCGAAGCAGCTCAGACAGCTCGGTGCGAACACATCCTTGAGCTTCGGGGTATCGAGACCGAAGAAAGGGACCGTCTCCTCGCGTCCATCCTGGTGCCGGAAATGAATCCTGAAATCCTGCATGAACTCGTAGTGAACAACGGTCTCGGGCGAATCGCTCGCACTGTTGAGAAACGTCTGCAAGCCTTCGCGAGAGACATTGTCAACACAAGGAAGTCCGAGGACATAGAGCTGCTCGAGGGGGAGGGTGTCCTGCACCGCACGCAGCGCTTGGATCTGACAGCCGACGCCAATCGCAAGCAGACGACGAATTCCACTACCCGGTAGTTGCTCGAGCACCGAGAGGTTGTTCGACAGGGTTGGTTTGTTCACCCGGGCGGCCAGCACCTCCTCGGGAGTACGGGCAAGAACCGGCACCGGCGTAAAGCGATCCTCCGGGCTCTGCTGCACGCAGAGCACGGCATCCACCAGGCCGCTCTTCAAGGCCTTGATACCGAGGTGGCTCACGATTCCAGTCCACTGGGCTCCCTGAATCGGAGCCTTTAAACGCGCGGTGAGCATCCGCTGCTGGACGCCGAAATACAGCTCATGCTCTTGATCCAGATCACGGGAACGTCCGTGATGGCGACGCTCCATCCCCTCGAAGTCCTGATGGAGAAACGCACAGGACTGCCTCACATAGGCCACCCAGCGGGAATCACAGAGGCCACAGTCACTGCAGAGGTCTTTTGCCGGGCGAACCGTCCCCCGCGCCATCGGCCTGGCCCGATCATGGGGAGCTGGAGCTGAATACTGCTGTGTCACGGAGAGGCCGGGCCTTCAAGCCTCCAAAGCTAATGAGCGGAAGTTGGGCGAGACTTGTTCGCAGTGGATTCAGCCCAGTTCATGGCTCTTCCCTCTCAGCGTCGCTGGCTGGGGCAGTACCCGGCGCGCACTCTGCTGCGCCTTGGTGCCGCCGTGGTGGGGATCGGTGTCGTGGGAGCCACGCTTGGCCTGGTCTGGCCTGAGGCCGACCGGGTGGCCCCTGATCGGCCCTCAGCCGAAGACCCCAAAAGCCTTGCTGCCTTCCCGAGCCGTCCGGTCACCGTGCTCGTGGTGGGGGTGGATAGTGATGGACTGCGGGATCCGGTGAATCGGGCAGCACCCAAAGGACCGGCCAATGCCGACTCCCTGATGCTGGTGCGCATCCAGGCGGGTGAACCCCTACAAATACTGCAGATCCCTGTGGAGTTGGCCGTGCACCTGCCAGGCCGCAAGGGAATGGTGCCCCTCAGTGCGAGCTATCGCGATGGAGGGGTTGCCCTGACGGCTGACATCATCCGGGAGCTGGTGGGCCTGCCGGAGGGAGAGCCGGAACGCTTTGTGGTGGTGCCGCGCAAAGCTCTGCGCAGCCTGGTGGATGGACTCGGCCAAGTTGAGGTGAACCTCAGCCAGTCCTTCAGCCACACCGACAAGAGCCAGGACTACCGCGTGAACCTCCAGGCCGGTCGTCAGACCCTGAACGGGGCCCAAGCCGAACAGTTGGTGCGCCTACGCCAGGATCCTCTCGACGAGCAAGCCCGACGGATCCGCCAGCAGTGGCTGGTGATGGGTCTTGCCGAACAGCTGCGCCAGCCCAACGCCATCACCCTGCTCCCCGGCCTACTGGGTGAGATATCCGCCGATGTCAGCAGCGATCTCAGTAGCGCGGAATGGCTAAGCCTGACGGCAGCCACCTTGAGCAGCAACCAACCCCCTCGCATCAGCAGCCTCCCCCTTGCCCCTCGTGCCGGAAAGCAGATCCTTCGCCAGCTCAACCCTTCAGCCCCTCGGCCGCTTTGGGAACCCGTGAACGGCCAACCAGCCCCCTGAACTCAGGGGACCAATCGCTGCAAGCGTTGACGCAACCGCCGAGCCAGAAATGCATTCTGGTCGGGATCCGAGCGAACGACCTCACCACACCAGGGAAGGCCATCCCGTCGGCGACGGTCCGGCAACCAGGGGCCTCCGATCTGCACCAGGCCGACCAGGGGAACCCGCAATGCCGTGCAGAGGGCCGCATAGGCGGGCACGCAACCGGGCATCGCGCCGTCCTCGCCGGGAGCAGCCATCAGCAGCGTGGGCATCCTCCAGTCGCCAAGCGCCTCAAGCCAGGAGCGCCGATGCTCGAGGTCCAAACCGGCATCGCCAGCGAGTCGCAACAGGGAGAACTCGGTCCCAGACGGGGCCGACAACACCAGATCGGGATCCTCCCCACAGGCGTGGTGGCGAAGGGGCGCTGGCCAATGCTCAGCAAGGGCCTCACAGGCCAGGCGCATCCGCTGTTCGGGCAAGCTCCCGGCACCGATCAGAACCAGCTTTGGATCAGCCATGGGGGGACCTTAACGGGACTGGAGATCAAGGAAGGACTTGGCGTTGCCCCCCACGGCACTACGATCGGAACACAACTGTCCTCGTCCGCGGGCCCGTGACCAGTTTCCTGACTGCAGCCCGTGCCGAACAGGAGAAAATTCAGCAGGACACCCGTAGGCTCCGCTTGTTCAGCGGAACCTCCAACCCTGCTCTGTCTAGGGAAATTGCGGCCTACCTGGGCGTCCCCGATGGTCCTCGGGTGGTCAAGCGCTTTGCCGACGGCGAGCTTTACGTGCAGATCCAGGAGTCGATCCGGGGCTGCGATGTCTTCCTGATCCAACCCACCTGTGCTCCGGTCAATGACCACCTGATGGAGCTGCTGATCATGGTGGATGCCTGCCGTCGGGCCTCAGCCCGGCAAGTCACGGCCGTGGTGCCCTACTACGGCTACGCAAGAGCAGACCGAAAAACCGCAGGGCGGGAATCAATTACGGCCAAACTCACCGCCAACCTCCTGGTGAAATCCGGGGTCGACCGCGTGCTGGCGATGGACCTGCACTCAGCCCAGATCCAGGGTTATTTCGATATCCCCTGCGATCACATCTATGGATCGCCCGTGCTGGTCGACTATCTGGCCGCACAGGATCTTGGGGATGTTGTAGTGGTTTCGCCGGATGTGGGCGGGGTGGCCCGTGCCCGCGCCTTCGCCAAACAAATGAACGATGCGCCGCTGGCGATCATCGACAAGCGCCGGACTGGCCACAACATGGCGGAAAGCCTCACGGTGATTGGTGATGTCGCCGGCCGTACGGCGATCCTGATCGACGACATGATCGACACGGGTGGCACCATCTGCGCCGGAGCTCGCCTCCTGCGTCAGCAGGGTGCCGATCGGGTGATCGCCTGTGCCACCCACGCCGTTTTCTCGCCACCGGCCTGCGAGCGTCTATCTGTCGATGGGCTCTTTGAGCAGGTGGTGGTCACCAACAGCATTCCGATCGCGGCTGATCGCACCTTCCCTCAGCTGCAGGTGCTTTCGGTTGCCAACATGCTCGGAGAAGCGATTTGGCGGATTCACGAGGAAAGTTCAGTCAGCTCGATGTTCCGCTGACGTGAGCTGGGGCAGAGCCACGGCGAGAGGGATTAGAGCGTTGGGTGGTCTTCCCTTGCTCAGCCTTGTGTTCTGCCTGGCGAGCCCGGCGGGTCAGAGCGTCCCACTCCCCTCGCGAGTGACTGTCCCGAGGACGCCCCCGCCACCAGCTGAGCCCACTCCCCCAATTCAACGCGCCAGCAGCCTGAGTGAACGCCTCGCGTCGGTCACCAGCAGCCAACCCCTCGGGGTCTGGCTCACCAACAGCCCAAGCCCCCTGTACTACGACAGGAATCGACTGCAACAGGCGGTGAAGGAACTCAAGGCCGCGGGATTCACCACCCTGTATCCGAATGTCTGGAGTCGGGGTACAACCTTTCACCAAAGCCAATTCGCGCCCTTGGAGCCCGCCCTTGCGGCAGCAGGGGTGAACCTCGATCCAATCTGCACTCTGAGCAGGGAAGCCCATGCCAGAGACATGAAGGTGATTCCCTGGTTCGAATATGGACTGATGGAGCCGGCGGGATCGGCTGTGGTCAGGGATCAGCCGGATTGGGTGCTGCAGAAGGCCAATGGGAGTCCGATCACCGTGCTGCACGGCAAGGAGATGGTCTGGCTCAATCCCGCCCACCCCCAGGTACGCGAGCGCTTCATCGGGCTCGTGGTGGAGGTCATGAAACGCTGCCGGCTGGATGGCCTGCAGTTGGATGACCACTTCGCTTGGCCCGTGGAACTGGGTTACGACCCCTACACATCTGAGCTTTACAGGCAAGACACCGGCTCGCTTCCACCGAAGGACCACACGAATCGCCAATGGATGACCTGGCGCCGCCGACAACTCACAGGGCTCCTGAGGGAGCTCCGTAGTCGCCTGAAAGAGGAGGCGCTGCCCCAACGGATCAGCCTCTCCCCTGGGCCCTTCCGGTTTGCTTACAACCACTGGCTCCAGGACTGGGAACTCTGGGCCGTTGGAGAGCTCATCGACGATCTGGTTGTGCAGAACTACGCCTACTCCCTGAAGGGATTTGCCAAAGATCTCGATCAACCGGCCCTACGCAAGGCCCGAGAATGGGGCATGCCGGTGCAGATCGGAGTGCTGGCCGGATTCGGCAAACGCACCACTCCGATGCCAGTGCTGCGGGAGAAGGTGCGGCTGTCCCGTGAACGGGGGCACGGCGTGATCTTCTTCTATTGGGAAGGCTTGTGGGGAGCGTACGCAGGGGAGGAGGGGCCGGCGATTCGCCAGGCCGCCTTCGAGTCACTGGGTGCGACACCCCCCTAACGGTTCGGCGTCAGCCCTGCTGCATCAGGGCCACAACCTCGCGGGTATTCGTCGAGAGCTCTGCCGCTGCGAGCTGATCCAGGGCTTGCTTGACCAAGGCCTGACGCTCCGGCGCGTAGCTGCGCCAGCGACTGAACACCTTGGCCATTCGCGACGCCGTGATCGCATTGCGCTGATCCACCTGAATGATCTGAGCTGCCATGAAGCGGTAACCGCTTCCATTGGCCGCATGAAACACGAGCGGATTCCCCGCCAGCCCACCAAGGACGGCGCGGACCGCATTGGGCGCCATCGGATCGAACCGTGGGTGAGCGAGAAGCGCTTCCACCCGCGCCAGACCATCTGTTCGCGGGGTCGATGCCTCGAGAGCAAACCAACCATCAAGGATGACCGGCCGCTCCTGCCAACGGTCATAAAAACACTGCAGGGCCATCTCCCGTTCGCTGCAGTCAATCGGCAACAGGGCCCGAAGGGCAGCTCGGGCAAGGGTCATGGAAGGTCCATTGACCGCAGCTAGCGCCTGGGCCCATACGGCGCCATCACCCGCTGCCGCCAGCCAGCTCCAGATCACCGCGGTGAGTTGCCGCTCACCCTGCCCCAGGGGCCAGGCCTGGGAAAGCTGCGGGGCCAGGGCCTCCAGCCGCTGGTGCAGCAACGGCGCCAGGACCCGGCCAAGGCATTCACGCAAACCGCAGGCGGCTTGAAAGAGAGCCGGAGGATCTGCTTCCTTCTGGAGAGCCTCCAGTTCTGCTCCACCTGGGAAAGCAAGCAGGGTCGCCAACACCGCTGGGTCGGACTCGCCCTCAATCGCGAGCAGGCCACGCAAGGCCTCGAGCATCCGTTGTTCAAGATCCGAATCCCTGGTCCCGGAAGCCCGAGCCAGCAACAGAGTGCGCCAGAGCTGCTGGCCCGCATCCCAGCGCGCGAAGGGGTCGTCGTCGTGAGCGAACAACAGGAACAACTCATCCACGTCCTGAACGGCCTGCCAATGCACCGGGGCCGAAAACCGACGAAACAGGGAGAGTGCAGGCGGACGCGCTGATGGCGAGAGTCCCTCCAGCACGAGAGTCTCTTCGTCCTGATCGAGCACCAACAGGCGCTCCTCTCCAGGTTCACCGTTGGGCCCGAGAAGAGCCCAAAGAAGAGGAATCACCAGCGGCTGCTTCTCTGGCTGGCCTGGGGTGGGCGGCGTGCTCTGACGGAAGCGCAGGGTCAGCTCCCCGGTCGAAGCATTCCATGCACGGTGAATCTGCACTGTGGGCGTGCCCGCTTGGTGATACCAGCGCTTGAACTGCTCAGGATCGAAGCCCAGTTCGTCACGATCGGCGCTGGCTCCTTCAAGAATGGCGGCCACGAAATCATCCGTGGTGGCCGCCTCGCCGTCATGCCGCTGGAAGTACAGCCGCATGCCAGCCATGAAGCGCTCCTCCCCAAGCAAGGTGCGCAGCATGCGAATCAGCTCAGCACCCTTCTCGTAAATCGTCGTTGTGTAGAAATTATCGATGGCTTGGTAGGCGTCCGGCTTGACCGGATGGGCCGTAGGACCGGCATCCTCCCGAAATTGGGTATTGCGAAGCATCGAGGCATCCTCGATGCGCTTCAGGCCAGCGGAATGCAGATCAGCCGTGAAGCACTGATCGCGAAACACGGTGAGCCCCTCCTTGAGAGAGAGCTGAAACCAGTCGCGACAGGTGATCCGGTTGCCCGACCAATTATGAAAATACTCATGGGCGACGACACTTTCGATCCGCTCCAGTTCGCCGTCAGTTGCGGTTTCGGCATCAGCCAAAACCAGCTTGGAGTTGAAGATATTCAGACTCTTGTTCTCCATCGCGCCCATGTTGAAGTGGCGCACGGCAACCGTGTTGAACTCATCAAGGTCGTATTCGAGGCCATAGACCTGCTCATCCCATGCCATCGAGCGCTTGAGGGAGTCCATGGCATGGGAGGTGTAGGGCTCATCACCGGGCTCCACATGAAGACGTAACGCCACCTCGCGACCGGAGCGGGTCACAAAGTGATCCCGCAGCTCACGTAGATCACCAGCCACCAGGGCAAACAAATAAGAGGGCTTCAGGTACGGGTCATCCCAGATCGCCTCATGGCGGCTGGGGTCTCCACTCAGGGGGCCTTGACTCAACGCATTGCCGTTGGACAAAAGCACCGGAAAGCGCTGTCGATCGGCTTCGATGCGCACCCGATAACGACTGAGCACGTCGGGGCGATCGGGATGAAATGCGATCCTCCGGAAGCCCTCCGCTTCGCACTGGGTGGTGAGCATGCCACCACTGGCATACAGCCCCTCCAGGGAGGTATTGGCATGGGGATCGATGCGACAAACCGTCGTGAGCGTGAACGGCTGAAGAGGAGGAGCTGGGATTCGAAGCAGCGAGCCATCGAGAACGAAATCAGCCCCATCCAGAACCTTTCCATCGAGTTGGATCGACAGCAGCTCCAGATCCACACCGCGCAGGATCAGCGGCTGAGAATCCGCCAGGGGTTCCACTTGCAGACTGCTGGTGAGTTGCACCAGGCGTTCCTCGATGCGGAAATCCAGGCTGATGCTGGGGATCGAGAAGGGATATGGCTTGTAGTCAGCAAGGCGAACGACGGAATCCAGGGAAGCGGTGTGAGTCATGCGCAGCTCTCTCTTGAGCGATCCTGGCGCGCTCATCGCTCAGGCGGTGCTCACCAAGGAACTGGGCCTGCTGCCCAACGGCCCACCAGATGCATCAGCATGCACTTGGTGGGCCTGGAGCTTGCGCTGTGAGGGAACGGCTTACTTGGCGCCCTGCTGTTTCTTGAGGGCTTCTTCCACCTTGGCCTTCACATCGGCGGGCACTTCCTTGGGACAGAACTGAAGAGCACCGGTGATGATCTGGAATTCGGCGCCAGCAAAGAGCTGCTCATTGGTCAGCTTCTTCTTGCCGGCTGAAGCCACCTGACCGCCATGGCGACCGTTGAGAATCTGCACATAAGTGGCAGCAGCGATACCGACGGCCTTGGGGAACTCGACCCCAGCGGCACGGGCATTGCACACGTAAGACGAGCCCATCCCCCGATAAAGAAAGACATCGTCGTTACTGGCGGGCTTGACAGCTGACTGACCAGCGTCCTGAGCCAAGGCGGACGGACCGAGCAGAGCCAGAGGAGACAGCAGCAGAGGAGCCGCTAATGCAAGCCGAAGACGGCGAGTGGGGAAGCGCAACAGTCCGAATCGGAAGACAGAGCCATGCTGCCCCATTCAGCCGCGGATAGACCACTCGAAACATGACCGAATCTGATTCGACTCAGCTGAAAAACTGTTCGAATCCGTGACGAATGATCAGGCGGGGATGGGGGCGGAAGCGTCCTCCATCCGGGTTTCATGGTGATGCTCAACAATCGCCAGCTCCCCTCGCTCCCAGCTGTAGATCGCCCTCGAGCGGTAGTGATCCTGATCAATCAGGCGGGTGTGTTCCAGCACATGCCAGTCGGCGTAATGGGATTCAAAGACGACCTCGTGCTCATCCACCTGACGGATGCTGGTGCGCACCGGCATGTCCTCAAGGTAGGCACGCTCTCGCTGGAGTTGATGCCCCATCAGGGTCGCCTCCATGACCCCTTCTCGGCGATAGCGCGGCTGCCGCTCGAAGAAGTCAGTCTCCCGCTCTGGCCACCAGGTGAAGCGATAGCGCGGCTGGCCCACCTGGGATTCCGCGAAGATCTCAACGCGGATCATCATGTCGAGATAGAGAACCTCATCCGTGGGGAAGAGGTATTGCCGCTGAGAACGCCAGAGGCCCAGGTTGCGCGCAAACCAGCGGCGCAGGTGACTGTCCAGCGGCAACCGTTGGACGACCGGCGGATCTCCGGGGGGCTCGGAGACTCCCCGTCGCTCAAGCGGCAGCAGCGGCATGAAGAACCGTCCGGTGAGACAACAGTCTGTACAGCTTCGTCATAGCGGTTCTGCCGAAGCATGCAAAAACCCATAAGGTGAGCATCATCTTTCCGACGACAGCCCTGTGGATGGGAACAATCCCAATCCGCGACAGCAGCTCAAGCTCCTGCTGGTGGCCGGTCGACACCATCTCTCGAGTGGTGATCTGCGCTCGCTGATCCACTTCCTCGAGCATGAAGACAACGGCTTCGACGTCACGCTGCAGATGTCGGATCCCTCACAGCAGCCCGAATTGCTTGAGCTGCATCGTCTGGTCGTGACTCCTGCGTTGGTGAAGCTCTTACCAGCTCCCAAGCAGGTGTTTGCCGGCAGCAGCATCTTCCAACAGCTGCGGAGTTGGCTTCCCCGCTGGCAACAGGATGAGGTCGTGAGCGGGTTGGGGCTGAGCCTCCAACCCGCGGAGCTGGATGGCAGCCGTACCCAGCGGGAGCTCCAGCTGGAAGACCAGCTGCTTGTGCTGCGTCAGGAGAACGAGACTCTGATCGATCGCCTCAGCGCCCAAGAAAGGCTCCTGCGCATGGTCGCCCATGAGCTACGCACCCCCCTGACCGCTGCCACGCTGGCCCTGCAGAGCCAGCAACTCGGCCAGATCGACTTGGCGCGGTTCCAGGACGTGCTCAAACGACGACTGGAGGAGATCGCGCTGCTTTCGAAAGACCTGCTGGAAGTGGGCAGCACCCGCTGGGAGGCCTTGTTCAACCCCCAGCGACTCGACCTGACAAGCGTCGCCGCCGAAGCGATCCTTGAGCTCGAGAAGCTCTGGCTTGGACGAGATGTGGCGATCCACACCGACATCCCCTCCGACCTGCCCAAGGTGTTCGCCGACCAACGCCGGATGCGCCAAGTACTCCTGAACCTGCTTGAAAACGCCCTTAAATACACCCAGGACGGCGGTCGCATCTCACTGACGATGTTGCATCGCACCAGTCAGTGGTTGCAGATCAGCGTCTGCGATAGCGGTCCTGGAATACCCGAAGAGGAACAGCAACGGATTTTCCAGGATCGTGTTCGACTTCCTCAAACATCCGGAGGCACCTCCGGATTCGGCGTTGGCCTTTCAGTCTGTCGGCGCATCGTTGAAGTGCACGGCGGCAAAATCTGGGTGGTCTCCGAACCAGGAGAAGGAGCCTGCTTCTTCTTCACAGTTCCCGTCTGGCAAGGGCAAGATCAGAACAGCTCTGCTGCTGTCTTGACGGAGGGTCAGTCGGACCCCTAGTTTCATCTGGTGATCGGGAGCACATCCGACGATCACGGCCTCGCCCCCATCGTCTAGAGGCCTAGGACACCTCCCTTTCACGGAGGCGACAGGGGTTCGAATCCCCTTGGGGGTACTGCGAGTGTCGGAGTCGTTCAACCTCCGATTACTGATTGATGGTTAAATGACTTTGATTCACACACGGTTCATGTGTGTTGATCATTGATCAATTGGCTTCACCTTCACCTGACCATCGACCAATGGTTTAGGCGGGGCTTTTGACCAATCCAATCACTTCAGTTGTCGAACTGAATCCGTCGCTGGGCTTCCCGTTCCACGGCAAGAAGATTGGCCGAAAGATCGCTCCGCAGCCGTTGCTCAATCAGGGCCACAGGCATACCAAGACATCCTTGAACCGTGAGGTCATAAAGAAGTGAGGTGCCGTCGGGCAAGGCCTGAAGACGCCAGGAGCCTTCAAAACGACGGAAATCGCCCTTGAGCATCCGAAATTGCAGCAGCCCCTCAGGACGATGCTCGACCAGTTCGAGCTGAACAGCTGCGGAAAATCGCAAACCCAGCAACTGCTGACTACCCACCTGAGCGAGCTCAACGCGATTGCCTTGCCTTGCTTCAAGGGTGGAGCTGCTGAGATTGGGGATGAAGCTGCTCAAACGGTCGTAATCCGTGAGAACGGACCAGAGGAGATCGACACCAATTGGTGTGCGTAGCTGCACAGCGAGCCTGCGCACCCCTTGGGGGAGGCGCTCCATGGTCTGCTCAATGGTTTGACGGCGCAGCATGGAATCCTCAACATCGCGAGCCCCGTTGCGCTGCAGCCGTGACAAATCCGTGAACGTCAACGACGAGTCCCCGCTGAGAAATCTGAAAGAGTCAATCGAATGATCTTAAGAAAAACACTCACCAGCAGCGCCAAGCAGCGTGAAGCAGTCGGCAAATGTAACCAGAGATCTGCTGAGCACGCCTATGATCGCGCCGTTTCATGAGAAGGCAAAGTCCATGCGCGTCAGCACGGCTGGTTCAGGCGACTCCCAAGAACGCATGTTCACCGTGATGGTGCTCGGCCTTCAGTCCGGTCGTCAGCGCCGTGCGGAACGGCGCTTCACCGTGGGATTCAGCCAGCTCCAGGCCACTGTTCAGCGCATTACTTCGTCAGGCGGCAAAATCACAGCCGTGATCCCTGCCGATGCAGCCGATTCCGGTTCGACGCCCGCCATTACCGCCTCTCAGACGCCCTCTTCCTCTGCCCCTGTGACTGCTTCCGCTCCCAAGCCTGCCCATGCAGCCGTTCCGGTCAACCTCTACAAACCGAAAACTCCCTTCATCGGCACTGTGACCGAGAACTACAGCCTGTTGGATGAGGGTGCGATTGGACGCGTGCAGCACATCACCTTTGACCTGAGTGGCGGCGACCCCCATCTGAATTACGTCGAAGGCCAAAGCATCGGCATCATTCCCGATGGTGAAGATGCCAACGGCAAGCCCCATAAGCTCCGCCTTTATTCGATCGCCAGCACGCGCCATGGCGACAACTATCACGACAACACCGTTTCGCTCTGCGTTCGCCAACTGCAATACGAGAAAGACGGAGAGACCATCAACGGCGTCTGCTCGACCTTCCTCTGTGACATCGAGCCAGGCGCCAAGGTGAAGATCACTGGCCCCGTCGGCAAGGAAATGCTTCTTCCCGAAGACGAGGAGGCCAACGTGATCATGCTGGCCACGGGCACCGGTATTGCTCCGATGCGCACCTACCTGCGCCGCATGTTTGAGCCCAAGGAGCGCGAGCTCAACAACTGGCACTTCCGTGGCAAGGCCTGGCTGTTCATGGGTGCACCCAAAACCCCGAACCTTCTCTACGACGCTGATTTCGAGCACTACCAGAGCCAGTTCCCCGACAACTTCCGCTACACCAAGGCCATCAGCCGCGAGCAGCAGAACAGCAAGGGTGGCCGCATGTACATCCAGGATCGGGTGCTCGAACACGCCGAAGAGATCTTCGCGATGATTGAAAATCCCAAGACCCATGTGTATATGTGCGGACTTCGGGGCATGGAGCCCGGCATTGATGAAGCGATGAGTGCCGCCGCTGCCGCCAAAGGGCTCGACTGGTCGGAATTGCGTCCCCAGCTCAAGAAAGCTGATCGTTGGCACGTCGAAACCTATTGATCAGCTCAGCCCGCCTCCCGGCGGGCTTTTTTTTCAAAACCATGGCGGGATGTTCTGGAGCACTGCCAGGACTGCAATTCCTGGTTAAACCTCTGGCAGAACTCTCCGTGCCATGAGCGCAACGATCACGAATCCACTGCGGGTCGGTCTGCGGCAGGAACGGGTCATCGCCCCGCAGTGTCTGGTCATCTTCGGTGCCAGTGGGGATCTGACCCATCGCAAACTGGTTCCGGCTCTGTTCGAACTGTTCCAGCAGCGTCGCCTGCCGAGTGAATTCGCCCTGCTCGGCTGTGCGCGCCGCCCCTGGAGCGATGAAGAGTTTCGCCAGAAGATGGCCGAGGCCATGGGCGAGACAGTCCGTGAAAACCGCCTGGCCTGGGAGCAGTTCTCGGCCGGAATGTTTTACGAGCCAGTGGATCTTCAGCAACCTGAAGACCTGGTGAAGCTCGGGCGCCGCCTCGAGGAGATCGACCGTCTTCGCGCGACCCGTAGCAATCGGACCTTCTACCTTTCGGTCTCACCCAAGTTTTACGGCAGTGGCTGCCGCGCCCTTGCTGATGCCGGTCTGCTGAAAGATCCGGCAAGGAGCCGGGTCGTGATCGAGAAACCCTTTGGCCGCGACTACAGCAGCGCCCAAGCGCTCAACAAGGTGGTGCAGGCCTGCGGACAGGAAAACCAGATCTTCCGCATTGACCACTATCTGGGCAAGGAAACGGTGCAGAACATCATGGTTCTGCGTTTCGCTAACACGATTTTCGAGCCGATCTGGAATCGGAACTACATCTCAAGCGTGCAGATCACCGCTGCCGAAACTGTCGGTGTGGAAGAGCGGGCCGGTTACTACGAAACCTCGGGAGCCCTGCGCGACATGGTGCAGAACCATCTGACCCAGATGCTCGCGATCACCGCCATGGAGACCCCCGGTCGCTTCGATCCAGAAGCGATCCGCAGCGAAAAAGCAAAAGTGCTGCAAGCGGCCCGCCTGGCTGACGAACTCGAGCCCTGGAATTGCTGCATCCGCGGCCAATACGGCCCAGGTGGCACAGCCACATCACCCTTGGCCGGTTACCGACAGGAACCGGGTGTGGATCCGAACAGCACCACGGAGACCTATGTGGCGATGAAGCTGTTCATCGACAACTGGCGCTGGCAGGGGGTTCCCTTCTATGTACGCACCGGCAAGCGGCTGGCCAAGCGCCTGAGCGAGGTGGTGCTGACATTTCGTGAGGCGCCAGTGCATCTCTTCGATGCGGCAGGTGGAAGCCCGACCGCCAACCAGCTGATCCTGCGGATTCAACCCGATGAGGGTGCGGAATTCCGTTTTGAGGTGAAATCGCCCGGATCCGGCATGCGCAGTCGGCCGGTCGAAATGGAGTTCTCCTACGACGAATCCTTCGGCGAGCCCTCAGACGAGGGCTACGTGCGGCTGCTGGCCGACGCCATGCTGAGCGACCCCACGCTCTTCACCCGTAGCGATGAGGTGGAAGCGGCCTGGCGGCTTTACACGCCGTTGCTTGAACTGATTGAAGACAGCCCCTGGCGGCTGCCGATCCACCCCTATGAATCCAGAACCTGGGGACCCGCCGCTGCCGATGCCCTACTGGCCCGTGACGGCCTCCTCTGGCGCCGCCCCTGACGTCGATCCCTTTCTCCATCCGTTATCCAAAGGCCCGTCATGTCTCCCCAGCTCACCCTGCAGACCCCGCTCGAACTCCCCCCCTCCGAGGTTCCCTCCTACCTGGAGCAACTCTGGTCGAAAGACCAGCCCGGCAGCACCGGTGCTCACACCTTTTGTCTGTTGATCTGGCAACCCGCCTGGGTGGAACAGCAGCTGGTACGCACCGGCCGACTCCCCGGCCCTGTCACCGGCGTGCAGCGTGACGAGCTGATCGCTGCCGCACGGCAAGCGGTGGTGGATGGAGATCTCGCCCTGAGCACTCCCCCGCTCACACCAACCGTTGCGGACTCTCTGGCCCGACTCGAAGGTCAGAGCAACAGCGAGGATTTGCGTGGACAGCACGTGGATCCGGCGGTCAGTGCCCTACGGCCCCGTCGCCTCATCACCCTCGCCCCAAGCCTTGATGGAGGACGCGAGCTCGAAACACTGGTGGCGGCCTACTGCCCGCTGCCTGAGGAAGGCGGTGGCACCGCCGCCTGTGGCGATGTTGTGGTGCTACGCGGCGGCCATGACGCCCTCAGCCGCGGCCTGGGCATTCTGCAACCGCTTCTGCCTGAAGAACTGCCCTCATGGGTGTGGTGGAACGGCAACCTTGATGAGGCGCCCGAGCTGCTCCAGCAACTGGCGATCGGCCCCCGGCGCCTGATCATCGACTCCGCCTTGGGCTCCCCCCAGCACTGCCTCGAGCTGCTCTCCAGCCGAATCGAAGCCCGACAAGCGGTGAATGATCTCAACTGGCTGCGACTAAGAAGCTGGCGCGAAACCCTGGCCATGGTCTTCGATCCGCCCCAGCGTCGCGACGCTCTCAGCCATGTGGTGCAAATCGATCTCGATGTAGAGGGCGAGCATCCCGTTCAGGGTTTACTGCTCGCCTCCTGGGTGGCCGATCGCCTGGGCTGGCTCCTGAAAGGGTCCCAGCGCACGGAAGACCACGGCATCAGCGCCGAATTCCAGCGGCCGGATGGCATCAGCGTGCAGATGCGGATCGCACCAGTACCCATGGGACAACCAAGCATCCACCCCGGACAGATCGTTGGGTTGCGGCTGATCTGCAAGCCCGAGACCCGGCCGGCAGTCTGCGTGATTCTCTGCGCTGAATCAGGAGGCTGCATGCGCCTCGAGGCTGGGGGCATGGCCAGCATGGAACTGCTGGAGGAGGTGGTGCCAGTACAGAACAATCCGGTTGAAGCCGATGTGGCCCGCCTGCTCGAGGGCGGACACGACACCACAAACCCCTTGCTCGCCGCCGCCGCTCCTTTAGCTGCCAAGCTGCTGAGCTGAGCCGCATTGCCGCTGCATGGCCTGTCTAATCGCCGCGCCATCCAGCGGCAGTGGCAAGACCCTGCTCACGCTCAGCCTGATCGCCTGGGCCCGCCAGCAGGGGCGGAGCATTCAACCGTTCAAGGTGGGGCCTGACTATCTGGACCCCCAGCTGCTCACAGCTGCATCGGGGCGCCCCTGTCGCAACCTGGATCTGAGCCTCTGCGGTGAGGACTGGGTACGAGGCAGCTTCCTCCGTCATGGCAGCACGGCTGATCTGGCGGTGGTGGAAGGGGTCATGGGCCTCTTCGATGGCATCGGTCCAAGCAGTGATGGCAGCAGCGCAGCTGTTGCAGCCGCTCTCCAGCTCCCGGTGGTCCTTGTTGTGGATGCCAGCGGACAAGCCCAATCACTCGCTGCCCTGGTGCGCGGATTTCAACAACACGACCCCTCTCTGCGACTGGCTGGGGTCGTGCTCAACCGAGTCAGTAGTCCCCGCCATCGAGAACTGCTGGATGCGGTACTCGATGGCATTGAGGTGCCCCTGCTGGGGAGCCTGCCCCGCAATCTGAGCCTGGAACTGCCCAGTCGGCATCTCGGACTCGCACCAGCCCACGAACTGGAACGACTTGAAGGTCGCCTAGAGGCCTGGGCATCCCTAGCCCAGGAACATCTCGACCTGGGAGCCCTTCTGCCGCTGCTGCAGCCCCCCTCGAGCCGTGTTCCTCCACTCGAATCGCTCCATGCAGAGCCGCCCAACGGCACCAGCCGCTCGCTGCTTCCAGTGGCTGTAGCCCAGGACGCCGCTTTCCATTTCCGCTATCCGGAGATGCAGGAAAGCCTTGAGGCCCTAGGGATGCCAGTGCTGCCCTGGAGCCCACTGGCTGACGAAGCGATTCCGGAGGAAGCGACAGGCCTGATTCTTCCAGGTGGCTTCCCGGAGCAGCACGCCGCAGCCCTAAGCGAATGCCAACAAAGTCTGACCGCCTTGCGCCACTGGTTCAGACAACGACCGCTCTATGCGGAATGCGGCGGGATGTTGCTACTCGGGCAAACACTTACCGACCTGGAAGGCAGGGCACACCCCATGGCCGGAGTTCTGCCCTTCGGAGCGCGCCGCGGCGACCTGCAGGTGGGTTACCGACAGCTGACCGCCACTGCAGACAGTCTGCTTCTACGGAAGGGAGAACGCTATGTAGGCCACGAGTTTCACCGCTGGTCACTGAAGACTGTGGGCAAGGAAGAAAGCCTGTGGCAGGTTGAAGGCTGGAGATCGCAGCGCCGGGAGGAGGGATGGAATCTGAACAACGTTCACGCCAGTTGGGTCCACCTCCATTGGGGCGGCTGCTCGACGATCTCATGCCGATGGCGCGCCGCGCTCGAAGCCGGGGCAACGGCGAGAGCAGGCGCTTCCTAAAACGCCAACCGACACGCTCCTCCCCCCTGCAGGAACGCTGGCGACTGATGGTGGATGGAGATGTGCAGGGCGTCGGCTTCCGCAGCAGCTGCTGCAGGCGAGCCACGGAACTGGGGCTGAGTGGATGGGTGCGAAACCTCAGCAATGGCCGAGTGGAGGTGCAGGCCGAGGGGAACCCCATGACCCTCAATGAACTGCGCCTCTGGTGTGAACGAGGCCCTAGCGCCGCCAATGTGCGCACGGTGCGGCTGAGTCACCTACCCATCACGGGGGACGACTGGTTTGAGGTGAGACCATGACGTCAGACCGCCAAATCTGGTTGCTGCGCCATGGCGCCACGGAATGGGCCAAAAACGGACGCCACACCGGCAGCACCGACCTTCCCCTGCTTCCTGAGGGCGAGGAGGAAGCACGTCGGCTGGCACCGGTGCTGAAGGCACAGCCCTTCGCAGCCGTCTTCACATCACCCTTGCAACGCGCCCGTCGCACCTGTGAACTGGGCGGCCTCGGGGAGCAAGCCCAGGTGATGGATGAACTCCTGGAGTGGGACTACGGCGACTACGAGGGCATCACCACGCCGGAGATCCGCAAGACGGTGCCGGGTTGGACGGTCTGGAGCCATGGTTGCCCCAACGGGGAGGATGCCGAGGCCGTGCAGAAGCGCTGCGAAATCACCATCCAACGCGCCCTGGAGGTCTCCGGACCAGGGGATGTGGCGCTGTTCGCTCACGGACACCTGCTGCGGGCGCTGGCGGGAACCTGGCTGGGTCTGGGTGCTGTGGGCGGCAGCTTGTTGAAGCTCGGTACAGGAAGCATCGGCGTGCTGGGATTCGAGCGCGAAAACCGTGCCATCGTTCGCTGGAATGCTCCGGCCGACGGCCGGTTCTAATGAGCGACACCACTCTCTGGGCGGAACTGCTGGCCTACGGCACGGGCATCGGTCTCTCGCCCGTTCACATTGCCGTTCTGCTGCTCCTGTTGCTGGGCCCCCAGCCCCTAGGCCGCGGTGGCTGGTTTGTGGCGGGCTGGGTGGTCACCACAATGCTCACCGCAACACTGCTGGTGACCGTGGGTCACACCCTTGTACTCGACATGAGCCACGGCTCTCATCACCGCACGGGCCTTGACCTGGTGGCGGGCGGAGCCCTGATCGCCATTGGCGGTCGAGAGCTCCTGCACTCCCTTTCAGAGGGAGCAGAACCGCCCAGTTGGACCGCCAGCATCGATCGCTTCGTTGCCATGCCTCTGCCCCTGCTGCTGCTGCTGGGCTCCGTTGGAGAGGTGGCAAGCCCTGATGATCTGGTGCTGTTCGCCAAATCCGCCTCAGTGGTGTTGGCAGCCCAAGCACCCACCTGGCAGGAATTGGTCGCGCTGCTGGCTTTCACCCTCGGGGCAAGCCTGCTGCTGCTCGCCCCCCTGGTGGCCGTGATGATTGGCCGAGAGAAGGTCGTGCCCTGGCTGGAACAAGGGAAACAGATCCTTTTCGCCCGCAGTGGCCTGGTGGTCGGTGGCGTCAGCCTTGGCCTGGGGCTCTACCTGGGCTGGCAGGGGGTGAGTGGTCTCAGGCTGATCTGAGCGCCTCCTGCCAACGCAGCTGCGACTCTCGACTGGCGCTGGACCGTCCAACCATCCAGACCCCATGGCGGGCCCTGCTAACGGCCACGTACACCAACTGACGTCGCAGGGACAGGTCTTGGGACCAGAAGACGTCATCGGCCACAAAAACCTCCCCGAAGCTGCTGCCCTGACTGCGATGGACCGTCAGAACGGCCGCAGGTCCGAGGGAAGCGAAGGCATCGCGGATGAGAAAGAAACGCCGCCAAAGCGCTCGGCCATCCCGCTTGCCGGCATCCCTGGCCTGCACGCGCAGGCGCTGCAGCAGACGATCGAGCAATTGGCGTGCTTCCGAACCCACCGGTGGCAACAGCCTCAGGCTGAGCTCAAGCTCACCACAACGCACCCGTGCCATCAGAGTGTCGATCACAGGAACCCCAAGCCCGGCAAGGGCCAGCTGCCCATCGCCCCGAAGATCCGCATCGCTGAGCCCAAACTCAGTGAGATCGCAGCGCTCAGGGGTCACATCCTCCACCACCAGTTCACGATTGGAGCCCAGCACGAGATCAGGCTCTTCGCCCGTCTCCGCCCCATCCCTCGAGGCGGGCGCCATCACAGCGGTGCGGGTGATCAAGACCTCTCCGGGCAACACCGGCATCTGATCAGCCAAATCTCCATGAATCGCTCGGCGGGCATGGGGAACCAGCTGCTCCAGGCTGCGGTTGGTCCAGCAGAGAATCCTCGCTGCATCAGGGTTGTCCGTGATCGAGGCCTGCCGCAACGCTTCCTGGGCCCGGGCCAGCCACTGGCTGCGATCCAGCGCAGCCACAGTCCCCTGGGGAGAGCGCAAAGGTGGCAGCAACGGCGGGCGATCACAGGCAATCCGGCCATCGCGAAGGCAACTCGCCAGCTGAAGCACCGGACCTTGGTGGCGCACCACCTCCGTGAGACTTGTGCTGCAAGCGCGGCCCATGGCGAACACAGGACTTTCCATTTCACCGACAGGGGGCAACTGGGCCGGATCACCGACAAACACCAACCGCGTTTTGAATGGATGGGCGCACTGCAAGGCGATGGACAACAGCGAGCTGTCGACCATCGAGGCCTCATCGATCAAGACCAGACCCAGATGCTCCAGGGCCATCGCCGTCTGCTCGGTCGGCTCACAGAGCTCGCGATCACCCTGGCGACGGAGCTTGAGCCGTAACAGACGGTGGATGGTGGAGGGATACCAGGTGGGCTGAAGCCCCTCGAGGTTGAGCGCCTGACGCAGGACGCCAACCGCCTTATGGGTGGGGGCGACCACGGTCCAGCAGAGTCCTGCGGCATCCACCTGCCTGAGCAAGCGCATCGAGAGAAACGTCTTGCCGCTACCCGCATAGCCGCTAAGCACGAAGGGGACCCCGAACTCGGAGCCTGCAAGCCAACGGCTGAAAGCCTCTGCCGCTTGCCGCTGATCGCCAGTGAGATCAGCACTGGATGCTGGCAAGCGATTCACCCCAGGGCCTGAAGAAGCCCCTGGGCCAGATGCCAGGGGGAGCCGAACAACGCAAGACCTGGAAGAGCGATCGCCGGACCGAGCACGCTGCCAACGAACACCTCAAGCCTGGAATGCCCCAGGGTCTCCTTCAGAGGTTTCTCGGGGGGGGGCGACCAATTGGATGCGGGAAGCGCATTCACCCGTGCAGCCGTGAAGCCTGCGGCCCGCCGAATCCCACTGGCGTCGTACATCACCACAAAGGCGATGGTCGCGGCGAGCGCGAACACAGGATCAGCGAACCCAAGCTGCCAACCCACACCAGCTGCGGTACCGGTGACCAGCGCGGAATGACTGGAGGGCATGCCCCCCGTCTCGATCAGAACGGCCGGTCGCCAACGACGGTGCAGGAGTAGCTCAATGAACAACTTGGAGAACTGAGCGAGGCCACAGGCCGCAAGTCCCCAGGCCAGTACAGCATTGTCGAGAAGCGAAAGGCTTGCTGGAGCCGTGACATCAGCCAGGATCATCGGTCGCGTCCGATCACGTAATCAGCCAGAGCCAGTAGAGGTGCTGCCTTGGCCAGCCCTCCACCGTCTCCCTTGAAGAGAGACAGAGACGCCTTGGCTTCCTCCACCAGCGCTCTGGCCCTGGCCCTGGACTCCTCGAGACCCAGCAGCTTTGGGTAGGTCGTCTTGTCGGCGATCAGATCCTTGCCAGCCGTTTTTCCGAGCACATCACTGCTGGCGGTCACATCAAGGATGTCATCAACGATCTGGAAGGCCAGGCCAATCCCACCGGCATAGGTACCGAGGGAAGCGATGCGGGTGGCATCGGCTCCGGCAATCAAGGCACCGGTGATCACGCAGGCCTTGAGCAGGGCGCCCGTCTTGTGGAGATGGATGTATTCGAGGGTCTCGAGATCCACGTCCTTCCCCTCACTCTCCAGGTCCACCACCTGGCCCCCCACCAGTCCAGGGGCTCCTGCCACAAGAGAGAGTTCAGCCACCACCTTGATCAGGCGTTCCGCTGGCACTCCAGGACTGCGCAGAGCGACCATCTCAAAGGCACGGGTGAGCAGGGCATCGCCCGCGAGGATCGCCACCGCTTCGCCATAGACCTTGTGGTTCGTGGGGCGACCACGCCGCAAATCATCGTTATCCATGGCGGGGAGATCGTCATGGATCAGCGACATGGTGTGGATCATCTCCAGGGCCACAGCCGTCGGCATGGCCAGCGCTGGATCACCACCAGCGAGTTCACAGGCCGCCAGGCAGAGAATCGGCCGCAAGCGCTTCCCACCGGCCAGCAGCGAGTAGCGCATCGCCTCACGGAGCGACTCCGGTCGTTCAGGTCCCAGAGCTGCGTCTAGAGCAGCTTCCACCTCGGACTTACGAGCCGCGAGGTAGGAATTGAAATCAAAGTCCTCGGGTGCTCCCGCCGGCCGGGCGTTATCGGAACTGGTCGCCGCGGCGGTCATGGAACATCAATCATTGGCCGGATTCTCTCAGGCCGGAGGGCCAAGCCCTCCCCTGGCGACACAGAACACCAGGCTGGTTAAACAACAGGCCGTTGAAGGATCGAGCTTCAGACCACCAGGTCGTCCAGACCGTGGTCGAGCCCATGGCGATGGCACCAAGCCACCACTGTGTTGACCAAAAGCATCGCGACCGTCATCGGTCCGACACCTCCAGGCACCGGCGAGAGGGCTGACACGAGCTCCTCGATCTCCTCAGCCCTCACATCACCGCAGAGTTTCGCCTTGGCGCCCTCGGGAGCATCGGGCGGCAGCGGCAGGCGATGAATTCCTACATCAACGACAACCGCTCCAGGGGAGAGATGCTCCGCTCCGATCATGCGGGGACGGCCTGCGGCCACCACCAACACCTCCGCCTCCCGGGTGACGCGCTCCAACTCGCGAGTCCGGGAATGGGCGACGGTGACGGTGGCATTGGCCGCCTGAAGCATCAACGCCATGGGCTGACCGACCAGGATGCTGCGCCCCACCACAACGGCCCGACGGCCCTCGAGCGGCAACGCATGACGCCGAAGCAGGGCCATCACCCCAGCAGGTGTGCAGCTGCGGGGTCCGAGTTCTCCCTTGAGCAGTCGCCCCAGATTGAAGGTGTGCAAGCCATCGGCGTCCTTATCAGGATCGATGGCAGCAATCAGAGGCCCCTCGTCGAGGTGAGCAGGCAGGGGGAGCTGAAGAAGGATCCCATCCACCCGCTCGTCAGCATTGAGGGAGTTGATCGTGTCTAAAACCTGCTCCTGGGTTGAGCTGGCGGGTAGATGCGCCCCATAGCTGGCGATGCCGATGCGGCTACAGGCTTTTTCCTTGTTGGCGACGTAGACACCACTGGCGGGGTCATCACCGACCCGCAGCACGGCGAGACCGGGTGGACGCCCAGCCGACTTGCTGCAGCGTTCAACAGCAGCCTGCAACCTCTCTTCGATTTCTGCAGCAAGCTGCCTGCCATCCAGCTTCAGGGCCATCACCGGGTCAGCACCTCACCCCAGCATGCCCGCCCGATAGAGCTAGCGTGCAGACGGATGCCCTCGGCTGTGATTCGCCTCCATCGCCTCGGTCAGCTCTGGCAGAGCTGGTTGCGCAGCGAGTCTCCCACTCGCCCCGTGCTGCGCTGGCGCAACCATCAAAAAGCAGGGCTTCTTCTTGTCTGCCTCCTCGTGGCGCTGGTCTCCAGCTGGCCGTGGCTGGTGGAACCAAACCTGCGTCCCGGTCTGCCAGCCCCCTTCGATGCCGTCGCCCCCAAAAGTGCTCGGGTCGTGGATAGCGAAGCCCTGGAACAGCGCCGTTCCAGCCTGGTGCCACGCACATTCGTGCAGGTGATCGACCTTGAGGAAACCAAGCGGCTTCGGGAACGACTGGAGCGGCAGCTGGCCGAATTGGAACGGGTGGCACGCAGTGATGACGCCGAACGTATCGGACCCGTCAACCTGAGCAATCCTGAACAGGCCTGGCTCACAGGCCGTAGCCAAAGGGAACGTCGCCAATGGGATATGGCCCTCAGGCGTGCGGCTGACCGCATGCTCAGCCAGGGATTGGTGAACACCCTGGCAGTCGAACAGCTGCGCAAAGCGGCCTCCCTGCAGCTCACGACCCTTGGAGACGCACAGGATCCAAGGAAAACACTCGGCAGCAAGCTGCTAGCAACCACCTTCCAGGGCTCGAGCAACCTGCGCACGGATCCGGTGCGCAGTCAGCGCTTGATCGAGAAGCTGATCACCAATCAGGGGATTCCCACCATCGAGGTCACCCGGGGGGATCTGATCACCCGCAAGGGAGAACCCATCAGTCCCCAGGCCTATGACGTTCTCGATTACTTCGGCCTGGTGAATCGCAGCCCCCGTCTTGGCATCTGGATGTCGCGGTTCACAGAGGCCTTGGCCGGTTGTGGAGTAATGGTGCTGATCATGCGCCGGGAGCGTCCCTGCCTGGAGGCATCCCATGCCCTTCTGGCCCTCGGGCTGCTTCTCATCGTGCAAGCGGCGAAGCTTTGGTTCGGGGCTGCCGTCAGCCCTCTAGCGGTGATCGTGCCGCCAACCCTGCTGCTTGCCCAGGGGTTAGGAACCAGCTGCGGCCTGGCCTGGATGGCGATCGCCAGCCTGCTGTGGCCCCTGCCGGTGAATGGTCTCGGTGAAGGGCGACTGATGATCGCCGCCGCCATCGCCGCCGTGGCGGCACTTCAGGCCGGACGCCTTCGCAGCCGCGCCCAGTTGCTGCAGCTGGCGGTGCTTCTACCGCTGACGGCTCTGCTGGTCGAATGGCTGTTATTGCGCAGTCAGATCAATGCGGGCATGAGCGCCTGGACGCGCCTCGCCCCCAATGCCGGAGAGCTTGCTTCTGAGGCCCTGCTGATGGGACTGCTGCTCATGGGGGCGATCCTGCTGATTCCACTGCTGGAAAGCTCCTTCGGACTGCTCACTCGAGCCCGTCTGATGGAGTTGGCCGATCAGGAGCGTCCCCTGCTGCGACGCCTTTCCTGTGAGGCTCCAGGCACCTTCGAGCACACGCTGATGATCTGCAGCCTGGCGGAGGGAGGAGCCCGTGCGATCGGAGCCGATGTCGATCTCATTCGCACCGGCGCTCTGTATCACGATGTCGGCAAGTTGCATGCCCCTGACTGGTTCATCGAAAACCAGACACAGGTCGGCGAGAACCCCCACGACCGACTCAATGACCCCCTCGCCAGTGCCGGAGTCCTCCAGGCCCATGTCGACGAGGGGCTGAAGCTGGCCCGCCGCTATCGCTTGCCTCGCCCAGTGGCCGACTTCATCCCTGAGCACCAGGGAACCCTCAAGATGGGCTATTTCCTTCACAAAGCACGGGAGCTCGACCCCAAGGTGCCCGAGGGACGTTTCCGCTATCGCGGCCCCACACCGCGCTCACGAGAAACAGGGATCTTGATGTTGGCCGATGGCTGCGAAGCAGCTTTGCGCTCCCTTCCTCCGGACACCAGCGATCTCCAGGCAAAGGGGACCGTGCGGCGCATTGTCGAATCACGCCTCCGCGATGGTCAGCTGCGGTCCAGCAGCCTCACGCGCGCGGAAGTCGAGCTGCTGGTGCGGGCGTTCGTGCAGGTCTGGAGGCGGATGCGCCATCGCCGCATTCCCTATCCGATTCCGGCCTACAAGGGCTATCCAGCCTGAACTGGGAGCGCGAAGGGCACCGGCGAATGAACCCTCAGTCGCCTGCCGCTGAACGGATGCCGAAAGGCCAGGGCCAGCGCGTGCAGATGCAGGCGGGTGACCGCAAGCCCAGAGGGCTGAGCACCGGATCCATAAATCGGATCACCGAGGATCGGCCAACCAAACCCCGCGAGATGGGCCCGCAGCTGATGGGACCGACCGGTCAGAGGCCGCAGCCAGAGCCTGCTGCAGCGATCACCCGGAGCGGCCCAGCGCCAGCAGGTCAGGGACGGGCGACCGCCGGGGTGGTTGCCATAACGGGGCGGTAGCCGCTCAAGACGAGCCAGGGGATGATCGATGCGACCGCTCAGCGCTGCCGGCGCACCGCAGACATCGGCGACGTAAAGCTTCTGAACAGCCCTCTGGGCGAAAAGCGCACTGAGCCGGCGCAGGGCTTCCGGAGAGCGGGCCAACACCAGCAGACCGGAGGTGTCCCGATCCAAACGATGCACGAGCTGAAGCGAAGGTTCAGCCACTTGCAAACGGCTGCTCAGGGAGTCGGCCTGCGCCGGCCCGAGCCCTGGCTGGCTGAGAAGCCCGGCTGGTTTGTCCACCACCATCAGGTGGATGTCGGAGAAGAGGACCGGGATCGCGTGAATCAACTTCAGAGCAGGCTTCCGCTCCCACGTAAGCCTGCGCGCAGGCTCTGACGACGATGCTCAGGCCTGCACCAATAGAGCAGAGCCAGCAAGTTGAGAAGAGCAAGCACCAGGGAAAGCGCTCCTAGGCGAACCGCATCAGCGCCGAGGGAGATCAGCGCGAGGCGCACAATGCCGTAAGGCAGCGATGCAGCCAAGGCCATCGAAAGGGCAACGATGGCCACGATCACCCCCCAGCGGCGGCGGGCGATCAGACCGGCACAGGCAACGATGCCCACAACAGCAGCCGGCCAGGCCAGGCCAAAGGCCACGCTGAGATTGGCCGCACGCAAGTCAGGAGAGGTGAAGGCAATCCACCCGATCAGGGGAAGGGCCAACACATTGCCGGCGAGTCCGAGCCAGGTCATCAGCCAGTAGCCACGAAGGCTGGAATCCATCGGAGACCGCAGCACAAACGAATCATCACCGTAGGCAATGACGTTCAGCCGTCCTGCTGGGGAGTGTTCTCATCGTTGTCGTTCTGGTCAGCTCCGTTCTGGTCACTGACGTTCCCCTCTGGGGTGTCGTCATCAACAGCGTCGTCTGCTGAGGCCTCAAGAACGGTTTCAAGGGTGGCGAGCAGCAGAGCCATCGCTTCCTCTCGCAGAAGCGGGGAATCCGCCACCAGATCGAGCCAGCCATGACAAAGGGCCTCGATCTCCTGAAACAACGGGCCGGCGGCTTGAAGGGCCTCCATCACCTGAGCAGAGCCCTCTGCATCCAGCTCCACCCCATCGACGACCACATAGCGCCGACCGTCCTCTCCGACGTAGGTGAGATGCCCGTCAGCATCGAGGGTGGGACCGGTCAGCGGCGTAACGGGATCGTCTTGGTCCTCCATCCGCCCTCTCCCGGGACACCTCACTCCTGGATTAGCGCCGGATCAGCCGTTCGGCACAGAAGCGACTGAAGAGATGCTCCACCTCATCGGCAGGAAGACCCTGCACCAGGCGTGCTTCCACCTCATCACGATGCTGGCTGTGGTGGTAGAGGCTCAGTTCCTGCAACGCCCCAGGAGCCCACCGACGCACCTGGGCGATGGCGGCGGTGAGCTGATCATCCGGTAGCAGAGGGCCCTGACGGCAATGCTGCATAACATGGGCCGATTCATGGGCGAGCACCGTCCAGATCTGAGCCGGATCATTGGCGAGATTGTTGGCACAGAGCAGCAAGGCATTACGGCCGGCATGAAAGGCTCCGAGCAGCGCCGACGGGCAGTCCTTCGCTACCAGTGTCTGGGTGCCCGCTTGTCGCAGAAGCCCGGCAAAGCGTCCAATCCGATCCCAACTTTCAGCCCTGCCCTGCAGGGGAGCAGCCGCCGACACCCCCACGAACAGCACAAGCCACGCCAACCGCCCCATCAGTCATCAGTCGCAGCACTAGTCCCATTGGACCCATAGAGACTCCAGGGCGTCTCCCTTGCACCGAAGTTCTACGGATTCAGGCCGGTCGGACTGAACGGCTGGCGATCACGCTGTCCACCTTGTCGCGGAATGACTGCTGACGATCAACACGGGTATTGACCTTGAGCGTGGTGTAAATCCGCGGGGCGCCAAGGTGATGCACGGCTTCATGGCAGGCCTGTACGCAGGCGAAGACAGACTCCCACTCCCCCTCAATCGCCGTTCCGTTCGGCCCGAGCTCAAAGTCAAGCCCCGTCGCCTCAATCACCTGCTGACAGGCAGCCACATAGGGCGCGAGCGAGACACCGACACCCAGCGGCACCACACACAGATCAACACTGACCCACATGATCGATCGGCGAAACCGATCAAGGTCTAGCGCCTCGAAGGCAACTGAGCGGATAACCGACGGTGCGCCAGGCCCCGGAGCGGGTCTGCACCTCTAGAGCGATTCCCCTCTGGCCGACACCAAAGGCCATCCCCTGACCAGTGCACCAGCTCTGGGCCGCCGCCTCCGCCGCCTCCCTGGAGTCATAGGGAGTGTCCAAGACGGGATGAGGGCTGCCATCAAGGGCGACCAATCGATACGTGCAGCGCCCCGACTCCGGCACGGTCCAGACCAAAAACTGTCCCCATCGTCGCACTGTTGGCGCTGGACTGCCAAGGGTGATGCTGGGCAGGCGTCGCCCCCTCCCAGCCCGATGCCCAGCTCCAGCCTGCAGCAGGCCTTCGCACAGCTGATGCAGTCGGCCCCTTCAGCCCTGTTCCCAAAGGCACGCCGCCTCTACCTCAATAAGTTCCCCCTCGACGGGCGGGACAGCACCAGCGCGCTGCGCCTCTTTGTGGCGAACGAGCAGGTGGAGGAACAGATCGAGACGGCCAGCGACAACGCCACACATCGCATCGCAGTGCTGACGATCCGCCCCCTCAAGCTGGCGCTGGTGCACTGGCTCCAAGCAGAGCCCGCCAGCAATGCAGCCGTGGAGGACTACTTCACAAGCCACTGGCAACTGGACACACCCGCCTTAGAGGCCCAGGCAGAAGCATGGTTCCGCGAAGGAGGGCATCTGAGCCTCTTCACAGCTCCTGAGGGCTTGATCTGGGAGCGACGCTCGTCACTCCCGGTCACTTGAGATCAGACACCTGGGGCCTGCAGCGTTGCCTCGCAGAAGGTTGTCCCACAGCCCATCACCCAAGTCGTACCGTGTTTTTGAGCGGTCGGATGTTCAAACTTTCACGAAGGGACAAAGCGCAGGAAAACGAAAGTGGACGCTGGACGAATGCTTGGCAGCGCTAGCCAGGGAATGAGTCTCAACGAGAACAGCCATGTTGCTCCCCCGTATCGAACGCTTCGTGCTGCGCAGCCCCAAAGCCGGCACCTACTTCAGAGTGAACGAGATCGATCAGGGGATCGAGCGTGTGGCGACACCCGAATCTGCCTGGACCTTTCACAGCCACGAAGGAGCCGTCACCCATGCCCTACTCATGGGTCAGGTGCTGGGTGAGACTCCCGACGTGGTGATGATCCGCTGAACTCAGAGCTCGTCTTCGACGTCCGTCTTGACCGTGCAATCGCTGAGGGGATAGCTCACACACAACAGGGCATACCCCTTGGCGATCTGATCGTCGTCGAGAAAGCTCTGATCCGATTGATCGACACTGCCGCTCATGATCTTGCCGGCGCAGGTGCTGCAGGCACCGGCACGGCAGGAATAGGGCAGATCGATGCCCTGTTCTTCAGCGGCATCAAGAATGTACTGGTCATCAGCACAGCTGAAGCTGGAACCACCTTCAATCGCGATGGTGAACGAAGCCATGACAAACCAGGGAGGTCAAACCTTTCTTAGGGAAAGGAACTGAACCTGCCTTGCCTGGTGAGCATCTGCTGACAAGGTCAGCGCTGACCCACGAGATCGTCCCAGGACAGATAAGCCTCAGCAGACATCACCTCAGCCACTTCATCCTGACGGAGAAGGGTCAACGACTCCTTGTCGAGGAAACGATCCCAGCCCGTGTTTGCAACTTCGGTGGGAGCCCACTCCTTCCAGAACGTCATTCCACTACAACGTCAACCTCTGGACAGCTTCAGGGCAAAGAGGCCGTGGCTGCCGTGTCCAGCAATACTGAATGGAGGTAAGGGGTGGCACCCAAGCCATCAGCAGGGCCTGGACTATCACCCTTGAATGAAGTGGCGCAAGCGACGAGCCTCCTGGGCGACTCGCTCCTGCAACTGTTGCTGAGACAAGCGCGACTCCTCCCGCTGCTGGGCAGCGAGAACATCCGCCTCACCAACCTCCAAACCCCGAGCTGCGGCCAGTTCACAGAGCTCCTGCACACCCAAGGGCTGAGCAAGCTGAGCAGCGAGCTGGGCGTCTTCAATCCGCAGGGCCAACAGACGATCCAGATCTTCGAGGGACATCAGCAGCGACGTTCGACCCGCCCGGTCTATCGCATCTGCTGATCGAGCGGACCGCTGCTAAGACGTCTTAAGACCAAGGATGACGTGATGTTGATCCGCCAGCATGCTCCGCTCGTTGGAATGCTCGCCATTGGCCTGACCACAACCCTGATCGGGAGCAGCGTGAAGGCCGCCTGCGCCTTTCTGCCTCCCGTAGGAGGCGACGGGAGCAGCGACATCGTCAAAAAGCGCGTGGGCAAACCCAAACTTCTTGGACGCACCAACTGGAACACCGACTTTGCCGTGAACGGCGTTTACCGCAGCTACAAGCTCTTTTTCACGGCCGATTCCACAGCCAGTGGCACCTACCCGGTGGAGGCCTATCTGAAATTCACCGACGGAAGCAACTTGCGGGTGGTGCAGGAGTCGATGACGCCGCCGATCGGAACTGGTCGCATGTTTGGCCCCTTCAGCGCCCCTGATGGCAAAACGGTGAGCCAGATCAACTTCAAAATCGGAACGGGAAGCGATCCGGATTCCACCGGCTTCAGCTACCGGATCTCCGTTCAGGGCTGCAACTGAGATCACCAACACGATCCTGATTCAGGTCGCGGTCGGCCTCGGATTGTTCCTCCTCGGCATGACCGTGATGACCGAAGGCCTGCGGGCCCTCGCCGGCCGTCGCCTGCGCGCGACGCTGCTCCGCTTTACTCGCACCCCCCTGTCCGGAGCGATCGCAGGGGCGCTGGGCACTGCACTTCTCCAATCCTCGAGCGCAACGACTGTGGCGACCGTTGGCTTTGTCAGCGCCGGGTTAATTCGCTTCGAGTCGTCTCTGGGGATCATCTTCGGCGCCAACATCGGCAGCACCGGTCTTGGCTGGCTCGTGGCCGTGATCGGCCTGAAGCTGAACATCACCAGCCTGTTCACCCCAGCCATTCTGGTGGGTGCCGTTCTGCGCTTGATCGGTCGGCAGCGCACACCAGCCATCGGCTCAGCCCTGGCCGGATTTGGTTTGGTGGTTCTTGGAGTCAGCCAGCTGCAGCAGGCCATGGCCGGCCATGGGCCCCTGCTGACGACCACAGCGCTGGACGGCCTCGACCTGATCAGTCGCTTGCAACTGGTGCTCCTTGGCCTGCTGGCCACGTTGATCACCCAGTCCTCCGGCGCCGGCGTGGCGACCACGCTCACCGGTCTTGCCGCCGGAGCCCTGACCCTTCCGCAGGCCTGCGCTCTGGTGATCGGGATGGATGTGGGCACCACAGTCACGGCGCTGATCGCCAGCCTTGGGGGCAGCCTGAGCGCCAGGCGCACTGGCCTGGCGCACGTGGTGTTCAACCTGGCCACAGCGCTGATGGCGCTCGTCCTGCTGCCGCTCTACCTAAGAGGTCTGGATCTCGCCTGGCCTGGGGGCATGGGTCTGGATGTCCCCTTTGCGCTGACGGCCTTTCACACCGGCTTCAACTTGCTGGGGGTGGTGATCGCCCTGCCGCTGACCAGTCCGTTCGCCGCGTTGATTCGCTCCTTGGTGCCAGAGCACCGCGGCCCAGGGCCCTGGCAGCTGGGGCAACACCCCCCCGCCGATCTCTCCGTAGCGATCAACCTGGCCTTGGCGGCCCAGGGGGCGCTCTGGAGGCAACAGATCCTGCTCTTGATCGACACCCTGGGCGGACAGCCGCCAGAACCGGTGCAACTGCACTTGGAGGATTTGGCGCGGTCCCTGGGCCAAGCGGAGCACTTCCTTGATCAACTCCATCTCGTGAACCTGAATCGCCAACAGGTGGAGGCTCTGCTGCATCTGCTGCATGCCCTCGATCACCTCCAACGGCTGCAGGTTCGGCTGGCGGAACAGGAAAGGACCCAGTGCCTGCAAAGCGCAGAGACATTGGCTGCGCCCCGGCGCATGCTGCTGACGTTGCTCCTGCGCATCCCAGGCGATCTGGACCAGAGACGCTGGCTGGCACTTCAGAAGCGCTGCAGCATGGTGGCATCCCTGCTGGATCGACAACTGGACCAGGAACGGCATGGGCTGATCGCCCGATCGGCTGATGGGCAACTCAGCCTTGAAGACAGCGGCCTCCAGCTCGATGCTCTGCGTTGGGCTCAGCGCGTGGGTCACCATCTGGATCGCCTCAGCGACCACCTGGGAACGGCAACGCTCGGACTGGGCCTCAACGGGGGGAGAAACGCATGAACGGATCCGGCTGGAAGTTGCTGCCCGCAGCCCTGGTGTCGCTGCTCACCGTTCTGTTTCTGGTGCTCTGGCAAGCCCTAGCTCAGCAAACGGCGGTTCTAAAGAGCCTTCAGGAGCAAGTGGAGGCGATCGAACAGCGGGAGGAAGTGAACAACCGCAGGCTGCTGGAGGACCAGATGGGCACCTTGCGGCTCCGTCAACAGAGCCTCGAGCGGCAGTTCAGCGATCTGCTCAAAGCCGTCAAGCAACAACGGGAGCAGGACGAGAAGCAGGCGCGGGAACGCCAGAAAGCGGAGCAACAACCAGAAGCAAACGGTCGCCCGTTTCTCCCTCCACTTCCCCGTCTGGAACTGCCCCTGCCGGCTCCTCAGGAGTAAGCAATCCCCCCTTACCCCTTCACCGCATCGCTGCTGGCGCTGGGCAGGATGTAGCGCTGAAGCAACACGAACAGCACAAGCACCGGCAGGATCGAAACCACAGATCCGGCCGCCACGATGCGCCAATCGAGGGAGAAGCTGCTCGCCAATTGCTGCAGCCCAAGCGGAAGCGTGTAGAGCTGAGGATCATCGAGAATGACCAGCGGCCAGAGGAAATCACTCCAGGTGCCGATGAACACAAACATCGCCAAGGTGATCAGATCGGCCCGGGCTGCAGGAATCATCACGTTCCACCACTCGCCGAGCTTGCTGCAACCATCAATGCGAGCCGCTTCCTCCAGCTCCACGGGTACGGCCAAAAAGCTCTGACGCAGGAGATAGAGCCCAAACGCAGTGGCCGCCTGGGGAATCACCAGGGCCATCAAGGTGTTGCGTAGCCCCAGCTGCACCATCAGGAGATAGAGGGGAATCATCACCACTTGAAACGGAATCAGGATGGTGGCGACCACCAGAGCCAGCACCAGGCCACGACCTGCAAAGCGCATGCGCGCCAGGGGGTAGGCGGCCAGGGAGCAGAACAGCAAATTGGCCACCACCGCCAGCACGCTCACGATCGTGCTGTTCAGCAGATAGAGCCCCAGGGGATTGTCCTGAAAGAGTCGGCGATAGGCCTCCAGGCTGGGCTGCGCTGGAAGCAGGGCTGGGGGGCTGGAGAAAATGTCTTCGGCAGGCCCCTTGAGCGAGGTGCTGACCAGCCAGAGCAGGGGCACCAGCACAACCAGAGCCAACACAATCAACAGCAGAAGCTGAAGCAGCGGAGCGAAGCGGGAGCGCACGCTTGAAGCCATGGATCAGAGGCTGGCCCGGAGTTCGGCGTCGGCGGTGTCCCGCTGGGGATGAATGGCGGAACGGCTGGTTCCGGCCACCAAGCGATTGAGCGCATTCACAAAGGCCTGGGCCGCCGCCACCACCACATCAGTATCAGCGGAGTGCCCCGAATAAAGCTCGCCATCACGGCGCAGTCGAATCGTCACCTCTCCCATGGCATCGATGCCTTCGGTGACCGATTTCACCGAGAACTCCATGAGCTCATTGGGGACCTCCGCTAGGGCATTGAGGGCGCGACACACGGCATCCACAGGTCCAGTGCCGATCGCTGCCGTGGTCTGCTCGCGGCCTTCCTCATCAGCCAGGGTGACGGTGGCCGTTGGCTGAAGGCTGCTGCCGCAGCTCACCTGCACCAGCTTGAGCTGGTAGCGGGCCTCAGGCTGCTGCACCTGCTCGCTCACGATCGCTTCCAGGTCGCGATCGGTGATCTCCCGCTTGCGATCGGCCAGATCCTTGAAACGTGCAAAGGCCTCATCGAGATCCTCACGGCTGAGGTCATAACCGAGCTCCTCCAGACGGGCCCGGACGGCACTGCGACCGCTGAGCTTGCCGAGGGAGATGCGGTTATCGCTCAGACCGACGGTGCGCGCATCGACGATCTCGTAGGTGAGCCGGTTCTTGAGCACGCCGTCCTGATGAATGCCCGACTCATGAGCAAAGGCATTGGCACCCACGATCGCCTTATTTGGCTGCACCACCATGCCGGTGAGATTCGAGACCAGGCGGGAGGTTTTGGTGATCTCCTCGGTGCGAACGGCCGTCAGCGGCGTTGGGGAATCCTCAGGGCGACCGAAGAATGGGTTGTAGTAGCGGCGGCGCACATGCAAGGCCATCACAAGCTCTTCCAGGGCCGCATTACCCGCCCGCTCACCGATGCCATTGATGGTGCACTCCAGCTGCCGGGCACCGTTTTTCACTGCCTCCAGGAAGTTGGCCACAGCAAGGCCTAAGTCGTTGTGACCATGCACCGACAAGACCGCCTCATTGATGTTGGGCACGTGCTGATCGATGCCAGCGATCAGCGTCCCGAATTCTGAAGGGGTGGTGTAACCAACGGTGTCCGGGATGTTGATGGTGCTGGCCCCTGCAGCAATGGCGGCTTCAATCACCTCATACAGGAATTCCGGATCGCTGCGACCAGCGTCCTCGCAGGAGAACTCCACGTCATCAACGAGGGAGCGGGCGTAAGCAACCATCTCGGGAACGATCGCCAGCACCTCTTTGCGGCTCTTGCGCAGCTTGTGCTCGAGGTGGATGTCGCTCGTTGCAATGAAGGTGTGGATACGACGGCGCGGAGCCGGGGCCACCGCATCGGCGCAGGCCTTGATGTCGCCGCGGGACGCACGGGCGAGGCCGCAGATGATCGGGCCCTGATCACCACCCACCTGCTGGGCGATTCGTTGCACAGCAGCAAAATCACCAGGACTGGCGAAGGGGAAGCCGGCCTCGATCACATCCACACCCAAGCGGGCCAGCTGCTGAGCGATGGCCAGCTTCTCTTCAAGGTTCAGGCTGGCGCCTGGAGACTGCTCACCATCCCGGAGGGTGGTGTCGAAGATCAGTACGCGGCCGGGATCCTTGGCCATGGCAGCAGCCTCGACAGGTGTTAGTCGGAGTGACTATGAGTTAGTCCACTCTAAGCGACTGCTCCCGGCCCTACGACTGAAGTCGCGAGTTGACAGTACATTCAATGGCTCTGGATGGATGGAACGTGGCCGAAGGCGCACTGGCCCTGGTTCTCCACGCCCATCTGCCCTATGTGCGCGCCAATGAGCCCGACTCCCTGGAGGAGGACTGGTTTTTTCAGGCGCTGATCGAGTGCTACCTCCCCCTGCTCGAGGTGCTGGAAGCGGCCGCAGCCGATCCGCTGCAGCAGCCCCGGCTCACCATGGGGCTCTCCCCCACCCTGCTGTCGCTGCTAGCCGATCCCACCCTGCGGCAGCGCTTCCCCGCCTGGATCGGCACACGCCAGCAGCTGCTTCAACAAGCTCCTGCCGACCAGCGCGAGGCTGCTGAGCATCTGAGCGCCTGCTTCAGCCGCCATCTCAAACGCTGGACCGCCTGCGACGGCGATCTGATTCCCCGCTTCGCCACCCTGCAACGGCAGGGCGTTCTCGACCTACTCACCTGCGGAGCCACCCATGGCTATCTGCCGCTGCTGCGGGAACACCCTGAGGCGGTGCGGGCCCAGCTGCGCACTGCGGTTCGCGAACACCAAAGACTGATCGGGGAACGGCCCGTAGGCATCTGGCTACCGGAGTGCGCCTACTACGAAGGACTGGATCAATGGATGCGTGACGCAGGGCTGCGTTACGCCGTGCTGGACGGCCATGGTCTCCTGCATGCCAAGCCTCGCCCCCGTTACGGGGTGTATGCACCAATCGTGAGCCGGCAGGGGGTGGCCTTCTTCGGGCGCGACAGCGACGCCACCCTGCCGGTGTGGTCGGCACGCGATGGCTATCCAGGCGATCCGGCCTACCGGGAATTTCATCGAGACCTTGGCTGGGATCTGCCCAAGGAGGACCTCACAACCCTCGGGCTGCCGACCGAACGGCCCTTGGGGCTGAAACTCCATCGCGTCAGCGACCTGCAAGCCCCCCTGGATCAGAAGCAGCCCTACCAACCGCTGGAGGCTGAAGGTCGTTGCGCCATCCATGCCAGGCATTACTTACAAGGACGACGCGCGCAGCTGGAGAACCTGCGAGCCGGCATGGCGATTCCGCCCTTGCTCGTGGCGCCATTTGACGCGGAGTTGTTCGGCCATTGGTGGTTTGAAGGCCCTCGCTTCCTGGGTGAACTGTTTCGTCAGGCTCCGAGCGAGGGCGTGAGCTTCAGCACGCTGCGAGGCGTGCTCAGCAGCCAGCCCAATCTCCAACTGTGCGACCCCTGTCCATCGAGCTGGGGCCAGGGGGGCTTCCACGACTACTGGCTCAATCAGAGCAACGCCTGGATCGTGCCGGAGTGGAGTCGGGCCGGGAGGGCGATGGTGGAGCGCTGCAGCCGTGGCGTTGGCAGTGAGGCCGATCTGCGGCTGCTCCACCAGGCGGGCCGAGAGCTGCTGCTAGCCCAGTCATCCGACTGGAGCTTCATCCTGCGGGCCGGCACCACCACCGAACTCGCCAAGGAAAGGATCGAGCGCCACCTTGAGCGCTTCTGGCGGCTGATGGCAGCGATTGATGGGCGTGAAGACCTGCCCGATCAATGGCTGGAGGAAGTAGAAGCGGAGGATGCCCTTTTCCCCCTGATTCAACCGGCCGATTGGAGGAACGTGGGACGTTGATGCGTCCCAGCCCCCAACACCAACCCCCGCCGCAACTCCCAGGGCGACAGGGCAAACAAACGCAGCATCACCGCCATCAACCTGGGCAACGGCAACGTATTGGTGAGGAAGCCAAACCACTCCTCTCTTGGCAGTGAAAAGAACGTGGCGAAGTGGGTGCGCAGCAAGGCTTCGTTGAAACCCATCAAGCGGCCCAGGCCGAACTGAAAAAGCTGATGGCGCAGCACCAACTCGATCGGCCACAGCGCTTGCCAGCCCCGATGCGCCAAGGCCGCTGAGCCAAGGCTTGGGTTGGCGATGGATTCAGCAATGGCCTGAGCCAGATCAGGCCCCCGCCGCAGCAGCGATCCCACCATGTAGCCCGAGGCTGGGTGCACCATGCTCGCCGCACCACCAAAAGCCAGCAGCGGCTGGCTCCTGTCTGGCAGCGGCAGGTTCATCGGGAAGAGGCAGAACTCCTCATGGATCACCTCGGTGATCGCCACACCGCGTTGATCCAAGCGCTGCTGGAGCCGTTGCTTGAGCACGTCGTAGGGCACCCCCGGTGCCAAGGCGAGCGACGTCTCCTCCACGAAGAACACCCCATCGCCCAGATCCATCGCATACAGGAACGTGGGTGGCTCGCTGCGCTGCTGCTCACTGAGGTGATCACAGCGGTAGTCCATCAACACAAACCGACCCGCCTGGATTGGAGGCTTGGAGAAGCGCCCCACCACGCCGTAGGCCGCCTGGCCGGCCACCGGCCCCTGATCAGGGCGGCGAATGTGGGGCGTGCGCGAGCCGGAGGCATCAATCACCAAGCGCGCCTGCAAGGTGGTGCCCGATGCACAGCTGACGCTGGTGGTGGCACCGGTGACGTCCACCCGTTCGGCCTTGTCTTGGTGCCACACCACCCCATCAGCCCGCTCCAGCCAATAGCGCTGCAAGGCGGCCCGATCGAACAGGCCGTAGTCGTTCCCGTGGGCATGGCTCTGATCCTGAGCCGTTGAGCCGCCTGCGCCGAAATAACTGACGGTGTCGCTCCAGCGGTGCTCCAGCAAGTGCTCGAGACCTACCGCTTTGAGTTCATCGGCCCAGATGCCGTAGGTGTTCGGCCAGGGGGCATCCACCGGATCGGAGGCAATGCCCGCAACAGCCACACCGCGTTGGTTCAGTTCCGAGGCGATGCAGAGGGCGGCAGGGCCGCCCCCGAGCACCAGCACATCCACCAGTTCAGCCAAGGTCAGCTGTCCTGGGGCTCAGCGCTGGCGGCAGCCTCAGCAGCTTCGTCTTCAGTTTCAGCGTCGGTCGCCTCATCAGACTCGGCTTCCGGCGGCACCAACACGACCTCTGAGAGACGATCGCCCTTATCAAGCCGCTGCAGCCGCACCCCCGTGGCCGCCCGTGACTGCTGAGGAATGGAATCGGCGCTGGTGCGCACAATCACGCCCTTCTCGCTCACCAGCAACACCTCTTCGCCGGCACCAAGCACGCGCAGACCCACCAAGGCATCAGCTTCGGTGCGGAACTTCATCGCCCGCAGGCCCATACCCGCCCGCTTCTGAAGGCGGAATTGGGTGACCGGCACCCGCTTACCCAATCCGGAGGCCGAGGCCACCAGCACCCACGGGCCATCGCTGGCAGCGCCAGCCTCATCATCCTCGGAGTCGTCGTCGCTGCTCTGGGCCACCCGATCGGCCAGCTCCACCGGCAACACGTCCATGCTCACCAGGGCATCACCATCGCGCAGATTCATCGAACGCACACCCCGTGCTGTGCGTCCAAGAGGCCGCAGCTCCTCATCGCTGAGGCGGAAATGGATGGTCATGCCAGCTTTGGAGCCAATCAAGACGCTGTCGCCCGGCACAGCCAGGCGCACCCAGGTGAGGGCATCTCCCTCTTCAAGACCGATCGCGATCAAACCGTTGGAGCGGATGTTGCTGAAGGCAGACAGGCGTGTGCGCTTGATGAAGCCGCCCTGGGTGAGCATCAACAGATCGGTGTCGTCGTTGAACTCCGAGACCGCCAGCAGCGAGGTGATCAATTCCTCGCGCGGGATTGGCAGCAACTGCACCACCGGCGTGCCCTTGGCGGTGCGGCTGCACTGAGGCACCCGATACGCCGGCAGGACATAGGAGACCCCCCGGTCACTGAACAGCAGCAGGGTGTCGTGATCGTTGCAGCCGATAAACAGCTTCACGGCCTCCTCTCCCTGGCTACGGGTGCCGGCCTTGCCGCGGGTGCCGCGACTGGTGGCTTCAAACTCGCTCACCGGCATGCGCTTGAGGTAGCCGGTTTCGGTGAGCAGCACCACCGAGCGCTCATTGGCGATCAGGTCGATATCTTCCAGCCCACTAGCGAGATCGAGAATCTCCGTGCGGCGCTGAATCGGGTAGCGCTCACGCAGCTGCGTGAGCTCGTCCTGAATGATTCCGAACACTCGCTCGCGACGGCCGAGGATGTCCTTGTAGTCGGCAATTTTGGTGACCAGATCCTCGTGCTCAAGACGGATCTTGTCCGCTTCCAGGGCCGTAAGCCTGCGCAGCTGCATCTGAAGGATGGCGTCAGCCTGGATCTCGCTTAGGCCATGGCGGTCCTGCAGCTGCTGACGAGCCGTGGCCGTATCGGGAGCAGCCCGGATCAGGGCAATGATCGGGTCGAGCTGATCAAGGGCCAGCAGCAAGCCCAGAAGGATGTGGTCGCGCTCTTCGGCCTTACGCAGCAGGTAGCGGGTGCGCCGCTCAATCGTCTCGACCCGGAAGTCGAGGAACACCTGCAGCATCTTGCGCAAGGTGAGCAGGATCGGCTCCCCATTCACCAGCGCCAGCATGTGAGCGCTGAAATTGCTTTGCAGTGGAGTGAGCTTGAACAGGTTATTCAGCACCACCTGCGGGTAAGCATCACGGCGCAGCTCCACCACGATGCGCATGCCATCGCGATCGCTTTCATCGCGGATATCGGAGATGCCCTCCAATTTCTTGTCATTCACCATCTCGGCGATGCGCTCGATCAGCGCCGCCTTGTTGGTTTGGTAAGGCAACTCGGTGATGATCACCGCGTCTCGATCGGGCCGGCCAGGCACCTCCAGTGTTTCGATCGCCGCGACCCCGCGCATCGTCACCGAACCACGGCCACTGCGATAGGTCTCGCGGATGCCGGAGCGGCCCAGGATCTGACCACCGGTGGGGAAATCGGGGCCCGGAATGATCTGAATCAGAGCGTTGTCATCGAGCTCCGGGTTCTCGATCAGCGCCAAGAGTCCGTTGATGAGCTCAACGAGGTTGTGGGGCGGGATGTTGGTCGCCATTCCCACGGCGATGCCGGCTGACCCGTTGAGCAACAGCTGGGGGATCCGGGCAGGCAGCACGGTGGGCTCCTGCTGGGAGCCGTCGAAGTTGTCGGCGAAATCAACCGTTTCCGCCTCGATGTCCTCCAGCAGGCTGTCGGTGGTGAGCGCCTGGAGCCGCGATTCGGTGTAACGCATGGCCGCCGGCGGGTCGTTATCGACCGAACCGAAGTTGCCGTGCCCATCAATGAGGGGCATCGACATCGAGAAGTTCTGGGCCATCCGCACTAGGGCGTCGTACACCGCCGTGTCGCCGTGGGGGTGGTACTTACCCAGCACCTCACCCACCACACGGGCGCATTTCCTGTAGGGCCGATCGCTCGTCAGCCCCAGCTCGTACATCGCATAGAGGATGCGTCGATGCACTGGCTTGAGTCCATCGCGTGCGTCAGGCAGGGCGCGCCCGACGATCACGCTCATCGCGTACTCCAGATAGGAGCGCGACATCTCGTTGCGCAGATCCGTCTGAATGATCCGACCGTCGGATTCTCCGGGACCGCCGCTGCCGGGCCCCACTGGATCCGCCATAAAAGACCTGATTTGCCTGCAATCAGTTTATCGCGAACGGTTCAGACGTCTTGCGTGAGGGATCGCTACGGAATCAGCCGCAAGAGTCGCCACTGCGGGCAGACGCCTTTAAGCTTCCTGCGCGTGAACCAACGCGGCTGCCATGACGACCGACCCCTCCAGCAGCAGCACCCCAGGGGCGGGCATCGAGCAGCCGTTGCAGGACACAGCCGCCGTGCCGAGCGAGCCAACCCCTTCAAGAACCCCCGAGACAAGCACTGCCAGCGCGAGCGCTGAAGACACGAGCCCCACGATCCTGGGCCAAGAGTCGGCAACTGCCACTGAGCCAGCCGCCAGCATCGAAGCAGCGGTCACACCGGCACCTCTCGATCCGGCCATTGCCAGCCGCGTCACCGTGCCAGCAGCCATGAGCCCCGACCCTGGCCAGGCCGGTCTCGAGAACGGTGAAGGCGGGGAATGGGATCTGCTCAGCGAAAAGCTACGCAGCTGGTGGCAGGAACAGGATCTTGATCATCAATGGCAGCGCCTGCGTCAGCCTCTGCTGCTGGGGGTAGGCCTGGTTGGCTTGATCCTGGTCATGCGGATCTACAGCGGCATCCTTGCGGCAATCGCCACGGTTCCTCTGGCCCCACGCCTGTTCGAACTGGCGGGAGTGAGCTGGTTGGCCTGGTTCTCTGTCACTCGTCTTGTTCGGAGTGATGAGCGGCGCAAGGTGTTCACCGCCGTCAGTGGCCGCTGGCAAGAGTTCCGGGGCGGCGGCAAGGGCTGAGCCCCTTCAACACCGCTTGGTAGCTTGTCTGGATCTTCATTGGCTTGCGGTGAACATTCAGCTCGGTCGCTCCAAGGTTGTCCGCCGGGCCTATGGCATCGACGAGATCGCCCTTGTGCCCGGCGGTCGAACCGTTGATCCCGAGGTCACAGACACCCGCTGGAGCCTGGGGGGCATCGAACGGGAGATTCCGATCATCGCCAGCGCCATGGATGGTGTGGTGGATGTGGACATGGCCGTTCAGCTCTCTCAACTGGGGGCCCTGGGTGTGCTCAACCTTGAGGGTGTTCAGACCCGCTACGAAGACCCGAACGCCGTTCTCGACCGCATTGCAGCGGTAGGCAAGGACGCCTTCGTCCCCCTGATGCAGGAGATCTACAGCCAGCCTGTTCAGGAGAGCCTGATCCGCAAGCGCATCCAAGACATCAAAGCCAAAGGTGGCATCGCTGCGGTGAGCGGCACCCCCGTGGCTGCCATGCGATTCGGCAAAGCAATCGCTGAGGCCGGTGCCGACCTCTTCTTCGTGCAGGCCACCGTGGTCTCCACCAACCACATCGGTCCAGAAGGGCAAGACACCCTCGACCTGGAAGCCCTCTGCCGGGACATGGGAGTCCCCGTCGTGATCGGCAACTGCGTCACCTACGACGTGGCCCTGCAGCTGATGCGCGCTGGCGCCGCCGGCGTGATGGTGGGCATCGGCCCCGGAGCCGCCTGCACATCCAGGGGAGTCCTTGGTGTGGGCATCCCCCAGGCGACTGCCGTGGCTGACTGCGCCGCCGCCCGGGAGGACTACCAGCGTGAAAGCGGCCGCTACGTTCCGATCATTGCCGATGGCGGCATCGTCACCGGTGGTGACATCTGCAAGTGCATCGCCTGTGGAGCCGATGCCGTGATGATCGGCTCACCGATCGCTCGCGCCGAGGAAGCCCCCGGCCGTGGCTTCCACTGGGGCATGGCCACCCCGAGCCCAGTCCTGCCCAGGGGTACTCGCATCAACGTCGGCAGCACCGGCAGCCTGGAGCGCATCCTGCGGGGTCCCGCGAAACTGGATGATGGCACCCACAACCTGTTGGGATGCCTCAAAACCTCGATGGGAACCCTCGGGGCTCAAACCATCCGCGACATGCAACAGGTGGAGGTCGTCGTTGCCCCCTCCCTGCTCACCGAAGGCAAGGTTTATCAGAAAGCCCAGCAGCTGGGCATGGGCAAATAAGCCAACCCCAAAACCAAGAAAGTCGCAAAATAAGACCCGTGCGACACCATCAAGACAAGCGTTAACCTTGCCCTTGTGGGGGCTCCGGCCCACACACTCCTCACACCCCCCGGCCCGACGCGCTCGGGCTTTTTGTCTTCCCCCGGCGAGCATCACAGTTCGCCTCAGTCACCATCTCGGCACTGAATAAATCCGCTGATGGTTGCTAAGTTTCAGTGAAAATCCAGGTCAGATCGAATGTCCAGCGCTGCTGCCGTCACCGACGCCTCCTTCGAGCAGGACGTGCTCCAGAGCGACATGCCTGTGCTGGTCGACTTCTGGGCCCCCTGGTGCGGCCCCTGCCGCATGGTGGCTCCGATCGTCGACGAAATCGCCAAGGAATTCGAAGGCAAAATCAAAGTGTTCAAGCTGAACACCGACGAAAATCCAAACGTCGCCAGCCAATACGGCATTCGCAGCATCCCCACGCTGATGGTGTTCAAGGGCGGCCAGAAGGTCGACACCGTGGTCGGCGCCGTTCCCAAGGCGACCCTCTCCGGCACGATCTCCAAGTACCTCTGATCACTTCCCCATCACCTTGAGGATTGGGCTGATTGATTACGGGATGGGGAACCTGCACTCGGTGCAGACCTCATTCGCACGTCTCGATCAGCCGCTAGGGATGGTCCATGACCCAGACAATCTGGCGTCCTGCGATGCGTTGATCCTTCCTGGTGTCGGAGCCTTCGACCCAGCAATGGCTCAGCTTGAGCAGACAGGCCTCATCCCCCACCTGCAGCAGTGGCACGCCGAAGCGAAACCGCTGCTGGGAATCTGCCTAGGTCTTCAACTCTTATTTGAACGCAGCGAGGAAGGCAGACGCCCCGGGCTTGGCCTGCTGAAGGGCCATGTGAGGCGGCTTCCGGATGATGCCGGAGAGCGCATCCCCCACATGGGCTGGGCACCTCTCCAGGTGTCGCATCCCTGCCCGCTTCTCGGACACGATGACCCAGAGGAATGGATGTATTTCGTTCATTCCTATGCCGCTGCTCCAGAGCAGCCTGAGGTGCTCGCTGCCAGCGCGCCCTTCGGCCGAGGTCAGGCCACAGCCATGGTCTGGAGCGGGCAGCTGGGGGCTTGCCAGTTTCATCCTGAAAAATCAGGTGACGCAGGGCAGCGATTGCTTCAACGCTGGCTGCAATGGCTCGAGCGCAGCGGCCCTTGCCAGGCGTGAAAGGAAGCACAGCCAAGGGTGAGCTGCGACTGAGTGGAGGCCGCCGCCTCAAAAGCCCGAAAGGTGACGGCACCCGTCCCACCACAGGCCTTGTGCGGCAGGCGGTGATGAACATGCTGGCCCCAGAACTCCACGGCTGCCATTGGCTTGACCTCTGCAGCGGCAGTGGCGTGATGGGTTGCGAAGCGATGCTCAGGGGGGCGATGAGGGTGCTCGCTATTGAGAAGAATCCAGGCACTGCAGCAATCTGCCGCGAGAACATGGCGGCCACCGCCACTGGCTTATCGCCATCACCAAGCCACAGCGTGATTTGTGCCGACCTCAGACGCTGGCTTGGCACAGGGCGACCTGAATCTGACCCTGGATTTGACCTGGTGTATTTCGATCCCCCCTACGCCGCGGGGTTGTATGCGCCAGGCCTGGACTTACTGCTCAGAGGTCAATGGCTCCGCGATGGAGCGCTGGTGATCTGCGAACACGCCATACAAGCAATCCCCGAGCTGCCTCAGGGTTGGCAACTCAGGGACCAGCGGCGCTATGGCAACAGCGGACTGCTGCTGATCAGCCCCCCAGGGCACTGCCCCGGCGGTACTGGTTCCAGGCAGCAACAAACAGACCCACCAGGGTGACGGGGATCAGACCCAGAACGATGCCGCAGAGCAGAGGTTCGATCATGTCGTCGCGACCGATGAAAAGATTGAGCACAATTGTTTCATGGCCAGGCCGCGACCGTGACAGCTCCGTCATCAACTGCTGTAGGGCCCGTGGGGCAGAAGCGGGGCCTGATCGCCGCGCTGGTGAGTGTTGCAGCCATGACCTGCATCGTGCTGACCCTCTGGGTGATGGGCAGCGCAGGACGGGATCCCTACGTGCGCGCCACCCTCCAACTCAGTGGTGATGCCGACCATGGCGGCCAGATCTTCCGAATCAATTGCGCCGGCTGCCATGGCCTGGCAGGCCAAGGGCTGGTGGGCCCGAATCTGCATGGCATCGCCGACCGCCGCAGCGACCCCTCACTGATTCACCAGGTGGTGAGTGGCGCGACGCCACCCATGCCCCGCTTCGAAGTCGAACCTCAAACGATGGCCGATCTGCTCGCCCATCTCAAATCCCTCGAATGAGCCCCACCCAACAACTCTGCGTGGTGCTGGTCGAACCCTCAGGACCGCTCAACGTGGGGAGCGTCGCCAGGCTCTGCGCCAATTTCGGAATCCAAGACCTACGCCTGGTGGCACCTCGCTGCTCCAGCGCTGACCCCGAGGCTCAGCGCATGGCCGTGCACGGTCTGGCGGTGCTCGAGCAGGCTCGCTGTTACCCCGACCTGATCAGTGCCCTGGCGGACTGCCGGCGGGTCGTGGCCACCTGCGGACGGCTCGACCATGGCGAGATTCCCTTGCATCCGCCTGAACAGGTGCTGCCCTGGCTGCTGAACGCTCCGGAAGCAGGGGACGGCGACAGCCCGCGGGCGGCGCTGGTGTTCGGGCGGGAGGACCGGGGCCTCAGCAACGATGAGCTGCTGCTCAGCCAGCGGGTGATTCAGCTGCACAGCCACGCCAGCTACCCCTCCCTCAACCTCTCCCATGCCGTTGCGGTGGTGCTCCACGAACTGGAACGCCTACGCCGTGGCAGCGCCCCCAATGACAGCCAGCCCTCACCAGCTGGTCCCAGCGAGCTAGAGCCCTGCCTGAAGGATGCGGAAGCACTGCTGCTGGAGGTTGGCTTTCTCCTGGAGCACACCGCCCATGCACGCATGGCCAAGCTGCGTGGCCTGTTGCAGCGAGCCATGGTCAGGAGCGAAGAGGTCGCTCTCGTCCGCGGCATGGTGCGTCAGCTCCGCTGGGCGATTCACCGGGACCGCTCTTAACCTCGGCAGACCCTTGCAGCCCAACGGTGAGCAGCAGCCGATCCCGTCGCCCAGAAGCTGGCTGGCGCCGCCCCCTCATGCTGCTGGTGCGCCTTATGCTCATGGGCATCGGCCTTGGCGTGATCAGTGGCTCCGCCCTGAAGATGCTCGCCCCCCATGTGTCCCAGGGAGGCACTGGCGCAGGGGCTAGCGGGATGCCCTTACCCGACTGGCTGAACCCCAAGCTCCTGCAGGGGGCGATCAGCACAGGACCCCAGGCCCTTCCAAGCACCACGCGCCGCAGCGGCTTCGCCTCCAGCCTCGGTCGTTTCGAAACCAAAACCGAACTCACAGCCCTCAGCCAACGCTGGCAGGAACTGGCTGCCTCCCAGAAGGATTTACAAGTCAGCGCCTTCCTGCTGCTGCTCGATGACGGCCGCTACGCCCAGCTGAATCCCGACACCGCGCTGCCTGCGGCGAGCTCGATTAAAACCCCGATCCTGCTGGTGGCCCTGGAGTTGCTGGATGCTGGCACCCTCAGCTGGAACGAACCCCTCACCCTCACGAAAACCACCGTTGGCGGCGGCGCTGGATGGATGGCCTCCAAACCGATCGGCACCCGTTTCCCCACCCATGAGGTGGCCACAGAAATGATCCGGGTGAGTGACAACAGCGCCACCAACCTGCTGATCGAAAGGGTCGGCGGCAAGGAAGAGCTCAATGCACGCTTCAACGCCCTCGGCCTGAGCGCCACAGCGGTGAACAACTGGCTTCCGGATCTGGAGGGCACCAACACCACCAGCGCCCGCGACCTGGCCCGCTCCATCGCGCTGGTGGACACCGGCGAAACCCTGGGGCCCAGGAGCCGTGATCTGTTCCGAGAGGTGATGGGCACCTCACGGACCAACCGACTGCTGCCTGGAGGCCTGCTGAAAGGCCTGGGCGGCGAACAGGGAGACCCTGACGACAGCCTGATGATCAAGGGCTATCGGGTATTGAACAAAACCGGGGACATCGGCATCGCCTATGCCGACGCGGGACTGATCGAGCTCCCCGATGGCAGCAGAGCCGTTGCTGCATTTGTGGTGAAAGGGCCTTTCAACGACCCCCGCTCCACCGAACTGATCCGCGAGATGGCCGCTGCCATGGCACCGGTGCTGAAGCCCAAACCACCGGTGGTGCGCAAGCCGCCTAAAACAGGAGCGACCGCCAGCACCACGCCATGACGGCCCAACCGCTGATGTCCTTCGCCGCCCTCAGCCGCACGCTCGCCACAGCTGGCGTTGCAGCTGGCGCAGCAGTCGGCGTAGCAGTCGGCATAGCAACCGCCTTAGCAGTCGGCCCCGCGCTGGCGGGCGAAGACGCCAAGCCGAAGACCGCTGAGATCATCCAGCGCCAGCAGAGCGTTCGCCCCCTGCCTGGACAACTGGATGGGGTGTTGATGGTCAACGACAACAACCCCGAACTGATCACCGGTGAAGGGATCCTGCTTTCAACCTTCCCGGACGCCCCAGGCCTCAATCTGCCTTTGAGCGGTCGCTTTGACATGTTCAGCCACCACGTGTATGCGGGTAAACCGGAGTCGCTCGATTCCACCCTCTGGCTGGCACTGGTAGCGGAGCCGGCAGGGGATGAGCCTGTGACCCTGGAGCTGCTCGGGGGGAGCACCTCCCTTTCCCAGGCCACCCGCAAGGGGCAAACAGCCGCCCCCTTCCTGCCGCTGCCATCGCTGATGGCGGAAACCAGCAGTCCGATCGCGGCAGGGCCTGGCAGCCGCGTGGCCGGGGATCTGCTCCGAGGCAACCAGGCTCAAGAGCTAACGAGCCGCTGGGAGATCAGTCCCGGAGAAGCCAGCCCTCTGGTGGTGCTGCCAATTCCGGTGGCAGGCCTCGACCCTCTGCTCAATGGCCGCAACCTGCAGCTGCGCCTTCGCAGCTCAGCCCCGGTCTACGTCGCCACCCTGGCGGCCTACGGCGAAGGAGCCTCAGCGCCGCCGGTATCCTACTGGCAGTCATTGCTAGACGCTGGCACGCTCAGCCCTAAAGAGCACCGGCCCACGCCGCGGGGAAGCAAGGGAAAGATCATCTATTCCAGGGTCAGCGGCGTCCAGATCGGCAGCCTCTGGCGGGCCACCCTCAGTGATCCCGGCTCCAACAGCCTGATCGTCCAGGACAAAGCGATCTCCTGGCCGATCAGCAGCCTTGAACGTGGCGATCTCGGCACCGGGCAGGTGCAAACCGCAGAGCTCAAGGTGTTCTCGGAAGGCACCGCCTGGGCCGCCCACGGCAACTACGGCGTCGAATACGACCTCACCCTGCCGCTCCACAACCCCGGGCCCGGAAGCCGCAGGGTCGCGATCGCGCTGGAATCCCCCTTCAAGACCGGCAGCACCAGCAGCAGCCTGCGCTTCAAGACCCCGGCCAGCGGTCCTGTGATGTTCAGAGGACCGCTGGAAGTGAGCGGCTTGGATGGGGCCAACGGACGGCCCCTCGGCCGACGGCGCCTGCATCTGGTGCTGCGACAGGGGCAGGAAGGGCCTGTCCTCGGCCAAGTCACCCTGGCCCCGGGCCAGAGCCGCAAGGTGCGGGTCAGGCTGGTGTATCCGGCTGATGCCACCCCACCGCAGGTGCTCACCGTCCTGCCTGTGAAACAATCCATCTCTGTGCAGCGCGTCAGCCCGTGAGTTCAACCCGGAAGCGCAGGGTTTTCCCCTTCACCGCCGTGATCGGCCAGGAGGAGATGAAACTGGCCCTGCTGCTCAACGTGATCGATCCCCGCATCGGCGGTGTGATGATCATGGGTGACCGCGGCACGGGGAAATCCACCACCATCCGTGCCTTGGCGGATCTACTGCCTGGCATCGAGGTGGTAGCCGGCGATCCCTACAACAGCTCGGCCACCGACCCTGACCTCCAGAGCAGCGAGGTGCGCCAGCGCCTGGAGCATGGCGAAAGCCTGACCACCGAAACTCGCCAGGTGCCCATGGTGGACCTCCCCCTGGGTGCAACGGAAGACCGCCTTTGCGGCACCATCGATATCGAAAAGGCACTCAGCGAGGGTGTGCGCGCCTTCGAGCCTGGACTGCTGGCCAAAGCCAATCGCGGCCTGCTCTACGTCGATGAGGTGAACCTTCTCGACGATCACCTGGTGGATGTTCTGCTCGATTCAGCTGCCTCCGGCTGGAACACGGTGGAACGGGAAGGGGTGTCGGTCCGCCACCCAGCCCGCTTCGTGTTGATCGGTTCTGGCAACCCTGAGGAGGGTGAACTACGCCCGCAGCTGCTCGACCGCTTTGGCATGAGCGTGGAGGTGCGCACGGTGCGCGACCCAGAGCTGCGCGTGCAGGTGGTCGATCAGCGCACGGCCTTCGACAGCGACCCCGAGGGCTTTAGCTCCGCGGTGGAAACCAACCAGAACGCTTTGCAGCAAAGGGTTGTTGAAGCGCAGAATCGCTTACCCCAGGTGCAGATCGACGACGACCTGCGCCTGCGCATCTCGGCCATCTGCGGTGAGCTGGATGTCGATGGCCTGCGGGGTGACATCGTCACGAACCGGGCGGCGAGGGCCCTTGCGGCATTCGAAGGCCGTACGGAAGTCAGTGAAGACGACGTGGCCCGAGTGGCCTCCTGCTGCCTGCGTCACCGCCTGCGCAAGGACCCGCTCGAGCAAGTGGATTCCGGCGACAGGGTGGTGAAGGTGTTCTGCAAGGTGTTTGAGCGCGGTGAAGGCAGCGATCGCGGCGCCTTCGAACTGGCCCTGGCGGCCTGAACGGAACCGCCGTCCGACCGATGCGGATCCTCGGTCTTGATCCAGGCCTCGCCCGAGTGGGTTACGGCCTGATCGAGGTCACGGCCCGCTCAGGCCAGGTGCCGGGTCAGCAGCGCATGCTCGACTGCGGCATGATCCGCACCGATCCAGGTCGCTCCGAAGGGGAGCGCATGGTGGAGATCGCCCATGACTTGCGCCTGCTGATCCGCAGCTGGAAACCAGATCTGGCAGCCGTGGAGAAGTTTTTTTTCTACCGCTCCAGCACCACGATTTCGGTGGTGCAAGCCCGCGGAGTCTTGATGATGACTCTGGCCCGCTTCCGGATTCCGGCTGTGGAGTTTCCGCCGATGCAGATCAAGCAGGCCCTCACCGGTCATGGCCATGCCGACAAGGATGAAGTGCTCGAGGCGGTGATGCGCGAACTCGATCTGAGCGAGCCGCCGCGGCCCGACGATGCCGCCGATGCCCTGGCGGTGGCGCTCACCGGTTGGTTCCAGCAATGAGCAACAACCCTGACCAAGGCGGGATCGAGGCATCGGCCCCTGATCGGTCGCTGGAGCTGCTGCCATGAACGGGAGAACTGCGGCTGAAGACAAAGCAGCGCTACGCCAGCAACTGCGGGGACTGCGGCGCGCTGCCCTGACCCAGCAGGGCGATCTTGAGGAGCGGATCCGCCAACAGGTGCAACGGGAGATCGAACGCCGCGAGCACCTGGGACTCCTTCCGGGAGCGGTGGGGCTCTTCTGGCCCCTGGAGGGGGAGGTGGACCTACGGCCGCTGCGGTTCTGTCTGAGTCGCGCGGCCGCGCTGCCCCACGCCGATGGCCAAGGACGCCTGGAGTATCGCCGCTGGGAGAGCGGCCCCCTGGCACGCGACGGTTGCGGCATCCCTGCCCCGGTCGGAACGACTGCGCTAAAGGCGCAGCAGCTGAGCCTGCTGCTCGTTCCCGCCCTGGCGATCGATGAAGCGGGCACCCGCTTGGGCTATGGCGGCGGGTACTACGACCGGCTGCGCGCCCAAGCCGACTGGGGAGCGATTCCCGCCTTGGTGGTGCTCCCTGAGGCCTGCGTCCACGAACAGCCACTGCCACGAGAGGCCTGGGATCAGCCCTTTGATGGCTGGGTCTGCGAAAGCGGCTGCAGGCTCCTTACAAGCTGTTGAGCCGAGGCACCCTGATTCGATCCGTGCCGATCCTGTTTGACAGGATGTGCGCAGTGCATGCATCCGTTGTGTCTCAGGCCAGCCCAATCAGCCTTGCCCAGAGACTTCAGCAGCATGGTCAGGAGGCACCGACCCTCGCGCAGCAGGTGATTGCCCGTGAGTTGGCCGGCCGTCGCGAAGGGAGTCAGGCGCTGGAGATGATGCTGCAGGCAATGGGTTCGATGGTTCAGACACCAAAGGCCAACGTGGCCAGGCGTTGGTCCTCCGGTCGCTAGGCACGGCTAGCCAAGGGCTGCTGGATCCCACAGGATGGGGGCCTCCTTAGCTGCGATTCATGGCCTCCCTGCTGCGCATGAGCCCGCTTCTGGCTCTCGGACTGGCCGCTGCGAATGTGGCCGTGCCTCGCCAGGCCGCGGCCCACGCGATTGAAAGCAGCCTGCACTATCTGAACGGATCGCTCGAACTGAGCAGCAGTTTTTCGAGCGGTGAGCCTGCCAAGGATGCCGTCGTGCGGCTTCTGAAGGCTGATGGCAGCCCTGGACAGGAGCTGGGCCGGATGGGGGAGGACGGACGCCTGGCGTTGACCCTCCCCCCCGATCTGCGGAACGGCCGGGTGGACCTGCAGGTGGATGGCGGCCCTGGCCACCGCGACTACCTGGAACTGCCGGTCCGCAATGGCCAGGTGCAGCTGGATCAGGTGAGCGAACAGCCCCATGGGCACCAGGGACTGTTCCAGTGGGCTGGCATCACGGCCCTACTGGGTAGCGCCGGCTTGGTCGTTAGTGTGCGTCGCTCACGCCGCAGCTCATAAGGCATGAACGGGAAGGAGAGCAGCGAAAGCCGATACGGCAGCGCAAGCCTGGACAAACTGGCAGAACGGCTAAGTGGCACGCCAGACCCACGCAAGCGTTACGAATACGTGCTATGGCTCGCCAAAAAGCTGCCAGACATGCCCCCGGAGCTGCAAACCGACGACCGCAAGGTGCAGGGCTGCGTCTCCCAGGTGTTCATCGATGCCCAGCTTGATGACGGTCGCGTCCTCTGGCAGGGGGCTTCCGATGCCCTGATCACCAAGGGATTGCTCGCCCTCCTGATTCAGGGACTCAGCGGCCTCACCCCGCAGCAGGTGCAGGCGGTCGATCCAGCCTTCATCGCCGCCACGGGACTCCAGGCCAGCCTCACCCCATCCAGGGCCAACGGCTTCCTCAACATCCTGCGCATGATGCAGGCCCAAGCACGACAGCTCGAGACAGGGAGCGACCCCTCCACTTCATAGAGTCGTTGGATCGATAAACGGATCGGACACATCCCCATGGCGACAAGGATCGGCATTGGCCTGTTGGGCCTGGGCACCGTGGGTGGCGGCGTAGCCGAGATCCTGCAGACCCCTGATGGTCGCCATCCACTGGTCGCTGATCTTGACCTGGTGCGCGTGGCCGTACGCGACCTCAATCGCCCACGCCCCGTGGAGCTACCAGCCGATTGCCTGACCACCAACCCCGAGGCGGTGGTCGATGACCCCAATGTCCATGTGGTGGTGGAGGTCATGGGTGGGATTGAACCGGCCCGCACCCTGATCATGCGAGCGATCGCTGCCGGCAAGTCGGTGGTCACCGCCAACAAGGCCGTGATCGCACGTCACGGCGAGGAGATCGCAGCAGCAGCCGCCTCTGCAGGGGTCTACGTGCTGATCGAAGCAGCCGTGGGCGGTGGCATTCCGATCATCGAACCGCTCAAGCAATCCCTCGGCGGCAACCGCATTCAGAGGGTGAGCGGCATCATCAATGGCACCACCAATTACATCCTCAGCCGCATGGCCCAGGAGGGGGCCGACTACGACGCCGTGCTTCGCGATGCTCAGGAGCTGGGCTACGCCGAAGCCGACCCGGCTGCCGACGTGGATGGCCTGGATGCCGCCGACAAGATCGCAATCCTGGCTGGCCTGGCCTTCGGCGGTCCGATCCCCCGTGCCGGAATCCCCACCGATGGCATCAGCAGCCTGCAGAGCCGCGACGTGGACTACGCCACCCAGCTCGACTACGGCGTCAAACTCCTGGCCGTTGCCGAGCGCGCTGACAACACAGACGCTGACAACGCAGACCGTGATGGAGGCCCCTCTCTCCCGCTAGCCGTTCGGGTGCAGCCAACCCTGGTCCCCCTGGATCACCCCCTGGCCGGGGTGCACGGTGTCAACAACGCCATCCTCGTGGAGGGGGATCCAATCGGGCGCGTGATGTTCTACGGCCCCGGAGCCGGCGCCGGCCCCACCGCCTCCGCCGTGGTGGCCGACATCCTCAACATCGCCGGCATCCAACAGCTCAACGACACCGATGGCCAGCTCGATCCTCTACTGGCTGCCAGCAGCTGGCGTGCCTGCCACCTGGTGGAGAGCAGCGCGATCCGGCAACGGAATTATCTGCGTTTCCACACCGACGACACCCCCGGGGTGATTGGCCAAATCGGCACAAGCTTCGGCGATCACGGTGTTTCCATCCAATCGATCGTGCAATTCGATGCCAGCGATGCAGGCGCCGAGATCGTTGTGATTACGCACGAAGTGAGCAACGGCAACCTCGACAAGGCCCTTGCCGCGATCACGGCACGACCGGAGATCCGGGGGATCGCCGCCCATCTGGGCTGTCTCTGAGCGATTCCTGACCGTTGCCGCCGACCCTGGCAGCCACCCCCCTGCATGGGGCAGAGTTGTAAGAACCATCACAGGACAGGTCTGCATTTGCCGATCTGTGCTTCATCCGGTTCATGCCGAACGAATTGATCCACGCCCCGGGGCAACGCTGCATCGCGAACGCGTCGCATTCCACCATGGATCTTCACCAGGGTGACTGCATTCGGATCGACAACACCAACGATCTCTTCCAGGTCATCAGCATCGACGGAGACCACAACCGCTGCTGGGTCCGCCGCTGGCCCCTCCAGCCCAAGGGTGGCTCTGGCGTCTTCGAAATTTCCCTGCAACAGATCACCCGTCCCGAGCCGGCTCTGCCCCACAGCCAGGCTCGGCGCCCTTGAATGGCTGGCAGCTGAAGATCAATCGCCGTGCAGCAGCCGTGCCGCCCTTCCCGCTCCTGCTGGATGGCTGCGTCCCTGCTGCTCGTCCTTGGCAGCAGCCAGCTGGCCTGCCAGCAGCAACGCAGCAGTGATCGACTGACGGTGGCGAGCGCTGGACGCATCGTGTCCCTCGACCCAGCCCAGGCAAGCACCACGGGCACCCTCCAACTGCTCAGCGCCCTCGGTGACACTCTCTACCGCCGCTCAAAGAACGGGACGCTGACCCCCCAGCTGGCTGCAGCCCAACCCCAGCTCAGCGATGGGGGGCGCACGGTGGAGATCCCGCTCCGCCGGGATGTGTTGTTCCACGACGGCAGCCGCTTCGATGCCGATGCCATGGCCTTCAGCCTGCGTCGTTTTCTGCGCATCGGCACCCAGAGTTATGTAGTGGGGGATCGGATCGAGAGCATCGAAACGCCAACCCCCTTTCTGCTCAGATTGCGGCTGAGCCGTCCCTCGAGCTCACTAGAAAGCCTGCTCACCTCCCCCTACCTGACGCCGGTCTCCCCAACGGCGTACGCCGACCATCGCGATCGCTTTCTCAATGACCGCTTCATCGGCACGGGCCCCTACAAACTCACGCGCTTCAACGCCACTCAGCAGCGCCTCACGCCCTTTCCTGAGTATTGGGGCGAGACACCTAGCAATGGCGGACTTGACCTGGTCAACCTCAGCAATTCCACGGCTCTGTTCGGGGCCCTGCGCAGTGGCGAAGTGGATGTGCTGCTTTCCGATTCCATCGATGAAGACCAGCGTTTGGCCCTCGATCGGCGCGCCAAACAGGGACTGCTGCTGGAGAGCAGCGGCCCCGCTCTGACCATCGGCTACGTCACTCTGCTCAGCAATGCCCCACCGCTGCATAACCAGCTGGTACGCAGGGCTCTCGCCCACAGCCTCGACCGGGACCTGATCAGTCGCAGGGTGAGCCACGGACAACGCCAGCCCCTCCGCTCTCTGATTCCTCCGGCCCTTCGAGGGGGCGCAAGCGAACCCTGGCCCACCTATGCCCCGGCGACAGCACGCCGGTTGCTGCAACAGGCTGGCTACTGCCAGGGCAAGCCCCTCAACGTGCCCTTCACCTACCGCTCGAATGTGCCCTCCGACCGGTTGATGGCCCTCACCTGGCAGGCCCAGCTGAGGCGGGATCTGCAGGACTGCATCAAGCTCAACCTGGAGGGCGTGGAGTCGACCACGGTCTACCGTCAGCTCGGTGAAGGGGCGTTCAAAGCGGTGATGCTCGACTGGGGAGGCACCTACCCCGACCCGGAGGCGTTCCTGGTGCCCCTGCTCAGCTGCAACAGGTCGCAGGGCTCGCTTTGCGAAGCAGGCGAGGCCGTGAGCAGCGGCAGCTTCTGGACCCGCCCTGGCCTCGAGCTGGCCCTGCGTCGTAGCGACAGTCTCCTGGGCCAGCAGCGTCTGCAACAACTGGCACGGGTGGATGCCATAGCTGCTCAGGGAGCGGCCTACCTACCCGTTTGGCTGGTGACGCCAAAGGCCTGGGCCCAGACCGATCTAGACAGACCCCGGTTCGATGGAAGCGGATTGCTACAGCTCTCCCAACTCAAGAAACGCTCCGCTCAGGCGAGGGGACTCTGATGGCACGGGGTCGTGAGCTACTGCGCTACTGCGCCACACGCCTCGCCCTGGCGCCTCTCATGCTCTGGCTGATCGCCAGTCTGGTGTTTCTGCTGCTGCGAGTTGCCCCTGGCGATCCTGTCGATGCTGTGCTCGGCAGTCGAGCCCCAGCGGCAGCCAAGGCCTTGCTCCGCCAACGCTTGGGGCTCGACCTACCCCTCAGCCATCAATACCTCGACTTTCTTCAAGGTCTCCTCCACGGCGACCTGGGCCAGGCGCTGATCAACCAGGAACCAGTGGGGCAGATCATTGCCAAGGCGCTGCCCGCCAGCCTGGAACTCAGTCTCACCGCCCTACTGATCGCGGCCGTGAGCGGCCTGGCCGTTGGCTTCAGCGGCATTGCCCGCCCCGAGGGGAAGCTCGATCTCGCCGGACGCTTTTACGGGATCGGCACCTATGCACTTCCACCCTTCTGGGTGGCGATGCTGGTGCAGCTGCTGTTTGCCGTGATCCTGGGATGGCTGCCGGTGGGCGGCCGCTTCCCCCCCAGCCTTGTGCCACCGAGCGGCAGCGGTTTTCTGATCCTCGACAGTCTCAGCAGTGGCAATTGGGCAGCGCTGCAGGGCGCCCTGCGCCACCTGGTGTTACCCGCCTGCACCCTTGGGTTGTTGCTCAGTGGCGTGTTCACCAACGCCCTGCGCCTGAACCTGCGCCGTGCCCTTCGCTCCGATTACGTGGAAGCGGCCCGCAGTCGCGGGCTGAGCGAAGCACAGGTGGTGCTGCGGCACGCCCTGCCCAATGCCCTCTTGCCCGTCCTCACCATCGCCGGAATCACTGTGGCCTCGCTGATCGGTGGCGCCCTGCTGATCGAAGTGACCTTCTCTTGGCCGGGGATCGCCCTGCGTTTGCAGGAAAGCATCAACCAGCGCGATTACCCGGTGGTGCAAGGGATTGTGGTGGTCGTGGCTGCCCTGGTGGTGATGGTGAGCGTGCTGGTGGATCTTCTGGTGGCGCTGCTGGATCCGAGGGTTCGCTACTGAGCGAGCAAACGGGCTGCACCACCGCGATCGAGTCGATGCAGATGCAGCTCACCAATCCGGCGATGCAGGACCCTGGTCTCTGCTGGCGGCGCTGAGGGCAACGCTGGTCCCTCCAGCTGATCGAGAAAGCTGATGATCTCCGCTTCCAGAAGGGCCTGCACCTGAAGCGGCTGCACCCCCACCAGCTCTTCCCCGAGCTGGAACAGATCCTCACCCCGGCCACCTCCAGCCTGACCCTCCACCCGCACCGGTGAGAAGTGGCTCGCTCCCTGCACGAGCGCAGCGCGACTGGCGGGGTGGGGAGACACGGCGAGCATCAACCCCAGCTGCTCGCTCTGGGGAGGGGTAATCAGATCGAGGGTGCCCCCGGTCAAAAGCACAGGCACCGCCACATCAATGGGGCGATCCCGGGGCCAGAGCAGACTCCCGAAACTGTTCATGCCGATCACCCCCACCAGCTCCCTGGGAGGGGTCAGCTGGGGGAGACGCACATCCTCCACTTGGCACTGGAGCAAACGGGAAAGATTGCCAAGGGGCAAACCATCCAGGGCCACGGCACAACGACGCTGCAACCCTGGCTGGGGTTGCGCCCCGGCAGCCAGCAGGGCGGTGAGGGCACCAAGGGAGTGACCACCGAGGACCAACTGCTGACCGGGCAACTGAAGGCTCCCCTCCCGGCGTGCCATGAGCACGGCCTCGAGGTCCCGGAGCCGATCCGGCAACACCTCAGCGCCCGGTGGAGAACGACGGCCATCGAGCAGCGCCTGCACGGCGTCGGCGTCGCTGCCGGGATGCTCCAGCACCAGCACCGGCCAGCCACGGGCACTGAGATCACGGCCGAGCCAACGGAAATGGTCAGGGCTGCCACCCAACCCCGGCATCCACACCAACCAGGACTGTCGTTGGGGCGCACCAGGACTGGCAGGCCAGATCTGCAACCTGAGCGGACGGGAGCGGTGGGGCACCGTGAGCAGCTGGAGTTCGGGATCGGGAGCCTGGCCAGCCGCCAGGGCACTGCCCCCGTCAATGGTTCCGACGTCGCTAACTCGCTCTTCGGCCTGCTCCACAGACTCGCTGGAGAGACGTCGGACGAGCTGCTGCTGACGCTCCAGCTGCTGACGCCACTGGCTGGCCACCTGCAGCAGAGCATCGAGGTCAAGCTGCACCCGCTCGGCGGGCAGCGCCTCAAGCAGATCAAGACTGCTGACCTGCTCCTGACGCTCCAGGAGCATCTCCAGAGTCGTCAGGACAGTGATGCCCTGGCTGTCTTCATCAACACGGACGATGTCGGCCACTTCATCGAGCAGGCGACGGCCGGCCCAACTGCCGAGCATCTGACGGGCCATGCTCCGGTCATTGATCAAGGGGGCCTTCAGCAGGGCCAGAACGCCTTCACGGCTCTCAGGTTCCAGCAGGTTCAGCCAGATCGCCAGTTCACTCGTACTGCGCCCGTTAGCCCGCACCCAGGCCACCAGATCAGTGATCTGAAAGGGTATCGACATACCGTCGAGCTGCACTTGCAGCTGCTCCGCGGCGCGTAGCGGACGCAGGAACGTCGGGGAAAGCAGCAGACTGGCCAGCAGTCCAACGCCCAACCACTGTTGAGGAAATCGTCCTGTTGAGCGTCGTCGCAAGGCCAAGGCCCTTGAACTGGTGGCACCAGTTTCCCGCAGCACTGCAGGAACTGGCAGTGATTCGCTGGATCGCCTCGCTCGGGGCTGGTGGCGTGATCTACATGACACCGATCATTTTTCACCAGGTGGACCTCTCGGCCAGCCAGGTGGGACAGGGGCTTGCGGCTTCCGCCCTGATCGGAACCGTGGCCAGACTCCTCAGCGGACTCATGCTCGACCGCGGGCTGAGCTGCTCCTGGCCGGTGAGGGCCGCAGCATTGCTGGCCCTGATCGCCGATCTGGTACTGCTGCAGGCCCACGGATTTGAGGGCTACGTGAGTGGCCAGCTGTTAATCGGCGTTGCCGCGGGGTTCTACTTCCCAGCGATCGAACTGGCCGTCCCACTCAGCACAGGCTCCTTCCCCTCCAGCCGGGGCTACGCCCTGGCCCGCAGTGCTGACGCCCTTGGGGTTGCGATGGGTGCCCTGACGGGAGCAGTGCTTGCCGGCCTGGGCCTGATCCGAGGTGTGTTTCTGGTGGAAGCGGCCGCGGTGCTGGCGATGCTGACCCTGCTGGCCTGGAGACCTCTCCCCGATGGTCGTGATGCCCTGCTGCATCCCCAGGGCACTGAGAGGCCTCTCCTCAAGGAGCCGGCCGCCAGCGCCGGTGGACGCTGGCTTCTGCCCCTGCTGCCGGTGCTGGCCTTGAGCATCGTGGCCACAGGCATGATCGCCCTGATGCAAAGCGCTCTGCCCCTCGACCTGGTGCGCGGTGGTCTGGAGCGCCCCGCCCTGAGCGAAGCCTGGAGCGGCGGATTGATTGCCCTTCAGCTGAGCCTGCTGGTGGTGCTGCAGTGGCCGGTCGGCAACTGGGTGGCGCGCCGCAGCCTCCGTTTCGGGCTGGGCCTTGGCCTCGTGAGCTTTGCGGTGGGCTGCTTACTGCTGGCTGGCTCCGCGCTATGGAGCGGTGGCGTCAGCCTGATCCCCCTGGCGGTGCTTCCCGTCGCCTTCGGTGAAGCAGCCTTTCTGCCGACAGCGGCCGAAGCAATGGTTGAAGAAACGCCATTGCAGCATCGCGGCCTGGCGATGGCCCTCTTCTCCCAGTGCTTCGCGATCAGCGCCACCGGTGCCCCTCTCATCGCCGGCACCCTGCTCGACTCCCAGGGGCACGGCCTGGTGCTCTGGCTCCTCATGGCCCTGATCTGCGTCTGCAGCACCCCGCTGCTCAAGAGCGTCAGGCCTCGCTATACAGCGGGTCTGGCGGCGATTCCTCTGCCCCTGGAGACCGATGAGCAAAGCCCGGGAACTGCTGCGCTCCGTGCGCAACATGACCATCCTTCGGGAGCTGGCCCGGACGGATGGGGGGCTGGACAGCGTCGCTGATCTGGTCGACAACTTCATCGACAGCCAAGCGATGGAGCTCTGCATCGAACGCTTCAGGGCCCTGCCGGGCGGTCGCGAACTCCTCGAACAGCGCTACCCACCCTTCCAGCCGGACGTGGACGCCCTGGAGCGGTTGCCGGAAGGCAGTCTTGGCCGCGCCTATGCCGGCATGATCCGGCGGCTCAACTACGACCCGGAGTTCTTCCGACCGCGGGACACGAGCACAGAAGCGCTCTGGCTGACCCAGCGGATCGCGACCACCCACGATCTGCATCACGTGGTGGCAGGTTTCAACACGGAAGCTGCAGGCGAATCCGGGGTTCTGGCGATCACCGCCACCCAGATCGGCTTCCCGGCCTTCGTGCTTCTCAACCTGCTTTCGGGCTTCCGAGCCTTCCGCCTCCAGCCCAAAGAGCTGGAAAGCATCAGCAGGGCGATCGCCCATGGCAGCCGCATCGGCCTCGAGGCAGCCCCTCTGGTGACCCAGAAATGGGAGGAAGGCTGGGACAAACCCCTTCAGCAATGGCGTGAAGACTTAGGCCTCCGAATTGCTGAGGGAGAGCCCTTCAGCGCCGTCTACTGAATCACCGAGGGCGACGAGCCACGCTGAAGGCGATGGCGCAACTTGGCTTGCAGCACAAAGACCGCTGGCACCAGGGTGACCAAATTGGCAGCGATCACCGGCCCATTGCCCGTCAGCAGCCCGAAGAGCGCCCAGGTGGCCAGCCCAAGGGTGAACAGGCCGTACATCGACAGAGAGATCGAGCGAGTGTCATTACTGCGCAAGGTTTTGAGCGCCTGCGGAAAAAAACTGAAGGTGGTGAGCAGCGCCGCCAGATAACCGATCGCGTCAACAGACATGCCCAATGAGCCACAGGGCTCCATACAGTTCCGCCAGTCTTGTCTCAATGAGGACGCACGTCATGGCCATTCGACGCTGCCAGGGGCTGCTCAGCGCCGCAGGCCTCAGCCTGACGCTGGCCGCCCCACTTCCGTCCGCAATCTTTGCTGGCGAGAGTCCCCAGGAGATCCGGAAAGCCCTGGTAGGCCTGGCCGCCTATGCGGGTTGCAAGGAGCGCCATGCCGGCTACAGCGCCGAACGCGCCCAGCGCATCATCAGCAGCGGCATCGCCAACAACGGTTGGCAGTCACAGGCCGACTGGCTCCGCTCCCCTCAGGCTCTGCGCGTGGTGGCCCTCACCACCGACGCCATGAACAAAAGCTGCGATGACTTTGATCAGAACAGCAAAGATTTCGTGCCGGCGATGCAGGCGATCGACGCCCTATGAGGCAATCGGCAGGGAGACCCGGTGAAGCGCTAGGGGTTCAAACATTAAAGAGAAACTCCATCACATCCCCTTCCGCCACCACATAGTCCTTCCCTTCACTCCGTAGCCAGCCCTTGTTGCGGGCTTCAGCCAGCGAACCGGCCTCCAGCAGCTTCTCCCAGCCAATCGTCTGCGCCCGAATGAAGCCCCGCTCGAAATCGGTATGGATCACCCCGGCGGCCTGGGGAGCGGTCATGCCCGCACGGAAGGTCCAGGCACGGGTCTCCTTCTCACCCGTCGTGAAGTAGGTGCGCAGACCCAGCAATCGGTAGGTGGCCCGGATCAGGCTCTGCAACCCGCCTTCGCTCACTCCGAGCCCCTCGAGGTAATCGCTGCGCTCCTCATCCCCGAGCTCAATCAGCTCGGCTTCCACCTGGGCAGAGATGCGTACGGTTTCTGCACCCTCCTGCTGGGCCAACGCCACCACCTCCTCGCAGAAACTGTTCCCCGCGGAAAGGTCGTCTTCACTCACATTGGTGGCATAAATAATCGGCTTAGCGGTGAGCAGACCAAGGGGCTTGATCATGGCGGCCTCCTCATCGCTCAGCGGCACGCTGCGTGCGGCTCCCCCCTGCTCGAGCACCTCTTGGATCCGTTCCAGAGCGGCGTCTTCCACCTGCGCCTCTTGACTGGTGCGCATCTGCTTCTTGAGCCGTTCGCGGCGCTTCTCGATCTGGGACAGATCAGCCAGCCCCAACTCCAGGTTGATCACCTCCGCATCCCTGGCCGGCCCCACGGAACCCGATACATGAATGACATCGTCATCCTCGAAGCAGCGGACCACATGCACAATCGCGTCCACTTCGCGGATGTTGGCGAGGAACTTGTTGCCCAGGCCCTCACCCTGGCTGGCTCCCTTCACCAAACCGGCGATGTCGACGAACTCCATCCGGGTGGGAATCAACTCCTTGCTGCTGCTCAGATCTGACAGTTGCTGCAAGCGTGGATCAGGCACCGCAACAGTGCCCACGTTGGGTTCGATCGTGCAGAAGGGAAAATTGGCAGCCTGCGCCTGCGCATTGGCGACCAACGCGTTGAACAGGGTGGACTTGCCGACATTGGGCAGCCCGACGATTCCGGCTTTAAGCATGGGCGGGAATCTACCTGCGGCCCACAGCGGACCACTGCTGTTCAGAGAACAGTCACCCCAACAACACGCGCGCAGACCACAGCAAGACCGCCAGCCAGCGAGACTGGTCGCAATTGCGTCTGTGGGGCATGGCCACCACCAACCGCCCGCCCCGCACCTCACCTCAGGAGCTGGGTTTGCCTCGTCTCATCCCACTCAGTGGCCTTCAACGCCATCGACGCCGCACCGTTGCCGTGATCGCAGGGGTGGTGCTGATTGCCGGTGGCGCCAGCATCTGGACCCTGGGTCCCGGCCGCAACCGAACCCGAAACCTCACGCCTTACACGGTGAGTGCCGAACGGGGCTCGTTACCCGGGGTGGTCACCGCCAGTGGCGAACTGGAGGCGGTACGTCGCGTGAATGTGAGCCCCAAGCAGCAAGGGCGCCTGGAAGCGCTTTTCGTGGAAGAAGGCGACTCGGTCAAACAAGGCCAAGTACTCGCCCGCATGGACAGCGGCGACTACCGCGACCGGCTCGACGAGTTAATGGCCCTCGAACGCCAGGCCAAGGCTGATTACGACGCCAAAGCCGCGGATTATGCGCGCCAGCAATCGCTTTTTGCCAGCGGTGCCATCAGCCGTGCGGACGTGGACGACATCCGAGCGGCTTACCTCTCCAGCAAGGCGGCCCTGGCTGCTGCACGAGAGCGAATCCAACAACGCCAGGTGGAGGGTGGAGAGCTCCTGATCCGCGCCCCTTTCAGCGGCGTAATCACCCAGCGTTATGCCGAGCCCGGCGCCTTCGTCACCCCCACCACAACCGCCTCCGCAACCGCCGGCGCGACCAGCTCCTCAATCGTTGAGCTCTCCCAGGGGCTCGAAGTGGCCGCGAAGGTGCCAGAAAGCGATATCGGTCGCATCCGGATCGGCCAGGACGCCATCGTGCGTGTGGATGCATTCCCCGATCAGCGGTTCAACGCACGGGTGCGCGACATTGCACCTCGCGCCGAAAAACTCGACAACGTCATCTCCTTCGAAGTGGAGCTCGATCTCCTCAACCCACCTCCCCGACTGCGGATCGGGATGACAGCAGATGTGGACTTCCAGACTGGCCGCACGGCGATCAGCACCCTGGTGCCCACGGTGGCCATCGTGACCGAGAACGGCAAGCCGGGTGTGTTGCTCGTCGGCAAAAACGATCAGCCCCAATTTCAAGCGGTAGAGCTCGGTGCGAGCAGCGGCAGCCAAACGGCCATTCTCAATGGCGTTCAACCGGGATCCAAGGTGTTCATCGATCTGCCCCCCTGGGCCAAAAAGCGCGACTGACGGCGACAATGCCCCTTCTTGCCCCTGCCCGAGCACACCGTGACATCTGAGGGAAAGGATCGACCGCTGCTGCTTCTGGTGGACGGCCATTCCCTGGCCTTCCGAAGCTTCTACGCCTTCACCAAGGGTGGTGAGGGTGGTCTTGCCACCAAAGATGGACTGCCCACCAGCGTCACCTACGGCTTCCTCAAAGCCCTCCTGGACAACTGCAAGGGGTTAAAACCCACGGGCGTGGCGATTGCCTTCGACACGGCTGAACCCACGTTTCGCCATGTGGCAGACGCCAACTACAAGGCGCACCGGGATGTGGCCCCCGACGTGTTCTTCCAGGATCTGGAGCAGCTGCAGGTGATCCTGCGCGAACAGTTGCGTCTGCCCCTTTGCCTGGCCCCGGGCTACGAGGCCGATGACGTGCTCGGCACCCTGGCGAATCGCGCCGCAGGCGATGGCTGGCGCGTGCGAATCCTCAGCGGCGACCGAGACCTGTTCCAGCTGGTGGATGACCAGCGCGACATCGCAGTGCTCTACATGGGCGGTGGCCCATATGCCAAAAACAGCGGCCCCACGTTGATCGACGAAGCCGGCGTGGAGGCGAAGCTGGGCGTGCATCCCACCTCCGTGGTGGACCTGAAGGCCCTCACAGGCGATAGCTCCGACAACATCCCCGGAGTGAAGGGCGTCGGCCCCAAGACCGCCATCAATCTGCTCAAGGAAAACGGCGACCTCGATGGCGTCTACCGGGTGCTGGAGGAAGTGGAGGCCGAAGGGGCGAAAGCCAGCCGAGGTGCCATCAAGGGTGCCCTGAAGGGCAAGCTCAGCGCCGATCGCGACAACGCTTACCTCTCGCGCAAACTGGCGGAGATCCTTGTGGACATTCCCCTGCCAGAGGATCCTGAGCTCGATCTGGGCACGGTGGATGCCGAAACGCTCACCACCCGCCTGAAAGAGCTTGAGCTCAACAGCCTGGTCCGCCAGGTGCCCACTTTCGTGGCGACCTTCTCAAGCGGCGGCCTGACGGCGAATGGCCATCTGCTGGAGACAACGGAGCATTCCTCAAAACCCTCCGTCAACTCCAGCCCCCCAGTCGACACAGTGCCCGACAGCAACACGGCTGCGGCTGTCGACGGAGCCAGCCTCCCGGCCCTAGCCCCCCAGCTGATCACCAGCCCGGCACAACTCAGCGCCCTGATCGAGCGACTGATGGCCTGCCGCACCCCCGAAGCCCCGGTGGCCCTCGACACCGAGACCAGTGACCTGAACCCGTTTAAAGCCCAATTGGTCGGGATCGGGGTCTGCTGGGGAGCTGAACTCAGCGACCTGGCCTACATCCCGGTGGGACACACCCCGCCTACAGAACCCGGCCTCGACATTGACAACAGCCTCGACATTGCCAACAGCCCCGAGAGTTCCAAAAGCCTCCAACAGCTGCCGCTTGAAACGGTGCTCGAGCAACTGGCACCGTGGCTGGCCAGCCCCGAGCATCCCAAGGCCCTCCAGAACGCCAAATATGACCGTCTGATCCTGTTGCGCCATGGCCTCCCCCTTGGCGGCGTGGTGATGGACACCCTGCTGGCGGACTATCTACGTGATGCAGCGGCTAAGCACGGCCTTGATGCGATGGCCGAGCGCGACTACGGCTTCCGCCCCACGCTATTCAGCGATCTGGTGGGCAAGGCAAAGGAGGGGAAGGCCAGCTGCTTCGCGGACGTCCCCGTCGATCAGGCCGCCCTTTACTGCGGCATGGACGTGCACCTCACGCGACGCCTGGCCATCGATCTGCGCCACAGCCTGGAGGTGATGGGTCCCCAGCTGACCGAGCTGCTCGAGCGGGTGGAACTCCCCCTTGAGCCAGTGCTGGCGCTGATGGAGGCCACGGGGATCCGCATCGACACCCCCTATCTGGCGGAGCTCTCCTCCGAGATGGGCCAGACCCTGGAACGACTGGAAGCGGAGGCGAAGCAAGCTGCGGGAGTTGACTTCAACCTCGCCTCTCCAAAGCAGCTCGGCGAATTGCTCTTCGAGACCCTTGGCCTCGACCGCAAGAAATCGCGCCGCACGAAAACGGGCTTCAGCACCGATGCAGCCGTACTGGAGAAACTGGAAGCCGACCATCCGGTGGTCCCCCTAGTGCTGGAGCATCGGATGCTCAGCAAGCTCAAGAGCACCTACGTGGATGCCCTGCCCCAGCTGGTTGAAGCGGAAACCGCCCGCGTTCACACCGATTTCAACCAGGCGGTCACCGCCACAGGTCGACTGAGCAGCAGCAATCCCAACCTGCAAAACATCCCCGTGCGGACGGAGTTCTCCCGCCGAATCCGCAAGGCGTTCCTGCCCCAAGAAGGCTGGAAGCTGCTGAGTGCTGATTACTCCCAAATCGAGCTCCGCATCCTTACCCATCTCTCCGGTGAGGAGGTGCTGCAGCAGGCCTACCGAGATGGTGATGACGTGCATGCACTCACGGCCAGAGTGCTGCTCGACAAACCCGAGGTGAGCAGCGATGAGCGCCGCCTGGGCAAGACCATCAATTTCGGGGTGATCTACGGCATGGGTGCCCAACGGTTCGCGCGGGAAACCGGCGTGAACCAGGCGGAAGCCAAGGAGTTCCTCAGCAAATACCGGCACCGTTATCCGAAGGTGTTTGCCTTCCTGGAACTCCAGGAGCGTCTGGCGCTGAGTCGCGGCTACGTCGAGACAATCCTGGGCCGGCGCCGGCCCTTCCACTTCGATCGCAATGGGCTCGGCCGACTGCTTGGCAAGGATCCACTGGACATCGATCTCGATGTGGCACGGCGGGGAGGCATGGAGGCGCAGCAGCTGCGCGCCGCCGCCAACGCACCGATTCAAGGCTCCAGCGCCGACATCATCAAACTGGCCATGATTCAGCTGCAGACCGCTTTAGACCAACAAGGGTTACCGGCACGCCTGCTGCTGCAGGTGCACGACGAACTCGTGCTGGAGGTGGATCCCTCGGCCCTGGACAGCGTGCGCACCCTCGTCGTGCAGACCATGGAAAACGCCCTGCAGCTGAGCGTGCCACTCCTGGTGGAAACCGGCGTGGGCGCGAATTGGATGGAGGCGAAGTAAGCCCCACGCCGTAGCCTCCCCCCAGCCCACTGCGCTTGCCCTGTGCCCCTGCGGTTCACCAACACTCTCACCCGCCGCACGGAAACCTTCCAGCCGCTGAGGGAGGACCAGGTGAGCATTTACTGCTGCGGTGTGACGGTCTACGACCTCTGCCATTTGGGCCATGCCCGCAGCTACATCAACTGGGACGTCCTGCGTCGCTATCTGATCTGGCGTGGGTATGCGGTGACCTTCGTGCAGAACTTCACCGACATCGACGACAAGATTCTCAAACGCGCAGCCGAAGAAAACAGCTCGATGGATGCGGTGAGCGAGCGCAACATCGCGGCTTTCCATACCGATATGGATGCCCTCGGGATTCTGCGGCCCGACCGCATGCCCCGGGCCACCCGCTGCCTCGATGGCATCCGCGCCTTCATCAGTGAGCTTGAGGCCAAAGGAGCCGCTTATTCCGCTGATGGTGATGTGTATTTCGCTGTGATGAAACACGCCGGATACGGCAAGCTCAGCGGCCGCGATCTCAGTGAACAACAGACCAATGCCGACGGCCGCGTCGCCGATGCCGAAGAAGCCCGTAAGCAACACCCCTTCGATTTCGCCCTCTGGAAGGGCGCCAAAACCGACGAACCCAGCTTCCCCTCACCCTGGGGCGAGGGGCGACCGGGCTGGCACATCGAGTGTTCAGCGATGGTGCGGGAGGAATTGGGGGAGACGATCGACATTCACCTGGGTGGCGCCGACCTGGTCTTCCCCCACCACGAGAACGAGATCGCGCAATCGGAGGCTGCCACCGGCAAGGAGCTGGCCCAGGTGTGGCTGCACAACGGCATGGTGAACGTGGGGGGCGAAAAGATGAGCAAGTCGCTGGGTAACTTCACCACCATCAGGGCCCTGCTGGAGAGCGGAATCTCCGCCATGACCCTGCGTCTGTTCGTCTTGCAGGCCCACTACCGCAAACCGCTCGACTTCACAGCGGAAGCACTGGAGGCGGCCACCACAGGTTGGAAGGGTCTCAACGCTGCCCTCGGGCTGGGCGAACACCATGCTTCCAGCCTGGGATGGCGGGAGCCCGCGCCCCTGCCGGAGGGAGCGATCACGATCGAGCAGATCCCCGGTCAGATGACGTTCTCAGATGAGCCGTTGCTGGGCGCACGCCAACGCTTCATCGACGCCATGGACGATGACCTCAACAGTTCAGGCGCTCTGGCCGTGCTGTTCGACCTTGCCAGACCCCTGCGCGGGCTTGCCAATCGCCTTGATCGCGGTGACATTCCCGAGCAAACCGATGACGAGCAGCCCCTTTTGGAGCAGCGCTGGTTGTTGTTGCGGGAGCTTGCCGGGGTGCTCGGATTGCGCTCGGAGGCATCGGGGCTGGAGCCTGAAGATGCCGAATCCTGCGACCCCAGCGCCATCGAAGCGGCGATTGCCGCTCGTCAGGCAGCGAAACAGGCCAAGGATTTCGCCGAAGCCGATCGGATCCGCGCCGAACTGACGGGCCAAGGGATCGAGCTCATCGATAAGCCGGGTGGCGTTACTGAATGGCGACGCTGCTGAGGACACTCAGCGCCGTTTCCCAGCCATCATCGCTTCGATCTTGCGGATCCGCGCCAACGTGGTGGTCCAGACCTCCAGACGGAAGCGCTGATCCGCCAGGGTGGGCTCCGACGGTTCCGCAGCACCGATCCAGGCCTGCAGTTCCTCAATCTTAGCCTCAAGGTTCTCGCGAGCCTCAAAAGCCTCCCAAAGCTCACGCTCCAACTTGGCGCGCTCAATGAAATTCCAGCGTTTGAGCCAGAGCATGGTGGCCATAGTGAAGATGGTGCAGGTCTAGAGGATCTGATGGTGATGCAACCGGAGACGCTTTCCAAGGCGATTCAGCTTTCGGTGGCTCCGGTGTTCCTTCTTGCCGGCATCGGCGCTCTACTGAACGTGATCTCCACCCGATTGGCACGGATTGTGGATGCCGCCAAGCGCGCCAAGGAGGGTGTTCTGGCTGGGAACCCAATCGATGAGCAGGAGCGGCGTTGCTATCGCCGGCGCATGCAACTGACGATCCGGGCGATTGAACTGCTCACAGGTTCCACCCTGCTCATTGCCGCCGTGGTGGCTGTGATGTTCTTCAGCGTGATCTCCAGACTGAATCTCACGGTGGTCGTGGCACCCCTATTCATCTCGGCAATGGCCCTGCTGATGCTGGCGTCGCTCTGCTTCCTTCGGGAGGTGCAATTGGCGTCTCGCCACCTGCATCAGTTGATTTGATCATCAACTCGCCAACCAGCCCCACCCCCTGAGCAGATCCACCAGACTGATCACCAGGCCCACGGCGATCACGGGCGGGGAAATCCAACGCAGCACAAACAGCAACCAACGGCGTAAGGCAGCCGGAGTAGCACTGCCCTTGAGATCGTCGTCGAAACGGGCAGGAACCACCCAACCAAGCAGCACAGCGATCAACAGCCCACCAAGGATCAGCATGACCCCCCCGAAGATCGAATCCATCACCTCCAACACCGGGATCGACGTGGCCGCAGGGAGACCGGCCACAAAAATCAACGCCGCACTGATCCACACCGCCCGCCGCCGACTCCAACCGAGCCGATCCATCAGTGAGGCCACCGGCACCTCCAGGAGCGACACCGATGAGGTGATCGCGGCGATGTAGGCAAGGAAGAAAAACAGCACCGCCACCACCCGTCCCGTGAGCCCCAGGGAAGCGAGGCCGGTGGGCAGAGCGATAAACAGGGTGCCCACGGTGGAACCACTCACCACATCCTTCAGACCAAAACTCATCACCACCGGGAAGGTGACAAGTCCGGCGAGCAATCCGACGGCGGTGTCCATCCCCACAACGGCAATCGCTTCCCGCGGCAGATGATTGCGGCGGTCGAGATAGGCCGCATAGGCAAGGATGCAGCCGATGCCTGCCCCAATCGAAAAAAACGCCTGGGTGAAGGCATTGCGAATGGTGGTGAAGTCAGTCAGCTCCCGGGGATCGAAGTTGAGCAGAAAGGTGTGACGCCCCTCGGCTGCTCCCTCCAAACCGGAGGCCCAAAGCGCCAGTCCGATCAGCAACACAAACAGCAGAGGCAGCGCCCATCGAGACAGCCGTTCGATACCGGCTTGCACTCCTGCAGCCACCACCAATGCGGTGAGCACAAGACTGAACAACTGTCCCAGCACGGCACTGTTGCCGCCGCTAATCACCCCAAAGAAGCTCTCGGCTGCCGCCAGGTCTGATGGCAGTCCCACCAGTAGGGCATGGAGCAGGGTGTGACCGGTCCATCCCATCAAAACGGCGTAGAAGGCCAGGATGCCGCTCGCCGCCGCGATAAACAGCCAGCCCATCGGTTGCCAGCGGCGACCAGCCGCGGTCACTGGTGCGATCAGGGGGCTGTGGCCTGTGCTGCGACCCAGCACCATCTCCGCCACGAGGACCGGCAGACACACCACCAACACAATCAGCACATAGAGGAGCAGAAACGCGCCACCGCCCCCCTGGGAGGCGCGATAGGCGAATCCCCAGAGGTTGCCCAGCCCGACCGCACTACCCGCCGCGGCCAGAACAAAACCAAGACCTGACTTCCAGTGCTCCTTCACCGCCATCGCCGCCAGATCTCCTCGCCTGAGCGGCAGTTTGCCAGGGTTCGGCATGGGAAACTGTTGACACTTGCCGGATCGACGTGAAAGCCATCAGCGTGCTGGGCTCCACGGGCTCGATCGGCACCCAAACCCTGGAGATCGCCCAGGAATTCCCAGAGCGCTTCCGGGTGGTGGCCCTCAGCGCCGGGCGCAACCTTCCACTGCTGGTGGAGCAGATCAGCCAGCACAGCCCTGAAGTGGTGGCCTTGGCAGACGACAGCCTGCTGCCCGAACTCCAGGACCGTCTCAACGCCCTGCCCACCGATCGACAACCCGAGACCCTGCCGCAACTGGTGGGTGGCGCCAACGGACTCAACGTCGCAGCCGCTTGGGACACGGCCGATCTTGTGGTGACAGGCATCGTTGGCTGCGCCGGTCTGCTGCCCACCCTGGCGGCCGTGCGCGCCGGAAAGGATCTGGCCCTCGCCAATAAGGAAACACTGATCGCCGCTGGGCCGGTGGTCTTACCGGAACTGAAGAAGAGTGGCAGCCGCCTGCTGCCAGCCGACTCGGAACACTCCGCGATCTTCCAGTGCCTGCAAGGAACCCCCTGGGCTGAAAACGCCAGCCTCTCCACCGGTGTCCCCACCCCAGGCCTGCGCCGCATTCAGCTCACCGCCTCCGGTGGTGCATTCCGTGACTGGGAGGCCGCCGATCTGGAGAAAGCCACCGTGGCTGATGCCACCTCCCATCCCAACTGGAGCATGGGCCGCAAGATCACGGTGGATTCCGCCTCCCTCATGAACAAAGGTCTGGAGGTGATCGAGGCCCATTACCTGTTCGGTCTCGACTACGACCACATCGAGATCGTGATCCACCCTCAAAGCATCATCCACTCGATGGTCGAGCTGGCCGATTCCTCGGTGCTGGCCCAGCTGGGCTGGCCGGATATGAAATTGCCAATCCTCTACTGCCTGAGCTGGCCGGAACGGCTTGAAACACCGTGGCGTCGCCTCAACCTCACGGAGGTGGGGCAGCTCAGCTTCCGGAGCCCTGACCCCGCCAAATATCCCTGCATGGAGCTGGCCTACGCGGCTGGCCGCGCCGGTGGCACGATGCCAGCCGTGCTCAATGCGGCGAATGAGGAAGCGGTCGCCCAGTTCCTGCAGGAGCGCATTCACTTCCTCGACATTCCCGATCTCATCGACGCCACCTGCGAGCGTCACAAGTCCGATCGCATGGATCATCCCCAACTCGACGACGTGCTGGCCGTGGATCAGTGGGCTCGAGATGTGGTGCGTGAACAGGTACAGCGCGGCACCCGACGCATCCCCATGGCAGCCATGGCCGCGTGATCCAGGCCAGCCATCACCTGCTGCTCTGTGCCACGCCGGCCAAGGCGAAGTGCTGTGATCCCAGCATCGGTGCCGCCAGCTGGGAGGCTCTCAAGCAGGGAGTGCGCCAGCTGGATCTTGAGAACCCTGAGCGGGCCCAGGGCATCGTGCTGCGCAGCAAGGCTGACTGCCTACGAGTCTGTGAACAGGGCCCCGTGCTCCTGATCTGGCCTGAAGGCATCTGGTACGGGAATGTGACACCGGAGCGGGTGCAGCAGATCCTCGAAGAGCATGTGGTGGGTGGGCGACCGTGCAACGAGTGGGTCATCCGCCGGACACCATTCCAGCAGCCCTCCGAAGCACAATCTGTTTCAAACGATCCTCAGCCGTCCTGATCGCTGCCGTCAACGGCGCTGATTGCTGTCACAGCAGCTGGTGGTACCAGGCGTTGGCCAACCGATCCGACCAGGAGCCTGCGGTCAGGCTGTCGCCAGATGCATGGAATCCGTTGTGGCCTCCCCGTGCAGTGAGCAGGATCGACAGGGGTTCAGCCGCATCGGACTGGTTCAGAGCCCCGATCGAACGCTGCAACTCCTGCGCCGCTCGGGCTGGCACCCAGGGATCATCCAGCGCCTGAAGCAGCAAGGTGGGAGGCAGACGCCTACGGGCCTGGGGATCAAGCAAACGGACCAGGGGCGAGGCGCAGCGGTAGTACTCCTCCACAGAGTCGTAGCCCCAGCGCGGTGCCGTGATGGCTGCATCAAACGCGCGGATGCTTCGAGGTGGGGTCTTCCTCAGGAGCTGCTCCTCTGTGGCGGTGACACCGAAGGGATCTGCCAAGGTCTGGCGCACGAGCCGTTGCAACAACCAACGCTGATAGATGCGATTGCGGGAGCGCTCAATCGAAGCACTACAGGCAGCCAGATCGAGAGGGCTACTGGCGCAGAACAACCCATCGAGAACCCCGGCCGACTCCAGCGCCGCATTCAGCAGCATGGTGCCACCCAAGGAGATGCCAGCACCAAGAAGGGGAAGCGGTTGAAGACGGCCGGCGGCCTGAGCCAGCTCCGAGGCCAGCTCCCGAGCGCGCATGAGGACGGGAAGGAGATCGCTGTTGCAGCAAGCGGCATAGGTGCCTGCGGCGAGATGACGGCCGGGGTCAGCCCCGCGCAGGTTGAGCCGCAACACAGCAAAACCCGAAGACTGCAGGGATAAACCAAGACGACGCATGCCTTCCCGTCGACTGGAGCCCCCCAGGCCATGGAGAAGCACCACCAGCGCCTGAGCAGGACCGGAAGCGGGTTGGTCGAGAACAGCAAGCAATTGCCCGGCAGGGGCGGCTCCACTGCGCAGGGCTGGAACTGGAATCTGAAGCGGCTGCCCCTGATCAGGAGGCAGCCGCATCGGGCGAAGGGTGTCCCGCAGGGTTTGCAGGTCTCCGCCTAACCAGGGAAGACGTTGCCGATAGGCGGCAACACCCAGCTGCTGAAGCAGCTGGGTCATTTCTTCCCGACGCCCAGCTCCTTGAGCTCCCCGAGCAGGTCACCCAGCACCTTCTTGGCATCACCAAACACCATCGAAGTGTTAGCCAGTTCGAACAGATCGTTCTTAATGCCTGAGTAACCAGCACTCATGCCCCGCTTCACCACAAACACCGTGCGGGCCTGCTGCACATCCAGCACAGGCATGCCGTAAAGCGGCGAGTTCGGATCGTTCTTGGCCTGAGGGTTGACCACGTCATTGGCACCCAGCACCAGCACCACATCCGTGGCAGGGAACTCGGGGTTGATCACATCCATCTCTTTGAGCTGCTCGTAGGGCACATCGGCCTCGGCGAGGAGCACGTTCATGTGACCAGGCATGCGACCAGCCACTGGGTGAATGGCGTAATCGACCTGGATGCCAGCTGCTTCCAGAGAGCGGGTGACTTCCCGCAGGGTGTGCTGAGCCTGAGCAACGGCAAGGCCGTAACCAGGAACGATCACGACCCGTTCGGCAGCCTCGAGGGTCAGGGCACATTCCTCAACGCTGCAGCTGGTGATGTTGGTGTATTCACCACCACCACCGGAGGCCGCTGCGGATGCTCCAAGGGCCCCTCCGAAGAGCACGGACACCAGGGAGCGGTTCATGCCATTGCACATGACCTGGGTGAGGATCAAGCCGGCTGCACCGACCATGGCCCCCGCCACGATGAGCAACTGGCTACCGACCACAAAGCCGGCGGCTGCTGCTGCCACACCGGAGTAGCTGTTGAGCAGCGAGATCACCACAGGCATGTCAGCCCCACCGATGGGCAGGGTCACGCCGATGCCCAGCAGGCTGGAAGCGATCACCAAAAGCCAGAGGCCCTGAGCACTCACACCACCCTTGGCAATCAGGTCAACCGCTGCCACCAGGCAAGCGACCGCCAGGGCAATGTTGACGAAATGGCGGGCCTTGCTCTGCATCCAGGCCGGCGTCGACAACCAACCCTGCAGCTTGGCCATGGCCACGATCGAGCCAGTGAAGGTGATCGCACCGACGAACACCGAGATCACGATCGAGACCACAGCGACCATGCCAGTGGCATCGAGCTCGCTTGGGTAGAAGGCCGCAGCCAGTGCCACCAACAGCGACGACATGCCCCCGCAACCGTTGAAGAGAGCGACGGTTTCGGGCATGGACGTCATCGGGACCCGCTGGGCCGTGATGGCACCCAGCACACCACCCACAACGGTGCCTCCGATGATCCAGCTCCAGGCAGCCACGCTGATGCCACTGGTGCCCAGGTAGTGAATCAGCAGACCGAGCACGGCAAGCGCCATGGCAACGGCTGCCAGTTGATTGGCGCCCCGGGCAGAGCGCACCTTCGAAAGACCTTTGATGCCTAGGGCCAGCAACAGGATGGCGACCAGGTCAATGACGTACTGAAGAATGTCCATCAGCGGTTCTCCTTGCGGGCGGGCTTGCGGCTGAACATGGCGAGCATGCGATCGGTCACCAGGAAGCCCCCGATCACGTTGAAAAGGGCAAAGCCCAAAGACACAGAACCAAGCACCAGCAGAGGGATGCTCCCGTTCGATTTGATGATCGCCGTCAGGGCCGCCAGCACGGTGATGCCGGAGATAGCGTTAGCGCCGCTCATCAGAGGCGTATGCAGGGTGGGAGGCACCTTGCCGATCAGTTCCAGGCCCAGGAGGCTGCCGAGCAGCAAAACCCAGAGGGCATTCACAAAGCTTGAATCCATCAGTTGGCTCCGGGGGTGAGAACGTCGCCGCGGCGGATGCTGCCGTCCTGGGCGATCAGACAACCAGCGATCAGTTCGTCCTCGGTGTCGAGGCTGAGCTGACCATCCTTGAGGGTGGGCTCCAGTAGCGCCAGCAAATTGCGGGCATAGAGCGCACTGGCGTGATTGGGAACTGTGCAGGGCAGATCGTTGGCGCCGATGAGCTTCACGCCCTTGCGATCAACGGTCTGGGAGGGCTGGGTGTCAGCGCAGTTTCCACCCTGGGCCACGGCAAGGTCCACCACCACCGCACCGGGACGCATCCGATCCAGCATGTCTTCACTGATCAGGCGGGGGGCACGGCGACCGGGCACCTGAGCTGTACAGATCGCCACATCAGCTTCGGCCAGCTGATCGGACAACTGTTGGCGCTGGGCGGCCAGGAACGCCTCCGAGGCCTGTTTGGCATAACCGCCCGACTCAGCCGGCTTGTCCTCCATCTCCGGGGGATCGATGAACCGGGCACCGAGCGATTCCACCTGCTCCTTCACGGCGGGCCGGATATCGCTGACATAAACGACTGCGCCGAGACGGCGGGCGGTGGCCACCGCTTGCAATCCGGCAACACCGGCACCGAGTACCACCACCCGCGCGGGTTGAACGGTGCCCGCTGCGGTCATCAGCATCGGGAAATAACGGTCGAGGGCGCCGGCTCCGAGCAGCACGGATTTGTATCCGGCGATGTTGGCCTGGGAGGAGAGGGCATCGGCCGACTGGGCGCGACTGATCCTGGGCAACAACTCCAGGGCCATGGCCGAGAGGCCTGCACCCTGGAGAGCACTCGCCAGCTCAGCGTTGCTGTAAGGAGAAAGCAAGCCGACCAGCAGCGCACCGCGGCGGAGGGTTGCCAGCGCAGACGCTGCGGGAGGCTGCACGCAGAGCAGCAGGTCGGCCTGGCTCCAGGACGACGCATCAGCTGCCGCTACGAGCTCAGCTCCGGCATCGGCATAGGCCGTATCCACGAAACCGGCCCTGGCACCAGCACCCCGTTCCACTGAAACGGTGCAGCCCAGGCCAATGAACTTCCTGACGGTCTCAGGAGAAGCCGCTACTCGGGTTTCCCCTGCAGCGGTTTCAACAGGTATTAAAAGTCTGGGCAAGATCGTGACGCCGTCGACCCAGCCGAGATTACGGGGTCGCGTACACGATTCCGGGAGCTTTTCTGAAGATCGACGTCCTGATCGATTGCTCTGGCTAAGGAGAGGGCCCATTCCGCAAACCCATGGGCCTCACGGCGATCGAATGTCCAGACGGCGTCTGCCACAGCCATCACGGTGGCCATGCGGTGGAGCGCCAGGCGATGCAGGCGGTTCTTCAGGGGCATGGCCGCGAATGGTGTGAGCGCCTGGCGGAGCGCATCTACGAGATGTCGGTTGACACCTTCTCCCAAACCGTGATGCCCAGCCTGCACGCGGCTGGCTGGCAGCGTCGCCATCTCGACTGGGAGTTCAAGCTTGCCGACCAGGAGTCTGAGCCGGACCGCACCCTGGTGGACGGCATCATCAATGCCACCGAGAGCTTTCTGCGCAGCAGCGAGGTGCATCGGCTCTTCATTCAGGAGCTCGTGCAAGGCACCTTTGACGAGGCCAGTGATCGACACCTGCACCGCTCAGCTGTGCGCCAGTTGATTGAAACCGAACTGCTGGCGCTGCTCGAAGAACAGAAAGATGATCTGCTCGACCGTCTGGCGGGCCGGCTGATGGATGAGGCCCAGGGGGACTTTGATCTGGCCAGGAGTGCGGCCAGCGCAGGCCTCAAAGAGGTGGAGCTGCTCCTGGCCAATCACACCGAAGCGCTCTGAGCGAAGGCTCAGAACATCGGCTGCACCTCCTGCTCCACTGCCAGGGCCATCGCACGACGGCCCTGGTGGCGGAGGAGGCGCGCCCTAAGGATCAATGGATCGATGTCGCACTCGTGCAGCCAACACTGCTCCAAGCGCAGCTGCGGGTTCCTGTTCGGGCGTGAGGAGGAGCGACGATTGGCCATGGGCAGCGCGGGCAAAACCCAAGAGGGCTGATGGCCGGAAGGTAGGGATGCTCAGGACGAATGGAATGGTTAGAAAGACCTAACTTTCCGAGCAGACTGATCGTCCCCCCGTCCTTTGAACTCTGCGAGCCCAACCGGGACGAGACGATCCGCCCCAGGGTCTGGCAGCGGCAGCTGATTCAGCTATTGCGCCGCAGGCTGTCTCAGCCAGACACCAGCGGCAGGGATGTGCTTGTCCATGCTGGCCCCGGAGCAGGCAAAACCCTGGGCGCCTTGCTGGCCTTCCGCAGCATGCGTTCAGAACAGCGACTCGATCGCTTTCTTGTGTTCTGCCATCGCACTTCAATCCTGAAGCAGTGGCAGCTGGCAGCTCAGCGCCTGGGACTGACACTGGCGGAATGGTCTCCATCCCCTGAGCTGGAGTCGGGGGATCGATGGACAGGACAGGGGCTGGGCGACGCAGACGGCTGGCTGGTGACCTACCAGGGAGCGGGCCGCCAACTGGAGGGACTGGGGGAAGCTCTCCGTCTTTGGTGTCCTGAACGCCTGTTGGCCATTGCCGACGAAGCCCATCATCTGGGCGTGGATCCGGAGGAACCAGAGGGGCCGATCTGGGGACGCACCTTCCTCGAACTCAGCGAAGGAAGTCGACTGCGACTGGGTCTGACAGGAACCCCCTTCAGGGCCGACAACCTCGCCTTTTGCGCCGCAAGAAAGGTGCGAGTGGAGAGTGAGGGGGAGCTTGTGGAACAGATCAGTCCGGATCTCTGTGTGGAGCCAAGGGAACTGATCGCCGCCGGCGATGTTCGGCCACTGGAGTTCCGATTTCAGGATGGATGGGTGGAGCACAGCCGCGAGGGACTACCGGACCGTGATGTGTCGCCACTGTCTGCAGAGCAGCGAGAGAGCTGGAGGGCCCGCAATCTGCGCAGGGCGATCCGTCTGTCCGACTCCAGCAGCATTGCCCTGCAGCTGCTGCTGCGAGCCAGAAAACAACTCGAGAAAGTGCGCGAACGCCATCGGGAGGCAGCGGGCCTCGTGATGGCTCGTGACATCGACCATGCGCGCAGCATCACGCGACTTCTGGAGGAGGAGGGCGATCGGGTGGATCTCGTGCACTCCCAGGATCCGGACGCGAGTCGCCGCCTGGGCGCCTTTCAAAAGGGCCATGCCGACTGGCTCGTCAGCATCGACATGTGTGCAGAGGGATTCGACGCCCCCAGGTTGCGCGTCGTGGCTTACCTGACCACCGTGGTCACCCGCAGCCGCTTCCTGCAGGGCATTACACGGGCGGTCCGCATGAGCGGGGAGCGCGCAAGCGTGGAAGCGGTGCCGAGGGAGCCCTCCTTCGTCTTTGCCCCGGCCGATCCTCTACTGATGAGCTACGCGCGCACCTGGTCCTGGTCGGAGCCGTACCGCATCCGCAGCCTGTCCACGACTGAGGACGATGCAACGGAAACCGGAGGCAACTGGCGTGGACCCAGCCTGCCTCTTGAGGCGGTCGGTGATGGAGCCGGCGCCGTGATCCAGATGCGCACTCCGGAATTGCCCAGCTTTTTGCAGCGTTGACGACACATTTCTGCAGAGAAAAATGCGACGTTCTGCGAATTCAGGCCTGATGGGTCCCCATCAACAAGCAGCCTGGTCACCATCTGGGAGCCGATCATGGAAGCAGCCATGCAACGTCGCGTCAGCGTCGCCACATGCTGGGCAACCACCAGGATCGCTGTGCTGGACAGCGCAGAGCGCTATGAAGACAGCTACGCATTGACCCAGGAATTCAGAGAGTGGATTACCTGCATGGGTGAACACCCGGAGCTTCTGGAGGACTCGGTGCTGAGCGTTTCAAGGGCACCAAGCAAACGCCCGCAGTTCAACGAAGGCTGGGAAGACCCCCTCGAAATCTGAAGAAATTATTAAAAAACGGCAATGATTTTGGGTCGGCGTTCATGCAATTCGCGCCCCTCCGATCACGACAGAGGGAAGGCTCACTTAGAGTCAACTCATAATCGATCCGCTTAAGCCATGGCTGCAGAGATTGGTGCTGACCACCTGGCCACAGAAAACCTGGTCATCGTTGGCTCCGGACCTGCGGGCTACACAGCTGCGATCTACGCCGCCCGAGCCAACCTCAGCCCACTTCTCATCACTGGCTTCCAACGGGGCGGCATCCCTGGCGGACAACTGATGACCACCACCCACGTGGAGAACTTCCCCGGGTTCCCCGATGGGGTGCTCGGCCCTGACCTGATGGATCTCATGAAGGCCCAGGCAGAGCGCTGGGGAACGCGCCTTCTCGAAGCTGATGCCGATGCCATCGACCTCAGCAGCCGTCCCTTTCGCATCGAAGCCGACGGCCGCAGCATCCAGACCCAGGCGCTAATCCTGGCCACTGGCGCTAGCGCCAATCGCCTGGGACTGCCGCAGGAGGAGCGCTTCTGGAGCCAAGGCATCAGCGCCTGTGCCATCTGCGATGGCGCCACCCCCCAGTTCCGCAACGAAGAGCTCGCTGTGGTGGGCGGTGGTGATTCCGCATGCGAGGAAGCGGTGTACCTCACCAAATACGGCAGCCACGTGCACCTGCTCGTGCGCTCTGGACAGTTACGTGCCAGCGCGGCCATGGCCGACCGGGTGCAGGCCAACCCCCAGATCAGCGTCCACTGGAACACCGAGGTGGCCGATGCCGAAGGCGACGACTGGCTGACGTCCCTGCGACTTCGCAATCGGGAAAGCGGCGCAGAGCGGGAGCTCCCCGTGCGCGGACTCTTCTATGCCATCGGCCACACCCCCAACACCGAGCTGGTGCAGGGACAGCTGGACTGCGATGACAAGGGGTACCTCTTAACCGCACCAGGCAGGCCTGAGACCTCGGTGGACGGCGTTTATGCCGCTGGCGATGTGGCTGATGCGGAATGGCGCCAGGGCATCACTGCCGCCGGTAGCGGCTGTCAGGCCGCTTTGGCAGCCGAGCGCTGGCTGAGCCACAACAATTTGGCCACCCTCGTGTCGCGCGACAGCGTTGAGCCTGCCCAGGCCTCAACACCCCAAGTCAGCGAAACGGCCACAGAAGCCACCTATGACCCCAAAGCCCTCTGGCAGAAGGGCAGCTATGCATTGCGCAAGCTCTATCACGACAGCGACAAGCCCCTGCTGGTGGTGTACACCTCCCCCAGCTGCGGCCCCTGCCACGTGCTCAAACCACAACTCAAGCGTGTGCTCGATGAGTTGGGGGGCCGTGCCCAGGGGGTGGAGATCGACATCGAGGCTGATCAATCGATTGCCGAGCAGGCCGGAGTGAATGGCACCCCCACGGTGCAACTGTTCTATGGCAAGGAGCTCAAGCAGCAGTGGCGTGGCGTGAAGCAGCGCAGCGAGTTCCGAGGCGCCATTGATGCCCTCCTCGGTGCATCAGTCTGAGCGATTCAGCGGCGGCGCCTGGAATCGATCTGCAGCAGGTCCCTGACCTTCTGCACCTGGCTGGCGAGCTGGGGGTCTGAGGCCAGCTTCTTTTCCACCTGCTCGATCGCATACATCACCGTGGTGTGGTCCTTCCCCCCGAAGGTCTCACCAATACGTGGAAGGCTGAGGGCGGTGCCCTGACGCATCAGAAACATGCCCACCTGACGGGCCTGACTGACTGCGCGGCGTCGGCTGCTGCTGCACATGTCCTCGGCTGACACATCAAACACTTCCGACACCTTGTCGATCACCTGCTGGGGTGTGACCTCAACACCCTGACCACTCGGGTCGAGCATCGGCGCAACCGACTCCACCGTCATCGGTAGACCCGTGATCGAAGCGAAGGCCACGGCGCGGGTCAGGGCCCCCTCCAGCTCACGGATGTTGGACGTGAAACGGCCTGAGATGTATTGGATGAGATCCCTTGGCAGTGAAACCCGCTCCTGCTCCGCCTTCTTCTGAAGAATCGCCATGCGCGTCTCCAGGTCTGGAGCTTGGATATCAGCGATCAGCCCCATCGAGAATCGGGAGATCAGGCGCTCCTGAAGACGAGGGATCTGACTGGGGGGGCGATCACTGGCGATCACAATCTGCCGCCCAGCCTCATGGAGCGCATTGAAGGTGTGGAAAAACTCCTCCTGGGTGTATTCCTTCCCTTCGATGAACTGAATGTCATCGACCAGAATCAAGTCAGCAGCTCGATAGCGATCGCGAAAGGCCTGCATGCCGTCCTTACGGATCGCCTGAATCAGATCGTTCGTAAAGGTTTCCGTCGAGACATAGGAGACCCGCGCTTCAGGATCAATCTCCAGGCGGTAGTGACCGATCGCCTGCATCAGGTGGGTTTTCCCCAAACCCACACCACCGCAGATGAACAACGGATTGAACTCCCGTCCTGGCGACTCAGCGACCGCCAGCGCCGCCGCATGGGCCATGCGGCTGTTGGGGCCGACCACAAACCTGTTGAACACGTAACGCATGTTCAACCCCGGCAAACGTCGTGGTTGCGATGAGCGGCTCGTCGCCCCCTCAGTCGGGGGTGTCGCTGGTGCCGTTCCCGACGATGACTGGGCATTCCCGGCGCTGACGCCAGACGAGGCAGCTGACAGCGTGGTGGCGGCAGGCTCGTCCTCGCGGGCCAGAACCCTCACGGTCACCTTGGCCCCATGGAGGCCTGTCGCAACCTCCTCGATCGTGGCGACGTAGTTCTTACGGAGCCAATTGCTGGCGAAGCTGTTCGGGGCCTGCAGGGTGAGCTCCCCATTGGCGAAGCCCGTGCAGAGGGCTGGTCGGATCCAGGTTTCGAAGGTGGGCTTGCTCAGGTTGCTCTGGAGCGCGTGCTGCACCTTGTTCCACAGCTCGCTGCCGGTCAGCACCACGCGTATCCGATCCCATCGGTGCCGAATCTACGCACCTTCTGCCGGCCAGTCCGTCTTTAATGAGACCCTGAGCAACTCACACGCAATCCCATGGCCAGCGCCGCGCCCACCTCCAGGCAGCGCCTTCTCCTCTGGCTTGGCATCAGCATGCTTGGAGTCGGTCTTGCTGGCTGCAATCCCTCCTGGCGCCAGCGGCTCGGCCTAGAGCCCAAGCCTGCCGAAGGCCCCGCTCCATCCGTGAGTGACGGCCCCAGCTCCGCGCCCCTTCAACCAGGTCGCAATGTGATCGTCTCCGCCGTCGAGCGGGTGGGTCCGGCCGTGGTGCGAATCGACACCCTGAAGCGGGTCAGCAACCCCCTCGGCAATCTGTTCGGGGCTGGACCATCCATCCAGCAGCAGGCCGGTCAGGGGTCAGGCTTCATCACCCGGTCCGATGGTCTGATCTTCACCAACGCCCATGTGGTGGAGGGAGCGGACCAGGTGTCGGTGACACTTCCCGATGGCCGCAGCTACAGCGGCAAGGTGCTGGGAGGTGATCCCCTCACCGATGTAGCCGTGGTGAAGGTGGTCGCGGAGAAACTGCCCGTAGCCCCCCTAGGCAATTCCGACGACCTGAAGCCAGGCGAATGGGCGATCGCGATCGGCAATCCGCTCGGACTCAACAACACCGTCACAGCTGGGATCATCAGCGCGGTGGAGCGGACGAACGCCGTGGGTGCCGGCCAGCGGGTGCCTTACATCCAGACCGATGCCGCCGTGAATCCAGGCAACAGCGGCGGGCCTCTGATCAACGCCTCCGGTCAGGTGATCGGCATCAACACCGCGATCCGCCAAGCGCCCGGCGCTGGCCTCAGCTTTGCGATTCCGATCAATCTCGCCAAGCGGATCGCCCAGCAGATCATCAGCACCGGCCAGGCCTCGCACCCGTTCATCGGCGTGAGGCTGCAAAGTCTCACACCCCAGCTGGCTCGCGAAATCAACGCCACCAGCAAGACCTGCAAAGTGCCTGAGGTCAATGCCGTTCTGGTGATCGAGGTCGTGGAAGGCAGCCCCGCCGCCCGCGGTGGCATCCGCCCCTGCGATCTGATCCGCCGCGTGAACGGCACCCAGGTGAAGGATCCCTCTCAGGTGCAGCTTGCCGTCGATCGCGGCCGCGTCGGACAAGCAATGCCCCTGATCGTGGAGCGAGACGGCAAAAAGCTGGAGCTCTCGGTGCGTCCGGCGGAACTGCCCAGGGGGGAATGAAGGCAGCAGCAGGGCAATCCCCCCTGCCAGTGTTGGTGATGATGACGCGATGGCCGGCTGCCGGACGCTGCAAGCGGCGTCTGGCAGCCGGCCTCGGGTCCGAAAGGGCAGCCCTGGTTCAGCGCGGCCTCACCCGCCACACCCTTGCGGTGGTGGAGGGGCTGAGAGCCAGCGGACACCTGCATCTGCGCATTGCCCTTTCCGGCTGCGGGCCGGGTGCCGCCCGTCGCTGGCTAGGCCATCGCCCAGGGGAGTTCAGCCTGCAGGGCCAAGGGGGATTGGGGGAACGCATGCGACGGCAGGTCCTCAAGGCCAGCCAACGTCATCCAGGCGCCCCGGTGCTGCTGATCGGTACCGATCTTCCTGAGCTGACACGCCAGGATCTACGGGCCGCGATCGCGGCTCTCAGGCAACATCCGCTCGTGCTGGGCCCGGCTGCTGATGGGGGCTACTGGCTGATGGGACTCCAGTCATGCTTGCTCCGCCCCACGGTCACCTGGCCCTTCACTGGGATCAGCTGGGGCAGCGATCAGGTGCTCAGCCACACGCTGCAGCGTGCGGAGGCTCAGGGCCTCCGTCCCCATTGTCTGCAGTGCCACAACGACCTCGATCGCCTCCAGGACCTGAGGCCTTGGCTGGCAGGACCATTGGCATGAGGGCGGAGCGCAACAACCGGGAGGCCGCCCTGCCTGCGCTGAGTGTGGTGATTCCATGCCTCAACGAAGCCGCGCGCCTGCCGCTGCTCCTGGCCGATCTACAGCGCTACACGCCCATCCCAGAGCTGCTGGTGGTGGATGGAGGCAGCGGTGATCGCAGTGCGGAGGTGGCAGAACTGGCTGGGGCAAGGGTGCTGCCTAGCGTTCCGGCCTGCAGGGGGCGCCAACTGGCGACCGGAGCGAGGCAGGCCGGCAACAGCTGGCTTCTGTTTCTCCATGCCGACAGCCGGCTGCCCCGGCAATGGCCAGAGGCGGTCGCAGACGCGATGCGGGCCGCCGATGCCGCCACCAATGCCTGGTACTTCCCCTTGACCATCGAGCCCTCGACAGCCGCTCGCCGGGGACTGGAGCGCTTGGTGAACCTGCGCAGCCGAGTGGTTCAAACCCCCTATGGAGACCAAGGATTGCTAATCCATCGCCACCTCTATGACGCGAGCGGAGGTTTTGAAGACCTTCCTCTGATGGAGGATCTTGATCTGGTGCAGCGGGTCGGCCAGCGAGCGGCGTTACGGCCTCTCAGCTGCTGCATCCAGACCGATGGACGTCGATGGGAGCGGGATGGAGTGCTCGGGCGAAGCTGGAGAAACGCCCGGCTGCGCCAACGGTGGCGACAGGGGGAATCAGCCCAGAGCCTGGCCGCGGCCTATGACGGGAGCCCACCTCCTCTCCTTCAGCTGGCGTACCAAAAACCGCAGCGATGACCATTGGGCTCAAGCTCCCAACCGAGGCGTTCGTAGAAGGGCAGCACCCCGGGGTCGGCAAAGAGAGTGACCCGCTCAGTGCCCATCTCCCTCAGCAGATCGATCAGGTAATCCATCAGTTGCCGGCCGAGCCCCGCCCCCTGATAAAGCGGATGGATGGCCACATCCCAGATCGTGGCCTCCAAGACCCCGTCTCCTGTGCAACGCGCGAAACCCACCAGGCGCGGCACCCTCGGGTCATGCCGCCAGAGTCCGACCGTGATCAGGCTGTGCTCGAGAGCCCGGCGCACTCGCCGCACCGGGCGGCGGCTCCAGCCCACAGCCTCCAGTAAACGCTCGAGCTCCACCAAATCAAGGGGTCTGGAGCTACTGAAGACCAGGCTCACCTGGGGATTGGGCGAGCTGCAGAGTCGCGCGCCTTCTCCATAGGCCTCCACCATCGACTGAGGAGAGAGCAAAGGGGTGCTGATCACCCAGGCGGTGCGATTCATGCATGATCCTGACGCACCGCCCCTGTCTGCGGTCAGCATGGAGGCCGTTGCGCCGTCTGATGACCTCCGCTCCCCTTCTCATCGGCATCCATGGCTGGCTGCTGAGCAGCCGGGTCTGGGAGCCCTTCCAGAAGGCCTGGGCCGCTGGGGAGGGGAATGCAGATCAGGGGGGCAGCGTTGCTCCTGCATCGATCCCCCTGTGGTGCCCGGACCTGCCAGGTTTCGGAGACCTCAAGCGTCCCAGGGATCTGGCGCCAACCCTTCCCGCCTATGGCCGCTGGCTCGCCGTGCAGGCCTTACGACGGGCAGATGGCCGACCTCTGGTGTTGATGGGCCATTCGCTTGGGGCCAGCGTGGTTCTCCATGCGGCAGACCATCTTCAGCAGCAGGCACCTGACAGCCTTAAGGCCCTGGTGCTGATCGCGGCCGGAGGCGGCATCTACCAACCGAGGCCTTTTCAGCGCCTGAGGCAGGGGGGGCGGCTGGTGGTCCTGATGCGCCCAGCCTTGCCCCTTCCCCTCGGACCGTTCCAGGCAGAGCGGCGGGCAGCGCTCGGCTTGCTGGTGAACAGCACCTGCCGCGGATCGATCAGGGCCATAACGGAGCTGGTGTCCAGACTTGAGGTGGAGAACCTCTGGATCAGCGGCAGCCAGGACCGGGTGATGGAGCCCGGTTATGTGCGTCATCTGGCTGGCTATAGCCCTCAGCACGCCTTGGTCAGCCTCCCCGACTGCGGCCATCTGCCGATGCAAAGCCACCCTGAGGCCCTGGCCTCGGCACTCAGGGGATGGCTTCAAAGCCTGGCCAGACCACGCTCCTGCAATTCAGCCAGTTCGGCGTAGAGGCCTCCAAGGGCCCGCAACTCGCGGTGGGTGCCCTGCTCGATCAACTGCCCCCGTCGCAACACAAGAATGCGATCCGCCGCCTCCACCGTTGCCAGACGATGGGCAATCACCACGGCAGTGCGTCGTTCCAGAAGGCGATCGAGATCCCGTTGCAGCGTTGCTTCCGTGGAGGGATCCATGAAGGCTGTCGCCTCATCCATCACCAACACCGTGGGATTGCGAATCGCCACCCTCGCCACAGCGAGCAACTGGCGTTCTCCAGAGGAGAGGTTGCCACCACGCTCTCGAAGCTCCGAAGCCAGCCCCTCAGGCAGACGCTCCAGCAAAGGGGCGAGACCGAGATCCCGGCAGATTTCGCCGAGACGCCGATCATCGAGCGGAACATCGAGACGCAAATTGTCCGCCACGCTGCCGCTGAACAGGAAGGTGTCCTGAAGCACGACCCCCAGCTGACGACGCAACTCAGGCACAGGCAGATCGCGGATGTCCTCTCCGTCGAGAAGGATCCGCCCCTCTTGGGGCTCATAAAGACGGCAGAGGAGACGGATGACGGTGCTCTTACCCGAACCGGTTGGACCCACCAGGGCCACATGTTCACCAGGGGCGATGCGGAAGCTCAGGTTGTGCAGAATCGGCTCATCGGGCCGATAGGCAAACGACACGTTCTCGAACACCACCTCGCCCCTGTTGGCTGGAACGGCCACAAGCGAGGGGCCGACGGGCCTGGGCTTCATCTCGCTGCTGCGGTCAACGATCTCCAGAGGCTCCTCGAGCAACTCGCCGATCCGCTCGACAGCGGTGAGCCCCCCCTGGATCTGGGTGAAACGCTCAGCCAGCTGGCGCAGGGGGTCAAACAATCGCTGGGAATAGAGGATGAATGTGGTGAGGGTTCCAAGGCCCATGGCCCCACCGCTCACCATCCAGCCGCCCAGGGCCAGCACAACGGCAACGGCTCCGAGGGCCACCCACTCGATAAAGGCGGAGATGCTGCTGTCGTAAAAGATCGTGCCGTTGACAGCCCGCCGGTACGCGTGGCCGGTGCGTTCGAAGCGAGCTGCATTCACCGCTTCGCGACGGAACATCTGCACCACCTCCAATCCCTGGAGGTTTTCCTGGAAATCGGCGTTGAGCTGGGAGAGCTCTTCACGCACGCGGTAGTTCGCCTTTCGATAGCGACGTTGCAGCCAAAGGATCATCAGCGTCACCGGGACCTGAGCCACCAGCAGGAGCAAGCCCAGGCGCCACTCCACCAACAACATCGTGATCGCGATCACCAGCAGGCTGACCAAATCACCAAGAACACCGACAGCCCCGCTACCGAACACTTCAGCGAGGGCATCCACATCGCTGGTGAGGCGCGTCAGCAGCTTGCCGACAGGCATCCGGTCATGGAAGCGAAGTGACAGCTGCATGGCATGGGAGAACAGATCCTCGCGAATCCGGGACGTGAGCCGCTGCCCTACGGCCTGGATGTTGAAGGACTGCAGCCCCTGCAGACCAAGGCGCAGGAACACCGACACCAGCAGCGTGCCCACCAGTAAGCGCATCGCCGCTGGGGTCTCCATGGCCTGAAGCAGGGGCAGCACCGACTCCCTGGAAGCACCCCCAACACGCCGAAGCACAGCAATCGCCTGGCCGACCAGCAACGGCTGGATCGCACCAGCAAGAGCGACGGGCACCAGCAGAACCAGCGTGAGCAGCAACCGGCGCCGGTCGCGACCGAGATAGCGCCCCAGGCGCCTGACCCGCTGAAAGTCCGATGTGGCCATCAACTGGCCGCCGGCTGGGGTGTGCAGGCACGCATGGCATCAACAATTCCGCGCAGATCTCCACGATCCAGGCGGAGTGAAAGGGGATGCCCCACGAGACGGGCCGTGGAAAAGAAAAGATCCTCGATCGCCACAAGTCCGTTGTCCCGCAGGGTGCGGCCGGTGGCGACCAGATCCACAATCGCCTCTGCGATTCCGGTAATTGGTCCGAGCTCGACCGAACCGGTGAGATGCACAAGTTCGACAGGCAGATCGAGAGCGTCGAAATAGGTGCGGGCGCACTGGGTGAACTTGCTCGCCACCCGGCAGTGGGGGGGAAGATCCGCTGCGCGCTGGTAGCCGCTGCTGGCCTTCACAGCCACGGACATCCGACAGCCGCCGAAACCGAGATCCACCAACTGGGCCACTGGCATCTGGTGCTCGCGCAGCACGTCGTAACCGACCACACCCAGCTGGGCCTGTCCATAGGCCACGTAGACCGGCACATCACCGTTGCGCACCAGCAAGGCCCTGGCCCGACCACAGGCGGAAGGGACCATCAACTGGCGGTTATCAGGATCGAGAACCGCCTGAAAATCGAGACCGGCTGCAGCAAAACGAGCCACCGAATCTTTCAGCAGTGCTCCCTTTGCCAGGGCGACGGTGATCATGGAGTGATGCGTCGACCTGGACTTTAACGATGCCACCTTCCGGCACGACCCATGACGGCATTCACCCCCTGCCCGTCCTGCAGGACAACATCGTGTGGATCTGGGTGGCGGGAGATGCTGCGGTCGTGGTCGACCCGGCGGTGGCCTCACCGGTGATCGACTGGCTTGAGGAGCGCGAACTGCGGCTCGAAGCCGTGCTGCAGACCCATCACCATGCGGATCACATCGGCGGCACCCCCGAACTCCTGCTCCGCTGGCCCGATGCGGCGGTGATCGCCGCTCTGGCCGACCTGGAACGCATCCCCTTTCAAACCGTCTCGGTGCGGGAGGGGGACCGGCTCACCCTGCTGGATGGGGAACTGGAGGTGCTGGAGGTTCCGGCCCATACCAGGGCCCATGTGGCGTTTCTGCTCTCGGCTCAGGGGACGAGGCCTCCGGCCCTGTTCTGCGGAGACACGCTCTTCAGCGGGGGGTGTGGTCGCCTGTTCGAAGGCAGTGCGGCGCAGATGCACGAGGCGTTGCAACGCTTCAGCCAGCTCCCACTGCAGACGGGCGTCCATTGCGCCCATGAATACACCGAAGCGAATCTGCGCTGGGCGGCAGCCCTGCGGCCGGATGCACCGGCAATCCACAAGCGCTGGCAGGAGGTCGGGGCCCTCAGGGCCAGGGGCAGTTGCAGCCTGCCGAGCACGATCGGAATCGAACGGGAAACCAACCTGATGATGCGCGCCAACGATGCGGAGGAGCTGGGGGCACTGCGCCGGCACAAGGATCAGTGGCGTGGCTGAGGGCCCGGCTCAGGGCGCAGCTCAGTTATTGACCAAGCGCTTCTAGAACTAAACGCTGCGGATAGAGCAGCACGGTTTCTCCGGGGCGCAGGGCGAGTCGACAACGGGTCCCCCGCTGGTAATCGCTCTGGAGCGGCAGGCGCAGGCGCAACTGACGGGCTCCCGCCTCGACCCTGTAAAGCCATTCACGACCTAGGAACTCTCGACCCATGACGCAGGCCTCAGCGGTGGGATCTGGGACCAGGGTGATTGCCGCGGGATCCACCAACACGGAGGCCTCTGCCAGATCCCGCTCCCCAAGGCCGGAAGGCATCCGGAATCGGCCGAGCGAACAGTGCAGATGGCCGCTGCCATCGGTTTGTACAGGCAGAAGATTGCCCTGCAAAACAAAACGACCGACAAACGGGGTGGCCGGCGACTCCACCAGAGTGCGAGGAGACGCGCATTGATGCAGCAGACCGTCCTGCATCACGGCAACCCGGTCGCAAATCGCTAGCGCTTCGCCAGGGTCATGGGTGACCAGAATGCCCGAGGTGCCACAGCGACTGAGCACCGCTGGCAGTTCACTGCGCAAGCGAAGCCTGACCTCCACATCGAGGTTGGAGAAGGGTTCATCCAGCAACACCACCGCAGGAGCCGGGGCCAGAGCCCTCGCCAGGGCCAAGCGCTGGCGCTGGCCTCCAGATAATTCATGGGGATAGCGGCCGGTCAGCCGCTCCAGCCCAAGCAACTCAAGCAACCACGAAGCCCGACTGGTGTCCTGTCCCCGGCGCAGTCCAAAACAGGTGTTCTCCCAAGCATTGAGATGGGGAAACAGAGCGTAGTCCTGAAACACCATGCCCACCCCGCGACGCTCGGGGGGCAGTGAGCGTTGGCCATCTGCCGCCAGCTCACCCTGCAGGTGCACCTCACCACGCGAGGGCTGCTCGAAACCTGCAATCAGGCGCAGCAGCGTGGTCTTGCCACAGCCGGACGGACCCAGCAATCCCACGAGCTCACCTGGCTGCAGGTGCAGATCGATCCCCTGAAGCGTCCAGTCCCGCTCTCGCCCCGGGTAGCGGTGCCAGAGGCCCGACACCGCAACCGGCGCGACCTCTGATTCGCGACCCGCCATAACCCTCGAGGGTGATGATGCCTGTCCATTGTGCGACTCCACCATGACCTCCCCCATCCATCCTGAGGCGATCACCACGGACGCCGCACCGGCTCCAGTCGGTCCCTACAACCAGGCTGTCCTTGCGGGGGGATGGCTCTACTGCTCCGGCCAGATCCCCCTCGATCCGGCCACAGGCGCCATGGTGGGAGCGGGCGATGTGGAGGCGGAAACCCGTCAGGTGCTCAGCAACCTGCTTGCAGTCCTCAAGGCCGCAGGAGCCGATGCCTCCCGGGTGGTGCGGACCACGGTGTTCCTGGTGGATCTGAACGATTTCCAAAAAGTGAATGCCCTCTACGCGGAGGTCTTCGGTGCCGGAGTCAGTCCAGCCAGGGCCTGCGTGCAGGTGGCAGCACTTCCCAAGGGTGCCCGGGTGGAAATCGATTGCGTGGCCTGGATGGGGTGACCACCGCCGGTGCGGATTCGGTAACGGTGTCATCCAGCTCACCGCGGCCTCCTTGCCTTGCCTTTTAGTCAGAGTTCAGCTTTTGAACCGCGGTAATGCCATCATTTTCCCAAACCACCCCATGGGTGAGCAGCGGCGGGCCAGTTGAAGCTGAACTCCCTGACCCAGACTCAACTGCTTTACTGCTCAGCCTGGATCTCCGTGATCAAGCCGCCCGCACCCTGATCGGCCAGGGCTGGCAGCTGCTCTACTCCGGCAGCACGCCGCAACGGGTCACCACCACCCTGCTGGATCCCAGCGAAAGCATCCAGATCAGCCTGCAGATTCCGAATCACCATGACGACGACTGGAATCTCTGGCTGGAGGCCTGCCACCACCAGCTCAGTGCGCCACTGCGGGACTGGCTCCAATCCCTCGGAGTGGAGCAGGGCACGCTCAGTCGTCTTAGCGGCCTGGAAAACAGGGTGAATCACGCCCTTGACCTGAGCGCCATGCTTCAGGTCGCGCGCTGGCTGCAGGGGCCGATCCAGGAGGTCGAACAACTCGCCCGGGACCACAACAGCCAACTGGTGCTCCACCTGGCCGGACTGGGTCCGAACAGCTGACGCGGGCCAGCCGCCAACGATCGACTGAGGGGCAGCCGGTTGCATAGGTTGGAGTTGCGCTGCGCGATCCCATGGCCCAGGCCAAGCTGACCATCGGAGAACTGGAGGCGGGCTACCCCCTCTACTGCAAGGCCCTGCGCCGCTTGCTGAAGGAAGGTCGCAGCACCCAAGACATCCAGAAAACCGTTTGCTGGGGCCATCTGGAAACCCTCAACCGCTGCCTTCCCACCCGCTACAAGGCACCGTCTTACTTACTGGCCCTGATCCGCCGCGATCTTGAGCAACCGAAGCACTGAGGCCAACGACTTAGGGGCCGGGAGTGAGCGGACGAGCAGGATCCTCTCCTTCGACTTCCCCCTGAAACACCCTGCTCGCCAATACATCGCTGGCTTCAATCGTAATCAGATCCTCACGATTGAGCGGTTCGGCCATTCTTGAAAACAGCCGATTCGCCTGCCGGAGTCGCAAACGATCAAGAGCGTTGCGGATTGAGCGTGCATTAGCAAAGAAGGGCAGAAGCCGGCGGCGTGCGATGTAGTCGGCAAAGGCTTGCTGAGCCGAATCAGTGAAGCTGTAGTTCTGCTGATGCAGCAATAGAAGGGCAATCTCCATCAGCTCCGAATCGCTATAGTCGGGAAAATCAATGTGATGAGCGACTCGGGAGGAGAGACCGGGGTTGGACTGATAGAACTCCTGCATGCGATCTTTATAACCGGCAAAAATCACAACAAACTCTGAGCGCTGCTTCTCCATATCCTGAAGAAGAATTTCGATCGCTTCAGCCCCGTAATCCCGCTCATTGCCTGGCTTATAAAGATAGTAAGCCTCATCAACAAACAGAACACCGCCCTGGGCGCGCTTGATCATTTCACGGGTTTTAGGTGCGGTATGGCCTACATATTGACCAACAAGATCATCACGGGTCACAGTGACCACATGGCCTTTTCGCAAATAGCCGAGACGATGAAGGATTTGGGAGATCCGGATCGCAACTGTCGTTTTCCCAGTTCCCGGACGCCCCGTGAAGGACATGTGCAGGGAGGGTGCAGAGCTGGGCAGATCCAGGGTCTCCCGAGCACGATCCACTAAAAGCAATGCTGCAATCTCACGAATGCGCGTCTTAACAGGACGCAAGCCAACAAGATCGCGATCAAGCTGCGCTAATACCTCAGCAACGCCTGAATCGGCGAAGCTGGCCGCAAGGTCAATCGATGAGTCCATCGACCGCTGCCGCAAAGGCATGATCCTCAGCCTGCAAAGGAGCTCCCTCCTCGAGATCGAGAGGCCGCAAGGTGAGATTCACGTAAGTGCGGCCAAAACTGATATCCGGAAAGCGTTGCTGTTCTTCACTGAAAGCGCCAAGACGATCTAAAAAATCACGGGTGGCGCCGTAGGTCTCGAATTCAACGCGGCGCTCAAGCCGGACCGGACGATTGCGCTCTTCCCACTGATGCCGCCCTGATTGATGCCGCCCTGATTGATCCTGCACAACGACACGCACACGCTTCGCTGAACTTAGAGCAGAGCATCCCTGCGAGTCCCCATCAATCGCTCAGCCCAGGCAGACGCATAGGCATGGTTGGCCGCCTGTGACTCGGGATCCTGGACATTGAGAGGATGGGGCATGGTGCCAGCAATCGCCGCGTTGGTGACACAGAACATCGACTTCTGGAAGCTGATACAGATCTGCACATGAACATCAGCCTGCCCTCGGCCATGGCTGTCGTACCAGCGGCTGAGCTCATCGGGAAGGTGGCGATACATGTCTTGCATGCAAAGGCTCGGAGGGATCCCCGCCCCCATGCTTGGAAGCGGGTCGGCATAGAGCGCTCCGTAGCGGAAGCTGCTTTGATCCGGAGAGATCTGCTGAGCCTGGGCGTTGTACGACACGGTTCCCAGGAAAGGCATCCCGCGGAAGAACACCGCCTCCACATAAGGGACAGCCACATCCACCAGGAAGGTAAGGCCAGCTTCAGGCGGGAGGATCCAAATGGTCTCACCACCGACCTGCACCTCGTAGGTGATCGGATTGGCGGCGGCAGCCACCAGACCATCACGGATGTGATGGACCACATCGTTGACGCAAGCCACCTCACCGATGCGATAGCGACGGGCAAGGTCAACAAACATATCGCTCATCACACGCCAGAACAGCCCAAGGGCATAGATGGTGGTGAGTGAGCGAATCGCCTCGGGTGCGAAACCCGGAAACAGTCCATTCACCAGCGCCAACAGCGGATCGCGACGGGCTTTGAGGCGAATGATCCGATCACAAACCGTCTGGAAGGGATCACTGTCGAGGTAGGCATCCAGCCCTCCGGTGCCATGCCAAAACATCGCCTTCTGGCAGTACTCGGCGTATTCGAAGTTGATCCGATCACCGATCCAATGGCTCCAGAGGCGCTGGAGGCTGAAACCCTCGTGGAAAAAACGAAGGGTCGGGAAGGGATTGAGCAGCTGGGTCTGCCCCTGATACACCAGGTTGCGGCTGTAAGCATCCAGCACGAGGCCGTAACTCTCGAGCACATTCACGACCTGGAGAAGATGGTCAGGAGTGTCAGCGAGCAAGGGAACGTCCGCGAGCAGGCGAGAGACCAGCTCCTCGTGATCGGGCAGCGGGGGCGTGGTGTGGGGCATCAGGAGAGGCCTCCGGGCAGGGTGGTGAGAGCGAGCTGACTGAGGCCGGTCGTCGCCGCCTCGCTCAGACCGACCAGAAGATCAGGGGCCAAACCGAGAATCAGGACCCCAAAACTGAGAAGGATGGCCGGCATTTGATCCTGAAAAGGAACCGGTTCAAGCACCCGGGGGTTGACATCGTCACCAGCGGTGATTGCCAAGCGTCCAAAAAAGGCACGATTGACAAGCAGCAGGAAGTAAACCGCTGTGAGACCCGAGCCCACCATGCTGAGCAGGGTGGCTGTGGTGAAGCTCTCAAGACTGCCTCGGAAAATCAGGAATTCGGCAATGAAGCCGGCCATCCCCGGAATGCCAGCACTAGCCATGACGCCGATGATCATCAAAGAGCCACTCAATGGAAGGCCACGCTGAGGGTTGAGAAGGCCCCGCAACACATTCAGATCCCTGGTGCCAGTGCGCGAATAAACCACACCCACGACAAGGAAAAGAATCGCCGAAATCAAACCATGGCTGACCATCTGGAAAAGGGCGCCCTCCAGGGCAACAGGGGTGGCTGCTGCCGCCGCCAGCAGCACATAGCCCATATGCCCCACGGAGCTGTAGGCCACCATTCGCTTCATATCGGTCTGGGCAATTGCGGCCAAGGATCCATAGAGCACAGACACCGCCGCCCAGGTGGCTAGCCACGGAGCAGCGACAGCCCAGGCCTCAGGGAAGAGTCCAAGACAGAAACGCAGAAGACCATAGGTGCCCAGCTTGAGCAGGACCCCTGCCAGAAGCACGGACACCGGCGTCGAGGCTTCGGTGTGAGCATCCGGCAGCCAAGTATGGAAAGGAAAAAGTGGAATCTTGATTCCGAAGCCGATCAGCAGAGCACCCATCAGCACCAACTGGCTGACAATCCCCATCTGGGAGCTGAGGACAGGATGGAGGCCGAAATCAACGCTGCCGGTCAAGACAGCCATTCCCAGGAATGCCGCCAGAATCAAAATCCCTGAAACGGCGGTGACGATCAGAAATTTCGTGGAGGCATAGGCGCGATTGGCGCCACCCCAGACCGCAATCAGCAGCCAGAGGGGAATGAGCTCCAATTCGTAGAACAGGAAGAAGAGCAACAGGTTCTGAGCCAGGAAGGCACCATTCACCGCACCGCTGATGATCAGCAGGAGAGAGAAGTAGATGCGTGGCCGATTCTCAATGCTGCGGGACGCAAACGCTGCCACCAGGCAGAGCACTCCGTTCATCAGCACTAACGGCAGTGAAAGGCCATCGACGGCGAGGGAGTAGTCGAGCCCAAGACTGGGCAGCCATGGCATGCGTTCAACCAGCTGAAAACCTTGCTGAGCGGAATCGAAGGCCCAGAGCAACGGAAGCCCTGCCAGGCACTGAATCGCCAACACCATCAGAGACACGCGCCTGATGCCACCGGACTGGGTACCGGCAGGCAGGCAAGAGATCAGGAGGGCCCCGCCAAAGGGGATCAGCAGAAGAACGGTCAAGAGCATGGCGTTCACCTCAGTTCAGAAGCCAGCTGAGGCTGAACAGCAGCAGCACAATCGCCGCCACCACCGTGAGCACGTAGCTCTGGCTCTGACCGCTGATGCTCAATTTGAGACCATCGGCGCTTTGAAGGGAGAAACGAGCCAGGAAATGGAGCACACCATCGACCACCGTGCGATCAAAGCGATCAGCCAGTTTTGAAAAGGCAGCTACCACATTCACGATCGTGAGGCGGTAGAAGCGCTCGGTATAGAAGTCAAAAGCGAGGAGATCCTGGAACCAGCGAAGAATGGGATTCAGGGAACGGGACCAGGCTTTATTCAGAGGGATCAAGGCTCCGATGAGAAGTCCCACCAGGCCACTGCCAACCACAAGCGCGGCCGCCCAGACGGGGAAAGCGAGCAGCCCATCCAGAGACTCCAGGCGAATCAGCAACAACGGGGTGATCAGAACGATCACAGACAGCGCCACCATCGGCAGGGCCATTTGCCAATTGATCTCCGCGGCTCTCCTGGTCTTGGCCAGGGACTGGCCCAGGAACACCTGGCGGTAGACGCGGGTGAGGTTGAGGGCCGTCAGCGCATTGGTCACGAGAAACACGACAACCAGGGCAGGTTCACGAGCGCCAATCAACTCCACAGACTGGGCCAGGCAGAGGAAGCCCCCAAACGGGAGACAACCAACAAGACCCAGCGAACCGATCAGAAAGGATCCGGAGGTTGCCGGCATACGGGAACCGAGCCCCCCGAGTTCGGTGATGTCCTGGCAATTGGTGGCTGCGATCACGCCACCCACGCTCATGGACAGCAGAGCTTTGGAAACGGCGTGGGCAAAGAGCAGCAGGAGTGCAAGGACGGGCACCTGCAACGCAATGGCGATAAAGACGAGGCCCAGATACGCCGTTGTGGAATAGGAGAGATTCCGTTTGATATCCACCTGGGCAATCGAAACCAGCGAGCCGCCAAGGGCACTGATGATTCCAATCACCTGAAGGACCACCAGGGTGACGGGAGCCTGCTGCAGCAGGGGCATCACCTTGAGGAGAACGATGGCGCCGCAGGTGACAACGACGGAATTGCGCAAAATCGAAGCTGGGTTCGGACCCTCCATCGCTTCATCCAGCCAGAGGTGCATGGGGAACTGGGCGCACTTTCCGACCGGGCCAGCAATCAGACCTAAACCCAGCAGGGTCGCGGCAATGGGGGTCATGGGTTGCGTTGCTGACCAGGCGTAAAGATCCTGAAAGCCCATGACTCCAGACCAGGCAGCCAGAGACACCACCCCCATCAGCAGGAGGACATCGCCGACGCGCTTGGTGAGAAAGGCATCCCTGGCAGCGGTGATCACCAGCGGCTGGGCGTACCAGAACCCCACCAGCAGGTAGGTGGACAGGGTGAGCATCTCCAGCAGGAAATAGCTCTGAAACAGGGAGTCACTGAGCACGACTCCAGACATCGCACCCTCGAAAAAGCCGAGGAGAGCGAAGAAACGGGCAAGGGCCCACTCCTTATCGAGATAACCGAGTGAATAGAACTGAGCCAGAAGGCTGAGACCCGTGATCAGTTCAAGAGCCGCCAGGTTGGTCAGCGACAGGCTGAAGCTGATGTTGAGCTGCAGGTCTGCAAAAGCCAGCCAGGGAAACTCAAGAGACACAGGCCCATTGAGCATCACCTCACGCAACACCCAACTCCCATGCACAAAGGCAATCAGGGTGAGAAGGATGTTGAGGTAAGCGGGGGGGCGATGCGCATCCCTGCGAAACCAGCCAGCGGCCCATGGAAGGGCCACGAGGGTTCCTGCCAATCCATAGAGGGGGATCAGCCAGGCGGTCTCAATGGTCAGGGTGGAAAACGTGCTCAAAAAAAAGAACTCAGACGTTTCCGGCCGAAGGCGCGTTGGCCGGAGAATCTAAGCGGAATTGGGAGTCCGGGAACGCCATTCCACTCAGAGGCGGCGACGGGCGCCGGTCGCCACCAAGGCAGGCTCAACCTCCTGATGGGGACGCGCAATGATATGGGCGGCCACCAGGCCATCGCCTACTCGCTCACAGGCATCAGCGCCTGCGCGAACAGCGGCGTTCACCGCACCGGTCTCACCGCGCACCATGACGGTCACGTAGCCACCGCCGACGTACTCGCGACTGATCAGCTGCACCTCGGCAGCTTTGGTCATCGCATCGGCCGCTTCAATTGCAGGCACCATCCCACGGGTTTCGATCATGCCGAGGGCAATGCCCTTGATCGGTGCAGGCGTTGCAGCCGCAGAGACACTCGAGGAGGCACGGCGAGCGGCACCACCGGAAGCGCTGCTGGATCGTGTGCTGGTCGAGCGACTCGTACCCGATCGGCTCGCGCTTGTGCTGCGACGGCTGCTTGTGGTGCTGGAACTAGCACTGCGGCGTGTGCTTGTGGCTGCGGCAACGGCGGTCACATCGACAGTTGCCTTGGCAGCCGGTGTGTTTTTGACAGCCGGCGTTGTCTTGTCAGCCGCTGCGGAGGTGCTTGCCGCTGGGGTCGCGGCCGCAGGGGTCAGCGCTCCGCTGGACGTGGAGGGAACAGAAGCACCTGAGGAAGCAGCCGACGGGCTGGAACCAGCGGAAGAGCGACGGCGGGGCGTTGGAGTGGCCATGGTGAGGAGGGAGTGGATGGAACGAAGCGGGACGGGGCGATCAGTTATCCATCCGGCGTCCAGTGATCGATGATCCCGCCGATGGTGAGATCAGTGAGGACCGTGTTATCAGGACAGGCATGACGGGCCGCAGAGCCGCTGGCAGTAAAAACCCAGTTCCCTTCTCGAGCACCAACGGGATCAACAGCCACAAGTTTCTTGCCTTTGTTGTTTTCCAGAATGCGCAGGTGCATGTGATCAAGTCCGGCGACCCGATACGTGCAAATCAGTGTTCCCCGCACCTGCATGATTTCCATCAGCCTGCAGCCCCCTGGGGTGGGGTTGGGGGAGCTGCAGGGGACGCTGCAGGTGCGGATGGTGTGGAGGGAGGTTTCGGGGGATCGGGCTCCCAATGGTCAATGATCCCAACGATGGTGAGGTCACTGGGATAAGACTTGCTGCCGGCAGCCTCACGGGCAGCAGAGCTGGAAACGCAGATGACCCAGTCTCCGGGCTTGGCACCGACGGCATCAACAGCCACTTTTTTGGTGCTGCCATCGAGGACGACCTGAAGATGCTTGTGCTCAAAATCGGGGATCCGATTGGTTGAGACGAGTGGCTTGATGACCTTGACGATGAGCATGATCAGTGAGCCTCCTGACGGACAGGATCGAGGGAGGACCCTACCGTTTCGGCAGGGGAGGGGTTGTCACGATCTCGGACCGTGAGCATGGTGTGGAGCAGGCCGGCGTCAACAAGCTCCGTGTAGCGGGCGGCGATCGCTTGGTTGACGCGATGGCAATCAGCGACAGCCCGCTCTCTGGCACCAGGAACCTTGCCTGAGTAATCGAAGCGGACAACGACAGGGATTGGCAGATCCCTTGAAACATTGAGTCCCTTGAAGATCTTGACGCCGACATCGAGATCCGGAGCACCTTCCTCAACAGTGTCGAGATGGGCGAAGTAGGTGAGGTTGCGTAGATGCACCTCCTTGAACCCGATGCCGACACCGATAAAGCGTTCAGCATGGCCTGCATCGGGATAGGGCCCGTGGTGCAGGGCACGGACGTAATCCTGTTGGGAGAAATTGTTGATCAGTAACTCAGCAATGAAGCGCACCATGCCCGGATCAGGAGCCGTCGTGGAGTGGGTTTCCACCGCAGCGATGACCGCCTCACGAGCCTGATCAGCCTGCAGACAGGCGGTGCTCTCATAAAGAGTTGCAGCACACAACCATTGATCAAGCTTGATCGCACCATCACGATCCGGAACATGAACCCGGATCGCATCGGTGTCAGTGTCGAGACCGATCAATAAAAGATCCACCGAAGCACCACAGCAGAAGCTGTTCTCAACGGCTTCACGGAAATCCTTGAGGCGTTGCAAACCTGCAGAGGCCGCCAGGGAGTCGTTGCTGCCGTGGGCGGCACAGCCTTGGTGGGATGGATCTAAAGAACTGAAGTGGTACGTAACCACTTTCAAATAACGCGTAGGGGCATGGGGCTCGTTGGGAACATGTTCGCGAAAACGGCGATGCTCGGTTTTGACCCAACGATTGACCGTGTTTTCCACGTCGAACATGGCTCCGGCATGGGAGCGACGCCGCACGGCACTGAAGGGAATGCGGAGGGCGTAGGCAATGGAATGGGCTAAACGACCATCCGCGCAGGGAGTGACATCAAGCAGATGGAAACCGCAGTCGAGCAAGAAAGTGTTGAACTGCTCAGCGCGCTGACTCCCGGACGCACCGCCGAGAGGGTCATCGAGAAAGAAACGCTCGCTCAGGGATTGATGGGCCTGGAACACACACCAGGCAAACAGGGCGCGCATGTCGAGGGGACGCACCCATGCTTTCTCAAGGATGTGATCGGGTAGATCAAATCCGAGCTCGGCCCGAGCTAAGCGTTGAGCCTGGGTAATGAAATCAGCGTCGTGTTGGAAGGCTGAAACCCTCTGGAGAACAGGAACGATGCGATCAAAACGTCCCTTGACCTCCAGTTCATAGGCCTGGAGCCTGTTGTTCTCGGAGAGCTGGGTGAGGGGATGGGCAGCCAACACACCTCTGCGAGACACTGTGGCCGCTTGAAATCGAGCGGAAGGAGAGCATGCCTGAGGCTGAAGTTCAGCCGATTGATCCCGGCGAATCCAGGAGGGGCGCTGCACGACAGGTCGTCGGGTGTCCTGACTTGAACGAATCCGTCCACTGGACAAACGAGCATCATTCACCACTGCCGCTTTGCCCGCAGTGGTCAGCGCCTTACGCCGTTCAAGGGCGGCACTGCGGGTGGTAGCAACTGGATCCGATCCGGGTTGATCCTGGTTGGGTCCCATCTCAGTTGAGCTGGAGAGGGCCTGAGCCAACTGCAGCTGACGACGTGTGGGAGCCGTGGGAGCCAGTGGGCGCCCGCTCCGTGCCGATGGTTGGGAGCGAACCATTCTTCGATCAGCCCCGAGCGCCGCCGGAGACGGTGATCAGCGATCCTTTGTCGGTGTTGCCAGAGGAGCCGGTCACACGGCTGACGGGCCACTCCGTTTCCTGGTTGCGCTTGCGTTCGAAGGACGACATGGCGCTCATCGGGCCAGGACGGGAAGGATTGCGACGGCGGGCTGAAGCCCCTTCCGTACCCGTGACGTGCTCACCACGGTCCCAGTCGTCGCCGGTGACCTTGGTGGACGAACCCTCGCCGGTGACCCGAGAGACAGGCTTGGTGGGAGGCTCACTCACCACAGCCACGGTGGGCTGGAACTGTCGCTGTTGCCGGTTCTGGAATTCGCGGTTATCGAAGCGAAACTGCTCGGTACCCGTGACTTTTCCGCCGGCCATATCAAAAGGGCCGGTGATGCGGCTCCCCTGCTCATAGGCGGTGCCAGTGACCCCGGAACGAAGCTCACGATCCTGTTGAGCGGCACGGGCGGGGGACATCACACTGAAACGTGTCCAAGGGGCACCTTCCGGTGACACACCATGGGTTTCAGTGCCGGCGGGGGCATCGGAACCGCAGGCCGCAGCGAGTTGATCAGCACCCAGATAGGGAGTTCCAGTAATCGCTTCGCAGGCTCCACGCTCATCACCGGTCATCACGCCACCGACCCCGGGCTGAAGACCGGTCATCGGGGCTGAAGGAGTGCCGACGCGCACTGGAGTGCGTTCACGGATGGCCTGCACAGCAGGGGTACCGCAGTATTGACCAGCCTGCTCAAGACCTGCATAGGGAGTACCGGTCACAGCCTTGCAGCTACCGGGCTCGTCCCCAGTGACCTTGTCGGACCGACCGGTGCGGGTGCCGCTGACGACCTGATTGCGGTTGGTGATGCTGAAACCCACCTTGGCGGCTTCAGGCTCTGCCTTAGACCCGCAAAAAGCATTGACTTGCTCAGCACTGATGTATTGATCACCAGTGACGCGATGGCAAGAGCCGAACTCATCGCCGGTCACCTGCGCAGAGCGACCCACCATCGTTCCAGTCACACCGGTGCCGGAAAGGGTGGCGGAACGTCCGACCTTGGCGGCAGGACGTCCCTCAGGGAGGGGGTCGGATCCGAGGTACTGATCTCCAGTGAGGGCACGACCAGCTCCGGCTTCATCACCAGTGACACTGGAAGAACGGCCCACCATCACGCCACTCACTGGACGTCCTTGCTGGGTCAGGCTGTGTCCGACTTTGCGTGGGGAGGGGGTGGAACCACCGCAATAAGCCGCGGACTGGTTCGCAGAGATGTATTCAGTACCGGTGACGGATTTGCAGGTGCCGGGCTCGTCACCAGTCACTTTCTCGGAGCGTCCGACTTCGTTGCCGGTCACACGATTGCCGTGGCTGGTAGCGGTCACGCGAACCTTTGCAGGGGTGGTGACGGCAGGAGCGCTTTGACAGAAGGTCTGGAAGACTTCGGCACCCAAGTACTCAGTGCCAGTGATGGAGCGGCAGGTGCTGGCCTCATTGCCGGTGGTCTTCACCGAGCGGTTGGCCTGGGTACCGGTGACGGTCTGACCACCTGTTGTCTGGGACTCACCCACTTTCCAATGGGCATCCGCAGCGGCTGCCTGCTTGGAACCATGACGATTGGGACCAGAGGGGCGGGTCACACCCGCACTCTGCTTATTACGGGCACCAGCCTTGGCACGCAATTCGCGCACCTGCTGAGCCAACTCACGGCTGGTGAGATCGGGATTGGCCTGACGAGCAACAGCGGCTGCGCTGGTGGGCTGCTTGCCAGCAGTCTTGCCGTGCTTCGACATGGCATCGCGGCGAGCCAGCACCAAAGCGCGGCTGGGATTTTCAATGGACCGGCGCTTGGGTGACGCACTACGTCGCTCAGCAGCGGCGCGACGGTCGCCGGAGCGATTGCTCAGCTCAACGGAGACCGCAGGACGTGTCGACAATCCTTTCTCAGCTGCACGCTGTCCACCGCATCCGCACTCTTTCTTGGCCGGTTCAGATGCGGGAGCGACAACCGTTTGCCGAGCCACATCAGTGCGATTGCGGTCGCGACTGGTATCAGCGGTTTTGCCTCGACGGGAGAGTGCTTCACGACGGGCGAGCACCAGCTCACGACTGGGATTGCTCTGGGGCTTCACCTGGGAGAAGCGGGCGACTGGAGCGCGCTGCAGAGTCACGGCAGCAGGGGCAGAGACAGAAGCGACTGCAGATTGCGAAGCAACAGGCGTGGTGGCTGTGATCTCAGCAGCAGCATCCGTGCGGGTCGGACGTGCATCCGAAGCCGTGCGCACACGATTCGCTTTACCGCCTGCGGCAACCGATGCCTTCTTCCCGGCGGTGGTCAGCGCCTTACGGCGCTCAAGTGCGAGTTCGCGACTGGAAAGTCTTGCCATGTCCGCCCGAGGTTGTCGTCGTGAATGGAAGGGTGGAGCCCTCCCGGAAAAGAGTTGAGCCCTGATGAAGGTCAGGGCTCGGAACCATTGGATCGAAGATCAGCTGGATCGAGGATCAGCGACCTTCGAAGACCACGAAGCAAGCACCCTGGCTTTGGGTGTAGGCGTCGTAACCAACGATGCGCACGTGGTGGTCGGGATAAGCGCGATGGCAAGCCTCGAGCTCGCTGACCACAACATTGAGGTCCTTCTCACCGAAGAAGGGCAGCTTCCAATAGGACCAATACGTGGCCATGGAGTTGCTGGGGTGGACATGCTCGACGAGCGGGCTCCAACCCTGGGCAATGATGTAGGCGATCTGGTCGTAGATCTCGTCCTGGGTCATCGGCGGAAGAAAGCCGAAGGTCTCCAGGGTGGCGACTGTTTGGTAGTCACCCACGGTGCTCTGGAAAGGCATGGGGATCCTGGGTTACGGAATTGGTTGGACCGGATCTGTTGTTATCCGGCCGGAGTCATGACGAAGAACGGTGGGAGAACACCGATTGAGGTGCTCTCCCTGCCGATCAGTTCTGAACGTCGAGCTTGTCGACGGTGTCGAACTCGAACTTGATCTCCTTCCAGGTCTCGAGGGCGATGGCAAGCTCGGGGCTGTGCTTCGCGGCTTCCGTGAGGATGTCGCGGCTCTCCTTCTCGAGATGACGGCCGGCGTTGCGTGCCTTGACGCAGGCTTCGAGGGCCACACGGTTGGCAGCAGCACCTGCAGCGGAACCCCAGGGGTGACCATGGGTACCACCACCGAACTGCAGAACGGAGTCGTCACCGAAGATGGTGACCAGGGCGGGCATGTGCCACACGTGGATACCGCCGGAGGCGACGGCGAACACGCCAGGCATGGAACCCCAGTCCTGATCGAAGAAGTTGCCGCGGCTGCGATCTTCGGGAACGAAGGACTCACGCAGCTGGTCGATGTAGCCGAGGGTGGTCTGACGATCACCTTCCAGCTTGCCGACCACGGTGCCGGTGTGGAGCTGGTCACCACCGGACAGACGCAGACACTTGGCGAGAACGCGGAAGTGGATGCCGTGCTTGGGATGACGGTCGATCACCGCGTGCATGGCGCGGTGGATGTGGAGCAGCATGCCGTTCTTACGGCACCACTTCGAGAGACCGGTATTGGCAGTGAAGCCACCGGTGATGAAGTCGTGCATGATGATCGGCATCTTGAGTTCCTTAGCGAACTCAGCGCGCTCATACATCTCCTCAGGAGTGTTGGCGGTCACGTTGAGGTAGTGACCCTTACGCTCACCGGTTTCCTGCTCAGCCAGCTTGATGGCTTCCGCAACGAACTCGAAGCGGTTCTGCCAGCGCTGGAAGGGCTGGGAATTGATGTTCTCGTCGTCCTTGGTGAAGTCCAGACCGCCACGCAGGCACTCATAGACCACGCGACCGTAGTTCTTACCGCTCAGGCCGAGCTTCGGCTTGATGGTGCAGCCCAGCAGAGGACGGCCGTACTTGTTCATCCGATCGCGCTCGACCTGAATGCCGTTCGGCGGGCCGTAGCAGCTCTTGATGAACGCAATCGGGAAGCGGATGTCTTCCAGACGGAGGTGACGCAGGGCTTTGAAGCCGAACACGTTGCCGACCAAGGAGGTCAGCACGTTGGTGATGGAACCCTCTTCGAACAGATCGAGGGGGTAGGCAATGAACGCGTAGAAGGACTCCTTGTCACCAGGGACGTCTTCGATGCGATAGCAACGGCCTTTGTAGAAGTCGAGGTCGGTGAGGAGCTCGGACCACACAGTGGACCAGGTGCCGGTTGAGGATTCAGCAGCCACAGCAGCGGCGACTTCTTCCTTGGGCACACCTTCCTGGCCGGTGCACTTGAAGCAGGCCAGCAGGTCGGTGTCGAGGGGAACGTAATCAGGAGTCCAGTAAGTGTCTCTGTACTCCTTGACCCCAGCGTCGTACTTCTTGCTCATGGGAAAACTCCGTTAGGTCGGTGAAGGGATTTGAGAGGCGCGAGTTCGTCAAAAACTCAGCGGCAGATCTCAGTCCTTCTGACCCAGGAAGTTGCCGTTGCCCAGAGCAGGCTCCACTTCGCGGTGGGGGCGGGCAATGATGTGAGCAGCAACGAGGCCGTCGCCGACGCGCTCGCAAGCATCAGCACCAGCGCGCACAGCGGCGTTCACAGCGCCGGTCTCGCCACGCACCAGAACGGTGACGTAGCCGCCGCCGACGAACTCACGACCGATCAGGCGCACTTCAGCAGCCTTGGTCATGGCGTCAGCAGCTTCGATCGCGGGGACCAGGCCGCGGGTCTCGATCATGCCGAGAGCGATGCCCATGGTTTCGTTAGCCATTGCCTACCGGGAAAGGGGTGGAATGTTCGCCGCTGACATTGCTCTGCCGAAGCACCAAACGTCAAGCGATAGGAGGCGTTTTGAGCATCACAGTCCATAGTGAACGCTATAAGCAGGGCTAATCACCAAGGCTCCAACTGTTCGCTGACGCTGTTGGGGTTCATGTGAGCACCCCCGGACAGGCCGATGGCAAGAGCGCGCGCCAGACCTAGCTTCACATTTGGAGACAGTGCCCCGCGCCTGCGGGGGTGGAATGTTCAACCCGTTCTGGCTCCAACCTCGCGACGTGGAGAGATTCATACCGCTAAGCCACACAATGGATGCCTTCCGACCTGTTCAGGATTGGTTCGCCCTGTTTTGACCATTGCCAGTGGCAACCCCAACAAGGTTGCTGAGATCGTCTCGATGCTTGGCCCTCTCGCTCTCGAGGTGAGGCGTCAACCTGACGATCTTGATGTGGAAGAAACGGGAGCGACTTACCTCGAAAACGCCCGTCTGAAAGCAGTTGCGGCAGCACGCCGTACCGGATACTGGTCACTCGCAGACGACTCCGGCTTGGAGGTTGATGCGCTTGGAGGAGCCCCTGGTCTTTTCACTGCACGGCTGGCACCAACCGATTCCGAAAAGATCCAAAGGTTGCTTGAAGCTCTGGAAGGCGATCCTTACCGCAGCGCCTGCTTTCGTAGTGCGATGGTTCTCTGTTCACCAGAAGGGCAGTGCCTGGAAGAAGCGGAGGGAGTCTGCTGGGGGGAACTCCTCAAAGCACCGGCCTTCAGCGGCGGCGGCATTGAATCCCTGTTCTGGGTGCGCGAGGCCAACTGCAGCTACGGCGAACTAAATGGATCCCAGCTGGCTCGCCTTGGTAGCCGAGGAAAGGCAGCAAGAGCGCTGGCGCCACGCCTGCGGGAACGTCTCGGACTCAACCGGTGATCATCAACGCAGTGACGAGCGGCGGTTAATGAGCTCGATCGCCCGCATCGCTGCAGCAGCGGCCTCCTCCACGTCGCCCTCACGTCCGGCCAGAGTGAGCCGCCCGAACGCACCGACAGCTTTCACATCCACAAGTGTGATGTTGGAGGCTTTCTCCGCCTCATTGGCAGCGATCAAGACGTAGCCGGCGGGTTCGGTCTCAAGAATGAACATGCTCATCCCGGCCTCGATCATCGAGCCCCGGCGGTTCTGGCGGTTGATCAGCACTGCATGGTCGGGAGTGATCGCACGGATCACCTCCGTCCAGCTGACATCAGCCGGACTGCGCTGCTCGATCGAGCTACCAATGGCCTCGAGGACCACATCACCGGAATGGAGCACGGTGCTCTGATCGCGGTGATAGAGCGCCATCGAACCGAAGGCACGCTCCACGACCATCTGACCGAGGCGCACGTTGCTGGCCTTCAGGGCTATGTCCGTGACCCGATGCACGGCCATGCCAGGGGACACCTCCATCCACAGGCAGGCATCGCCGGGAATCGGAAGAAACCCCTGACTGACTGAACCCATGTAAGCCGCCAACTGAGGCTGGAGGGAATCGATAAAGACATGGGTCCGCAGTTCAATCGACTGCACATGACTGTTCTGTCGATTCAGACGGGGGGATTCGCTATCGGTGGTCACCACACAGCTCGGACCTCCAGCGGAGGGGTGAACCTCCGTGCCGGTGACGAGAGCGCTGCCTCCACGCCGCCGCTCCCGGGGATCGAAGCCGGCGAAACGAGTCATAGCCGGGATCTTACCGGAAGGTCATGAATAAAGGAGCTGCAAGCGCTTGCACACCGACAGGCAACCGATACCGTCCGGCCATCCGTTGTTTCGAACCATGGCGACCCCGGAGCTCAATGCCGAACAGGCTCTCGGCCTGGTGAGCTACACCCTGATGCAGCGCTTGGCCCATGAAGGGCAAGTGGACCTTCCCTGGCTGGACGCCCCGGCTGACGAAACCGCCGATTCCATTCGCCAGCTGCGCCAGCGCCTTGAACTCACGGCCCTCGCTGTGGAAACAGGTGCACCCCTTTCAACCGCAGAGGTGAGCCTGCTGCTCGGCGCCAGACCCGGTGCTGAAACAGTGGAACGAGGCGGCCTCCGTGCCCGTCGGGTCAGCCGCAACGTCTGGCGATTGACCCGAATCGAAAGCAGCGACAGCAAGTCGGGCGGCTTCAACGATGATCGTTTCCGCCGCCGTCTCTGAGATCAGGGCTTGGCTTTGTCTTGAGCGGCAGGCGCCTTGATCTCGACACACACCGTGGTCGCAGCCAGCTGTTCGCGGGCCGCGACCACCAGAGCAGTCTTACCCTTGAGCTGCTCGGCAGCCTGTTCGAGGGTCAGGTTTTTGTCTTGAGTGACAGATTGAATCGCCTTCTGGAAGAGCTGCACCTGACCGCGGTACTCCTTGACCTCAGCCTTATTGAGCTGTTCCTCCGCCCCTTCAAGCTTGCTAAGCGCTGCCTTGAGGGACTCACCGGCCTTCTCGGCATCAGCGATGGTCGACTGAGCGGTCAGGGAATTCACGCTTGCCACAGCCGCATCCACGTCGAGACGTGCCGCGCAAACGGCCTCGACACCTTGGGCCACTTTCACTTCATCCTTCACCGCCTTTTTTGCCGGGGATTGACAGGCAGCCAACGCCACAGTCCAAGCGAGAACCTCGGGCAGAACGCGCAGGGGAGACAAGGAAAGACGCCATGGATTGCGCTCGAACAGTAGGCACAAACAACCGATCGAACCCGCTCTGATCCCAAAGAGTTCCTGTGCCCAGAGGCTCCAGGCAGTTCCGGCGCCACCCTGAAGGAATCCACCTTTGCCCTGGGCGGAATGAGCGCCAACCTGTTGAAGGAGTCGGGGCCCCGTGAGGTGTTCTGCGGTCTCACCTCCATCGTCTGGCTGCATCGACGCATGCCAGATGCTTTTTTTCTCGTGGTGGGCTCACGCACCTGTGCCCACCTGATTCAAAGCGCTGCCGGCGTGATGATCTTCGCGGAACCGCGCTTCGGCACCGCCATTCTGAGCGAGCGAGATCTGGCCGGCCTGGCCGATGCCCAAGAGGAGCTGGATCGAGTTGCCAGAGAGCTTCTGCAACGCCGCCCCGAAATCCGCACCCTCTTTCTTGTGGGGTCTTGCCCCAGCGAAGTGATCAAACTCGATCTGGCCAGGGCCGCGGAACGACTCAACGAGGAACTCAGCGGTCGGGTGCAAGTGGTGAACTACTCCGGGAGCGGGATTGAGACGACCTTCACCCAGGGAGAGGACGGCGCCCTCGCAGCCCTGGTACCCATGCTTCCGACCAGTGATGAGAAGCAATTGCTGCTGGTGGGGACACTCGCCAATGCAGTGGAAGATCGCTTGATCACACTGTTCCAGCGCATGGGAATCGCGACGGTGCGCAGCCTCCCCCCCAGGCAGTCCACCGAGCTACCTCCCGTGGGCGAGGGCACACGCGTCCTGCTCTGCCAACCCTTTCTTGGCGATACCGCGCGCCGGCTCCGCGATCGGGGAGCCACCATCCTCGCGGCTCCTTACCCCTTAGGTGCGGAGGGAAGTCGTCTCTGGATGGAAGCGGCCGCTCAGGCCTGGGGCGTCGATCCACCAACCGTGAACGACATCCTTGATCCCTTGATGCAAAGAGCCAAGCAAGCCCTGGAGCCCCACCGGCGCAGATTGGCGGGACAGAGAATCTTTCTCTTGCCCGAATCCCAGCTGGAGATCCCCTTAGCGCGCTTTCTGCACAGGGAATGTGGCATGGAGCTGGTGGAGGTGGGCACGCCCTATCTGAATCGGGACCTGATGCAGGCGGAGCTGGACCTGCTGCCCGACGGCACTCGGGTGATGGAGGGACAGCACGTGGAACAACAACTGGATCGCGTGCGAGACAGCCGACCCGATCTCGTCGTCTGCGGCATGGGTCTGGCCAACCCCTTGGAAGCCGAAGGCATCGCCACCAAATGGTCGATCGAACTGGTCTTCAGCCCCATCCACGGCATCGACCAGGCCGGAGAGCTGGCAGAGCTCTTTTCCAGACCCCTTCAGCGCCACCAGCTGCTTCACCCCACAGCCCCCTAACCGATGGACCTCACTCTCTGGACCTATGAAGGGCCGCCCCATGTGGGGGCCATGCGCATCGCTGCCTCGATGGAGGGTGTGCACTACGTGCTTCACGCCCCTCAGGGCGACACCTATGCCGATCTGCTCTTCACCATGATCGAGCGGCGCGGCCGGCGCCCACCCGTCACCTACACCACGTTCCAGGCCCGCGACCTCGGCGGCGACACCGCCGAGCTGGTGAAGCGGCATGTGCGCGAAGCCGTCGCTCGCTTCAGGCCCGATGCCCTGCTGGTGGGGGAGAGCTGCACTGCCGAACTGATCCAGGACCAGCCAGGGGCCCTCGCCGCGGGCATGGGACTGGACTTACCCATCGTGAGCCTGGAACTTCCCGCCTACAGCAAGAAGGAGAACTGGGGTGCAGCGGAAACCCTGTATCAGCTGGTGCGCGGGTTACTCCTCCACAACGCCGCTGCCCAATCTCCTGGGGCTGCCAACCCTGGCCCCCAGGCCTGGAAAGAGCAGCAACGACGCCCCAGGGTGAACCTGATGGGCCCATCCCTCCTGGGCTTTCGCTGCCGGGATGACGTGCATGAGATCCGAGGACTGCTGGAGGACCACGGCATTGACGTTCAGGTCGTGCTGCCGATGGGAGCCTCCGTGGCTGATGTGATGCGACTGCCCGACGCGGACGCGAACATCTGCCTCTACCCGGAAATCGCTGAGCCCTGCTGCAGCTGGCTGGAGCGCAACTACGGCATCCCCTTCACACGCACTGTGCCGATCGGAATCGGGGCAACAACACAGTTCTTGCAGGAACTGCACGCACTGCTCGGCCTGGAGCCGCCGGATCCGGAGGAGGGAAGGCAGCGCTCGCGCTTGCCCTGGTATTCGGACTCCGTCGACTCCACTTACCTCACCGGCAAGCGGGTGTTCATTTTCGGCGACGGAAGCCATGTGCTGGCAGCGGCCCGGATCGCCCGACAGGAACTGGGCTTCCAGGTGGTGGGCCTGGGCACCTACAGCCGAGAGATGGCGCGACCGGTCCGGACGCTGGCGAAGGAGCTGGGCCTGGAAGCCTTGATCAGTGATGACTACCTAGCGGTGGAGGCCGCGATGGCGGAAGCGGCCCCTGAACTGGTGCTCGGGACCCAGATGGAACGTCATAGCGCCAAGCGACTGGGGATTCCCTGCGCCGTGATCAGCACACCAATGCATGTGCAGGACGTTCCAGCCCGCTACAGCCCACAGATGGGCTGGGAAGGAGCCAATGTGATCTTTGACACCTGGGTGCATCCGTTGATGATGGGCCTGGAGGAGCACCTGATCGGCATGTTCCGCCATGACTTTGAGTTTGTGGATGGCCACCAAAGCCATCTCGGTCATCTTGGCGGGTTGCAGGCAGGCCAAATGACGGCCGAAATCAGCGCTGACAGCGAGGAACAATCGACTGCAGCGCACTCACTAACCCTGCAATGGACTGCCGACGGAGAAGCGGAACTCAAGAAGATCCCCTTCTTCGTGCGCGGCAAGGTTCGTCGTAACACTGAGGCCTATGCCCGGGAAAGCGGGCGGAAGGAGATCAACAGTGAAACCCTGTATGACGCCAAGGCCCACTTCAGTGCATGAGCACGAGGATGCGCAGCGATTCATGCAAGAAATACCTAGGTAGAAACCACCAGAGAATCTGTGATTACTGTCGGCAAATGCACACTCCTCAACCTGTTATGTCATTTCCAGATCGATTACCTGCAATCCACCCCTGCTGCAGTTCAATGAAAACAAGTGGTTCTTTCCAATGACAACAACCCTGAGCAGGCCTGCCGATGGTGAAGGCAGCGTGCAGGTCCACCAGGATGCCTCGGTGAGCATCCAGGAGGGGGCTCTGGTCATTGCCGTTTATGGCAAAGGGGGAATCGGCAAATCGACCACGTCCTCCAATCTCTCCGCTGCCTTTTCCAAGCTGGGCAAACGGGTGCTTCAGATCGGGTGCGACCCCAAACATGACAGCACCTTCACCCTCACCCACCGCATGGTGCCAACGGTGATCGACATCCTTGAGGAGGTTGACTTTCACAGCGAAGAACTACGGCCGGAAGATTTTGTCTTCACGGGATTCAATGGCGTGCAATGCGTGGAAAGCGGGGGGCCTCCTGCCGGTACGGGCTGTGGTGGTTACGTGACCGGACAGACCGTGAAGCTGCTGAAGGAGCACCACCTTCTGGAAGACACCGATGTGGTGATCTTTGATGTGCTCGGGGACGTGGTGTGTGGTGGCTTCGCAGCCCCCTTGCAACATGCCAACTACTGCCTGATTGTCACCGCCAACGATTTTGATTCGATCTTCGCGATGAACCGAATCGTGGCGGCGATTCAAGCCAAGGCAAAGAACTACAAGGTGCGCCTTGGTGGAGTGGTTGCCAACCGCTCAGCTGACACCGACCAGATCGACAAATTCAATGCGCGCACTGGCCTTCGCACCATGGCCCACTTCCGCGACGTGGATGCGATCAGGCGCTCACGCCTGAAGAAATGCACCATCTTCGAAATGGACGACAGCGACCCAGCCGTGAAGGAGGTCCAGAACGAATACCTCAACCTCGCCCAGGCGATGCTCGACAAGGTGGAACCCTTGGAGGCCGAGCCTCTCAAGGATCGGGAGATCTTCGATCTGCTCGGCTTCGACTGAGCTCAGCTTTCCACCGCGGAGCGGCCCACAAGCTCCATCGACAGATCCCAGACCCGTTCAGCGGTTGAGGGGTCCGTGGCCTTGTCCGAGAGCTCTTGGCTGAACTGACGGCCATCTTTTTTCTGGCGATTGCCCCAGCTCCAGTGCACCCCGGAAACAGCAAACTCCGGATCAGCAACCACCTGGGCCACCCGCTCACCAGCCAAGGCCTGACTGACATAGCCGCCGGTGATGTTTTTCTGAAACCAGGGAAAAATGGTCTGGAACGCCTTCGGTGTGTTGCGGAACAAAGGGGTATCCGCCACACAGCCCGGGTAGAGCGAACTGAACACGATTCCTGTCCCCTCATGAAGCCGACGATGCAGCTCCTGGGTCGTGATCATGTTGCAGAGCTTGCTGTCTTTGTAGGCTTTTCCAGGCTTGAAAGCTTTGCCGCTGGCCATGCTGATCGGGGCCTGAAAACCCTGCTCGAACCCTGAGAGATCACCAAGATCAGCGGGTGCAGGAATTGGAATCTTGCCTCCAAGTTCTTTGGAATTGGCGGTGACGGTGCCGAGGATCACCACCCGGCGTGACGGATGACTGGAGGCCTTCAGGGACTCCATGAGCATCTGAATCAGGAGGAAATGGCCAAGGTGGTTCGTGGCCATGGAAATTTCGTACCCCTGGGGTGAACGCTCGGGCTGCTTGAGGCGAGGCTTGTAAACCGCCGCATTGCAGACGAGGGCGTCCAACTCACCGGACAGGGAAGCCACGAGAGTCTCAACACCAGCACGCACACTCTCGAGATCGCCAAAGTCGATGCGCAGGTGATTCAGCGGTCGGGAATCAATGCCGAGAGCATCCGCAGCCTCGGCAGCTCGAACAGGGTCACGGTTGGCAGTCACAACCCGCCAACCCCGATCCACCATCGCCTTGGCGGCATTGAGTCCGACCCCGGACGTGGTGCCAGTGATCAACACGGTTCCAGGTGTGCCGGCCTGGACACCGGAAGGAATTGATGGGGCAGCCATCAGAGCGATTCTTGCGACTCAGGGGAGTCAAGCTAAGCGGGGGGAGCCCCCCCCAAGACCCCAGCAAAGAGGGAGTGCAACAGTTGGCGGATCAGCGCCAGATCACCCTCAACCGATTGGGCTCGATCCACTGATCCTGCTCATCCATGAGTCGGCGGTCACCGCCAAGGCTGAAGAGACGATCAAAGCGTTGCTGCAGTCCGTGGAGCTTGCTGGTCTCCACGTCAACAACTGCAGCCAGCTCACCATGACGATCGAGCCGTTGTTGATAAGCCAAGGAGAGCTTCACAAGGCTGACCGTCCCAAGGGCAATCAAACCAACTTTCACAGCCAGCGCGAGGGCACTGCAGACCATCTCCCTGCGCTCAGCCTCGAGCTGGAGGTCAGAGGCAATGCTTGCAGCATCAGCAGGACCGCCTGCAGTGGTGACCGATGGACGACCGCGAAGCGATCGGCTTGATTGAGCCAGGGAGGAGGCCACCGCTTGAGTTCAGATGCCCGCTTGTAACGCAGCAAACATCAGTTGACTAGGCCTCCCCAGATGCATTCAGGCGCGATAGAGGCTGACGCACAGACGCACGGCCAGCACACCGGCGTGAGCCGCCACCACAAGAGCGATCAGCACTTCAGCCTGGGTGAGGGAGCTGGCCATGATTGTCGGGGAAAAGCCTTTCCATTCTTCCTGCATTGCCGCACAGGACGCCATCATTCGCAAAGGCCTGTCACACCATCCATGTCTGTGCTGATCTCGGAGGAGGCGATCCGCCGCCTGGATCTTGCTCCCCTCTCCGAATGGCTGGCGTTACCTCTGAAGGATCGACTCGAAGCCGGTGCTGTTTTAACGCTGGAGTACGTCTGGCCCCGAGAGTCGGAGGATCCCCGGGAGCTGAGCGAATGCCCAGAGCCAAGGCTTTGGGCGCTTCGTGCGGATGGCCGCTGCCCCTGGCTACCGCTGCTCCTCGACCGGAACAGCGGCTCCCTCGCTCAGCACGTGGCGATGCTCGTTCCCCATCACTTCAGCCGCAGCGAAGGTCTTCGCTTCGATCCCCAGGCCCTGGAGCTCTGGATCACCCAACGCTTGATGCTGCTGGATGACCTCACCAAGCAAAGGGGCGAGAGCCAGCGCGGCAATCTCACCCAGATGGCCCAAAGCCTTGGCTACGAGCTGGAACCCGCCTTCTGGGCCCTGCTGGATCAAGCGTGATCCAGGAGCGCAAGCATCAGCGCCCTGCGACCGCTATCAAAAGCCAGCAGTAAGGAAAGGGCTCGGAGCATCCAGGCGAGCCTGGCCCCGCCGACCCGATCGAGCCGGGAGGCACTCCACTGAGCCGCCAGAGCCGCCACTCCCCCCAGCACCAGACCAAGCAGGGGGACCCCCCGCCCCATCTCCAGAAACTGCAGGGATGCGGCACTGGCTGAACAGGCCACCGCGAGGGTGCTGAAACGAATCGCCAGATGAATCGGCACAGAGAGTCCCCGCACCATCAAGGGCACCATCACAAGTCCGCCCCCGAGTCCCAATAATCCACCAGCCAGGCCGGCCACGCCGCCGATGGCTGCCATCCCGACCAGGGGTTCTCGTGCATCAGAGCGCGTCTCAGGACCGGCATGATCTGCCTGGATCATGAGTGCCAACAGCAGATACAGAAGAGCCTGTAGTGCCAGGAGGTGCCAGCCGGCCGCAAAGCGACCGAGGCGGCTGAAGAGGAGTGCCGCCACGAAGGCGGCCAGACCCAAGACGAACCCGGCTCGGCCTGGGAGCCCCCTGGCGCGAAGGTGGGTGAGCGTGCCCCCGAGAGCCGTGGGCACAATTGCGAAGGTGCTGGTGGCTAACGCTTGATGGGGACTCAGCCCCATCCAGAGGAGCAGAGGCGCGAAGATCAACCCGCCACCAATTCCCAGCAGACCGGCCAGCAGGCCAGCGAGCAGCCCGAGGGGCAGCACCAGCAGCAGATCCCCGAGCTCCATGCCGATCCTTTCAACCACCGCATCCTGCCGACCCATGCCCGCCGGACAGGGCTGGACGCTTCCGTTTCTGGAGCTGGACGGGCCCAGTCAGATGGCTCTGGACCGCTGGCTGCTCGAGCAGAGCGTGACCTCCGGAACGAAAAGCCCAGTGCTTCGCTTTTACGGTTGGAAGGGCCCCTGGCTTTCCCTGGGTCGCCACCAGGTCGCGACGCCGCCCCACTGGCAGGCCCTGGCGGATGCAGGTGTCATCAAGCTCGTGCGACGGCCCAGTGGCGGCGGCGCCGTGCTCCACTCCGGAGGGCTGACCTACGCACTGATCTGGCCGGGTGCCCCCCGCCAGCGGCGCGAGGCTTACCGGCAGACATCGACCTGGCTAATCGACAGCTTCCAAAGCCTGGGTCACACGCTTGAGCCCGGCCGATCTGCGGCCACTGCAAGGCTGCAGAACTGCTTTGCTGGCGCCAGTGCAGCGGACCTGGTGGACCGTGAACCTCACAACAGTGAAGCTCACAAACGGATCGGTAGTGCTCAGTACTGGCTGCATGGACACCTGCTCCAGCACGGTGAGATCGTGCTTCAGCCCCCAGCTGATCTCTGGGAGACGCTGTTCGACAGCACTCCCCCCGCCCCGCTGGAAGCATTAACCCAACAAGAGCTGATCACCGCCCTCACCCAAACACTGCAGAACCGTTGGCCGGAGGTCCATTGGCATGGGCAAACCCTTGGGGATGATGCCTGGCAACAGGTGAAGTCGGCTAGCGGGAACTACCGCCTGGCCTGAGCATCCACCGGAACTTCAGGGTCCTCCTCCAGGAGTCCCGAGGCCCGCATGGTCTCCACGGCCTGCACAAGCGGAAGTCCAAAGGGATAAATGTTCTGGCGCCTGGCGGCCTCAAGCAGCGAGGGCGGCAGGCGCAGAGACAGGGCTTTGAGCACCGCTTCCCCCACATCACAGCGATCGATCGTGCCCCCGGGCAGTCCTGCCCGATTCATCACGAGCAGGCGGCCCTCCGCACTGCTCTCCAAGGCCAGAACCGCCCTCCAGAGAGGAGCGGTGTCAGCGATCGAGGGAAGATCCTCCAGCGGGCGCAGATGATCCCCCAGCCGCTGTCGATCCCACTGCTGCACGGGCAGATCCCTGAGGGGGGCATCGGTGACATAGCCAACCCAGCGCCCGGATCGGGTAATCAGCACCCAGTCACCCACAGAGTCCGTCCCGTCATTCGCGCCGGAGGAAGCCAGGCGCAGCTGACTGAGGCGTCTGAGGGTCTGATCAAACTCAAGCACCCGGAAGCGGCGGCTGCTGGCATCAGCAACGGTGATGCGACGCAGCACGTGCTGAAGAGCGAGAACCTGACCCTGGCTGCGGGAGGCCCCGAGACCAAACCAGCCCAGCATCACCAACCAGAGTGCCCCAAGACCGCCGCCCCGCAGAAACATCCAGGCTCCCATCACCATCGCAAACAAGGAGAGGGTTCGCCCCGTGGCACTGGCCACCTGGATGCCCTTGCGCTGACTGCCGGTCCACTGCCACACGAGGGCCTTGAGAATCAACCCACCATCAAGGGGAAGTCCTGGCAGCAGATTGAACAGCGCCAGCACCAAATTGAGGGCACCGAGCTGACCGACCAGATTGCCGAGCAGAGGATTGAGGTGTCCGGCCGGGTGAATGGATAACAACAGCAGGGCCGCAAGGCCGAGGCTGACCAAGGGGCCGGCAGCAGCGACCCGCAGGGTGCCCATGGGGGTCGAGCACTCGCGTTCGACACTGGCAACACCGCCCAACAGGAAGAGCGTGATGCTGCGCACCTTGACCCCCTCCTGCAGCGCGACCAGGGAGTGGCCGAGTTCGTGGAGCAGCACCGAAACGAACAGAAGCAGCGCCGTCACAAGGCCGAGCAACCAGCTGAGCCAAGCTCCAGCTGCCTGCGCAGCAGGCTGAGTGGCCACCTGGTTCTGAAACGCCAGGGTGGCCAGCATCAAGATGAGAAACCAACTGGGGTGGACCCGTATGGGGATGCCCCGAATCCTCATCAACTGCCAGCCTTCACCCACGAAACCCTCCACCGGGCAGTTCAAGATCCCGGGCTGTTCAAAATCCCGAGTTGATTCAATCCTAGAAACTGTGCCCGTCATGCCCAAGCGACGCCCGAACCTGAAGATCTGTGGCCTGAAGGACCCACAGCAGGCCCACGCAGTCGCAGCCATGGGTGTGGAGGCGATCGGTGTGATTGGAGTACCGGAATCCCCGAGACACCTGAATGCAACGGAACGCCGTGAATTGTTCGCTGGCCTTCAGAGGTCGTTCCCAGACCTGGAGCGGGTCTGGGTGGTCGCCAACCTCGACGATGCCGCGTTAGCAGCGGCTCTCTGCGGTGACGGCGCACCGAGCGTGGTGCAGCTGCATGGAGGCGAATCGGCTGAACGCTGCCGCAGCTTGCGGCAGCGTCACCCTGAGGTGCGCTGGTGGAAAGCCATGCGGATCCGGGAGCCAGCGGATCTGGAGCAACTCGCCGCCTACGAGGACTGCGTTGATGCCCTACTGCTCGACGCCTGGAGCCCTGAGCAGCTCGGTGGTACCGGGCATCGCCTGAATCTCGACTGGCTCCAGACCCTACAAAGCCTGCGTCCGTCCAGCCTGCCCTGGTGGCTGGCCGGGGGGATCAGTGCGGAGTGGATCCCAGACCTGCTGGAACGCGTTCAGCCCGATGGACTGGATGCCTCCAGTCGCCTGGAAATTTCCCCGGGCTTGAAAGACCTTCAAAAAGTGCAGGCCCTGGTTGACGCCATCGGGAGCAACCAGGGATAGCTTGAGCGCCCAACCTCTTTTGACTGATGGGATCCGCACTGATCCGCCTGGCCCCCCTAGGACTCGCCAGCGTGCTTGCATTCCTGGGAACCCCTGGCGTGCGCAGTCAGGGAATGCTGGCGGGATGCCGGCTCGAGAACGGAAGCCTTCAGTGCGTGCCAGGGATGACGGCGGATCCTCAGCAGCAGATCCAGGTGCTGGATGGGGAGATCAGCAGTGGTCTCCAGGCTGAAGGACGGATCCAACAGACCATCAGCGATCTGCAGCGTTTTGTACTGGTGGGTGAGGCCCGACAGGGGCAGCTGCTGAAGGCAGAGCTGATGCTGAATGGCGGATCCATGTCAGCCGTTCATCTCCACTGGTACCGCCGCCAAGGCAACGGGGCCTGGATCTTGGTGCAGGACGTGAGCGAGAGCATCTACACCATCGGGCCTGACGATGCAGGCAGTTCAGTGATGGCTGTTTTGACAGTCACCGACCAGAACGGAAACGTGAGCCGCGTGAACAGCAACACAATCGGACCTGTGCCTGTGAACTGACGCTGTGGGTGGTCAGGTGCTCAGAAGGGCTTCCTGCTGACGCACCAATTCAAAAAATTCCTGCTTCAAGCTTGGGTCGTGACGGAAGTCTCCCCTCACGACCGAGTTCACCATGCTGGTCTGCGGCTCACGAACACCACGCCACTTCATGCAGTAGTGCTGGGCTTTAACAATGATGCCAAGACCCTGTGGTTCACAGAGTCGCTCGATTTCGTCCGCCAGGATCATTACGGCTTCCTCCTGAATGTGAGGCCTTGAGAAGACCCAATCGGCCACACGGGTGAACTTGGAAAGACCGATCACCCGGCTACCAGGCTTGATCCCGATCCAGCAGTTGCCCATGATCGGCACCAGATGGTGCGAACAGGCGGAGCGCACCGTGATGGGACCCACGGTATAAATCTCATCGAGATTTTTGACGTTGGGGAAACTGGCGACCTTGGGCTGCTGGTGGTAGCGACCCTTGAACACCTCTTGGAGATACATGCGCGCAACACGCTCGGCTGTCTCTTCGGTGTTGTGATCGTTCTCAATGTCAATCACAAGAGCGCGAAGAAGATCACGAACGCGATCCGCAACCTCACATTCCAACCCCTCAAGTTCACCCTCGAGGATGTAATCAGCAATATTGTCGTTCGCCAGGAAGCTGGCGTCAGCTGCTTTCAGGCGGGCCCGAATCCTGGCAGAGATGCTCTGGGGCAGCACCGGGGCTTTTTCACGGCTGAGACCGTTGGCTGAGGCGGAAAGCGTAGAAGTCATGAATGCCGGGTTTAAAAAGCGCCAGTTGCTGGCATCAGAGTGAGATCCTCAATCACCTGCGTAGCAGGTTGCTGAGCGAGATGGAGGAGGGCTGCCGCTGCCTGATCGACAGGAAGCATGGCACGGCGGTCGAAGTCGCTCTGCACCGTGGGGGAATCCCAGAGAGGGGAATCCACTGCACCGAGCGTGAGCGTGCAAGCACGCACTCCATGCTTTCGCTCCTCCTCTGCCAAACATCGGGTGAAGCTAGCCAGAGCAGCCTTGGTGGTGCAGTACGCCCCCCAGCCTGGGAAGGCGTTGCGAGCAGCATGGCTGCTCACATTGATGACAAGACCTCCGGAGGGGCGCATCACCGGCACCACTGCTGCACAGATCTGAAAGACGCTGGTGAGATTGAGCTGGAGCAACCACTGCCAGCGGTCAAGGGGCATGTCCAGGAGCTCACCGGTCCAGGCAGCGCCTGCGTTATTGATGAGCACGGAAGGACGCAGCCCCAAGCTGAGGAGTTCCTCCACGCCGGTAGCGATGGCTTCGGGGTCACTCAGGTCAATGGCCCGGTAGTGCACTTTGCGACCGGTGCTGGACAACTCCGAGGCAAGAGACTGAAGAGCCGCCTCACTGCGGGACACCAAAAGGAGATCCCATCCGGCATCGGCGAAGCGTCGTGCTGTCGCATGACCGATGCCTCGTGAAGCACCGGTGATCAGAACAGAAGGCAAATCGGCCTTGCAAGCCGAGACACCCTAGACAGCCGGATCGATTTCCGGAGTTCCCGACGACAGGACCCGACCCATCGCGCGGAATTTGCGGTACCGCTGCTCCCGCAGATCATTAGGAGACAGCAGCTCGAGTTCGCTCAGGTGGCGCTCAATCGCTTCCTTGAGCACTTCACCGGCCTGAAGAGGGGCCCAATTGTTGCCTCCAGCCGGCTCAGGGAGCACTTCATCCACCACTCCGAGGCTTTGGAGGTCAGGGCCGGTGATGCGCAGAGCCGCTGCCGCCTCAGGGGCCTTCCCTGCATCGCGCCAAAGAATGGACGCACAAGCCTCCGGACTTGCCACGGTGTAGACGCTGTGCTCGAACATCAACAGGCGATCGGCCACACCAATTCCCAAAGCACCACCTGAACCGCCCTCGCCAATGACCGTTGCGATGATCGGCACGCGCAATCGGAACATTTCACGCAGGTTGACCGCGATCGCCTCACCCTGTCCCTGCTCCTCGGCCAGCAGACCGGCGTAGGCCCCTGGTGTGTCGATGAAGCTCAAGATCGGCAGACCAAAACGATCGGCGTGATCCATCAGACGCAAGGCCTTGCGATAGCCCCCAGGAGTGGCCATCCCAAAATTGCGGGCCACGTTTTCCTTGGTGTCCCGCCCCTTCTGATGACCAAGCAGAAGCACGGAACGCGATCCGATTCTGCCCAGACCTCCCACAAGGGCCTGATCATCGCTTCCGCGGCGATCACCATGGAGCTCAACCCAGTCGTCACAGAACATCTGAATGAAATCCAGGGTGCTCGGACGATGGGGATGACGAGCGACCTGAATCTTCTGCGCGGGCGTCAGGTTGGAGAAGATCTCTTCACGTCGCCGGGCGGCCAGGGTCTCCAGCTGCAGAAGCTGCTGGCTCACATCGACCTCTGAGTCGCGTGCCAGCTGTCGAATCTGCTCGATCTGCTGCTCCAGCTCCACCAGGGGCTTCTCAAAATCGAGCAGGGGACGACGGGCCATGACAGAGATGGGGGAAGAGTTCAGGCTGCAGCGGCCTGAACCGAGGTGGGCAGATTGAGCGTGGAGAAACCGTGGCGCTGGGATGCTGCACCAATGAAGTCCATCTTCTCGAGCGTGATGTTGTTGCGACCCCAGCTGAAATTCGTATGACAGGCCTCAAATTCCAGAAGCATTGCTTCAGCGAAACAGGCAAACATCTGTCGTTGCGGCTTTTCCATCTCAGCGATCTCCATCATGGTCCAGCCGATGTCGGTGCTGAACTCGACAATGCCACCTTTGAGCACATGAACGCCTGAGCCAGCGACACGAGCGTCGAGATTCTTGGGATAACCGCCATCAATCATCAGGCAGGGTTGACGCAATGTGCTGGCGTCGATTTCAAGTGTGCGGGGCATGCTTGCGACCCAAACCACCACATCCGCCTCTGGAAGAGCTTCCTCAAGGGTGAGAATGCGTCCACCACCAAGCTCTTGCTGCAGATCAAGCAGGGGCTGCTGCTGACGGGCCACCAACAGCAATTCAGCCACTCCGGTGCGCTGCGAAAGCCAACGGCAAACAGCGCTGCCGATGTCTCCAGTGGCTCCCACCACAGCCACCCTGGCCTTGGAGAGGTCAATCCCTAGCAGGGGCGCGTTCACTTCGACCTGACGGCTGATCACCCATGCGGTGTGGGTATTTCCCGTGGTGAAGCGTTCCCACTCCAGGGTCGTGCTGCGCACATGCTGATGCTGAAGCAGATTGAAGTTCTCGAAAATGATCGAGGTGAAGCCGCCGAGGGCTGTGATGCTGATGCCCTTCTTCTGAGCAAGCTCCATCGCATTGAGAACCTTGCGACGCGCGGTCTTGAACCGACTCAGCATCTCCGGCACGAAGCAGGAGTCGATATAGGCACCGGTAATGGTGGTGCCGGTGGGGCTGGTGACGTCAAAGGTCTCGACCAGCTGAGGGGGTGCGCTGCACCACACGTCCAAATCCCCTTCGGCGATGTGATCGAATCCAAGCTCCGAGGCTTTACGCCGGGCAGCCTCAAAGCTTGTGGAGTGTCCGATCAGACCAAACATGTCCCGCCGACGTTCAACAGATTTAAAGCCAGGGGCACAAGGGAAGGCGGCCTGGCCTGCCATGCTCCCACGAAAGCATGTATCCGAAGCTACGTGAGTGTGCACGAAGCAGAACCGGAGCGTCGGATCCCAGGCCTAAAAAACCGAGGCCTGAGATCCGGAAGATTGCCCTCAGATCAAATGATTGCCCTCAACAGTGGGCTCAGATGGCGAGAGCAGCCGCGGCCATACGGGCGATATCGCGGGAACTGAAGCCGATCTCGCTGAGCGCTTCCTGGTAAGCGATCAGGAAATCCTCGATCAGGTCTTCTTTCTCCATCTGCAGAGCAGAGGCGTCGGCAGCCACTTGCTCGAGCATGGAGCGGATCAGGGGGAGGTTGACCTTGTTGGCCTCCATCAGCTCGTCTCGGCTGGCTTCGAAGTTGGCCTTGAGCCACTCCTGGCCGTAATTGAGATGGGTGTATTCATCCTTCACCACACCCTCAGTGATCTTGCGAGCGAAGGGATCGGCCACCGGGATATAGATGTGATAGGCCGAAATGGCGAACGCCTCAATCAGGAGTGCCTGGATCAGGAGACAAGTGACCACCTTGCCCTCCTTGAGCGCCGCCTGAAAGTTGCCGTGCAGGGGAGCAAAGAACTCACGGGCGAAGGGCATATCGGCCTCAACTCCGAGATTGCGTCCGCAGGACATGAAGCCCTTCATGTGCTTCATCTCCATGCGTGCCAGACGGGCCAGCTCCTCCTGCTGCTCAGGGATGAGCGTGCCAAGGGCGATGTAGTTGTCGTGCGCTTCCTGCTCGCCCTCGATGACGATCGCGTTGATGCGGCTGTAGGCGTCTTTGTAGGCCGCGCTGGTGAAGTCGGGCAGCTGGGATGCGGACCCTGACTGGTCTTCAAGGACGGCGACCTCAGACGTCTCGAGGGTCGGCATGGGTCTCTCGTGATGAGCAATGGGACCGACTGTAACCAGCACATCCGCTGTTGGACTGCTTCCGCGTTCTGAGATCACAACCTGATGACCTGCGCTCTCGGAGGCCAGTCACTGGCAAGCAAGGCCTGGAAGCGATCCAGCCAATGGCGAACCAGGGCGTCCTCGAGTGCCTTCCCCAGCGCCTCTGATGCCTGACGGCTGTCCCCGATCACGCCGGTTGCACTGAGCTCCCTGGTGAACCAGGCACAGGGGGCATGCCCCTCCAGACTCCAACCTGGAGGAGGTGTGGCCGGCAGCGACGGATCGTGATGGAGGCCATCAACGGGCCGCTCGGAGCCGACCAGATGGGGAGCGAGCGCCAGCATCAGGCTTGTCTCCGCTAAACCGGCATGGAGCCCCTCCCGAGCCTCCTGCTCGGGAAGCAAGGCCTCCAGACCCGCCACGCCACTCCAAAGGAAACAGGGCAGCACCGCCAGGGAAGGCCGAAGGGCCCGCAGGCTGCGAGCCGCCGCCTGAAGCAAACCGATTTGCCCACCATGGGCGTTGAACAACACCAACCTCTGCGCTCCCGCATCGGCCAGCTGAGAACCCACCTCCTCGAGCAGACGGATCAGGAGATCGGCCGAAAGGCTGAGCGTGCCTGGGAAGCCAGCGTGCTCAGGAGAAAACCCGATGGCCTGCACAGGCAAAGCCCAGATCGGCAGCTCAGAAGGCAGTTGCTCCAGGACCACCTGAAGGATTCGTTCAGCGAACAGCGCATCGGTGGTCAAAGGCAGTTGAGGACCGTGTTGTTCACAGGCGCCGAAGGGCCAAACCACCGTGGAACCTTCTCGATTCAGGGCGGCCTTCACCTGAGGCCAGCTCAACGCATCCAGACGATTCAGTGGGGAAAGCATCACGACTGAAGACGGCGCTCAATCTCCACCCTGCCTGTCAGACTGTCCGATCGACACCCCCCAGGGCCCATGGCCGGATCCGGCAGTCCGCAGCCCAAGCAGCCGAAACCTGCAGTGCCATCGGCGGAAGCACCACGCAAACCCCAGCTGGTGATGCACATCAGCAAAAAGGAGGAGCAGGAGCGGCTGCTCAAGGAAGCCGAGGAAGCCAGGGCTGCGGCTGCGGCAGCGGAAGAGCGTGCCAGAGCCCTCGAGCAAGCTGCCGCAGCCGCCGGCAGCCCAATGGCCCCCAAGGCCCCCAGCCGGCCAGCTCCGCCGCAGCGATCCGTTGCTGCGGATTCAGAGGACGACAGCCGCTTCGACAGCTCCGAACTTGAGGGGCTGACCATGGCAGACCTTCTGGGCCCCGCAGACCAGAGCCGAGGCGGTGGTGCCGGCCAGCAGCAGCCGGCTGCTCGTGCCGCCAGCCGCAGCGTGGATGATTTCGATTTCGATGAGGATGCCTTCCTCGCGGCACTCGATGAGAACGAACCAGTCGGTACCACCGGAGAAGTGGTCACCGGGATCGTGATCGGGATGGAAAGCGACGGTGTCTACGTGGACATCGGAGGTAAAGCACCCGGATTTATGCCCAAGAGTGAATGCGGGCTCGGGGTGATCACCAACCTGAAGGAGCGCTTCCCCAAGGGACTGGAAGTGGAGGTGCTGGTCACCCGCGAACAGAATGCGGATGGCATGGTCACGATCAGCTGCCGTGCGCTGGCCCTGCGCAAGAGCTGGGACAAGGTGAAGCAGCTCGAAAAGGAAGGGAAGGTTGTTCAGGTGAAGGTCAGCGGTTTCAACCGCGGCGGCGTGACCTGCGACCTGGAGGGTCTGCGCGGCTTTGTTCCCCGCTCCCAGCTGCAGGACGGTGAAAACCACGAAGCCTTAGTGGGCAAGACCCTTGGCGTCGCCTTCCTGGAGGTCAATTCCGAAACCAGGAAACTGGTGCTTTCTGAAAAGCGGGCAGCCACCGCCGCCCGCTTTGCGGAACTCGAGGTCGGTCAGCTGGTGGAAGGCACGGTGGTGGCGGTCAAGCCCTACGGCTTCTTCGTGGATCTCGGCGGTATCAGTGGCCTGTTGCACCAGTCGATGGTGACCGGAGGCAGCATGCGCTCCCTGCGCGAGGTGTTCGATCAGGGCGACACGGTCAAGGCCCTGATTACTGAACTCGACCCTGGACGGGGGCGGATCGCCTTGAACACCGCCATGCTGGAAGGGCAGCCCGGTGAGCTGCTCATCGAAAAAGACAAAGTGATGGCAGAAGCCGCCGACAGGGCCAACAGGGCTCGTAACGTCCTCAGGCAGCAGGAACAATCCGCCGGATGATCACGGCCGACCCCCCGTCGAGCGACGCGACCGCGAGCTCTCAGTCAGCCCGTCAGGCCGATTGGGAGCTTGATTTCTATTCCAGGCCGATTCTCGAACCCGACGGGAAGAAACGCTGGGAACTCCTGATCACCGGAACACCGGATCTCTCAGGAGCTGAGCCCTTTCGATTCGAACGGCGCTGCCCCGCTGGAGACGTCAACTCCACCTGGCTGGCCGCCGCTCTGCGGGATGCGCTTGAACAGGCCAGCAGGGAGGGATGGGCACCACCGCGGCGCCTGCGTTCATGGCGCAGTGCCATGCGCACGATGGTGCTGCGAGCCGCTGCCGAACTGGAACTGGATGTGATCTCCAGCCGCCGCACCTATGCACTGATCGACTGGCTGGCCCAGCGCGATCAAGAGGTGTATCCGCTCGAGGAGGGCTACATGAGCGGTCCACTCGCTCCCCCTCCAGCGCCCGTCAGCACCCCGGCCGTCCCTCTCCCTGAGGCGGTTCGAGGTGATGCACTCAGCTTGGCCAGCCTGCCTCTGGGCAGCCTCAGGGAGGCCGCCGACTGGCCTTTGGGATTCAGCGACCTGCTGCCGATTTCCGACAGCCTTGATCCAGAGCTTTCGGTGCCAGGACTGCGGCTGTTCAGCCGTTCCCGTGCCCTCGCCCTGGCCGGATGGCTCGGTGGGCTTGAACCAGTGCGCCTTCGAGTCGACGGTCAACAACTGGTGTTGGATGCCGGTCAAGACGACACCTGGCTGGTGACCGACCTCAGTGCCGATGCGGCAGCTGAGACGATCGAGCTGCTGGCTTCAGCCCGTGAACAGGTCAAGGGTCTGCAATTCATTGCCGTGCAGGCCACGCCTGACACCCCTCGGTTTGAGGGCTTCTGGATGCTCCGGGACCAGCCGGAGCCATGAGCGCAGACCAGGAGCGCGATCCGCTCGCCCAGCCTGATACCCGCTTCAACACCCTGAACGGATGGACCTGGGTTGGCTGCTACGGGGGCTACTACCTGAGCGCAGACCTGCTGCAGGACCAGGGCTTTGAGCATGGATTCTTTACCAGGCGCTGGCAGGGCCGAGCCCCGGATGTGTTGGCGGCCTATCTCTCGGCCGGCGTCAGCGTGCACCGTCCCCAGCAGGTGCACGGCTCACGGGTGCTGGAGGCCTCGGCGGCCAGCGGTCCTCCCTGGCCGGAGGCCGATGGACTGGTCAGCGACAGGGGAGGGCAAAGCCTCTGGGTTTGTGGTGCTGACTGCACCCCAGTACTGCTCGCAGATCCAGGCACCGGCCATGCGGCGGCCTGCCATGCCGGCTGGCGTGGTGTGGCGAGCGGAATCCTGGGCGAAGCAGTGGCCCTCCTCGAGCAACGCGGCGCCAGTCAAAGCGACCTGGTGGTGGCCCTTGGTCCTGCCGTGAGTGGAGCTTGTTATCAGGTGGAGGATTCCGTAGCGGATCAGGTCATCGCCTCCATTGATCCCAACCTTCAGGAGGGCATCGCCAGCGATGATCCAGAACCGGGTCGCTGTCGGCTCGACATCCGTCAGGCGGCCCGCGCCCAACTCATTGGCCATGGCCTACGACCTGAGCGAATCAGCGTCTGCCCTCTCTGCACGGTTAGCGAGCCGGATCTCTTCCATTCCTGGCGACGGGATCAGGTGAAGGCTGTGCAGTGGAGCGGCATCGTTGCTCAGGCGCCGCTCTGAACCTCAAGCAAACGAAGAGCCACTGCTTCTGCTGCACGGATTCCATCGATCGCCGCTGAAAGGATCCCACCGGCATAACCGGCGCCCTCTCCCGCCGGCATCAGCCCCTGGGTGTTGATCGACTCTCCCCGCTGATCCCTGGTCAAGCGCACCGGTGAGGAGGTGCGGGTTTCCACTCCAGTGAGAATGGCGTCTGGATGGTCGTAGCCCTCAAGGCGTGTCGCGAAACGAGGCAGAGCTTCCTGCAGTGCCTCAATCATGGCCGCAGGCAGAGCATCACGAAGATCGGCAGGGCGAACTCCTGGTTGATACGAGGGTTGAATCAGGCCTAGGGCTGTGGATGGGCTGCCGGAGAGAAAGTCCTCCAAACGCTGCACAGGAGCGCTGTAGTCCTCTCCACCCAGGGTGAAAGCCCGTTCTTCGAGTGCGCGCTGAAAGGCCACGCCTGCCAGTGGATCTCCTGAATAGCGTTCAAACGGCTCTAGATCCTCAGGCTGAACAGGAACCACTAAACCGCTGTTGGCATTGCGTTCATTCCGAGAGTGCTGACTCATCCCGTTGGTCACCACGCGGCCTAGTTCGCTGGTGGCACCCACCACAAGGCCTCCGGGGCACATGCAGAAGCTGTAAACACAGCGTCCATTGCTGGCGTGATGCACGAGCTTGTACTCCGCGGCACCAAGGCGCGCATGCCCCGCCTGCTGCCCCCAGCGGGCGCGATCGATCAGTGGCTGCGGATGTTCGATGCGTAAACCAACCGCGAACGGCTTGGCCTCCATCGCCACACCCACCCGCTCCAGCATCGCGAAGGTATCGCGGGCGGAATGCCCAGGTGCCAGAACAAGATGCCGGCAAGCCAAAGCCGAGCCATCAGCCAATCGAACCCCCACCAGGCGTTGGCTCTGCCCCTCCGCCTCGGCCTGGAGCGGTTCGACCAGCAACTCCTCAACCAGGGCTCCGAAGCGCACCTCCCCGCCCAGGGCCTCGATTCTGGATCGAAGCCCGCGCACAACCGTGGCGAGCTTGAAGGTGCCGATATGAGGGCGATGCACGGTGAGGATCTCTGGGTTGGCACCGCTGGCCACTAGCTCCTCCAGCACTTTGCGGCCGTAATGCTCAGGATCACTGACCTGGCTGTAGAGCTTTCCATCGGAGAAGGTGCCAGCGCCCCCCTCGCCGAACTGCACGTTCGACTCAGGGTTCAGAGGCAGGGCACCGCGCCAGAAGCCGAAGGTGTCACCGGTGCGCTGCCGCACGGGCTGACCACGTTCGAGAAGCAAGGGCCTGAAGCCCATCTGTGCCAGCAGCAAGGCTGCGAAATAGCCGCAGGGACCAGCCCCCACCACCACCGGACGCTGCTCCTGTGCGCTGGGGAACCCCTCTGGCGCCAGGCCCACGGCGCGGTAATCAGTCTCAGGTGCAGGACGTAGACGGGCTTCGCCGCGATGGCGCCGGAGCAGCGCACGCTCATCCTGCACCTCAACATCGACGCTATAGATGATCTGAATTCGCTCGCGACGACGGGCATCGATGCTGCGCTTGACAAGCCGATGGCTAAGGAGCTGATCGGCCGGCAGCCGAAGCCGACGCAGGATCGCAACCTCGAGATCCTCAACCCCATGGTCGAGGGGTAACCGCACTTCGCTCAAGCGCAACACGCGCGTCGCCCGCCGAACCCTTTCAAACCTACTGAGCCGCAATCAGGCGGGTGCTGGCACGGCCTGAGGGGGCCTGACCGGCACGCAGATCAAAGCGGCTGGCCACTCCCTCCAGTCGCACCCTTTGTCCATCACGACGACGCGCCATCGCTTCACACAGGGGGCTGACCTCGGCATCCGGATCGATCCAGCCGAGGGGATCACGGGTTCCCTCGCTGGAGACGGGTGATGGTGCCAGCGTGGAGAGGGCAAGAACACGCGCTGTCTCATAACCAGCCGCGGCCAACTGATCAGGTTCCCGACCAAAGCGCTGCTGAAAGCGATTGGCGAAGGCAGCCCAGGCAGGCCCCACCGCCGGGCGCTTCAGAGCCAGCTGGGGCCAGTCCTGAGATGGCAGCCTGGCCGCCTGATCCGCAGGCAAAAGCCAGATCCAGGTGGGATGTGCCGGGACGAACTCACCCTGCCGCTGGGCTTGGCGCAGGGCCTGAGCAAGCGCACCATCCGGAGGAGCCGCCAGCACCATGGCATCAGGAGCCAGCCAGGCCAAATCCTGCGCCAACTGCGACAGCTGTTCAGGACGGGAAGGATCCACATCCTGCAGCAGGGTCTCGTTGTACGAGAGCACCTGCCCCCCATCGCCCTGGAACAGCTCCACAAAGGCGGCGGCAGCCTCGCCCTGCAGGGTTGTGGGGTCACGCACCACCACAAGCCGCTTCCAGCCTCGTTTCAAGGCATCGGTGGCCAGGGCGCGGTAATCCTCCTCCCGCGAAGGTACGAGCGGCCAGAGCCGACCGCCGGCATCCAGGCCCTTCAGTCTCTGAAGGGAGGCACCTCTCTGCAGGGGCAGCAAGACGCGAGCATCACTGATCTCCGCCAGCTTGCTGAAGGCACGCAGATCAGCCGCATAGGGAGCAACCACTAGCGATGGCACCGTCCCAGATGGGAACAAGGCGAGCGGATCTCCATCCCAGGCAAACGGTCGCCAGTCGGGGATGAGGGGCTTAAGACCGCAGGAGCGCACGGCATCCTGTCCGAGTTGAAAGCCATCGAGGAAGGACACCCTCGCCCGATCGGGCCCAGTGGGGAGAAGCACGGCTACAGAGGCCCTCGGCATCTGCGCCGCTGCCATGGCCTGACAACCGAGCAGAGTCGCCAAAACGATGGCCCCCTGCCTCAAGCGGCGACCCTGACGCCACCCGAACGTCCCAAGAACCCGCTCCTCCCGATCAGGGCCGAGGGGCCCTGAAACAGCAGAATCTTGAAAGGGAGCCTCCGGCGAGGCGGCCATGGCAGGGAGGGGTGCGTTCTGAAGACTTCAAGCTAGGGAGAGTCTTCAACCCCGTCCGGCTTTGTCACAGGATCGGGCAGATCCGCGTCGGCCACAGCTGGCAGACGCAAGGACGCCAGACCTGCCAGCATCAGAAGAACACCGATCACCGCTGCCAGAGGTCGGTTCTCCCCGGCCGCTTCGGTCCACACCGCCGTACTCAAGAACGCGGCCCCAAGCAGCACACAGGGCACCATCACCACGCCTGCCGCAACACGATTGCGCTCCATCTCAGAGGCTGGCAACAGTGGGAGGTTCAGAGGGGCAAGTGAAATGCCCGACACCGGCCTGATCCATCGCCATCGACAGATCCTGTTCTGCACCAAGCGGAGTCACACGGGCGAGCAGGGTTCCGTCTTCAGTACCCACGGGACGAAGATTGACACGACGGCGCCTAGGCAGGGCCTGACGCAGCCAATCGATGGCCTCCGCCTCCTGAGCTGCATCCACCTCCAGGCAAGCGAGACGCACGGTGTAATTGCGGTTGCGGTCACCGATTTGCAGCAGCGAGGGGCTGCGCACCTGGAGGACTTCTGCGGCAGCGGCAGCCAACGGCAGAGTCAGGAGCAACACCACCACGCAGACCAGATGGAGGAGTCGGGCTTTCCAATCCCTCCCCATCAGAGCGAAGCCCCACAGGATGGACAGAAGCGATGTTCATGGGCCGTTGTGGCACCACAGCTGCCACAGCTGCGGGTTGTATCCATGGCCAGCTCGGGATGGGCCGGCAAGCCAACCATCTGAGCATTGCTCTTGCCAGGGGGAACCATCGGATAGCAGTTCTCGCCACGGCGCACATGCACGTCGATCAGCATCGGGCCAGGAGCACGCAGGGCCTCGCCGAGGTCTGCATGCAAGCGGGAACGTTCCGTGATCTTGACGCCACCCACTCCGAAGGCGGAGGCCAGCGCGATGAAGTCGGGCATGCCATTGAGCATGTCGGAGGCCGAGTAGCGCTCCTCGTAAAAACTCTCCTGCCACTGGCGCACCATTCCCTGCCAATGGTTGTTCACGATCACCACCTTCACTGGCAAGCCATAGGCCGCAAGCGTTCCCAACTCCTGAATGTTCATCAGGATGCTGGCGTCGCCAGCGATGCAAATCACCTGACGCTCGGGACAGGCCATCTGAGCGCCGATCGCAGCAGGCATGCCAAAACCCATAGTGCCAAGACCAGCACTACTGATCCAGCCGCGGGGCCCATTGCGCAGATACTGGGCCGCCCACATCTGATGCTGGCCCACGTCCGTGGTGACGATGGCGTCGTTGGCAAGATCACGTACAGCCAACAGCACTTCCTGGGGATAGATCGGACCTTCCGGCTGGGGAACCGTGAGCGGATAACGCTGCTTCCAAGCCTCGATGCGCTCGAGCCAAGCAGCGGTTCGCGGCTCCTCATGACGCTGAAGGCTCAGATCCACCAGTCGCGAGAGGCTGAGGCCAAGGTCACCGAGCACGGCCACATCGGCGGGGCGATTCTTGCCCACCTCAGCAGGATCAATCTCGAAATGCACAACTCGCGCCCGGGGCGCGAAGGTGTCGAGTTTGCCCGTGACACGGTCATCAAACCGGGCGCCTACGGCAATCAACAGATCGCATTCCGTCACCGCGAAATTGGCATAGGCCGTGCCGTGCATGCCCAGCATGCCCACCGAGAGGGGATGGTTCTCGTCAAAGGCCCCTTTGCCCATCAACGTGGTGGTGACAGGCAGCTGGAAACGTTCGGCAAGCATCCGCAGACTGGCGTGAGCTCCAGCTGAGATCGCACCACCTCCGACGTAGAGAAGGGGACGACGGGCCTCCTCGATCAGGGCCAGTGCCGCTGCCACCGCTGCCTCTTCAGGAGGCGCGGGCTGACGGAAACCGGCAGGAATCACACTGCCGGGCTCAACGGGCACGTAATCAAACTCCTCCTGGCCGACGTCCTTAGGGATGTCGATCAACACGGGACCGGGCCTGCCGCTGGCAGCGATCAGAAACGCTTGAGCAACGATCGAACCGAGATCGGCGGGATCACGCACCACCCAGGAGTGCTTCACGATCGGAAGGGTGATCCCGAAAATATCTGTTTCCTGGAAGGCGTCTGTGCCGATCGCCGCGCGGGGCACCTGACCGGTGATCACCACCAACGGCACCGAGTCCATCTGGGCGGTAGCAATGCCGGTCACCAGGTTGGTAGCGCCAGGCCCAGAGGTTCCGAAACACACCCCGACCTTGCCAGTGGCACGGGCATAGGCATCGGCGGCATGGGTGCCCGCCTGCTCATGACGCACCAGGATGTGCTTCACCCAGCCTTGGCTTTCCGCCACATGCAAGGCGTCGTAGATCGGCAGGATCGCCCCGCCGGGGTAACCGAAAATCGTGTCAACGCCATGGCGATGCAGGGCATCCATCAGGGCCTCTGCCCCGGTGACCCGGCGACTGCCGGCTGGATCGGACGCACTGGAGACCGAGGGAGCGGAGGTCAGGGTCACTGCGTCATCACACGGGTCTAGACCTCAAGATTAAGGGCCCGGGCGAAAGGCTGCTTCAGAGCAGGCCGAGGGCATGCAAAGGCCCCTGACCGGTGATCAACTCCAGCAAGAAAGCCGAGAAACCGATCATTGCGAGACGACCGTTCCAGACCTCTGAACTGTTGTTCCAACCCCACTCCCACTTCTCCTGCGGGTAGAGCTTGACCTTGGTGGGCAGCTCTGCCGCCTGGTCGAGGTTGATCTCGGGCCCTTCCAGGCTGGTGGAGACCAGATCGGCCAATCCTTCGATGAAAGGCGCGTAGGTATCGAGCGCAGGAACACGGCGGAAATTCACCACCCCGGCCTCCGTCGCCAGCTCCCTGTATTCGATATCGATCTCCTCGAGGGTTTCGATGTGTTCACTGACAAAACTGATGGGCACCACCACCAGATCCCTGGTACCGGCATGGCCGAGCTCTTCAAGGGCCTCCTCGGTGTAGGGCTTGAGCCACTCAACGGGGCCAACCCGGCTCTGGTAGGCGAGGGTATGGGGATTCGACCAGCCGAGGATCGCGCCAAGCTCGGCCATGATCAATTCCGTGCAGGCCTCGATCTCCCGTTGATAGGGATCGCCCGCTTCCTCCACGTAGCTCTTCGGCACACCATGGGCGCTGAAGAACACATGGGCGGCCTCGGGACAATCCGAGGCGCGCACCTGGCCAGCGATCAATTCCGCCATCGCACGCACGTAGCCGGGATGGTCGTACCAACTGCGAATGCAACGGATCGGCAAGGTCTGGAAGGCTGGATCCTGCTGACGCAGCCGTTGCAACTCCCTGAAGCTGGAGCCGCTGGTGCTGATCGAAAAATGGGGGTAGAGGGGGAGCACCACCACTTGCTCAATGCCATCGGCCTTGAGGTCAGCCACAGCGGATTCCGTAAACGGATGCCAGTAGCGCATGGCTACGTAGGTGGTGGCTTCGATCCCCCGCTGACGCAGCACACTCTGGAGTTCACGGGCCTGCTGCTCGGTGATCCGTCTCAGGGGAGAACCGCCACCAATCGAGCGATAGGCCTCCTGGGACTTGCCGCTGCGAAGGGTGCTGATCAACCAGGCCAGAGGCTTCTGCAATGCCGGGATCGGCAACCGGATGATCTCAGGATCGGCGAACAGGTTGTAAAGGAAGGGACCGACATCCTGAATGCGTTCGGGTCCCCCGAGGTTGAGAAGAAGGACACCGACCCTGGCCATGGAGAATGTGCGAGGCAAGAAGGGGCTTGAGCGTAACCCCCATCAACGCCAACGTGGCATCAAGGCCAAGCGTGGAGGCGTCACCCGGACTGGATGGATCTGAGCAGCGCACTGACAACAATCAACGCTGACCTGGCGGCGCATGGCATCCGCCTGCGGATCGAGCAGCGGGGGCAACGCCTGAATCTCCGCGGTCCCCTGCCCTGCCGCAAGGACTCCGCAACGCTGCGGGTGCAACGGCTGAGCCTTGGACTTTCCGCTGCTGAGGAGAACCTGCAGGAGGCTGAACGACTGCTGCAGATGGTGGATCTGCAACTGAGGCGTAGCCAGTTCCGCTGGGACCAGTGGCAGAGCCCTGCCCGTCAATCCGCAACTCCCAACGCACGCTCAGACCAGAACTCGCCTAACAGCCAGTCGCTCAACAGCCAATCGCTGAACAGCCAACTGAACAGCTTTAAGGACGCCTTTTTCAGCGATCCGATCCGACGACGGGCGGCTGCCGGCAGCCGCAGCACCTGGACGGCCGCCTACCGCCCTTACCTGCGCCGGCTCCAAATGCTGGCGGAGAGCAGGCCGTTACCGCTGGGCGTCGAGTTGCTGAAGGCCACCCTTGAGAGCTACGAGGAGGGCAGCCGCAGCAGACAGCAATGCGCCACGGCCCTCGCCGCCCTGGCGCGGCACTGCGCCATCACACTCCCCCAGAACTGGCGCGCAGAGGCCGGTGGCTACGGACTGCACCGTGCCCGCTTCCGCAGCCTGCCGACTGACGGGGAGATTCTCGAAACCTGCCTGCGAATTCCCAACCCTCGATGGCGACTGGTGTTCGGCTTGATGGCCACCTATGGCCTGCGCAATCACGAGGTGTTTTTCTGCGATCTCTCAGCCCTCGCCCCGGGAGGTGATCGTGTAATCCGCGTGCTGCCCACCAGCAAAACGGGAGAACATCAGGCCTGGCCCTTTCATCCTGAGTGGGTTGAGCGCTTCGGGCTGGAGCCCCTCGGCCGCGATGAATCCCTACTGCCAGCTGTCTGCACCGATCTACGCCGCACCACCCTTCAGCAGGTAGGACGCCGGGTGGCGGAACAGTTCCGGCGCTACGAACTGCCCTTCACCCCCTATGACCTGCGCCATGCCTGGGCGGTGCGGACCATTCACATCGGCCTGCCCGACACAGTCGCCGCAAGAATGATGGGCCACTCCGTGGCGATTCACACCCGCACCTACCACCACTGGATCACCCGCCGTGACCAGCAGCAGGCGGTGGATGCAGCCCTGGCGCGCCACAGAGCCTGATCGGAATCCATGGCCTCACCTCTACGTCAGCTCGCCTACCGCCACCGCTGGATCTACGACAGTGTGACCGCGATTGCAGCGTTGGCAGTGGGAGGGGTTCCTCGGCTGCGTGCCCTGGGGTTGGAAGCGCTGCAGCCGCGGTTGCCCCAACAGGCCACCGTGCTGGACCTCTGCTGCGGGAGTGGTGAAGCGGCCTCCCCCTGGCTGGCCTCCGGCTTTCAGGTGACGGGGCTCGACGTTTCACCCAGGGCCTTAGCACTGGCGGCCCAGCGACACCCAGCCTTAGAGCGGATCGAGGGCCTTGCCGAAGACCCGCCACTGCCGGAGGCCAGTTTCGACGCCATCCAAATCAGCCTGGCGCTGCATGAATTCAGTCGCCAGGAACGGGAGAGGGTGCTGCGCAGCAGCCTTCGGCTGCTGAAGCCGGGGGGCTGGATCGTGATCGTTGACCTGCATGCGGCAGGTCCGTGGCTGCGCTTGCCCCAGAGGCTGTTCTGCGCCCTGTTTGAAACCGAAACGGCCCTGGCGCTCCTGGAGGACGATTTACCCCGCCAGCTGACAACAATCGGCTATCGAAGCGTGGATTGGGAGTCGCTCGCAGGCGACGCGCTGCAACGGATCGTGGCGCAACGCGATCCTGCGGCCATGCTGCTCACAGACCAGGACGCGATGGCATGACTTCTGGAGCCACCCACGAGGGCAACACCCTCGATCAATCCGCAGAAGAACTCGGCATGGGGGGCGATCTCGCCCCTGAACGCGATGCGGAGGCCTACCAGGCGCGCATGCGTCGACGGCAGCAAGTGCAACAGCAACGCGTGCAGGAACGCTCCCTGGAAAAGGGCCTGGTCATGGTGTTCACAGGTCATGGCAAAGGCAAGACCACAGCCGCCCTTGGCCTCGCTCTGCGCACCCTCGGACATGGCCATCGGGTCGCCATTGTGCAGTTCATCAAGGGTGGCTGGGAACCTGGGGAAGCCCGAGCCCTACAGACCTTTGGTGATGCCCTGAATTGGCACGCCCTCGGGGAGGGATTCACCTGGGAAACCCAGGATCGTGAACGGGATCGGCAGCTGGTGCAGGGAGCCTGGCGACAGTCACTCGACTACCTGCGCAGCGAAGAGCACCAGCTGGTGATTCTCGATGAGGTGAATGTGGCCCTGAAACTGGGTTACCTCGACCTTGAGGACGTGCTGGCCGGCGTGGATGCCCGACCGACCCTCACCCATGTAGCCCTGACGGGCCGAGGTGCACCCCAGGGACTCATTGAACGGGCTGATCTCGTGACGGAAATGACTCTGGTGCGCCATCCATTCCGCGAACAAGGCGTCAAGGCCCAGGCAGGAATCGAATACTGACGCCAGGTTCAGGAGCGGTTGAGATCGGCCTCCAGAAGGCTGGAGGCGGTGGTGAGCACAGACAAACCGCTCACGAGCAAGGCCCGATGAACGATTGGATCTCGCCAGCAGGCAGGATCGCGACTGGCCCGATCGAGTGCGGAAAGGGTGAGACGGGCCATCACGCCGCTGCGAGGTTCCTGCTCCGCCGCCATGCACTGCTCAGCACTGCTCCATGGAAGCGATTCCAGGGGCAATGCACCAGCCCCTGGCCACTTCAGTTGCGAAGTCCCCACGGGAAGAAACGTTGAGTGGCTGTTGCTACTGTCAGCAAGATCTGGTGGATGCATGGCCTACGCGCGTGCCCTTCTCAAACTCAGCGGCGAAGCGCTGATGGGTGATCAGGGGTATGGAATTGATCCCGCCATCGTTCAATCGATCGCCGAGGACGTGGCACGGGTCGTTGCCAGTGGCACCCAGCTGGCGATCGTTGTCGGCGGAGGCAACATCTTCCGGGGTCTCAAGGGTTCAGCTGCTGGGATGGATCGAGCCACTGCCGATTACGTCGGCATGTTGGCCACGGTGATGAACGCGATCACACTCCAGGACGGCCTGGAACGCGCCGGTGTGCCGACCCGAGTGCAAACCGCTATCGGCATGCAGGAAGTCGCCGAGCCTTACATCCGCCGCAAGGCGATCCGGCATCTGGAGAAAGGTCGCGTCGTGGTGTTCGGCGCCGGCTGCGGCAACCCCTTTTTCACCACGGACACCACCGCTGCCCTGCGGGCTGCAGAGATCAGCGCCGACGTTGTCTTCAAGGCCACCAAGGTGGATGGGGTCTACGACAAGGATCCGGAGAAGCACAGCGATGCCGTGCGCTACGACAGTCTCACCTTCCAACAGGTCCTCAGTGGGGAACTGGCCGTGATGGACAGCACCGCCATCGCCCTGTGCAAAGACAACAACATTCCGATTGTGGTCTTCAATCTGTTTGAACCCGGCAACATCGGCAGGGCCGTGGCCGGTGAACCGATCGGATCCCGCATCAGCAACTAGAGAACGTCATGACTCAGAACGAGATCGAAGCCAGCATGCAGAAGTCGGTGGAATCCACCCAGCGCATGTTCAACACGATCCGCACCGGGCGGGCCAACCCCTCCCTGCTCGACCGCATCAGCGTCGAGTACTACGGCGCCGACACCCCCCTGAAGTCGCTGGCAACCCTCTCCACCCCCGACTCCCAGACGATCCAGATCCAACCCTTCGACATCGGTGCCCTTGGCGCGATTGAGAAGGCGATCGCCATGAGCGAACTGGGCTTCACCCCCAACAACGACGGCAAGATCATCCGCATCAACGTGCCGCCCCTCACCGAAGAACGGCGCAAAGAGTTCTGCAAGCTGGCCTCCAAATATGCGGAGGAGGGGAAGGTGGCCCTTCGCAACATCCGCCGCGATGGCATCGACAAGGTGAAGAAGCTGGAAAAGGAGGGTGAGTTCTCGGAGGATCAGAGCCGTGACGAGCAGGACGGTATCCAGAAGCTCACCGACCGCTACATCTCCGAGATCGAGAAGCACCTCGCCACGAAGGAAGCCGACATCCTGAAGGTGTGAGCAGACACCTGTGACCGGTTCTGCATGGTGTAGCGATGCCGATGTGCTGATCGTGGGGGGTGGTGCAGCCGGGGGTGCTGCGGCCTTCCATCTGGCCAGCGCGGGACACCGGGTGGTCGTTCTTGAACGGGATCCCTCGCCCAGGGTCAAACCCTGTGGCGGGGGCATGGCGGCATCCGTGCAGCAATGGTTCCCCTTCCCACTCACCCCGGCGGTGGAGGAGGTGATCAACAGGGTCGATTTCAGTTGGTGCCTGGAGGATCCTGTGGTGGCGAACCTTCCTGGCTCGGCACCGTTCTGGATTGTGCGCCGCGAACGACTCGATCAGCTTCTCCTGGAGCAGGCCCAAGCGCAGGGGGCTGAACTTCTGCAGGGCTGGTCGGTGAAGGACCTGGAGCGGAAGAATGAGCGTTGGCTGGTCCGCAGTGACGACGGCCAGGAATGTGTCGGCCGAGCCGTGGTGATTGCCGATGGTTCGAACTCCCCCTGGCCGGCGCGTTTCGGCCTGGGCCCCTCCAGCCTTCACACAGCACGCACCACCTCTGTGCGCCTTCAGGGTCGCGGAGCGCTGCAACCCGGTTCGGCCCGGTTCGAATTTGGCCTGGTGCACCACGGCTTCGCCTGGGCTTTTCCGATCGGTGATGGGGTCAATGTGGGGGTCGGCACCTTCATCGGTCGTCAGGACACCGACAGCGAGGCGATCCTGAAGCAACTGCTTCCGGATCTGGGTTTCGCTGCGGATGCGGGGCTACGCCAACAGGCTTCCTTGCGGGTCTGGAATGGCCATCAGCGCCTCCACGGCGAGGCCATCCTGGCGGTGGGTGATGCGGCCTCTCTCTGTGATCCCTTCCTGGCGGAGGGGTTGCGGCCCGCGCTGATGAGCGGGTGTGAAGCGGCGACCCATCTGGATGGTTGGCTCCGAGGCGAGAACCGCGATCTCAGCGGCTACAGCGCCGGCATGCGGCGACGCTGGGGAGACTCCATGGCCTGGGGTCGCCGGATTGCTCAGGTCTTTTACCGCTTTCCGAAGGTGGGCTACCAGCTGGGAATCAAGCGGCCAACCGCTCCCCAGCGCATTGCCCAGATTCTCTCCGGCGAGATGGGCTACGGCGACATTGCCCAACGGGTGATCCGCCGTCTGATGCTGCAGCGCGGTTAAATCTCTGCCCCCAGATCCAGGGTCAGCTGCTGAGCGCCTGCCCCCTCCAGGGTCCGGCGTGATCGACGTTTGCCCAAGGGCCGAAGCCCCGCACGCCGCGATCCATGGCGCTCCTGGATTGCATCAGCAAGCTGATCGAAACCGGAGGCGCGCCGAATCTCCCAGATGCGATCGCGCGCCTCCCGGGCCGCAACCTTTGGATCGACGATCGGCCGTGGATGGTCAGGGTGACCCCGCCAGGGTTCGTGCAGCACCACATCAGGAACTCCTGCCAGCTCTGGACACCAGCGACGGATGAACACCCCGTGCGGGTCATGGTCGAGCCCCTGCTTGATCGGGTTGTAGATGCGAATCGTGTTGATTGAGGTGCTGCCCGACTGCATCTGGCACTGACTCCAATGGATCCCAGGCTCGTAGTCCACGAACAACCGGGCCAGATGCAGACCGCTCTCTCGCCACGGAAGCCAGAGGTGGTAACTCGCCACTGACATCAACATCGCCCGCATCCGGAAGTTGAGCCAGCCATGGGCGATCAGCGCACGCATGCAGGCATCCACGAACGGCAGACCGGTGCGCCCCTCCGCCCAGGCCTGCAAGCGCTCGGGGTGCGACGGACGGATGCCGCGCATGAAGGGGTGGAAGTCTTGAAATTCGATCGCAGGCTCGCTTTCGAGCTTCTGGATGAAATGACAATGCCAGTGCAGGCGGGAGCGGAACTGACGTCCACCACGTCCCTGAATCGGCGCACTGGCCTGGACCACTTCCCGCAGGGACAGACAGCCCCAGGTGAGATAGGGCGAAAGCCTGGAACAGACCTCGAACGCGGTGAGCGGGCTGGAGATGCCACCGGCGTAGCGGTTCACACGACGACGCAGGAATGTGTCCAGGGTCTGTTGTCCTTCACGACGACCGCCGATCTGACGATGGGGACAGGGATCGGAGCGCAGCTGCAGATCGGCGGATGTGGGGATCGCTCCAGGGGCCAGGCCATCGAGCCGGAGCAGAGACTGCGGCTCAGGAGCGAGCTCGGCCCTCATCCGTGTCTCCCAGTGCTGTGCCCACCCCTGCCGCCGTCGCAACCCCCTGATCACCCCGAACTGGGGAATCTCCCTCCAGGGAATGCCATGCTCCCGAGCCCAGGCCGCCACCCGCCGATCGCGGGCGTAGCTCAGCGCATGGCCTGTTTCCTCATGGCTCCAGAGAGCCGCCATACCCAAGCGCTGCCGAGCCCGCTCAAGCACAGAGATCGCATCCCCCACACGCACCACAAGCGGTTGCCCGAGCTGCTCGAGTCTCTGGCGCAGATCTGCAAGCGCTTCAGCGCAAAAGGCCCACTGCCTGGCGGAAGCATCGGGCTGACGCCAAAACTCAGGCTCAACGATGTAGAGGGGAAGCACTGGCCCCTGCTGCAAAGCCTCAAACAGGGGCCAGTGATCAACCGTGCGGAGATCACGCTTGAACCAGACCAGCTGGAGGGGCCGGTCGTGATCCGGCATCAGCCTTAAAGCACCGGAAATGACCCTAGGAACAGAGCGCTCTGTTCAGCGGCTTCCCACCTTCAGGCCTGGCCCTTGAGCTTGAGATCACGCAGCCGTTCATCGACGGAAGCGAGCAACTCGATCGCAAACATCGGAGCCTCCTGCACAGCGAACAGGAACTTCTCCCGGTTCATCTCAAGAAGCCGACAGGGCGTCACGGCGATGGCGGTGCCGAGCCGTCGGTGGTCGCTCATCACGAGAGCACCAGCACCGAACACATGGCCCGCTTCGATCAGCTCGTAGCCCTCTGTGCCGGCATCGGTGTGCCAATTCAGCCGGACCGATCCCTCGAGCACACCAAACATTGATGTGCCCGAATCACCGGCCGCAAAGATCACATCCCCGGCGTTGCAGCTGCGAGATTCACCCTTGGCGGCAAGGGCTCGCATCGTATCGAGAGCGTTCATCTCAGGCGGTGGCCAGGGTCAGTGCGGCCCCGAAGCCCTGACGCACGTCCTCGGGAGTGAGGCGACCGTCATGGTCCTGATCGAGGGCATCGAAAACGGCATCACTACCGAGCCACTCGTCACGAGTGATCGAACCGTCGCCATTCATGTCATTGAGCATGAAGATCTCCTGAACGGCATGACGAAATGCCGCTCCCCCCTCCAGTTCGGCCAGACGATGCGCCAGCTGCTGCTCGAGGGTCTCGATGGCCTTGCTGAAGCCCTTGATGCCCTCACCGAGCTTGTCAGTCGCCATGCGATCGGCATGCATCAGTTCATCAAAGCGATCACGATCCACATGGATCTGCTCTTCGCTGCTCACCGGATTGGAGCCATCAAGCTTGCGGGTGAGTAAGGCATCACTCTCACGCAGCTGATCAAGAAGCTTGGGTGAGATGGTGAGCAGATCGCAACCAGCCAATTCGACAATCTCATCGATGTTGCGGAAACTCGCACCCATGACTTCGGTTTTGTAGCCGTAGGTCTTGAAGTAGTTAAAGATTCGCGTCACCGACAGCACGCCCGGATCCTCAGGACCGGGATAGAAGTCGCGGCCGGTATCGGCCTTGTACCAGTCGAGAATGCGCCCGACAAAGGGGGAGATCAGGGTGACACCTGCCTCGGCACAGGCCACGGCCTGACCGAAACCGAACAGCAGGGTGAGATTGCAATGAATGCCCTCTTTTTCCAGCACTTCTGCGGCCTTAATCCCCTCCCAGGTGGAGGCGATTTTGATCAGGACGCGATCATGGCTGATCCCAGCATCGTTGTAGAGCCGAATCAGCTTGCGACCCTTGGCAATGGTGGCCTCAGTATCGAAGCTGAGGCGGGCATCAACCTCAGTCGACACCCGGCCGGGCACGATCTTGAGGATCTCCTTACCGAAGATCACGCTGATCTCATCGAGGGCCTCATGCACCACATCCTCCACGGGTGCGTTCTCGCCGATCAGCTTGCGTGAGCAGCGCAAGGCCTCATCAATGAGGCTCTGGTAAGCGGGAATCTGTGCCGCTGCCAGGATCAGGGACGGATTGGTGGTGGCATCCCGAGGGGTGAACCGACGGATCGCCTCGAGATCACCGGTGTCGGCCACGACAACGGTCATGGCGGACAGCTGCTCGAGAAGTGAAGCCATGGGGCAAAGAACAGGCTCAATGCCCGTAACGTAGCGGCGGTTTTCGAACTGACAGCCCTCTGCGCTACCCGGGTGCTGCGTTGACCGCGACCTGGGGCGGAATCTGTTCCAACACCAGCAAGCCATCAATGATCTGCTTGGCCACAGGCACGGCAACGGTGGATCCATAGGCGTTGTCTCCCTGAGGTTCATCCACCACCACCACCACCACGAAGCGGGGATCGTTGACGGGAAGGGTGGCCACGAAACTGCAGATCCGGGCCCCAGGGATGTACACACCGTTGTGGGCTTTTTGAGCCGTTCCGGTTTTGCCACCGATCCGGTAGCCGGGGGTTTTGGCTCCCTTGCCGCTGCCCTTATCCACCACCGACTCCATCCAGGCCATCACGGTGCGGGTGACCTCAGGGCGGAGCAACTGCTGACCAGACGAACGGCCCGAGCTGGTGAGGGCATCACCGGCGCGAAGACCACGCGTGATGTGGGGACTGACCAGACGACCACCATTGGCAAGCAGGGCATGGAGCTGAGTGAGCTTCAACGGCGTGAGAGCGAATCCTTGGCCGAATGCGGCTGTAGCAGGCTCAATCGGCTGGGTTGTGAAGAGCTCCTTCGCTTTCAACTGGCCAGCCTGGGCACCAGGGAGATCCGTATCCGGACGGGTCTCGATACCGAGTCGGTAAAGCCAATCCCAATAAACGGACGGATTGAGATTGCGCATGGCTTGCACCATGCCGACATTGCTTGACACCTGAAGCACGGTGGGAAAATCAATCACGCCATTGCCCTGGCGGTCATGGTTGAAGATCGGCCAGCCACCGATCTGAAGCTGACCGGTGTCATTCACTCGACCGTTGGCTTGGATCACCCCCTCCTGAAGAGCGATCGCAAGATTGATGGGCTTGAAGGTGGAGCCAGGTTCATAGAGATCCTGCACAGACCATTCCCGGAACCGTGCCGCAGGGAAGGACCAGTAGCGATTGGGGTTGTAGGTGGGGGTGGAGGCAAGGGCAAGCAGCTCGCCGTTGCGCACATCCATCACGATCGCAACACCCTTGCGGGCCTTCCATTTCTTGACCTGAGCCGTCAGTGCCTTGGCAGCCAGCTCCTGCAGTCGAGCATCGAGGGTGAGCTGCAAGCGCAGATCATCTCCAAAGAAGACCCCGGGGCTGAGGCTGTCGGGCAGGGGCGTGCCGTCAGCACCGCGCCTCAGGCTTCGGGACTGCTCATGACGGCGCAGGTCTTCATCCCGGCTCTGCTCCAGACCAGCCTGTGGAACCCGCTCCAGATTGAGAAAGCCCACCACATTGGCGAAAAGGTCACCCTGCGGATAAACGCGATAGGGGTAGGCCTCAAGATCAAGACCACTAATGCCAAGCCGCCGGATCTCGGATGCGGTTTCAGGATCAATGCCCTCGGCGAGACGAATCCCCGAGGGACGATCACCGATTCGCTTGACGAGTTCAGCCATCGGCACCGCCAGTAGGCCGGAGAGGCGACGGGCCACCTCAAGGGGCGGGCGCACCCGCTGGGGGGCATCACCGGGGAAATTGAAATAGCGGGGATGAGCCCAAAGGCGAAAGCGCTCCTCATCAAGAGCGACAAGACGACCGGAACGATCGACGATTGGACGCCGGGTTCCGAGCGGATCGGTGCGCTGGGTCTGCAAGGAACGCGCCCGAGCCTCAAGGTCCTGTGACTGCACCACCTGCAACCAGGCCATCCGCCCGGCCAGACCGATCAATCCCAGGCAAAGCAACGCATAGACAATGCGGATCCGACCTGCGGGAACCGGTTCAAGGTGAATCACCCGCTGGCGGGGACGCGCCGGCCTGCGCGTCCTCTCATCCATCGCCTTCGGCATCAGCTCAGTACCCCTGATGGATGGGCCCGTCCATCCAGGCACCGATCATCGCCAGATGATTCAGCGGTGGCTGACTCGCAGCAGCGGGCCGCTCTAGATAGACAAGATCCGATGCCTTGGTGGGAACCAAGGTGCGGGGAAGTCGCGCTTTTTCGAGAAGATGTTGCTCAAGCATCGCCGTGGATTCCGTCAAGCGATGGGACAGGGAGCGGGTGACTTCCAGCTGGCGGAACGCCATGGTCCAGCGGTGCTGCCAATGAAGGGTGAGGCCACTCAGCACGACCACAGCCAGGAACACGCCGAGCAAGCCCCCATCAGCTGCACGATGACAACTAGCCAGCAAGGGGGAACGCCGGGCCACCTTCTGGGCTGACATAGAGCCCTGAATCAGCTCAAGCGCCGCGTTAGCGCGACTGCGCTCATGGGCAGTCTCTCTGGGCTGGGGAACGGCGGTCACGGCAGCTGCCAACCAATGCGCCAGTGAACCACCTGAGACAGGCTGCTGCAAGCGGCAGACACCGGATCATCACAGGGCCTTTGGGCTAGCCACCCAGCAGGATCAGATTGAGGAAAGTGGCGCCGTTCCAGAAGGCGTGCATGACCACACAGGGCAACAGACGACCGCTGCTGAGACGCAGCAACGCCAACCCCAGACCAAGTACGAGCAATGGTGGCAACTCCCCGATGCTCAGATGCGCAACTGCAAAAACAAGACCGCTGAGAAACACACCCCAGCCGCGGCCGAGATAACGCACAAGCACCGGCAGCAGCACCCCCCGGAAGACGGTCTCCTCAAACAGCGGAGCCAGCACGATGGCCGTGGTGGCCAGCAAGATCAGCGCAAGCGGATCCTGGCTGCGCAGCACAAGTTCGAGCAGGGGATTGCTGCCCCCCTGATCGCCGAGAAGACGCCCCATCAGCCAACCCGTGAACACCACCGGTGGCATCACCATGAGCCAGGCCCGTCCCCCCTGGATCACGGACGTCCCCGCAGGACGGAGGCGCCACTGCAGCCAACCAAACTCCGGCCTCGTGGCCGGGTCCACACCCTTGAGCTGCTGGCGGATGATCACCAAAGGAGGCAGGGCCAGGGCGGCGTAACCCAACAGCACCGACACCGCCTGACTGAGGGGAGGAGCCAACCCCCGCGACAGCGCCGCCGTCACCGGACTCACCACCAGGGGCAGAAGCACCTCCCCGAGCACGACGAAACCACCCGCCACCAGGAGCACCATGTCAACGAGCGTCAGAGGCGGAGCCGTGAGCATTGGCCAAGGGTTGATCCCCCCCCGCCAGAGCAGCCACAGATGACGCAGCAGCAGGCCGGCACCAAGCACCAGAGCGAGCAAGGGCAGCAATTCCGCTAGGACCAGACGACGGGCGACGGCCCTGGCGATGGCCTGCTGCCGACAATCAACGGTGGTGCCACCAAGCGCCAGACAACTCAACTCCCGCAGGAGTGGATCGGCCTTGGGGTCCGCAAGGAGATCTCGCTCCGACACCGACAACTGTGCGGACTGCGTGTCATCCACCAGAGCCCGCTGCAGTGGTTGCAGGTCAGGACTGCCGAGCGGTGGTGCCAGCACAAGTCGCCGTTTGTCTGAGTCAGCCTCAAGGGACGCCAGCAAAAGACGCTGCCGATCGTCCAGTCGATCGAGAGGGATCTCTCTTAGAGCATCCCGAAGGGTGGCCGCCGGATCGCTGCCGACCAAGAGGGAGCGCAGCGGATCCGGCAAGGCGGATCCGGCCAGCAAAGCCATCTCCTGCTGCTGGAGGGACAGGGCCGGCGCCACTGAGGGGCGACTGAGACTATCCAACAGGCCCACCACCCACACGGTCACTGCCAAAAGCAGAGAGAGAACGGCCAGGAATCCCTTGACGGGAGTGGTGCGTCCGAGCGGGGGCGTGGTCAACGGCCGGCGGCGACTGGCACTGATTCTCACCGGCCGCCCATACGATGGCCGCGCCTTCGCCCCTGATCCGGTGTCTCTGCGACTTCTCCTCGTTCGCCATGGCCTGAGCAGCTTCAACGTGGAACGCCGGATCCAGGGACGGGATGATCTGTCCAAGCTCACCAACGAGGGGGAAGCGCAGGCGAGACGGACCGGCGAAGCTCTCCAGGAGGTGCCGATCGATGCGGTCTACAGCTCCCCGCTCCAGCGAGCGGCAGCCACCACCGCAGGCCTGCTCGCCGCGAAGGGCGGTGATCTCCAACCTGTGCTGGATGAGGGATTGCTGGAGGTGGACCTGGAGCCCTGGAGTGGTCTCACGGCCGATGAGCGGGCTGCCAGAGATCCAGAGGCCTACAGCGCTTGGCGCCTGCACCCAGAAACACTGGAACTCACCCGCAAGGACGGCAGTCGCTACCGGCCTGTGCCCGAATTAATGGAGCAGGCCCGCCACTTCCTGACCCGACTGCTCGAGAAGCACCCGGTGGATGGGAACGAAACCGTTCTCGTGGTGGGGCACAACGCGATCCTGCGCTGCCTGATCCTGGTGCTCCTGGGGGAACCGGAGCGGGGATTCCGACGCCTTCAGATCGACAATGCCTCCCTGTCGGTGTTCAACCTCACGCCAAAGGCCGATGGCCATCAGGTGCAGATCGAATGCCTCAACAACACCTCCCACCTCGGCCAGGCCCTGCCGGCGAAGGGCAAGGGCGCCCGCCTCATCCTGGTTCGCCACGGAGAAACCCATTGGAACCGAGAGGGTCGCTTCCAGGGACAGATCGACATCCCCCTCAACCAGAACGGTCACGCCCAGGCAGAGGCCGCCAGGGCCTTCCTTGCTGACGTCTCTCTGCAGAGGGCCTACAGCAGTTCGATGTCCAGACCCCGTCAGACCGCAGAGGGCATCCTGCGCTCCCATCCAGGTGTACCCCTCACCGTGACCCGCGGCCTGGTGGAGATCGGCCATGGGCTCTGGGAGGGCAAGCTGGAAGCCGAAATCCAGGCGGAGTGGGGTGCTCTTCTCGAGGAGTGGAAGCGCACGCCGGAAACGGTTCAGATGCCGGAGGGGGAAACAATCCAGAACGTTTGGGATCGCTCCGTCAACACCTGGTCCACCATCGCCGACAGCCTCGAGCCTGAGGAGACCGCCCTTGTGGTTGCCCATGACGCGGTCAACAAAACCATTCTCTGCCAGCTGCTCGGCCTCAGCCCCGGGGACATTTGGGCGGTGAAACAGGGCAACGGTGGTGTGACCGTGGTCGACATGCCGGTCGATCCGGGCCAGCCTGCAGTGGTGACCTGCCTCAATCTCACCTCCCACCTGGGAGGCGTTCTCGATCGCACCGCCGCCGGAGCCCTCTGAGCTGATGCGCCAGACCCTGTTGCTGGATCCCGTCCGGCTCCTGATCAGTCGTGACCGGGAGCCCAATGATGGTGGCGCCGCACTGATCCAGGACGGCGTTCTCGTGGCCTTCGATGACGAGGCTCGGCAACAGGCTTCCACGCTCGGAGTGGCGCCCGATCCAAGGCCGAGCCAGATCCTGGCCCCCTGCCTTGTGGACCCCCATTCGGTGCTGGATCGCCCCTTCTCAGGAGCGGCCGAGACGCTCCTGAGCCTGCGCCATGCCGCCGCCCGAGCGGGCTACGGCCAGGTGGCGCTGCTGCCCAGAGCCAACTCGTGGCGCGACCGGGTGGAGCGCCTGCAGGGATTTGCCGGGGAGGACAGCGATGTGCGAGTGCACCTGTGGGGTGGCTTCAGCCTCGAGGGCCGTGGAGAGCAGCTTTCAGCCCACGGCGACCTGCTGGATCAGGGTGCATGCGGTCTCGCCGAAGACGATGCCTGCCCGCCGATCGCTCTGCTGCAGCGGGCACTCGTGCTTGGTGAAATGGGTGAAGCGCCAGTCCTGTTGGCACCCCGCGATCCCGGCATCCAGGGTGATGGCCTGGTGCGAGAGGGGGTCGCCACCCTGCGGGCCGGATGGACGCCTGACCCTGTCGCCAGCGAAACGCTGCCGCTCGGACAGCTGCTAGACCTTCAGCGCCAGTTTCCACAGCGGCGGCTTCGGCTGATGAATCTCTCCACCGCCGCGGCCGTCAGCCAGCTTGCCGCTGCGAGCGTCCGCCCGCAGGCGAGTGTTTGCTGGTGGCATCTGGTCAGCGACCACAGCCGGCTGAGCCCCACCGAGATGGGTTGGAGCGTGACCCCATCCCTCGGTGCCCCGGAGGACCGGGAGGCCCTGATCCAAGCCCTAGGGTCCGGCGTGATTCAGGCCGTGGCGGTGCATGCGGTGCCGATCGACGAGGAGGACTGCCTGCTCCCGCCGGACCAGCGAAAACGAGGCCTGGCCGGTCATCAGCTGGTGCTGCCTGCGCTCTGGCAAACCCTTGTGCTGGAACGGGGCTGGACGATCCGTCAGCTCTGGGAGGTGCTGAGCTTTGGCCCCTCACGCCTTCTTGGCCGGCCGGAGGAGCGCCTGGAAACTGGCAGCAGACGCTGGCTCCTGTTTGATCCGGAGCACAGCTGGCGCATGGATCGCCGAGACCCTGATCAACCCCGAGCTGCCAATCAGCCCTGGCAGGGTTTGATGCTTCAGGGTCGGGTGACCAGCTCAGGCCTCAGGAGCCCAGGGAACCGGTGCGATTGAGGGGCCAGAACCTCCAGACCGCCCGCCCAAGGATCTCCTTTTCAGGCAGAAAAGGGCCACCGGGCCAGTAGCGGCCATCCCAGCTGTTGCGGCGGTTATCCCCAAGCACAAGCACATGCCCCTTCGGCACGGTCACATTGAGGGTGCGGCAACGGCTCATTCCCTGCTCGTCCAGCGGGCAGTCATGGCTCACATAGGGCTCTGATACCGCTTCACCATTGACGCTCACTTGCCCGCGGGGGTTCACCACCACCTGATCACCTGCCACGGCAACCACTCGCTTGATGTAGGCGTCACAGGCCACATCGCCGACCCCGGGAATCAAGCCGACGAGAGGCAGGTTGGCCAGGGCGCAACGCAAGCCGGATGGAGAGGCGTTGGACTTGAGGACAGGGTCGAAGGCATAGGGCGAGTGGAACACGACGATCTCGCCACGACGGGGGGATCGGCGGCGGTAGGTGAGCTTCTCCACCAAGAGCCGATCCTGAATCTGGAGCCCTGGCAGCATGGAGCCCGAGGGAATGAAGCGGGCTTCAGCCACGTAGTGCCTGATGCCTAGATAAAGAGCAACGGTGAACAGCACCGGCCCCCAGAAATCCCAGAAGGGATGGGTGTTGCTCTTCTTGGCCTCCGACTTGGCATCGGGCTGCGCCTGAAGCTCTGGATCCCTCTGCTCGTCAGCCAAGGCGCTGCAAGTCTCGTTTGATCCGGAAGGATAGGCGCGACCGGTGCCGGCTTCTAGGCTGACGTCAGGCAGACAGGTCTATGGTCCGTCCCCGCTGGCAAGCGTTGCAACCCACAGCCACCGGCCGCTTCTGGCTGCGCTGGGACCGACTGATCGCACTGGTGGCGACCGCCAACTTGGCCTGGGTGGTCTTCGATGTGACCTATGTGCCACTGCGCACCTTCTGGCAACAGCGGACCCTGTACCCCCTGCCATCGGTGAACCTGGCCCTGCCCCTGCCCTGGCTGCCTGACATCACTCCGACCTATGACCGGGTGAAGGGCATCGAACCCCACCGGGACACGCAGGCCTTCATCTCCCAGTTCCGTCAGTTGGAGCGGGTTGCGGAGTCGCAGGGGATCCAAAGCGCGGCGGCTCGACAGCTGCGCCTGGAGATGGTGGTCCGCAACAGCCAGCTGATCGATGAGAACCCATTCATCGGATCGGGCAATGCAGGAACGCTCGAGAAGCTGAAAAACCATCTGAGGGCTCGCGCCGGCCTCGATTCAGCGAAACAAGCCGCCGCACGACTGCTGAGCGATTCCTATCTCAAGCTGAGCGACTGGGAGAGAGAGCGTGCCTTCTGGAACACCCGCGTCCTTCCCCTGGCCGCAACCAATTATTGGCGGGGAATTGACGAGAACGGCCAGCCGATCGATCACGCCTGGAGGATCGACACCCCTTTTCAGGTGCTGTTCCTGCTCGACATCCTCATCCGTGCGGTACGGCTCAAACGGCGCTATCCAGCGATCCACTGGAGAGATGCGTTGCTGAGACGCTGGATTGACCTGCCTTTGCTTCTGCCCTTCTGGCGCCTGCTGCGGATTCTTCCGGTGACCGAGCGGCTCTCGAGCAGCGGCCTCATCCAGCTGGAGCCCCTGCGCACAGCGGTGAGCCGTGCGGTGGTCGCCGTGCTGGCCCTGGAACTGTTTGAAGTCCTCACCCTGCGAATCCTCGATGCTCTCCAGGGACTGATCCGATCACCACGGCTGCCTCAGCGGATCCGAGGACTCTGCAGTCACCAGTCCGTGGAAGAGAACGGCGAACGAGAGCTTGCGGAACTGGTGCGGCTCTGGGCCCCCCTGATGCTCACCCAGGTCGGACCTGGCATGCGCCCACAGCTGATCGCCCTCTTCGGCCATGCCTTGCAGCGCAGCATGAATGATGTGATGGTGCCCTCTCCGCTGCGTGAGCTGGCTGCCGTGCAGCAAGCAGAGAGCGGGATCAGCCGCCAACTCGCAGCAGGAATGGTGGATGCCTTTCTGGATCTCTCCCGGCAGACCGGTCAGCGCCTGGGCCGCAAAGACGCACAGATGGAGGAGCTGACCATCAAGGCCTTCGATCGCTTCTGGGAGGAACTGGCCCGCACGCTGGAACAAGGTCCGGTTCTGGAACGCAGCCAGGAACTGGTGGCTTCGTTCCTGGAAGAGTTCAAGCGCAACAGTGTCGTGCAACTCCGCGACCAGGGTGGCGTCGATGAGCTGATCACCGAACTGGATGGCCTCAGCTTCAACCCTGAAACGTCTCGCTCCATACGGCCTCGTTGAATCCAACGAGGAAAGCGCCGTCTCCGCTCTCAAGGAAGGGACGCTTAATCAGCTTTCCGTCTGCGGCCAGAGCATCAAGAGCCTGCTCAGGCGTCATGGCTTTGACAGCGGCAGCTCCCAGGGCCCTGTAGCTCTGACCGCTTGTGTTAAAAAGCGGCTGAAGGCGACCGAAGTGCTGGAAGGCTCGGACCAACCTGTCGCGTTCGGGTGGGTTGACGGTGATATCGACGCACTCGTAGGCAATACCCCGCTGATCAAGCCAAGCCAGGGCTTTGCGACAGGTGGAGCATTTTGAGTAGCTCCAGATCTGCAAGCCAGCCACAGAGAATCAGCGTCCGAGGAGGTTCTTGACGGCGCCGAGCAGGCTGTTGGAACCCTTACCCACCCCATCACTGGGCCTGGTACGGACGGTGACGTCACCGTTGACGCTGGTGCGGCAGCTCAGGCGGTAGTTCGCGGGACGGTCGGCCAGATAGACCTCCTCGACATCAGAGCGGGGAGAGAGGTTCTGGGCACCCTCGACAACCTCCACCACACAGGTGCCGCACTGGCCGACACCACCGCAGTTGTTGAGGTTGTTCAAACCCTTGTAGGGGTTGATGCCGGCGTCGAGGGCGGCCTTTCGAAGATTGGCTCCTTCAATGCAACCGACCTGCTGGCCTTCCTGCTCGAAACGGATGGTGGGCACGGGTCGTTCACATGCTGGGCGCGCACCAACTTACAAGCATCCCGGCACCAACCCGCGGCTCTGCAACGGAACGTTCCCGGAACGTCACCAAGGAAGGGACCGCGCGCCGATCAGACCTGGGTGGCTCGGATACAAGTCTCCAGCAACGGGGCAACCGCATCGGCATCACGCCAGCCACCGATGGAGGTCACCCGGCCTTCGAGATTTTTGTAAATCCGGAAAAATTCAGCCACATCCTCCAACTGGTTCGCAGCGATCTGACGGATGCTGGTGATGCCTCGTTGACGGGGGTCAGCCACGGGGACGCAGAGGATCTTGCCGTCGTAATGGCCTGTGTCGTGCATATCGAGCACGCCGATCGGCCGGGCACAGATCAGGCAACCCGCGAAGGTGGGCTCCTCCATGATCACCATCGCATCGAGGGGAGACCCGTCTTCGGCCAGGGTGTTGGGAATGAATCCGTAGTCGAACGGGTAGCGCACCGAGGAGTGCAGCACCCGATCCAGGGCCATGATTCCCGCGTCAGCGAAATACTCGTATTTGTTGCGGCTGCCCGCCGGGATCTCCACCACCAGGTTCACCAACCCGGGTGATGGCGAAGGGGGAAGGGATCGCAGATCCATTGCGCTCCTGAGCGGTGGAGGGCAGAGCACCTCTGAGGGGCCGGTCCGTAATCACTGCAATCATCGGAACACCGAGACTGACGATTGCGAGGGCAAAACCAGCAAGAACGAGGGCCGGGCCAGAAAGGTCGAGGCCGTCGTGATGGGAAGAGTCGGGCTGGGAACCGTGAGGAGGTTCGGGGTCCATGCAGGGGTGATCGGGGACATCCCAATGAAGAGGAGCACCATGGGGGGCTCGATCTCTCATCCGGGAGAGCCGCCCTCCATCACAAACAATGCAGGGCTAGCCGATCCATCATGGCATCGCCTCCAGCAGACTGCAGGACGGGTGATCGATCAGGCGGCGCTGCGGTCCTGACGCTCACGGCGAGCGGAAAGATCGGAAGGAGCGTCCTGCAGGCCCTCGAGATGGGAGCGAATCAGACGCAGCTCCTCGAGAATCGCCCCCAGACATTGCTGTGTGGCGGTTGAAGGCGAGTTGAGCACTTCAACGGTGACCTCCTTGATGCGAAGGACGTCCTTAGCGAAGCGAGCCACCTCGTTGGGGTGGAAGAGGAGGGGATCTTTTTGGTCGCCGCGGTACTCAGGATTGAGCTTGCGAGGATTAAACGGAGGGTTGAGATTCCTGGGATCGGTGTTGGTGTAGCGGTACACCGACGCGCGGGATCTGTTGAGCGATTTCTGAACGTCTTCGATGCCGACGAGCGCGTCGGAACGGGCGATCACCGCATCCACATCGGCGGTCGTTTCGACGGAGACTCCGCCGGCGGCGGAAGCAGGGTCGATCGACCGAGAAAGCATGGGAAAGCCTGATGGCAACTGAAGTCTCAGGGACGTTAGCAGTTGAGACTCAAGAGTCACCCATTCCTCCTTCGATCAGGGCCACTTCGCCGATCGACCCTTAACTGAAGCGGTGGTAATTTCCCGCTTTCTCGTCATCTCCTCCCATGCGCGTCTCCTGCCTGATGCTGGTGACGCTGCGGGATGTTCCCGCTGACGCTGAGATCGCTTCGCATCAACTGCTCCTGCGAGGCGGCTACATCCGGCGGGTCGGATCCGGCATCTATGCCTACATGCCCCTGATGTGGAGGGTGCTGCGCAGGATCAGCTCCATCGTGCGCGAGGAAATGGACGCCACCGGAGCACTGGAGACCCTGCTGCCGCAACTCCAGCCCTCCGAGCTCTGGGAGCGCAGCGGTCGCTGGCAGGGCTACACCGCCGGCGAGGGCATCATGTTCAACCTCGAGGACCGTCAGGGGCGCCGTCTTGGCCTAGGGCCGACCCACGAAGAAGTGGTCACCGCCCTCGCGGGAGACCTGCTGCGCTCCTATCGGCAGTTGCCAGTCACGCTTTACCAAATTCAAAGCAAATTCAGGGATGAGATTCGACCCCGTTTCGGCTTGATGCGCGGGCGTGAATTCATCATGAAAGATGCCTATTCCTTCCATGCAGACGAAGCCGATCTGCGCAGCTGCTACGAGGCCATGGATGGGGCCTACCGGCGGATCTTCGAACGCTGCGGCCTGCAAGCCGTTGCCGTGGATGCCGACAGCGGCGCCATTGGCGGCGCCGCATCTCAGGAGTTCATGGTCACGGCTGAAGCGGGTGAAGACCTGATCCTGATGAGCGAATCGGGTGACTACGCCGCCAATCTTGAGAAGGCGGTCTCGATTCCTCCCGATGCCGTTGCCCTGCCAGCGGGTGAGCGTCGTGTGATCGACACACCCGGCCAGCACACGATTGAGGCGCTCTGCCAAAACCAGGCTCTTGAGCCGAGCCAGGTGGTCAAGGTGCTGGCCCTGGTTGCCCGGATGGAATCCGGGGCCATGCGTCCGCTCCTGGTCAGCCTTCGTGGTGACCAGGAGCTCAATGAGGTGAAGCTGACCAACGCCCTGGCGGCCCACCTTGGTGAAGGAGTCCTGGATCTCAATCCCGTGAGCCCGGAGCAGATCGGCAGCCAGGGGCTGCAGGCCTGGCCGTTCGGTGCTCTCGGTCCGGATCTGGAGGACGGGATCCTTCAGGGCGCCAAATCATGGGCTCACTCCTTCCTTCGCTTCGCCGACCCCACAGCCCTTGAGCTGGACCGTTTCGTCTGCGGCGCCAATGAGCCGGACCGGCATCGCTGGGGCTGGAGCTGGGGCGATCTTGGGACGGCACCAATCCAGGTGGACCTGCGCAATGCCCGAGCAGGGGATCGCTGTTTCTCGGACCCTTCGCAGCAACTGATCGAGCGGCGCGGCATCGAAGTGGGTCACATCTTCCAGTTGGGGCGCAAGTACTCCTCCGCCATGGAAGCCACCTTCACCAATGCGGATGGCGGGCAAGAACCCTTCTGGATGGGCTGCTACGGCATCGGCGTCTCGCGCCTCGCGCAGGCCGCCGTCGAGCAGCACCACGACGAGGGTGGCATCTGCTGGCCCCTGGCCATCGCCCCCTTCCAAGTGATCGTGGTGGTGGCGAGCATGCAGGACGACACGCAACGCCAGCTCGGCGAGCAGCTCTACAGCCAACTCCTGGAGGCCGGCATCGATGCGCTGCTCGATGACCGCAACGAACGGGCCGGGGTGAAGTTCAAGGATGCCGACCTGATCGGCATCCCCTGGCGCCTCGTGGTCGGTCGCGATGCTGCCGATGGGCGGATTGAGCTCGTGGAGCGCCAAAACCGCAGCACGGCGGTGCTGCCCCAGGGAGAAGCCCTCGAGAAAGTGATCAGCGCGATCCGCTCTGGGCTGACGGTTCGGGGCACAACTCGTACAGTCGCCTGAATCGGATCCGCCACCATGCTCTCCGCCCTGTATCGCCTCACCCAACAGCTGCTGAAGGTGGCGATGGCCTGGACCGTGGTGGCCTGCCTCAGCGTCACCCTGCTGCTGACCGCCTGCTCCGGGGCCTCAGCGTCCGGCCTGACCGGGGATTACGTGGAGGACACGGTGGCCGTTGCACACACCCTGCAGGCCACGATCGCCCTGAGCCAGGACGATGCCGAGCGTCCTGATGCAGAACTGGCAGCGCGGAGTCTGATCAATGACTACATGTCCCGGTACCGCCCACGCCCCCAAGTGAATGGCCTGGCCTCCTTCACCACGATGCAGACCGCTCTGAATTCCCTGGCCGGTCACTACAACACCTACGCCAACCGCCCACTGCCCGAGAGCCTGAAAGAACGGGTCGGCAAAGAACTGTCCAAGGCCGAGCGTTCGGCTGTGCGCGGCAGCTGAGGAAAGCTCAGCTGCCCGCATGCGGCATCGCGCTGATCCGGACTGAAAATGTCACGCACTCAGGGGCATTTTTGACGTAGGGAAGGGTGAAGTGCGAAACTGCCGGATTGTGCAGATTAGCGGCTTCGGGCCGCAGTGTCTTTGGCCAACGTTGTCGTCATCGGTGCTCAGTGGGGTGACGAGGGAAAAGGAAAGATCACCGATCTCCTGAGCCGCTCCGCCGATGTTGTCGTCCGTTATCAGGGCGGCGTCAACGCTGGCCACACGATCGTCGTGGACGGTCGGGTGCTCAAGCTTCACCTGATCCCTTCTGGAATCCTTTATCCCGACACCATCTGCTTGATCGGTTCGGGAACGGTCGTTGACCCGAAGGTGATGCTTGGGGAGCTCGACATGCTCATCGAGAACGGGATCGACATCTCCGGCCTCCAGCTGGCCTCCACCGCCCACGTGACCATGCCCTACCACCGCCTGCTGGATCTGGCGATGGAGAAGCAGCGTGGTGATCGCAGGATTGGCACCACCGGACGCGGCATCGGCCCCACCTACGCCGACAAATCCCAACGCAGCGGGATCCGGGTGATTGACCTGCTCGACGAGCAGCGCCTCCGCGACCGACTCGAAGGGCCCCTCAGGGAGAAAAACCAACTGCTCGAAACCATTTACGGGATGGAGCCCGTCGATGGCGACGAGGTGATCCAGGAATACCTGGCCTATGGGCAGCGTCTGGCTCCCCATGTGGTCGACTGCACCCGGGCGATTCACAGCGCCGCCCGCAACCGCAAAAACATCCTGTTCGAAGGGGCCCAGGGAACACTGCTGGATCTCGACCACGGCACTTACCCCTACGTCACCTCCTCCAATCCGGTCTCCGGCGGGGCCTGCATCGGTGCCGGCGTCGGCCCGACCTTGATCGACCGGGTGATCGGCGTGGCCAAGGCCTACACCACCCGTGTTGGCGAAGGGCCGTTCCCAACAGAGCTGAGTGGCAGTCTCAACGACCAGCTCACCGAGCGTGGCGGCGAGTTCGGCACCACCACGGGCCGTCGTCGCCGCTGCGGCTGGTTTGACGGCGTGATCGGCCGCTATGCCGTTGAAGTGAACGGTCTGGACTGCCTGGCCGTCACCAAGCTGGACGTGCTCGATGAGCTCGATGAGATCCAGGTGTGTGTGGCCTACGAACTGGATGGAGAGCGCATCGATTACTTCCCCAGCTGCGCCGAGGAGTTCTCCCGTTGCAAGCCGATTTTTGAAAGCCTGCAGGGCTGGCAGTGTTCCACCGCCGACTGCCGGCGCCTGGACGATCTGCCAGAGAAGGCGATGGCCTATCTGCGCTTCCTGGCCGACCTGATGGAAGTGCCGATCGCGATCGTGTCGCTCGGCGCCAGTAGAGATCAGACGATCGTGGTGGAAGACCCAATCCACGGGCCCAAACGGGCCCTGCTCAGCGCCTGAGTCGATCCGGCGAAGGGTGATACTGCGGCGTAACGCGTTCGCCATCACCCGATGACCTCATCCCGATTCAGCAACTCCGCCGCTTCCCTGGATGTGGTGGGCATCGGCAACGCGATTGTGGATGTGCTGGTCCAGACCGGCGATGCATTCCTGGAAAGCCATGGCCTCACCAAGGGGGCGATGGCCCTCGTGGATGAAGAGCAGGCCCAGATCCTCTACCAGGCCAGTGGCGCCGGCCTCGAGACCTCCGGTGGATCTGCCGCCAACACCCTGGCGGGTCTCGCTCAACTAGGAAGCCGGGCCGGATTCATCGGTCGCGTGCGCAATGACCAGCTCGGTGAAATCTTCAGCCACGACATCCGAGCTGTCGGAACCCGCTTTGACACCCCAGCAGCGACCAACGGCCCCAGCACGGCCCGTTGCCTGATTCTGGTGACGCCCGATGCCCAGCGCACGATGTGCACCTACCTGGGTGCTTCCGTGCAACTGGAACCCGAAGACCTGGATCTCTCCATGGTCCGTGACGCCAAGGTGCTCTACCTGGAGGGCTACCTCTGGGACAGCCCAGCAGCCAAGCGCGCCTTCATCGCAGCAGCGGAAGCCTGTCGGGACAGCGGCGGACAAGTCGCCCTCTCCCTCTCCGACGGCTTCTGCGTGGATCGTCACCGCGACAGCTTTCTTGAGCTCGTGAATGGCCATGTGGATGTGCTGTTCGCCAACGAAAGTGAAATCACCTCGCTGTACGGCACCGACAGTTTTGAGAGCGCCCTTGAACAGGTGAAGGGGTGCTGCCAGGTGGCGGCCCTGACCCGCAGTGAACAGGGCTCCGTCGTGCTCAGCGGCGATCAGCGTTGGGACATTCCTGCTTATCGCCTGGGCACCCTGGTCGACACCACTGGAGCAGGCGACCTCTATGCCGGCGGATTCCTCCACGGCTACACCCAGGGGCTCGACCTTGAAAGCTGCGGCCGAATCGGGTCTGTTTGCGCCGGTCAGGTGGTCACCCAGCTCGGCCCCCGCTCCCAGGCATCCCTGCCCGAGCTCGTGCGGCAGCACCTCAGCTGAGCAGCTCCGCTACCACCCACCCCCCATACCCATCACTGGCCTCCACCGTCCAGTGGAGCAATTCGGGGGTGTCATAACTGTGCAGCTCACACAGCACGGGCTGGAGTTGCGGCCACGCGGCCTCGGTCGTCTTGATCAGCAGCTGCACCTCCTCGCTGTGCTCGATCACCCCGTTCCAGCGGTAGCACGAGCGGATTGGATGCTGACTGACGCAAGCGGCCAGGCGCCGCTCCACCAAGGCCTGGGCCAGCGCATCCGCTTTTGCGGCATCGGCTTCGGTGGTGAGAACAAGCTTCAGCACAGGCGATCGAGCAGCTGATCCACGCTATGCACGGTTTCAAGTTGCTCCGGCAGAGGGGGGCGACGCAGCAGCCACAGCTGAAGCCCCTGTTGCTGGGTCACCCGGTGCCAGGCACGCTCCGTGATCCCCCCAGACTGTCGGCAGAGCACATCCGTGATCGCCCAGTGGCGACAGAGCGCTGCCTCCAGGGAGGCGCCATCCCCTTCCTGCTGCGGACGGTGCACCGCCAGACGTTGGGCGGGAAGTCCGGCCGCCAGGGCCTGGCGAAGGGCGAGAGGACTGGGCAGCACGCGGGCATGGAGGTGATGCCCGCCGGGCTTGAGGGCTGCCACGACCGCCGGCAGGTGCCGAGCACCCAGAGCCAGAAGGATCCGACGCCCTCCCGCGGAGCTTGTGAGTGCATCAACGCCCTCCATCAGCCGTGCACCGGCAAGGGGCTCGATCGGTCGTTCAAAGCGGAACAACGCTGGCCCCTCGCCGCCGCAGGCCTCCAGCAGCTGGGCCGTAATCCGCGTGGCGAAGGGATGGGTGGCATCCACAACCCGATCAATCCCTTCGCGCTCGAAGAGTCCCCGGATCGCCTGCGGTCCGGCCAGGGCACCGATCCATAGGTGACGCAGCGACAGGCCGTCGTAAACGCTTGCAGCAGAGGAGGAGACCACACTCACGCTGACCTGCCAGCCTTTGGCCAGCAGGGTGCGGGCGATCAGAGGGCCTTCGCCGGTGCCGGCAAGCAGCCACACATGGCCCTGGCGGTTGCGCGGTTCGTGCATCAGGATGGCGACTCCATCAACGCGTCGGACGGCGATGAACCACTGTGTGCTCGAAGTGGAGGTGCTGGAGGCCCCCACCCTTCGCTACACCCAGGACAACCAGACCCCGATCGCGGAAATGGAGGTGCGTTTCGACGGCCTGCGTCCCGATGATCCGGCCGGCCAGATCAAGGTGGTGGGCTGGGGCAACCTCGCCCAGGACCTTCAGAACCGAGTTCAGCCAGGACAGCGCCTGATGATTGAAGGGCGCCTGCGGATGAACACCGTGGCCCGCCAGGACGGCACCAAGGAGAAGCGTGCGGAATTCACGCTTGCTCGTCTCCATCCCGTGGGCTCTGGAGCCACCACAGCGCCGCAAGCTCCCCGCTCGGCTGCCCCCGCCTCGAGCGGCCCTGTGACGCCTGCTCCCAAACAGGTACCCCCAGCTCCAGCGCAACCCCAGGAGGCAGCCGCCACCTGGAACAGCGCACCGCTCGTGCCTGACACCGACGACATTCCCTTCTAAACAGCCAGACCTTTCTGAACAGCCAGACCTTTCTAAACAGCCGGTCTGTCCGGAACAGCGAGGCCTATCCGAACAGCCAATGCCATGAAGCCGGCGGTGAGGTGAGCGCTCAGGACCTGCCGCCATCCGTCTCCAGACGCTCCGCCGCCTTCACCAGCAACTGGCCCAGCTCCCGCTCCAAGGCCGCCAGATCAAGCCTCAGCTCGGCCCAGCGTCCACGATCGATCTGCTCGAGCAGCCAGGCCCTGTCCTGGTCGAGCTTGGCGATCAGGGTGGCCAGATCAGCAGACGTGCCCGGGTCCTGTTGGGGGGAGCTCTCCATGGGGGCATAACCGCCGATGACCATCCCATTCTCCGTGCCCCCGGGCCCTGCTGCGCCACGCCAGGGCAGGCCTTTGCATCAGAGTGCACCCATGACCAACCTGATCTCTCCCGGCAACCTGATCACCGTGGCTGGCGGTGTGCTCACCGTGGTGGGTGCCATCGCCTATGGCAGCGGGAACGCCAACCTCAGCCTGCCGACAATCTTCTACGGGATTCCGATCCTGCTGGGGGGCCTGGCACTCAAGTCATCCGAACTGCCCCCAGCCCGCCGAGTGATTCCAGCCACCACCTTTCGGCAACAGCGTGAAGCCGCCGCTCCGGAACTGGGCAAGCTGCTCGGTGATGTGACCCGCTGGCGCTACGGGCAGAAAGCCCATCTGGAATCTTCGCTGGAAGCCCTCAAACTCTGGGATGAAGACACCCCGCCCCAGCTGCTGGAGATCGAGGAATTAGCCAGTGATGGCGGTTATGGCCTCAGACTTCGTTTCACCCTTGGAGCCGTGCCATTGGAGCGCTGGCAGGAGCGGGAAGAACGTCTGGGACGCTTCTTCGCCAAAGGCCTTCAAGCCAAGATCGCAGCTCTGGGGAGTGATCGGATCGACCTGACCCTGCTGCCGGCGGCAGGCGAGCATGGAGAGCAGTGAACTGACGCGATGGCCACTGACGACGCCCTGAGGGTTTCGGTTCTCAGCGAAGCCCTTCCCTACATCCAGCGTTTCGCCGGTCGGCGGATCGTGGTGAAGTATGGCGGGGCTGCCATGGCCCATGCCGCATTGCAGGAAGCGGTGTTCCGGGATATCGCCCTGCTCACCAGCGTGGGTGTGCAGCCGGTGGTGGTGCATGGCGGCGGGCCAGAGATCAACACCTGGTTGAAACGTCTCGAGATTCCGGCTGAGTTCCGTGACGGCCTTCGGGTGACGGATCCGGCCACGATGGATGTGGTCGAGATGGTGCTGGTGGGACGGGTCAACAAACAGATCGTCAACGGCCTCAACCGCCTAGGCGCCAGGGCCGTTGGCCTCAGCGGCAGCGATGGAATGCTTGTTGAAGCGCGCCCTTGGGGGGATGGCAGCCATGGACTGGTCGGAGATGTGGCCCGGGTCAACCCCGATGTGCTCGAACCACTGCTTGAGAAGGGCTACGTGCCGGTGATCTCGAGTGTGGCCGCCACCGCTGATGGCCGTGCTCACAACATCAATGCCGACACTGTCGCCGGTGAGCTAGCCGCAGCCCTGGAAGCCGAGAAGCTGATCCTGCTCACCGACACCCCGGGGATCCTGAGGGATCGTGACGACCCCGACTCCCTCATCCGCCAACTGCGGCTCTCGGAGGCGAGACAGTTGATCAGCGAGGGCGTCGTGGCTGGAGGCATGACACCGAAAACCGAGTGCTGCATCCGTGCCCTCGCCCAGGGGGTTGCCGCAGCACACATCCTTGATGGACGCGTGCCCCATGCCCTCTTGCTGGAGGTGTTCACCGATGCCGGAATCGGCACGATGGTGCTGGGTCGCGGTTGATCGATGAGCACGCCCGTAGCACCGGCGGAAGCCGCCCTTGAACGGGGGGACTATGGCCTGTGCCTGCAGCTGCTGGAGCCGCTGGTGGCCGATTGCCCGATCACGGATCCGGCCGGGGCCCAGATCCGGATGCTGATGGTGACGGCCTGGATGGGGCAGGGGCAGGAGGAGAAAGCCCTGAGCACCTGTCGCCTGCTGACTCGCTGCCGTGACAACGAGGTGCGCACCCGTGCCAAACAATTGTTGGAGGTGCTTGAGGCACCGAGCCTGCAGCGGCCGGCGCGGTGGTCGATGCAACTGCCAACCCTCGACTTGGCGCCGCAGATGGGGGAACGACCCCGCCCCATCCGTCGCCGCCGCAATCAGGGGCCACCACCGCCGCCGCCACCGCCGACCGGCCCCACCACAGCCGCCACGCCTGGATTCGCTGTCGTGGTGCTGCTGGTGTTCATCGGGCTGACCGTGCTGCTCAGTGGATGCGGACGCCTGACGGCGGACATCGGTCTGCCCGGTCCAGACCGAGTGCAGCTGGGATGGACGATCGACAGCGGCACCAGTCAGCCGCTTCCCTGGCAGGGCCGCTTCGCTCGAAGCCTGGAAGCACTGAGCCCCCGCTGGTCGGCCTCCCAGCCCCGGGGCGGTTCACAACACTTCCAGGCCCCCGTGCTTCGCAGCGACGAAGCGCAACGGCTGCTGCAGAACACGGCGGCGGCCGCCGCCGCCGCCGCGGGCCTTGATCTGCCTGCGCCTCAGCTGGAGCTCAAGGAGCGCAACTGGTTGATCGGGGTGCAGCAACGGCTGGAACTGAGCCTGGATCTACAAGCGCTGAAGGGGCTGCCGCTGCCCGAACTGCGCGTACGGCTGACGCCGCCAGCTGCGGGCCGCCACAGCCAGGGCAGCCCACAGAAGCCCACCATCGGCGACGGCGCACTGCTCTGGCCCCTTGAAGCAGGTCAGGTGAACCGGCTGACACTGCGGATCTGGCGCTGGAGCCGGCTGGGTCTCGGCGCCCTCGTCGTGGTGGTGCTGCTTGGGGTGACCCTGCTGCTCCAGCGTCTGCGCCTGAATCTGGGCTTTGGTTACCCGGAGCTGCCGTCCTGATTCAGAGCTGCAGGGGATCGGGATCAACAGCAAGGGCCACATCCCTGGGCAAGGCATCCCAAAGGGCCGATCCCGGTGGCAGAGGCAGATCAGTTCCGGAAGGACCGTGCAGGAGCAACTGCCAGCGGCTGCGTCCGGCCACCCGGGCCACGGGAGCTGGGGCTGGTCCCAGTAACAGCCAACCCGAGGCCTGACACAGGGGGCGAAGCCGCTCGGCGAGCACGCTGGCAGCCGTGGCCGTGGCCGACACCGACACACCCGAGAGGCGCAGGAGACAGGCCCGACTGAAAGGCACCAGGGCCGCCTCACGGCGTACGACTTCCTCCTCCTCAAGAAAACGCTCATAGCGTCCATCCACGAGATGTCGGATCACGGGATGATCAGGCGTGTAGGTCTGCACCAACACCTGGCCGGGTCGCTCCCCACGACCGGCCCGACCGGCGAGCTGAAGGAGCAGCTGGAGCGCCTGCTCACCGGCGCGCAGATCAGGCCGGTGGAGCAAGCCATCGGCAGCCAGAACGGCCGCCAGGGTCACGCGAGGCAGATCCATTCCCTTGGCGAGCATCTGCGTGCCAACCAGCACATCCGCCTCGCCGGCTGCAAAACGCTCCAACAGGCGCCGGTGACCGTCACGCCCCCCGGTGGTGTCCCGGTCGAACCGCAACAGCCTCAAGCCCTCGAGTTCCTCAGAGAGGCGTTCAAGAACCCTCTGGGTTCCAGCCCCGAAAGGCTTAAACGCCAGGGAGCCGCAGTGGCCGCAGGCACTGGTGATCTCAGCGCGATGGTCACACCAGTGGCAGCGCAGCCACTGGCGACCTGGGCGCTGGCCATGGACGGTCAGCGCCACATCACAGTGGGGACATTGCACCACCTCACCACAGCTGCGGCAGCTGAGAAAACTGCTGTAGCCGCGTCGAGGCACCAAGACCACCGCCTGCTCTCCACGCTCTGGCAAGAGCGCCAGTCGATCCATCAGTGGGCGGCTGAGGAGGCGTCGATGGCCATCCTGCAGTTCCTGACGCATATCAATGACATGCACCGGCGGGAGTGGCTGACTGGAGATCCGCCGGCTGAGACGGGCCAGGGCCAGCGGTCCCCGGGGTTCCAGCTGAATCCAGGTTTCGAGGGAGGGGGTGGCGCTACCGAGCAACACCCGTCCCCCCAGTCGACGCACCCGCTCGAGGGCCAGGTCACGGGCGTGGTAGCAGGGCATGGGGGACTCCTGCTTGTAGGAGCTGTCGTGCTCCTCATCAAGCACGATCAGACCCAGAGGATCCAGGGGCAGGAACACGGCCGAACGAGTCCCCACCACCACGAGAGGCGTGGCGGTGTCGAGAGTGCGACGCCAGGCGCTGACGCGTTCCCGGTCGCTGCAGCCGCTGTGATACTCCAGAACCGACGAGCCAAAACGGCGGCGACAGCGATCCACCAGTTGAGGAATCAGACCGATCTCCGGCGTGAGGACCAGGGCATGGCGACCAGCTGCGAGCTCGCGGGCCACCAGCTGGAGGTACACCTCGGTCTTGCCGGAACCGGTGATCCCCCACAGGAGCATGCCGCCACCGGCGGGCTGCGGAGCAAAGGCTTCCAGCACCCGCTGCTGTTCCTCAGTGAGAACTTGGGGCAACTCGGGATCCAATGGAACAGCCGGCGGTGTCGCGGCAGCGGTGACAGCTGGAGCCAGGCGCAGCTCACGACTGGCAGCTCCGCGGCGCTCCAAGGCCTGCATGAGCTGGGAGCCAAAACCTTCCTGCTGCAGCTGACGCTGCCATTCGCCACCCCTCTCGAGCAGCAACGCATGCAGTGCAGCCTGGCGAGGGGGTAGGCCCACGTCAGACAGGGGCAACGCCTCCACCCACCAGATCCGACGCCCCGCCGAGGAGGGCTGGACCCGCTGGCCAAGCCAGCCCGGAGGCAGAGCCGCCTTCAGCATGCGGAAGGGGCTGGTGTGACAACGGATCGCCATCGCATCCAACCAATCCCTCCAGGCGGGGTCGACGGCAGCGGGCTGAAGCAGCGCTTGCACCGCCTGAAGGGACTCGCCGAGATCGGCATCGGTCGAGGTTGCAAGACGGCGGGCAATCACCAGCCCCTGCATCGAGCGACCGCGAAGGGGAACACGCACCAGATCACCAGGCGCAACCCCTAGCCCAAGGGAGTCGGCGTAAGTGAACGAGCGACCATCACGCCCCGCCTCGAGCCAGACATCCACCACCTCCACCATCAGCACGGCCAGCAGGTGCGGCCTGCAGGGTAGGGGTTGCAGGGGCTACAGGTTTTTCTTAAGATGAAGAAGTTGGACAGCCATACGCTGTCGTCGGAACCGTGCAGAGTTCCGTCCAGAGGGAAGACACGAAGCTCGAGCCAGGAGTTCTCCTCCACTACGGCCGACCGGTCTGCGAAAGCCCCTGACAGCCCTGCCTTGGTCCCGATCCTGTTATCACCTTGTCGATTCCTGTTCAGCTTCGCACCTGTCACGCAAAGACGGGTGCGCACTGAAATAGATCGCTGTCAGTGAGTGTGTCGCGTCCGCACTCATGTTGTGACGTTCCTTGAGTCCGCCTCGATTCCCCATCTGCCATGAGCCCTGCTGCGACCAAAACTGCTGCGGCCAAATCGGCAAAAGCCGCTGCCGAAAAGAAGCCCGCCATCGTGATGCTGGCTGACGCCAGCGGCAAGGCGAAGGACGTGAAACCCCCGGCCAAGTCGACAACCAAGGCCAAGAGCACGGCTGCGAAGAGCACGGCTGCGAAGAGCACGGCTGCGAAGAGCACGGCGACCAAGGCCAAGAGCACTGCTGCGAAGAGCACGGCGGCCAGGTCCACAACCAAGGCGAAAAGCAGCAGCAGCAAATCTGCGGCTGCCAAAGCAACCGACAGCAAGGCAGCGGCTGCCGCCGCAGGCAACAATCTCGATGCCGCTGCTGATGCACTCCTGGCCGCGGCCGGCGCTGCCCCTGCAGCCAAGGCGGATGCCAAGGCCGGCAGTGATGCCGCCGAGGCGTCCGCCGCAAAAGATGCCAAGGCCAAGGCCTTGGCCAGCATCAAGATTGGCCCCAAAGGGGTCTATACCGAAGACTCAATCCGGGTTTACCTGCAGGAGATCGGCCGCATCCGTCTGCTCCGTCCGGATGAGGAAATCGAACTGGCCCGGAAAATTGCCGACCTGTTGCTGCTCGAGGAGCTGGCAGCTCAATTCGAGAGTGACAACGGTCGCCTGCCTGACACCAAGGAATGGGCAGCCCTGGTGGAAATGCCGCTGATCAAGTTCCGCCGCCGGCTGATGCTTGGCCGACGGGCCAAAGAAAAGATGGTGCAGTCCAACCTGCGCTTGGTGGTGTCGATTGCCAAGAAATACATGAACCGGGGCCTCAGCTTCCAGGACCTGATTCAGGAGGGAAGCCTGGGTTTGATCCGGGCCGCTGAAAAATTCGATCACGAGAAGGGCTACAAGTTCTCCACCTACGCCACCTGGTGGATTCGTCAGGCGATCACCCGCGCCATCGCCGACCAGAGCCGCACCATCCGGCTTCCGGTGCACCTCTACGAGACCATCTCACGCATCAAGAAAACCACCAAGGTGCTCAGCCAGGAATTCGGTCGCAAGCCGACCGAAGAAGAGATTGCTGAATCCATGGAGATGACGATCGAGAAACTGCGCTTCATCGCCAAAAGTGCTCAGCTTCCGATCTCTCTGGAAACCCCAATCGGCAAGGAGGAGGATTCCCGTCTGGGCGACTTCATCGAAGCCGACATTGAGAACCCCGAACAGGATGTGGCCAAGAACCTGCTCCGGGAAGACCTGGAGGGTGTGCTGGCCACCCTCAGCCCACGGGAGCGAGATGTTCTGCGTCTTCGCTATGGCCTCGATGACGGTCGCATGAAGACCCTTGAGGAGATCGGACAGATCTTCGATGTCACCCGGGAACGCATCCGCCAGATCGAAGCCAAGGCCCTGCGCAAACTGCGCCACCCCAACCGCAACGGCGTGCTCAAGGAATACATCAAGTAAGCGAGCAACGCGTCGGGGGCTGCGGCGACGCTTCAGCCCTCGATGCTCTCTGTGAATTCCTGAAAAGCACGCTTGAGCCGCTCCACTGGGGTCTCGGCCGGAGGGCACTCCTGGTTGGTGCGGATGGTGTAGGCCTGAATCAAACGAGGCTCAGGCTCAAGAATCGACGCGATCGCTCCCTTGAACAGCACCAGATTCTTCTGAGCCGTGAGGCCATCGAGAAACGGTGCGAGAACCCAACCGCAACCGGCCTGGGTGCCATCGGCTGCGGTCTTCGCCTCCACCAGCAGGGGCCTCAGGAGCTGGTAGGCCCTCTCACCATCACCGTCGCTGGTCTGGCGAAGGCGGGCCATCACCAGCTGACCACTGGTGAGCAGGAGCAGTCGGATCGTTCCCTCCGCCAGCACCGGAAGGAAGGCCTGGGCTTCCCCGGCACCTGATGGGACTGCCGAGGAACGTGCTGCTGGAGCTCCAGGCTCGGTGGAGCCAGCGTCATGACGCACTCCGTTGACCACGGGTCCCGGCATTACAGCGGATCAACTGTCTCGAATCGTAAAGCTGCCGCTGGCCACTGGTGCTTCATGCGTTGTCAAACAGCGGCCTGAATGGAGGGCCGACTGGGTAGTCTTAGCGGCTGCAATCCTTTATCCATGGCCCTCGAGCACCTGCGCATCGCCTCCCGCCGCAGCCAGCTGGCCATGGTGCAGACCAATTGGGTGAAGGCGGAGCTTGAGAAAGCCCACCCTGGTCTGGCGATCTCCGTGGAAGCCATGGCCACCCAGGGCGACAAGATCCTGGATGTCGCCCTGGCCAAGATCGGCGACAAGGGTCTGTTCACGAAGGAGCTGGAAGCTCAGATGCTGGTGGGGCGCGCCGAGATCGCCGTGCACTCACTCAAGGATCTACCCACCAACCTGCCGGAAGGCCTGATGCTGGGCTGCATCACTGAACGGGAGGATCCCGCCGACGCCTTGGTGGTGAACGCCAAAAATGCCGACTACAAGCTGGAGACCTTGCCGGAGGGATCCGTGGTGGGCACCAGCTCCCTTCGCCGCCTGGCTCAACTGCGCCATCACTACCCGCACCTTGAGTTCAAGGATGTGCGCGGCAACGTGATCACCCGTCTGGAAAAACTGGATGCCGGCGACTACGACTGCCTCATCCTTGCTGCAGCTGGCCTCAGCCGGCTCGGCTTCGGGGATCGCATTCACCAGATCATCCCCAGCGCCATCTCCCTTCATGCCGTTGGCCAAGGCGCCCTTGGGATCGAATGCGTGGAAGGCAAGCCGGAGGTGCTGGAGCTGATCAAGGTGCTGGAACACGGTCCAACCGCCTCCCGCTGTCTGGCGGAGCGAGCTTTTCTGCGTGAACTCGAAGGCGGCTGTCAGGTGCCGATTGGCGTGAACACCTGCATCGAGGGTGACGAGCTGATCCTCACCGGCATGGTGGCCAGCCTTGATGGCCTACGCCTGATCCGTGATGAGCGTCGCGGAGCGGTGAGCAGCGCCGAGGACCTTGGCAAAGGTCTTGCCGACGACTTGAAATCCCGCGGCGCAGGAGAGATTCTGAAAGAGATTTTTGCTTCGGTGCGTCCCGAAGCCTGACTTGATGTCTCTGCTGCACACAGCGGAGGGAATCGTGCCCTTGGGCATCCCTCTGCTGGCGGGCCCTGGCACCCTCACCGTGGTGATCGCTGACCCTGCGGCCGCGAGCATGGGCGGCAAGCTGGGCCTAAGCCTGGTGGTGCTGCTGCTCACCGTGGTGGTGTATTTGATCTTCGACGCCGGCGAGATGCTGTCTTCAAAGATCAGCAGTTCAGCGCTGAAGGTGCTCACCAAGATCATGGGCCTGCTGCTTACGGCGATCGCCGTGCAGATGCTGTTCAGCGGCCTGAGCGCCGGCTTCCCGGTGCTTCTTCAGCATGGCGTGAGCAGTTGATGCTCAGCGCGTGATCACCACCGGCGTTCCAACATCGACCAGGTCATAGAGCTGCTGCACGTGAGCGTTGAGCATGCGCACGCAGCCATTGGAGACCGCGGCGCGGATCTTCACCCAATGGGGCCAGGGGGTGCCATGGATTCCGAACTGATTCGGGCCATGTTGGAGAAAACCGATCCAGCGGTGGCCGAGGGGGCTGGCAGGTCCAGTGACGGGATGCACCTTGCCTGACTTGGTGCTCTGATACTGGGGATTGACCCGCTTGTTTTCCACCTGGAAGACCCCAGCCGGCGTTGGCGTTTTCGGGTCACCAATCGCCACGGGCCAGGGGCCGAGGCGCTCACCGTTGCGGATCACGCTGATGCGCCGCGTCCGCAGATCCAGCTCAATCCGGGTGGTGGGAGCTGCCGGCAACACGGCGAGGGGGCCAGGCCCGAGCTGGGGCGCTGCGACCGCGGCAGCAGCCGAGCACACCGGAAGGGCCAGCCCCAGCAGGGCGCCGAGCACAACCGGTCGAGGAAGAGGCACAGAGCGAGTAGACATTGAATCGTCGAGACCCTTTGGTCTCAACGTAAACATCGCTCAGAGAAAAAGCAGCCCTTCCGCGAAGCCAATAAAAAAGGCGGGGTCTCCCCCGCCCTCAACAGCGCCACGGAACGCTTCAGGCTCAGTCGACCAACTTGGGATCGATCTCGGCCATGTAACGAGCCTCGCAGCTCTTGATGATCTCCACGGCCTTCTCGGTACCGAAAAAGCCATTCACCCTGCAGGTGCCAGGCTTCTTGAGATCCTTGTAATGCTCCCAGTAGTAGGTGGTTTCCTTCTTCCAGTGCTCGCCGAGATCCTCGAAGCTCTTGATGTGATCCATGCGCTTGTCATCGGCCAGCACAGCGATCACCTTGTCGTCCACCTCACCGCCATCATCAAAGGTCATGATGCCGATGATGCGAGCTTCCACCACGGATCCAGGGATCAGAGGCTCGGTCACGTTGACGATCTCAATGTCGAGGGGATCGCCGTCCTCGTCCCAGGTCCGGGGAATGCAGCCGTAGGCGAAGGGGTAGGCCAGGGAGGAGTAGCCGACACGGTCCAGCTTCAGATGACCGGTCTCAGTGATCAGCTCATACTTGTTGATCGTGTTGGAGTTGAGCTCCACGATCGTGTTCAGGCGGAGCTCCGCCTCATCGGCGAAGGCCGGCAGCACATGCAGCAGGTTGGGCATGCTGCGGCTCGGGGCCTGGTCAAGGTTGGCCATGGGCAGGGAGGATCGGCGCGGCGCATCCTACGAACCACAGATCGCATCGTCCTCCCCCTAGGGTCGTCGGGCGATCAAAGCTGCTTCCATGGTCGAGATGTATCTCGCCGCGCGACTCCACAACAGGATCAGCACAGACGAATACAGGGCCGTTCTGCTGCAGCAGAACCTTGACGAACAGGAGCAGAAGCTCAAGACCACCCTGTTGCGCCTGGTGGAAACGGGCAGCGTGCGCCTGGTCTGAATCCCACTCGGATTTCAGTTCAGCACTTGCAGCCGGCTGAGCCCTGTCTTGTTGATCCAGCGAGCCACAGCCTCTGTATCGGCCCGACTTGGCAGGCAGATACAACCACTTCCCGGCAGGCAAGTGTGAATCCCAAGGGCGCTGCGGGTCGTGGAGAAGCGAGGGTTGAGGTCAATCCACCAGGAGCCTTCCCAACGCTCAGGCCGCCCCACGTTGTAGGTGCCCACCGGCAGCGGTGCTCCATTGCCGGGAGACCAACGCCGGTCGGATGTCTGAGCCTGGCGAGTGCCACTCACCGCTGTCCAACTCGCCAGGGTCTGACCTGCCCGACGCACCTGCAGAAGCCAGCGTCGATGCCCTGAGGGGAGAGCCCCCTTGGAGCGTTGAAACACCAGTGTGTAACCGCTGGCTTCAGCTGCCGGCCCGGGCGGCAACGAGGACACGCTCAAAAGGATGGACAGCACCACCAGGGAACGCCAAGGCATGGAGCGATGCAGCGCGCAGTCGACTGCACCATGCTGGCGAATCTCCAGGCGTCTGGGGCGGAATCAGACCCTTGCGGAATCAGCGGCTGGCGGAATCAGTTGGTGCTGAGTTCAAATCACCACCATCGGCAGAAGAGCGAATTCTCAATTCAAAGCCTCCCTCTCGCTCGAGATATTCCCCAAGTGCATCCTTGATCAAGGAGAGCATTGTTCGATCTCTCTGCAGTGCTAAAAGCCTGAGGGCTTTGTGCTGCCGATCATCAAGAGTCAGCGTGAGCCGAGGCATTCAGACTGATTGAAACCATCACCATAACGGCCCAAAGGAAAGCACAATGATGCACATGCACTCATGCACCAAGGCATTCATGCAGCGCATCAATGATCAAGCAGAACGCCGCACTTCGCGGATCACGGCATCAATGCATTGGGGACGGTTGCGGATATAAGCATTGAACTCAATCGCCAGCAAACGAGCCTCAAAGGCATCACTGGCATAAAAGCAGGTTTCCAATTTATGGCCGTCAAAGTTTTTGTAGCGAACCGTGTAGGGGTCGAGCGTGGAAAGACAACGCATGGCCATGCCTCATGTGCAACTTCATCATTGCTCAATCATGAGCACAACCGCCAACACCTGGCCTTGGACTGCTCCTAACCCAAGGTTAGGAAATCAGAAGCAAGCAGCTAAGCAAAGGACGATGCAGCAGGATTCTTGAGGTTTGACGCCTCAGCAATGGACGCCAGCTGGCTGATCACCGCATTCTTTTTGATCTCGGCCTCGGCCGCCGCACTGGGGCTGGTGACGTTGCTGATTGGCCTCCAGCGCACCTTTGCAACGGCACCGGAACTGGATGCCGAATCCACGGATTACGGCGGCGATCCGATCGACACCAGCCTCACAGTGGTGATTCCGGCTTTCAACGAAGCCGCCAACATTGAAGCCTGCCTGAGAACTGTGCTGACCAGCGCGTCTCCCTGCCAACAGTGGAAGGTTCTGGTCGTGGATGATGAGTCGAGCGATGCAACCCTGGCAATCGCCAGGGCAGAAATGAGCCAACTCGAGTGCAAGAGCTCGGGCGAAAACCCTGAAGGCCAGGTGATCGCAGCGGGCCCGCGGCCAGAAGGCGAGCGCTGGGTGGGCAAGAACTGGGCCTGCAGCCAGGCGATGCATGAGGTCTCCAGTGGCTGGGTGCTGTTCATCGATGCCGATGTGCGCCTAGCCCCTGACGCCATCCGCCGCGCCCTGCATCAGGCGACCAGAGAGGAGGCGGATTTGTTCAGCCTTGCGCCCCGCCTGGTCTGCAGCTGTCTGGCGGAGTGGATGGTCCAGCCCATCATGGCCAGCCTGCTGGGCCTGGGGTTTCCGATTCAAGAAACCAATGAACCCGACTCCAGCGTGGCCTTTGCCGCCGGGCCCTTCATGCTCTTCCGACGGGAGGCCTATGAGGCCATCGGAGGCCACCGTGCCCTTGCCGCAGAAGTGGTGGAAGACCTGGCACTCGCCCGCCGCATCAAGCATGGGGGCTATCGGCTGCGTTACCGCCTGGGGCTTGATGCCGTGGAGCTGCACATGTATGCCAGCTTCAGCGCCCTCTGGGAGGGGTGGAGCAAAAACTGGTTTCTTGGCCTCGATGGAAGCATCCTCAAAGCCCTCAGTGCCGGCGGTGTGGTTCTGCTGATGTTCAGCACGCCCTGGCTGGTGGTTCCGGGTGCCCTGGTGATGGATCGACTCCTGCCGGCTGGCCCTCTACAGACCTGTTGGCAGGCCATCACCGTTTTGGGCCTGGTGGGTATCGGCCTGCAGCTGGGGTTGAGGCTCTGGACCCTGAAGAGATTCGCCCTACCGCTGAAGCATTGGTGGCTGATGGGCGCCGGCGGTCTGATCGTGGCCGGCTTGGCACCGACATCGGTCTGGCGCAGCCTCACCGGTCAGGGCTGGACCTGGAAGGGGCGATCCCTCAGCTCATGATCAGGGCTGGATCGCTTGAGCCTGGATCGCATCCACGGTGTGCTGGAGCTGGGCGATGTCATGGAGACCGTTGACGTCGAACCAAGGCGCCGTGGCCCAGTCGAACCCCTCACCAAACGTGTTGTCAGGCGCGACCACATACCAGTGGCAATCGGCATCCGGCACATCCACAGCGCAATGGGACCAGTCGTTGCTCCACTGGGGCACCTGCACCCAAAGCACCGCGGCCATCAGCACGCCAAACAGACTGCGGAGCATGGGTCCAACCATGAGACAAGCGGAGCCTAACGGGTCTTCTGGCCGATCCGAACCGGAGCTCAGGCCCAGGGTTCGCAGCGGTAGGTCTCAACCCCACCACGCCGCTGGCGGAACTCAGGATGATCGGGGTCCTCGGCCCTCCACCACCAGCGACCATCGGTGTAACTGGGGGCACCGGCGTTGTTGGTGCGGGGTAGCTGCAGGGTGACGCCCCGCCAATGAATGAGTACGCCATCACCAGGCAAGGTGCCCGCAGCCGTGTTGGGAATCGAGTCGGCCAGAGCCCCCATGGCCTCCCGGCCCAGATCAATCGTCTCAACACTGAGCCGATCGCCCTCGCAGATCCAGTCGGCGGACACCGGGCTCGGAATCGCCAGCATCAGCTGCAGGGTGAGCGCAAGCGTCAACACGGCGCAACAGCAGCGATTCAGCAGGGAGCAATCCACAGCGTGCTCAAGGGCGCGACAGAGTGACAGTGTGGCCTTTCCAGCAATGCTCCCCTTCAGTCCGTTTTGTCCGATCAGTGCAGCGAAGATCGCCGGCCTGAAGGCCACGGTGATGCTGCTGCTCGTGCTTCTGATCAAGTCGAAACTGCTGCGCGTGAAGATGTCACTGCTCGGCTCCCTGCTCGGCCTGTTCATGCTCACCGGATTTCTGCTGAGCACAGGCCTGCTCACCCTGATCGCCGGTGGCGCCGTGGCCTACGCCGCAACTCGCAGCAAGTGATGAACGACTCCTCCAACCAGGCAACAGCCTCTCCAAGCCGCGAACAGATCCTGGCCGCCTCCTCCGGTTGGGTGGCCGCTCTGCTCAACGTGATTCCTGGCCTTGGAGCCGGCTATCTCTACCAACGACGCTGGAAGGCCTATTGGATCACCTCGATCCTGGCCAGCACTTGGTTCATCGCCGGAGCCGTTCTGGGCCAAAACGCTGAGGCCAGTGCTGAGGCTCAGAACCAGCTTGTGGGTCTGATCGGCCTGGTGCTGCTTGCAGCGATCACGGCGACTGAAGCGGGGCTGGCCGTGAAACGGGTGCGTCGCAACCAGGGGTGAACAACCAGCAGGCCGCTGCCGCTGTGCTTCGGTTCTGGTTTGAAGAATGCCGGCCCCGTCAGTGGTTCCAACAAAGCGATGCCTTTGATGGGGAGGTTCGCAGCCGCTTTGGCCCCCTGACCATGGAGGCCCTTGCCGGCCAACTGACGGCATGGGGAGAGGAGCCGGACAGCGGGCTGGCCTTGGTGCTGCTGTTGGATCAGTTCAGTCGACAGCTGTATCGGGATCAGCCCGAGGCCTTCAGTGGCGATGCAGCGGCCCTGGCCCTGAGCCGTCAGGCGCTGACCTGCGGCTGGTTGTCAGACGAAGCATCCCGCCCGCGACGACAGTTCTGGTTGATGCCCTTTCTGCACAGCGAAACCCTCGCTGACCTGGAGGAGGGGATTCCGTTGCTCGAGCGCTTCAGCGATCCTGCAACTGCCGCCGTGGCACGAAGGAACAGGGAGCTTCTCCTGCGTTTCGGCCGGTACCCCCATCGCAATGCAGCCCTGGGGCGACTCTCCACTGCCGAGGAGGAGAGCTATCTGCTGACGCGTCACTTGCCCCAGTGCGACTGCTGCGGCAAGGCAGGCCCCCTCCACTACCGCGTGCGCAGCGATGCACGGCCTGAGTGGCGACTCGCCTGCCCTGAATGCTGGGAACCAATCAGCCGACAGCCCGGCTACCGCTACGGCGGCACCCGCAAGGCCAACCGCCGTCAACGCCAACGTTGAGGACAGGCGTTGCACACAGGCATCGGAATTCAACCGAAGGTTGAACCGTTCCAGCCCCAGCAGCTGGCTTGCACATCGTCAAAGCCGATGTAGATGCGATTGGCGGGAATACCCGTGCGGCTCTGGATGAGCTCACAAAATGCGGCGGTCATCGCCGGCGGCCGCAGGGCACCGATCGACTTGACCTCCACATAGGCACAGGGGTCAGCGCTACCGGCGAAGGTCATGGGCACGCCGGTCTCCAGCAGGGTCATCACATAAGCCTCCGGCTTGCCGGTCTGCTCGGCCAATGCCGTCGACAGCTCCTGCAACAGCGCGGAGCCGTCTTTGACGGCAGGCAACGAGGTGCGCACGTTGATCAAAGGCATGACAGGGGAGACGCGATGGGGGAGATGCTGCCACGCTTCAGCCTGGAAGCTTCAGGCCTCTCGCCGGAAGATGCGCTCCAACTCAGCGCGGAACTCACGGCTGCTCATCGGCTCACCCGCACGGCGGCGACGGTTGCGCTGCAACAGGGAGGCGATCCACCACACCTGCAGGGCCGCGAAACAAGCACCAAACAACAGGAGACTGATGGTGGGCGTATCGAGAGCGGTGAGCATCGGTGCGTTGTCTCTAGGGTGCCGATCAGGCCTGAATCATCGTGATGACTGCTCCTGAGGTGCGTCAGCAGGACAAAGACGAATGGAGAGACTTCATCCTGCGCGAACTGGTGAGTTTTCTCTCAGCTCGTAAAGAGGAGATCTACAGCAATTACGCCCAGCGCAGCCAGGGGCAATTACCCCTGGAGACGATCGAAGCCGCCGGGCTGATGGATTTCGAACTGGCGGTCACCTTTCTGCAGGACAAACGCTCCGGCCTGGGCCGCGGTTTCCTTGGCATGAACCTGATCCCCTGAGTTCAGGCCGCTCCCAATCCGTCGGCGCCTAGTCAGCCAGCGCCAAAGAGTGCGCATGAATACTGATTGCCGCGGATCGCGCCGCGATCAACAGTGTTGATGAGCTTGATCGCAGCAAGGAGGTTGTCGATGACGCGCACCCAGCTGAAATCACCGGCTTCGATGCCGGCAGCAACTGGCAGCGAGGAATGCCGGCTTCGCAATGACCGTCAGTCGTACTTCCAGATGGTGCAGGCGTTGGTGGAAGCGCAGTTTGTGCTCGCGGATCAGGAGCTGGCCCACCGGCTCTGGCAGGAAGTCGCCGATCGCGACATGGACACCGGCCGGATCATCCATCTGATGTATGGCTGCTGGTTCCACGAAAACCTCGAAGAGATGCGAGAACTGGACGACGCTTATCTGAAACTGGAGCTGTGCTGAATCACCCAACCGATGGTCTTCCAACCCAGTGATCCCCGCTTCTGGAAGGCCATCGTTGGCGTGATCTCCCTGGTGGTGGGTTGCGGCCTGGCTTGGCTGGTGCTGCAGATGTGAAGGGCAATGCTTGGGAAGGAAGACTGTTCAGCAGCAGGAAGGCTGTTCAGCAGCAGGAAGGCTGTTCAGCAGCAGAAAGGCTGCGATCTCAAGCGGTTGTTGCAACAGACCGCTCATCGGTGCCAGAACGAAACAGCGTCTGAACGGTTCCATGACAATCACCGCCGCGCCAAGCACCAGGGCCCCGGAAGACACCCTGATCGATGCTCTGCGGGGGTGTCGGCACCAGGAGGCACTGCTGGACCTTCGCGATCACCTGCTGCAGAACCCCAGCAACCCTCCGTTATTTGATTGGATCTGCCAATTGCTGGTGGCACGCCGCATTTCAAGGGGTCTGGCCGCCCGCCTGCTCAGCCAGTTGCACTCGGCGGTGCTGGAACGCTGAAAAACGAGCCGCACTGTCGCCATCGCGACGACCGGACTGGTGCAGGGGACCAAGCATGGCTGGCAAATGCCTTATCCCCATGACCACCGAACAGGCGATCGAACTGATCGAAGGCGCTGTGGATTACAGCCGACAACGCAGCAGGGTGCTCACCAGCCGCGATCGACTGGCTGATGCTGAGGCGGTTCACCAGGAATTCGAGGAGTGGCTCCACCCCAAAGGCGAGACCCTGCCTCTGATGCCCTGCCCGTTACCGGAGGGCAAGTGAAGGCCTCCAGGAACGGTCGCGTCAGCTGACCTCCACCCCTTTGCCCCGATAAAACGCGAACCGCTCACGGATCGATTCGGCATCGGGCTTGGGGGTGTCGTAGGCCCAAACACCATTGGCGACCGATTGATCTCCGACCACCACATCCCAGTAGCGGGCGGTTCCTTTCCAGCCGCAGACCGTTGTGAGACTGGATTCCCGGAAGTACTCCTCACGCATGGAGGAGCGGGGGAAATAGGGGTTCCCATCGACCATGACGATGTCATCGCTCTCGGCGATCACGGTTCCGTTGAAGATCGCCTTCATCAAAAAGTCGCTCCATGGCAGCCGGTGCAGCGTAGGGCTGGAGCACGGGTGGCCGCCGCACGGGAGCCATCGCTAGACAAGGTCGAACAGACGTCAGACCCTTGGACTCCCGGTCATCGTCCGATCGAGCCTTGATCGAGGAAATACGCACTCTTCACCTTGAGGCGTTCTCCCGGGAACCGCTCTATGGCCCCGACGAAGCGCGCAGCATTGCCGACCTGGCGGAGACGTTGATCCAAGAAGGACGCCCCAGCTTCACACTGGAACGGGACGGGGCCGTGGTGGCCCATGCCTGCTACACCCCGCTCACACTGATTGCAGCGCCCCGGCTCAAGACGTTTGTGATGGCACCGCTGGCCGTGCTCCCCGCTTGGCAGCGCCAGGGGCTCGCGAGCGAATTGATGAACCGAGCGGAAGAGGCCCTGGAAGCCGATGCGCTGTTCGTGCTGGGCAATCCCCTGCACTACGCCCGGCGCTTTTCCACACCCCACCAGGTGAGCACCCCCCAACCCACGGAGCATGGTGACTGCTGGTTTGCCCGTGCGCTGACGCCTGGTGTGCTGAAGGGCGTGCGGAGCGGTTCACGCATCGAAGGCGCCCTGAACAATCCGGAGCTTTGGTGAGTGCTGGCGTGCAACCGAACAACCTGAGCGAACCCGGGCCGATTGGATCTGTGCGATGGTGGAGATGTGAAACGAGCCCCTAAAGACGCTCGGTCGCCAAGTGAGCCTGAATATTCATTCCATTCAGCGCGATCCAGATACCGCCTAACAGGTGAACCACGATGAAACAACACACCGCTCCCAGGCGCGGCCCTAAGCCGTTGCCTGCTCATGAATCCGCGAGCCGCCCATCAAGCGGTCCCCGTCAGAAACGACAGCAAACCCAACAGCGCATCAGCAACGGTCAACTGATCAGCTGGGATGAACTGTTGGGGCAGCGCTAAGGCGCTGCAAGATCCTGGCGATGGCTGGGCACTCCATGGGCACGCCGTTCTGACTCTCGGCGCTTCCGCCCCTGGAGGCAATGCGCCTTAACACCGATTGCCCTGGTCGCCGGGATCACCAACACTGTGTGCATCGAGATCGGAGGAGCCCATGACGGCCGACACTCCACCGGAGCAAAACTGAGAAGCAGCCTGACTTTCCGGCCCCTGCTCCAACAGTTTCCACCCATCCGTGAGGTTGGTCCTTCGGCAGGCAACGACTGTGCGCCACGTCGATCGACACTCCACTGCACCGCCCCAACCGTGTTCCACGGAGTAGGTGCCCCGGAGCTTCATCAACCCCACCTCTGGATCCCCTGGCCCCAGGCGCCAACAGCCAGTCGCTTCGCACAGAACGCGAACAAGGCCGTCCCTTCCCAACGGAGGGGGCGGCCTTTGCCCATCAAGGCAATGCAGGCATGCCACGCGACACCCCACCCCAGGACACAACACAGAAGTGGTTCCGGAGTCACCTACTCGATCGGGAGGTGGAACTTCAGGAGCTCTTCGAGCTCCCGCAGGGTGAGCTGGATCTGCTGATGGCGGAAACCGCTGAGATCCGCTCCGACCTGGAAAACCGGGCTCGCAACTATGGCCGCTGGTGCACAGCGGGCTACATGCTCGAGCTGGCGCGGATCATTGATGCCAGACGCATCAGTGGGTGATGGCAGCCCCAGTGCTGACTGAGGTGCTGGCTGTGGTGCTGGCCACCACTCCGATCGTGATCCAGAGGGCGCGTGTGCTGTCGATCGGCGATGGAGACACGCTGCGCGTGAGCGAAGCCGGCCGCACACTCACCCTTCGCCTGGCGTGCATCGATGCACCGGAACGGGCCCAGGCTCCCTACGGCGCGCGATCCAAAGCAGCACTGGTGCGACTCGTCCCCGTGGGCAGCGGGCTCAGCGTCCGGGTGCAAACGAAGGATCGCTATGGCCGCAGCGTGGCGGAACTGTTCAGCTCTGAAGGGCGCAACATCAATCTGGCGATGGTTCAACAGGGCCAGGCGTTTGTTTTCCACCGCTACCTGAAGCGTTGTGATCGCAAGGCCTATCTGGAGGCAGAGCGGCAGGCCCAACGCCAACGGCTGGGGATCTGGAGCCAGCAGGGCATCACCCGCCCCTGGATCTTCCGGGCTAGAGAGTGAGAGCTTTGGCGCTGGAGGGCAGCTGAAGCGTGCGCCAGCTGCCGGAATCGGTGCTCACCTCAACGCCGATGGATGACTGGATCGGATCAAAGGCGAGCAACAGGCTCCAGTGAATCGCTGCATCCAGGGCCTCCGGCAGCGAGGCATATTCATCATCGAAGTGGGGATGGGGCTGCAGGGCGGCATCAATCAGCCTGTAGCGGCGTGGAGCTGACATGCGCGGTGGCGCCAGGAGAGACGATCAGCTTTGGCCCGGCCGACGATCGGCGCTGTATCAGAGAGCACGCCCTGATGTGACGATTCCAGAAGCGTCAACCCTCCGCGGGGGACTCAGTTGTATTCGCCGGGAGTTTCCTGCTTGGAGACGGTGACCCGGCCCACCTTCTGGCCGGAGAAGCGCAGCAGTTCATCACCGGAGAACTCATAACCAAGCCCGGCAGCGATCTTGGCGACATCGTCAGCGGTGGAGGCGGCCAGCACGGTCTGCTTGATCTGCGCATCGTCTTGCATGCGCACAAGGAACGCCTTCAACTGATCGAGAGCCATTGCACAAAAGGCAGCGTCAGCTGCGGCTGCAGCTGATCATCATCACCCCAACGGATCAATCAGGCCGTAGAGGAGGGCCAGCACCGCCAGCTGGGTGCGATCGCTGGCGCCGAGCTTGTCGGAGGCGTTGCTCACATGGGTTTTCACCGTTTCCGGCGAGATGCCATACAGATCACCGATCTCTTTGTTGGAGAGCCCGCGGGCCACGGCAGCAGCCACCTGCAGCTCCCTGGCGCTGAGCTCCTCCACCAGCGGCGGCAGGCCTGGCCTGGGGCTGCACTGAGCCGCCAGGCTGCGGATCGCTTCGGGGTAATACACCTTGCCTTCGGCGACGGCGTTGAGGGCCTGGATGAAATCGCTCTCACCACTGCCCATGCTCGATCTGAACATCACCGCATCGGCGTGGGCCTCCATGGCCTCCTGCACCACCTCCCGGGTTTCACGCTCCAGGAAGATCAGCAAGCGCGTGGTGGGCAGCTCTGCCTTCACGCGGCGCAGCAAGCTGATGCCGTAGCCCGCTTCGAGACCATCGCAGGCGATCAGCAGATCGGGCTGGGTGCGCAGCACCAGCTGCAGACCCTCGTCTTCGGTGGTGGCGGCACCCACCAGGCCGGGGCGCACGGGCCCGGCCAGGGCAAAGGCCGACAGGGTGAGGCGATCGGCCATCACAGCCACCAAACGCTGATCGGCCAGCAGACGCTCGGCCGTCTCGAGGGCCCTCAGGATGGACGGGGATCCGAGGCGAAGTTCCATCCGGAGAACCAGCGTGCTCAGGCTGAGCCTGCCTGCTTCGTGAGATCTGGGCAACAGCATCACGACACAGGCCGAGACGCAAGCTCAACGACGGCTCAGCCAGCTCCACACAAACCACACGATCACAGCCAGAAGCACCCAGGGCAGCAGCCCCCGCAGCAGGGTGGCCGCGATGAGCAACACGAGCAGGCTCACGGCGGTGCGCTTCACCAGAGCCTTGCTCTGGTCGGTCATGTAGTGCCAGCGGGGAAGGAGCGCCATCGATCTGGAACCTCAGGGTTGCCACCAGGGCCATTGAAACCCGGCTTGCAAGCCGGAGACTGATTCAGTCGTCCATCGATGCGAACAGCACTTTGTGACTGGCCACCACCTCGGCATCACTGATCGCCGGAGTGATTTCCATCTCGACGCCAAACTGGGCTCGCCAAGGGGCGAGATGGCGGAAGAGCTCCTCCGTGCCACGGGCCTTCATCAAAGCCACCACCTGGCCCTGGCCAGGGAGGTGAGCCCGCTGAATCAGCTCAAAACCCTCGAAACAATCGTTGAGGCACCCTGCTTCGAAGTAGTTGATGAATTCCCTGTAAACATCGAGCTGGCTATCGATATCGGGGATCGTGCCGATCACGAAATAGAGCTGCATGGATCTACGGAAGGACCTGCCGCTGGAACCTAGGCGGCACCGCGAATCTCACACGTGTCTCAGAACACGACTTGCAGGTCTCAGCACGAGACGCGGATTTCACTTGCGGGTCACGCAGATGTAGATCGCGTGAATCACAGCCACAGGCCACATGATCGCCAGGAGAGGCAGCCCCAGCCCCCCGAAACTGAGCAACCAGAAGATCAGATTGAGCCAGAACGCACCGGTGACCCCCACCTGAGTGGCCACCGCCAGGGGCGGAAGAATGAAGGCAATGATGATGCGAACAATGTCGCCGACAGTCATGGGATTGCAGCAGGCAACCCCTTGATAGCCATCAACCGCGCCACTGTTCCGATCTGGCGCGCAGATTGCTGAAGCTGGGGGCGGCGCCGGCGTTGCCGCGGGTGATCGCGAGGATCAACCCGCCGATCAGAGCCAGGTTCATGACAAAGCCCTGATCGATGGGGAAGGTGTGAAAGATCAGCGTGGTAGGCACCAGGAACACCAGCAGCAAGGAGGCACCGAGCACGGTGGTTTCACCAAACACCAGCAGAATCGCCCCCACAATCAGCACAGCGATCGCGCACACCAGCAGGAAAGCAGCCAGGGGAGCAGGGATGCCCTTAGAGGCGATGAAGCCAGCGGTGCCGGCGAAATCGGTGAGCTTGCCGGGTAGAGCATTTACAAACACGGCGGCCATCAGCACACGGCCGAGGAAGTCGACAACCTTGGAAGCTTTCATGGCGCAGGCAGGCCGCTCAGGCGGGATCTGTATCGGATGAAACCTTAAAGGCCGAGGCGGCTTAACCCACCAGGGCCAGCCAGGCGCCAGCGGCAGCGGCAAGCAAGCCACAGATCAGTGCCTGCAGCACGGTGGCGGAGGGATCCGGCTTCTCCCAGCGATCGATCGTGCGGCAGGCGATCGCATAACACTCACCGTTGCGATCGAGCTTGGCGAGGTAGCGCTCAATGAAGCGCTCATCCAACTCCAGACGGTGGAGCTTGGCGCGGATCTGGTTGCGCTCGAACTGGGTCATGGGCGCTCTTCTAACCAACGGCCGCCAAGGGTCGTGGGGGCCATCCCCCGAATGGGGGATGCGAAAGCGAAACAGCAAGCCAACAGTGAGTGCGCTGGTTGAGGGAGGGCGACAGCAAGGCAGCCCAGCGACTTGCAGAAATCGCATCAGCTGGGCCACACCATGCCAAGGCGGAGGCTGCCAGCTAAAACGAAGTCAAGGGATGGTGTTTGATCCAGTGGCGCACAGCGTCTGCAGCAAGGAAGCCATCAATCGCATCAAAACGCTTCTCGATGCCCAGCTGGAACCGTGGCCCCACGCTTGTGCGCCCAGGCCATCACAAGCTCCATCAGACGGCTGCTTAAGTGAAGGCATGGATCCGCGATTCGGAAAAGACTGAGCCTTCAGGGAGGCATCCGTAGCCTTGAGGCCCTATCGGGCGCTACCTGCGCTACAAACTTGCCTTTGAACGGCTTGACGAGACTCTCGAGGAAGGCGGGCTATCTCATGCGCCGTGAAATCAGTACTGCACAATGAGGGATCGTCCATCCACACCAATTCTGTCTCCTTATCGACCGAACGCTGGCCATTACCTGTACGCGCAGAGCTGAGGCAGAAGCGAGCCAATGGGTGTGGTGATTCTGCAGTGGCGGGTCAGGTGAATGGCTGTGTCAGGGAGTTGAAGGATTGTCAGGAACAAGCAGGGGCAGGATCCTTGCTGTAACCATCGCCAGCACATCAGGCGAGGCACACTCAATCAGCTTCGCCTTCCTGGCACGCCAGTCAAGGCTCTTCAACTGATCAGCAAGAACGACACCAACCACACCACTGCCTTTAGGTAATGCCACTTCAAACGGATAACCCTTGACGCGTGACGTCACTGGACAAAACAAGGCCAAGCCAACCTTCGCGTTGTAGGCCCTTGGCGAGATCACCAAAGCAGGACGCCGTCCAGCCTGCTCACTACCTGTCTGCGGTGTGAACTCCAGCCAGACCAAGTCACCCCGATCAGGGACATACGCAGCAGTCACTAAAAGATCTCCGCACCGAAAGCTGATCCCGTATCGATAGCGGAATGGAGATTCTTCTCTGAGACCTCTGCCAAGAGATCATCGAGGCTGAGGCGAGCAGGGACAAACGGCTTCACGACAAGCTCGCCATCCTTGGTACTCAAGCTCACTTCAGTACCAGCGCCGAGGCCAACCTCCTCAGCAAGGCCACGAGGGATCCGCACCCCGAGGCTGTTTCCCCACTTCTGGACCCGCGTCTGCACAGCAACTCAGCGGCTATACAGGGAGTATACCCGTTATGGGCGGCAACCGCTCCGCCCCCATCTCTCTAACGCTCAAGATCAGCGGCGGCCAAAATCCAGTGCTAAACAGAGGACGCACTTGAATCCGTCCGCTGCAGTTGGTTGTTAGATTGCTTGTCTGAACTTTGCTTGATCTTATCCATGATCTCACTAAGGGCAGGGGCCCGTATCGCAGTCCATCCGGTTTTAACAAGCCATATAGCAGAAAGAATACCAGTGATTACAAATATCGCTTGCCATGTTGCCGCCGAAAAGTAAGCATCTTTGAATGTTGCCGTTGAAAATGCAGACGCAATCGCAATCAGTATGCCAAGTGGCGCTATCCACTCTTTTCGGCGTTCGAGATTGCTTAGATGCCTTTGAAGAACCAACTCAAGCTTGTCAGCTGTGATAACAATTAGCTCTTGGTCCGTATTGTTGTGGACTTTTGCAATTCGTGCATTTGCCTGGCTGTAGCGCACTCTGTTGGTCATTGTGATGCCTCCCAGAAGAATGCAAGCTCAATCCGCTTTAGGCTGCCAACAGAATCTCCAATAAATTGAAGATAGATGCCTCGTCCATCTTCTTCGCCAAAGTGAAATGGGTGTTCGATACACATTGGCAATGCATTATTCCAGTTCCTTATCGTCAGAATTGCGTGATCTCCAGCGCCCGTCAATGCATAGCCAGTCTCGGGATCTTCTTTGTCGTCTATAAAGGAGATTTTGATTTTGACTGGGGACGTGTCTGCAGTAAATTCAACCCAAGCGTCTTCGCCACTTGGTACCAAGAGAGTGGCGTAGTCAATCAACTCTCTCCCGCCAACTGTCACTTTCAATTGGGCCTCCTGCTTTGTTGTGGCAATCTAACGCTGGCCATCACCCGCCCGCAGAGAGCCGTCGGTTCGAGATTTTTTTCGGGTCAGGAATCTGTAGGAGGCGGGTCAGGTGCATGGCCGTGTTAGGAGGACTGTGGGCTTGCGATGCATTTACTGAATGCCTCAAGGACCATGAGTCGCCGTTGGCTATGCCATTTAATGCCTTCATCCCAGTTATCACGATTTTTCATATCAAGCGACTGCCATTCTGAGAGTGTGGACCAACTGTTACTTGGGCTGGAATTTATCTGTATGCCAAGGTTCTCCGCAAGACAGTCGCGACATGGCAGTAATCCCTCAGCGACATCAGAATCTGGGACCCCAGTACCTCCCCTTACGAACCAACCAACAGAAGATACGCTATAAGCAAGTGACAGGATGAAGTGTGTATTTGGAATTTCAATCCAGACATTTGAGCCCCCTGGACCAGCTCTACCCACTCCCTGCAGCTCTGGATAAGCAAGAAATGCCTTTTCCCAGTACTCTTTCGCGAGGCGCGAAGGCTTATCTTCTTGTATGCCAGGAGCAGCTTGATGGAGTTGCCTGTCCCAGTCATTAGGTTTCTCTACAACGCTGAACAGAGGGGCAACAGGAGAATCGCCAATGCGAACAGCACTGACTTCTACAGCAAAGAACGAAAAGTCATCCATGGTATTATTGTTCAACCATCTCACTGCAGAGAGGTGTTCGTCGCGAAATGCCTTTGCGATCCAGATGACCGATCGAGCATCAAGTCCAGCAAGATAGGTGAGTATTTGCCCGAGATGAGCGTGATCTGCTTGCTCAAGTTGGTTTTCGATCAGCACTCTTTCATTTGTGAGTGCATCCGTTGCCAGAATGTCAGCCGAAAAAGGGCCGACGGTAACCTCTGTGCCTTCTAGGACAAGATCTATTCCGACTGCTGCACGTAACCTGTCCAAATTGCTGGCAAGCCATGGCGTAAAATCGTTGGCTTCATGTGCCCATGCGAGCCTGAGATCTACAGGAATAAGACTGCATATCTCGATGCTCATCGCAGAGTGGCTAGAAAACGAGTCTTCCTTAGCTTACTTACGCCTTGCAAGAGTGCAAACACTCGGAGCGAGCCCTCCTAACGCTAATTAGAAAGTCTGCGTAGCAACCTAGATCGCGTATATCGGCCCAGATAGCAGCGGATAGGCCTTTCGTCTACTCAACCGGCGAGAGGCTTTTTGATGGCGTTCCGGGTGTTCTACGGACCCGCAGAACCTGTCTCAAAGCAAATCTGCCGGGCTCGTTACGCCTGCCGGGCCTCGATTAAGCACATGCGTGTAGATCATTGTTGTCTTCACATCACTGTGTCCCAGAAGTTCCTGAATGGTTCGAATGTCGGATCCACGTTCAAGTAAGTGGGTAGCAAAGCAATGACGAAAGGTATGGCAGCTGGCATGTTTACTGATCCCGGCAGCTTGGACTGCAGAGCGAACGGCTCGCTGGATGACAGAAGGATCAAGATGATGGCGACCCTGTTCACCAGACTCCCGATTCCGCCAGCGCGTTACTTGCGGGAACACCCATTGCCACATCCATTCACGCGAGGCTGACGAGTATTTTCGGGCCAGTGCATTCGGGAGTGGGACTTGCCCCCACCCAGCTGCGAGGTCTTGGCGATGGAGCCTCCTGGCCTCCTGCAGATGGATCTGCAGAGGCTCCATCAGGTTCTGAGGAAGCACCGTCACCCGATCCTTGTTGCCTTTGCCGCCATGAATCACCACCTGACAAGCCGCAAAATCAATGTCTTGAACACGGAGCCGTAGGGCTTCCATCAGCCGGAGCCCACTTCCATACAACAGTCCGCTCACCAAGGCAGGGGCTCCTTCTAATTGTTGAAGCACCGCGCGGACTTCTTCTACACTCAGAACCACTGGCAGACGCTTGGGCCGTCGCGCACGAACAACACCATCGAGGTCGCCAGGATCAACGTTGAGCACCCGCCTGTAAAGAAACAGCAACGCGGCCAGGGCCTGATTTTGAGTGGATGCGCTCACATGCTCTTGAACGGCAAGATGGGTCAGGAAAGCATTGATCTCAGGCCCACCCATCTCACGTGGATGGCGCCGCTGATGGAACCTCAAAAAGCGCCGGAGCCAGCGCTCATACGTTCCAATTGTTCGTCGGGCGTAGTGACGTGAAGACAACGCTTCCCGATACGTGGCAATCAAGCCAGGTCTGGCACTGGTCAAAGCCTTGAGGATCTCTGCACGAAGCATTCCCCCTCGTTATTCGCACGAAGGCATTGGTGTATACGGCTGTAAAGGCCTAATGTTTGGTCGTGGAGGTTGCTCCGTTCATCCCGCGCACCGGCGCCAATCCTCCGGGGGATTGCCGGTCACCAACCTGCCGTCCGTTCCTGTGACGTGACCCCCTTCATCGGTCCAGTGCTTATGAGAGTGGGTGGTCGTGATCATGCTGCAGCTCCTTGTTGAGCTGCCTCCAGGGGCGTACGCCCCTGGGGGGCCGAATGAGGCCTGAGTGTGTTGTACTCCCAGCGCCAGCGATTGGCCAAGCCCTGGGCTTCTGCCACCGTGGCAAACAGCTCGGTGTTGAGGAATTCATCCCTGAACCTGCTGTTGTAGACGAAGTCGAGCGGAGCTCATACGACTCGGCAAAGCCGTTCTGCCACGGTGCTCCTGGTTCGATGTAGGCGGTGCTGGTGCCGCTGCTCTGGCACCACTTCCTGAGGGCGTGAGCGTAGCCGCAAGGCTTCTGCGAAGCAGTTGAACTCAGGACCGTTGTCGCTGCGGATGTATGTCGGTGCGGGGTAGAGGCTGGTGAGCTCCTCCAGCACCGCCACCACGTCCTTGGCCTTGCAGCGCCGGCCGACACGGATCGCCAGGCATAGACGACTGTGCTCGTCGATCACGTTGAGAAATTTGAGCCGGCGGCCGCGATCTCCCGGAGTCGCCGCCGCAGCTTGGCCTCCTCAATGTCGACAACCTTGGTGGCATGTCGCTGAGTGCTGCGGTGTTGACCCACCACCCTGCAGGCGAACCGCTCCGATACCCGGAACATGGCGCGCAGGGCCTCAACAGCCCTGTCGCACCGCAAGGTGCGCTTGACAGCTCAACGTCGTTCCGGGCTCAGAAGTTTCCCTCGGCTAACTCCTACGGCTTCGCCGGGCCTGCGGCTAGAGCATTGCCTTCTCCAGCTCAGCCTCGGCCAGAAGCTTCTACTCCTTCGGAGAAGCCTTCGGCTAGAGGCGGGCGTTCTCCTTCTCCAGCTGAGTCAGCCGTTTGGCTTCCTCGGCCTGCATGCCGCCGTACTGCTGTTTCCAGCGGTGGTAGGTCGGCTGGGTGACCTCAATGGCGCGGCAGACGTCGGCGACGGTCTTGCCCTGGGCGATCAACTGCTCAGCGGTTTTGAGCTTGCGGATGATCTGCTCGGGTGTGTGGCGGATGCGTTTCATGGTGAAGTCCCCGGCCCAGTCTGGCCGGATGAGGACTCTCATTCACCCTGGACCAATTTCCAGGGGCCACGTCACCGGGCCTCGATTAAGCACATGCGTGTAGATCATTGTTGTCTTCACATCACTGTGTCCCAGAAGTTCCTGAATGGTTCGAATGTCGGATCCACGTTCAAGTAAGTGGGTAGCTGTTCTGTCTCAGCAGGTTGTTCAGTAGCCAATGAGGTGTGAGGTCGCTACCGGTTGAGGTGTCACCGCCCAACCGAAACCTCACGCCCCATGCATACACACGCCAATGCCCGCCTGACGCAGCGAGGCCGGCTGCGATTGGTTTCTCAACACCTGAACCACCACCGCTCCCTGGCTGAACTGGCTGCAGAAGCTGGTATCAGCCTCCGCTGTGCCTACAAGTGGCTGGCCCGTTACCGCTCAGGTGGGGCAGCCGCTCTGGTGGATCGACGCAGTGTTCGCCGCAGCCAGCGGCGGACGTTCGATCCGCAGCAACTGCAGCACGCCGTGGAGCTCCGTCATCAACGGCTGCACCTGCGCCACATCGCGAGGCTTCTAGCAGCACCTTTCTCCACCGTGGCCAGGGTGCTCAACCTCCTTGGTCTCGGGCGGTTGCGGAATCTCGAGCCCAAACCTCCAGTGCAGCGCTACGAGCGGGAGCATCCCGGAGACCTGATCCATATCGACGTCAAAAAGCTCGCCCGTTTTCGCAAGGTCGGCCACCGCATCACCGGCAACCGCCAGCAGTGCCGCTCTACTGGCGTCGGCTACGACCGTGTCCACGTCGCCATTGATGACGCCACACGGCTTGCTTACGTCGAGGTGCTCGCAGACGAGCAGCAGGCAACGGCCATTGGCTTTATGAGCCGAGTTTTGGCTTGGTTCAACAGTCAGGGTGTCGAGTGCAGGCAGGTCATGTCTGACAACGGCCCCGCCTATGTCTCACGCAGCTTTGCCAAGGCGTGCAAGGTCCTGGGCCTCAGGCACATCCGCACCAGGCCTTACACGCCCCGCACCAACGGCAAAGCCGAACGGTATGGCCTCCGGCCGACTGCGTCTTCATCCAGACCTTGTGCCGGGAATGGGCCTACGGGATGCCGTTCCAGAACTCAGAGGAACGCAATCAGTGGTTGCCTCGCTACCTGTCGATCTATAACCGGCTCAGGAAGCACTCAGCCCTCGGCGACCGATCTCCTCAGCAGCGGCTCAACGAGCTGCTCCGCTGATCAACGTGGTGAGACACAACACTTAGCGATCCAGCGGCACCAGCACCCGAGAACGTGCGTCAGTTCCGCTTCAATCCCGAGCAGCTGCGGGATGTCACCCCCCGCCAGCGTTCCCTCTACCGGGCCACGATCTGCCTGATCCTTGCCAGCGGGATCGCCCGCTCGACTTCCACAGCCGCGCCGTGCTCAACGATCAGCTGCTCTCCACCAGCGGCATCGATGACCACCACATCTTCCCCGCCAAGTTCCTGGAAGACCGCGGCTTCGACACCCGCCAGCGCGACTGCGTGCTCAACCGCTGCCTGATCGACAGCGCCACCAACCAACGCATCAGCTGCAGCGCCCCCTCCGTCTACATGGCCGAACTGCGCGATGAAACCGGCTTCCCCATGCAGGCCGTGCTCAGCAGTCACCTGATCCCCTATGGCCCTGAGTCGGGGCTATGGAGCGATGACTACGAGCCATTCCTGCAGCAGAGGCTGGAGTTGGTGGCAGCGGCGATTGAGCAGGTGAGCGGCTCAACGCATGAAAAACCTGCTCTTTTTCACTGATAGAGCGACTTGCAGCCCAAATATCATGCAAAGCATTCCGGCGAGCTCCGAGGCCTGCATGGAAAAACAGCTACAGTTCCTCTATGGCACGAGCTGTGGCCCGTTTTTCATTCAAGGAGGCTCTGGCGCAGCTTCCTCGCGGCGGCCCCCTGGGGGTGGAGACCCTTGATGCCCATGGCATCGCGGCCAAGCGGGCCTCTGCTCTGGTGCGCTCGGGCTGGCTGTTGCGCCTCGGCCGCGGTGCCTACGCCCTTCCCGGCGACACCCTCCAGCGGGACGACTGCCTGGCCTTCCTGGCGAAGCAGGTGCCTGGCCTGCACGTCGCCGGCAAAACGGCTTTGGCTTGGCGTGGTGTCCGTCACAACCTGGCCTACAGGGAAACCGTGGTGCTCTGGGGTGATCAGCCGGCCCGCCTTCCCGGTTGGCTGAATGGCGTCGTGCGCGTGCGCTACCGCGTGGCCCACATCTTTGCCCCGGATCTACCGGCTGGTCTGGGCCTGGCACCCCTGGCTGGCGGCCATCCAGAGCTGCCTGTATCCGCCCCGGAACGGGCCCTGCTGGAGTTACTCAGCGAAACCGGCAGCTTTGAAGGCCTGGAGGAGGTTCGCCAGCTGGTGGAGAGTACGCGCAACCTGAGGCTCCCGCTGATGGATGAGCTTCTCGGCCACCTATCTCGCATCAAAGTTGTGCGCCTCGCAGCTCGTCTTGCAACCGAGCTGGAGTTGCCCTGGGCATCATTGGCCCAGCAGCACAGCCGCCGCCTCGGTGGCGGCCGCCGCTGGGTGGCCGTGGGCCGTACGGGTGAACGGCTGAATCTGGCCGCAACCCCATGAACGGCGTCTACACCGCCACGGTTCGCCAGTTGCTGGACATCGCACCCGTGGTGTTCGAGTCACCCAACTTCGCCATCAAAGGCGGCACCGCCCTCAATCTGTTCCTACACGACCTGCCCCGCTTGTCGGTCGATATCGATGTGGTGTTCACCGACCACACCCTTGATCGAGCAACCGCGTTGCAAGCCATCTCCACTGAATTGCGAGTGATCAGCGAGAAGCTTGAGGCCATGGGCTACGAGGTGCTGCTGCATAGAAACAGCAGCAACAACGAAAGCAAGCTGAAGGTTCTGGGCCCACTGGCCGAAGTGAAGGTGGAGGTGAATGAGGTGTTTCGCGGCACACTGCTCCCGTTGCAGCAACGACCCCTTTCACCAACCACCGAGGAGGAATTTGCCCAGGCGGTCACCCTGCCCTTGCTCGCCACCGCTGAGCTCTATGGCAGCAAGCTTGTGGCCGCCATGGACCGCCAGCATCCCCGCGATCTCTTTGATGTTCATATTCTCTACAACGACACGGGCCTGACCCCGGAGATCGTGGATTGCTTCGTGGTCTATCTGGCCAGCCATAACAGGCCGGTGCATGAGGTGCTGAAGCCCCGTCTGCATCCGTTGGAAGCCCCGTTCGCCAATCAGTTCGATGGCATGACCCGCGCCGAGATCAGCCTGGACACACTGGAGCAGACCCGAGAACGTCTGGTGCAGGGCCTGCCCCGCGCCCTCACCGATCAGCACCGTAATTTCCTGCTTTCGCTGGTGCAGAACCAACCCCGCTGGGAGTGCATGCCGTTTGCCCATCTGCAGGAGCTTCCGGCCATCCGCTGGAAGCTTCAGAACCTGGCCAAACTGAAGGGTGCCAAGCGCGCAGAACAGCTGCAGGGGCTTGAGGCCTGCTTTCAGCAGGAAGGAGGACTGCGCTGATGCCTCCGCGCCGCGTTCCACCCCACCACGCCAGTCATCAGGGCACCGGGCGGGATTGGTTCCCGTACGACGCCTACAGCGCCACGCGGGACGTGAAGCTCTGAGCCGCTGTGCTTCCTGTGCGACGAATCAACACATCAGCGGGAAGATCAAACGTCTCCACCAACTTTCGGATCATGGCCAACGAAAGCGAGCGTTGCTTGTTCATCACCTCTGAAATACGGCCGCTGCTCCCAATGACTCCTTCTAAATCTTTTCGCGACAGCCCTCGTTGCTCCAGTACAAATTCAATCGCGGCGATGGGCTCAGGTGGGCTGCATGGTCTTGGCAAGCGTGAGCAGGCCGAATGCCAGGCCATGCTCACCCTCCTGCAGCAAATACTTTCTCAAGGTGATCACCTCGCCATAGTCAGGTGAGGCAATGCCGTTGATGAGTCCGCGTGCAGTGCCACGCGCCACTAACAATTGAAGGGTCAAGCTCATATCCACAAGGTGGCAACCAGGAGCGCCAACAGTGCTGCGACGCACTACTTCACTACGGATTTAAAAAAGCTCAAGTGCCTGCTGAACAATCAGTCAACCACTGGGAGATTTCAGCATGCGCGACATCGTGGCAAGAGCTGGATACCGTGCCGTGGCGTTGGCGCCATGCCCTGAGCGATGAACTTCACCCTTGCACTGGCTATAGAAGGGTGAATTGCGAGCATTCCATGGAGCCCAAGTTGTTGGTGATGGTGGTGGTCTCTCATCTGGCCAGCGCCTTTTGGTCCAAAACCCTGGCGGCCCAGAAGGCGCGCAACAGCAACCGCTGGTTGCTGGCCGGCCTGCTGTTTGGCCCCCTTGGCTTGATTGCTGCGGCAGGTCTTCCCGATCGCCATTCGATCGTTTACCTCCGCTACCTGGCAGAACACAACGGCTACCAACCCCGGCATGCCTGTGGGGGCACCAAGGATTGAGCTGATGGCTAAGAAAGACCAGCCCCAGGTTGAGCAACACCCTCAGAAGCAAGGCGAGGGTTGGCTGATGAGCCAGGAGCAGCAGCTGATCTGCTGTTTTCGCAATGCGTTGCCGTCAGCCCATGCCAAGTGGATTGAGGTGGAAACGCGCCCGCTTCATGGCGGCGGGCAGCCCGTCGTGCGTCGGATGCTGCGCCATAACGCCATCGAAGCCTGGGAGCGCATGCTCAAGGCCAGATGGGTGCGGTGCCAGCCGCACTGGTGATCAGATCTCAAGCAGCAACTGCAGCCGCTGCCACCGCTCAGTACGAACCTCAGGGTCGCCAATCATTTGGATGGCACCAGTTGCAGGCCACCAGTTCAACTTGAGGTTGCTGATGCCGTCATCAAAAAAAGCAGATTCGAAATCGTGGCGATGCTCCCAATGGCAGGGCACACCAAGCTTTTCCACAGCAGCTTGAAGTTCGAGGAAGGTCCCATGAAATTCCATTGGAGCTTTCCGAACGCAACTCTCGATCAACACCTAGCAACGTCATCGAGGCCTGAAAACCTTGGTAGCTGAGGGTGATCTGGCCTGGACGCAGCTGCGATCAGGACCACAGCAAGCATTGAGGCCAGTGAATCAAGCGAGCGACCGCCATTTCAATCTGCACAGCGCCAGCAGCTTCGCCTTCCGAAACCTGCCCAACGACGGCATCCTCACCATCACCTCGATTGATCTTTGAGCATTGGCGTGGTGGTTTGGTGCATGGTTTCAATCACCTCCTCGGCTAGGGGCTGACTTTCTGCCGCTGGAATCAACACCTCCAGATAGGCAGCCCCGTTGTGGGCATTGATTGCCGTGAACGCCTGCTCCAGCTCCACCACCGTGGAGGCCCTGCCGCACCACCATCCTTTGCAACCCAGTGCCGCCGGGATCTCCGCATAACGCCAGGGAGGCAAGTCGTTATAGGCATGGCCCGTTTCACTGATCAGGGCCTCCACCCCATAGAGGCCGTTGTTGAGCACGATCACCACAGGGGTGACGCCGGTGAAACCCATCACACCGATTTCCTGCACGGTGAGTTGATGGGCGCCATCGCCCGTCACCAACACCACCCGGCGGCCTTGATCCGCCAAGGCACACCCCAACGCTGCCGGCGTGCCCCAACCGATCGAACTCCAGAGCGTTTGGCTTTCCATGGCCACATCAGCCGGCAGCCGTATCGCATTGAGCTGCAGCAGGCAGGTGCCGGTGTCGGACACCAGCAGATCCGTGGCTCGCAGGAAGCGCTGCAGGCGGGGATAGAAACTGGCTGATCCCGTGGCTTGATCGCCCTCTCCACTGAGGGGCAGCAGCGGTGAGGGTTGAACCGGTCGCTGGTCTCCCCAACAGGCAACGCGTGGCGCATCCGCTTGGAAACGCCGAGTCAGTCCGGCCAGCACATCACTGATGCTCACGCTGGTGAACACCTGATCACCGGCCTGCACCCAATCGGCATGCAAGGCCACGGTGCGGCGCCCATCCACCCGTCCGCTCCAAAGGCCGGTGTTGAGGTCCTCCAAGACCAGTCCGCCCACATCGATCAACAGGTCGGCGTCTTCCACAACCCCTTGCAACTCTGCGGGAGTGGAGCGACCGCCGTTGTACATCCCAAGGAAAGCGGGATGGCCTTCGCTGAGCAGGGCCTTGTCCATCGGCGTGGTGGCATAGGCCAAACCCGACGCCTCAAGAAACGCCTCAAAGGCCTCCACCAATCCATAACGCCGCAAGGTGATGGTGGGCAGCACCACCGGCCGCTGCGCCGCTTTGATCCTGGCTTCGAGCAGATCGAGCACCGCCTCCAGTTCCACGGCAACGCTGGCGTGTTGATCAATCGCACCAAGCGGAGCCCCCTGGATCGGCGTGCCAGTGATTGGCATCAGCGCCAGATCCATCGGAAAGGTGAGATAGGCCGGTCTGGATTCCTCCAGGGCTTTATCGATCACCCGCTCCAGTTCGATCACCACGTTTTCAGGGGTCAAGCGCGCGCTCACACAGCTGGCGGCGGCGGAAATCGCCTCAAAACGCTGGTAGTTGCGATCCCCAAGGGTGTGATGACAGATCAGACCCTGGCGCACGATGCGCAAACTGGGGGTGCCCACCAGATGAAACACCGGCAACCGCTCGGCCATCGCGCCCATCAGGCCATTGAGCGCACTCAGTTCCCCCACGCCGTAGGTGGTGCACACAATGCCGGCACCGCGGCGGCGGGCATAGCCATCAGCTGCATAGGCCGCATTCAATTCATTCGCGGACGGAACCCACTGCAGCCGTGGATGCACCTCCACCGCATCATTCAGCGGGAACGAGTAATCCCCTGGCACCCCGAAGACATGCCCAATGCCGAGATCGGCAAGACGATCCAGCGCGTAGGTCACGACGGAAGGAGCCATCACCACAGCAGCGCAATCACTGAAAGTTTGGCAAGAGCCATTGATCTGTGCCCGCATGAACGACACGAATCCGCCAAAGGCGGCACACTGATCGGGTAGCCACCGCTACATACGTTCACCTCTCATTCAGAGAGGCGCAGTTCGACTCAGGCCATGGAACGGGGACCTGAGCTTGCTTCGAGGAACCTCATCATGACCCTGACCTATCGCGGCCAGAAGTACGTGCAGAACACCGCTGCTGCCACCAGCAACCAGCGCCCAGTTCTCGTGTATCGCGGCACTGTTGTTCAGAAATGAACGCCCAGTGAATGCCATCGGCTCACGATGCTTCTCAACCCCGCTGATGCGGGGTTTTTTAATGGCAACCATGAACAACCCCCAACAACCCTGGCGGCTCTGGGCCTTCGTGATCGGTTTCAACCTCGTGGCCTTTCTGGGTTACGCCTGGGCCCGCTCCCAGGGCATCGGCCTTCGCTGATTCAATAGCGTGAGGGATCGGGCAGGCAGGCACCTGAGCCGACAACACCCATGCAGGCTGGATGTGTAAGACGCTTTGAAGTGAGCATATTTGCTCTTTGCAGCTCCAGAGCAAGACCACTAGACAGTGGTCGCGGCAGCAGCGGCTTCAAGACACAGCCCATTGCCGTCAGCGGAACGCTTCACCACGAACGTTCCGCTTCAGGCCACCTCTCCCCGACGCTTCTCCAAACCGGGGTGGTGGCCCCATGGCTGATCTGCAGGTGAAGTCTTCACTTGCGATTTCCATAGTTCATGGTTTAACGACGTCCCAACGTGTTAACTCACAACAAGCCTTTTGCTTTAATAGCGATGCAGAACAGACTTTCGAGCTGCCGACCCTCAACGATTGAAGCTCTCGGTGATCATCACTTCCGCGTTTGCGGCGAGCAAGGTTGCGTCATTGTGAAAGGTTGGAGTAATGCCCAATACCTGAGCCGCCATGCCGACGATGGTGCGCTGCAAAGCCGCTACCGCTTTGAAGACTGATCACCTGCCAACTGATCGCAATCATGCACGATTCGGCTCACCACACAGAGCACGATCGACAAGAGTGGAGGCATGCGGCATCGACCTCCCAACGCCAAACGACATCAGCCCGAGCCCCCCGCGGGGAGCTGGTTGATGCATGGCAGGAGTCGTCAACTGCTGCACTTCAAACCTGTGAATAAAGGCAGCGGCGAATGGATCGAATTGCGCTACCTTTACTGGGTTCCGCCCCATCCGCCAGTCACCCAGAACCGCCGTCTGATTTCTCTCGACGATGCACTGGAGCGCTGGGGCCAACTGCGAGCCTCCGGCTGGCGTCAGGTTCAAAGGATCTGCCATTGCTGACATCAGGCGCCTTTCGTACCAAACGACACCCATGGCAATAACAGAAGGTCGCAATCGTGAAAACACTTGATCCTTGCGACGATGTCGAGTCATCGACCCGTTGAAATTCTTCCCCGCTCAGGCCTTCAAGCCGGCGTGGCCTTTTTCAGCGACCCCTTGCCAAGCGATGCAACCCTCATCGCAGAAGTCCCCTCATCAGACCAACCCCAGCTGTTCTGTCACCGCCGACAAACCGACCAGTTGATGGTGCTGCGCGGCAGCGTCGATCTGATCGTGTTGCAGAACCGGCAGTTGCGCCGCATCACCCTGCGAGAAGACGAAGCCACCTGGGTGCGCATTCCCGCAGGCGTGCCGCATGGAGCGATTAACCGCAGTTGCCAGGCGGCGGTGATGGTGAATGCCGTGCTGCGGCACGGCCCCAGCGATCCGCGCGACTATCGCCCGCGCCCCGTGCCCCGCGCCCTCCTCCAGCAGTGGGATGCATTGATCGCGGGGTGAGAGCCGGCATCGAGGCCGCGCCCAACAGAGTGCTGAAACGGTAAGCATCGCTGCACCCGAAGCCACACCAAAATCGTTACAACATGTGCAGTTGAGAGACAAGCATGGCGGTTTTTGGAGTAATTGGCTGCGGCTACGTCGGCAGTGATGTCGCCGTGCACCTCAAATATGCAGGCCATCAGCTCATCGGCACCACCCGCTCGCCTGAGCGCATGCCAGCACTCCAGGAGGTGGTTCATGAGGCCCATCAGCTGGACCTCACCGATGCCGCAGCGGATTTCACCTTTCTCGAGCAGCTCGACGGCCTCCTGATCAGTGTGGCTCCCACCCAGCAGAGCGAGGGCTACAACAGCGTGTTTGCCAGCGGCCTGCGCAACCTCACCCGTGCCTTGCGCTGCCGCCGCAGCACCCGAAACCTGCACATCACCCTGATCAGCAGCGCCGGCGTTTACGGCGACCAGCAGGGCAACGGCGTGAATGAAGACTCTCCTTGCGACACCAGCAATCCGGTGAATGCGCTGCTGGCCTCAGCGGAAGACCTTCTGCGCAACATCGATCGACCCGACACCGAAATCTGCATTCTCCGCCTGGGCGGGATCTACGGTCCCGGCCGCGACATGGTGGCCATGATTCGCCGCGCAGCGGGACAGCAAGTCCCCAAAAATGGCAATGCCATTCCAGCGTGGAGCAGCATCCTCGACATCACCCGCGGCGTGCATTTCGCCTTTCAACAAGGCCTCGAGGGCACCTACAACCTTGTCGACGACATGCAGCTGTCCCGCCGCGAACTCTCGACCTTGATCTGCGACCGCGAGGGGCTTCCTCCCGTGCTGTGGGGCCACAGCGAACCGGCAGGCGCGCGCATGATGAACGCCAGGGTGTCGAACGACAAGATTAAAGCAGCTGGCTTCAGCTTTCAGTCCCCATCGATGCTGGTGCCCGAATCCGTGTAACCCCTCAACACCCCGCCAAGGGGAACGAGCTCCTGCTATCTGTTCGCCATCAACACCACAGCAGAGCCCACGGTCAGGGCTCCGAAAAACACAAAGGGGATTTTCAGTTCGATTGCGACGAAAGAGTGCTCACATCAGGGCTGACACAGCTTGATGTAGCGAATGTCATGCCAACGTCGCAACAACAGGGGCTTGCCCGGATCGCCTCAAGTGTCTTGACGCCGAAACCGGCGTAAACACCTGATCATGGCCTTGACACACAGTCAAGGCAGCGTCCAATCAAAAGCTCCGACAACCGCCACAACGCCGAAGCCTGGTCAAAGTCGGCAGCATTGGGGCTGGTGGCCTTCGCTTCAAAGCGATGCAGACCCGGCCGCACCAACCGGTTGCTCCAATAACTGAAACCAGGAGTGCCATAGTCAGCCTCCGTGGTGAGCGCCGCCAGCAGTCGCCCGGCCGTCTGCACCGATTCAGTCACCCGCAACAGATCCCGGGCCACCGCAGCAAACAGCGCCATGCCCACCGGATTGCTCTGGCGGTTGTAGCGAAAGAAGCCCTCTCGGCACCGGGGAATCACCAGGCCCGGGCTCCAGGCGATCACCGGCATCACCCCCTCCAGCTGTCGGGCGAGTTCACGGCCCAGCAGCACGTTGCAGAGCTTGCTGTCTTTGTAGGCCTTGTCGCCATCAAAGCGCTCACTGCCATCGAGCATCACAAAGCTTGCTCCAGAGCGCAGTCCCGCCAGATCCCCCAGATCCGCGGGTTGGCCCACCCGGCCTCCGCCCGTGGCGGGGTCATGCACATCCGAGGCCGTGATCACCAGCCGTGGCTGCTCTCCGGCTCGCAACAACGGCAGCAGTCGGGTGGCAATCCACTGGTGGGCCAGTTGATTCACCGCAAAGGTGATCTCGATCCCCTGAGCACTGAACACCGGAGCCGTAGCACCAGCCCGTTGCTGACCGGCATTGAGCACCAGCCCATCCAAGGCCTGGCCCTGTGCCAACAGCTGTTGACAGCCCCGCTCCACACTGAACAGATCCGCCAGGTCGACGGCGTGGCAAACAATGCGGCTGGCATCGGCGCCCGCTGCGAGCAGATGCTGGCGCGTCTGTTCACAACGCTCCTGCGAACGGCACAACAGGGTGAGCTGATGACCGGCGCAGGCCAGCAGACGCGCCGCCTCCAGGCCAATGCCCGAACTCGCGCCGGTCATCAGAAGCCGCTTCATCGCATCACCCTGCCGAGCTGCGAGTCCCCCATTGACCCTCACATCTGGTTGATGTTGAAGCCAAAGCGCCGGGCCAGAGAAGGGGCTTGCTCATTGTTCTGCCTGAGATCGGCGATGGCCTGCCGTGCCGATGCCCTCTCCATTTCCAGGGAATGAAGCAGCTGCTTGGCCAGATCACGGATGGCATCGATGTCATCGCAGCCATCCAACTTGCGGCAGGCGGCCTCGAGCCGAAAGCGTTGCTCCACCGACAGCTTGTGATCGGCCATGGATTGGATCCGTCAATGCCAGAACTGTGGCGGCTGCCCCGTGCCTGCTGTGGGGCAGAAAACCGACCCTGATCCGAATCAGGTCAATTTGCACCAGCCGCACCACAACAACCAAAGCAGCAGGGCTATCAAGCCTGGAATCTGGAAGGGCTATCTCGAGAAGAACGAGATGGCCAAGGCTCTGGCCCTGGTCGACGGTCCACCGGCATCAGGCAGTGCGGCAGAGGCCCTCGATCAAGCCACGGCCAAAGCCACCTTTGCGCTGCGAGGCACGGCCCGTTGGACCCTGGCCGCCAAGGATGCCGACCTGCACTTTCCCGGCGTCGCCGCCACCTTTTCCTGCGCCTTAGGCGTACCAATCAACGAAACGGAGACGCCCAAGCTGCTGATGCTGATGCGCCGCAGCATGACCGACCTGGGACTCTCCACCTACCCCGCCAAAAACAAATACCAGCGTCAGCGGCCCTTCATGGTGAATGGCCAACCGATCTGCACACCGGAAGATGAACCAGCGCTGCGCAGCGATGGCTCTTACCCCTCAGGCCATACGGCCGTGGGTTGGGGTTGGGGCTTGATCCTCAGCACGATCGCGCCGGACCGCAGCGATGAACTGATCGCCCGCGGACGCGCCTACGGCGAAAGCCGCAGCGTCTGCATCGAGGGTCAAGCGTGATGCCACCGTTCCCCCCAGCACCTCGAGCTTGTGCTCACTGCAGAGCATTTGGCTCAACGGCGCCAGCAACTGCTCGGCGATGCTCTTGCTGTTGATCCAGCGCACATCAAACGAATCCTGATGAGCGAGGGCGTAGTAGTAGAGGAGTTCCATCGTCACCGCCGCCGAGAGCTCTTCCGGTGGCTTGAACAGACCCACCAGCAGGATCGGCCGCAGGAACTCGTTGATCATGCGGTCACTGATCCGCAGCTGTTGGAACAGCGTCAGTGCATCGATGCGGTCGTACTGCTCGTACACCACCTGGTTGCGATGCAGGTCGAGCATGGCAACCAACAACCCGGCGATGCTCAAGCGGTCGGCAACCGGCAACCGCTTGAAGTTGTTGATGGTGGCGAAGGCCTGCCCCAACGGACTGGGCAGCTGAGGGCCCTCACCGAACACGGGCGCGGTCGCTTCCAGACCCTGCGGAGACCAGAAGGCGCTGGTGGTGAATTCGGTGAACACATCGCTGAGGCCGAGCTCAGCGGTGAGAGCGTTGATGTTGGGATAGTCCTTCCAGAAACCGCGCGTGCCGGCTTCAAACGGCTTGCCGCTGGCGGTGATGAGCGGCGTCGCACCGGTGGGGTCTGCCAGACCATCCAGCAGGGTGACGCGCACACCGGCTTCGCAGAGGGCTTTGGCAGCGCCCCAGCCAGCCCAGCCGGCACCGATCACCACCACATGGGAAGGCTTGGAGGCGTCAGTCATGGCCATCACTCCAGGGAAAATTCACTGCGCAACGCCCGGGCATCCTGAATGCGCTGCGCACCAGCCAGGTGGCGCAGCCGTTCGGTCAACCAGATCCGCAGCCGCGTGCTGGCCACAGATTTGCTCAAGAGGGCATCGCTCGGCTCGGGCTCACCGAAGGGAATCGTCATCGGCAGCGGACGGCACTCGAGGCTAAAGACACACCATCGGCATCGCTGCAGCCCAATCCGCAGTGGCGCGGTCGTTGCCGCCACGATGCCCCCACCCGATGGCGGCAACGCTCCATGCACGATCCCCGTTCAACGCTGCTGAACCACAACAGCGGACGCTGGGCGGGGTGCTTCATCCGCCTCAATGGCAGCGGCCTTGAGCAGGAACGCTTCCCCACCGTGCTGGATGTGGAAGAACGCGACGGGGTGATTCAAACCAACCTCACCTACGTGAACAGAGGCGAGCAGCGGGCCATGAACTTCACGGCCCTGCCCTTCACGATGCAAGTGGGCGCAGACGGTGGCTGGTCGCTGGGCCCCAGCTCGATCACCCCCTGGAACTGGGTGGGGGAACTGTGCGTGGTGCGGGGGACGCAACGGCGCCGCATGATCGTGCGCCACGGCACCAGCGGCCTCGACAGCGTGGTGTACGTGAGGGAAAGCCAAGACGAGCCGCTGCAACCACTCCTCCCCGAGCCATTGCACTGCCCAAGCCACCCCATCAACGCGTTCACGGTCTGGACGCCCGAGCCCGGCGTGGAACTGCTGCTCGACAGCCGCGTCCGCCAAAGCGGCGACGCCACCGCCTGCGGCCTGCGTTGGTCCTCCCCAGATGGCAGCAACCATCAGATCATGCGTCGCTACGACAGCCAGGGCCAGATGCAACCCCTTTCAGAGGCCTGGGGCTAAGGCTTCAGCAGGTTGGCGTGAGCAGGATTAGGGTCGCCCACCTCACCATCAGCCTCAATCCATCGCCCCATGCGCCGTTTTGAAATCAGTGCCGATGGGTTCCCCACCCAACAGCTGGAGTGCAGTGGCTGCAGCGGCGATGCCCTCACCCTGGCCTTGGCCAACACCGCCGTGCAGCAGTGGAAGGTGAACCGCCGCAGCCCCGATGACCGCAGTTGGTTTTTTGATGTGACCCTGCAAAACGCAGCAGGCGATGCCACCACCGAGTTCCGCGTCGACACCCTCAGCTGAGACGAAGCGCACAGTTGAACGAAGCGCACAGTTGAACGAAGCGCACAGTGAAATCCGCTCAGTTGAGAGAAGGCCACAGCCCGACCGAACCTTGCAAGGCGGCAAGCCGCATCTTTCGCCTCTGAAGCCATCGCCCTAGACCTGTTGCAGGTCCCATGGGACGGGGCACCAACTCCCGAGAGCTTCGGCTCTTGGGAATTTTTTTGGCTCGGAAGAACGGCGAAGGGGGAAGAGCATCACACTTGGTTCAGGGCAGCCATGGCTCCCCTGCATGAACCGAATCGGACCACGAAACCAACGGCGTTGAAGCAAGTGTCCACGCTGCCTGGGCAACGGAGCCATAGCTCTCTACAGAACCATCGGCGAGATCTGCATCGAACGCGATGAAAACCAGCGCATTCCTACTCAGCAGTGCACTCCTGCTGGCCGGCTGCACCCAGACCAAGCCCGACACCACGGCCGCAAGCACGGCCGGCAGCACCCAATCCACGACCCCGAACACCGCTGCAACCGAGCCCACTGCGGACAAGGGCACAGCAGAAAAGAGCACCGACCAATGGCCCTTGACCTGCCAGCTCAATGAGGTGGCGTCGACCTGCCGCACAGAGCCCGCCGCCAACGACGGGTTCACCCTCTTCTTCAGCCATGCCGAAGGTCCGGTGTACACCTTCACCCCCGTCGGCCCTGCCACCACCGACAAACGGGAGATGGTCGACAGCACCGGCACCCGCTGGCTGATGAGCGGCCACCGCTCCTTCGAACTCGAAGAGGTCGGCGGGTTCGGCAACCGCATCAGCGTCAGCGCCCCCTGATCAGATCCCTGATCAATTCGCCTTCTGGAAGCCGGGGCCTGGTTTCACGGGAATCCCTCCGTTGCAGAAGTTGGAGGCAAACACCTCCTGGTCCTGCACCGTCCAGTCGGGTTTGTTGGCCCGATACCAAGTGATGCTGTCGCTGTAACAGGTGTTCCACCGGGTCGCCTGTTCCGCGATCGGCCTCAGGGAAACAGCAATCGACACAGAACTGACTGTGGCCACCACCCCCAGCACGGGGAACAGGTGGGCGTTGACCATGTCTCGAGCCTTCGACATCGCACCTAAAGCGTCAGCAGGCTTGTCTTAGCGCCCCTGCGTCAGCCACGCCGTTCAAACTTTCGTTTGCTTTGCACGCAAAGGCAATGCGCCTTTACACGGATAGGCAACCAACGCCATTCACCGCAAAGTAGGTCCATCGAGATCGGAGGCGCTGATGACAGCCGACACTCCACCCAACCAGATCCAAGAAGCTCTCTGACTTCTGGCCCCTGCTCCAACAGTTTCCACTCATCCGTAGAGCTGGTCCTTTCGTAGGCACTGATCCGGTGCGCCACGCGAATCGACACTCCATTGCACCGCCCAACGCTGTTCCTTCAGACAAGGTGCCCCGGAGCTTCATCAGCACTACTCCTGGACGTCATGGCCCCAGGGTTGCCAACGCCAGAACGCTTCGCCCCTTTCCTTCTTTCCTCAAGACGTGACGGGGTTCAACCATGCGCGAACGAGCGAGTTAGGCCGTCTTTCCACCCGGGAAGGCGGCCTTCTCCTTAGAGATCCAACTCGCGATGGCCAGCGAACCCCTCGAAGCAAGGCCGCATTACCACAAAGATCGAATAAAGGCAAATATCGGCTTCCGCTGACGCTTTTTTTGAAACACAGTGTTACGGTTCCGCTGACCCAATGGTTTTGCGGATGTACACGCTCGACAAAGCTCGTCAGATTTTTCCTGAAACCAAGACTGCCGACGCCGTCCCAGCGATTACAGCCCGCTTCAAACTGCTCAGCGCCGAAGACCAACTGGCGCTGATCTGGTTTGCCTATCTCGAGATGGGTCGCTCGATCACCATTGCCGCTCCTGGCGCCGCTCGCATGGCTCTGGCCCAACCCACCCTCGACGAGATGGTGGCGATGAGCTTCGACGAGCAGACCAAGGTGATGTGCGACCTGGCCGCCAAGATCGAATCCCCGATTTCCAGCCGCTACGCCTACTGGTCGGTGAACGTGAAGCTGGGCTTCTGGTACGAGCTCGGTGAGCTGATGCGCCAGGGCAAAGTGGCGCCGATCCCCCAGGGCTACAAGCTGTCTGCCAACGCCTCGTCTGTTCTCGACGCGGTGAAGAAAGTGGAACAGGGCCAGCAGATCACCCTGCTGCGCAACTTCGTGGTTGACATGGGCTTCGACCCCAACCTCGACGACGACAAAGTGGTGTCTGAACCCATCGTCGCTCCCACTCCGATCGAGCAACGCGAGGAGATCTTCATCCCAGGCGTGCTCAACGAGACGATCCTGAGCTACATGAAGCTCCTCAACGCCAACGATTTCGATCAACTGATCGATCTGTTCCTTGACGACGGCGCCCTCCAGCCCCCCTTCCAGCGTCCGATCGTTGGCCGTGAAGCCATTCTCAAGTTCTTCAAGCGCGACTGCCAGAACTTGAAGCTGATGCCCCAGGGCGGCTTCGGCGAGCCCGCAGAGGGTGGCTTCAACCAGATCAAAGTCACCGGCAAGGTGCAAACCCCTTGGTTCGGCCGCGAAGTGGGCATGAACGTTGCCTGGCGCTTCCTGCTCGATGACAACAACAAGATCTACTTCGTTGCCATCGACTTGCTGGCCTCCCCTGCAGAGCTGCTGAAACTTGGCGCGAAATGAGGTAGCGCCTGTGTCCAACAAGGGGCTGAAACTTGCCGGGCTGATTGGTGCCGGCTGGCTTCTGTCCCTTGTGGTCTGCCTTGGCTTTCCTGTTCAACAGGCACAGCTTGCTGTGGTGATTGCGCTGGTTCTGCTCCGCAGCTTCCTGCACACCGGCCTGTTCATCGTGGCCCACGATGCAATGCACCAAAGCTTGGCACCAGGGGCTTTCGCCTTGAACCGCCGAATCGGACGTTGGTGCTTAATGGCCTATGCAGGCTTGTCGTATACGACTTGCTCTCGCAACCACCATCTTCATCACCAACATCCTGCATCCGAGTCAGACCCCGATTACTGCCAAACAGGTGAGCAATCCATCTTGGCTTGGTACGTTCATTTCCTAGGTCATTACATCGGAGGCCAACAGATTGTCCGCCTTGCGGCAATCTGGCTTGCGCTTTTCTTTGTGACCCTGAGCGTTCAAGACCATGCAGCACGAGCCATCATTCTCTTTGCTGTTCTGCCTCTCATCATCAGCTCCTGGCAGCTGTTCCTGATCGGCACCTGTTTACCTCACAGAAAACGATTGAATGCTTACAACGCATCCAATCAACCGACAAGCCTCCGACTTCCAGCAGCACTATCTTTCGCAGCTTGTTACCACTTTGGCTACCATCGGGAACACCATGAATTCCCTTCAACGCCTTGGTATCAGCTGCCCAAGCTGCACGCCGCACACCAGCAGTCTTTAAAGAGTCACCAAGCCTGATCGCAAACCTCCACTCCCCCAATCCCCATGTCGACAACTGACTGGACCCCAGACGAATTAACAATCGCTCGCGCAGCATTCGAGGCAGGCAAGCAGCGCTCCATCGAGGTCTTGATTCAAACCCTTCAGGAAAGCGTTGGGGACCTCAGCTCCCCTGAGTCGATTTGGTTACTCCACGATTATCTGAGCACGGAGCGCTATCAATACGAGGGCCTGGCTGATTTCGACACCAGCAATATTCTTTTCACGCTTGCAGACATGATCAAACAAAAATTGATCACCTCAGACGACCTCAATGGCTTAGATCAGAAAAAACTGAGCAAAGTCAAAGCGATGTCAATGTTCTAGAGACAGGCTTCAATTAACAGCAATTAATATTTTCAGGGTTAACTCTTACTAGGGAAGCTCTGGGCAACGCCGGTTTGAGCGGCGCGGGGCCGCCAAAAGTTGTCTGACGTGGCCTTTGTGTTGCATTGAAACTTGAATCAGCCCCTGGATAGCTGATTACGGGCTCTTTGCCTTCTCTTTTGGCACCCTGTTCATCCCAACAGCCACACCAGTTCTGTGTTCATGCTGCAGCCAGTAGATGGCCACGAGCGAGAAACAGATTGGTCAGTGCGGCCATCACATTAATCTTGCATCGATTCTTGGCCAGGCCACGCAGTCGGGTCTTTTGAAAGCCGAACTGTTGTTTGATCACCCTGAATGGGTGCTCAACCTTGGCGCGGACGTGTGCCTTTGCAGCCTCGATCAGATCCTCAAGCCTTCCTTCTGGAGTGTCAGGTAGCGCTCGGCGTTTGCCTGGTCGCATCGCCACCGGGCTCCACCTTTCTGTTGCCCTCCACAGAAGGGCCGATGGCCCGAACCTTCGAAGGGATGGTGCGTTTGCAGAACGTGCTCAGCGGACCGGCCCCCTATACGCCAACGGCCCTGAGACCCAAGCTGGAGCTTCCCCTCAGCTATCCATCCATCAAAGGCATGCGGATCGCCTTCAGCATGAATCAAGGCTGGGCCGAAATCGATGCGGACACGCAGGCGAACACCCGTGAAGCCTTGCGGGTCTTTGAGCGTCAGGGTGCAGTCATTGACGAGGTTGATCTGAATCTCGGCGTGGACGGCCCCGCACTTCGCACCGCCCTCGTCAATGCTCTCTACGGCCGTTACTTCTCCGAGATGGCGGCAACGACTCGCGGCAGCGCCGAAGCCAAGCAGGCCGAAGACATGATCAATGCCCTCTACAAACGGATTCAGGATGCTGTCTTCCTGAACGGGTACAGCGCAGTGCTGATGCCCACACTGGCCACCAGCGATGTCGCGGCCGATTTCGATCCCACCAGAGACACCATCCGCATCAACGGTCAGCCCGTGGAGCCCAACGTGGGCTGGGTGCTCACAGCACTGTGGAATCTCCTGAACTGGAATCCGGTCGTCTCCATCCCCACAGGTCTCAATCGCAATCAGATGCCCACGGGTCTTCAGATCTGCACGACCACCTATGACGATGCAACCGCAATGCGCATCGCTTCAGCGTTTGCCTCCGAAGCACCCGCCCTGTTCAGAGGCGACCGGTTCCCTGAATTCCTGAATCAATCCGAAGTCGACCAGGAGCGATCAACCGGCAGAGGCTGATCGGCAGCGGTGATCGAGATGGTTGCCTGAGACGGCCAGCGGTCGGGGCTGCAGCTCATCGACGTGGATGAACAAAGACTGAAGGCGGTTGAATGTGTCGGTTTTGAGCTGGGTCAACACCCAATAGCAGAACCGTCGTTCCAGATCAGCTGAGATCAGAAGGAGCTGATTGCTCCGCAAGATCGTGGCAGGAGGGAACTCCGCTGGATCCGTGTCACGCAGGTCGGCGTGCATGCGGCAGGCCTTGCATGGTTGGGGATCTGCGCCTTGAGAGGCATCAGGGGCGCGATCGCGGCGGAATCATCTACGGCCACAGCGTCGTCACCCCTTGATCTCGATCGCGGTGGGGAAAGGGATCACGATCTCCGCCGCCGCCAGCTCCCGCAACAGCTCCCGGTTGATCCAGTCGATCGAATCCTTGAACGCGGTGAAGGTCAGCCCTTCCGAGACGAGGTGACATTTGAAGTCGTAGCTGAACTCGGCGATAGCCAGCAGCCGGCAGGCCTTCAGCTCGAATCCGGCTGTGCGATCAATGATCCCGCGCACCAGGCCGGGGATCGATGCCAGCTGCTGATCGGTGGTGTCGTACGACACCGAGAGCACGAAGTGGGAGAGATCCACCCGATAGATCAGCTGATTGAAGGCGAGCGTCAGGGACTCCTGCAGATCGATGTAGTCGCGCCAGTTCACCACGTGAATCAGGCCGATGCAGCGCAGCCGCTGCGGCGAACCTGGCTCCAGCTCCACGGTGAGGCAGGGATTGATCAGATCGGGCCGGCCCTCGGCATAGCGGCGCGCCAGCGCCAGCAGATCGGCGATCTGATCGGGGCTGAACGGAGACTCCGCATCCAGCTCGAGGTTCAGCTCCAGGCCCTGCAGCTGAGGCGAACCGGCGACGGTGACATGGCGCGAGAGGTTGTTGACGATGCAGTCTTCCGCCACCGCATTCGGAATCGTGACGCGACCGGTGACCGTTTCGAGTTCCACTGAGCGCAGGCCGATCTTGGTGAGGAAGCCCTGCTGGTCGCCGATCTCGCAGAACTCCCCCACCCGCAGCGGCCGGTCGGTCTGCAGCGACAGGCCGGCGAAGAGGTTGCTGAGCAGCTTGGAGGCACCGAGGCCGATCGCCAGGCCGGGCACGGTGGAGAGGGCAAGCACCAGAGTGGGCGACAGGCCCAGCTGCAGCAGCAGCTTGTAGATCAGGGCCACAGCCACCACCCCCGACACGATCCGGCAGGTGGGCATCACCCGGTTGCTGGTGCGAGAGAGGCGCCAGACGTCGTGACTGCCCGACAGGCGCACCAGCCCCTCCGACACCGAGCGGCCCAGCGCCTCGAAGAACAAAAACACCAGCAACACGCCCAGGCTGAAGTAGGCGACTTCAAACAGCAACGTGAGCACCACCAGGGGCAGGCCGGTGTAGTTGAGGTAGTCGTCCACGAGCAACTCCACGGCCTTGGTGGCGATCACCATCGGCAGCACCAGCACAAAGCGCTTCCAGGCCAGCGAATCGCGCATCCAGACCCCCGCCGCATCCGTGGAGATGGTGCGGAAGGAGCGGATCAGCTGCCGGAACAGCAGCGACAGCAACACCAGCAGCAGACCGATCGCCAGCACCGACAGCACCAGCCGGAACAGGGTCTGCCCGAAGAGCACCTCGGTCTCCAGACCGGCGCGCAGGCCGGCTGGAAAATTCAGGTACCACTTGGGCGGGAACAGGCGGCCGGGGGTGTGAATGAAATCGTCGTAGAAATTGCGGGTGACAAAGGTCTGATCGCCGAGATCAGCCACCTGCCGGCTCAGCTGGGCATACATGGCCGAGGCGCTCGCCACCGTGGCCGCCGAGAAATAAAAGTTGCTGTTGGCCGCATCCTCCGCCAGCTGGCTGGTGAGCACGATCGAGGACCCCGGAAGCGTCCATGACTGGGTGTCTTTGGAGCGTTCGTCATTCAGCGCCTTCATGGCGGCGGCATCGGGGATGGTGATCACCTGCCGGCTGCTGTTGAAGATGAAATCGAGAACATGCTTGAGCTGAATCGCCGCTTCGTCCTTGAGGTACGGGCGCACGCCGAGCGGGAACAGCGATCCATCCAGCGACGCCACCGCCGCATCGAAGCGCACCTCCACTTCCTCCATCTCAGCCCGGGCCTGACGGTTCCAGAACAGGCCGCGATCGTTGAGGTGCGACGCCTCCACATCCTCGATCAGTTGACCCACATCAGCCATCACGGCATAGAAATTGAGCAGGGTGGCCTGCGGTGAGTCCCCCACCACCTGCCCCAGGGGCGTGTGGCGCCAGAGATCGGCACGCCGTTCCAGATCGGTGTAAAACGGCTGATCCTCGAGCGGAATCACCGTCTGGGCACTCCCATAACGCTGATCCAGCAGCTGATGGTTCCCTGTTTGAGGACCAGCCCAGAGCGGCAGACCGGAGAGCAGGCACGCACTCAGAAGGCCAGCCAGAAACGCAACGATCCATTTGCTCCTGCGCACGCCAGTCATCGCCGAACGGTTGGGTTGACGTTAGCCAGAGGGTTCGACTCCAACCTCAACGCCGAGGTTGCTGTGCATCGAACCCACACCAACCGGGCGAGCTCCTTCTAGCTGCTGCCCGCCCCCGGGGCCGCAACAGCACTGAACCACTGCACTAAGGATGGACGCAGGGTGCAGCCGGCAATGAGCCCGGCCAGCGCCCCGGTGATGAACAGAAGGGTGGGAGCCATAGAGCACTCAAGCCATTCCCGTTCAATAGCAATGGCCGATAGTCTTGGGAGCCTCCACTCAGGCTTGAAGCTGGAAGTTGCGTTACCTGTGGCGACGCAGAGCTCCCCAAGGGACAGCCCGGGAATTCATCCACCAGATCTACAGACCGATCACAACCAAGCTCACCACTCGCGTCGAAAGCGCCGATAACACGGATCAGCTGACAATCCGGCGAGAGCCCTGCTGACGCTGTTTCGGCTCCAACCAATACTGAGGGTCGGTATGACGCGGCGGTGATCTGAGTTCACCACCCTGGCCCATGAGAAACAGGGACCAGGGCGAGCAACGGCTTATTTGAACAGGTTCTGCAGCAAAGCACCAACGGCCGCTCCAACCGCTTCCCCGGCAGTGGGCTGCGGGCTGCCATTGTTCTGGGTGGCCACCAGCTTGTAGTTGGCGAAGCGGAACACACCGGTGTTGCCGTGATCCACGAAGGTCACCGGCCAGCTGCCCCCGAAAGAAGCGGTGATGGTGTAGCTATGGCCCCCTTTGCTGGTGAACACATAGGTGTTGCCGTTGCCGAGATGGATGCGGTAGCGGCTGTTGTTTCCCTTCACCACCTGCTTGAGATCACAGGGCCCATCGAACATGGTTCTGCCCGCTTCGCTGAGGCTGCAGAACCCGGTTTGTTGCGCCACCTGCTTCTGTGGCTGGGGTTGAGGCTGCACCGGGTCAGCGCCGAACAACTGCCTGGTGAGCCGCTTGGCTTTCTTCTGGGCACTCCAACCATCTTTCCAACAGGTGCGCTGCGCAATGCTGCAGGCCTGACCGGAGCTGAGCCGGAAGTCGCGGCTGTTGGAGCCGCTGAGGTTCTGCGTCAGGCGATCGGCGGCGAACTGACCGAAATAGATCTTGGTGATGCCGATGGAAGGCCCGTAGCTGTCGTAACAGACCTGCCCCACCTGGTCGCAGACCTCACCTGCACGGGGAAAAGTGATGGCATCAGTGTTGGCCTGGGCCGCCAGGGGACTGATCAGCAAACCAGCAACACCGGCCATCAGAACGGCAGAGCGCATCGCGACACAAGAGAACAAGCAGCGAAAAACTAGAGACCGAAGTTCGCTGCGTTATCCAGCGAGGCGGCAAGTGTCTCCCTTTGAAGCTGTGCCCTGTCGCTGCCTCCGAGTACGACAGAAACGAACAACGCAGGCGCGCTGTCGTGGATCAAACGATGATGTCGACGCAAAGCCACGGCATCACTCACCCAATGATCCGAATCGCACTGGGGCTCAGTTCGGCACTCCTCCTCGGTGGGGTCAACGCCATCACTGCGAACAGTGCCGGGAAAGCCATGGCCGCTGAACCCTGGGTGAGCTGCCTCTACAACAACAAGAGCATCCCCTGCCGGCGCACCTTTCTCTGCGCCGATGCCCCCTGCGACCGGTTCAAGATTGAGTGGAAAGACGGCGTCCACGACACCTACACCCGGGTGAAAGACGGTGCTGCCCGCAATGTGGGCTTCTACAAAGACGCAAGGGGAGGGGAATGGATGCTGCGGGAGTACGCCGGCAGCTTCGGGCTTATCAATCAAGCCAACGGCAACACGATCATTTTTGATATGTCGCTCGAGCAATGCCCCAACTCAGGCCTGAGCGATCTCTGCGCAGCGAAACCGAATCAGGCCAGCGCCGAGCCCCAGCAGGCCTTGGCGATCCTGCTCAAACAGCTGGATGCCAAGCCCCTGGGCCTCTACGACGGAGTGCGCCTGCTGCGGATCAACAAGCAGGGCAGCGGCAGCCTCACCGTGTCGGTGAGCTGCGAACGCGAGCAGTGGCGCGTGCAAAGCAGTAACAACAGCCAAGGGCGTTCGAATGTCTACGACGCCCCCTTCCTGGCAGCACCAGGCATCAACCGCACCTGGGTGTGCACAGGGCCGGCCAGGGTCCTGGAGTGAAGACTGAATCAGCAGGGCACAACAGGATTGAGCTCAAGCGTGCTGCTGAGGGTGAGGCGGGAATGAAAGATTTCAAACACCGCATCAATCCGCTGCGCTTCAAATTTGGACATTTCCAAGATCACTGCGAGGTGATCCAGAAAGCGTCGCTCCTCGGGCTCAAATGGGCCATCGGAACGCATCAACTCGGAGGCCATCGCGTACGCCGTCATGCACTGAGCGCTCGTGAGACATTTCGCGGCCTGAAGCATCATCTCGTGGGCCCCTAACGCGCGTCGCAAATCGAGCAGTTCATCCAAAAGGGCAATCATTTCGCCATCGGTCATCTGGCAGAACGGTTCGCGATAATCCAGCGCATGGCGAAATGAGCGCGTGCCCGCTTTGGTGAAATGACCATCCCAAGACACAGCGGCAAAGCCAACCGCTGCAAAGGCCGTTAACGAATCCATCACGGAGAGAACAAGATATTTCGTTATCGCCTCAGCCCACAAACCAGTGATGTGGCAAGCAACACACGCTCGACGTTTTAAGTGATTCCACCTAGCTCAAGCCTTTGCACACCATGGCCGCCTCCCTTTCAGCGAGAGGAGTGCTGCTTGCGCTTCAATTGGAGCCACATCGCTTTCTCCAAGGCCGTGAGCTTTGGCGCTGTCTCATGCAGCACCGCAGTGGCGCGCATCTTGGCGTTGTAGATGGTCTGAGTGGTGCGGTCGAGCTTGTCGAACGACATAACCAGAAAGCAATCAATACTTCACGCATTAACCTTCGAGCGGGAGAGCTGATGTATTAAGGAGCACCACCTGATCACCCCAATGGATCAATCAGGCCATAAAGCAAGGCCATCACCGCCAATTGGGTGCGATCAGCAGCGCCAAGTTTGTCTTTGGCATTCACCACATGGGTTTTCACCGTTTCCAGGGAAATGGCGAGGCTTTCGGCAATGGCCTGATTGGTGAGGCCGCGGGCCACGCCTGCCACCACATCACGTTCCCGGTCGCTGAGTTCTTCCACCAAAGGCGGAAGATCAGGTCGGGGTGACTGCGCAGCACCAAGCTTACGAATCTCCTCGGGGAAATACACCCCGCCTTCGGCGAGGGTGGCCAAAGCCTGAATGAAATCGCCCTTGCCGCTGCCCAGGCTGGATTTAAAGACCACGGCATCAGCGAAAGCTTCCATCGCCTCCTGCACCACCTCCTTGGTTTCACGCACCAGCAAGATCAGCAGCTGGCAGGTGGGCAGCTCCGCCTTCACCCGTTTGAGCAGATCAATGCCGTAGCCACTTTCCAGATCCGAACTGCAGATCAACAGGCTGGGTTGGGTGCGTAGCACCAGTTCCAAACCTTCGTCTTCTGTGGTGGCAGCGCCCACCATCGAACGTCGAATCGGCTCCGCCAGGCAAAGGCAGCTGAGGGCAAAGCGATCGCCCATGCAGGCCACGACCCGCTGATTCTGAAAAACTGCTCTGCCTGATGCATCGCCTCGAGCAGCGCTTGCGACTCCAGCCGCAGTTCCATCACCAGCGAGGTCGAGAGCCCTTGTTCTAGCTGCGTGAATCCGGCTCAGCAGCATCAACAGAAGAGTGATCGCGGCACACCACCCCACGAATGCACTCGGGGTAGCGATCACGGCCCAGACGCCATGCCGCGGCGGCATCGCTCACCTGCACGGTTTCGGTCTGCAGCTGTCCGCGTCGTTGCAGGATCAGGTCGTAGGCCGGGGGCATCACCACTCCTTGCGCTCCTTCTATTGAGGGCGATGAAGCGGATCTCCGCATCCCTCAACTGAGGGAGGCATTGCTCGATTTCCATCCCTCAACTGAGGGTGTGTATTCAGGCGTGTTGGCTTGACAGCGGAGGAGTTCGCCGATGGGCCAGTCAGACAGGAAGCCAATGATGACCACCCCCCGCTACGGCGCAGCCCTGCAATGGGCCGAAGAACTGCATCGCGCGCAGCGCCGCAAAGGCAAACCGGTGCCCTACATCTCGCACCTGATCAGCGTCAGCGCCCTGGTGTGGGAAGACGGCGGCAATGAAGATCAGGCGATTGCAGCCCTGCTGCACGACGCCATCGAAGACGCAGGCCAGAGCCATGCATCGATCGCCGAACGCTTCGGGGTGGCGGTGGCCGACATTGTGCGCGACTGCACCGACACTTCTCCCGAGGCCAAGCCGGGTGAAAAGGAACCCTGGTTGCTGCGCAAAACGCGCTACCTCGACTCCCTCGCCAGCAAGCCCTTGTCCTCACTGCTGGTGACCGCTGCCGACAAGGCCCACAACGCCGGCGACATGGTGCTGGATGAAAGGCGCGATCCAGCGATGTGGAGCAAATTCAATGCCGGCCTCGATGGCAGTGCCTGGTATCTGCTGCGCATGCATCAGGCGCTGGTGGACCGCCTGCCCAGCAGCCGCTCGGTGGAGCGCCTGGGGGAAGCGGTGAACGACATCCTCAACAGCGGCGCCTATCAAGCCCTGATTCCTCAAGGAATCACGGAAACGGAGTGGGCCGAAGCGTACCCGCAGCGGCATGACCACAAAGCAGGCGACCACCACCGTTAGCAATGGCAACCAAAGCTTTCCGTTGATGGTGTGCGCGAAGCATTCTCAACTCCAGAGATCCGCATCTGGATCGGGGATGCACTTGAACACCAGCTGCTCTTTGGCGATCTCAGGAATCAAAACCTCCTCGCCAACGTGCCTTGAAATTCGACATGGGAGGCGGCCGACGTATCACTCAAAAAGCAGCGATCAACAACCAGCACTCTCGCCTCCAAAGGCCTATCCAGCAGATCCATCATCAAGAGGATCCTTCAACATCCAACTCATCAGCCCTGAGAGAACCTCACCACGTGTTGCAAACCCCATCGCGACCTTGCGGGCATCGATCGCTGCCACAAGCTCCTCAGGCAACTCAAGAGACACTCGCTTCAAGGCACGAGGAGATTTAAAGGTCACAGACCTACGGCGGCGGGGATCTGGAACTTAGAGGTCCCTTACCGGATGCGCATCCAAGCCTTTTTGCTGGAGCCACCAAAGCGCATCTCCCTCAATCAAGGGATGCCCAAAACCCTTGGCCAGAACCATCCTGAGAAGGAACATGCACGTTCATGCCCACCCGCCTGATCACACCGAGCCAGCTGTCGCTGTTCAGCATCAGCCCCGTGATCGGGTCCTGGTGGGAGGAGCTGCAGGCGCAGAAGCTGTTTGAAGGCAGCAAGCCAGCGGTGAGTGAGCTGGATCAGCAGCTGTTTGCTGATGGCCTGCGCCACGAGCAGGTGCTGCTCACCAAGCTGGAAAAGGCAGGCCACAGCATTGCCCGGCTGCCCGGCAAACAAACCGACGCTGACTACGCCGCCACCCAGGCTGCGATGGCCGACGGCTTCGACTTCATCCATCAGGCCTCGATGTGCCATGGCGGCATGCGCGGCAGTGCCGATCTGTTGCGCAGGATCGAGCAGCCATCGGCCCTGGGCGATTGGAGCTACATCCCGATCGAATGCAAGCTCGCCAGCAAGCCCAAAACCACCTTCCTGGTGCAGGCCTCGGCCTACTGCGAACTGCTCACTCCACTGCTGGGGCATCGCCCCGATCAGTTCGAGCTGTACTTGGGCGGCGGCAAGTTTCAGCGCTACGCCACCGATCAATTCTGGGCCTGGTACCAACTGCTGCGCCAACGCTTCGCGACGTTTCAACAGAGCTTTGACCCCAGCCAAGCGCCCGAGGATTCCCCGGGTGATCACGGCGGCTGGACGGCCTTCATCGACGAACGGCTCGAGCAGCAGCGCGATCTGATGCTGGTGGCGGGCATGCGCCAGAGCCAACGCCAGAAACTGCGCGCCGAAGGCATCAACACAATCGAGCAGCTGGCGGCGTTGCCGGCTGGCAGCAGCGTGAAAGGGCTGTCTGGCGAGGCCTTGCATGAGCTGCGCCAACAAGCTGAACTGCAACTCGCCCCTGTGGATGCCAACGGCCGGCCGGCCTATCGGCTGCGGCCGCTGGTAGCGGGCAAAGGTTTGGATGCACTGCCGGCAGCGGATCCCGGCGACATCTGGTTCGACATGGAGGGCATCCAGGATTCCGTGGCGGGAACCAAGCTGGAATACCTTTTTGGCGCTTGCTACCGCGATAGTCCAGAGGCCAAGCCCCGCTTCAAGGGCTGGTGGGCCCACAGTGAGGCCGAAGAAAAAACCGCTTTCGAAGACTGGGTGGATTGGGTGGAAGCGCGGCGCCGGAGCCATCCGGGCCTGCACGTCTACCACTACGCGGCCTACGAGAAAACGGCGATGCGGCGTCTGGCCCAGCAGCACGCCACGCGGGAAGCGGAGATCGACGACTGGCTGCGCAGCGGCCTGCTGGTTGACCTGCTGCCGGTGGTGACCAGCGCAATTGTGCTCGGTGAGCCGAGCTACTCGATCAAGAAGGTGGAGCACCTTTATATGGAGCAGCGCCAGGCGGGGGTGACCAACGCCGGCGATTCGGTGGTGGCTTACCTGCACTGGCAGCTCTCCGGCGAGCCAGAGATGCCCGGGGAAGCACCGAAAGCCAGCCCGAAGCTGCAGGCGATTGAGGACTACAACCGCGAAGACTGCGAAAGCACGGTGTTCCTGCACGACTGGCTGCTGAAGCTCAGGCGTGAGCAAGGCCTGCCAGAGCAACCCCTGCAGCAGCCCCCTGATGAGGCTGCTCAGGAGCCACGGGAACCACAACCCCTCGAGCTGCTCAGCCAACAGCTGCTCGAAGAGATTCCTGACCACCTGGCAGATGAGGATGCTCTGGGGCCACGCGGGATGAGCTGGCGTACTCACAGGCTGCTGGCTCAGCTGCTGCCGTTCCACCACCGCGAAGCCAAGGTGGGCTGGTGGGCCTATTTCGATCGCCGCTCCAAGGCCGAACTCAGCCCAGCGGAGCTGATCGATGACGGCGAAGCGATCGCCGACGCCCAATGGGTAGGGATGGACGAACGCCCCAGTGCCCGCACCGGCGCCGACATCCACCACTTCCGCTTTGACCCCAGCCAACCGCTGAAATTGCATGCCGGCGATGGCGACGGCCGGCTCACCGTTGAACTGCCCGCCACCGGCTTGAAGCTGGATGTGGATGCGCTCGATGCCGAACGGGGAACGCTGAGCCTGAAGCTGCCCTGGAGCAAGCGCGATCAACGCCTTGCCAACGGCGAAGGCGAGGGCATCCCCAAACACGCCACCTCGGTGATCAAGGTGCCGGCCGACATCAGCAAGAGCCTGCGCGAACAGCTGGAAGAGCAGGCCATGGCATGGGTGCACGAGCACCAGCCGATCCCACCAGCGATCCTGCAACTGCTGGAACGGCACCCCCTGCCGGCACTCCAAGAGCTCAATGCAGCCATTGCCGAAGATCCCAACGCCGTTGGCGATGCCCTGGCGGGTTTTCTGCAGGAGCATTCCGGCATCAGCCTGGCGCTGCAGGGGCCACCGGGCACGGGCAAAACCACCGTCACCGGCCAGGTGATCGCCCAGCTGGTGGCCGCAGGCCAACGGGTGGCAATCAGCTCCAACGGCCACGCCGCCATCAACAACCTGCTCAAAAAAGCCAAGAGCACCTGCAGCGCTGCAGGGGTGGCCGGCGAGGTGGTGAAGTGCAACAACAGCAAGGAAGAGGCGCTGAGCGCCGCAGGCATCAGCGTGGTGAAGCCCGGCCAAATCACGGAGGCCATGGCGGTGGTGGGCGGCACCACCTGGATGTTCTGCAAAGAGGAGCTGGCGAATCAGTTCGATTGGCTGGTGGTGGATGAGGCGGGGCAGATGTCGCTCGCCAATCTGCTGGTGATGGCACGCTGCGCCAGATCGATTCTTTTGGTGGGCGATCAACAGCAACTGGCCCAGCCCTCCCAGGCCGATCACCCGGGTAATTCAGGCCAGAGCTGCCTGGAGTACTGGATGGAAGGCGCCTCGGTGGTGCCAGACGATCGCGGCGTGTTTCTCTCCACCAGCTGGCGGATGGAACCAAGCCTCACGGCGATGGTGAGTGCACTGTTTTACGAGGGCCGGCTACAGGCCAGCCCCGCCAATTGCGCCAACCGCATCAACTGGGGCACACCCTGCCAAAGCAGTGACGGACAGCTATTACAAGGTCAAGGCCTGGTGTTTGATCCGGTGGCGCACAGCGGCAACAGCGTCTGCAGCGACGAAGAAATCAACCGCATCGAATCGCTGGTGGATGCCCTGCTGGGGGGCAGCTATCAACACGCCAAAGCCGGCGGCATCGCAGCAGGCACGCTGACGCCAGACACAATCCTGGTGACGGCGCCCTACAACGTGCAGGTGAACCGGCTGCAGCAACGGCTGGCTGGCAAAGCCCGGGTGGGCACGGTGGACAAGTTCCAGGGCCAGGAGGCCCCGGTTGCCATTCACTCGCTCACGGCGAGCAGTGGTGATGAAGCACCTCGCGGGCTGAGCTTTCTGCTGGAGCCCAATCGCTTGAATGTGGCGATCAGCCGCGCCCAATGCCTCTCGATCGTGGTGGGTTCACCGGGTCTGGCTAGCGGCATCGCCAACACGGTGGCGGAAGCCGAGCAGATCAATCGGTTGTGTGAGGTGATGGGCTGATGGACGTCTTTTCCTTCCGAGACCGGGTTATTGAGGACTACGGCCAGTTCTCGCGCAGCTTCACCCAGATCAAAGCGCCCGATCTCCAGTCGTTTGTGGATGGGACCTATGGCAAGGGCGAGTATTGGCCTTCACCACTCATCCAGCTGAATCCAAGCTTTGTGAGCGGCGGCGCCATCAGCGAGCTAGTGGACGCAGGGCTTTTGCATCCGGAATGCAGCCGGATCTTCCGCTGGGGTAAGGACAACGGCCCCGGGCAAGAGCTACAACTGCACCGCCATCAACGCGATGCCATTGAAATTGCCAGCCGTGGCGGCAGCTTTGTGGTGACTTCGGGCACGGGCTCCGGTAAGTCGCTGGGTTACATCATTCCGATCGTGAATCGGGTTCTGGAAGCGCGAGCGCGAGGGGATCAGCAGAAACGCATTCGGGCGATTGTGATTTATCCGATGAATGCGCTGTGCAATAGCCAGCAAGAGGAATTACAGAAATATCTCGGCCTTGGCTATCCGGAAGGCCCGAAAGTCACTTTTGCGCGATATACAGGTCAGGAAAGCGATGAAGAGCGGGAGAAGATCAAGAATGATCCCCCCGACATCCTGCTCACCAACTATGTGATGCTCGAGTACATCCTGACCCGGCAGGATCCACTCGATCAGAAAGTCATCGGCGACGCCAAGGGACTGGAGTTCCTGGTGCTTGACGAGTTGCATACCTATCGAGGGAGGCAGGGTGCGGACGTCGCACTCTTGGTACGCCGAGTCAGACAACGACTGAATGCCAATCTGCTCTGCATTGGCACCTCGGCCACCATGGCCTCAGAAGGCACGGCCAAGGAACGCAATGCCACCGTGGCGCATGTTGCCAGCAAGCTGTTTGGCACCGAAATCCCCAGCGAACACATCGTCACGGAGACGCTGCAGCGCTGCACTGAAGGTGATCTTCCCAACCAGGAAGAGTTAACCCAGGCCCTAAGAGTTGATTATTCGACTCAAGTAACCGAAACCTGGACAGCTGAAGATTTACGCCAGCACCCTCTCGCCCGCTGGGTTGAGTTGAAGCTCGGCCTCGAGAAAGAAGACGGGTTGCCTGATGGCAAATGGGTGCGCTGTAAGCCGCACACCCTGCAGCAGGCCACCAGCACATTGGCCGAGCAAACAGGGCTAAATGAGGAACAGATCCTGGCAACGTTGAGGGATTTCCTTCTGGCTGCCTATCAGGTGGAAGTTGGTCCGAATCGGCGCTTTTTTGCCTTTCGCCTGCATCAATTTGTCTCCGCAGGTGGTGAAGTACAGGCATCTCTCCAAGCCCCTCAGGAACGCTATCTCACGCTGAAGGCACAGAAGTACCAACCCAATGCCGGGCGCCAGGCACTGCTCTACCCTGTTGTGTTCTGCCGGAACTGCGGGCAAGAGTTTCACCCAGTCTGGGCCCATCTCAATAACAAGGTTCCGGTCAAGATCGATCCACGCGATTTCAAAGACGAATCAAGTCTTCGCGAACGGGATGTGGTGAATGGCTACTTCATGCCCGATGCCAACGGTGAATACACCATCGATGACTTGGACAAAGCCAACTTTCCCGATGGTTGGCTTGAGCCTGACAAGAATGACGAGCTTGTCCTGAAGCGCACGTATCGGGAGTTTGCCCCGGTGCCTTGTCGTTTTCGCTCCGATGGAGGTGCGAGCAGTGATGGTCTTTCCGGCTGGTTTCTGAAAGGGAGTTTCCGCTTCTGCCCAAGCTGTGGTGTGGAGCACGGGGTGCGCAGCAGCGAATTTCGCAAGCTTTGTGGGCTCAACTCAGAAGGCCGCAGCTCCGCCACGACCACCTTGAGCCTGGCGGTGCTGAGGCAACTGCTGGCGTTCCCAGCGAAGGAGATCCCTGATCAGGCCCGCAAACTGCTGGCCTTCAGTGACAACCGGCAGGACGCATCACTGCAGGCCGGCCACTTCAACGATTTTGTGCGGGTTCTGCAGCTACGGGCAGGCCTCATTGCCGCATTGAGCGCGCAATCCGAGAAGGAACTGAGCCTTGAAACCCTGGCGCAGGCCGTGGAAAAAGCCCTACGGCTCGATGCGGAAGACTTCATCGCCATTCCCAACGTCAAACCCAACATCGAGCAAAGCAATCGCCGTGCTCTGCGGGGAGTGTTGGAGTACCGGCTGATGGTGGACCTGCGCAAAGGCTGGCGGCTCACCAATCCCAACCTCGAGCAACTGCGGTTGCTTGAAGTGGATTATGCGGAGCTGGTGAATTGCGCCGAAGACCAGGAGGACTGGGGGCAGCGCCATCCTTTGCTGGCTCAAGCGAGCAGTGAAGAACGGTTCCTGATCTGCCATCGCCTCCTGGAAGAGCTCAGGGAACGACTTGCGATCGACTGTGATGCACTGATTCAAGAGGAATTTGAACGGCGCAAGAAGTCAGCAACCGATCTTGAGGAGGTCTGGAGCATCGGCCGCGAGGAGAAGCCAGAGCTGGCCCGCAGTGTGGTGACAAGCCCAGTCCCCCAGGAGCTCAGAAACCGGGGTGTTGAAGGCTTATCGCTCCGTGGTGAATTCGGTCGCTGGCTGAAGGCACGCGAACGCTGGCTCTCGGCAGAAGACCTCTACCGAACCCTGAAATGGAAGGACGACCTCTACCAAGAGGTGATGGGTCACATCCTCGAGATGCTTTCGGCATGGGGCCTTGTGAAGACCGTGGACGTGCGGCTTGGCAGCAAGGCTCGTGAGGTGATGCAAGGTTGGCGCCTCAACAGCACTGCTCTGCGTTGGACTCTGGTGGACCCGGAAGCACCACCTCAGGACCGCTACGCCGCGTGTTTGGAACAAGTGCGGCAGAACAGTGGGCGACGTGGGCCGGTCAACCCCTACTTCCGAAGTCTCTACGCCGACCTCGCCCATCTGATCGCAACGGAAGGCCGACCATTCCTGCAGACGCTGTCCGCACGGGAGCACACAGCCCAAGTGGATGCGAGTGAGCGCGAACGACGGGAAGATGACTTCCGCAGTGCTGCCCTTCGGCTGATGTACTGCTCACCCACGATGGAATTGGGCGTTGATATTTCATCGCTCAACACTGTTTACATGCGCAATGTGCCGCCCACGCCGGCGAACTACGCGCAGCGCAGCGGCCGCGCCGGCCGCAGCGGGCAACCAGCTCTGGTGCTCAGCTACTGCGGTGCCACATCGCCCCACGACCAGTACTTTTTTGCGGATCCCGTGCGGATGGTGGCGGGTGCTGTAAGCGCTCCAACGCTGGAATTGGCCAATGAAGAGTTGCTCAAGGCCCACTTCCGGGCGCTTTGGCTGGCAGCCACTCGGCAGCGCCTGCCCGGGAAGGTGAAGGAGCTGGTGAACATCAGTGCCCCAGGGCGGCCAGTTCAAGCCGAGCTGATGGAGGCCCTCTCCAGGGATGAGGCCTACCGCTCAGCCCAGGCTGATTGCCAGGCCATCGTTGACGACCTGATCGAGAAGCAATGGCTCGGAAGCACGCCACCGCCATGGCTTACAGGCAGCTGGCTGGAAGCGATTACCCATGGCGCCGCGCTGGATTTCGAAGCCGCGCTCAGCCGCTGGCGTGAGCTACTTGAGGCAGTGGATGGTCAGATCAACCTGGCACTCAAAGATCTGGGCAACCACGCCATCAGCGAGCGCGAGCGCCTGGCCGCCGACACCCGTCTCAAAGCAGCACGGATGCAACAACAGTTGCTGCTGGCGGATAAGCCAGGCAGCGGCAACAGCAACAACGACTTCAGCACCTACCGATACCTGGCAAGCCAAGGCTTCATGCCGGGCTACAACTTCCCGCGTCTACCGCTGATGGCGTATATCCCTGGCACACGAGAACAAGTGGGCGGCGGCACCTACATCACTCGCCCGCGGTTTGTCGGCATCAGTGAATTCGGTCCCCACTCGCTGATCTATCACGAGGGGAACACCTACAAGGTGAAAGGTGCGCTGCTGGGGTTGCAGGACAACGCTGCTGCAGCCGGATCAGCAACCCTCGCCACGCAGGACGCCCTGGTGTGTGGGGCCTGCGGCCATGCCCATCTCGGTGATGCCGCTGAATCAGAACTGTGTTGCCACTGCGGCACACCGCTCAAGCTGCATCCCGAGGGCCAAGCCGTTCGGATCCCGAAGCTGTATCAAATCGAGCAGGTCACCACGAGGAGAGCTGATCGGATTACTTCCGACGACGAAGAGCGCCAACGCCTTGGCTACGAGCTGATCACCACCTACGAATTCCCCAAGGACAACGGTGTGGTGAAAGTGGCAAAGGCCCAGGTGAGTTGCGAGGGACAACCGTTGCTGGAACTCAGCTACGCACCGGCCACGCAAATCAGCCGGGTGAACCTCGGCTGGCGGCGGCGGGAGAACAAAAACGACATGGGCTTCCCGATCCACCCGATCAACGGTCAGTGGGGCGGCGAAAAAGACATGCGTGGCGATGCGGCCGACGACGACGGCCCAGAAGTGGGCTTCGTGAAGATCACGCCCTACGTGCAGGACCGCAAAAACGCATTGTTGGTTCGCTTCCTCGGGGAATGGGAGCCGCAACAGCTGGTGAGCGTGAAGAGCGCGATCAAACGGGGCATCGAAGTGGCGTTTCAGCTTGATGGCAGTGAGGTGGCAGCTGAGCTGATGCCCAACGAAGAATCAGCAACGGCGCTACTGCTCTATGAATCGGCAGAAGGTGGTGCCGGCGTTCTGAGCCGACTGGTGGAAAGCGCCAGCGCTTTGCAGGCCGTGGGCAAAACCGCCCTCGAGATCTGCCACTGGAGTTGGGTCGGCGAGGTGCCCGCCCTCGAATCCCAATTGATCAACTCAGATCCCGAGTGTGAGGCGGGCTGCTACCGCTGCCTGCTCGGCTATCACAACCAACGCGATCACGACCTCATTGATCGCCAGCTCACCGAGCTCAAACAAGTTCTGCTTGATCTGGCGCGCTGTGAACTGGTGGGCCAGGGCGGAGTGGATAGCCGCAGCGCGTTGCTGGAGCGGCTCAAGGAGCTAGCCGGCAGTGGTCTGGAAAGGCTCTGGCTCGACACCCTTTACCGGCATGGCCACACGCTTCCTGACAACGCTCAACAGGAGGTGCCGGGTCACTACGTCACCCCGGACTTCACCTACAAGGAGGCCTGTGTTGTGGTGTTCATCGATGGCCCCCATCACGACAAACCACTGCAGCAACGGCTGGACCAACAGAAGCGCCAGGCCCTGATCGATGCAGGGATCTCGGTTGTGGTGTTTACCCAGGACACCAGCAGTTGGCCGGAAGTTTTGAGCGAATACAGCTGGTTGTTTGGTGAGGGGAAAAGCTGATGTTTGACAGCACAAAGCGTTCCCTTCGCGAACTTCTCCAGGAACTGAGAAAAGGAACCATTCAGTTACCTGAATTTCAGCGGGGCTGGGTTTGGAAAAACGAGCAGATCAAGGAGTTGATTGCCTCTGTGATTCGGCAATATCCCATCGGTGCTGTGATGTTACTGGAAGCGGGTGGTGAGGTTCGTTTTCAAACCAGGCCTGTAGAGGGGCTGCATTTTCAAGGACAGACGCCCGATCCTGAGCTCCTGATTCTTGATGGCCAGCAACGCCTGACCTCCATGTTTCAGGCCACTTTGATGGGTTCTGCTGCAAAGACGGAGAACGAACGCAAGCAGAAGGTTGAACGCTGGTACTACCTGGATATGAACAGGCTGCTTAATAACCCCGATTTGCTGGAGGAAGCCGTCATCGATGTTCCAGCTGACCGGATACGTCCTGATGTTGCTGGGCGTAAGGGGCTCGATCTCTCCACATCAGAACTTGAATACGAGCTCCAGCTTTTCCCGCTTGGCAGGATTTACGAAGCGTCGAGCTGGCAAACGGGTTATGTCAAACATTGGAAGGAAACCGAGCAGTTCTCTGAGGCTTTTGAGGTGTACACCGCGTTTCAAGACAAGGTGATTGCTCCCTTCTGTGAATACCAACTTCCGGTCATCACCTTGGCAAAAAGCAGTCGACGCGAAGCGGTCTGCCAGGTGTTTGAGAAGGTCAATACCGGCGGGGTGAAGCTGAATGCGTTTGAACTGGTGACGGCCAGCTATGCCGCTGATGGATTTGATCTCAGGGCTGATTGGTATGGCCGCAAAGCACGTGATGGAGACGAGGCCATCGAAGGCCGCTATCAGCGTTTCTTAGCGGGTCGTGAACATGGCAAAACGGATGGTGTTCAGCGGCTCGGAAAGATCCTCAAGGCTGTTCGTGAGACCGACTTTCTGCAATGCGTCGCCCTGCTCTCAACCCGTCAGCGCCGAGAACTGGATCAGCAGAACTCTCAACTGCCAATTGAGAAGTGTACAGGCATCAGCTGCAAGCGCGCCACCATCCTCGATCTGCCACTCAGTGAATACCAACAATGGGCCGATCAAGCAGAGCTGGGCTTTTTTCGAGCAGGCCGTTTCCTGATTCAACAGGGCTATTACCGCAGCAAAGATCTTCCATATGTCACTCAGCTGGTGCCCCTTGCTGCCATCTTGAGCAGCCTGGGGGACGACTACAACGCTGCTGCAACCACGCAAAAAGTAGAGCAGTGGTACTGGTGCGGTGTTCTCGGAGAGCTTTACGGGGGCGCAATTGAAACGCGCTTCGGAAAGGATCTCCCTGAAGTGATCCATTGGATTGAAGGGAAGGGCGTCCCGAGCACCGTCTACGACGCTGACTTCAGGCCCAGCCGGCTCGACACGATGCGCACCCGTAACAGTGCGGCTTACAAAGGGCTTTACACACTGCTTTTGCGCGAACAGGCCAAAGATTTCCGCACAGGCAGGCCGATCGACGACTCCATCTTCTACGAAGACGCGATTGATATCCACCACGTTTTCCCCGCTGTGTGGTGTGAAGCCCAGGGCATTGACACAGATCAGGCGAATTCAATTCTCAACAAGACTCCTCTGACGGCGCGAACCAACCGAGTCATTGGTGGGGCAGCGCCATCGATTTACCTGCCAAAGCTGGAGAAGGCTTATCTCAAGCACCAAGGCAAGGAAGGAGATGAAGTCGGAAATGGCAGAACGGAGATGGATGCGCTGTTGCACTCGCACAGCATTCACCCCGAACATCTCAGGCGTGACGCCTTTGAGGCTTTCTATGAGCAACGAAGGCGTGATCTGCTCGAGCTAATCAGCCGCGTGATCGGTAAGACGATTGCCGTTGAGGGAACGCAATCTGCGGGTGAGGAAGGTCTTCCTCAATTGGATGAAGACGACGAAACCACCGCTGCCCTCGAGGAGATCGACGCATGACGCTGACACCAACCCCTGCGGCTCCCATCGACATCCCCAGCCCCGGTTCGATCGTGAAGGTGCGCGGGCGTGAGTGGATCGCCTTGCCCCAGAGCAGCACTGAGAAGCAGGAGCAGGTGCTCAAACTTCGGCCCCTGGGAGGTGGAGATCAGACGATCGCCACCTTGTATTGGCCGCTAGAAGGCGCAGCGGTGAAGCCAGCCAGCTTTGATCCGCCGGATCCAGCCCAAAGTGGCTCACAAAGTTCGGCGTTGCTGCTGCGGGATGCCCTGCTGCTCAAACTCCGCGCTGGCGCAGGGCCGTTCCGCAGCCTCGGCAATGTGGCGCTGGAGCCACGGCCCTACCAGCTGGTGCCGTTGTTGATGGCCCTCAAGCAAGCCGTCACCCGGGTGCTGATCGCCGATGAGGTGGGGCTTGGCAAGACCGTGGAGGCGTTGCTGATCGCCCGGGAGCTATTTGATCGCGGCGAGATCCGCCAGATCACCGTGATCTGCCCACCACACCTCTGCGAAAAGTGGCGGGCCGACATGATCGGCCAGTTCAACCTCGCCGCTGAGGTGGTTCGGCCTGGTACGGCCCAGAAGCTGGAGCGAGGGCTGCCGGCGGGCAAGTCGATCTTCGATGTGATCCCGTTCACCGTGGTGAGCCTTGATTGGATCAAGAGCGATCGCAACCGGGAGAGCTTCCTGCGCAGTTGCGGTGAGTTCGTGATCGTGGATGAAGCGCACACCTGCGCGGCGCGCAAAGGTGGCGGACGCCAACAACGCTTTGAACTGCTGCGCGGGTTATCGGCTCAGCCCGATCGACATCTGGTGCTGCTCACGGCCACACCCCACAGCGGCGATACCGAAGCCTTTGACAACCTTCTGGCGCTGCTGGACCCGAAGTTCTCCGGCTTGAGCGAGATGCCGGAAGGTCAACGGCGCAAGGACTTGCGCGATGACCTGGGCAACTACTTCGTGCAGCGGCGCCGGCAAGATCTCAAGGAGGAGTGGGGCACCAACGGCGCCGACTTCCCAGACCGAGAAACACGGGAAGCGGAGTACAAGCTCTCAGGCGATTGGGCTGAGCTGTTTCACGACGTGCTCGGTTACGCCAAGGATCTGGTGCAACGCAGTGCCGGTGAGAGCAAGCTGCGGCAGCGCATGAGCTGGTGGGCAGCTCTGGCACTACTGCGCTGCGTGAGCAGCAGTCCGGCAGCGGCATCCGCCTCGTTGCGAACAAAGTTGCTCAACCTGCAAACCGACGCCAACGGTGATCGCGACCGCGATGACAACCAAGTTGCCGCCGACCTGGAAGCCATGGCTTCCCTGGCGGTGCTGGATGGGGCGGACGAGGGATTCAGCGGGGAGGAAGCAGCACCCGGTGCTGATCTGGCCATTGCAGAAGATGCGGAGCAACTCCAGGATCTGATCGCTCGAGCCGATCTCCTGCGCGGCAAGGCACACGACCCCAAGCTCAAGCAGCTGATCAAGGAGCTGAATGCCTTGCTCAAGGAAGGCTTTCGCCCGGTAATCTTCTGCCGCTTCCGGCCGACGGCGTACTACCTCGCCGAGCAGCTCAAAGAGGCACTGCCAAAGCGCAGCCACGTGGTGACGGCGGTCACCGGTGATCTGCCACCAGAAGAACGCGTCTTGCGCATCCAGGAGCTGGAAGCTGAGGTCGCCAACGAGAAAGTCCCGGTATTGGTGGCCACCGACTGCCTGTCAGAGGGGATCGACCTGCAGCACACCTTTGATGCGGTGGTGCATTACGACCTCTGCTGGAACCCCACCCGCCATGAGCAACGGGAGGGCAGGGTGGACCGCTTCGGGCAAGCGCGAACAGCTGTGCGGGCGCTGATGTTGCACGGCGGCAGCTCCAATCCCGTCGACGATCGGGTGCGCACGGTGATCCTTGAAAAGGAGAAAACGATCCGCAAGGAGCTGGGGGTGAGCGTGCCGATCCCCGGCAATGCCAACTCAATCACCCAAGCCGTCCTCAGCAACATCCTGCAAGGCCCAGCCCAGCACATTCAGGGGAGCTTTGATCTTGAGCTGGAGGGAGACACCACGACGCAATTGGCGCTTGATGCCACGATCGATGCTGAATGGACGAGCGCCAAAGACAACGCCAAGAAGAACCAAGCGATCTTTGCCCAACGGAGCCTCAAGCCGGAGGAGGCGCTCGGCGAGTGGGAGCGAATGAAGGAGTCGTTGGGAAGTGAAGAGGCCGTCGAGCGATTGGTGGTCAATGCCAGCCGCAGGCTCAACCTCCCGATCGGCCCCATCGGCGCAAGCCCCGGAACCTGGGAGCTGGATCTCAGCCGACTGGAAGACGACCGCACGGCCCTGCGGGAGCGCCTGCGCAATCACGACCTGGAGGGCAGGTTGCGCCTGAGCTTCCGCTCGCCCGCTCAGGCGGGAAGCCAACTGCTCAGCCGCTCCCATCCGCTGGTGGTGGAACTTGCTGACTTTGTGGCAGAGCGTGCCCTCAGCGGCCTGGAACCCGAGTTAGCGGCACGGGCCTCGGTGATCCGCACCAAAGCCGTGAGCAGCCGCACCCAGTTGCTGGTGCTACGCCTGCGGCATCAGCTGCATCAAGACCGTTGGACCGGGAATGGCTACGACGCACTCCCCGATCTGCTCGTGGAGGAATGCCTCACGGTGCAGGTCAAGGAGCAAAGCGTTGAACCGCTGGAGGGAGCCGCTGCACTGGAACTGCTCGAAGCGGCACCCACAGGCAACGTGGACCCTGGCCAACGCCAGCAGTGGCTGAAGGATGCCGTCGCTGCCCTTGATGCCTTGCAACCGGCACTCAAGGCTCTGGCTGAACGGCGGGCCCAACTGGCCGAAGACGACCACCGCCGCGTCCGCGAAGCCTCCTTGCGCCGCGGTGAATCGCTGCGGATGCGCTTCAACTGCGAACCCGCCCCGGCCGTGGATGTGATCGGCCTCTTCCTGCTGCTTCCTGCCCCAACCCTTTGAGCCATGGCCCGCACCACCGCCACCGTCAGCTTTCAGGCACTTGAACTCAAAGGCAGCCTGCTGCCGGCGTCCCTGCTCGAGGAGGTGTCCAAGTTCAGCCGCCCGAAGGAGCTCCTGTTGGAGCCGAAGGACTACGGCTTGGGCAAAGGCGAAGGCTTGCGGGAGCGGATCGATGCCGCCTGGGTGCTCACCAAAGAACTGTGGAAGGAATACACAAAACTGAGCGATCGAGCAGGGAAGAGCATTGCAGGGCAGCACTTCGGCACGCGCCTGCTCAAGGAGGTGTTCGGCTGGAGTGGCACCCAACCCTGCAACGGCTGGCAGCAAGGCGAATCGCACTATCCGATCAACGCCCGCGCCTTTGATGGAGCCGTGCCGTTGATCCTGCGAGGGATCGACGTGGGCGCTCTCGATAGCGGTAGTGCCCAGTTCGGCCAGGAGGGTCGGAAGCGCTCACCCCACAGCTGCCTTCAGGAATGTCTCAACGCTGACGACAGCGCCAATTGGGGCCTGTTGCTCACCGGCGATCGGCTCCGCCTGTTGCACGACAACCCGTCCCTGGTGAAGCCCGCCTATCTGGCTGCTGATCTTGAGCTCTTGATCGAAGGCGGGTTGCATGCCGAATTCGCCGTGCTCTGGCTGCTACTCCACTCCAGTCGTTTTCAGCATCCCCAAACGGGTAGTTGTGTGCTGGATGAGTGGAAGCAGCAGGCGGAAGCCTCCGGTGAGCGGGTGCTCGGTGCCTTGCGCGTTGGGGTCCAGAGCGCTTTGGAGAAGCTGGGCTGGGGCTTCCTGAATCACCCAAACAATGGCGAACTGCGGGAGGCGTTGCGGAGCGGACAACTCAGCCCCCAACAGTTCCATGAGCAGCTGCTGCGCTTGGTGTATCGGTTCCTTTTCCTGTTCACCACAGAAGATCGGAATCTGCTTTTCCCGCGCGAGGTCGACAAGGCTGACGCACGCCGCCGGATTTATCAGGAGGGCTACAGCGTCAGCCGTCTGCGTGAGCTGGCGATTAAGCGCAGTGCTTATGAGGGGGCCTACGGCGATCTCTGGGAGCTTCAGCGGCTGGTGTTCCAGCAGCTGAGCATTGGCAACTCACCCCTGGGGCTGCCAGGCCTGGGCGGTCTGTTCAGCCTCGAGCAATGCCCGGATCTGCAGGCCGCTGAACTCTGGAATGGCCCCCTGCTGCGGGCGATCAAGGCGATTGGCTGGTTCGACGCTGACGGCAGCTTCACCCGGGTGCGCTACCGCGACCTCAACACTGAAGAGCTGGGCAGTGTCTATGAGGGCCTGCTTGAACTGCATCCCCAGCTAAAGCAACAGGGCAGCCAATGGCAGCTGAGCTATGGCGGCGGTGCGGGCAGTGATCGCAAAACCACCGGCAGTTATTACACACCCGATGCCTTGGTGCAGGGGCTGATCAAGAGCGCCCTGATCCCGGTGATTGACGATCGGCTCAGCAAAGCCGATGGTCCGACAGAGCAGGAACAGGCGCTGCTCAAAATCAAGGTGATCGATCCGGCCTGCGGAAGTGGGCACTTCCTGTTGGCAGCCGCACGTCGCCTGGCGGTGGCCCTCGCCCAGGTGCGCGCGGGCGATGACCAACCCAGCGAAGACGACCGCCAGCACGCCCTACGCGATGTGGTGGCCTACTGCATCTACGCGGTCGACAAAAACCCAATGGCGGTGGAGCTGTGCAAGGTGGCGCTGTGGATCGAAGCGATCGATCCCGGCAAGCCACTGAGCTTCCTGGATGCTCACATCCAGTGCGGCGATTCGCTGGTGGGGGTTTTCGACCCCAAGGTGCTGGAGGAGGGCATCCCTGATGGGGCCTACAAGCCACTCACCGGTGACAACAAAACGGTGTGCACGAGCCTCAAGAAGGAGAACGCTGCAGCCCGCAAGACCATCAGCCGGCGTGGATCTAACCGCGGGATTCAGGGGAGTTTGGCTTTCAGCGGCACGCAACCGCGCAGCCAAGGCCAGCAGGCCTTGCAGGCCATTGAGGCGATGCCGGAAAGCTCCCTGGCTGAAACGGCTGCCAAGCAAGCTGCCTACGCCCAGTGGCTGTCTGATCGAGGCCGGGATCCGGAGGCGTTGGCTGCTGATCTCTACACAGCAGCGTTTTTCCTCGGGAAAACCAGCGACTCACGCGCCACGGTGCCCACCACGGAGCACTTGCTCAAACTTCTCGCTGGTCAACCCGTTGATGAAGCGATGGAAGAGGCCGTCGTTCAGGCCTCTCAAAACTTTCGCTTCTTCCATTGGCACCTGCGCTTTGGCGAGGTGATGGAGCAAGGCGGCTTTGATTGCGTCCTGGGCAATCCGCCATGGGAGCGGATCAAGCTGCAGGAGAAGGAGTTCTTTGCTGCACGATCCGAAGCGATCGCCACGGCGACAAACAAGGCGGCACGCGAACGCCTAATCAAGGCATTGAGTGCAACGGAAGCATCTGAAGCTGATCGGTCGCTAGTTGCCGAGTTTGAACAAGCCAAGCGCGAAGCCGAAGGTAATGGCGAATTCATACGCGGCAGTGGACGCTTTGTACTCACTGCCGTTGGTGACCTCAACACCTACGCACTGTTCGCAGAGCACTTCCTCAAGCTGATTGCTCCATCGGGCCGTTCCGGCGTAATTGTGCCGACGGGGATTGCGACGGATAACAGCACCAAAGCTTTCTTCGATGAGGTGAGCGGCAGGGGAATGCTGGTATCACTGATTTCATTTGAAAATGAATCATTCATCTTCCGCGATGTTCATCATGCCTATAAGTTCTGCTGTCTCACCCTCCGGGAGGCCACCGACCAAAATGATGCCGCTCAATACGTCTTCTACATCCGCCACTTCTCTCAACTGAACGATCAGGCGAGATTCTTTGAGTTGTCTCCAGATGAAATCACCCTCCTGAATCCGAACACCCGGACTTGTCCGGTATTCCGCAGCCAGATGGATGCGGAACTCACCAAGAAGATCTATAACCGTGTGCCGGTGCTGATCGATGAGGCACTCGGGGAGCAGGGCAATCCCTGGGGTGTCAGGTTCACAACGATGTTCCATATGTCGAACGACAGCCATCTGTTCTTCGATGAGTCGGCCGCCGATCGCCTGCTCCTCTACGAAGCCAAACTGATCCACCACTACGACCATCGCTGGGCCACATACGAAGCAGATGACTCCAACCGCGATGTGACACTGGCCGAAAAGCGGGATCCCAGCTTTCAGATCACACCGCGCTACTGGGTGGAGGAGTCAGAAGTGCAGGCGCGGCTAAAGGCGCAAGGGTGGGATCGACAGTGGTTGATGGGGTGGCGCGATGTAACCCTTCCAACCAACACACGCACGGCTATCACATCTGTCATTCCAATTGCCGGGACTGGCCACACAATGCCTTTATTTTTTGCGGCCGAGTTCGCAGAGTTATCGTGCTGCTTGCTCGGCAATTGGACGAGCTTGGTTCTCGATTTTTGCACAAGAAACAAGATTGGCGGCACTCATCTCACATACTCTTATCTCAAGCAACTACCTTTCGTCGCTCCCAGCACCTATACCCAGTCTGTCGTCGAATTCATCCAACCCCGCGTCCTCGAACTCACATACACCTCATACGACCTCAAACCCTGGGCCGAAGACATTGGCTACGACGGCGCACCCTTCCGCTTCGATCCCGTACGCCGAGCCCTGCTACGTGCAGAACTCGATGCCCTATACGCCAACCTCTACGGCCTCAACCGTGAAGACCTGCGATACATCCTTGACCCTGCCGATGTGATGGGGCCTGATTACCCAAGCGAAACCTTCCGGGTACTCAAGAACAACGAAATCCGTGAATTTGGTGAGTACCGAACACAACGATTAGTGCTTGAGGCATGGGATCGGCTGTTTGGAGGTTGAGTGGTGCCTAATTCTTCCCTGACTGATTTCTGGGTCAAAGGATACGAACGCCACGTCAGGCAGGGATGGTTTTCATCGCTCACGGCATTGGCCTACAGCAAACGAAGCGATGTCCTTGCAGTTGCTGGGGGTGGCGGTCGGGTCCTTCTAGTAAATCTTCAGACTCTCGAAGCACTTGAACCCAAGAAGCTTGAGTCTGGGATTCGAAGTCTGTGCTTCGCAGATTCAGGGCAGCAGCTATTTGCTGGCCTGGACAATGGCATCGTCATTTCTCTTTCGGCACAAGGGCTGCAGCTCCTGTCTGCAAAGGTCAGTCGCAAAGCGATCACATCGGTGCTCTGGTCAGCGGACTACGGGCTACTTGTGGCCGCAGAGGATCGTCGACTCCGTCGCCTGGCTCCTGAAAGCCTTGAAGAAATCTCTACCTCAGAAAAACTTCGTTGGGTTAGTCACGACCTGGAACTCCTTGAACCTGATCAACAGTTGATCTCAGCTGGCAGTGACAACAACCTTCACCTGGTCGGCCCTCAACTCCTAGCCCCCTTGCTGGTGATCCACGCGGGCACAGCCCGTCAGACCCACAACAGTTCAGGCCATGGACATCTGGTCGCAGCTGCTCAAGATGGCACGGTCACCATTCTCAATGCCGGCACGCACAGCCAACGCAGCGTGCTGCCGATTGCCAACGACGAGCTCGCTGGTATTCAGATCGCGGATACAATGCCATCGCTGTTTCTCGCTGATCAGCAGGGCGTGGTTCAGGAGTGGAATCTCCGGACCTTGGAACCCATATCGGCACTACAGGTCGATGGGAAAACCAAGGCGCTCACAATCAGCGGATCGGGTGATGTTCTAGCTGTTTGCACAGATCACTCGGTGCAGGTGTTCTTGCGCGCTTCGCAGCTCACAGAGTTGGCTTGTTACCAACAAGAGTTAGCGAGGCGCCAATCGTTCCTCAGTCGGATCGAGCAGTTCTTCCGCCGGCTGCTTGGCCGCCCCATCCCTGCGCTCCCTCCTGCGCCAGAGCTTCCATCGGCCCTGGCACAAGCGGCCCTCAACACCGATCCAGAGATACGTGAAATCGAGCGAACCACCTCAGAAGCCTTGGTCCAGGCCTACCGCGGTGTCGCTGCGACCGCACGCAAGGTCGACTGGAAAGCGGTCGGGAAGGCCATCAATCAACAGCAACGCCATCAGCTCGAGGCCCAGCGACTTGAACTCCGGCGCTTGAGAGAGGAAAGGCTCAGCAAAGCCCTGGAGGAAGCACAGCGTCGCCGTCTGTTTCGTCAACAACAATTGGAAGAACGCGAACTCGCCATCAGAAGAGAGAAGGCGGCACAGCGCTCCAAAAAGTTCTGGGAGGGCGTCGGCCGACTGGTGGGCAACATGGCCTCCAGCGCCGCCAGCTCAGCGGCGACGGGTACCTGGGTTAACTCCTACACCCGTCGAGACGGCACCCGGGTGCGCGGGTATCGGAGGAGGTAGGCATGCCCATCGTCTCCTTACCTGCACGAGCTGCCATTCATCAAGCGGTTGCAGCTCTCCATACCGAGGGAGCCCTGCATCCCAACGGCGACACAATCTTTCTCTCATTTGCAGACGTTCCAGGGATAGATGTGTTGGCATTCCTCGGCGCCTGGGGCCTCATGGCCAGGAACAACGGCAGCACCATCAAGCTGCGGGGTGAGGCGAAAACACTCACAGTGCTCCAGTTACTGGGGTTTCATCAGCTTCTCGATATTCCACCTTCAAGCACCAAGTCCAACGTTCAACCTGCCAAGGCCTCCACGGTTGGCGTGCTGCCCCTCTCACCGATTGCCACTGAAGAGCAGCAATACGAAGCCGTTGATGCCATTTGTGCCATCGCCCTTGCAGCCGTCGACAACGCCACGGCGTTCATCCCGGCTCTGGAATGGCTGGCCAACGAAATCCTCGGCAACATCCTCACCCACGCAGCCTCAGAAACACCCGGCGTGGTCTGCGCTCAGTACCACCCCAAGCAGCAACGCATTGACATTGGCATCTGCGACATGGGCCGAGGCCTGCTCGGATCCCTGCAACCCGCCTTTCCTGAGGTGCGCAGCTACGGCCAGGCAATTGACAAAGCGATCGAACGCGGAGCTACTCGAGATCCCGCCATTGGCCAGGGCAATGGCATGGCCGGCTCCTTCGAGATCGTGCGCCTCAACGGCGGCACATATCAGATCTGGACCGGTGATGTCGTCTACGAGCTCAACAAAGGCAAACGCCGCCCTGGCTTCCAGGCCATGCCGCCTATTTTCGGAACAGGAGTGATGTTCTCGCTCGACACCAGTAAACCCGTTGATCTCGCCAGCACCTGGATCGCCTCCAATTCAGGAGTGGAATGCCTTTTCCTCAATCTCCTCACGGAATCAGCCAGTGACAGCGGACTCGATGTCGCTGCTGAATGTCTCCACACCGGTGGGCGCGCCCCCGCCAAGCTGCTGCGCAGGAAAATTCAGAGCCTTCTGCCCGCCATGGAGGGCGAGCCGCTGATCCTTGATTTCTCAGGCGTGAAATCTGCAGCCAGCAGCTTCCTTGATGAGCTCCTTGGACGTCTAGCGGCAGAAGACCCACGCGGTCAGGCCGTGTTCGACGGCCCCGTGCGGATCCAGGGCATGAACCCCACCGTGCAGGCCATGGCCAACGTGGTGGTGGCGCAGCGGTTGGGGGGATCGATATCAGCCCAGTAGGACTTACTTATTGGAGCATCACTCCCCCGCCTGAATCTCCCGCACCACCTCATCGATTGGATCGCTCACATCCATCTCACCGCTTTGCCCCGCCAGCTCTGCAAAACGCCGGCCTTGAGGCAACAGCCGGCTCTGCGCAGAACCCACCGCTGCATTGAAGCTCTTGTTCAAGCGGTTGAGGTTGCTGCCGATGTCGTTGAACTTGTCGATGAAAATCGAGAAGCGCTTGTGCAGCTCTACCGCCTGCGCCTGAATCTCATCGATGTTCTTGGCGATTTCCGCCTGCTGAATCGTCATCGCCAATCCCTTCAAGATCGCCAGCAGGCTGGTGGGGAAGGTGAGGATGATGTTCTTGCTGAAGGCATACTCCAGCAGCTGCGGATCCCGCTCCAGTGCCATCGACAGGGCACCTTCCACCTGGATGAACAGCACCACCCCATCCACCACCTGGCCCAGGCTGCTGAGCTTGCCGGCGTAATCCTTCTTGCTCAGCAGATCGATGTGGCTGCGCACCTTTTTGAGGTGCTCAGTGAGGGCTGCGTCCCGCTTGGCTTGATCAGTGGCCTGCAGGGCATCGAGATAGCTCTCGATCGGTGCCTTGGAATCCACGATCAAGCGGCGTGAGCCGGGAATCGTGATCACGCAGTCCGGCCGGTAGGCGCCCTCCTCGGTGCCCACATGCACCTGCTCATCGAAATCGCAGTAGGGGAGTAAGCCCACAAACTCCAGGATCCGGCGCAGGTTCACCTCCCCCCACTGGCCCTTCACATTCGGGGAACGCAGCGCGGAGGTGAGCTGCTGGGCTGCACCTTGAACGTCTTCACTGCGCTGGCGCAGATCGCGAGTGGTTTCCGCCAGCACCGTGAGCTTGGCATTGGACTCCTTCTGCAAGGCCTCCACCTGCTGGCGCAACTGCAGCACCTCCTTGGCAAACGGCTCACTCACCGTTTCCTTGGTGCTCTTGAGCAAGGCTTCGCGGGAGCCATCCAGCATCTGGCCGCTCAGCGAGCGGAACTGGGTGAGCAGATCGGTGCGTGCCTGCTCAAGGAACTGAGTCTGGCTTTCCTGGCTGCGCAGCTTCTCGGCCACCTCCGCCATCGCAGCTGTGAGTGTTTCCTTCTCACTGCGCAACTGCTCCATTGCCGCCAAGGCCGTGGCATGGCCGGCCTTGAGGGCATCCCGCTCCTGGCTCACCCCCTCCAGTTGGGTGCGGCTGATCGCCGCCTGTTCACTGGCCTGCTGCGCCTGCTGTTGCACCGCCTTGAGCTCACTGCTCTGCGCCTCCAGCTGCCTACTGAATTGCTCCAGACCCTGGTCGGCCTTCAGCAGCCGCTCTTCAAGGAGACGCGCCTCACCGGAACCATCACCGCTGCGGCCTTTGCTGAACAAGCGGCTGAGGATGAAGCCGGCGATTAAGCCGGCCAGCACACCAGTGATGAAGAGAAGGATTGGGGCCATGAAGGCATTGGGATCCTTCAATCAAACTGGCTGATCTGGCCATGAGTCGCATCCCCCGAATGGGGGATGGGGATGCCGAGCAGGATCAGGGCAGCCAGAGTTGGCCAACAGGAGCGAAGGCACCGGAACAGATGAGACAGCTGCTGATCGTTGGCGCCCTGGCACTCGTTCCCCAACCAGCCGCCGCCCAACCAGCACGGATCCAGTGCCCCGGCGCAACCACTCCGCAGATGCGCTACTGCGCTGCAAAGTCATGGGAGCAGTCGGACGCCCAGTTGCGCCAGAAGGTGGGCAAGCGATTGATGGAACAGTGGCACGAGGCCACCAAGGCGCTCTGCAGCTACGCCTACGCCCCCTACAAGGACGGCACGATCTATCCGCAGATGGTTGTCGGATGCGATGATCGACTTAATCGCGCCTTGCTCAAGGAGTTCAGACGTAGAGCTTCTCCGTGAGACAGCCCGGGCATTGATCCAGCAGACCTGCAGAGAAAGCACGCCATGAAGCAGACAAGATCGAACGACTAGCCCACCGAATCCAGAAACTCCTTGATGCCGGTTGGCGTTCGATAAAGGTCGTCACCGACCACGGCTGGTTGTTCTGCCCCGATGGTCTGCCCACCGCCGAGTTGCCCAAGCACCTCACCGCGAGCAAGTGGGCCCGCGGCGCCGCCATCAAAGGCGACTCGCAGGTGCCCGTTCCCACCGCCAACTGGAGCTGGAACCAGAGTGAGCAGTTCGCCACCCCCAACGGCGCCGCCTGCTTCATAAACAGGGGGCAGCACCTCCTACGCCCATGGCGGCATCAGCCTGCAGGAGTGCATCACCCCGGTGTTGGTGTCTCCGGTGGGTCGAGCAGCGCCCCCGCAGCCGCCATCACGGAAATCAGCTGGAAGGGGATGCGTTGCAACCTGGAGGAGAGCGGCGGTGGTTCAGCACTCATGGCCGATCTACGCCTTGACGGCCCCGGCGGACCAAGGGTCGCAACCAAACCCAGACCTTTTGAGGATGGCGGTGCCCGTTTGCTCGTTGGCGACGACGCGCTGGAGGGAAAGGCCGTGACGGCCGTTTTGGTCGATGGCAACGATCGCGTGATCGCCCAGCGCCGCACCGTGGTGGGTGGGAGGCGAGGCATGAGCGCCGAAATCAGACCTAATGTGGTCGCATTAGCGAAGTCAGTCGTGTCAGAAGTAGTCGCAAGCCAGGTTTCGGTGCGGGATCTCAAGACCCACCTCTCCGAATGGCTCAGCCGGGTGCAGGCCGGTGAGGAGGTGGAAGTCACCTCACACCGCAAACCGATCGCCCGCATCACGGCTGTGAAGCCAGCTGCACCAGCCCCAACGAGCCCGCTGCAAAAAGCGATTGACGCGGGCCTGATCAGCTGGAACGGTCAGAACCCAGTGATTCCACCACCGGTCAAGCTGAATGATGGTGGTCCACTGATGAGCGACATCGTGATCGAGGATCGTGGTTAGGCGCTGTGATCCTTTTCTGTGACACCTCTGCGCTTCTCAAGCTGTTCATTGATGAACAGGACAGCGAGAGCATGATCAAGGCGCGCTCCTCTTCAGAAGGAATCGCGGTTTGCAGAATCACCTGGGCTGAGTCGATGGCTGCATTCGCCCAGCGCACTCGCTTCAAGGGTGCAAATCAGGCTGGATTGGCGCAGGCCAGATCCATGTTTGAGCAGGCCTGGGCTGGCTTTGCGATCGCCGATGTCACCCAGTCGCTGGTCGAAAAAGCTGGTGTGTTCTCCGAGGCCTTCGCCCTGCGTGGCTACGACAGCGTGCAGCTTGCAGCCGCCCATCAGTTGCATGAGCAGTTTGCGCTTCCGCTCACCTTCGCCTGCTTTGACCGGCGACTCAATCAGGCCGCCAAGCTCTTGAAACTGGAGGTGCTGCCGTGACAGAAACGGCCGCCAGTACCCGGTGCCCACCTTCGTGGTGGAGCACCTCTTGGGTCGCTACTGCGCTGAAAAGTCATGGGAGCAGTCGGACGCCCAGTTGCGCCAGAAGGTGGGCAAGCGATTGATGGAGCAGTGGCACGAGGCGACCAAGGCGCTCTGCAGCCACGCCTACGCCCCCTACAAGGACGGCACGATCGATCCGCAGATGGTCGTCGGTGCGATGACCGCCTCAATCGCGCCTTGCTCAAGGAGTTCAGACGAAGAGCTTCTCCATCAGACAGCCCGGGCATTGATCCGGCAGAGCTGCACTGAGAGCAGGCCCAGCCCCATGGCGACTGCACCTGGAGGAGGCTGCCTTGGCGAATCGACCCTAGGGAGCGTCTTTACAGTCGCTGCGCACGTGAAGCAAATCAGTCCATGGCCAAGCTGGCAGAACTCAAGCTCAAACGTGTTCAACAGCTGAATACGGCCGATAGCGCATTCGTGATTCGCAAGCACAAGGAAGTGCTCAATTGGATGATGCGCACCTTCGGGCTCGATACCTACGGGTTGACCTGGGTGCAATTCGGCAAAGGGGTGGGGCTGGGAGCCCTGGCCATGTGGCTGCTGCTGCGTTGAAGCAACTCAGAACACGCAAAAGCGCACATCCACAGCATCACCGTTGAGCACCCTGTAGCGGTACAGGCCGGCACGGGGCGTTCTGATCCGCCGATAGCCCGCGGGTTCGGCCATGCCATCGGCCTCCTCGCCCGGATAGATCACCATCACCTGCAAAGGAACCGCATCGGGCCGTGGATCAAGGCGTGGGTCAATCCTCCAGTCCTGCGCGCCAGCCAGTTGCAGCATCAGCTCAACCGGCGCCGCTCCCGCGTAAGTGCCGCAACTGGATCCCCTTGCGAATTGAATCGGCACCACCGGGATCGGCGCCGCCGAAGCCGCTGCACTCAGCAACGGCAGCAGCATCGATGCGAGCCCAGAAAGAAACGAACAACGCATGGGCGATGCAGTGGCTCAACGGATGATGATGGACAGCCACGGCATCACGCACAACATGATCCGCATGGCACTGGTTGTGGGTGGGGCACTCCGCGTCGGCGGGTTTAACGCCATCACAGCGAGCAGTGGCGGGTTCAAAACAGCGACAACCCACAAGGTCGCCCCAGCTTTTACGACGCCCCCTTCCTCTCAGCGAAAGGCATCAGCCGCACCTGGGTGTGCACCGGGCCGGCCAGGGTCCTGGAGTGACCAATAGGCGCCTGCCGCACAAGCTCCCGCAGCCGCTCCGGCTGCAACCGCGGCTCCAGCATCTGCAGCAATTTCGCAGTAGTTCTGCGACTCTTCGCGGGAGAATGACCCTCAACGGCCAGGAAGGCCTGAAACTCCTTCTCCACCCGCAACGCCTGGGCCGCTTGGTAGCGCTCCATCCCCGCATCCAGTGCCATCAGCCCATTCGCCATGAAGTCGGCGTCTGCAAGGCCGCGGCAGGTCTGGCGCAGCTCCTCCTGCCGGACGTGCGGCAGATGCAGAGCTAAGCATCCAGAATCCCCACAGGGACCCACAGTCTCTGGTTGTTGCGGCCTCCCCCAGCCATGGATCAGCCTCCTGCCGCCGACGCGGTTCTCAGCCAGTTGCGCCACCACTGGGCCGACTGGCAGCAGCGGTACCACCTCAAGGCGATCGGCCTGTTTGGTTCCGTGGCCCGAGGCGAACAGCGCCCAGGCAGCGACATCGACATCTGGGTGGAGCTTGAACCCCTCACCCCTTATGCCCTGGTGCATCTCAAGCAGGAGCTCAATGCCCTGCTACAGGCCCCTGTGGACGTTGTGCGTATACGTCAACGCATGAACCCGGCGCTGCGGCAGCGGATCGAACGCGAGGGTCTGGCGGCATGACTCCTGAACAGCGCGAGCTTCTGAGCGGCCTTCTGAAAGCTATTGCACGCATCGAGCGCAAAAGTCAGCCCCTTCTCGCTGATCCGAGACTGTTCTCTTCGCCTGCTACGACCGCCGACTGAATCAGGCCGCCCAGCTCCTTCAGCTGGAAGTATTAGCATGACCGGCAGACCCGCTGCCTCCAGCGCGCGCGTTCTGCAAGCCCCATCGCAGTGGTTGGCCTAGCCCAATCAAGACACGTCATCGATCCAGCCACCACAGCAGGCCGTAACCCGGAAGAAGCATCAGGAAGGTCCAGTCCCACCAGACAGGTGACAGACACAGGGCCACTCCAAGACTCAACAGGCAGACCGCAGGCTCAAGGGCGAGCTCCAAAAGCAGATGCCATCGCCGCTGGTTGGGTGGAGGCTCAACCAAAAGCCTGGGCCGACGCCATCCATGCAGAAGGGTGAGCAGGTCAAAGACCCCGATCTGCACCAGAACAAGGCTGTAAACCACCTGAATCGAGGCCTGCAGCGGCATCAGCTCCAGAAGGTCATTCACGAAGGGCAGCAAGGCCACACCCATCAGACCCCCTAGTTGCAGCCATCGGTGGGTCGTATCAGAACGACTGAAGCGACTCGCCATGGAGAGATGAGACTGCCAATAACAACCCACCAGAACAAAAGAGGTGAAATAAATTCCGAGGGATGGCAGTTGCTCCCTGAGATAGTGATTAATGGCTTCATTGTTAAGCAAGACAGCCAGATCAGGGCGATCAATCTGCAGCAAAATCAACAGAAAACTAAGACCATAAATAATATCCGTGAGTCGCTCAAGGCGCGAAAGGGAGCGAACTTCGGCATCCATGATTGGAGCGCCAACAGGCTCGAACTCGACAGCAGGCATCGTCTGGATCCGTCAACTCCGACCAGTCTGAACCAAATCCCTATCTGGCACAAGACGACTCCTGGCCAAACAATGCTATTTACAATAAAAAAATTATACATTTGAATGATGCCATTAAATAGACGACAGGCGCTACGTTTAATCGCGGGGAGTGTCGGAGCAGGGTCTGCGATCCTGCTGCGCGATTCCATTCCAATAGCTGGGGCTTCAGGTGCCGCCGTGGCCAAACCGCTGCACACCAAAGGTGGCGATCTGATCTATGCATCAACGGCCGATCTTCTCAAGCGCTATCGACGTCGTGAGCTGTCGCCGGTTGAGGTTCTTGAGGCACAGATCGAGCGCTACAGCGAAGTCGAGCCGCTCATCAATGCCTGCACCTACACACATTTTGACTCGGCACGAAAAGCCGCCAAGACATCAGAACAGCGATACAAAAACAAGACGGCACGTCCTTTGGAGGGAATTACCGTTGCTCTCAAGGACGAATACGACGTCACAGGTTGGATCACCACGGCAGGATCCAAGGTCCTGAAGGACAACGTGGCCACCAGCAACCATCCAGCTGTCGACAAGCTGATCCAGGCCGGAGCCGTTCTGCACATGCAGACCACCGTCCCGGAGATGTACTTCGCCGCAGTGACATGGACTGATCTCTGGGGGGTCACGCGGAATCCCTGGAATCTGAAGTACACCGTTGGCGGATCGTCGGGTGGGTCAGGCGCTGCTCTGGCAGCAGGCATGACGACCCTTGCCACTGGCTCAGACATGGGGGGTTCAACGAGAATTCCCTGCGCCTTCAATGGCCTTTACGGGTTCAAGCCTCCCTATGGGCGGAACGCACCGCCACCGGGTTCCACCTTTCTGTTGCCCTCCACAGAAGGGCCAATGGCTCGAACCTTCGAAGGAATGGTCCGTTTGCAGAACGTGCTCAGCGGACCGGCTCCCTATACGCCAACGGCCCTGAGACCCAAGCTGGAGCTTCCCCTCCGCTATCCATCGATCAAGGGCATGCGGATCGCCTTCAGCATGAATCAAGGCTGGGCCGAGATCGATGCGGACACCCAAGCGAACACCCGTGAAGCCTTGCGGGTCTTTGAGCGCCTGGGTGCAGTCATTGACGAGGTTGACCTGAATCTCGGCGTGGACGGCCCCGCACTTCGCACCGCCCTCGTCAATGCTCTGCTGAGCGGAGGTTTCGGAGAGGATTTGAAGCAGCTCAACGCCTACAGCGACCAACTCACCAGCTACGGCCGTTACTTCTCCGAGATGGCGGCAACAGCTCGCGGCAGCGCCGAAGCCAAGCAAGCCGAGGACATGATCAATGCCCTCTACAAACGGATTCAGGATGCTGTCTTCCTGAACGGGTACAGCGCAGTGCTGATGCCGACACTGGCCACCAGCGATGTCGCGGCTGATTTCGATCCAACAAAAGACACCATCCGCATCAATGGTCAGCCCGTGGAGCCCAATGTGGGCTGGGTGCTCACAGCACTGTGGAATCTCCTGAATTGGAATCCGGTTGTTTCCATCCCCACAGGTCTCAATCGCAATCAGATGCCGACGGGTCTTCAGATCTGCACAACCACCTATGACGACGCAACCGCAATGCGCATCGCTTCTGCGTATGCCTCCGAAGCACCCGCCCTGTTCACAGGCAACCGGTTCCCTGCATTCCTGAATCAGTCCGCAGTCGATCAGGTGCGATCAACTAGCAGAGGCTGATCAGGCAGCGGTGCCCTGGGCGATCGCCGATCAGGAAGGCGAGATCCATCGCGGCCATGGCCTCGAGAACCTGCCCGCAGGCCATGGCATTGATGCCGCGCACCTGGTTCCCCACCGCCATGGCCGAGAGGTCCTCCAGCAACAACCAACGCCCCGCATCGCTGGAGCCATTGCCCGTTGCGTAGGCACCTGGGTGTGCACCGGGCCGGCCAGGGTCCTGGAGTGAGGGATCGCAAAGCCCAGCTCACCAGGGCAGCGGCCCGCGTCCTGCCGCAGTGTTGCAACCCACCTGGGAGCCGAGCAGTGCCCCGAGGGGAATCGCCCAGGAGCGGCCGTCATCCCGAGACATGGCGTAGGCCGCAGCACCACCACCGAGCCCACCGATCAGGCGACCGAGATTGCAGCGCTGCACCTGTTGCTCCGGCGTGAGTGCTGGCGTGCCGTAGGCCTGATCACCGTTGTTCACTGGTGTTCCATAGCCATTGCCATAGACATAACCATTGCTGTAGCTAGGGCCGTTGCTTTGGCCTGCATGGCTCCTCCACCAGGGGCGCGCCTCGGCCATCGGAGGGAACAGGGCGCTGATGGTTGCGGAAATGCCAAGGCAGCAGACAGCCACTGGCCGCAGCCAACGGTGCTGAAACGCGAAAAAGGTCATGACGCTTGAGTGTGTGTGAGGAGGTCAGACAGACGCCATGCCTGTTGACCTACCACCAGCCAACTCCGAGACGACGGCGGAAGGGTGACTGAACCTGAAGAAGAATCTGACCGGATCTATCCAGCGCCGATCCGCCGACGGCCAGACACCTGCTGGATCAAGACAGCAATCACGATCAGCGCTGCCGCCAGCCCTTGCGGCCAGCCGAGTGGTTCGGCCAACACCCAGTGCGCGGCAATCAAAGACACCACCAGCGTGAGGGTGGCCCAGAACGTGACTGTCACCACGCCCAGCGATCCGTAAGCGCGCGCAAGCGTCCACTGACTCCCCAGGGTGATCAGGCAGGCATAACCACCGATCACTCCCAGCACCCACCATCGGCTGAGATCCATGAAATGGCTGGGTCCATACAGCGCCAGAGCAATCACAGCAAACGCGATGGAGGCCACCAGGCTGCAAAGGCCCACCGAGAGCCCTGGAGGTAAGCCGTGCTGCTGAATCCTGCGTGCCGAAAGCCCGCTGAAGGCGAAAGCCACCACACCCACCAGGGCCCAAGCGACTCCAGACAGAGACAACCCTCCACCCTCGAACGTCGCTGAGCCACCGGCTGCAGCAGCCACCAGCAAACCCACCATGATCAGCCCCACGCTGAGAGGAAACGTTCGCGGCAGGCGTTCCCCCAACGACCAGGAGGCCAGAAGTGCACTCGCCGGCACCGTGAGTGAGAACACCAGGGTCTGCTGCACCACACCCAGCGACTCAAGCGCGAGGTAATACGCCACAGGGGCAAGACAAAAACCGAGCACTGTCTGCCAGGCAAGCAGCTGCTTCTCCTGAACAGTGAGCAGCTGGAATCGTTCACAACTGGTGCGGCGATCCAGAAGCACCAGACCCACGCCACTCACCAAGGTGGAGAAGAAGAACACATTGCAGAAGCTGATCACTTCGATGCCCTCGTCCATGGCGATCGAGGCGCCGCGGAGCTGAAGCCACTTGAGGAGGGTGCTGTCGCTTCCCCTCAACAGAACAAACAGCGCAAGGGTCAGAGGGCCAGGAAGCTGCTGGAAGCGATTCTTCCCCTTCAGCTGAATTCCGCTCACAAGTGGGAGCCGGGTCGGCTGGTGCTCAAGGCTTCAGCTGATCCAGAAGGGTCTGGGTCAGCGCCAACTCGCAGCGCGTGGTGAAAATGCCATAGCCCGTGCCCTGGAACGCCATCGACTTGGCATAGGCGCAAATCGTGCGGCGTTCAGCCCGGAAGGCAGAGGCCTGTGCTTTTGGATCGGCACTGGTTTTGTAGAACCCGGTCAGGTTGTCGCGCCAAAGCGTCTGAAACACCTCACTGGGCACCTCATTGGCTTCCTTGGCCACCCGGGCGAGGGCCTTCTCCAGGGTTTGGTCCATCGTTTTCAGCGCGGCGATCACACAACCGGTTTCAGCCACCGTGCTTTGAGATGAGCTGCACACCTCCGCCGCTGGAGCCGGCAGCGGCAGCAGGGGCACGACGGCAGAGGCGAGCAACAGAGACAGTGAGGCGCGCACGATCGAACCCTTTGTTCCAACTGGCCACCATCTTGGCTGAGTTCTGCCAGATAGCAGCTGCGGCACCTATGACTGGGCCATCTCCCCCTGCACTGGGCCCGATGCTCCGCAGCATTTGTCTCACATCAGCTCTGATCGCCGGCTCCCTGGTGGTTCCAGCCAAGGCCGAGATCGTGAAAGCCTTCTGCGTTCTCTCCCGGCACGACCACACCATTCCGGTGGAAGAGTTCGACTGCGAGTTCCGGCAATCCCAGGGGACGGTGCAGGTCACCTCCACACGCTGGTCGTTTCTGTTCCCGGCAGCTGAACAGGGCAAGACCTTCCAGCGCGACAATTCAATCGAGCGGATCCGGTTAATCAGGGAAGGGGAGTACACCCTCAGCATTTATCAGGGCGGCAAGCCGGCTCCGACAACAGCCCCCAAGGTCTCCAGGGCCTACCCCCTCCAGTGCTGGCTCAACACAGTCGCCTCCACCTGTAAGACCACACCAACGGCGAACGGCGGCTTCCGCCTTGAGTTCTCCCATGCCGACCAACCCATCTACACCCTCACCCCGGTGGGGCCTGCCACAACTGACCGGCAGGAGATGGTCGACAGCACCGGTACCCGCTGGGCGATGAGCGGCCATCACTCCTTCCAGCTGGTGGAGATCGGTGGCTACGGCAACAAGATCGAGGTGAGCGCCCCCTGAGGCGCCTGCTTCAAACTCCAAGCAAGCTGAATCGATAGCGCAAGGCCAGGTCGTAAAGGCCAAGGGTGTTGGACACCATGGCCTTACCGATGAAGCGCCCCCCGGGGTGGTGCAGGCGGATTCGGCCCCCAGGCGCACGTAGCTCAGATCGGTGAGCAGGCCCAGTCGATCCCGTTCCACGCTGCCCCGCAGCGCCGTGGCCCACTTCAGGCCGGAGAGGATGTCGCTCAGGTCGAGGTCCGTGTCGGCCTCGAAGCCCTTGATGGTGGTGCTGCCCGTGACCCGTAGGGGCGCAAAGCCATAGAGCTCCACCGAGCCCCGCCAGGGGTTGCTGCCTTCTGCCGCGTCCTATCCAGGCGCCAGTTCCACTGCAGAGGCAGTGTTCGGTTCGAGTGTGCTGGTTGTCTGCCTCGGCGATGCCGGCATTGCCCCGTTCTCAGCGTGATCAGCCTGGGCGGGGGCCGGTTGCAGCAGGCTGCACGCCAGCAGCAGGGGAGCGGTTGCGTGATGCAGGTGCCTGGAGTGGACAGCGGTCATCGATGGGTTAGCAGGAAGGGATCAGGCGAGCTGTGGAGTGCCAGGAGCGTGTTGCACAGTTCGACAGTCACAGCCCACCCCGCTTGTCGGGGTCCGTGAAGTTGCGCTGCACTTGGCCTTGGGATCGCCGCCGACATTGGTGGGCATGTTGCGGCTGGGCATCGCCAGCGGCGGCTCAGGGTTTCAGGTGCAGAAGTTTTTGGGCTTGCTCAAACTTCATTCTCCGATGCAGTTCATTGCGATCAGTGCAAGGCGATGGGCGACCTGCTCCTGGTGAATACATTGCCCCCAACCCAGATGGAGCTATAAGCGATCAGGACATACAACGATGCCCTTGTTCATGCCTGTCCGACAGCGCTTTGCCTTCCTGTTGCTGAGCTGGCTTTCAGTGCTGTTGATTCAGGCACCCAATGGCCTAGCCCAATCCAGAACAGCACGATTGCCTGGCGCACGTCCCAACGTTCTTCTGATCGTCGGGGATGACATGGGTCTCGCGGACATCGGACCTTACGGATCAGAAATCCAAACCCCTCACCTCAACGCTTTGGCGGCAGAGGGTGTGCGCTTCACGAATTCCCACGTGACGCCGGTGTGCTCGGTCACTCGGGCGGAGCTGCTCACGGGCAACAACAACATCGAAGTAGGACTCGGTTCCTACGACTATCTCGTGTATGGTCCAGCCAAGGGTAAACCCGGTTACGAGGGCTATCTCACCCGCAATACGGTAATGATCTCCGAGCTGCTCAGAGATGCCGGATACAACACCGTGATGGCTGGAAAATGGCATTTAGGTGGCAGTAAAACTGGAGGAGAAGGACCTGCGCAGTGGGGATTTGAGCGCAGCTATGGAATGTTGAGTGGTGGCGGCAACCACTGGAACGACGAGGAATTCCTGCCGAATCAACGGGATCCGAAAGTTCAGGCCGCTCTAAAAGCGGGGAAGGTTCCCCCCGTCGGCAAAGAGTCTTACTACGAAAATGGTCAACGCGTCACTCGTCCTGAAGGGGTTTATTCCGATGATCTGTTCACTAATCAACTGATCGAGTACATCGAAGCAGGACGAAAGGAAGGCCAACCATTCTTTGCTTATCTTCCTTACACCACCGCCCACTTCCCCCTGCAGGCACCGCAGGAGCTGATCGATCAGTACGAAGACCACTACCTAGCTCTCGGCTGGGATGACCTCAAAGCCGATCGGCTCAAACGCATGCAGGCGACTGGCGTGATTCCTGCCGACGTGAGCCTGCCACCTGCTAATCCGCTGGTCCGCAGGCGCTGGGAATCGTTGTCGCCAGAGCAAAAGCGCGTTCAGGCCCGTGTGATGGCAACGTTTGCCGCAATGGTTGACCACCAGGACCGATCCATCGGCCGGTTGCTGGATTACCTGGAGGATACTAATCAACTCGATAACACACTGATCATCTACCTGGCGGACAACGGCCCTGAAGCCTTCGACGGACAGGGAGGAGTGATCACCAACCCAATCGGCAAGTCCTACATCCAACAAAACTACTCCGATGCCTACAATGACATCGGCAAGGCCAACAGCAACTGGCAATACGGCGCTGAGTGGGCCAACGGAAGCACCGGCCCGATGCAGTGGATGAAGGTCTTCGTCGCTGGCGGCGGGGTGCGCACACCGTTGATCATCCGACCACCCGAGGGCAGTGGTTTCACCCGGGCCGGCGTCATCGAATCGGCACCTGTCAGGGTCAAGGATCTTGCCACCACCATCCTCAGTTATGCGGGTGTGGAGCGGCCAGAGCGTCGCTACGGCGATCGCGAGATTGTGCCCAGCAGCGGTGTTGATCTCAAGCCTTACCTCACCGGCACAAAGCCAAGACCACGCCTTCCGGGTGAGTGGATGGCCTTTGAACTCATGGGCAATGCCTACCTGATTGACGGCGATTACAAGGTGATGCGCCAGCGCAGCGGCATGTGGGGAGATGGCCAATGGCACCTTTACAACATTGTTCTTGACCCTGGCGAAACCCAACCGTTGGACGACGCCCAGCCCGAACGTCTCAAGCGCATGGTCGCGCAATACGAGATCTATGCCAGCGAGAAAGGGATTGTGCCGGTGGCCGACGACTGGAGCCCATGGAGTTCCTTCGGGAGAGTGAATTGATGGCAGGTCTCTCCCTCGCGAGCGCTCCGTTCACTGTTGGCTGCGCCCTGATCGTCGCTTTGGCGGGATGGTCCGCACCCTCTGCTCAAGCCCAGGACGAAGCCCGACAGAACGCCGTCGACAAGATTGTTGAACAGGTGCAGCAAGGAGCCGGCAAAGCATCCCTGCCCGTCGCCCTGAGCATTGATCACGCCCGGCTCGCCCGCAAGGCCGGGTCACCCATGCCGCCCTCCACGGTGGTGATGGTTCGTGATCCAGATCTGGAGACCAGCTGGTTGCAAGCTGATCCCGACCTGGCGCTGGAACTCCCCCTGCGTGTACTCGTCCACCAGCCAACAACGGAGCTATCCCCCCGGGTCAGTCGTCAGAGCGGTGCCTCCCTGCTGCAGCGCCATGGGCTGAGCCATCCATCCCTGGCTGGGCAATACGACCGGAGCATGGTCTCTCTTCTCCAGCAGGTGCCGAATTCAGCGGTTCAGGTCGTTCCTGCTTTCAAGAGAGCTGGAGATGGCATCGTCAGCATCCCCAGTCCACTGGATCTGAATCAAACCCTCGCGCGGGTTCTCGAGATCATCGATGAACAGAGCGACACGGTGCTCTTTGAGGTGATCCGATTCAATGCCACCGATGAGGCAGCCCAGCAAGGCGCACCTGTCACCCTTGTTCTCTTCGGGGGGCCAGGCCCCGGCGGCCGCGCGATGGCTGACGCCACCCTGCTCGGGCTGGATGCGTTCTGCCAGAAGATGCTGATCCGCAGAGATGCCGAAGGCCAGGTTGTGGTGCGCTTCAACGATCTCACCTGGATCGCCGCTCGTCAGGGCATGGCCGTGTCTCCAGTGCTTCAGGCGATCAACACCCGTTTGATCAACACCTTCGGGCAGGGATTGACCAGGGAGCAACCTGCATCGAGATGAGAGAAGCGCGTTGGTATCTGCTGCTGAGTGCGGTGGGACTTCTGCCCATTGCACTCAGCTACGGCATCAACCCCAGCTCGCTGCTGCCCGAGCTGATGGATCTGCAGTTCAGCGGAACCAACATGGCGCATGTCTTCAGAGCAGTCATGGGCCTGTATCTGGGCATGGCCTCTCTCTGGATCACGGGAGCCTTGCGAGGGGGTGCCCTGCTGACAACGGCGCTGATCAGCGAAGTGGTCTTCATGGGCGGGCTCGCCGCCGGTCGTCTCCTCAGCCTGGCCGTCGATGGTCGCCCAGGTGCCATCTTCCTGGTTTACACCGCATCAGAGCTGTTGCTGACACTCTGGGGATTGCGGTGTTGGAGTCGTCGTCATGAGCCTTGATTCCCTTAGCTCACTGGTGCACATCCCTGCCGGTCGATACCGGATCGGATCGGATCGCTTCTACCCGGAGGAAGCACCCAGTCGGGAGATCGATTTGCCCGCATTCCAGATCGAACGATCACCCGTCACCAACAGAGAATTTGCTCACTTCGTGCGCAGCAGCGGGTACCGCACGATCTCTGAGCGACCCGCCGATCCACAGGTCTATCCATTACTGACCCCGGAACAGCGTCAACCCGCATCCATCGTGTTTCAGGCGCCACCATCGGCCGTGGATCGCTCTCAGCCTCGCCAGTGGTGGGCGCTTGTTCCTGGAGCCAGTTGGCAACATCCTCAGGGGCCCGGCAGTTCCATTGCTGATCTGGACGATCACCCTGTCGTTCACATCGCCTACGCCGATGCCATCGCTTACTGCACCTGGGCCAATCGGCGTCTGCCCACCGCAGAGGAATGGGAGGTAGCAGCCCGCGGTGGCTTGAAGGATGCGGACTACGCCTGGGGGGAGGACGTCAATCCCAACGGTCGCTGGATGGCGAACACCTGGCAAGGTGAATTCCCCTGGCAGAACGATGGTCTCGACGGGTGGGAATGGACATCGCCTGTTGGCGCTTTCCCGGCCAACGGCTACGGCCTGATGGATGTCTGCGGAAACGTCTGGGAATGGACGTCATCGGCCTATCCAACTCCGAAAGCTGAACAACAACGCCACATCGTGAAGGGAGGTTCCTTCCTGTGCGCGGATAATTACTGCAAGCGCTACAGGCCTTCAGCCCTGATTGGGCAAACCTTGGATACGTCCACATGCCATATGGGTTTTCGCTGTGCACTGGACGCAGCGGATTGATCCACGACCCATCTCGAACACGCAGCACTGGCGCCGACCATGGCCAAGATGAAGGATGAGCCGATCAGCATCTGCCCATGATTCGCGCCAGAGCTGCCGTGGCCTGGGCTCCCTGTGAACCCCTCGATGTCACCGAGATCGACGTGGCCCCGCCCCAGGCCGGAGAGGTGCTGCTGAAGGTGGTAGCCACAGGGGTGTGCCACACCGATGCCTACACCCTCTCGGGAGCCGATCCCGAAGGACTTTTTCCCACGGTGCTGGGCCTGCGTCATCCGCAGCGCTACCGCTCTGTTTCAGCGGTGGCACCGATCTGCCATCCCAGCGCCTGCCCATGGGGGCAGAAGGCCTTCAGCCATTTTCTCGGAAACAGCGCCGAGGCGCAGGCAAGCTGGCGGGCCTGGGATGGCGTGGCCCTACTCGAGGATGGTCATCGCCGGGACGACAGCCTGCTCGTGGATGTCGGCTCCGCCGATCCCTTCCTTGAAGAACAGCTGCGCCCGAGCCGCTTCAGCGCATCAAGATCGAGCTTGAGATCAGGCTTACCCTGGCGCCTCTCTGGGCCTTGGTGATCAGGTTCAACGTGGTGGCGTTTCTCGGCTACGCCTGGGCCCGCTCCCATGGCTTGTGAAGCAAAGCCTCCGAAAGCTGCCATAACGAAGCCGCCAGCTCGTGATCGGCGCCTGCCGCACTCGTGGCCGTGGCCTCAAAGCGATGCAGGCCCGGGCGCACCAGCCGGTTGCTCCAGTAACTGAAGCCAGGGGTCGCAAAGGCAGCATCGGTGGCCAGATCAGCCAGCAACCGACCGGCCGTCGGCACCGATTCGGTGAGACGCAGCAGATCCCGTGCCACCAGCGCAAACAACGCCATCCCCAGAGGGTTGTTCTGGCGGTTGTGGCGGAAGAAGCCTTCGCTGCTGCGGGGAATCACCAACCCAGGGCTCCAGCTGATCACCGGCATGGAGCCCTCCAGTTGCCGATCGAGCTCGCGCCCCAGCAGCACATTGCAGAGCTTGCTGTCTTTGTAGGCCTTGTCGCCATCGAAGCGATCACTGCCATCGAGCATCACGAAGCCGGCACCCGCCCGAAGCCCCGCCAGATCCCCCAGGTCAGCCGGTTGGCCCACACGCCCTCCGCCGCTGGCGGGGTTGTGCACCTCCGACGCGGTGATCACGATCCGTGGCTGCGGCCCCGCTTGCAGCAACGGCAGCAGCCGGGCGGCGATCAACTGGTGGGCCAGCTGGTTCACAGCGAAGGTGATTTCAATCCCCTGGGGCGTGAACACGGGCGCGGCGGCTCCGGCACGCTGCTGGCCGGCATTCAGCACCAGGCCATCCAGGGGTTGCCCTTGATCCAGCAGCTTCTGGCAGGCGCGCTCCACGCTCGCCAGATCCGCCAGATCCACGGCGATGCAGGCGATCTGACTGGGCGCCGCTCCGGCAGCTCGCAGCTGCTGCTCCGTCTGATCGGCTCGCTCGGCCGTGCGACAGAACAACGTGAGCTGATGGCCACTGCGAGCGAGACGCCGAGCCGCTTCCAGACCGATGCCCGAACTGGCGCCCGTGATCAAGAGTCGTTTCATGGCAACCACGGCCAGCGCAGACCCAGAGCTTCCGCCGGGTTCATCACCAGAGCATTCAAGGCGCGACCGATCAGCACCTGCGGTTCATCAGCGCGGATCGGGATCACGGGGTGTTCCCTGGCCGAGGCGGTGGGAGTCGTGACGACCCAACGACGAATCAGGGAATTGGCGGCCTCCAGGCCACACACATAAGCCCGCTCCTGACACAGACCCTTGGCGCCATGCTCGCGGCTGCCCATCCGCACCCAGTCGCCGGCACACACGATCGATGGCAGCGCCGTTTCCAGGGGCGGCCGCTGCTTGAAACTCCCCGGTGCAAACAGCGACACCGACCCCGGATAGCGCTTCACCTCCGCCTCCAGCACCGTGGCGGTGTGAAAGGCGGGATTGGCCACCGGCAACAGCTCCCGCATCAACAACGCCACGATCTCCTGATCGCTGAGGGCCGCGATGGCCGAAGCGTTGTAGAAGTCGCTGGCAATCACCGAACCCTGGGGTTGCTCCCCGCCCCACAGGGCTGCTTCCTCCCCCTTCTGCAGCTGATCGAGCATGAAGAAGGTGCCACCGGCTCCCCGCAACGCCTCAAAACGGGAGAACACATTGGCGGGATCGGCAACCTCCACATAGGCATCGAGCCACAGACGCACCGACACCACATCAATGGCACCAAGCCTGCCGGCCTCGACCAGCTCCGGAACGGCAGCAGCACAGGCCGGCGAGGCCGTCATCAACGCGCCCATCCCCTTGGCGCCCACGGCCAGAACCACCGCATCCACCGCTTCAATCAGCCCCTGCTCACCCGTTTCAACCGCACGGGTTGCCACCGAAGCAACCGCCGATCCATCGGGCGTGAGGTTCAATCCCGTGGCCAGCGTGCCCCCCAGCACCCTCAGGCCGTGGTGCTCGACGAGCCTTCGGGCCAGGGGGGCCATCAGCTGTTCGGCAAGGCTCTTGCTCTTGATCCAGCGCACATCAAATGAATCCTGATGCGCGAGGGCGTAGTAGTAGAGCAGCTCCATCGTCACCGCCGCCGAGAGCTCTTCGGGCGGCTTGAACAGTCCCACCAGCAGGATCGGCCGCAGGAAGTCGTGGATCATGCGCTCGCTGATGCCCAGCTTCTCGAACAGGGCCTGGGCGCTGATCGCGTCGTAGCGCCTGAACACCTGCTCGCTGCGCTGCAGATCCAGCATGGCGATCAGCAGACCGGCGATGCTCAACCGATCGGCGATCGGCAGGCGCTTGAAGTTGGTGAGCGTTGCTGCCACCTGTCCCAAAGGACTCGGCCACTGGGGCGCATCCCCGAACACCGGCGCCGTGGCCTCCAGACCATCGGGCGACCAGAAGGCACTGGTGGTGAATTCGGTGAACACATCGCTGAGGCCGAGCTCGGCGGTGAGGGCATTGATGTTGGGGTAGTCCCTCCAGAAGCCACGGGTGCCGGCTTCAAACGGCTTACCGGTGGCGGTGATGAGCGGCGTGCTGCCGGTGGGATCCGCCATCCCATCCAGCAGGGTCACACGCACTCCGGCTTCGCCGAGGGCCTTGGCCGCTCCCCAGCCAGCCCAGCCTGCGCCGATCACCACCACGTGGGAAGGCCTGGATTGTTCCGTCATGGCCATCACTCGAGCGAAAACTCCCTGCGCAGAGCCCGCGCATCCTGAATGCGCTGCGCCGAGGCCAGCTGACGCAAACGCGTGTTCAGCCAGGCTTTCAGCCGGGTGGACGCCACCGATCGGTTGAGCAGCCGATCACTCGGTTCGGGCTCGCCGAAGGGAATGGTCATCTGAACCAGACGGTGCTTGAGGCTAGGCAGATCCGTGCGGCGGCCCGACGGCGGCGTGCTCAGGGTGTGCAGGGGCCGTTGGCCGTCACCACCACTTCATCCCCCAACGTCACGGTTTGGAGCAGGGTTTTGAGGATCGGCTCCTTCACATTCAGGCAGCCGCCGGTGACCTTCTCGCCGACACGCGCCTCGTTGTTGCTGCCGTGGATCGCAAAGCTGTACCAGCGGAATTTGCCGGCGTACTCGTTGAATCGGAACGGCTGCTTCACGCTGTCGATCGGCTCCAGGCTGATGTAGCCGATGCCGTATTCCCCCACCTCGCCATCGCCACTGAAGTCGATCGCGCTCATGTTGTTGAACAGCATCGTCTTGAGCTCAGCTTCGCTCTTGCCCGATTGCTTGATGAGTTGCGGGGCCATCACGAACTGGTCCCGGCTCAGAATCGCATTCACCTTGAAGCGCCCCAGCGGTGTGTAGCCCTCCTCGAATCGGGTGCCGGCACAGGTGACGCCGTAACGGCCGTAGCCCACTTGAAAACTGGTGAGCTGCTTGCCACGCACCAACGTGCCTTTGCTTTGGGCCGGATCGTTCAGATCGATCGCAATCCGGATCGGACCGTCCAGCGGTTCAGCGCTGCCCGAGCCACCGCCTGGCTTTGCGCCATCCCGCCCGCCGCAGCCCACCAGCAGCAGAGCGAGAGCAAACAGCGCAAAGGGAATACGGAGTCCCATCCCGAAGCAACAACCTGAGTGGCCCCATGCTGGCCAGGCTCAACCCGACCACCCCCTGTGGCAGCTCACGTTCTGGCCAAAGGCAACTGGCACAGTGCCAGTTCATCCGGGTAGTATTGCGGCGTGAGGAGAAAAAACTCTTCAGGGTGGAAACAAGGTCACACTCCTGAAGCGTTTTCGGAACCCCTGCCTTCGGCGGGGGTTTTGTTTTATCTGCCCACAGCGTCAACAGCGACCCACAAAAAAGAGGCCCCTTTCGGCAGCCTCTCGGAGGGTGTGAGGAGAAAAGCCCTGTGAGGAGCTTTCCTACCCACAGTCATAGATCCCAGCCGTCCCTCTGGGGAAGCCCCCACATCAGCCGTAACGACCACACGGCGAACGGTGTTGGCTTCCTCAAGGCGCCTTCTGGAATCCAGGGCCAGGCTTGACGGGGATTCCGCCGTTGCAGAAGTTGGAGGCAAACACCTCCTGGTCCTGCACGGTCCAGTCGGGCTTATTGGCCTGATACCAACGGATGCTGTCGAGATAACAGGTGTTCCAGCGAGCCGACTGTTCCGCAATCGGGCGCAGAGACACGGCAATCGACACCGCACTGGCCGTGGCGATGATCCCCAGCACCGGCATCAGATGGGCATTGATCATGTCGCGTGCTTTTGACATCGCCAAGAGGAAACAACTGGTCTCAGTCTCACTCCATAGCATCGACCAACACGGAAGTCGGGCCCATGCCAACGCGAGACGAGAGCAGCGCCGAGGTGATCACCGACTTCAGCCAATTCGCCGAGCGGGTGGATTACTCGCTGCTGGAGGCCCTTCGTCCGGATCCCGAGGCCACCAGCGACGGCAACGATCACCGGCCTCGCCAGGTCCGTTCAGGCCATTACGTACCGGTCACGCCCACCCCCCTTCCTGAGCCCGAGTACGTGGCCCACAGCCAGGGGCTCTTCGCCGAGCTCGGACTCAGCGATGCCTTGGCCCACGACGCTCGGTTCCGCCGACTGTTTTCCGGGGATGCCTCAGTGGCCACAGGAGCGATGCGTCCCTGGGGCTGGGCGACGGGCTATGCCCTCTCGATCTACGGCACTGAATACATCCAGCAGTGTCCTTTCGGCACTGGCAACGGCTACGGCGATGGCAGGGCCCTGTCGATCGTGGAGGGCGTCTACGTAGGCCGGCGCTGGGAGATGCAGCTCAAGGGTGGCGGCCCCACCCCCTACTGCCGCGGCGCCGACGGCCGTGCGGTGCTGCGCTCCAGTGTGCGTGAGTTCCTGGCCCAGGAGTTCATGCACGCCCTCGGTGTGCCCAGCTCCCGCTCGCTCACCCTTTACATGTCGCGCGCCGAAACCGTGCGCCGGCCCTGGTACAGCCCCCAGTCACGCTCCTTCGAGCCGGATGTGATGGTCGACAACCCCGCAGCGATCAGCACCCGGGTGGCACCGTCCTTCCTGCGCGTGGGGCAGCTCGAGCTGTTCGCCCGCCGCGCCCGCAGCCAGGCCCACCCCGAGGCCATGGCCGAACTGCAGTTGATCGTGGAGCACCTGATCGAGCGCAACTACCGGGCCGAGATCGATCCAGCGCTGCCGTTCTCAGAGCAGCTGCTGGAGCTGGCCCGACACTTCCGCGCCAGGCTCACGCGACTGGTCGCCGACTGGATGCGCGTCGGCTACTGCCAAGGGAACTTCAACAGCGACAACTGCGCCGCCGGGGGCTACACCCTCGACTACGGCCCCTTCGGCTTCTGCGAACTGTTCGATCCGCGCTTCCAACCCTGGACCGGAGGGGGTGAGCACTTCTCCTTCTTCAACCAACCTGCGGCGGCCGAAGTGAATTACGGGATGTTCTGGCGATCCCTGCGGCCGCTGCTCGAAGGCAACCGTGAAGCCCTGACGGAGCTCGATGCGATCCACGAAGGCTTCGCCGCCGTGATGCAGCAGGAACTCGAAGCGATGTGGGCCCGCAAGCTCGGTCTCGCCATCTACGACGAAGAGCTGGTGAGCAAGCTGCTGCAGCTGCTGATGGCCTCCCGAGCTGACTACACCCGCAGCTTCCGGCTGCTGTCTGCCATTCCTGAGCAGGCCTCCGATCTGCACCCCAGCTTCTATGTGCCGAGCTCCAGTGAGCTCGATCAGCAGTGGGAGAGCTGGCTGCAGCAGTGGCGCACACAACTCCATGCCAACAACACCCTGGAGGAAACATCGGCCGCGATGCGTCGCGTGAACCCCGCCGTCACCTGGCGCGAGTGGCTGATCGCCCCTGCCTACCAGCAAGCGGAACAGGGAGACCACAGCCTGATCCAGGAGCTGCAGGAGGTGTTCAGCACTCCCTACGACGATCTCTCAGCAGAACGTGCTGCCCGCTACGACCGCCTCAGGCCCCGGGACTTGTTCAATACCGGCGGCCTCTCCCACTACAGCTGTTCGTCGTAATCGCCTCTGCCCCTGGAGGGCCCGCTCAAAGAGCCTTCCCAAACGCTGAGATTTCCGCCGGTGTTGGATTCATCGCGATCGCCATCAGCAGCAGGTCGGCCGCCAGCAGTTGATCCCCCTCAGCGAGCAGCAAGCGTCTCAACAGGATCACATCGCCGTAGTCAGCGGCAGCGTTTCCACTGAGGAAACTCCGGGCCGTACCTCGGGCAACCACCAACTGGAGAGACATGCTCATGGCTTCAAGCTGGCACCGCCAAGGATTCCAGTGATGAGACAGCAGATTCTCAGCTGATTTGCCTGCCAGGCCCGGGCCGCTAGGCCATCAGTGATTGGTAGGCCTCGCTGATGCGCCGGAAGGCCTCTGCCGAGCCACCCATATCCGGATGGTGCTGTTTCACCAGGCGCCGAAACGCCTGCTTGATCGCCTCCTGAGACGCCCCGGCCTGAAGGCCCAGCACTGCCAAAGGATCCGAGCCGGAGGTCCAGGCCTGGTCGCTGCTCTGCCGGCGATCACTGCTGCGTTGATCCGTGCTGCGTTGATCCGTACTGCGTTGATCCGTGCGAGTGCGCCGGCTGCTGTTCGGACGCAGCCGCTGCCGTAGCTCCGCCACCACCCGGGCCGGATCCTCATCCAGCCACTCACTGGCCCGCACGCCATAGAGCGCGAAGGCGGCCAGCACGGCCATGCCCTTTTTGGTGGCCCTGCGCCCCACCGCCGACAGCAGATCGGTGCCCAGGCCGCTCACCAGCCGGTCAAGGCGCTGCTGGAGACTGAGCTGCGGGTGGAAGCTGCTGCGGTTGAGTCGATCCACCAGAGCCTCCAGGCCGCTCTGACGCAGGTCAGACCAGCCCGCTTGCTGGGCCATGGCCTCGCCCCAGCGACGCACCTGGTCAGCACTCACCCGCGGCGGCGGACTGGCGGAAGGCTCCTGCCATCGCGGGGACTGCACCCACTGCTGACGCCTCTGCCGCTCAAGCTCCCGCTGCAGCCGTCGCACCTCCCGGCGCAGGGCCTCATTCTCCGCGAGCAGTGCCGTGAGATTGACGGTGACACGGGGATCAGCCCCCGGGTCCTGAGCGCGCGATCGAGAGGTCGACCACTGGCGCGGATCAAATCCCATGGGGTGCGCTCACCAGGGCAGCAGCTCACCATTGGAGTGCCAGAAGCTGCCGCTGGTTTCCAGGGTGAGTGCATCGATGCACGCCAGCAACCCCTCGACCGCCTGCTCCGGGGCTATGCCATTGGGATTGAAGTTGATCATGCGGGTGCGTACGAGGCCAGGATGCAGGATCGCGACTGCAATACCGCGGGGTTGGAGGTCAATCGCCAGCGATTTGCCGGCAATGTTCAAGGCCACCTTCGACATCCGGTAGCCATAGGAGCCCCCGGAGCTGTTATCGGCGATCGAACCCATACGACTGGTCATCAACGCCAGCTTGGCCCCCCGCGGCATCTGATCCAGCAGCGCCTGCGCCAGGAGCAACGGCGCCAGGGCATTCAGCTCGAACTGACGGCGGATCCCCTCCGGATCGAGATCCTCCAGCCCCATCGACTGCAGGATGCCGGCATTGAGAATCACCACATCGAGACGCTGTCCCTGCAGGCGAGCAACCAGTTCAGCGGGGGTCCCAGACTCGGCCAGATCCAGCCCCGCTTCAATTCGCACCCCCAGGGCCTCAAGCTCCGGAGAGGGCTCGCGGCAGACCGCAATCACCTGATCACCTCGTGCCTGTAACTGCCGGCAATACTCCAGACCAATGCCCCGGTTGGCACCTGTAACCAGACACGTTGCCATCCACCCTCAAAACACTGGCTTTCCGCTCCCATCCTGGGGGATCGCCCCATCTCTGATCAGTCCAATCACCACGAAGCTGCGACCGGGATGATCGGCCGCCGTAACCCGGCAGGCATCACTGCGGCTGGAGGCCCGCACCCGCACTCTCTGTTCACCAGCCGCCGACAACAGGCAAACCTCATAGGACCCACGCATCACGCCTCCGGAGCGCACCCTCATCCGTTGTTGTGGCACAGGCGAATTTCATCCCGCCGGAGAGATGTCGAAATGAAATTCCCCTGACGGAAGGATCACAGGCAGGCCTAAACCGAATCCATCCGCACGATTCCAATGGCGTTCATCAGCCGCATTTGTGCCACCTCCCGCGGGTCCACCATTGATGCCGTCGGAAACGGCCGCTACCGGGTCTGCGATCGCCAGTCGCACTGCGCCGAAGTGGATGGACTCTGGAAGGCCTATGAAACCCTCCGGCAGCAGGAGCAGCGGTCCGACTGAAGCCGCGGCCCAGCTCCTAAAAGCTCTGCTCGCTCTGGCCAGCGAAACGCCCCGCATAGTGTTCATCGCCCTCCATGCGCTGGAAGATGAACTGACAGATGGGCGTGCCCGGGGTGACCGCCAAGGGCGCCGGCCCGAAATTACTCATCTCCAGCACCTGCTGGCTGTCGATGCCTGGCCCCATGAACGGTGCACTGATGTGCACCATCAATCCGAGGCGTGCAAACCGACTCCGCCCCTCCAGCCAACCGCAAAGCCCCGGGCCGAGCTTGAGACGCTCGCGCGTGATACCCAGCACCGTCTCGCCCGGCATGATCAGGAAATGCTGTCCCTCAGGAACCTCCAGCTTGTCGGTAAAGCTGCGGTAATCGGTGTGTTCGCGCACCTCAATCACTTCATGCACCTTGCGGAACACCCGGAAGGTGCTGGCCAGGGTGAGATCCACAGAGGCCGGTCCCACATGCTCGGCCGTGAACGGGGTGATCGTGATCTGGCCGTGATCCATCGCCTCGAGAATGGCCCGGCGCCCTAACACCACCATCGGAACCCTTTGTGGGCGCTCAGTTTATGGGCTTTGCAGGGATGGCCATCATGGAGACATTCGATCAACGCCATGCCGCTGCGCCGAACCAAGCGCTGGAATCTGATGGCCGCTGTGGCCCTGCTGCTGGCGGCGATGCTGGCGGTCTCGGGGATCAGCCAGCTTGATCTTCAGCGCGGTGCCGACGCCGATCGCCTGCAGCTCAGCGCCCTGCCCCACCGCAGCAGCATCCGCTTGGAGCAGCAGCGGCGCGACGGCTGGAGCTCCCTGCGTAGCGATCGAATGTCACAACGGGAGTTGCAGCAGGATGCGGAGAACGCCGCTGCCGCGACCTATCGCGTCACGGTCGGGGTCTACGCCACCAATACCTACGACCTCGACCTGAGCGTTCCCAGCTTCGCGTCCAACGGCTACATCTGGCTGCGCTGGCAGGAGCCGCTGCAGCGCTACCTCGAGCAGCAGCAGCTTGGACTTGAGGATCGCGTGATCCTGCTCAATCAGCTGCTCTCCGATGCCGATCCGGGACTCCAACCGATCGGCGACCCAGAACGTCTCGACGATGGCAGTTATTACCAGCTCTTCTCCTACCTCGGACGCTTCTACATCGATCGCGCCAGTTTCCGACGTTTTCCCTTCACCACTGTGAGCCTGCCGCTGGTGCTGGAGGCCGATGACGTTGACGGGGTGTTCGAGTACGCCAATCTGCGCTTTGTGCCGGATGTGAAGAACAGCGGTGTCGGCCTGTTCTCAGGAATCATCGGCTGGCTGAAACGGGGCTGGTCCATTGCGGAATATCGCCATCAATACGCCACCAACTTCGGCCTCGGCGGTCCAGCAGCGGCCTACAGCACCCTGGTGTACGACATCGCCTTCGGCACCTCCTCCTGGTCGGCATTCTGGCGCCTGATCCTGCCGCTGCTCGTGGTGATGGCGATGGTGCTGCTGGTGTTCAAGGTGCGTGCTGATGAGCAGGATGCACGCGCCGGTATTCCCGTGACCGTGCTGCTAACCCTGGTGTTCCTGCAGCAGACCTACCGGGATGAACTGCCCCAGCTGCCCTTTCTCACCTTCCTCGATCAGGTGTATGTGGTGGCCTACGTGGTCACCCTGCTGGCCTTCGTGCTCGTGATCTGGATCGGACGCCGCTACAACGAACTCGAGGCGATGCCCGAGGGGCCACAGCGACAGGCGCTTGCCCAGCGCCTGCACACCCTCGATGAACTCTGGCCGCTCAGCGTGGTGGGATTCACAACCGTGAGCGTGGTGCTGTGCTGGCTCACCCTGCCGCCCCTGAGCTGAGAGTTCGGCGCAAGAAGATTCAGCGCAAGAAGGTTCAGCGCAAGAAGATTCAGCGGATCAGAGTGAGATCGGGATACTGAGCCGTGAGCTTTCCGTTGCTGTCGTAGGTGTTCATCGCCAGCCGATTGCTGCCATCCAGAGGAACCGCCAACTGCACCACGGCGTCACCGGTTGGACAGGGTTTCGGAAACAGGGTGAGGCGCGCAACGCCAAACACCAGGTCGCTGGGCTCATTGGGTGGCACCAACTGATCCGGGAAAGCGCCGTTGCGGCCCCAGGGCAGAACCTTCACGCTGTAGTCGCTTTCGCAGATTCCATTCGCTGGCGTCCCCCAGCGGATCCGATTCGGCTCCACCGACAGCACATCCACGACGGCGCGTCCGGCCGTGCTGTTGGCCTTCCAGCGACCCAGATAAACGTTGTCGCGAGCCCAGTCTTTGGGCTTATCCGGCTCCCCTGAAGCCTGATCGGTGACGGGCTGTTTGTTGGATTCAGCACCAAGCCGATAGGCGCGCATCGCCCCGCCGTAGAGCAGCCCGATCACATAGCCACTCGCCTGGTAGGCGATGGCGCTGCCAACCCCGGCGATCAGGGCCGCGCTCAGCAGGGCGTGACCAGTGGAGCGACGCATGACCCTCGCTGGATTCAACCCAGCAAGGCTAGGGAGCTCCTCGGACAATGAACCGTCAGGAACTCAACGCCGACACACACCCCATGGCCGTTTGAGGTGACGATGGGGCGCCCGATCCCAACCGCCCATGTCCGGCGGCACCATGGCCTTCCCGGAACACCACATGATCCAGGAGATCCTCGAGGCCTATGCCGGTCGGGTGGCCGCGGACGTGGCCGACGCAGCGGACGAGCAACAACCTCTGATCGAGTCCTTCCACATTCAGCTGCTCACCCTCAGTCCCCAGCAACTGGATGTGGTGCATCAGGAGTGGTGTCCCTGAGGCCGAACCCGCCGTGCTGGCCCTAGAAACTCAGGCGACAGCGGGCGGCATGCATCTGAAGCTCACCAGAAGAAGTGCCATTCATGGGGTTGTAGGCATAGGGTGCCCGGTTGCCGGAACCCAGCTCTGCGACGCCGCAGTCCATGCTGCGGCCGTCAATCTGCAGAGAGAACTCCTCGATGGGTATCCCGGATTGCTGAGGGCTCTGCCGGCGCATCTCCACAGGCGGTAAGGGCGGAATGGGTGGTGGGTCCACGCGTGCCCTGAGCCTCAATGCCAGCCAGCATGCCCTGGACAAAAGCGGTTGGCCACTGCCAGGGCCGTGGGGTCGTTGGTCACGGGCTGCCAACCCTTCGGAACTGAGCGGGGGATGCGCACATCACCGAGTCGGTCAAAGGTGCGGTCCTGACAGTCGAGGCGATAGGTGAAAAAGGAGCGGGTCGACCCCGCGGGCGTCCCGCCCGTGAGGCTCGGAGCCACATAGCCATCACGCCAACACCGGTTGCGCTCGCAGCGCACCGTGCCGGGGTTGCCTTGATTCAGTCGAGCGGGGATGGCTGGCCACTCGATCACCGTGTGGCCGACGAATTCCAGATATCGATCACGACGACCGCTGAGCACAATCGGTCGCACGGAGGCATCGTCGTAGCTGTAGGGGCTTGGCACCGGCACGGCAACCATCTCCGCCATCGCTGCACCCTCCAGGCCGATTAGCACCTGAAGCAGGGCCGCTGCAGCGGTCATCAACGGCAGACGAGGCATCGGTCTTCGCTTGGGCCTTCACTGTCGATGGCACAGAGACCGAAGATCTCCCCCAAATGGGGGAGGGTTGTGACCAGCTGCAACTCAGGCTGCGGTATCAAGGCAATGACGTTCGGCAGCACGGCATCGATGGCAAGCGCAGGGGGACCGACGCCGAATCCGATCGGCCATGCGGTGGAGCAACTCTCGAACGCAGTGTTTCCCCAGGCATCGCTCGGACAACTGCTGTTCACCCTGCTGTTACTTGGCCTCGTCGCGCTGTTGATCGGCGTCCCCATCGCCCGCCAACGTCGCCACGTGCAGCAGTTTCAGAAGCGCGTTCAGGAGCGCGACAAACCGGACTAGAGCTCAAACACCCTTACAGCTCAAACACCGTGCCCAGCAGGCTGGCGGGATGATCCACCCCATCCGTGCGCAGCAATTCCAACTGCAGCAGCAGGACGACATGAGCCGAGAAGCGAAGCGCCGAAACGATCGCGAGGCCGAGGCAGAGAGGGCAGTGCATCAATCCCATGGATGCAGCTTCGAGCGGTTCTCCCTCCGCTGACGAGAACCGTGCGATTTCTTGACCTTGCTGTGAAGCAGGGAGGCCACAGGGTCTCCGCACTGCGGTCAGTAGTAACGCCCTGGATACTCCCCGGGATGGTCCACCCGCGTCACCCGCACGCCGGCCACGGATCGCCCTGAAAGGCGCAGAAGGTCGCTCCCCGAAACGGCATAACCCAACTCCTGGGCCAGCATGGCCACCTGATCCGCAGTGATCGCCTCCTGCACCTGCCGCCGCAACTGCGGATCGCGCGCCAGCCGCTGAAGAAACTGCTCGAGCGGATTCAGAGGCCTTCCATGCAGTCGAGGCAGACCCTACAGGCAGCGATCAGCCTTAACCCTTTCTCCCTTGCACAGCACCAACCCCCAGGCTTAGTACGTGCGTACTGATTCCGGGAACCATGGAGGACTGGGACTTCATTGAGCAGGGCGAGCTGCGCAGCAGCCGCTGCGCCAGCGTCTGCATCACCTGCCAACACTTTCGCTACAGCTGCGATCAGCACTGCCGAACGCTGCTCGCCTGCGGACTTCGCCAGCGCCTCTTGCCCCAGGGAGACCATCTCACCCGCACCTGTTCGCTCTGGGCCCCCACCTGGCAGCAACAGGCGGGTTGGGCACCGGAGGTGGCCTGAGGAGTCAGCGCTCTCGCCAGCGATTCCAGGCCTTTCGATGCCATGGGGTGAAGTCCTGCAGGGGAGGCGGAGGCCCTTGCTGGACCCGTTCCATCCGCTCCAACTCCGCACGCAGCTCACGCAACACGGGGATCAAGAGAAGCGCTGCAACGAGTCCCACCACCAGGAGCACCGGCAGCAAGGTGACCAGCCAGATCGCCGCCACGGTCGCAGCCACAATCCCGGCGAGCATGGCACTCAGTCGCCGCAGCCATCGCGGCCGGCTTCGCCCAGGAAGTTGCTTCATGGCAGCAGCGCTTTTGCCCTCACTCTGCCGCGGGCACGCCAGATCCAATCTCGGTCAGCGCCAGTCGTGAGGCAATGCGCCTTTACACCGATTGCCGATGTGTTCCAGGCAACCAAGACTGAGTGCATCGAGATCGGAGGAACCGGATGACGGCAGACACTCCACCTGAGCAACTTCTAGAAGCAAGCTGACTTTCTGGCCCCTGCTCCAACAGTTTTCACACCCAAAGAAGGGCTCGTCACCTCATCAGGTCATCAACGCCTGAACGACCCTCCACACCGCACCGCCACAGGTGCCCTTCGGAGTCAAAAGCCCCTCACCTGGAACCATGGCCCCAGGCGCCACCAGCCAGACGCTTCCTGTTTCCTTTCGCTTCACACACTGTCCTTCGCAACGGAGTTTCTTTCTGATTCGCGTTCAGTTCAGTCGATGACAGGAAACTGATGAACAAACGAGCGACGTAGGCCGTCTCTTCCATCCGGGAGGGGCGGCCTCCTTCATGAGCAGTCAGCCCAGCCAGCATGGTCATCGCAGCCAGCCGGGACCATGCTTTGAACAAACGGAGCGGCTGCCACCTTGATCACCACCAGTGCTCCACCGCCGATCGCCGGCCGCGAAGACGAGCTCCGGGCCCTGATGGAACAGCCCGCGCTCAGACCACTCACCTCCTCAGAGCGACCGCTGGCGTCGAGCCGCTCCGCCTTTGCCTGTGCGCTGCACATGCATCAGCCCACGATCCCAGCCGGGCCCGATGGAGCACTGATCTCCCACCTGCAATACATGCTGGATCACCCCGGCGAGGGGGATAACCACAACGCCGAGCCGTTTGCCCATTGCTACCGGCGAATGGCCGAGCTGATTCCCGAGCTGATCGGTGAGGGCTGCGAGCCGCGGATCATGCTCGATTACTCCGGCAACCTGCTCTGGGGTGCCACCCAGATGGGGCGTGAGGACATCACGGGCGCGCTCCGATTCCTGGCCTGCGACCCGCAGATGCAGCGCCATGTTGAGTTTCTCGGGAGCTTCTGGAGCCATGCAGTGGCCCCCTCCACGCCGATCCCGGATCTGAAGCTGCAGATCAGCGCCTGGCAGCATCAGTTTGCGGCGATGTTCGGTGATGAGGCGCTGCAGAGGGTCCGGGGCTTCTCGCCACCGGAAATGCATCTGCCCAACCATCCCGACACCCTGTTCAGCTTCATCACCGCTCTCCGGGAGAGCGGTTATCAGTGGCTGCTGGTTCAGGAGCACAGCGTGGAAACCCTCAGCGGTTCCCCCCTGAGCAGGGAGCAGTGCCTGCTGCCCAATCGCCTGGTGGCCCGCAATGCTTGCGGCGAGGAGATTGCGATCACAGCGCTGATCAAGACCCAGGGCTCCGACACCAAGCTCGTGGGTCAGATGCAGCCCTGCTACGAGGCACTGGGGCTTGATCGCCTCCCCCTCGGCACCAAAACGGTGCCCGCCCTGGTGACACAGATTGCCGATGGTGAGAACGGGGGCGTGATGATGAACGAGTTTCCCGAAGCCTTCCGGCAGGCCCATCGCCGTCTCCATGAGAACGGAAACGGCTGCATCGCCCTCAACGGCACGGAGTATCTGGCGCAGCTGGATGCCGCCGGAATCGACACCAGTGCATTCCCAACCATTCAGGCCGTGGGTCAGAGCCGGCTCTGGGAGGCGGTGGGATCGGCCCCGACGCCGGCAGCTGTGCAGGCTGCGATCGAGCGACTGCAGCAGGCCGATCCCTCCTTTGCGATGGAGGGATCCTCATGGACCAACGATCTCAGCTGGGTGCAGGGATACGACAACGTTCTGGAGCCGATGCAGGAACTCAGCGCCCGCTTTCACGCCCGCTTCGATCCACTGCGCGATCAGGATCCAACGATCAGCCGACGCGCCGACTACCAGGAGGCCCTCCTGCATCTGCTGCTGCTGGAAACCAGCTGCTTCCGTTACTGGGGGCAGGGCACCTGGACCGACTACGCCAAGGAGATTCACCGACGCGGCATGGCGCTGCTGGAGGGGCAATCCGGCTGAGGGGCGTCAGCCGGCCGTGCTGGAGCGGCGACGCACCACCCGGCGCCCATCCGGGGTCTGCTCCACGGTCGCGTCACCCCCGGGGGTCGTGGTCACGTCCTCGCCCTTCGGCTCATCTTCGGGAGGTTCCATCTCCGCCACCAGACCCACAATCACCGCAGCCTGAATCTGATCGGCGAGATCACCGATGGTCATCAGCGCCTTGAGGGTGAGCTCCAAGCGGGAATCACGGGGCAAGCCGGGGCGCAGCTTTTTCACGCTGGCCCAGAGCTCCTGAGCCACTTCCTTCAGCAGGGCCTTGTCAGACATCCCTTCACAACAATCAATCGCATCAACCTACCCGGCTGCGAATCAGCCTCGGAAGCAGCGAGAATGGTCCGATGCCTCTCACCCTTGTGTATGACGGCGGCTGCCCGTTCTGCCGTCATTTCGCCCTGCGCAGTGAACTGCTCGGTGGCATCCCCGATCTGGTGATCCGCGATGGCCGCGCTGATCACGGGCTGCGACGGCAGCTCCGCGAGCAGGGCCACGACCTCAACAAAGGCGCCGTGCTGATGGATGGTGCACGGGTCTGGCATGGCAGTGAAGCGATCGCTGTGCTCTGCCGCCAGCTGACGCCGACTGACCCACTGCTTCAGTTGCTGCACGGACTCTTCCGCGACAGCCGCCGCGCCAACCTGCTCTATCCAGGCCTTCTCGCCGCCCGGCAACTCGCTCTCGGTCTGCAGGGCCTACCTCTGGATCCGGATCGAGCCTGAGCTCAGCTGATTCGCTCAGATCAGACGGCTGCCCCGGGAGGGCAGTGGCAGCGGTTGGCCCGGAGATCTCTGCTTGAGCTCAGGCTGCGGCTGCACAGGAATCAATCGATAACGGACGCGCACCCGCGTTCTCGATGCGCAGTGGGTGAACAACCCCAGCGCCAAAACAATCAGAAGTCCGGTGCGCACCCTTGGCTTCAAGTCACTCCCCGTGATGGTCGTGGTCCGTATGGCATGACTCTGCAGGGCAGGACGATCCCGTCCATCATCGGTGGGGTAGTCGTCAGGCGCGCTTCACGATGAACGGCAAGTTGCTGGTGGTGACCATCCTGCTGGCACTGGCCGGGGTCGCCGCGTATGAATACGTCCTTCTTCAGGGCCTTGCGCCTGCCTGAGTTGGCTCCCATGGTTTCGCGTCTGTTTTTCGCCCTTCTGCTGGTCACGGCATTGCTTCTGGGCCCTTCAACGGCCTGGGCCGCCGACCTGAAACTCAGCGCCGTGGAGCTTGCCCCCTGCGACGCCGCCGATCCCGGAGCCCAGCCGGGAGCGACAAGCGCCAGCAACCGCGGCAGCATCAGCAGCCCGGAGGGAGCGAGCTGCTACGTGCTCACGGGCACCGTTGAGAACCCCGGCCGCCGTCCCGTGGTCGATACCGACGTCTACGCGCGCATCCTCGACAGCAGCGGCGAGCCGGTCCTGCAGAACCGCACAAGGGTGGGGTCCATCGGCGATGTGGAACCTGGTTCCCATCCCTTCGCCTTGCGTCTGGCCGTGCCCACCGGCACCCCAGGCCCCTTTGAAGTGAAGAACGCCCGCGCGCGCGGCTTCAGTGCTCCGGTGCGCAGCCGTGCCGGCGACGACGAAGAGCTGCTGCCCTTGGAGCAGGGCGTGATCAGCAGCCAACCCGACCCCGCCCCCCGCTGACTCCTCGATGGACCTCGTTCTGTTTCTCTGCACGGGCAACTACTTCCGCAGTCGCTTTGCGGAGCAGTGGTTCAACCACAGGGCCCATCAGCTCGGACTTGATGACCAAGTCCAGGCCAGCTCAGCCGGCCTGGGGGTGAGGCCTGACAGCGGCAACGTCGGACCGATGGCCAAGGAGGCTCTGGCGGCCCTGCGGGAGCGCGGATTGGAGCTGGATCCAGCGGATCTGGCCCTGCCGCATCAGGTGAGCCGCCAGGAACTCGAGCAGGCCAGCTGCGTCATCGCCGTCGACGCCGAAGCCCATCGCCCCATGGTGCAGGCCCAGTGCCCTGACTGGGAGGAACAGATCACGTTCTGGAGCGTGAAGGACCTGGGCGAGGGGGAGGCTGATGCCGACCCGATCGTCCAGCTGCAGGGGCGGGTGGAGCAGTTGCTGCAGCGCTGGCAGGTACAGCTGAAACGCATCGACCAGCACTTGCTCGATGCGGTTGCCACCGAAGCACGCCAGCGCGAACGCCTGCGACGCAACCACAACCTTCACCGGGAGAGCGACCTGGTGCAGAGGTTTCTCAATGCACTGCAGCCTGGCACCTACGTGCGTCCCCACCGCCACGTACGAGCCGAGGCGGGCACCGGGTTCGAATGCTTCCTGGTGCTGCAGGGGGCACTCGGCCTACTGGTCTTGGATGCTCAGGGCCATGTGTTGAGGCAGGAACGGCTGAGCGCCAAGGGCTCCCTACGGGGTGTGGAGCTGGCGGAGAACCAGTTCCACACCTTGGTGGCCCTGGAACCCGACACGGTGATGTTCGAACTCAAGCAAGGCCCCTATTTCCCCACCGCCGACAAGGACTTTCTGCCGATGTTCCCGCTCGAGGGGACTCCAGAGGCCCAGGATCAGGAGCTGCGCTGGCGGGATCTGTTCAAGGGAAGCGGCCGCAGCTCAGAACAATGAGCCCTGGACCGGCGCCTCAGCGGGTGCGCGCAACGGTGTGAGCGGTCGGACCTGCCAGCCGACTGGATCCCACCCCAGCAGCAAGGGCTCGAGGGCACGCAGCTCGGCACCATCGCTCGGAGCCATCCAGGCCTCCTCCAGTCCTGCGGGAATGAGCACCGGCATCCGGTCGTGGAGGGGGCGGATCAAGGCGTTGGCCTGGGTGGTGAGCACGGTGCAGGTGTCCACCTCACTGCCATCCGCACCGAGCCAGCGCTCCCAAAGGCCCGCGATCCAGAAGGGCTGACCGTCATCCCGGGCGATCTGCTGGCCCTTCTCAAAAAAGCAGCTGGCCGGCAGCAGGCAGCGCCGGTGTCGCCAGGCCCCACGGAAGCTGGCCTTTTCGGCCACGGTTTCGGCTCGGGCATTGAACGGCCTTGGGCCGGTGGATGGGTCCTTGACCCAGGAGGGGATCAACCCCCAGAGCATCAGGGCAGCTTGGTCCTTGCCCTCCTCGCGGCGCAGGGCCAGCAGCGGTTCACCGGGGCGGATCAGATCCCTTGGGGCGTAATGACGGCGATGGTCCCCATCAAGATGCTCCAGCAAGGGAACCGGCAAGTTGGGGAGGGCTGTGCTCAAGGCATAGCGACCACACATCAAGCCAGCTCCCGGCAGCCAAAGGCCTCCTCATTCAAGGAGACCCAGCTCAGCTGGCAGACCCCACGGTTTCCACATCGGGTTGAGAGCTGGCAGCAAAGGAGGCCTCCAAGCGGGTCTGCTGTTGGCTGAGCTCAGGAGCCAATCGCCGCACGATCAGTTCATCGACAGCGAAGCGTCCGGGGCCCACGGCCAGCACAGCAGCGGCACTGGCGAAATAGAGGCCGAGCAGCTCCAGCAAATAGATGTTGAAACCGTTGATCACGATCGCGTGGTAGATCGCAACACTGATCGTGCCCAGAATCGCCAGTGCCCCGAAACGGGTGAGGAACCCCGTGATCAGAAGCCAGCTTCCGGCGATCTCGGAAAACGCCGCCAGATAGGAGAGGGTGATCGGGAAAGGGAGGTGAAGCGGCCGCACAAAGGCGTCAGCAAAGTTGTCGATATTGGCCAGCTTTTCGTAGCCGTGATGGATCAGCAGTGAGCCGGTGAAAACCCTCAGCACCAACAGGCCGAAGTCGGCAAGAAACGGGCGCGTCAGCAGAGTGCGCAACACAAGAGAACAAGCAGGTTTACAAAACGTAAGGAGGCCTCCACGACAGCCGTGGACGCCGGGTGGCGCTCGCGGATGATTGAGCAGAAGTACCTAGGCAGCAGGCGGCACCACAACCGACACTCCCGCGCGCCAGGATGCATCAAGAAACGAAACGTTTTCTTGACATGAGCACGGAATCCTTTCTTGTCATCGTCCTAAGCATCGGCGGTGCCCTGGCCAGCATCAGTTTCTGGAAGTTCAGCCAGGCCGACTCCAGTGCAGGTAAGGCTGAATAAGCTCAGCCACCCTCTGCTGACCCCCATGCCGGACGATTCCGACTACCGCTACGAACCCCTGGAGGCCTTCGGGGAGAGCCTCACGACGCGGCGCCCCTGGAACACTCAGGCCCTCGTGGGCGTTGAACGCCTCAACGGGCGCGTGGCGATGCTGGGCTTCGTTGCGGCTTTGATTGGCGAGCGACTCAGTGGCGTTGGCCCCGCCGGTCAGGTGCTGGCAGCCCTGCGCTGGTATCTCAATCTCGGCTGACCCATGCACGCCCCGGATCGAAAGGAACTCCTGGAACTCGAGCAGGGGGCACGCCGCCATGGAAGCGGCATCACGGCCACGGAACTCGTGGGCTGCTGGCAGCTTCAAACCGTCTGGCCCCGCACAACCGGTGAGGCCAACGGCATGAGCGGTTGGCTGCTCAGGCAGCTTCAAGCTCGCCTGGAGATCGCCATCGAGACCGATGGCCAATTAAACCTCAGCAATGCGGTGAATCTGGGCGCCCTGGAACTGCGCTTCCGAGGCCCCGGGCAACTGATCGGGGCTCGTCCCTTGCTGCGCTTCCAGTTCACGACCCTCTGCCTCTCCCTGGGACAGCAGGTGCTGATCGAGCGGCACCTGCCCGCCCCGACAGCCCAGAAGGAGCCTTTCTTCGCCCTGATTCATCGCGACCGCAACGGTTCACTGACGGCAAGGGGACGCGGCGGCGGACTTGCTCTCTGGACGCTCAGGGATTGAGCCGCTGCTCCTGCCAACCCTGCCCCTGCTCCCAGCAGCGGCGCAGGTGAGGATGTGGCTTGAGATCCAGCTGCTCGACGCGATCGATCACCACCTGCAGCAATCGAAACGCCTCCGGCAGTGGGCTGCCATCAGGCAGTTGCTCGGGCCAGGGTCCCTCCGGCACGAACGAGGCCCCGGGGGCGGGCCAGCCCCACACCGCCCTCCCCTGAGGCGACATCCCCTGCCAGTGCTGCTCGAGGGCTTCGATCGCTTCTGCGGCCCCGATCACCCGGGCAGTCCCCCGCAGTCGGAACTGCTCCCGAGCCTTGCGAAAGAGCCAACAGAGCTCCACCCGTGGCTGCTGAATCAGATCCTGCGGCTTCTCGCTGCGGGCATCCGTGAGCAAATCGAGCTGGGCAGGCGCCGACCACCCCCGGAACACCAGGGTGCGCACCCGGGGGGTGCCATCACTGGCCAATGTGGCCAGCTGCAGCCATCCGCCCCCGGGGGCACGCCCCTCCCGCTCGCGGGCAGCGCGCAACAACGGTCTCCAGGGAGGCGGCCCACCACTCACTGGCGCGTCACTGCCTGGCGCGTCACTGCGTTGCGATACGACGCTCACGCCTGCGAGAGCCAAGGTTCGAGAAACGCCAACGGTTCATGCATGGTCTCCGAGAAGCCGAGGATGCCGCGATCGCGATGGCAGTAGAGCAGGCTGTCGTCGGAATCAATCAGGAAGGTGCCGCCCCGCTGGGTGATGAAGGCGTCATCCGGCACATAGGTGCGCCAGTGGCGCAGCACCTCATTCATGTTGCGCAACCGCAGGGTGGCCAGTTCAAAGGGGCGCTGAAAACCGCTGCCTCCAGCGCGCTGAAACAACGACGCCGGGAAAGCAGGCAGCACCCCCGTATCGATCACGGCGTCGTCGGTGAAACGCTGGGCCGCACGACGATCACCGACGTACCCCCGCAGCACCTCAGCCAGAGTGCCTGGTGACCCGAGGCCGGCACACATCAGCAAAAGCCCTGGCCAGGGTCCACCCGGCGTCCTGAGACCTGCATACAGCCCCAGGGAACGATGCAGCTGCGCATCAGGCACCACCTCCAGCGCCGTGGACGGGAAGCCAGTGAACGCACAGAACCTCTCAGCGCCCGCCTCATCTCCAATGGCGATCGCCAGAAGGCTGATACCGGCATCCCTGAGCCTGGGTAGCACTGGCACCAGGGCCTGGGCGTACTCCATCGAATCAAAGTCACCGAGCTGGCTGAGCAACAACACCAAACGGCGGCCCGTCTGGCCATCAGCCGTCTGCCGTAGGCGAATCAGCAAAGACTCCGGAGCCTGCATCAGCGGGGGGGCAACAACTCTCTCTCGCCTGTCACAACCGCAGAGCAAGGCGACTCGTCCAAGCGATCCAGTTGATGGGCAAATTCCCTGAGCTCCGCATCGAGCTCAAGCAGCATCACGGCCAAGGCCTGGGCCAGCTCGCAGCTGAAGGATCGCGGCATGCCAGGTCTCAGGCGGGACTCGTCCGTTGTAGAGGGCAGGCAGCCACTGTCGTGGCTGCCGTTGCGGCTCAGACACAAAACGGTCCAAAGCCATCTGGATCACTGATGCTCCCGCTGCCAACGGCTGAGGTTGGCCGGGGAGAATTTGTGACCGTGACGGAGCGCCACCTTGGCGACGCAGGTGTTGTCGCTGCCGCAGCTCTCCACCTCACGACGAATCGTGTCGTTGCTCTGAGCCTTGGAGAGGAACGTCTCCAGTTGTTTCATCGACATGGTCACGCCAGCGATGGGACTCCCCACCGCTAGACACCTGGCGCGTGTAAGCAGCGACACATCGCTTTTTCTTCTGATCAGCTGCTCCCTGACATCGCCGGAGACAGCCTGCTGATTTTCGCCTCGAGGTAGGCGAGAAACGGCTCGGCCGACAGGGCACGGCCACTCACCTGCTCCACCAGCTGCTCCGCATTGAGGGCACGGCCGATCGGGTGCACATGCTCACGCAGCCAGGCGAGCATGCCGCTGAGATCGCCACGGGCGACGTGGTCTTCCGGGGCACCGATCGCCGCGGTCATCGCCTCGCTGAGCTGGGCACTGATCAGATGACCCAGCAGATAGGAGGGGAAGTAACCGAACAATCCCTCGCTCCAGTGCACATCCTGCAAACACCCCTCAGCATCATCGGCAGGCTTGACCCCAAGCAGCTCCCCGTAGCGACGGTTCCATTCCTGCGGCAGATCGTCCACTGCCAGCCCCTGCTCCAGCAGCGCCAGCTCCAGATCCGTGCGGATCAAGATGTGTAGCCCGTAGCTGAGTTCATCGGCTTCCACGCGATTGCAGCCTGGCGCCATCGGATTCATCGCCCCCCAGAACTCCCTGGCCGACCCAAGCGGGGCACCCGCCGCGGCGAACCGTTCCCACCAGCGCTCAGCGAAGGGGAGGCTGCGGGCCACCCTGTTTTCCCAGAACAGCGACTGGCTTTCATGCACGGCCATCGACGTGGCCTGCCCTAGGGGCCAGGCGAACCACTGGTGGCTCGCGGTGGGCAGCCCCTGCTCATAGAGCGAATGCCCCCATTCATGCGCCGTCGCCAGGAAACAGGAGAGCGGCTGACCAGCCACCACCCGGGTGGTGATTCGGAAGTCGCGGGGGCCAAGGGTGATCGAGAACGGATGCGGGGAGGCGGCCACGCAGGTGATCGCCGGATCGCGGCCCCAGTCCTCCAGGAGCTGATCACAGAGCTGCTGCTGAGTCGCGGCAGGCAGATCCCAGCTGAGGGACGTGGGCCTCGGGCCGCTGCGCAGCTGATCCAGCAGTTCCGGCAACCGCTGGCGCAAGGGCGCAAACAACTGCTGAAGTCGCTCCAGGCTGAGATCGGGCTCAAAGGGCTGGGCAAGGGTCTCCCAGCAGCTGCGCGGTTCCGCCAGCTGGCGGGCCTGCTCCTGACGCAGGGACACCATGCGGGTCAAGGCCGGCGCAAACAGGCTGAAATCAGACCTGACCTTTGCCTGTTGCCATCGGTCGTAGCCCTCCGCCTTGGCGGTGGCCAGGGCGCTGACCAGATCAGGATCCAGGGCTTGCTGACGACGTAAGTCCTGCTCCAGCAGATCCAGATTGCGCCCGCGGGCCTGCAGTTCGCTGTTGTCTGCAGCTCCTGCTGCAGCAACGGCAACGTGCCAGTCCTGTCGGGCTTCGGCGATCAGGTCCGCATAGGACGCAGCGCTCTGACGGGCATGGAGCTGCCGCGCCAGCAAGGCCAGCTGCTCGCCACGCCAGGCAGCCCCTCCGCTGGGCATGCGCGTGTTCTGATCCCAGTAGAGCGTCCTCTGGATTGACTCCAGGCAATTCGTCTCTTTGAGGTGGATGCCCAGGCGTTCCCAGGCGGTTTGACCGCTCATCTCAATCGCCAGGCCGGTGCTCACACCAGCCTCGCAAATGGGTCAAGGACATCGCGACAAGCCCCGTAAAGGGCGAGTCACAACGCGAACTCTTCGCTTCTCACCGCGACCAAACGCAACTCGGCGTAACGCCATCGCTGTCGGCCCACGAACAAGACCGTCGCCCTTCGGGGCTTTCTTTTGTCCCTGACCGCGCATCACATGACCACCACCCCGCCACGGATTGAACTCAGCCCGCAGGAGTGTCGCCTGTTCGCGCACCTCAAGCGGTGCAAGCAATGGCAAACCGCCAGGCAGATCGCAGATGCCACCGGCGTCGCTCCTCGCACCGTGCAAGGCCACACCAAACGCCTCAGCGCCTGCGGCCTGCTGGAGCGGATGGAGACGCACCCTGCGCCCATGTTCCGCTTCACCGCTGAATCAGCTCAAGCCGACCCCGCCTATGTGGCGCGGATCGCCAACGCCTGCGAAGCCTTTGGAGTGGAGTTCTGATGAAGCCTGAATGGAGAAAACAGATTTTGCAGGAGGCATTCAGTAATGACGAATGAACAGCAGAGCATTGAGCACATCAAGGAGCGGATGAAGGGCATTGCTACCCGTGGCATCCGGCAGACCTTGCGTGACATCCAGGATGAGTTGTGGTTTCTCGACCGCCTACTAAACGCAGGAGTCAAAGGATCCACTGCAGAGATTGACGCTGCCTACGACAGCTTCGACAGCGACGCGGTCTCAAAGAACAGCTCCCTAGGGGAACACCTTTGCTCAACCCAGGCGACTATCGGCGTCGTCATCTGTGCGCTGGCATCCGTATTGAGCCATGCCGATGCCTGCAACGACGCATTTAAGAAAGGCCACGAGACCGACATTGAACCCGCGCTAATTGAAACGCTGATTCAGCAACCCGAATATCTCGACAACGAGGCTGCCGAGATTGCCATGCAACAGGGCGACAGCTCGGCTATGGCATCCCTGCGGCGGCAGCTGAACAGCTTGCTTGAAACGGAGGGGCAGGCCGATGACTGAAGCCTGGATCGAAAAGAAGCGAGCTTCAGTCTCATGGGGCGACCAAATCCACGAAGCAGTTCTGCCGTCAGGCGTGGCCTGCTGTTGGTTTGAGGTAGAGGGCCAGCGTCATTACCTGGTGCCCGGATCACTTGCCGATCTCTCCGGCTCCCTGGCCTTGGCGAAGGAGGCGCAGGCTCTCCCGGAATGTGACCGGGCCACGGTGTTGTTCCTGGACTGGGAGGCCACCGAATACCAGGTCGAGGAGGCGTTTTTTGTCCTTGGCCGGGAGGGCGTCGGTTGCGGCTTCCTGGAGGGCCAGCCCGAGGCCATCCACCACCACCTGCTGTTCAAAGCCAGCGAAGGCACCGTGCTGGTTGAGGCGTTGAAGCGGCTGAGAGGTGAGGCCAATGGCTGACCCCATCAACCTCACCCCCAGCCAGGAGAAGGCCCTGACCCAGCTGCTCACGGCCGTGGCTGATGGCAGGAACACAGCGCTGCATGGCCCTGCCGGCACCGGGAAAACAACGCTCACCGGCGTGCTGATCCACCGCCTGCTGGAGCAGGGCAAACGCCTGGCCGCGGCTGCCCCGACCCACAAGGCCGTGGGTGTGATTCGTGGTCGCGTGCCTGACAAGGTGCCTTGCAAAACCGTGGCCTCCCTGCTCGGGCTGAAGCCGGTGGCACGGGGCCGCTACGTCCAGTTCATCGCCGACTTCAAGCAGGCCGAGAAACGCGGCCAGCTCCGCGGGGTCGATGTGCTCGTGGTCGATGAGGCGTCGATGCTCAGCCAACAACTGGGACAAGATCTGGAGCGCCTCGCTGCCACCACCGGCACCGTGATCATCTGCGTGGGCGATGCAAGCCAGCTGCCGCCTGTGGACCCACCACCGGAACCCGGCGAGGAGGACAACTACCGCGGCGTCATGGCCCAGGCGTTCCTCAATCCACCCGGCGGCATTGCTGCCCTGACGGAAGTGGTGCGCCACCAGGGCCCCGTGCTGCAGCTGGCCACCACCATCAGGCGATACGCCACACGCGAACAGATCAACGGCGCCTGGCCCAGCCGCGACCTGACCCACTCCGAAAGCCAGGTCATCACCTACGACTGGGCTAACCCCTGGCTGGCCAGTGCCAAGCGGATCCTCTGCGATCCCCGCTGGGAGCAGCAGCCGGATGCAGGGCGGATCCTCTGTTGGTCCAACAGGCAGGTGGACAAGCTCACGCTGGCCATCCGCGAGGCCAAGCTCGGCAAACAACTTGCCGCCAAGGGCTGGCAGGTCGGCGAGGTGGTCGCCAACGGTGATGCCGTCCAGCAACCCGGCAAATCACTGGCCGCACCGTTGGCACCTTCCACCTGTGAATGGCGGGTGGTGGAAGCCAAGCAGCACCGGCTGGTGCAACACATCGGCGATGCCGTATGGCGCACCCCCAAGCGACAAGACAGCCGGCACTTCTCGATCAGCTGTGATCTCACCGTTCAGAAGCTGAAGCTGGAGCCGCTGGCCCCCGGCGATCAGCTCAAGACCATCGAGGTGTTTGCGCCAATCCCTGGCAGCACTGCCTGGGGTGAACGCATCCAGGAACTGCGGCAGGCGATCACCAAGATCGAAGCCGGGCCAGCACGCACCAAGGCGTGGAAGCAATGGCATGAACTGCGCAGCTGGTGTTGTGACCTGCGTTCAGCGGCAGTGCTCACGGTTCACCGGAGCCAGGGCAGCACTTTCAAGCACATCTGGATTGCAAGTGATCTGGCTTTTTGCAACACCGCTGACCTGATCCCACTGCACTACACGGCGCTCACCAGGGCCAGCAAAGCCGTCCACCTGATCAAACGAGGAGCACACCATTGAACATCTTCACCCTCACCGCTGGCCTGGTGCTGCGTGGCTACCAGAAGAAAGATCCCGGCGACCTTGGCACCTATGTGCCCCCAGCCGGTGGGCGCTATTGGTCGATCCTGCCGGCAGCAGTCTCCTGCGATGGCAAGCATCGGCTGTGGGTTTACCCCGATGGCAGCGACATCAAGATCAGCGTCTGCGCTGTATTTAGCGGCACGGTTAAAAAGTGCAGCATCAATATCGGCAGCACCCCTGTCGTGGTCCGATTCAGCCCCGTTCCGGAGAATCTTGATGGGCTGCTGGATGGCCTTGACCGGGTTGCTGCTATCTGCAACCAGGGCGGTGATGCGCTGCTCGATGATGCGCTGCTAGCCCAGCACCTCAAGAGCAACCTGCCGGATTGGCTGCAGGTGGATGAAGCGGCGGAGGTGGACTGATGGCTCGACGCAACCCACCCGTCACCTGGCGTGATCCGATCCAGGAACAAGGCCCCCGCCAACAGGCCCGATTCCTGCTCCAGGTGGAGCAAGCCGCAGCGATCCGCAAAGGCTTCGGCCCTGCCTGCAGCGTGGTGCAGAACCCCAGCACCCGCCTGGTGCTTGAGGCTGCTGGCGTGCCGCTCGCTGATCTCCCCGCCTGCAATGACCCCGGCTACCACCAGGCGATCGAGGCCACGCTCAAGACCGTGTGGAAGGAAGACAAGAAGCATCCCCACCGCGATCTGCTGATGGAAACCAAGGGGAAAGTCTCCCAATTCGCCTGTGAGGCGGGGTGCACTGAAGGGCTCACCCACTCCTGTTCACACGAGTCAGAGGCACGGCTCAGCCGTGACCAGGAGCAGCGCCTACTCCGCTGGGCGCCAGAACTCCGCTTGAACTGGCGGCATCAGATCGCTGATCTCGGTCGCGCCCTGGCGGATGCCGGCGGTGATCAACAGGCTGCCGGGTTGCTGTTTTCGGCCGCCGACCTGCAGCGCATCCAGGAGTTATGCCTGCCGGGATACCTGGCAGCCAAGGCGGAAGGCGATCGGATCCGAGCTGAGCGCAAGGCCGAGTTCCAGGCACGCTTCGGGCACCAACCCACTGGCAATCCTGGCTTCGCCGAAATCGAGGAGATGTTCTTCATCAGCGGCGGCGAAACCATGACCGAGCTGTGGCGCCGCATGAAATGGGGCAAGTTTGCGGAAGAACCCCAGTGGTCGCCGCTGACGGGCAAAGTCCCACCCCGGCAATCGGATTGGCTGCTGCTCGATCTGGAGCCCGGCGCCACAGCGGCCGAGATCAAGCAGGCCTATCGCCAGCTGGCGATGCAGCACCACCCGGACCAGGGCGGCGAGCAGGAACAGTTCATCGCCATCACCGAGGCGTGCCAGCGCCTGCTGGCTGGAGCGCAGCGATGATGGCGTCGCCTGAGCAAAACACGCTCCAGCGCATCACCAGTCAGCTTGTGCAGCGCGGCTGGCAACGCAGTTGGGCCGATGTACATACGCCCTGCTGGTATCTGCTCTCAGATGGGGAAGCCGACGGTGCGCGGCCAACCTTGCGACCTTGTGCAGCAGAGACGCTGGCGATCTGGCCAGATAGGCCGTGGTTCCTGTTGGTGCACTTCTCTCCTCACGGGTTGTTCCTGAGGGCTGAGGTTGTCGTCCACGACAGCCCTGGCGATTGCGTCGAGGGCGAACCCGGCAGCATCCCCGAATACCCAGGCGACCCGGATGGACTGCTGGCTTGGGCCGAGCAGATCTACCGACTGTGGGAACGCTGGGCCAACCGACCGCTTGCAGGGGAGGCCGATTGAAGGAGGCCGCTTGACCGAAAGCGCCGGCAAAGAAACAACACTGAAACCGACTAATCGTGATTGAACTTTTTCTTTTGGCCTGGGTGGAGTGTGGCACCTATGGCGCCACGCCATCGTCACCCGGCGGCTGCAATGTTGGCGACACCAACCTGCAGGAAGTCAATGGGGTGCTGATTCGCCAGGACGAATACAGAGCACCTGCGCCATTCTCTGAACCCGAAACATCGCCGCCGTCGTTTTACTCTCCAGCCCCGTAATTCCTTGCGGGGGTGTAAGCCTTGACGGCCAATTGCCCCGCCTGCTTTGCTCCTTTTGACCAACGCTTTGACCATGACCGCATCAAGTTTTTGTCTGACAAGCGCCATCGCAACCGCCACCGAAAAGTCGCCTCTTGAAGCTGTTGCCGAATACCCCGAGCTTGGAGCCGCCGCTCCGCGCCTGTTTGAGCTGGTCAACGCCATGGCGGTGCTCGACCGCCTGCAGGCCCAGGTTCGAGATCAAGAGGCCTTGGTGGATCAGCTCTCCGATCAACTGAAGCAGGAGGTAGAGCAGTGAAATTGAAGCCTCCTATCTATTCCCCGATCCAGCCAATCACCATCAGCGAACGCTGGTTTCCTAGGGGCCGGGACTTCGGCCTTTACGAGAGCCAGGGAGTTATCGCTCCCAATGTCACCTCGATCTTGGGATGGAAGTTCCCATTCGATAAATCCAAATGGATCGAAGCAGAGCCAGATGTTGACCATGACGCTGTCGCCCGCGAATCAGCAGAACGCGGTACTGCTGTTCATTACGCAATGGAGCAATGGCTTCAGGGCAAGCCTCATGAGCCGCTGGCTGATCACCTGCCCTGGATCAACCCGCTCCAGGAGCTTGTCTCCAAGGCGAAGAAAACCCTCGCCGTGGAGATTCCGGTTCACACCAAGATTGCAGGTCTGGGTTATGCCGGAAGCTGCGATGGATTGATGATGACTGACAACGGTGATGTCGTGATCATTGACTACAAGACCAAGCGAGAGAACAAAAAAGTTCACTCCAAGTTCTGCGATAAGCAGAGAACACAACTGGCCGCCTACTCCCTGGCGATCAATGAGCTGTATGGCGACCAGCTCCCCAGTCCGGTCAAACGCTGCAGCCTGCTATTTGCCCATCCCGAGCCAGGGAGGCCTGTCACCGTTGTCTCGACTGAAGGCCTCGAGCTTCGCAGCTACCAAGAGAAATGGCTGGAGATCCTTGAAAACTGGTATGCCGAACATGGCGATGCCGTCGCGGAAGAACAGGCTCGCTTCAATAGAAAGAACGAAGCTCCACCCCTCTGAATCATGCCCTTCATCGACACTGCAATCCGGCAGGCCCTCAACCTGGCGGAGTCCTGCCCTAGCGAGGAAGCGATTGCCGCGGCCTGCCAAGCCCGCAATCTCCAGCTCCGGGATGACGAACTGAAGCCCGTGTCCAAGCGCAAGCCAGCCGAGGTCCAGCCCAAATGAAAGATTTAACTGACCAGCGCTTTGGCCGACTGGTTGCGCTACGCCCCACCGGCGAGAAGCAATGCAGCCACCACTTCTGGAGCTGTCGCTGCGACTGCGGCACTGAGGTCTCAGTGCTGGCAACCAACTTGATCCAGGGGCGGTCCACCTCCTGTGGCTGTTACCGGAAGGATTGGGCCGCAGCTGCTCACTACCGTCACGGGATGATTTACGGCCCAGAGCATCGAGCCTGGACGCAGATGCTGGCCCGTGTCCGTCGCCCCTCCTGCCCCGGCTATCTCGGAGACCGGATCTCCGTCTGCGACGAGTGGACCGACTTCCGCAACTTCTACGCCGATATGGGCGATCGGCCCACCGATAAACACTGCTTGACCCGCGACGACCTTGATGGTGACTTCACACCCCTGAATTGCTCCTGGGGGCTTCGGTCGGAATACATGGCCCGCGTTGCCCGCGAGCGCTGGCAAAGACGTTGAACCGATTGCTGCGTCTCAACGAACCATCCGCTCAAGTTCAGTCGCATCACGCTCCACCTGATCAGGTGTGGTGAGCGCATTGCGGGCATCACGTTCCTGACGCCACTGCGCTGCACCAGGCGATTGGCTCAGCTCCACCTTTTCAGTCGCCAGCTGGGCGTAGTAGTCGTGCAAGATCTTGACAGCCCTGGGCCCTGGTAGCTCCAGCTGCTGTGATCGTGGACGGTCATTCAGCTTGGGATTAGTGCTGAACCTTGGATCGGCCTCCCATTGCTTCCAGCTTGCTGAGGTGAAGAGACCATTGAGCGCCTCATACAGCGTCTTGCCTTTCGTCAGACGATCCAGCAGCGGTTGCAGGTCAACCGGCACGGTGGTCTTCACCTCATACCGACGCCCCTCCCCGCGATCTAGCTCACCCTCCACGGCTGACAAGCGCACGCTGAGACGACGGCTGAACAACGGGTGGTCGCTGATCACTCCGCCCTTGGTGTTGCCGGTGTAGTGGTTGAACTCCTTCTCCAACGGTTCATCCATCAACACCCCACCCAGCCTCCCGCTCATCAGCGGTGCAGGTGGTTGCAACAGGTTCAACCGATCCAACGTGGCGTACACCCGGTTATCCCAATGGGCTGGGAAGCCAAGCGGCCATTCACCCTTGAAGATCCCCTCAGGCCGCTGGACCTTGCGACCCATGTAGTCCTCCTCCTTGAGAGGCTGCCCCATCAGGAACGACACCGATGGCACGGAGTAGTAAGCAAAGTTGCGGAGGTTCTCTTCCAGCTTCTTGAGCGGGTCGTCATCACCGATCTGGTCCTGCCAGTAGCGGTCCTCCAGCGTGAGAGCACGAGGTTGCATCAGATCCTGGTTGGTCAGTCCAGTAAGACGTTCCACCTGGCGTGTAACACCAGACGCGGGATTCACCTGTCCGTTCACCAGGAAACCCATGAACCGCGCCCACTGCCCCTCGCTTTGCGACATCAACGTGTCACCCAGCATCTGGAACTGCCGCCAGCCGGTCTGACGCATCAGCTGACCAATCGCCACCTGGGCTAGACCCATGAAGGCGTTCTTGCGGTCGTAGTGGCTGTACTCCCCGCTGACAAACGTGTTCCATAGATCGCTGTAGAGGAACAACGTATTGAGGATTGGCAGACCGCCAAGGTTGTACGGGATGCCAAAAACACTGTTGGGTTTATGGCCAGCAGCCAGCCATTCAGCACGCTCCTTGGGGTCCGTTGGGCCGTTGCCTTCCACAAGCCCCTGGGACTCCAACACACCCCACATGGAGAGCATCCCCAGCCATGTGTACCAAGAACCTGTCACCTTGGCGATCTGTTCGGTGGTGGGGTTCTTGCCAAAGATGACCTTGGCCGTTTCGATGATGGGCGGCCTGGCCTGCTTCATGTCCCACAACGCCTGACCCATCGGTGAACGCCAGTAGGGGAAGAAGGAATCGACATAGCGATCTTCACGAGCGCCCATGATTCCTTGATCTAACTTGCCCAGCCAGCCATCAGGCTTCTGTTGCATCCGGGCGTATTGCGATAACGCAAATGCTTCCTGCTGCTCTGGTGATGCCAACACCGGCTTGCCGATTTCTGCCTGGTAAGCCAATGCAGAAGCAATGTCCTCATCACTAAACTCCTCCGGGCTCAGGTCGTGTTGCCTCCTGAAGTCCTTGATGTTCTGTGCAGTCGGGGTGGCTTGATACAGCTGATCTTCCAACTGTTCCCTGACCCATGCCTTGCGTTCTGCCCAGCTGAGCAACGGCATTTCATTGGCAGACCGCAGCAGCAGCTCATTGGCCCTTGCGGTCATGAAGGTCTTGAGACCAGCGCGATGATCGACAGCTGCCATCATCTGCAGAGCTGAAGTGACAGGCAACTTCATGCCGGTCTGCTTCTCGATCAGGTGATTTCCAAGCAGCTTTAGCCCGACGAACGCCTTATCCCGCATGTCCATCGGCCAGTAGCGGGCGTCAGGGTCCAGGCCCTGCGTGATGGCAGCACGGAGCTTCTGGACCTTGCTTGGCATCTCGATGGGCACATCGTTCCCATCGGCGTCTTTCATCGTTGGGCGACCTTCATCGCCATACAGCACCCGATACGCAATCTCGTACTGCTGATCAATCGGGATGGCACCCTGCGTACCTAGCTGGTCCGGGTTGCCAGCAAAGGGTGTACGGCCCTCGATGAAGGCATCGCGGAAGCTGTCCTTCCAGCTCTGACGAATCACGTCCTGGGCGATGAAGCCAGCTTCAGCCGCAATGCGAGCACCCTTGATCGTGTTGTCTAAATCGAAGATGCCACGCAGAAAAGATGTACCGAAAGGGCGCAACTTGACGCCATTCTCAAACGCCTTGCGAAAACCCTCAGCAACAAACACCAGCTTATTGGCGAGGTAGTTATTCAGCAGTTGAGTGTTGAGGTTAAACAGCTGAGAATCCTTGTAGTAAGCCCTTGCCTGACGACGCCAGTTGTAAGCAAAGTCATCATCCAGACTGGGCGCAAATGGATCAGCGCCTTCAGCTTCAAGTGTGATCTCAAGCTGTTTCAGGTCTTCCACGCCATCCACACCACGAGCAGAGGCTTCTGCCACCTTGCCCAGCACGGTGTTCTCGCCAATCAGATCACCAGCAGTCGGGACAAACAGCTTCCCGGCCTCACGTTCCAGCTCCTCCCTGAACAACCGACCTGCAATCGCAGGCGCCACCATGCTGTTGTTCTGCAGTTGTTGCAGCAGCTGGCCTGATACACGACGGGAGAGTGCAGCAGAACGCTGAGCAAAGATCGCCTTGGCACCTGCATCAACCAATGCCCACTTCAACTCCTGTGTCGCTGGAGTTCCCGTCTGTTCAATGTGTTCACGAATCGCACGAACCTTTTCAATCAATGTCTTCCGAGTGACATCAGAGAAGACTTGCAGCTTGGTCTGACGGTTCAGGATCGTCAGGAATGGTGCGACATTCTCAGCAACACCACGGCTGATCTTGTCCGTATCCAGCCGGATGTTTGCCTCAGCAAAGCTATCGGCCAACCGCTGAGCAAAGGTCTCCTTGTTGTTGATGGCAGTAACGGCGTTCCAATCCTTGGGATTCATCTCCTCCCAGCTGCCCGTAATGGTCTGCACCAGTCGGGCCATCTGGTTGGCATCTTCAATGCCGATGCGGTCCACCAGTTGCTTCAGGTTCTGGAACTGGCCCTCCGAACCGACAGGGCGTTCACGAGCACCTAATGCCCGATCAGCCCATGCCTGCATGGCAGGGCTATCGGTACGCCGCAACGCATCCCAGATCTGGTCAAACTGCACCTCGACTGAGGCGCCAGTGGCCTTGTCTTGGAAGACAAAGACCCGTGCTGGATCAATGCGTTGCTCAGGATCTAACGCCTCCCTGGCGCGGATCAGCTGGTCCTCGATCTTCCGGCGTTCTTGTTCCAGGCGTTGGATTTCCTGGAAGGCGTCATCGCATTGGGACATGATCAGCAGCCCTCCTGAGCAGCGCGTTGTTTGATGGATTCGATCTGACCTTGCAGTTCAGCCAGTCGGGTTTCACCGAGTGCTGCTGCTTCCTGCAGGGCAATGGTTGGATCACCTGCATCCAGCTCTTTGATCGCCCGTTGGGTTAAACCCTGCAGACGATCAACCTTCTTGAAGGTCCGCCTATCGGACTCCAGAAGGGCGTCAGAGAGCGACTCAAAGATGTCTGCCACCTTGGGTGTGGCAGAGACCTTCACCCGCGTCAGCGGTGCCGCTGCAGGCTGCTCAAGGCCGTAGAACTGCTTGTACGCAGCAGTCACCTCAGGGGTGGTGCGACCCATGGTCTTGTTGTTGCGTGCCGCGTCCATGTCCAAGCCAGGGATCTTGTCTGGATCGAGGATTGCCCCCTTTGCTCTGACCAGCTCCAGGGCCTGATCAATGCTTTTGATCGCCTGCCCCTCGCCAGGGATGCCGCTGTTTGCCCAGCTGTAGAGAGCTTCAGCAGCACCCCGAATACGGCCTTCGCTGGTCTTGATTGTGATCTTCCGGCTGGCACCAGCAGGGATCTCAAGCGGCGCAGCAGGCATCACCGGCTGCATCTGCACCGTCACCGCAGGGCGTGGAGCACCAGCAAATGGCTGGGCATCCAGCGTGATCGCTTGAACGGAAGGGTTGGCTGGATCGGGTTTCCAGTTCCGGGCTGCATCTTTCAGCGCAGCCTTCACCTGCTGGCCATGGGCGATCACTTCCTTCAGGTCGTACCCAGCAGCCTCCAGCGCCGCACGGAACTGCCCAGCACGCCTGGACTGCCCTTTGGCATCACCAGCCAAGATGTACGCCGCCAGGTCGAAGTCATTGCCAAATCCAACCTCCAGGTTCAGATCCCGGTAGCCATAACGAGGCTTTGCGCCCGACAGGTCAGCAGGGAGAGTAAAGGCTGACGTAGGAGGCAACGCCCCGGCCCCAATCGGTGTCACTCGACCCTCGAGTGGCAGCACCTCGGGGTTGATGACCCCGCCCTGATTCAACAGCGGTGCATCGGCGTCATACGCACCAGGGGCAAACAACCCCTGCTGGCTGGCATCCATCGCACCCTGCGCATTGGCGATACGGCTGCGCTCCAGGCGGCGTTCCTCCTCACGCCATGCCGCAGCACCTTCAGCATCACCAGCTGCTTCCGCTGCTTCCCGCTGTTGCTTGGCCAATGCCGCACGTTGATCCAACGTGGTGGCGTCCTGTGTCGTCAGCTCACCTGGCTGACGAGCAGGTGGCAGCTCCCACCCCTCAGCAATCCCCGCCTGAGCTTTCTTCTCCTCAAAGGTCAGGTCGGTGTATCCCATCGCTTCGCGTTGAGCACGAGCCGTTTCCTGGGCGATGACTGCATCACGCTGTTGATACGTCTCTGCCAGTCGCACCTCATCCACCAACAACTGAGCAGCTGGTGTGCCAGGCGCAATGTTTCCCTGCTCTCGCAGCTGCTGCTCCAGATCACGCAAGCCCTCCGTCAGACGAACAGACGGCTGATCCGGTGATGGTGGGATTGGTGTGGCGCTGGGCCTGACCTCACCATTGGCAATCGCCTGGCCAAGGATCTCAGCCTTCACGGCATCCCGATCAGCAGGCGACAACGGCTGACGTTCGTACCAAGCCAGGTACTGCTCCGCCCAGCGGTGAGCCTCAAGCTCCTTCAGTTGCTTCGGTGTTGCACTTCCCTTGTGCTTCAGCTGTGGATGCTGCGTTTCATCCGCGCCGTACTTCGCCAGGAACTCCTCCTCTGTCAGCTCCTTGCCTGAGTTGGAGCCAGGCATTTCGTCCAGGTACTGCTGCACCTGGGCCTCATTCGCCTTGTAGTCGGCCTCAAATGCCTGCCGGTTCTGCAGCTTCTTTGGCGTCAGCAACAACGCCTTCGCTTCTGCTGCCTTGGCAGCACGCTGCTCAGGCGACAGCTGCGCCCATCTGGCCTCAAGCCTTGCAGGGTCCGCTCCAGTTGCTGGCGACGCCTGAGCGCCACGACCAGGGGCCGCAGCAGCAGCAGCTTGGCTAGCGACATCAGCGCCAGCCATGCCGGAATCCAACGCGGCCTTCTCCAGCTGCTGCAGGATCCGCTTGGCAATCACCGCAGCCTTGGCGCCATTGGCAATCTCCATGGCGCCCTGATTCAGCAGTTCACTGATCGGCGTACCGGTTAGGTATTTCGTGCGGTCGAACTCAGCCAGAATGCTTCTGGCTGTATCAGCAGCTGTAAGAACTTGCCCCTGGTTGACTTCAGTTCCACCCTTCTCAGCGAGCTTCTGAGCTGTCTTGTTCTTGCCGACTTTGCTCATCAGATTCTTTTCGCTATTCAGCTCTGCTCTGATCTTTGCTGCCAGCTCAGCCTTCTCCAGAACACTTGAACCTTTCAACCATTCATCAAGGCCAGGGATTCCGCCCTGGGCGCTATCAGCAACCTTCGGTGCAGAGGAAGCCATCTCCACCAGCTCAGCGAAACCACGCTCGCTGATTTCCTTCTGAGCGCCTAGACCAGCAACCCGGATCATGTCTGCCGGGTCCAGCTCACTGCCACCCAGCGCCAGCGCCCGACCTAGCGGTAGTTCCCCATTGATGGCCGACTGGAACAGGCTGTCCGGCAGTTTGCTCAGCGCCAGGCCCTGAGTGCCAAACCCGGAATCGAGGGGGATCCCCATTTGGCTCAAACGAGCCGGATCTGTAACACCTGAATCCCGCAGGAACTTGGCTGCATCAAAGACGGTGCCACCGCCACTGCTGATGTTGCTGATTGCGCCCTGTGTACGGGCCTGCTCAGCGGTGGTCGCCAACAGCTCCTTGGCGGGCAGCGTCGGGATACCTAGCTCCCGTGCTTTCGCTACACGGTTATGACCATTCACCACATAGGTGCGGCCATCCATTGGGTCTTGCCAAACCTGGATTTCACCCTCGGCGTCAGGATTCCAACGATCCACACCCTCCAACGAGTTGCCGCGCTGACGGCCTTGTTCATCGGTGTTGCCCTTGAACTGGAACCGTGCAGGGTCAACAGCAATGTCCTCAATGCCGAGCAGGTTCTGATTGGGCTGCAACCGTGTCGGCATCACGGTCAAACCGTCCTGCCGCAATGTCTCCATCCCATCGAGGATGTCCTGCCTGCTGAACTGCTCCCACTCACGGCCAGTCAGACCCTGCACCCGCTCATACAGATCAGGGCTCACCTCGGGATGGGCCAGCTGCAGCAGCCGATCATTCGGCAGCGTCTGCCATTGCTCGCCATACCCCACCACTGGATCAGCCAATGATTCAGTCGGTGCTGCAGTTCGTGCTGTTGCCAGACCTGGATCCAGTTCAGGCAGTTGTTGCGTCTGCAGGTAGGTCTCGATCCGCTGCAGCACTGGGCCCTCGCCCTGCTGAATGGCCTTCAGCCCGTCGTCATCCAGACGATTCAGAGCAATGGCCGGCAAGTCAATCTCCGGCAGGGATGGGTCGTACCACGGATCGGCAGCAGAGCCGTCCGGTAGCTCGCCAGGCATGACTGCTCCACCAACAGTCATCTCCTGCGATGGGATTGCGGCAGGCTCAGCTGCAGCAGTGGGTGCTGCATCAGGGGTTGCGGCAGCCGCCTGCGGTTCAGCACCAGGGCGAGGACCAATCACGTCCTCCACTGCTTGCCGTGGCGTTTTGGCTGGAGCAGCGGCGGGAGCTGCAGCGCCATCCGGCACGACAGGGGAAGGTGTTGCAGCTGCCGTGAAGCGATGCTCCCCAGTGCCCTCCACCGGCTCCTGCAAACCAGCGTTCACCGTTTGCTGTCTGGCCGTCTGAACCTCACTACGAGCACGCCATTCCCGCAGGTTGCGATAAGCATTCGGAGCAAACTCAACCCCCTTTGCCAATGCACCAAATGGTGCGCCGATTGCTTCACCCAGCAACACGCCAGGAACCACACTGCGCAAACCGCCGCTGATGCGGTCATCACGCCGTGGGTCAACAACAAACGCATCAGGGACCGGAACTCCAGCAGCCTGCAAGAGGTTGCCCGCACCACCCTGTGAGCTGTCATCAAGAATGCCGCTCACGCCTTCATTCAGTCCTGCATTGGTGCCCCAACGCAAACCACCTGCCAACACGTTCTGCAGTGGCTTTGAGAGATACGGCGCCTTGCTAACCAAACCGCTAAATGCAGTCGTGCCAACCCGTAGCCCTGGAATAAATGCAACAGCGGCGTTTGTTGCCAACGACGAAGGCAAGTCCGTCAGGATTGACTTCTGATCAGGCGTCAGCTGCTCTGGCAACTTGGCACCCATGCCAACAGCAGCTGAACGATTCCATTGCACCAACTTCCGGCCAATGGAGCTGCTCTCTGGATCAGTTGGTTTGAGCGGTTGACCACTCAGCAACCGCTGCCCCAAGTTGACTGCTGCTAACGCTGCATTCGTAGCTGGCTGTGCCGTTGTGGCATGAGCAACCTGCCGCTGCGCTGGCGTGGAACTCGATACACGGCCATTGGGTTCCTCATAAATCGGCAGGAACCCAACCGTGCCAACGAGTCTGGTGCCTTTATCGAGTTGGTTGCTGGCGTTGAATAAGTGCTTGAGATTGTTTTCAATCCAGTTGAATGGATTGCGTTGCGTATCAAACCGATTCTCTCGTTGCAGCTTTGCGTAGGACTCTGGCGACTGCCATTTCCATCCATTGCCAGACCATCGCACGCGCTTGCCGTTTAAGACTGCCCACTGGCCAATTGCTGGTTGCTGAGGTTGAGCAGCCTGCCGACTTGGGGGCTTGGCTGCTGCCTGGTTTCCGGCAGAAGAAAGCGAACCAACGCGAACGACCTTGCCGTTCTTATCAACTTGGTAGGTAACAGGCATGGCGATCAGTTAGGAAGAATGCGAATGCGACCCACGCCGCGTTGGGTGCTGCCAAACAACTTGCGGAATGCAGCAGGCGACAGATCAATCACCCTTGGATCAGAGCGATTGACGCTCAACCTGTCGCCACCCATTGAGCCAACATCGTTGACCCATACCTTCACGGTCTTTCCTGTATCCATGTCCTCAACAGTCACCCATTTGTTGAGGTATTTGCCCCGCAGGCTCCACTGCACAGCGGCAGTCAATTTGTTGGGGTCGTAGATCTCCCCGTTTGCAGTAGGGCCACCAGCAACGCCATCGCTGCCACCGCTGCCGGTGTAGTAAGTAGCCAGGCCGGTCAGGCCACCACCAGGGCGCGTTGTTGGCCGACCGTCGCCGCCACGTTGCAGCGTTGCGACCACATGCCGCCGTAGCTGATCAAACCCGCTGTATGGCGTCATGTCCTTCGACCCGGCGGGGCGCGGAGCGAAGAAATCAACGCTGGCAATGGTCGCGTCAGCAGATCGGACATTGCCCGTGCCGCCTTGCTTGCCGACGATCTGCCCGGCCTCAATCCGCTGCCCACGGCGCAGCTGCACGCCATCCGCCAGGTGGCCGTACAACACATCAACCTTTCGCCCTGTCAGTGGATCGGTGGACTCGACCACGACGTAGTTGCCGTATCCCGGCTCACTGCTCACGTCCTTCACCACACCTCCCAGCACCGCAGGGAATCGCTTGCTGGGGAAGTACAGATCGACGCCTGGTTGACCTGAACGGTTCTCGTAGACAACACTCACCGGCTTCTCAAAGGAGCCGCTAGGCCCAAAAGGGCGGGCGGCACCTCCCTCGGTTGGATCAAATGGCGCAGCCTGCGGCTGGTAACTAGGGCCCGGCAGTGGCTTGAATGGCAACGGCCCAGACGCTGTTGCCACCTGCATCGGAGCAGCTGCAGTCCCCTGATACGGCGTCACTTCAATAGCAACGGGTGCAGCACCAACCGGCGCCCGCTCAGGTGGAGGCAGTGCAGGCGCAGCTGGTGCTGGCCCAGGCCGACGACTGCCAGGGCGTGAACCACCATCGCCGCCGCCTGGTGCCGGTGAACCACCGCCACCGCCTGGAGTGCTGCCTCCTGGACGCGGGCCAGGAGGCGGGCCAGGACGCACACCATTGCTGGCCGTTGATGGCATCTCAGCTGCAGCGGCTGGAGCAGTGCCCAGCAATGTGTTCATCGCCCAGTTGCCGAACGATGCCAACAACGGCGTCTGTTGTGAGGACTGCGCCTGTGCAACTGGGTAGTTCTGCGCAGCCGCCTGTGCAGACGCCACCTGCTGGACCTTCTGCCGCACCTGCGGGGCCAGCTCGATGTCGGGGTAAAAATCCGCCTGCTCAAGCAGAAACTCACCCAAGTTCCGAGCACCTGCATCACGCCATGCACGCTGCACCGCAGCAGGCAATGGCTTGCCTTTCACCACCAGGTCAATCAACCGATCAACGGCAGGCGCTGAAAGGATTGCCTTGTCCCGGAAGTTACGAAGCAGCATCTTCCGATCAGGCAGATAGTCCAGATCCCCCTCGCCATATTTCCCGCCTGGCACCTGCTGCTTGGGGGTGCCGTCTGGATTGCGTGGCTGGCTCGCAGCCTGCACATCACTCGGACGTACAGACGGCTCATCACTGAACTTGCCGCCAGGGAATAGGTAATCCCGCTGCTGATTCCGCCTGCCACTCGTGGCGGTGCTACCCCCGCCGTCACCCTTGCCGTAGTCATCAATCGCCTGCTGTACCGTCTGGCGGACCTCGGAATCATTCAGCCGTCGCTTCAGTTGCGCTTCCTTCTCCAGCAACCGCTGGTTGGCCAATGCCGTCAGACCAAGCCGCATCCTCCGTTCTGACTCCGTGCGGTTGACCTTGTTCCGTTCGTTCTGCGGGCCATAGTTCCGATCCAGCAGTGAGTTGATGTTGGTCCGCAACACCGAATCACGAGTTGCGTTGTACCCCGTGAACTTCTGCTGCTCCTCCTCCCGGTCCTTGATCAACCCCAATGCACGGGTGGTGAACGCTGCCCGGTCCTTCTCTGGTAGCTGAGCAGCAATCTCATCAACCCTTAGACGCTCATCCCTGGCATTGAAATTGCTGCCACGACGCTGCTCCAAACCAATGAAGTAATCCGAGGCCACATTCGGATCCAATCCCTGCGTGCGTAGATCAGTGTTCAGATCCAGCAGATTCTTCTGGCGACGCTTGATCTCTGCCCAGCTAACCGGAATGTTCTTTGCTTTCTGCTCCTGGAAGAACTGCAGGGCAGTTGCATCAGCTATTTGATTGCGCTCTGGCCCTACCTCCATGCCAGCTGTCGCCCGCAATAGCCGGTCCTCCAACCCGCCAGGTGCTTCAACCGCTTCCTCTCGCTGACGCTTGCGTTCTGCGTAACCCGCCTGCCCGTACTTGATCTCTGAATCCAGAGATTCCTGCGAATACTGCTCACCCCACGTCAGCCGATCAGGCTGCTGCGTGAAGGGATTGATGACAGCCTTGCCGTTGACATCACGCTTGATTTCAGTGCCCTGAATGTTGTCGATGAAATAGCGATACTCCTTATCGCTCTTGTAGTCGGCAACGGAACGAAGCGATTGAAAGATCGACTCAGAACGCTTTGATGCCTCACCAGGCAGAGATCCGCTCAGCACAGTTGTGCTAACAATCTCCTGCGCACGAGCTGATAGCGCACCCCAGAAATAGTCCGGGTTTGTAGCAAAGGAATAAACCTGTCCCTTGAACTCAACCTGACCTGTGGTTTTGGCGTTGCGATACAGCTGCGCTAACTGCGCTGATGCCTGCCCAACCGCTGCTGTGTCGAAATAAGCCTTCCGATCCGCAACATGAGCTGTCTGTACCTTCTCCTGCGCTTTCTCCAGTGACGGCAGGGTGTACTTCTGGAAGCCAGGGCTACTGGCATCCACCCCATATTTCTGCGCCAACTGGGCGGTGTACTGCGCCTGCAGTTGCGCCAACACCGCAAACCCTTGATCGGGGGCGGTGTAGTCGATTTTGCTGTTGTTCTGTGCAATGAAGGCAGGCAGGCCAATCTCTGCCTCCTGCGCTGCCATCTTTGATTTGCCCCGCTCCCAGCCGATCTGCTGATACGGATTCAGCATCGCCATGAATCCCCCGGCCTGGGGATCCTTAGCAGCCAGCGAGCGATTCATCGCCGCACGCTGCAGCTCCTCCGACTCCATTGCAGAGTCGTTCTGAGCCATCGCCTGCAATACCTGATTGCGGGCCTGCTTCTCGCCTTCTGCAATCTGCTCCTGGGCATACATCAACCCAGCGGTTTGTAGTACCTGCGTCAGGTTCCTGTTAAACGGCTCCAACGCTTCGGCCAGCTGGACATAGCTGTTGCGACCCCGACTATCTGGCGTAGCGCCAGTGCCAATCGTTCTGACGCCCTTTGGCTGACCCAACTGCGCCAGCTGATTTGGCTTCGCAACGTTGATGTCAGCAGGTCGGATGAAAGCATCCAGCGGCCTGGCAGATGGCTGAATCTGTCCCTGGGGTAAATCAATCTCGCGTGCCATGGTTCAACCCTCAGAGTTTCTTGATCGCTGTAGCTGTGTTGATGTAGGTGTTCACGCCACCCAACACGGCACTGCCGATATTCAGACCAGCAGCCGTACCACTCGGCGCACCGCCACTCATCGACGGCGGTGGTGGCGTCACCAAAGACGGCAATGGCGGGAATGGTGCAAGCGGATTCATCCGCGTTTGTGCTTTGAAAAAACCCTGACTGTTGTACTGACTCAGATACTCCGTGATCCGCCCCAGTTGATCTCGGTTGTACTGGCGTTCAGACAGCTTTTGGTTGATTGCCTGCAACGTCTGCATGTCCCCCACTTGGCGGGAGAAGTTGTTCACGATCCGATCAATCGACTGTCCTTCGGTCATCTGCGCTTGGAACGCAGCCGACTGCTGCATGGCCCGGTACATGTACTGCTGCATCCCCACAGCGCGGCTCATGCCTTCCTCGGCGAACTTGTCGCTCAATGCCTGGCTGTTGACGAGGTAGTCCGTGCCAGCACCTACCCGCGTCTCCCATACCTTCTCCGCCTGGGCAATCTCCATCGCCAGGTCGTAGTTGCGCAGCTGTGACGTGTACGCCAGCTGCTGGTTGTAGTTGACCGTTTCGGCCCAGTAGTTGTACTGCGAGTTGAGGTTGCTCGTCCGTTGGTTCAGCCCTGCCTGCCATTGGTTGAACTTGGCGCTGGCATTCGCGTAGGCAGTCCGGTTGAGGTAATCCTGTTGCTGAGCACGGTTCTGGGCAACACCCTGGAAAACACCAAGGATTGTCGAAACACCAGCAACGCCAGCTGAAATGGGATCAATGATCATCTGGCTGACTCAGCGGCATTTCATGCGCCAGAAGAAAGGCGTCACCCCGAATGTAGTTTGCTGAATCCCAACCGCCAGAACGAATCCGTGAGAAAATTACTAACAGCTATTGACCGAATAGATGCGACAGCCAATCGTTCAGGTGAGCGTTGACGCACCCCTAAAGGAGCGTCTGGAGGCCCTTGCCGCAGCGCACGGCCTATCCGTTAGCAGCTACTGCCGTGTGGTTATTAACAAGCACATGATTGCCCTGGACCGTGCCGCTGCTGAAGAGCAGCTGCAAGCGACTTCTTCGTTGCAGGCTTTCTACGAAAACCTCTGATTAACCAATTCCATCTGCCCCCGGGTCGTGGCAACCTCGCAAAAGGACTCCGCTGCCACAACCAATGCACGGGCTTGATCAAACACTGACCAGCTTCTGCAGCGCACGCCCGGTCATGTCACGCGAAGCGCAGATCCATGCAGGGCGCCTCGTAAAGGCCTGGCTTGAACACCCAGCCCCATGCCCACCAGCTATTGCCAGGCGTGGCCTGAAAGCCAGGAATCGCCTAGTAGAAGGCAACCTGCGCCTCGTCATAAAAATCGCCAATAAATACAAACGCGGATTGAGCAATGACCAGGATCAACTCCAGGACCTCATCCAGGCGGGAACGATCGGCCTCATAAGAGCTGCCGAAAAGTTTGACTTTGAACGCGGCTTTGCGTTCTCCACCTACGCCTACTGGTGGATCTTGCAGGCCGTAGGAAGGTCCTATGAAAACGACCTGCCCCTGATTCATGTTCCTGCAAACCGAAATGATCAGTGGAAACGACTAAATAAACTCATCTCCGAATACCGGGCGCTGAAAGGTATCGACCCACCTCTGGCTTATCTGGTCGAGAAGTCAAAACTCACTGCCGCCCAGATCCAGGAGACCATCGTTGCCGGCACCATGAAACTGGTCAGCAGCCTCGATGCCCACTGCCGAAAAAATGGAAGCAACAGCCAAGAAGACGCCAGCCTGCTCCACGAGCTGATCGCCGCCTCTGGCGCCACCAATGAAGAACTCCACGAGGCTGAACTCGCCTCAGCTCGGGCTGAATTCGCTCGGAGCCTCATCAAGCACACAAATGAGCGAGATCGCAAATACATCCTCGGCACCTACTTCCAGGGCCGCACCCTCGCTGAAATCGCCGCAGACCACGGCGACAGCCGCACTCGAGCCGGCCAACTACGACAACGCGGCATCGCCGACATCCGCAAGCACCTCCAGGGCCAAGACATCGACCCAGCCGACCTGGAAGCCCTTGAGCTGCCGGCGTTGACGGCTTGACGGGTTCGTGGCGGCCAACTGCCGCAGCAAAACCTGCTGCTGGTGGCGACCTAGGGCTTTAGCCGCAGCATCGCTTCCAGCCGCTGGATGTGGTTCAGCAGCTCCTCATTGCGAGCCAAAGCCTGGGCAGCAATGGCAAAGGGATCAGCACCTGTGCCAGCCAGTTCGTTGCGGATTTTTTGGTTCTTGTTGCCTTGCGCTGTAGCAGTAGTCATGGCTGACCCCGCTGATTGATGCACAAATGATACAAGAACTGTGCAAGGCAGTTTGTGTTGTTCTCGCTACGCAGTTGCAGTGGATGCTGAACAGCGCCACGGTGGGTGCAGCGACTTTGATCGTGGAGCAGGACACAGCGCATCAATTTGAGATTGAACGGCTGCGCAGGGTGATCGACTCCACAGCAGACACCACAGCCCTGCAGGAGATGTGTCGCAAGCTCCTGCAGCTCAGCGAGGGACAGCGAGCGATGCTCGGCCAGCTGTTGCTGCAGGGGATGCCACGCCTGGGCGGTTGACCTTTTCAGGCGTGGTGCCGCGCACTCGGAGTAGGCGTCCACCGACTGCACCACTGCCAGGGCGGTGGCTGTAGAGCGCAACCAGCGTTGGATTCAGGCCACCGCCTCCAGCGGATTCTCCAGGTTGAGCACTTCGCCCATAAACGCAGCTGCTAAGCCATTGGCCGCGGCATCCGCATCGCCGGCCTCCACCCGGGGTTGGATCAGCTGAACAGCGCCCTCCACGCAGGACACCACCAGCCACCTCCGACCCGCCTTGCGCTTCAGCAACGCATTGCTGGTAGCAGGCCGGGAGCACACCCACAGCCATTCGTGTGGATCGCCGACAACACGACAGGGGCGATTGCCGTGATGCACGACATCGTCCGGCAGCTTCTTCAGGATCGCTGCCGGCAGTTCCTTCAACTCCACGGCAGGGGCCGTGGTCACAGGGGCAGCAGCAGGCTCCTGCAGCGGTGCCGTCACCGTTCTGGTCACTCCACCCTCCGTGGTCGTCACCAGCCGCACATCCGGCTCAAATCCGGCTTTCTCCTGCTCCAGCGTCCGCATCAAATACCCGTGGCTGGACAGCGTCTTGCTCAACTTCACGGCCTCCAGCAGCACCACCGCAGCGCGCTGCCGATCGGCCGACAAGACCATCGCCAAGTGGTCTTCGCTCCGCACGCAGGTGCCATGCAACAGCCATTCGCCATCCAGACCATCCACCCTGCAAGGCAGATCGCCCTCCAGCTCCAGATCCAGGGGACGGCTGGCTAGCGCTTCCGCTGCCGGTAACACCAACTCCCCGCTAACCGCCTCCGCTCGCAATACCGCCCCATCCCAGGCGCGGACAGCCACTTTGCCGCTTGCACCCGTGGACTCGATTTTTGATCCGCGCTCTGCTGCGTCCCCCCGCTGGGGGGTGGCATCCCGGTTGAAATTCAACTCCCGTGCCAATGCCCTGGCCGCCTGACTTGCACCCGCAGGAGCAACCCACCAGTCCTTTCCCTGTGCGTTCTTGCCCAACTGCAACCCGTGCTCCTCAGCAAGCGCCTGCTCGTCCGGGGTGATCGACAGGACAGCAGTCGGGGCTGGGGTTGGCGGTTCGGTAAGGGCGTCAATCTGACTGACACCCTTCTGATCAATGGTCCCCATCTGGCGGGGACCCTTTTGATCGGTGACTGGTGCTGGGGTGTCGCCAGCAGCTGGCTCAGCAGGCTCGGACACACACAGCAAGCCAGGGGTGGAGATCTGGGCTCCACCTTTTTGGTCAGGCTCATCGCTTGGCGTGATCACCACCTTCACCTGGGCCGGGGCATCCGTCACGGGCTCAGCTGGGGCTGGGGCTGGCTCGGCTTCAGCCGTAACCGCTAAGCCGGACACCGCAACCTCACCTGCTTCCGCGGACAACACATCAGATCCAGCCGTGTCCGCGCAAGCCTTAGGCGGACATTTGTCCGCGCAAGCCTTAGGCGGACAGTCCTTAGGCGGACATTTTTTAGGCGGACAGTCGGCTGCCGGTGATCCAGCCGTGTCCGCGTAAGCCCTCTTCGCCTTCTTCCGACAAGCGTCAGAACAAAACCTACGCGTCCGCCTAGCGGCCTCGATCCCCTTCCCGCACTGCTCACACCGTGCTGTCGTCCCCATCTTTTACGCGGACATTTCTTACGCGGACACTAGGGCTCAAACGCCCCATCTGTCCGGCTAAAACTCACCTCAACCGCCCCACGCATAGGCCGGAATTGTCCTCAACTACAGGCCAAAACTTGCGTTGGAAGGATGGAAAATTGGCGAGGTGCATAGGCTCTTTCTTGAGCGCATCAGTCCCGATCAAGTGCAGTGGTCACAGTGAAGAGACCTACTCAGCCCCAATGCAGCTCCAGCACCCCTGCCCAGCGATAACCCAGCTGGACAAACCCATCCACAGAAATCGGCTCCCCGTACACCAACGCAAAGCCCTATTCATCCTTGACGACCGCAACCAAATCATCGGTGCCGCAGCTGATGACAGCATCCTGAACCAGTCAGCAGCGCTGGCCCTATGGCAGCAACACCCCTGGCAACCAGCCAGAGACGGACAACGCTGGCCAGTCAATGCAACCTGCTCTGCAGATACACAACGCCCAAAGGAAGACCACCTGCCACACCCACAACCCATGTGGTCCGCTGTCTGATCCAACAGCCCGAACAACTGAACAGACACCCAAACCCACCAATGCCATCCACCGCCACCCCAGCTGAACTGTCCGGGCTCATAGCAACATTCAATCCCGACACAGATACATCCGCAGCCGTTGATCGTGTCGTCAGGGCTCTCGGCACATCCTGGCCCCGTGGTGTCGCAGTACAACTGGCCTCGGCCCTAGGCGTTTCTCGGCAACGCATCAATGCCCTGCTCAAGTCCTACCGCTGATCCTGGACAACACCCCGCCAATCCCCCCGCCACTGACACAACATCACCCTCAGCATTCGCTGGGGCATTAGCTAAGCACCAGCTGGGGTAATCCCTGGGGCGATTCCTGATGCCGACCCGGGGGGAGTTCCTTCGTCAACGGCAGAAAAATTATTCACGACTGCGGGGGCATCCATCCAGCGCAAAGCGCAGCAGCCCCCCCGTGCCCCCCTGCGCTTCCGCTGTGGGCGGGCCGGGCCCGCCAGCCCCTCGTCGCCTCAAGGGGCGGGGGCGGGGGTGGGGGTGCCCCCCTGCCCTGGCTGGCGGTGGCGCCGGCAGCGCTGGCCGTGGTGGCCGGTCTGGCGGTGGTGGCAGCTGGGCTGGTGGCCGTGGTGCGCCAGCCGGGCCGGGTCAGCCGGGCCGGGAGCTGCTGGTCCTGGTGCTGGGCGCCGATGCCGGGCCAGCCCCGCCAGTCGTAACGCCTGACGCCATGCCGAGCAGGCTGGCCCAGCCGGGGCAGGCTGAGCGCCAGGGCGGAACCGCTGCGGTGCAGGCGTTTTGCTGGCAGTGTGCCACTTTTCTGGCCAGGAGCCTTCCCATCTGTGACGCCCGGAGACTATGGTGGCCGGTAGGCGATGGAGCCAGGCCCTGCAGCAGCGGCCCAGCCCCAGCCACAGAACGCCAACCAGACACGGCAACCGGCAGCGAGGCAACAGCCCTGCCGCTCCAGCTCTGGCCCACCGCCACCACCACCACGCCCCGGCACCGCCGGACACCAACCGATGACCGCAACGCTCACCGCGCCCGGCTGGATCATCCCCGCCGAGCAATCCAACTACGACCGCGCCGACTGGATCGACGCCTACCAGGACTGCGCAGCTGACACCTACGCCAGCTCCGTGATCTGGGCCAGTGACGACGACTGCCTGCTGGCCATGGCTGACCTGCACCGCCTGCTCCAGCAGCACGGCTTCACCGTGGCTGACCTCCAGGCCGACCTGGCCGCTGGCCAGCTCCAGGGCGCTACTGCCCTGCCGCTCTCCCACGCCGCTCAGGCCTTGGCCTGGCTCGGCTACTGAGGCGCCGCCATGAAACACGACGACGACCTGCTGCTGCTGGCCCTGGCTGCCTCCCTGGCGGCCCTGCAGGCCCTGCGCCCACTGCTGGTGGCGCTGGTGGCTCTGGTGCTCACCCTGGCCGGTTACAGGCCCAGCAAGGCGCCACAGGCCACCGCTACGGCCACCGCTACCCCAGCGCCGCGCAGGCGGGCCAGCAAGGCCCCTGCAACCGCTGCGGCGCCCACCACGCCCAAGGCCCCGGCAAAACCCCGCGAACGGGCAGCACGGGCCATCACAACCGCTACCGCCTGAGGAGACATGCAACGCGCAACCGACCCAGCCCGCTGGGGCCCGCTCAGCCGCTACCAGCTGATCAAGGCCCTGGCCGATGCCCACAACCGCCACGAGGACTACTGCGCCCGCTGGGGCTGCCGTGGCACTGACGCCTACCTGGTGGCTCACCAACAGCTGCGCAGCCGCTACCAGCAGGGCCTGACGATTCGGCTCAGCGCCCTGCCATGGCACGCCCAGCAGGTGGCCCAGCGAATCCAACTGCAGGGGGTGTGGGCATGACGACCACCACAACCCGCTCCGGAGCCCTCTCCATCGGCGAACAGGACGCGATCGCGTCAGCGCTGGCCCCGGTGAAGGCCGACAAGCTCGCCCATGGCATCGCCCAACGCATCGCCGCCGGCCAGCTGGCCGTGGTGCGCCTGCCTGAGGGGCAGACCACACCCGAGACCTATGGCGCCAACCTGCTGGCCTGGGCCTGCATCGCCCGGCAAATGGATGGTTCCGCCAGTGGTGAGCACACCCTGGCCGCTGTGCTGCGTCAGCTTGCCCGTGAGCTGAACCGTGGCACCGTTTGTCTGGTGAGCCTCGATGACTGGCGGGCCCAGCTCGAGGACGACGAAAGCAGCGAAGTATGGCCAGCCGTCAGGCCTGAGCCGGTGCCATTCGAGCAGCCGCGAGCACGCCGGTATGGCCAGGGCTGGGCAGCTGGCCCGCTCGGCACCGTCTACGGCGACCACAGCCACGCCCTCACCCATGCCCAGGTGATGGCTGGGCAGGCCGTGGCCTGGCAGCGCTTGCAGCAGGAGAGCGCCTGATGACCGCCACCACCTACACGGTCTGGATGGCCTGCCCCGCTGATGACGGCGAGCACTGGCTCCCGTGGCAGCTGGCCAAACACAACGCGCGATTCCCGCTGACCAACCACGAAGCCCACCGGCTGGCCCGCTGCCTCCGGTGGTGGTGGCCCGGGCATCTGATCGCCGTGCGCCCTGGTGACGGCTCCCAGCCGGCTTGGCCTGCCCTGATGGCCGATCACTACGACTTGCCGCCTTACGCGGACTGAACCCAGCACTGAGGCCCTTAGGGGCTTCTCTGCTGGGTTCTCCCAGCTCCAACCACAACCGAAAACAACCCGTGACCGCAACCACAACCAAAAAGCCCGCCTGCATCTTCCCCGAAATGCCTTACACGGGCGTCTACATCGCCTGCCTGGCCAGCTACAACGCAGGCCGCCTGCATGGCGCCTGGGTCGATCTGGAGCAGTGTCAGGACGAGGGCGACATCCAAGCCGCAATCGACTGGATTCTGGCCACCAGCCCCGAGCCTGGCGCTGAGGAGTGGGCCATGCACGACAGCTCCAACCTGCCCGGCTACCTGAGCCGCAACGAATGGCCCGCCCTGAGCGATCTGATCGAATGGGCTCATGTTGCCTGCTCCTTGGGCAGCCCCGAAGAAGACGAGGCCTACCGCTTGGCTTGCGAGAACCAGGGAAAGACCCTCGACAAGGACCAGTTCTGGGAGACCTACTGCGACTGCTACAGCAGCGAGGAGGACTACGCCTACAAACAGGCCATCAGAACCGGCGCCCTGCCGGATGAGCTGCCCTGGCCGCTGTCCCACATCGACTGGGCCGGTGCCTGGCGCGAGCTTGCCAGTGATGGCTACCACGCCGAGCCCTGCAGCTCCGGCGGTGTGCATATCTTCTGCAGCCGCTGAGCCATGACCCACCCAACCCGACGCACCGCCAGCGCCCAGCCCGTGCGGATCACGCCGGCAAGCCTGCTGCGCCTGCTGCTGCAGTTCGCCGGCCTCGGTGGCCTCGTTGCCCTGGTGCTGGCCCTGCCCATCGTTGCCGTCTCCCTGCTGGGCCAGGCGTTTAACGCAGGCCGACCGTTCAGGTACGACCAGCAGGACATCAACGATCAGATCCAGCGGCAGCAGGAGCAACGCCAGGCCGATGCCTGCCGCTACAGCCAGAGCCACGGCGGCCCCGGCTGCTGACCCGTGCAGCTGCCCCTGTTCCCGCAACGGCCAGCCGCTGAGGTGCTGGCCGAGCTGGAGCGCCTGCGCACCATCCGACCGGCAGGACCACGAGCACCCAAGCCACCAGGCCCGGGGCTGGCCCTGACCGAGGAGCAACGCGAGAAGGCGCTCCGCCTGCTGCAGCAAACCAGCAACCCCAGAACCAAACAGCAACGCCACGCCTACCTCCGGCAGCTGCTGGCGCTGCTGAAGGCCGCACCGCAAACGGCACCGAACGACACAACCAACCAGGCGCAGCGGTGACACGGCCCCACGGGCCAACCGTTGCGCCGTTTCTGTGCACCGTTTCAAAACCACACCGCTACCCCTTATCGACACATGGAACGAGTTGGCTACGCCCGCGTCTCGACCACCGATCAGAACGCCGAGGCCCAGGCCCTACGCCTACGGGCTGAAGGCTGCTCACGCCTGTTTACCGAGACGATCAGCTCACGCATCAAGCACCGGCCACAGCTGGCCGCCTGCCTCGACTACCTCAGGCCAGGCGATGCCCTGGTGGTGGTGAGGCTCGACCGCCTGGCACGCAGCACCCGCGAGCTGCTGGAGCTGGCCCAGGCCATGCAGGGGCGCGGCGTTGATCTGGTGGCACTCGACCAGCAGATCGACACCAGCAGCCCCGCTGGCCGGTTCACGTTCACCCTGCTGGCCGCCGTGGCTGAGCTGGAGCGAGACATGATCCGGGAGCGCACCATGGACGGCCTGGCACGCGCCAGAACAGAGGGCCGCACTGGTGGCCGCCGCCCATCAATCACCGGCCAGAAGGCCCAGCTGGTGCGGCGCCTGGCAGCAGAGGGACAGAGCCTGCGCACCATCGCCGCCAGCGTGGACGCCAGCCCCAGTGCGGTGGCCCGGTTCCTGCAGCGTCGGAGTCCCCAGCAGGAGCCCCCAGCAGCCTGCGGCCCGAGCGTCACCGCGCGGAGCCCCCAGCAGATGCCAGCTGAGCGGAGCCCCCAGTGATGAAGGCCCCCAGAATGGCGGCCAGCGTCACATCGGAAGGGATGCCGCAATCAGGAGCCGAACGCACCAGGCGCTACCGCGAACGGTTGGCGGCCAATGGTGCGCCACAGACCCGACCCTGTCTGGCGTGCGGTCGGGTGATTCAACTGCTGAAACAAGTAGATCGAGGCAGCCCAGAATTGAACCTGCTGTGTAACCCGTGCTGGAGAAAAAGCCCAGCGGGAAAAGCAGTGTTCGCTGAACGAAAGCGACAACTAAGAGCAGCAGCAAAGGCCAAGGAGCAGGGCTGAAAATGCAGCGGTCGCCAGCAGGGGCGCGGGCGCCTGCAGGCGCAAAAGCAAGTGCGCGCCCCAAATTTCAGCACAGTTACTCGATAAAGGGCGGTCAAGCGACGGGGATGTGCGGGCTTACCGCCGGGATGTGCGACCTGGCGTTAATCAAAGGCCAGCAAGAGCGCGTGCGAGGTCATTGCCCTGTGGAGTCAGGTAGACAAAGCGGCCATTGCCATCACCGGAGCGTGTGATGCAGAGGAGCTTGGCTCGTGGGGGAATGACTTTGCCGTTACGAATGCGGCCGAGGGAGACAGAGCGAACGGCAGCCCAGGCGGAAGTAGTGGGTACGCCGATGCGCTGAGCGATGGCCTTGATGTTGTCAGGACCATCAGCGGCGATGGAGAGGACGAGCCTGCCGACGAGGGGGCTGCCGCTTTCGTAGAGGAATCGGAGGGCTTGATCGGCAAGATCAACGCGGTGGCGATGTTCTTGGGGGATGAGCTGATAGCCCACGGCTGAGGGGGTGGCAGGCGTTTAGGGAATCATCCCGCGTTTTTGCCAGCAGAGCGCGAAGCGGTCTGAGGGCGAAGCCCAGCAGGTCTTCCAGCGGAAGGCCAGCAGTGAGCGGAGCGAACTGGGGAGCGCAGCTCCAGCGTCTGTGTCCAGCGGTTGTTCCAGCGTGTTGTCCAGCAGGTCTTCCAGCAGGTCTTCCAGCGGCCTCTGGCGGGGCTGTTGCGGTGGGCGTGAGGCGGAGCGCAGCGGAGCCGAACACAAAGCCCACCGCTTCTGCTCGGCGAAGCCCAGAGCCGCGAAGCGGCGTGCCCGAAGGGCCTGGGCGCGTGCCGGCCCGTAGGGCAAAGACACAAGCCAGGGGATTGTGTTCAGCGTTTTGGCTGGAACAGCCGATGTCGGGAACAGCCGCCTGCCGGCGGGAGACACACAGCCCCAGCGGGATCCCAGCGGCGGTTCCAGCGGGATCCCAGCAGCGGTTCCAGCAGGAAGGCTGGCCGTGGGGTGTCCAGCGGTTTGGTCGTGGCGCAGAGAAGACAACTGAACAGATCTGTGTTCAGCGTTTTGGCTGGAGCAGTGGTTCCAGCAGGAAGGCTGGCATTGCCCAGCCATGCCTGGTTTCGGCAAGAGGGAGACCACAGGCAAGCATCTGTTCCAGAGAGATCCCAGCAGGCAGGGCAGGGATCAGCTGTTCAGGAGGCCGGAGACACAACAGGCAGTTGGCTGTCAGCTGCTGACAGTGAACAGTCGTTGCTGGCCCCGGTTGAAATCGGGATCGCGTAGTGGCTTGCAGGGGTGTGGCGATGTGTTCGTGATCAGCGGGATGTGAGTCCGGATGGTGAGACGGTTCCCGAGTTGATCGAGAGGTAGCCCACCAGGGGGAAGCGCAGGGGTTAGGCGTGAGCGTGGCAGTGGCTTGACCCAGCGCGGAGACGGAGGTGGCTGCGGATCGAGCGGAGCGAGATCCAGGCCATCGGAGTTTTGGTCCAGCAGAAACGCGACCGACCGCAGGGAGCCCGGATCGCTAAGCGATGGGCGGCGAAGCCGTCCAGAGCGTGGCGCGATCCGTGGCGAGCCAGGGAGGGGTACGCAGAAGGCGCTGGACTAATCCAAGAAGGGGGGTGGATAAGGCAGGGATTAATGCAAACGACCCCACCTTGGACTTTTTAAAAGAGGGGTCAAGCATTAATCAGTAGGTGCGCGAGGTCACAAAACCAGGCTGGGACTGGATTTTTCAGATACGCGCCAAGGGTTGGTGACGGGCTCCGTGGCTCAGAAATGGGCGTAACGGAGCCCGTCATTGAGGGTTTTGGGAGCCCTGCTGCAGCGAGCGCAGTGGCCGGCAATGACAACCCCTTAATCTGTACGAAATAGCTAAAGTCTTTGCATTAATCACGAAAGAGGCAGGGCTTGGCATTGGGCAACGCAGCCCCAGGGCTGGAATCCGAGATCGACCGGCTGACGGACACCCATGGGCGGATCCGTGGCGCTGCTCGGCGAGTGGCAGAAGTGCATCCAGGGATCGCAACGCTGGAGGAGCTGACCCGGCTGAGCTTTTTGGCAACGGTGGCGGCCATGGCCAGCTATTCAGGGCAGGGCCCGCTCCGATACACGCCGGTTCAGCTGATCGCGTTGAAATTGTGCGCCTACCAGCTGGCCATTCAGTTCTTGCGACCAAGCGATGAAGCGCTGGCGGCCTTCCGTGACGAACTCAAGGGCGGTCCAATCGCAGATGCACTGCGCTGGGTTGATGCGCCTGTGCTCGATGTGCCGTGCGGCTTTGGCAAGTCAGAGTCCGCCAAGGGTTTCCTGATCGCATCGGCAATTCTGTTTCAAGAAGGTGGCTTGGGGGTTGACCGCTATCCAGGTGTTCTGTTTGCAGTTGATTCAACAGATGAACTGGAGAGTGTGCATCGCTCGCTGTCAGGTTCACTGAATCGCGCAGGACTGAAAGCCAGCGAATGGCTTGGCGTATTCCACACACTGGAAGACCGGAAGATCCAGCCAATCGAGCGTGATGAGTGTCCGAAGTATCCAATCCTGCTGATGTGCGCTCAGCAGCTGCAGGCAAGGGCCAAGGAGGCGCGAAGAATCCCGTTTGCAGTTGGTGCCAAGCCATTCATGCAGATCGGCGAGCACGGCAAAAGGGCGTTGGTGATCAAGGATGAAACACTGCATGTCACGGAGTGCTATGTCACCGATCTGAATGCGATACGCCATACGGCTTACACGCTTTGCCACCAGCCAACGGCAGCCATCAAGCGTGTCATGGACAAAAACAAGTGGCTGGGCGGGTTCCTGGTGGAGCTAGAGGAGAACTTGGTCGCCGTGGCTGACGAGCTACAGAACGACCCGGCCCATAGCGTGCGCTTGTGCAAAGTCCCCGCAATGGACGAGCGGTTGGCGGGCTCAACAAAAGTGCTGGCAAACAAGTTGAGGAAAAGCCATTTTGCAATTTCCTCAACACTGAGCATGCTGGCGGAGATCGGCTCAGTTATTGACTTGCAGGTTGCGCTTCATAAGCGAGGCGAAGAATCAACCGTTGTGTGTAAGTCTGTGCCGTGCTGGCCGGAGGAGATTAAAAGCGTTGTGACGCTGGATGCCAACTGGTCTGCTGATTTGTTGTCCAGCGCATCCAACCGCTACAGCCGAAGTCGGTTGATGGATCTGGTCAAGGTGCCATCGCACAAGCTCAAGGATATGGCAGCACTGCGAGTCCACATGGCGGCTGGGCCTTGTGGCAGCGAAGCGATGACTGATTCCGTGAAACGCAGGCGACTGGGCAAGGCAATCGTTGATGAGATCTTGCGCATTTACCGCACCACCAGCGAACGAGCGTTAGTGTTCACCTTCCTGCCAGGGTTTCGTGGTGGCGTTGAGCTGAACCATGCCACATGGCTTCGGAAATGGTTGATCCGTGCGGGCATCCCAGCTGATCTGATCTGCGTGGATCGAGATGAGCTGCAGCCATGGCATCGAGTGGCCATCGACACCTGGGGCCGGCATAAGGCGACCAATGCCTATGTGCTGTTTGAGAATGTGCTTTTGCTTGGTCTGATTCAGCAGCCAGCGCTTGGGTTGCAGATGCACAGCTGGAGCGAAGCAGGGGAAAGCAATGAAGGCGTGAAAGTACTGCCCTGGGATCTGGTGGAACTGCGCCGCTCGCAGATGGTTTGCGATTTCATTCAGGCCGCAATGCGTGGTGCCGCCAGGCGATCATCCGATGGTGGCTGCATCCCAATGAATCTGTACTGCCAGATCTGGGATCCAGGCAGCAAGCCGATGGAGTTTGTCCGACTGAGCCGGCAGGTGCTTGGCAACTATGAGCTGGTGAACTGGGAAGGCGTTGGCCAGCCAGTCCTGCCAGTTGTGTCCAGGGAAGAGGAGGTGAAACAGGTTGTGCTTGATCTGCTGGATGCCGCCACACCGGATAAGGACGGGATGAAAGTGGTCAGCTTCATGGCGGCAAAGGCTGAGTTGCGCCGGAGAACCAAGCGTTCGATCTCAAGCCCGACTTGGCAGAAGCGTCGAACACGGGCCTCGATGGAGCTGGAGAAGCAGGGCGTGGCAACAAGAGGTCGCAGCTGGGTGGTTGCCGCCGGAGGTGCAGCGCAATGACCAGGGCATTGTTCTCGGCGGCAAAGAAGAACCAGCAGGCACGGGATGCCGCGGCCCATCGCAGATCAAGACCGAAGCCACGGGTGAGCCCTGCTGAGCGTGCAGCGCTGTGTGAACAACGCGAGATCGAACGGCGGAGAGCGCCGGAAGCTGTGGCAATGGCGGCGGCTGATTGGCCGAGCGTCCCAAAGCGGAAGCGGAACTCTGGGCCGGTGTTCCCCGAGGTGCTGCCCGGCAGTGCATTTGTGAAACGCGACGGGGAAGTGCGGCAGTGGCTACAGCTGGAGATCTCCTGGGTGCAGCGCAGCAATGCGATCTACTGGGCGGTGGTTCCCAACTGCTTCTATCCCTGGTGCAAGACCAGTGCCGACAAAGCCGAAGCGATTGCAGCGCAGAAGTGGACAGCCAGGCTGAACACCAGCAGAAACTCCGCATTGCCGGTGGATCGCCAGCCGGTTGTGCTTGATGGGTGGTCGCTGGATGCAAGCGAGGCCGAGGAGGACGCACGGCGTGCGATCAGCACACTGCCGCCGCATGTTGCGGGGCTGCCGATCCATGTCCCTGGTTTCCCGCGGGCAAGGGCGGTCATTGCGCGAGCAGCGTTGAACGCACTGCCGGGGGCTCAGCAGCACCCACCACCGGAGTTGGCGGAGCATGTCGCCTACACGCGACTCCTGGCACGGCGTCAGCGTGAGCGTGCAGCCGGCTCAGCGCCAGAGACCTGCATTCAGCCTGCGCCGCCGCAATCCGTTGAGCTACCTGCAACGCCTGAGCCATGGCCTGCACCCGTCAAGGTGCTTGATCGAGAGCCTCACCCCTTCCTGACCATGGCGGCCAGCGAGATCCTGAAGGCGTTTGAGGAACTGCAGGCCACTGGGCCCAGCGCCGGCTAGGGCTTGTGTTCTGATGACATTTGCCCGCCGCGGCCTGACCGCCAGGCAACGGTCATGGTGGATGCTGTGCGACGCACCGCCGGTGGTGGCCAACACGCGGCTGCTGTGCAGACATTGCGCGAAGCGCTGGAACAGCTGCTGTTGAAGGACATGCCCGTTGCAGCTTGATCCTTCTGGGGGGTCTAACGCTGCTCAAGCCGCCTCAACCGTGAGCTTTACCGATTCCCGCAGTGCTCGCCGCAGTGCCCTCTCCCCGCTCAGCCGAGCTTTGCTCGCAGCGCAGTCTTGATGCGGTCGCTGTGCTGATAGATGTCCAGCACCTTCTCAAGCTGCACGAACTTGGGCTCGGCTTCATCGAAGATTTCCAGCCTCTTGGTGGGGCCGTTGAAGTGCATCCGCAGGATTGACTTCCAGTTGTTCCCATCCAGCAGGATGTTGCAGTAGTTCTTGGTGTCCTTCTCGCTGAGACGGGCGGGGTCGATCTCACTGGCGCAGATTGCTCTCACCACATAGAGACCCTCGCGCTCTTCCTCCGTGAAGTCAGTGCCTTCGGAGCTTTCGGCCTCCACGAAAGCATCTGCAGGGGCGTCCGCCGAGGCCGCTTCTCTCTCAGCTTCCATGGCTGAGCTGAGGCGGTCGTTGATGCGGTCGTTGATGACCGCCTTGATCGCGTCGATCACCACAGGCTTGAACTTCTCAACCAGCTGCCCCGACACCCTCTCTGCCGTGTGAACACGGCGGGCCATCTCACGCACCAGCCAGTCGCTCGGATCGGCCAGCTCGGTTCTGATCTCTTCCTTCACCCCACGCAAATACTTCAGGCGTTCTGCAGTGGACAGCAGCGTGTCCAGATCAAACATCGACTTGGAGAGCTGCTTGATCTGCTCCAGCGGTGCCGCCTTCAGGTCGGCCAGGTCAATCTCTGTAAACGGCTTCTCGTCCATCAGGTTCTGACGGTCGAGATCGGAGAAGAACAGAAACTGCCTGCCGTTGCTCAGGATGCCGATGCGAGCGTGCGTGGCTTGGAAGTAGCGGGACAGCTGACCCTTCTCTGCACTCTTGAGGTCAGTCCGATAAGGCTTGGCCTCAATCAGGATCTTGGGCACACCGTTTTCCAGCACCGCATAGTCCACTCGCTCGCCCTGCTTGATGCCCGGCAGGTCAGCGCTGAACTCGGGCTTCACCTCAGTGGGATTGAAGATGTCGTAGCCCAACGCCTGGATGAAGGGGGCGATCAGGGCCATCTTGGTCGCCTCCTCATTGGTGAGGCTGTCGCCGGTCTGCTCGGCCCTGGCGGCCAGGTTCTGCAGCTGGTCGATTAGGTCCATTAGGGCAATAAGGGCGCTTATGCCACCACTACACCACGGGCTGGGAATTAGCGGGTCTTGCGGCGAAAGATTCAGGCAGTCCTGTCCGGCTTCAACTACCCTGCTCCACCGGCTCCAAGCCCTGCTCGCGCAGCAGCTCCAGCACCTCAGCCTCCTCGGTGGCGTCCTCGCTGGTGATCACTGTCACCACACCCGGCTTGCTGCCATCGGCTGCTGGCCCTGGGGCGCCGGACTCCAGACCACCGGCCACGGCCACCTGCAGCCCAGTGGCAGTGTCCTTGGCGGCGATGGGATCCACCATGCCGGAGTTGAGCGCATACCGGCGAGCAGCAGGGGCCAGCGGCTGCCAGTCCAATTCGCCATCACCAATAGCCATGCCGACCCGGCCTCCGGCGGTGTCAACCTGAATCTTCAGGCCGATCCGCTTGAACTGCTGATTGATCGACTTGCGTTGCTCGAAGGTGTCTTCACCCTTGTCGAATGTTTTGAACAGCTTGGAAACATGTTCCTGAATCTCAGCGGCTGCCTCCGCCGCTGGCGGCCTGCGGCTGAGCAGCTCCACCTGGATCTCGGCATCGGCCAGCTGTTGCTTGGCGGCTTCCAGCTGCATCTCCAAGGCGCTCTGCCGCTTGACCAACACCTTGAGTTCCGAGGGGTCGTCGGCCTCCTCCAGGGCCCGTTCACCAGCGGCGTGGCGCAGGCTCACTCGGTCCAGATCTCCCCTTCTCGATTCCATGGCGTCGATTGCCGCAGCCAGCTCCCGCTGCTGAGCCCCGGTGGCATCAAGGCCAAGCAGCTCCTGGAGCACGCCGACCGAGAGGCGGGTCAGAACATGCGCCTGCAGCGGGTCAAACCTCTGCAGCGGCGCCGAGCAGATCCCCCGCTCCTTCCCGGCGCAGCGCAGGTAGTTGTAGATCTCACCTTTCCTGCCACGGCTGTGGAAGTGCTTGAGGGCTGAACCGCATTCGCTGCAAGTGGTCAGCTCCTGGCCAATCCAGCGACAGGCACCGCCGCGTGAATGACCAGGGTTGGCGCGATCGGAGATCTGCTGCAGCAGAAGTCGATGCTCGGGTTCGCTGAGCAGCGCCGGATAGTAATTCGGTTGCTCTGACTCGAACTCGCGCTGAGGCCGAGGGGGCAGCTCTGATTCAGCCTTGCCTTGCCGCTTGAGTCGCGCGCACTCCTCTTTCCAGTTGCGGAGCCGAGAGTTGTGGCCGGGTTTGGCGACCAGCCGTGCGCCGTGAATTGCCGGTTGCTTGAGCACCTGTAGGACGTGATTGGCTGCCCAGGGCTGGGGCTCTGCATCGGGGTTGGTGCGCCGTTTCTTGGCGGTGCCGGGATTGATGACGCCTCGAGCGTTCATCGTTTTGGCGATAATCGGGGCACCATCACCGGCTTGGGACATCGCGATCACTTCGCGGATGACGCCGGCGTAACCGTTCAGCGCCCATTGACCATTGACCAGGGAGATCCAGCTGGGGGCGGTGCCGGGGTTGGCGGGCTTGCCGTCGCGGATGGAAGCACGGATCCGCCCGCGGTGATCGGTGATGCGACTGCTGAGCTTCTCGCTGAATTCATGGGCCTGCTGGAGATAGAGGAGCAGCTCCTGAAGCTCGAAGCCGTTGGCCTTGATTGATTCCCTGCTGAAGTCACGGCCCTTGCTGACCACCGAGATGGTGACGCCAGCATTGATCAGCTGGTCGATCAGGACCGGCAGGAACGCCAGGGTGAACTGACGGCTGAGGCGGTCGATGTCTTCCACACCGAGGGCGACTGGCTGCGTGCCGAAGTGGCCGCGCTTCAGGTCGGCGAGGAACCTGCCAAGGTCGCCATCCAGGTTGGCGCCGCTGAAGCCGGAGACGCCTTCGTCGGAGTAGGTCTCGGGGTGGAGATCCCAGCCACGAGCTTCGGCGTAGGCGGCCATGGCATCGGACTGACGGGCCAGTCCTGACCCTGAGACCTGCTCACCGGAAGAGACGCGGCGGAGAGGGACGAGGAGCAACTGCTAGCCAAATCAGCTTTGGACAGTCTACGCTCAATGCGTGCTCTGGATCGAACCAAGCAGGTTGGTCTCCCTCAGATGGTAGCCCAGGCGCTGCCAAGCGCTGCTACGACCGCTCACTCCGATCAACACCAATGTCTCACCACCCTCTCAAACAGGCCGCGACTTAGCGCCGCAGGTCACGGGTGCGACGCCGAGCCTGCTGCTCGCTTGTCCACGTGGCCCAGCGACGCCACTCCACCTCGCTGGCGGGCTGAACCGCTGCCACCAGGGCGTTATCGGTCCAATAGTCAGGGGAGTCCAGGGTTCCCAGATGGATCGGACAGGAGGGTCCAGCCTTCACAGCAACGGCTACAGATTGTCTTAAGACTGGCTCACGGCGAGACCGACCTGCAAGCCCTACTCCACGCTTTCTCCTTCCACGGAAATCTCGAAATCGATGCCGAATCGATGGGCCGTCGCCCGAAAGCGCCGAGCCAACTCGATAAAGAGCTTCTTCACAAGCGCCTCATCGAAGTCATAGATCTCGAGGTTGGCGGTCTTGGCAACGGCCTGCAAATCCTCGATCAGCTTCTCCACCCGCGGCGCAAACACCTTGCCGAACCGGGCCCGCCGCTCGGCGGAACTGTTGAAATCAGGCGTCTCCGCCATCGCGATTAGAAGGGAATCCGGGCAGTTTGGCCCATTCCCCTCGCAGCACCCCTGCAGCTCTCGAAGTGCCCCTGCCGATCGTCTACCACCCCCGGTACTCGGCCCCTCTGCCCAGCAGCCATCGCTTCCCGATGGCCAAATTCCGTCTGCTCCATGCTCTGCTGCTGCAGCGACGCTGGATCCGACCAGAACAGGTGCACACGCCGCTGAGCATCTGCCGGAGGGACATCGAGCGCGTCCACGGGCGCCATTACCACCAGGCCTTCAGTCGCCATCAGCTCGACCGCAGCGCCCTGCGGCGCATCGGTCTGCCCGCAAGCCGGGAGCTGGTGCAACGCACCTGGCTTGCCGTCGGGGGCACCTTGCTCACGGCAAGGCTGGCCCTGCGCCACGGCATCGCCTGCCATCTGGCGGGTGGCACCCATCACGCCCACCCCGGCTACGGAAGCGGCTTCTGCATCTTCAATGACTGCGCCGTCGCCGCTGCTGCTCTTCTGGCGGATGGCGTGGTGCGGCAGCTGATGGTGATCGATCTTGATGTGCACCAGGGGGATGGCACCGCCGCCTGCTTTGCCGCTGATCCACGCGTGTTCACCCTTTCAGCACACGCCCAAAGCAACTTCCCCCTGCGGAAGGGTGAAAGCGATCTCGACATTCCCCTGCCGGATGGCACCGATGACGAGCTCTATCAACAGGCCATCGGAGACCGCCTGCCAGAACAGCTTGATGCCATCCGACCCGACCTTGTGCTCTACAACGCCGGCGTCGACCCCCACCGGGACGACCGCCTGGGCAGGCTGGCTCTGACGGATCAGGGTCTCCTGCAACGAGACAGGCTGGTTCTGGATGCCTGCCTGCGACGCTCGATTCCCGTCGCCACAGTGATTGGCGGCGGCTATGACTCCCTTGAACCGCTCGTGGAGCGGCATGCGCTGATCGTGCGAGCCGCCCTGGAGCAAGCGAGGCTCTATGCCATCTGAGCCGAACGCTTCACTTCCGACGGCAGTAGCCGCCGCCCACATTCATCCAGCCGGAGGGGCAAGGCTTGCCATTGGTTGGCTTCACCGTGTAGGTCACCAGACCCAAGGTGCTGCACTTGCCGTTGAACGTATCGACGTAGCCCATGGGGCACAGATCGGCGATTTTGGGCACCACACGCTGGGCATGCGCCCGGAAGGGAAGCCAGGCAATGGCCGCACCGAACAAGGCAAGCGTCAGGACAGTCCGGCGCATCAGAGCTGACGGCGGGTTCTGAGCGCAAGACTAGGTCTGATCCTCCGTGCGTCACCGCGATGGCCGCCACCCTGCTCAGCCCAGATGCATGCGCAGCACTCAGCCATCAGCTGCCTCTTTGGGCGATCGTCGATGGAAAGCTGACCCGCCAATGGACCTTCGCCAATTTCAGTGAGGCCTGGGGCTTCATGAGCCGGGTCGCCCTCCTAGCGGAGGCCATGAACCATCACCCCAACTGGAGCAACGTCTACGCAACGGTGACCATTCAGCTGCACACCCACGACCTCGGGGGACTCTCCAGTCTCGACCGAGCCCTGGCCGAAGCGATCGATCGCATCACTCCTGCCTGAGGCCTGCCAGCATGGTGGGCTGGACTTCGTCGGCTTCCCCCGCAGCGACCATGACAGCCACCCCAACCAGCACAGCGATTCAGGCCGGTGGCGTGCCGGTGACGATCCTCACCGGCTTTCTGGGGGCTGGAAAAACCACCCTGCTCAACCACATCCTCAGCAATCAAGACGGCGTCAAGACCGCCGTCCTCGTGAACGAATTCGGCGAGATCGGCATTGATAACGATCTGGTGGTGAGCACCGGCGAAGACATGGTGGAGCTCAGCAACGGCTGCATCTGCTGCTCGATCAATGGCGAACTGCTGGAGGCGGTGGATCGGATCCTGGAACGCCCTGACCCGGTGGACTATCTGGTCGTCGAAACCACTGGCCTGGCCGACCCTCTGCCCGTGGCCATGACCTTTCTGGGTAGCGAGCTGCGCGACCAAACCCGACTGGATTCGATCATCACCCTGATTGACGCTGAGAACTTCGGCCCCGAGGTTCTCGACACCGAGGTGGGGCGCTCCCAGGTGATCTACGGCGACATTCTTCTGCTGAACAAGACCGATCTCGTGGAGGAGGAGCGTCTGCAGGCGCTCGAGACAAGCCTCAAGGAGGTGAAGAAAGACGCCCGGATCCTGCGCTCGGTCAAAGGTGAGGTTCCACTGCCGCTGCTGCTGAGCGTGGGGCTGTTCGAATCAGACCGCGTGGTCAGCGCCTCCAGCGACCCGAGCCTCGATCACAGCGACTGCGATCACGACCATGGCCATTGCAGTCATGACCATGAGCATGACCACAGCCATGGGCATAACCACAGCCATGGGCATGACCACGGGCATCACGATCACCACGGTCATGATCACCACGGTCAGGGCAACGCCGATCATCTAGCGATCGAGGGTTACACCTCCCTCTCCTTCAGCAGCGATGGCCCCTTCGCCCTGCGCAAGTTCCAGAACTTCCTCGACAATCAACTGCCGGCGTCGGTGTTCCGCGCCAAGGGGATTCTCTGGTTCAACGAAAGCGATCGCCGCCACGTCTTCCACCTGGCTGGCAAACGCTTCTCCATCGATGACAGCGACTGGCCCGGCGAGCGCAAGAACCAGCTGGTCCTGATCGGTCGCGATCTCGATCACGCCCTGCTGCGCAAACAGCTGCAGGCCTGCGTGGCCAAGGATGCCGGTCAGGGCTTCGGCTGAACACCGCAGCAGGGCTGTAATCCGCAGCAGGGCTGTAAACCGCAGCAGGGCTGTAATCCGCAGCAGGGCTGTAAACCGCAGCAGGGCTGTAAACCGCAGCATTGGTCACAGGCGGAATCCCGCGAAGGTGATTAGGGTGGCGTTCGACCGGGAGAGGGAATGGTTGAACTTCTCACTGCAGGCACCCTGCTCATCGTTCTAGGTGTTGCCTTCTGGCTTCTGGTCGATTCCGACGATGACAACAGTGGAGGCGGCCTGATGGAGCCCGCCCTGGTTCCGATTCCGGTTCGTCAGCAGCGCCGCTGAGCCCTGTGAACCCCAACTCAACTCCCCGCCTTGGCGGGGATTTTTTTTGCCCGCCGCCAGCGGCGGCTATTGAGTATCATTCGCAACCAGTTGCCATTCGCAAATGCGGATCAGTCTCAACAAAGCCCGGATGGGTCGCCTCTCAGCCTTTGCCTTGCTGCTGCTCAGCTCAGGGCTCCTGGCCTCCTGCGGCAACCGAAGCGAACAGGAAATCGGCGTGTACTCCGGTCGCCACTACAACACCGACCAGGCGCTCTACGACCGCTTCACCACTGAAACCGGCATCAAGGTGAAATTGCTGGAAGCGAAGGACGACGCCCTGATTCAGCGGCTTCGCTCCGAGGGATCGGAATCGCCGGCAGACGTGCTGATCCTTGCCGATGCAGCCCGCCTGGATCGTGCGGCCGACCTGAACCTGTTCCAAGCCGTGGATTCGGACAAGCTCAAAGCGGCGATCCCGGCCGATCTGAGGGATCCAGCGAACCGCTGGTTTGGCCTCACCCGCCGCCTGCGTGCCCCAATGATCAACCCGGCGGCTCTGCAGCCCTCCGAGGTCGACAGCTACGAGAAACTGGCCCAGCCCGCCCTCAAGGGCCGCCTCTGCCTGCGCAATCGCCGCAGCGTCTACAACCAGTCTTTGGTGGCCTTTGTGCTCGATCGCCAAGGAGATGCAGCCACAGCCGCCTGGATCCGCGGCATGGTGGCCAATCTGGCGCAGCCGGTCTTCAGCAGTGACACCCCCATGATAAGGGCCGTGGCCCAGGGGCGTTGCGGTGTCGCCCTGGCCAACAGCTACTACCTGGGCCGACTGCAGGCAGGCGACTCAGGGGAGACCGATCGCAGCCTCTCCACCAAGGTCAAGGTGGTCTGGCCCGACCCGGTTCACGTCAACATCACCGGGGCCGGCGTCACCCGCGGCAGTCGCCAGCCAGCGGCAGCCCGTCGCTTCCTTGAATTTCTTGCCTCCCATCAGGCCCAGGGGGGCTACGCAGCCGCCAACCATGAATATCCGATCAAAGGCTTCGGCGATGACCCAGTGCTGAAGGCCTGGGGTCCGTTCCGGCAAGCTGATGTTTCCGCCGCCCGTCTCGGTGAACTCAATGGCAAGGCGCTCGAACTGATGACGGCCAACGGCTGGCAATGAGCAGCTCAAGGCTGACCGCAACCCAAGGGAGGCCTTGGCGGCCTGGTCGGCGTCTGCTGAGCGCAGGCGCCCTGCTGCTCGCCCTGCTGGCGCTGTGGCCTGTGGCCGGGCTGCTGCGCGAGGGCCTGCAGGGGCTGACCAACGGTTCCGCCCGCCTGGGAGCTGACGGGGGCCTGCAATTGAGGGGAACCACCCTGCTGCTCCTGGGCACAGCGCTCCTGGGAGGGCTGCTGGGGACAGCCAATGGCTGGCTCCTGGCGAACTGCCGTTTTCCGGGTCGACGACTGTTACGGATCGCCCAGCTCCTCCCCCTGGCCAGCCCCTCCTATCTGCTTGCCGCCACCCTGATCGACCTGGGAAGCCGCCAGGGCCTCCGCATCCATGGACTGGGATGGGGGGTTCTTGTGATGGCCCTCAGCACCTACCCCTACGTTTTTCTGCTCAGCACCGAGAGCTTCACGATCTGCGGGCGTCGCCAACTGGAGGCCTGCCGCTGCCTGGGGGTCGGCCCCTGGAACAGCTTCCGACGGATCGCCCTTCCCATGGCCCTCCCAGCCATCGGTGCCGGGATTGCCCTGATGGGCATGGAGGTGGTGAACGAACTTGGCGCCGTGCAGCTGCTCGGCATCCCCAGCCTCTCGGCCGGAATCCTCCAGGCCTGGCAAGCGGAGGGAAATCCCACCGGTGCCGTGGGTCTTGCCCTGATCACCCTGGCGATCGTGATGGTGTTGCTGGTGGGTGAACGGCGGTTGCGACGACGCAGTCGTCGCTGGTCGGATGGGGTGGCCGGTGGTGAATCACCCTCCTGGCCCCTGCAGGGTCAGCGCGCCTTTGCAGCCCAGGCCCTGGCCCTGGTCCCCCCGCTGCTCAGCCTGGGAATCCCGCTGTTCTGGGCTGCTGTCAACGTTGATCAGCTGAAGTCAGGGCTCAGTGCTGAACTGTTGCTGCTGGCTGGACGCAGCCTCGGCCTTGCCCTCGCGGCAGCTGGGCTAGCCCTCACGGCAGCCCTGGTGCTGGCCATCGCCAAACGCTGGAGCAGCGCTCCATGGCTGCGCAGCCTGACCTTTCTCGCTGGCATGGGCTATGCCGTTCCCGGAGCTGTGCTCGCCCTCGCCCTGCTGCTCCTAGGCGGTCCCTGGCGTCTCGCTCCTCTGCTCTTGTTGCTCTGGGGCTACTGCGACCGCTTTCTGGCCGTCGCCAAAGGCGGGCTGGACGCTGCCCTGGAGCGCCTCTCCCCCAGCCTTGATGAAGCGGCCACAGGCCTGGGCTGCCGCTGGCCAGATGTGCTCCAGCGGGTGCATCTCCCCCTGCTGCGTGGCCCCATGGCGGTCGGAGCACTTCTGGTGTTCGTCGACACGGTGAAGGAGCTGCCCCTCACTTTCGCCCTGCGCCCCTTCGATTTCGACACCCTGTCTGTGCGGGTGTTTCAGTACGCCAGCGATGAGCGGTTGGCCGCCGCCCTCTGGCCAGCTCTGATGATCCTGCTTCTGGGTCTTGTTGCCTCCCTGGCCTTGATCCCAGGCCTGGAACGGCAGCAGCGGGATCAAGCACCCAGCAGAGGTTGACCGTCGAGGCGCTGCACCACCACCACCCCTGGACGGGGAGGGCGCCCCGGCGCCTGCGAAGGCCAATTGGAACCCAAAGGCACCCGGCGAAGCTGCTCGATCGTGACGCCATCTCGGTCTTGAAGACGGTGGGCCTGATACTCCTCAGCACCGGCCAGACGGCGCCCGTTCACCTCACCGGGGTGCTGCACCGCCAGAAACAGGGCACGCTCCTGCCGATCGAGGCAGAGTCCGGTGAGCTCAGATTCCATCGGACCGATCGCAAAGCAAGCCGCTGACTCCCCATCCCCCAAACGGGGGATGAACCAGCAGCTGTTATTGCCGAATTGATCACTGGCGGCGGACTTCGTGGAGCGGTCCGTCACGATCCAAAGGTTGCCCCCGCGATCAATCGCCAGGTTGTCGGGATTGGTGAAACCAAGTCCACCGGCCCAGGGCTCCCCTCCGGTCACGGCCATGCGCCAACGGAACCGGGAGGATTCATCACTCAGGCGCATGACCCAGCCATGGCCCCAACTGGCCTCACCCCTGGGACCGCTGAAGATCGCCGGGTCGGCACCGCCGCTACTGCCAGGAGCACCAGAGGTGAACGCCACCAGCAGATCCCCTGTGATCGGATCGATCTCCGTATCTTCCGGACGGGCCGTGGGGGTTCCACCGATGGCCGAGGCAGCCAGATGCGCATCAATCAAAATCGCGCCCTGCAAGGCCTCCCCATCGCCGCGATAGAGGTCCGCCAGAGTAGGGAACCGCCGGGCATAGGCAGCCACCGCCGCATCGTCACGGAACAGCTCGGCACCGGCGCGAGCACGGTCGGAATGGGGCAGTTCCACTGGACAGCTGAGGCCAGCCGCCTGAAACCGCCCTGGCGCAAACGGCTGCACCGGTGTCTGCGGCAGCAAGGGCAACCATTCGCCGGTGCCATCAGCAGCAAAACGGGCCACCTGGAGCTCCCCCGCCTCCAGCAGGCGGGAGTTAGCGGGATCCTCCGGGCGCGTCACGCGACTCTCACTCACGAAGCGGTAAAGGTGGCCACCCCTGCGGTCACAGCCGGAATAGACCACCAGTGGCTCACCGGCCGTGGCCCGCATCGCCACCGCCTCATGGCGGAAGCGACCCAGGGCCGTGTGCTTTCGCACAGTCGAGCCGGGATCCGACGGATCGAGCTCCACCATCCAGCCGTACTTGTTGCCAGCCAGCCCGTAGGGATTGCCAAGGCCTGCCAGGGCGCCGGCCCGGCAGACCAGGGGCATGGCCCCGGGTTCCGAGGCGCTGCCATCGGCGTACACAGCCTCCGGCACCTGCGACTGGAAGTTCTCCTCTGCACTCAGCACTGTGCCCCAAGGGGTGGTGCCACCGGCGCAGTTGGCGAAGGTACCGATCACCGCCACCCCTAGACCATCGTCGTAACCCAGACGCTGGGGCGCTGCGAACACCGCCGTGGCCGGCCCTGTGGCCTGCAGGCGCTGGGCGGGATCTTGCCAGCCGGCCAGCCCATCCACCCGCCGTTCCCGGCGGTCAACGCTCCGTCGCCAGATCCCCTGACCATCGCGCTGCAGGTGGATCACCCCCACACCCAGATCCGCCATCGCCTGATCGGTCACCGCGCGGATCAGGCCCAGCAGAGGGTCATCGGCGGGGAGGCGGCTGGCATCGATCAGACCATCACGAGCTGCCAGGGCCGACACCAGTGCCTGCCAGGGCAGGGGCTGATCCACCACCTCTGCAAAGCCATCGACCCAGGGAAGCGGGCTGATGTATTCGAAGTTCACGACCAGAAGCGCCTCGTTCTCCCCACGCGGCACAAAGCCCAGGTAGTCGTTGTTGAAGCCAAAGCGACCCTGCGCCAGGGGATCCCCCCAGGCGGCGAGCAGATCGCTGCGAAACCCCTCCGGCACCACCAGACGATCCTCGACCGCCAGCTGCCGGTAATGCTGCTGCTGCTGAGGCGCCGCCAGACCATCGCTGCTCACCGGCAGGGGCGTCGGCACAGGCTGAAACGGCCAGGTCCCGGCCTGCACTGTTTTGGTTTTGCCCAGAGTTTTCGCCAGAGGTTTCGGCACACCAACGCTTTGGGCTTCGGTGCGACTGGCCAACAGTCCGGCCCCAGCGAGGCCGAGCAGGCTGAGCACAGAGCGACGGCGCATGGGGAGAGAAGCGAATCAGAAGGAGGGAACAGGCGGCAGGGCCACAGCGCTGCAAGCTGCAGTACGCCGTGGCGCCAGCACCGCAACCCAGCTTCGCTGAGCAGGATTGAAGTTGTCGTCGCTCACCAGCACAAGAGCCCGACGACCATCCGCCAGCCGCGGCCCCCAGGTCATGCCCTCCCAGTTGTCCGGCGGCAGACCTGAGGCCAGAAGATCCCAGCCCGCCAAAGGGCGAAGCGGTGGTGCAGCCGGTCCGGCCGGCCAAGGCAACCACTGCAGCTGAGCCGTCCAGGCAGAGGGCGGAACATAGCTGCGCAGCAAGGCCAGGAGGCCACGCGGCTGTTTCAGAGTGAGCAGTTCGGTGAGCCCCTGAGAGCGCAAGCTGGCGCTTCCGGCAGGACCGATCGACAACCGGCCGAGCTCCTGCATCTGCCCATCGGGTGCGCGGCGGGCAAGCCGCACAACGTCGACATCGTCCTGTGTCCTGTCCTGTCTCAGAGGAGCCTCAGCCCCCAGGAGCAAACCGCCATCAGGGTCGCTGCTGAGCGCCTCCGGCCCCTTGTTCGACTCCAGGCCCCGACCGGGGGCGAAGCGCCAGGCCACTGGCAGGGCTATCTCCTGCTGCAGACGACCATCAGCCATCGAGAAGCGCAGCAGCTGAGGAGGACGCTGGCCCTGCCAACGCTTGCTGCGCCTGCCCTCGCTCACGATCCAAGCCTGATCGCCCCGCAAGACAAGGCCCTCCCCATCGAAACGCCTGGGCAGGGGCTCACCGCCACCATCACGAAGGAGCAGACGCGTCCCCGGCTGCAGAGGTGTGCCGGAGCGGATCCAGCGGGCCACACCACCAAAGGGCACCAGATGTCCCTGGGGGGCATCACTGAGCAGCCAGAAACGATCGGCTTCCGGCTGGTAGGCAATCGCTGAGAACCCACCGAGGGGCAAGCCATCATCTGCAGCACGCGGCAACTCCTGCCTGCGGATCAATTCCCAGCCGGCCTCGGGCGGACAGGGCAGGATCAGGGAAAGCGGCACGGGATGCGTGGCCCATCATCACCACCATGATCACGGCTCGGGTGGCCGTCGCGATGCCTTCAGGCTCACAGTGCTCCTCAATGGCGGGCTGAGCGGTCTGCAGATCGTGGTGGGGATCGCCTTCGGATCCATCGCGCTGATCGGCGATGCCCTCCACAACCTCGGCGATGTGGCCGGCTTGCTGCTGGGCTGGGGGGCTGAGCACCTGAGCCGACGCCCACCCACCGAACGGTTCAGCTACGGATTCGGACGGTCCACCCAACTGGCGGCAGTCAGCAATGCGGTGTTGATCCTGATGGCGTCAGCGGTGGTGTGCGTGGAAGCCATTCAGCGCTTCGGCCGACCAGAACCGCTGGTGGCAGGCCCGGTGGCCTGGGCAGCCTCAGCCGGACTGGTGGTGAATCTCGTTTCAGCGCGGCTGTTTGGCCATCACCATCAGCATGACCTCAACCGTCGTGCCGCCGTCCTGCACCTGCTCAGTGATGCGGCGGTCTCGGCGGCCGTGCTGTTGAGCGCCCTGCTAGCGGGAGCCACGGGCTGGACCTGGCTGGATCCGCTCACCGGCCTTGGGGTCGGGCTGAGTGTGGCCTGGCTGGGGGTGCGGCTGCTGCGGGATTCGCTGGCCGAAAGCCTGGATGCGGTTCCGAACCGCATCGATGCCGATGCCGTGCGCGAAACGCTGCGAAGCCTCGGCGCCGTGGAAGCACTCCATCACCTGCACATCTGGTCGATGGGAGGCTCCCGGGTGGCCCTCACCGTTCATCTGGTCCGTCCGGCGGATCACGCCTGGAACGACGACTGCCTACTCCAGGAGGCCAACCATGCCTTGGCCGACCTCGGAATCGACCATTGCACGATCCAGATCGAAAGCCCGGCAAGTCCCTGTGCGAGAGAAGGCTGTTAATGCGTTAGAAGGCTGTTGATGCATAAGAAGGCTGTTGATGAAAAAGCTCTGAACGCAACAACTGCGCCTCAGATGCTCTCCATATCGCGGCCCTTGGGCTCGATCCGGTAAATCCAGGTGACCACAGCACCGAGCAGGGAGGTCACCACCAACACCATCAGCAGCTTGTCCGTGCCCCACACCTGAAGCAGAGTGGGAAAAAAGAACGCCGTCAACACGGCACCAACCTTGCCGCTGGCCGCAGCGAAACCAGCCCCAAGGCCACGAATCTTGGTGGGGAACACCTCGCCTGCCAACAGATAGGTGGTGGCATTGGGGCCGAAGTTGGTCATGAACTGGAACAACAGGAACCCTGCGACCACCAGCGGCAGGTTGATGGTGGAGCCGCTGCCGCCAAGGCCCGCAATGAAGAGCCCAGCCGCACAACCGACAAACCCCGTCACCTGAAGCGGGATACGCCCCCAGCGATCGGCCAGCAGGATCGCCACAGCGATGCCTACCAGGAATCCCACATCGATCAATGCCGTGCCACGGGCACCGATCATGTCGTTGTGGATCAGGGCCGAAACAGTGTGCTCATGGCTCTGGGCCCCAAAAGCCGTGGCGATGATCACCGGCGTGAAGATGCCGATCCCGTAAGTGGAGAGATCCTGCAGGAACCAGGGCACCGAGGTGAGGATCGTCGAACGCAGATATTTGCCCCGAAACAACTTGGTCCAGTCATGGCTGCGCTGCTGGGCGTCGATCTCCTCAAGGCGGTCCACACCGGCAAGGGTGAGGTTTTGACGATTCAGCAGTTTGCGCAGCTGCTTCTCCGCCTTCTCCGGCAGACCACGGCTGACCAGCCAATGACTGCTCTCAGGCAGAAACAGACGCCCCCAAATCACGGCAGCCACGGGCACCACTGGCACCAGGAAGAACACCCGCCAGGCATCCAGGGCATTGGGCGATGACGCCATCGAGCCGAGCACAGTCGATGCGATCGCCGTCCCGAGCACGGCACCGATGGCCTGGAAGCTGAAAGCGCCGAGCACCAGCCGGCCCCTGATCGAGGCCGGGATGCTCTCCGAAATCACCAGATGAGCCGTGGGATAGTCAGCCCCAAGCGACAGCCCGATCACAAACAAACTGGCGATCAACACGCCCTTCGAGGGCGCCGCTGAAGCCACCAGGAGCGCGATGAGCAGCAGCACCATCTCACCGATGAAAACGGGTTGGCGCCCAAGCCGATCAGCCAGCCCCCCCAGGAGCAGCGCACCCAGGAGGATTCCGGCCAGGGTGGCCGCCGTCACCAGACCCTTGTCGAAATCGGTAAGGCTGAACTCCCTGGTGATCAGGGGTAATCCCACCCCCTGCATGAACACGATCATCCCCTCGAAAAACTTGCCCGCCGTGGCCAGGGACCAGACCAGCCACTGCATGGAGGAGAGCGGTGGGCCAGCCAGCGGCGACCCGTCATCCCAAACGGGAACATCCTCGATGTAAGCCTGAACGGAATGCTTGTGTTTCACGAGAAGCGCAACACCACCAAGGCATGCTGCTCAGCGATCGCCAACCCGAAGCAAACCCCTGCTTAAGGGTCGGCGCTCATCGAGCACAACCGCTCCTGCCGCCAGTGCGTCGGCAAGGGTGACGATCAATCGATAGGACAGCGCCACAGCAAGCAGCGGCGCCTCCGGCACGATGGCCCCCAGGCGCAGAATCAGCACGGCCTCAAACACCCCGAGGCCCCCCGGGGCAGCGGGTACCACCAGCCCCACGGTCCAAGCCAGCGCGAAGCCCGCCAGCCAGACCCCGATCGGATGTCCATCCGCCAGCGCAAAGGCCTTCACGCAGCACCAGAAACCACCGAAACGGCAGAGCACGAACAGCAGCTCCATGGCCATCGGCCCCCAGGGATACCCACGACGGCCACTGCCCAGGACACCAGGGTCTGCACCCCCGAGCTCCGGAGCGGCCCGCTGCAGCTGCTTCCACTTCGCCCGCTCCAGACGCTGCAGCAGTGGTTCCCGCCAACGGGGCAGCAAGAGCAGGGCCGGCAGGGGTGTCAGCAGGGCGAGCCCCCCCTGCCAGCCACCGAAGGGCACCCACAGCAGGGCAGCCACGGCCATCAGCATCGGTTCCAACAGCACCGACACCAGGGCTCGGTTGGTGCCGAGCTTGGGCTGAAGCGCCCGCAGACGATCGAGGAAATGAAAAATGCCGCCAGGCAAGTACTTGAGCAGATTGCTGCGGAGGTAGAGAGGCACCAGGGCAAGGTCGCCGGGCCTGTGGCCAAGCCAGTCGATCAAGGTGCGCCACGCCAAGCCATTGACCACCAAGCTCAGCCAACTCAGGCCCAGCCCCAACACCAGCCACCACCAACCGCGGCCACGAAGACTGAGCTCCCTGAGGCCTTGGATATGACCCGCAAGCGCCCAAACAATGAAGGCCAGGCTTGCCAGGGTGACCCAGAGCCGCAGACCTCCGGGCAGCCCCCGCTTGACCTGAAACACCCGCTTGGCCTGGTCGAGCCAACGTTTCACCATTGCCAGTCCTCCTCGGGCTCAAAGCAGTCCGCCGCTGACAAAACCACCTGCCGAACGGCATCAAGGGTCTGACCCGACTGAAGACTGAGCCGTCTGAGTTCGTCATGCTCCACCTTGATGGTGCAATCACCACCAGGCCGCCGCACCTGCTTGACCCGCACGGCTCCCCAGGGGGAGGGGCAATGACCAGACCGGCGGGCGAGCACCCAGCGTCCCTGAGGACGCTCCCTCAATCCCAGAGTTGGGCTGTCGCTGAGCCACAACCGTCGCAACAACGGAGCCTGGGAGGGATGCACCAAGGCGGTGACGGCCATTCCCTGGCGACCCTTCTGCATCTGTACCGGAGTGGTGGTCACCTCCAGGGCGCCCGCCTGACGCAGTCGCTCAGCCAGCACCGCCAGGTCTTCTGGGGTCTGATCATCCAACCAGGCCTCCTGTTGAATCAGGTCCTGCCAGTGGGCCTCCGGTGCGGCGGCCGACTGGGTGGAGCAGCGAATCAGGCGCAACAGGTTTGGACGGTCAAGACGGCGCTGGCCCAGCCCCACCCCCACCGCCTCCACGGTGAACGCGCGAGGCTCCTGAAAGGCATCAGCCAGCACCGCCATCAACGCCAGGCCAGTGGGGGTGGTGAGCTCTCCTTCAGGGCACTCCTCACCGCCCCGGAGCGGTAGGTGATGGCAACGGGCCAACTCCAACACCGCCGGCACCGGTACCGGCAAACGCCCATGGGCGGTGGCCACCGAACCACGGCCGGCCGGCGGCGGCTTACAGAGCAGGCGCTCCGGAGCCAGATGCAACAGAGCGGCACAGACCCCCACCACATCCACAAGGCTGTCGATCGCTCCCACCTCGTGGAAGTGCACCTGGTCTTCGCTCACGCCGTGAACTTTGGCCTCGGCCGCGGCCAGGGCCGCAAACACCGCCAGCACCCGATCTCTAAGGGGCATCGCCAGAGCGGCTCCCTCGATCAACTGGCGCAGATCCCCCCAGCGGCGATGGGGCTGCGGTTCAGAGGTGAGGTCCACCGCTAGGCGCAGACCTCGCAAACCACCGCTTCTGGCCTCTTCAACCCGGAGCTCAAAGGCATCGGTCAGACCGAGCACGGCCAAGGGTTCCATCACCACAGCCCTGGGGACGCCCAGATCCAGGCAAGCCGCCAGGAGCATGTCCCCCGCCAGACCCGTGGGGCAGTCGACCAGAAGCTCAGCCATCGCTTAGGCCATCGCCACTGATCTCATCCGTGGCCTGGAAGCTGACGGGTCCTGCGAGCAGCTGATCGCGCAGCTGCTCGAGCTGAGGTTGCTCTCGCCTCAGCTGCTGATCCACCTCCCGTCGAGCGCGGCGTTGTTCCCGTTGCGCTGTGTCGACATCGTGGCCAGACAGCCCCCAGAGCCGTCCGAGCAAGGCCCGATCATCGGCTCCACCGCGGGCCTTGCCGTAGAGCAGGGTCTCCGCCGCGATTCCAGCCTGCAGGACGCGACTCCAACGCCGCAGATCCTCCAAGGGCATACGCACCGACTCAGGCAAGGCGAATTCCGTGGCTCCATTGCTCCGGAGCCCGGCTTGCAGACAGGCGCGTGTCCCCACCAGCACCCGAAGCACGGGCAAGGCCTCCGCCTGCGCCACCAGCAAATGGCCCGCCTCGTGGCTGGCGATTCGGCGCAACCGAGCCCGACCACCTGGAAGGGATTCCGCCAGCAGATGGCCGCCCAGCCCTTGCCACTGATAGGCATCAAGGGTGAGCCCCAGCAGACCAGCACCAAGACCGAGGGCGATCCAGGCGGGGGAAAGCCCGAGCAGCGGACCAAAGACAGCCAGACCGGTGGCCCCGGCCACGGCCACTCCGGCACTGCTGGCGGAAACGGGCGATGACGCCATCAGGCGCGGGCCGGTGGGCGGCTCCGTCCTCCACCCTTCCGAGCCGCTCCGCCCCGTCCTTTGCCACCTCTGGTCGGCATTGGGGCGATCACCTCATGGGACTCCACATGCAGATCCTGCCCCTGACGGCGCACCTGCAGGCTGACGAAGTGACGCAGCACATCCAGAGGGATCTCCCCCTTGAGCTGGAGTTTGAAGGGAAGGGGGCGACTGCCGTCAGCACGCGGCTGCTGACGCACTTTCACCACCAAATCTCCCGTCTCCGGTTTGGTGAAGATCAATTCACCGCGAATTGAAAAGTAATCATCTCCCTCCGGAAGTTGATCAGCTGCAGCGGAGTCTTGAAGAGCTTCCTGGTCGGAATCGCCCGATTGGAGGGTGCTGGGTTCCCAGATCCCAGCAATCTGAAGGTGCAGATGACCCGCTTCTCGGGACCGGGGATACACCACCCAGAGGTGAGGCACCTCCATGGCCAGATGACGGCGCATCAGCGTCAGCATCCGACCGAGCACGACGGCTTCAAGCTCCTGGCCCTGGTCATCCACCAGCAGGCCCCGGGTGAACTGATCGTCATCCTCCGGCCGATAAGTGGCGCGGACGAGACCGATGGCCCGGTATTGGAGCGGTTCGGTGACCGGGGGGATCGGATGGTCGCGCATCAGAAAAAAGGGCATCCATAAGCCCATCACAACTGTAGCCAGCACAGGAGAAGCCCCCCAGACTGAAACCGCTTTCATCCACCCAGCCAAGCGACGTGGTAGCCCGGCAACACAGTCGACAACGATGGTTTCCATGGGCATGGTGTGTCGGGCTGGTTCTGATGGCTGGCTGCGGCTGGATGCTCACCCCGATGCTGCAACCGCCCCCGTTGCACTCCGCCACCAGAGCCCAGATCGACCGTGAGGTCGAAGAGCTACTGATCCGCCGGCGCAAGGGCAGCCTTGATGGCATTGAGGAGCGAAGACTTCTTGAACGCTTGATCGCCCTCGGCCGACATCGCGAAGCGATCAGCCTGGTGCGTCAGCAGCTGGAAAAGCAACCGAAACACTGGCGCTGGCGACTGCTCTACAGCCAGCTGCTGCTGCGGGCAGGCCAGCGGCAAGCGGCCGACCAGCAGCTGAACTTGCTGCTACGGCTTCAGCCCAACGAGCCTGACGTGCTCCAGATGAAAGCGCTGACAGACCTCAACCAGGGCAAAGGCAACGAGGCCATCGAGCTGATCAAGGTCCGAGTGCAAACCCTCCCGAAACAGCAGCGGGTGCCCCTCGGATTGCTGTTGGCTGATCTCCAGCGCCAGACCGGTTCGCTCACGGATGCATCAGACACCTACCTGACCCTGGCCCAGGACGCCCCAGACGATGCGCGTCCTCTCCTGGCCCTGGCGCTGCTGAGACAAGACCAGGGAAAATCCGCCGAAGCGCAGGAGCTGCTTCATCAGGCAAGCAAGCGTCAGACAGCTCACGAATCGAGCCAACGACCGCTTCATGGGTTGGCCACGCGCTGGGCCTTGGAGTCAGCTCGCAGCACCACCCCAGCGCGCATCGCCATGCCGGTGACGATCAAGGGTGCGTCCATCAAGGACGCATCGAAGGACCAGCAGCAGGATTCTCCGTTGCATACCCCTTGAGTGCGGCATCGATCGCATCGGCCGGATCAGTCGCGTCGTTCATGGAGGTGGCCTGCCGCAGGCGATTCATCAGATCCATGGGATTGGTTGCATCCAGAGGAGATCCGCCATCGCGGTTGCCGGGAACCGTGTTGTAGATCTCCTTTTCCTGCTGGGTCTGATATCCACCGAGAGGACTCTGCGCCTGGGCTGCCCCCCCCTGCAACACAGCTGGTGTGAAGGCAACCACCGCAACGGCGGTTTGCAGAGCCTGCAGCACTCGCAACATCGTTGACCTGCGACGGTGCAGGAATGCTAAGGGTCTCCAACCGCGTCGGAATGCCCATGCAGATCGCCAGCTGGAATGTGAATTCGGTGCGCACCCGCCTGGAGCATGTGCTGCACTGGCTGGATCAGGCCCAGCCCGATCTGCTCTGCCTTCAGGAAACCAAGGTCGATGACCCTCAGTTTCCCCTGGAGGCCTTCACAGCCAAGGGCTACCACGTGGAGATCCATGGCCAGAAGGCCTACAACGGCGTGGCCCTGGTGAGCCGCACCGGGCTTGACGATGTGCGCTGTGGTTTCAGCGCCGAACTGAAGGAAGACGAGGAGGCTCTGGAACTGGGGGAGCAGAAGCGGGTGATCAGCGGAATGCTCGATGGTGTGCGCGTGGTGAACCTCTACGTGCCCAACGGCTCGGGGTTGAAGTCAGAGAAATACCCCTACAAACTTCGCTGGCTGGCTTGCCTGCAGCGCTATCTGGCGGCCATTCAGGCGCGAGAGGAACCACTTTGCGTCGTTGGGGACTTCAACATCGCCCTCGAAGCGCGGGACATCCACGATCCGGATCGGCTCACCGGCGGGATCATGGCGAGTGAGCCGGAACGGACAGCCTTACGGAGCGCATTAGGCGACAACCTCCAGGATGTGTTCCGCGTCTTCGAACCAGAGGCCGGCCACTGGAGCTGGTGGGACTACCGGAGCGGCGCCTGGGATCGCGACAGCGGCTGGCGAATTGATCACATTTATCTCAGCCCGGAGCTGCTCGCCCTCGCCAGAGGCTGCGGCATTCACAAGCAGGAGCGCGGTCGTGAGCAACCCAGCGACCATGCACCCGTCATGGTGGATCTTTGCTGGCCTCCGGAGGACGATGAGGAGGACGACAACGGCTGGAATGGCTAGTAGGCGATCAGCTCCACCCCCTCCCCCTGGGCAGGGGCTGAAAGCGTGACGCGCCGGCGAGCCGACTCCGCGCAGCTGCTGGGAGTCGGGAAGATTTTGCCTGGATTGGCCAGGCCACTGGGATCGAAGGCAAGCCGCAGTCGACGCATCGTGGCCAGATCCTCCGGAGAGAACATCCAATCGAGGTAACAGCGCTTGTCAGCACCAACCCCGTGCTCGCCGGTGATGCTGCCGCCCACCGCAAGACAGGCCTCCAAAATCGCTGCCCCCAGCGCCTTGACTTTGGCATCCACGCCGGGTTCATCCCGCCGATAGAGGATGAGGGGATGGAGATTGCCATCTCCGGCGTGAAAGACGTTGGCAACGGGCAGCCCATGCTCCTTGCTGAGCCCCTCAATCGCTGCCAGCACGCTCGGCAGGCTGCTTCGCGGCACGACACCGTCCTGCACGTAATAGGTGGGCGAAATCTGACCCACGGCCGCAAAAGCCGACTTCCGCCCCTTCCAGAGCTGGGCCCGATCGGCAGCATCATCGGCACGTCGCACCCCCCGGGCCCCTGCCTCCCGGCAGAGGGCATCGGACTGTTCAGCAGCCACTGCCACCTCCTCAGCCTGACCATCCAGCTCGATCAACAACACCGCCGCTGCATCACGGGGGTATTCGTCATGCCCGAACAGGTCATTGACGGCGTTGATCATGAAGTTGTCCATGATCTCCATCCCCGCTGGCAGCACCCCAGCGGCCGTGACCCGTCGCACCGCCTCGCCCGCTGACTCCATGGTGGGGAAATCGGCCAGAAGCACCGAGACGGTCTCCGGAGCCCTCAATAAGCGCAGGGTGATCGCCGTGGCGATGCCCAAGGTGCCCTCACTGCCAATAAAGGCACCACGCAGATCCAGTTCAGCGGCATCACTCAATCCACGACCCAACCGTGTGACCGTGCCATCGGAAAGCACCACCTCGAGTGCGAGGACGTGATTGCTCGTCACGCCGTACTTCAGGCAGTGCACCCCACCAGAGTTCTCAGCAACATTGCCGCCAATGCTGCAAACCACCTGACTGGAAGGATCCGGGGCGTAATAAAAACCATCCCCAGCCACGGCGCGGGTGACCCAGCTGTTGATCACTCCCGGCTCCACCGTGATCGTCTGATTCGGCAGATCCACCGCAAGGATCCGACGCATACGGCTGGTGACCACCAGCAGGGCCTCCCTCTCAACGAGCGCACCACCCGAGAGCCCGGTCCCACTGCCGCGGGCCACGAAAGGGATCCGGTGCTGATGGCAGCAACGCAGGATCGAAGCGACCTGTTCTCTGGTCCTGGGAAGCACCGCCAGGGGAGGAGCCTGACGATCGATCGTGAGTCCGTCACAGTCGTAAGCCAGCAGCTCCTGACGACGACGAACCAGGGCATCCGGTGGCAGCAGACGGCTGAGATCACTGTCTAGAGCTGCCCAGTCGTGTGACAAGGGATCCACCGATTTCGCAGCCAACCTAGGCATGGATGGCCCCTGCACGCCTTCCCTCGAGTCACAGATCAGACGCATCTGACCGTTTTGGGTCAGGATGGTCCACGGTTTGCATCAGTCCGTTGGCTCCCGTCCCCGTGACAGCTCCCACCTTGAACACCTCCCGCTCCCAGGCCATCTTCAGTGCCGCTCAGGCTCTGATGCCTGGTGGCGTGAGCTCTCCGGTGCGCGCCTTCAAGTCGGTGGGCGGCCAGCCGATCGTGTTCGACCGGGTGAAGGGCTCCTACGCCTGGGATGTGGATGGCAATAAATACATCGATTACATCGGCAGCTGGGGACCGGCCATCTGCGGCCATGCCCATCCCGAAGTGATCAGCGCCCTGCAGGAAGCCATCGAGAAGGGCACCAGCTTCGGCGCTCCCTGCGCCCTGGAGAACACCCTCGCCGAGATGGTGATCGAGGCAGTGCCCAGCGTCGAGATGGTGCGCTTCGTGAACAGCGGCACCGAGGCTTGCATGGCGGTGCTGCGTCTGATCCGCGCCTTCACAGGTCGCGACAAGGTGATCAAGTTCGAGGGCTGCTACCACGGCCACGCGGACATGTTCCTGGTCAAGGCCGGTTCAGGTGTGGCCACCCTTGGCCTGCCCGACTCACCGGGGGTGCCCCGCAGCACCACGGCCAACACGCTCACCGCCCCTTACAACGACCTGGAGGCCGTCAAGCAGCTTTTCGCTGAAAACCCCGATGCCATCGCCGGAGTGATCCTGGAGCCGATCGTCGGCAACGCTGGCTTCATCACCCCAGAACCCGGGTTCCTGGAAGGGCTCCGGGAGATCACCAAGGAACACGGCGCTCTTCTCGTCTTTGACGAAGTGATGACCGGCTTCCGCATCAGCTACGGCGGCGCCCAAGCCCACTTCGGTGTCACGCCCGATCTCACCACCATGGGCAAGGTGATTGGTGGCGGTCTGCCCGTTGGTGCCTACGGCGGACGCCGCGAGATCATGGAGATGGTGGCTCCCGCGGGGCCGATGTATCAGGCCGGCACCCTGAGCGGCAATCCCCTGGCGATGACGGCCGGGATTAAGACCCTGGAGCTGCTGAAGCAACCCGGCAGCTACGAGAAGCTCACCGCCAGCACCGAACGCCTGATCCAGGGCATCCTCGAGGCGGGCCGTGAAGCTGGACTACCGATCACTGGCGGCAGTGTCAGCGCCATGTTTGGCTTCTTCCTCTGTGAGGGTCCGGTTCGCAATTTCGAAGAAGCCAAGGCCGCTGATACCGAGCGCTTTGGCCGCCTGCATCGCGCCATGCTCGAGCGCGGGATCTACCTCGCACCGAGCGCCTTCGAGGCGGGCTTCACCTCTCTGGCCCATAGCGATGCCGACATCGATGCCACCCTCGCGGCCTTCCGCGAGAGTTTTGCTGAAATCGCCTGAGAGCTGAGATCCTGGCGCTGCCCATCGTCCCCCACTCATGCAGCGCCTTCTGACGCGCCTTCTGGCGACCTCTTCCATTGGGCTGCTCAACCTCTGCTGTCCAGCGCAGGCAGGTCCGATCCAGACGCTGCTTGGGCTTCCTGAATGGGTGGACTTCAGCGTCGACTACACAACAGAACCCATGGGGGGGCTGCTTGGGGGTGAGAACCCATCAGCCGCTACCTGGTTCCAACAGACGGTCGTGGGGCTCACGATCGGCAGTGGTCTGGGCAAAGACACAAGCAACTGGCGCGAAATCGACCACTGGCAGGTGAACCTGGAGCTCACCAACGCCGCCGGCGACCCTGACCTCGCCACTGAACTGGGCTCCTTCTTCAACCCTCAGACGGTCGTGAATCCGGTGGGCACCTGGATCACCCAGGCGAGTGTCAGCCGCAATCAAGGAGATGGCTGGTGGAGTGCCCAGGCGGGCCTGATGTCGATTGGCCCTCAGTTCCTGACGGCACCAGCCCTGGACAACTACACCAACGCCACCCTCAACAACACCCTGAACGTGGCGATCCCCGGGGTGCCAATCAACCCTTTCGTGGCTCCCGGGATCGCCGTGGCTGCCCACAGCAGCTCCCTGGGGGATCTGCGCTACGGCTACTACAACCTGGATTCTGAAACGGCCATTGCCGCCAGCCTCGGTGTGGATCCCGGGCAGCCTGATGTGCGCGGCAGCGTCCAGGTGCTCGAGTGGAGTCTCAATCCTCTGGCCCATCGGAAGGAGCTGTTGGCGCCGATCGAAGGCAAGGATGGCACCACGGTGGCCAGACAGCTGCCAGCACCGCTGCTGCAGCTGGGCGGAATGCTCTCCAACACCGCCTGGCCAGGAAGCGCAGGCACAGAGCTGGGTGAAGGGTTGAACCGGATCGTGTATGGAACGATCACCTGGCCCGTCACCCTGCCGATCGGGATCGATAACCGCCTCTGGCTGGCTGGCAATCTCGGCCTTGATCCCGCCAAGAACCCTGTGCCGAGCTTCGCCGCAGGGGGCTGGCTCTCTCAAGGTGTCCTGCCCAATCGTCCGGACGATGTGCTTGCACTGGGTATCACCCGCAACAGCTTCAGCCCAACACTCAACCCCGGACTGACCTACGAAGGCGTGATTGAACTCAATTACTCCATCAACATCTCTGAGGTGGTGCAGGTGCAACCACTGATGCAGTGGCTGATCAATCCCTCAGGCAGTGGCACTGTTCCCGGAAGCTGGATTGGGGGTGTGCAGGTCAATCTGAACCTGTGACCAAGTCACAGGTCGGCTTCATGGAAGCCAGCGGAGCGCACTGAGCGTGAGAGACAGACTGCAGAACTGCTCATGCAAAGATGAGGCCGTTGACGGAGAGTCCCTGTCGTTCATCTGCCTGGACAGCCGCCCCTGCTTCTTTCACTGCTTGCTGACAGCAGGCCTAGCGATCACTGCGGCAACAGCCGAAGCCCATGCTGAACGTGTGACCCTGCTGCTTCAGAACGGCGACAAGCTGACGGGAACACTGATCACGGAAGACAGCACCGAAACCGTCAAGGTGATTCTTCACCCCAACCTCGGGCGACCGGAGATTCAGGTCTCAGACCTGAAACCGACCGCAAAACCATCTCCTTGGTCTGGCAGCTTGGCTCTCGGTGTGAATGGCAGTAATTCCGACAATGACTTCTCAGCAGGGGGGACGGCCAGCCTCGCTACGCGCTACAAAACCAACAACGAGGAGCTGAGCTTCTCCGTGCAGGTGGGCACACAATTCAACTGAATTCAAACCAGGCTCTCTCAGCGATAGTTCTCAAACTGCAGGGGAACATCCAACTCCTCCTCCTTCGTTTTCAGCAACTGAATCGCCTGTTGCAAGTCGTCCTTGCTCTTTCCGGTGATGCGCAGGCTCTCTCCCTGAATCGCCACCGTCACCTTCTTGAGTTCATCGCGCACAATCTTGCTCAGTTTCTTAGCAATCTCCTGACTGAGGCCTTTGCGCAATTTCACCACCTGCTTCACCCGGTTACCACCCACGGCCTCCGGCGTCTGGAAATCAAAGATCTTGAGGGAAAGATTGCGCTTCGTGGCCTTGGTTCGCAGCACATCCTCCACTGCCTGGAGAGTCATATCGCTGGCGGTGGTGATCACCACCTCGGTTTCCTCCAGCTCAATCTCCGTTCCCGAGTCCTTCAGGTCGTAGCGGGTACCGATATCCCGACGGACCTGATCGAGGGTGTTCACCAGCTCCTGGCGGTCGAAATCCGAGACCACATCAAAGGAAAAGGTGCTGGCCATGGCATTCATCCGGTTGCCCGCAGCTTAGAAAAGGGCACTGCAACCGGCCGCCGATGCCTTTAACCAGCCTGTTCACCGCCAGTGCCGCGGCACCCTACGCCTGGTCGGTGTTGCTTTCAGGGGCCGTTGTCGTCCTGAGCATCGTGCCCCTCGGAGCCGCCCGCTCCCAGGCGGATTTCACCATGGCCGACATGGGTGCGCCCCGGGCGATGTTCGAACGCCTGCCCATTTGGGGACGACGGGCCAGCTGGGCCCACCAGAACAGCTTCGAAGCCTTCACTCTCCACGCTCCCGCTGCCCTGCTCTGTGTGATCGCAGCTCTGCACAGCGGAGCACTTCCCAACACCGCAATCACAGCGGCCTTGCTTCAGCCGCTCCTTCGTCTCCTCTACATCGGGGCCTACGTCGGCAATGTGCCGCCCCTCCGTGGTCTCTGCTGGGCCAGCGCCTTGCTGTGCACAGGCACGCTCTATGTCGAAGGCCTCCGCGCCCTGCTCGCCACTGCCTGAAGCCTCAACGGGTAGCCATCAGGCCGCAAGTCCATCCAGCCCGGAGTCACCGGCTACGGCCTGGGCAGCCCGATGGATCGCTTCGATCTCAGCAGCAGCCGCGCAGTAGGCAGTCCAACCGAGCATGCGCCGACGATCAGCTCGACCACGATCATCCACCGCGTCCATCACGATGCTTCCCTGCACCTCAGCCTTATCAAAGGCTGCCAGCAGAGGAATTTCAGCCCTGAGAACTTGCAAACCAAAATCCACCAGGATTGCCTTGGCTTCGTGGGCATGCCGCTGCTTACGCGAGTCAACTTTCACCATCAACACACAAGCTGGAACCTCCTTGCTTCGCAACATTGAGGCCAGCTCAATCGTGAGTTCAACCGATCGAGCCTGTGGGGTAGTCGGCAGAACAATCAAATCAGATCCTTCAGACAGCCTGTTCAACTCGTCATCCTGACTACTGGCCTGACCATCGGTCACAACGATGTCGGCAGCACGGGTCGCCTTGGCCGCCGCCTCGATGGGAACCACCGAGAAATCAAGCAACCCCCTGGCTCCATAGGCCGTCGCTGATCGATTGCGATCAGCATCAACAAGGCAGACATTGAATCCTCGTCTTGCCCAGACCGCAGATAAGTGCACACTTGTGCAGGTTTTGGCGACCCCTCCCTTCTGACCAAAGACGGTGAGAAACATAAAAAACAACTGCTTTGCAGCAGCCTGATGCGCCTGAGTTTCGAAATCCTGTTTAGCGGTTTTTTCTAAAGCGTGCGTAGCGCAAACAACCAACCACCACCCGCTCTCTATCCCTGCTGAAACTGCTTGAGTGCCGCCAGCAAGGAGGCGGGCGACTGGGGATCCACCATCAGCACACTGCCGGCTGGGGCCTCGGCCAACTGTTCACCCATCGCCATCCAATCCTTCGCCAACATCAACCGCATCGCTTCGGCGGCCTTTGGGTTCGCTTCCAGGGCACGGGCCAGCTCCAGGGCAGCCTCCGCCTTGGCTTTCGCAAGCAGTTCCTGCTGCTTCACCTGGGCTTCTGCATCGAGCAGCAGCGCTTCTTTCTGGGCACGGGCATCCAGCACCAAAGCCTCCGCACGGCCGCGGGCCTCATTCAGCTGAGATTCCTTCTCGCCCTCGGAGCGCAGGATCGCCGCGCGCTTCTCCCGCTCCGCCGTCATCTGCGCCTCCATCGCCTGCTTCACACCCGGTGATGGATTGATGTCGCGCATCTCCACCCGGGTCACCTTCACACCCCAGGGGTCCGTGGCCTCATCCAGTTCCTTCAGCAACAACTCATTCACCTCACTGCGGGTGGTGAAGGTCTGATCGAGATCCAGCTTGCCCATCTCGGCCCTGATCTGGGTGAGCACCAGATTGACCATCGCCGCCTGAAGATTGTCGACCGCGTAATAAGCGCGGGAATGCTCGAGCAGCTGCCAATACACCACGGCATCCACTTCGATCGACACGTTGTCGCGGGTGATGCAGAGCTGAGGGGGGATATCCAGCACCCGTTCCTTCAGCGATTCATGGCTCACCACTTTCTCCACCACCGGCAGCACGAAGGACAAGCCCGGCTGCAGTTCACGGTCGTATTTGCCAAGGCGCTCCACCAGACGAGAACGGCCTCCGCTCGTGACCTTGACGCTTCCGCTGCCCAACAGGGCAATCAACACCAGCGCCGGCAGACCGAGAAAGGCTTCCATCCCTTGAGCACCCACTTCCCGGACCCTACGGACAGTGCCTCGAGCCGGCAACACTCTGCCGATCAAGGCCGTGGACTGCAGAGTGGGGATTCAGAACCACAAACCGCCCGCCGATGCCCCCGTTCTGGATTCCACTGATCTGGCTCCTGATCGCTGGGGGGCTTCTGAGCCTGGAATTGGCCCAACCCAGCTTCGACGGCTTGATGGTCGCGGCCCTTGCAGCACTGCTGCTCTCTCTGCTGACGGCCCTGACCCCTCTGCCACTGCTGGTGCAGATTCTGTTGTTCCTGGTGCTGACCGTCGTCGGCACCATTTGGCTCAGCCGCTGGTCGGCTCGCCGCAATCCACGTCCTGGCCAGGAGCGCCAACGGGAGGATCTGGCTGAAGTGATCAGTGCTATCCCCCCGGGCGGCGAAGGTCGGGTGCGCTGGCATGGTCAGAGCTGGGCCGCCAGCTCCTTGGATCTCGACCAGGCAATCAGCGACGGCGAGCAGGTGCTCGTCGTGGGGCGGGACGGCACCCAGCTGCAGGTCATCGCCCGTTTCCGGCCCTGAACGTCAGTCGAAGAACAGAAGACTCACAACCTTGCCCATGTCCTCCGCAAAGCGGCAGCTGTTCAGCAGGGTTTCGCTGTCATGGAAGGCCAGACAGATCAGCTGGTCACAGCGGTTGATGATGTCCTGATTGCAGAGACTGCTGGCCATCGGCAGGGGCAGATCGTCATGCTCGGGCTTCTCAATCAGATGCAGCACCCGTTCGAGCTGATCGCGGATCTCCGATGATTGCCGATCGAGGCTCTGGGGCAGGAGCACCGTGAGGCGCGCGGGGTCGACTTCGAGCACACCGCGGATGACCGCGGCGTTGACCCCCTGGGCTCCTGAGGTCATCAGGGAGTGCCCCTCCTGGGCCAGAGAGCGGGCGATCAATTCGATCAGATGGATGGCCACCACTGGCACATGGCGGCTACCAAGAATTGCGATCCGCCGTTTTCCCTTGTCCTGAAGCAGGGCCAGTTCCTGCGCCAGGGTGTCCACCCGATCGAGGGCAGGAAGGTCAAGGGAGCGGCTCAAGGACATCCCGCCAATTTGAAATTGAAACTAGCAGTGCCAAATAGATTGTCAGGCCGACTGGTCGAGGGCGGAGAAAATGCGATCCAGTTGACAGTGCTCCTCCACGAGCCGGAAGGCATACGTGGCCTTCACCGCCTCATGCAGACGGACATGCCCGAAGGCTTGTTCAATCACTTCAACGGTGGCGAGCGTGTCGCTCTCCACCTTCAGGAGCGGCACCTCCAATTCATCGGCGCGACTGATCAGCTGGGGCAGGGGCTCGCCGGCACCGGTCAAGATCAGACACTGGGTGGACGCCTCAAGGGCGGCCAGCTGAATATCGGTACGATCCGCGCCCGTCACCACGGCCATGTTGCGGCGTCGACGGAAAAACTCCATGGCTGAGTTCACATTCATGGCGCCAATGCTCAGGGTCTCCACCAGGAGTTCAAGCCGCTCCTCACAGCAGATCACCCTTGCATCGAGACGACGCACGAGTTCTCCGACGGTGACGCTGCGCAGCAGGGGCGAACGAGGCATCACGCCAAAGACCTGCAGGCCAAGCCCCTCGAGGGCGGGCACCACATGACGCTGCAGTTCCTCCACTTCATCAGGGGTAACGGCATTCAGCACGATGCCCATCAAGCGATCACCGAGCTGGTCACGGGCCGCGAGCAGAGCATCAACGCTGCGGCTGTCCTGCCAGAGATGCACAAGCACCACCGGTGCCTGAAGGCCCTGGGCCAGCTGCACAAGGCTGAGTCCATAGAGCAGACCTTCGTGAAGACTGCCTGCTGCCTCCAGCAAGGTGACCCCGTCCTGATGCTGAGAGAGCTCGTTCCGCAGCTGAATGAAACCATCACCGGCGGCGAGCTGGCCCTGGGCGAGGCGTGCATCCGCCGTGACCGGCGACAGCAGATGCAATGAGGGGATCAGCTGATCATCACCAAGACCCAAGGTGCTGCCGACGAAGCGCACATCGTCATCGATGAGCGGATCGGGGAGCGGCCCTGCGGAGGGACTCCACTCGAGGCTGGTGGCCAGCGGTTTGCCGAACCGCACCTGGCGGCCACCACTCGCGAGGGCTCGAGCCAAACCCAGCACTAAGGCGGACTTCCCGCTGAAAGGTTCACAGGATCCGATCAGCAAGGTGTTGCCCATGACCCGACCCGGCGCGCTCTTGGTGTTGCAATTTAGAGGTCTTCGCCTCCCGCTTCCAGCAGCAACCACTGCCAGAAGCGGTCGGGGAGCTCCAGCCGATCAGAACGATCACCGCTTTCCATCAACCAGACCATCAGCTGATGGGCGGGAACGGAGAAGCGGTAGGCGAGCGGCGGCTCCGCCTCAATGTTGAGTGTGCAAGCGGTGCTTTCCAGCGGTGCCCGGACCGGTTGCCAGCGCAGATCGAACCGGTGAGGCGAGGCCTCCATGAGACTCCGCACACCGCGGACCTCCCCCCCCGACCAATAGGCCAGAACCCGCAGCAGGTCTTGCTCTCGACTGCGACCGCCGCAGTAGGGAGCGAACAAAGCCATCTGAGCATCGAGGGATGGTGTAGGCACGAATCCCGCCAGTTCCCCAAAGCATGCCCCAAGCTGGAGCAATGGCCCAGACCAGCTCCCTCCCATCCGCCGTCGACCACCAGCGTTGGCAGGGTCGCCGGATTGGCATCACCGGTGCCCAGGGAGCCCTGGGCCAGGCCCTGAGCCGTCGATTTCAGGCCCTAGGCGCGCACGTGGTGGGCCTGACGCACCGAGAGCCCCCCTGCGATGCGGCAAGCGCAACCACGGCAAGTCAGAGCTGGGTGCAGTGGCACTGTGGCCGCGAGCAGGAGCTCGCACCCGTGCTGGCCCAACTGGATCTGCTGGTGCTCAACCACGGGATCAATCCCGGGGCTGACCAGCGCAGCCTCACCCTCAATCGCGCCCTGGAGGTGAACGCCCTGAGCAGCTGGCGACTGCTCGAGCACTACGAGCGGATCGCCGCGGAGCTGCCTCCCGGCTCCGAGCCACGGGAGGTTTGGGTGAACACCTCGGAGGCAGAGATCCAGCCCGCCTTAAGCCCCGCCTATGAACTGAGCAAGCGTCTGCTCGGACAACTGGTGAGCCTCCGCTGGAGTGAGCATCAGCGCAGCCCAATCCCATCCTTGCGCCTACGCAAGCTCGTGCTGGGACCGTTCCGATCCGAACTGAATCCCATTGGCGTGATGTCAGCCGATTGGGTGGCGGGTCAAGTGATCCTGCAGGCCCGGCTCGGACTGCCCCTGGTGATCGTGACCCCAAACCCCCTGACTTATCTGCTGATGCCCCTGAGCGAACTAGGGCGGGCCGCCTACAACAGGCTGATCAGCAATCGCCCCGATCGGTGAGGATCTCGCAGCCATCGGACGTGACCACGATCGTGTGCTCCCACTGCGCGGAGAGGCTGCCGTCCTGGGTGACGACGGTCCAACGGTCTTTCAAGGTTCGACAGCGCTTGCTGCCTGCATTGAGAATCGGCTCCACCGCAAGCGTCATCCCCGGCCGCAGGGTCACGTTGGGCAACTCATCGGTGCGGAAATTGAACACGGACGGTTCTTCGTGGAGATTGCGGCCAACGCCGTGTCCCGTGTAGTCCTCCACCACGCTGAATCCATTCGCCTTCACGTGGTCTTCCACGGCACCTGCAATGTCAAGCAGCGTGTTGCCGGCCTTGATCTGAGCCAGTCCAGCCATCAGCGACTCCTGGGCAACACGACTGAGAGTGCGGGCTTGCTCAGGCACCTCGCCGACGCAGATGGTGACGCAGCTATCACCGTGGTAGCCCTCGAAATACGCACCCGTGTCGACCTTGAGGAGATCCCCCTTGCGGATCACCCGTTTGGCACTGGGGATACCATGCACCACCTCGTTGTTGATGCTTGCGCAGATACTGGCGGGGAACCCGTGATAGCCCTTGAAACTGGGGGTAGCACCGAGCTCGCGGATCCGTCGTTCGGCGAGGGCATCAAGATCAGCGGTGGTCTGACCGGGTTCCACCGACGCCATGATCTCGCGCAGCACAGACGCCACGATGCTGCTGGCCCGGGCCATGATCTTCAGCTCGCGGGCTGATTTCACTTCCACACCACGACGCTGCTGGATCCGAGGTCCAGTCGCGGTGGCCTTGGCACCGCCAGAGGCTGCCAGCAGGTCAGCAAACAGATTCATCAAACGTTGGCGGTAACCCGCGACAGATAGTCGATCCCGTCACGCTATCAATGTTGAACGCGAGGAGGAGGTTGATTGGTCTGGCTGCGCAGCATCCGCCAATGGCATCGCTGGCTGGCGCCCTTCGTTTTGTTGCCACTGCTGCTCACCGTTGGCTCAGGGGTGGGCTACCGGTTGGCAAGAGACTGGGCAGGTTTCAGTCGGGACCAGGTGCACTGGCTGATGGTGCTGCATGAAGGTGAGTGGCTGGGCCCCAAGCTGGAACCCGTGCTGGTGCTCCTGAATGGTCTTGGGCTCCTCTGGATGCTGATCACCGGCGCGACGATGCTCGTGCAGCAGTGGAAACGACCGTTCGGAACGCCATCAAGGGAGCAAGGGGAGGCGAAAGGGTAAGCTGGTTGTTTGGCGTGTTTACCCGGAGCTGGGATGGCAGCGGATCCGAAAGAGACCTCCCCGAAGGAGGAAGCCACTGAGGTGGTGACAACCGAGAGCGAGGTCACTGCCACCGCAGTGGAAGAGCCTGCAGCTGTTGCAGGCAAACCTGAGACTCCTGCAGCAAAAGCAGTGGCCAAGCTCGGAGCCGAAGCTCTGATCCGGGAGTTTGAAGCCGCACAACTGAAATCCGAGCTTCCTGACATCTACGTGGGCGACACCGTTCGCGTGGGCGTGCGCATCAGTGAGGGCAACAAAGAACGCGTTCAGCCCTATGAAGGTGTCGTGATCGCCAAGCGCCATGGCGGCCTCAATGCCACCATCACCGTGCGTCGGATCTTCCAGGGCATCGGCGTGGAACGTGTGTTCATGCTTCACAGCCCCCAGGTGGCCTCCATCAAGGTGGAACGCCGCGGTAAGGTACGCAGGGCGAAGCTTTTCTATCTGCGAGACCGGGTGGGCAAGGCCACTCGTGTGAAGCAGCGCTTCGATCGCTGAGGCTCCGGCCTCGTTCAATCCAATGCCATCGCTCCGGCGGTGGTCGAGGGGTCCATCGCCTTGCGCCGTTAGTTCAGTTGGTAGAACGCAGGTCTCCAAAACCTGATGTCGGGGGTTCAAGTCCTCCACGGCGCGTCCGATGACCCCTCATGCAGTTTCCCGGTTTTGAGCATGGAGTTGGATCTACAACCTGGTGATGTCGTCAAGGTGCTTGAGTCAGCCGCTCTCGGCTGGGTTCGTGCCCGTGTGATCCGTGTCAAATCCGGTGGTCGCGTGGTTGTTCAAAGTGACCAGGGTCGTGAATTCACTGCCCGCGGTAACCAGGTGCGCCTGATTGAACCCGCCGGCTTCCGACCCTGACGGATTGGAATTCCAATGGCACGAGGTTCTGCCGCCCGGCAGAACCTTTTTTATGCCTTGTTTATGCCGTCATGCCTTGGGTCTCCAGGGGTTGTTCCGGCTGCTGAACGCTCAACTCTTAAGCCACTGGCAAGGTCAACGTTGGCCAGAGGTCAGGATGACGCTCCGCTAGCTGAAGGCAGCGTTGCCGCAGAGAAGCCAGCAGCTTTTGGATGAGGGCTTCATCCTTCAAATCACGCCGGACCACCAGAGCTTCACCACTGATCAGCCCTAGGTCGTAATCCAGCCGCACCAACCCCGGCATGACATTTAGTGCCAGACAGTTGGCGTAGGTCAACGTCACCTGATCTTCCGTGCGCCCTTGCCAGAACTCCGGCCTGTAGCGCTTCATACGCACACGGGTCCGCCAGAGACCCTGACGGCGAAGAATCGCCTCAGTACGAGGGAACATCCCTGCCGGCAGGGCAAGGCTCGGGAACGCGCTCAGATCCTCCTCGCTCAGTTCAGCCTGATGCGCCAAGGGGTGATCCATGGCAGCAACCAAATGCACTGCTGTGGAACAGAGATCGAAGACCGCAAGGTCTGGATCATCCACTGGCAGATCGGGTTGATAACTACCGATCCAGGCGTCGATCACCCGCTCCCGCAGGAGTTGCAGCGGGCGAGCCATACCCACATGGGTTGCGACTCCCCCCTCCCAGCCTTCAGGGAGAGGATCGAGGAAGGCTGGGACTGCCCAGAAATTGGCCTCAATCCGCGCAGGAGCCATGCCGCAGCGCAGTCGCGCCAGCTGATGGACGCGACGCTCCATCAGCAGCAGGCCCTGGTCGCCCTGGAGCTGCCACTCCCCAGCCCGGCGGTGGAACGACAGCCCGAAGAGCGCCAGGGTCTGACTGTTGTTGCGCGACACCGTGCTCTGAGAACAGTGCAGGCGGGCGGCCGCCTGCTCGCCGGAACGCAGCCAGAGCTGGTAATCCAGCATCCTCAACGCATCAACCGAGAGCATCGGAAAGCCGAGCAACCAGTAGCGCATCCTTTATGTCACCCATGCCCCCCTTCATCTGAATCGATGAAGGCGAATGTGCCGATTCATTCGAGATCTGCATAAAACCAGTTCTCGATTGCCCTCGAGACCGATGAGTTGACGGAGGGCAGGGCGGAGGTCGATACTTTCTTGGTCGCGCAGGCGACACAGGTCAACCGCTCAGGGCATGATGTCCTGTCGATGGTCAGCCTGGGACCGTAGTTCAATTGGTTAGAGCACCGCCCTGTCACGGCGGAAGTTGCGGGTTCGAGCCCCGTCGGTCCCGTTCCAAACCTTCTGCCAGCAGTGTCCGTTCGCGTTCGTCTGGCCCCCAGCCCCACGGGAACCCTTCACATCGGCACAGCTCGCACGGCGGTGTTCAACTGGTTATTCGCTCGGCGGATGGGCGGCTCCTTCCTCATCCGCATCGAAGACACCGATCGCGAACGCTCCAAGCCGGAATTCACCGCCAACATCCTCGACGGCCTGCAATGGCTCGGTCTCGACTGGGATGATGAGCCCGTGGTGCAGAGCACCAGGATCGAGGAGCACCGGCAGGCGATCCAGACCCTGCTCGACCGTGGTCTCGCCTACCGCTGCTACACAACGGAGGAAGAGCTCAATGCCCTGAGGGACCGTCAACGGGCGGCAGGCCAGGCCCCGCGTTACGACAACCGCCATCGCAATCTCAGCCCTGAACAGGAGGCCGCATTCCAGGCTGAGGGCCGAACTGCTGTCATCCGTTTCCGCATCGACGATGATGCATCGATCACTTGGACAGACATGGTCCGAGGCGCCATGCGCTGGAGCGGTGCTGACCTCGGCGGCGACATGGTGATCGCCCGACGGGCCCCCGCCGATGCAATCGGCGATCCCCTCTACAACCTTGTGGTGGTGGTGGATGACGCCGCCATGGCGATCACCCACGTGATCCGCGGCGAAGATCACATCGCCAACACCGCCAAGCAACTGCTTCTCTACGAAGCCCTGGGCCTCGAAGCCCCCCAGTTCGCCCACACCCCGCTGATCCTCAATGCCGAGGGGCGCAAGCTCTCCAAACGAGATGGGGTGACCTCCATCAGCGACTTCCGCGCCATGGGCTACACCGCAGAAGCCCTGGCCAATTACATGACCCTCCTCGGCTGGTCCGTTCCCGAAGGGATGGAGGAGCGCTTCAGCCTCGCAGATGCGGCCTCCGTGTTCAGTTTTGAGCGGGTCAACAAGGCCGGGGCCCGCTTTGACTGGGACAAGCTCAACTGGCTCAATGCCCAGGTGCTGCATGGATGGCAGGCGCCGCAGCTGCTTATGGCCCTCTCCCCCCTCTGGCAAGCGCAGGGATGGACTTTGCCTGCGGATCAGGCCTGGCAGGAGGCCCTGGCTGAGCTGCTCGGACCGTCACTCACCCTTCTGAACGACGGCATCGAGCAGGCGCGGCCCTTCTTCATCGAACCCGACCTGGAGGCCGATGCCCTCTCTCAACTGGACCAGGAAGGAGCTCGACCGGCCCTGGCAGCCCTCAACGCACTGCTGGAGTCAGCCCCCTGGGATGGTTGCGACAGCGAGCGCGGGCAAGCACTGCTGAAAGAGGCGGTTGACCAGGCCGGGGTAAAGAAAGGGGTGCTCATGAAGAGTCTGCGCGCCGCCCTGCTGGGACGGCTTCAAGGCCCTGACCTGATGACCACCTGGGGGCTACTGGCCAGGATCGGGCACGACCGGCAACGCCTTCAGCGCTGCCTCTGAATCGGCAGCTGCGGAATCGGCAGTCGCATCCACCGTTTCGTCCTCGTCAGCAGCAATCAGACCAAGCATCCGAGCCAGCGGTTGAGCGGTCAGTCCCTGGAGGCCAACGGTCATCAGGATCGTCAGAAAAACAAGGCCCTGGAGTCGTCCGGCACCCAGCACACCGGCCTGCTCCAGGCGGATCGCAAACAAAGACGCCACCGCCGCGGTGACGATGCCACGGGGTGCCAACCAGCTCAGGAAGAATCGCTGTCGCCAGTCGAGTGGAAGGCCAACCGTGGCCACGCTGACCGCCACCGGCCGCACGAGCACCATGAGCACCAGCACACAGCTGATGCCTCCCCAGCCCAGCGGGCTTAGCTCCGCCCAGGAGACATCTGCGGCGAGGAGTGGGAACAACATCGTGATCGCCAGCCTTGCCAGCTCACGGATCAGAGCATCGAGCTGGGCCGCATCGGTGGAGGGCCTGCGGCCCACGACCACGCCGGCAGCCACAGAAGCGGGGAGCCCGGATTCGGGCAGCAGCCATTCGCAGGCCCCAAACATCAGAAAGAGAACCCCCAGGGTCAGCTGCAGGCGCAACCCCACCGCGGGATCCGGTTTGAGCCGTTGCAGCGCCTCTGACAGCAGCCAGCCGCAGGCCACACCAATCAACACACCACCCCCCAGTCGGGAGAGCAGGCCAATGGCCAACTCCCGCCATCCATGCAAATCACCCAGCAACAACTCCAGCAGCAGCAGGGCCAGCACCGCCCCAACCGGCTCAAGCACCAGCCCCTCCGCCTCCAAGACATCTCCCAGAGGAGGGGCGAGCCGAATCTGCTGCACCAACGGCGTCACAACGGTGGGCCCTGTCGCCAGCACGATCGCGCTGTAAACCGCTGCCACCGACCAACCGAGCCCAGCCAGCCAGTGGGCTGCCAACAGGCCCGCAGCAAGCGACAGCAGCAGACGGATCAGAGAGATCCGCAACACGGTCGCTTTGATCGTGTCTCCCGGCAGCCGCAGGTTCAGCCCACCGTCGAAGAGCACCAAGCTGACCAGCAGCCCCACCACCGTCTCGAGCCCCTGGCCGAGATCGAGCGGTTCCACCAGGCCTAGGCCGGAGCGGCCAATGAGCAGTCCAGAGAGGAGCAGTAGGACGACTCCCGGCAACCCCGAAAGTGCTGACAGGAGCCTGGCAGCGGCACCCGCAAACACGGTGACGCCCCAGAGCAGTCCCAGCCGCTCAGGCGTCATCGATCGAGGTGAACTGAGGTTCCACCCGAAGGCCGATGACTGCGTCGGGACGCACCACCAGATACTCCCCCTCCAGATCTCCGAGCGGCACGTTCACGAATCCCCCGTTGGGGGAAGCATTCACCAGCCCCTGGTACCACTGCTGGAACTGCTCCAGGCTGGGGAAATGGACCATCTCGGTCTGTCCCCCCATCAGATGGAGGGACACCGCATAACGACGGGGTTGACGAGTCATCTGCGAACCGTACCTCCCTGAGCCCTTGGCACAGGATGACGAACCTGCGGCTCCTCTGCCTGGATCCAAGGTTGCAGCAGCTGGCCAGCAGGGAGGTAGAGGGGATGGCGGGGATAGCCCCCGCGTGTGAGACCGAGCACACCAGGGGGGGCCCCACCGCATGCCTGACGCTGGGGGAGCACGGCACGGAGCAGCGCGAGCAGCCTCTGATCCCGGTCATGGAGTCCACCGGCAGCCCCCCAGCCCAGCCAGAGATCCCACTGCTGCGGCGCCAGAGACCAGCGACGTAACCAGGCCTTGAGCACGGCATCATTGGCCCGCCCTACCGGTTCTGCGCTGCGTCGCAGCACCGCTGGTGAAGGGGTCACCAAGGCAAAAAGATTGAGCACCACAAGCCGTCCGTAGCCCCAGGACCGAGCGAAGCCTTGCAGTCGCCGCAAGGTTGGGTCATCCCTCTCTCCATCCGCACGGGAGGGGTTGAGGCCGATGAAGATCAGGCTGGGGGCCTGGCCGCCGCCAAGACTGCGGCTCAGGATCCAGCGGTAGCGCCTGCAGGCACTGAAGACAGTTCCACTGACAGCCGTCCCACTCTCAGCGCTCGAGCAGGGCAAGTGAGGCCTCCAGAATCCGGCGGCTGGCCTGACCATCGCCGAAGGGGTTCACAGCCCGGGCCATGGCCTCATAGGCCTTGGAATCACTCAGCAGCCGGGAGGCTTCAGCGGCAATCGTGGCCGCGTCAGTGCCAACCAGGCGAGCGGTGCCAGCATCCACAGCTTCCGGTCGCTCGGTGGTGCGTCGCAGCACGAGCACGGGCTTGCCCAGGGCAGGGGCTTCCTCCTGCAGGCCACCTGAGTCGGTGAGCAGCAGTGTGCAGCCCTTCATCGCGGCCACCAACCGGTCGTAGTCGAGCGGTTCAGTGAGCACCACGCGCGGATGCGCCCCCAGCAGTGCCTGCAGAGGTTCACGCACGGTGGGATTGCGATGCAAAGGCAGAAGCAGGGCCGCATCGGGATGGTCCTCCAGCACCTGCAGCATCCCGGCAGCGATCGAAGCCAGGCGATCCCCCCAGTTCTCACGACGGTGGACCGTGGCGAGGATCACCCGCTGCCGCTCCCAATCGATGGGCAGATCAGACAGGATGGGAGCCCGCTCGGCCATCCGCAGCAGGGCATCGATCACGGTGTTACCGGTCACCATCACCTGGCCCACCACACCGGAAGCTTTGAGATTGGCTTCGGAGCGCGTGGTCGGGGCGAAGTGCAGCTGGGCAACCTGGGAGATCAAGCGTCGATTGGCCTCCTCAGGAAAGGGATCCAGCAAGTTGTCGGTCCGCAAACCAGCCTCCACATGGCCCACGGGGATCTGCTCGTAAAACGCAGCAAGAGCAGCAGCGAAGGCCGTGGTGGTGTCCCCCTGCACGAGCACCAGTGCCGGGGGGAACGCCTGGAAGTCGTCGCGGAGGCCCTGCAGTGCTGCACAGGTCACATGGGTGAGGGTCTGACGCGGCGCCATCAGATCGAGATCGCGGTCGGCCTTCAGACCGAACAGGTCCATGACCTGAGTCACCATCTCCCGGTGCTGCCCTGTGAGCACCACACGGGTCTCCAGGCGATCGCAGGCCTGAAACTCCTGGATCACCGGGGCGAGCTTGATCGCTTCCGGCCGGGTTCCCAGGACGATCGTCACCCGCGGCAGACCTGCCATACAGCGTTAAAGCCGATGAATCAAGCCGGATCCTATCGGTGATTTCAGCCCTCTTTAGCAGCAACGACTTGCCAGATGCGCTGTGCTGGCGAAGCTGAGGGGAGGTCCTCGCGCTGCTCCCTGTGGGTGATTCGGTCCTGCCGCCTAGTTTCCCAGCTGCCCCAACAGCGATCTCCGCGTCCCGCACGGCACCAGGGGCGCCCATGGCGGCCCCACCCTCATCCAGCGATCCGGGCACCATGCCCACGCTTGAGGTGCTCGTCCGCATCGCCAATGAACGGGGGCACTCCGATGTCCACCTCGGGGTGGGAGAGGTGCCCCGCTACCGGTCAAGGGGTGAAATGATCTCGACCGACTGGCCGATTACAGACCACAAGCACTTCCAGGGCTGGCTGCAGGAGGTCCTCACGCCGCATCAGATCGATGCCTTTCATCGCAGCAAGGAATTCGATGGTTCCCATGCCTTTCCCTTCGTACGGGTGCGCATCAACCTTCTCGATTCCCTGCGCGGGCCAGCGATGGTGCTGCGTCTGATCCCCCAGAGGATCCTGAGCCTTGAAGAGCTGCAGCTCCCGGCGGTGCTTCGGGAACTCGCCTCGAAACCGAAGGGACTGGTGCTGGTCACCGGCCCCACAGGGTCGGGCAAAAGCACCACCCTGGCCGCAATGATCGACTGGATCAATCGCCACCAGACCCGCCACATCCTCACGATCGAAGATCCAGTCGAGTTCGTGCATGAAAGCCGCCAGTCGCTGATCCGCCATCGCGAAGTGGGGCAACACACGCTCACGTTTCAGAACGCTCTACGCGCCTCCCTCCGGGAGGACCCGGACGTCATTCTTGTCGGCGAGATTCGTGACCGAGAGACCCTCAGCACCGCTCTGGAGGCCTCTCAGACGGGCCACCTGGTGTTTGGGACCCTGCACACCAATTCAGCGGTCAAAACCGTTGAACGCGTGCTCGGCATGCACCCCCCGGAAGAACAGGAGAGCGTGCGTCGCGCCCTTTCGGAAGCATTGCTGGGGGTCATCGCCCAAGGGCTGATCCGCACCACCGATGGCAAGCGGGCCGCCTATCACGACATCCTCATCAACACCGATGCCTGTCGCGATTACATCCAGCGGGGGGCCCTCGACGAGGTGGAGGAGATCATGGCCAGGAGCGGCTTCGATGGGATGGTCACCATCAATCAATCGCTTCAGGCCCTGGTCGATTCGGGTCGTGTAGGGGAACCCGAGGCGGTGGCGGTGAGCCTTCGACCGAACGAACTGGCCCAGGCGCTCAGAGGCCGTAGCTGAAGGACGGGTCCTCGATCAGGAGTGGGAGCCGCCGACCACACGCAGGATCAACAACAGGGCAATGCCCACGGACAGGCCAAGCATCGCCAAGCGTCCGTTCCAAAGTTCCGCCTGGGGCGTAAAGCCACGACGCCAAGCGTTGAGCTCACCACCAGCCACCGTGCTGGGCCCAGGTCCGCCAGCGTCAGTGGAGGAATGATCCTGCTCAGAAGAAGCGGAATCAGGTCTAGGTGCTGATGCCATGACTCCGCTGCGGTGAAAGAAAGTCTAAGGACGACGGATCAGAACGGTGGTGGCGAAGCCATGAGGGCATCCGCATCCTCCAGCGGCCAGCGGGCTGCCACGCCGAGGCCAAGGCGACTGGCCGCAGTGGAGCGTTGCAGGCGCTGGAGCGCTGCCGCTCCCACCATGGCGGCGTTATCGGTGCAGTAAGCGAGCGGGGCGATCTGCACCGAGACCCCCAAGGCCTGGCCCCGGTCGGCCATGAGTGCACGCAGACGACGGTTGGCGGCAACCCCACCGACCATCACAAGGCGATGAAGCCCCTGGTCGCGGCAACAGCGCAGGCTCCGTTCCACCAACACATCGGCTACCACCTGTTCGAAGCTGGCCGCGAGATCAGCCCAGGGAGGCTCGGCGCCATCGGCGCGGCAGGCCTCCACCTGCCGCAACATCGCCGTCTTCAAACCGCTGAAGGAGAAGTCATAGGGGTAATAGCCACCACCGGGTTTCGACACCCGACCCTTGGGCAGCTGAAAGCTGGAGGAATCCCCGGCCACTGCCAAGGCCTGGATCGCTGGCCCACCTGGATAGGAGAGACCCAGAAGGCGGGCCACCTTGTCGAAAGCCTCGCCAGCAGCGTCATCGTGGCTGCGGCCAAGCCGATGCATGCGCCCCTCTAGATCCACCCGGATCAGCTCCGTATGACCACCACTCACAAGCAACACCAGGTAGGGAGGCTCCGGCGGAGCCTCCCCAAGGGCAGCGGATGCGAGATGAGCCTCCAGATGGTGAATGCCTAGAAATGGCAATCCGTGGAGAGCCGCCAGGGTGCGCGCCGTGATCGAACCGACCATCAGCGCCCCCACGAGCCCGGGAGCAACAGTCGAGGCCACTGCATCCAGCGCATCCATGGAGAGCCCCGAGGACGCCAGCGCTTGCTCGACAAGAAAGGGCAACGCCTCCACATGCCTTCGCGAAGCGATCTCGGGCACCACCCCACCCCACTGGGCATGCTCCTCCACCTGGGAGCTGATGCCGTGGGCCAGAACCTCGATTCCTAGGTCTGTCTGCCGCACGATGGCGGCGGCCGACTCGTCACAACTTGTTTCGAGGGCCAGCAGTGTTGTCATCCGGTTGGTCAGCCTCCCCTACTGTCCGCTAGTGACATCCTGCCGTCTGGGGCAGGCCCAACCAGGAATCGATCCGATGCGTCGTCTCTTTGCCCTTGCGCTTTCGGCCCTGCTCGTTTTCGGCTTCGCCCCCGTTGCCAAGGCTGATGTGGCAGGTCTCACCCCCTGCGCTGAAAGCGCCCGCTTCCAGCAGCGTGCTGCGGCAGCCACCACCCCCCAAGCCAAGGCTCGTTTCGAGATGTACAGCGAGGCTGTGTGCGGTGACGATGGCCTGCCTCACCTGATCGTTGATGGTCGCTGGAGCCACGCCGGTGATTTCGTGTATCCCGGCCTGATGTTCCTCTACATCGCAGGTTGCATCGGCTGGGCCGGTCGCGAATACCTGAAAGCCACCCGCGGAACCAAGGAGCAGTACACCAAGGAGATCCAGATTGATCTCCCCCTCGCTCTGAAGAGCTGCATCGCCGCGGCCACCTGGCCTCTGGCTGCCTTCGGCGAGCTCACCAGCGGCAAGCTGCTGGAAAGCGACAACAAGGTCACCGTCTCGCCCCGCTGAGATCTCCGTTTTTATTCCATCCAAGCGCCCTGATCCGATGCAGAAATTCCTCACCACCGCTCCCGTCGTTGCCGCGATCTGGTTCACCCTGACCGCCGGCATCCTGATCGAGTGGAACCGATTCTTCCCCGATCTTCTCTTCCACCCGATGGGTTGATCGCCCTCCGAGGCATCGAGCCAATCCCATCACGATGAAAGGAGGGTGAAGACCCTCCTTTTTTCATGGCTCACTCAATGGCTGTCCATCCTCAATAGCTGTCCATCCTCAATAGCTGTCCATCCTCAATGGCTGTGCATCCCCATCAGCCGCTCAAGCTCGGACAGAGCCTTGTCCAGATCAGCATTCACCACCACGGCATCAAATTCCGACTGAGCGTCCAGTTCCTCACGGGCCCGCGCTAGTCGGCGCTGAATCGCCTCCTCGGCCTCTGTTCCTCGCCCACGAATCCGCCGCTCCAGCTCCTCCAGGCTGGGAGGGGCAAGGAAAATCTGAAGCGCATCTGGAAGGCTGCGTCGCACCTGGCGGGCGCCCTCAAGCTCAATTTCCAGCAGCACTGGCACTCCCTCAGCTAGACGCTCCTGCACCGGCTGCCGGGGAGTTCCATAGCAATGTCCTGCAAACTCCGCCCACTCGAGTAAGCCGTCGGCTTGCACCAGGGCATCAAACGCGGCCCGACTGTGGAAGAAGTAATGAACCCCCTCCTCTTCCCCCGACCGCGGCGATCGGGTGGTGGCGGAAACGGAGAGCCAGAGATTGGGATGGCGCTCCCTCAGACGGGCCACCAATGTGCCCTTACCGACACCACTGGGCCCGGTGAGCACCGTGAGCCTGGCGGATGTGTCAGGGGGGACCATGGATTGCTTCCGATCGACCCGCAGGGTAGGAAGGCATCCGCTCGGCAGAACTCGGCCGCCGCCATGGTCAAGCCCTTTCCGCTCAGTGCCTCGCCCCAGGTGATGGACCTCACAGCTCTACGGGCTGTTCTGAGCGACCTACGCGGACGCATCCTGCCCAGCCGCTTTGAGAAGGCCCAGCAGCCAGACGCCCATGGTCTCCAGCTGGGCTTTCGCACGCTGAAAGGCATGGTGTGGCTCGAGCTGAGCTGGCAGGCCGAGCTGGCCAGGCTGGTGCAGATCCCCCCCCCTCGGCGCGAAGGCAGTGGCAGCACCCTGGCGCAACAGATCCAGCACAGCCTGAAGCAGCTGGCTCTCGTCAGCCTCATGCAGGACGGATTCGAACGGGTGGTGCGCTTCGGATTCGCGCCACGTCCTGGAGCTGAGATCCAACGCTGGCTTGTGTTGGAGCTCATGGGCCGCCACAGCAATCTGATGCTTCTCGACGAACAGGAGCGAGTGATTGCCCTGGGGCGACAGGTTCGTGATCACCAATCCAGGGTCAGACCGATCAGCACCGGTGATCCCTACCTACCGCCCCCACCGCTGCAAGGAATCCCTCCATCGACGCAGGAGAGTTTCGAACGCTGGCATGAGCGTCTGATGCTGCTGCCGGTTCCCCTCGGGGATGCTTTACGCCAGAGCTACCAGGGCATCAGCCCCGCCCTGGCACGGCAACTGGCGCATGACGATCCAGAAGTGTCGAAGCAGCGCCTCAACCAATCGGTGCAGGAGCTCAGCGAGCCTGAATGGCGTGCTCTGCACAGCCGCTGGCACAGCTGGCTGAGGCAACTGGAGGATGAGCACTTCCAGTTACGGATCGATCGTGCGGGCCGTTACCAGGTCTGGTCAGGGGAGGAGGGAGCCAATCCGGTGGCTGAGGAGCCGCTCAGCCTCCGCCTGGGACGGCACTACCGGGACCAACTGGAACGCCGACAGTTGGAGCAGATCGCCAGAGAGCTGCGACAAAGCCTCGACCATTGGCGGGAGCGGGAGGAGCGGCAGCTCGCAGAGCAGTTGCTGAAGCTGAAAGAAACCGAGCAGGCCTCCGCCCTGCAGCATCAGGCTGATGCTTTGCTCTGCCTGTCGGAACCGAAGCGCACACAAATCGATGAAGCCCAGAAGCTCTATCGGCGCGCGCGCAAGCTCCGCCGTGCGGTTCCCCAACTTGAAGAGCGTGAACGGCACCATCAGCAGCGATTGCAGCTGATTGAAGGCAGTGATGGCTTTCTCGAGGATCTCCTCACAGCCAGCTGGGACGGAGCCCTCGAGCGGGTGGCACGCCTGAAGGAACTGAAACAAGAGCTGGAGGAGCTGCTTCAGCCACGCCAACGCAGCAAGCGCACGGGCTCCCCCCAGCGTCGGGACGGCAGCCCGGAGCCCCTGGAACTGCGCAGTCCCGCTGGCCTCACCATTCAGGTCGGTCGCAATCACCGCCAGAACGATTGGATCAGCCTGCGCCAGGCACGGCCAGGGGACCTCTGGTTTCACGCCCAGGAATGCCCAGGCAGTCATGTGGTGCTCAAGGCTTCCACAGGCCTCGCCGGCGAAGCGGACCTGGAGCTGGCCGCCGATCTGGCCGCCCTGTTCAGCCGTGCCCGGCGGAACCGCAAGGTGCCTGTGGTGATGGTGCCAGTGGAGCAGCTGCAGAGGATCGCTGGCGCCGGCCCCGGCACGGTGCGTCACCGAGGCGGAGCCGTGCGCTGGGCGGAGCCGGAACGGGCGGAACAGCGACTGAGCGCCGGAGAACTTCTAGCCTGACCCCAGCCAGAACCTGCCCTCCTGAGCCCCGTCGACCCGAACGAGCCCAAAGCCGCGGCAGCCTCCCCCCAGGCTCCCCCTCCGCCCATTCGGATCAGCAGGCCTGCGGCTGAGCTGCCCGGCGATGTGGAGATGCCGCTGACGGATCACCTGGAGGAGCTGCGCCAGCGGGTGCTGAAAAGCCTGCTGGCCGTGGTGATCGCAGCCCTGGGATGCCTGGTGGCGGTCAAGCCTCTGGTCCGCCTTCTCGAAGCGCCGGCGGGGTCGATTCACTTTCTGCAGCTAGCTCCCGGTGAATTTCTGTTCGTATCGTTCAAGGTGGCTGGTTACACCGGTCTCACCCTGGCGCTGCCCTTCGTGCTGTATCAGGGCCTGGCCTTCGTACTTCCAGGGCTCACAAGGAAGGAGCGACGACTGATCGCGCCGGCAGTGGCGGGATCAGCTGTGCTGTTCTTGGCCGGTCTTGCCTTTGCCTGGTGGGCCCTGGTGCCGGCAGCGCTTCGCTTCCTTGTGAGCTACGGCGCTGATGTGGTCGAACCCCTGTGGTCGATTGAGCGCTATCTCGATTTCGTGCTTCTGCTGATGCTGGCGACCGGTCTGGCCTTTCAGCTGCCTGTGCTCCAGCTGCTGCTCGGTCTCTTCGGCCTGATCACCTGGAAGCGAATGCTGGCGGCCTGGCGATGGGTCGTGCTGGCAGCAGCCCTCGCCGGCGCCGTGCTCACCCCGTCCACAGACCCGATCACGATGCTGCTGCTGGGAGGAGCGATCACCGCCCTGTTTCTTGTCGGCGTTGGACTGGTGGCCGTCACCCAGGGCTTCAAAGCAGAAACTCTTCCAGACGCTCAGCCCCCTGCAGCTGAAGGCTGAGTGCCTTGCCAAGCCGGGGACGATCCCTGGTGTTCTCCAGCCAGGTGCGCACGGCATTGGCTTGGGCCAAGCGATTGACCACCTCGATAACCTCAGCAAGGTGCTCCCGATAGGCCGCTTCATCGAGGGGAAACGATTGCTGTTCCAGGTAAGCCCACATCACCTGGACATAGAGCCGACCCTGGCGAACGACCAACTGAAGGTCGTAACTCGCTTGCCAACGCTGGCGTAAACAGCCGATCACCTCCTCGACCGTCAGAGGCTCAGGGGGACTGGAGGGAGTTGCTTCAAGCACGGAAACAGGCCGTCAACACACGTTAAAGCCCAGTCGTTGCAAAGCGTGATGGGCACTTCAACGTCCATAATGGTCGCCATTCAGTGACGGTTGCCTCCGCCATGACCCAAGCCTCCTCGAGCGATGTGCCCGGAATGGGTCGTCGGCAGTTCATGAATCTGCTGACCTTTGGATCTGTGACCGGTGTTGCGCTCGGCGCGCTCTACCCAGTGGTGAACTACTTCATCCCGCCCCGGGCGGCAGGTGGCGGCGGCGGCACCACGGCCAAAGACGAGCTCGGCAACCCGATCACCGCGACCGGCTGGCTGAGCAGCCACCCCAGCGGTGACCGCAGCCTGGTGCAGGGCCTCAAAGGCGATCCCACTTATCTGATTGTTGAAGGCGACGACGCCATCGGCAGCTACGGAATCAATGCCATCTGCACCCACCTGGGCTGCGTTGTGCCCTGGAACAGTGGCGCCAACAAGTTCATGTGCCCCTGCCACGGCAGCCAGTACGACGCCACCGGCAAGGTGGTGCGTGGTCCCGCTCCCCTGTCCCTGGCCCTCGCCAACGTCAGCGTCGATAACGACAACGTGTTCGTGAGCCAGTGGACCGACACCGACTTCCGCACGGGCGAGAAGCCCTGGTGGGTCTGATTCGTTCAGCGCTTCCTCCCTCTCTCCCGTCTCCCTGCTCTGATGCGTCGCCTCCTCTCCCCTCTCCTCGCCGCTCTGATCGTCGGCGTTTCCGTCTTTACCGCTCCGGCCGCCAGCTGGGCCTACCCCTTCTGGGCTCAGCAGAACTACGCCAGCCCACGGGAAGCTACCGGCAAAATCGTTTGCGCCAACTGCCACCTAGCCAAGAAGCTCACCCAGGTGGAGCTCCCCCAGTCCGTGCTGCCTGACACCGTCTTCACCGCAGCCGTGAAGATTCCCTACGAGCAGGGCCTGCAGGAAATCGGCGCCGATGGCAGCCAGGTTCCTCTGCAGGTTGGTGCCGTTGTGCAACTCCCGGACGGTTTCACCCTGGCTCCCCAGGATCGCTGGACCGACGAAATCAAAGAAGAGACCGAAGGCGTCTATTTCACGCAGTACAGCGACGACCAACCCAACATTCTTCTCGTTGGTCCTATCCCCGGTGACCAGCATCAGGAGATCGTCTTCCCGATCCTCTCCCCTGACCCTGCTGCCGACAGCAACATTCACTTCGGCAAATACCAGGTTTTCGTGGGTGGCAACCGCGGACGCGGTCAGGTCTATCCCACCGGTGAAAAGAGCAACAACACCATTTTCACCGCTCCTGCAGCAGGCACCATTAGCGCCATTGCCCCTGGCGAAAACGGCGCCAGCATCGTCACGATCCAAGCAGCTGACGGCAGCACAACCGACGAAACCATCCCTGTCGGCCCAGAGCTCATCGTTGCCGTGGGTGACCAGATCGAAGCAGGTGAAGCTCTGACCAACGATCCCAACGTGGGTGGCTTCGGCCAGATGGACGGTGAAATCGTTCTTCAGAACCCTGTTCGCATCTACGGTCTGCTTGCCTTCTTCGCCGCGGTTGCACTGGCCCAGATCATGCTGGTCCTCAAGAAGAAGCAGGTGGAGAAAGTTCAGGCCGCTGAGGGCGTCTGATTTCCGTGTCATTCCTCGCGATGTTCACATCACCCGGGCCCGAGCTGTTCCAGCTCGGGCCTTTTGCCTTGCGCTGGTATGGCCTGCTGATTGCGCTCGCCGTCCTGATCGGTCTCAACCTCTCCAGCTGGTTAGCCCGTCAGCGAGACCTGGAACAAGGACTGATCAGCGACCTACTGCCGATCCTGGTGTTGGCGGCCGTTATTGGCGCCAGGATTTATTACGTGGCCTTTGAATGGCGCAACTATCAAGGCGCCTGGTGGGAAGCGTTCGCCATCTGGCGTGGAGGTATTGCCATCCATGGTGCGCTGCTAGCGGGCACCATGGCCGTGATCCTGTTCTGTCGATGGCGGCGGCAGTCGTTCTGGGATGTGCTCGATGTACTGGTGCCATCCGTTGCCCTGGGCCAAGCGATCGGCCGCTGGGGCAACTTTTTTAACTCGGAGGCCTTTGGCGTACCCACTGATCTTCCCTGGAAGCTGTTCATCGCCTATCCGCAACGCCCGGCCGTCTTCGCTGATGCCGATTACTTCCATCCAACGTTCCTGTACGAATCAATCTGGAACCTGCTGGTGTTCGCCCTGCTGATGAGCTTGTTCCTGCAAGGACGAAAGCGGCGCATCAATCTGCCGGCGGGAGCGCTCAGCTGCGTTTACCTGCTGGCCTACAGCATTGGCCGGGTCTGGATTGAGGGACTCCGCATCGATCCGCTTTGCCTCGGAGGTCAACCACCCTTCTGCGATGGAGGCTTGCGCATTGCCCAACTGATGAGCCTTGCTCTCATGGGACTTGCCGCTGTTGGGCTCTGGTGGCTGTATGGACGCAAACGGGCCTTGCCCGATCTTGGCTCCGCTCGACGGGGAGATCCGGCATGAACAGCTCCGTCTCACCCAACCCTGCGCAGGTTTCAATCGTGGGTGCCGGACCGGGTGCTCCCGATCTTCTGACCCGAAGAGCCGAGGATCGCCTGCGGGCTGCAGAGGTGCTGATCTGGACCGACTCCTTGGTCTCACCGCAGATTGCAGCCCTGGCTCCAGAGAGATGCGAACGAATTCGCACCAGCACTCTCACGCTTGAAGAGGTGCTGCCACTGATGATCGAGCGGGCCCACGCAGGCCTGCGGGTCGTTCGCCTGCACGATGGTGATCCCTGTCTTTATGGAGCCCTCGCTGAACAGGTCTGCGGCCTTGCCGATGCAGGCATTGACGTGGACGTGGTGCCAGGCCTCAGCGCCTATCAAGCCACCGCTTCAGCGCTGAGTGCTGAGCTGACCATCCCCGGGTTGGTGCAGACCATCGTGCTCAGCAGAGCCGGGGGACGCACTGGTGTTCCAGAGCGGGAGCAACTCGCCAACCTGGCCCGCCTGCAAGCATCCCTTTGTCTTTATCTGAGCGCCCGCCACGTCGATGAGGTGCAGGCCACTCTGATGGAGCACTACCCCGCCGACACCCCGGTCGCCATTGGCTACCGCGTCAGCTGGCCCGATCAGTGGCTTCAGGTGGTCCCACTCCAAGAGATGGCAACCGTCTCGAAACAACGGGACCTCATCCGCACCACGCTCTACGTGGTCAGCCCTGCCCTCAAGGCCCAGGGGCAGCGATCCAAGCTCTATTCGCCAGACCACGACCACCTCTTCCGCCCGGGGCGTTGAAGCCCAGATTCACCTGCCGGTGGTAGTTTAAGATTCGCTTGTGCGGGCGATTAGCACAGTGGTAGCGCACTTCCTTCACACGGAAGGGGTCACTGGTTCGAATCCAGTATCGCCCATCTGAACGCTTGTCCTGATGAACTGACAAGTGTTGCCATTCGGACTAATGTCCGGTCTAATGTCCGGTCGAATAATTGTTTAACCCAGATGGGACCGGAGCAGAGTGAGCCGATCTCTCTGAAGCCGAGCCACGGCTCCGAGCAATCGATCTCTCCTTTGGAGCTGGCGGGTCAAGTCCTGCGGCGTGCACGTGAAGCCAAAGGGCTGACCATTCATCAGCTTGCCGCCTCTCTCCACATGGGAGACGAGCAACTCGAAGCCCTAGAGGCAGCTCAGCTCGACAATCTGCCCGAGCCGGTCTTCATCAAGGCGATGGTGCGTCGGGTGGCGAGCAAGCTGGGGATCGACCCGGAGCCCTTGGTGCAGGGACTCAGCAGCAGTCCGAGGCTGAAAACCTCCACGGCAAGCCGTTGGGACACCCAGGAAACCCAAGACGCAAAAGCCCGCCCGAATCTGCTGCTGCCCCTCTCAGGGCTGGCAGCGCTGGCGGCTTGCCTGCTGGCAGCGTTTCATCTTGATCAGCTGGGGCCGATCGCCAGAAAGTTCGCCGCGATGCCCAGCGCTCCGGAACCCAAAGCGCAACCGCAGACCGTCTCCGGAACGGAGGAAGTCTCCGCTGAACCATCACCCCCAACCTCGACAGCAAGCCAATCGATCGTTGTGCGCTCACAGGAGCCCAGTTGGGTGGTGATCCGTGATGGTGAAGGTGGTGTGTTGTTCGAGGGGACCCTGAACACCAGCAAAACCTTCAATGGGGAGCGGGGGCTTGAGATCTACGCCGGCCGGCCTGATCTTGTGTCAACAAGCCAGGAGGGCGTCAGCCAGGCGGGGACGCCGCTCGGGACCATTGATCAAGTGCGTTGGTACCGCGTTACTGCCGCACCGTCACGTTCAAAGCAAGACCTGTAACCTCACGGAGCACTGGCTCACAGCTTTCCAGGCTCCATTGCTCCAGGCTGATGTTTTGATTCAGCCGCTCCGGGACCAGTTCCAGACTCAAGACACGCCCGGACAAGTCCGCCCGAATTGAAGCCACCACCGGTTCAGGACGACGATCAAGGGCAGCCGCAAGACGCAGCAGCAGTGCCATCTCCGACACGGTGGTTCGGTTGTCCCTCGACTGCAGAGCTTGCCAAGCCTCGTGGCGTTTCTTCGGCAAGCTGCGGCGGTGGTAACGAGCGATCGCAGCCACCATCAGATGCTCGGCTTCTGAATACCCGAGCAGCTCCCCATGGCGAATCAGATACCAAGAGTGCTTGTGATAAGCACTCAGGTTGATGTGTTGGCCGCAGGTGTGGAGCATCGCCGCAGCCCAGAGAAGGTCGCGCCCAGCACCACCGTCTTGATGCAGCTGACCGCCCGTCGAGTCATAGAGGCTCAGAGCATGGGAAGCCACCCGCTCCGCCCGCAGCTGATTGACAGCAAAGCGCTGCACCTGATGGATCACCGTGCGCTGACGGATGCTGCTCTGGAAGCTGAACCGGTCCTCAAGCAATCCATGCCTGAGCATCCAATCCACAATCAGACCCTCGCGCAGGGCCCGCTCACTGAGCACCATCTCGTCAACCGCCAGCATCTGCATGGTGGTCTGGAGAATCAAGGCCCCGGGAACAATGATTTCCGCGCGACGGTCATTGATCGGGGCCAAAGCGCGACGCTGTTCCGGAGTCATCGAAACCAGCTTTTCCACAACCCGGTCCAGCCGCTGGCGTGAAATCCGGTAGCCATGCAGCTTGAGGGGAGGACGCTCCTCTTCATTGGCAGCCAAGGCACCGATCGCCATCGCCGTGCCGCTGGTGGCCACCATCACGGGGGTCTCCCCTGGCTTAATCCGCCTCCTCACCTTGTCGACTGCAGGCTCAAGGGAGCCCTGAATGAAAGCCTGCAGAAAGGCCCGGCGCTGGGCCGGAATCGGATCATCTTTGACGAAATCGCGCTGCAGGCGAACTGCACCGACGCGGGTACTGGTGAGGGCCCGGGCATCACGCCCATCCGCCAAGATCAACTCGGTGGACCCCCCCCCGATATCAAGAAGTAAGTGGGGGCGATCGCCGAAGGGCATGCCGGAGAGCACCCCCAAATAAATCAGTCGAGCCTCCTCCGGCCCGCTGACCAGATCCACATCCAGGTCCAGCTCATCCTTAATTTGCTGGAGAAAGTCCCGCCCGTTTGGCGCCTCGCGAACGGCACTGGTGGCCGCTGTGACGATCTGCTCCACTTGATGGCTGGAAGCCAACTCCCGGAAGCGTCGGAGGGTCTCGAGGGCGCGGGTCATGGCCCCATCAGTGAGGTGACCGCTGTCAGGGTCCCGCTCACCGAGACGGGTCGTTGATTTCTCCGCAAGCTCAACGCTGAACGTGCGCAGGCTCGGATCCACCGCCGCCACGAGTAAGTGGGTGGAGTTGGTCCCGATGTCGATAGCCGCCACCCGGCGAATCCGACGGCCATGACTCTGCAGCCCCTGAGCGCTTTCCGTCATCTCCACTCCTGGGGGCTCCAACTCGTGCAGCGCGGTGGGCTCGGCAGCCGCCATGAAGCACCGGGAGAGCAAACCGCACCACTTTGCCACCGCCTAAGGTTTTGCAGCTGCTCAGCGCTGTGACCGGCCCGACCTCACGCCCGGCTCTCACCCCCTGGGTTCAACTGCTTCGCTGGAACAAACCGAGCGGAAGGCTGATTCTGCTGATCCCTGCGGGCTGGAGCCTTTGGTTGTCTCCTGCGGGACCACCTCCTGCATCGCTTGTGCTGTTGATCCTGCTGGGAGGTCTGAGCGTGAGCGCTGCAGGCTGCATCGCCAATGACCTCTGGGATCGACGCTTCGACAGGGAGGTGGCCCGGACCCGAGAACGCCCCCTGGCCCAGGGAATGATCCCGCTGCAAGCCGCCTTCGTCGCCCTCGTGCTGCTGCTGCTTCTGAGCCTGCTGGTGGTGCTGGCTCTCCCTGACCGGCATCGCCTCACCTGCCTGGGGCTGGCGCTGTTGGCCCTGCCGCCCATTCTTCTGTACCCCTCAGCCAAACGCTGGTTCGCCTATCCCCAGATGGTGCTGGCCCTTTGTTGGGGCTTTGCAGTGCTGATTCCCTGGGCAGCCACCGGTGCTCCGCTTGTCGGATCGATCACCCTCGTGGGCTGCTGGCTGGCCACGCTGCTCTGGACCTTTGGCTTCGACACGGTGTACGCCATGGCGGATCGGACGGATGACGCCCGGCTCGGCCTGCGCAGCAGTGCTCTCAGTCTTGGGCCGCACTGTGTCGTCGCAGTGCGCTGCTGCTACGCCCTGGCGGCACTCAGTCTGGCCTTCGCGGCCTGGGGCGCTGGACTCGCTGCTGGTTTCTGGCTCTGCTGGTTTGTGGCAGCCATTGGCATGGAACGATCCACCAAAGGCCTGCGCAGCACCCAACCCCAGCCAATGGCCATCTACGGCACCCACTTCCGCCATCAGGTGTGGCTCGGCTCCTTGCTGCTGCTGGGGGTGATCCTCGGCAGGATCGGTTGAGCGTTGCGGAGATCCCTGGTGCCGACTCGCGGATCCAGTCAGCTCACCCCACCCCTTCAAGCCGGTGATGCTGTGGCTGTGGTGGCGGCCAGCTCAGCCATCGACGATGCGAGCCGACTGCAGGAGGGGCTGGAGCTCCTCAGCTCCTGGGGCCTTCAGCCTTTGCCTTGGGATGCCAGCAAGCGACGCTGGGGCTACCTGGCCGGCACGGATGATCAGCGCCGGACGGATCTGAACCCCAGCCCGACAGCCCCACTGCTGGCCTGCGCCCGCGGCGGCTGGGGCGCTGCCAGGTTGCTGGAAGAGCCCATCCGATGGCAACCGGGCTGGCTGCTTGGCTTCTCCGACGTGACAGCCCTGCTTTGGGCGCGCTTGGCAGCAGGCATCGATGGAGGAATCCATGGCCCATTGCTCACCACCCTCGCGGGAGAGCCGCTCTGGAGTCAGCAACGTCTACAGGATCTTCTGTTCGGGCGTGCGCTGCCCGATCTCCGGGGGGAAACCTGGAGCGCAGCGTCTGTGAGCACGGGTGCAGTCCGAGGACCGCTCGTGGCGGCCAATTTGACCGTGGCCACTCACCTGCTTGGCAGCCCACACGTTCCTGCCCTGCAGGGGGCGATCCTCGTGCTGGAAGATGTGGCCGAGGCCCCCTACCGCCTCGATCGCATGCTCACCCAATGGCGCTTGCTGGGGTTGCTGCAGAAGCTTGGCGGTCTTTGCTTTGGCCGCTTTAGCGATTGCAACGACCAAGATCCCGAGCGCGGCGGCTTCAGCCTCGAGCAGGTCCTGCGGGAGCGCTGCAGCGACTTGGGCATTCCTGTGCTCAGCGGACTGCCCGTGGGACATGGCCCAGGGGGGAATGCGGCCTTGCCGATGGGGCGGCTCGCTGAACTCGATCCCGCCCAGGGCTGTCTCAGACTGCTCTAAGAGCCAGAACCGCCTCCGCGACGGTGAGATCGAAGGGAGTCGTGACTTTGATGTTGGCGGGTCCAGCATCAAGCACCTGCACGTGCCATCCCAAGCGCTCAAAGAGGGATGCGTCATCCGTCACGCTCCATCCCCTCGCCAGGGCCTGGCGGTGTCCCTCCCGGAGCTGCTCAACCGCAAACCCTTGGGGGGTCTGGGCGGCCCAGAGCTCCGAGCGATCAGGTGTGTCAAGGATCAAGCCTTCTGTGTTGACCCGTTTGATCGTGTCGGTCACGGGGGTGGCCGCAATCACCGCATCACCCGACTCCACTGCAGCCGCACAGCGATCGAACAAAGAGGGCTCCGCAAGACAGCGAGCTCCGTCGTGAATCAAGACATGGGTGGCTGCTGCCGGCAGGGCCGCCAACCCTCGCTGAACCGACTCCTGTCGGGTGCTGCCCCCCTCGATCCAGACCACCGGCTTAGCGACACCTGCCATCAAAGGGGCGATCTCAGCACGATCCACCGGCTGACCGACAAGACCAATCCAGGCAATCGCCTTGGCTGCCAATGCAGCCTCCAAGGTCCAAGCCAGCACCGGTCGACCGGCAAGGGGCAGGAGCAATTTGTTGCGGTCTGCGCCCATGCGACGACCACTCCCGGCGGCGGCGATCAACAGATGCACAAGCGACTCCTGCAACAGGCAGGGTGAAACGTCCTCCATACAATCAGCACGCAACGACCTGTGACGCTGGTTCATGCGCGTTCTCGCCCTCAGTCCAGGGACCGTTCAGCAGCAACTCGAACGGCTGCCGGCCTTGGCGAGCCTTGCCGAGCAACTCGATGCGACGCTTCAGGTGGCCTGCCCTGCCAGGTCCCGCCAGGTCTGGAGCCTGCTGCCGGCGGTGGACAAGGTGATCCCCTTCGAATTTGAGGCGGGCTCGACCCTGGCCGACTGGGCCAACCTTCTCGGATCCGTGCGCGAACCGGATTTCCAACTCAGCCTCAACTTCGCCGAAGGCCGTCAGGTGAACCTGATGCTCTCCATGAGCCACATCCCCACGCGGGTGGCCACGAGCGGCTTCTCCGCTACGACCACCGCTCGTCCTGGCGAAGGCTGGCTCGCCCAGCGTCAGGAGGGCTTCCTTCAGGCCATCGGCCTGAGCCTCAATGCAGAACGCTTCCGCCTGTCACTGCCAGCCAAAGCCCTTGAGGAAGCGCGGAGCCGCCAGCCAGCCGGAGATGGTCCGCTGCTGCTGTTGGCGGCAAGCGGAATCAGCAGTGACTGGCCCCCCGAGCAATGGCAGCAGCTGCCGGAAACGATCCGCTCAAAACTGGCCAGTCTGCGCACCGTCGTGCTTCCACCTGGCGGATCTGTGACGTCGAGGGCCGCTCAGGTTGCCAGCGCCGATGTCGTGCTCAGCAGCTGCCCGATCACCCAACTCCTTGCCGTCTATAGCGGAGTGCCGCTCGTCGCCCTGGGAGCGGACGCAGACCAACTGCCCAGCCGAGAAGGTCTGCGGGTGGTTCAAGCCCCAGCTGGAGGGCTGACCAACCTCACCCCGCAGGATGTCCTGAACGCCCTGGGCTTCTGATGCCCAGCCAACGCCGCGGACCAGGTCATCCGTCGCGACGGCATCGGAGCCCGCTCCAACCGAGGCTGCGGATGCTGGCCCGACCTTGGCGCCTGCCGGTGCTGGCGCTTTCGGCGGTGATCTTGGCGGGTGCCGTTGGTTATCGCATCACCGAGGGCTGGGACTGGGGTGACTGCCTCTGGATGGTGCTGATCACGATCAGCACCATCGGTTATGGGGAGGTTGAACCCCTCTCGCAGGCTGGGCGGCTGGTGACGGTGCTGATCATCGCTGGCGGTGTGGTGGTCGTGCAGCTCTCGATCCAACGGGTGCTCGGACTGACAGAATCGGGCTACTTCCGACAGGTTCGCGAACTTCGTTTCCGCCGGGTTCTGCGTCGCATGCATGATCACGTGATCCTCTGCGGCTACGGCCGCATCGGCCGGGAGATCGGAGCGCAGCTCCAGCTCGAGAATGTTCCGGTGCTGGTGGTGGAAATGGATCCGGAACGCCGGCAAGCCGCTGAGGACAGTGGCCTTCGGGTGCTTCAGGCGGATGCCACCCTCGATGAGACCCTCCTGGAAGCAGGCCTGGAACGCTGCCGCAGCCTGGTCGCGGCCCTGCCCAGCAATGCCGCGAATCTCTATGTGGTGCTCAGTGCCCGAGGACTGGAGCCCAATTGCCGCCTGATTGCGAGGGCCGACAGCGAGGAATCGGCCGCCAAACTCCGGCTGGCGGGCGCCAGCGTTGTGGTCAGTCCTTACGTCGCTGGCGGCCGGATGATGGCGGCCACAGCCCTGCGGCCACTGGCGGTGGATTTCATGGAGCTGCTGGCCGGATCCGATTGCGAGATCGAGGAATTTCGACTCAGCCGTGATCCACTTCTGCTTCACAACCTGCCAGGGAGGAGCCTGGCAGAACTGGAACTCGGTCGGCGCACCGGCGCGATGGTGATTGCAATCCGTGATGGTGGACGACTGATCGCCAATCCGGGCGGTGATGTGACGCTTCAACCTGGCCAACTTCTGGTGGTGCTCGGCAGCAAACAGCAGCTCTGCGAATTGCGTGACCTCCTGGGCGAAGCCGTGGACATGGTCGAGACGATGGGGCGTTAGACACCGCAGCTCAGGGGGCTGGATCCGGGTGCTGCCTACGATCAGCCCCGGTTCTTCCCTCCATCGAGGCCTCGCCCATGAGTTCGCCCGCTCCCATGACCGGCCAGACAGCGATCGTGACCGGTGCCAGCCGTGGCATTGGCCGGGCTGTGGCCCTGACTCTCGCTGAAGCCGGAGCGGACGTGGTGGTGAATTACGCCAGCTCTCCTGATGCCGCAGAGGCTGTGGTGGCTGAGATCACTGCAGCAGGAGGCAAGGCCTATGCACTGCAGGCCAACGTGGCTGACGAGGAGGCTGTTGAGGGGCTGATCAAAACCGTGCTGGAACGCAGCGCCCGTATCGATGTGCTGGTGAACAACGCGGGCATCACCCGCGATGGACTGCTGATGCGCATGAAGACAGAGGACTGGCAGGCCGTGATCAATCTCAACCTCACCGGCGTCTTCCTTTGCACCCGCGCCGTCACCCGACCAATGCTGAAACAGAAGAGCGGCCGGATCATCAACATCACCTCCGTTGTGGGGCTGATGGGGAATGCCGGCCAGGCCAACTACGCCGCTGCGAAGGCTGGAGTGGTCGGACTGACCCGCAGTGCCGCCAAAGAGATGGCCAGCCGGGGAATCACCGTGAATGCCGTGGCCCCCGGTTTCATCGCCACCGACATGACGAAGGATCTGAATGCCGAGGGCATCCTTGCCGCCATTCCCCTCGGCCAGTTCGGTACCCCTGAGCAGGTGGCCGGTGCCGTGCGTTTCCTAGCGGCCGATCCTGCCGCTGCTTACATCACCGGCCAGGTGCTTCAGGTCGATGGCGGCATGGTGATGGGCTGAACCATCGATCGCTGAGTGACGGGAGCTCAAGACTCCAAGGGCTGGCCAAGTTCATCCCGCAGGCGACGGATCCGCTGCAGCAGTCGCAACCTGCGGCTGCGGGCAGTGGCGGTCAGAAAAATCCTCAGCGGCACGTAAACGAGGGCCATGGCGCCAGCCAGACCCGCCATCAACACGAAGAAGAGGGTCCCTGATTCATTCATTCCCGGACCATAACGAGCGACAACCAAGCGAGCACGATTGAAACGGCCTCGATTCGGCTTTCCCCACCAATCCGCGGATTCGAATGGTTCCCTCCCTGTGGGACATTGACCTGCGGGTATCAGACCACCATGGCCAAACTTCTACGTTTTTCGGATGACTCCCGTGCCGCCCTCGAGCGGGGCATGAATGCTCTCGCCGATGCGGTGCGCGTGACGATCGGCCCGCGTGGGCGCAATGTGGTGCTCGAGAAAAGCTTCGGCGCACCCGACATCGTCAACGACGGCGACACGATCGCCAAAGAAATCACCCTCGAGGATCCGTTTGAGAACCTCGGAGCCAAGCTGATCCAGCAGGTGGCGGCGAAAACCAAAGACAAAGCCGGTGACGGAACCACCACGGCGACCGTGTTGGCCCAAGCCATGGTCGAGGAGGGCCTGCGCAATACGGCAGCTGGCGCCAGCCCGATCGAGCTACGTCGTGGCATGGAGAAGGCCGTCGCTCAGGTGGTGGCCGGCCTTCAGCAGCGCAGCCAGAGCGTCTCCGGTTCTGCCATCCAGCAGGTCGCCACCGTCAGTTCCGGTGGTGATGAGGAAGTCGGCCGCATGGTGGCTGAAGCCATGGAGAAAGTGAGCGTCGACGGTGTGATCACTGTCGAAGAATCGAAGTCCCTGGCCACCGAGCTGGAAGTGACTGAAGGCATGGCCTTCGATCGCGGCTATTCCTCCCCCTACTTCGTCACCGATGGCGACCGTCAGGTGTGCGAATTTGAGAATGCACTCCTGTTGCTCACCGACCGCAAAGTGAGCGCCGTCGCCGACCTCGTGCCGGTGCTGGAGACCGTGCAGAAGACCGGCTCCCCGCTGGTGATCCTGGCCGAGGAAGTCGATGGAGAAGCCCTCGCCACTCTGGTGGTCAATAAGAACCGCGGTGTGCTCCAAGTTGCGGCAGTCAGGGCCCCCTCCTTTGGCGAGCGCCGCAAGGCAGCCCTTGCGGATATCGCAGTGCTCACGGGCGGCACGGTCATTAGTGAAGACCGGGCCATGACCCTCGACAAGGTGACCATCGCAGACTTGGGCCGAGCCCGTCGGATCACGATCACCAAGGAGAGCACCACGATTGTGGCCAACGATGACCACCGGGACGCCGTGGCAGCACGGGTGGCATCCATCCGCCGTGAACTGGAGAACACAGAGTCTGAGTACGACCGCGAAAAGCTGAATGAGCGGATCGCCAAGCTGGCCGGTGGCGTGGCGGTGATCAAGGTGGGAGCCCCAACGGAAACGGAGCTCAAGAACAAGAAGCTGCGGATCGAGGATGCCCTCAATGCGACCCGGGCTGCCGTGGAAGAAGGCATCGTCGCTGGAGGCGGTTGCACACTGCTCCAGCTCTCCCGGGAACTGAATGCCCTGGCGGATCAACTCCTGGGTGATCAGCGCACCGGCGTGGAGATCGTGCAGAGGGCCCTGTCTGCTCCCCTGCGTCAGATCGCCATCAATGCCGGCGCAAACGGTGATGTGGTGGTTGAAGAGGTGCTCCGCAACAACCTTGGCTTCAACGCCATCACTGGAGCCTTCGAAGACCTGCTTCAGGCAGGCATTCTCGATGCGGCCAAAGTCATTCGCCTCGCCCTCCAGGATGCGGTTTCCATCGCCTCCCTCCTGATCACCACCGAGGTGGTGATCGCCGACAAACCAGAACCTCCGGCACCCCCGGCTGGCGGCGGCGATCCCATGGGCGGCATGGGCGGCATGGGAGGAATGGGCGGCATGGGAGGAATGGGCATGCCCGGAATGATGTGATTCAGAGCTCAGAGGTAATGCACCAGCCGAGCATGCAAACGGCAGACCGTGAGCGCTTCCCGAGGGGGGCGCTTGCACAGTCTTCCGAGCTCTGCATTAAGCGCTTGCAGTTCTCCCATGGGTAGACCTGCAATCGGCATCCCCAAAAGCACCCCTCCAAGCAGGAGTGGCGCAAAGAAACGATGACCCATCGCCCATCTCACGCGTCTTGACCCATTCTGAGCACGCAACAGGATGGGCAGGTCGCTTTTATTTCGGCCCTCGCTTGCCTAGGGCATTGCAGTACCCACGCACCTGAAGATCAACACCCGTGATCGCCGTGCCCACGACTACCAAGTCGGCTCCAGCGTCAAGGGCCTCCACGGCAGCATCGGCTGACGCTATACCACCTTCACAAATCAAGGAAACAGTCTCAGGCAGCTTCTCTCGCAAGGGCGCAAGCAGATTGAATCCAGGCGGTCGACAGCTCTGGGTCGCTTCCGTGTAGCCATACAACGTGGTTCCGACCCAGTGAAATCCCATGGCTGCAGCCCTCAAACCGTTGTCCACACTGTCGACATCGGCCATCAGAGGGGCATCCAGCTCAGATCGGGCCCTCTGCACGAGGTCAGCCAGCTCCTCCCCATCGGGTCGCTGTCGCTCGGTCGCGTCGAGGGCAATCACATCGGCACCAGCCGCCCAGACGGCACGGATTTCCTCCCAGCGAGGGGTGATGTAAACACTGCTGCCCGTAAAGGTGCGTTTCCAGAGGCCAATGATCAGCGCTTCAGGGCAGCGGCGACGGACGGCACCGATGTGCTCCGGACTCTCAAGGCGAACGCCTACAGCGCCGTTATCGAGACTCGCTTCAGCCATGGCTGCAATCACATCCGGATGGCGCATGGGCGAACCTTCCGGCGCCTGCACCGACACGATGAGGCCACCGCGCAAGGTTGCCGGATCAGGAAAAGCCATGGTTCAGGAGGCCTTGGGCAGATCGCGGCCGTCGGATGGCAACCAACGACGCAGGCGCTTCAGGCTCGGCGGAGGGGGAGGAGGCAATTCGGATCGCTCCATCGCCGTCGTCGATGTGACGGTTGTGGTGCTGATCGGATCAGCGTTGCGGGGAAGGGGTTGGACCGTGGCGCTGACTGAATCAAAGCCGTCACGCAGGAGCGAGCGGAAGCGATTCAGCGCTGAATCCATGGGGACCTGGTCAGGAACCTCCTTCAGCTCCATCTGACCAACCGCTTCATGCTGAAGCGGTTCTTGCTGAAGCGGTTCTTGTTCGTTCGGCGCCTTCTCAAGAGCGTTCTCCTCGCTCGGGGCCAACGAAGGGCTGACCGGCCCTGGAGTCTCACGTGCAGGGGGCTCCACGACAGACGATTGCTCCGCCTGAGGACCCCATGGCTTGGTGGCGGGAGCGGCCTCAGCCCCATGCAGGCTGGCGACACCAAAGCGATGCACCCATTGCATCTCCAGAAGAGCGATCACGCGTTGATCGCCCTGGTCGCGAGCAGCCAGAAGACGCCGACGCAGGGACTCCTGACGTTGATGGGGCTGACGGAAGGAGAGATCGGTCACGGGGTCAGGCAAGTTTGCGATTCAACAGGGGACGGATCAGGAGAAACAGACCCGCGGTCAGGACGGTGAGCACCAGCAGGCAGGTTGTGCCGCTGACCGCCCCATAAGGAGCCTCCAGCAGAACTGCTGAGAGGTCGAGGGGGCCTGCATAGGCCGCCCGAATGGGCTCAATCGCGAAGGTAAGTGGATTCAGCGCCGCAAGCCAGCCCATCCAGGGCGGCATGAAGGAGAGCGGGGCCAGGGCGGTGCTGGCAAACAGGAGCGGCAGATTGGCCACAAAGATCACGGCGATCAGCTCGATGTGCCCTGGCAACGCGAAGGCAAGCCCAAGACTGAGGGCCGTGACGGCAAACACCAGCAGCAACAGAGTGAGTAACACCAGAGCCAGGCCTGCTGTCCCGGGCCAGCCATAGCCCAAGCAGAAGGCAGTCACCATGATCGCCAAGCTCTGAACAAGGCTCAAGGTGGTGATGTACAGAACCGAAGCGAGCACGATCGAGCTGCGACTGCGCAGGGGGGCGACCAGCAGACGATTCAGAAAGCCGAATTCCCTGTCAAACATGACCGGCAAACCGGCGTTGAGCGCCCCACTGAAAGCGGTGAACACAATCACACCGGCGCCAAGGAAGCGCCCATAGCTCATCCCGCCAGGGAGGAGCCCCTCTGGCGCCCTTGAGAAGAGTGCACCGAATAACACCAGCCAGATCAGGGGCTGCAACACGCCTGCGACCAGCGTGGAAGGACGGCGTTGCAACTGCAGAAACAGGCGCCGGGTCAGGGCCATGGTTTCCTGCAGCAGTTCAGCGAGCGCGGATGGTTCGGGTCGGGTCATCAGTGGAAGCAGGCGGGGAACAGATCAAGAACGAATGAACTCAACGCATGGACTGCTTGCGCTCCTGCTTAGGGTCGCGTTGACCAGCGACGGCAAGCTCCGCATCCATCAGAGTCCTCCCGGTCGCCTGCAGGTAAACGTCATCCAGGCTCGGCCGGCTCTGGGCGAGGGCAAAGACGGGCAGGCCCGCAGCCTCGAGCTTGGCCCGCAGGCCTTGCAGGACCCACTCTCCCTCAACAACAAGGTTGAGCGAATAACCCTGGGAACGGTTCACGACGATCTGCCGCACCCCCTCAACCGGTTCGAGCAGCGCGCAAAGCTGATCAGCCTCCTTCTGATCACTGAACTCCCTGACACGAAGGGTGACCCGATCACCACCAAGCTGCTGCTTGAGGGCCTCAGGGGTGCCCTCCGCAATCACCCGGCCGGCATCAATGATGGCCATTGCATCGGCCAAGGCCTCGACCTCCTCCAGGTAGTGACTGCTCAGCAACACGGTGGTGCCTTGCTGGCGTAGCTCCCGCAACACCTGCCAGATCGCAGCGCGGCTTTCGATATCCAGACCGACCGTCGGCTCATCAAGAACCAGCACCCGAGGCTGATGGAGCAGTCCCGCTGCGAGATCGAGGCGGCGACGCATGCCACCGGAATAGGTCCCGCAACGACGGTCAATCCACTCCGCCATGGACAGCCGCTGCACGAGCTCTGCGATCCGTGCATCACGCACACCGCGTTGCAGGTGATACAGGTCACCCTGCAGCTGAAGGAGTTCACGGCCGGTGAGGATCTTGTCGATCGCCACCTCCTGGGCGACATAACCCAGCAAACGCCTAACCCCTCGGGGATCCTTGAGGGCATCAACCCCTGCAACGCTCACACGGCCTGCGTCGGGGGCCAGCAGAGTGGCCAGGATCCGCAGGGTGGTGGTCTTGCCGGCTCCATTGGGTCCGAGCAACCCGTAAAGACAGCCCTCAGGAACCGTCAGGCTCAAGCCATCGAGAGCCTTGACCGCCCCGTAGGCCTTCTCAAGCTGAGTGAGCTCCAACACGGGCATCGGGCCTTTGCCTGCAGCGAATTGGGTGGAATCTAGGCAGAGGTGGGCGAGAGGCTCACAAGCCAGTGACCGATCGCAGCCTGGAGCTGGGCATCGAAGTGAGCCGCAGCAGGCAGACGGCTGATCACCAGCAGCAAACAGATCCCAAAGAGATAAAGAATCGACCAGCGGAACAACCCCTTGGCCCGCTCGATGTTGTCGGGAGCAGCCGCCAGGTTCTCCACCATCTGCAGCAGTCGTCCATTAAAAGGAAGCAAGAGCAGCCCGTAGAGCAGCCCCCCTTCCGGTAGGGCGAGAACGCCGAGGGTGCTCAGCAAGACCGTGGCGAGGCCGTAGCGACGAATCGCCCTGGCCGTGACCGCAGGCCCCTTCACCACCGGCAGCATCGGGATTCCAACCGCCCGGTAGTCCTCGCGGAGCAGCAGCGCCAGGGCCCAGAAATGCGCGGGAGTCCAGACCATGACAAGAGCGAACAGCCACCAACCTCCGAGACCCACATGACCGGTGGCAGCAGCAGCGCCCACGAGGGGAGGAATCGCCCCGGCCACCCCGCCGATGACGATGTTCTGAGAGGTTCTCGGCTTCAGCAGGGCGGTGTAGAGAAGCACGTAGCTGCAAAGCCCGAGCAGGGAGAGGCCGGCGGCGAGACAATTCACGCCACTCACCAACAGCAGAGCTGCGGCCAGCGTGCAGGACACAGCACCGAAGAAAGCGGCAGTGGGAGACAGACGTCCGGAGGGGAGAGCTCGCCCGCTGGTCCGTTGCATGCGTCCATCGAGCTCCTGTTCCCATAGGCAATTGAGAACTCCGGCTGCCGCAGCGGCAAGCGCACCGCCTCCCAGGGTGCAGGCCAAACGGGGGGAGGAGAGAGGCCATCCCTCCGTGAGGGCCATCCCGCCCAAGGTGGTGGCCAGCAGGAGAGGGATCAAACGGGGTTTTGCCACTTCCAGCCAAGCGGGCAACTTGACCCGCCGGCGTGAGGGCACGACGTCCTCGCGCGTGAGGGCAGCGGATGCAGGAGCGGTGGAACTAACCATGCGCGGGCTCCAGAATGGAGGGATCAAGGACAACGGGGAGCGGCCCCGGGGACAAGCAGGTCTGACGGCGGCAAAGCAAGGCCGCCAGCAGGGCCACCAGAAGAGAGGCGACCAGTTGATGGGCCACAGTCACGGCCGGCTGAGAGAGCCCAAGGCGGAGTGTGAGGACCCCAAGGGTGATCTGGGTGCTGACAAGAGCGGCCAGCCCCAGCAGCAGCGGCCACTGACGCCGGGCCCAGCCCCCTGCCAGCAGAGCGATGGCCACAAAACCCAGCACACAGATCGCCACGGGGGTGGCTGCACTGCGATGCCAGTGCAGCCATTGGCAGGACTGCCCGGCCTCGAGGCAGCGTTGGGCAGCCCAGGAGGTCGCCATACGGCCTCCGAGCAAGCACTGGCTGACGACGGCCAGAAGACTGAGCGCGGCGAGACACCGCCACCACAGGGGGGCAGCCTCAAAACGTGAACCGTGGGAGACCTGATCGCTCGATGCCTTGAGCTCGAAGGCCCTGAGCTCGATGGGAGCAAGCAACAGCTGACTGCTGCCACTGACCAAGGCCAGGAGGGTCAGAGCCAGGGCCAGATGAGCGGTCACAACACCGGAAGGCAGAAGCTGAAGGACCGTGAGTGCACCCAGGCCTCCCTGGGCAAGCACCAAAACCAGCAACAGGGCACTCAGGGGAAGGAACCATCCCGGCAACTGTCGGCGCCACCACCAGGCAACAGCGAGCTGCACCACAAGAGCCATGCCCACGACGAAGGCATCGAGCCGGTGAAACCATTCCAGAAACACCTGCACATTCATCTGCCGCCCCGGCAAGAAAGAGCCGTAGCAAAGGGGCCAATCAGGGCAGGCAAGGCCTGCCTCCATGACGCGAGTGGCACCACCGATAACCACAAGTGCAACCAGGGCAACGACGAGATGACAGGCGAGCAGTGCCAACCGGCGACGGATCGGAACCAGGGATGAGCTGATCAAGGATCGATCCCTCCTGGTAGGGAGTGGTGTGTTTCCGGAACGTAGCGATTGCCGTCCTGCGTGCACGTTGTGTGGCCTACTGCAACACCAAGACCACACAAACGTCTCTCTTCCCTGACAAGAGACCGTCGCTTGTTTCAATGAACAATCGGGGGCAAGGGCTCAAAACCGAAGCCACACAAAGGGTTGCCCGGGAATTTCCAACCGTCTTAAGAATCCACGCGTGGTGATCACCCGGCAGCCTCCATAGCCTGAAACAACTCACGGATGAGTCGTGCCGATCCCTCCATCGATCATCACGCTTGTGCTGGGGATGATCCTGGTGCTTGGAGGCCTGTGGATCGGACAGAACGTCAACCTTCTGCCTGTTGATGCAAGCGCGAATGCGCCGATTTACGACGAACTTTTCCGCGTTCTCTTCAGCATCGGCACGATCTTGTTCCTTGGGATCGTTGGCTTGGTGGTCTTCAGCCTGATCCGCTTCCGCAGACGCTCTGGCGAGTTGTCTGATGGTCTTGCGATCGAAGGCAATCTTCCGCTCGAGATCTTCTGGACTGCCGTTCCTGCTGTTGTCGTGCTGTTCATCGGACTGTTCAGTTACGACATCTATGAACGCATGGGTGGAATGGCGCCCTTGGACCATGCCGCCATGGACCATGCCGCAATGGATCACGCCGCTATGGATCACGCCTCCTCGAACCAAGGAAGCGGTGCTGAACAACGGGTGTGGGGTGGAATCGGCACACCGGTACTCACCGCATCCGAGCAGGGCACACCCGTATCAGCTCTCCCAGTGGAGGTGACCGCCATGCAGTTCGCGTTCCTCTTTCGCTACCCAAAAGGTGACTTCATCTCAGGCGAATTGCATGTCCCCGTCGGCCAACCCGTCAGCCTCAGCATGGAAGCCAAGGATGTGATCCATGCCTTCTGGGTTCCTGAATTCAGGCTGAAGCAAGACGTGATTCCAGGACAGCCCACCGTGTTGAACTTCACGCCTACCAGGGCGGGCCGTTATCCAATCGTCTGCGCCGAACTCTGCGGGCCTTATCACGGCGGCATGCGATCCACGGTGGTCGTGGAGGAACAGGACGCTTTCGACAACTGGTTTGCTCAGAACAACAAGATCACAGCCACTGACACATGACCGCCACTCTTCCAGCTCAAAGCGAGAATCCATCACCTTCCCTGCAACCGCAGGGCTGGCTGCGATATTTCAGTTTCAGTGTTGATCACAAAGTGATCGGCCTCCAGTACCTGGTGTGCGGCTTTGCGTTTTACCTGATTGGTGGCGCCTTAGCGGGAGCGATTCGCACCGAATTGGTCAGCCCTCTCTCCGACTTTATGCCCAGAGAGGTCTACAACCAGGTGCTCACCCTGCACGGAACGGTGATGATCTTTCTCTGGATCGTTCCCGTGGTGAACGGTGCTTTCGGGAACTATCTGATTCCCTTCTACGTGGGCGCACGCGACATGGCCTTTCCAAGGCTGAATGCCGTGGCCTTTTGGCTGATCCCTCCAGCAGGCCTGCTGCTGATCAGCAGTTATTTCATTACCGGTGCCGCCCAGTCAGGATGGACCGCCTATCCCCCTCTGAGCATCACAACCCCAGCCAGTGGTCAGATCATCTGGATCCTGAGCGTCCTTTTACTGGGGGGAAGTTCCATTTTTGGCGGGATCAATTTCATCGCGACGATCCTGAAGCTCAGGCGCCCAGGCCTCAAGATGATGCAATTGCCCATGTATTGCTGGGCAATGCTGGGTACCAGCATTCTCGTCGTGCTCTCCACCCCAGTGTTGGCTGGCACACTGATTCTCTTGAGCTTTGACATTGTCGCTCATACCGGTTTTTTCAATCCGGGGCTTGGGGGCAACGTCGTGGTCTATCAACATCTCTTCTGGTTCTATTCTCATCCAGCGGTTTACATCATGGTGCTGCCTGCCTTCGGGCTGGTGAGTGAAATACTGCCGGTGCACTGCCGCAAACCTCTGTTCGGCTACGCCACCATGGTGGTATCAATCATGGCGATTGTTGTGCTGGGGCTGGTGGTCTGGGCCCATCACATGTTTACGAGTGGCACACCACCGTGGATGCGCCTGTTCTTCACGATCGCAACAGCCTTCATCGCCGTCCCGACGGGAATCAAATTCTTCAATTGGCTTGCAACTCTCTGGGGCGGACGCATCTCACTCAACAGTGCCGTGCTCTTTTCCTGCGGCTTCATCATCAATTTCGTGCTTGGAGGCATCACAGGCGTGGCACTCGCCCAGGTGCCATTCGACGTGCATGTGCATGACACCTACTTCGTTGTTGCTCATTTCCATTACATCGTCTACGGAGGCTCGGTCTTTGTGATCTTCGCCTCGATCTACCACTGGTATCCCAAGGTCACGGGCCGGCTGCTGAATGAGTCGATCGGCCGCCTGCACTTTTTGCTCACATTCGTCGGATTCAACCTCTGTTTCGCCCCCCAGCACTGGCTCGGTCTCAACGGCATGCCCAGACGCGTGGCCGAATACGACCCGCAATTCGCCTTCATCAATCAATTGAGCAGTGTCGGAGCCTTGCTGATGGCGATCAGCACCCTTCCCTTCCTCTGGAACGTGATCATGAGTGCCTTCAACGGGGAAATCGCTGGAGACAATCCCTGGCGGGCCCTCACTCCGGAATGGCTCACCAGCTCCCCACCTCCAGTGGAGAACTGGAGAGGGGAAGCCCCTTTGGTAACCGAACCCTATGGCTACGGCGTTCCGGCAGAACAACTTGATCTTCAGGCCGCCAGCGGCCGTGACCTCTGGAGCAACGGCCGATGACGACACTCACCCCATCCGAAACCGACCTGAACCTCGACCATGCCGGCGAGACACACGCCGATCACCGCATGTTCGGGCTAGCCACCTTCCTGGTGGCGGATGCCATGACCTTCGCGGGTTTCTTCGCCGCCTATCTCACCTTCAAGGCGGTGAATCCATTGCCGGCTGGCGCGATTTACGAGCTGGAACTGCCTTTACCGATTCTCAACACCGTGCTGCTGCTAGTGAGCAGCTTCACGTTTCACCGGGCCGGCGCCAATCTTCGTCGCAGCATGCATCAGCGCTGCCGTCTGTGGCTCCTGATCTCAGCGGCCCTGGGCTTTGCCTTTCTGGTCAGCCAGATGCTCGAATACTTCACATTGCCCTTCGGGCTAACAGACAATCTCTACGCGAGCACCTTCTATGCCCTCACAGGGTTTCACGGCCTTCACGTGACACTTGGAGCCTTGATGATTCTGATTGTCTGGTGGCAGTGCCGCACACCGTCAGGCCGAATCACAGCGCAGAACCACTTCCCCCTCGAAGCGGCCGAGCTCTACTGGCATTTCGTTGATGGCATCTGGGTGATCCTGTTTGTGATTCTCTACCTGCTCTAAGCCCCTAGGAGATCAGGAAGGGCTGAATCGCTTGCCTGGGTTGCGATCTCCAGCCACAATTCATACAAATTCCATCGCTCAGATGCTGGTCGGTCAGGAACTGCTCGATAAGGCAAGGGCCCTCAGTAACCGTCCTGAGGATGAAATTGCTCGGGGTTGCGGATACGTCGGCCCAAGCGGCAGGGTGCTTCGCAAGAGTTTTTATCGCGCCCTTGTCGAAGCCAAGGGCTACAAACTGCCGTCCAATTCAGGCAGTGGCGGCGATGGCACCCGCGGACGCCAGGCTGAATTCCGCACACGGGTGCATGGCAATGGCAATCTGCTCATCGGCCATGCCTATACGCGACGATTGGGCCTGGAGCCCGGGCAGGAGTTCCGGATTGAGCTGCACCGCGACTCCGGTTCGATCTGGCTGCTGCCGCTCGATGAACCGGCAGCAGAGCCACGGGGCGGCCAGGATCAGGAGAACGCCTGAGGCCTGGCCGCAGTGGTCATCAGGCCAGGGCCGGAGGGTCCTGGTCATCGTGAATCACCGAACTGAACGCAATCAGTTCGATGCCACTGAACAGGAAGCTGATACCCACGAGGGTCCCCAGCACCCAGAGCAGCCCCCAGAACTTGAGGGTGACGATCAGCAGGCCCAGGATGAAGGTGATCACACCGTTCGCGATCGCCCAGCCTGCGCCAGGACGATTGCTGCTGGCCAGGCCGCTGAAGAAGGCGACCACGCCTTCCACCAAGAAGACGATGCCGATCGCCAGAGCAAAAGCCGCCACCTGCTCCGCTGCCTCCACGGGATCGCGGAAATTGCTGATCATCGAGCCACCGGCCACGATGAACAGGGTCGACACCACAAGGCGCCAGAAGCACACCCAGCGGCCCATGCGTCCTGAGCGGGCCAGGTTGCTGATCCAGCCGACCACTCCACCAATGAGGAAGAGCACGGCAATGACGCCGGTGGTCCAGAACGAGGCGATCACTGGGAAGATCAGCGCCAGGATCCCCAGCACAATCAGAAGAATGCCTTCGGCGATGGCGAAGGCTTTGAAGCTGCCCAGAGAATCGGGGCGGCCGTCGGCAGTCATGAAACGTTCGGAATGAACAATCACTGCAAGGTATTGACGATTTCAGCAATCGACCAGGACCTGTGATCGTTTCTCAGTGCCAGCCATGGCCTGCCAGCCAGGCAGCCGTGAGCTCCTCCCCAGCATGGGACCGCCCTGCGAGCAGGCGTTCGGTGTAGCGGGCGATCACATCCACCTCCAGATTGACTGCATCACCAGGTTTCAGGTGCCGCAGAGCCGTTGATGCCCAGGTATGGGGAATCACCGCGATCCAGAAACGCCGCCCCTCCTCGGCAGTGCCCGCCACCGTGAGGCTGATGCCATCCACCGTGATGCTGCCCTTTTCACAGATGTAACGCTCATGGCCGGGATCGCGCCAGCGCAACTCCACACGCCATGACTGGGGAAGAGCCTCCACCGCCATCACCTCACCAGCCCCATCCACATGGCCAGTCACCAAGTGCCCCCCCAGCCGATCGGCCAGACGCAGCGCCGGCTCCAGATTCACTGATCCACAGCGGGACGCCTTCGCGCCAAGCGTGGTGCGCTGAAGGGTCTCCTCACTGACATCCGCCAGAAAACCGTCGGCAACCAGAGACGCCACCGTCAAACAGACCCCATCCACCGCAACGCTGTCTCCAAGCTGCAAAGGAGCAAAGGGTTGGCAGCCGGTCACCAGCAGACCTGCACCCCGCCGCTCCACTTGGCCCACTGCCTGCACCAGACCCGTGAACATCGCACCCACCTGCGGCCCCTCGCCTGGTCATAATCGAATCAGGGCAGGAGTGACAGTGGTTGAGATGCACGTCGCCGGAATTGCCCTGGATGCGGCCAGCCGCAGCCCGATCGTGCTGCTGCGCGATCCCTCCGGCAGGCGCCAGGTGCCGATCTGGATCGACCAGGCGCAGGCCCACAACATCATGGCCGGCATCCAAGACGAGCCCCCCCCGCGCCCCCTGAGCCACGACCTGATGGTGGCGCTGCTGGAGGCCGGTGGCCTCTCCCTGGAGCGGGTGATCATCCATGCGATTGAGGAGAACACCTTCCGGGCGGTGCTGAAACTCGGTGTGAGCGGAGCCGGGAGCGAACCGTCCGGCGACGCCACCGAAGGCGAAGGCGAGAGCGTCATGAAGGACGCTGACCAGGCAGAGGCCCAATCCCGCCCGGATGACGAAAGCGTCCAGAACACTGCCAAGATCCAGGAAGTGGATGCGCGTCCCAGCGACGCCATTGCCTTGGCAATCCGCACGGGCAGCGGCATCTGGATGCTGGAGGAAGTCGTGGCGGAAGCCTCCATCCCAGTGGATGCCGAAGCCGATAGCGAGGAGCAAGACGCTTTCCGCCGCTTCCTCGATCAGGTGAGTCCCGCCGCTCTGGTCCGCCACCTCGAATCCCGCCAGCCAGAGGAAGGCTCTGGGGCGGACCCTGCCGCCGAAGGATGACCACGGCGGTGCGACGCCCCTTCGGGAGAGGGCCCGCCGTCAGCCTGTTCACACTTGGAACGATGCGGGCGCTCGCCGCTCCGGATCAGATGGAAGCGATCGTGCGAGCCGCGATCGACGCTGGCATCAATCACCTCGAAACGGCACCCGCCTACGGCCCTGCTGAAACCTTTCTCGGCGCTGCTCTCTCCCGTCTGATGCGCGAAGGAGTGGCACCGGAGGGAGGCTGGCTGATCACCAGCAAGATCCTGCCGGGCGCGGGCTTGGCGGAGGGCCGTCGTCAGCTGCTCGCCAGCCTGAAACGACTGGGGCAGACCCGACTCGACAACCTGGCGGTGCACGGCATCAACCGGGAGGAGCACCTGCGATGGGCCCTTGAGGGGGATGGACAGGAGCTGCTGATCTGGGCCGAGGCGGAAGGACTGGTGGGCCAGGTGGGTTTCAGCAGCCATGGATCCCACGACCTGATTGCCAAAGCGATCGACAGCGGCGTCTTCGGCTTCTGCAACCTGCATCTGCATCTGCTCGACCCCAGCCGCCTGGATCTGGCCCGCGGAGCTCTCGCTCACGGGATGGGAGTGCTGGCGATCTCACCGGCTGACAAGGGCGGTCGGCTCTGGGATCCGAGCCCCACCATGGTGGAGGACTGCGCGCCCATCTCTCCCCTCGAACTGGCCTACCGCTTCCTGCTGGCGGAGGGGATCTCCACCCTGACCGTGGGTGCCAGCCGTCCAGGGGAGCTGGCTCTGGCCAAACGGCTAGCCCATGCCGACGGCACGCTCACCAGCACGGAACAGGCGGTGCTTGATCAGCTTGGGATACGAAGGCGGGAGCGGCTCGGCAGCCAGCACTGTGAACAGTGCCGCGCCTGCCTGCCCTGCCCCAGGGAGGTGCCGATCCCCGAGCTGCTTCGGCTGCGCAATCTGAGGCTGGGGCATGACATGCAAGCCTTCTGCGAGGAGCGTTACAACCTGATCGGCCGTGCAGGCCACTGGTGGGAGGAGGTGGATGCCAGCCTCTGCAACCGCTGCGGCGACTGCCTGCCCCGCTGCCCTCACCAGCTCCCGATTCCCGAGTTATTGGCGGAGACCCACCAGTTGCTTGCAGCAGCACCAAGACGGCGCCTCTGGGGCTGATTCAGGGAGCGGCATCCCGCCAGCGCTGACTGAGCTGCTCAGCGGCCGCCGTCTTCAAGGGGGGAAGGCTCCAGCAACGTGCCCACACCGCCGCTGTCGGCAGCACGAGCGCACGAAAACTGGCCGGAACGGCATCGCGCTGTGCATCCAGAAGCTCCTCCGCAAGCGGCGGACGCCAGCCGCGCCCAAGAAGCGGTCGAAGCAAGGGTGTCCCCCAGGCATCCTCGACCCAGGCCTGGGGCAGAGGCTCGCGGCTGGATGCGGGACGCATGAGCAAGGTCCAGTGCAACGGTGCACCGGAGTCGGGCAAGACGGCGCGCAAGCGAGGGTCCCGGCGAAGAGCCTGAATGCAACGCTGAAGAGGAAGCACCGCCACCCTCGCCTTTCCCTGAAGCAACCAGTTCAGGCCCTGCTGATCATCAAGGGTGAGCGCCGCGGAGCGCAGCCGGGCAAGACTTTCCGCACCAGGGATCTGATCGGCAAGCTCGATCACCAACCGTGGACTGGCGGGAAGCACCACCTGCCCTTTGAAGTCCGGGTCAAGCAGGAGCTGCCATCCGCGCTCCGATGCACCATCCAGGCCATCCAAGCCCAGGAAGAGCATCACCCAGGGAGTGACAGCCACTGGAAGCACACGGGAGGCGCGCTCGGCCCCCAGCAACTCCAGGTAGCGCCTGGCCTGCCCGGCCAGTCGAGCCTGAAGGGGCGCTGCTGCAATCGGTTGGAAGTCTGCATCCGTGGTGGTCGGCAACCAGCCATCGCTCAGAGCGAGCAGATCGGCGGAGCGATCCAGACGCCAGGGGGCCATTCCCGGGCCCCCAGCCAGCTCCAAAGGCTCGAAGCGCCAGGGCTTGGGCAATCGGCGACGCCACAGGGCCGGAAGGATCTCCGGAGCAGCCTGAAGCAGGGGAGCCGATGCACCACGCGTACAACCGGCTAGGGCTGTGAGCCCCAAAACGCCTCCAAGCTGCAGCACTTGGCGACGCCGGAGCCCTGGGGTCGAAGGAACGCGCAACCTGGTCATGGCCCGACCCTACTGGCGCTGCAGTCGATCCAAACCCTCTTCGCAGCTCTCCTGAAGCTCAGCAGGACTGACGCCGCGCAACTGAGCCAGCAAAGCAAGCGCACCGGCGCCGACACCCTCCTTCACATGGCCATGCTCGTAATCCTGCAGGGCTTGGTGCCGACTGGTCACGAATCGCAGGCCACTGGTCAGGGCCAGGAGCTCCACCCCCATGGCCCCCTGCAGACAGTTCAGCAGTCGGGAAAGCGCGGGCGGGTTCCCAGGCTGCAGGCTCCCAGGCTGCAGGCCCTCAAGCTGCTCGCTCCCCAGCCAGGCGGTGGTGCCAAGCACCACCTGAGCAGCCAAAGCCGCGCGTCCGCGAGGGGGCAGGGCCGCCAAGGCAAGCGCCAACACAGCCACCATCTGGCTGCCCCCACCCAGCAACAGGGGCTGACCGCTCTCCAAGGCCCCGACCAGCAGCCCCGCTGCTACAGCTTGAAAGGGATCCCCCACAGCCGCAAGAAGCAAGCCCGGGGTCGGAGCTGCGCCCAGATCCGCCCGCCTCAACCCCTCCGCCACCAGCCGCTGCTTCAACACCATGGGGGGATGCAAAGCGCTGCCTCCCACCAAACCGGCAACGGACAAGCCCAAACCCTGGAGCACCGCCTGAGCCGTGGTGGTGCCCCCCGGCACGCATTCCGCCAGCAGCAATGGACGCCGCAAGCCGCGGCCCATCTGCATCCCCCGACTCCAGAGACGCTCCACGCGTGTTGATGACATGGCCTGGCCACTACTCAGGCAGGCCGCCGGCCCCTCGCTGAGCGGTTCCAGGCGCAAGTGAACAAAAGGAGGCGGCTCCGCCAACCCGAGGGCCGCCACCAGGGGCTGCAGGCCAAGCCTCTGGCTGGCCACCCAGCTGATCAACGCCGGTGATACGCCTGCTGGCAGAGGCGGCAGGGGCCACTGGGGACGGTGGGCCGGTCCGTACAGAAGCAACTCGGCATCGGCGAGTGCGGTGTAGCGGCGTGAGGCGGCCGACGAGCCGGCCGCCGAAATGCCCTCCACCTCCGCCGTGGCCGTGGCCGCCAACAGCAACAACAGATCAGGCTGTTGGCTGGAATCGCGCCAGGGAGCGAGTGCCGACTCGATCCGCTCGGGCCAGGAGGCTGGCAGCGGCAGTGGGCTGAGCCATTGGCAGCCGACGGGAAGAGGCGGTGACGGGACGGACGCTGCCATGGCGACACCTCCTGGAGGGTTGAGTCTCAGAGGGGATCCAATGCCACCAACCCCTTGAGCTGAGGAGGGGGAGCGGGCACCGGAGCCTGTAGACGCGGAAAGATCCAATAGGCGAGCGCATGCAGAGCCAGCACATAAACCAGCTGCTGAAACAACACCAGTGCCAGGGCCATCAGCTGAACCTCCGCGAGATCGGGAGACAGAGGAAGCCCTAGTAGATCCACCAGACGATCCAGCAATCCGGCCCCAGCGCGGGTGATCACGATCCAGAGGTTTTCACCCAGAAGCAGGGAAAGCGCCAGCACTCGCACGAGAAAACCCACCGCACCCAGCACGAGACCGATTCCCCAGCTCAGCCACCAGCTCCTCTGCTGACTCCAGCACCAACCCAGCCAGAGCGACAGCAGGCCGTAGGGGAACAGCATGAGCGGTCCCCGCACCGGTCCCATCAGAGCGGTCAGCAACAACAACGACACCGCCACCCCCTCGAGGCCGGCCCTCCAGCCACGACGAATGAGCAGCAGAGCAAGGGGCAGGGGCAGGGCCAGACGGAACAGGGCACCCCCCACCGGCAAGTAATACAGCGCCAGCCAGATCAGGGCAGCAGCAGCAGCCAGGTAGGAGGTTTCCATCATGCGCAAAGCCTGTCGGCGGCTTGTCGGCGCTGGGGAAGCGGATGACCGCGAGGGCGGCGTCACGGCGTGGCCCCCTTGCGCTCCGGGGTCACCGTCAGCCGTTCAGGGGGTTGGATCCGTTCAATCGTCTCCACCTCAAAGGCAATGCCCGCCTCGCGCAGGGACCGCGTGACCTGCTCGGCAGGAGCGGCTGGATCCGCCGAGGAGAGCCGCAGGATGATGCGGTAGGGCTGGGGAGCAGCCGATTGCGGCACGGGCCTGGGCTGCGACTGCAACGGTGCAGCAGGCTTCTCAGCGATCGGGGCAGACATCGGCGCAGGAGCCTCCTGGCCAGTCTTGGCCGCAGACCCAGTCTTGGGCGGAGACGGTGGCTTGGGCCTGCTCTCACCATTCGCTGCCGGAGCTGATGCTGGGGAAGCTCCGGGGGAGTCAAAGCTGTCCGCAAGCTGGCGACCGAAGGGGGTACTGCTGCAGGCCTGCAGCAGTACCAGGGGCAGAAGCAACCAACCCAGGCGCCGCAGAGCCATCAAGTGTCTCCAGGTTTGATCACCCGCACGGCGCTGGCCCGCAGACGCCCTGTCTTCGTGGTGGCAGGGGGCTTCTTGGCTGCCGGTTTGGCGGCGGCTGCCTTGCGGCCGGTTGTGCTCTTGGTGGTGCTGCTCTTGGTGGAGCGCTTGCTCGTCTTCTTGCTGGAAGCCTTGGCCGCCAGCAGCTCCATGGCCTCAGTCAGGGTGATGTCATCAGCTCCCTTGCCCTCCGGAAGGGACGCGTTCACCTTGCCCTGCTTCACATAGAGGCCATAGGGACCATCAAAGACCTGCACGGTCTCCTCCGAGCCTTCAGGCACCCCGAGATCCCTCAGAGCGGTGCGGCCACCGCGACCGCGTTTGGGCATGGCCAACAGCTCCAGGGCACGGGAGAGACCCACCATCAGCACGTCGTCCTCAGCCTTGAGGGAGCGATAGTCCTTCTCACCCTTGCTCTTATCCCAAACCACATAGGGCCCGAAGCGACCGAGACCTGCCTGGATCCGTCCGCCATCGGGATGCTCACCGAGCAAACGGGGCAAGCGCAGCAGACCAAGCGCATCCTCGAGGGACAGATCCTCCGGTTTCACCCCCTTCGGCAGGGAGGCCCGCTTCGGCTTGGGGTTCTCATCACTGACCTGACCGCGCTGAACGTAGGGGCCGTACTGCCCGAAGAGCAGATAAACGAGATCACCAGTTTCCGGGTCCTCGCCAAGCGCTTCAGGGCCATCTGCCTTCTGCTTGAGGATCAGCTCGGCTCTCTCTGCATCCAGATCTGCAGGGGTGATTTCCTGAGGAAGCGTGGCCTTGATCAGCTCCTCTTCACCGTCATCAGCGACCCGTTTGGCCTCGAGATACGCCCCGAAACGACCGATGCGCACCACGCAGGGCAAGCCCTCCAGGTCGATCGTGCGGGAGGCGCCAGCATCGATGTCTCCCTCGCGCTTCTGCACGAGAGATTCCAACCCCTCCTCCCCTTTGTAGAAGCCCTCCAGGTAGGGAAGCCACTGCACCTTGCCGGTCGAGATCTCATCGAGGGTGGATTCCATCCGGGCCGTGAAGCTGGTATCGACCAGGTCTGGGAAGTGCTCCTCCAGCAGGGCGGTCACGGCAAAAGCGGTGAAGCTGGGGGTCAGAGAATTGTTTTGGAGCGAGGCGTAGCCACGATCCACGATCGTGCCGATGATGCTGGCGTAGGTGGAGGGGCGCCCGATGCCCTCCTTCTCAAGCATCTTCACCAAAGAGGCCTCGCTGTAGCGAGCTGGCGGCTGGGTCTGGTGACCGAGGGCCTCCACCTCCTTCGGCGTGGGGGAATCTCCGGTCTTCAGATCCGGAAGCAGCACCTCCTGCCCCTCGAGCGCGGCATCCGGGTCATCGCTTCCCTCCACATAGGCGCGGAAGAAACCGGCGAAATCGATCCGCTTTCCACTGGCTCTGAAACGGGCATCCGCCACGGTCAGATCCACCGCCAGCATCGTCAGCCGGGCTTCAGCCATTTGGCTGGCAACGGTGCGCTTCCATATCAACTCGTAGAGGGCCAGATCCCTGCCATCGAGACCGGTTTCGGCAGGAGCACGAAAGCTCTCACCCGAGGGGCGAATGGCCTCATGGGCCTCCTGGGCATTGCGGGACTTGGTGCTGAACTGCCGCGGCGCCTTGCTCAGATAGTCCTTGCCGTAGCGAGTCTCGACGCAGCTTCGCGCCGCGCTGATCGCCTGGTCGGAGAGATGCACCGAATCGGTGCGCATGTAGGTGATGAAACCGCGTTCGTAGAGGCCCTGAGCGCAGCGCATCGTCTCGCGAGCCGAAAGGCGCAGCTTGCGATTGGCTTCCTGCTGGAGGGTGCTGGTGGTGAAGGGCGGGACGGGCTTGCGCACGGTGGGCTTCTCTTCCACCGCCTCCACCAGCCAGGGGGAGGAGCGCACGGTCTCCACCAGGGTGCGGGCCTCCTGCTCGCTAAGCAGGCGCACGCTGCTGCCCTGCTTGAGGCCACCGGTGCTCTCGTCGAAGTCGTTGCCAGTCGCGATTCGCTGACCGGCGAGATGGGTGAGCTTGGCGTCAAACCCGCCCCCTGCCTGCTCTAAGCGAGCCTTCAGATCCCAGTAGCTGCCACTGCGGAACGCCCGGCGGGCCCGCTCGCGCTGCACCAGCAGTCGCACCGCCACCGACTGCACGCGACCGGCGGACAGCCCCCAGGCCACCTTCTTCCAGAGCAGGGGGGAGAGGGTGTAACCGACGAGGCGATCGAGGATCCGACGGGTTTCTTGGGCATGCACCAGCTCCATATCGAGCTCTCGGGTCTCATCAAGCGCCCTGGAGATGGCCTCCTTGGTGATCTCGTGAAAGACCATCCGCTTGACGGGCACCTTCGGCGCAAGAAGTTGCAGCAGGTGCCAGCTGATGCTCTCCCCCTCCCGGTCTTCGTCCGTCGCCAGCAGGAGCTGATCCGCACCCTTCAGCGCATCTTTGAGCTCGCGCACCACCTTCTTCTTGTCCTTCGGCACCACGTAGAGGGGCTCGAAGTCGGCTTCGGTGTTCACGCCGAGATTGGCCCATTTCTGCCCTTTTTGGGCCGCTGGAATCTCGCTGGCGTTGTTGGGGAGATCACGGACATGGCCCATCGACGCTTCCACCCGGTAGCCCTTGGGGAGGAAACCACGGATGGTGCGGGCCTTCGTAGGGCTCTCGACAATGACCAGGGTGTTCGCCACAGGCGGCAGGTAACCGTCCCCTTCTTTATCGCACCGTGGCTCCCTCGGCAGCGAAACAGTCGAAATCCCGTGGTCCCGTTCGCCTCCCGGCAGCGCAGCTACAGTCGCCGCACAGGACGGATCCCACGCGCACCATGCCCGAGTTGGGTGCACTGCTTCTAACCACCCAGGCGATGGCCGCTCCGGGAGAGCTGCTCAATCTCGCTCTGAATGCCGGGGCCGTAGCCCCAGAGGGTGCTGTCTTACTGGCCATGCTGGCCACTCTCCTGGTGGATCTGGCCGGAGAACGCGTTGCTGTGCGCTGGGTTCCGCCGATCTGTTACCTCGGTCTCGGCGGCGCCCTTGTGCTGCTGGCCCTCCAGTGGAACGCCCCTCTGGAGCCCTCATTTTTGGGCGCATTCCTTTCGGACCGCCTGGCGATCGCCTTCCGTGCGGTTGTGGCCACCTCCACCCTGCTCTCGCTTCTGATCAGCTGGCGTTACGCCGAGAAGAGCGGCACTCCGGTGGGTGAATACGCCGCCATCCTTCTGGCCGCAACCCTTGGCGGGATGCTGCTCTGCGGAGCCACTGATTTGGTCAGTGTCTTCGTCTCCCTCGAGACCCTTTCCGTCGCCAGTTATCTGCTGTCGGGCTACATGAAGCGGGATGCCCGCAGCTCCGAGGCAGCTCTTAAATATCTGCTGGTGGGGTCCGCGGCCGCAGCCGTGTTCCTCTACGGCTCCTCTCTGCTCTACGGACTCAGCGGATCCACCAGCCTTGAGGTGATCGGCAATGCCCTGCTCACCAGCCCGACGCCCCTCGCAGCTCTGGCCCTGGTGTTTGTGCTCGCCACAGTGGCCTTCAAGATTGCAGCGGTGCCCTTCCACCAGTGGACTCCCGATGTCTATGAGGGCTCACCAACCCCTGTGGTGGCCTTCCTGTCGGTGGGATCCAAAGCAGCCGGTTTCGCCTTGGCACTCAGGATCCTTGTGGGCTGCTTCGGCTCCTTTGACACCCAGTGGAAGCTGCTGTTCACGGTGCTGGCTCTCCTCAGCATGACCCTGGGCAACGTGGTCGCCCTGGCTCAAACATCGATGAAGCGAATGCTGGCCTACAGCTCGATCGGCCAGGCCGGCTTTGTGATGATCGGACTCGTCTGCGGCACCGAAGATGGCTTCGCAGCGATGGTGCTGTACATGGCGGCCTACCTGTTCATGAATCTGGGGGCGTTTGCCTGCATCATTCTCTTTTCAATCCGCACCGGCAGCGATCGGATCAGCGACTATGCCGGTCTTTATCAGAAAGACCCACTGATCACCTTGGGGCTGAGTCTCTGCCTTCTCTCCCTCGGGGGCATTCCTCCGATGCTGGGCTTTTTCGGCAAGATCTACCTCTTTTTCGCCGGCTGGGCTGATCACCAATACCTGCTGGTTGTGGTGGGCTTGATCACTTCAGTCGTCTCGATTTACTACTACATCGGGGTTATCAAGATGATGGTGGTCAAGGAACCTCAGGAAGCTTCTGAAGTGGTCCGCGATTACCCACCCATCCAGTGGTCCACCCTTGGACTCCCTCCGCTCCGCTTCGCTCTGATCGCCTGTGTCCTGGTCACAGCAGTGGGTGGCATCCTCTCCAACCCTCTCTTCCAGTGGGCGAACAGTGCCGTAGCCGGCACTCCCCTGCTGCAACAGGCCATCGCCAGGGCAGGCCTTCACAGCATTGGCTGATCCAACAGCTCAGCGGGAGGTCGCACGTCTCAGTGACGTCAGCAAGCTCTACGGCAGTGGAGAGGCAACGGTGCGGGCGCTCGACCATCTCGATCTCACCGTTCACCAGGGCGATTATCTGGCGGTGATGGGCGCCAGTGGATCCGGCAAAAGCACGGCGATGAACATCATTGGCTGCCTAGATCGACCCAGCAGCGGCAGCTACAGCCTGAACGGGGTCGCCGTGGAATCCCTCGATGACGATGCCCTGGCCGATCTGCGCAATCAGGAGCTTGGGTTCGTCTTTCAACAGTTCCATCTGTTGCCCCACGCCACCGCCCTCGACAATGTGATGCTTCCAATGATCTATGCGGGGGTTTCCGCAACGGAACGCCGCAGACGGGCTGCTGAGGCCCTGGAGCGCGTTGGCCTCTCCGATCGCATGCAGAACCGTCCGAATCAACTCTCTGGCGGGCAACAGCAGCGCGTCGCTATCGCCCGGGCGATCATCAACCAACCAGCCCTGTTGCTGGCGGATGAACCCACAGGCGCCCTGGATTCACGCACCACGGACGATGTGCTCAATCTTTTTGATGATCTGCATCGCCAGGGAATCACCCTGGTGATGGTGACCCACGAGGACGAGGTGGCCGCCAGGGCTGAGACGGTGGCTCATTTCCGGGATGGCCGGGTGGAGCGCCTGGAACGGCAATCCAACTGAAGGTTGTTCAAGATCCTGATCCTAAGGCTGTCTAAGGTTCGGGTAGGATGATGCCATTTGCATGCCAGACGCCGCAGGCTCCAGCACCAGGGTGCTGCTGGTCGACGATGAAAAGCGGCTGACAGATCTGCTTCGACTTGAGCTCGAACTGGAGGGCTATTCGGTGCAGGTCGCCGGCAACGGGGCCAGCGGCTTGTTCAAGGCCCGGCAGGAGCCGACGCCGAATCTGATCGTTCTCGACTGGAATCTTCCCGATTTCTCGGGGGTCGACATCTGCCAGCGCATGCGCAGCAGTGGTGTCACGACGCCGATCCTGATGCTCACCGGCCACGACGACATCGCCGATCGCGTCAAGGCACTCGATGCTGGAGTTGATGACTACCTGGTCAAGCCCTTCTCCATCGAAGAGCTCATGGCTCGGTTGCGCGCGATGCAACGTCGCGCCGAATCCTTTTCCGAAGCAACGGCCGGCGATCAGCCCCTGGTGCTGGAGGTCGCCGACCTACGCATGCATACCGGCACCCGCGATGTGAGCCGGGGCGAACGCTCCATTCAGCTCTCGGTGAAGGAATACGACCTGCTGCAATTTTTGATGCGCGGCCAAGGCCGTGTGCTCGAGCGGGCTGAGATCATGCGCGGCGTCTGGGGGGAGAACTTCTACGGCGACGACAACCTTCTCGAAGTCTACATCCGGTATCTGCGCCAAAAGATCGAAGCGGATGATCGACCGAGCCTCATCCATACCGTGCGCGGCGTCGGTTTCATCCTGCGGGATGCCACCGAAACGCAATGATTCAGCTGCGTTTCCGCTCCAGGCCTTCCATCAGCTGAGCCATCAGCAAGGACACGGCATCGACCCCACCGGCCGTCAGCGGACGCAGATCAAGCTCGCCGGGATCGATCGCCACCCAGCCGGCCGCCTCCGGTCGGCGCAGCTCAAAATGCAAGTGAGGACCAGTACTCAGGCCCGTGCTTCCCACCCTGCCGATCACCTCCCCCTGGCGCACGGTCTGACCCGCCTTCACATAAAGCTCGGAGAGATGGCCGTACAGAGTGCGCCGCAGCGGTTGACGGTGCTCCAATTCCACGGCGATGCCGTAACCACCTGCCAGTCCACTGCTGGTGACGGTTCCGGAGAGTGCCGCCACCACAGGGGTGCCCTCAGGAGCCGCCAGATCCTTACCGGCATGCATTAACCAATTGCCGATCACCGGGTGAAGGCGCATGCCGAATTCACTGGTCGTGATCGCCGAGCCAATGATCGGGAACAACAGAGTCCGATCGCCGTTGCCAGGCAGCGGCAGAGGACGGGGCGACACGGCGAAAACCGATTCCAGTCGGAAACCGCCACCTCCACCGGCCAGCAACGCCGACACGGGCACAGTGATCGGTGGCAGCGGCTGACCATCCCCCCGAGCACGCCGGGCCACACGGGCATCCTCCGGGCGTCGCACGCGGCCGCGGAAAGCGACCCCTGCCGAACACTCCTGCTTGGACAGGGCTCCGCTGCGGCACGCCTGCTGCAGTGCCGGCACGTCAATCGGCTGGCCAATGGCCTCAGTCTCGAGCTGACGCCTCTCCAAAGGAGTAATCACCCGATTGCGCTCCAGACTCTCGAGGGAGCGATCAAACCGGAGTGGTTCCTGCACCTCCAACTGAGCCGGAGGCCGCAGCGGAGCCTGCACCGAAGGCAGGTCACCAGCGGTCTCAGGCGCCGCCGGCAGGGTCAGCAGCCAGGCAGCAGCAAGCCAGCGAGGGAGCACACAGGAATCTCAGACGGCGAGACTCTAGAGATCGGCGGCCGGCTCAGCTGGCCATCGGGTCCAGCTGCTGGTCCGGGTTCCCTGACGTAGGCGCAAGGAACCATCAGCCGACAGCCCCTCCACCTCCCAGACCCCCGAACCACTGGGATCACGGACCGTCCTGGTCCAGATCCGCCCCTCCACCCCCTGACACACCGCCTGGGGTGCAGCCGCCAACGCAATACTCCGATCGAGGGCCAGCAGCAACTCCGCCGTCCAGGCCTCGGGATCACAACGGCCGAGCGGCAACCATTGCCGCAGCGCCACCGCACCATCCGGAACGGGATTGCAAACATTGAGCCCCACACCCACCCGGGCCAGGCGCAGCCTGCCTCCGCGGTGCACCATCCGTGGCAACACCCCCGCCAATTTGTCCTCGCCGATGAGCAGATCATTGGGCCACTTGATCGCCACCGGCAAACCCTGACGCTCCAGACGTTCCGCCAGGGCCAGAGCGACGGCCAGTCCCAGAAGCCCCGGGGCCCCATGAGCAGCAGACCAGGGCAAGGCAGCACTGAGCCAGACCCCCCCCGCAGGCGACTGCCATCGACGCCCCCATTGCCCCTGACCATGGGTCTGCCGACGGGCGACCACGGCCCGTGGCACGCCCCCCTGCCAGGGGGTCCGCGCCAGCCAACGACTCAATTCGATCTCGGTGCTCGCGCACACCGGCAGGACCCGCAGGCGCCAGGGAGTCAGACCGGCCTGGTGCCGTCGCCGCGCCAGAGACGCCGACCTGCAGGGGCTCAGCACTGCTGACGCCACCAGGGCTCGAGTCGAGCCACAGCAGCTTCAAGCTCCTCCGCCGGCTGAACCAAGGCCAGCCGCAGCCAGCCGGCACCTGCGGAACCGAACCCGGATCCCGGAGTGAGCGCCAGGCCACCATGATCCAGGAGGGCTGCGGCTAGATCCTCATCACTCCAGCCACGCTCCCTGGCCCAGGGCGGCACCGGCAACCAGAGATAAAGCGCCATCGAGGGAACCGGCGCCTGCCATCCAAGGCGCTGCAGGGCCGTCAGAGTGCGGTCCCGCCGTTCGCGGTAGACCGGCACAATCCGCCGCGGCCAATCCGGCACCTCGGTGAGGGCCGTGATCGCCCCCTGCTGGAGAGCGAGAGACTGGTTGAAGTCGACCACCCCCTTGAGCTGACGCAAGGCGGTGATCAGTGGCTCTGCCCCGACGGCGAACGCCAATCGAAAGCCCCCCAGGCACCATCCCTTCGACAGGGAGAAGAATTCAATGCCGCGCTCCCTCCAGCCTGCTGTTCGCAGCAGGGCTGGAGCCTCTCCATCCAGGGCGAGATCGAGGTAGGGATTGTCATGGGCCAGCACGAGATCATGGCGGCGGGCACGGTCCATCGCCTCATCCAGCCAGATCTGCTCGCCGACCTGAGCGGTGGGGTTGTGGGGAAATCCCATCACCATCAGCCGAAGCTCATCCCAGACGGAAGGACTCAACTGATCCCAGCGAGGACGCCAGCCCTGGTCGGCCTCAAGGCCGAGCCGCTCGATCCGAGCATCGGCTAGAAGCAGTCCTCCCTGATGCGAGGGGTAGGAGGGATCGAGAATCAGACCGGCATCACCCGGGTTGAGCACGGCCAGGGGCAGATGGGCGGTGCCCTCCTGGGAACCCACCAACAGCAGCACCTCCCGATCGGGATCCACTTCAACCTCAAACCGCGACCAGCACCAAGCACGCACCGCCTCTCTCAGGGGACGTGTTCCGGCATGAAGGCAATAGGTGGCACTGCCTGGACGCTGCAGAGCGGCGGCCATGGAGGCAACCGCCTGAGGCGGAGGATCCAAATCGGTGGATCCGAGCGAAAGATCCACCAGGGGCAGCCTGCTGGCGGCAGCACTCTCGCGGTAGCGCTGCTTGCGCTGATCGTTGCGATCAAAGACGCCGCTGCCGAGGCGTTGCAGGCGTTTAGAGGTGAGCATCCAGGAAGGCCTGCAGCTGTGGCTTGGCGATGGCGCCCTCATGGCGTGCCAGCACCTCACCGTCCCGGAACAGGATCAGGGTGGGAATGCCCTGAACCTGATAGGCGTCCCGGGTTGCAGGATTGCCATCCACTTCGAGCTTGCCCACCTGAAGCCGGCCGGAATAGGTCTCAGCCGCCCAGTCCATCAGGGGTGCCATCAGGCGACAGGGACCACACCAGGGAGCCCAGAAATCCACCAGCACAGTGGTGGGGGCCTGAAGCACCTCCTGGGCAAAGACGGCATCGGTGAAATCGGAGACGGCTTGAGCCACGGCGAAGGCACGAATAGCTCCGATCCTATGGGGACTCAGAGCTTGTCGATCGAGCGACGCAGCTCCTCGAGCTCTGCATCCACCTCTTCAACTTTCACCGGCTCCACATCAGCCGGAGCCGCTGCGGCTGATGGCAGAGCCACCGCCTCCGGACCTCCCTCCAGCCGCTGCCGCAAAGCCGCAAGCTCGTCGTCAACATCGTTTCCGCCCTCCAAGGCGGCGAACTGACTCTCGAGATCGGCCCCGGCGAGCTCGGCAGCGGCCTGGCTGCTGGCCTCCATCGCCTGCACCTTGTCCTCCATGCGCTCGAAGGCAGCCATGGCGGAATTGCTGCCGAGATTGCCCACGGCACTTTGGAGCTGCTGCTGCGCCTGGGCCGCCTGGGCTCGAGCCTTGAGCATGTCCTTTTTGGTACGCGCCTCGGCGATCTTGCCCTCGAGTGCCACCAGGCTCTTCTTGAGGGTCTCCACCTGGGCATCCTGGCCTTGCAGCTGGCCAGAGAGAGACGTCGCAGTCTCTTGATAGGTCTTGCGTCGAGCGAGGGCCTCCCGAGCCAGACCGTCCTCGCCCTTCTTGAGGGCCAGCTCGGCCCGCTCGTACCAAGTCACGGCCTGAGACTCAGCCTGTTCTGCCTGGTTGCGAAGTCGTTTCTGACTCGCAATCGCCATCGCCACCGCCTGGCGCAACTTGACCAGGTCGGCCTGCATGTCGGCCACAGACTGATCGAGGATCTTCACCGGATCCTCCGCCTTGCTCACCAGATCGTTGAGGTTGGCGCGCAGCAGACGACTGAGCCGATCAAATAAACCCATGGTTGGGACGAGCAGCGAGTGAGGCGGCCCCCGGAGGCTAGCGAGAGGAGGCGAAGAAGCTGACTAGCATGACCCCATGGCAAGGGCACCCCAATCCCAGCGCCGCCGTTTCGGCCGCGGCGAGCTGCTCCAGCCGCCTGCACCAGCACCGGCCCAAGCCCTCGCCAGCTGCCTGGAGGACCTGCAGCGGCACTGGCGGATGGAGGGATCCCTGGCTGCCATCTGGGAAGACTGGCCCCGGTTGGCAGGTTCCCAGTTGGCTCCGCACTGCAGGCCACTCTCCCTACACAACGGTCTGCTGACGATCGGTGCCAGCCACCCCCAATGGCGACAGGCCCTCCAATACAGCCGGCCCCAGCTCATGGCCGCCCTGCGTAGTGCCGGGCACAGCATCAAGGACCTGCGCATCCAGCAGCACCATCCGGCCCAAAGAGCCGAATTGGAAAGCGAGGACGCGATCTGGCAACGCCATCCCAGCCGCATCGATGTGCATGGACTGGCCCGCTGCCCCCGCTGCCAGAGCCCTGCTCCGGCCGGGGAGATGGCCCTGTGGGGGCATTGCGGTTTCTGTCGACGTCTGGAACTGGCCGCTCCAGAGATCGCGTCAACCGATCAGTAGCGCTCCGGCCTGGGGCGACGCCAGTCAGGGGCGTTGCCGTCGGCCGCGAGGCGACGGGCCCGCTGCTCCAGACGGCGCCGATCGACCCGCCAGAGCTGGAAGATTCCATAGCGTCCCAAACGCTGTGGCTCCAGGCCCCTCCAGTGCTCCCGCTCTGTGGTGCCCTGATCGATCAGCACCAGCACGGTGGCGGGGGGGTGATCCGTCGGGCGCTCGACCGGCGTGCCGCTCCAGCCTCGCCGCTGCTCGAATCGCAACCGGTCTGCCAGGTTCACCAGGGCACCCTTGGATCGCCCCTCATAGACGACGACCTGACCGGTATAGAAGTGCAGGGACGGCTTCATGGCTCCCACCATCGCCAACGGCTCCTGGGGCTGCTGACGCTGCTGCCTGAGCATCTCCGCCGCGGCCTCGCGAACGGGAAGCTGACGCACCCGGTCTCCGAGGAAGCTCATCGGCAACAGGGCCACCAGCTGAAACACCACCAGGGGCCCCTGCATCGCCAGCAATCCCTCAGGAGCAGGCCTGCGGCGGGCCAACCAAAGCCCGAGAAGGGCAGCGACGCTGAAACAGACCGCTGCCCGTAACACGAGACCGCTGGCCAGCAACTCTGCAGGCAGGGTGGGCATCTCCGGATCCTGGATCAGCGGAACCCAGAGGGGCGAAGCCCAGAGACCCGCCGCCAACACCAGGGTGAGTCCGACAGCAGCGATCCAGGCCCACCACTGGGCGGACCGGGAGCGCATGGGGTCCGCCCGCAGAGAGAGAACGATCAGCAAGGCAGCTGCGGGGGTCGCTGGCAACCAGTAGCTGGGCAGCTTGGTGGCGGCCGACGTAAACAACAGCAGCACCGACAGCAGCCAGCAGGCAGCGAAAGTTTGGAGCGTCTGGTCGGGGCGGGCGTCAGAACGGCGCAGAACCTGGCGGGGAATGACCTGCCATAGCCCGAGCAGTAGAAGCGGTGTGAAGGGGAGGGCGGCAATCAACATCACCGGACCAAAAAACCACCAGGGCTGGAGGTGGTCATTCACCACGGAGGTGAGACGCTGCAGGTTGTGATAGCCGAAAAAACTGTCCCAAAAGGGCTGCCCCTCCACCACCAGTTCCGCGACGTACCAGGGCACGCTGATCAGGGCGGTGATCAAGAGACCGGGGAGGGGGCGCAGCTGTCTCCAGAGGGAGGGGAGATCGCGACGCAACAACGCAAACAGTCCCAGGGTGAGTCCGGTCAGCACCACGGCAACCGGGCCTTTGGTCAGAACCGCGAAGCCCAGCACCACCCAGGCAAGCCACCAGCGACGACCGCCAGTGACATGACAGCGCCACTGACCAAGCAGGCTGACAGCGAGGGTGCCGCTGAGCAGGGCATCACTGACGGCCGTGCGGCTCCAGAGGAGCACCAGGGGTGAGAGCGCGAAGGCCAAAGCAACCGCAACAGCGGTACGACGCGGCTGCCCATCCCCAGCCTGTGGATGCCCCATCACCGTATCGGCGAGCATGAGCATGGCCGCGATGGTCGCCAGTGCCGAAGGCAAGCGCGCGGCCCAGGTACCGAGAGAGTCCCACTGAGCCTGCCCTGGAAGGGCATAACCAAGACCCATCAACCAGTACACAAGAGGAGGCTTGTCAAAGCGCGGCAAGCCATTCACCCGGGGCGTCAGCCAGTCGCCGGTTCGGGCCATGGCCCGCCCAGAGGCGGCGAATAAAGGCGGCGTTTCATCCACAAGGCCAGTGCCACCAAGCTGCCAGACGCAGAGGAGCAGCCCGAGGGCCAGAACCAGCAGCAGGCCGCGACGGCGTTGACGAGGAGAGAGCCGCGGCGTGGGGGTTGGCGACACTGCCGAGGGGGTCATGGGCATCGAGAGATGCTGCCATCCCCTGCCGCAAGGGTGAGATCCAGCCATTGCTCCACCCGCTCGGCGAACACGGCCTGACTGGCATGGGCCTCAACCCAGCGTCGGCAAGCCTGGCGATCGATTGCATCGACCTGTCGAGTCGCGGCCAACAACGCGTCGCGATCGTCGGGAGACACCAACCAGCCCGTCACTCCGTTCTGCAGCAGTTCTCCTGGCCCCCCGCGGTCATAGGCCACCACTGGCACTCCGCAGGCGAGTGCCTCAACCACCACATTGCCGTAGGCCTCATTCCATTTGGGCGTGTTGATCAGGGCCCGGCAACGCCCCAGCTGCTTCTGGAGTTCTGCCGTCGGCAGGAAACCACGCCAAACGATCGTGCCGGGCGGCACAGCACGTTCCACCCGGGCGGCATAGGCGGGATCCTCGACCACACCCCACACCTGCAGTGGCTCCTGCAGGGCAGCGGCCACGGCAACAGCATCCTCCAGTCCTTTTTCAGGCGCGACCCGCCCTGCCCAGCCCAAGGCCCCCCCGGCTTCGAGCTGGAACTGATAGCGGCTGAGATCAAAGCCATTGCCGACCACTTGCGCCGCTGCCGGCAAGCTGAAATCGGCCGCCTGGCGATGGGTGTGGAAGGCAAGCCGTCGTTGATCCCAGCGGGCCAGGTCTGCGACCAACTGGTCCATGACCCGGGCCACGGACCCCATGCTGATCAGATGAAAAATCCTTGGCTGAACTCGGGGAGTGAGCCACAACGGCAACCAGTCGTAGCTGAAATTGAGCACGGCATCGGCCTTCTCCCCGAGCGCGAGGGCCCTCTCCCAGAGACGGGGCAGCACGGCATCGGCGGGAATCAGCACGGGGCCGTCGGCATCAGCGTGCTGCCAGCTGGGCTGGTCTCCGCCGGCAACGGTATGCAGAGCCACGCCATCACAACCCGCTGGGAGAGACGAACCCTCTGGTGCGACAAGCGTGAGGCGATGGCCACGCGCCAGCAGGCCCTGGGTCAAGGAGGCCAGGGTGAGCTCCACGCCTCCGCCCCGCCCACTGCCGAGATAACCGATCGGGGTGCTGACGAGCACGAGATCGCGAGGAACGCTGGCCATCAGCCGGACTCTCCGGTTGAAATGAGGGGCGCGGGGCCAAGAGGCTCCCAAAGACGGCGGCGCTGACTGACCAAGACAACGGAGAGCAGCACGAGCATCACACCCACCCACTGAAGCGGTTCGAGCCGCTCCTGGAGCCAGAGTCCACCAGAGATGAGAGCAAACACCGGGGTGAGGAAGCCGAGGGTGGTGAAACCGGTGAGCTCTCGGCGGGTGGCGAACCAGAAAAAGAGCCCGTAGGCCAGGGCACTACCAAAAAGACTTGCGTAGGCCATCAGCCCCCACTGGGGAAGAGTCCAAGGCGGCAGGAAGGGGCGGCCGGCATCGGCAGCGTGAACGAGCAGCAGAGGGGTCCCCCCAAGAATCATGTGCCAACCGGTCACGGTGACGGGGTGACTGTCGCGGCAAGCGAAACGACTCAGAACGGTGCCCAGGGCCATGGCCACGGCCGCCGCCAGCATCCAAAGCGCCCCACCATCCAGCAGTCCGGAGGCGGGAACCGAGGCACCGAGCAACCACCAATGGTGGAGAAGGTCAGCCGGAACACCCAAACAGAGGATGCCTGCGAGACCCAGCAGCAATCCGATCCAGCCGACGGGATTGATCGCCTCGGCAAAGAGAGCCCTGGCCAGAAGGGCAACCATCAGAGGCTGGGAATCGATCAGCACGGAGCCGAGACCGGCACCGGTGCCTGCGAGTCCACGGGCCAGGCAGAACTGAAAGACGGTGGCATCCACCAGTGTGAAAAGCACAAACCAGCCCAGATCGGCGGGCGCCACCCGAGGGGAGGCCCCGAGGAAGGGGAGACTCAGCAACAGGGCGACCCCAGCCGGCAGCAAACGCAGCGCCGCCACCAACAATGGCCCTCCTGAATCGAGGAGGGGCGCCATCGCGGCCATCGCCGTGCCCCAAAGAGCAAAGGGCAAGACCAGCAGAAGCCCGAGGCGGAGAGAAACCATGGGGCCATCCAGCAGGCTCCTTTTTAAGATCCGAACGACAACGGATGACGCATATGGTCTGGCCTTGGCGCCGCAAATCCCGCCGACGGATGGCGCGGATTGCCATCGAGGGCCCCATTGCGGCCACCACGCGACGGCGCGTGCTGAAGGCTCTTCGCGAGGTGGAGACGAGGGAATTCCCCGCCCTGCTGCTGCGGATCGACAGCCCTGGAGGCACGGTGGGCGACAGCCAGGAGATCCATGCGGCGCTGCTGCGTCTGCGGGAGAAGGGCTGCCGTGTGGTGGCCAGCTTCGGCAACATCTCCGCCTCCGGTGGGGTCTATGTCGGAGTGGCCGCGGAAACGATCGTGAGCAATCCAGGCACGATCACCGGCTCCATCGGCGTGATTCTTCGAGGCAACAATCTCTCCAAGCTCCTGGAACGGATCGGAATCCGCTTCGAGACGGTCAAAAGTGGTGCCTTCAAAGACATCCTGTCCCCTGATCGCGCGCTCAGCAGCGAGGAACGACAGCTGCTGCAGGAGCTGATTGACAGCAGCTACGACCAGTTCGTGGAGGCCGTGGCACAGGGTCGAAATCTCGAGCCGTCAGTGGTGCGCGGCTTCGCTGATGGACGGGTGTTCAGCGGCGCCCAAGCGAAGGCACTCGGTCTGGTGGATGTCTTGGGTGATGAGGAGGCGGCCCGAACCATCGCAGCGGAACTGGCCGACCTGGATGAGGACTGTCGACCGGTGACCCTCGGCAAACCGCGCAAGCAACTGATGGGGCTGCTCCCAGGATCCGAATGGCTCAGCCGCCTGGGGTCGGCGCTGGAAAGCGAACTTCTGCTCTGCGGCCAGGCCCTCTGGCTGTATCGCCCATGAGCGAATCACTGCGATTGCAAGGGCTGCGTGGAGCGACCACCTGTCCGGCCAACACCGTTGACGCCATCGAGGCCTCGGTGCAGGAGTTGGTGACGGCGATGGTGGAACGCAACCGGCTCTCCCCTGAACGGATCGTGTCGGTCACCTTCTCGGTGACCGCCGATCTCGACGCCTGTTTTCCCGCAGCCATCGCCCGGCGCCATGCCGGCTGGGACAGCGTTGCTCTGCTCGACTGCCAGCAGATGGCGGTTCAGGGGGATCTAGCCCGCTGCATCCGTCTACTGGCTCACGTGTGGCTACCAGCCGATCAGACGCCTTGTCATGCCTATCTCGGCGAGGCCAGTCGACTGCGACCAGACCGATCCGGTCACAACTGACAGCTCCAGGGCCGGCCCAGGGATCGTCGTTCCCGCGTTCAGGCTCAGGACAATCGATTTCATGACCTCCGCCGATGGCCGTCGCCATCCGCTTCCCGATGCACAACCGATTCATGACTCCCCTTCGACAGGCCCTTGGGGGCTTCGGCCTCGCCAGCGGTGTTGCAGCCGCAGGGCTTCTCGGGGGGGCTTCGCTCCTGGACGCCACTGCTCCACGCCAGGTTCAAGCTCAGGGAACGCCGGCCCTGCTGGAATTTCGCTGGGAGAACAGCCGCGACTACAGGAAGCTCTATTACTTCCAGAGCTCCACGAGGCAGCTGGAGAGAGCGGAGTACTTCCTGATGCTCCGTCCGAAGGACCGCAAGACCGCGATCCTCAAGCTCAGCATTGGGGTCCCCGACTACTTCAACTCAAAAATCAGGCCTGACGACCTGGCTCTCTGCCGCATGGAACTTGGCGGCATGCTTTCGCGAAGCCGCTGCAAGGAGAAGCTGCCAGCGGTGTTCGAGGTGAATGAGAAGCAGACGGCCATCGAGGTGTTCCCTGACACCCCCATCCCGACTGGCGGGACCTATGCGGTGGTGATGAACATCTTCAATCCGAACCGCGGTGGCATGTTCCAGTTCAATGCCCTCGCCCAGGCTCCGGGAGACGTCCCCGTGGCTGGCTACCTGGGCAGCTGGCTGATCGACATCGACTGACCCAGGCATCCCGGCTGATAAATTATCGAATTGACGACAGGCCGGGCGCCGAAAATCCATGACCAAGAGAACACTCGGCGGCACCAGCCGTAAGCGCAAGCGCGTCTCCGGCTTCCGTGTTCGCATGCGCACCCACACCGGCCGCCGCGTGATCCGCAGCCGCCGCAAGCGTGGTCGGGCGCGGGTCTCGGTCTGATTAACCGCTGAGCGATGGTTCTGCCGGCACCCATGCGCCTGCGGGGCCACCGCTGCTTCAACCGTCTGCACCGACGCGGTCGACGTCTTGATGGAGAGCACATGGTGCTCCGCGTGGTGCAAGCCGAACCCAGATTGCTGAACCCAGTGCTCCAACGCTGGGAACAGCAGGCACCTGAGTCGTGTCGCTGCCGCTGTGCCGTCGTGATCAGCAACAAGGTGAGCAAGCGCTCCGTGGTGCGGAACAAGCTGAGACGCCGCCTCCACGAGCACCTGCGCCGACGGCTTGAACAGGCTGCTGAGCAGGGTGAACAATGGCTGCTGATCAGTCTTCGGCCGGGAGTCCAGCTCCTCGAAGCCCCGCTGCTAGAAGAATGCGACAGATTGCTCAAGAACGCCGGCCTGCTGCCATGACCGCCTCCCTGTCCGAAGAGACCTTCTACGAGGGTGGTCCCGCCCGGGGAGATCTCCTCATCAATCTCCTGTTCGGCCTCACCCTGATCGGCCTGCCCTTTGCCGTTGGGGCTGTGGTGCGGGCCCTCTGGCTGCGCTTCACGATCACCAGTCGCAGAATCTCCGTCAGCGGTGGCTGGATGGGCCGCGACCGCAGTCAGGTGGTCTACAGCCAGATTCGGGAGGTGCGCAGCGTGCCCCGCGGATTTGGAGCCTGGGGCGACATGGTGCTGGTGCTCAACGATGGCTCCCGCCTCGAGATGCGTTCCGTACCGCGGTTCCGCGAGGCAGAGGCCTATGTGCTGCAGCGCATCCAAACGCGGAGCACCGCTGACAAGAGCGAGGATGCCAAGGGCTTCGCTGCCTGAGCTCCAACAATCCGCTGCCGCTGTTGCACACTGGCAGCACGTTTTGCCCCTCCCCAAGGACTGAACCAACGTGATCGGGTACATCTCCGACAACCTGCTGATCCCGATCCTGGATTTCTTCTATGGATTGGTGCCGAGCTACGGCCTGGCGATCGTGGCGCTCACGGTGGTGATCCGCCTGGCCCTCTTCCCACTGAGCGCCGGTTCAATCCGCAGCGCCCGGCGCATGCGCATTGCCCAACCGGTGATGCAGAAGCGACAAGCCGAAATCAAGTCGCGCTTCGCCAACAACCCCCAGAAGCAGCAGGAAGAACTTGGAAAACTGATGAAGGAGTTCGGCAGCCCGCTTGCGGGGTGCCTGCCCCTGCTGGTGCAGATGCCGATTCTGTTCGCCCTGTTCGCGACCCTGCGGGGATCACCGTTCGCGGATGTGCCCTACACCCTGAACCTGAAGGTGCTGCCGGCAGAGCAGATCGCTGCTGTGGAACCGAAGCCCTTCAACAGCGCCAGCCACTCGATCTTCATCAGCGAAACCAACCACGTGCCGGTGATCGCCAGCCTGCCTGGAGGCACGAAGCTCGGTGAGGGTGAGTCAGCCACTATCCAGCTGCATACAAAGAGCGGAGAAAGCTTCAGCAACGTTCTCAGCGGCGTTGAGAACGGACAGACGTTCCTTCCGACCTGGTCGGTGACCAAGGGCGATTCAATCGTTTCGGTGTCTCAGGACGGAACGATCACGGCCCTTGCCGCGGGTGATGCCACGGTTGAAGGAAAGATTCCTGGCCTGGCAGCCCGGAGCGGTTTCCTCTTCATCAAAGCGTTAGGCCAGGTGGGCTTCTACACCGATGGCGCAATCAACTGGGATATCGCAATCCTTGTTGGAGCCTTCGGCCTCAGCCTGTTTGCGTCCCAGCTGCTCTCAGGCATGGGCATGCCCGCCAACCCCCAGCAGGCCACCGCCAACAAGATCACACCCGTGATGATCACCGGCATGTTCCTGTTCTTCCCCTTGCCGGCGGGCGTTCTGCTTTACATGGTCATCGCCAATATCTTCCAAGCGGCGCAGACCTTTCTGCTCACCCGCGAAACCCTGCCCGAGAACCTGCAGACGATCCTCGATGATCAGCTGCGTCAGCAGGCATCGACCGCCACTGCGGGGGCCTCTGGCTCTGCCGGTCAGGCGGGTCGTCTTCCCTTCGAGCCCAGGAGCAAATGATCCCAGGGCTCGAGCCCATCCCCCTGCGTGAACTTCAGGCCCTTGGAGTCGCGAAGGAATGGACTGTGGAGGGCAGTCTCGACGATCTGCCCAGCCTGACTCCCGTGAGGGGGCACCTTCAGGCCGAGCATCGCGGCAACGTTCTTGAGGTGGAGGGCTCCCTCGAAACGATTGTGACCCTCTGTTGTGACCGTTGCCTTGGTCAGTTCAACCATCGCCTGAGCGCGGAGGTGAAAGAACTGATCTGGCTTGGTGCCGAGCCAAGTGCCGACGCGATGACCGAGGCCGGTCTGGACATGGACGCCCCAGAGGGACTCGTGGAATCCCTTGATCCCCGCAGCCACTTTGAACCCGAGCGCTGGGTATTTGAGCAGCTCAGCCTGCAGCTCCCGGTGGTCAACCGTTGCGGTGCAGAGTGTCCAGGCATGCCTGGTGCGTCAACGAACACCCTGAGCACAGACCCCAGCAGCACAGACGCCAGCAGCGAGGCCCTCAACCAGGGAGCGATCGATCCCCGATGGAAGGCCCTGCAGCAACTGGCGGGCGGAGACGACGATGCTTCCTGAATGGAGTGATCAGCTCGACCTGCTGATCCGAGCAGGTACGCCCCTGATCTGGATCCGCAGCACGGAGGAAGAGCGGGTTCAGGCGCTACTCGCCAGCGTGGTTCAACGGCTCCCTGGGCGGCAGCTCAGCCGCTGGGATTTCATCAGCGGACTGCAAGGAGCCCTCAACCAGGAAGGCACCGGTGCTCGGCAGCCGATGGCTGTGCTCCAGTGGCTGCAGGATCTAGAGGCAAGTCGACCAACCCTGCTGCTGCTCAAAGACTTTCATCGCTTCTGCGACGACCCCGGCATCGCACGGATGCTTCGCAATCTGGCCGTCGGCCTGAGGGAACGCCCCCACACCCTGGTGCTTTGCAGCGGAGCCTGGTCGCCGCCGGCGGAGCTGGAGGAATGCCTCACGCTTCTTGATCTCCCCCTCCCGCGGGAGGAAGAGATCAAGACCCTGCTCCAGTCGATCGCCAGGGCGGGGGGGCAGGGACTGGATGACGTGGTGCTCGAAGAGCTCACCCATGCCTGCAGTGGCCTGACAGAGGCCAGGGTGCGCCATGTGGCGGCAAGGGCCTTGGCCCAGCGGGGGCAACTGAGCCGTCTCGACTTGGACGATGTGCTGGAGGAGAAGCGACGCTGCCTGGCCCGCAGCGAAGTGCTCGAGTTTTGCCATACGGACGCCGATCCAGCCGACATCGGTGGGCACGATGCCTTGAAGCACTGGCTTGAGCAGCGCCATCAGGCCTTCAGCGATGAAGCCAGACGCTTCGGCCTGCCCTTGCCCCGGGGCGTGCTGCTGGTGGGGCCTCAGGGAACAGGCAAGTCACTCACGGCCAGGGCCATTGCCCACAGCTGGGCCATGCCGCTGCTGCGCCTTGATGTCGGGCGGCTCTTCGCCGGCCTGGTCGGCGCCAGCGAAGCACGTACACGGGAAACGATTCAGCGCGCGGAGGCCATGGCCCCCTGCGTGCTCTGGATTGACGAAATCGATAAGGGCTTCGGCGGTGATGCCCGCAGCGATGGAGGCACCAGTCAGCGGGTGCTGGCCACGGTGCTCACCTGGATGGCGGAGAAACGATCGGCCGTGTTCGTGGTCGCCACGGCCAATGCAGTCGATCGCCTGCCGCCCGAGCTGCTGCGCAAGGGGCGTTTCGATGAGATCTTCCTGCTGGATTTGCCCGGAGTGGAAGAGCGGAGCAGCATCCTGACCCTGCATGTGGAGCGCCGCCGGCCTGGCCTGACCCTGCCGCTCCAGACCGTGGTCGATCGCACGGAGGGCTATTCGGGAGCTGAACTCGAGCAGACGGTGATCGAGGCGATGCACCTTGCCTTCGCCGAACGGCGGGAGCTAGCGGAAAGTGATTTGATTCGTGCCGCAAACCAGCTGGTTCCTCTCTCAAGAACGGCACGGGAGCAGCTGGATGCCCTGCAGCGCTGGGCCAGCAGCGGCCGAGCCCGGGCCGCATCCAGCCAGGGAGCCTCTTTGCATGTTGCGCAGGGTGAAGAAGCCTGACGCGGCGTAACGAAGCCTCAGACGCGGCAGGACAGCCTCCAACACGCTCCGTAAGTTCGCTGCAATACCGACAGAAGGGCCTTGAACCGTTCGAGCGATCTCACCAGCCAGCTGGCTGTGGCCTGCCTGGGAGCCGGCGTGATCACCACTGTGGCTGTCGCCCAAGGTCAAAACCCGATCACTGCCCTGGGAATCACCCTCTTTTCCGCCGTCGCAGCCGTGATGGTCGGCCAGGTCCTCTGAGCACCAGCACCTAGGCTGCCGGCGCCAGTTCCTCAACCGCCGTGCTCGACCAGCGCCTAGTGCGTGACAACCCCGACCTGATCGCCCGGGAGCTCGGTCGGCGGGGCATGGATGTGGACCTCACCGGTCTGCAGTTGATCGCCCAGCAACAGCGGGATCTCGAGGAACAGCGCAGTTCCCTTCAAGCTGAAGGCAACCGCATCGGCAAAGAGGTTGGCCTGCGGATCAAAGGTGGGGCTGACCCAAAAGGCGAGGAGGTCGCGGAGCTGCGTCAGCAGGGCAATGCGATCAAGCAAAAGGTTGCGGTGCTCGAAGACGAGGAGAAGCAACTGAACACCCGCCTGCGGGATCAGCTGCTCACCCTGCCCAACCTGCCCTCACCCGACTGCCCAGATGGGCGTGATGAGAACGACAACCGCGAGGTGCGTCGCTGGGGCACCCCGCGAGAGCAGAGCGGACTGGAGGAGCATTGGGCGATTGCTGATCGCCTGGGACTGCTCGACACGGAGCGCTCGGTACGCATTGCCCAAAGCCGGTTCGTCACCCTGTTCGGCCAGGGGGCGCGCCTGGAAAGGGCCCTGATCAACTTCATGCTGGATCTCCACACCAGCAAGGGGTATCGGGAGGTGTTGCCACCCGTGCTGGTCAACACCGCCAGCCTCACGGGATCGGGACAGCTCCCCAAGTTTGCGGAGGAGAGCTTCCGCTGCGCTGACGATGACCTCTGGCTGACGCCCACCGCAGAGGTGCCAGTGACCTCCCTGCATCGAGACGAAATCATCCCGGCAGACCAACTGCCGCTGCGTTATGTGGCCTACAGCCCCTGCTTCCGCCGTGAGGCAGGCAGCTACGGCCGGGATACCCGGGGACTGATCCGCCTGCACCAGTTCAACAAGGTGGAGCTCTACTGGTTCGCCCACCCCGACCATTCAGCGGAGGCCCACGCCCAGATCACCGCCGATGCCGAAGCGGTCCTGCAGGCCCTTGAGCTTCCCTACCGGGTGCTGGAGCTCTGCACCGGCGATCTCGGTTTCTCAGCGGCACGCACCTACGACCTGGAGGTGTGGCTTGCTGGTGCAGGCGCCTACCGAGAGATTTCCAGCTGCAGCGTCTGCAGCGATTTCCAGGCACGGCGCTCCTCGATCCGCACCAAAGAAGACAAAAACACCCGTCTGGTGCACACGCTCAATGGCAGCGGCCTGGCCATCGGGCGCACGATGGCGGCGCTTCTGGAGAACGGCCAGCAGAGCGACGGCAGCGTGAAACTACCGGCCGCGCTCGTGCCGTACTTCGGTCGCGAGCGTCTCCAGCCAGAATGACCCGATTGACCAAGGCGGTGTGAACGTTCTTGCAGCTCTGATCGCCCTGGGCCTCCTGGTGGTGATCCATGAAGCAGGCCATTTCTTGGCGGCCGTGGGCCAAGGCATCCGCGTCAATGGCTTTTCGGTGGGCTTCGGTCCGGCCCTGATCAAGCGACAGATTCGTGGCGTGACCTACGCGCTGCGCTTGCTTCCTCTGGGCGGTTTCGTGTCCTTCCCGGACGACGAGGAGGACAGCCCAATCCCAGCGGATGACCCGGATCTGTTGCGCAACCGCCCGATTCCCCAACGGGTCCTGGTGATCAGCGCTGGAGTGCTGGCCAATCTGGCTCTGGCCTGGCTGCTGCTGGTGGGCCAATCGGCCTTCGCCGGACTTCCCGCCGACCCGGATCCAGGGGTCCTCGTGGTGGCAGTGCAGCCAGGGGAAGCGGCCGCCAAGTCAGGCCTGAAGCCTGGCGACAGGATTCTGCGACTGAATGACCAGCCCCTCGGCCCCGGCCAGGACGCTGTCCAGACTCTGGTGGATCGGATCCAAAGTGAACCTGGTCAGTCCTTGAAACTGCTGACCCGTCGCGATGCGGACTCTGAGCAGACCCTGGTCCTGATCCCAGAGGATCGTGATGGCCTGGGGCGGATCGGCGCTCAGCTGCAGGTGAATCGCATGGGCAGCCTGCGCCCGGCGAGGAGTCCGCTTGAGGCGATCCGCTTTGGCAGCGGTGAATTCACCGGCCTGCTTCGCAGCACCGTGGCGGGCTACGGCGGACTGGTGACCCACTTTGGTCAGACCGCCCAGCAGGTGAGTGGCCCGGTGAAGATCGTTGAGATGGGAGCCCAGCTCAGCAGCCAGGGCCAGGGGGGGCTTGTGCTGTTCACCGCCCTGATCTCTGTGAACCTGGCCGTGCTGAACGCCCTGCCCTTGCCCCTGCTCGACGGAGGTCAACTGGTGTTCCTTCTGCTTGAAGCTGTGCGAGGCCGCCCGCTGCCTGAGCGTTTCCAGATGGCCGTGATGCAATCAGGCCTGCTGCTGCTGCTGGGCCTGAGCCTGGTGCTGATCGTGCGTGACACCAGCCAGCTGCCCCTTGTGCAGCAGCTCAGCGGCCGTTGAGCCATGCGCGACCGGCCACAAGGTAAGGTTGTGGATTAGTTCGCCCGTTTATCTCGCCCGCATGGCTAAGAAGTCGATGATCGCCCGCGATGTGAAGCGGAAGAAAATGGTCGAGCGCTATGCGGCGAAGCGTGCGGCACTGATGGAAGCCTTCGACAAGGCAGCCGACCCCATGGAGCGTCTGGAAATCCATCGCAAGATCCAGGCCCTGCCACGCAACAGTGCCCCCACCCGCATGCGCAATCGCTGCTGGGCCACCGGAAAGCCCAGGGGCGTCTATCGCGATTTCGGTCTGTGCCGCAACCAACTGCGGGAACGGGCCCACAAGGGTGAACTTCCTGGCGTGGTCAAGTCCAGCTGGTGATTTTGTTCACTGCTGATGCACTGGAGGCAACGTGTTGCCTCCTTTTTTATGGCCAGTCGTTCACGTCAAATGACAGAATGACGGTTGACAGAAAGACATAAACACACGTGCAAGGACAAACCCAGTCGATCTCCTTTGACGGACGGGAGATTCGACTGACGACAGGGCGTTTTGCCCCCCAAGCCGGCGGCTCGGTCATGATCGAGTGCGGCGACACCTCAGTGCTGGTGACGGCGACGCGCTCTGCCGGCCGCGAAGGAATTGATTTCCTTCCGCTGATCTGCGATTACGAGGAAAGGCTCTATGCCGCCGGTCGCATCCCTGGAAGCTTCATGCGTCGTGAAGGCCGCCCTCCTGAGCGGGCCACGCTGATCTCCCGGCTGATCGACCGACCGATGCGGCCCCTCTTCCCGGGCTGGCTCCGTGACGACCTGCAGATCGTTGCCACCTGCATGTCTCTGGATGAGCGGGTCCCTGCTGATGTGCTCGCGGTGACCGGGGCCTCGATGGCGACCCTGCTGGCCGGAATCCCGTTCCATGGCCCCATGGCAGCGGTGCGCGTGGGGCTGCTCGGCGATGACTTCGTGCTCAACCCCAGTTATCGGGAGATCGAGCGAGGTGATCTCGATCTGGTCGTGGCCGGAACGCCCGAAGGGGTGGTGATGGTGGAAGCGGGAGCCAACCAGCTGCCTGAACAGGATGTGATCGAAGCCATCGACTTCGGCTACGAGGCTGTCTGTGAACTGATCAAAGCCCAGCAGGACATTCTCAAGCAGGCCGGGATCGAGCAGGTCATCCCTCCGGCCCCCGAACAGGACAGCACACTTCCCACTTATCTGGAGAAGCAGTGCAGCAAGGCCATTGGTGAAGTGCTCAAGCAGTTTGAGCAAACCAAGGGCGAACGGGACGAGAAGCTCGATGCGATCAAGGCATCCACAGCCGAAACGATCCAAGGGCTCAAGGACGATGACCCGGTGCGGCTGGCCGTGAGCGCCAACGGCAAGGCACTGCCTACCAGCTTCAAGGCCCTCACCAAGAAGCTGATGCGCCAGCAGATCCTCAAGGATGGCAAGCGCGTGGACGGCCGCAGCCTCGACCAGGTGCGTCCGATCAGCGCCGCTGCAGGAGTGCTGCCCAAGCGCGTGCATGGTTCCGGGCTCTTCCAGCGTGGGCTGACCCAGGTGCTCTCCACCGCCACCCTGGGCACCCCCAGCGATGCCCAGGAGATGGACGATCTCAACCCGAGCACCGAAAAAACCTATCTGCATCACTACAACTTCCCCCCCTATTCCGTCGGTGAGACCAAGCCGATGCGCTCCCCAGGCCGCCGCGAGATCGGCCACGGCGCTCTTGCGGAGCGGGCCATCATCCCCGTGCTGCCCGCCAAGGACACCTTCCCTTATGTGGTGAGAGTGGTGAGCGAGGTGCTGAGCTCCAACGGCTCCACCTCCATGGGCTCCGTCTGCGGCAGCACCCTCGCCCTGATGGACGCCGGCGTTCCGCTCAAGGCCCCGGTGAGCGGCGCGGCCATGGGTCTGATCAAGGAAGGCGATGAGGTGCGCATCCTCACCGACATCCAGGGCATCGAGGATTTCCTCGGCGACATGGACTTCAAGGTGGCCGGCACCGACAAGGGCATCACCGCCCTGCAGATGGACATGAAGATCACCGGTCTGGCCGTGAACACCATCGCCGAAGCGGTGAATCAGGCACGCCCGGCCCGTCTGCACATCCTCGAAAAAATGATGGAGGCGATCGACACGCCACGGGAGGGCCTCTCTCCCCATGCGCCGCGTCTGCTCAGCTTCCGCATCGATCCTGAGCTGATTGGCACGGTGATCGGACCTGGTGGTCGCACGATCAAGGGCATCACCGAGCGCACCAACACCAAGATCGACATCGAAGACAGCGGCATTGTCACCATCGCCTCCCACGACGGAGCTGCCGCTGAAGAAGCCCAGAAGATCATCGAGGGCCTCACCCGCAAAGTGAACGAGGGCGAGGTGTTCAGCGGCGCCATCACCCGGATCATTCCGATCGGTGCCTTCGTGGAGATCCTCCCCGGCAAGGAGGGCATGATCCACATCTCCCAGCTCTCCGAAGCTCGGGTGGAGAAGGTGGAAGACGTGGTGAAGGTGGGCGACGAGGTCACCGTGCGCGTCCGCGAAATCGACAATCGCGGCCGCATCAACCTCACGCTACGCGGTGTTCCTCAGAACGGGGAAGAGCCCGAGCCTGAACCCGCTCCCACCCCCGTTGCGCCACTGACCTGAGGGGCGCACACCTCAGCCTTCCCTCAGACCTGAAAGCCAGGATCAATCGAGGCCATCGCCCATGTCGCCTGCTCACAAAGCGCGGCATGGGCTTTCCCATGGCTGGCGATCAGGCAGCCGGCCTGACGCACGTCGCCCGTGTTGTAGCCGAGGGCACGAGCATCGGCGTGCGTGAAAGCGCCACCAGCGGCCAGCAAGACGGCCTCGGGAGCCGCCATGTCCCAGTCCTTGGGGGCACTCCGACCGGACAGGGAGATGTAGAGATCGGTTTCGCCTCTCAGGATCGTGGCCACCTTGAAGCCAACGCTGCCCACGGCTTTGGAACCGCCGAGCTCGAAGGCCTCAATCAACCTGACCAGACGGTCATCGCGGTGGCTGCGGCTGGCCACCAAGATCAGATCCGAAACCGCGGTTCTGTCGCTGAAACGCACCGGTGACCGCTCAGCCTGACGGTCTTCACACCAGGCACCCTCACCAACAATGCCGATCCACAGCTCATCAGCTTCCGGCAGCAATACAACACCAACGACCGGCCGCTTGTCGCGCACCAGAGCCAGATGAACGGCGTATTCGCCTGTGCCCTGCAGAAAATCCTTGGTGCCATCCAGGGGATCGAGAATCCACAGCCATTCGGCCGGCACAGGTTGCCCCTCCGTGAGCTGCTCTTTAGCGGTCTCCTCACTGAGCAGCGTCCAATCGGCATCGGGGAACGCGGCGGACAGACCGTCCAGCAACCACTTGTTCACGGCGAGGTCAGCCGCAGACACCGGGCCCTCCCCGCCGTCATCAACACTCAACGCCTTGGGAAAACCATGCGGGGGCTGCTCGCCGCGGGCATAGGCCCGCAGGATGTCAGCGGCTCCCCAGCAGAGGGGACGCAGGGCCTGCAACAGGGCCTCCTGATCGATCCCGGCGGGCAAGGTCAGGGGGCTCGGCATCATGGAGATCTCTGGGCGGAGCCATTGTGAAGCAGCGGGCTGAACCGGATGCCGGAGTGCTCTACGTGGTGGGCACACCGATCGGACATCTCGGGGATCTCTCGCCTCGAGCCAAGGCGCTGCTGCTGGCCGTTGACACCATTGCCTGCGAAGACACCCGCCACAGCGGCCAGCTGCTGAGCAGTCTTGGATCGACAGCCCGCCGCTGCAGCTTTCATCAACACAACACCCGCACGCGCCTGCCCCAGCTGCTGGCAGAACTGGAGCAGGGCCGAAGCGTGGCGGTGATCAGTGATGCGGGCTTACCGGGCATCAGCGACCCGGGCGAGGAGCTGGTCGCCGCCGCGCGCGCCGCCGGGCATGACGTGATTTGCATCCCTGGCCCCTGCGCGGCAACAACCGCCCTTGTGAGCAGCGGCCTGCCCAGCGCCAGGTTCTGCTTTGAGGGTTTTCTGCCCGCCAAGGGGCGGGAACGACGGGAGCGGCTGCAGCAGATCAGCGAGCAACCGTGCACCAGCGTTCTCTACGAAGCGCCGCATCGCCTGTTGCAGCTCCTGGATGAGCTCGAAGAACTCTGCGGCCCGCAACGGCCGCTGCAGGTGGCAAGGGAACTGACCAAACGCCATGAACAACAGGTGGGCCCCACCGTGGAAGCAGCACGTCTGCACTTTCATGCCCTGGCGCCCCAGGGGGAGTTCACCCTGGTGCTGGGAGGCGCGCCCGCGCCACGCAAGGAGACGCATGATGACCAGTACTGGCGCGACCAATTGCAGGTGTTGATTGCAAGCGGTCTCAGCGCCAATGCCGCCGCCAAACAACTAGCCAGCGGCGGTGACCGCTCCAAGCGGGAGCTCTATGCCCTGCTGCACCAGGAGGAGCCCCCAAGCTCGACAGGCCACTCGAGCTCAACAGCCATCCCCGAGCGATCAGACTGTGCGCAGAGCGATCGGGACTGATGCTGCTACGGCTGCGCCTGCTACTGCTGAGCCTCGGGGGTGCCGGACTCCTGCTGCTGGTGCTCTGCCTTGGTGCCCAGAACCTCAACGAACGCCATGCGCTCAATCTTGGCTTCGGCCGCACGGCGCCATTGCCCTCCGGATTTCTCGTAGGCGTGAGCCTGGTCATCGGTGTGCTCAGTGGCGGCAGCCTGGCGGCGGTGCTGATGCCCCCCAGAGAACCCTGAACGGACGACTCAGGCGTCGAGAGCGATCAGTGACCCATCCAGCACAAGCCTGGTGATGCCCCGAGCGACGAGATAAGAGGTGGTGCGTTCGAACACCTGGCTGTCGGGAATTTTGATCACGCGCTGATTGCGACCGCACTGCCGCTTGGCAGTACGGGGACTGGCGAACAGGGCCAGAGACTGCCGTTCCTGATCTTCACTGGCGATCGCGCCGAGCTCGGGGAAATCACTGAGGGGCCTGGGATCCAGCTCCACCAGCTTGTCCACCAGCATGTAGACGCTCTCCGGAAGCACGCCAGGGCCGATCGGACGGCACTCGGCCGGGAGACCAGGATCCGCGGGGATCTGATCGGTGAGGACAGCCACCGTATGGAATTCCTGCTCGGGCTCGCTGCCGGAATCAGGGTCCCCTGGCTCGAGGTCGTCGCCAGGATCGGGATCATCGGCGAAATCGTCGGCATCATCGAGGGCCAGGCTGGCGGGATCCTCCTCTGCTGAGACTTCAGCACTTGGCGTGTCTTCGGCAGGTGGAGCCAGCGTCGGCGTTGAAACCTTCAAGAAGGGACGCCCCCCCCGCCCCTTCTTGAGGGCTTCGTACTCCTCAGGAGTGAGCGCGCTCCGAACCGTGCGGCTTACGGTGTTGGGGCTGCAACCGAACGCCTCGGCAAGCTGAGCACTGCTCTCGCCAGCGCGATAGCGCTCCACCAGCTCCTGTTTTTGCCTGTCGCTGAGCCGGCTAGGCGCCATCTGCCATGGACTGCAAGCTCATCAGCTTAGGCGTTGCAGTCCATGCAAGCTGCCAAGATGAGCCGATGCTCCCTTAGCTCAGCTGGATAGAGCAGCTGCCTTCTAAGCAGCCGGTCGTTGGTTCGAATCCAACAGGGGGCGTTGAGCCATCAAAGGAAGTCGTAATCGTCCTCATGCTCATTGGAGAGCGCCTGCATCACCAGGGTCGACAAAGGAATCGCCAGAGCAGCGATGACGAGCAGTTCCATGCAAACTCTCCCTGGATTGAGCGCAGTCAATCAGCCATCGGCTCTGGAGAGCGTGGCAACAGCAACCGAATCAGAGATCCGCAGGAAATGGCTGCTCCTGGGGACGCCATTGCCAGGTCTGAGAGAAGTCCACACTCACCCCCTCACCTCTGAGCTTGATCAAGCGGGTGAGTGTCACGCTTCGACCGGGATCGCACTGCTTCTTGATCCGCACCTTGGGGCCCTGAAACACAAAGCGCTGATCCATGAACTGGTTCAGTGCCACTGCGGACACCCCAGTGCCAGAGTGCTGTTCGGTCAGATCGATCTGAAAGCGATCGCACTGAAAGGCCAAGGCCGCACCAGCCTGGGCGGTCACTGCGTCACCTCGCTCCCGGCAGGGAATCAAGCCATGGTTGGCGAGCCGCAAGGAAGCCTGAGCAGGCAACATCGGCGCCCAGGTCTGACCCAATGGCAAATCACAGTCACCAGAGATCGCTGCATTGGCAGTTCCAACAGCTGCAACGGTGACCAGCAGCGCTGCCCCAAACCGGGGAAAACCGTTCATCAGCCCGCCATTCATCGGAATGATTTTAGGGCGCACCACTGGCTGCGCTCCGCCAACGGCGGCAGGCTGAATGATCCGAGGGTTCGCGATGCCACTGGAAACACAACAGCTCGACGATGGAGCGATCAGGGTCTGCCTGCGGCAGGACGGAATCGAGGCCTGCACGGTGGTCAGCAGCTTCCATCTCGTGGAAGACAAGCGCAGGCAGCTTGAACTGAGCATCCAACGCAAGGCCGCCGCCGCCTTCAGCTGAGCGGGCTGAGCATCTCCCTGGCCACCATCACCACCAGGCTGCGCGCCTCCAGGGGCACCCCGGAGGGACTCCAGCTCTCCGGTCGCTCGGGCAGGTCATCTCCTGCTGGCAGGGCGGTGTCGATGAGGCGATGCCAGGGGGAGGCCGGTTCAGGCAGATCGAAATGCATCGCCTTGAAGTAGCTGTTGAAGCCAATCCAGAGCACCGCGCCGCGGGTACCGCGCTGCAGGCTGGCGGCCAGACAATGGGACCAGCTGGCCCAGTCGGGCTTGCCCAGTTCCACCCCGTGCCACTGGCGCCACAGCTGATCAGGATCACCGGACCGCGGCAACGGTGATTCAGCGATCGGCTGGCTTGGGTTGATCAAATCCTCCATCTGCTGACGCAGGCGCAGCAAACGCCGCACATAGGTCTGCAGATCCCGATCGCAATGGTCATCGCCCCAGATCATCCAGCTCAGGGGGCTGTCCTGACACCAGGTGTTGTTGTTGCCCCCCTGACTACGCCCCACTTCATCGCCCATCAGAAGCATCGGCACACCCCGACTGAGCAGCAGAGACGTGAGCAGGTTGCGCTGTTGACGGCGGCGCAGGGCGGTCACCGCCCGATCGCTGCTTGGGCCTTCCACCCCGTGATTCCAACTGCTGTTGTGGTTTTCGCCATCGCGGTTGTCCTCCCCATTTGCGAGGTTGTGCTTGCCGTTGAAACTCACCAGATCCATCAGGGTGAAACCGTCATGGGCGGTGATGAAATTCACCGACCGCCCCAGGGTCAGGGGCCGACCACCGTTCAGATCCGGACTACCGCGCATTCGCTGACCGATCTTCCAGGTGCTGTTTTCATCTCCCTTCCAGAAGCTGCGAACGTCATCGCGGAAGCGTCCGTTCCAGGCTCCGATCCGCTCCGCCGGGAAGTCGCTGAGCCGATAAAGGCCGCCACAATCCCAGGGTTCGCTCACCAACTTGAGATCACTGAGGAGCGGATCGGCTTCGATCGCCTCAAACAGGGGCGGATGGTCGAGGGGCTTGAGCCCCTCCCCACGACTCAAAGCGATACCGAGATCAAAGCGGAAGCCGTCAATCCCCAGCTCGATTGCCCAGCAGCGCATCGACTCGAGGATCAGCTGCCGAGCCAGGGGGCGATTGGCGGCAATGCTGTTGCCGCACCCGCTCACATCGAGGTAATCGCCTTTGGCGTTCTGGTGGTAGTAGAGACGATCACCCACGCCCCGCCAGCTGAGCGTGGGGCCATGGTGATTGCCCTCCGTGGTGTGGTTGTAGACCACATCCAGGAGCACCTCGAGGCCGGCATCGTGGCAAGCGGCCACGAGCTCTCGCACCTGCTGTCGAGCTTGAAGCGGATCGTTTCCGTCGATGTAGCCGTGGTGAGGAGCGAACCAGCTCAGGGGGCTGTATCCCCAAATGTTGTCGCGACCGATCGGAGCGTCCTGGGGATCAAAGGCCTGGATCGGCAGCAGTTCGATCGCTGTGACCCCCAGATCCTTGAGATAAGGAAGTTTGTCGATCACCCCTCTCAACGTGCCCCGACGCTCAGGGGCGACGCCGCTGTCACTGCGGCGGGTAAAGCCACCCACATGCAGCTCGTAAATGACGGTGCGATTCCAGGGGTGGCGTGGCCTGGGATGGGCATTGAAATCAAAGGCATCCCGCTCGCACACCACCGCCTTCAAGCAGCAGTCGGTGTTGGGGGGAGCGCCCGTCGCCGCAGCCCGGCGATAGACACCCCAGCCGCTGATCGCCCGCGCGCATGGGTCCAGCACCACCTTGGCGGGACGGAAGCCGTGGCCACCCGGCTCCAGCGGACCGAACACCCGGTAGCCATAACAGGCACCGGCCCGCAGGCCCTCCACCTCCACATGCCAGTAATCACCGGAGCGATGCTCGGGGCCAAGGTCAATAATGCGCTCGGGCTGGGGGGCATCGCCATCGGCGAACAGCAACAGCTCCACCCGGTTGGCCGCCGGTGCCGCCAGGGAAAAGTTCACCCCTCCAGACGTGAGCGAACTGCCCAGGGGCCAGGGTCTGCCGCGCTGGATCGTGCTCAAGGATCCCCGACCGCAGGGCGCGGTCCTCACTGCGCTCAAACTAATGCTTGCGGCCGTTCCCATCAGCCCATGCCTCTTCCCTCGGTTCTGGAATCAGGACGTCCGCCGCAGCAGATCCTCCCCTTCCTATGGCTGTTTCCCCCCAATCGCGACTGTCGCGGGGGCTCCGCCTGGTGGCTTGACAGCGATCCGGAGCCGGTCTTGATCGACTGCCCGCCCCTGACCGAAAGCAGCCTCAAGGCCCTGCAGGAGCTGGCGGCAGGCCGTACACCCCGAATCGTTCTCACCAGTCGAGAGGGCCATGGGCGCGTGCGACGCCTGCAGGAACACCTGGGCTGGCCGGTGCTGGTGCAGGAACAGGAGGCCTATCTGCTGCCAGGCGTCGATCCGCTCGAGACTTTCGCAGACACGCACACCACCGCGGCAGGCCTGCGCCTGCTCTGGACGCCTGGCCCCTCTCCCGGCAGCTGCGTGTTGCATGCTCCACCCCCTTGGGACCTGCTGTTCTGTGGCCGTTTGCTCATCCCTGTGGCAGTGGGTCAGCTGGCCCCATTGCGCCATCGCCGCAGCTTCCACTGGCCGCGTCAGCAGCGCAGCCTCGAGCGACTGCGCGATTGGATTCCTCCAGATCAAAGGCCAGCACTGGCATCTGGCGCTGGGCTTGGCGCCCTGCGCGGCGAGCGACTCAGCCCCTGGGAGAGCTGGATGCCCTCAAGCCCAACGGCAGGTTTCGCAGACCTACCGTCGTAAAGCGTTGCGGCGCGGGGTCTTTCGGTTGCCGCACCGGCGCAGCCTCCATACGATTGTCGCGCTTGGACAAGCCCATGCGGATGTCGCCTTCCGCATCGCCAACCCGCTTCCGCATCCCACGCCTCCTCACATGAACAAAGCTGACCTCGTCAACCTCGTTGCCGCTCGCACCGAGCTGACCAAGACCGACGTCTCCCTGGTGGTCGACGCCGCCATCGAAACCATCATCGATTCCGTTGTTGAAGGCAAGAAGGTCTCCATCCTCGGTTTCGGCTCCTTCGAGCCCCGCGAGCGTTCCGCCCGTCAGGGTCTGAACCCCAAGACCGGCGAAAAGATCAAGATTCCCGCCAAGCGCGTTCCCGCCTTCACCGCCGGCAAGATGTTCAAGGATCGCGTCCAGGGCTGATCCCATCCATCGTTCAGGATCGAAGCGGCCCCTTGGGGCCGCTTTTTTGATGGCCGATGGCATGCGCCCGACCCCTGACCATCTAGAGCAATGGATCTCGGAAGGCCAGCGCCTGCGGACTCAGGGCTATCGGGGTCGTTTCGCACCCACCCCTTCTGGACCGCTGCACCGCGGCAACCTGGCCACCGCCCTGCTCTCCTGGCTAGCGGCACGCCATGAGAACGGCACCTGGCTGCTGCGCTTCGATGATCTCGATACGCCGCGTCTGCGCGCCGGAGCGATCGACAGCGCCTGTGCAGATCTGCATTGGCTGGGATTGCACTGGGATGGCCCTCCGATCCTGCAAAGCCAGCGCCGGGGGCTTTACAACTCTGTGCTGTCCCATTGGCGTCGGAGCGGAGACCTCTACCCCTGCCGCTGCAGTCGACGCCAACTGGCAGCCCAGCCGTTGTATCCCGGCACCTGCCGCAACCGCAGGCTGGACTGGGGCTGGCAACAGGCTCGCCTTCCGGCCTGGCGGCTCAGGGTTCCCGAGCCATTCTCGGAGCGCTGCGGGGATCTGGTGCTGCGCCGTGCTGATGGCTTCATTGCCTATCACCTGGCCACCGCCGTGGATGAGCTCGCTCTGGGCATCAGCGAGGTGGTGCGCGGGGCTGACCTTGCTGCAGTGCGAGAAGCCCAAGAGGCGGTCATCGCCGCCCTCACGCCGTTGGAACCGCCGCGCTACCGGCACGGGCCGCTGCTTTGCGATGCCAGCGGAGCCAAGCTGTCAAAACGGGATGGCAGCGAAGGGCTTGCGCCGCTGAAGGCCCACAGCATCCAGTCGGATCAGGTGATCGGACTGCTGGCCGCTGACCTGGGCCTGATCGCGCCAGGCTCGGCTCTCTCCGCTAAGGAGCTGCTCCAGGACGTGAATCACGACCCGACGAAGCTGAAGGCACGCCTCAGCGCCAATTCTTCACAAAGGCTTCGGGATCAAGGAGGTGGAATCTCTCCACACTGAAGTCAATTCACTTTCAGATCAGGCATGGCCATCTGTTCGCGTTGCGGGGGGAGCGGCATCCAGCGGGTCTCCGATCAGCGGTTCCGCACCTGTCTCGACTGCCTAGGCCATGGCGATGGCCAAGGGCTGGAGGTCGGCCAGGAGTCCCTGCGCTTTCCTCCGGGTGAACTGGGGATGACCGAAGCGTTCAGCGCAGCTGTTTCCGCTTCTGCTGCCAAATAAAGAAGGCAGCGGTGGCGACCACCGCCACCAGGGGCACCGTGGTGAACAGCAGCAGCGCGACGGCAGTCCAGTCGGTATACATCCGGTCAAGGAGAAAGCCGCTGCATCATCTCAGGAGATCGTTCCCACACGGCAAGCCTGCGGCCACCTGATCAAGATTGCTGAGGGTGGTGGTCGCGATCGCTTCCAGGGCCGCATCGGTCAGGAAGGCCTGATGGGCGCTCACCAGCACATTGGGGAAGGTGAGCAAGCGCTCAAAGGTGTCATCCCCGATCACTTCATCGCTGTGATCGGCAAAGAACAGGCCTCCCTCCTGTTCATACACATCCAGAGCGAGACCTCCGAGCTGACCGGCCTTGAGTGCGGCAATCACCGCCTTGGTATCGAGCAGACCGCCTCGACTGGTATTCACCAGCAGAGCCCCCCGGGGCATCATGGCCAAACGCTCAGCGTTGATCAGATGATGGGTGGCTGGGAGGAGCGGACAGTGGAGGCTGACCACCTGACTGTTGGCGAGCAGCTCCTCAAGACCCACGTATTGGATTCCCACGTCAGAAAGCCGCGGGTCCTGCTGGGCAGGATCGCTGGCCATCACCTTCATGCCAAAGGCCCGAAGCAAAAGCGCGGTTGCGGCGCCGATCCTGCCCGTGCCCACCACGCCTGCGGTCTTGCCATGGAGCTGCAGTCCCACCAGACCGCTGAGATCAAAGTTGTTCTCCCTGACCCGGTTGTAGGAACGATGCAGACGACGCCCCAAGCAGAGCAGCAGAGCCAGGGCGAATTCGGCCACCGACTCAGGGGCATAGGAGGGCACATTGACGACGCGCAGCCCCAGCCGACGGGCGGCCTCCAGATCAACACTGTCGGCACCGGCGCAGCGCAGGGCGATCACCCGCACCCCGAACTGCGCCAATTGCTCCAGGGTGGCGTCACAGAGATCGTCATTCACGAAGCTGCAAACGGCATCACAGCCCTCGGCAAGCACCGCGGTCTCCGGGGTGAGTCGCTCGCGGCTGTAGACGAACACATGGTCGGAGCCCGCCTGCAGGGCACGCACAAAACTCTCAATGTCGTAGTGGCGAGCACTCGCCATCCACACTTTCATCGCTGGTGCCAGTCGCTCTCTCTCTGGTTTAGGGGCAAAACCCAGCCTTGTCGTTCAACAGCGCACCTTTCAATCCCGTGGCTGCTGATGGGGCTGGGACTGGTGCAGCCAACGGCGGTGCTGGCGGGGCTGACCACAAACCTGCTGCCATCGGCGCAGGACTGCCTGCAGACCGGTAGGGAAGCCAGCTGCCACCAGGCGCTGGTGCTGGCTGAATCCCTGCAACGGAAGGCGGCGAGGGCCGAGCGCAACAGCTGCCAGAGCATGACGCTGGGTCTCCAGGCCGACGTGCTCATGGTGCAGATCAAGAACGGTCGAGGCGACAAGGCCTTCGAGACGCTGCGCGACGTTCAACGCCACTGCCAGGGTCTCTAAGGCAAAAAACCGCCACCATGGCGAGCAATCGTTGCGCTGCCGCCGTGCCACGCCCCTGCCCCCAACGAGTGCTGCTCCTCCTCATCCTCTGGGGTTCCGCCGGCACTGGAGCCGCCCTGGCCCAAGTGAGCTTCGATGACTGCCAGCCGGTGGCCGGTGGAGGCATCACCTGCAACACCGTTCCTTATGGGAACACCCGCATGCAAATGATCGATGGCGAATATGGCCTTTTAGATCAGGCCAGTCCTGGCTGGGCTGAATACGACCCCTATGAGGGCTACGAGGACATGCTCGGAGGCAACCAGACCTGAGGGTTCAGATCTGATCCATCAGAGCTGAAGGACAAGCGGGCGGCGGGAATCGAACCCGCATCATCAGCTTGGAAGGCTGAGGTTTTACCACTAAACTACGCCCGCACTAATACACCCGAACCAGTTACCCTGAATGGGTGAGGCCACTGGATGTGTGCTCCAGCATTATGACGGTCCGCCTGCCACACCCCCTCGCTTGACCACCTCCAACGTTGCATCCGAGGGCTCCCGGCGCCGCCTGATGGTGGCCTACGGACTCGGCGATGCCGGCACCGGACTGGCTGCCACCCAACTGGGCTTTTACCTCTTTCCCTTCTTCACTTGCGCCGCAGGACTGCCTGCCTTCATCGCCGGCTCCCTGCTCACGGTGATCAAGCTTTGGGATGCGCTCAATGATCCCTTGATTGGCTGGATGAGCGATCACACCCAGAGCCGCTGGGGCCCACGCTTGCCCTGGATGCTTGGCGCCGCCCTGCCCTTGGGGATCAGCCTAGCGGCGATGTGGTGGGTGCCTGAGGGCGACACCCTGCAGCGCACGCTCTATTACGTGGTGATGGCGATCCTGCTGATGACCGCCTACACGAGCGTCAACCTGCCCTATGCGGCCCTCTCCACCGAGCTCACCAGCGACACAGCCGTCCGCACCCGACTCAACGCCGCCCGATTCACTGGGTCGATCATCGCTGGCCTCAGCGGCCTGATCGTTGCCTCGTTGGTGCTGAGCGACGGCGCCGATGGCTACCTGCGCATGGGCAGGATTACCGGAACGATTGCAGCTCTCGCAACGCTCGCCTGCTGCTGGGGTCTCGCCCCCTACGCCAAAAAAGCCCAGCGACCAGGCGGGCACGCCGAGCCTCCCCTGCAGCAACTGCGCCGGATTCGAGCCAATTCACGCTTTCTGATGGTTCTCGGCCTGTATCTGCTGCTCTGGTTCGCCCTGCAGCTGATGCAGGTGGTGGCTCTGATCTGGCTGGTGCAGGTGATCCATGTGCCCCCAAGCCTCTCCACCTGGATCCTGCTTCCCTTCCAACTGAGCGCCCTGGTGGGCCTCCAGCTCTGGAGCTTGCTGTCCAACCGTCGCGGACGCATCAAGGCCTTGCACTGGGGTGGTGGCCTCTGGATTGCCGCCTGCCTGCTGTCGATGCTCTTTCCGGTGCTTCCCGCTGGCGCCGATGCTGCCCAGCTCGCCCCGCTGATCGGCCTCATCCTTCTCGTAGGACTCGGGGCCTCAACCGCTTATCTGATCCCCTGGTCGCTGCTGCCTGACGCCATTGATGCCGATCCGGCCAGGCCCGCTGGCCTTTACACGGCCTGGATGGTCTTCGGGCAGAAGCTGATCATCGGCCTGAGCATGTCGGTCTTCGGCGCACTCCTTTCGCTCACCGGCTATATCTCGAGCGAAGCCTGCAGCGGGGCCCTCAGTTTCATCGAGCAACCAGCCACGGCTCTGCTCGCGATCCGTCTGTGCATGGGTCTGATTCCCGCCACACTCGTGGCATTCGGCCTGTTGGTAATGCGTCGCTGGCCCGACCGCGGCGCCCATCTTCAGCACACCTGATCAGGCGAGACCTTTGATGCAAGCCCCCCGCTGGTTACGACGTCTCGGCAGCAGTCTGCTGATCGGAGGCCAGGCCGTGACCGCCGCCTCCCGCGGCAAGATCAACACCATTGACCTCTTCGATCAGCTGCTGGAAGCGGGACCAAGCACCTTTCTGATTGTGCTGATCACCGGAGTGGCCGCAGGCTCGGTGTTCAACATCCAGGTGGCCGCGGAACTGAGTGGAATGGGAGCCGGCTCCACCGTGGGTGGCGTGCTGGCGATCGGCCTGGCCCGGGAGATCGCACCCCTGCTCACCGCCACGCTGCTCACCGGCAAGGTCGCCACGGCCTACGCCGCCCAGCTGGGCACCATGAAGGTGACCGAACAGATCGATGCGATCACGATGCTGCGCACTGACCCGGTGGAATACCTGGTGGTGCCTCGACTGATCGCCATGGTGGTCATGGCACCGGTGCAATGCCTGCTCTTCTTTGGCGTCGCCGTCTGGGCAGGCCAGATGACCAGCACGGCCTTCTACAACATCCCGCCTGCGGTGTTCTGGAACTCGGTGCGCACCTGGCTGCAGCCCGATGACCTGCCGTTCATGCTGATCAAGGCTCTGGTGTTCGGCCTTCAGATCGCTGTGCTCTCGTGCGGCTGGGGCCTCACCACCGAAGGAGGCCCGAAGGAGGTAGGAACCAGCACCACCGGTTCGGTGGTCATGATTCTGGTGACCGTGGCTCTGATGGATGTGCTGCTCACCGAACTCCTGTTCGGCTAAACCCTCCACCGTGATGCATCAAGACCATCCCAACCCAAACCTGGAGGCGGTGAGCCTCAGCGCCAACCCTCGCCTGCCGCTGCTGGTGCTGCTGTTCAGCCTGGCTTTGTTGCCGCTGCCGCTCAGCCCCTGGCCGACCCTGCCGGTGGCTCTGTTCAGCCTGTTTCTACTGCTGCAGACCTACAGCCTGCGCCTGGAGTTCTGCCCCGACACCCTGGTGGTGTGGCGCGGCGGGCAGGAGCTGCGTCGCTTCCCCTACAGCGACTGGCAGGCCTGGCGCCTCTTCGCCCCATGGCTCCCTGGGCTGCTGTATTTCCGCGAAGTCAAGAGCATTCATTTCCTGCCGATCCTTTTTGATCCGCAACAGCTGCGCGCCCAGCTGGAGCTGCGGGTGGGCGCCCTGGAGACAGGCAAGCCTTGAACCAATGGCACGTTCTCGTATCGCAGACGCAACAGAAAAGCTACGGGAACGTGTCTCACCAGTCGGCCTTGCCGTGATCCGCTGAAATGGAGCCAGGACCGGTCTGCCATGCCTGACGACACCGACCTGAATCCCACCAACCTGCATCCCACCGACCTGCATCCCCAGGACGCGCAGGACGCTGGGACAGCGCCATCCACGGGCGAATCAGACGCCGCAGCCAAAGAACAGTTGATCCAACTGGCTCTCTCTGATCTGCAGGCGCGCCGCGCGGAGCTGGAAGAGGAGATCCAGACACTGAGTGCGCGCAAACAGCAGCTCGAGGGAGAGATCAACACCAGCTTTGCCGGTCAGTCCGATGCGATCGCCCGCCGCGTGAAGGGCTTCCAGGAGTACCTGGGCGGAGCACTCCAGGGCCTGGTTCAGTCGGTGGACAACCTCGAACTGGTCGTGCAGCCGGTGGTGGTGCAGCCCTCTCCCCTCGATCAGCAGGCCGCTGCCGCCACCACAGAGGCAACTGAAGCCCCAGCCCCGGCCGCAGTTGCCGACACCTTCCGCCCAGACGAGACGCTGATCCGCAACAACCTCGAGCGCTTCCTCGGGCAACCCGATTTCTACGCCGATCCCTGGAAACTGCGCCGCAGCCTGGAAGCCCCCGACACAGCCCTGCTGCAGGACTGGTTCTTCAATCAGGGGGGGCGCGGGGCCCAGCCCAGCCGCGGCAGCCGGCCACGCAATGTGTTGCTGAGTGCAGCCCTGATCGCCATCATCGGCGAGCTCTATGGCGACCAGTTCCAGACCCTGGTGCTGGCGGGCCAGCCTGAACGACTCGGCGAGTGGCGACGCGGCCTCCAGGATGCGCTGGGTCTAGGCCGGGAGGATTTCGGCCCCAACAGCGGCATCGTGCTGTTCGAGCGGGGGGATGCGCTGGTGGAGCGAGCTGACCGCCTGGAGGAGCGGGGCGAGGTGCCGCTGATCCTGATTGATGCCGCCGAACGGGTGGTCGACATTCCCGTGCTTCAGTTCCCTCTCTGGCTGGCCTTCGCGGCCGGGCCAGGCGAGACCTACGACGACGACGACCTGCTCTGATGGGCTTCCTCTCCTTGCTCCTGGGCTATCTGCTCGGCTCCATTCCCAGCGGCTACCTCGCCGGCCGCTGGCTCAAAGACATCGACCTGCGCACGATCGGCTCAGGCTCCACCGGCGCCACCAACGTGCTGCGCAACGTGGGCAAGGGCCCAGCCCTGGTGGTGTTTCTGGTGGATGTGGGCAAGGGAGCAGCGGCTGTGCTGCTGGCCCGAGCCCTCGGCCATGGATCCGATTGGAGCGCCTGGCTTGAGGTGCTGGCCGGTCTGGCGGCCCTGGCCGGTCACATCTGGCCCGTGTGGCTGGGATTCAAAGGCGGCAAGGCCGTGGCCACTGGCCTGGGCATGTTTTTGGGGCTGGCCTGGCCGGTGGGCCTCGCCTGCTTCGGGGTGTTCATGGCCGTGTTCAGCCTGAGTCGAATCGTGTCGCTGGCCAGCGTGATCGCCGCCGTGAGCCTGCCCCTGCTGATGGTGAGCTACCCCGGTGGCAGCCCTCCCTACGTGTTGATTGCCCTCATCGCCATGCTGCTGGTGCTCTGGCGTCACCGCAGCAACCTGCAGCGCCTGATCGACGGCACTGAACCGAAGGTGGGACAAAAGCCGTGAGCGCCGCGGTGGTCGTGTTCTTGCGCGGGGGGCCGGTGTTCTACGGGAATGCTCTGGGCACCAGCTGGCGCGCCTGGGGCGGTCTCAACGTCAAGTTCTGATCACTCGCTTGGCTGGGGGCTTCCGATGAGCTCCCCGCAACAGGCCGCAAACGCAGCGCTGGGATCCTCAGCCTTGGTGATCGGCCGGCCGATCACCAGCTGACTGGCGCCTGCTGTAATCGCCTCGGCAGGCCCCATCACCCGGGCCTGATCGCCCACTGCGGCTCCTTTGGGTCGAATGCCTGGCGTCACCAAGGCAAACGGCTCGGGGTGCTGCCCCCGCAATACCTCGGCCTCCAGGGGTGAGCACACACAGCCGCCGATGCCGGCGGTTGCCGACAACTGTGCCAACGCCGGCACCCGTTCGGCGATGCCTTGGGCAATGGCGAGTTCCCGTTGCAGCCTTTGCTCCTCCCAGCTGGTGAGCACCGTCACCGCCAGCAGGGTGGGGGCGGGTTGGCCAGCGCTTTTTGCTCCTTCCACCGCCGCGGCCTGGGCCGCCTGGAGTGCTTCACTGCCGGCGCAGGCATGCACCGTGATCAGCTCCGCCCCCAGCGCCGCTGCCCGCCGGCAAGCCCCGGCCATCGTGGCCGGGATGTCGTGAAATTTGAGGTCGAGAAACACCCGCAGCCCCTGCTCACGCAGTTGGGCCACCACCTCCGGGCCCGCCTGCACAAACAGCTCCAGGCCCACCTTCACCCAGCGCAGCCCTTCCACCTGAGCGGCAAAGGCCAGCGCCTGCTCGGGCGCCATGCCATCGAGAGCCACAATGATCCGATCAGCGGGATGCAAGCTCGTCATCAGCCCACCAAACGGCGGAAGGTCTTTTTGCCCAGCTGCAGCACCTTGCCGGCCAATTGATCGGGGCCTGCAAATTCCTGATTGGGATCGCTGAGCTTCTCGCCATCGAGCTTCACGCCGCCACCCTGGATCTGACGGCGGGCTTCACTGCTGCTGGCGCAGATGCCAACGGCGCTGAGCAGATAAAAGGCCTTAGCAGGGAAGTTCACCTCCGCCAGAGACGCCTCCGGCACCTCCGCCGCCGCATCACCGGCGCCCCCAACCAACGTGGCCGCGTCGGCCTGAGCCTTCGTGGCCGCCTCGATCCCATGGCGGCTGGCGGTCACCGCCAGGGCCATCGCCTTCTGCTTCTCGCGGGGATTGTCCGGCAAAGCGTTCAAATCCAGATCGGTGAGCAAGGTCACGTAGTCGTCGATCGCCCCATCGCCCACCTTCTCGAGCTTGGAATACATCGAAAGGGGATCGTCCTCGAGGCCAACGGTGTTGCCCAGGCTCTTGCTCATCTTCTGGACACCATCAAGACCCACCAAGATCGGCAGCAGCAACCCGAACTGGGTGCCTTTGCCGAAATGGCGCTGCAGGTCACGGCCCATCGCCACATTGAATTTCTGATCCGTGCCCCCGAGCTCCACGTCAGCCTCCACCGCCACCGAGTCGTAGCCCTGCAGCAGTGGATAGAGGAACTCATGCAACGCGATGGGGGTGCCGCTGCCATAGCGCTTGGAAAAGTCGTCCTTCGCCAGCATCTGGCCCACGGTGGCAGTCCCCAGCAAGCCGATCACCTGAGGCAGATCCAAGCCCTCCAACCACTCACTGTTGCGGCGCACCTCAAGTCGGCCCGGGGTCTCGAAATCCAGCAGGGCCCGCTCCTTGGGCTGCCCTTGGCCGAGCTGACGCAGGTAGGTGGTGGCGTTGGCTTCCACCTGCTCCTTGCTGAGCTGCACCCGCGTGGCGCTCTTGCCGGTGGGATCGCCGATGCGTGCTGTGAAGTCACCAATGATCAACACCGCCGTGTGGCCCGCATCCTGGAAAGCCCGCAACTTGCGGAACAAAATGCTGTGTCCCAGGTGGATGTCGCTTCCGGTGGGGTCGATGCCCAGCTTGATGCGCAGGGGCCGGCCGGCCTTGTCGGCTGCCTTGAGCCGGGCGCCCAGAGCTTGATCCGGGTCGGAGGGGTCTCCGGCCGGAAAGAGATCGGCCATGCCCCGCGCCAGCCAATGCGGCAGGGAAGAAGAGGCATCAGCCATGGCAGAGGAGCACTGAATCCGTGCGGATCGTACGGGGCCAGCCGGCCCACTTCCCCGCTGCTCCTTCAGGAGGGCGACTGATCCAGCTGGCTCTTCATGCGCTCGAGGGTTTGATTCATCTGCTCGAACATCTGCTCGGGAGTGATCCCGAACTGACCGAGCTGGGTGCGGAGCTGCTCCACGGTGAGCTTGGCCTGGAAATCTTCCGAGAGCTCGAAGCGCTTCATAAACACCCGATAGCGCCCCATCAGCTCCTCCATCGTGTCGATGAACTTCTTCTTGCCCTCCCGGTCAAACTTTCCGTAGTCGGAGCCGAGCTGCATCAGTTGCTGATAGTCGCCGAACAGTCGCTTGGCCTCCTCCTGAACGATCTCGGAGTCGAAGAACGCCATGGCCCGCTGATCAACTGAAAGCGAGTCTGAACAATTCCGCCGTCTCTTAACAGTGCGGATCCCTGCCCCCTGAACGGGGTGAACATGGGAGCAATGCCACCTGCGGCGCATCGCCGCGGCCTTGCGTGGATTTCAGCCAAAGAATTCCCACCCTGCAGAATCGCGTGCGTGAAGGCCATCGCCTGCTCCGACGCAGCCGAACGGCGATCGCCACCGCCGATCGAATGTTGCTCACCAGTTGGGTGAGCCTGTTTGAAGGTCTGGGTCCGCTGGTCACAGCAGCCACCAGCGAGGAGGAATGCCTGCAAAGCCTCGGCAGCAGCGAGGCAGACCTCCTGCTCTGCACGGATCTCCTGGAAGCGGGCAGCGGCGTCAGCCTGGTGCGTCGAGCCAGGGTGGCGTATCCGCAGCTGAAGATCCTGATGCTGATCCAGCGGCCGATCGTGCGCACGATTCTTGAGGCGATTGATGCCGGATCTGATGGGCTCTGCGCCCACCAAAACGTCGGTTCAGGCACCGTGTTTGCCGCCCTCAACGCGATCGACAGCGACGATCAATACATCGATCCGATGATCAGCGGCGTTCTTCGTCACGGTCGACTGGGGAAAGGCTCAGACCAAGGCCCCCTTGCGGAGCTCAGCCTGCGGGAGGAAGACGTGCTGCGGGGGCTCTGCCGGGGCATGAGCAACCGGGAGATCGCGGATGCCCTTGTGGTGTCCATCGACACGGTGAAATCCCACGTCGGCAGCGTGCTGCGCAAACTACCGGCGAAAGACCGCACCCATGCGGTGGTGATGGCCTTCCGCGATGGCCTGGTGGAGCTGCCAGCCCGGCCGCCCCGCTGGCAGGGACCGAGGGAGTCTGGGTAAGGTCCTGCGGGAAGCAACCGGGAGGCAGCAGCGATGACCCGCGGCCACTGGCTCGATCCGCTGGCCCGCAAGGTGTTGCAGGCCATGGGTGAGTTGCCGGCCGAACCATCGGCACGGCCAGCCCCAGCAGCCCCCCCCGAGCCACCCAGCTGGGTTGTGGATGTGAACCGGGCCAGCGCCTCCCAGTGGCGACAACTGCCTGGCTGCAGTGAGGCCATGGTGGATCTGCTGCTGCGTCTTCAGCGGGGAGGCGTGCAGTTCAGCCAGGCTGAGGATCTGATTCAGTTGCTCGATCTGCCTCCCGAGCTAGCGGAGCGCTGGCGCCCCCACCTGGTCATCCATTGGTATGGGGATGCCCCCCCCCAGCCCCCAGCTCCCCCTCTCGATCTCAATGCTGCTGCTCCGGAGCGACTCACGGCGGCGTTGCTCTGGCCTGCCGATCGCCTTCAGCGGCTGATCCAAGAACGCCGCCGTCGCCCCTTCGACAACCTGGCCGACCTGCAGGAACGGCTCTGCCTGCCGCCGGAAGTGGTGGAGCAACTGATTGGCCGGGTCCGCTTCGGGGAGCGGCGACCTGGCCCCAGCCTGCCTCCTGGCTGCTGAACGATGCCACCAGAACCCCGTCAGGGTGATCTCTTCGCCCAGAGTCCGCCTGAAGGAACAGTCACCAACGAACCACAGCTCGCCCTCAGCGCATCGGTCCTGCGCGACTGGCAGAGGCGGATCCAGCGCCACCAGGCCCCCCTCTTCGCTGCCCCCGCCGGGCCAGGCTCTGTGCAGCAGACCCAGTTGTTCGCCAGCACCGAGCCCCTCGAGCGGTTCGCACCCCTGACCCTGCAGCCCCTTCCCCTCAGCTTCTGGCGCTGGCCGGAGAGTCCCCATCAGGGACCGGCGATCTACTTGGTGATGGATCGCCCCGAGGATCTGAGCACCCCAATCCTTCTCTATGTCGGCGAAACCGTGGCGGCCGATCGCCGCTGGAAGGGCGAGCACGACTGCAAGAGCTATCTCGCGAGCTACAGCGAGGCGCTCAGCGCCGTGGGCCTGCGCGGCCAAACCAGCATCCGCTTCTGGGGGGATGTTCCGCGCGAGACCCGCAGCCGAAGGCGCCTGGAACAACAACTGATCCAAACCTGGCTGCCGCCGTTCAACAAGGAAACCCGTGAACGCTGGGCCACACCGTTCAATGCCGATGGCTAACCCTGCTGCAGCAGCAGATCAGGCCGGATCCGTAGCATCGCGACAACCGTCTTGACGCCATGCAGTTCTCGCTATCGCCGGCCAACCTCTCGGCCTGGAGCGGATCCGTCCTGGTGGTCGGCGTCCATGAACAGGATCCCCAGGGTCTGATCGGAGAGCTGGAGACGCGCCTGGGGCTCGCGATCGCTCCCTGGCTTAAGCGGCAGCGCTTTGAGGGCAAGGGAGGCGAACTGGCCAAACTCCAGCTGCTGCGCCCTGAAATCAGCAGCCTGATCCTCGTGGGACTGGGTGCTGCCGCCAGTCCACAACTCCCGGCCCTGCGTCAGGCGGCCGCCAACGCCGCCAAGGGCTGCAAAGCAGAAAGCGGCAGTGTCGGCGTTCTACTGCCCTGGAGCGAGCAACCGGCCCAGGCAACAGCCGAGGCCTTATCCGTCGCTGAAGCGATCCGCCTAGCGCTTTACAGCGACGTTCGCTTCCGCAGCAAACCAGACCCCCGCACCCTGCCAGAGCGATTCGAGCTGCTCGGCACGCTTCCGGCGGACACCGCCAGTGCCCTGGAGCGTGTCGGTGCGATCTGCGCGGGGGTCGAACTCGCCCGTGAGCTTGTGGCCGCACCACCGAACAGCGTCACCCCTGCTGCCCTGGCAGACAGTGCCGCGACCATTGCCCAGGCCCATGGCCTCGAGCTGAAAGTGCTTGAACGTGCGGACTGCGCCAAGCGGGGCATGGGGGCCTATCTGGCCGTCAGCCAGGGCTCAGATCTCGATCCGAAATTCATCCACCTCACCTACCGCCCGAACGGTGCGGTCCGCAAGCGACTGGTGTTGGTGGGCAAAGGCCTCACCTTCGACTCAGGCGGTTACAACCTCAAGGTGGGCGCCGCCCAGATCGACATGATGAAGTACGACATGGGCGGCAGCGCCGCCGTGATCGGAGCGATGCGCGCCATCGCCGAACTGCGCCCCGAGGGGGTGGAGGTGCACATGCTGGTGGCCTCCTGCGAAAACATGGTCAATGGTTCAGCGGTGCATCCCGGTGACATCGTGACCGCCTCCAACGGCACCACGATCGAAATCAACAACACCGATGCGGAGGGGCGCCTGACCCTCGCCGATGCCCTCGTGTACGCCAGCGAGCTCAAGCCCGATGCCATCGTGGACCTCGCCACCCTGACGGGCGCCTGTGTGATCGCTCTTGGCGAGGAGATCGCCGGCCTCTGGAGCGACCACGACGATTTAGCCGATGGCCTGCGGCAAGCGGCCGAGCAGGCCGGTGAGGGGCTCTGGCGGATGCCGATGCAGTCCAGCTACCGGGAGGGGCTGAAATCGCTGCTGGCGGATCTCAAGAACACCGGACCTCGTCCGGGTGGTTCGATCACAGCGGCCCTGTTCCTTCGCGAGTTCGTTGACCGGGAGATTCCCTGGGCCCACATGGATATCGCAGGCACGGTCTGGAGCGACAAAGGTCGGGGTCTCGACCCAGCAGGTGCCACGGGGTATGGCGTGCGCACCCTGGTGAACTGGATCTGCGGCGGTGGCGCTGGGGCTAACGCCTAAATTCCCAGCGAGACCGACAACGACTTCATGGCCTCCCGCCCGTTTCGCTGGTATTTGAGGGCACAGCTGGGAATCCTGCTGCTGCCGGCTGGGCTGTGCCTCTTCGGAGAAGCGCTCACCCGACGCATTCTCCAGACCCTCGGCAAGGATGGTGGGCCCTGGTTTTGGTACGGAACCCTCAGCCTGGTCTGTATCAACGCTGGAGTGGGCTTAATGATCGAAAGCGGTCTGCTGCGGGGGTATCCCCGCAGCAAGGCTGTTCAAGAAGCAGCCGCAGACATGGAGCGATCCTCCTGAGGCGATGGGTGCACCAGCCTCAGACTCGTCGGGCACTCGAGCGCATGGATCTGCCAGCGCGCCCGCTCCGAAAACGAGGCCATCACCCGCTCGAGATCATCGGATGCCTGCTTCGGTGACGGATACGGACCAATGTGTCGGGTCAAAAGACCGTCCTTGATGGTCAGCAGATACATACATCTCCTCCCTCAATTCTCTGACAGATGGTAATCAAAGTGGCTGGGGATTGGAATGGGGGAAAACCCGCACCTTCACTGAGAAGTGGCTGAGCCTTTTGATACAGCGGCCTTTAGATTTTCCACCGATTTCCTTGTCAACTCCACGGCTTGCCGGTGCGAGCCCGCGCCCCCCACACGGCATCCAGGCGTCGGTCACGACCACAGGCGGTCCGATAAAAGCGGTAACGCAGCGGATTCCGCTCCGCATAGTTCTGGTGATACCCCTCAGCTGGCCAGAAACGCACGGCCTGGCGAATCTGAACCTTGAGACGATCAACCGGTTGTTTCAGCTCCCGGGCCGCTGACGCAGCACTCTGACGGGCCTGCTCCTCCTGCTCTTTGCCGCGGGTGAAGATCACAGGCCGATAGGAATCACCACGGTCGCAAAACTGCCCACCCCCATCGAGGGGATCCACATTGCGCCAGTAGCTGCGCAGCAAGGTGGCGTAGGAGATCTTGCCGGGATCAAAGCGCACCCGCACCGACTCCTGGTGGCCCGTCCGCTCACCACTCACCTGCTCGTAGGTCGGTTGCTGCACATGGCCACCGCTGTAACCACTCTCAGCGGAAAGCACACCGGGAAGGTGTTCGAGATCATGCTCCAGGCACCAGAAGCAACCTCCAGCAAACACGGCCTCCTGAACCGGCGCCGCCAGGGCAGGGCGACCGGCGCCACCGATGGTCACCAGCAACAGAAAGACCAGAACAACACTCCGAAGCACCGCCCTGCCCCAGGCGGACCCTCTCCGTTGAACAGCCCACGACAACCGCTTCATTTCAACAGCGGCTCCAGAATCGCCGCCGCCGCCCGGTCGGTCACCCCAGGCTCCCCAAGGGTGTTGCGCAAGCGCTTGTAACCATCGAGCATGCGCTCCCGGGCCGGCGATGGCTGCAGCAGAGGCAGCGCCTGCTCCACAAAGGCTTCTGCGGTGAACTCACCTTGCAGCAGCTCGGGAACCAGCCGCTCTTTGAGCAACAAATTGACGGGTGAGATGTGGTCCACCTGAAAGCGAAGCACGTATTGAGCGACCAGGGCGGTGAGACGACTCACCCGATAGCCCACCACCTGGGGAACATCCTGCAAGGCGAGTTCGAGGTTGATCGTGCCCGACTTACCGAGGGCCAGATCAGCCGCAGCAAAGAGGCTCGGCTTCAGGGCATCCGCCTCAGCAGCGGGCACCACCCGACCTCGGACACCAGCCTCTGCCAAGGCCTTGCGCAAGGGCTCCTCAAAGGCGCGCAGCCCCGCCGGCACCATCACGTCCAAGGCTGGATCGATCGCCTGAAGCCGCGCAGCAGCCTCCACCAGCACCGGCATCAAGTAGCGAAGCTCCTGAGGGCGAGAGGCCGGCAGCAGCAGCAGCAGACGCCCATCATCACCGGACAGCCCCAAAGCCTGACGAGCCTGCTGACGTTCCGGACGACGGACAGCAAGATCCAGCAGTGGATGGCCGACCCAGGTCACCTGGGCACCTCGGGCGGCATAGAACTCGGCCTCAGCTGGAAAGATCGCCAGGATCCGGTCGGTGAAGCGCAGCAGTCGGGTCGTCCCCCCGTCTCCAAGTCGCCAGGCCCATTCCTGAGGGGCGATGTAGTAGTTGATCGGCACCGTCGGAAGCCGCCGACGCAGGTTGAGGCCCAGGCGCACATTGGCCCCCATGTAATCGATCAACACCACCGCATCAGGTGGGCGCGCTTCCAGAACTTCATTGACGCGAGCTTGCAGCCGCAAGGTGGGTACGACCAGCGGCAGGGCCTCCCAGAGGCCGATGGCCCCCATCGGCGCCGTATCCGCCAGCAGCTCAGCGCCCGCCGCCTGCATGCGCTCTCCGCCAAGGGCGAGCACCTCAAGGGAGATTCCACGGGCCTGAGCCTGGCGATGCAGGGCTTCGATCAGCAGGCTTCCCTGCAGATCACCGGAGACCTCCCCGGTGCTGATGAGCAATCGCACCATCAGCGACCGATCGCAGCCGGCATGGGCCCGCGGCGACCCTGGCGAATCGACGCTTCCAGGAAGCTGCAGAGGTGATCAGCAGCGGGAAGAAGCTCCTGAGCACGGGCCTGCTTGAGGCTTTCAGCGATCACAAGATCAGAGCGATAGATCAGCGTCCAGATGTCCTGGAGCTGCCGCAGCTCCTCCCCTCCCTGCCGCTGATCGAGGCCCCGGCGACGCAGGCCGACGCGGTTCAATCCACGCACACGACCGGGGTGACCCTCCACCAAGCAGTAAGGAGGCACATCGCGATCCACTCGGGTCATGCCGCCAACCATGGCCAATCCACCGATGTGAACGAACTGATGGATGCCAAGACAGCCGCCGATCACAGCCCGGTCCTCGATCTCCACATGCCCGGCCACCTGGATGCCGTTCGACATGACGATGTCATTGCCGAGCAGACAGTTGTGGCCAAGATGGCAATAGGCCATCAACAGGTTCCTGTCACCGATCCGGGTCATCTCACCCTCATCGGTGGCACGGTTAATCGTCACGCATTCCCGAATCGTGTTCTGATCACCGATCACCACCTCGGTCGGGGCACCGCGGTATTTGAGATCCTGAGGCTCTTGCCCCAGACAAGCACCGGGATAGATCCGGTTGTCAGCGCCGATGGTGAGCCGACCATCCAAGACGGCATGGGGGCCGACCCAGGTGCGCGCTCCGATCGTGACCTCAGGGCCCACAACGGCACCGGGTCCAATCACCACGCCCTCGGCCAGTTCGGCCCGGGGGTCAACAGCGGCCAGGGGATGGATCTGCACAGGGCGATCTTCGCTGATTAAGGAAGTGGAAGGGGTCTCCGGCATCACGATCAATCCATGAGGGAGAACATCAGCTCACCTGAACAGACGAGCTGGCCATCCACCGTGGCTTCCGCTTTCACCTTGCCGAAACGCTGACGCTTGAGACTGAGCAGCTCACAGCTGATGCGTAGCTGATCTCCAGGAACGACGGGACGACGGAAGCGAACACCATCGATCCCAGCAAAGACAAACAACCCCTTGGGCAACTCGGGCATCTGGGTGACGATCAGGCCACCCACCTGGGCCATCGCCTCGACAATCAACACCCCTGGCATCAGCGGCCGCTCGGGGAAATGACCCTGAAACTGAGGCTCATTGAGGGTCACATTCTTGATCGCAACGGCCCGCACTCCCGGTTCATGCTCCAGCACCCGATCCACGAGAGCGAAGGGGTAGCGATGGGGCAGCAGCCCCATGATCTGCTCACTGGTGAGCACAGGCTCAGACGATGCAGCCGTGGCGGGGGTGACGGTCAAAAGATTCAGCAGCGGGAGGAGGACGGGCTGGCGAGAGCAGCGGCCAGATCGGTATGCAGGCCGTGGGAGCCCCGGTAAACCAGAACCTGAGCCCGAGGGAAACCCACTAGGGCCAGATCTCCGATCAGGTCCAAGAGCTTATGGCGCACCGGTTCATCCTCGAAGCGCAGGGGGGGATTGAGCCAGTGATCTCCATCGCAGACCAGGGCATTGTCGAGAGCACCACCCTGAATCAAGCCCGCCGCCCGCAGCTGCTCAACCTGATCACGGAAGCCGAAGGTCCTAGCCGGCGCGATCTCGTCCACAAACCGCTCCGGAGTGAGGGTCAGCGCCAGCTGCTGACGGCCGATCGCGGCCTGGGGGAAATCGATCACCCCAACCAACTGAAAAACCTCTGCAGGGGTTGCTGAGATTACGCTGGTCCCCCGATGACGAACGATCGGCTGCTCCAACCTGGGGCGCTCCAAACGGGGTGATGCCGCAGGAACGATGCCCGCTTCGGCGATCGCCTCCACCCAGCCTTGGGCCGATCCGTCCAGCAGGGGGATTTCAGCACCACTCACCCGCAGGTGCACATGGGTGAGACCTGTGCCTCCTAGGGCTGCCAGCAGGTGCTCAACCGTGGCGAGGCGCCGCGTCCCCAACTCCAGGGTCGTGCAGAGCTGACTGTCTCGCACCTGAGAGGGCGCGAGGCTGAGTCGCTCTCCGGATGCACCGTCCTCCTCCCAGGACACCTGGATGCCGGCCTGTTCGGAAGGGCACAGGGTCACCGACACCATGGCGCCGCTGTGCAGACCTACCCCGGAGCGGGCAACAGAAGCGGCGAGGGTCCAGGCCCCGTCGTAATCAGCCGGCCATCGGCCCATCAGAACTTCCAGCCCACACCAAGGTTGAAACGCCAGTCGCCGGTGAAGTCTTGACTGGCCACCTCTAGACGTAGTGGGCCCACTGGAGTGGTGACGATCACACCGGTACCGACGGAGAAACCCGAGCCGGCCTTGTTGAGCAGATTGCCGGGCTGACCAGGCACATTGGCCTGGGAACCGAAGTCGGTTCCTGCGTCCACAAACAGTTCACCAGCAAAGATGCTGATAATCGGGAAGCGATACTCAAGCGTGGCCTCACCAAAGCTGCGACCCACGGCCAGATCGCAGTCGTACCAACCACGCACCGAGTTGGAGCCGCCGAGGCAGAAGGCTTCGTAGGGAGGCAACTGGCCGAGCACCGTTCCGGCCTTGAGCTGCACACCGATGGCCTGCGGGCAATCAGCTTTCTCACCAGGCTTTGGACGGCAACCCTTAGCGATTTTCAACCAGTTCACTGGGAAGAACTGGGTGTAGCTGGCCCTGAGGCGGTTGAAGGTGGGTGAGTTCTCACCGACGGAAATGAATTGTTCGGTACCAAAGCTGAAGAAATTGCCCGATGTGGGATTGCGAGGATCATTCAGCTTGTTGTAGGTGGCAGCAAAGCGGACGCCAGCCAGATTGTTCTCTGTTGCGCAATTACTCGAGTTGCTGTAGGCGATACAGATCACCTGGTCATTGGGAACCCGATCGTTTTTGATGTTCTCGTTAGGGACGCCGTAGGGCCTCGTATCACCAGCGAAGTTGATCGGACGGACGTTCTGCACGTTCAGGCCGACAAGCACATTCCAGGGAACTGACTTATAGGGGTCTCCGCCATTCAGAGGCCGAGCGAAGATCAGATTGCCGCCAACACGCTGCAAGGCAACCGAATCGCCTTCGTAATCAAACCAGCTGTACTCAGGAAACTGATTATCAGCGTTCGTGACGTTATTAAACTTTCGACCGGCAGGATTATTGCTGGAGTTGATCTCGTAGGCGTACTTCGAATTATTATTGACGTAGTCCTCAACAGCAACAATTCCTCCGTTGTTCTGGCTCTGGAACACCTGGGGCACTTCCCGGCTCAAGAAGATCGAGGTTCGGAAGGATGTGCGGTACTTATCGCCCTTAATCCAGGGATCGGTGAACGTGAAATTCGCCAGGCCGCCGTACTGGCCATAGGTGAGATTGAGCGCAAGGTTCCAGGCCCGTCCAAACAGGTTGCTGTCTTGCAGCTGCACCTGGCCGAACACACCCTGGCTCTGGCTGTAGCCGAGACCGCCGGAGAGAGAACCAGTGGACTGTTCGACGATGCCGAGGATGATGGTCACCTGACCTGGCTCCGCAGGCACCGGCTTCAAGGTGACCTTGACGTCACTGAAGAGAGAGGTGCCGTACAGGCGCTTGATGTCACCCTCCAGCTGATTGCGGTTAAAGGCCTCACCCGGCTTGATCGAGATCTCTCGGGAGACCACCCAGGGCTTGGTCTTGCCTTTGATTGGCTGGCCCTTGTCGTTGGTGGTCTCCCCTTCCTTATTCAGGAATTGCACCTCAACACCAGCCACGGTGCCGATCACCACCTTCAGCTGCACCACCCCTTCTGGGCTGACGCGACTGGGGCCCGAGACCCTGGCCAAGGAGTAGCCCTGCTTGGCATACCAACCCTGCAGCTCCTTCATGCGCAGCTGCAGTTCGTTGAGATTCAACGTGCGCCCGTAATCCGAACTGAAGGTCTCCTCAATGACCTCAGGCTTGATCTTGTCGTCGGCAGGCTCCAGCTCCACCTTGGTCAGCACAGGATTCGGCACCACCTGCACGACCAGCTGCACGCCCAAGGGACCGTTGATCGGCTCAATGCGCACATCGGAGAACCAACCGGTGGCATAGATCGCATCGAGATCGGTCTTGAGTTGATCGCGGGTAACGCGGCTACCCGGACGCACGGTCATCGCGTCGTAGGCGGCAAGTTCAAGCCGCTCCTGTTCCGGGTGGCCAGCAATTCCCTCGATCACCACCTCACTGATCAGCACTCGGGGCTGGGCAGGCTCCTCAAGACCAGACGGCTCCTGATCGGGCTGTTGCACCTCAACAGCCCCCTCGGGCTGCTGTGCTGGGGCATCTCCCTGAGCCCTGGCAGGCACAGTCGCAATCAGGGGCATGGCCAGGGCAATGCCGAGGGCTCCTCGCCGAACGGCATCCGTGGTTCGGCCTGAGGAGAAGTTCACCATGGAAGGAGCAGCGGTCGGCTGCATTCAGCCGCAAACGTCCGCAGACCTTACCTGTAGTTGCGGGGATTCGGGCAGGCCCCTTGGACCCGTTTGCAGACCTCCCCGTAGGCCTCGATGACGCCGCCGAGGTCCTGGCGGAAGCGGTCCTTATCGAGAATCCTTGCCTGCGGATCCTGGGTGCGCAGGTCCCAGAGCCTGCAGGTATCAGGACTGATCTCATCGGCCACCAGCAGTTCACCCTGGCCGTTGCAGCCGAGCTCCAGCTTGAAATCCACCAGCTGCAGCTCAAGCCCCTGGAAGAAAGGAATCAGGGCTGCGTTGACCCGCCTGGCCAGTGTCTCCATCTCCCGATGCCGCTCCCGAGTGACCAGCTGCAGCAGCTCAAGCCTGGCCTCAGTGAGCAGAGGGTCCCCCAGGCTGTCGTCCTTGTAATAGACATCCAACAGAGCCGGTTCCAGCGAGGTTCCCGCAGGGATCGGTGTCTGCTTACAAAGCGACCCCGTGGCCACGTTGCGCAGCACCACCTCCAGGGGGATGACCTCAACGCGCTGCACGGCCATCCAGGTTTCATCCAGGAGCCCCAGGTAGTGGGTGGGAATCCCCTCCCGCTCCAGCAGTTCAAACAGACGAGCGGAGATCTGGCAGTTCAGGCGTCCCTTGTCCTCAAGCTGTTCGCGCTTGAGCGCATTGAATGCGGTCGCATCATTCTTGAACTCCACCAGCACCACGTCCTCCCGGTCTGAGGCGAAGACACGCTTGGCCTTGCCTTCGTAAAGCAGCGGACCGGGTATAACGCTCATGGGCGGATGGGCGAGGCGGACGGTGAAACCGGTCCCGATTCTCCCAGGGCGGCATGCCCTCCTGGAGCACGGGGAGAGCGGAGCTGCCGCGCCAGATCCGGATCGTCCTGGAGCAACTCCCAGAGGGTGAAACGGTCATCGACCCTGGTGGCTAAGCGCTCCAGCCGCTGCCGGGCGCGCTGGCCATCACCTCCCGCCTCCAGATTGAGGCGCAACTGCAACCTGAGCAGATCTTCAGCTAGCGACCAGGCCTGCTCCGCGGCAGCCTGATCGAGGGCTGCCTCCAACAGGCTGTCGGTGCGCTCCTGCCCTAGACGCTGGACCCACACCGCCACCTGCCCGTAGCGCTGGGCAGCCACCACCCCCGGGGTCCTTCCGGCAAGAAGCACCTCCGCGGCCCTGTCGAGATGGCCAGCGCTCGCTTCGTATTCAGCCAGAAGATCGAGGGCGGAACGGGTGAGGGGCTCCCCCCCCTCCGGCTGCGCCACCACAAGCTGTTCAGCATCAAGAGCGGCGAGATTCCCCGCCGCCAGGCGGCGCAGGGCCAGGGCTGCTCGTTCGTGATCGAGCGCTGCTGAGGCCGCCCGCCAGGAGAGCAACAACCACTCACGTCGCTGCAGGCCGGGCCCAGGGCCGAAGCGATTAAGCACCGTCTGGGCACTATCAGGCGCCTTGCAAAAGATCAGGGCCTGGGCATTGGCCATCACCACCGGGAAGGGTTGCGGTGCGGGCCTGACCAACATCAGACGATCCCTGAGTTGCTGCAGGCGACCATCCAGCCCGAACCGTGCCGCATCCACACAAGCGATGGTCAGTTCAGGTAATCCGCCCTGAAGCAGAGCCCTTTGATAAGCCAGCTCCGACATCGGCTCTGCAGGCGGCTGGGGAGCGGGCTTGGCCGCAGGCTGCACCGGGAGTGGTGCGGCAGCAAGCAGCAGGGTGAGGGGCAGGGAGGAGATCCCCATCGGGACAGCCGTCAACAAAGATGGAAAGGATTCGCGCTGTGGCGCGAACGCCCCTGCGAAACCGTTCAAACCTAAGGGGCTCCTCCCGTCTGCTTGTTTGCCATGGCCATCTCCCCCTCCCGTCCCCAGACCCTGCCACCTCTCCAGCGGGTGCTCGTGGTGGGCAGCGGCGGAAGGGAGCAGGCCCTCTGCTGGGCCCTTGAGCGCTGCCCAGAGATCGAAACGGTGTGGGTCAGTCCGGGGAACGGCGGCCCCTTCGGCCGCAAACAAGCCATCGCAGAGACCGATAGCTCCGGCCTTCTAACCCTCTGCCGCAACGAGGCGATCGACCTGGTGGTGATCGGACCCGAGGCCCCATTGGCGGCCGGCCTGGCCGACAGCCTGCGGGAGGCGGGGCTGGCGGTGTTCGGTCCCAGCGGCGCCGGCGCCCAGCTCGAGGCGAGCAAAGCCTGGGCCAAACAGCTGATGCAGGAGGCCGGGGTCCCCACCGCAGGGCACTGGGCCGTCGCCAGCGAAGAGGAGGGGATGGAGGTGCTGGCCAACCTGCAAAGGCCTCTGGTGGTCAAGGCCGATGGCCTTGCCGCCGGAAAGGGTGTGACGGTGGCCGACACGGTGGAAGCCACCGCCGCGGCCATCCGTGATGCCTTCAACGGCCGGTTCGGATCCGCCGGAGAACGACTGGTGCTGGAAGAGCGACTGCAGGGGCCGGAAGTGTCCGTCTTCGCCCTTTGCGACGGGAAGCGCCTCTTGATCCTTCCCCCCGCCCAGGACCACAAACGCCTGCTGGAAGGCGACCAGGGGCCTAACACCGGAGGCATGGGCGCCTATGCCCCCGCCCCCCTCCTGGATGCTGCTGGTCTTGAGGAGGTGCGACGACTGGTGCTGGAGCCCACCCTCGGGGCCCTGCGTGCCCGAGGCATCAACTACCGAGGCGTGATTTACGCAGGGCTGATGCTCACCGCTGATGGTCCCCAGGTGATCGAGTTCAACTGCCGCTTTGGCGATCCGGAATGCCAAACGCTGATGCCACTCATGGGTCCGGAACTGGCCAGGGTGCTGCAGGCCTGCGCCCTCGGCCGACTGGACCTGGCCCCTGAGCTCAAGATCAGCAATCGCTGCTCCGTCTGCGTGGTGGCTGCCGCAGCCGGCTATCCGGATTCCCCCAGACAAGGGGATCCCATCGAAGACAGGCTGACGCCGACTGAGTCACAGCAACTGTTCCATGCAGGCACCAGTCGCAGCGCCGAGGGCCAACTCCTCACTGCCGGCGGTCGGGTGCTGACGATGACGGCTCAGGGGGATGACTTCGACTCGGCTTTTGCTGCCGCGTACCACGCTCTGGATCGCATCGCCTTCGATGGCATGCAGTTCCGACGGGACATCGGCCACCAGGTGCGTCAGTCCTAGGCTCAGCCGACGCGCGCCTGCGGAATGGCCAGCAGCTCTTCAGCCGCCAACGGCACCGAACCACAAGCGTCGGGATGGTGGCAGAGCATCCGCCTTTGGTGGGCGGAGTTCAGCCTCCAAACCAAGCTCTTGGCCATCGCCACCCTGGTGGTGAGCCTGATGATGACGGGCATTACTTTTTTTGCCCTGAATGGGATTCAACGGGATGCGGTACGCAATGACACCCGTTACGCCCGCGATCTAGGCCTGCTCCTGGCCGGCAATGTGAGCGAACTGGTCGCGGAAGGGCGCGATCGGGAACTGGCCAACGTGGCCGAACAGTTCTGGCGCTCCAGCCAAAGTCTTCGCTACATCTTCTTCGCCGATCCGGATGGCATCGTCTACCTGGGCATCCCGATCAGCGGCAGCAGCAACGATCCCGTCAGTGAACTGCGACTGAGCAGGCGCCTCGAACTGCCGGCCGAATTGCGCAATCGCCCCCAAAACCCACTGGTGAGACAGCACCTCACTCCCCAGGGACAGGTCACCGATGTGTTCGTGCCCCTGCTGCGCGAGGGTCGCTATCTCGGGGTTCTGGCCCTGGGGGTGAATCCCAATGAAACCGCCCTGGCCAGCGCGGCCCTCACCCGAGAGGTCACGGTCGCGGTGTTCATCTCCATCTGGGTTCTGGTGATCCTTGGCGCCGTGTTCAACGCGCTCACAATCACCCGACCGGTCAAAGAGCTGCTGCGCGGGGTGCGCTCCATTGCCTCCGGAGACTTCCAGGCCCGCATTGCCCTGCCCGTGGGCGGTGAACTGGGCGAACTACTCGATGGCTTCAATGCCATGGCGTCCCAACTACAGGCTTACGACGCCGCCAACATCGAAGAACTCACCGCTGCTCAGGTGAAGCAGGCCTCCCTGATCGCCACCATGGCCGACGGTGCCATCCTGCTGGATGCGGAGGGGCGAATCGTGCTCGCCAACCCCACCGCGCGCCGGTTGTTCCGATGGGAAGGACGCAAGCTCGAAGGCCGGGATCTTCTGGATGAACTGCCTCACCTGTTGGCGATCGAACTGCACAGTGCCCTCGATTCACTGATCAACGGCATCAGCGACAGCGAGGATCTACGCCGAAGCATCGAGGAACCGGCCCGCACGCTGCGCATCGTGCTCCAGTCGGTGCGGGATGCCAGTGGCGAATCCCTCAAGGGCATCGCGGTGACCCTTCAAGACCTCACCCGTGAGGTGGAGCTGAATGCAGCTCAGAGTCGATTCATCAGCAACGTCTCCCATGAACTGCGTACTCCCCTGTTCAACATCAAGAGCTATGTGGAGACGCTCTATGACATGGGAGATCAGCTCACCGACGAGGAGAAAATCGAGTTCCTAGGGGTAGCCAACGCCGAAACCGACCGGCTGACCCGCCTGGTCAACGACGTGCTTGACCTCTCAAAACTGGAATCCAATCGGCCCGTTCAGTTCGAACCGATGGCACTCAGCCCGGCGCTCGAGCAGACCCTGCGCAATTACCGACTGAATGCCGACGACAAGGAGGTGAAGCTGGAGCTTGATCTACCGATGGAATTGCCTGACATCCTCGGCAACTGGGATCTGCTCCTGCAGGTGCTCGACAATCTGGTCGGCAATGCCCTGAAGTTCTCCCGCAAGGGTGGAACTCTGGCCTTGCGGGCTTACACCTGGCCCGACAGCTGCTTTGTCTCTGAACTGCCGAGTTCGACTTCAGCGGCCCTGGTGAAGGCTGTTGATCAGGACGAGGCTGTTCGCAATGACGAGCCGGCCCCCCACTGCGAGCTGGTCTCCCCCCTTCCGCGGGTGAGGATCGAAGTGGCCGACACCGGCTGCGGCATCGACGCCGCTGATCAGCAGAAGATCTTCGACCGCTTCTATCGCGTCGAGAATGCTGTGCATTCAGAGGTCGGCACCGGCCTTGGGCTATCGATCGTGCGCGGCATCATCGAGAAGCACGGCAGCACGATTCGGATGGTGAGCGAACCGGAGGTGGGCACAACCTTCTGGTTCGATTTGGCTTTAGCCCAGAGCGATGAGGCTGAACTGCAACTGCAGTCGGATCGACAAAAGCGCTTGCAGGAGCAGGAGCTGGAGGAAAAGCTGAGCGCCTGAGGGTGTCAGCGTCCAGGGCAATGTTCAGCCGGCCGCCTTCAGTCGTCGGATGTCACACCGCGAACGATCCTGGAGAGCTCACTGCGTTCGTCCGTGGTGACCCGATGGGGCACACCGGAGATGATCCGCTCGAAGTTGGAGAAGGAATCCTTGATTTGAGGTCCGTTTCCGGTGATCACAAACTCGCGGATGCCCTTGTCATGCCAAGAACCGCGCATCTTGAACACGTTCAAGGCACGAGCCATCTCGCCACGGATTTCCACGTACTGCAGCAGCAGGATCGTGTCGGTAATCGTGGAGATATGGGAGTCGGTGATCGAATGGCTTCCCATGAACTCCTCGGAGGTGTTAGTGAAGAAGCCGGCGATTTCCTCCTGTTTGGCATAGCCGGTCACGCCGATCACAAACTGCCTGAAGGCGTTGTGACTCACACCTCGGGCCAGGGCCGAAAGGGAATCGATCGCCATCCGTGAGGGCTTGAACTGACTGATCTCCGTTTTGATGATCTGAAGGTGGTCTTCCAGGCCTGTGGATTCGGGATAGGCGCAGATGATCTTGAGCAGCCCGTCCTGCTCCATCTGCTCGAAATCAATGCCCCAACTCGTGGCGTTACGCAGCAACTGCGCCCGCGACTCCTCATAGGCGAACAGAATCGCCCGCTCCTTATTCCTGCATGCGTCCTCGATGAACTTCGAAACCAGCAGGGTCTTACCGGTGCCCGTCGCACCGGTGGCAAGGATGATCGAATCCTTGAAGAATCCGCCGCCGCACATCTCATCGAGACGAGGAACCCCGGAGCTCAACCTCACGTTTGAGGAGCGCTGGGTCAGTCGCATCGCTCCGAGCGGGAAGATGCTGATGCCGTGGGCACCCATCGTGAAGGGGAACTCTCCCTTCATGTGGGTCGTGCCACGCAGTTTGAGGATCTCCACGGTGCGGGACGCCGTTCCCCCTCGAGCACGTTGCGGAGGATCACCACGTTGTCAGAGACAAATTCCTCCACCCCGTAGCGAGCAATTGGACCGTATTCATCGATCCGCTCGGTCGTCATCACCGTGGTGACACCAATCTCTTTGAGCCGTGCGATCAGGCGGAAGATCTCACGACGCACCACGAACACGGCGTCGTATTGCTGGAACACCGCGGTGATCGAGTCGATCGCCACCCGTTTCGCCTTGTACTTGCGGATTGCGTAATGAATCCGCTCGATCAGACCCGAGAGGTCAAAGCTGCCGGCCACATCCTGCCCATCGGGATCAGGGGAGGCATCGAGGATGAACAGCTTGTCCTGCTCAACCATCTCCTGAAGATTCCAACCGAAGCTGGCCGCGTTGCGGAGGATATCGAGGGGCGATTCCTCAAAGGTGACGAAGATCCCCGGCTCGTCGAAATGGGCGATGCCGTTGTGGAGGAAGTGGAGGGAAAACACCGTCTTACCGGTGCCGGAGGTGCCGCTGATCAGGGTGCTGCGCCCGATCGGCAAGCCTCCCTGGCAGACGTCATCGAAGCCCTCGATCCCTGTCGGGAGCTTCTGCACCTGCATCTGAGGTGAGCTGCTGGAGCTGGAGATCTGCATGACGCCGACGTTCTGTTGGAACGCTAAGGAGATTTCAGCGGTTCACCCGCATCAGCACAGCCCCGCTTAAGAATCTGTGCTGTCTGTGTCGGCATCTTCCAACGCATCCATCAACGTGGAGGTCAGCCCGCTGTCGGAGAGTTCGTCATAAAGCAGGTCTAGACCGATCAGCACCCGTTCGCGGTCGGAGAGGTCACCGATGATCCGTCGAACCGGAGGCGGAAGGATCTTGGACAGCGTTGGCGTGGCCAGGATCTTGTCCTCTTCCGCGAGCTGCGGATTCTTGAGCACATCAATCACTTTGAGGGCGTAAACCCCTTGAAACTCGGTCTCAAGGATGTTGCGCAGGGTTTTGAGCGCCCGCATGGAATTGGGCGTGTTCCCGGCGACGTAGAGCTTGAGGATGTAGGTCTTGCGTGGGCTCATGGCGACACCTCCCGATCGGTGGCAACAACTGTGTCCTTGCGCTGGAGGGCTGCCGTGGAAACAAGGGGCACATCTGGAGGGATCGAACGTCGATACATCTCACAGAGGTGCGCCATCACGTCCAGCAGGGCCAGTCGATAGTCCTGAAGGAAATCGTTTTTGTGCCCTTCAAGTCTGAGCTGCTTCCAGAAGTCGTCAATGAGGTTCATATGAATCTCCACGGCGCGGGTGATCGGCAGATCACCGAAAAAGGCCGTGTTCACAAAGCTCTCGAGGGCCTGGTTCGCTGCCGCCGGATCGCGGAAGTAACTGAGCAGAAGATCTCGGTAGGTGCGCTGCAGCGACTTGAGCAGTTCCGCCTGTTCATCCGGGGGGAGATGGCTGAGGAAGCGGGAAGGATCCCGCTTGTAGAAGACACCCAGGTAACCGAGCCGCTCCTGAAGTCGACTCGACAGACGCCAGGCACTGGCCTCCACCGCTTCGCCACCTTCGACATCAACGGCACCACCACCCTGGCGGTCATCCTTCTGGCCCTGGCGCAGAAACCGGGAAATGGCGGCATCAACGTTGTAACCGAGCTGCTCAAGCTGATCGACCGGCAGATGCACCTCTTCCGGGTGGTAATCCACGTGGCCCATCACCTCGCCCACCACCACGGCGGGGAACAGCAAACCCGCCCGGAGCAGCGATTCGCGCACCTCCCCGGTGAGCAGCGACTGCTCGATCACCACCGCATCGACGGCTTCTCGCTGCCTCTCCAGCACCGACTCCACATCGACGGCTCCGCCATCGAGGCCAAGATCCACCGGCGTGTAGCGATTCTCCGGCAACCACTGGCGGCTGGCCTCAATCAGCTTGGGCGTCCTCAGCAGCAGAGCAATGGTGAGGGCCGGGCCGGTCATCCAGCGGAACAGGGATCCATAGGCTGAATCTTGACGAAGAGCGCTTCGAAGGGCGAGTATCTTTGTTTGTCTTTCGATTGCGGTACAGGCCCAATCGAAGTCCGATCCTTCCCAGCAATGGGGACCGTTGGACATCGAGCCTGGCCGCGTCACTTCCAGCCCATGGCAGACCCCAGCAACGAGACCTACGCGATTGTCGAGGCTTCCGGCCAGCAGTTCTGGCTGCAGCCCAATCGTTATTACGATCTGGACCGGCTTCAAGCTGCGGTGTACGACACCGTCACCCTCGAGAACGTTCTACTCGTGAAGGATTCCAAGGGCATAACCCTTGGCCAGCCCTATGTGAAGAGCGCCTCCGTGGAGCTCAAGGTGATGGACCATCGCCGCGGCCCCAAGGTGATCGTTTACAAGATGCGCCCCAAGAAGAAGACCCGTCGCAAGAATGGTCACAGGCAGGAGCTCACCCGGGTGATGGTCCAGTCCATCTCCGTTGGCGGCAAGGCCATCAGCTGACCGATCCCATCAACGCCCGAACCACATTCCGACTTCCCCATGGCACATAAGAAAGGCACAGGCTCCACTCGTAACGGCCGCGACTCCAATTCCAAGCGTCTTGGAGTCAAGGCCTATGGCGGCGAAACCGTCACGGCTGGCTCGATCCTGATCCGTCAGCGCGGCACCTCCGTGCTCCCAGGCCTCAATGTGGGTCAGGGCAAGGACGACACCCTCTTCGCCCTCACCGATGGCATCGTGACCTTCGAGACCATCCGTCGCGGCCTGCGCAACCGCAAACGCATCAGCGTCGCTGCCGCCAACTGAATCCAGCGGTTGCCTGACGCAGCGTCAGCAGCAGACCGACCAGCGTGAGCCCCAGGACCAGCACGGTTCTGGGGCTTTGCTCATGCAACACATGCCTGATTTCAAGGGGCAAAGCCATCACGAACACGGCCACCAGCAGCCATTCGCCCCAATGCCGCCCCACCCAGGTGGCCCATGCAGCCAGCAGGATCAAGGCGGCGTAAAAGCCACTCACAACGGCCAGGCGTCCCAACCGTGTCGGACCGAGCATTTGGGCCTGATCGGCCGCTTGCACAAGCAGCTCACGGTTGGAGGCTCCCCAGATCTCAGCGAAATGGGAGATCTGATCAAACTCCCGACTGCCCGCCAGGGCTGCCATGCTCACCAGCAAGAGGAGCAAGGCAATCAGAACTTTTTTGATCACGATCAGACGGAGCAGCCACTGACCCGAGCCGGATGGGCGTTGCATCGTGGATCGTTGGAGTGACTCAGGCCGGACGGTAAGCCCTCGTTGTGATCAGCCAAGGGTGAAACACCTCGATAAAACGAGACTGCAGGGTGCGGAAGAAACGCTCCACCAGCTCTGGATCATCGAAGTGGAAGGGATATTCACCCTCATGCCCCTTGAAGAAATACCAATTGAGCAGTGCGGTGGCGCCGGGCGCCATCAGCCCGTGAAACTCCAGCAATTGAGCGGAAGGATCCGGCAGATGCTCCAAAACATCAAGGCAGACAACCGTGTCGAATTGCAGCGGCCCTGATCGCGATGGGGCGCCATCCTGGACGGTGCAGTCGCTGAGGGCACGGTGCACCGACAGGCGATCGGCGAGTCCAAGGGAGGCCGCACGGGCTGCAACAAACGCCCGGTTGTGGGGATTGAGATCCACGAACCAGACGTGATCAACCTGCGGCAGGGCTGCCGCTGCAAGGGCATGGGTGCCGATGCCACCACCGAAATCCAGCACCCGACCGCGGGCAAACTGCTGCTGGAGCCGGAGGGTATCGGCGATGTAATCGGCGCTGCTCAGGTGCCAGGCGGCCAGCTCCAGCAGATGGCCCGTGCCGACGGTGTCTTCATAAAAAGAGGCTGCATCCTCTGGCTGGAAGGCCCCGGGATGGAGGGCGGCGAGATCGTCCTTACCAACGGGCAGACGGGCTTCCAACTCCTCCAGCGAGCAGTTGAGCTGACGAGCGAGATGGCGGCGTAGATCAAAGCCGTCGGCAAGAAAAGCAGCCACATCGATCGAGGTAGCTCTGCTGACCGGCTGCATGGGCAATGGATCTGGTGGGAGCAACCTAAACGCCGGGCCTGGATGCCACATTCATTGACGTGCCGTCGAGCAGGTTGGCGTGGAAGGCCCCCTTGGGTTTGTGGTGATTGACAAGCCGGCGGGACTCACCTCCCATGCCTGCGTTTCCCGCCTGCGTCGCCAGCTGGGAACCCGCCGGGTCGGCCATGGCGGCACCCTCGATCCAGCGGTGACCGGGGTCTTACCAATCGCCGTCGGACAAGCCACCCGGCTGTTGCCCTACCTCGCTGGAGAGAAGACTTACCGCGGATCGATCCAGCTGGGACGACGCACCACGACGGATGACCTGGAAGGAGAGCTCCTGGAGGATCAGCCCTGGCCCCAGCTCAGCATCCCTGAGCTAGACGTTCAGCTTGAGACCTTCAGGGGGGCCATTGATCAGCGCCCGCCTCAGGTGTCCGCCGTGCATGTCGATGGGGAGCGCGCCCATGCCAGGGCCCGGCGAGGTGAGTGGATGGATCTGCCGCCCCGGCCGGTCACGATCCACCGTCTTGAACTGTTGCGTTGGGATTCCGCATGCGGCGTTCTGGAGCTGGAGGTGCACTGCTCCGCCGGTACCTACATCCGCTCCCTCGCCCGTGACCTTGGCGAGCGACTGGGCTGCGGTGGATGCCTGGCAAGCCTGCGTCGGGTGCAGGCCATGGGATTTCGAATCGAACAAGCGGTTCACTTAGCGGATGGGGAGTGGACTGCCGAGCTGATCCCACCGCAGCAGCCCCTGGCCGATCGACCGCAGCGGATCGCCTCCGAGTCGGAGGTGGAAGACTGGCGCTGTGGGCGGCGCCTCAGCCTCCAACCCGAGATGAGCGCAGGACCGGTGGTCGTCCTCGATGGCGAGGGCCGCATGATCGGCCTCGGTTTGCACGAGGAACCGGGAAGCCTTCGCCCCAAGGTGGTCTTCGACGCCCGGGGGTGAGTTCACGCCATGGGCTCGGTACCCTGCACAGCCAGGGGACACGCAAACAGGCAAGCGATGGCCGGCCACAGCAAATGGGCCCAGATCAAACGCACCAAAGCAGTGGTGGATGCCAAGCGCGGTGCCGTTTTCACCCGCATCGGTCGCGAAATCACCGTGGCCGCCCGCAGCGGCGCTGATCCAGCTGGCAACTTCCAGCTGCGCACTGCGATCGCCAAGGCCAAGGCCGCAGGAGTGCCTGCCGCCAACATCGAACGGGCGATCGCCAAGGGATCAGGCCAGGGAGGAGCGGCGAACCAGCTGGAAGCCATCCGCTACGAGGGCTATGCCCCAGGAGGTGTGGCTGTGCTGGTGGAGGCGCTCACAGACAACCGCAACCGCACCGCCGCCGACCTGCGCCTGGCCTTCAGCAAGAACGGCGGCAACCTCGGGGAGTCGGGCTGCGTCAGCTATCTCTTCGACCACCGCAGCGACGTACGCATCCAGGCAGACACGCTGTCGGAAGAGACGCTCCTCGAGGCACTCCTCGAACTCGATGCTGAGGGCTACCAGCTGGAGGGAGAGAACCGGGCGGTGGTCCACGGCGGCTTCGAAAGTCTCGAGGCCCTGCAGGATGGGCTAAGGGATCAGGGCTGGACCGTGCTCGAGTGGGAGCACTGCTGGCATCCCCTCACCGCTGCTCCTGTGGACGATGAGGACACCGCCAGACAGTGCCTGAAGCTGCTGGAGGTCCTGGACAACCTTGATGACGTCAGCAGCGTCAGTACAAACCTGGAACTTCCTGAGGCGCTTCAGGCATCGCTGTCGCTCTGACCAGCGCCAAAGCCTCAGCGTCAGCCCATACCCAGAGACGGGGATGCTGCCGCAACCAACTCGCCGGCACCGCCGGCGTGGGCTCTGCACAGAGCACCTTCTGCAGGATGGCGGCCTTGGCCGCACCGGTCACCACCAGATGCACCTCGCCAGCCGCCAGGATCTCGCCCAGCCCGATGGTGATCGCCTGCAGGGGAACCCCCTGCGGATCAGTGGCGAAGTCCTCCGCGTTCTGGCGACGGGTGGCATCACTCAGCTGCACAACCCGACAGCGCACCGCATCGCTGCAGGGGGGCTCATTGAACCCCACATGGCCATTGATGCCGAGACCGAGCAGCTGAATCCCTAGGCCCCCAGCCATCTGCAGCGCACTGGCGTAACGCTCGGCCTCCGCCTCAGGATCCGACGCCGCCCCATCCGGCAAGCGGAGCTGATCGCTTCGGAGTGCCAGTGGCTCTCCCAGGTGCCGCCGCATGGTGGCGGCAAAACTGGTCTCTGCAGCAGCAGGCAGACCGACGTATTCATCAAGGTTGAAGCTGAGCCAGCCCTGCCGCAACCGCTCGAAATCCTTCTGGGGCCACGAGCGCAGGCGCTGCACCAACAGCCGATAAAAGGGGTCCATGGTTCGACCTGTGGCCAGCCCCATCGGCTGCGGAGCGGGCTCAGCCAGACGCTCCCGCAGCCGCTGCTCCCAGTGATCCACCAAGTCCTCCATCAAGAGGGCTGAATCCGACCGGGTGATGAGCCTGAAAGGATCCATGGGCACGGGGCAGCGCGACGTGATCAGCCCCTCCAGGCTGGCTCGACTTGAGGTAGGCGTGCCACCGCCGGATCGTCACTGGGGCGGAAGGGCCGAATCTCCACACCTTGGTAGTAGTGCTGCAAGATCTGCCGAAATTCAGCCCCCTGCTCCGCCAGCGCCCGAGCCCCCCACTGACTCATGCCCACACCGTGGCCGTAGCCACGACCGCGAACTTCCAGCACCGGCTGAGGACGACGACGACGCAGACGCAGCTGCTGCGGGAGGGGAGGAGGGGGCGACAGCTGCTCGGAGATCCCATCACCATCGGGATCCACCAGAAACCCAACCCAGCGGGAAGACAACTGCGAGGGCGGTGTCGAGGGTGAGGGTTCCCCCTCCACCTCCCCAGCAGCCAGCCAGTTGAACTCCACCATCGTGCTCTTCAGCCCCAGGCGCTGCCGCAGTTCGCTGCCACTGATCCGAAGCACCCCTACCGGGCCACGCACCCGTAGAGCCCGCACCCGTCCTGTCGTGCTGCTTTCCAGAACCTCCAGGCGCTCCACGCCACCGGTCTCTCGAAACGCACGGCGGAGCTGGTCTGCATCGAAACGCGTCTCCCAGCGATGCACCGGGCTCTGCTGATCGTGATCGGGAACACTCACCAGATAAGGCAGCTGGGAGCGCCAGACCTCGCCACTGGCTTCGGTGGCACCACCGGAACTGCTGTGAAAAACGGCATTGATCAACTGGCCGGCATGCACCAACACCAGCGAGCGGGTGCTTTGCACCGCCTCCAGTGTGCGGGGTGTTTGCGATTCCAACCCCCGATACACCTGGCTGGCCACAGTCGCCTGCACATCAAACAGCCCAGCTCGCCCCCGCTGACGCAGGGCGTAGGTGCGAGCGGCAACAGCCTGCGCCTGCAGGGCTGCCATCGGCCACTCCTGGGGCATTTCACTGCCCACAACACTGGGGAGATAGTCCTCAATCCCCAGGTGATTCACCACCGCAATCCGGCCCTTGTGAACCAAAAGCCGCAAGCTGCCCCCATAGCGCCGCTTTCCCAGCCAGAGCCCGCGGGGATCGTCCGTTTCAAGACGGAGCTGGGCGGAGGTGGGAAGCCGTCGTCGCATCGGTCGATCCGCCGGGGCACCGGCCTCCTCCATCACCAGGCTGAGCCCTCCAGAACTGAGCTCGATCTGTAAACGCGTCAGGTCGATGCGGCCCAGATCCGGCCCGGTTAACCGAAAGGGACGATCAGCATCAGCCCGCAGGGAGATCTGCTCGCTCTCCTGCAGCAACACGCGAATGTCAGGCTCCCTGGCCGCCACCACCGCTTGGTGAGTGCCCCCCAGGAGCAGCAGGCCTGAGGAAAGCCCGAGCGATGACAAGCCAAGGGAGACAAGAGGCTGCAGCCTGACCACAACCAAAGGCATCCAGGGCAGCCCAGTGTGCCGCGCAAGGGCGCAGCCATCCAGGGGGGGGCCAGGTTTAATGAATGAGACCAGCAGGTTGAGAGCAACAGACCGTGCAGGTCACCTTCCTCGGGACAAGTTCCGGTGTTCCCACCCGGGCCCGCAATGTTTCCGCCGTCGCCCTGCGGCTCCCCCAGCGCTCAGAGCTCTGGCTGTTCGACTGCGGCGAGGGCACGCAGCACCAGTTCCTACGCAGCGACCTGAGGCTGTCGCAACTGCGGCGGGTGTTTGTCACCCACATGCATGGGGACCATGTCTTCGGACTGCCAGGACTGCTTGCCAGCCTGGGATTAGCCGGCAGCAGCTCTGGGGTGGATCTCTACGGCCCCGATCCCCTGGAGGCCTATCTGCAAGGAGTGCTGCGCACCAGCTCCACCCGGATCGGATATCCACTCGCGGTCCATCGTGTGAAGGAGGCGGCCGAAGCGGGAACCTTGGTGCTCGAGGATGACGACATCCTGGTTCGAGCGACCCCCCTCACCCACCGGGTACCGGCTTACGCCTATCGGATCGAACAGAAACCCCGCGCCGGTCGATTCGATGTGGATCAAGCCAAGGCATTGAAGATCCCCCCTGGTCCGATCTACGCGGCCCTCAAACGGGGCGAGACCGTCACCCTGGAGGACGGTCGCCGCATCGACGGGCGCACCCTCTGCGGTCCGGATCGCCCCGGAGTGAGCGTGGTTTATTGCACCGACACCGTCTTCAGCGAAGCGGCTGTGGAGCTCGCCCGCGGCGCCGACCTGCTCATCCATGAGGCGACCTTCGCCCATAGCGAAGCGGAGATGGCCTTCCAGCGGCAGCACTCCACCAGCACGATGGCCGCCCAAACGGCTGCTGAAGCAGGTGTGAAGCAGCTTGTGCTCACCCATCTGAGCCCCCGTTACGCACCTGGGAACGCCATCACCGCGGATGACCTGCTCGCTGAGGCGCAGGCGATTTTTCCCGAGACCACCCTGGCCAAAGACTTCCTCACCCTCGAGGTGAACCCGACGAACTGAGGGCTCGGCTGCAACAGTTCATGATCAGCTGCGCTCTGACCCGGGCGGATGGCCTCCCCCCCGTGATACAAGAACCTGGTGCGGTGTACCCGTCAGATCCTGGCGTCCTCCATGGCCTCTCTTTTCAATTCCCTGCGACGGTCCCTGAGCCGGCTGCTGCTCGTGCTGCCCGTGCTGATCGGTCTCGCCTTCAGCTCTCCGGTTCTGGCAGCCCAGTGGGATGCCGAAACGCTCACCGTTCCCGCTGATGCCAACGGCGATCTGGTGACGTTCAGCGAACAGGAGATCAAGTCCGGCCGCAAAGTCTTCAACACCAGCTGCGGCACCTGCCACGCCGGTGGCATTACCAAGACCAACCACAACGTTGGCCTTGACCCCGAGACCCTGGCCCTCGCCACCCCGGCACGCGACAACGTCGACGCCCTGGTGGACTACATGAAGGACCCCACGTCCTACGACGGTGAGTACAGCATCGCTGACGTGCATCCCAGCATGCGCAGCAGCGACCTCTTCGTTCAGATGCGCGACCTGACCGATGAGGACCTGCGCCTGATGGCGGGCTACATCCTGGTGGCCCCGAAGGTGCAGGGGAACCAGTGGGGCGGCGGCAAGATCTACTTCTGATCCGATCGATCACCTGGCATCCAGGAGATGTCGTTGAACCGCCCCTAGGGGGGCGGTTTTTTTTATGCCTCTGTCGCCGCTGAAGCCGGGTAGAGATTGGCAGGATCGAGGGACCGTGGATGGCGGCTGTACCACCACTCCTGAAGCTCGGAACTAAACCGCACGGAGAAGAGGGTCAAGACGGTGGCCGTCGGGCGGGAACCGGGCTGCAAGAGCTCCACGGCATAAGAGGGGCAGCGACGGGCCGCAAGATCGGGCACAAAGCGGCGGCCGACCCGACGCCAGCTGGGCTCCTTGCTGCGCCAGACGAGGCGACAGCAGGGCCAGGGAAGCTCTTCACGGTCAAACAAACGGCAGCAGGGGCCAATGACCCGGAAGCTGTATTGCCCCCCCGGGCTCGTGTGCACCGTGCCGTGCTCAAGCAGCTCTGTCATTCAACGACCCGGGCTTTGAAAACGCTGACACGCTGCCAGCAAAAAGCCACCCCTTGGGGTGGCTGATGGACAGTCGTTCGGAAGGCGAACGATTGCAGGGGCGAACTCAGTAGAGCTCTTCCTCGGCGTGGGTCTTGATGGTGCAGTCGGAGGTGGGGTAGGCCACGCAGGTCAGCACGAAACCGGCTTCGATCTGATCGTCGTCCAGGAAGCTCTGGTCGGACTGATCCACGGTGCCAGCGGTGATCTTGCCTGCGCAGGTGGAGCAAGCGCCTGCACGGCAGGAATAGGGGAGATCGATGCCCTGCTCTTCAGCGGCGTCGAGGATGTACTGATCGTCGGGCACCTCGATGGTCTTGTTCAGACCTTCGCTCTCGCTGATCAGAGTGACCTTGTAGGAAGCCATGGATGGTTGGAGTGTGCAAGATCCGAAAAGATCGAATCCGCAGGACCGCACTTATCTACATCGGCCTGGGCCAATGACAGGCGCTTCCTTGAAGCATTTCCGCCAAGGCCAATCAAACGGCGACCAACAGATAAGGCTGGCTTATTAGGCAACGCGTCGACGGATCTCAAGCAAGCCCCAGCGCCCCTGGGCCGTCTGAGCGGTCACCTGCCAGCCCAGATCGTCCAGCACCGCCGTCAACCGTGCCGCCTGATCCACCAGAAGGCCACTCAGCAGCGCTCGGCCTTGCGGACGCAGAACGGCCTGAAAACGGGGAGCCAGGGCTTCGATCACTGGCGCCAGGATGTTGCAAAGCAGCAAGTCAGCTGGCTGCCCCTCCAGCAGCTGCTCAAGGGTTTCCACCGACCCCTGACGGACCTCCAGTCGTTCAGCCAGCGCTCCGCTCAAGCTGGCGTTATCGCTGGTGGCCCTGACAGCCAGGCTGTCCGTGTCCACCGCCAACACCGCCTCAGCGCCCAAGCCAAGGGCTGCGAGCCCCAGGATGCCGCTGCCACAACCGAGATCCGCCACCCTCAACCCCAGGGGAGGCTGCTCCTCCAGCGCTTCTAGGCAGAGTCTGGTGGTGGGATGACTGCCCGTCCCAAAAGCACTCCCTGGGTCCATCCGCAGCACGAGGCGATCAGCGTGCTCCGGGGGCACCTCAAGCCAAGCGGGCAGGATCAGCAAGCCACGGCCCACAGGATCGGGCTCCCAGTGCTGCTTCCAGGTGAGACTCCAGTCCTCATCGTCGAGCTCAACCCAACTCGGCTGAGGGAGGGCAAGGCCGAAGGTGGAAGCCAGAGGCTCTAGGGCAGCGATGAGTGCAGCGCGCTCGTCCAGGGGCCATTCCGGCGCCGGCAGCCAAAGCTGAAGAGTGCGCCGATCGGGGGTTTCCGGCGCATGTTCCACCGACAGACGATGCAGACCGAGACTGTCGAGCTTCCAGAGGAGTGACTCCTCCAGTTCAGGCGCCAGTGGCAACGAAAGTCGCCACCAGCGCAAAGGAGCGGAGCCTGTCATGGGTTGATTGCGCTCAGAGCGTCACGGGATGGGCTTCCTGAATGCCATTGATGGCATGAATGGTGGCCAGAAGGCTGGGAGGGATCGGATCATCGATGCTGAGCACCATCACCGCGTCACCGCGCACGATCCGGCGCCCCACCTGCATGGAGGCGATATTCACGTTGTGCTCGCCGAGCAGGGATCCGAGATGGCCAATGATTCCAGGCATATCCCGATGCCTGGTGAAGAGCATGTGACGGCTCGGAGGCACATTGACCGGGAATTCATCAATGCTGGTGACCCTCAGATCACCATCGGCAAACACGGCACCGGTCACGCTGTGGCCACCCTGCCCGCCACGGGTGGTGAGCTGAAGGGATCCACCGGCAAAATCGCGGCTGGCATCGTCCTTCACCTCCAGAACGTGAATGCCCCGGCTCTTTGCCTCCAGCGCCGCATTCACATAGTTGATCCGATCGCCGAGGGCACTCGAGAGAAGCCCCTTCAAAGCGGCCACCACGAGAGGTTGAGAAGGATGCTCGGCGAACTCACCTTGAAGCCGCACCTCCAGCTCCTGAACCTGCCCTCCTGAGAGCTGGCTGACCAGCAGGCCCAGCGTTTCCGCCAACTGCAAATGGGGCTTAAGACGCTCCATGATTTCGGCACTCAGACCGGGAATGTTCACGGCGCTGCGAGCCGGCAGCCCCAGCAGCACATCACGGATCTGCTCCGCCACATCGATCGCCACGTTTTCCTGGGCCTCCTCGGTGGATGCCCCCAGGTGAGGCGTCAGCACCAGCCCTCGCTCCACAGACCGGAGAGGGGAGTCAGCGGCGAGAGGCTCGCTGGCAAAGACATCCAAACCGGCTCCGGCAATCACTCCGTTGTCGATCGCTTCGGCCAGGGCCGACTCATCCACGATGCCGCCGCGAGCGCAGTTCACGATGCGAGCGGTGGACTTCATGCTGCGCAGCAGCTCGGCGTTGACGAGGTTCTCAGTGTCCGGAGTCCGGGGGATATGCAGGGTGATGTAGTCCGCGCTGCGAAACAGCTCATCCAGCTGGGTGAGGCGCACCTGCATCTGCTGGGCGCGGTCGGCGGAGATGAACGGGTCGTAAGCGATCACATCCATCCCCATCGCTTTGGCCACGCGAGCCACATGGGAGCCGATCTTGCCCAGACCGACGACACCGAGCGTTTTTTTGTAGAGCTCGTTGCCAACGTATTTCTTGCGGTCCCAAGCGCCATTGCGCATCGAGGCATGGGCCTGGGGTACGTGGCGAGACAGGGAAAGCAGCAGGGCCAGAGCGTGCTCCGCTGCGGCAATGGTGTTGCCCTCCGGCGAGTTCACCACCAGCACCCCTCGCTGGGTGGCGGCCGGCACATCGACGTTGTCAACACCAACGCCGGCCCGGCCAATGATGCGTAGACGATCAGCGGCCGCGATCACATCCGCGGTCACCTGGGTGCCTGAGCGGATCATCAGGGCGTCGTAGTCACCAATAATCGCCTTGAGTTCTTCAGCGCTAAGCCCGGTGCGCTGATCAACCTGGGCCACCTGACCAAGGATGTCGATCCCTGCCTGATCAATGGGATCGGAAACCAGAACTTTCGTCATCAACCGGCAGGAGAGAGCCGTGGGCCACTGTAGAGAGCGACCCGCGATGCCCTTGTTGCCCAGCGGACCGCTGCACGGCTTCGCCCAGGAGCATCACGCCGAAGCAGCGGTTTCGTCCCACCCTCCGCACAGACTTTCGTCAGCAGCCCAGGACACAGTGCGTTCAGCGAAACCTGAAGAAAACATTTAAGATTGTTGGGACAGGTTGGTGGTCGCCATGTTTCCTCGCCTTGCTCAGCAATATCGATCGGTGGTCAAGGACTTGGTGATGAGCCTCCAGGCTCTGGCCACCAGCCTCAAGAAGCGTGGAGTCACGGCCACCTGCTACGTCTGTGATGACGGCCGGGATGACCATGGGGCCTCGTTTGTGGCCCAACTGGGAGACCAGCACATGGTGCGTTTTCTGGTCTCTGATTTCGGGATCAGTTGGGTGGAATCCCGCAATGGTCGCGAACTGGTAAAACTCGAAGGCGCTGAGGCCATCCAGGAGCTGCAGAGGGTGACACAGTTCCTTCAGCAGCCGTCTGAAGAGTCCGTTCACGAGACGGTCAAGACAGCCCAGCGATGAGCAGACCGGGGGAGCTGACGCTCCCCCGCTGATCGATCAAGCCGCCGAGCTGTCGTCCGTCGCGGAAGCCTTAGGAGCAGCCGAAGCACTCCTGGCTGCAGCAGCAAGAGGGCGCATCGAGTTGGCCGTCACCTCAGATCCCTCCGTGAGCTTCTGACGGACAAGCACCTCAATGGCATCCTTCGCCTCAGGGTTCTGTTCAAGCCAGGTGATGGTGTTGTCACGCCCCTGACCGATGTTGTCGCCCTCGTAGCTGTACCAAGCACCCTTACGGGTCACCACGCCGGTCTCTTCGGCCAAATCGAGCAGGCAGCCCAGGGTGCTGATGCCGCGGCCAAACAGGATGTCGAACTCGGCGATGCGGAAGGGAGGAGCAACCTTGTTCTTCGCCACCTTGACCTTGGCCCGGATGCCGTACTCCTCGGTGCCGCGCTTGAGCGTTTGGATACGACGAATATCCAAACGCACCGAGGCATAGAACTTCAGAGCGTTACCACCGGTCGTGGTTTCAGGGTTCCCGTAGGTGACACCGATCTTGAGGCGCAACTGGTTGAGGAAAATCACCGTGCAACCGGACTTGCCGATGTTGCCGGTGATCTTGCGCATCGCCTGGCTCATCAGCCTGGCCTGACTGCCGACAGCCAGATCGCCCATCTCCCCTTCGATCTCCGCCCGAGGCGTCAGGGCGGCGACGGAATCGACGACGACGATATCGACGGCGGCGGAGCGGACGAGCTGATCGACGATCTCTAGGGCCATCTCACCGGTATCCGGCTGAGAGACCAGCAGATTCTCGATATCAACGCCCAGAGACGCTGCATAGACCGGATCCAGAGCGTGCTCCGCATCCACAAAAGCCGCCACACCGCCGCGGCGCTGCACCTCGGCAATCGCATGGAGGGTCAGCGTGGTCTTACCCGAGCTTTCCGGCCCGTAGACCTCGACCACCCGTCCTTTCGGATAGCCACCACCAAGGGCGAGATCGAGGGTGAGTGCGCCGGTGGGGATCGTTTCGACCCGCATCCGGGAGGCATCTCCCAGACGCATGATCGAACCCTTGCCGAAATTTCGTTCAATCTGGCCAAGCACCAGATTGAGGGCTTTGTCTCTCTCGCCGGGGCGAGAGTCGGGACCAGGGGTCGGGGAGGATTTCACGTCGACTGGCATGGATGGAAACGGTAAGGGGCTGACGGGCGCTGACGACCACGGGCCGGGACAGCACAGAAAGCGCTGCGACCGGGACGACCGACGCCGGACAGACCATTCAGTGCCCTGCCAAACGCCATCTGTCCCATGTAGTACAGATGTACGTTAACGAATCAGGGCCAGCTCGCCAAGGGGGACGCAAACAGCTCCGGCTCAAGCCAATGAACTCCATCCGGCAACCCATGGCGATCCTGGGGCTTCAGGTATCCCCAGCTGACCAGGTAGCAGGGAAGATCGTCCAGCCCGGGAGTGCGATGCACAGCTTCGAGGGTGGCGCGGCGATCCTCGATGAACCCTCGCAGTCGGCGAACGGCACGCAGCTGGAGCAGCACCTCCGGCTTACTGCCATCTTCATGGCCATGCAGCAAAGCAGGCTGGAGATCGAGAGCGTCAAGGAGCTCTGCGGCGAAGGCACGGCCCTTGGTCGTGAGCACAGACCAAGCCACACCCTCCGACTGAAAACGGCGAAGCCGGTCAACCACACCAGGGAACGGGCGATGCAACGCCAACCAGGAGGTCCTGTCCTTGGCGACAGCCTCCCGTCGCACCTGCTCCAGCGCCTCCTGAAGCACAGCGGGCTGCCAGCCTCGGGCCTCGAGCAACCGCTCGGTTCTACGGAGATAGTCAGCACTGTCCTGGGGGGCACCGAGGCGCCGCAAGGGACTCTCCGCATCCATCAGCTCAGCGGCGAGGAGGACCATCTCCCAACCGTGATGGACCCAGGGACGACTGGAGCGAAACAGGGCGGGCAACTCAACAGGGAGCGCTGCTTCAGCTGCGGGGCCGATCAGACGAATGGAGGCTTGCCTGGCAGCCCACCAGTACTCCTCCATGCCATCGATGATCACGCCATCGAAATCGAAGACCAACAACGGGGAGTTGGACACGATCGAACCGGAAAAACTGGGCCGCTAGGATTCGAACCTAGGAATGGCGGGACCAAAACCCGCTGCCTTACCACTTGGCGACGGCCCATTGACTCCGAATCAGTGGCTACCCGCGGCAGCTCTGAACGGCGTTTGAATAGTTACCCACAGCGGAGTGACCTTCGTCAATCCATTCCCTCCGCAAAAGCACGCTGAGGGGACCGTCATCAGGGCGGAAACACCCGCAGTCGCTGTTGATCCGCCTGGCCGAACACATCGCTACGGAGGCGGTAACGAGCAATGAGATCGGCCTGCATGCGCCGAACTTCCTCGTTACGAGGGAGGAGTTCCACCGGACGCCCCTGGGGCACAACCACCTGCTCGACCGCCAGGCGACACTCCTCCAATGCGGCGAACGCATCCGCCTGATCATCAGGCAAGGCGGGGGCTTCAGGAGCAAGGCGGCGCGAGAGCAAACGCTCGAGCGCCCGCTCCACCTGAGGCAGGGTGTCGGCCTTGATCACCAGAATCGGCACCCGCGCCTCCCGGGCCTGGCGGCGCAGGTCGGGTTGACGGCCCAAGCCTTGCCGAACACTGAGAACCACATCAGCCGCGGATAGATCGTCCACAAGCTGCACGGGCCAGCGATGGCGACGACTGGCCTCCTCCACCAGGCGGGGGGTGAGACCACAGCAGATCACCTGAAGAACATCCGGCGTCGAGGCGGCTTTGTGGGCTGCTTCGCGGGCTGCGTCTGAGGCTGGTTCCGATACCAGTTCAGGCTGTCGTTGGTCCGAGACGTGACTGGGATCCGGCGTCGGCACCATGGCGAGCCGTGGCGGCTCCCGAAGGTCCCGAGGTGGCCGAAGCCGCACCGCAAGGCCGGTGCCCTTGTCAGGCAATGGATCGCATCGGCGCACGGATCCATCAGAAGAGAGCTCCCTTTCTTCTGGCCGAGGGGTCTGCCCCCGCAGCAGGAGATCCACCGTGCGACCGACATCGGCATGCACCGCCCAGCGATGCCGGCTATGCATCTCAACGGCCAGGGGGAAGGTGGGCTCGGCCGCCCGCTCCAACACCGTTTTCTGACTGCGGCGCCGACGCGCTTCCTCGTCTCCAAGGGTGACCGATTCAATGCCGCCCACCAGATCACAGAGGGTCGGATTTTTAATCAGGTTCGCCAGGGCATTGCCGTGGGCGGTCGCCACCAGCATCACCCCCCGTTCCGCAATGGTGCGGGCCGCCTGCGCTTCCAGTTCAGTGCCGATCTCATCGATCACGATGACCTCGGGCATGTGGTTCTCCACGGCTTCGATCATCACCTGGTGTTGCAGCTCAGGACGGGCCACCTGCATGCGTCGGGCCCGGCCGATCGCAGGATGCGGGATGTCGCCATCGCCGGCGATCTCGTTGCTGGTGTCGATGACCACCACCCGCTTCTCCAGCTCATCGGCCAGCACCCTGGCGATCTCCCGAAGGGCCGTGGTCTTGCCCACACCAGGACGCCCCATCAGCAGGAGGGACTGACCGCTATCGAGCAGATCCCGCACCATCGCCACGGTGCCAAAGACCGCGCGACCAACCCTGCAGGTGAGCCCCACCACGTCGCCGCGACGGTTGCGGATCGCACTGATGCGGTGCAGGGTGCGCTCAATCCCAGCCCTGTTGTCAGCACCGAACCGACCAAGCCGCTCCACCGTCGCCTGTAGATCGTCCCTGAGCAAACAACGCTCCCCAAGAGGCAGTGAGCGGCCCGGATATCGCGCTTCGGGCACCCGACCCAGATCGAGCACCACCTCAAGCAACTGCTCGCGGGAGGATTCCGTCTGCAGAGCAACCTGCACCTCAGCCGGCAACAGAGCCAGCAAGCGATCAAGATCGTCAGTGATCCGCTCGGTGCTCATGCGCCTCGGCCCACCACCATTCACCCAGCCATGAAGGCCTTCTAGCAGGCTTCCGGACCAGTGTGACGCTGCAACCAGGGTCGAATCAACGCGCGGGCGCTAGCCAGTGCTCGTGACCAACCCTCAGGCCAGTCACGCAAATTCCGCCCTCGCTGCTGCGCCTCCAGGAGCCATGGCTGCACCAGGGTGCGGGCTTTCCCTCCGAAGGCCACCCCAGCCGGTGCTGAGTCAACCCCCTCAGGCAGCTGGGTGATCGTGGCCTCATTGGTGCCACCGGCCAGCTGCAGCGGCCCGGGGGGAGCGAACGGGAGCAACTGCTGCCACAGCTTCACAGCGGCTCGGGCCGTGCCGCTGCCCACATCCCCCGACATGGGTCGACCATCCAGCTGCCATAGAGGGCGTTGGCCGCAGGCACGCAGAACGGCGTGGCGCATCCAAAGCTCCCGTGCCAGATCGTCGACCGTGAGGCCATGGCCTTCCAGCCCACAGCTGACAGCCAAGCGTTTGAAGGGCACCTCCGCCTGCATCACGGGCGCCAGAGTTGCCTGAAAGGCAGCGATCCGACCAGGGGCCGTGTGGATCTCAAGGGCATCGGGCCGCAGCTCCCGAAGCAGGGCGGCCAGGTCGTCGCGTCCGATGATCGAATCGCGGCTCGTGATCAGGGCTAGAGGACAGGCGGGCAGACAGCGACCACAGCCATAACAGCGGTCAGGGAGAACCCCCACAAACTGATCAATCGCCAGTGCTGGGCAAACCCGCTCGCAAGGCCGCGAGCAATCGGGAGGGCAGCGACCCGGATCAAATTCGGCTTTACGGAAATGGGCATCGCTGCCATCGCTGACACTCACCATCAGCCATGGGCGACTGCCGATCTGATCCTCAGCCCAGGCCAAACCCTCCCGTGCAGCGAGCACGACGGCAGGATCTGCGGCCACATCCACGCAGTGCACACCGGCAACGGCATAGAGCGCACACAGATCAGCGATCGAAGGCAAATCCGTGTTGCTGGCCCCGCAGATGAGCTTGACCCAGCGTCCCTGCGCCAGGGCTCGCTCACCGGCATCGCCGCCCGCAGCAGCGAGGGTCATGGGGTGGCTCAGGCCCCCAGCAAACGGGTCATGGGCTGCCAACGCAAAGCTCGGGCACCACCCATCTCCACCACCACCTTCAAGCGCGGCTCCCGTCGACAGAGCGCGCAGAGGGAGAGCAGCTCGGAGCGAGACAGGACCTGCCCTTCAAGCAACCAGAGCACCACAGGCTGATCGCCCAGCATGCGCTCACCGAGCAGAGGCATGACCTCCTGCACCTCACCGACAGCGGCACCGCGCCCAACGCTCTGATGACCGAGGTGCGGCGGACGGACGCCATGCTTTTGGAAGAGGAAGACCTCCGGATCACCCAAGCCACGCGCCGTTGTGATGTGGGTGCGATAACCGGCTGCCCGCAAACGACGCAACAAACGCGTCTCGGCACCACCTTCAAGAGGAGCATGAACAGCCATGCAACCCTCAGCCTCGAGCTCGCGGCGGAATCCCCGTCCAGAGAGCAGCAGCGGCATGAACCCAGAACAGCTTGGGGGAGTCTGGCAGCAGGAGGAGGCTTGAGGGGAGGGGGAACCGTCGTGGTGTAAGTTTTTTGTTTGCTCCGTGTTTCTGTGCCCGTCCGCTAGCCGGGCCTCCAGTTCACAGAGCAGGTCCGGCGATTGCGCCGGATCCCCAGGCCAGTGCAACCCCTGCCTTCGGGCATGTTGCCGGGAAACTGACCGGTCACTTCCGGACAAGTCCCAGCCAGCTGATTCGCTCGCTAGCCCCATTCCGGATCACGTCCCCTCAGGCGACGCGTTCCCGGCCATGACTGCGTTACTTCGATCAGCGCCCCCCAGGCCCCCTTCCTTCTCGGATGGAGGTTGTCCACGCTGGCGTTTCTACCCCCCATGTCCATCGGCATCCTTGGGAAGAAGCTGGGTATGTCCCAGCTCTTCGACGAGCAAGGCAGAGCCGTCCCGGTCACCCTGATCGAGGCGGGCCCTTGCCGCATCACCCAACTCAAAACAAATGACACGGATGGCTATGCCGCCGTGCAGATCGGTTTTGGCGAAACCCGCGAAAAACTGATCAATAAGCCCGCTAAGGGTCACCTCGCCAAATCCGGCGAGGATCTGCTGCGCCACCTGAGCGAGTACCGCGTCGATGACGTGGCCGGACTCGAGCTCGGTGGTGCCATCACCGTTGGTGATTTCGAAGCGGGCCAAAAGGTGGACGTGAGCGGCGACACCATGGGTCGCGGTTTCGCCGGTTATCAGAAGCGCCACGGGTTCAGCCGCGGTCCTATGACCCACGGTTCCAAGAACCACCGCGAACCGGGTTCGACCGGCGCCGGCACGACACCGGGCCGCATCTACCCCGGCAAGCGCATGGCCGGCCGCTATGGCGGCAAAAAAATCACCACCCGTGGGCTCACGATTCTGAAGATCGACAGCGAGCGCAATCTGCTGGTGGTGAAGGGTTCCGTCCCGGGCAAGCCGGGCTCCCTGCTCAACATCCGGCCCGCCAAGCGTGTGGGTGACAAGCCCGCCAACGGAGGTAAGTGATGGCCAACTGTGTTGTTCGTGACTGGCAGGGCAAGGAAGCCGGCAAGGCAAGCCTTGACCTGAAGGTGGCCAAGGAGACCACCGCCCTCGACCTGATGCACCGTGCCGTCCTGCGTCAGCAGGCCCACAGCCGTCAGGGCACCGCCAGCACCCTCACCCGGGCGGAAGTCCGCGGTGGCGGTCGCAAGCCCTACAAGCAAAAAGGCACCGGCCGAGCCCGCCAGGGTTCAATCCGTACGCCTCTGCGTCCCGGTGGCGGCATCGTCTTCGGACCGAAGCCCCGCAGCTACAACCTTGCGATGAACCGCAAGGAGCGTCGCCTGGCCTTGCGCACCGCGCTGATGGCCCGCATCGAAGACCTCACGGTGGTGAAGGATTTCGGCAGCTCTCTGGAAGCACCGAAAACCCGTGAGATCACTGATGCACTCGGTCGCCTCGGCATTGCCGATGGAGCCAAGGTGCTGATCATCCTTTCCAGCCCCTCTGAGGTGGTGCGCCGCTCGGTGCGCAACCTGGAGAAGGTGAAGCTGATCGCCGCCGATCAACTCAACGTCTTCGATCTTCTCAACGCCAACTCCCTGGTGATGGGCGAGGACGCACTCGCAACGATTCAGGAGGTCTACGGCGATGACTGAGCGCTTCACCGGACGTCTGGCCGATGTGATCCGCCGCCCGCTGATCACCGAAAAGGCCACCCGCGCACTGGAACTCAACCAGTACACCTTTGAGGTGGATCACCGCGCAGCCAAGCCCGACATCAAGGCTGCCGTTGAGCAGCTCTTCGATGTCAAGGTCACGGGCATCAGCACCATGAACCCGCCGCGGCGCAGCCGTCGCGTCGGTCGCTTCGCCGGCAAGCGTGCCCAGGTGAAGAAGGCCGTGGTGCGCCTGGCCGAGGGCAACTCCATCCAACTCTTCCCTGAGTCCTGAGGGGTCTGAAACGTCATGGCAATTCGTACTTTCCGCCCCTACACCCCCGGTACCCGCACCCGGGTGGTCACCGACTTCAGTGAGGTCACCGGCCGCAAGCCGGAACGTTCCCTTGTGGTGGCCAAGCACCGTCGCAAGGGACGCAACAACCGCGGTGTGATCACCTGCCGCCATCGCGGTGGCGGCCACAAGCGTCTGTATCGCGTTGTGGATTTCCGCCGCAACAAGCACGGCGTGCCCGCCAAGGTCGCCGCTATCCATTACGACCCCCACCGCAATGCGCGGCTGGCCCTGCTCTTCTATGCCGATGGCGAGAAGCGCTACATCCTGGCTCCGGCCGGTGTGACGGTCGGCCAGACCGTGGTCTCAGGACCTGAGGCACCGATCGAGGACGGCAACGCAATGCCGCTCTCGGCCATTCCCCTCGGCTCCAGTGTTCACTGCGTCGAGCTCTATGCCGGTCGCGGTGGCCAGATGGTGAGAACCGCTGGTGCCAGTGCCCAGGTGATGGCCAAAGAAGGCGACTATGTCGCCCTCAAATTGCCCTCTACCGAGGTGCGCCTGGTCCGCCGTGAGTGCTACGCCACCCTCGGCGAAGTGGGCAACTCCGAGATCCGCAACACCAGCCTGGGCAAGGCAGGTCGCCGTCGCTGGCTGGGACGTCGTCCTCAGGTCCGCGGCAGTGTCATGAACCCCTGCGACCACCCCCACGGTGGTGGTGAGGGTCGGGCACCGATCGGCCGCTCCGGTCCTGTCACCCCTTGGGGTAAGCCGGCCCTGGGTCTCAAGACCCGCAAGCGGAACAAGCCGAGTAACAAGTTCGTCCTCCGCAAGCGTCGTAAGACGTCCAAGCGGAGCCGTGGCGGACGCGACTCCTGATGTTGTTCACCGATCTGTCGTTCGCCTAATCCGCCATGGGACGTTCACTTAAAAAAGGCCCTTTCATTGCTGACAGCCTGCTGCGCAAGGTTGAAAAGCAAAACGCCGCCGACGACAAGTCGGTGATCAAGACGTGGTCTCGGGCCTCCACCATCCTGCCGATGATGATCGGCCACACCATTGCCGTTCACAACGGCAAAACCCACGTGCCGGTCTTTGTGACCGAGCAGATGGTGGGTCACAAGCTGGGCGAATTCGCCCCCACCCGCACCTTCAAGGGCCACATCAAAGACAAGAAAGGAGGCCGCTGAGACCATGACCACGTCATCCCCAACGGCCACCACCGCCCGGGCACACGGTCGCTTCATCCGCGGCTCTGTGTCCAAGGTGCGCCGTGTCCTCGACCAGATCCGCGGCCGCAGTTATCGCGACGCGCTGATCATGCTCGAGTTCATGCCCTATCGCTCCACCGGTCCGATCACCAAGGTGCTTCGGTCGGCTGTGGCCAATGCCGAGCACAACCTGGGCCTTGATCCCTCCTCCCTGGTGATCTCCCAGGCCAGTGCCGACATGGGCCCTGCCATGAAGCGGTATCGGCCCCGCGCCCAAGGTCGCGCCTACGCGATCAAGAAGCAGACCTGCCACATCAGCATTGCTGTGGCAGCTCAGACCGACTCCTGACCCCCGAGCACACCGACTGATGGGACACAAAATCCATCCAACCGGCTTACGCCTGGGGATCACCCAGGAGCACCGGTCCCGCTGGTACGCCTCCAGCAAGAGCTATCCGACTCTTCTCCAAGAAGACGATCGGATCCGCAAGTTCATCCACAAGAAATACGGCGCTGCCGGCATCAGCGATGTGCTGATCGCCCGAAAGGCCGACCAGCTTGAGGTTGAACTCAAGACAGCACGCCCCGGCGTGCTGGTCGGCCGCCAGGGCAGCGGCATTGAAGAGCTGCGTAGTGGCATTCAAAAGACCGTCGGAGATCTGAGCCGTCAGGTGCGGATCAACGTGGTTGAAGTCGAGCGTGTCGACGCTGATGCCTTCCTGCTGGCCGAGTACATCGCCCAGCAACTCGAGAAGCGCGTGGCGTTCCGACGCACCATCCGCATGGCCGTTCAACGGGCCCAGCGGGCTGGTGTGCTCGGCCTGAAGATCCAGGTGAGCGGCCGCCTCAATGGCGCCGAGATCGCCCGAACCGAATGGACGCGTGAAGGACGTGTGCCACTGCACACCCTTCGTGCCGACATCGATTACGCCACCAAAGTGGCCAGCACCACCTACGGGGTGCTGGGCATCAAGGTGTGGGTGTTCAAAGGCGAAGTGCTGGGCGACGAGGCCCGGCAGCAACTGCCTGTGGGGGCAACCCCACGGCGTCGGGCCGGTCGCAGGCCCCAACAGTTCGAAGACCGCTCTAACGAGGGTTGAACAGGAGGCCTGAACCATGCTGAGTCCAAAACGCGTCAAATTCCGTAAGCAGCAGCGCGGCCGCATGCGCGGCATCGCCACCCGAGGCAACACCATTGCCTTTGGTCAGTTCGCGCTGCAGGCACAGGAGTGTGGCTGGATCACCTCGCGCCAGATCGAGGCCAGCCGTCGTGCCATGACCCGTCACGTCAAACGTGGCGGCAAGATCTGGATCCGGATCTTCCCCGACAAACCGATCACGATGCGCCCCGCTGAAACCCGTATGGGTTCCGGTAAGGGCAACCCAGAATTCTGGGTGGCTGTGATCAAGCCGGGCCGGGTGCTCTTCGAGATGGGCGGTGCCGAAATCACCCCCGAGATTGCACGGGAGGCCATGCGCCTGGCGCAGTACAAGCTGCCCGTGAAAACCAAGTTCATCTCCCTGGACGACCAGGAGAAAGCCGCCGCTGGCAGCGATGCCAAGGCAGCGTCCACCGCAACCGTGGAGGCCTGACCATGGCACGCCCCAATGCTTCCGAGCTGCGCCAGCTCACCGACGCAGACATCAACGAGCAGATCGACGGCCTTCGCCGCGAACTGTTTGATCTGCGCTTTCAGCAAGCCACCCGGCAGCTGAGCAATACGCACCGCTTCAAGCAAAGCCGCATCAAGCTGGCCCAGCTGCTGACGGTGCAAGCGGAGCGTCAGCGCTCCGCCGCTTCCTGACCCCCTAAGGAGAACCAGACATGGCAACCAAGGAAAGGGTCGGCACCGTCGTCAGCGACAAGATGGACAAAACGGTGGTGGTTGCGGTGGAGAACCGCTTCCCTCATCCCATCTACCAGAAGACGGTCAGCCGCACCACTCGCTACAAAGCTCACGACGAGGACAACAGCTGCCGCGTCGGCGACCGGGTTCGGATCACCGAAACCCGCCCACTGAGCCGTCACAAACGCTGGGCTGTCGCCGAAGTGCTCAGCCACAGCGCCAAGGCTGAGGAGGCCGCGAAATGATTCAGCAGGAAACCTATTTGACCGTCGCTGATAACAGCGGCGCCAAGCGCATCCAGTGCATCCGCGTGCTGGGCAGCAACCGTCGCTACGCCCATGTCGGTGATGTGATCGTGGCCGCTGTCAAAGACGCCATGCCCAACATGGGCGTGAAGAAGTCCGATGTGGTCAAGGCTGTGGTGGTCCGCACCAGGCACACCCTCCGTCGCGACACGGGTAACTCGATCCGCTTCGACGACAACGCGGCCGTGATCATCAACGCGGACAACAATCCGCGGGGCACTCGCGTCTTCGGACCGGTTGCTCGGGAATTGCGCGAGCGCAACTTCACCAAAATCGTCTCCCTTGCTCCGGAGGTGATCTGAGATGGCAACCGCAACTCCCAAAACCAGCACGAGCGAGCGGATCAAGATGCGTCTGCGCAAAGGTGACACCGTTCAGGTGATCACCGGCAAAGACAAGGGCAAGACCGGTGAGGTGCTGCGCACCCTGCCAAACGAGAACCGCGTGATCGTGCAGGGCATCAATCTGCGCACCCGCCACGTCAAGCCCACCCAGGAAGGTGAAAGCGGTCGGATCGTCACAGAAGAGGCCTCACTGCATGCCTCCAACGTGATGCTCTACTCCACCGAAAAGAAGGTCGCCAGCCGCGTTGAAGTGGTGATCGAAAAAGACGGCACCAAGAAGCGCCGCCTCAAGAAAACCGGCGAAGTGATCGATTGATCACCCGGCCCGTCTTCTGACCAAGCCCAGAAGTCCTCATCCCCCAGCTATGTCACTCAAACAGCGCTACAGGGAGACCATTCAGCCCAAATTGCTGAAAGACCTGAGTCTCTCCAACATCCACGAAGTCCCCAAGGTGGTGAAAGTCACCGTCAACCGGGGTCTCGGCGAAGCCGCCCAGAACGCGAAGTCCCTTGAGGCCTCCGTGACGGAACTGGCGCAGATCACCGGCCAGAAGGTTGTGGTGACCCGTGCCAAGAAGGCCATCGCCGGCTTCAAGATCCGTCAGGGCATGCCAATCGGCTGTGCCGTCACCCTTCGTGGAGACCGCATGTATGCCTTCCTGGAGCGTCTGATCAATCTGGCTCTGCCCCGCATCCGCGATTTCCGCGGTGTGAGCCCCAAGAGCTTTGACGGCCGTGGCAACTACACCCTGGGGGTGAGGGAGCAGATCATCTTCCCTGAGATCTCCTTCGACAAGATCGACGCCATCAGGGGCATGGACATCACCATCGTGACCACTGCCCGCACGGATGAAGAGGGCCGGGCCCTCCTCCGCGAGATGGGAATGCCATTCCGCAGCAACTGAGCCCCCCTCGGAAACCACTATGGCCAACCACGACCCTATTTCCGACATGCTCACCCGCATCCGCAATGCGAGTGAGAAACGTCATCAGACCACCAAAGTTCCCGCCTCTCGGATGTCCCGCAGCATCGCCAAGGTGCTGCAGCAGGAAGGCTTCATCGCTGAAATCAGCGAAGAAGGCGAAGGCGTGCAGACGCACCTTGTGCTCGAACTCAAGTACAGCGGCAAGCACCGTCAGCCCACCATTCGCTCCATGCAGCGTGTGAGCAAGCCGGGCTTGCGCATCTACAAGAACACCCGTGGCCTCCCCAAAGTGTTGGGCGGTCTTGGAGTGGCGATCATCTCCACATCCAAGGGTGTGATGAGCGACCGCGATGCCCGCAAGCAGGGCGTCGGTGGTGAAGTGCTCTGCTACGTCTATTGATCCGGAGCCAGAACCATGTCTCGTATCGGTAAATCCCCCATCCCCATCCCCGACAAGGTGAGCGTGAGCCTCGATGGTCTCGCGGTCACCGTGAAGGGCCCGAAGGGCGAACTGAAGCGCACCCTCCCTGAGGGTGTGACCATTAGCCAGGTGGAGAACACTCTGGTGGTGGCTCCCAGCAGCGACAAGCGCCGCTCCCGTGAGCGTCACGGTCTCTGCCGCACCCTGGTGGCCAACATGGTCGAAGGTGTCAGCACCGGATTCAGCAAGAAACTGGAAATCGTCGGTGTGGGCAACCGTGCCCAGGTGAAAGGCAAGAACCTTGTGGTGAGTGCCGGTTACAGCCACCCCGTTGAGATGATTCCTCCCGACGGAATCACCTTTGCGGTGGAGAACAACACCAACGTCACCGTCTCCGGAACCGACAAGGAATTGGTGGGCAATGAAGCCGCCAAGATCCGCGCCATCCGCCCACCTGAGCCCTACAAGGGCAAGGGCATCAAATATGCGGGCGAGCGCATCTTGCGCAAGGCCGGCAAGTCGGGCAAGAAGTAACCCCCTGCCAGACCCCCTTCCGCATTTCCCACCATGTCGACTCTTTCCCGCAAACAACAGACCCAGAAGCGCCACCGGCGCCTGCGTCGCCAAATCAGCGGCTCCGCCGAGCGTCCCCGGCTGGCGATTTTCCGCTCCAACAACCACATCTACGCCCAGGTCATCGACGACGAGTCCCAGAGCACCCTCTGCTCAGCCTCTACCGTCGACAAGGACCTGCGCACCAGTCTCAAAGCCAACGCTGGAAGCTGCGATGCCTCCGTCGCCGTTGGCGAACTGGTGGCCAAACGCGCCCTCGCTAAGGGGATCCAACAGGTGGTCTTCGATCGCGGCGGCAACCTGTACCACGGACGGGTGAAAGCCCTTGCCGATGCCGCCCGGGAAGCGGGCCTGCAATTCTGACCCTGCTCTCACCATGACCGAACCCAACACCCAGACCAACCCGAACGACATCCCGGCAGCATCCGATGTGCCTGCAGCCGCCGAAGGGCAGCAGGAGCAGCGCCGGGGCCGTGGCGACCGCGACCGCGGTGATCGCCGTGGTGGTGGACGCCGTGGCGACCGCCGCAACCAGGAGCGTGACTCCGAATGGCAGGAGCGCGTGGTGCAAATCCGCCGCGTGTCCAAGACCGTCAAGGGCGGTAAGAAGATGAGCTTCCGAGCCATCGTCGTTGTCGGCAACGAGAAAGGTCAGGTCGGCGTGGGTGTCGGCAAGGCCGGCGATGTGATCGGTGCTGTTCGCAAGGGCGTGGCCGATGGCAAGAAGCATCTGGTGAAGGTGCCTCTGACCCGCCACAACTCCATTCCCACCCTGTCCAATGGTCGCGATGGCGCCGCCAGCGTGCTGATCCGCCCCGCCGCTCCTGGTACGGGTGTGATCGCGGGCGGTTCGATCCGCACCGTGCTGGAACTGGCCGGCATCAAGAACGTGCTTGCCAAGCGCCTGGGCAGCAAGACTCCCCTCAACAATGCGCGGGCTGCCATGGTGGCCCTCGAGGCTCTCCGCACCCACAAGGAGACCGCCAAGGAACGGGGGATCTCCCTCGAGCAGATCTACTCCTGATTCCCCATGACTCTCCGACTCGACAACCTCAAGGCCAACGCCGGCGCCCGACGCCGCAAACTGCGCAAGGGTCGCGGCATCGCCGCCGGCCAGGGCGCCAGCTGCGGCTTCGGCATGCGCGGCCAGAAGTCACGTTCCGGCCGACCCACCCGCCCCGGCTTCGAGGGTGGCCAGATGCCCCTTTACCGCCGGGTACCGAAGCTCAAGCACTTCCCACTGGTGAACCCAAAGTTCTTCACTGTGGTGAACGTGTCTGCCCTCAATGAGCTCAAGGCCGGCTGCACCGTCAACCTCGACTCCCTGGTCAAGGAAGGGGTTGTGACCAGCCCCAAGCATCCGCTCAAGATCCTTGGCAATGGTGAGCTGAAGGTGAAACTCACCGTTCAGGCTGCGGCCTTCACCGCCTCCGCCCGCACCAAGATTGAAGCCGCTGGCGGCAGCTGCGAACTGCTCGACTGAATCCTCACGGATCCGCCAGTGCAGATCTAAGGTCTGAGCCGTCCGCAGTCCCCTGGTCTGCGGACGGCTTTTTGGCATCAAGCCCTTTCATTTCCATTCATCCATGCTCGTCAGTCGGGGTCGCAATCCCAGCGCCGGAGAGGTGATCACCCAGCTGGTGCAGAACAAAGAGCTGCGCGGTCGAGTGCTCACCACCCTCGGTCTGTTGATGCTCGTGCGCCTTGGGATTTACATCCCCATGCCCGGCATCGACCGGGTGGCCTTCCAGGACTTCCTGAAGCAAGGCGGCCAGCTGATCGGCTTCCTCGACATCTTCACCGGAGGAGGCATCTCCACCCTGGGCGTCTTCGCCCTGGGGATCCTGCCTTTCATCAATGCCTCGATCATCCTTCAGCTGCTGACAGCGGCGCTGCCGCAACTCGAGGACCTTCAGAAAAATGAGGGCGAGGCCGGGCGACGCAAAATCGCCCAGATCACCCGCTATGTGGCTCTGGGCTGGGGACTGCTGCAGAGCATCGTCTTCGCAATGATCCTGCGCCAGTACGCAGTGGAAGGTCTCAGCGAGACGGTGTTCGTGGTTCAGACCGCCCTGGCACTGGTCACGGGATCGATGGTGGTGATGTGGATCAGTGAGGTCATCACCGAACGGGGCATCGGTCAGGGCGCCTCGCTTGTGATTTTCCTGAACATCGTGGCCACCCTGCCCCAGGCGCTCGGGGCCACGATCGAAAAGGCTCAGACCGGAGACCGCAATGATGTCCTGGGCATCATTGTTCTGGTACTGGTGTTCCTGGTCACGATCGTGGGCATCATTTTCGTGCAGGAGGGCGCCCGTCGACTGCCGATTGTGAGCGCCAAGCGCCAGGTGGGCGGCACCGCCCTGCTCCCTAGTCGTCAGAGCTATTTGCCTCTGAAGCTCAATGCCGGTGGCGTGATGCCCATCATTTTTGCCTCGGCACTGATCTTCTTGCCGATCACCATCGCCAATTTCACCAAGAATCCGCTGCTGATCCGCGCCTCCAGCGCCCTCAGCCCTGGCGCTCCGAATCCCTGGCCCTATGCCCTGCTCTTCTTCGCATTGATCCTGGGATTTGCCTATTTCTACGCTTCGCTCACCGTAAATCCAAGCGATATCGCCTCCAATCTCAAAAAGGGAGGCGTGGCGATTCCAGGGGTGCGACCAGGCAGTGCCACGGCGACCTATCTCTCTGGGGTGCAAAACCGACTCACCTTGCTGGGGGGCCTCTTCCTTGGTGCGGTGGCGATCATCCCTTCCGCGGTGGAGCGAGCCACAGGAGTCACGACCTTCCAGGGCCTGGGTGCCACCTCGCTCCTGATTCTGGTCGGCGTGGCGATTGACACCGCCAAGCAAGTTCAGACCTACGTGATCTCCCAGCGCTACGAAGGACTTGTGCGGCAATAGGCACGTTCTCGATACGCAAAAAACACGCATTGAGCACGGTAACGTGCTTTTTGCCTGATACACCCCCGATTCCCTGATCCCCCTCTTCCCACGACTACAGCCATGAAGAACCGCCTCCTCTTCCTCGGCCCCCCCGGCGCCGGCAAGGGAACCCAGGCAGCACGCCTCTGCGCAAGCCACGGCATGAAGCACCTCTCCACCGGAGATCTGCTCCGTTCCGAGGTAGCCGCCGGCAGCGACCTGGGCAAGGAAGCCGAAGCGGCCATGAACAGGGGAGAACTGGTCAGCGACACCCTGGTGCTCGCCATCGTCAAGGCCCAGCTCGGCAGCCTGGATGGCGGGGGCTGGCTGCTTGACGGTTTTCCTCGCACCGTTGTTCAGGCCGAGGCCCTGGCACCACTGCTCGACGGACTCAAGCAACCCCTCGAAGCCGTGGTGCTTCTGGAGCTTGATGACGCGGTGCTCATTGAACGAATGCTCGCCCGCGGCCGCGCTGACGACACTGAAGACGTGATCCGCCACAGGCTCGAGGTCTATCGCGAGAAGACCGCTCCACTGATTGACCACTACCGCCAGCAGGGCTTACTGCTCTCGGTCGAGGCCCAGGGCAGCGTCGAGGCGATCACCGAGCGGATCGAACAAGCGCTTCAAGGGTCTTGATAGACCCGCTGTGATAGGTTAGCTGTTTGGAATTTTGGAGAGCCACACCCCATGAAGGTGCGCGCCTCGGTCAAGAAAATGTGCGACAAGTGCCGTGTGATTCGCCGCCACGGCCGGGTCATGGTCATCTGCACCAACCCCAAGCACAAGCAGCGCCAGGGCTGATCCCCAGCTGCCGGACCTGAGGTTCAGCTCTGACAGCAGAGCCCCTCAGGCCATCGCCTCAACTGCCGACACCGTCGGCCCCCGTCCCCCCTTCGATTGATTGCTCAGTGGCAAGGATTGCTGGCGTCGACATTCCCCGCGACAAGCGGATCGAAGTCGCCCTCACCTACATCTATGGAATCGGCCCCACCCGGGCCCGGACCATCCTGTCCAAGACCGGTGTCAACCCTGACATCCGCGTCAAGGATCTGGAGGATGGCGATGTGCAGAAACTGCGCGGCGCCACCGAGGCCTACACAATCGAAGGTGATCTGAGGCGTCAGGAGGGCATGGCCCTTAAGCGCCTGCAGGACATCGGCTGCGTCCGTGGCCGTCGCCACCGCATGAGTCTTCCTGTGCGCGGCCAGCGCACTCGCACGAATGCCCGCACCCGCCGTGGCGCGCGCAAAACCGTCGCTGGCAAGAAGAAGTGAGGCGAAGCCGCTGACGCCCGTCGTCAACGACCGCCCGCCCCTGACATCTCCCCCTATTCGCCTCCAGGCCCCAGCCCATGGCCAAACCCGCCAAGAAATCAGGCCCCAAGAAGGCCAAGCGCAACGTCCCGAACGGCGTTGCACACATCCAAAGCACCTTCAACAACACGATCGTTTCGATCACCGACACCACCGGCGAGGTCATCTCCTGGTCGTCGGCTGGAGCGAGCGGTTTCAAAGGCGCGCGCAAAGGCACACCTTTCGCAGCGCAGACCGCTGCCGAAGCAGCCGCCCGCCGTGCTCTCGAGCAGGGCATGCGTCAGATCGAGGTGCTGGTGCGTGGCCCCGGTTCAGGCCGTGAAACCGCCATCCGCGCCCTCCAAGTGGCCGGGCTGGAGATCACCCTGATCCGCGATGTCACGCCGCTTCCCCACAACGGCTGCCGCCGTTCCAAGCGCCGTCGCGTCTGAGCGACGTTCCGCCCCCAGGTTTCCTTCCCTCCTCCCCGCTACAGACCGTGCTGCAATACCAGATCGACCGTATCGAGCATCAGATCGCTGATGATCGCGCTCAGACCGGTGTATTTCTCATCGGTCCCCTGGAGCGTGGCCAGGCAACCACCCTCGGCAATGCCCTGCGTCGGGTGTTGATGGGAGGCCTGGAAGGCAGCGCCGTCACCGCGGTACGCATCGCCGGCGTCAACCATGAGTACGCCACCGTTCCCGGAGTTCGAGAGGACGTTCTCGACATCCTCCTGAACTGCAAACAGCTGAGCGTCAACAGCCGCACCAGCGAGCTGGAAATCGGTCGGCTTGTTGTCTCTGGTCCCGCTGAGGTGAAGGCCCGTGACCTGCAGTTTTCCTCCCAGGTGCAGGTGGTGGATCCGGAGCGACCGATCGCAACGGTGAGTGATGGTCACAGCCTCGAGCTGGAAGTCCATGTGGAGCGCGGCATCGGCTATCGCCCCGTTGACCGCCACAACGAAGACACCAGTGCCATCGATCTGCTTCAGATCGATGCCGTGTTCATGCCCGTGCAACGGGTGAACTTCAGCATCGATGAAACAGCCGTTGCCGAAGGTGGATCTGCTCGTGAGCGGGTGCGCATGGAGGTGGTCACCGACGGTTCGATCACTCCCGATGACGCCATTGCTCAGGCGGCTAACCAGCTGATCGAACTCTTCCAGCCTCTGGCCACGGTCACGATGGTGGAGGAGCCCGGACTCGAGCCCGAGCCATCCGCAGAGGCCCAGATCCCCCTCGAGGAACTGAACCTCTCGGTTCGGGCCTACAACTGCCTGAAGCGTGCCCAGGTCAATTCCGTCTCCGATCTCATGGGCTTCAGCTACGAAGACCTGCTTGAGATCAAGAACTTCGGCTCCAAGTCAGCCGATGAGGTGATCGAAGCCCTCGAGCGCATCGGCATCTCGATCCCCCAGAGCCGCACCAGCGCCTGATTCCATCCGTTCGTCCCACCTCCGCACCTGAACCATGCGTCACCAATGTCGAGTTCCCCAGCTGGGTCGTCCGGCTGACCAGCGCAAGGCCATGCTCCGTGGCCTCACCACCCAGCTGATTCGTGAGGGTCGTGTGACCACCACCAAGGCCCGTGCCAAAGCCCTGCGTGATGAGGCCGAGCGCATGATCACGCTGGCCAAGGACGGCAGCCTCGCAGCCCGCCGCCGCGCCATCGGCTACATCTTTGACAAGCAACTCGTTCATGCCCTGTTCGACAAGGCTCAGGATCGCTACGGCGACCGGAACGGGGGTTACACCCGAATCACCCGCACGGTGCCCCGTCGTGGAGACAACGCCGAGATGGCGATCATCGAATTGGTCTGATCCAGACATCAGCGCTGTTCTCCGAACCCTCGACTGTCGAACCCTCGTCTGTCTCTGACGGCCCCATCCGGAAACGGATCGCCATCAGTGTGCAGTACGAGGGTTCCCTGTTTTGTGGATGGCAGCGGCAACGCCAAGGCACCAGCGTGCAAGGGGTCCTGGAGAACGCGATCGCTGAGCTGGATCCCTTCCGCCCGATCCAGGCCGTTGCTGCCGGTCGTACCGATGCAGGAGTTCACGCCGCTGGCCAGGTGGTGCATTTCGACTGCTGCGGACCGATTCCTGCGAGCCGCTGGGCGCCGGCACTCAATGGGCGCCTCCCCAAGAGCATCCGCGTGCGTGAAGCCGTGGAACGCCCTCTGGACTGGCATGCCTGCCACTCAGCCACCTACCGGCGCTATCGCTACACGATCTACAACGGGCGCCGTCCGAACCTGTTCCTCAGCCCCTGGACGTGGCACCGCTACCAGCTGCGCCTCGACGAGAGCGCGATGGCCCAGGCATTGGAGGGAATGCTGGGACTGCATGACTTTTCAGCCTTCATGCGTGCCGGCAGCCGCCGCGCCCATGCCCGCACCACGATTCAGGATGTGAATCTGGAACGGCAAGGGGACCTGGTGGTCATGGACATCCAGGCCAGTGGTTTTCTCTATGGAATGGTGCGACTGCTCACCGCACAACTCGTGGCAGTGGGAGAACATCGACTCAGCCCTTCCGCCTTCGAACAACGCTGGCGGGAACGGCGTCGCCACGAAGTCAAAGAGGCCGCGCCATCCCAGGGCCTCTGCCTGCTGCGAGCTGGGTATGCCGAGGCAATCTTCAGTGAGGGCGGGTGGTACGATTGCCAACCGCGGTATTTTCTGGCATCGAGCGATCCGCCACCGGATCCTCCTTCCATGCCAGAACGCCACTGAACCATTCCGGAAGCAGTGTTCGTTCGCTGCACCGGCCAGGACGGCCCGCCACCTCATCAGCAATCAGCCCTGTTCCAGGGAGGAATCCACGACGAGGTAAGCTCTTTGTTTGAGCTCGGATCAGAGGGCGGTGACGCAATCTGATCCCATCTGCCCAGCTCCGCCAGCTCAGGTGGGGCATACCCGAACCGGCATGCCGGCGTGATGAACAAGACATCCGTTCCCTCCATCGATTCGATCGAACGCCAGTGGTATCTGGTGGACGCTGAGAATCAGACCCTCGGCCGACTCGCCACCGAGGTGGCATCTGTCCTGCGCGGCAAGACCAAGGCCTGCTACACCCCACACCTCGACACTGGCGATTTTGTGGTCGTCATCAATGCCGACAAGGTGCGTGTCAGCGGTAACAAGCCCCAGCAGAAGCTGTATCGCCGTCACTCCGGACGTCCGGGCGGCATGAAGGTTGAAACCTTCGCTCACCTGCAGGAGCGCCTGCCTGAGCGCATCGTGGAGAAAGCCATCAAGGGCATGCTTCCCCACAACGCTCTGGGCCGCCAGCTGTTCCGCAAGCTCAAGGTTTACAAAGGCAGCGAGCATCCCCATGCAGCTCAGCAGCCCAAGCCCCTCGCGCTCGATCCCGCCGCTTCCGCCCAATGAGCACTTCTAATTCCGTCGTCTACTGGGGCACTGGTCGCCGCAAGACCTCCGTGGCCCGCGTCCGCCTGGTCCCCGGCAACGGCACGATCACCATCAATGGTCGCCCGGGTGACAATTATCTGAATTACAACCCGGCCTACATCGCCGCCGTCAAGGCTCCTCTGCAGACCCTCGGCCTCACCGCCGACTATGACGTGCTGGTGAATGTCCGTGGTGGTGGCCTCACCGGTCAGGCCGACGCCATCAAGCAGGGTGCAGCCCGAGCCCTCTGCGAGCTGTCGGCGGACAACCGCAAGCCCCTCAAAGTTGAGGGTCACCTCAGCCGCGACCCCCGTGCCAAGGAACGTCGCAAGTACGGCCTCAAGAAAGCCCGCAAGGCTCCTCAGTTCTCCAAGCGCTGATCCCTGTCATGCCCAAGCCCGAGATTCATCCCACCTGGTATCCCGACGCCAAGGTGATCTGCAATGGAGAGGTGGTCATGACCACTGGCTCCACCCAGCCGGAGATTCACGTCGACGTCTGGAGCGGCAATCATCCCTTCTTCACCGGAACCCAGAAGATCCTCGACACCGAGGGCCGTGTGGACCGCTTCATGCGCAAATACGGCATGGGTGGCGCCGGACAGGCTGCTGGCGAAAAGAAAGCCGCTGACAGCTCCAAATCCGATGCTGCCAGCAAGGACGAAGCTGCTGCCGACGCCTGAACAAGGCCTCCCTGTCCAGGGTCTGATGACACCTGCATTCACCACCCCCGGCCCCGGACAAGCGTCTGAGGTCGGGGGTCTTTTGATCACCGCCTGCCTGAGGGGATGGACAGCTCAACCCTGATCAGCCGCTTGGAAGCCGCCAGAACCAGCTTCCGAACCCTGGAGCGTCAGCTGGCGGATCCAGATGTGGCTGCAGATCCCAAACGCCTGGAGACGATTGCCAGGGAGCGCGCGCGACTGGAACCCCTGGTGCAGGATTACGCGAGCCTGAATCAGATCGAGGCGGAGCTCGACCAGACCCGTGCGCTCCTGCGGGACAGCCGCGGCGATACCGCCATGGAGGAGCTCGCTCAGCAGGAGCTGCAGGCCCTCCAGGACCGCCATGACGAGCTGGTCAGACGGGTCACCCTGGCGTTGCTTCCCCGCGATCCACGGGATGAGCGCAGCGTGATGCTGGAGATTCGCGCCGGTGCCGGCGGCGATGAGGCCTGCCTTTGGGCAGGCGATCTGGCTCGGATGTATGAGCGCTATGGCAGCCGCCGGCAGTGGACCGTGCAACCGGTCAGCGCGAACATCGCCGATCTCGGCGGCTATCGGGAACTCATCCTCTCGGTCAAGGGGGATGCGGTGTTCAGCCAGCTGAAATTCGAAGCTGGGGTCCATCGCGTGCAGCGGGTACCCGCCACCGAATCCCAGGGCCGTGTGCACACGTCCACCGCCACTGTGGCCGTGATGCCAGAAGCGGACCCGGTGGAGGTGCAGATCGATCCCACCGAACTTGAGATCAGCACAGCGCGCTCAGGCGGAGCCGGCGGCCAGAACGTCAACAAGGTGGAAACGGCCGTGGACCTGCTCCATAAACCGACTGGGATCCGGGTGTTCTGCACCCAGGAGCGCTCCCAGCTTCAGAACAGGGAACGGGCCATGGAGATCCTGCGCGCCAAGCTTTATGAGCGACAGCTGGCAGAAGCGAACGCAAAGGAGAGCTCAGCCCGCAGGGCTCAGGTGGGGACAGGCGATCGCAGCGAAAAAATTCGCACCTACAACGCCAAGGACAACCGAGTGACCGACCACAGGCTTGGGCGCAATTTCAGTCTTGATCCGGTGCTGGAGGGTCAGTTAGAAGACGTGATCGGCGCCTGCATCGCTGAGGAACAGCGCGCCAAGCTCGAGGCCCTCAGTGACGACACGGACGCCTGAGACTCAGGCACCGATCACATATTTGGCCCACTCGCTGCGACGGCCTGAATCAATCTGACGGGTGGCCTCAAAGCTTAGGCTGCTCAAGGGCCGACGCGGCACCCGGCGCAGGGGCATGTTCGCCTCCTGAGGAGTGCGGTTTCCCTTGCGCACATTGCAGCGCAAACAGGCGGTGGTCACGTTCTCCCAGGTGTCGTCCCCACCGCGACTGCGGGGCAGAACATGGTCGATCGAAAGCTGATCGCCACGGCTTCCACAGTATTGGCAGCAATGGTTGTCGCGCTGAAACAGGTTGCGGCGGGTCAGCGGCAACTGACGGAACGGAACGCGCACGAACTGGCGCAAACGAATAACCGTCGGCACCAGCAGGTCGGCACGCACGCAGTGGTCAGGGTCATGTTCCAGGCCCTCGGCCTTTCCTTTGAGCAACATCACCATGGCGCGACGCCAGGTGGTGATATTCAGCGGCTCGTAGGACGCATTGAGAACGAGAACCTGGCCCATGCCAGCCCCCTGATTAAGCGGCATGCTATCGGCATCCAACCCCTGTCAAGGTGTCCTTCACGACCGAGCCAATGACGCCCCTGCGGGACACGGAAGCGCCCGATCCCCGTCAGAGGGCCTGGCTGGAGGTATCACCAGCGGCCATCGAAGCCAATGCCCGGTCCCTTCGCGGCCTGCTGCTGCCATCCTGCGCGCTGATGGCGGTCGTGAAGGCCGATGGCTATGGCCATGGAGCCGTCACCGTGGCCCGTGCGGCCCTAGTGGGCGGCGCCAGCCAGCTCGGTGTGGCCACGCTGCAGGAAGGGATCGAACTCAGGAAGGCCAGACTGGATCAGCCCGTTCTAGTGCTGGGAAACCTCACCCAACCGGAGGAGCTGCGAGCCTGCCTGCACTGGCAACTGATGCCAACCCTGAGCAGCATGCGCGAAGCGCTGCTCTGCCAAAACCTCGCCAGTGGCAGTGGGCGTCCTTTCCGTGTCCAGCTGAAACTTGACACGGGGATGACGCGCCTGGGTTGCGACTGGGAAGAAGGACCACGGCTGGCAGCGGCGATTGGGCAGCTGGATCAGATCCAACTCAGCGGGGTTTACAGCCACCTGGCCCTCGCCGATGGCGAGCCTGAAGGCGAGGGTGACCGGGTCACAGCCCTGCAGCAACAACGGTTTGAAACGGTTCTGCAACACCTGCCCGCCGGCGGCCCCTTGCGTCATCTCGCCAACTCGGCCGGGACGCTACGCAGCCAGGCTCTCCATCACGACCTGGTCCGCGTTGGCCTGGCGCTCTATGGCCATTGCCCAAGCCCGCATCTGGATGGAGCCCTAGCCCTGGAGCCGGCCATGGCCGTCAAAGCACGCGTGACACTGATTCGCCAGGTGTCCGCCGGCGTTGGGGTCAGCTACGGGCATCGCTTCATCACCCAGCGCCCCAGCCGACTGGCCGTGGTGGCAATTGGCTACGCCGATGGCGTGAGCCGAGCGCTCTCGGGTCGGATCGCCGCCCTGCACCAGGGTCGGCGTCTACCCCAGGTTGGAGCGATCACCATGGATCAACTGATCCTCGATGCCACCGACCATCCCCAGCTGGAAGCCGGCAGCGTGGTGACCTTGCTGGGCCAAGACGGTGCTGAGAGGATCACCCCCCGTGATTGGAGTGAGCAAAGCGGCTCCATCCCCTGGGAGGTGCTGTGCGGTTTCAAACACCGTCTGCCAAGGGTGGTGATCTGACCTTCTGGGCCCACTCCTTGGTAAGGTGGGCGAGCCGCTGGAGAGGTGGCTGAGTGGTTGAAAGCGGCTCCCTGCTAAGGAGTTACAGGAGGCAACTTCTGTCGAGGGTTCGAATCCCTCCCTCTCCGTTGACTTAATCGATCGCAAACGCAGCGAGCTCTCTTGCCAGAGCAGGAAGCAATGTTGTGTCCTGCGCACGCTCCTGGCCGTCGCTGAACACCACCAAGAGGGACGGTGAGGCATCAGGCAAGCTCCACCAGGCGGCATCGTGACGGGCCTGACTCATCCAGCCGGCCTTGCTCCAGACCCTGCTCTCTGCAGGCAGCCCTTCCCCCAGGAATCCATCCACCTGATTCTCAGGATCGGCGGCCCGTTGGGCCAGATCGAGGGAACGCTCCAGCAGATCGCGTAAACGACGGCTGGCCGGAGGGGACAGCAGCGCATCGGTCATCACAGCCTCCAGCACCCTGGCCGTAGCGGCCGTGCTGAGGGCATTGCGATTGTCATTCATGACCCCATAGAAGTCACGTTCGCGGCCATAGGGCCCTTCGTTCCAGGTTTTCTGGCAACAGTTGATGCGTTCCAGCTCAGGCCATCCGATCGTCTGCAGCCAGGTGTTGACCAACTGCCGCTGCTGCTGCCATTGGCTCCAGGCCTGCCCCCGCAAGGTGGGGCCGCTGGTGGTAGCCGTGAGCAGATCCACGACCAGACCGGTGGCGTCGTTGCCTGAGTCCACGATCATGTCCCGCAGAGCCCGACGCAATTCGTCGTTGTCCACCAGGAGATCGCGCTGCAGCCAATCCTCAGCCGCCACCGCATAAAACAGCTTCACCACACTGGCGGGATAGAGGAGACGCTGATCCGCCCAGGCCGCTCCGAGGCCAGTGCCGGCAGCCGGAGCCTGCTGGTCGTAGCGCACCCAAGTGATGGCCACCTGCTCAGTGAGTCCAGGCCGGCCCTCCGACTCCAGTCGGCGCAACAGGGAGGACAGATGCTCCTGCATCGCCGGGTCGGGACGGTAGAACGCCATGAAGCTGGCCGCTGAACCATGCCGACCCTAGGCACCCCACTCGCCCCTGAACTGCTCCAAGCAGGAAGCGTCTGGCAACTGACGCGAAGCGTTAACGGTTACGCCCGTGCTGCAGGCGATGGTCTGGCGACCCAAGCAGCGGCGGGCCGCCGATTCCGGGTGCTGGACAGCCCAGAACAGGCCCACCCTGGGCGCTTGCGCGTTGTGCTGCTGGAGGATGGCTATCCCTGCTGGATGGCGCTGACAGAGATCGTCGGCCAGGCCCGCAGCAGCGCCCCATGGAGACCGACGCTGCTCGATGAGAAGGCGATCGTCCACCGGCTGCCGGCAGTGCTCAGCTGGATCACCGCTGCTGCGGCCAGGCCGAATGTCTATCTCTGGGGTGGCACGGTCGGGCCAAATCTTGACTGCTCAGGGTTGGTGCAAACGGCCTTTGCAAGCGCCGGAATTTGGCTGCCACGGGACGCCTATCAGCAGGAGCGGTTCTGCATGCCAGTCGCCGTGCGCGCCGGGGATGACAGGCTGCTGCGCCCCGGGGACCTGCTGTTCTTCGGCACACCTCAGCGCTGCACCCATGTGGGAATTCACAGGGGTGGAGGCCATTACTGGCACAGCTCAGGACAGCAACATGGCCGCAACGGAATCGGCAGCGACTGCATTCATCCCCGTGATCAGCACCCGGTCGCCTGCCATTACCGGGCGGAACTGCGCGGGGCCGGCCGCGTGCATCGCTGCCATGACGGAACCTCATTGCCGTAACAGCCCCAGCCATCACAGGCTCGGCCGAGCAGCCTCTGCCGTAGCAGCCCGATCTAGGTTGCCCCCACCGAACCGCACCGGGATGTCCCTCAGCGCCGCACCCTCAGCCACTGCCCTCGATGCGGGCGAGGCTCCGCTCGATCTCTCGGTGGTGGTGCCTCTCTACAACGAAGAGGAAAGCCTGCCTGAGCTGGTGGAGCAGCTGCTCACGGCCCTACGCCCCACAGGCGAACGTTTCGAGCTGGTGCTGGTCAACGATGGATCCAGCGATGGCACGGCCCAGGTGCTGGAGGATCTGAGCCTGGAGATTCCAGAGCTGGTGGGGGTGCTGCTGCGCAAGAACTATGGCCAAACCGCAGCAATGGCGGCCGGCTTCGACGTGGCACGCGGCGAAGTGATCGTGAGTCTGGATGGTGATCTCCAGAACGATCCCGCCGATATCCCGCTGCTGCTCGCCACCCTGCGCGAGGGCTTCGACCTGGTGAGCGGCTGGCGGCATCAGCGCCAAGATGCAGCACTGCAACGCAAGCTGCCCTCGAAAATCGCCAATCGCCTGATCGGGCGGGTCACAGGCGTGCGCCTGCATGACTACGGCTGCTCACTCAAGGCCTATCGCCGCGAAGTGCTCAGCGACATGCGTCTCTATGGCGAGCTGCACCGCTTCCTGCCCGCCCTGGCCTTCATTGAAGGAGCCCGGATCACAGAGGTGAAGGTCAACCACCGCGCCCGTCAGTACGGAAGCAGCAAATACGGAATCGACCGCACGTTCCGCGTGCTGATGGACCTGCTGACGGTTTGGTTCATGAAGCGATTCCTCACCCGACCGATGTATGTCTTCGGCTTCGGTGGCCTGGTGGCGATCGCCGCCAGCCTTGTGGCCAGCGCCTACCTTCTGGCCATCAAGCTGATGGGTGCCGACATTGGCAACCGCCCCCTGCTCACCCTCGCGGTGGTGCTGGGGCTCACGGGCGTGCAGCTGTTCTGCTTCGGCCTGCTGGCAGAGCTACTGATCCGCACGTATCACGAAAGCCAGGGTCGGCCGATCTATCGCATCCGGGCCACGTTGCGCGGCAGGCGCGCCAGCTGAACGCTGCGGCGCCCTGGAGCGCCGCGGTGGCGCTCCATCGCCGCTGCAGCCGCTTCCACGATGCGTTGATCGGGATCGCGAAGCCCTCGCCGCAACACAGGCAGTCCTGCCCTGTGCCCCCACAGGGCCGCAAGGCGCACCGCCTCCATCCGCTGCTCCGGGTCACCGGACATCAGGCGGCGTAGCTCGGTTTCCAGGGTCAGACGTTCCGCCGTTGTGGATGGCAGCGACCAAGGCTCACCATCGAGGCCCACCGGCTCCAGCTCAGCCTGCGCCTGTTGCACAAGCTCCACCTGAGCGCGATTAAGGGCGGCGACGGCAGCCGCGTCGGTGCTTCGCAACAGGGTCTTGCGGGGCCGACGGCCCATTCCCCAGAGCAGAAGCGCAAGAACGATGGCAGCGCCACTAGCAAAGAACTGAGACATCGGGGGATTGAACTTTTATGTCGCCGCGAAAGCCGGCGGCGGGCGCTAAGAAAAGCGATCCCTACAGTAACGGCGGACCTTTTTGGCTTAGGCCGTCGCCATGACTGGAGATTTCGTCGCCGCCTGGATGCCCTCCGTGTTCGTGCCCCTGGTGGGAATCATGGGCCCGGCTGTGGCCATGGCACTGCTCTTCAACGTGATCGAAGCTCGCGACTGAGTCGCACCGCTCGCTTCCCAAACCGTCATTCCGATTCCTCCCATGACTGTGACCCCCGTCGCCGATCCCACCGTCGGCAACCTGGCCACCCCGGTGAACAGCAGCTATTTCGCCAAGGCCTTCCTCAACGCGCTGCCCGCCTACCGTCCGGCCCTGTCCCCCAACCGCCGTGGCCTGGAAGTGGGCATGGCCCATGGTTTCTTCCTCTACGGCCCCTTCGCCGTCTGCGGCCCCCTGCGCAACACCGACTACGCCGCCACCGCAGGTCTGCTGGCTGCCATCGGTCTGGTCTCGATCCTGACCGTCTGCCTGTCGATCTACGGCACCGCCGGCAACGGCCCCAATGTGCAGCCTGCCGACGCGACCATCGACAACCCCCCTGCCGATCTGTTCACGAAGGCCGGCTGGGCTGAGTTCGCCAGCGGCTTCTGGCTGGGTGGTTGCGGCGGTGCCGCCTTCGCCTGGTTCCTGGCTGGCACTGCCATCGTTGCCCCCCTGGTCAACATCGCTGGTGGCGTCTGGAGCGTCAGCTGATCAGATCAGTCTGACTTTCCAGTCATCCCTGTTCATTCCTTGATTGCCCCTGATGGAGGTCTTGGCCTCCATCAGGGGCTTTTCGCTGTCAAGATCGTTGCGCTTCTGCAGCAGGTGCTGCCTTGCGGTCCATCTCACAGCCGTTTCTGCGCCGGCCTGTCTTCACGATCGTGTGCAGCCTGTTGGTGTTGCTGGCCGGCCTGGTGGCCCTGGTGGGTCTTGGACTGGAGGATCTCCCCCAGCTTGCCCCCACCCGCGTGAGTGTCAGCGCCACCTTCCCAGCCGCAGGGCCGGAGGTGGTGGAGCAGAGCGTGACCGCCGTGCTCGAGAAACAGTTCAACGGACTGGAGGGTCTCGAGAGCATGAGCTCCAGCAGTCGCCAAGGAGGCGCAAGCATCTCTCTGCGCTTTGAAGGGGGAGACCCGGAGCTCAATGCGATCAAGGTTCAGAACGAGGTCAACCTGGCGAATCGTCGACTGCCGCAGGCCGTGACCCGTCAGGGGCTCAACGTGCGCAGATCGTCGGATGACATCCTGCTGATCCTTGGCTTCAGTGCCCCCAAAGATCTTTATGCCCCCACCTTCGTAGGGGGCTGGTTGGACCAGACCCTGCGTGAGTCGCTGCGCAGCACGCCGGGAGTTGGCGATATCCGGGTCTTCGGTAGCAGCGAACTGGCCTTCCGCCTGTGGCTGAACCCCGCACAGCTCGAGCAATACAACCTCACGAGCAACGACATCACCGAAGCCCTGGCCGAGCAAAACGTGCTGGCCGCCCTGGGCAGCCTGGGCGAGGCGCCGGCTCCTGCCGGCCAGATGTTGAGCCTTCCGGTGGATGCGGAAGGCCGACTACTCAGCAAGGCTGACTTCGAGGCCATGGTCGTGAAACGCACCGCCGCCGGTGGGCTCGTGCGACTGAAGGATGTGGGCCGGGTGGAACTCGGCAAAGAGAATTACGGAAGCAGCGCCATGAATCTCCAGGGAGAGAGTGCCGTGGCTGTGGGGATCTATCAGCGCGACGGTGCCAATGCTCTTGAGGTGAGCCGAGCGGTGCAAACCGAGCTGACCCGTTTGCAGGAGAACTTCCCCCCAGGGCTCAGCATGCAGGTGATCGTGGATGTGGCCGAGACGGTTCAGGCCAACCTCGACCGCACCACCGACACCCTGAGGGATGCGGTGCTGCTGGTGCTGGTGGTGCTGGTGCTGTTTCTTGGCCGCTGGCGTCTAGCGATGATCCCTGGGATCGCCGTGCCGGTGGCCCTGGTTGGCAGTTTGGTGATCGTGAAACTGAGCGGTTCCAACCTCAACAGCCTGATCCTCTTTGGCCTGGTGCTGGCCACGGGCATCGTGGTCGATGACGCGATCGTGGTGAGTGAAGACATCGCTGGTCGCATTGAGCGGGGCGCAGAACCTCAGGGGGCTGCAGAAGATGCGATGGCAGAACTTGCCGGTGCTGTGATCGCCACCTCGCTGGTGTTGGCGGCCGTTTTCGTGCCGGTGCTGCTGATTCCTGGCTCCATCGGCCGCCTCTATCAGCCGATTGCATTGGCGATTAGTGGCGCGATCCTGTTCTCCACTTTCAATGCACTCACCTTCACCCCGATGGCCTGCGCCAGGGTGCTCGGCCCCGGTGGCGGCCGACTGCCCGGTCCGATTCAACGGCTCAGCGCCAGCCTGCGTGGAGGGATGAGCAACCTGCAAGAGCGCTATGGACGCCTGTTGGCAATCTGGCTCCCCCGGGGACGCATGGTGATCGCCCTGCTGCTGGCGGGCCTGATGATCACAGGGATTGGGCTGGCGACGATGCCCACCGCCTTCATCCCCGATGAAGATCAGGGTCAGGTGCGTGGCTACTTCACCCTCCCAGACGGAGCCAGCCTGGAGCGCACCGAAGCGGTGATGGAACAGATCCGACAGGTGGTGGCTGGCGAGCCGCTGATTCGCACCGGCAACTTCTACGCGGGACGATCCTTCGGACAAAGTGGTGAAGACAAGGGATCCTTCTATCTGCGGCTGGTGCCTCTGAAGGATCGACCGGGGGCAGTGAACAGTAGCGAAGCCGTGAAGGAACGCCTGAACAGGGCCCTGCGACGGCGCATCAAGGATGCCCGCGTGGTGGTCACCACCCCCCCCACAGTGCGTGGCTTCAGTAGTGAGTCGGGCCTTCAGCTGGAGCTGCTCGATCGCAGCGCCGGCCAGCTCAGCCTGGCGGACTTTGAGGAGCAGGCCCAGCGCTTCATCCGCGCTGCCGAGGCCACTGGAGATTTCGAGCGGGTGAGCACCCGCTTCGATGCCAGCTCACCGCGCTGGCGCCTGGAGATCGACCGCAGCCAGATGGCAGCGCTCGACCTACCCGTTGGGCGGACCCTGCGGGACATCGGCACGGCCATCGGCGGCCGCTACATCGATGACACCTTCGAAGGCGGGCAGATCCGCACGATCTATCTGCAGCTCGATGCAGCCAACCGCCGTGATCCAGGAGATCTCACCAGCCTGATGGTGCGCAATCGCCAAGGAGATCTGGTCTCGGTCGCCAACGTGGCCCAACTCAAGCCGGCCGAAGGTGCCAACAGCATCAACCACTACAACCAGAACCGATCCATCAGCATCACGGCGATTCCAAGCGATGGCGTCAGTAGCGGTCAGGCGATCGACCTGCTGCAAGACATCAGTGAGCGCACGGGCGGCACCAGTCTTGGCTTGGCATTCACGGGCTTAGCCAAGGAGGAAACCAAGGCAGAAGACGTGTCATGGATCCTCTTCAGCATGGGGATTCTGGTGGTGTATTTGCTGCTGGCCGGTCTCTACGAAAGCTTCCTCGATCCGTTGATCATCCTGCTCACGGTGCCGATGGCCCTGCTTGGAGCACTGATCGGCCTCAAGCTGCGCGGACTGCCCCTCGATGTTTACGGGCAGATGGGAATGCTGGTGCTGGTGAGCCTGGCTGCCAAGAACGGCATCCTGATCGTGGAATTCGCCAACCAGCGGCTGGAGCAGGGGATGGCTCTGCTTGATGCGATCGAAGGAGCCGCGATCAACCGCATGCGACCGATCCTGCTCACGGCGGTCACCTCTCTGGCGGGCTTCCTGCCACTGCTCCTGGCGAGCGGCACTGGCTCCGCCAGTCGTCTCAGCATCGGCACGGTGGTCTTCAGTGGTCTGCTCGTGTCCACCCTGCTCTCCTTGTTTGTTGTGCCGGCGATGTATCTGCTCCTGAAGCGCTGGCGCGGAGTGCGGCAGGAGCCTGCTCCGCAGTTGGATGGATGATCCTCAGCAGGGCTCAAAGCGGGCATTCAGAGCAGGACCACCCCCGGGCGGAACCCTGCAGGGACCAGCGTCCGGGAGTTCTTTAGGCCTGAAGGCATGGACAACGGAGCTCACGCCTGGAGCCTTTGCCACTCTTGATGGGGCAGCAACCGGTTCATCAAGCCTGACCTGCGCGAGGTCGATGCGCTGACTGGGCAGCATCTGCATGGTCAGGTTGTACGTGGTGGTGGCGGCAGCCAGTAGAAGCACCAACTCGAGCTTGGGAGGAATCGATGGCCAGCGGGAAGGGAACATGGACAAGCAACTGCGCAGGCTCTGCCCAGTGGAGCGCGGAGCCAAGGCCCAAATGTGACTGAATCGCCACCCAACAGTGACGCGATGCATACGGAACCAGGGTGCAGCGATTCGTAAGGTGTAAAGCTCTTTGTCGTGGGGTGTGTCCGTCATGGTCAGCAGTGCATCGACCCAGCGCACCTCCTCGAAGCAGGCGCAATTCTTTTCCTATGGCGAAGCCGCCAACCCGATTCGCAGTGGCCTGACAGCGTTGGTGCCCTATCGATCCTTCTCACCTGCCTTCTTCCAGGAGCCTGGTAGCGCGTTGCTGCCGCTGGATTTGAGTGAGGAGCTGGGCTGCGCAGGCCCCGCCACAGGTCCGTCTCTGTGTGCCAACTTCATCCGCCTGGATCAAGGCGAGTTGCGAACCGCCGCCGTAGCGACCAGCCAGTTGTTCTTCGTGGCCGAGGGCGAGGGAGAAACCGCGGCCTGTGGTGAACGCTTCGCCTGGAGCAAAGGCGACATCCTTGTGCTGCCGGCCGGCGGAGACGCCATCCACACCTGCGCCCACAAGGCTGCCATCTACTGGGTTCACGACGCACCACTGTTGCGTCATCTCGGAGTCACACCAAGCGAAAGCCGGTTTAAACCAACCTTCTACAGCCACCGCGACAGTCAGCGTCATCTAGCTGAAATCGCCGAAAGTCCCTCCGGTGCCAAGGCCAATCGGGTGAGCGTGCTCCTGGGCAACAGCGCCTTCCCTCAGACGCGCACGGTGAGCCACACACTCTGGGCCATGCTGGGGATCCTGCCGGCGGGACAGGAGCAGAAGCCACACCGCCACCAATCCATTGCGCTTGATTTCGCCGTGGCCTGCCAACCAGGCTGTTACACCCTGATCGGCACGCAGCTGGATCGTGATGGCAGGATTCTCAATCCCCATCGGGAGGATTGGCTTGAAGGCGCCTCCTTTGTGACACCGCCCGGCTACTGGCATTCGCACCACAACGAATCAGGAGCCGATGCCTATGTACTTCCCATTCAAGATGCCGGCCTGCACACCTATCTGCGCACTCTCGACATCCTGTTCAGCAGCTCAGGGGGTCTGGCGACGGAGACGCCGCTGGGTGACTGACTGCCAGGCACCAGAGCTGTCATAGCGACGGATCAACTGCTCAAGCTGTCCATCAGCCTGCATCCACAAGGCTTCCACGCAAAAAGAAGCGCGATGGCTGACTTGCTCAGGCACGCGAAAAGCACCGCCATCGGGCAGCCAACGGACTCCAGCAAGATCCTGAACTCCAAGGCACAACTGCACAGAGGCCAGCGATGGTTCAGGCCAGTCCGCCGTGATCGTCAGCTCCTCGCCATGCCATTCACCAGTCAGCTGCTCAGGCGAAAGGGATGGGCGCTCAGGCACATCAGTACCGGCTCGAAACTCCCGAATCAGAACAGATCGCTCAAATATTCCGGACTCACGAAAAAGAATCACCAGGCGATGACGCCGGTTGGCGTCGATAAAACCGAATTCGCCTCCAAAAGCAGTCCCAGGAGCAAGCTGCTGGGACCCCTTGCAGAATGTGCCTGAAGGGAAGAAGACAACCTGACGCCCCAGTGTTCGATAGTCCTGCTGCATGGAGCTAGTGGGTGCGCCGCGATCAGCCGCCGAGCCGGACAGCGCCGGGTCCTCCCAGCGCTGCAACCCAAAGCGCACCAAACGCTCATCATCTCCCTGCTCCAAGGTGAGAATCGAACTGGTACGAGACAACTCTCGCTGCTAAGAATCAAGTGACGCAAAGGTGCCATGCCACTCACCAAGATTGCGCAGAAAGTTCTCCCACTGACTCGTCATCGATGAGATCGAAAGGATCGTGACGCTAAGCCTTCAGCGATGAGAGCGCTGCAACTGTCGACCACACAAGGCCCCGTCAACTTTGGATCCCAAGTAAAAACCCCGCCCGGTGAACCGGACGGGGTCGAGGAACGACTCTTGGGGAATCCAGATGGATTCAGCTGAGCAATCAGCCGAACTTGCCGGATGTGGAGGCGATCAGGAAGGCGGCATACGTGAGGATGTAGCCGATCGTGAAGTGGGCGAGACCCACCACACGGGCCTGAACGATTGACAGAGCCACAGGCTTGTCGCGCCAGCCAACCAAGTTGGCCAGAGGCGTGCGCTGATGAGCCCAGACGATGGTCTCAATCAGCTCCTGCCAGTAACCACGCCAGGAGATCAGGAACATGAAGCCTGTCGCCCACACCAGGTGGCCGAACAGGAACATCCAGGACCAGACGGCGAGGTTGTTGCTGCCGAAGGGGTTGTAGCCGTTGATCAGCTGCGAGCTGTTGAGCCACAGGTAATCGCGGAACCAACCCATCAGATAGGTGCTGGACTCGTTGAACTGAGCCACGTTGCCCTGCCAGATGGCGAGGTGCTTCCAGTGCCAGTAGAAGGTGAGCCAACCCACGGTGTTCAGAGCCCAGAAGACGGCCAGATAGAAGGCGTCCCAGGCCGAGATGTCGCAGGTACCGCCACGGCCGGGGCCGTCGCAGGGGAAGGAGTAGCCGAAGTCCTTCTTGTCAGGCATCAGCTTGGAACCACGGGCGTCCAGCGCACCCTTCACAAGGATCAGGGTGGTGGTGTGGAGTCCAAGAGCGATGGCGTGGTGGACCAGGAAGTCACCAGGGCCGATGGGAAGGAACAGGTCGTTTCCACCGTTATTGATGGCATCCATCCAACCGCCCATGTAGGCAGCGTTGGCGTTGGCAGCCACACCGCCAGCGTTGGAGAGCAGCACGTCGAAGCCATAGATCGCCTTGCCGGAAGCGGCCTGGACGAACTGAGCGAAGACGGGCTCCACCAGGATCTGCTTCTCAGGAGTACCGAAAGCCACGACCACGTCGTTGTGGACGTAGAGGCCGAGGGTATGGAAACCGAGGAACAGGGAGACCCAGCTCAGGTGGCTGATGATCGCTTCCTTGTGCTCGAGCATCCGGGCCAGGACGTTGTCCTTGTTGGCTTCGGGGTCGTAGTCACGGATGAAGAAGATCGCACCGTGGGCGAAGGCACCGCACATCAGGAAGATGGCGATGTACTGGTGGTGGGTGTACAGGGCTGCCTGAGTCGTGTAGTCCTTCGCGATGAAGGCATACGAGGGCATCGAGTACATGTGCTGCGCCACCAGGCTGGTGACCACGCCGAGGGAAGCCAGAGCGAGGCCGAGCTGGAAGTGCAGGCTGTTGTTGATGGTGTCGTAAAGACCCTTGTGGCCAGCGCCCAGGTCACCAGGGGTGCCCTTGGGGGGGTTGTGGGCTTCGAGGATCTCGCGGATGGAGTGGCCAATACCGAAGTTGGTCCGGTACATGTGACCGGCGATCACGAACAGAACGCCGATGGCCAGGTGGTGATGCGCAATGTCGGTGAGCCAGAGGGCTTCCGTCTGAGGGTGGAAACCACCCAGGAAGGTCAGGATCGCGGTGCCTGAGCCTTCAGCGGTGCCGAACACCTGACCCATGGAGTCGGGGTTCTGGGCGTACACCCCCCAGTTGCCGGTGAAGAAAGGTCCCAGACCGGCGGGGTGAGGCATCACGTTGAGGAAGTTGTCCCAACCAACGTGCTGACCGCGGGATTCAGGGATCGCAACGTGAACCAGGTGACCGGTCCAAGCGATCGAACTGAAGCCGAAGAGAACGGCCAGGTGGTGGTTGAGGCGTGATTCAGCGTTCTTGAACCAAGCCAGGGAGGGACGGAACTTGGGCTGCAGGTGCAGCCAGCCGGCGAAGAGGGCCCAAGACGACAGGATCATCATGAAGATGGAACCCTGATACAGCTCGGCATTGGTCTTCATGCCGATTGTGTAGAACCAGTGATAAAGGCCTGAGTAGGCGATGTTCACCGGGGAGGAAGCACCCGCCTGGGTGAAGGCGTCAATCGCGCCCTGACCGAAGTGGGGATCCCAGATTGCGTGAGCGATGGGGCGCACGTGCAGGGGGTCGGCGACCCACTGCTCGAAGTTGCCCTGCCAGGCGATGTGGAACAGGTTGCCCGAAACCCAGAGGCCGATGATCGCCAGGTGACCGAAATGGGTGGAGAAGAGCTTTTGATAAAGCTTCTCCTCCGTCATTCCGTCATGGCTCTCGAAGTCGTGAGCCGTGGCGATGCCGTACCAAATACGACGGGTTGTCGGGTCCTGTGCCAGACCCTGGCTGAACGAAGGAAATTTCGTTGCCATTAGGGAAAAGACAGGTGGAGATCAGCCGACCACAAGGATGTGGGCGTGGAAGAAGGCCCAGGTGGTCGCAATGCCGCCCAGGAGGTAGTGGGCAACACCCACGGCACGGCCCTGGGTGATGGACAGCGCACGGGGCTGGATGGCGGGAGCCACCTTCAGCTTGTTGTGAGCCCAGACGATGGACTCAATCAGCTCCTGCCAGTAGCCGCGGCCGCTGAACAGGAACATCAGGCTGAAGGCCCAGACGAAGTGAGCACCAAGGAACATCAGGCCGTAGGCACTGGTGTTGGAGCCGTAGCTGTTGATCACCTGTGCGGCCTGAGCCCACAGGAAGTCACGCAACCAGCCGTTGATGGTGATGGCGCTGTTGGCAAAGTTGCCGTTGGTGATGTGCTGGACGGAACCGTCAGCATTCACCGTGCCCCACACATCGCTCTGCATCTTCCAGGAGAAGTGGAAGATCACGATGGACAGGGAGTTGTACATCCAGAACAGACCCAGGAACACGTGGTCCCAGGCGGACACCTGACAGGTGCCACCACGACCGGGGCCATCGCAGGGGAAGCGGAAGCCCAGGTTGGCCTTATCGGGCACGAGACGGGAGCTGCGGGCGTAGAGAACACCCTTGAGCAGGATCAACACCGTCACGTGAATCGTGAAGGCATGGATGTGGTGCACCATGAAATCGGCGGTGCCCAGAGGAATCGGGGCAGCGGCGACCTTGCCGCCCACAGCCACGACAGTGCCGTTGAACACTTCACTCACGCTGGAAAGAGCGTTGGGAGCAGTGCTACCAGCAGCGGCGGCGTGGAGGCCTTGGATCCATTGCGCGAAGACGGGCTTCAGCTGAATCGCAGAGTCGCTGAACATGTCCTGGGGACGGCCCAGGGCACGCATGGTGTCGTTGTGGATGTAAAGGCCGAAGCTGTGGAAGCCCAGCCAGATGCAGACCCAGTTCAGGTGACTGATCAGGGCATCGCGAGCCTTGAGCACCCGGTCGAGCACGTTATCGACATGCTTGGCGGGGTCGTAGTCGCGGATCATCGCGATCGCGCCGTGAGCGGCGGCACCGACGATCAGGAAGCCACCGATCCACATGTGATGGGTGAACAGACCGATCTGGGTGGGGTAATCGATCGCCATGTACGGATAGGGAGGCATCGCGTACATGTGCTGAGCAACGATGATGCTCAGGGAGCCCAGAAGGGCGAGGTTCACGGCCAGCTGTGCATGCCAGCTGGTGGTCATGAACTCAAACAGGCCGTCATGGCCCTTGGAGGCGGGGAACAGCAGGGGGTCACCCTTCTGACCCTCGAGGATCTCCTTGATGGAGTGACCGATGCCCCAGTTGGTGCGGTACATGTGACCGGCCACGATGAACAGCACCGCGATGGCCAGGTGGTGATGGGCGATGTCGCTCATCCACATGCTGCCGGTGACGGGGTTCACGCCACCCTTGAAGGTCAGGAAATCGCTGTAGGCGGCCCAGTCACCACGGAAGAAGGCACCGATGCCGGCGCTGAATCCGGGATAGAGCTGCGCAAGCAGATCCTGGTTGAAGAACTCGTGGGGCAGGGGAATGTCAGCCACGGAAGCGATGGTCTTGCCGTTGAGCACCAGCGGCTGGCCGGCGTCGATGGCATCCATCAACTTGGTGGTGGGCAGAGACACGTGCAGAAGGTGTCCGGTCCAGGACAGTGACCCCAGGCCGAGAAGACCGGCCAGGTGGTGGTTGAGCATGGACTCAACGTTCTGGAACCACTCCAGCTTTGGAGCTGCCTTGTGGTAGTGGAAAACGCCGGCGTTCAGCATCAAGCCGGCCATCACCAGGGCGCCAATGGCCAGGGCCATCAGCTGCGTCTCGTTGGTGATGCCCCAGGCACGCCAGACGTGGAAGAGACCGGAGGTGATCTGAATGCCTTGGAAACCGGCACCCATATCGCCATTGAGGATCTCCTGGCCGAACACCGGCCACACCACCTGAGCACTGGGCTTCACGTGGGTGGGATCGGCAAGCCAGCCGGAGAAGTTGGAGAAGCGAGCGCCATGGAAGAAAGCGCCGCTCAGCCAGATGAAGATCACGGCCAAGTGGCCGAAGTGAGCACTGAAGATCTTCCGAGAGACCTCCTCAAGGTCACTCGTGTGGCTGTCGAAATCGTGAGCGTTGGCGTGGAGGTTCCAAACCCAGGTGGTGGTTTTGGGACCTTTCGCGAGGGCACGGTCGAAATGTCCGGGCTTGCCGAACAGTTCAAAGGTCGCTGGATTGTCGACCTTTTCGACCTGGCTCTTCGCGGTGCTCCCACGCTCTGGTGGGCTGATGGTCATCGAGTCGTTCCTCGAGGGACGGGGTCGAGGTGGAGGGCCACCCCTCCGACAAACCGGAGGTTCATCGGGGCCCCGGATGCAGCGCAGCAAGGCTTCACCACACCCGGGCGCCAGTGGTTTTCAGAGGCGGAAACCCCTGACTCTCACTGGAGCATTGGGCCCCAAAGAGGGGACCGCTGGCGGAAGCATAGAGGCGGAGATCCGCCACTCGGCACGGGAGTTACAAAGGTTCAATCCCTCAGCGCACCAGTCGTGGCACGGGGTCTGCGGAAGACTGATTAACAGCAAATCCGAGAAGATTGATCGCGCTTGTTTTATCAATTCGGAAAAACATTTCCCAGCCGCTAACACAAACCCTGGCGACTGGGCACCTGTGCGCCTTCCGACCAGAATGCCTTCTATCCGCCGCACCGTCCATGGGGGACTCGGCTCTGCGCCGCCTGATCACTGTCCTGATGACGGGCCTGATGACAGGCCTGATGGCGGGCCTGATCTCTGTGCTGATCCTTCTAGAGGTCCCAGCCCCGGCACAGGCCCTCAGCCTGCCTTGGTCACGGGGGACGACTGATCGCGAGCCAGTGACGCTGCCCGCAGCCGGTCCCTCAGGCCGACTACAGGAGGTCGCCGCACCAGGGGCCGTCCAGCAGCTGCGGCGAGAGCTTGCGAGCCACCAGCCTCGCCTGAGCCTTGAAGGGCCTAGCAACGACAGCGTGCTCAATGGAGAGACCTGGACCCTGAAGCTCAGGGTGGAGGACTGGCCTGCAGCCTCGGATCCAGAGCTCGGCCTCGGTGCCCACATCGCTCTGCAAATCGATGGGTCACCGCCTCAGCGCTTCAGCCAACTGAGCAACGGGCATCTGCAGGCTCAGCTGCCAGCCCTCAGCCCTGGCAGTCACAGGCTCAGTGCCTACGCCGCGTATCCGTGGGGGGAAGCGGTGAAGACCCCTGGCGCCAGCCTGAACTGGCGGCTCCATCAAGCCCAGGCTCTCGAAGGCACCCAACCGGAGCAAAACGCCCCCTGGCTGGAGCTCGTCAGCCCATCAGAACTCAGCGCAGGCGAGCCGCTGCTGCTCGACTGGCTCATCTGGAATGCACCGCTCCAGAACCTGCGCGCAGGGGATGCGCGCTGGCGTCTGCGACTCACCCTCAACGGCGACAGCTTCCTCATGGATCGCCAGGAGGCTCTCTGGATTCGTGGCCAGGGCAGCGGGAACCAGGAGGTGCAGATGGAACTGCTCGACAGCCTGGGCGAGCCGATCACTCCCGTCTTTAACAATCAACTGCGGGTCGTGACCAACAGCCGAGGCAAAAGGCCCGTTTGGATGCAATCCAACCTGAGTGGTCAGCAGCTGGCGCGACTCCTGGGCCAGGCACGTCCCGAACAGGAGCCAGCCCCCAAACCAGCCGCCATTGCAGAGCCTGAGGCCGATCCAATCGTCGCCCCATCATCAGAGCAGACGCCGAACGCCCCAGCGGTTGCTCCACAAGCAGCAAGCCCTGCGAAAGCGGCAACAGGGAACGGGCCAACGGAGAACGCATCCACAGCAGAACCACCCGCGCAAAACGCACCGGCCGAAGACGCACGTGCTGCCCAACCCGACGGGACAGATCCTGGGGAAGAACAGCCTTCTTCTCCAAAGGCTTCCCCACAACAACCTCCTGGAGAACAGCCTTCTAAGGAGCAACCTGCAACCCGTCTGATCCCCCGGGCCGAGCCGCCGCCGCTCGCCCCCACCACCAGCCTGGGAGGATCAGCTCGGGAGCTGTTGAACGCCGATGGCACCCAGCGCTGATCCTTTGAGCCTGACGTTCTGAACGCCGCAACGCCCGCCTCTAACGCTCCCCACTCTCTGGCCATGGGGCTTTCCGCCAGCGCCTGGCCATTGCTGCAACGCCTCAAGCAAGGCGGTTACGTCGACACCCTTGCCCTGACCGTTCAAGCGGCCTCAGGGCTTGAGGAGCAACCTGCCGATCTCCAGATTGGTCGTGCCGCAGACCTCCTGAACGAACACTGGGCGCGCAGCAGCACCCTGATCGTGATCGGCGCGTTGGGAGCCGTCACTCGCTTGGTGGCACCCCTGCTGACCCATAAAGATCAGGATCCAGCTGTGCTGGTGCTCGATGCCCACGGACGCGTTGTCATCCCCCTGCTGGGAAGCCACATCGCAGGCGCTGAACAGCAAGCCCGCGAATTGGCGGCAGAACTAGGAGGTGAGGCAGTGCTCACCGGCGATGCTGCCAGCCAGGGACGCCTGGCCCTTGATGCCTTCGGGGAAGCCTGGGGCTGGCGGCGGGGAGGTCCCACGGGGGCCTGGCATGACCTCATGATCCGCCAAGCCGGGGGCGAGACCAGCACCATCCGCCAATCGGTCGGCAGCCAACTGTGGCGTCAACTGCCAGGAGCGGCAGATCACTGTTGTAAAGCGGAAGACGAAGCGTATGCCGATCTCACAGTCACCGCGGAGGCCTGCCCTGCTGATGGCTGTCGCTGGCATCCGGCCTGTCTCTGGCTGGGGATCGGCTGTGAGCGCAACACCAGCCCAAGCCTTGTGCTTCGCGCGATCGACCGGGCCTTGCGCCAGGCAGGACTCGCCCCCGAGGCGGTGGCAGGGCTGAGCACCATCACGCGCAAGGGGGATGAACCAGCCCTGCTCCAGATCACTGCGGAACAAGGGTGGCCTCTCCAGCTTTTCGAGCCAGAAGCCTTGGCTGCTGTTGAAGTCCCCACCCCATCCCCCGTTGTAGAAGCAGAAATGGGGACCCCATCGGTGGCGGAAGCCGCCGCCCTCCTGGCGGCTGGAGCCGAAGGGCGCCTGGTCCGAGCGAAAAGCATTGAGAAGCCGCTTGGCCCGGAGGAACGGGGAGCGGCCACGGTGGCGATCGCCCTTGGCGGACAGCCCTATGCACCTCAACGGGGGGAATTGCATCTGATTGGCAGCGGCCCCGGAGACCTGAGCCTGCTCACCGCTGATGCCCGTCGCGCCCTGGCACGCTGTGCCGTCTGGGTGGGCTACGGGCTGTACCTCGATCTGCTCGAGCCCCTGCGCCGGAGCGACCAGGCCCGCCTTGACGGCCAGCTCACCCGCGAATGGGAGCGCTGCGCCGAGGCCCTCGACCTGGCACAGCAGGGGGTGAAGGTGGCCTTGATCTCATCAGGCGAGAGCGGCATCTACGGCATGGCAGGCCTGGCCCTCGAGCTCTGGTTGCAACAACCCGAAGGCCATCGGCCCAGTTTTCAAGTGCATCCAGGAATCTCAGCCCTGCAGCTGGCAGCGGCTCGGGCGGGCGCTCCGCTCATGCACGACTTCTGCACCATCAGCCTGAGCGACCGGCTCACCCCCTGGGCAGTGATCGAACGGCGCCTGGAGGGAGCGGCGGCAGGCGATTTCGTCGTGGCGCTCTACAACCCCCGCTCCAAGGGGCGCGATTGGCAGCTGGCGCGAGCCATCGAGCTGTTGAGAACCGAACGAGAGGGCAGCACCCCTGTGGTCTTGGCCAGGCAGCTGGGCAGGGCTGACGAGACGATCCAACACACCACGCTGGAAGCGCTGAATCCCTGTGATGTCGACATGCTCACGGTGGTGCTGATCGGGAACAGCACCACCTATGCGAAAGCCGGAACGATGGTCACCCCACGGGGCTATCCGGGCGCCAGCCTGAGCTGACGATCGCTAGGGATCGTCAGAAAAGAGAGCCCAACTCCTGACCTCGAAGGGCATGACTCATGCAGTCGGGATGACAGGATTCGAACCTGCGGCCCCTTCGTCCCGAACGAAGTGCGCTACCAAGCTGCGCTACATCCCGATGGCCCGACTGTAGAAGATGACCTCCACCTTGAAACCTGAGTGGCTGCGCGTGAAAGCGCCGCAGCGCGAGCGCATCGGCGCTGTTGCTGACCTGCTTCTCGACCTCAGGCTCAATACGGTTTGCCAGGAGGCCAGCTGCCCGAATATCGGCGAATGCTTCGCCGGCGGCACCGCCACGTTTCTGATCATGGGGCCCGGCTGCACCCGCGCTTGCCCCTACTGCGACATTGATTTCGACAAAAGTGTTCGAGAGCTGGATCCCACCGAGCCCGAGCGCCTCGGGGAAGCCGTGGCGCGGCTTGGCCTCAAGCACGTGGTGATCACCTCAGTGAACCGCGACGATCTCAGCGACGGCGGGGCCAGCCAGTTCGTGGCCTGCATCGAACAGGTGCGGCAACGCTCACCCCAGACCACGATCGAACTGCTGATCCCCGATTTCTGCGGCAACTGGGAGGCACTGGCCACGGTCTTGGACGCTGGTCCAGACGTGCTCAACCACAACATCGAGACCGTTCCCAGCCTGTATCGCAAAGCCCGGCCCCAGGGTGTCTACAGCCGATCCTTGGAACTGCTGGAACGGGTTCGCCATGGTTGGTCAAGGGTCTACAGCAAGTCAGGGCTGATGGTGGGTCTGGGCGAAACCGATCAAGAGGTGCTCGAGACCCTCGCCGACCTACGCCGCCATGACGTCGACATCGTCACCATCGGCCAGTACCTCTCCCCTGGCCCCAAACACCTACCGGTGGACCGCTTCGTACGGCCAGAGCAGTTCGAAGCGTTCCGCCGCCATGGCGAAGAGGAGCTCGGCTTCCTGCAGGTGGTGAGCACACCACTCACCCGCAGCAGTTATCACGCGGGCGAAGTGAGGAAACTGATGGCATCGCATCCGCGCTGAAGGCATGGGCGCGAGTCAGACAGCCTGTTCAATCGACAGGCGGAAGGCGCTGACCGAGCCAGGCCGCTTCCTCCCTTGCCGCCGGATATAAACGGCGAAGCTGTTCATGGCTGTCGTTGTCAGACACCTCCAGTAGCCGCCGATATCGGCTGAGCGACGAATGGGGGAAAAGAAGAATCCCTGAAACAAGGGCGAGGCCGCTACCGATCAAGTAATCAATCCACCGATTCGGGATGTACCAGGCCACGAGCGGCCCATAGCCGGCAAAAGCCACACCGCTCGAAATCAGCGCCGTGCGCAGGTAGGGGCCAAGATTCAAGGCAGCCACAAGGGCAGCGGTCCCGCCCATCGCCAGGGCCACCCCCACGCTGTTGAGACCGATGCTGTTGAACACCAGCAGGGGCATCAGCACCCCGAGGCTGACACCCACCATCCGATCACGCACTCGAGCGAGGGTCGCGCCGATGCTGTCGTTGAGCAGCAACACCACACCGAAATAGAGGTACTTCGGCGTCTGCGTTCCAAGGCCGACGCCAATCGCTAGGGCGAACGCCGCCAGCACGAGCTTGCGCCAAAAGCTCCAGCTTGTGAAAGCCAACCGGTACCGCTCCGGCAGGGGCAGATCCTCTCCTTCCGGCCCACTGGGCGGTGCCGGAGCGCCGTAACCGGATGGCGTCAGACCCCATTGCAGAGCAGTGCCAATGGCCAGACCCATGGCAATCGCCTCCATCTGATGGCCCCAGTCAGCCCACGAGGCGGACAGATCAAGCAGGGGAAGCACCCCTGCAGCGGCCACCACATTGGTGAGCAACGCCAGCTTGGCTGGCAGCGCCACCGCCAACAGCTGCATCACCACCCCAACGAGGCCGAACCACCACACCTGGGGGGCATCGGGAAACATCATGCGCACACTGAGCCCAACGGCCATCGCGACACCAGCGATCACCAGCAGAACCGGGTAGATCAGCGCAGGCCAACGGCAGAAATCAGGACGCACCACCAACACGCCCACCACCACGCCGTAGGCGGCGGGGATGTCGCCCAGACCGAGCGTGAGGCAGATCAGCCGCGTGATGCTCGCAGCCAGACCGATCGCCAGCGCCGCCCGCAAACCGAGCCACTGGGCCTCAGTCGCCATGGGGATCGGCCGGGTCATGCTTGAGCGCCTGCACCCAGCCCACCAGCAGCACAATCATCAGCAGCGCCAACCAGAACCAGAGCCTTGGTGCCGTGCTGAACACCGTGATCGCGAGCAACACGAGGGCGATCCACGGCGCCGGCTGACGCAGGGCGTTCAACCAACTGGATGATGCAAGGGAACGACGGGACATGGGGAGGCTGGGAGATCAAAGATTCAGCGATTGAAGCCGGCAATCCAGCGCAGAAACGGCAGGGCGTAGCTCAACAGAGAACGTCGTTCAACTGAAGCCTTAGCTTCTGCGGGCTGACCGGCCTCAAACCGCAGATCCGGGCCCCGGCCGCCACTCCAGCGCAATCCTGAGGGAGTGCTGGCTGATTCCAGTTCCACTCGCACGAGCATCAGAGGCGCCGTGGCCTTACCCGGAAGAATCGCCAGCGGATCACCACCTTCTCCATAGGCTTCCTGCCGGGCCCGCGCCACCAGCGACACCGCCAGGTCCGCTTCGCCCACCACACTGGCGAGGGCGGCCGAATCCAGCGGTGTGGGCGAAATCGCCTTGATCGTTCCTTCGACGCCGCCGTAGCGCTGGGCCGTGCCGCCGTATTGATTGCGGCTCTGCAGGATCGGTTCGATCTCGATCGATTCGCCGATCCGAAGCCGCGTTGCATCAGCCTCTGTGAACAGGGCCATCGCCTGCCGAGAAGCCGAGCGGGACTGCTCCAGTGCCAGCGTTCCAAGACGCTCACCAGGGAGCACGGGCTGCCCCTCCTCCACAGCCCAACTCACCAGTCGGCCAGCCGCGGGAGCACGCAACTCAAGCGCCTGATTCTGAGCCTCCAGTTCTGCCCGGGTCGCCCGCAACTGGGCCTGCTGTGCCTGAAGGAGCCCTCGATTAGCCTGCAACTGAGCCATCTTGGCTTCCAGCGAGCGGATCGCTGCCTTGTTGCCCAGGTAGAGATCCTGCGCGGCCACCCAGAGGGGGCTGTAGGTGGGGATCACCTTCTTCTGGCGAAGGCTTTCCAGCGCAGCAAGTTGCTCCCCCACAGGTTGATTACTCACCTGCAAGGTGCCGATCTGCTGGCGCAAAGCCACCAGCTCCGAACTGTTGGCGGACAGTTGGTCAACCAAACCCCGCTGTTTTTCAGCATTAGCCTCCAGCTGACGATCGAGCGCCTGAGGCTGCCCCTTGGGAACAGGGCCACCGCCAGCAGCCTGATCGATGCGATCGAGCCTGGCGAGCAACTGATCGCGGGCAACACGAGCACCGACTGGGACGCTCAGATCCAGAACCTGGCCTGGAGTGCGGCTGTAAAGCCCCCGTCGATTGCCAGGGGCCAACAACACAGCCGCACCGAATACCTCAACATCGATCGCGGGTAACACCGCCCACACGGCCGTCGCTCCGCTGACGAGAGCAATGGGCCAGCACCGATGCAGCAGAGCACCCATCTGCGATTGAAAACCGCGCGTAGGGTAACGCCGTTTTCGGATGGCTCAGCGCCTCCCCTGACATGTCAACCGGCATGCTCCGACGACGAGTCCTGGCCTCCCTGCTCATGGCGGCCTCGACCTGTCTGCCCGCCAATGCCGAGCCGCAACCGCTTGGCCTCAGCCTTGATCAGGCCCTCGAGCGAGGCATGGATGCATCGCTCGCCCTCCAACAATCAGAGGCCGAGAAGGAAGCCGCCACGGCTGGGGTGGGACTCAGCCGCAGCCTGTTTCTGCCGAAGCTCGATGTTGTGGGCCTCGGCAGCTGGGCTCAAGTGGGCAGCTCGGTTGGCTTTATTTCCAATCTGCCCACCATCGGCGACCTGAATCTTGATCTGGGCAGTGATGGCTACGCAGTCATCCAAAACAGCTTCGGCAATCTCGGGCTCGCACTCACCTACCCCCTGATCGACTTCGAGCGGGGACCACTGCTGTCGGCGGCCAAGGCCCTCGATCAGGCCGCCGCGGCACGGATCGCCGAGCAGCGGCGACAGAGCCGGTTCGCCATCACCAATGCCTACCTGAACCTGCAGCTCAGCGATGCGCTGATCCCCGTGTGGCAGCGATCGATCGCCCTCTCCGGCGAACTGCTCAAGGATGCGGAAGCGCTGCGGGATGGAGGACTGGGCGCACGCATCGATGTGTTCCGCGCTCGTGCCCTGCTCGCCACCGACCAGCGCGGACTCAGCGCCGCCCGCTCGGCCCGGGCGATCGCCGCCAGCGCCCTGGCCCGATTGCTCAACCTTCCGGCCGATCAGAGGGTGGAAGCCAGCGATCCCCTCTTGGCCCAGTCGCCATGGCCGCTGCAGCTGCAGGCCTCGATCGAGGCCGCCACCCGCAATCGCCCGGCGCTGGAGGTGATCGCGCAGGCACAGGCTGCTGCGGAAGCGAAAGTGCAAGCAGCCCAGGGCACGATGCTGCCGCGGGTGGGGCTCCTGCTCGGCGGCGGCATCAGTGGCGACAACCTGAATGTGCCGGTGCTCAACAGCGGTGGCCGCGTCAGCAATGTGCCCGTCGCCGGTGAACTGGAGTTGCCAACGTTGAACAGCAGCGGCAATGCCAGCGGCAGCTTTTACGACTACGGCGTGTTGCTCACCCTGCGCCAACCCCTGTTCGACGGGGGGCTGTCAGCCCAGAGTGCAGCCCTGGCGCGCAGTCAGGTCGACCAACAACGCTTGCTGCTGGAACAACGCAAACAGACGATCATCCAGGCGGTGGAGACCTTCTGGCACACCCACCGCAGCGCCAAGGCCGCCATGGTCTCAAGCCGGGAAGCCGTGATCGCCACCGAAGAAGCGGTGCGGGATGCCCAGCTGCGCTATCGCGCTGGCATCGCGCCGGTCACCGAGCTGCTGCTGGCCCAACGCGATCTGCAAGCGGCCCGCAGCGCTGAAGCCACGGCGATCCAGCAATGGAATCTCAGTCGGGCCGGCCTGGAGCTGGAGACGGGGCGTCAATGAGCGGCAGCCCCGCCACCGGCCGCCATTCCTCCAAGGTCCAGTGCACAAGGCCGCGGGCAATCATCGGATCCTTCTGCACAAGGGCCAGGGCTTGGTCATAGCTCTCAGCCTTCAGCACCAACAGCCCCCCGCCGCCAGGTTGGCCCTCACGATTCACAAGGAAGCCACTCGAGATCACCATCCCCGCCGCCCGGAGTTGCTCAACCCACTGGCCATGGGCTTCCAGATGGCTTCGGCGCTGCTCCACAGGGAGTGTCGCCGTCGCGGCAGTGAACGTCTCGTGCTTGATGAAGAGGGGCACGCCTGGGGCCTGGCCGATCAGGCCGCAACGGCCGTGCGATCCACCAGACCCATAGCCGCCCGCTCGCTGGGAGGGACCAGCAGCTTGAAGCGGCTCTTCCAGCTGCTCCAGTCAGAGAGGATCGCCGCGGCTTTCTCACTGCCTGTGGAGGCCAGATGGGCTTCCAGCAAGGGCTTGAGCACAGCTTCCTGCTCGCTGGTGTCGACGGCACGAATCTCCACGATCTCGTGGTTCACCCGGTCCACCAGGCCACCCGACTCATCGAGGATGAAGGCCACCCCACCCGTCATGCCAGCGCCGACGTTCCGGCCAGTGCTGCCAAGCACGACCACCACGCCACCGGTCATGTATTCACAGCAGTGGTCACCAGTGCCTTCGACCACGGTGCGAGCACCGCTGTTCCGCACCGCAAACCGCTCGCCGGCGCGGCCATGCACCAGCAACTCACCCCCTGTTGCGCCATACAGGCAGGTGTTGCCAAGAATGACCTGGTCCCCAGGAGACGGGGTGCCTGGGTTCGGCACCAGCACGATCCGACCACTGTTCATTCCCTTGCCGATGTAGTCATTGGCTTCGCCCTGCAGGCGTACATCCATGCCCTGGACAAGGAAGGCCCCGAAGCTCTGGCCTGCAGCACCCTGGAAATGGAGCTGCAACTGACCGTTAAAACCGCGGTTGCCGTGGCGAGCAGCAATCTCACCGGCAAGACGAGCGCAGACGCTGCGGTCGGTGTTCACGATCTCGATGCTGCGCTGAATCGTGCCGTGGCTCTCAATCGCCGCCATCAGCTCGGCATCGGCCAACAGCTGATCCTCGAGCACCGCTCCATTGCCATGGGCATCGGCAGCGTGGGTGAGCCAACAGCGATTGTCCGTGCCTGCCACCGGAGCCAGCAGGGTGGTGAGATCCAGGGACTCCGTCTTCTCGAGTTTCACCTGCCGCCTCTGAAGCAGTTCATTGCGACCGATCAAATCCTCGAGACGTGCCACACCCAGCACGCTCAGCAGCTGACGCACCTCTTCGGCAACGTAGAAGAAGAAATTGACGACATGCTCAGGCAGCCCTGTGAAGCGTTGACGCAGGGCCTCCTTCTGGGTGGCCACACCAACGGGGCAATTATTGGTGTGACAGACGCGAGCCATGATGCAGCCTTCGGCGATCATCGCCACCGATCCGAAACCGAATTCCTCAGCGCCCAGCAACGCTGCCATCACCACATCCCAACCTGTTTTGAGGCCGCCATCGGCACGCAGGAGCACGCGATCGCGCAAGCCGTTCTCCATCAAGCTGCGATGGACCTCGGTAAGACCGAGTTCCCAGGGACCACCGGCATGTTTGATCGAGCTCAGAGGTGAGGCGCCCGTGCCACCGTCATGACCTGAAATCTGGATCACATCGGCATTGGCTTTGGCCACTCCGGCAGCGATCGTGCCGATGCCGATCTCAGCCACCAATTTCACCGACACCTTGGCGCTCGGATGCACCTGGTGCAGATCGTGGATCAACTGCGCGAGATCCTCAATCGAATAGATGTCGTGATGAGGTGGTGGCGAAATCAACGCCACCCCGGGCTTGCTGTTGCGCAACCAGGCGATGTACTCATCCACTTTGGGGCCGGGCAGCTGACCGCCCTCGCCGGGCTTGGCCCCCTGGGCCACCTTGATCTCCAACTGCTTGCCGCTGCGCAGATATTCCGCCGTCACACCAAAGCGGCCTGAAGCAATCTGCTTGATGGCTGAGCAGGCGGTATCGCCGTTGCGCAGTCCCTTAATGGCCGGGAGAGTCGCCGAACGCCCCTCAGCATCCACATCATTGAGCGGACGGAAACGGGCCGGATCCTCACCGCCCTCGCCACTGTTGCTCTTGCCGCCAATGCGATTCATCGCCACGGCGAGGACTTCATGGGCTTCCCGGGAGAGAGCTCCAAGGCTCATACCGCCGGTACAAAAGCGGGAACAGATGCTTTCCACACTCTCCACCTGATCAAGGGGGAGGGGCGTGGACGCAGTCCTGAACTCAAGCAGGTCCCGCAAGGCGGTCACCGGCCTGTTCTCCAGAAGCGTGCGATAGGTGCCGAAGTGGTCATAACCGGGGCCTTCATGGACGGCCTTGTGCAGCGCCTTCGCCATCTCCGGGCTGTTGAGGTGGTATTCACCGCCAGTGCGGTACTGCACAAAGCCCATGAACTCGAGCTTGCTGCGGTTGAGCTCGGGGAAGGCCTTGGCATGGAGCAGAAGCGTTTCCCTGGCCAACTCGCGCATGGAGAGGCCCGCCACCCGGCTGGTGGTCCCTGCAAAGGAGCGCTCCACCACGTCGGCACCGAGACCGATCGCCTCAAAGATCTGAGCACCGTGATAACTGGCGAGCAGGGAGATTCCGATCTTGGAGAGGATCTTGCGGAGACCGTTCTCCAGGGCGATCCGCACATTCGCCTGGGCGTCTCCAGGGGTGAGGGCAGGCAGTTTGCCCTGTTCGATTCGCTTCTGAGTTTTGGGATGGGCCAGCCAGTGGCGGGTGGTCTCCCAGGTGAGCCAGGGGCAGACGGCACTAGCGCCGTAGCCGATCAGACAAGCGAGGTGATGGGTGCTCCAGCACTGGGCGGTCTCCACCACCAGAGAACAGCGCAGGCGCTGGCCCGTCCGAAGCAGGTGATGGTGCACGGCACCAACAGCCAGTAGGGGTGGCAAGGCGGCAGCGGTGGCCTCAAGCGAAGCAGGCATGCCGGCCAGGCCATGGCGATCGCTGAGCACAAGGATCTGCGTCCCGGACTCAACGGCAGCGGTGGCAGCGGCACAGAGCCGATCCAGAGCCTCCGGGAGACTGTTAGCCGAAGCCGTGGGATCAAAGTGCGTCGACAGGGTCGTGCAAGGCAGACCCTGCTGCGCCAGAGCCCGAAGCTCCTCTTCATTCAGCACCGGCGAGTCGAGGTGCACCAGAGCTGCGGCCTCCGCCTGGGGGCGAAGGGCGGGGCGGCGTTCACCGAGATGCATCTCAAGGCTCATCACCAGCTTTTCCCTCAGGGGATCAATCGGCGGGTTGGTGACCTGAGCGAAGCGCTGCTTGAAATAGTCGTAGAGCAGATGCGGCTTGTCAGAGAGCACCGCCAGAGGGATGTCATCTCCCATGCAGTAGGTGGGCTCCTTACCGGCACCCGCCATGTCCTCGATCACCAGCTCGAGATCTTCGGCGGTGAAACCAGTCGCTGTCTGCAAACGCAGCAGATCCAGATCACCGAGCTGACGGTCCTGCGTCCAGGCCTGGGCATCAAGGTGGCGGCGATGCTGCTCAAGCCAGCTGGCGTAGGGATGGCGTGATGCCGCGTCTTCTTTCACAGCCCAGTTTTCGAGCAGCTCGCCCCGCTCGAGATCCACGGCCAGCATCTGCCCCGGGCCAAGGCGGCCACGGCTGACCACGGTTTTGCCGCTGAGGTCCACCACACCGGTCTCCGAGCCCATGATCACGAAGCCATCGCTGGTCGTGCACCAGCGGGCCGGGCGGAGGCCGTTGCGGTCGAGGGTGGCGCCCACCCGCTTGCCATCGGCAAACACGAGAAGCGCTGGGCCATCCCAGGGCTCCTGAATGCCGGCATTGAACTCATACATGGCCTGCACAGCAGGCCGACTTTCGAGCTCAGGCTGGTGACGGAAGGCCTCCGGAACCAGGGTGATCAAGCTGTCCGTGATCGAACGACCACTGCGGACGAGTAACTCGAGGGTGGCATCGAGGTTGGCTGAATCACTAAAGGCCGGATTGACCACTGGGTTGAGGTCACCCGCAGCTTCACCCCAGACCTCATGCAAGCGGGACTCGGAGGCCCGGGCCCAGTTGAGGTTGCCCAGCAGCGTATTGATTTCCCCGTTGTGGCCCAGCAATCGCATGGGCTGGGCAAGGGGCCAGCGGGGCAGGGTGTTGGTGCTGAAGCGGCGGTGATAAACCGCAAAACTCACCGCAAAACGCGGATCGCGGAGATCGGCGAAGAAGGCAGCGAGCACCTCCGACCGCACCATGCCCTTGTACACAACGGTGCGGCTGCTGAGGGAGGCCACATAGAGATCCCGAGCCGCCTCAGCCCCCCAGACCTGGCGGGCGCGATCACCGATCCGACGCCGCAAGCGGAAAAGCAGGGCCTCCAGCTCATCGCCAGACTGATCAGCTGCCACGAGCCACTGGTGAATCGCCGGAGCGGTCTCGCGCGCTAGGGGGCCGAGCACGGATGGGTCCACCGGTACCTCACGCCAGCCGCAGGAGCGCAAGCCGAGGGCCTCTGCCTCCTCCGCCGCAAATCGCTGTGCCTCGGCGCAGCGACTGGGGTCTGCAGGCATGAACATCATGCCCAGACCACGACCACCAGTGACCTCTGCCACCTCGGGCCAGACGGCCGCCAGATAACCCCAGGGGATCCCGCAGAGCACTCCGGCTCCATCGCCGGAATCGCCATCACCGCCGCACCCGCCGCGATGTTCCATGCAGCCGAGACCGCGCAGGGCCTGCTGAAGGAGCCAATGGCTGGCCTCACCTTGAAGCTGTGCCAGGAAACCCACACCACAGGCGTCCTTCTCACCGGCCACTGCCGCTGGAGCACTGCTGTCGCAGTAAGGCCAGAAGGGGCCGGAAAGGTGTGTCATAACCCGACGACGCGATCTCAGATCTTAAGGACGCGTGGTGCCTGTTCAGGATCCGGCTAGCGTCTTGCCCATGGTTGATCCACCGCTGCCGCCAGCGCCCGTCGCCGAGGTGCGTGTCGCCAGATCGATCAAGGGCGATCGCATCCGCCTGGCGGGAATGGACCTGAACAGTCCCTGGCTCTGGGTCGGGGGCGGTCGAACCCAGCCGACGCAACTTTGGCTTCCCCTCGAGCTTCTTGTGAACAAGCTCGGGTTCCAGCGAAGCGAAGCAGCAGACGGCCCGCAACTGGAGTGGTACGGGCGCAGGGCAAGCCTGCGGAGCCTGCCCCAACGCAGCCTTGACGACGAGGTGGCGATCGAGGTGGCGGAGTGGCTGAGCAGCACCGGCGTGGGTTTGTCGCGCTCGGAGCAGACCCTGCGCCTGACCCTGGCCTCCCCGCGCCTACAGCGACTGCGACGGGGGAAGGGCAGCACAGCCAACCGACTCGTTTTTGACCTCTCGGGACCAGCGCTGGTGCAGCGCCAGGGCAATGATCTGATCCTCCGAATCAGCACCACCCCAACCCAGGCCGGACAGCTGCGGGGGATGGGACTGCGGATCCAGCGTCAGCGGCTGCAACTCACTCTGATCGGCGCGGGGCAGAGCTTGTCCACCCTCACGCTGGCCGAGCCCTGGCGGATCGTTCTGGATGGGGTCCGTTCGGGCGAGGGCGGTGGAAGGAGCCAAGGCCGTGACCCCCTTGCAGCAGCACTGGTCGATCCCCGGATCCAGGCGCTGATTCGCGATGGGCTCGTGCTCGATCGCCGCTCGCTGACCGTGGGGGTGAAACCGCTGCGGATCTATCGGGTTGGCAGCAACCCTCTGCAGCAGGGCCTGCGCCTGCAACCCCTTGCCCCTTTACATGCCCAGCAAGGACTCCGCTTCCTCAACCAGCTCTCGCAACCGGCCGGGGCACTGCTCGCGGTGAACGGCGGTTTTTTCAACAGGGTGCGGCAGCTTCCGCTCGGGGCGGTTCGTCTGGACGGCACCTGGCTGTCAGGCCCGATCCTGAACAGGGGGGCCGTCGGCTGGGACAGCGGCGGCCGGCTGAACTTTGGACGCCTGAAGCTGCATCAGGAGCTTGTGGTCTCCGGTGGACAGCGCTGGGGGCTGACCAGCCTCAACAGCGGCTATGTGCAGAAGGGACTGAGTCGCTACACCCGTGCCTGGGGGCCGGTCTACCAAGCGCTCAGCGGCCAAGAGCAGGCCCTGAGCATTGACGATGGACGCGTGCTTGCCGTTCATGGCACCGCAGCCCTGGCCAGGGGGGTGCCCCTCGCAAGTGGTGTCGATCTGATCGTGGCCCGGGGGGGCGCACCACTACCGGCCCAGATTGGAGATCGCGTTGAGTTGCGCTCTGAGGCTTCCAATCCGCTCGGCAATCGGAGGCAAGTCATGGGCGGTGGCCCACTGTTACTCCAGGGGGGCCGGGTTGTTCTCAATGGTCGTGCGGAGGGGTTCAGCGCGGGCTTTATGGCACTGGCGGCACCGCGGACGGTTGTGGCGCAAGACCGCGATCGGCTTTGGCTACTGACCCTGGAGGGTGCCGGCGGCAGCGATCCCACCCTGCTCGAGACCAGCCTGGCCCTGCGCCAACTTGGACTGGACGAGGCCCTGAACCTCGACGGAGGCAGCTCCACGTCACTCCTGGTCGCCAACAGGCTTGTCATGAGCGGGCGGTCCTTCCCACCGCGGGTGCAGAACGCCCTGGGACTGGTGCCAGAGTGAGCAGCCTCACGATCAGATCCGGAGCCATGAGCACGAACCTGCTGATCACGCCGGCTGCCGCTGCAGAGCTTGGCCGCCAGGCCGCTGTTGCCGGAACACCAGGTCAGATGCATCTTGATCTGCTGGATGGCAGCTGTGAAACCCATGTGATCCGGCTGCAACCGGGACCAATGGGAGGAGTGCCGGTGGCCCGCGCCGATGGCATCACCCTGCATGCTCCCGCAGGCCAGGCGGGCCAGCTGGAGGGGCTCTGCCTTGATTACCGCGGCGATCTCAGCGGTGGCGGCTTTCTGGTGACCGCCCGCAGCGGCATTCGCTGCTGCCCTTGCGGCAGTGCTTTCACACGCCTCTGAGGACACTGCAGGCGACCCGGTATGGTGGTGGATTGTCGAACCAGGTCGGGGTACCGGCCGCATCCCGACCGTCGATGCCAACCATCCAACAGCTGATCCGTCACGAGCGCCAGACCCTCAAGGCGAAGACCAAGTCTCCAGCCCTGCGCTCATGTCCCGAGCGCCGGGGAGTGTGCACACGCGTGTACACGTCCACGCCCAAGAAGCCCAATTCGGCTCTGCGCAAAGTGGCACGTGTGCGCCTCACCTCGGGCTTCGAAGTGACGGCCTACATCGGTGGCATCGGCCACAACCTCCAGGAGCACTCTGTTGTGCTGATCCGCGGCGGTCGTGTGAAGGATCTGCCTGGTGTCCGTTATCACATCATCCGCGGAACGCTTGACACCGCCGGCGTGAAGGATCGTCGCCAGTCGCGCTCCAAGTACGGCGCCAAGACTCCTAAGGAGTGATGGCAGTGCGTCTCTCATTGACGCCCCAATCCTGAAACCACCCTTTTCCCCTTTCTCTCTTACCCACGGTTCATGTCCCGCCGTAACGCCGCCGAGAAGCGCCCGATTCTTCCCGATCCCCAGTTCAATAGCCGCCTCGCCACGATGATGGTGGTGCGCTTGATGAAGCACGGCAAGAAATCCACCGCCCAGCGGATCCTGTCCGATGCCTTCAGCCTGATCGGCGAGCGCACCGGCGGTGATCCCCTCGAGCTGTTCGAAACGGCCGTGAAGAACGCCACGCCTCTGGTGGAAGTGCGAGCCCGTCGAGTCGGTGGTGCGACCTACCAGGTGCCCATGGAAGTGCGCCAGGAGCGCGGCACAGCCATGGCCCTGCGCTGGCTCGTCAGCTTCTCCCGTTCCCGCAACGGCCGCAGCATGGCCCAGAAGCTCGCCGGTGAATTGATGGATGCCGCCAACGAGGCCGGCAACGCCGTTCGCAAGCGCGAAGAAACCCACAAGATGGCCGAAGCCAACAAGGCTTTCGCCCACTACCGCTACTGACTCTCCCTCGCCCTGAACGCTCTCGGCTGTTCAGGGCGGACCTGTAGAGTCTCACCCGCCTTTTAACGCCCCACCCCGGAGTTTCCTGTGGCTCGCGCCTTTCCCCTGGAACGCGTCAGAAATATCGGTATTGCCGCTCATATTGACGCTGGTAAAACCACCACCACCGAACGAATCCTGTTCTATTCAGGTGTGGTGCACAAGATCGGTGAGGTGCATGACGGCGCCGCTGTCACCGACTGGATGGCCCAGGAGCGTGAACGTGGAATCACCATCACCGCTGCGGCCATTTCCACCAGCTGGAATGACCATCGGATCAACATCATTGACACCCCCGGCCACGTGGATTTCACCATCGAGGTGGAACGTTCCATGCGGGTTCTCGACGGTGTGATCGCTGTGTTCTGCGCCGTGGGTGGCGTTCAGCCTCAGTCGGAGACTGTTTGGCGCCAAGCCGACCGCTACTCCGTGCCCCGGATGGTATTCGTCAACAAGATGGACCGCACCGGCGCCGATTTCCTCAAGGTGCATGGCCAAATCAAGGATCGCCTCAAGGCCAACGCCGTGCCGATCCAGCTGCCGATTGGTGCCGAGGGCGATCTCAGCGGCATCATCGACCTCGTGGCCAACAAGGCTCACATCTATAAGGACGATCTCGGTAAGGACATCGAAGTCACCGACATTCCTGCCGACATGGCCGATCAGGCAGCCGAGTGGCGCACGGTCTTGATGGAGGCGGTTGCCGAAACCGACGAAGCCCTGATCGAGAAGTTCCTGGAAACTGGCGAGCTCAGCGATGAAGAGCTCAAGAAGGGCATCCGTGATGGCGTCCTGAAGCACGGTCTCGTTCCGATGCTCTGCGGCTCCGCCTTCAAGAACAAAGGTGTGCAGCTGGTTCTTGATGCCGTTGTTGACTACCTGCCCGCCCCCGTGGATGTGCCCCCGATTCAGGGTGTGCTCCCCGATGGCAAGGAAGCCGTGCGTCCCTCCGACGACAAGGCTCCCTTCAGCGCCCTGGCCTTCAAGGTGATGGCTGACCCCTACGGAAAGCTCACCTTCGTGCGCATGTATTCCGGCGTCCTGGAAAAGGGCAGCTATGTGCTCAACTCCACCAAGGGCGAGAAAGAGCGCATCTCCCGTTTGGTGGTGCTCAAGGCGGACGACCGGGAAGAGGTTGATGAACTGCGCGCTGGCGACCTGGGAGCGGTTCTAGGCCTGAAAGCCACCACCACCGGTGACACCCTTTGCTCTTCCGAAGATCCCATCGTTCTTGAGACCCTGTTCGTCCCTGAACCGGTGATCTCCGTGGCTGTGGAGCCGAAGACAAAAGGAGACATGGAGAAACTCTCCAAGGCTCTTGTGTCTCTGGCAGAGGAAGATCCCACCTTCCGGGTCAACACGGACGCCGAAACCGGTCAGACCGTGATCGCCGGCATGGGCGAATTGCACCTGGAGATCCTGGTGGATCGCATGCTGCGCGAATTCAAGGTGGAGGCCAATATCGGCGCCCCTCAGGTGTCCTACCGCGAAACCATCCGTGGCTCAGCCAAGGGTGAAGGGAAGTTCTCCCGTCAGACCGGTGGCAAGGGCCAATACGGCCACGTGGTGATTGAAATGGAGCCGGGCGAGCCCGAATCCGGATTTGAATTCGTCAACAAAATTGTTGGTGGTGTTGTTCCCAAGGAATTCATCAAGCCCTCAGAGATGGGCATGAAGGAGACCTGTGAATCCGGCGTGATTGCTGGATACCCGATGATCGACATCAAAGTCAGCATGGTTGACGGGTCGTACCATGACGTGGACTCGTCAGAAATGGCGTTCAAAATCGCCGGCTCCATGGCCTTCAAGGATGCGGTCAAGAAGTGCAATCCTGTACTTCTTGAACCGATGATGAAGGTCGAGGTCGAGGTTCCCGAGGATTTCCTCGGCTCGATCATCGGTGACCTGTCTTCCCGTCGAGGACAGGTGGAAGGTCAGGCCATTGACGATGGCACGTCAAAGGTCTCGGCCAAGGTGCCTTTGGCCGAGATGTTCGGCTACGCCACCGAGCTCCGATCCATGACCCAGGGTCGGGGTATCTTCTCGATGGAATTCAGCCACTACGAGGATGTTCCTCGCAACGTCGCTGAAGCCATCATCTCCAAGAATCAGGGCAATTCCTGATCTCTACCCTCCCCTAAATCCACCCCCGATTCTTTTAAAAAAATGGCTCGCGAGAAGTTCGAAAGGAACAAGCCCCACGTCAACATCGGCACCATTGGCCACGTTGACCACGGCAAAACCACCCTCACCGCTGCGATCACCAATGTGCTCGCCAAGAAGGGTCAAGCCAAGGCTCAGGCCTATGACCAGATTGACGGTGCTCCCGAGGAGCGCGAGCGCGGTATCACCATCAACACCGCCCACGTTGAGTACGAAACCGATTCCCGTCACTACGCCCACGTTGACTGCCCCGGTCACGCGGACTACGTGAAGAACATGATCACCGGTGCCGCTCAGATGGACGGCGCCATCCTCGTGTGTGCCGCCACCGACGGCCCCATGGCCCAAACCAAGGAGCACATCCTGCTGGCCAAGCAGGTGGGCGTGCCCGCTCTGGTGGTTGCACTCAACAAGTGCGACATGGTCGATGATGAGGAGATCATCGAACTGGTGGAACTGGAGATCCGCGAATTGCTCTCCAGCTACGACTTCCCTGGCGACGATATCCCCGTGGTGCAGGTCTCCGGCCTGAAGGCCCTCGAAGGCGATGCCGAGTGGGAAGCCAAGGTCGAAGAGCTGATGAAGGCCGTCGATGAAAACATCCCCGAGCCCGAGCGCGAAATCGACAAGCCCTTCCTGATGGCCGTCGAAGACGTGTTCTCCATCACCGGTCGTGGCACCGTGGCCACCGGCCGTATTGAGCGCGGCATCGTCAAAGTCGGCGAAGAAATCGAAATCGTCGGCATCAAAGACACCCGCAAGACCACCGTTACCGGTGTGGAGATGTTCCGCAAGCTGCTCGATCAGGGCATGGCTGGCGACAACGTCGGCCTCCTGCTTCGCGGCATCCAGAAGGAAGACATCGAGCGCGGCATGGTGCTCGTGAAGCCCGGCTCCATCACCCCTCACACCAAGTTTGAGGGTCAGGTGTACGTGCTGAAGAAGGAAGAAGGCGGCCGTCACACCCCCTTCTTCGCTGGCTACCGCCCGCAGTTCTATATCCGTACCACCGACGTGACCGGCCAGATCACCGCCTTCACCGCGGAAGATGGCTCCAACGTCGAGATGGTGATGCCCGGCGACAACATCAAGATGACCGGTGAGCTGATCTGCCCCGTGGCCATCGAGCAGGGCATGCGCTTCGCTATCCGCGAAGGCGGCCGCACCATCGGTGCTGGCGTGGTCTCCAAGATCATCGAGTGATCATCAAGCGATGATCGTCAGGGGATGGTTCGGCCGCGGCCGGGCCATCCCCTACACTTTTTAAATCGAACCTCGACAATTCACCGTCTCCGATCCCCTCGGGGGCTTCCTCTGCGCATTCCATGTCCACCGCAATCGCTCAGCAGAAGATCCGCATTCGCCTCAAGGCGTTTGATCGCCGCATGCTGGATCTCTCCTGCGACAAGATCATTGAAACGGCCGACAACACGGCAGCAACTGCCATCGGTCCCATTCCTCTTCCCACCAAGCGCAAGATCTACTGCGTCCTGCGTTCTCCCCACGTTGACAAGGATTCACGGGAGCATTTCGAAACACGCACCCACCGTCGGATTATCGATATCTACAGCCCCTCGGCAAAAACAATCGACGCCCTGATGAAGCTTGATTTGCCAAGCGGAGTTGACATCGAAGTGAAGCTCTGAGGCGCACCCGCCCCAGCGGTCAGCTGCCTAGGATTTATCCCACTGAGATCGTGCTGCGTGGCTGACCTGTCCGTCAGGGAATTACCCCTGTTCCCCCTGCCGGATGTTGTTCTGTTTCCAAGGGAAGTGCTCCCTCTGCACATCTTCGAGTCGCGCTATCGGATGATGCTCCGCAGCGTTCTTGAAGATGATCGTCGCTTCGGAGTGATCCGCTGGGATCCTCAGAATCAAACCGTGGCCCCAGTTGGCTGCTGCGCCGAAGTTCTGCAGCATCAAACCGGCGAGGATGGTCGAAGCAACATTGTGACCCTCGGTCAGCAGCGCTTCAGAGTGCTTGATGTGGTGCGGGAGGCGCCTTACCGCACAGCACTTGTGAGCTGGATCGAAGATGAGCCGCTCGAATCTCCCGATGCGCTCGAAACCCTCACCCAATCGGTCGATCAGGCCCTGCGTGACGTTGTTGAACTCACCGGCAAGCTGACCGGTTCACCCGCCTCCCTGCCTGACGACTTACCCGATCTCCCTAGGGAACTCTCATTCTGGATCGGAGCCCATCTGGGAGGCCCTGTTGCTGATCAACAGCAGGAACTGCTGGAACTCACCAGCACCCGCGAACGCCTTGAACAGGAATACGCCATGCTCGATGAAACCCGTCGCCAGCTGGCAGCTCGCACGGTCTTACGTGACACCCTCGCGAACACCGAGGAATGCTGAGCGCTACAGCCCTGGGCCTGGCCGCCGTCCTTGCCATTGGCGTCGGAGCAATTACTTTCAGCCTCTGGACCCGCCGCAATCGCGCTTATCACTCCAGCGCCAGCGTCGCGGCCGCCTACGACGCCTGGACCGACGATCGCCTGCTTGAAAATCTCTGGGGTGACCATGTGCACCTCGGCTACTACGGCGATCCACCGCGGCGGCGGGATTTCCGTGCCGCCAAGGCAGACTTTGTGCACGCCCTGGTGCACTGGAGCGGACTCGACCAACTGCCACCTGGTTCTCGCATCCTGGATGTGGGCTGCGGCATCGGTGGCAGCGCCAGGATCCTTGCCCGCGACTACGGCTTTGAGGTGCTGGGTATCAGCATCAGCCCAGCCCAGGTGGCCCGTGCCACAGCCCTGACCCCTGAAGGCATCCACTGCCAATTCGCAGTGATGGACGCCCTCGATCTTCAACTCGCCGATCAACAGTTCGATGCTGTCTGGAGTGTTGAAGCCGGCCCCCACATGCCCGACAAGCAGCGCTATGCCGACGAACTCCTGCGGGTACTCCGCCAGGGCGGCGTGCTGGCGGTCGCGGACTGGAACCGCCGCGATCCATCAGATGGCGAGATGAATGGCGTGGAGAAGCGTGTGATGCATCAGCTGCTCACCCAGTGGGCCCATCCCGAATTCGCCAGCATCAAAGGTTTTGCCAGCAACATCGCCGCCAGCCCCCATCAAAGGGGCGTCTTGGAGACGGATGACTGGACCCGGGCAACACTGCCCTCCTGGATCGACTCCATTGGAGAGGGGCTGCGCAGACCCTGGGCCGTTCTCAGCCTTGGCCCCAGGGCAATCCTCCAAGGCCTCCGCGAAACTCCCACCCTGCTGCTCATGCACTGGGCCTTCGCCACTGGTTTGATGCAGTTCGGCGTCTTCAGAATCAGCCCCAGTGGGGGTCAATCCGCAGCCAACTCCGAACTGGGGTAAGCGCCGAACTGAGCCAGGTGCTCACAAAGAGGGGTCAGAAGTTCAGTGAGTTGGCGGAGCACCTCTCCTCCCTGCTCTGCAGGAAGCTCCACATCCATGAAGAACACATATTCCCCAAGCTCCCGTTTTGAGGGGCGCGACTCGATCCTGCTCATGTTCAGCCCAAGCGTTGCTACCGCAGTGAGGGCCTCCAGCAAGGCACCTGGTGCATTGCGGTGCAGAGAGAAGGCAAGGCTGGCGACATCTCCCTCCAAGCGCCGCTCGCCACGCTGCAGCAGCAGGAATCGGGTGCAGTTTCCGCTGGCATCGTTAATCGGATAAGCAAGTGACTCCAACACTCCCTCCTCTGCCAGGGAACGACTCGCAATCGCCGCGCGGAACTGACTGCCCCGCACCATGCGGGCCGCTTCTGCGGTGGAGCTGGTGGGTAGCTGAAGGGCATTGGGAAGATGACGCGCCAGCCAACCGCTGCACTGAGCCAAAGCCTGGGGGTGCGACAGCACCTCAGACACCTGATCAAGACGACCGCTGCTGAGCAGCGCATGCCGGATTGGTAACACCAGAGCACGCCGGATGCAGAGATCCGGATGGGCCCAGAGTGCATCGAGACTCGTGGTCACTCCACCTTCCACGGAATTCTCCACGGGCACCACCGCCGCCTCGCAGCGACCATCCGCGACGTGATCGACGACGGAACGCAACCCCGGGCAGGGCAGCAACTCCACCGGATCCAGAGCCTCGAGCTCCACCATGGCGCGGGCCGCTCGCTCGCCGTAGGTTCCCTGCGGCCCGAGGAAAGCCACGCGCGTGGTCATCAATCGCCCTGCAAACACTCGATAGGATCATGGCGCGTCAGCGTCCGCTCATGCCCCTGGCCTTCAGCGCCAGCCAGCACTTGAACCTCACGGTGAACCATCGGGCGGATGCGCTGCCGGCCTATCTGCAAGAAGAGGATCGGGTGGTGAAGGCCCTTCTGGATCCGAGCCAGCTCAGCCTGCTGGCCCCAGGCCGATACCAATACACCGTCACGACCCTGCAGGTGTTCCAACTGCAGGTGAAACCTGTGGTCTGCCTGGAGGTGACCCATCAGGACAATCGACTGACCATGCGCGCGCTTGACGCCAACCTTGAGGGGCTGGGGCTCGTGGATGACTTTCAGCTCACCCTCGAAGCGGTCCTCGAAGCGCGTAGCTCCGGCTTGGAGGGTTTAGCCACCCTGGGGGTAGAAGTGAGCCAGCCCCCGTTGCTTCGACTGATCCCCCGCAGGGTGCTCGAAAGCACCGGCGAATCGATCCTCAACGGCATCCTCTTGACCATCAAGGGCAGGGTCGGACGTCAACTGGTGAGCGATTTCGAGCGCTGGTGTGAGAGTTCAGAACCCGCCTGAGGCAGGGACAACCTCCTCAGGCCAAGGGATAGTGCGCAGAAAACTCCGGCGATGCAAAGGCGTCGGACCTTCAGCCATGAGTGCCTGTCGGTGCCGTGCTGTGCCGTAACCGGCATGGGAGTCCAGCCCATAACCAGGGAACCGTTGCGCGAGCCGGCGGATCAACGCATCACGGGCCTCCTTGGCCAGCACGCTGGCCGCAGCAATCGCTGCGCATTGGCTATCCCCCCGCACAATCGTCTGCTGTGGATGGGGCCAGGGCCGAAGGGGAAGCACCCCATCCACCAGCACTAGAGCGGGCTGCTGGGGCAGCCGCTGCAGCGCCCGAAGCATGGCCTGCTCGGTGGCGCCGCGGATTCCGATCGCATCAATCTCCCGTGCTGAGGCCTGACCGAGTCCCCAGGCTGCAGCGACCGTTTCGATCAGAGGCACCAAGCGTGCTCGACGCCGAGGGGTCAAGGCCTTGCTGTCGGTCAACCCCTGAGCAAGAAGTCCATGAGCGGCGTCTTCATCAAGCACCACAGCTGCGGCGAACACAGGGCCGAAGAGACAGCCTCGCCCGACTTCATCGACACCGGCGACCCAGTCAGTCATCGGCTCATGCGGCGTGCTTCAGTCCGCGCTGGCGGCCGAGGAACGGCGGCGGCGGCGGCGTGGTTCTTGATCATCGTCGGAGCCATCGGAACCGGCTGCCACCGGCACAGGCTCAGCCTGGGCCTCTGCGGGGGGCTCTGCCGCAACCACAGCCACCGGCTCAAATGGGGTGATCTCCAGGGGCGTGATCTCAACCAACAGCGGCGCAGAATCGGCTTGGGTTGAGGTCTCGGCCACTGCGTCCGAGCTGCCGTTGTCGTCTGAAGCAGCCGTGGATCGGCCTCCGCCACGACTACCCCCGCGACTGCCGCGACGGCGACGACGACCACTGGAAGCCGCCAGTTGCTGACGAGCTTCCTCCAGCACTGCGTCGGCGTCTTCGCCAGGACGCACCACCCGCACCAGCAGGTTGTCGCTTTCCGGGGGTTCCTCAAGCAGGAGAGCCGGACTTAGGCCAAGCCAGCCATAGACCTCCTCCTGCTGCTCGGTCATCGGCACAGCCAACAGCTCAGGGTCCTGACGACGGGCCGCCGTCTCAGGAGCCGCCACCGCTTCGCTCACGTCGGCATCCACCGCCAGGCTGGCATCGGTGTCGTCGCTGATCACAGCGGCGGCACTTCGCCCTCTGCCGCCTCGGCGGCGGCGGCCACCACTGGATTCAGAGGGAGGCGCCACTTCAGCGCGGGCAGAAGCGGCCGATCGCACCAAACCGGTCGCGGTGGCTAGGGGCTGGAGCAGGTCCTTACCGGGCAGCACGGCCACATGCCCCAGACCACCACAGCTTGGGCAGGCGCGGCCGAACAACTCGTAGATGTTTTGCCCCTGCCGCTTGCGGGTGAGTTCCACCAGACCAAGCTCAGTGAGCTGTGCAATCTGCGGACGAGCCGCATCATCACGAATGGCCGCAGTGAAATATTCGAGCAACTGCAGCTGATCGCGGCGGGAGTCCATGTCGATGAAGTCGACGATGATCACCCCACCGATGTTGCGCAGCTTCAACTGGCGGGCAATTTCGACGGCCGCCTCACAGTTGGTCCACAGGACGGTCTCCCGAGCATTGGCCGATCGGGTGAAGGAGCCCGAATTGACATCGATGACCGTGAGCGCCTCAGTGGGCTCGATGATCACGTAACCCCCGGAAGGGAGATCCACCCGGGGCTTGAGGGCATCGCGGATGGCGGCATTGACCTTGAAATGCTCAAGCAGCTCAGCTGGCTCAGGATGGGCATCGACCTGAACGGCAGCACCCTCCTCACCGAGGAAACCCGTAACCCGTTCCACCGCGGCGGGGTCATCCACCACCACCCGGCTGAGATCCGGACCGGTGTGATCGCGCAGGATGCGGTGAATAAAGTCCTCATCACGGTTGAGAAGCACCGGAGGAGTGGCCGTTTCTGCCGCCCGTTGAATGGCCTCCCACTGGCGAAGCAGCGATTCGAGGTCATCGATCAAAAGCTCTTCGCTCACCCCCTCCGCCTCGGTGCGGATCAGCAGACCAGCTCCAGGCGGTTTGACAAGAACGCCCAAGGCACGCAGGCGATTGCGCTCACCCTCTGAACCAATCCGGCGGGAGATGTTCACCCCCTGGCCGCTGGGTTGGAGCACCAGGTAACGACCAGGAAGAGCCAGATTTCCAGTGAGGCGTGGCCCTTTGGTGCCCGTCGGTTCCTTCATCACCTGCACGAGCACACGCTGACGGGGCTCCAGCAGTTCGGTGATGCCGGCGGCCCCTTTCTTCAGGCGCAGGGGGCCGAGATCAGTGACATGAATGAAGCCGTTCTTTTCGCTTTCACCGATGTTGACGAAGGCTGCATCAATCCCAGGCAGCACGTTTTCCACGGTCCCGAGATAGACATCACCGATCTGATATCGACCCTGCGCAACGATCAGTTCATCAACGCGCTCATCGGTGAGCACTGCGGCGATCCGCAGCTGCTCGGCGATGACAATTTGTTGGGGCATGGAGAAGGTCAGAGAGCGCCCCTTAGGGCGTAAATCCGATCAGAGACCTGCCGGTCCACTGCACGGAAACAACGTGTTCGGCCTGGGCCGTTCAAGAAGAGGGCGGAGGATTAACTCCTATGGAGCTCACAGACGACGTGAATCAGGACGCATGGAGCTGAGGCAACAGGCCTCCGTTTCCTCAGGATCTGGGAGCGAGAAGACCGGGTCAATCCCGTAGCGCAGTGCTCAGGGGGTGTTGACTTGGGATCAATTTAGCACTGGCTTGATCACGTCCTGCAGGCGAAGTGCAACGCGTTCCACATGCTGCAGCTGCAGAGAGCAGCCCAGTGCATCCCCCAACCAGGACTGAATCTGCGCGGGCTTGAGACTGCGGCCTTGGGGATCGATGGCTGCCGAAAGGTTCAGCCTGACGCCATCACCATGGGCTTGGCTGAGCTGGAGATCCTGCAGGCAGGGTCGGCAGTCGCGCACCCGAGGACGGCCCTTTTTATCCGTGTCATGCCAAAGCAGTTCCGTGCGTGCCATCAAGGCAGCAATGGCCTCTTGCCAATGCGATGGCTCTGGTCTCTCACCCTCCACGACCTTGAGCCAGAACCGCCACTCGGCGGCCTCCAGCCGCTGGGACAGGCTGGGCTCGGACACGGGGACCTCCTCGGCTGAAAGCAGCCGGAATCCCTCAGGAAGCGTGGGCTGCCAGGCCGCCAGGACCGCTTCTGGATCAACGGATTCGAGAAATTCGAGGTCCATCCACTCGCCGTGAGCCTCGACGCCAAGGGGCAACGCGAGGGCGAGTTGCAGTCGTGGCAGGGGGTGAAAGCCGCCGGTGTAACTCACCGGCAAACCGCTGCGCCGCAGGGCCCGCTCCAGCATCCGCACCACATCGAGATGGCTCAGGAGCGCCATGGCGCCGGTTTTGCTGAAGCGGAAACGCAGGCGACAGACCCGGGCGCTGGGGGGTGGCACGGAGGGCTGCTGGGTCGGCACGGGCGGTGGCGGGACCACCACGTTGTGGCCCAGATCCGGACCACAGACGCCGCAACTGCTGCAGCCCTCGAAAGAGCAGTCAGGAACCACCGCCGCCGCCAGAGCCCGCTGCAAGTCCTCCGCAAGCCAGGCCTTATCAATCCCTGTATCGATGTGATCCCAGGGCAGCGGCTGGCGGCAGAACGCCTCCAGGTCATCGCGACTGAGGGCCGTGACCGCACTCCAACTGCCCACCTCCATCTCCCGGTAGCGCCCCTCCAATCCCGCGGCCGCGATCGCCCCGGTCCAGGCCTCGTAGGTGCGGTCGAGCGACTCAAACCAGGCATCCATTCCGGCACCGGCACGCCAGGCGGCTTCAATCACCGGCGCCAGGCGGCGGTCACTGCGACCCACGAAATCTTCCATCGCCGACAGGCGCACGTCGGTGAAGTTCACCTTCAGGCCCCGCAGTTGCCGGAAGGCATCCCGCAACAGCTGCTGGCGGCGCTGAAATTCAGCTGTGGAAACGCTGTGCCACTGGAAGGGCGTGTGCGGCTTCGGGGTGAAATTGCTGATCGTGATGTTGAGATTCAGGCGGCCCAGATCGCGGCAGCGCTGCTGAAGCATCACGCAGGTGTCGGCGATGCCGAGCACATCGGCGTCGGTCTCACCCGGCAGACCGATCATGAAATACAGCTTCACCTTGCGATAGCCGTTCTCCATGGCGGTGCGGATGCCATTCAGCAGGTCGTCGTCAGTCAGTCCCTTGTTGACGATGTCGCGCAGGCGCTGGGTGCCGGCTTCCGGCGCGAAGGTCAAGCCGGCTTGACGGCCGCCGCCCAGGATGTGAGCAATGTTCTGATCAAAACGGTCCACCCGCTGGCTCGGGAGCTGCAGGGTGACGTTCCGATCGGCCAGTCGGTTGCGCAACTCGACCCCAACCGCCGGAAGCGCCAGATAATCACTACAACTCAGCGACAGCAGAGAGAAGTCGCTGTAGCCCGTCGTTTTCATGCCGGTCTCCACGGCCTCGATGACCGCTTCCGGTTCCACATCACGGGCTGGACGCGTCAGCATGCCGGGCTGACAGAAGCGACACCCACGGGTGCACCCGCGCCGGATCTCAACGGTCAGCCGGTCGTGGACCGTTTCCACGTGGGGCACCAAGCCCATGGCGTAGTGGGGCATGGGGGTAGCGACCCGCCGCAACAGCCTGCGGGGCAGCTCCGGGTGGATGGGTTCGAGGGTGACCCCGTCGGTCGCTGGGGCATAAAGCGAGGGCACATAGACCCCTGGAACCTGAGCCAGGTCCCTCAGCAGAGCTGAGCGAGTCAGGCCGGCATCCTTGGCCTCCGCCACCACAAGACCGATCTCAGGTAGCAACTCCTCCCCGTCCCCCAGGGCGATGAAGTCAAAAAAGGGGCTGTAAGGCTCGGGATTACTGGTGGCGGTGGGGCCACCGGCAAAAATCAGTGGCATCGCCTCGGGAGCATTCAGAGGCCAATCGCCCCGATCGGCGGCACGGAGGGGAATGCCCGCAAGATCCAGCATCTCGAGGATGTTGGTGGCGCCGAGCTCATAGCTGAGGCTGAAGCCAAGGATGTCGAAGGCGGGGAGAGGTCGTCGACTCTCCACAGCGAACAAAGGCTGCTTCAGCTCACGCAGACGCGTGGCCAGATCGGCGGCTGGCAAGTAGGCACGGTCGCAGAGCTGCCCCGGAACGGCGTTGAGAATCGAATAGAGAATGATGTGGCCGAGATTGCTCGAGCCCACTTCATAGATCTCGGGATACGTGAGCGCCCAGCGCACCCTGGCAGCCAACCAGTCACGCCGCTCCACACCGAGTTCATGACCGATGTAGCGAGCGGGGCGATTGATCCCTTCGTTCACCAGGCTCTCGAAAGGAACCGGCGGCCAGGCCTCCGACGCGTGGTCGGATCCGGCACTGGGTGATGGCGTCGCAACGGTCATGGCCACCGGGGCACTTCTCGCATCGTATGGAGGGATCCCTCCAAAGCTCCCGGCCGCGTAGCAGGATGCCCCCCAGCAACGTGCTTCGTTTTCCCGTGGTTCTGGTCAACAGCAATTACCTCAAACTCAAGGCCGGCTACCTGTTTCCGGAAATCGCTCGTCGGGTGAAGGCCTTCAGCGAGGCAAACCCTGAGGCGGCCCTGATCCGCCTGGGGATCGGCGATGTGACCGAGCCTCTGCCCCTTGCTTGCCGGGAGGCAATGAAGGCCGCCATCGATGCAATGGGAACCAACGCGGGATTCCATGGCTATGGCCCGGAGCAGGGCTATGGCTGGCTGCGCGAAGCGATTGCCAAGCACGATTTCCAAGCGCGCGGCTGTGCGATCAGCGCTGAGGAAATCTTTGTCTCCGATGGCTCCAAGTGCGACAGCAGCAACATCCTCGACATCCTCGGCAGCGGCAATCACATCGCCGTCACCGACCCGGTGTACCCCGTCTATGTCGACAGCAACGTGATGGCGGGCCGCACCGGAGAGGCCGGTGACAACGGCCGCTACGGCGGACTGACCTACCTGCCGATCAGTGCCGACAATGGCTTTACAGCTCAGATCCCTAGCGAGCCAGTGGATCTGATCTATCTGTGCTTCCCCAACAACCCCACTGGGGCGGTGGCCACCAGGGCTCAGCTCAAGGCCTGGGTCGACTATGCCCGCGCCCATGGTTCCCTGATCCTGTTCGATGCGGCCTATGAGGCCTTCATCCAGGACCCTGAACTCCCCCATTCGATCTACGAGATCGAAGGCGCCCGTGACTGCGCCATCGAATTCCGCTCCTTCTCGAAGAACGCCGGCTTCACCGGAACCCGCTGCGCCTTCACCGTGGTGCCGAAGGGATTGAAAGGCAAGGCCGATGACGGCTCCGAAGTGGAGCTTTGGGGCCTTTGGAACCGCCGTCAGAGCACCAAGTTCAACGGCGTCAGCTACATCATCCAGCGTGGTGCTGAAGCGGTGTACTCCGACCAGGGCCAACAAGAGATCAAGGCACTGGTGAGCTTCTACATGGAGAACGCCGCGATCATTCGCCGGGAACTGAGTGCTGCAGGCATCGAGGTGCATGGCGGTGAACATGCTCCCTACGTCTGGCTGAAAACCCCGGCTGGGAAGGACTCCTGGGGCTTCTTCGACCACCTGCTCAACAAAGCTCATGTGGTGGGTACCCCTGGCAGCGGCTTCGGCGCCGCCGGTGAGGGTTATTTCCGACTCTCCGCCTTCAACAGCCGCGCCAATGTGGACGAAGCGATGGCGCGCATTCGTCGTCTGTGACCGTGTCGGTTTTACATTGCCCAGAGCCGAGATCCTTGGTCATGGTGGTGAACACCTCCAGCCCCAGCCCCGGCGGCGCCGCCGTGATCGAGAAGCAGAGCGAACGGGTGCGCAAGCGCTCGCCCCGCTACAAAGTGCTTCTCCACAATGACCCGGTCAACACCATGGAATACGTGGTGACGACCCTGCAGCAGGTGGTGCCGCAGCTGAGCGAGCAGGACGCCATGGCTGTGATGCTCGAAGCGCACAACACCGGGGTTGGCCTGGTGATCGTCTGCGATCTCGAACCGGCGGAGTTTTACTGCGAAACCCTCAGGGCCAAAGGGCTGACCAGCACTCTGGAGCCAGAGAGCTGAGCACTCCAGCCCGCCGGTCTGTCGCTGCCCGCTGGCAGGACTGGCTGCGGCAGCGCCGTCGCTGGCTACCGACCGTGCTGTTGATTCCAGCCCTCTATGGCCTGGGCTGGCTTCTGATCCAACCGATCAGCTGGCTCTTCCCGAGCATCCCGCTGGCCTCCAGAGACCTGATGGGCACCCTCGTCAGCGAACTGCTGTTTCTGCTGGTTCTGCCGAGTTGGGTGCGCATCCGTTGGGACAGCGCCCATCCCTGGCAAACCCTGGGCGTTAGGTCGTCTCAGCGCAGCGAAGGGCCAGGTGCACGACTCCGCGGCGGCCTCGGCTGGGCCTTCGCTCTGCTGCTGTTGATCACAGGGCTCAGCCTGGCGGGTGGCTGGGGTCAGTGGCTGGGGGATCTAAGCCTCGCGGAGCTCCTGAATGCCGTAGTGCTCTGCCTTGGGGTCGGCCTGGCGGAAGAACTGCTCTTCCGAGGCTGGCTCTGGGGAGAGCTCAACCACCTCATTGGCCCGCGCTTGGCCCTTCCGGGTCAGGCGCTGATCTTCAGCCTGGTGCATACCCGCTTCAACCTTGGCTTCTGGCCGATGCTGGGCTTGCTGATCGGGCTGTTTCTACTGGGGATAGCCCTGGCAACCCGCCGGCGGCTCGATCAGGGATCTCTCTGGGGGTGCGTCGGCCTCCACGGCGGACTGGTGGGTGGCTGGTTTGCCCTGCAGTCGGGACTGATTCAGTGGTCTCCCCTTTCACCGCAATGGCTGACAGGTCCTGGTGGCAATCCCCTCGGCGGAGTCGTCGGAATCCTGGCCCTCAGCGCCCTCCTGGTGCGTCAGCTCACGGCTTTAGCCAAGGCGGCCCGTCCCTCTACCGGCGCGCGCAGCGCTTGATCCAACGGCGCAACGCCGTAATCACGCTCCAATAGATCCATCACCGTGCGACCGAAATCTCCTGGATTGCGGTCAAACGCTTCAAGACAGATCCTCCCGAAGGTGCTGCCCATCGGCTCCGGATTCCAGAGCAGCTTGCGCGCCGTCCAGGGCATCATGCTCATTGGGTTGTAGCCAGGTTTCAGCAGCCCCTGATCAAAGCCGTACTGCTCTAAGTGGGTGTGGGGCTGCAGGCCGATGAAGAAGATCGCGGGCTCCACCCTGTCAGCCCCGAAGATCCGCTCCAACTCGCGGTGATACGCCACGGTCTGACGAATCGTCTCCGGGCGTTCGTCGATCACGTTGAAGGAGTAGTTCACCGACACGTGATCGCGGAAACCGGCTGCTGCCAACATCCGACAGCTCTCGAGCACGGTGCGCAGGTTGTAGCCCATGCGCATCTTGCGCACGAGTTCCTGGGAGCCAGAGGTGATGCCGATTTCGAAGTAGCTCATCCCGGTGGCTACCATCAGCTCAGCGAGCTCGGCATCCAGGTTGTCGGCACGGATGTAAGCCGCCCAGCGGATGCCGGTGAGCCCCTCGGCCTTCACGGCCCGAAGCAGCTCCTTGGCATCGTCGATGTAACGCCGGGCTGGAATGAACTGGGCATCGGTGAACCAGAAACCGCGCACACCTCGGTCGTAGAGCTGACGCATCTCTGCCACAACCTCCTCCACAGGGTTGAGGCGCACCTGCTTGCCCTCGACCACCGTGTAAACACAGTAGCAGCAGTTATGGGGGCAGCCCCGCTTGGTCTGAACGCCGACGTAGAAGTCGCCTCCGTCGAGATACCAGTCGAGCTGAGGCCAAATCGAAGCGATGTACGCGTAATCGCAAGCCGTCTTCGGGCGACTTTCAGGCTGTTCATGGATCAGTCCTGGCCGGGGGGGCTCACCAACGACGTAGCAGCGTTCGCTTTGCAGCGAATGCCCGAGCAGAAGCTTTTCCAGCAAGGGTTCACCCTCGCCGAGGGAAACGATCGTGCCCTTAGGGAGGGAACGGCCAAGCTGCTCATAGAAAACACTGACGGCGCCACCACCAAGCACGGCCCGGGCCGTCGAGCGGTGGCGCTGAGCCCGCGCTAGTCCCCGACGCACAAGGCGCTGGTTACGCCAAAGCTCCCCGTAGTGACTCGCCATCAGCCGGACGCCACCCAGGGCACCTCGCAGACGCTTCAGCGGATTGCGCGCGTAAAAAACCTCGAAGGAGTTCTGAAGAGGGTTGCCTCCGCGGCCATCAACGGGGGCGTAGATCTGAATATCGCGCCACGAGAACACCAGCAACGTCGGCTGGAACTGGTCGATGACAGCCAGCAAGACGCGCTCCACATCCAGCACCGGCAAAGCGGCTAGATCGAGGATCCGCTGAGGCAGGCCAGGGAAACACTTGTGGAGGTGATCGGCCAAATAGATCGGCCCGATCGGAAAGATGGGGTTGCAGGGCAATCGCACCAGCAGCACGCGCTCACCCGCAGCGGGGGGCTGAAGCGCAAAGGGTGACAGCGACATGGATCGGCCCATTGGCAGGACGCTAACAACCACCGAGGCCGCAACGCCCCTTCAAGCTTCTTCACAACAGCTTCACAAAGCCGTCGACACACAGCTCAATGTTCCGTTACAGTCGTGCGTGGCAGGGCATCCCTGCCCTTCCGTAACCGCTCTTCGGAGCATCTTTTCCCGTTCTCATGACCACCACCATTCAGCAGCGCTCCGGCGCCAATGGCTGGCAGTCCTTCTGCGAGTGGGTCACCTCCACCAACAACCGCCTCTATGTGGGCTGGTTCGGTGTGCTGATGATCCCCACCCTGCTGGCTGCCACCACCTGCTTCATCGTTGCCTTCATCGCAGCTCCCCCCGTCGACATCGACGGCATCCGTGAGCCTGTTGCTGGCTCCCTGATCTACGGCAACAACATCATCTCCGGTGCTGTTGTTCCTTCCTCCAACGCCATCGGCCTGCACTTCTATCCCATCTGGGAAGCGGCCTCCCTCGATGAGTGGCTCTACAACGGCGGTCCTTACCAGCTGGTTGTGTTCCACTTCCTGATCGGCATCTTCTGCTACATGGGCCGCGAGTGGGAACTCTCCTACCGCCTCGGCATGCGCCCCTGGATCTGCGTTGCTTACAGCGCTCCTGTGGCTGCTGCTTCTGCTGTGTTCCTGGTGTACCCCTTCGGTCAGGGTTCCTTCTCTGACGGCATGCCCCTCGGCATCTCCGGCACCTTCAACTTCATGCTGGTGTTCCAGGCTGAGCACAACATCCTGATGCACCCCTTCCACATGCTGGGTGTGGCTGGTGTGTTCGGTGGCTCCCTGTTCTCCGCCATGCACGGCTCCCTGGTGACCTCCTCCCTGGTCCGCGAGACCACTGAGAGCGAGTCCCAGAACTACGGCTACAAGTTCGGCCAAGAGGAAGAGACCTACAACATCGTGGCTGCCCACGGTTACTTCGGTCGCCTGATCTTCCAATACGCCTCCTTCAACAACAGCCGCAGCCTCCACTTCTTCCTGGCTGCCTGGCCTGTGGTCGGCATCTGGTTCACCGCCCTGGGCGTCAGCACCATGGCCTTCAACCTGAACGGTTTCAACTTCAACCAGTCCATCCTTGATGGTCAGGGCCGCGTCCTGAACACCTGGGCTGATGTGCTGAACCGCGCCAACCTCGGCATGGAAGTGATGCACGAGCGCAACGCTCACAACTTCCCCCTCGACCTGGCTGCTGCTGAGTCCACCCCCGTGGCTCTGCAAGCTCCCGCCATCGGTTGATCTGGAATCAACAACAGGTTCAGGTCAACTGAACCGGAAAGCCCCCTCTTCGGAGGGGGCTTTTTGTTGTGCGCTTCTTGGCTTGGACACTCAGGCTGCAATCACGCTGCGCACGGCTAACGCCCACCCAGTTGCGTGGGGTGCTTCCGCCAGCAGGAAGCGGCCTGAATCGAGAGCCTCAGCGAACACTGGATGAGGACCCGCTGGCCCGGGGACAACAACGGAAACATCCGCTGCATTCAGAAGCGGTAAATCGTTTGGGGAATCCCCAAGGGCCAAAACCTTGGCCCTGGGGGGCTGCAGGTGATCCTGCAAAGCGCGTAGTGCTCGCCCCTTGCTCACCCCCGCACCCAGCAGGTGCCCCATGCGGTTCCCCTGCACCACCGCCACACCAAGAGACTGCGCCAACTCCGACAGACGCGCGCGCTCATCCTGCGGTGGCGGAACAAACGGGAGACTCCAGCTCCGGCAACAGGCCAGACGCAACGCCTCCCCCTCCAAACCAAGCAAAGCGCGGGCTTCCATGCCTGAAAGACCATCAATCGCTGGCAACGATGTGCCGAGACGATGCTCCAGCTCGAGCAACACGGGCCGCAGATCAGCTGCAGGCACGCCCAGCGCCAAGGTCCAAGGCTGGCCATCCATGGACTCGCCATGCACGGCCCCACCGTTCTCAACGATGTAGGGATCGTGCAGACCAGCCTCCGCTCGAAAGAGGCGCACCTCCTCAGCCGTCTTACTGGTGCAAGGGATCAGAGGGATCCCTCGATCCTGCAACCAGCCAATCGTCTCCCGAGCAGGCTGCCAGTCGTAGCGATGGTCCATCAAGGTTCCATCGAGGTCGCTCACCACCCACCAAGACCATGACGAGGAGGCAGGCATGCTCATGCTGTCGTGAACCAGTGCGCTGCAAAAGGTTCCAGATCAAAGGCCTGTTGGGCCTCGGAAAAGGTCTGACCGGAGAGCAAATCCTGCCATCGGGACCCAGGAGGGGTAGCGATCAAAGCGCGCAAGGGAACACTCAGTCGAGCATCACTGAAATTGTGAACAGCAAGCAGCGTTTCTGCTCCTTCGCCCCGCTGAAGGATCACCAAATCGGAACGCCCCTGGCTAAGCACGTGCATCGGTGCCCAAGGCTGTAGGGCTGGTTGCTCAGCTCGCACCTTCATCGCCTGACGCAGAGCGAACAACACCCTGCTGGCCTCAGTCGTTGGGTCAGCGAGAAGCCGCTGCAGGTGATCCACTGAATACCGCGTTCGGTGGAGATCGCGCCGATGGCCCGTGCGCCGAAACGAGGCGCGATCGTTTGGACTGGCCAGCAGCGCCGGAAGGTAGAAGGCGGGCACCCCCGGAAGGGCGAGCACAAGCAGCTGCGTCAGCAAGAAACGCTGACGCTGCAGGCGTGAGGCGTCGATACCAGCATCAGCCATGGCGCTCCACCAGCTGATGTTGATTTCATAGGGCACCTCGCGACCGTCCTCAAGACGGCGGTGGCTCACCAGCCCGCCTCGCTGCTCACACTGCTGCAGGAACTGCAGCAATCGATCAGGCTCCATCAAGCCCTCAAGGGGGCGCAAACCGATTCCGTCATGACAGGCGCTGAAATTGAGCATGGACGTATCCGGCGGAAGCTGAGGCCAACGCGCTAACCAGCTGTTGAGCAGATCAGCCCGCCGACTGAGGCTGGCCTCTAGCAGCAAGGGCGGCAGTGGAAAGTTGTAGGCGAGATGGGCTTCAGTCCCAGATTGCAGATAAGAAAGGTTCTCCTGCTCAGGAACATTCGTCTCTGTCACCACCACCCCGTCCACACAGCGCGCCTCCAGCAGGAGCCTCAGGATCTCCACCAACCGATGGGCCTGAGGACGGTGGATGCAGTCGGTGTGGGGCTCTTTCCAGACAAAACCAACCGCATCCAGGCGCAGCCAGCCGACGCCATGGCTGCAGAGACGTTCCAAGAGACGGTTGAAGCCAAGCAGCACCTCCGGATCCCGCCAGTTCACATCCACCTGATCGGGCCCAAACGTGGTCCAGACCGTTTCCGGCCCATGATCCGTCGCCAGGGTGGTGAACAGCGACGAACTGCGTGGACGCACCACTCGATCCCAGCAGGGGTTGGGTGAAGCGGCCAGAACACAGCGCGCGGAAGGTTGCGCGCCACGCAGAAAACCCCGAACCCAGGGATGGGAGGCGGACACATGGTTCAGCACGAGATCGGCCATCAAGCAACGCCCGTTGGCAAGCGCCGCCAGATCACTCCAGGAACCGAAGCGATCCTCCAGCTCCTCATGACTCGAGACGGCGAAGCCACCATCACTGGTGGACCTCAGAAACGGCAGCACATGCAGAACCGTGGCGAGGGGGGCGAGATGATCGTCGATCAACCGCTTCAAGCTGCGCAGGCCAGGCTCACCCTCCGCCGTCACCGCATCGGCGTAGGCGATCAAGACACACGTGGCACCGTTCCAGCGGCGTTCGGCAGCAATCTCGGCATGGCCATTTCCTGACGCCACTCGGGAATGCAGCAATTGCGACGACAGCGTCTCGAGTTCTTCCGAAGAATGCTGGTCGTAGAGATCCGCGAGAAGCGATGGCAACGTTTGATGCTGCATCCGCTGCTGCTGCTGCATCGATCCATCGGCAACTGCCCCAGGTATGGGACAGCGCTCTACGACCTGTTGTCGCATTAATCACCACATGGATTTTCAGCAGGGGTTGATCGCCACCATTCATGACTACGGGCTTGGCAATCTGGATCTTCCCGGCTTCCGGCGCCAGCTCCAGCAACGCCCTACAGTCCTACTGATCCCCTGTCTGATGGAGGAATTCAGCCGGCCGGCCCTGGGCTTGATCCGTGACGTGCTCGGGGAACTGCAAGGGCTCCATGAACTGGTGATTGCCCTTGCAGCAGACAGCCCGGAGGATGTCGCCGCAGCCGAAGCCTTCTTCAGCGGCATGCCCTTCCCGGTGCGTGTGCATTGGACCAATGGACCAGCCGTTCGTGAATTGCTGGAGTCGATGCGCGAGCTGGGCCTCGACGTCACTGGACCGGCAGGTAAAGGCTGGGCTGTTTGGCAGGGTCTGGGGGTGGCCTGCCGTCAAGCGGAGGTGATCGGCCTGTTTGATGCCGACATTCGCACCTTCTCTCCGGCCTACCCCGAGCGAATGCTGAGGCCACTCCTGGACCCTTCCCACGGCGTGGCCTATGTCAAAGCCTTCTACAGCAGGCTCTCCCTGGAAACACAAGCCCTGCAGGGACGTGCGACACGGCTGTTCGTTGGTCCTCTGCTGGCGAGCCTGGAACAGATCTTCGGGCCACTGCCTTATCTGCGCTACCTCCAGGGCTTCCGCTACCCGCTCGCAGGTGAATTCGCCTTCAGCCGCGATCTGGCCATGAACCTGCGGATCCCCTCCGACTGGGGGCTGGAGATCGGTCTTCTCTCTGAGGTTTATCGCCACGTGGCGTCCAGCCGAATCGCCCAAGTGGACCTGGGACTGTTTGATCACAAACACAAAACCCTTGGTGCCACCCCTGCGGAAGGACTGCAGCGGATGGCGGCTGAAATCCTGCGCACCGTGCTTCGCGGAGTCATGGAGCATGAAGGACGCAGCCTGGCGCCGGAAGAATTAGCCACCCTCGAAGTGCTGTACCGCAGGGTGGGAGAAGACCGGGTGCGGCAGTTCGGACTGGATTCAGCGATTAATCGTCTTCCCTACGACCGCCACAGCGAAGAGCTCGCGCTCCAGAGCTTTGCCACTCTGCTGAAGCCTGGAATCCACCAGCTGATGGAGACGCCAGTCGCCCATCAGCTCCCTAGCTGGTCGCGTCTGGTCAGCTGCACCCATGGGTTGCAAAACGATCTGGCAGCAGCTGGATCAATCAAGAGCTCCAGCATCACAGCCCTGCATCAACGGCCGACCTTGCGCCATCGTCCCGCCACAGCTCGACGCCCTCGGCCTGCCGCCGCACCCGCAGCCTGAAGACGAGTCTTTACGCTCTTGCTAGCAAGGAGCCCCCATGGGCAGCAGTTTCGGCGATCTCTTCCGCATCAGCAGCTTCGGTGAATCCCATGGGGGAGGCGTCGGCGTGATCGTCGATGGCTGCCCACCGAGGCTGGAACTGGATCTTGAGGCCATCCAAGCGGAGCTCGACCGGCGTAAACCGGGGCAGAGCAAAATCACCACGCCGCGCAAGGAGGACGACCGGGTCGAGATCCTCAGTGGACTGCTGGATGGCGTCACCCTTGGAACACCCATTGCCTTGGTGGTGCGCAACAAGGACCAGCGTCCGCAGGACTACAAGGAAATGGAAGTGGCCTTCCGGCCCTCCCATGCCGATGCGACCTACCAGGCGAAATACGGCATCCAAGCCAGGAGCGGTGGCGGTCGCGCTTCGGCGCGGGAAACCATCGGTCGCGTGGCCGCCGGCGCGATCGCTCGTCAATTACTTCGCAAAACCCATGGAACGGAAGTGATCGCCTGGGTGAAACGGATCCATGATTTGGAGGCAAGCATCGATCCTGCAAGCGTTCAGGCCGATGCGGTGGAGGCCAACATCGTTCGCTGCCCTGATCCGCTGATGGCCGAGCGGATGATCGAGCGGATCGAGGCGATCGGACGGGATGGCGATTCCTGTGGCGGCGTGATCGAATGCATCGTGCGCCAGCCACCTGTGGGGCTGGGGATGCCGGTGTTCGACAAGCTTGAGGCCGACCTGGCTAAGGCGGTGATGTCGCTACCCGCCACGAAGGGATTCGAGATCGGATCGGGCTTCGCCGGGACTCTGCTCAAAGGCAGCGAGCACAACGATGCCTTTCTGCCCACAGACGATGGTCGCCTGCGCACTGCCACCAACAACTCCGGTGGGATCCAGGGAGGCATCAGCAACGGCGAACCGATTCTGATCCGGGTGGCCTTCAAACCCACCGCCACCATCCGCAAGGAACAACAAACGATCAATGCCGCCGGCCAGGCCACGACCCTGGCTGCAAAGGGACGGCACGACCCCTGCGTGCTGCCAAGGGCCGTACCGATGGTGGAAGCGATGGTGAATCTGGTGTTAGCCGATCACCTCTTGCGCCAACAGGGTCAGTGCAGCCTGCTGGCGTGACGCTTAGCTACGGGCCGGAGAATTGATCCCGTTGCTTCCAGCGGTGGTCGACAGCAAGCTGCCGCCGCTGGCCAGACGCCCCGCTGCCTTGGCCATGCGCTTGGCCACCGAGGTGCTGGTGCTGCCTGCCGCAGCCGTTTTGCGGGCGCGACGAGCGGGCCTGGGTTTGGAAACGACGGTTGTGGCTGTCGCCGCACCTGATCTGCCCACACCAGCCTTCTGCGCGACAGCCTTCCGCGCAACAGCCTTCTTCACGACTGGTTTCTTAGCGACTTGTTTCTTCGCAGCAGTCTTTGCAGCAGTCTTTGCAACAGCCGACTTTTTGGCCGCTGGCTTCTTGGCAGTCACTGTCTTCGCGACGGATGTCTTGGCGACGGATGTCTTCGCAACAACTGTCTTGGCAACAGCTGTCTTCGCCGATCGCACGGGAGAAGACTGTGCTCGGGCCCGGTGACTGAGCACCATCACCCACTCTTCATCGGTGAGCGATGAAGGTTTGCTGCCATGGGCATTCGCAAGCTTGGCTGCCTTCTCAATGTCCTGAATCAGATTCGTCCAGGACGTCGCGAAACGCTTATCGGACTGAGAGCGGGCACCACTCTCGACAAGAGATTCCACGACACCTGCAGCAGTGACCTTTTTGCGGCGACGGTTGAAGATCTCCTTCTGAAGTTGAGCGATCAGAGCATCGGCCTTGTCGCTCAATTTGATCGACAGCTGAGACATGAATCCACAAATACCTATCTCATCTGTAGCATCCGGGACTCAAGTCGACCAGCGATTGCTTTCCAGCCATGCATGCAGCACCGGGTCGAGGCAATCAGCGTGGATCGCCGATCGACCCAACGCAATAGCGTCATAGCCGGCATGCAACCAATCGCTCAGCTGATTCACGCGCAGCCCACCGGCTGCGACCATGAACGGCAAGGCCCCCATGGGAGCCGACAACTGCCGGTGGTAGTCAATCCCCAGTGCCGCTGCGGGGAACAGTTTGACAAGTCGGCAGCCCTGTAAAGCAGCACGGTGAATCTCCGTGGGTGTCATCACACCAGGAACGAGCACCTGGCCGAGGGCGCGGGAATGGGCGATCAGATCGTCATCAAAACAAGGAGACATCGCATAAGCGAGCCCAAGCTCGGCCGCACACTCCAATCCATCCCTGGAGACGATCGAGGCAGCCCCGAGGGAAAAGGCCGGAAAGCGGTGCTGAATTGCCTGGATCAGCTCCGGCCAGCGTGGGTGCCGACTCCAGGCAACCTCCACATGATGAACGCCATGGAGGGCGAGGCTTTCGAGCAGCCTCCACAACGAACCAGCCTCAGCCAAGGGCCGATTGAGATCTGTTTCTTGAGGGCGAACCACCATCAGAAGTGGTTGCCGCCGCAACGAGGCGATCAGATCAACCTGCCGGCTCTGCCAGCAGCTGACCTCCCCGACACCAGGGTCAGACGTACTCAGCGACCCGCACATCACGACGGATCAGCAAGTCCTGCAGATCCTCCGCATCGACCGTCTCCTTCTCAACAAGCATGTCGGCCAGTTCGTCGAGAACAGAGCGGTTGTCGTTCAGCACCTTGGTGGCGCGACGATAGGCAACCGCAACGAGATCAGAGACCTCTTCATCGATCGTTGCCGCAGTGTCTTCCGAGAAATCACGCTCGGCGGCGATATCGCGGCCGAGGAACATGCCTCCCTGGGCACGACCAAGAGCCACCGGGCCGAGCTTGTCGCTCATGCCGAAACGCGTGACCATCTGGCGAGCCACCTGGGCGACCTGTTGAAGGTCATTGGAGGCACCGGTGGTGACTTCGTCTTCGCCGTAAACGATCTCCTCAGCGACACGACCGCCTAAGGCCACAGCCATCTGATTCTGCAGGTAGGCGCGGGAATAAAGGCCGGATTCCATGCGCTCCTCACTCGGGGTGAAGAACGTCAAACCACCAGCATTACCGCGAGGAATGATCGAGATCTTCTGCACCGGGTCGTAGTCGGGCATCAGGGCGCCAACCAGAGCATGACCAGCCTCGTGATACGCAACAAGGCGCTTACGACGCTCGCTCATCACCCGGTCTTTCTTCTCCGGACCAGCCATCACACGCTCAATCGCGTCACTGATCTCGTCATTGCTGACCTCGGTGAGTTCACGACGGGCCGCGAGGATCGCCGCTTCATTGAGCAAGTTGGAGAGGTCAGCGCCGGTGAAGCCGGGAGTACGGCGGGCCACTTTGTCGAGATCGACGTCCTTGGCGAGGGTCTTGCCACGAGCATGAACCTTGAGGATCTGCAGGCGACCGTTGTAGTCAGGGCGATCCACCACAACCTGACGATCGAAACGACCTGGACGCATCAGAGCGGCATCCAGCACATCCGGCCGGTTTGTGGCGGCCACAATGATGATCCCGGTATTGCCCTCGAAACCATCCATTTCGGTGAGCAGCTGGTTGAGGGTCTGCTCGCGCTCATCATTGCCACCGCCGAGACCTGCACCCCGCTGACGCCCAACGGCATCGATCTCGTCGATGAAAACAATGCAGGGAGCATTCTTTTTCGCCTGCTCAAACAGGTCGCGCACGCGACTGGCACCAACGCCGACGAACATCTCGACGAACTCGGAGCCGGAGATCGAGAAGAAGGGAACCCCTGCTTCACCGGCCACGGCCTTGGCTAACAGAGTCTTACCGGTGCCGGGAGGACCGACCAGCAGAACGCCCTTGGGAATCTTGGCTCCAACTGCAGTGAAGCGGTCGGGATTCTTGAGGAAGTCGACAACCTCGGTGAGCTCGAGCTTGGCCCCTTCAATGCCAGCCACATCACCAAAGGTGATTTGGGTGGAGGGTTCCATCTGAACCCTGGCCTTGCTCTTGCCGAAGTTCATGGCGGGGTTCCCGCCACCACCACCACCCTGGGCGCGGCGGAACAGGAAGAACAAGCCACCCAGCAGCAGCAGGGGGAAGACCAAACTGCCAGCCGCCTGCTGCCAGGCACCTGGCTGACGGGTGGGCTGCACTGCGATATCGACGTTGTGGTCGGTGAGCAGCTTGAGCAGATCCTTATCGGGGGCGAGGTTGACCTCAGCGCGTCGTCCGTCGTTCTCCACCACCTGCGCGGTGCCCCGATCGGGAGAAATCAGCACACGACTGACTTGGTTCTCCTGAACCGCCTCCACGAAGTCGCTGTAACGAAGGGTGCGGGCAGCAGTGGCTGGATCAGGACGATCCAGAAACGCCGTACCAACGACGATCACCACCACCACCAGGAGGACATAAAGCCCCACGTTGCGCCAGCGCTTGTTCAAGGTTGTCTTGCCTCTGATGAAGGAATGTTAATGGGATCCTGAGGACTTAGGCGGCCCGAAGCACGTCAACAACGCTACGGAAGGCGAACCACTCGGGGATTTCCTCACCGCTGCGGAGCATCTTGCGGAACTGGGTGCCGCTGAGCTTCTTCACATGCAGGCCTCGAGCCTCGGCATGTTCGGCGGTGACGTATCCCTCCTCTTCGGTGTAGACGAGGTTGAGAGACGGAACCGTTTCCATCATCAGTTCCTCTGCACACTCCTTGGCAAAGTTCTGGGCGTCGTAAGGGCCATAGAAGTCATCACCGGTGAGTGAGGACTTACAGCCAGCCATATCCCGACCAATGATGAAGTGGGTGCATCCGTAGTTGCGGCGGATGATCATGTGCTGAAGGGCCTCGCGGGGGCCAGCCATATGCATGGCATAGGGCAGATAGGCCCAGCGGATGCTGTCGTTGTTCACCTCAGCGGCGAGGCGCTCATAGGTCTGAAAGCGCACCACACCAGGGATGTCGTCCTGCTGGGTGGGACCGCAGGTGGGATGCACCAACACCACAGCGTTCTCACTCACGTTCTGGGCATGAAGCGCACGGGTGAAGAGCTCGTAATGGGCTCGGTGGATCGGGTTGCGGCACTGAAACGCCACCACGTCCTCCCCGTTAGGCAGCCCGGCGCGAACTTCCGCCGGGGTCTTGCAGGGAAACACACGCTTGGGCAGCTCCAGGCCCTGGATCAAACCGCCGAGATAAAACCGCTTGCGCTCCATCGTGATCATGCGCACGGCGGGGTGCTCGATGGAGGTGGTGCCGTAGCAACCCTTGGCCTCAACCACCTTGTCGGGCTCCCACTTGTCCTCAACCGTGAGCACCGCCAGGTCCTGGCCCTTGTAGGTCAGCAGCACCTTGTCGCCGACAGCAACATCGTCGCGATCGGTATCCATCACGATCGGCAAACCGAAGAGATAGCCAGAGGTGGTGCGATGACCCGCCACCACTGCGTCGTAGTCGGCCTGATGCATGAACCCCCGCTCAGGGGAGAAGCCACCGACCACAAGCAATTCCACATCGCAGGCATTGCGGTCGGAACACTCCAGAGTCCGCGTGGCAGAAGCCTTCAGGGCAGCCCGCTCCGCCTCCGGAACCATCAGGTCCACCAGAGTTCCCCCGTAGGGAGCGATCACGCCGGAGGCCCGGGAGGGGGAGGAGGTCGCGGTCATGGCAGGCCTTGGCTGGATTCAGACAACGGCGCGATTCTCCCAGATCGCACAAAAAAGGGGGGCCTTGCCCCCCCGATCCGTCGCTGTGATGGAAGCGGTCAGCCGATCAGGCCTCTTCGAGGCGACCGAAGAGCTCACCACTGATCTTCACGTCAACAGGCTCCTTACCACCCATGTCGGTGTCAGAAGGCTGGATCGCCGTGAACACGCCAGCGAATTCGCCGGTTTCGCTGTCGACCTTGGTGATCGAGAGGCTCATCTGGCCGGTGCCGTCGATGTAGCGCTTGACGTTTTCACCCTTCAGCTCGTCGTCATCTCCCCCGAGGGCCACCAGACCCTGGGCGTACTCCACGCCGGTGGTCAGGGCGCGACCCTTGGGATCGAGGAAGTTGCTGGTGCGGTAGCTAGGGGTGCGATAAGCGCCTTCGAAATCGGTGCTGGTGTTGAGAACAGCACCGTCAGCCTTGGCCTGGAGATTCTTGCTGGAGAAGGTGAAAGGCACCTCTTCTCCGCCAGGAAGCAACACGGTGATCGGCTGGAAGTCGATGCCACCCTCTTCGCTGAAGCTGAGTCCATCGCTGGACACCGTCAGGGTGCCGTAAACCTCATCAAGGCTTGAGGTGTAGCGGGTGAGGATTTTGCCCTCGACGAACTGAGCTTCCTGACGCTTGTTGGTGGGCTCGCCCTTCACGAACACCTGGGAGGGGTGCAGGCAGATGCCACGCAGCTCATAGGAGCCACCAGCATTGAGGCTGATCGAGCCGCGAGCTGAATCAGAAAGGGTCGGGCAATCATTGGCTTTGCCCGTGTTGACGATGTCTTCGTAACGGGTGGCATTGGTACGGTCCACCGCTTGGGCATCACCACTGCATGCGGTGACCAGGGTGAGACAGAGAGCCAGCACCAAGGCCAGCAGAGGACGGATGCTCATGGAAGAAAGCCAAAAGGCCAGACGATGACGGTATCCACCGATCAGGCGGATCCTACAGGGGTTAAATCCTGGAACCGGCTAGCCTTTTGCAGCTCTCAACAACCCGTCGCGAACCGCGTGTCCAGCACCTACCCAACCATGACGAAGGGAGACCTGCAGGAGAGGCTCAGCCCCCTGCTGTCGGCGCTGGAAGGCCTAGCCGCTGAAGAGAATGGCGATCCGGAGGCTCTGCTCGAAATCCTTCGCAGCCTCGAGGCTCTGCATCGAACGATCCAGGAGGGGCCCTTCCGAAGCAGCCTTCCGGAAGACCGCAACAAGCTGTTTAGCTTCCTTCAGACCCTGGAGCGCAGTGGCGGCTGGCCCTACATCCCCCGCCTGCAACTGAAGACCTTCATCGCCCTCCTCGATCAGGATTCCGCCTCGATTGCAGCCTGAATCAGGCTGTCCAGCAGCTGGTGGGCCAGCCGTAATTTGCTGGTGACCGGCAACTCCTCCACCCGATCCTTGGGCAAGAGCAGCCAGCCACCATTGTTGACCGCACCAAATCCCTGGCCGGGACGGTCCACCGGATTGGCAAACAGCAGATCACAACCTTTGGCTTGACGTTTGCTCCGGGCCTGCTCGAGCAGAGCCGATGGCTCACCACTGAGGGCGGCGAATCCCAGAGCCACCTGGCCAGGGCGACGGGTTTGCATCAACCCTGCGAGCAGATCTGGCACTGGCTCTAGATCCGCCAACAGATCGGCGACCATCTCCTGCTTGGGCAGCTTGACGCCGGAGGGGCCACCGCGTCGACGCCAGTCAGCAACAGCGGCCGCCATCACCAGGGCATCGGACGAAGGCCAGTGCTGCCCTAGGGCCTGCTCCATGGCGAGGGCACTGGTCACTGGATGACAGGCAATCCCCTCCAGCCAGGCGTGCGGCACATCGAGGGGGCCATGCACAAGCGTCACCTCCGCTCCGCGCAGGCGAGCTGCCTGGGCGATCAGCACGCCCATCCGACCGCTGCTGCAATTACTGATGAACCGCGCTGGATCCAGCTGCTCCCGCGTGGGGCCAGCTGACACCAGCAACCGACGGCCAGACCAATCGAAAGACAGCGTCCCGCCGGCAGCCTGTTGTTCCAGAACACTGGAGGCCGCAAGCTCGATCAACGCGGGGTCGGCCATCCGCCCATCGCCGATCCGATCACAGGCGAGCAGGCCGGATTCCGGACCCAGAGCCAGCACCCGGGGATGGGCCTGCAGCTCCTGCCAATTGCGCTGCACGGCCGGGTGCCTCCACATGCCGGTGTTCATGGCCGCGGCCGCGAGCACGGGACGCTCCGTTGCGATCAGGACCCCAGCCAGCAGTCCCTCTGCCAGCCCCTGGCTCCAGCGGGCCAGGCTGGTGGCGCTCAAGGGGGCAACGATCACAAGATCGGCCCATTCCGCCAGGGCGATATGGAGGGGCCTGGGTTCTGCAGGGTCCCACTGGTCTTCATCCTGATAGCAACGATGGCGGCTGAGGCTGGCCAACGCCGTAGCGCTCACGAGGCGTGAGGCACTGGGCGTAATGAGGCAGCGCACCTCGGCGCCGGCCCGAACCAGGGCACTCACCAGCAGGGGTGTCTTCACCGCTGCAATGCTTCCGCTGGCAGCGACCAGAAGACGCTTTCCCTGGAGAGGCGAGGAGGTCACGCCATCAGTGCCAGCCAAGGGAACTAGTCCTCATCAAAAGGCTCCTGGTCGATCAGATGCACATAGGGAAACGTGAGCTCTGGGCGATGAATCGCGAGGGCCCGCAACAGGTGCCAGTCAGCCAGACCCGCAAAGGGGGTGGCGTAGTCATCGTCCTCCAGACGCCTGGCCAGGTCGGCAACACCCTCCTCATCAAAGCGGGCGAGCTGTTCCTCCGTGATACCTGCACTGGACATGGGGCCGCCTGGCGCGCCTATCCATTGTGCCTGGGCTCAGACGCTAGTTTTTCGCCTGGGGGGAATTAGCTCAGCTGGTAGAGCGCTGCGATCGCACCGCAGAGGCCAGGGGTTCGAGTCCCCTATTCTCCATTGAGACCAACAGGACCAGACGTGGACTGGAGCGCAGACGCTGAGCAGGCTCTCAAAGAAGTGCCGTTCTTCGTGCGTCCAGCCGTGCGCAAGCGCATTGAGTCGATGGCCAAGGAGAGCGGTCGATCCAGCATTGATGCCGCCTTCTACGCCGAGGCCCGCGCCCGGTTCGGCCAGTCATGAGCAGCCCCTGGCCCAGCTCGCTCCCCCGCCCCCCGTTGCTGACGGGCTTGGGTGCGTTGGTGACCTTGAGCGTGATTGCCAGGCCCTCCGCCCTTCTGACCTTTGCGCTGATCGCCCTTGCTGGGCAGTGGAGCGAAGGGCGTCGACAGCCCTGAGCGACCAGCCTGGGATGACGATTTGGTAAAAGAGAGGTTGAGCGGTATACGCACCGATGTCTCAGTCGAAACGCGAACAGGTGGTGAGCCATCTGCGCTACATCCGCCAGGAACTTCGTGAGATGCATCAGGGCGTCATGGAAGATGGCCTGCTGCCCGAAGCCGGTGAAGTGCGCGGGGTGATGGCCCAGATGGAAGCACTTCTCGAGTTACTCGAAGGCAAAGGGTCCCGCAAAGCCAAGGCTGATTCCGACTGATTGCTTCAGCCCCCCTTGCCAAGGGGACCTAGGCAAGCTTTCCTTCACCAGACCCCATCACCCGGCTCGGGCTCGCCCGAGCTTTTTCATAGCAATACCCCATCAGTAGCGCCAGAAGACGGCACGATCACCAGAAATGGTGTATACAGGCATTGGCAGGGCTACGGGTCGGGTGATGGGGATCGTTCGGTTCACCCCCTGCCTCCTTTTTTCTGACGTTCGAGCCGTCGACTTCATGGCCGCGCGTTTGCAATCCACCAGGCTCCAGCGCAATTTGGGCGAGTGGGCTAGCCGTCTTGAGGCCTGGGCAGACAATCCTTGGCGACGCGCTTCTCTGCTGGCCATCGTCTTGATGGGTGGCTTTTTTTTCGGAAGTTCAGTGGCGAGCATCGCCGGCGCAACCGGCCAGCTCGATCCAATCGCCGCCCTGGTGACGGTGGCACTGCTGGAACTGATGGTGAGGCTCCGGCGCAGCTGGCGTCCCCTCAATCAAGGGGGCCTGGCCTTGCAAGTCCTCGACATGGGCCGCTTCGGGCTCTTGTATGGCCTGCTTCTCGAAGGTTTCAAACTGCTCTGACGGCCCACGGACAAATCGCCGGGGTATCCATACCCTTCGGGAAAGCCCTACTGCGTCTTGACCCATGGCTGGAGAGCATTTCTTTCTGGAGCTCGAACCACCTGAGGAGCGACTTCGCCATGCCCCCCATGTGGTGATCGTGGGCGGTGGCTTTGCCGGGGTGCGCGCCTGCAAAGCCCTGGCCAATGCAGACGTGCGCATCACCCTGATCGACAAGCGCAACTTCAACCTGTTTCAACCACTCCTGTACCAGGTGGCAACCGGACTGGTCTCCCGCGGGGATGTGGCGACCCCCCTGCGCCAACTGGTCGGCCGCCAGCGCAATGTGCAGGTGCTCTTGGGGGAAGTCACCCAGATCAATCCAGAAGGCAAGCAGATCGTCTTCAACGGCAAGGCCTACAGCTACGACCACCTGGTGTTGGCCACCGGCTCTGGCAGCACCTTCTTCGGCCATGAAGACTGGCGCACCTTCGCGCCGCCGATGAAGATCCTCGAGCACGCCGAGGAGATTCGCCGCCGGTTGCTGATGGCCATGGAGCAGGCCGAGCAGACGCCTGACCCTCAGACCCGTCAGTTCCTTCAAACCGTTGTGATTGTGGGTGGTGGCCCCACCGGATGTGAGATGGCCGGCGCGGTTTCCGAGTTGATGCGCAACGCCATGCGCCGGGAATTCAGACAGCTGGACCCAGCCAAAACCAGGATCGTGCTCGTCGATCCTGGGGAGCGACTGTTGCGGGCCATGCCTGAACTGCTGTCGGAGCGAGCCCAGAAGACTCTGGAGGGTCTTGGTGTGGAGATGCTGTTCAAAGGTCGGGTGCAGACGATGCAACCAGGGGAAGTGACGGTTGGCACCCCCAATGGCGATCGACGCCTCCAGGCCGCCACCGTGATCTGGACCGCCGGCGTGCGCCCCTCCCACCTGGGGCGCAAGCTGGCCGACTCGATCGAGTGTGAACTGGACCGTGGGGGCAGGGTGGTTGTGGAACCCGACTTCTCCGTGAAAGGGCACCCCGAGATCCGCGTCGTGGGTGATCTCTGCTGCTACAAGCACACCAGCGATGGCAACCCACTCCCGGGGATGGCCGGCCCGGCCACGCAAGCAGGAGGCTTCGTGGGCAAGGACATTGCAGCGATCATCGCCGGAACCAATCGTCCCAATTTCAGCTGGTTCGACTTCGGCAGCATGGCCGTGCTCGATCGAGTGGATGCCGTCGCCGATCTGCGCGGCTTCAAATTCTCAGGAGGCATCGGCTGGCTGCTCTGGGCTGCTGCCCACCTGGCCTTCATGCCCGATCGGGAAAATCGTCTGTCCCTCCTGCTGAAGTGGATCTTCGCCGTGGTCTCCCAGGCCCGGTCCTCCATGCTGCTCACTGGAATGCCCAGCCAGCACATGGGTCTTGATGCACCCGACGCACCATTCCCGATGAAAAGCGGCAGCGGCCCCTCGATCGCCTCACCGGATGCGGCTCTGCAAGCAGCCATGGAGTATTACTCCAATCAGATGACAGGCCAGGGCTATCAACCCACCGAAGCCAGGGCCGAATCAGCGGACGACTCTGCAGCTGCCATCAAATAGAGCAGTGCCATCCGGATCGGGATGCCATGACGCACCTGCTCCTCCACCAGACAGCGGCCACTGTGTCGGCCAGTGTCGTCGAGCAGGGCCCCGGTCATCTCCACCCCACGGTTCACCGGACCGGGGTGGAGCACCGGCACTGGCTTGCCACACCGCTCGAGCCGGGCATGGCTCAGGCCATAGTCGCGGTGATAGCGATCCAGATCGGTGAGCAGGTGCTGGCTCATGCGCTCTTTCTGCAGGCGCAGGGTCATCACGGCGTCGGCACCAGGCAAGGCCTCGTCGAGCCGATGGCTCACGGTCACGGAACCGCGATCGCGCACCGGGTCCACAGACTGTCCAGGTGGTGGCGCATCCACGAAGCCGGCAAAAGCGGACGGCAGAAGGCTGGGGGGGCCGCAGAGCACCACATCTGCACCGCAGGCGGTGAGGGCCCAGAGATTGGAGCGGGCCACCCGCGAATGCAGGATGTCGCCCACGATCAAGATCCGTTTACCCCGCAACGCCTCAGGCAGTGGGTGCAGAGGATCGAAATGATGGGCCAGGGTGTAAAGGTCCAGCAGTCCCTGGCTGGGGTGGCTGTGGAGTCCATCACCACCATTGAGAACCACCGTGCGCTCACCAGAGGCCTCTAACGCCTCCGCCAGCTGCTGAGGAACACTGGTGCACTGATGGCGCACCACGAGCACATCCGCGCCCATGGCCACGTAGGTGCGGGCCGTGTCGAGCAGCGATTCCCCCTTACTCAGAGAACTGCTGCCCGGCGAGAAACTCGACACATCGGCAGACAGACGCCTAGCCGCCAGCTCGAAACTGCTGCGCGTGCGGGTGCTGGGCTCAAAGAACAGGGTCGCCACGAGGCGTCCCTGCAGGGCAGGGAGCTTGCGGGCACCGGTGACCGGCATGGACCGGAACCGATGGGCAAGCTCAAGGACAGCGGCGTAGTCCTCCCGTGAGAAGGCCGCAAGATCGAGGATGTGGCGATGGGTCCAGCGACTCATGGAGACTCCAGCCCGTCCGGGCTCCAGGCCTGCGCCTTCCCAGGCATGCGATCACCAGAGGCGCGACGGCTGATGCTGCGGCTGCCCCTGAGGTACCAGCGCCAGAGCAGATCCTGCCCCTGGGTAATGCCGATCCGTGTGGTGCTCACAAGCTCAGGATGACCGAGAACGGAAGGCCGGGTCGCCAACCACACGTCATTCTCCCCACAGACGGAGCTGCTGTCATGGCGGCGGTCGATCCCGAAGCGACGGGCCAGGAGCCCAGGTCCCGCTGCCACGCGCTCAGGCTCACCAGGCAGTGCCACGGCCCTAAGCAACACACCATTGGCCCAGTCCGCCCGATCGGTCACCACATTCACGCAGTGGTGGATGCCGTAGCTCACATAGACATAAAAACGCCCTGGCTCACCAAAGAGCGTTTCGTTGCTGGGGGAGCGGCGGCGGTAGCCGTGGCAGGCAGGCTCCTCCTGCGAATACGCCTCGGTTTCCACCACCACGCCCCAGAGCAAGCTGCCGTCTGTTTGGCGTTTCACCAGCAGGCAACCGATGAGCTCTGGGGCGACCTGCTCGGCAGGGCGGGCGAAGAAACTCTGGGGGAGGGCTGGGGGGTCTTGGGTGGGGGTGGTGGCTATGGGAGTGGCTTGAGAGTTCTCGCTTCTTAGATTGGGGGGAAGCAGGTGGTCTGGAGTGGGCAAGCCCAAGCGGAATAGCGGTGGGTTCTCAGCTGCCAAGCCAGCAACAGCCCCCAAACAGCAAATCACCAAGAGGTCTGCTGATCAAGCTGCCAAGGAACAGCAGGCTGTTGCACTGATCAATCAAGGCAAGCTGCAAGAAGCAGAAGCGATTTACAAAGACCTGATTTCCGCTGGCACAAACAATCACATTGTCTATGGAAACCTGGCGGCAATCTGCGGGATGCAGGGGAGGTTTGACGAACTCGTAGAACTTCTCAAGAAAGCTCTTCAACTCAATCCCAACTTCCCAGACGCTCACAACAACCTCGGCAATGCTCTCAAGGACCAAGGCGACCTAGACGCTGCCATTGCCTCCTTCAACACTGCCCTGCAACTCAAGCCCAACTTCCCAGACGCTCACAACAACCTCGGCAATGCTCTCAAGGACCAAGGCGACCTAGACGCTGCCATTGCCTCCTACAACACTGCCCTGCAACTCAAGCCCAACTTCCCAGACGCTCACAACAACCTCGGCAATGCTCTCAAGGACCATGGCGACCTAGACGCTGCCATTGCCTCCTACAACACTGCCCTGCAACTCAAGCCCAACTTCCCAGAAGCTCACAACAACCTCGGCAATGCTCTCAAGGACCATGGCGACCTAGACGCTGCCATTGCCTCCTACAACAATGCCCTGCAACTCAAGCCCAACTACCCAGAAGCTCACAACAACCTCGGCAATGCTCTCAAGGACCATGGCGACCTAGACGCTGCCATTGCCTCCTACAACAATGCCCTGCAACACAAGCCCAACTACCCAGAAGCTCACTACAACCTCGGCAATGCTCTCAAGGACCATGGCGACCTAGACGCTGCCATTGCCTCCTACAACACTGCCCTGCAACTCAAGCCCAACTACCCAGAAGCTCACAACAACCTCGGCAATGTTCTCAAGAACCAAGGCGACCTAGACGCTGCCATTGCCTCCTACAACACTGCCCTGCAACTCAAGCCCAACTACCCAGAAGCTCACAACAACCTCGGCAATGCTCTCAAGGACCATGGCGACCTAGACGCTGCCATTGCCTCCTACAAAACTGCTCTTCAATTCAAGCCCAACTACCCAGAAGTTCACTACAACCTCGGCAATGCTCTCAAGGACCATGGCGACCTAGACGCTGCCATTGCCTCCTACAACACTGCCCTGCAACTCAAGCCCAACTACACAGATGTTCACTGGAACTCTTCGCTAACAATGCTTCTGGGTGGCGACTACAAGAATGGCTGGGAGAAATACGAATGGAGAAGCAAGAAAAAGAAAACACCATCAAAGCCACACGCCCAACCCCAATGCAGCCTATGGGATGGATTGAAACCAGATACAAGCAGCCAAGTTCTCCTTGTCAGCGAGCAAGGTCTTGGCGACACACTTCAGTTCATGCGTTATGCAATTGCGCTAAGAGAACAAGGAGCATCGGTTTCATTTTGTGCCCAGCCAAAGCTACACAGCCTCATCAAGACCTCTGGCATTGACCCATCACCACTCACGCCACAACAAGCCAACAAAATCAATGATGGGCAATGGATACCTCTTCTATCTGTTCCTCGCCACTTAGAAGTCAACCCAGACAACCCCGTCATCACCGAGCCATACATCAAAACCACTGACGAACTCATTGACAAGTGGAAGGGCATCTTTTCAACCGAACAGCGACCCATCATCGGCATCAACTGGCAAGGCAATCCAAAAACAGAGAAAACAGGTCTGCGTGGGCGTTCGTTGGCATTAGAAGCCTTCGCACCTGTCACAACGAATCGCCATATATCCCTGTTGTCGCTGCAGAAGGGCTTTGGCAGTGAGCAGCTAGAAACTTGTCCGTTCAGGGATCGTTTCGTCAGTTGCCAGCCACAGGTGGATGAGACCTGGGATTTCCTAGAGACAGCAGCCATCATTGACAACTGCGATCTGGTCATTACCAGCGACACCGCAGTTGCACACTTGGCAGGGGGAATGGGGAAGACCACCTGGCTGCTCCTCCACAAAGTTCCTGATTGGCGTTGGGGCTTAGAAGGCGACACCACCTTCTGGTATCCCTCGATGCGACTCTTCCGCCAAAGAGAGAGAGGCAACTGGGATGAGGTGCTTGAGCGGGTCGCAGAGGCACTGCAGGAGCAGTTTCCAGGGCTCTCTGCTGCAGAGAGCGGCAGCGCCCAACCAAAGCAGGCAGAAGCGGCATCCACCTCACCAAAACCACTCACCGAAATCCAAGCGCCCATCTCCCTTGGCGAACTGATTGACAAGATCACCATTCTCCAAATCAAGAGCAACCATCTCCAAGGAAAGGCTCTGGAGAATGTCCAGAAAGAACGATCAGCTCTTCAACAGACGCTGGATGCCCTGGATCTTCAGGTAGATCCAAAACTTATTCAACGCCTCAAGGAAGTCAATCAAGACCTCTGGCTGATAGAAGATGCTATTCGGGATCAAGAGCGACAGAAGAACTTTGGTGAAACATTCATCCGCCTTGCTCGGTCGGTCTATCAACAGAACGATCGTCGCTCAATCATCAAGAGAGAGATCAACACCACCTACGGATCTTCCCTAGTGGAAGAGAAGGCATACCAGGATTACTGATCATTGCTTGGAGGCTTTGCCTGTTGGGGTCTTGGCGTATTCCTGATGGATTTGCTGGATCAACAGCTGCTGCAGATCCTTGAATACCTTATTCCTTTTGTGCACCTCCACCAGCATCGCCGCCTCCACATCAGGCAAACGAATAGTGAAGGTCTTCATTGGACTGCCTCCTGCATCTCCAATCGCTCCAACTTCTCAGCACTCGCCTTTCGGCAGAATGCTGAGATATTCAGGCAACGACTTATCTTCAGCAGGAGCAGTGCTTGGTGGAGTTGCTGAGCATCTCCTTCTGGGTAGGTGATGGTGAGTTGGTTTCGTCTCATTTTTTCTGGGTGATAGGTCGCCATTGAATGGGTCAAGGGAAATCAGCTCCAAGCTGGTCTGCTTGCACAAATAACTGCTGATGCGTCTGTAGTCATCTTCTGCTTGTTTGATGCGTTGAATATCTATTGATTTCCACTTAGACAAGGCTTTGACCTTGCTGGGCAGTCACTTGTGAAACAGGGGCTCCATCTCCTATTGCTTATTTAGGCTCTCTGGCAGCTTCTCCACAATCAGGTGCGTATGTAACTGACCTGTGCCCTGGTGGCTTGTTTCGTTGAAAAACAGCATTCGTGGACAAGAGTATTCACCAGCACCTTTGATGCTCTTATCACGGCTCTTGCAAATGATGCGGTGGAGCTTACGCTTCAGGCCAGATACATCCTTCAGCAACTCATCTTCTTTGCCGTGGTGGTCTCGGTAGTGGAAGCTGATGAGCCACCAGGGATTGATGCTATGGAGCTCACCTGTGATGAGGCGTTTGATATTCCGCTTGAGGCGTTGGGCTTGCTGTCTCTGTTGTTGTTGATATTGAGTTTTCATTGAAGTCATTTGAGTTTCTCCTGTTTCTTCTCACGCAGAAGCACTGACACCAATCCCTTGGCAGCCAACACATCTCTTCTGTTTTATGGCTTGCAGAGATCGCCCCTTAATCCACCGAGTGAGCACTGCAGGCGATGATTATTTATTCAAGTTGTTGTTTTTACAGGGCATCAATATATGGATTTACTGACACTCCAATACCTGCAGGCAAGGCCAACAAGAGGGGCCCATCACGCAGGCTTATTTTTATTGCCATTCTCTGTTTCATCACTTGGCGACGCACCCACTCTTATAGCTTGGCTCATAACATCTTTTTCCATTTTCAGCTTCAGGCTGTCTGACAACTCGGCATCTTCAATCTGCCTGTCGGTTTGGCATAGGTATCCAGCAGCATCTTGGTGGAGTGCCCTGCCGCAGCTGCCAAGTCAGCGGGGGAGTTTGCCATCGCTAAAGCGTGAGATAAAAAACTATGGCGTTGGGCATACAGACGCCTTGGCTTCAAGCCACAGCGCTGCAATGACCGCCTCCAAACACGACCCAGCAGGTGGTCATAGACATTGCTGTGATTGCTGTGAGCGACAAACACAAGCCCATAGGGCTCATACACGCCCAGTCGCCCCATCTTCTGCTGGTGCTTCTTCAGGGTCTCCAACACAAGGGGCGTGAGCGGCACTACTCGCTCCTTGCCTGTCTTCGTCGTTGCCCAGCTGTGTTGACCTGAGCAATACCCATCACGCCGCAAGCTCTTGCAGACCAGCAGCTCACCTTCTTCCCAGCGGATGCAATCCCAGGTCAAACCCCTGATTTCGCCATTCCGCATCCCCGTGCTGAGCCACAGCAAAAACAACGGGTAATACCAGCTCTCATTGCTCTGCAGGTCAGCAAGCACCGCCTGGATTTCACACGCGCTCAGCACATCACTCTGCACCGACCGCCGCTGCCACTTCAGCTTGTGGGAAAACAGGTGGCGATTACCCCCCGAGCACTGGCGGTAATGGGTCATCAGCCCAGGGATGGTGCAAATCGGGGGATTTTTCTGGGAGTGGCTTGGCGATTGGCTGGGAGACCCGTTGGCAGCAATCCAATCTCAAGCCCAGCCAAGGGTCGTTGAGTGACGGGCTCGCTTCACGCAGTGGTGAATGCCGTAGCTCACTTAGACATAAAACTGCCCTGGCTCGCCAAAGAGCGTTTCGTTGCTGGGGGAGCGGCGGCGGTTGCCGTGGCAGGCGGGCTCGTCTTGGGAATACGCCTCGGTTTCCACCACCACACCCCAGAGCAAGCTGCCGTCTATTTGGCGTTTCACCAGCAGGCAACCGATGAGCTCGGGGGCAACCAGCTCGGCAGGGCGGCAGAAGAAAGCGTGGGGCAGGGCTGAGCAAGCGATGGACAGATGCTCAAGGGCTCTCGATCATGCCTTCAAGGCTCTCCAGCCCGCCCTCCTGTCTCAGTTCAACCATGAACGAACGCTTCTCAACCAGCTCCCCCTTGGGACGTTCGGTGTTCTGGCTGTGTCTGCTGGCCTACGGATTGCATGTGATTGAGGAATACGACCTCGGCTGGCAACCCTGGGCCGTGGAGGTGCTGGGGCTGCCCGTGACCTGGGGCGACTTCTTTATCACCAACGGATTCGGCGTCGTGCCCCTGGGACTGCTGGCCGGAAGCCTGGGCTGGAGCGTCCCTGCCGCCTCGCTGTTACTCCCCGGGGTGATGCTGGTGAACATGGTGGGCTTCCACATCCTTCCCACCATCAGCACCGGGCTCTATTCCCCCGGACTGATCTCTGCCTTGGGCCTGTTCCTACCGCTCGGAGGCTGGTGTGTGATCACCGCATTTCGCCATCACCACAGGGCGCTGTTGCTCGCGATGCCGATGTCCGTGCTGCTCATGGCATTCCCGGTGGCGATGCTGAAACTGAAACCCTTGCTGGCCTTCGGCTAACCCATGCCCATCAACGCCACCCTCCAGCAACGCCGCGACCTCTGCTTCCTGGTGCTGGCAGGCCTGTTCCTCGGCACCCTCGGGATGCTCAACATCCTTGGGCTCACCCGGTTTCTCGAACTCGGGCACATCGGCTCCTGGCCGATCGTGGTCGCCGTTGGCGCCCTTCCGTACCCGATCACGTTTCTCTGCACCGATCTGATCAGCGAGCTCTGGGGGGAGGAACGCGCCTCCCAGGTGGTGTGGGTGGGCTTATTGCTCAATGGCTGGGTGGTGCTGATCCTCTGGCTGGGAGGCCTCCTGCCAGGACTGGCCGGTGCGCCGGAAGGCACCTTCTTTGAAATTCAACGCCTCGCCTTCGGCTCGGTGGGGGCCTCCATGGCGGCTTATCTCACGGCCCAGTTCGTGGATGTGCGCCTCTTCCATTTTTGGAAACAACGCACCAATGGCAAAGCTCTCTGGCTTCGCAACAACGGCTCCACGCTGATCAGCCAGCTGGTCGACACCAGTGCGGTCGTCCTGATCAGCCACTACGGCGCCCATGTGCTGCCCGTACGCGCCGGCGAACCGGTGCTGCCTCAGCTCGGCGCGTTCATTGCCAGTGGCTATCTGTTTAAAGCCCTTGCCGCACTGGCCGACACCATGCCTTTCATCTGGCTCACCGGCTGGCTGCGCCAATGGCTCGACGTTCCAAGGCGCGGGAGCGAAATCGGCTGCGATCTCGATGACGAACCGCGCACTGGAAGCGTGACAAGCGCCTAATCCCTGCCAGGCTTTAAAGAGATGGACGATGTCTGATGGACGCAGCTCTTTCCGGTTTCAATCTGGGCACCGTGCTGCTCTTCGGCAGTGGCCTGTTCGTGCTCGCAACGCTCTACTTCGGCACCCGGGGCGGTTACTACAACACCGATCAATACGACGGCAACGGCACCGCTCACTGATGCCATTCAGACTGGCTCGATGACATCACTCCTGCCCGGTCCCGTCGCCAGCACTGACGCCATTCGCCTAGCCCTCCAAAGCTGGCCAGAGGTGGAGAGCTATCTGCAGCAATGCCGAGGGGTGATCATCCCCCTCGGATCCACCGAACAACATGGCCCCACCGGCGCCATCGGCACCGATGCACTCACAGCCGAAGCGGTAGCCCTGGAGCTAGGCCGCCTCAGCGGCGTTCTGGTGACGCCAGCCCAAGCCTTCGGCATGGCCGAACATCACCTGGGCTTTGCGGGCACCATGAGCCTCCAGCCCAGCACCCTGCTGGCGGTGCTCCACGACCTGGTGCTCTCCCTGGCCAGCCATGGCTTCGAGCGAATCTTTGTGGTGAATGGGCACGGCGGCAACATCGCCACGGCCAAGGCTGCCTTCGCCCAGGCCTATGGCACCGCCGCCAGCCGAGGACTGCCGGTGGCTCCCCGTCTTCGCTGCCGTCTGGCGAACTGGTTTATGGCCGGCCCGGTGATGCAGCACGCTCGGGCGCTCTATGGCGAACGGGAGGGCCAGCACGCCACCCCCAGCGAGATCGCCCTCACCCTGCACCTGCACGACTGCCTGATCCAAAAGCAACGCCCCCTGCCGGAGCCGGCGCCTTGCGGTGCCATCCATGGACCAGCCGATTTCCGCCGCCGCCATCCGGATGGACGCATGGGATCGGATCCCTATCTGGCCAAACCAGACCACGGCGCTGAGTTTCTCAGCAAGGCAGCGATGGCGTTGCGCGATGATCTCGAGACGTTCCTGGCCGCCGCATGAGCAAGATCACCGCCGATGACGTGCGCAAGGTGGCCCAGCTTGCACGGCTGGAGCTTCCCGAGGAGACCATCGCCACCTACACCGGTCAGCTCGAGCGCATCCTCGATTACGTCGACCAGCTGCAAGCGGTGGACACCGAAGGGGTTGCTCCCACCACGCGCGCGGTGGAGGTGGTCAATGCCACCCGTGACGATCGGGTGGAGACCACCGACGTGCGCGAAGACTTGCTGAACCAAGCGCCCTTGCGAGAAGGCGACTTCTTCCGGGTGCCAAAAATCCTGGCGGACTGAACCAGCCAGTCAATCCAGCCAATGGCACAATAGCGTGTCATTAGCGCGTTGGCTCAGTAACGCCGACGTGCTGGTGTCACGGCAGTGCGCTGCAAAAGGTTGAGCCAACCCCGGCGCATGCGGGCCGTCGGCATCAAACGAGCCAGGGGACGCATCTTGCTGCCATGGGACTTGTGGCTGCGCACTCCCAGAAAGATGTCGTAGAGGAAGTTATTGAAATCACGACGGGTTTCAAACAGACCCAGCCTTTGGGGTGATTGCTTCGCATCGAGAAGAGGCTTCGTGGCCTCATAAGCCGGTTTGTACTCAAACCAGGGAATCGACGGCCAGAGGTGATGAACCAGGTGATAGTTCTGACCCATGATCAACCAATTCATGGTGCGCCCTGGATACACCCGGGCGTTCTGCCAGCGGTTGCGAGAGAGAAATGGCCGATGGGGCAGGTAATCGAAGAACAGCCCCAGAGTCACTCCCACCATCAACGCCGGAGCAAACCAGCAGTTGAAGATGAAGGGCAGGAAATCGAAGCTCACCGCTGCCGCAATGATCGTGAAGAAGACGGCCCGCTCGAAGCCCCACTGCATCAGTTCCCAGCGCTTCCAGAGCTTCCTCTGAAAAAAGAAAAGCTCGTGATAGAAAAAGCGCGGAGCAATCAACCAGAGCGGCCCGAAGGTGCTCACGATGTGATCCGGATCATTCTTGGGATCGTTCACATGGGAGTGATGCTGCAGGTGCACCCGAGTGAAGACAGGGAAACTGAAACCAAGCAGCAAGGCTGATCCATGGCCCATCGCCTGGTTGATCCAAGGCACCGGATGGGCCGCCTTATGGCAGGCGTCGTGCACCACGGTGCCTTCAAGGTGGAGAGCCAGAAACCCTGTGATCAAAAGCACAGGCAGCGGCCAACCAGCAACAAACCAACCCCAGATCGTGATCGCCGCCAAGGCATAGCCGCCCAGAAACAGGGCAACCGTTGGATTCCAGGCGGCTGGAGGATCAAGAAACTCTTTCGGCACTGAAGCCAAGCGAGTCGGCGATGCCGCAGAAGGAGCTGGAGTCACAACGTGTGTCATCAGTGGACCCAGCCCTCTCACCTTGCCTCGAACCCTCTGAACCCTAGAGGACTCGTGATGCCCACCGGGGGACTTGAACCCCCACGACCGAAGCCACTGGTACCTAAAACCAGCGCGTCTACCAATTCCGCCAGATGGGCAAGGGACGAACTCTAGGCATCCACCCACAATGGAGCCAAGCGGCGACTCTCCGACATGCTGGCTTCTCTCACTGGAGACCTTTGCCTCCTCCTCGGCCTGCTGGTGCTGCTGCTGCCCCTGCTGGCCACCGAACTGAGTCGCCCCCGGGATGGGGTTTGGGGAGCGGTCGTCCTGCTCCTTGGCCTGGTCCTGGTGACCAGCAGTGATCGTCTACGGGGCGCACCGATGCTCGCCGTGGTCTGCGCCTCCCTGCTGATCGCACGCCTGGGAACGGAAGTGGGCCAGAACCGTTGGAATCAACTCACCCCCGAGGAGCAGCAACGGCTTGGCTCCCGCGAACGCTGGACCACCAGCCTCCAGCAGCTGATCGCCGCGATCACCCGCCTGGCCGGCAATGCCGGAACTGCGCTCACCAGCCTGAAACCAGCTGCTCCGGCAGACAACCGCCCGGAAGGCAGCAACCGCAGCGGCAAGCGCTGGGTCAGACCCGAGCCAGCCGCACCGACGGACACTACGGACACGCCTTCACAGTCAGGGGACGCCGATGCAGGAGCCTCATCAGCCCCAGTGATGTCTGCTGAAGACGATTCAGAACCCACCGCGGAGCCAGAACCCAAAGCGGAGCCAAATCCCACAGCGGAGCCGCAATCCACCGCAGGTGCCAGCAAAGACGGATAATTCCGGTTGCTGCAGCGCCACCGTGACCCAGCAGACGCGCCCTGACGCTGATGCGCGACCGTCCTACAAGGACACCCTCAACCTGCTGGAGACTGGTTTTGGGATGCGCGCCAATGCCATCCAGCGCGAGCCGGAACTTCAAGCCCTCTGGCGCGAGCGAGGCATCGATCTCGAGCTGGGACTGAACAATCCGGGCCCGGTGTTCACCCTGCACGACGGGCCGCCCTACGCCAACGGGGCCCTGCACATGGGCCATGCCCTCAACAAGGTGCTGAAGGACATCATCAACAAGCACCGGCTGATGCAGGGCCGCCAAGTGCGCTTCGTGCCCGGCTGGGACTGCCACGGCCTGCCGATCGAGCTCAAGGTGCTTCAGGCGATGGACCAGGAGCAGCGCCAGGCACTGACCCCCCTCAAACTGCGCAAGAAAGCAGCCGCCTACGCCCGCAAACAGGTGGATGGCCAGATGGCCGGCTTCAAGCGCTGGGGGATCTGGGCCGACTGGGACAACCCCTATCTGACCCTCCAGAAGGAGTACGAGGCCGCTCAGATCGAGGTGTTCGGCAGCATGGCTCTGAAGGGCCACATCTATCGAGGCCTCAAGCCGGTGCACTGGAGCCCCAGCTCCCGTACCGCCCTGGCGGAAGCGGAGCTGGAATATCCAGACGGTCACACCAGCCCGAGCGTCTATGTGGCGTTCCCTGCTGTGGAGGCACCGCAGCAGCTTCGTGCGGCACTGCAGGACCAGGGCGTTGATCTACCCGCTGATGGGGACAGCCTGCAGAGCACCCTGCAGGTGGCGATCTGGACCACCACACCCTGGACGCTGCCCGCCAACCTGGCGGTGTCGGTGAATGATCGGCTCGAGTACTGCCTAGCCGATGACGGCAGTGGCCGACTGCTGGTCGTGGCAGCCGAATTACGCGAAACCCTGGCCAGCAAACTCGAGCGCCCACTTCAGACCAAAGCGGTCGTGAAAGGCGCCCTGCTGGCGGGTCTCAGCTACCGCCACCCCTTATTCGAGCGTCAGAGCCCGGTGGTCATCGGTGGCGACTACATCACCACCGAATCGGGCACAGGTCTTGTGCACACGGCCCCTGGCCATGGCGTTGATGACTTCAACACCGGCCGCAAGCACGGCCTGCCCGTGCTGTGCCCCGTCGATGAAGCCGGCACCCTGACGGAGGAGGCCGGCCCCTTTGCGGGCCTGAACGTGCTCAAAGACGCCAACCCGGCAATCATCGAAGCCCTCGAGGCCTCCGGTGCGCTGCTGCTGCACGAGAGCTACGGCCACCGCTATCCCTACGACTGGCGCACCAAGAAGCCGACAATCTTCCGCGCAACCGAACAATGGTTCGCCTCCGTGGAGGGATTCCGCAGCGAAGCCCTCGCCGCGATCGACGCGGTGGAATGGCTGCCGGCTTCCGGCCGCAACCGGATCGAATCGATGGTGGCGGAACGGGGTGACTGGTGCATCTCCCGTCAGCGCACCTGGGGTGTGCCAATCCCGGTTTTTTATCACCGCAGTCGTGGCGATGTACTGCTCAACGCCGACTCCATTGCGCACATCCAGGCACTGATCGCCGAACACGGTGCCGACGTTTGGTGGGAGAAAGACGAATCCGAGCTACTCCCCCAAAGCCATCAGGGCGAGGCAGACCAATGGCGCAAGGGCACCGACACGATGGATGTGTGGTTTGACTCCGGCTCCAGCTGGGCCGCCGTTGCCAGTCAGCGCGATCGTCTCAGCTATCCGGCCGATCTCTACCTGGAGGGATCGGATCAGCACCGCGGCTGGTTCCAAAGCTCCCTGCTCACCTCCGTGGCGGTAAATGGCCATGCCCCTTACCGGACGGTGCTCACCCACGGATTCGCCCTGGACGAGAAGGGCCGCAAGATGAGCAAATCCCTCGGCAATGTCGTGGATCCGATGGTGATCATCGAGGGTGGAAAGAACCAGAAACAGGAACCTCCCTACGGCGCCGACGTGCTGCGCCTCTGGGTGAGCTCCGTCGACTATTCCGCCGACGTGCCGATCGGTGCCGGAATTTTGCGCCAACTGGCCGATGTGTACCGCAAGGTGCGCAACACCGCTCGCTATCTGCTTGGCAACCTCCACGACTTCGATCCCGCCCGCGATGGCATGCCAGTGGAGGAGCTACCGCTCCTGGATCGCTGGATGCTCCAGCGCACCGCCGTGGTGCTTGATGAGATCAGCGAAGCCTTCGAACGCTACGAGTTCTTCCGCTTCTTCCAGATCCTGCAGAACTACTGCGTTGCCGATCTCTCCAACTTCTACCTCGACATCGCCAAGGACAGGCTCTACGTCAGCGCACCGAACGACAGGCGGCGGCGCAGCTGCCAGACGGTGATGGCTCTGATCATCGAAGGACTCGCCGGAGCGATCGCGCCCGTTCTCTGCCACATGGCCGAAGACATCTGGCAGAACCTGCCCTATCCGGTGAAGGACGACTCCGTCTTCCGTCGTGGCTGGCCCGTGGTGCCAGAGAGCTGGCGCGATGACAGCCTGCAAGCACCGATGCAACAGCTGCGCGATCTGCGCAGTGCCGTGAACCGGGTGCTGGAGGGTTGCCGCGGCCGTCAGGAGTTGGGGGCTTCCCTGGAGGCATCCGTGCGAATCGACGCCTGCTCCGAAACGCTCCAGTCCGCGCTGTCCTGGCTGGCCAATCACGGTGATCCGGAGGTCGATGGATTGCGGGATTGGCTGCTGGTCTCCCAACTGCAACTCGGGGGTGAACCCTGGGCAGAGCTGCTGGCCAGCGACAACAGTGACCTCGCTGTGATCGAAGTCGCCCGCGCCCGCGGCGAGAAATGCGAGCGCTGCTGGCATTACGAAGGCGATATCGGCCAACACAGTGCCCACCCCAGCCTCTGCGGCCGCTGCGTAGCCGTGCTGGAACGGCGCTAATTCACCCGTCGCTCCAGCACCCTTCACTCAACCCCAGGCCAAAGGGTCCAGCAGCCTTTCCGGAGGCACCCCCTCTAGGAGCAGCTGTTCCTGGAGCGGGTTGAGGGGCCCTTGCAGGAGATCGGCGTGTTGGATGCTGGCTCCATCAGGCAGCACGCTCTGATCGGGATCGAAGGCGGTGGGATGCGTCGTGCAGCTGCTGAAACCGCGAAAGATCAAAACCTCCAGGGGCTCAGCCCCCCCATCAGCGGCCGTCACCATCCCCCTGAGACGCACGACCCGATCCGGCCGCTCGCGGCTGATTGACTCGAGCGTTTGCAGCAGTTCAGAACTCACCAGCGACCCGCCCCTGCTTTGGCAAGCGCACCAGCAGCCACTGGATCAAGCCCACCAGGTAAGCCACCAGCACGACGTAACCAACAAAAGCGGCCACAGCCTCCGTCCACTGCCCGCCGAAGACGAAATCAAACAATCGCTCCACCACCCGGTGCAGCCCCTGGGGCGCCTCCAGCCATGCCTTGCAATCCGCAGTCGCCAACACACGACTGCAAGGAAGACTGCTGGCGGCCATCAGCGTCGCCAGCACAGCGAAGCCACTCAGGGCCCAGCGCCAGACCCGCACAGTGAGCGGCAGCGGACGCCAAGGGGGCAGATCCGCCAGCTCCTCATTCAGATCCACCCAGAACCACACCGACACCAACATGAGAATCGGCGCGATGAAGAGAACGATGTAGCCGAGGGGCCGTTGATCGGTGAGCAGCAGCAGACTGATTGCCATCAGGCTGGCCACCTTCCAGTAAATCGTGAGCAGGCGCACCATCGCCCCCTCCCGGCGCACGGCCGCCCAGATCAGGAGCAGGAGCGGCACACCGAAGGCGAAGGTGGCCCCCAGCCTGTAGGTGAGCCAGACCAGGCTGCGATAGGGAAGATCAGGCACCAGGAAGGTTCGGGAAGGCGCCATTATCGACGCCGGCGCAAGGACCGCCGCCGTTGGTAGGGTCCGATTTATGACGCCGTTTTCGCCGCTCAACTGGTTCCGCTCGCCCGCTGCGCAGGCCCGATGCCGCACGGCCCTCTCGAGCCAGACCTCCCTGGACGCGGCCGTGAAACAGGTGGCAGAAGAGCTGGGCAGTGCTTCAGCTGATCTGGCGCTTGTCTTTGTGTCCAGTCATTTCGCCAGTGACCTCCCCCGCCTGCTGCCACTGCTGAGGGAGCGTTTGAAGGCGGAGCACTGGCTGGGCTGCACCGGGGGTGGAGTCGTCGGCACAGACCGAAGTGGCCAGGCCTCAGAGCTTGAGCGCAGTGCAGCCCTCAGCGTGACCCTGCTCAACCTGCCGGGGGCCATCCTCAAGCCTTTTGCCGTCACCACCGAGACACTGCCGGATCTCGATGGCCCCGCCGAGCGGTGGCAGGAATGGTTTGATCTCGACCCCGCGACCACGCGCTCGATGCTGCTGCTGGTCGATCCAGGCAGCAGTGGCATCAACGATCTCATCAGCGGTCGCGACTATGCCTATGCCGGGGCGGATTGCATCGGCGGCATCGCTGCGCCCCACAACGCTCCCCATGGCTCCCTGCTGATCGGTGACCAGGTTTGCAATGGAGCGATCGGGCTCGGCATCGGTGGTGATTGGACCCTCGAACCGGTGGTCGCCCAGGGCTGCCGGCCGATTGGGCCGGTGTTTGCCATCGAGCAGTCGCACCGCAATGTGCTCCTGCAGCTCAGTGCCAACAACACCAGTGCTAGCCCTGTGGACTGCCTGCAGCGGGTGCTGGCCGATCTCTCCGACGAGGAGCGGGAACAGGCCAAGGATTCCCTCTTCCTTGGTGTCGAACGTCGTGACTGGGTGGTCGGTCATCAGAACGACGCTGGGCCAGGCAGCGCCTTCCTGGTGCGCAATCTGATCGGCGTGGATCCCCGCAACGGCGCTGTCGCGGTGGCGGAGCGGGTGCGCCCCGGACAAAACGTGCAGTTTCAGCTGCGGGAAGCCAATGCCTCCCGCCAGGAGGCCAGTCAGCTGCTCTGCGCGGCCCGCGAACGCTGCGAGAGTGCCCCGCTCATGGGCCTACTGTTCGCCTGCCTGGGCCGCGGCAGCGGGCTCTTTGGCTGCGCCGACGGGGATGTCTCGATCGCCCGCAGCGTGATGGCCGATCTGCCCATCGCCGGCGCCTTCTGCAACGGCGAGATCGGTCCCCTCGGCGGCAGCACCCACCTCCACGGCTACACCGCCTGCTGGGGGCTTCTGCGACATGCCCCTCTCAACGTCTGATGCGTCAGCACGTCAATCCCCTCAGCCGGTTCTTCCAGCTGCCCCGTGAGCTGCCTGGTCCCACCGAGCTCTTCAACGATCCCCTGCAGCCGATTCACCTCGACATCGGTTGTGCCCGCGGTCGCTTCCTGCTCGATCTCGCCGCCGTGCAACCGCACTGGAATCATCTGGGCGTGGAGATTCGACGGCCCCTCGTGGACGCCGCCCAGCGCGAATGCCAACAGCTGGAGCTGGGCAACCTTCATTTCCTCTTCTGCAACGCCAACGTCAGCCTGGAGGGCTGGCTTGGCGCACTAGCGAGCGACCGCCTGCAGCGGGTCTCGATCCAGTTCCCCGACCCATGGTTCAAAAAGCGCCATCGCAAGCGACGGGTGCTGCAACCGTCGCTGCTGCTTGCCATCGCCGCGGCCCTCGCCCCCGGCCGGGAGTTGTTCCTGCAGAGCGATGTTCTCGAAGTGATTGAACCGATGGTGCAGCTCACGGAGCTGTCCGGGGTCTTCTCCAGGCCTCCAGAGGATGCAAGGCCCTGGCGCGGAGATAATCCCCTACCCGTCGCCACCGAACGGGAGCGCTACGTGCTTGCCCAGGACCTGCCGGTTTACCGGGCACTGTTCCGTCGCAACGATCGCCCACTGCCCGGGCGGGAGGCACTCGAAACCGCCTGGGAACGGGTCGATAATCCGGCAGACGACACCCCAGGCACCCCCGATGGCTGAGGCTGCGGCCCCGACTCCTCTGCTCCTGCGCTGGCAGGGCCTGCTTCCCAGCAGCCATGCCCTCAGGCAACGGCTGAGCACCTGGGCGGGTCTGATCCTGATCGCCCTACTCGCGGGCCTACCCCTGATCAGCAGAACCGGCCTCGGCCTGGTAGTCCTGAGCGCCGGAGCGCTGTGGCTGCTCTGGGCCGCATGCACCCCCTCCGGACGGATTGGCTCCATCAGCGGCTGGTTGCTGCTCTTCCTGGGCATCGCAGTCCTGGCCACGGGTCTCTCACCGGTGCCGATGGCTGCCGCCAAAGGCTTGGCCAAACTGCTCAGCTATCTGGGCGTGTACGCCCTGATGCGACAGCTGCTGGCAAGCCAGCCGGCCTGGTGGGACCGACTCGTGGCGGCCCTGCTGGCCGGAGAACTGGTGAGCAGCGTGATCGCCCTGCGTCAGCTCTATGGCCCAACCGAAGAACTCGCCCGCTGGGCCGATCCCAATTCCGTGGCCGAAGGAACGATCCGCATCTACGGCCCCTTGGGCAATCCCAACCTGCTGGCTGGCTATCTGGTGCCAATCCTGCCGATCGCCGCTGTGGCCCTGATCCGCTGGCGCGGCTGGGGGCAGCGGCTCTTCGCCGCTTGCTGCCTCCTGCTGGGCAGCGCAGCCACCCTGTTCAGCTACAGCCGCGGTGGCTGGCTGGGCATGCTCGCTGCACTAGGGCTGTTCGTGCTGCTGCTGCTGCTGCGGGCGATCCGCGACTGGCCTGCCCTCTGGCGCAGGCTGCTGCCCCTGGCCCTGCTCGTGCTGGCCGGACTGGCCATCGCCATCGCCGCCACCCAGATCGAGCCGATCCGCACCCGGGTGGTGAGCCTGCTGGCCGGCCGTGGCGACAGCTCCAACAACTTCCGGATCAACGTCTGGCTCGCCGCAATCGACATGATCCAAGACCGCCCCTGGATCGGCATTGGCCCTGGCAATGCCGCTTTCAACAGCATCTACCCCCTCTACCAACAACCCAAATTCAATGCCCTGAGCGCCTACTCGGTGCCCCTCGAGATCCTGGTTGAGACCGGTGTTCCCGGCCTGATCACCTGCCTTGGCCTGGCCTGGAGCAGCCTGCAGCAGGGCCTGATCGGACTGCGGGAGCGCGGCAACCTCAGCCTGCCCCGCCTGGCGGCCCTGGCGGCCATCGCCGGCCTTTTGGTACAGGGCGCCACCGACACGATCTTCTTCCGACCGGAGGTGCAGATCATCGGTTGGTTCTGTCTGGCGACCCTGGCGCAGCCCCTGACGGCAGAGCCCAGCGACGGATGAGTCCCCTCTTTGTGGCCGGCTTCGATGCAGGCCAAACCACCTGCCGCTGCCGGCTGTTGCGCTGGGACCCAACCAACCCCAGCGACGGCCTCGACGAGCCAACGCTTGGAGATGGCGAGGGGTCTGGTGTCAGCCACCTTGAGGCTGAACACGGTGAAGCCCGCTTCATCGCTGCCATCAACAGCAGCCTGACCGCCGCCAGGGCAGCGGCGGGTCTGCCGTCAACGGCAGCGCCGCTCGCTGCGGTGATCGGCGCCAGCGGCCTGGAGCAGGGAACCGCCCTGCAGGGGCGAGCCCAAGCACTGATGGCTGCAGCCCTTGGACTGCCGGCGGAGCATTGTCTGGCCACCGGTGATGAGCGCACCGCCCTGCACGGCGCCTTCCCGAATCGCCCAGGCATCGTGCTGATCAGTGGCACCGGCATGATCGCCGTCGGCAGGGATGACCAAGGCGTTGAGGCCCGCAGTGGTGGCTGGGGCTGGATGCTGGATGGAGGCGGCAGCGCCTTCGATCTTGGCCATCAAGGACTGCAGCTGACCCTGCGCATGGCCGATGGCCGCATGGCCGGTGCCCCCTTGCGTCATCGGCTCTGGGATGCCCTGGGTTGCAACAGTGCTGCAGAGATCAAGGCCCTGGTGGTGCGACCGGAGCGAAGCGTGGCCGCCTTGGCCCAACTGGCACCGCTCGTGGTGGAGGCCGCCGGCCATGGGGATCACGACGCCCGCAGGATCGTGCAGCACTCGGCTCAGGCCCTGGCGGAAGCGGTTAAGGCCGTGGCCACAACCCTGGCGCTGAGCGCTCCTGCGATCAGTCCCCGAGGCGGCGTGCTCAGTCACCTGCCGCTGATGCGAGACCTTGTGGAGGACGCTCTCGGCGAACGCTTACCGGGCTGGCACTGGCAGCAGGGCGGTGGCGACGCCTGCGCCGGAGCACTGGCCCTCGCGAAGGGGCTGCTCAGGCCGCGTTGAGATGGTGATCAGCCGCCTCAGCCAGGCGACTCGTCCAGTGCTCCACCACAGCCTGCTCCGCTGCCTCAACCATCACCCGCAGCAGGGGCTCCGTTCCGCTGGCCCGCACAAGCACCCGGCCCTGATCGGCCATGGCCGCCTCAGCCTCAAGCACCAGAGCCTGAAGCGGTGCACAGTCAGCCCAACCCTTGCGGCGCGTTCGGTCAGGAACGCGCACGTTCACCAGCTTCTGCGGATAGGCCTGGAAGCTCTGATCGAACCAATCAGCCAGGGTCAGCTGCCGGGCCTGACAAAGACTGGCGAGCTGTAAAGCGGTCAGCACCCCATCACCGGCCAGGCCATGGGCGGCGGAAAGGATGTGGCCCGACTGCTCTCCGCCGAGGGCCGCGCCCGTGCTGACCATGGCGGCATGGACGTGCTGGTCACCCACCGGCGTGCGTTCAAGCACGCCACCCCGCGCCTGCCAGGCCCGTTCAAACCCGAGATTGGACATCACGGTGGCGACCAAACGCTGCTCCGGCAAGGCCTGGGCGTCCTGCAGGGCGGCCCCCCAGAGAAAAAGCACATGGTCGCCATCGACCACTCGGCCTCTGCCATCCACCGCAAGCATGCGGTCAGCATCACCATCAAAGGCAAAACCCATGGCAGCCCTCTGCTGCAGCACGGCCTGGAGCAGGGGCTCCAGGTGCGTGGAGCCGCAATTCACATTGATCCGTGCTCCATCCGGCTCACCATGCAGCACGGTCAGCTCAGCGCCGAGGGCTGCAAACACATCCGCAGCGCAGGCGGTCGCCGATCCCCAGCAGAGATCCAGCACAATCGGCACCCCGTCCAAGCGCTGGCCGCCCACACTGTCCAGCAAGGAGTCCCTGTACTGAACCAGCAACTCCGGCCGATGGTGCGCCGCTGCGCAGCTGAGCAGCCCATCGGCAGGCCCGGCATCCCGCTCACCACGCAGTCCGGCTTCGATCGACTGCTGCAACTCCGCTCGCAGCTTGCTGCCATCGGCGCCAAACACCTTGATGCCGTTGTCGTGCGGGGGGTTATGGCTCGCCGAGACCATCAGGCCGCCTGCGGCACCGCAACGGCGAATCAGTCCGGGAACGGCGGGGGTGGCACAGAGTCCGAGAGTCCAAACCTCACGACCGGCAGCCGTCAGCCCGGCGGTGAGCGCGGCCACCACCATGGCTCCGCTGCTGCGGGAATCCATCCCGATCAGCACCGGACCAGACTGCGGCAGCACCCGTCCACACCAGAAGCCCACCTGCAGGGCGAGGGCAGGGGTAATCGCGGAGCCAACCCGTCCCCTCAGGCCATCGGTCCCGAAGCTGACCTGGGCGGGAGGGTGTGGCGTGCCCAAGGGCGGAACCGCGATCTCGTCCATGGGATCCAGGGAAGGCAACCAAGATTACGGGGCCCAGCCCATGCACTCAGCGCCAGCGCCGCGGCGCAACCAGCAGCCCCACCAGCTCGAGCATGGCCCAAACCGCCACGGCCACCACGACCCAACCGGGAAGCCACTGGAGGGGCCAGAGCCAGCGGAACCCCCAGACGAGCAGCAACAGCAACCAGGCGAGTCCGCAGCGGCGGCGCTGACCCTGTCCTGGGCGCGTCCAGCGCGGATCCTCTGCCATCGCCATCGGTCCCTGACTGCGCCCAGAATGCCAGCAGTCATCGCTTGTGGCGTGTCCGAGTCGTCCCCCCGCGGGCTGCTGCTGATCGGTGGCACGGCGATCGCCAGCCTTGCGGTGATCCTGGCGGGCCAGCCACTCCTGCAGCAGCTGCAGCTCAGGCTCACGCCCGAACTCGATGGAACCACCCTCTGGAACCAATACCGCTGGTCAAGCGATCCAGGTCAGCGCCGCCAGGCGGCACTGCTGCTCAGCACAACGGTGAACGACGCCAGCACCAGGCAACGACTGCTGGCCGGGCAGGGCTGGGGGCACTCCCCCCTGGCGGCAGTCACCCTGCAACGCCAGGCCCAAACCGCCGAACAGCGCCAGGCCTCTGAAGCAGCACAAGGGCTCTGGCGCGACTTGTTGCAGCGCTTTCCAGACAGCGCCGCCAGCGCCGATGCGCGCTATCACCTCAGCGCAACCAATCCAGCCCTCCAGCGGGAGCTGCGCCGACGCCAACCGACCCACCCCGCTGCTCTCGACAGCGCCGTCCGCGATGGCGAGGCGCTGCACCTGGCCCGCTGGGCCCCGAGGCATCCCGGCGCTGCAGCACTCCTGCGTCGGGCCTGCAACGCACCCTTGTCAGCAGCGACTGCCAATGAGCGCCAGTGGCTGGTCCGGGGCCTCGCAGAGCTGGGCGATGGCCCTGCGGCATTGCGCTGCCTGAACGGACACCCCCCTCAACCGATCACAGCGCTGGCTCTGGCACGGGCGCTGCTGCAGGGAGATGCCCAACAGCAACGAACTGCCGAAGCCATGCTCGTGCAGCTCAGCCAGATCCAGTCCACGCCAGCGCAGGGGTCGCAAGAGATCGACATCCCCCTGGCAGCGGCGGAACTCTTGAGCGCCCCCCTGAAACCGGATACCGCGCTGTTGGAGGCGATCCCTAAAGCAGTTCGCAATCGCTCCGCCGATGTGGCCGCTGCCGAGGTCCGTCTGGGTCGTCGCCATGATGGGGCCGCGGTGCTGAGTCGCTGGCCCCAACATCCCGCCATCTGGCAGTTGCAATGGGATCTTGCCCGGGAGGCTCTGCTGAAAGGGCAATGGCGACAGGCGGAAGATTGGCTCGGTCGCATTCCCTCCGATCAGCTCCCGGAACCTCTGGCGGCACGTCAGCAGTTCTGGCTGGGGCTAGCGATCGGCAAACAGGGACGCCCTCAGGCCGCAGCAGACATCTGGAAGCGACTGCTGGCGGAGCATCCCCCCGGCTTCTACACCTGGCGGGCGGAGCATCGGCTCAAAGGCACCCCCCTGCCAGCCCTGGATACAGCCACCAGTTCGGCCCCGGAGCTGGACCCCTGGCAACCACTGCAGAGTGGCGACCAGGAGGTGGATGAGCTCTGGCGCCTGGGGCTTGTCAAGACTGCCCTTGAAACCTGGCAGAGCCGCCATCCCCAGCCGCCCACTGCCAAAGAAGGGGTGGTGGAGGGCCGCTTGCGGCTGGCCAACGGCGACAGCTGGAACGGCCTCGAGCGTCTCTGGCGTGCCAGCCTCCGCCTGGTGTCTGACGACTGCTCCACCCGCACCCTGGTGCATCGCAGTCAGCAGCCCCAGACCTTCCTCGACCATCTGTCGACTGCCGGCCAGGAGGCAAGCGTTCGCAGAGAGTTACTTCAGGCGATCGCCAAGCAGGAATCACGCTTCTCACCAGGGGTGGCCTCACCCGTGGGAGCGATCGGGCTGATGCAACTGATGCCGGAAACCGCGGCGGAGCTGGCCGGTGCCCCCCTCAGCGAGGCGGCACTGCAGGAGCCAAGCGCCAATGCCCGCCTTGGAGCGCGCTACCTGGCCCAGCTGCTCCGGCAGTGGCAAGGCAATGCCTGGCTGGCAATCGCCAGTTACAATGCAGGCCCAGGCGCCGCAGGCCGCTGGCGCAACGAAGAACTGACACGCGACCCGGAGCTCTGGGTTGAGCGGATCCCCTATCCAGAAACTCGGCTCTACACCAAGAAAGTGCTGGGGAATCTCTGGGCCTATCTCAAGCCGGCAGACCAGGGGTGTACAAGAAGCGAAGCGCTTCGGCCCCCAGGGGACTAATCGCAAATGGATTGGGCAGCACGTGGCCGAGCCACACCCCGCAGAGCACGATCACGGACATCCAGGCGGCCATCACAACCGGCGGTGGCACCACCTTGATGCGCGTGAGATCCAGGCGGGCCAACAAGACCGCCGAGGACAGGATCAGCACATCGGAGAGCAGGCTCAGCTGCAGCACATACAAGCCACCGGTGATCACCAGCAGGAGGGTGACCACAAGACTGATCACCCGGCTGGAGGCCATCAACATCGACACCTGCCGAAGCAGCAGATCGGGCATCGTGCAGACCACCACCACCACCAGAGCCTGAACCACCTCCACGGTCCAGAACAGCTGAGGGTCAATCCCCCGATCATTCATCAAGTCCTGCTGAAAGATGGTCCAGTGGTGACCAAGCAGGATCGCCACCACGAACAACACCAGCAACAGCGGCGCGCGGAACGGCAGGGCCAGGAAACGCAGCAGAGCCATCAGGAGAACATCAGGACTCGGGTCATCCGGCAGAGCGCCGCAACAGCCAGAAAGCCGCGTTCAAACTAGCAACGTTGACGCGGGAGTCCTGCCAGAGTGGCGAAGCGTCCATCGCTCGAGGCATGACCGGCAGCGCACCATCCGCCAGCCTCTCCGCCGGCCAGAAGGTCCTGCTTGTGATCGGTGCCATCGCACTGGCGCTGATCCTGTTTCTGCTTCGCAATGGCCTGAGCGTGGAGTCGCCGATGGATCAGCTGGCGCGACGCTCTCTGCCCCCCGAGCAAGCACTCAGCAATCAGAAGCCGACGATGCTCGAGTTCTACGCCGATTGGTGTGAAGCCTGTCGGGAAATGGCTCCAGCGATGCTGGAGACCGAACGCCGCACCAATGGCCGCATGAACGTGGTGCTGGTCAACATCGAGAACCCTCGCTGGCAAGACCTCATTGATCGCTACGAGGTCAATGGCATCCCTCAACTGAATCTGTTCGCCGCTGACGGGAGCCTGCGGGGCCGCTCCCTGGGGGTGCGTAGCGCTGCCCAGTTGGAGGCCATCAGCAACGCTCTGATCGACAACACGAAGCTCCCACAGCTGGCCGGCATCGGCAGCCTCTCGGCACTCACCGCCAGCGAAACGACAGCCAGCTCCCTGGTCAGCAGCCCCGGTCCGCGCAGCCATTCCTGAGACCTGAGCCTTCATGAAGGGCGGCCATCCAGGCGCGAACCGGCCATGATCAGCCCACAACCGTTCACTCCGACCTGACGCCCGCCATGGATCCCCGCTTCCGGGTCGACCTGATTGCCGCGACACCCAACCCTCAGCAGTGTGTGTATGCCGGCATGCACCAGGACTACAGCGAAGGTTTCGTAGCCGCTGATCGGGATCAATGGCCGGATGAAACGCGGGCCGGAGAAATCTGCGTCAAACGGCTCTTGGCGGGCGAGCGAGGCCATTACGGACCGCTCGAACATGCCCAGATCGTGCTCAACGTGGGCTGGTTCCCCCACTCGGTGATGCAACAGGCCCGCACCCACCGGGTGGGTGTGAGCTTCGACGTGCAGTCGATGCGCTACACCGGCGATCGCATCTGTAAAGCCGCCAACGGCGAGCTCCCCCTCGAGGAGGTGTTTTACCTCCGGCCGGTGGGGGATTACAGCGATCGTCAAGGCAAGAAGTATCACTACAGCGAAGATCTGCGCCGCCAGGATCTGGAGCTTTGCCAGCAGGCTGCTGCCCGCTATCGGGATCTTCTCCAGGCAGGCTTCGCGGAAGAACACGCGCGCGGGATCCTGCCCTTTGATTACCGCCAGCACTTCGTGGTGAGCTTCAGCCTGCGAGCTTTCCTGCACTTCATGGACCTCCGCGCCAAGCTCGATGCTCAGCAGGAAATCCGCGAACTGTGCGACCTGATGTGGCCGCACCTGCAGGAATGGGCCCCTGAATTCGCAGCCTGGTACGAAAAGAGTCGCCTCCATAAAGCAAGGCTGGCGCCCTGATCAGGTTGATCCCTGATCACACCTTCGCCAGCGTCACTCGCTCCGGTTGATGCTGGTATTTGCCTTGGCGGTCGCTGTAGGTGGTGTCGCAGGGATCACCTTCAAAGAAGAGAAGCTGACAGATGCCCTCATTGGCATAGATGCGGCAATCAGCACCGGAACTGTTGCTGAATTCCAGGGTGAGATGTCCCTCCCAGCTCGCTTCCGCCGGGGTGGTGTTCACGATGATTCCCAGGCGCGCATAGGTGCTCTTGCCAAGACAAATCACCGTGATGTTCGCGGGCACCTTCATCTTTTCGAGGGCCACACCAAGCCCGTAGGAATGGGCAGGGAGGATGAAGTAATCACCATCCTCATCGTGGTGAAGTTCAGTGGGCTCCAGATTGGCCGGATTGAATCGCTTGGGATTCATCACCGTGCCCGGCACGTGCTTGAAGATCAGGAATTCCTGAGGTGACAGGCGCAGGTCGTAGCCATAGGACGAACAACCGAAACTGAGCACCGGGCGCTGCTTTTGATCCGGCTCTAGGTGACGGACCAGCCCCGCCTGGAAGGGCTCAAGCATGCCGGCCTGAGCTTGTTCAGTAATCCAGCGATCGTTCTTGAGCATCAGAAGCCTCGACGCAGTTCAGTGACCTGATCGGCAAGCCCCATCAAGAACTCGGGGATGGAGGGTCCGGTGACAATCACGTCCACCGAGCCGGGGCGGCGCTCCAGAGTCGCACGCACCTCCTCCTCGCTGAGGTAGCCCAGGGCAATGGCCAGCCCCAGCTCATCAAGCACCAGCTGATCGAGCTCGCCAGCCAGCAGCTCACGTCGGCAGACCTGCCAGACCTCCTCCACCGCCTCCTGCACAGCCTGACCCTGGTCAGCGGCAGGCCCATCGAGGCAAGTGGAGACAGCAGGCCGTAACCAGCCGAGCCGACCGCAGAGCGTCAGACGCCGCTCCGGACCCTGGTCGACCCCTCCCTTCAGGAACTGCACCACCAGCACACGACTGCCCAGACCGGCAGCACGCAACGCTTGACTGAGCACATTGGAAAAACTGCCGCGGTAGGGGGCGGTATGCACCTGCAGCTGACCCTCGGCAGCCACCAGATGGAGGGGTGCCCGGGGTGGCACAGGGGGCAAGGGCCGTAGACCCGCTCGCTCCAGTGCCCGGTGATCCGCAGTGCGCGGATCGGCAGGGCGATGGCTGGAGCTCAGGCTGGCGGTCATTGATTCCTCACACGGCCGGCATGCCGGCAGAAGCAAAATCTAGCGCCGGAGTCGCAGCTCACAAGCCCCTGACACACCACTGATGGTGTTTGAGCGCCCCGCCTGCTGGTGACACCCGCCCTGTCAGGCTCAATGGCAGCGCTTCTGCGGTTGATGAGCAGCCACCAGCCCCCACTCCGTCACGACGGTCGCCATGCCGCCGCACTGCGCCCCTTCGCGATCGAGTGGGATCCAATGGGCTTTGCCATCAGCTCCCTGATCGTGCGCACGGGCCGCACCGCCGTGCTCTGCAGCGTCAGCCATGAACAAGGTGTCCCGCGCTGGCGTCAGGGGGAAGGGAAAGGCTGGCTTAGTGCTGAATACAGGCTGCTTCCTGGTTCCACTCCCGAACGCCAGAACCGGGAGCTGCTCAAACTTTCGGGTCGCACTCAGGAGATCCAGCGCCTGATCGGCCGCAGCCTCAGGGCCTGCCTCGACATGGAAGCTCTGGGTGAAAACACGTTGCTGATCGATTGCGATGTGATCCAGGCCGATGCAGGCACGCGCACGGCCTCGATCACCGGCGCTTGGATTGCGCTTCAGCACGCCTGCAACCAACTCCTGACGAACGGGGTCATCACGCGTCAACCGGTCCGCCAGCAGGTGGCGGCCGTCTCCGTGGGTTTAGTGCAGGGAACCCCCCTGCTCGACTTGGACTACAGCGAAGACAGCCGGGCCGACGTGGACCTGAATGTGGTGATGGACGGCGAAGGGCGTCTGCTGGAGCTGCAGGGCACAGCGGAGGGGGCTCCGTTCAGTCGCAGCGCCCTCAACGGCCTCCTGGACCTCGCCGAACCAGGCCTGACGGAGTTAATGCAGCACCAACGCAGCGCCCTGACTCAACGCTGAATTTCGTGTGGGTTGCTACAAGGTGGAGCCAGGACCATCCGTAGCGTCCTGCCAACTGCAAAGCCGCCATGGTCGGAGCCACACGCGGCTTCAGCCGATATTCACCGCAGACCGCCTCCGTGACGGCCAGTGCCGGAGCAGGAGTCACCCTGGCGAACGCTCCGGCAGCCAACGCACGCACGCTGCTGGAAGTGATCCGTGATCTCGAAGGCGCGAGCACGGAGCTGGTGGAACGCGGCAAGACGATTTTCTTCCCCGGCGATCCCGCTGAACGGGTTTATCTGATCAGGCGCGGGGCGGTTCGCCTCTCCAGGGTCTACGAGTCCGGGGAGGAAATCACCGTGGCTCTGCTGAGGGAAAACAGCTTGTTCGGCGTGCTGTCCCTGCTGACCGGCCACCGATCCGATCGCTTCTATCACTCCGTGGCCTTCACCCGCGTGGAGATGGTCACAGCTCCAGCTGCCTCGGTGCGCCAGGCGATTGAAGCCGATACCGGTGTTGGCCTGCTCCTGCTGCAGGGTCTCTCGAGCCGGATCCTGCAAACCGAGACCATGATCGAAACCCTCACCCATCGCGACATGTCGTCCCGCCTGGTGAGTTTTCTGTTGGTGCTCTGCCGTGACTTCGGAGTGCCTGGCGATACGGGAATCACCATTGACCTGCGCCTCTCGCACCAGTCGATCGCCGAGGCCATCGGCTCCACCCGGGTCACGATTACGCGCCTGCTCGGGGATCTGCGCATCTCTGGTCTGGTGGAGATCGACCGCAAGAAAATCACGGTGCTCGATCCAATCGCCCTGGCGAAACGCTTCAGCTGAGCGGGTCACGGGAGAAGATGGAGCCCGGACGGCCTCAGCTCGCCTTCCCTCGCCCTTGAATTCGTGACCGGCTGGCTGCTGATCCTCTCCCTGCTTGTGCTCGGTGGCGTGCTCGCCACCCTGGGGGATCGACTCGGCTCCAGGGTCGGGAAGGCCCGACTCAGCCTGCTGGGCATGCGCCCCCGCCGCACCGCCGTGCTGATCACGGTGCTCACAGGGAGCCTGATCTCAGCGCTGTCCCTTGGGCTGATGCTGCTGGTAAGCCGCCAGCTTCGCGTGGGCCTCTTTGAACTGGATGCCTTGCAGAAGCGGCTGAATGACAGCCGCACGGCCCTTGAGAGCAGCCGCAGAGCCCAGAAGGAAGCCACCCGAGAACTGGCGCAAGCCCAGGAGCAACGGGAACGCACACGACGGGATCTTGCGGAAGCGAAAGCAAAGGCAGAGACCTTGCGCCAGGCCTTGGTTCCCCTCAACCAGCAGCGGGAACGTCTGGAAGCAGAACGGGCTCGCCTCAGTCGCGACGTGCAGGCTCGGGATGCGGAAATCCGACGCACCGAAGCGGAGCTGGCCAGCGTGCGGCAGCGCATCAGCAACGGTGAAGCGGAGCTGCGCCAACTCGAGAAAAACGTGCTCGCACTGCGGCAGGGGAACGTGGTGCTGAGCAGCGGCCAGCCCCTGGCCACCGCCACCCTGCGACTCGACAACCCCAGACAGGCGAAACAGGTGATTGATCAGCTGCTGCGGGAAGCGAACCTGCAGGCCTACCAGCAGGTCCTCCCTGGGGTAAAACCCGATCGACAGATCCTGCTGGTGCCGCGCAGCGACATCGAACGACTTGAAAAAACCATCCGCCAACCGGGCACCTGGGTGGTGAATGTGCGCTCGGCAGCGAATGTTCTGCTGGGCGAAAAGGTGGTGTATGCCTTCCCTGAAGCTCGTCCGAACACCCGCATCGTGAAAACCGGCGACGTGCTGGCCCGCACCTCCATCGAACGCCAGGAAACGGAAGGACAAGCCGTACGCAATCGGCTCAACCTCCTGCTCGCCTCCGCCCTCGCGGAGGTCCAGCGCCGGGGATCCCTCAGTCAGGGACTTCAGTTTGACGCGACAGCCCTGAATAGCCTGGGCCAACAGCTCCTGAGCCGAGCACCATCCCGCGTTGAGCTTGAGGTCGTGGCCCTGCGCAGCAGCGACACCGCAGACCCGATCGTCGTGGAGCTGCGCCCCGTCAATGGGGTGCGCCCAGGCCAGGTCTCAGGCCCCACCTAAATGGCACGGCTCCTGGCCATCGACCCTGGCCGCAGCAAATGCGGCCTGGTGCTCTGCGACAAGGAACGCCACCAGGTGATTGCATCAGGCGTGTATCCAGTCGACACAGTGCTCGATCAGATCCGGCACTGGAGCAGCAGCAGTCCGATCGATCAGGTCCTTCTTGGCAATGGCACCGGCAGCAGCCTCTGGCGTGAACGTCTGCAGGAGCAACTGCAGCTGGAACCTGAGCTCATGGACGAGCGGGGCACCACCCTGCGAGCGAGAGAACGTTATTGGCAGCTATGGCCACCGCAAGGCTGGAGACGCTTGCTGCCTCGCGGGCTCGACCTGCCCCCTGTGGAGCTGGATGCCATCGCTGCTCTGGTGATGCTCGAAGACCACCTCGGCCGGCCCCTGGAATGGACCTGCCCTCCACCGATTCAAAATCGCGCCCGAACGGTGAAGGTGTAATCGCCGCCAGGCTCGAGGTGATAGTCAGCCTTGACCAGAAATCGCTGGAGAGCGTCCTGGATCAAGGCCCTGCCGAGGGATGGCTCCACCGTCAGCTCACCGCGATCAAAGGCCCAGCAGAACTGCCAAGCAAATCCGCCAGCTTGCACCTCCCCCTCCAGACATTGCTCCTGAAAGCTCTGACGCAACACCCTGAGATGGGCCGTTGTCACAGGCAGCGGACTCATGCGTCCGTCTCCGCGAGCTGGAGACCATTGAGCTGGTTCCCAGCCTTCTCCAGACCCTGACGCTGGATCAAATCGAGCCCCTTGAGCACCGCATCAAGAACGGTCTCCAGGAGCGGCTGTTCCTCTTTGCTGAAGCTGCCCAACACATGCGACACCGTGCGGGCGCGCCGCTCCTCGGGGGTGCGACCAGGGGCACCGATGCCGATCTTCAAGCGGGCGAAGTCCTGGGTGCCCAGATGCTGAATCGTGCTGCGCAGCCCGTTATGACCACCGGCACTGCCCTTGGCCCGCAGCCGCAGTCTTCCCAGAGGCAGATCCATGTCGTCGACGACCACCAGCAACTGGTTCACGTCTAGATCGAACCAATCGAGGGCAGCACGGATCGCCCGACCGCTGTCGTTCATGAAGGTCTGCGGCATCAGCAGGCGCAGACGCTCGGCCCCAAGGCCAAGCTCAGCCAGCTCCCCATGCAGCTTGGGCATGGAACGGAAGCGAGTGCCCTCGCGGCGAGCCATGGCCTCGAGGGCCATGAAGCCAACATTGTGACGCGTGCCCGCGTAGCGATCTCCGGGGTTACCGAGACCGACGACGAGGCGCAATTGGCCCCGATCCATCAGAGCTCAGGATTGGAGGCCTTGATGTCGGAAGAGGCGATGTCGGCAGAGGCGATGTCGGGAGAGGCGCTATCCACTGAGGCGGTGCTAGGGATCACCTTCACATCGTTCACTTCGCCAGCTTCAGGCAGCTCTGGCTCAGCCATCGCCTTGTTGATCTCTCGCTCGAATTCCTTGGAAGCAGACTGAAAACCCTTGAGGGTTTTGCCCAGGGTCCGCCCCAGCTCCGGCAGGCGCTTGGGCCCAAACACAAGCAGGGCCACAGCACCAATGACGGCCATCTCAGGGAGGCCGATGCCGAAGACATTCATGGGCTTTCCTCAGCCGAGACCGTTCCAGTTGACGTTGATGCCCTCGAGGATCAGGGACTTGTTGTACAGCTGCAGGATCACCAGTAGGAAGACCAGGAACAGGGCCATGAACACGCCCATCACAGGAGTGGTTCCCCAGCCGGGCACCACCTTGCCGTACTCAGAGTTGAGGGGACGGAGGAGATCTCCCAGACGAGTGCGTTGAGCCATGGCGGGCTTGGTCTCGGGTGAGGTTCAGTCTCGATACTGTAGGGGCCACGGTCCTGATCGGGCCGAACCTGTCGAGAGATGTGATGGAAACCTCCTCCCCGGCCCTTTCCGTGGCGATCGCCGTGCTGGCCGTATTGCTCGGGCTGACCGGGTTCGGCGTCTACACAGCCTTTGGACCTCCCTCAAAGCAGCTGGACGATCCCTTCGACGATCACGACGACTGAAGCCCGCTCAGGGGTCGGAACGGCGGAGCTCAAGATCCACCAGCGCTCCCGGCCTGACTGAGATGGCTTCACCCCATTCGCCATCTCCATCGCTGGAACCACAGGATCGAACAGTCCAGCCGGCGTCTTGCGGCAGCTTCCATTGCTGGCGGCGACCACCGGGGTTGTGGACCTGAAGACGCACAGAACCCTCTGGGGCTTCGCTGGTGAGGGCAATCGGCACCAACCCCGGCGGAAGGCCCGGCAACAGACGTTGGTCTCTTGCTGTAGTCGCTTTGCCCCACCAACCGGTTTCACGAAAGGCGAGGGCCGCCTGGGGAACAGCGCCTCGCTCCCAGCCCTCCGGAACCGGCATGAGCGCAAGCCGTTGGCGATGCCAGCCCCGATCCGCCGAGGGATCCGGCCAGGTAGGGCCGCGCAGCAGGGAAACGCCAAGCCGATCCGGCACCAGGTCCACCCCCTGCGGACCATCCAGCAGCACCGCGAGCCCCCCTGCTGGAGCTGCCGCCTGGCTCGCTAGCCAGGAGATCACCGGCACCTCCCAACGGGCCTGCTCCCTGGCGGTCTGAGCCAAAGCCGGCCGCTCAAGGACCCCGCCGCTGGTGTCCGCAGCCCAGCGGACGGCTTCGCTGGCCAGGGGAAGCTCCAGGCGCAGCAGCTCATGGGTCTGACACCAGTCAATGCTGCAGGTGATCTCAATCCAAGGGTGATCGGCACGGAGCTGCAGATCCACTCGGATCTGACTCGCACCGGCGTTACAACGCCACAGGCAACGGGCCAGCAGCGGCCCCGATTCGACGAGTTCAGGCGGATCAAGCGGCCCCTCGAGAGGCAGGGGGTGCTCCCGGTAGTCAGCCGCCAGATCCCAGGCATCCCAAAACTCGCCGTGATCACCAAAACGGCGGAACTCCAGCGGGGCGGACAGCTGCGGAGCACCAGCCGCATCCCTGAGCTGGCGGAGTCCAGAGGCATCGATCTCGGCGGAGACCAAGCCGTTGCAGATCCGCCAACCACCCCCTGGGAGGGTGGTCACTTGCACAGCGCCCCGCACTGGCGGTTGTTTCAAGACAGCAGCCTGTTGGGGCAAAGCAGCCTTTTCGAGCGGCACGTGCTCGAGCGCAACCGCCGCGACCCCCTCCTGGCAGGGCAGCTGCACCCAGCTGCCACCGGTGGGCGCATCCTGAACAGCCAACGCCTGACCGGCATGGGTCCAGTGCCCCCGGGGCAGGCGCAGCAGAGGTGACCAGCGCGCCAGCGGCTGCAAACCAACCCAGCACCAGCGGTTCTCTCCAGAAGCAAGCCCGAGCAAGTCGCGTAATCCCTGATTGCGCTGGCGCAGGGCCTGCCGCCGCGAAGCCCGCCAGACGGGTTCAGCCTGCTCAAACACCTCCGGAATCGACGTACCAGGAAGGATGTCGTGAAATTGCTGAAACAGAAGCGGTCGCCAGTCAGTAGCAGCGCGGGCGCCGGCACCAGCTCGAGCATTGAACCCTGCGCTCAGCAATGCAGCCACCAGATCCGCCTCTCTGAGCAGCCGCTCCAGGCTGCGGTTGTGGCGCTTCTGATCCGGACGGCTGGTGGGGCAGCCCCGGTGAAGTTCCAGATACAACTCATCCCGCCAGACCGGCAGGCTCTCCATGTGAGCCTCCAACCCCTGCAGGTAGTCACGGAGACTGCCTGGCCGCCGGGCCGAAACCTGGGGATGCCCCTCCCAAAGCTGCAACTGCTCGAGCATTTCAGCGGTGGGACCACCACCGTGGTCACCCACCCCTGGAATCCAGAGGGCCTGGTCTAACGCTGTGGCCGCTTCGAAGGCACGCTGTTCCGCCTGAATGGCCCCAGGGTCACCATCGGTGCCGATCGGCGGCAACATCAACGCCAGCACCTCAGCCGCACCCCTGCTTCGCCAGCGAAACAGGCGATGGGGGAAGGGGTTCGAGGCATTCCAGGCCAGTTTGTGCGTACAGAACCACCGCACCCCCTCCATGGCCGCAATCGCCGGCAGGCCGGCGGCAAAGCCGAAACTGTCGGGAAGCCAGGCCAGCTCATGGCGCCAGTCGGGGAACGCTCGATGGCTGTAGGCCTGGCCCAATGCGAATTGGCGCCGCAGCGACGCCGTGCCAATCAGCACGCAGTCGGTCTCGACCCAGGGGCCATTGATCGGTTCCCAGCGGCCAGCCGAACTGGCGGCCTGGATCCTGGCGAATAAAGCCGGACGAAAGCGCTCGAGCCATGCATAGAGGGCAGGAGTGGAGTGGGCGAAATGCAGATCAGGGAATCGCTCCATCAAGGCAAGAGCAGAGCGGAAGGTGCGCTCTGCGGCCTCCCAGGTGTCGGCCACCGGCCAGAGCCAGGCGAGATCGAGATGAGCGTGACCAAACCAATGCACCTGGCCGGCCGCAGGAGCGAGCCGCCTCAACGCATCCGCCACCGCCTCAGCCGCGGCGTCCTGCAGGGGATCCAGATCCAGACATGACTCCGGCAACCCTGTCTCGGCCTCTTGCTCAGGCCCTGCCGGAGAGGCCGCGAGCGCTAAATCCAGGGCCTGAGGCAGCAACAGCCGTTCCGCCCCATCGGCTGCCGACGACGTCTCTGGCTCAAGAACGATGGCACTGCTGATCAGGGCACCGTCGTCGTGGAGAGGGCTGCGCAATTCCAGCTCCAGAACGATCGGCCTGCCGGCCAACCAGACCGAGGGAATCGGCCAGCGACAGCGGGTATCGAAGAGGTCGCCCTCATGGACGAGCTGACCGTCCACCCAGATGCGCACGGCATCAGCCCACCAGCTCAAGACCAGACGCGCCTGGGCTCCCGTGCAATCCCGCCAGGCAGGCGGGCAGCGGATCTCCTGTCGCAGTCGCCTCCAAACTCCACCTCTCGGCCAGACGAGCAACCCCCGCTGCACCCAGTCGGGACGGTGCTCACGCCCCCATGGATCCTCCAAAGCAGGGCCCCGTTCTGGGGCATCGCTGCGCAGCCAATGACCGATCAGATCCAGACGCGAGCGGCTTCGAAACGTTTCAATCCACCCCAATCGCCGGGCCTGGAGCTGGGTTTGCATCGTGATCACCAAACATTGCCCCATAGGATGATGGCGCTGTCCCAGACGCCGGTCGGTCTCCATGCTTGCCCTCAAGATCTCCGTTTACTCGGTCGTCTTCTTCTTCCTCGGGATCTTCGTGTTCGGCTTCCTGGCGAGCGATCCCAGCCGCACCCCCAGCCGCAAGGACCTCGAAGACTGAATCCAGAGTCGGCTGACCGCGCGTTCAGTCACGCCAGACACTGGACAACATCTGCAGAGTTGAGCGTGCTGCGCGTGGCAAGATCAGCGGCCACAGCAGCAGCAGCGCTTGCCGGCTCGCAACGTCACATCCGGTCATTCAGGCCTGCTGGCCAGGCACTTTTACACGCTTGTGCTCCTGGGCTCCCTGATCAGCCCGATCTCGCCAGCGGCGGCAAAGACGCCTGCGCCCACGGAAAGCAAGTCAGCCGGCAGCACAAAAGACTCGGAGCAACCTCCCCGTCCACCGCTGGAGATCAAGCTCAAGGCTGATCAACAGAGCTACGACTCGCGCAGAAACCTGTTCATCGCCGAGGGCAACGTACGGGCCGTCCTCAACGGCGGAGTCCTGCAGGCGGACCGCATCGAGTTCGACAGCAACTTCAACACCCTGTTCGCCCGTGGCAGCGTTCGTTATCGCAAGGGTGCGCAGTATTTCCAGGCCAGCACGCTTCGCTTCAGCCTGATCCAGGGCGAGGGCGAGCTGGAAGACGTGTACGGCGTCCTGGATCTCGACAGCGCCGCCATCGATCTCAACCCCTACGGCGGAGCCAACCCCAAGCCTGCGGAGAAGCCCACGGATCGATCAACTGGCACGTCGCGCCTCCTGCCGGTCATTGAAAGCAGCGGTCTGGGGTTCCCCACAGCCCTCGGCATCGAATTGGAGGCAAGCACCCCCGAGCGGATCAGCCCCCAGGGTGACGGCAGCGGCTTTTGGGACGTGGAACTCCCGCCGGCACAGGAATGGCAGGTGCCCGATGCGGCACAACCCAACAACAAACCCGCCGATGCAGGGATGGCCTGCCCGCCAGTGCTGCCCCCGGTCCCCCCCTGGCATCCCCATCCCTGGGCTGTGACGGCCTGGGGTGGGCAGATGATCGATTCCAACTTCGGCGATACCTTCCTCTTCAACGGAAGGATGCGACCGGAATACCTGCTCGGCCTGAGTCTTCAGAAGCGCATCTGGCGGGCAGGCCCCCTATCGCTGGAACTGGAGGCCGACCTGTTTGGCCACCACGCCTACAGCCAGAAAGGCGGCCAATTCAACCAATCCGTGCCCTATGCCGACACGCCTGATCAGACCTTTGCTGAAGGGATCCTCGGCCTAGGGGCGCGGCTCTGGCTGCAACCCTGGCTGAGCTTCGGATTTGTCGAGGGCATCAGCTACAACACCTCCGTCAGCAACTACGAGCGCACCTACCGGGAGAACTACGCGCAGCTGCTCAATTACCTGGCCTTTGAACTCGAGGCCGCCGTCTCTCCCGAGCTCTCAGTGGTGGGCAGGATCCACCACCGTTCCGGCGCCTTCGGCACCTACAGCGGTGTCAGGGAGGGCAGCAACGCTTATCTAGTCGGGGTGCGCTACCGCTGGGGCCAGGATCCTGCAGCGCCGGAACAGGCGGTGGTACCGCCACCCCTGGGCTGTCCCGACCCTGACCGCGCCAGTCGCGTACCACCGCAGAGCCTGAACGAGCTGCTGGATGACATCACCTTGGGCAACCCAACCCCAACCGCTGCCCAGCCACCGGTCACCCGTCTGGCTCAGAGCGAGACCTCCAAGCTGTCCCTTTCAGAACAGGAAGCAGAGAGGGCCAGAGCGATCGCAGCCATCGACCAGCGAATCAGCAGCATCCAGTTCCAACAAGCACTCACGGTCGAACGTCGCCTCGGGGTGCCCGGCACTGTGCAAAACAGCGCTGTAGAGGAAACCAACGACTACGGCGGCGTGCGCGCTAGCCAGCTCAATCAGATGGGCCGTACCCAGCTGGTCACCGGAGAGATCAGTCGCTGGCGCATTCAGGCGGCACGGGTCCGCGTGACCCCAGAAGGCTGGCAAGCCGATCGCATGGGTTTCAGCAATGACCCGTTCACACCAGCCCAGACCCGCATCGATGCAGACAACGTCATTGCCAGGGAACAGCCCAATGGCGACATCGTGATCCAAAGCGATCGCAACCGTTTGATTGTCGAGGAACGGCTCCCGATTCCAGTGAGCCGCACCCAACGCATTCAGAAGGAGGAGGAGATTGAGAATCGCTGGGTGTTCGGCATCGACAATGAAGACCGTGATGGATTCTTCATCGGCAAAAACCTCAAGCCGATCGAACTCAGCAGTGACTACACCCTGAGCCTGCAACCGCAGTTTCTGGTGCAGCGGGCCATTGATGGCCAGACCAACAGCTACGTGGCACCGGGCTCCTCCGTCGACAGCGGCGATGTGACTCAGCCCACCACCATCGGCGATTTGTTTGGACTGGAAGCCGAGCTGAATGGCCAGCTCTGGGGTTGGGACACCACGGTCAACGCCGACATCAGCACCTTCAGCCCTCAGAACATCGCCAATGGCAGTCGCTATTGGGGAAGCATCAAAAACAACTTCACGCTTCCTTGGATCGGGGAATTCACCACCCGCTTCTTCGGCGCCTATCGCTACCGGACCTGGAACGGTTCCTTAGGCGAAACCGATGTGTATTCGGCGTTCGGCGGCTTCGCCGAACAGAAGGGCAACGTGAACTGGGGCAAACTCAGCAATTCCTATCTGTGGCGAATCGGGCTGGGCAATTACCAGGCCGAAGACTTCGAGAGCACCAACCTGAGCGAACTCTGGAGGGCAAATTTCTACGGCTCCTTCAACAGCAGCTATCCGCTCTGGCGCGGCAAAACAGCTCCCCTTACTCCTGAAGGGGCCTATCGCTACTCACCCGTAGCGATTGTGCCTGGCCTCACCTTCAATACCAACGTCAACACCCTGCTGGCGGCTTACGGCAACGGCACATCGCAGAACACGATCAGTCTGTCGGGCGGCCCAACCCTCACCCTGGGCACCTTCAGCAAACCCTTCCTCGACTACACCCAGCTGTCGGTCAGCGGCGGCGGCACGCTCAAGCAGGGAAGCAGCCCCTTCGACTTTGACCAGGCCATCGATCTGGGCACTCTTGGGATTGGCATCACCCAGCAGATCGCAGGACCACTGCTCCTGAACATGGGCGTGGCTCTCAACGTGGATCCAGCCTCAGAGTTTTACGGCGACGTGATCAACTCCAACATCGAGTTGCGCTGGCAGCGGCGCAGCTATGACTTCGGCTTCTACTACAACCCCTACGAAGGAATCGGTGGCTTCCGCTTCCGTCTCAATGACTTCAATTTCACCGGCACCGGTGTGCCCTTCATCCCTTACACCCCGCGCAACCTGCCGAACACGTTGGAAGCCAGACCCTTCTGAACATCAGTCGGGCCCACCTCCATAAATCAGATGGCTACCGGTGAGATCGGAGCCGGCAAACTGCATGCCCTTCGTTTGCACCCCCGGTGCATAGGCATTGATCACAACCGCGTTGCGCAGATCGGCATGGCGAAGATCCGTGCCGGAGAGCTCGGCATTGGTCAGCATCGCCCCACGCAGATCAGCCCCGTCGAGGCGCGCACCACTGAGATCAGCTCCCTCGAGGTTGGCATCCGCGAGCTGGGCAGCGCGCAGATCGGCATCACGGAGATCAACACCGATCAGATGAGCACCGCGCAGATCAGCACCACGCAGATCACAGGCTCGGCAAGCACCAACGGTGAGTAACTGCTCGATGGGCGCCATGAACGGCTGCACCTGGAGAGGCACCACGCTCTCGCTGCGCAAGGGTGCAACAGCGGTCAGGCCCAGGGTGAAGACCCCCGCCAGGACAGATGCTGAGGCTGCAATGGAGGCCATGGACGGAAGACTCCTCTCCTTCCGTCATAGACACTCAGGCAAGTGTCCGCAGCCCCAGGCTCATCCCCGCGTGCTCAGAGGGGATGAAAACCGTTGAGATACGGCAACCGTTGCAGCGTTGCGTTCAGCTCCGCCTCCCTAGCCACAAGCTGGGACGTGGCATCCCATCGACCGCTCAGCAGCATCTCCCGCGCTCCTGGATCCAGGCGCACCTCCCAGTCGCCCGCCCGCTCGTTCTGACAACGGCCGCGCTCCAGATCAAGGGACCATTCGAGCGTTGGGTCAGCTTCAACCGCTGCCTGCAAGCGCACCACCTCATCAGGTGTTGCCGTTGCACAGGGAATGCCCAAAGCGAGGCAGTTGCCGTGAAAGATCTCAGCAAAACTGACACCGATCACAGCACGAATCCCCCAACGCATCAGTGCCTGAGGCGCATGTTCTCGGCTGGAGCCACAACCAAAATTGCCGTTGACCACAAGGATCCTTGCCCCGACATGCTCGGGCTGATCAAAGGGGTGAGCACCAGCGAGTTCCTGACGATCGTCCGCGAACACCTGATCGCCTAGCGCTTCGAAGCTCACACATTTGAGATAGCGAGCGGGAATGATTCGGTCGGTATCAATGTCATCGCCCCGCAGGGTGAAGGCACGCCCATGCACTTGGGTGATCATGCCTTGGGGGAAGGCGCCTGACTGGGTCATGGACAGCGTCGGGTGGAGAACTCGGGGAAGAAACGAAATGAGACTTGACTCAGCCGGAGACGGCGTCTGTTGCCACCAGGCTGCGGACATCCGTGACGGTGCCGGTCACCGCAGCCGCGGCCACCATCGCCGGGCTCATCAGCAGCGTGCGCCCACTGGCAGAACCCTGGCGCCCTTTGAAGTTGCGGTTGCTGGAGCTTGCACTGATCTGCCGCCCCTCCAGGCGGTCAGGATTCATGGCCAGACACATGGAGCAGCCGGGCTCTCTCCATTCAAAACCAGCTGCACGGAAGACCGCATCAAGCCCCTCCGCTTCCGCCGCCCGAGCCACCTGCTCTGATCCAGGCACCACAAACGCCTTGATGCCTTCAGCCACATGGCGTCCACGGGCCACCGCAGCCGCAGCCTTCAGATCGCTGAGACGACCATTGGTGCAGCTGCCGATGAAGCAGACATCAATCGGCACTCCGGCAATCGCCTGACCTGGAGCCAGATCCATGTAGCGGTAGGCCTCCTCCGCAATCGGTCGGTCCGATGGCTGAAGCTCATCAGGGGTCGGCACCGCTTCATCCACACCGATGCCCTGGCCAGGGGTGATCCCCCAAGTCACCGTGGGCGCAATCGCAGCCGCGTCGAAGCGCACCTCATCATCAAAGCTGGCGTCTTGATCGGAAGCGAGTGAGCGCCACCAGGTCACAGCACGCTCCCAGGCATCACCGCTGGGTGCCGCTGGCCGACCGGCGAGGTAATCGAATGTCACCTGATCGGGATTCACGTAGCCACACCGGGCACCACCCTCGATCGCCATATTGCAGAGCGTCATGCGCTCTTCCATGGAGAGCGCATCGATCGCTGGACCAGCGAACTCATAGGCATGGCCCACACCGGCCTTCACACCCAACGTGCGGATCACATGCAGGATCAGATCCTTGGCGAACACGCCTGGACTGAGCTGATTGTCGACCCAGATGCGTCGCACCTTCAGCTTGTTCATCGCCAGGCTCTGACTGGCGAGCACATCGCGGACCTGACTGGTGCCGATCCCGAAAGCGATCGCACCGAAGGCGCCATGGGTGGAGGTGTGGGAATCGCCGCAAGCCACGGTCATGCCGGGTTGGGTCAAACCCAACTCGGGAGCGATCACATGCACGATGCCCTGACGGCCGCTGCCGAGGCCATGCAGGGTGATGCCATGCCGCGCGCAGTTGCGCTCAAGCGTGCTGAGCATCTCTTCAGCCAGGGGATCGGCGAACGGACGCGCCTGGCTTGTGGTTGGCACGATGTGATCCACCGTGGCAACCGTGCGCTCAGGACAGCGCACGGCGAGACCCTTGTCGTCCAACGCCGCAAAAGCCTGCGGGCTGGTGACTTCATGGATCAAATGCAGACCGATGAAGAGCTGAGTGGATCCACCGGGAAGCTCCGCCACCCGGTGCAACTCCCAGACCTTGTCGTAAAGCGTGCCGCTGCTCATGCCCGCCAAATGATCAGCGCATCAGCCTAAGCGTCAGCAACAGCAGCACTCTCGAGAAGGCGAAGGCGAAGGCGGTTCAGGGCCTCTCCCACACTGAGCCGCCTGATCCAGTCACGACCTTGGCTGGCACCAAAACGCTCGCCACTACTTTCGGCACCATCAGGACCGACCACGGCCAAATGCACCAGGCCCACCGGCTTGGTCTCGCTACCGCCACATGGACCGGCGATCCCAGTAATCGCCACTCCCCAGTCGGCACCAGTGCAGCGACGGACCCCTTCCGCCATGGCAATCGCCACTGGATCACTGACGGCCCCATGGCGGTCGAGCAGCTCTTGAGGAACCGAGAGCAGGTCTCGCTTGACGGGATTGGCGTAGGCAATCACGCCTCCAAGCAACACCTCCGATGCGCCCGGAACAGACGTCAGGGAAGCGCCAAGGCCGCCCCCAGTACAGGATTCCGCCACCGCCAGGGTCTGCCCACGCTCCCGAAGCGAGGCAATCACCACAGAGGCCAGGGTGTCGTCATCGGCTCCAAAGCAGAGTCGCCCAGTGCGACGGCACAACTCCTGCTCCACGGGGTCCAACAAGCGAAACGCCTCGTCTTCGGTCTGGGCCCTTGCGGTGAGACGCAGCATCACCTCACCGCCACCGGCATAGGGGGCCACGGTGGGATTGCGACCAGCCAGCAAGTCCTCGATCTGCTCGGCAAGGCTGGATTCGCCGATGCCCCAGAAATGCAACTGGCGACTCGCAATCACCCCCTGGGCCAGATCGGAATCGCGCAGCCACGGGGCTGCCGTTGCACTCCACATCGCCCGCATCTCGCTCGGGACACCAGGAAAGGTGAGGATCGTGAATCCTTCCTGGGGTGACCAGATCATCCCTGGCGCCGTACCGGTGGCATTGGGAAGCACCTGGGCCCCTCGAGGCAGTTGTGCCTGACGACGCAGGCTCGGGCCAGGCTCGCGGCCGCGACTGCGGCACTTCGCGACGATGTCGGCCCAGACCTCGGGCCGCTCCTCCAGGGGAGTCTCGAAAGCTGTGGCCAATGCCTCGGTCGTGAGGTCATCCGGCGTAGGGCCAAGGCCGCCCGTGGTGATCAACACCCTGGAGCGCTCTGCAGCCTCTTGAGCAAAGCGGATCAAACGGGAGCGATTGTCTCCAAGCACCGACTGCCTGTAGTGAGGCAAACCGAGTGCCGCCAGCTGTTCGCCCAGCCAGCGGGCATTGCCATTGAGGATGTTGCCGAGCAGCAACTCCGTGCCAACACAAAGAAGCTCAACGCCATCTTCCCGTTGATCGTCCCGTTCAGCCACGCTGCGCAGGGGTGTTCCCATGGGAACAGTTCGGTGACACACAGGTCTGACGCTCACCGTCGTCGGGTCCACAACCTGAGGAGCGGCGCAGCTCGGCTCGCTCTTCTTGCTGGCGACGACGCAGCACCACAACGGTTCCCACCAAAATGGCTGTGGCCAAGCCCAGCCAGAGGAAGCGCAGCTCCACATTGGCAACCACCATGGCCAAGGCAGCAAGCCACTGGGTGAACACATAGATCAAGAGAACCGTCCGTCGATGGCTGAAACCGGCCCTGAGTAAGCGGTGATGAAGGTGGCGTCGATCGGGGTAGAAAGGCGAGCGCCCCTCCCGGAGACGCCCCATGATCACGGCGCTCATGTCGGCCAGAGGGAGGGACAGGATGAGCAGGGGAAGCAGCAAGCTGACGGTCGTGATGCCTTTGGCCGGCCCCACAATGCTGATCGCTGCAAGGGTGAAGCCGAGGAAATAAGACCCTCCATCCCCCATGAAAATGCGGGCGGGATTGAAGTTGTGGCGAAGAAAGCCGAGGCAGGAGCCAGCCAGAGCAGCCGCTAAGAAACCAGCGGCCACCTGATGGAGCGAGAAGCTGACGGACACCAGGCCAACGGCGGCAATACCCGCCACCCCAGCGGCCAGGCCGTCGAGGCCATCAAGCCAATTGATCGCGTTGGTGATACCCACAAGCCAGATCACTGTGGCCGCGAGGCTGAGCAGATCGGGCAGTACAAGAGGCGTGCCGCCATCGATCAGCCAGGGGAAATCGATGGCACCGATCCTCACCCCCTGGGACCAGACGACGACGGCGACAGCCACCTGCCCCGCGAGCCTGGGCCAGGGGGAAAGAGCAAAGAGGTCATCGGCCAGGCCGATCACAAAAAAGCAAAGGGAACCCGCCAGGGTGGTCCAGATCAGTTGATCTCGTTCCGGAGCGAGCAGGCCAAAGCCCCCCAGCCCCCAGGTCACCGCGAGAGCGAGGGCGAAACCAATCACCATGGCCACCCCACCGAGACGAACCATCGGGGTGGAGTGCTGCTTGCGCGGATCGGGCTGATCGGTGAGGCCGAAATGCAGTCCTAGAGCCCGCACCCGAGGAACAATGATCGTGGTGATGCCCGCAGCCATCACGAAGCTCGCCACGGCGACTGCGAGGGGGCTGCTCGCGAGGGTCACAGGAAGCTCCGCGGAGGGAATCACCCCGAAAAGGGATCGAATGGAAAAATCCTAGGCAGGTCCATGCCCAGGCTCCAAGACCATTTGGGACAGTCAGGCAAGCGCCGGTGCAACAGCGACTCCGCCATAGAGCGGGAAACGCAAGCAGAGGTCACGGACCCGCTCCAAACACCGGGCCTGGATGGCGTCGTCCTCGGGATTCAGCAGACGATCAGCGATCACATCAGCCACCTCTCGGAAGGCCTCAGCATCAAAGCCCCTGGTGGTGAGAGCGGCAGTGCCCAGGCGTAGACCACTGGTCACGAAGGGGGACTCCGGATCAAAGGGCACGGTGTTCTTGTTCGCGGTGATGTGCACATCGCTCACCAGCAGGTCGGCCACCTTGCCGGTCATGCCGATGCTGCGCAGGTCGAGCAGCACCACATGATTGTCAGTGCCACCGCTCACCACATCAATTCCCCGCTCCTGAATCCGGGCAGCGAGGGCTTGTGCATTAGCCACCACCTGCTGGCTGTAGGCCTTGAAAGCGGGCTGAAGTGCTTCCCCAAAGGCCACGGCCTTAGCGGCGATCACATGCTCGAGCGGGCCACCCTGGGTGCCGGGGAAGACCGCCTTATCGAACTGACGGGCGAACTCGGCATCACGGCAGAGGATCAGACCTCCACGGGGACCGCGAAGGGTCTTGTGGGTGGTCGTGGTGACCACATCGCAATGGGGAACAGGGCTGGGGTGCACACCTGCTGCCACGAGGCCGGCAATGTGAGCCATATCGGCAAGCAGGAAGGCCCCCACTTCATCGGCGATCGCCCGGAAAGCAGGGAAATCAATCGTGCGGGGATAAGCGGAGTATCCGCAAACGATCAACTTGGGCCGATGCTCGAGCGCAAGCTTCCGGATCGCCTCCATGTCGAGACGCTGGGTCTCCCGGTCAACGCCGTACTGAACGACCTTGAACCACTTGCCACTGACATTCACCGGTGACCCATGGGTGAGATGGCCGCCATGGCTGAGGTCCATGCCCATGATCGTGTCGCCGGGCTGGAGCAGGGCCAGGAACACGGCGAAATTGGCCTGAGCGCCGCTGTGGGGCTGCACATTCGCCCAGGCGGCACCAAAGAGCTGCTTCGCCCGCTCGATCGCCAGCTCCTCAATCGCATCCACATGCTCACAGCCGCCGTAGTAGCGCTTGTGCGGCAGGCCTTCGGCGTACTTATTGGTGAGCACCGACCCCTGAGCCTCCATCACGGCCCGGGAGGCGAAGTTCTCGGAAGCGATCAGCTCGAGGTGGGTCTCCTGACGGTCCTGCTCCCGTGCGATCAGTGCTGCGATAGCGGGATCGGTCTCCCCTAGAGCGACATTGATCTTGGAAGGGGCTCGTTCAGACATCGACACAATCCGACTGTTGTCGAATCGTAGGAAATAGGACCCCTGCGAGCAGCCAAAAAAAAAACTGCCCGAAGGCAGTTGGAGAAGCGCGCCTGGAGAGATTCGAACTCCCGACCCTCTGATCCGTAGTCAGATGCTCTAATCCGCTGAGCTACAAGCGCTTGCGCCCAACCATCTGACCCTATCGAGGCACCCTTCGTCAACTGGGGCACATCGACTGGGAGCCCATCGACTGGAAGCAACAGCCCGGGCGCCAGAATCAACGCATCGTCACGGGAAGCTCCATGCCTATCCGCTGGTACGGCCCTGCTGATCCCACGGACCCGACCTACAGGCATTTCAATCGGATTGTGAACCTGTGCCTGCACGCCATGGTTTTCGCGGCCGTCAACAGCGGCCTTTGGTTCGTTCAGCAGATGCGCCACCCCTGGGAGCACCTCAACCTGTTCAGCGAGTTCTGGCTGGCGATCCTGGTGGTGCAACTCGGTGTGCTGATCAAGATGCGACCAGCCTCTGAAGACCAGCCCTCTGCCCCTCCAGGACCATGAGCCTTGACGCCGCATCCCTGCGGGATCTCAGTAACAGCCTGAGCGACCGTCTCTATTTGCAGATCGCCAACTGGCATCTGTATCTCGGCGATGCCGGACTCGCCGAGGCCCTGGCCATTGAATGCAGCGCTCGCATGGACCAGGGCGCTGCTGTAGCGGCCCGTCAGGCCCTTGAAGCCGTGCAGGTGCCCATCGGCGGCGGCAGCACCAGGCTCCCCCTCGCCAGGCTGATGCCAGCCGCACAACTCCGCGATCTCGAGGAGATCCTGGAGGAGTACTGCCGATAAGGTTGCTGCCATCCCGGGAGGTCCCGTGCTGATCATTGAGGTCACCAACGCACGTGAAGTGGTGCGCCAACGGATTGGCCGGCTGGGCGAGCGGCTGATCGGCAAAGTGGTCGACGCTGAGGCCCAGGTGGAGAAAGCGTTGATCCAAGAACTGGATACCGCGTTCCGCGAATTCGGGATCGAAGCAAGAATCCTCTCCGTCCAAGGACCGCAGGTGGTGGGCCGTCAGCAACTGGAGCTTCCGATCCAGGTGCGGGAGGAGCGGGAGGTTCGGCTCAGCGACGATTGAACCGACGCATCAGTCCATGCGTGATCTCACGCACTTCCGGGACACCACTGGCCTGACCGATCAGGGCGTACACCACCAATCCGATCGCACCGGATAGGGCCACCTGCAGGATTCGACCCATGCCATCAGGAGCCCAATCGAGGCCTGAACTCAGCGCCCAAGCAGACAAACCGGCCAACACCGCCGCCAGCAGCAACCGCAGTCCATCCCGACCCCAGGCGTCCAACGGCAGGCCGCCGAGACGCTGCTGAAGGGCCAGAACCAAAGCGGCGCAGGTGATCAGGTTGATCGCCACAGTGGCTAAGACCAGGCCCGGCGCCCCGAAATTGAAAGGCAGCTGAGGCCCCCAGGGGGTCGGGCCGCCAACGAGCAACCAGTCGAACACCACATTCAGGCCAATGCCCGCCAGGGAGAGGCGGAAGGGTGTCGTGCCGTCACCAAGGGCATAGAAGACCCGCACCAGCACGTCTCGCCCCAGATAGGCGGGCATCCCCACCCCGTAGGCCATCAAAAGTCCTGTGACCAAAAGGACGGCCTGCTGGTCAAAAGCACCACGGGCGTAAACCAGAGCGACGATCGGCTGTCCGAGGGCCACGAACAAAGCGCCCAACGGCAGCATCGAAGCGGTGGAAAGCATCAGACCCTGCCGGATCCTCGCCACCAGGGCCTCGCGATCCTCCGGAGCGGTCAGACGCGAGAAGGTGGGCAGCAGCGGCACCAGCAGGGCATTGGAGATCAGGCCCAGAGGTGTCTGCACCAGCAGGTTGGCGTAACCGAGACCAGCAGCCGCGCCGAGGATGCCGGAGGCAAAGAACAGATCGGTGAAGACATTGATCTGGAGCATGCCCGAGGAGAGGGTGGCCGGCCCCATCACCTGCCACACCTCACGAACCCCGGGATGCCGCCAGTCCCAGACCAAACGCATCCGAGCCAATCCCTGGCGGGCCAGGGCCGGCAACTGCAGAAGCCACTGCAGCAAGGCGCCCACCAGAGTGGCAAAGGCCAGCACCACCCCCCCGCGGATCGCGAAGGCGGGGCTCGCGATCGAGGCACCGAGCTGCCCCCACAACAGCCCAACGCCAAGGATGAGGGCCAGGGAAGACATCAACGGCGAAATGGCCGGGATCCAAAACTCATCGGCGGCATTCAGTGAGCCGAACCCCAGGCCGATCAAACCAGCAAGTAGTGCCATCGGCGCCATCACCTGAAGCTGAAGTACGGCGTTCTGGTGCAGCTCGGGACTCAGGCCAGGTCCCACAAGGGTGATCAAGGGATCGGCGGCCAACACCAGCACGATGGTGACCGCCAACAGCACGGCGCTCACCATCGTGTTGAGGGTGGCGAGGATCTGAGCCCCCTCCTGCCGCGGCCGACGGCTGAGCACGCTCACCATGGCGCTGTGAAAGGGGCCATTGATTCCACCCAGAAGAATCAGCAGAAAGCCCGGGAGCACATAGGCGTAGTTGTAGGCGTCGTAGGCAGCCCCTACCCCGAAGGCAGCGGCAATCACCAACTGCCGCACCAGCCCCCCCAACTTGCTGAGCAAGGTGCCGTAGGTCACCACCAGGGCGATGCGCTTCAGGGATCTCGCCATCAACAGCCCGGCCGGCACGTCTGAACTGCGCGGCATTCTCGACCCCACGGCGCTGTCAGGCCCACTCCAGGGGCCACCATGGCCACCATCTCCGTCCCTGGTGCTGCGCAGCTATGCCCGGCCAACCGCTTCTTGAATTCGAGCCCCTGCAGGAGGGCGTGCTGCTGAAGCGCTACAAGCGTTTTCTCGCTGACGTGCGTCTTGATGACGGCAGCGAGGTGACCGCCCACTGCGCCAACACCGGACCGATGACAGGAGTGCTGCATCCCGGCGGACGCGTGCGACTGCGCTACGCCCCCTCACCGACCCGCAAACTCGCCTGGACCTGGGAGCAGGCGGAAGTCGCAGGGGCTGATGGCAGCCCCTGCTGGGTGGGCATCAACACGGCCCTTCCCAATCGCCTGATCCGGGCGGCGATTGAAGCGGGACACCTGGACACACAACTCGGGGCCATCGGCTCGATTCGGCCAGAAGTCGCCTATGGAGCCGACAAACGCAGTCGCATTGATCTGCTGCTTCAACCTGACGAGACAGCCAAGGATCAGCGCCCCATTTATCTCGAAGTCAAGAACACCACCTGGAGCGAGGGGTCTCTAGCTCTCTTTCCCGACACGGTGACCGAGCGAGGGCAGAAACACCTGAAGGAGCTGAGCGCCCTACCGCCGGAGGCACGGGCCGTGCTGGTGCCCTGCCTGAGCCGACCGGATGTCACGGCGTTCGCGCCGGGAGACAGTGCTGATCCCCGCTACGGCGAGCTCTTCCGAGAGGCCCTGAGTGCTGGCGTGGAGGTCTTTCCCTGCGCGTTTCAGTTCGAACGGAACGGGGTCTTCTGGAATGGCCTCAGGCCGGTTCAAAGCCACCAATCGGCAATTCCGTAGCAATCGTCACCAGGGAAAGGTTCATAAGCGAGCACTTTGGGGCTTGGAAGCCGGACCCAGCGTCCAGCCCTTTCTGCAGCCCTGCTCTCCTTTCATGACAACTGCTCTGCACTCGCCTGCAAGGCGGGGCAAGACACGCCTCCAAGACGCCAGTCTCTTGGAAGGCCCCATGCTCCTCCTGCGCAGCATCCGCGGCTTTAAGTCGAACCGCTCTTTGATGTGGCTGGCCTGTGTGCCGGTCGCGCTGTTCGGCCTCGGTCTCTTCAATCTCTCGGCCCACGCCGCTGAGATGCCCGAGCTGAATGCCGCCTTCCTGGCCAACAACCTCTGGTTGCTGGTGGCCACCATCCTGGTGATCTTCATGAACGCCGGATTCGCCATGGTCGAAGCCGGTATGTGCCGTCAGAAGAATGCGGTCAACATCCTCGCCAAGAACCTGTTTGTGTTCGCTCTTGCGGTGACCGCCTACTGGTTCGTCGGTTATTCGCTGATGTACGGCGAAGCCTTTTGGGGCAGCCTTCTGTACTACGGCAAGGGTGGTGCCCTCGGACTTTTCTTCGATCCAACAGTCACCCCTGAAATGGTGACGAATGGAGATCTCGTCCCTTCCGTTGACTTCCTCTTCCAGGCGGCTTTTGCCGGCACAGCTGCAACGATCGTTTCCGGTCTGGTCGCTGAGCGAGTCAAGTTCGGTGAGTTCGTGATTTTCGCCCTCGTCCTCACTGCGGTCATTTATCCGATTTCCGGAAGCTGGGAGTGGAACGGCGGGTGGCTCAACAAAGTTGGCGAGTTGTATACCGAAGCAACTGCCCAGGCAGCAGGTGACCCCGAACTTGCTGGCACTGCCATTCACCCTTTCATTGACTTCGCTGGTTCCTCGATCGTCCACTCCGTGGGTGCTTGGGCCGGTCTGGTGGGCGCCATGTTGCTTGGCCCCCGCATCGGCAAATTCATCGACGGCAAGCCGCAGGCCATTCCTGGCCACAACATGTCGATTGCAACCCTGGGGGCCCTGATCCTCTGGATCGGCTGGTACGGCTTCAACCCCGGCTCCGAGCTGCAGATGGACCAGTACGTGCCCTACGTGGCTGTGACCACCACCCTGGCGGCTGCCGGTGGCGCCATCGCTGCCACGATTGTGTCGACCCTGACCTCCGGCAAGCCGGATCTGACGATGATCATCAACGGCATTCTCGCCGGTTTGGTGAGCATCACTGCCGGTTGCGGCAACATGACCCTGGTGGGCTCCTGGGTCGCTGGTGCTGTCGGCGGCATCATCGTTGTCTTCTCAGTCTCCGCACTCGATGCCGCTGGCATCGACGATCCCGTCGGCGCCTTCTCTGTGCACGGTGTGTGCGGCATCTGGGGCACCCTGGTGATCGGCCTCTGGGGCGTGGATGGCATGGATCCCGGTGCTGCCGGCATCGGCCTCTTCAACGGCGGTGGCATCTCCCAGCTGGGTATTCAGGCCCTGGGCTGTGCTGCCTACGCCATCTGGACCCTGGCCACCTGCTGGATCGCTTGGTCTGTGATCGGCGGTCTCTTTGGTGGCATCCGCGTCACTGAGAAGGAAGAGATCGAAGGTCTCGACATCGGTGAGCACGGGATGGAGGCCTATCCCGATTTCGCTTCAGCCGGCAACTAAGACCGCTTGGCTCAGCCTCCTGGGCGTTCCGACCCGACCCCTCAGGGGGTCGGGTTTTGTTTTGGACCCATAGAGTCATCCCACCGCCGACGTCGCGCCATGGATACCCACGCCTTCAAGCGCTCTCTGCATCACTCCGATCGCTACAACCGTCGGGGCTTCGGTCGCGCCGAGGAGGTGGCCGGCAGCCTGGAGCAGGCTTACCAAAGTGGCCTAATCGGCTCGATCCGCGACAACGATTACCGCCTCAACCACGGCCGACTGACGGTGCGACTAGCCGAAGCCTTCGGATTCTGTTGGGGCGTGGAACGGGCGGTGGCCATGGCCTACGAAACCCGTCGGCACTATCCAAGTGAACGGCTGTGGATCACGAACGAGATCATTCACAACCCCTCGGTCAATGACCACCTGCGCGACATGAATGTGCAGTTCATCCCGGTGGATGAAGGGGTGAAGGACTTTTCCGAAGTGGCCTCAGGAGACGTGGTGATCCTGCCGGCCTTCGGTGCGACGGTGCAGGAGATGCAGCTGCTCAATGAACGGGGCTGCCACATCGTGGACACCACCTGTCCGTGGGTCTCCAAGGTGTGGACGACCGTGGAGAAGCACAAGAAACAGGCCTTCACGTCCATCATTCACGGCAAGGTGAAGCACGAGGAAACCCTCGCCACCAGCTCCTTCGCCGGCACCTATCTGGTGGTCCTCGATCTCGAGGAAGCCCGCATGGTGGCCGATTACATCCTCGGTCAGGGCGATCGGGACGCCTTTATGGCTCGCTTCGCCAAGGCCTGTTCACCAGGCTTTGACCCCGATCGCGACCTGGAGCGCCTGGGGGTCGCCAACCAAACCACGATGCTCAAGAGCGAAACCGAGGAGATCGGTCGGCTGTTCGAACGCACGATGCTCAGCAAATACGGACCGGCCCACCTCAACGAGCACTTTCTCGCCTTCAACACCATTTGTGATGCCACCCAGGAGCGGCAGGACGCCATGTTCTCCCTGGTGGATGAACCCCTTGATCTGATGGTGGTGATCGGGGGCTACAACTCCTCCAACACCACCCATCTTCAGGAGATCGCCATCAGCCGCGGGATTCGCTCGTTCCATATCGATACGCCCGAGCGCATCGATGCCGACAACAGCATCGAGCACAAACCCCTGGGCCAGGACTTGGTGCGCGAACAGAACTTTCTGCCGGACGGCCCCGTGAAGGTGGGAATCACCTCCGGCGCCTCGACCCCTGATCGCGTCGTGGAGCATGTGATTCAGCGTCTGATCGCTCTGAGCGAACGCTGAGGCCCGGCCCCTTTACATTGGTTGATCTAACGGGGACCGTCCCCGGCGAGGGACATTCATCCGTGCTGCTTTTGGCGAGACCTCCAGCCGAAACCCTGCGCCACAGCGACGATCGCCAGGTCCGCTGCTATCGGAGCACGTTCTCCGATCGCATGGAGATGTTGGCCCCACGCGACCCGGTGGCGGTCTACCTCGACCGGCATGAAGGCTGGTTCCGACGTTGTGCCGCCCCAATGGAGGTCGCGGCGATCGACAACCAGGCCTACGCCCTGCGCCTCGGTCGCTTCGGCAATTTCGGCTTTGAGGTGGAACCGACCATCGGCCTGAGGTTGCTGCCGCAGCAAGAGGGCACTTACGCGATCGTGACCGTGCCCCTCGCCGATGCGGATCCGGCCCTTCAGGAGCTCTACGACGTTGACTTCCAGGCGACTCTCAACCTGGAACCGCAGACCAGCAAAAACGGCAACAACGAAGCCACCAGCGTCAGCTGGTCACTGGATCTCTCCGTTTGGATCCGGCTGCCCAAGGTGATTACGATGCTGCCTGAGGGACTGGTGCAGTCGAGTGGCGATCACCTGCTGCGCCAGATCGTGCGCCAGATCTCACGCAAGCTGACCTGGAAAGTGCAGGAAGATTTCCATGCCAGCCATGGACTCGTCTGCCCGCCGAGAAAGCGGGCAGCGTTCTGAATCCCTGACGGCCTTCCCGTAGCAGCCTGATCCGGCTCAGCGGTTGGTCCAGATCTTGTTGACGATCTCCATCCCGCTCACGGCCTGCCAAAGGAACAGAGTGAGCATGCCCATATTCAGGCCCACATGGGCTTTGCGGGCCAAGAGATTCCCCTGCTGCATCAGCGGTGAAAGCGCCGCAGCGGCTGCGATCATCCCGGTCATGGCCAAACCGACGATCAGGTGTGGGCCCACGAACAGCTTGCCGTTGTTGAGATAGGTCACGGCCATGCCTCCGAGGGTGCCGAACACCATCACCACCAGCAGCAGGCTTCCCCAGAGGTAGTGACGCTGAGCGAACTTGCCGGGGATCAGGGCTTTGCGCTCTTCCGGGGTGCCAGTGCGCACTTTTTTGGCCTTGATGCCCAGGAACAGTGCATAAGCACCGGCGGCCAGTAACACCCACATCATCAGCGGATGCAGAAAGTTGAGGGCAAAAGGAAGGGCTGCGAGGGTCATCGCGCGGAAGAGGGAAGAGAGCGTGGGGCGAGGCTAGGGGTTCAGGGCCTCAATGCAGGAAGTGGCGCCGCCCGGTGAGCAGCATCGCCAGGCCCAGTTCATCGCAGGCCTTGATGGACTCAGCGTCGCGAAGGCTGCCGCCGGGATGAATCACTGCGGTGATGCCATGGCTGGCCGCAAGACGCACCGTGTCATCGAAAGGGAAGAAGCCGTCACTGGCCAGCACCGCCCCCCGGGCCTGCTCTCCGGCAGCTTCGAGCGCCAAGCGAGCGGAACCGACGCGGTTCATCTGTCCGGCGCCCACCCCCAGGCTCTGTCCGTCCCTGGCGACCACAATCGCGTTCGAACGCACATGGCGCACCAACTGCCATGCGAAGCGCAGATCCGCCTGTTCCTGGGCTGTCGGCGGGCGCTGCGTCGCGACGGTCCATCCGGCTGGATCGATCGGTTGATCATCCAGATCCTGCACCAGGACACCGCCGAGGATGCTGCGCACGTGATCGCGGCCGGCCGCATCGATCGCCGCAGGGGCAAGCTCGAGCAGACGGAGGTTCCCTTTGCCGGCAAGGATTTCCCGCGCCTCAGGGCTGAATCCCGGTGCCACCACACACTCCAGAAACAGGCTGGTCAGTTCACGGGCCGCCGCGGCATCCACGGAACCGTTCAAGGCCACGATCCCTCCGAAGGCGCTGACACGGTCAGCATCAAGCGCACGGGTGAGCGCCCCGGCCACCCCCTCGGCAACGGCCACGCCGCAGGGGTTGGTGTGCTTGACCACGACGGCCGCCGGCTGCTCCGCAGGGTGGGACCCCTCTGTGCCATATCCGAATTCGCGCACCGTGGCAAGGGCCGCCTCCAGGTCGAGCAAATTGTTGGTGCTGAGCTCCTTGCCCTGCAGTTGCAGCGCTCCTCCCCAGCCACGGCGGGGTGCGCTGTACCAGGCCGCCTGCTGATGGGGGTTCTCGCCATAACGCAAGGTCTGACGCAAGGGCACTGCTTCGAGCCACGGCAGCGCTGCTCCACCCTCCTCGCTGTCCTGTTGCCCTGCATCGCTGTCGGCCGGGTTCATCCGGCCCTTCATCCAATGGCTGATGGCGGTGTCGTAAGCGGCTGTATGCGCAAACGCCTCAAGAGCAAGACGACGGCGCAGGCCAGCATCAATCCCACCGGGGCGATCGAGGGCAGCGACCACCCGGTCGTACTGCTCGGGGCTGGTGAGCACAGCCACATGCGCATGGTTCTTGGCTGCCGAGCGCACCATGGTGGGTCCGCCGATGTCGATGGTCTCGATGGCGGTGTCCCAGCTGACAGCAGGATCAGCCACCGTTTCCCTGAAGGGATAGAGATTGACCACGACCACATCGATCGGTGCAATCTGCTGAGCCGCGAGATCGGCCTCATGGGCGGGATCCCCACGACGGGCCAGGATCCCCCCATGGATCCGGGGATGCAGGGTCTTGACCCGACCACCGAGAATTTCCGGAGCGCCTGTGTGATCAGCGACGCGGGTCACGGGCAAGCCCGCTTGCTCGAGCGCCGTAGCCGTGCCGCCACTCGAGAGAAGCTGGAAGCCATGGCGACGGTGCAAGGCCTCCGCCAGGGGCACCAGCCCCCGCTTGTCGGACACGCTCAGCAGGGCTGTGGGAGCCATGGCAGCAGAAGGATTCCATGGGCCAACCTACGCAGCAGCGACTCCGCCTCTGTTCATGCCTGCAGCGAACCCCAGCGACCGACTTCTGCTCAGCCCCCCAGGGGCGCAGCAGCGGCTGGTGCTGCTGCATGGATGGGGTGCGGATGCCGATGACCTGCTGCCTCTCGGCCAGGCATTGACAGCGGATCTCCCCCAGCCGGTGGAACTGATCGCCCTGCGCGCGCCGGAGCCCCATCCCCAGGGATCGGGCCGCCAGTGGTATGGACTCTTCCCCTCCGACTGGCAAGCCGTTCCCTCCGCCCAGGCAGCGCTCTGCCAACGACTGAAGGAGCTGGAGAGCGGAGGGATTCCGCTGGCGCAAACCGTGTTGCTGGGCTTCTCCCAAGGTGCAGCCATGGCCGTGCTCAGTGGCTGTGATCTGCCTCTGGCGGGGGTGATTTCCTGCAGCGGTTACCCCCATCCAGGCTGGGCAGCGCCGGCGAATCGGCCATCGGTGCTGCTGCTCCATGGAAAAAACGATGAGATCGTGCCGTTTCAGGCCAGCCTTCAACTCCAGAGCCTTCTCAACGCGAACACCAACGCAGCGAAAGCGGACCTCGTCGCCAGCGAATCCGGACACACCATCGACGCCGCAGCTCTGCCAGCCATCGCAAAAGCCCTCAGGGCCTGGTGGTCATGACCAGACTCTGAGGGCTTGCTCGCCATGGTGGTGGTTTTAGGCCTGGGGACGGCTTCAGACGAAGGCGTATTCGTACTCCTCCATCTCTTCCCAGTCATCAGCCACGAGCTCGAGGCCTTCAAACAGGGTGTCCTCGCCAATGTTGTCGACGATGGAGCGCAGAGAAGGGAAAAGGAAGTGGTTCTCTTCGGCGTACTGAGCGCTGAACAGACCCTTTTCTCCCCAGAAGAAATGATCCGTGGTGTGTTCGTTGCGGCGAACCTTCAGCAGTGCAGGAGGTGTAATGCCGTTTTCGGCAATGAAGCGACGACCGGCGGTGACGGGCTTGTGCTCACCGGTTTCGAGGTTGTAGGTCGGCACGTGGGCGAGAACACGCTGACCGGCGAGACGGCGGCGACTGATCCGCTTGCGCTTTTTGGACATGGCGAGAGACTCCCACTGGGGAGCATGAAGGTGGAAAGCGTCGGAGCAGCCCGTCAGAGCGGACGAACACCAGCGCAAAAACAGACGCAAAGCGTCGAGACGTCAGCAATCCGAAAGGTGCGCCAGCTGTGGCGAGCCACACTGACGCCGGCTCACGGCATCAACATCACCGGCCGAAACCGATGCACAACAGGGGACGCATCAACCTCTGCTGTAGCCTTGGTAGCGACTAAAGCGCAACCGCAGCGGAGTTGACGCCGAAGCCTCGCCTCTCGGAGGGGGCGTGCTATCGGTCGATCATCAGATCTTAAGACTTTTTCCCTGATTGACAACCCCCCGAGACGGGGTAAGCGCCATCCGTCTGTGTTCGACGGCACATCTGGGTTCCATGCTCCTCAGCGAACGCTTTCTTGCCCTTGCCCAGCAACAGCTGGATTGCTTTGAGGGAGAGAAGGGTATCGCCAGGCTCGTGCTGTACGTCGCCCGTGGCCAGGACGGGACGGAGCCAGGCCTTGCGATGGTGCATCAATGGCCGGACAGCGCCACACCGCTTCCGCCCGTCGAAACGGATCCAGCCCTGCGGGCACCGGCCGCCGAACGCCGCTGGTACCCCCTCCGTGAAGGCAACCTGCTGCTCGGGGCTCTGCGGGCTGAATGCAGCAGTGCCGCAACCTGGACCCGCGGGCTCGATCGCCGCCTGGAGGCCTGTGCGGGCGCCCTCGCCTACAACCTCAGCCTCGACCTGGAACGCAGCCGCTTGAGCCACCAACTTCAGCTGCAGCGAGAGCAGCTTGATCTCGTCGTGCATCAGCTCCGCAATCCTCTGGCCGCCCTACGGACTTATGCCCAACTGCTCCTGCGCCGACTTGAGCCCGAGAGCCAGCACCGCCCCCTCGTGGAGAACCTGCTCGATGAGCAAGGACGACTGGACCGTTACATCACTGCCATCGACGGGATCGGCCGGGAGAGCCGCTTGCTGGAAGCCCAGGGATCCAGCGCCCTGCTGCTGCCACCGATGCTCCCCAGCCGCCAAAAGCAGAGCCTGCGCTCCCTGCTGGCACCGTTAGCGGATCGCGCCGCAGCGACGGCAACACTCCAGGGACGCTCCTGGTCGAGTCCGCAACCCTGGCCTGACTGGAGCGATGAGGAGCGTCCAGGAGAAGACGGCGTGGTCGCCGAGATCATCGCCAACCTGCTGGAAAACGCGTTCCGCTACAGCCCCTCCGGTGCGCCCCTGGGCCTGCATCTGAGCAATCAGGGCGACCAACGCGGCATCTGTATTTGGGACGGAGGACCAGCCATCCATCCCTCAGAGCGAGAGCAGATCTTCGAGCAGGGCGTCCGCGGCGAACGCAGCCGCGAGCGATCCGGAAGCGGGCTAGGGCTGGCCCTCGCCCGGCAACTAGCCGAAGACCGAGGCGGAGAGCTGCGCCTGCTCTGCAACCCACAGACACTGAGCCCGGAGCTACCGGTGGAAGGCAATGCCTTCCTGCTCACCCTCCCAGCAGAAGCGCCAGCAACACCAACGTGAGTGTTTCAGTCCAGACCACGGAGGCACCGTAGGTATCTCCGGTGTGCCCCCCCAGACGGCGCCCCAGCCAAGTGGCCACTCCCCAGGCCGCTAGTAGTCCGCAGGGAACACTGATCAGCAGCCCTCGCCACTGCGGCCACGGCAGCAACACCACGAGCCCAAGCCCAACAACCGCTGCGGCGGGAATCAGCTCTTGGCCTGATCGGGCATGGGTTCGGTGAAAGGACGCCGTTCCCTCCTCGCGCAGATAAGGGAAGCCCAACATCGCCCAGAGCGGAGAACAGCGCCCCCAGAACGCAACGACGGGGAGCACTAGCGGCACAAGGGACGGTTGATGCTGGGCCAGCGTCAACAGCGCTGCCACCAGCAGTGCGAGCACCAGCAACAACGCCAGCACGCCGCTGGCCCCGACGCGGCTGTCATCCATCGCCTCCAGGCATCGATCTCGACCAGCCGCCAGGCCATCCCCGGTGTCCATCACACCATCGAGATGGAGACCTCCGGTCAACCAGGCACCGAAACTGGTCACCGCCAGCACCAGCGGGAGTGGCGACCAGCCCAATGCCTCCAACAGCAGCCAAAGCAGGGCCTGCAAGCTGCCGATCACCAAGCCGATCCAGGGAGCGAAGCGAGCGATCCGTTCAAAGCGGGGCTGAAGGCGGGGCCAACCCGGCAACACGGTGTAGAAGACCCAGGCGCCAGCGAAGTCGCGGATCCAGAGCGGAGCCATGGCAGCCAGACGAGAGAGGTGAGGGGCGGGGGCAGGGGTTCACCGTAAGGTCAGGGATGGCGCCTGAGGGGCCTGTGTTCAGCTTTCAGATCGAAGCCCACTGCACCCACACGCGTGCACGCTGCGGCTGCTTCCAAACCCCCCACGGCCCGGTGAACACCCCACGGTTCATGCCCGTGGGCACCCTTGGCACCGTGAAAGGGGTGAGCACCACCCAGCTCGCGGACACAGGCGCTCAGATGGTGCTGTCCAACACCTATCACCTGCATCTGCAGCCCGGCGAAGGGATCGTGGCGGAGGCCGGCGGCCTCCACCGTTTCATGGGCTGGGACGGCCCGATGCTGACCGATTCCGGTGGTTTCCAGGTGTTCAGCCTGGGTGAGCTGAACCGCATCGACGATCACGGCGTTGATTTCCGTAACCCCCGCGATGGCAGCAAGATTCTCCTGACCCCGGAACGGTCGATGGAGATCCAGATGGCTCTCGGGGCTGATGTGGCGATGGCCTTCGATCAATGCCCGCCCTATCCGGCCAGCGAAAGCGACGTGGAGGAAGCCTGTCGCCGCACCCACGCCTGGCTCGAGCGCTGTGCCTCAGCCCACAATCGGCCTGACCAAGCCCTCTTCGGCATTGTGCAGGGGGGCTGCTTCCCGCATCTTCGCGAGCAGAGTGCCCGCACAGTCGCTGGCTTCGACCTGCCCGGTATCGCCATCGGTGGCGTGAGTGTGGGCGAACCGGTGGAGGAGATGCACCGGATCGTCAGAGAGGTCACGCCCTTACTTCCCGATGACCGTCCTCGGTATCTGATGGGCATCGGCACCCTCCGGGAGATGGCGGTGGCCGTGGCCAATGGCATCGACCTCTTCGACTGTGTGCTCCCGACCCGGCTCGGACGCCATGGCACCGCCCTGGTCGATGGCGAGCGCTGGAATCTGCGCAATGCCCGCTTCCGCCACGACCACAGCCCGCTGGATGCCAGCTGCCCCTGCACCGCCTGCACACGCCACAGCCGCGCCTACCTCCATCACCTGATCCGCAGCGATGAACTGCTCGGACTGACCCTGCTCAGCCTCCACAACCTGACCCACCTGATCCGCTTCACGACTGCAATGGGGCAAGCGATCCGGGACGGTTGTTTTGCAGAGGATTTCGCTCCCTGGCTCCCAGAGTCTCCCGCCCATCACACGTGGTAGCGTCCGCTCATCGCCCATGACATCGCCGGGATGGCCGCCACCACACTCGATCTGCTGGCCCAACTGCCCGAGGCCTATCAGGCCTTCGGACCGCTGGTCGACATCCTGCCGATCATTCCCCTGTTCTTCCTGCTGCTTGCCTTCGTTTGGCAGGCCTCCGTCGGCTTCCGCTGAATCCTGAAGCCGAGCTCAGCGTCGCTTGGCTCTGCCTTCACCCCTGCGGATCACCTCCCAGGCGAAGCCAGGCAACGACAGCATCCGCCGCCAACGACTCGGCTCCTGCACCAATCGATACAGCCACTCCACTTGCAGTCGCCCCATCCATTGGGGTGCACGCTGCTTGACTCCGGCCCAGACGTCAAAACTGCCGCCAACACCCATCCAGAGTCCGGGTTGATCGGCATGCAGCCGCTGGGTCCAGGTCTCCTGACGGGGAACTCCGAGGGCGACGAGGACGAGGTCTGGTTTCAGCACCTGCAGGCGCCGCTCGAGCAGCGGCCAGCTCTCGGCTGATTGATAGCCGTGTTCGGCCATCACGAGTCGCAGGGCCGGCAACTCTGCCGCCAGACGCTGGCGCAAGCGATCCATGACCTCCGGCGCCGCGCCGATCAGGGCCACTGTCCAGCCATGCGCTTCGGCATAGGCCAAGAGAGCACGAGCCAACTCAATTCCAGGACTGCGGCCCACCCGCACGCCCTGGCGAGCCAAGGCCCAGACCACCCCAGCACCGTCGGGGATCACCAGCTCGGCGGCGGCAATCGCTGCGCCGAGCTGCGCATCAGCCCTGGCCGCCATCGTCATCTCTGCATTCAGGGTGACGATCTGACCACCGCCTCGTGCATGCAAACCGATGGCAGCGGCGTGGACATCCCGACAGGCATCCACCCCAACACCAAGCACCTGACAACGGTGCTGATCACACGGATCGGTACTGACGGCGTCCATCCGCGGTCCTGCTACAGGAGAGAATTTAGAACTGGTCGGCCTGGAGGTCATGGTTCTGTCGCACCCCTCCCTGTCGCACCCCTCCCTCATCAGCCCAGACAGCACCTCAGAGGAGGCGCGCTGGAGCCTGCTCGAAAGCCTTGATGCGGCCATTGATCAGGTGGTGCTGCAGCGACAGCATCCGATCAGCGGCTTGCTGCCCGCAAGCACCGCCCACACCGTGCATGGCAACTACGGCGACGCCTGGGTACGGGACTGTGTGTACTCGATCCAGTGCGTCTGGGGCCTGGCCCTCGCCCATCGTCGACTGAACGACGGCGCCACAGCACGCTCCTGGGAGTTGGAGCAACGCGTGCTCGCCCTGATGCGCGGCCTGCTGAACGCCATGATGCGCCAGGCCGCCAAGGTGGAGCGGTTCAAGCAGAGCCTTGATCCCCTCGATGCACTCCACGCCAAATACGACACCGCTAGTGGCGACACCGTGGTGCCTGACGACGGCTGGGGGCATCTGCAAATCGACGCCACTTCGCTGTTTCTGCTGCAGCTCGCCCAGCTGACCCGCAGCGGTCTGACCGTGTTGCAGAGTCGCCACGAGGCCGACTTCGTCCAAAACCTGATCTATTACGTGGCCCGGGCCTATCGCGTGCCTGACTACGGGATCTGGGAGCGGGGTGACAAGGGAAACCATGGCCTGCCCGAACGAAACGCCAGTTCGATCGGCATGGCCAAGGCTGCCCTCGAGGCCCTCGACGGCCTCGACCTGTTCGGCGTCCACGGTGACGGATCCCTGCAGGCGCAGATTCCCCATGGCGCCGTTGTGCGCCTGCGACGGGCCCTGCAGGGTCTGCTGCCACGGGAATCGGCCAGCAAGGAGGCAGACAGCGCCTGCCTCTCCGTGGTGGGGTATCCAGCCTGGGCCGTGGAAGACCCCCAACTTGTGCAACGCACCTGCGAGCGGATCCGCCGCGACCTTGGGGGGGCCTATGGCTACAAGCGCTTCCGACGTGATGGTCACCAAACCGTGGTGGAGGACATCAGCCGCCTTCATTACGAACGGGACGAGCTCGCCACGTTTGAGGGGATCGAATCGGAATGGCCCCTATTCCTCGCCTATGAACTGGTCACCGCTTGCTGCGAAGAGCGCTGGGAGGACGCCCGTCACTGGCGGGAGCGGCTGCAGCCGCTAGCGGTCGAGCACAACGGACAACGGCTCTTCCCTGAGCTGTATCTGGTGCCGGATTCGGTGGTGGAGCTGGAGCGACGCAGCCCCGGCAGCCAGAAGCGGCTTGCCAACGACAACGTGCCCCTGCTCTGGACCCAGAGCCTGACCTGGCTGGGAGAGATGCTGCTGAGCGGACTGCTCCTGCCGGAAGACCTGGACCCCTGTGGCCGCAGGCTGCCCCAGCAGCTCGGTGCCGATCAGGTGCTGGTTGCCCTGGTTCCAGCCAGTTCCACCCTGAGCGCCAGCCTGCAGAGCCGCGGGATCCCAGTCACCGATCCCGACCGGTGCAGCATCCAGGTGCTGCCCTCCGATGCCCTGGGTGAACGACTTCAGCAACTGGGGGCGAACCCAGCCCTGGGGCTTGGCGGCCATCCACCCCTGCGCGCTGAAACCGCCACGACTGCACGCTTCTACCGCCAGGGCGAAGCCCGGATGGCCTTTTTGCCTGCGGTGCTTGAGGAGGACACCTTCTACCTCGCGGATGACCCAAAGCAGCTGCTGGACACCGTGGTGAACGAACTGCATCTGCTGCAGCGTCACTGGCGGGGCGCAGGCGCCCCGCTTCTGCTGATCCCCCTGCCAGACGTTCTTGTTCAGCGGGATCTCGAGACCGTGCAGGAGCTGGCAAGCCGACTGGCAAGCGGTGAACTGGAAGGCATTGCTGTGCAGCTCGCCCCCTTGGAGCAACTGGCAAGCCAGGGGCAGTGGCTGGACCTGCCAGCCGGCCTCGATCCCGGAAGGGTTCGGTCCTTCCAGCCCCCTGCAGCGGCATCCGAACTGCTGCAGGATTCCACTGACCTGGAGGATCTAACCGCCGCGCAGGAACAGGAGCTCGATGAGATCTCCCTGCCGGAATTGCGGGCTCGTCTATGGAGAAGCTCCTCCCTCCGGGAGCAAGCCGAGGTGCTGGAACTGCTCCACCGCCATCTCGGTGACGAAGCGATTCTCACCGGTCCGAGTGGATCGCCGGTGGAGCTGCGCAGCCTGCTGGAGGAGATCTATCACCGAGGCTTGCATCAACAGGACTGGAATGTGGTGCGCCGCTGCGCCGGAGTGCTCGGCCTGGTGCATCCCCAGCTGGAGGATGCGCTGATCGACCTGCTGGCCCGTCAGAAAACTGTGGTGGTGGGGCGCAGCTACAGCAGCGACTCCCTCCTGGCCACCCCCCTGGCCAATGGGGCGATCGCCACAAGAATCCGACGCACCTGCGGTACTGACTCCCGTGAGCAGGCTCTGCAGCAGGAGCTGCTCCTCGCCCTCGACGGGATCGCTCGCCGCGAACCCCAGATGCTCAAGGGCACGCTCACCTTGCAACTCGGGCAGCTGATGCTGATGCTCACCGCCGAACTGGCGGCGGAATCAAGACTCAGTCAGGACCAAGCCTTTGAGGCCCTCTGCTCTGACCCTCCCCATACGATCGGTCGCCGGCTACGGGCGGTGCTCGCCGACCTTGAACATGCCCACGCCTCCTTGCAGCGCAATGAAGCCCTGCACCTCAGCGGTCCGGTGCAGTGGGCCGTTCCCTCCCCCCTGGAGGAGTCGCCCAGCGGTGACGACTGGCTGCAGCAACGCATCCGGCTGGGCTCTCTGCAACGGGTCCCGAAGGATTTCCATGCTGGGATCTGGTCACTGCTGCAGCATTGCCGCGGCCTCGTGATCGGCGACAAGCTCGAACGACGCAACCGTCTCACCAGTGCTCTGCTGCTGGAGAAGACCCCGGGCGAGAAAAATTTCGCCACCCTCGTGGAGCATCTGCTCAGCCGCATCCCGGCGCCGGAATACAGACAGCTCTGTACGGAGTGCCTGCTGTCACTGATGGCGTTTGTGACCACCAACCCAACGGTGCACATCGATGACGATGTGGCCCTTGATGTGGTCATCGGTCACGCCGTGCGGGTGGGCTGGCTCATGACCCACCCTGAGCTGGAGGCTTCCAGCTACGCAGTGCATAAGGCTGACGCCTGGGATCAGTTCTACCGGTCCTCGCCCGCCGACTGCCGTCGCTGGCAGATCGCCGCTCTGCGGGAGCTGATCAGATCGGATCGCTGAGGGGCACTCCCATGCCGGGGTGCTCCACCGCCTGCTCGATCAAATCGGCCAAGCGGAGGGCCCGGGAGGCCTGAAGACCATCCACTGCAGGGGTTTCACGACCGCGGACGCACTGGAGGAAGTGCTCCAGCTCGGCGTAAAGCGGTTCAATCGAGGTGGTACTGACCTCCTCAATGAATCCATCATTGCGGTAGAGCAATTCACCGTGATCGGCCGAGTACCACTCGTGGGCACGGCGGTGAATATGCAGGGTGTGATTGAGGAAATCGGTCTCGACCAGGCTCGCCCGGCAATGGGCGCTGAGGCTGCGGATCTTGCGGTGGCTCATCTTGCTGGCCGTCAGGCTGGCCACCACACCATTGGCAAACCCAAGCGTGGCGTTGACGTAATCGATCGGACCTTCGGCACTGCGGCCTCCGGCAGCGGCAAGGCGCACCACCGGTGCCTGGGCCAGCTCCAGCACCAGATCGAGGTCGTGGATCATCAAATCCAAGACCACGGACACATCATTGGCTCGGTCGGCATGGGGGCTGTGACGGCGCGCTTCCAGCACCACCACCTCCTCGCTGGCCACCACCTTGGTCAGTTCACGGAAGGCAGGGTTGAAACGCTCAATGTGACCGACCTGCAGCAGGCGACCGTTGCGGCTGGAGGCGGCGATCAGGGCCGCCGCCTCTTCCTGGCTGGCGGCGATCGGCTTCTCGATCAGCACATGCAGACCAGCCTCCAGACAGGCCAGTCCAACCGCATGGTGCAGCAGCGTGGGCACGGCAATGCAAACCGCCTCCACCTCGCTGAGCATGGCCTCGTAACTGGCAAACCAGCGGCATCCGAACTGCTCGGTGGCGAGATGACCGCGCTCAGCATCGGGATCTGCGACGCCCACAAGCTCCGCATCCTTGAGCAGGCTGAGCACGCGGGCGTGATGCCAGCCCATGTTGCCGATGCCGATCACGCCGACCTTCACCGGAACCATGGGGTCGGTCATCGGCAGAGGCACGGGTCGGGGCAGATTATCGGTGATCCTGCTCCTGATCCGCTACTGACGCACCACGATCGTCAGGAAGTAGGAGTCGCACTCGCACGATCCGCGGCCCTTCCATCTCGAAGATCTCGAAGTGCAAGCCCTGATGTCGCAAGGCTTCCCCGGGGGCCGGGATGTGCTGAAGACGCTCCAACAGAAACCCCGCCAGGGTGTGGTGATCCGTGGCTTCCGGCAGCTCAAGGCCAAGTTGCCGGTTCAGCTCGAAGATCTCCAGGTCACCGGCCACCAACCAGACGCCAGGCTGATCGGGGAGGGCCTGCAGGTCGGGAACGGCCGGTTCCGGCTCCACTTCCTCACCGACGATCTCACCGGTGAGGTCAGCTGCGGTCACGAGTCCCTCCGTCCCTCCGTGCTCATCCACCACCAGCAGGAGGGGGTGACCGCTGCGGATCAGGGCCAACAGTTCCGCCAGGGTGCTGGTCTCAAGCACCCGCTGGGCTGGCAGCAGATAAGGCTCCAACGGAGAGTCCTCCTGAAGAGCCCCGCGGGCGATCGGCTCGGCGAGACGCCGCAGGTCGAGCACACCGCGCACATCATCGAGCGACTGGCCGATCACGGGAAAGCGGGCGTGGCGGGTGCGATGCACGGCCTCCATCAGTTCGGCAAAACGGACCTCCACCGGCAGGGTGACCATGCCGGAGCGGGGCACCATCACCTCACGCACCTGGGTGTCGCGCAGAGCGAACACGCCCTCAAGAATGTTGCGCTCATCGGGCCGCAGGCCTGTCACCCCACCGGTCTCAATCAGGGTCTCCAGCTCACCGGCCGTCAGACCAGGCACGAGAGCATCCCAGCGGGGGGTCAGCCCCACAAGCCGGAGCAACACCGTGCCGCACCCCTCGAGCAGCGTGAGCAGGGGTCTCAGCACCCGCATCACCACCTCCAGCAAGGGCGCCAGACGCAGCGCTGCCCGCTCCGGACGATTCAGCACCCAAGCACGGGGCAGCAGACCGGCCAACAGGGTGGCGAGGGCCACCAGCAGCACGAACCAGAGCAGGTCCCACCAGCGACCAGCCTGGGCGTCGTGGGGCCACCACTGATGGCCAAGGCCCCGCGCCACCCAGCCCAAGGCCACCAGGGAAAGAGTCACGCCCAGCTGCGACATCAGCAGGGCCCGCCGCAAACGCCGCTGCAAACGCTGGACCGCCGGTGCACCAGGGACACCCTCTTCGGTGAGCACCTGCACACGACTGGGGCGAAGCCGCAGCAGGGAGACCTCAACCGCTGCAAAGAAAGCTGGCAACAGCAGCAGAACGATCAGCAGCAGCAGTCGCATTGGATGGATGAAATGGGGGTCGCGAGGATCGAACTCGCCTTAGGCGAATTATGAGTTCGCTGCATTCACCAGATTGCTAGACCCCCTCACCGGCCTGACGAACAATGCTGCAAAACAGTGCCGCCAAAATCAGTGCCTGCAAAGTGTTACCACAGGCCGCGAACCGGCGGAACCGACGATGGCTCAGGAGCGAGCCTCTGCACCGGCTGATCGCCAGCGAGGCTGCCACTGAAACCGCTGCTCAGATCCACCGTCCGCCAAGGAATTGGCGAGCTCTGCTCCTCCAGGAGCACCTGGTAGGTGTTCTGGAGCGCCGATCCATCCCAGACGATGGTCTGATCGGGGAAACCAAGCCCCATCACCCTGTTGCCCTCCGGGCCGGCCACGGCGATGCCCAGCAGATCCGTGACCTGATGGAGCAGGTCAACACCCCGGGCGTAGGGCGCTGTCCAGGTGTAGAAGCGGTTCACCACCAGCTGATCCGTGCGCTCCACCGGTCCGCAGTGGGTGACCTCCACCGGTGCCGGAGCAGTGTCCGTGGAAGGGCTCAGTGGCGCCGGTGCCTCGAGGCTGGTGGTACAAACCACCGGATTGGCCCAGGCCGTCGGTGCTGCCAAACCGCCGAGAGCGAGCAGGACCAGAGAGAGGGGAAGCCTTGCCACAGAGGTTTCCAGGGTTGAGCGCAAACTAGACACAGGATTCGCGATGCACCAGCCCTGATGAGCACTCCATCCCCCGCCCAGAACGACGCGCGCGATCCACTGCTCACCCGTCTGGCCCGGGAGGCCTACCGCCATGGCCGCTTCACCCTGGCCTCCGGACGCAGCAGTGATCACTACGTGAACTGCAAACCGGTGGCGCTCAGCGGCAGCGGACTGGCCATGCTTGGGCCCGCCATGCTTCACCTGGTGGAGGCGGATGCGCTGGCGGTAGGAGGCCTCACCCTCGGCGCCGATCCACTGGTGAGCGCCGTCGCGATGGCCGCTGCCCAGAGCGGCAGACCGCTGGATGCCTTGATCGTGCGCAAGGAGGCCAAGGGCCACGGCACCGGCGCCTGGTTGGAAGGACCGCTCCCACCGGCTGGCAGCCGCGTGACCGTGCTCGAGGACGTGGTCACCACGGGCGGCTCATCGATCAAAGCCGTGAACCAGCTGCGTGATGCCGGCTTTGTGGTGAATCGGGTGGTGACGATCGTCGACCGGGAGGAGGGGGGTGCAGCAGCCATGGCCGCTGCCGATCTGGAGCTGATGAGCCTGTTCCGTCTCGAACAAGTGGCTGCCAGGGCGAAGGAGCTGGCGGCATGAACGGCACAGGATCCGACAAGCTCTGGGACGCCTGGTTTCCGCTACTGCGGCTCGAGGGCAGCGGCACCCGGGCCTTCCTTCACGGCCAGACCAGTGCGGATGTGAACGCGGCCAACGAGAGTCAACTGATCCGCAGCTGCTGGCTCAGTGCCACCGGCCGCCTGCAGGCCCTGCTCGAGATCCAACTGGACAGCAGCGGCGCTGACGTTCTTGTGCTGGCCGGTGATGCCGAGGCCCTGGCCTCGGGCTTCGATCGGGTGATCTTCCCCGCCGACCGGGTACGCCTGCTGCCGATCAAACAACAGCATCGACAACAGCGCCTGCGCTCCGAGCTGAGCAACACCAGCTGGCACGAGGACGTGCAGTGGTCGGGCGACGCCTCAAGGTCTAAGACCGCATCAAGCCAATCGACCGCCATCGCTGCTGCCACCGCCCCAACGACTGCGAGTGCTGAAGAACTCGAACGCTGGCGCCTAGGGCTGGGACTGCCCCTCGGCACCGGAGAACTCAACGGAGAGACCAATCCCCTTGAACTCGGCCTGGGGGAGTGGCTGAGCCTGAGCAAAGGCTGCTACCTGGGTCAGGAAACCATCGCCAAAGTGGCCGGCCGTCAGGGGGTCAAGCAGCAGTTGCGCTGCTGGCAGCTGCCCGCCGAAGCCACCACCACGGCTGCACCCCTGACGATTGCCGCCGGCCAACAACTGCTGCAGGGCGATGAACGAGCCGGGGTGATCACGTCAGTGCTGGCCAGTGAAGGCCGTTACCAGGGTCTGGCCCTGGTGCGCCGAGCCGCACTGGAGGCCAGCCATCTTCAACTGGCAGGTCTCGCCACGGAGCATCCCGTCGAGATTCAGCTGGACGTGCCCGCCGGCTTCCGGGATCCTGAACTGTCCTGACCGAGCAGCCATTGCGCCACTGCCCAGGTGGCCAGGCTGTCGTCGTGGTTGTAGATAAAGATCCAGTGCAAGGCCTGCACATGGCCGCGATCGTGCCGGCCGGAACCACGCCACTGCCGCCACCAGAGCAGGGCACGGGCTCCATCGACACCCTGCTGCCTCCAGCGGAAGCCGCGCCAGGCGGCCACGGTTTTGAGTCCATAGCTGTTGAGTGGCAGGCGCCAGTGCCGGCGAAGACGGTCATGCACATCGACCATTCGCGCGCGAATGGTCGCCAGCTCCCCCTCTGCGAGCCCTTGCCGCTGGGCCATCCGCACGAGGGCAAGGGATTCCGTTTCGCCGTAATGCAGAAGCGGCCAGTCGGGATAGCGACTCAGAAAAGCCTGCAAACGCTCCCAACAGCGTGTTTCCCCGTGCTCCTGGAGCACCAGCACTGGGTGGTAGGTGGCTGCAGCCAGATCCCACCCACCGGAATCTGAGCGCGGCAGACGCACAAACCCATGCAGGAAGTCATCGCGGGCATCGGGATCCGACTCAATGTCGTAGAGCAAAACCCCAGGAGCAGAGCCCAGCTCCGGCAAAGCCGGGCCTGACCCCAGGTGTTCGACCCTTCCATCTCTCTGGGCCCTGGCCTGAGCCACGAGCGGAGCCGCGATGGCACCGTGCTGCTCACCGAAGCGCTCCAACTGCAGGGCCAACTGCTGCGGGTCGGCAGCCGCAAGATCGGCCAATCGGGCAAATCCGAGCTCTTGCAGCATCTCTCGCCTCTTGGCACCAATGCCACTCACTTCGCTGAGGTGCCCCTCCGCAGCCGCCTCGGCATTACAGACCCCGCGCCAGCTACAGAGCGTGCACTTGCGACGATCCGCCGCAAGGGCCGGTGGATTGGGCCGAAGCAAATCCTGAGCCAGCTTGCGCAGGGCTTCATCCAGCTGGCGCTGCAGGCTGCTGTTGAGAGGCAGACGTTCCTTCTCCAATCGGCGTCCGGCACCGGCCACCGCCAGCGCCTCGGGCACTGCCGCCCCTTGCAGCGGCTCGAGCAGCCGGCCAGCCAGGGCCAGCGGCAGGCGATGTTCTCGGGTCAACCGACGCCCCTGACGGGCGAGCACTGGCCAATAGGCGAAGGAACCCCAGCGGCTCTGGCCGGACACCCGCTGCAGGAGGGGTGGATGGGCCTCAAGCCACCACCCGGCCGGGCCGGCCCCCCTGAGACGCACCCCCACGGCCGCCGCCGCCCCCTGCTCCAAGGCAGCGAGTCCCCGAGCGGGTTTCTCAGGCAGCAACGCCACGAAACTGCGCTGCTGATCATCCAGCTGAAGGGTGCGATGGGCTGAATACAAGCGAGTGCTCGGATCCCCATGGCGATCCAGCCAGGCCCGACGGCGACAGCGCAACCAGCTCCGCAACAGGCGGTCTGTCAGCACCTGTCCGGACGGGACAGCCTTGTCAGCAGCAGGGGTGTCACCCATCCAACGACGTTACGGCGGCCGGCTGCTAAATCCTGTTTCAGTGCGTTCCTCCATCTGCGCCCATGGCCTCTGCCCCTCTGCCCCTGGCTGCAGCGCCGATCAAGTTCGGGACCGATGGCTGGCGAGGGATTCTCGGGGTGGACATCACCGTGGAGCGGCTCCTCCCCGTGGCGGCGGCTGCCGCCCAGGAACTGGCCCACCGCGCTCCTGCCGGCCTGAACTCTCGAACGGTTGTGATCGGCTACGACCGCCGTTTTCTTGCCCCTGAGCTGGCGGAGGCCATTGCCGCCGCCGTACGCGGTTGTGATCTGGAGCCCTTGCTCACAGACTCAGCTGTACCAACGCCCGCCTGCAGCTGGGCGGTGGTGGAGCGCAGCGCCCTCGGCGCCCTGGTGATCACCGCCAGCCACAACCCACCGGAATGGCTGGGGCTCAAGATCAAGGGCACCTTCGGAGGATCAGTGGAGGGAGACTTCACTGCCGCGGTGGAGCAGCGCCTGGCGGCTGGTGGCATCACGCCACCGGTGCAGGGGGTCACCGCACGCTTTGACGGCCGTGGTGAACACATCGAAGGCCTTCGCCGCAAGCTTGATCTCTCCTCCCTGCGCCGCGGCCTGGAGGGGATGGGTCTCCAGGTGATTGTGGATCCGATGCACGGCTCGGCGGCAGGCTGCGTGGGGGAATTGCTCGGCGAGAACAGCTCTTACGAAAACAGCTCTAACGAAAACAGCCTTGTCCGCGAAATTCGCAGCCAGCGCGATCCCCTGTTCGGGGGAGCCCCCCCCGAACCCCTCGCCCCCTATCTGGGGGAGCTGATCGCTGCGGTGAAAGCAGCCACAGCAGCCGGGAAGCCAGCCGTTGGCCTGGTGTTCGATGGCGATGGCGATCGGATTGCAGCGGTGGATGAACAGGGTCGCTTCTGCAGCACCCAACAGCTGATGCCCCTCCTGATCGATCATCTCGCCAGGGCCAGACAGCTACCGGGCTCCGTGGTGAAAACGGTGAGTGGTTCGGATCTGATGCGCCTGGTCGCTGAAGACCTTGGTCGAACGGTGCTGGAGCTGCCGGTGGGTTTCAAATACATCGCTGCCGAGATGCTGGCTGGCGAGGTGCTGATCGGTGGCGAGGAATCCGGTGGGGTTGGCTTTGGGATGCATCTGCCGGAAAGGGATGCACTGTTCGCAGCCCTGCTGGTGCTCGAGGCCCTGGTCGAAGGTGGCCAGCCCCTGGGCGAACGGATCCGCAGCTTGCAGAGCCGCTGTGGTGGAGCCAGCCATTACGACCGTCTCGACCTGAGGCTGGCCGACATGGAATCGCGCCGGCGCCTGGAGACTCTGCTGGCCGATCAACCGCCCCAGGAGGTCGCCGGTGTTGCCGTGCAGGAGGTGGTGCGCACCGATGGCGTGAAGCTTCGGCTCGGACCAAGCCACTGGTTGATGCTTCGCTTCTCGGGAACCGAACCATTGCTGCGGCTTTACTGCGAAGGCCCCGACGAGGAGCGGGTCGCAGCGGTGCTGGACTGGGCCCGCGATTTCGCCACGGCTGTTTGATGAGAAAGCTGTCTGATGAGAAAGCTGTGTGATGAAAAAACTGTCTGACAAGAGAGCTATGGGACGAGCCAAGTGTTGAAAACCATGAGACAACGCACCCTGGTGATCGCCAGCGGCAATGCCGGCAAGATCCGCGAATTCGCCCGCCTACTCAGTGCACTACCGCTGGAGGTGCAGCCCCAACCTGAGGGCCTGGAGGTGGAGGAAAGCGGCTCCACCTTTGCCGCGAATGCCCGCCTCAAGGCCTGTGCGGTGGCGGCAGCCACAGGCGCATGGGCGCTGGCGGATGATTCCGGGCTCAGCGTGGACGCGCTGCAGGGAGCGCCGGGCGTGTTCTCCGCCCGTTATGCAGCCACGGATCCAGAGCGAATTGCTCGATTGCTGCAGGAACTGGGAGACAACGCAAACCGTGACGCCCATTTCAGCGCGGCCCTCTGCATTGCCGCCCCCGATGGGAGCGTGCTGGCGGAGGTGGAAGGGCAGTGCCACGGTCTGATCACGACTGCCCCCAGAGGCGATCAGGGCTTCGGCTACGACCCGATCTTTGAAGTCGCCAACACCGGGCTGACCTTTGCCGAGATGAGCCTGGAAGAGAAGAAACATCACGGGCACCGCGGCCGAGCCTTCGCCCTCTTGGAGCCGCAGCTCCAGCAACTTCTCCAGCCTGGTTGAGGCCCGCAGGGATCAGCGCAGCGTGTTCCCTGTCACGAAGTGCTGACAGATGCACCCTGTACGGTGAAAGCTGCCGCTGACGAGGTCCATGGCCATCGCCATGACCACGGGTTACAGCGCGCAGACCGAAGGCGCACGTCTCTGCATCGATGCCGCCTCGGACTGGGCCTTGACTTGTGTTGAACAACTGAACGATCAGAACCATCACGTTCTGGTTGATTACGGCGCCGCCGATGGGGGCACGGCCGTGGAGCATTGGAACCGGGTGCTTGATCACCTCCATGCCCAACAACCCGGAGCCCATCTGACCCTGATCGGGAACGATCTGCCCAGCAACGACAACGTTGCACTCGCCGCCAACTTGGCCCTGCAGATCCCCCGGCCACCGAAGCCGACGGTGCTCTTGAGCGCCCGCAGCTTCTATGAGCCGACCACGGCACCCGGCACGGTGAGCTTCGGCTTCTCCGCCACCGCTATGCACTGGCTGAGCCAGTCTCCGGGACCACTCCCGCGCCATACCCATGTGCTGGCATCCGGCGATGCAGAAGCGTTGGAGCGCTTCACCGCCAAGGCCATGCAGGACTGGACGGCGATCCTCGAGCTGCGCAGCCGCGAATTGCAGGTGGGAGGTCGCCTACTCACGGTGAATCTCTCCCGTGATGAGGAGGGCCGCTACCTGGGCCATAACGGCGGCAAGACCCGCAACGTTCACGACCAGCTGCATCAGATCTGGCGGGAACTGGCCGATGAGGGAGCGATCAGTGAGGAGCAGTACCGCAACGGCACCGTTCTCAATTTCTACAAATCGCCCGAGGAGTTCATGGCGCCGCTGAAGGATCCAACCTCAGCGCCGTATCGCAATGGCCTGCGTCTTGTCGATGAACGCACGGTCCACGTGAGCTGCCCTTACAGAAAACGCTGGAACGACGACGGCAACACCGCAGCCTTCGCCGCCGGCCTCATGGCCACGATCCGCAGCTGGAGCCGTCACAGCTTCGCCAGCAGCGCCGGAGATGCAGCCGCCGATGCGGTCTTCCAACGCCTGGAGCAGCGCATCGCTGACGCCCCGAGCGAATGGAGCCTGGATTACGTGGAGCATCACCAGATGATGGAGCGAGTGGCCTGATGACTGACCCGAATCCCACCCCACCGACCGCTCCCGCGGTGTCGGTGCTAGCGGAACACGTCTCCGACCACCTGTCGGTCTTCGTGGTCGGCGAAGACACCGATGCCAGTCGCCCCGCAAACGGGGGACTGCGCCTGCTCAATTACCCCAGTGACGAAGCCTGCATCGCCGACGGCGAGCGACTGGCAGGCCTGATGACCCACAAACACGACCTGTACGGCACCGGATTTGCCGGCGGCAAGATCGTGGCCCGGGCCACAGAACCAGAGGCCGTCAAGGAGGAGCTGATCAGCGTCACCGCTGCCTTGCTGGAATCCCTCGACGGTTCGATGATTACGGGCTGCGATCTCAACACCAGCCTCGAGGACATGGAGCGTCTCAGTGCGCTCACTCCCTATGTGCTGGCAGCTGTGGGCAGCCCCGTGGATGCCAGCGCCGCAACGGCCCACGGAACCCTCGGCGCTGTGGAAGCGGTGCTGGAAGCCGAGCTGGTCGACGCCACTCCCGGACGCGCCTTAGTCCATGGCTGCGGAGCTGTGGGAGGCACAGTCGCTCGACAGCTGGTGGAGCATGGCTGGACCGTGTTCACCGTGGATCTCGACCGTGGTCGATCTGGCTTTCCGGGCGCCACGCCGCTACCGGAACGTTGTCCCTGGTGGGAACTGAAACTCGATCTGCTGCTGCCCTGCTCTGTGTCGGGTCTGATCAACACAGAAATGGCCAGCGCCCTGCGCACCGGCGCTGTTGTGCCGGCCGCCAATGCCCCCTTTCAAGTCCCCCAGCTCGCTGATGATCTGCGACGCCGAGGGATCCGGGTGCTGCCTGATCCGCTCGTGAATGCCGGGGCGGTCATCGCCGACTCGATCGAACGCTTCGCTCCCGATGCCTGGGAATCGGCCAGCGCCGAGGACGTTTACGGCTTCGTTCGCGAGGAGGTACGCCAGCGGGCCAGTGACTACCTGAGCCAGCGTGGTCAAGGACTGAGCGTGCGCGACGCCCTCACCGAGGTGACAGCGGAATCCAGGACCGAGCCGATCGGACTCAGCTTCGGAGAACCCACGGGAGTGGGACTGTGACGGCACCCATGCAGGCCAACGCCCTACCCCAGAGGGCGTCTGTGGTGATCGTCGGCGGTGGCATGGCCGGCCTCAGCTGCGCCGCAGCCCTCGCCCGCCGCGGTGTGTCCGATGTGGTGCTGCTCGAGGCCGAAACCCTGGCCCATGCGAAAGCCAGCAGCTTTGGGGAAACCCGCATGTTCCGGGAGATGTACTCCGATCCCGTGCTCTGCCGGCTGGCCCAGGAAGCCAACCGTCTCTGGCGGGAGGAAGAAACCCACGCCGGGGAACAGCTACGCGACACCCACGGGCTGCTCTTCTACGGCGAGAGCTGGGATGAAGAAACGATTGAGGGCTCAATTCCCGGTGCCCGCCGGGTGATGGATGACCAGGGAATTCCCTATGAAGCCTTGAGTGCCAGCGCAATCGCTGCGCGTTTTCCCCTGAAGCCCAAACCCGACTTCACCGGTCTCTTCGAACCCACCGCTGGCGCGGTGCGCAGCGACAAGGTCGTGGCCCACTGGATTCGCACAGCCCGCAAGGCTGGCCATCAACTGCTGGAGCACTGCCCCGTGAGCCAGCTGGATGCCGATGGCGGAGGCGTCACCCTCAGCTCCGGGGATCACATCAGCGCCGATCAGCTGGTGGTGGCTTGCGGCATCTGGAGTCAGCTGCTCTTGGCACCCCTCGGGTTGGCTCCAAAGCTTGAGGTATGGCCGATGCTCTGGGCTCATTACACCGTGGATCCGGCCCTGGCCAGCCGCTATCCGCAGTGGTTCTGCTTCCAGCGGGAACGGGGTGATGACGGCGGGTTGTACTACGGCTTCCCAGTGTTGAGCACCACCGCCGACGGCCGCCCCCGCATCAAGTGCGGCATCGACTGGAGCCCGAAAGAGCTACGGGTGGCCGAACCCAATGCGATGGTCACCGAGCCTCCGGCTCGGCTGGTGGAACTCCTCGATGGCTTCCTGTTCAACGAACTGGAGGGGGTGCAGGAGCGCGTTGAAACCGTGATCAGCCCCTATTCGATGGCCAGCGATGTGAATTTCGTGCTCGATCGCCTGACCCCAAAACTGAGCCTGTTTGCCGGCGGCTCCGGCCAGGCCTTCAAATTTGCCCCCCTGATCGGCGATTCCCTGGCTCGTCTCGCCAGGGGTGAACAACCCGCCGTCGATCTCACCTGCTGGAACCACCAGCGGGATGCCGTTCGCGCCTGAAGCCTTGCCTGACCAACGATCGTCCCCCCTGCCCATCGAGGCCCCTAAGGGCTGGTGGCGCCACCCACCCCTCTGGATCGGCGCAGGTCCACTGCTGCTTTTCCTGCTGTTGGCTGCCGCTGATCTGGCAGTCGCCAAACAATTCACCAACGAAGGCAAGCTGCTGGCCAGCAACCTCCTGGGTGGGCTCTGGCAGTGGATGGTGGTGGCGCTGTTCGTGATCGCCATCGCGCTGGCGGTGAGCCCGATCGGCAGGCTGCGCCTTGGCGGCGCCGAGGCGAAGCCAAGTCTGAAATTCTTCGACTGGTGCGCCGTGCTGATCTGCACCCTGCTGGCAGGAGGTGGCGTGTTCTGGTCCGCCGCCGAGCCCCTGTTTCATTTCCAGACGCCGGCCCCGTATTTCAAAGGTGTGGAGGGTTCGACCGCAGCAGCCGTCGACCCGGCCTTGGCTGTGAGCTTTCTCCACTGGGGCTTTCTGGCCTGGGCTCTTGTGGCGACCACGGTCACGATCACGCTCTCGATCCGCGAGCGCCGTGGGGAACCATTGCGCCCGCGCACACTGCTGGTCGGGCTGGTGCCTCGCTCCATGGTGGATGGGCCCATCGGAGACCTGGCCGATGGCCTCTCAGTGGTGGCAGCCATTGCCGGAACCGTCGGTCCCCTGGGCTTTCTTTCACTGCAACTCAGCAATGCCGCCGGCCAACTACCGGGACTCAGTGACAGCGCCGGACTGCAGTCACTGGTGGTGGTCCTCCTGACAGCAGTGTTCGCCACTTCAACGGTGAGCGGAATCCAGCGAGGGATCAAATGGCTCTCCGAATTGAACGTGTGGCTGACGTTGATCATGGCCGCAGGCCTGCTTCTCCTCGGACCTGGGCTCTGGCTGACCCGCCATTTCTTCACCGCCTTTGGCACCTATCTCCTCAACCTGCCCCAGATGGCTCTGGCTTCCAATGAAGGAGCTCAGGGAAGCTGGCTGAACGGCTGGACCGTCTTCTACTGGGGTTGGTTCCTTGGCTATGCCCCCTTGATGGGCCTGTTCACAGCAGGGGTCAGCCGCGGCCGCAGCCTTCGCGAATTGGTGCTGGCCGTGGCGATTCTCTGCCCTTTGGTGACCAATCTGTGGTTCACCCTGCTCGGAGGCACGGGCATGGCGCTGGAACTGGCGACGGCAGGGAGCATCAGCGGTCCCCTGGGGGATAACGGAGCCGCGGCAGCCCTGCTGGCGATCCTTGGCCAACTACCCATGGCCTGGCTGCTGATTCCTGTGGGCTTGCTGCTGGTGGTGCTGTTTATGGCCACCAGCGCCGACTCCATGAGCTATGCCGCGGCCATGGTGGTCAGTGGCAAGAGCGAACCTGCGCCGCTGCTGCGTCTGTTCTGGGCCCTGATGATCGGCAGCCTCACCCTGGTGCTGCTCCGTATTGGCTCAGGCGTGGGGGACAGCACCTCGATCGACGCCCTTCAGGCCTTCATCGTGATCACAGCGGTCCCCGTGACCCCGCTGGTGCTCACCACACTGTGGAGCGCCCCAAGACTCGCCTGGAAGGAGGCAAGGCAGCAGGGCACAAACACCTGATCGGCGCCGTTCAGGAGAGGCAATAATCCAGGTCCAGCGCTAGCGATTGCCCCGGCCTGGGTGCCTCATCTGGACGGAACTGGCGCGCCGTATTGAGGGCATAGGGCAGCGGACGGATCGAACCACCTCGCCGCTGGTCAATCCGAAGCAGCGTCACCGTTCGGAGCCCGAGGATGGAGGCCGTGCGCTCAGCCTGCTGACGACCATCGCGCAAGGCCTTTTGGAGCAGCTGATCGGCAAGGGCGGCTCCGTCCTGATCGGATGCCAAGGACGTCATCCCCTGGAGGCTGACCCCAGCCAAGCGCCCGGCTGCCTGAATCAGCGCGTCGTAGCGCCCTCGATCCACCTCGCCGCTGATGGTTGTACTCGCCTGCTGCCGACGCGGACCCTGGCTGCCCCCGCCGATGGCATAGGTGCGAGGGGCGGGGACCGTCAGCCGCCCACTGATCAACGAATCCAGGGTCATCCGCGTCTGCTCGAGCCGCTGATTGAGCTGATCCATCGCCGCAGCGGCCGTGGCACCCTCCGCCTGAATCCTCAGGCTGAAGCGGAAACGATCGCTACGGGTCTGCCCCTGTTCGGAAACACTCAGCTCCAGCAGGGTGCCATTGCAAACCGGCGGATTCGCTGCCGCAGCTGACGCTGCAGGCGGCAGGAACGCAGTCGGTAGCGAGACCAAAGCCGGCAACAGAGCCAGGCCCGAACGATTCAACAAGGCTGCCGCGCGATGCGGTCTGGACGGTTTCACAAACACTCGAGAGGGAGACAACGATGGTTACCGCTGTCTAAGTCGTTCCGGCGCAGGAGTTGTGACGGATGCATGACCACAAGAGCGCGAATCATCACCAGATCCATCTGAGCGTTCGGGCAACCCTGCACAGAACCGTGCAATCAGAACCGAGCAATCAGAACCGTGCGATCAGAACCGTGCGATCAGGCTGCGGTGACCCAGCTGCCATGCAGGCCATGGGGAATCGCCAAGGGAAGCTCAAAGACTGCCAACTCGCTGAGATCTGAAGCATCAAGGATCACCAGATCAGAGGCTTCGCGGGCACCGTTCCAGAGCAGCTCAAGCACCCAGCCATCATCCTCTGACTCCGCACCGGGACGGGGCACCATCAAGGGCTCACTGACAAACCCGTGGGGAGCAGCACTCCAAATCAAACGCTCACCCGTGCTCAGATCCAACTTCTTGATCACTTGAAGCGGGTCGTTGCCCTGCTCGCGAGCCGCCGCCGCCATCCAAGCGAAACGGCAGGGGAGACCCTCCTTGTTGGGATTCACCATCGCAAATTCGCAACAACGCTCACTGAGCCGACGGGTCTCCACCCGACCGGTCTTCAGATTGATGCGGCACTGCTCCAGCAACCCTTCAGGAATCAGATCGAAATCAACGGCCGTGAAATCCACATCGGGACCGATCGAGGGGAAGTCGGCGTAGTAGATGCTCTCCACCACCACATCCCCGTCCTGCTCCCAGGCGTTGAGGTGGTGGAAGACAAAGCCGTCTGGGGCGTCGATGATCCGGGGCTTCTCGCCTGCAAAGGCACCGCAATCACGGGGAATCAGCCAGAACTTCGCCTGACCGTCTGGCTTGGATTGCAGACACTGGGCCGCACCTCTCTTGCCAAGCACGAAGGGCAGGGGGTTGAACTCCACAGCGTTCTGCAGGAACACCGCCCAGTTGGGTGTGATCGCGAAGTCGTGCAGAAAAGCGAACCCGTTGAAGCTGTCGCGGCGTTCGCTGAGCAGATCCCCAGCCTTGATGCCAGCAGCGGCGTCCGATTCCGTCGCGAACTCCATCAGCCGGATCGTGCTGCGAGGTCCGGTTTTCACTCCGAAATTGACCATGCGGGGCCGATCGTGATGGCCAGGATCGAAGCGGGGATGGGCACTAAAGGCCTCGGCTTTCTTGAGCACCCCTCCCAACAAGCTGATGCCGCGGGTCTCCAGGGTGACGGGATCGAGGGCATGGGGCTCCGCTGCTTCCCAGAGAGCGAGCAAGTCATCGCCCAGTTGCACCACGCCGGTATTGGCAATGTTCTTGAGACGCAGATCCAAGGCATTGGCGGCAACCCCTCCAGGCTTCTGACTGCCGAACACCCCGCGATACAGCACCTTCCCGGCCGCCTCCTCCGCCAGCCAGCCGGCGGTGCGCACGAATCGGTTGCTGAGCTTCACGCCGTCGCCGCTGAAGCGCAAGGCCGTGATCATCCCGTCCCCATCGAAGGGGTGATGCACCCTCTGGCCACCCCGCTCGAGACGGCCTGGGCCGTTGCGGTAGAGGGTGCCGAGCAATGCGGAGGGCACGCTGCCGCGCACGGGGGTCAGCGCCACGTCCGTCAGTTCCTGCTCCACGTTGCGAAACGCGCTGGCCCAGTCCGCGCGGTTGATACGGTCAACGGCAGGGGCAACGGTCACAGCGGAAAGCACAGCAGCGTGACCATCCTCTCGTAACGGAGTGTGAAGCGCGGATCACGGCCCGCTCAGTCCCTTCAGCTGCCGCCGGCCTGCTCCAGGACGCCTTTACTGCTGGGCACCGATCCAGCCCGGCGGGGGTCGATCTCGGTGGCCATGCGCAGGGCACGAGCAAACGCCTTGAAGCAGGCCTCCACGATGTGGTGAGAATTCACCCCATCGAGTTGACGGATGTGGAGGGTGAGACCGGAGTTATTGACTACGGCCACAAAGAACTCCTTCACCAGTTCGGTGTCGTAGCTGCCGATCTTCTGGGCAGGAATCTGCAGACCGAAAGTCAGATGAGGGCGTCCGGAACAATCCAACGCCACCTGCACCAGAGCCTCATCCAGGGGCGCCACGAAATGGCCGAAGCGATGAATGCCCCGGCGATCCCCCAGCGCCTGGGAGAGGGCCTGACCCACAGCAATGCCCACATCCTCATTGGTGTGGTGATCATCGATGTGGGTATCTCCCCGAGCGGCAACCTCCAGGTCGATCAAGCCGTGGCTGCTGATCTGATGGAGCATGTGATCAAGGAACGGCACCCCCGTCTCGACCTGGCAGCTGCCGCCACCATCGAGCCCGAGCTTCACCCGCACATCGGTTTCTCCGGTGACGCGATGCACTTCACCTGTGCGCATGGCTTGTTGGCGCCCGAAGCGCTGACTCAGTCAGAACAATCCGATCATGCCGGACTTACATGCCATTGATGCAGTAGCCGGCGTCCACATAGATGGTCTGACCGGAAATCCCACTGGAGAGTTCGCTGAGCAGGAAGGCGGCGGTGTTCCCCACCTCGGTCTGGGTGACGGTGCGGCGCAGGGGCGCCTTCTCCTCCACGTTGTGGATCATGTCGAGGATGCCGCCGATGGCGCTGCTCGCGAGTGTGCGGATCGGACCAGCACTGATCGCGTTGACCCGCACCTGCTTCTCGGGACCCAGCTCAGCGGAGAGGTAGCGAACGGAGGCCTCCAGCGCCGCTTTGGCCACACCCATCACGTTGTAGTTCGGGATCGCCCGCTCAGCGCCGAGATAGGTGAGGGTGACCACGCCGGCCTTCTCGCTGAACAGGGGCTTGGCGTGGGCGCAAAGCGGTGCCAGGGAGTAGGCGCTGATCTCCAGGGCACGGGCAAAGCCCTCGGCGGTGGTGGCGCTGTAGTCGCCGATCAGCTCGTCTTTGCCGGCGAAGGCCAGGCAGTGCACCAATCCATCGAGCACACCCCATGTCTTCTTGATCTCCGCAAACACCGCTTCCATCTGAGCCGGGTCCTGCACATTCAGGGGCAAAAACAGGCTGGGCTCCAGGGGGGCGGTGAGGTCGCGCACCTTGGTCTCGAAGCGACCCTTCTCATCGGGCAGATAGGTGATCCCGAGCTCGGCCCCAGCGGCCCGCAGCTGCTGGGCGATTCCCCAAGCGATCGATTTGTTGTTGGCAATGCCGGTAACGAGGATCTTCTTGCCCGTGAGATCGAGAAGCATCGGACCGGCACAGAGGTAACTGACGGGGATTCTCCCCCATCCAGGGTCCGCCACCGTCCGATCACTCGCAATCGGACCAACGGATCGACAGGATGACGTGTGCTCAAGCTTCCTGACGGTGCCGCCGCTGCCTACGCCACCTCCCCTGTCTTGGCCTGATCGCCCCGGCGACCTCCCGCGACACCTGGCCGATCGTGATGCCCTGCAAGACCTACTTAAGGAGACGTTCCCAGAGGCGGAGGGGGGCCTCAGTGGGATCCGCGGGGGCCGCCAGGCGGCGGAGTCCCAGCTCAATCGGCTGGATGCAAAGCGCTACGGGCGCAGCCGCAACCATCTCCAAGGTGCGGTGACCAGGCTGTCGCCCTGGATCCGTCACGGCGTCCTCACCCTTGCTGAGGTGCGCGATGCCGTCTTTGCCCAGTTATCGGGCCGGGGGCAGGGCCAGCAGGAGGGAGGCAAGCTGATCAACGAGTTGGGCTGGAGGGATTTCTGGCAGCGGATGTGGATGGATCTGGGCGATGCCATCCATCACAGCCAGGAGGAGCTCAAAACGGGGCACGATCCTTCCTCCTATGGCCGCACGCTGCCCGAAGACATCCGCGAGGGGCGAACTGGGCTGGCTTGCATGGATGGTTTTCAGGCGGACCTGGTGGGCAGCGGCTGGTTGCACAACCACGCACGCATGTGGTTGGCCGCTTACGTGGTGCATTGGCGGCGTATCCACTGGAAAGCCGGCGCCGACTGGTTCCTCGAGCACCTGCTCGATGGTGATCCGGCCAGCAATCACCTGAGCTGGCAATGGGTGGCCAGCAGCTTCAGCCACAAGCCTTATTTCTTCAATCGCGACAACCTTGAGCGCTACAGCGAGGGGCGCTACTGCAACGGCTGCCCCAGCGCCCAGAACTGCCCTTTTGAAGGCAGTTACGAGCAGCTGGAACAGCGTTTATTCGCCATCCCCATGGCTGGAGCGATTGGCAACGTTCCCGCGCGCAGACGACGCTGATGGACCTCCAGAAACCGATCCTCTGGATTCATGATGAAGCGCTCGGCCCCAGGAACCCCGCCCTGGAGGATGCCGCCCCAGGAACGCCGGCGCTGTTTGTGTTTGACAGCCACTGGATCCGCGACCAGTGCATCAGTCGCAAGCGCCTGGGTTTTCTTTACGAGTGTGTCCTGGAACTGCCCGTAAGCATTCGCCACGGCGATGTGGCCGCCGAGGTGATTGGTTTTGCGCAGCACCATGGCGCCGATGGCGTGATCACCAGCGAGGCAGTGGATCCACGCCTGCAACGGATCGCGGCTGCGATCGACCGGGAGCTACCCCTCTGGATGCTCGAGCCTGACCCGTTCGTCACCCTGCCCAGACCACCACGGCTTGGGCGCTTCAGCCGTTACTGGCGCGAGGCGGAACCGGTGGTCTGGGAGGGATTCCCGCCTCAAGAACGGGGTTGACCCCCATGGAGCAGTGCCTCCTCGCGTTGCTGCTCCAGGGCTGGATCCGTCAGCAGATCCTCTTCCTCCAGCGCGGGCAGACGAACGGGCTTGAGCTCTGAGGCCTGCCGCGGCGGCTCCTGCCACTGCCAGCGAGCCTTTGGGGCACGGGCCTTGCAGAGAGCCTCCAGCTCCCTGCGCAGGGCATGGCGCACATCCTGACGCTTCACCGCGGCAAAGAACTCCTCCTGATCAGCGAGCCCAGACGAGAAGGGAGCCGTGCCATTGCCGTTGAACAGACGGGCCGGACTCGCCAGCCAGCGGGGCCTGCAGAAGGCGGGATCGCTGCTGTCGGTTTCCAGATACAGATGGAGCCCATAGCCATCGGGCTGGCTGACCACCGCCAGACCGTCATGGGGCTGACGGCGCTGAAGGGGGAAAATCCGCCAGCTCGCTTTCTGGTCGCCACCACCGCATCCACTGAGAATCAGTAAGAACAGTGCCGCCGTCCAGAAACGAGCCATCGTTGCCCCATGGTTCTCACACCCTCCACCATGCTGCCGCTGGGCAGCGTCCTTCCGGCTTTTTCGCTGCCGATTGCAACCGGCACCGGACCTGGCGCGAGCCATCTCAGCAGCGGCGAGCTGCCGCAACAACCGTTGCTGCTGATGCTGCTCTGCAGCCACTGCCCCTTTGTGAAACACATCGAGGCAGAGCTCAGCCGGCTTGATCTGGATGACGGCGATCGGGTCAGCCTGGTGGCCGTCGCCAGTAACAGCTGGATCACCCACCCCGAGGATGGTCCTGAGGCCCTGGCTCGCCAGGCCCAAGCCAACGGCTGGCGATTCCCTTATTGCATCGACCAGGAGCAGACGCTGGCCAAGGCGCTGCGGGCCGCCTGCCCGTCACTGGCAGCGACCTCCGCTCGGCCCTCCAAGCGGTGCTGGCAGGAGGCACCCCCAGTGCAGACCAGCAGGCATCGATCGGCTGCAACATCAAATGGCATCCAGGCCAGGAGCCCCCGTGGTTCAGCGGCTCGGCTTAAGGTGCCTGCCATGCAGGTGCCTCCCTTCAGTCTCAGTCAGCAGCTCAGCGATCTGGGAGCGGAGCTCGACAATGCCGTTCTGCGGGTGCTGCGCAGCGGCCAATACATCGGTGGAAGCGAAATCCAGCGGTTTGAGGAGGCCTTTGCCGCGAGCATCGGCAGCCCCCATGCCGTGGGCTGCAACAGCGGCACCGATGCCCTGATTCTGGCCCTGCGCGGCCTGGGCATCGGCCCCGGTGACGAGGTAATCACGGCGTCCTTCAGCTTCTTTGCCACAGCCGAAGCGATCAGCGCCGTGGGCGCCACCCCGGTGTTCGTGGATGTGGATCCCGTCACCTATCTGATCGATCTGGCACAGGCTGAAGCGGCCATCACTCCAGCCACCAAAGCGCTCATCCCTGTGCACCTGTTCGGCCGACCGGTGGACATGGACGCGCTGATGACCATCGCCAAGCGCCATGGCCTCAAGGTGGTGGAAGACTGCGCCCAGGCCACCGGTGCGCACTGGAACGGCAAACCCGTCGGCAGCTGGGGGGATGTGGGCTGTTTCAGCTTCTTCCCCACCAAGAACCTTGGAGGAGCTGGCGACGGCGGTGCCGTGACCTGTTGCGATGCCGACCTAGCCCAACGCATGCGCGAACTGGCGGTGCATGGCATGCCCCGGCGCTACCTGCACACGGAGCTGGGCTACAACAGCCGACTCGATGCTCTGCAGGCCGCAGTGCTCAACGTGAAACTGCCCCATCTGGGCCATTGGGTGGAGAAGCGCAGTGCAATCGCCGCCCGCTATCAGGAGGCTCTGGCAGGCCTGCATGGTCTCCAACTCCCCGACCCCGCCTCTGCCACAGCCGTCGGCCATGGCTGGAACCAGTTCGTGGTGCGCGTGCGCCTCTGCCCCGAGAACCAGCCCCATTGCGCCGGTCGGTGCGACGACGCCCCAGCCAGCAGCTTCGGATTACCCAGCAGCCGCTGCCGTGACTGGCTCAAGCAGAGCCTTCAGGAGCAGGGCGTCAACACGATCATCTATTACCCCATTCCGATCCACCGCCAGCCGGCCTACGAGGCCCTCGGCCTCGCACCCGGAAGCCTGCCGATCACCGAACAGCTCTGCAGCGAGGTCCTGAGCCTGCCGATCTTCCCTGAGCTATCCAGCGATCAGCAGGACAGGGTGATTGCCGTGTTGCGCAACCTACTGGCCAGCACCACTCAGGCGGAGCGAATGGTGGCGTAGAGCGCCTTGAAGCGCACCTGCTGGGTTTTGTGATTTACCAGCGGCTCGGGATAACCATGCCGCTCCAATGCAGCAATCTCTCCACTGAGCAGATCCTTGGTGTTCACGTGGCGCAACTCCGGCACCCAGCGGCGGATGTACTCCCCTTCCGCATCGAACTTTGAAGCCTGGGTGGCGGGATTAAAGATGCGCAGGGGCTTGGGGTCCATGCCGCTGCTGGCGCTCCACTGCCAGCCGCCGTTGTTGGCCGCCAAATCGCCATCCACCTCCAGCTCCATGAAGGCGCGCTCCCCCCAGCGCCAATCACAGATCAGATCTTTGACCAGATACGAGGCCACGATCATGCGGCAACGGTTGTGCATCCATCCGGTTTCGTTCAGTTGTCGCATCGCCGCATCAATGATCGGCATGCCGGTTTGACCATCCTTCCAGAAGTCAAACCAGTCCTTGTTGTTGTCCCAAGGGAACTGACGCCATTGCGGCCGGTAGGGACCGTCCGCCAGCTCGGGAAAATGAAACAAGGCCTGCTGATAAAACTCGCGCCAGCCCAGCTCCTGCTCCCACACCGTGATCGCCTGACGCTGCTCATCGCTGCGGGCCAACGCTTTGATCTCCTGGGCTGCACACCAGGCCTGACGCGGACTCACCGTGCCCACACTCAGGGCAGCGCTGAGATAGGACGTGCCCACCACACCAGGGAAGTTACGGTCGGGCTCGTAGGCCATCAACGGGCCATCCACAAACGTGGCCAACTGCTCCGCCGCCGCGGCCTCCCCAGGCCGACAGGGACACATCTCAGTGCCACGGAAACCATGCTCAGCCCTCAGGCGCTCCAACGTCCGCTGACCCTCCAGGCAGAGGCGGCCCAGAGGACCCTCACCACTGCTGATGGCGTCGAGCGCTGCAGCCTCCAGATCGATCAAGCCGGCAGGCGCGTCAACGGTGCTGGGCTCGCTGCGTTCCACCTGGCCGCGCCAGTTGCGCAGAAAAGGGCCATACACCCGGTAGGGATCACCACCGCCGGTCTTGAGCGCCTCAGGGGCCACCAACACCTGATCCCAATCCACCAGCACCTTGCGGCCATCGGCCTGCAAGGCCTTGGCCACCGCCCGGTCACGCTCACGGGCATAGGGCTCCACATCGCGGCTCCACACCACCGCCGGCACCTGCAGCAGATCGGCTAGCTGCGGAAGCACAGCCACGGGATCACCCGCCACCACCAGCAAGCGGCTGCCTGCTTGGCGCCAACGACGCTGCAGCTCGAGCAGGCTCTCCACCAGAAACCACAGCCGGGCCGGCGCCATCGGCGGCAGCTGCTCTGGCGGCGTGATCAGCGCCGGATCCAGCACATACACCCCTGTAACGGCGGGGCCGAGGGCGACGGCAGCGTTCAGACCGGTGTTATCGGCCAGGCGCAGATCGCGTCGATGCCAGAAGAGCGTGCGTGCCATCGCCATCACAGACCCAACAGCTGCTTGGCGCGGAACCAGGCGGTGACGCTCTTGCCATCGAGCCACTCCTCGCCGGAGGCCAGGCGAGCATCGAGCTCAGCAGGGCTCATCTGCACCACCTCGAGGTCTTCATCGTCGTCACCGGCCGGCGGGTTCTCCAGCGGAGTGAGCTCGCGGGCCAGGAAACAGTGGATCACCTCATCGGAGTAACCGGGACAGGGGAGCATCGGCCCCAGAGCATCCCAGCGAGCAGCGCTGTAACCCGCTTCCTCTCCCAGCTCCCGCTGCATCGATTCCAGAGGATCTTCCCCCGTCTCAAGGGTGCCGGCGGGGAACTCCAGCAGGCGGGCCTGCACCGCAAAGCGGTACTGGCGCAGCAGCACCACCTGGCCCTCGTCCGTGATCGGCACCGCCAGGGAGGCCCCTGGGTGGCGAATGAGCCCGAAGGTGCCCTCCACCCCGAGGGGCAGCCGGATGCGGTTGCGCTCAAATCGGATCTTGCGCGCATCCAGAGCCTCGAGCGTCTCCAACAACTGGAAAGGTTCAGGAGGCGGCAGCGGAGCCATGGGACGCGGGGAGATCGCTGCGGCCCAGCATGACGGGTTGTTCATCCCAGCTGGCGGATCCCGTCATCGCTGCCAGCAATGGTTGGATCACAAATTCGCGCAAATGCAGTCGGGGATGGGGCAAACGCAGGCGCTGGTGCTCGAGGCGCAGTTCCTCCCAGAAGAGGAGATCGAGGTCCAACGGGCGCGGCCCCCAGCGCTGCTCCCTGGCACGGTCACGCCCGAACTGTCGTTCGATGGCATGAAGCTGATCCAGCAATGCCAAGGCCTTCTCAAGGCAAGGATCGCCAAGATCCCCTGTGACCAGCACCACGGCATTGAGATAGCTGGGCTGATCCGGCGGCCCCCCGACGGGCGCGGTGTTCAGCAGAGGAGACCAAGCGCAGCGGAAGCCCTGATCGCGGCCGTCGTCCCTGCCACTCGCACCATCAAGGCCCGAATCCGCCCATGCCGCCAGGACACCCTCCAGCTGTGGCCGCACCGCCAGCAGAGTCTGATAGGGGCTTCCAGCAGAGCTAGGCAGATTGGCGCCGAGGGCAATAGCCAGACGGGTGGCGGGCATCCGCGCGTTGCAATCAGTTCCCAAGCCTGATCCAACGCCCGCTGCAGAGCATCAGCGAGACTGAGCCTCCAGAACAGCGCCGGACGCATTCATGGTGGCAAGCGGAGTGGTGAGCACGGCAGCCCAAGACCAAGCCAACCGCGCCTTCCCGCTGGCGGCCATCACCGGCCACGGCACCTTGAAGCTTGCCCTGATGCTGGCGGCGGTGGACCCCGGCCTGGGGGGCGTGATCATCGCCGGCGGCAGGGGGACGGGCAAATCGGTGCTGGCCCGCGGCCTCCATGCCCTGCTCCCTCCGATCGAAGTGCTCAATGTGGAGGGCGGTGATGGGCCCCAGAGCCATGGACGCAACCTCGACCCCCTCAACCCTGAGGAATGGGACGACAACGCCCGGCGACGCATCACCGCTTTAGGCGGCAATCCCGAGGCCACCGGCACAGAAGCCCTGTTGCCCACCAAGGTGATCCCAGCCCCCTTTGTGCAGGTGCCCCTGGGCATCACCGAAGACCGGCTCGTCGGTGCCGTGGACGTGACCGCCTCCCTCACCACTGGCAATGCCGTGTTCCAACCAGGCCTGCTGGCGGAAGCGCACCGGGGCGTGCTCTATGTGGATGAGCTCAACCTGCTCGATGACGGCATCGTCAATCTGCTGCTGGCGGCGGTGGGTAGCGGCGTGAACCAAGTGGAACGGGAGGGGCTGAGCCTCAGCCACCCTTGCCGGCCGCTGCTGATCGCCACCTACAACCCGGAGGAAGGCAACGTCCGCGACCATCTGCTCGATCGTTTCGCGATTGCTCTCTCTGCCAATCAGCTGGTGAGCACCGAACAGCGGGTGGAGATCACCGAGGCGGTGCTGGCCCACGGCCAGTGCAGCCGCAGCTTTGCGGAGCAATGGCGCGAGGAGACCGATGCCCTGGCCACGCAGCTACTGCTCGCGCGCCAATGGCTGCCGGATGTGCAGATCAGCGGCGAACAGATCGAATACCTCGTGACCGAGGCGATTCGCGGCGGCGTGGAAGGGCATCGCTCCGAGCTGTATGCCGTGCGCGTCGCCAAGGCCCATGCGGCCCTCAGCGGCCGCGACCAGGTGGAGGCCGCTGACCTGCAGGTGGCCGTGGCCCTGGTGATCGCCCCGAGAGCCTCGCAACTGCCGCCACCGGATCAGCAGATGGAGCCGCCACCTCCCCCCGAGCAGCCACAGGACCAGAGCCCCCCGCCACCGGAGGCGGGGGATCAGAACCCGGAGAATCAGCCGCCACCGCCGGAAGGATCCGGCGAGGACGAGAGCGACCCTCCCGAGGGCGACAGCAGCGACGACAACGATCCGGACCAAGACGACAGCCCGGAGGACGACTCTCCAGAAGACCAGGCGCCTCCCTCGGTGCCGGAAGAGTTCATGCTCGACCCGGAAGCGGTGGCGATCGACCCGGAGCTGCTGCTGTTTGGCGCCGCCAAGGGCAAGAGCGGCAACAGCGGAAGCCGTTCGGTGGTGCTCAGCGACAGCCGCGGCCGCTATGTGAAACCGATGCTGCCCCGCGGGCCCGTGCGCCGGATCGCCGTGGACGCCACCTTGCGCGCGGCCGCTCCGTACCAGAGGGCGCGCCGCGCCCGCCAACCGGAGCGCACCGTGATCGTGAAGGAGGCCGACCTGCGCGCCAAGCTGCTGCAGCGCAAGGCCGGCGCCCTGGTGATCTTCCTGGTGGATGCCAGCGGATCGATGGCGCTGAATCGAATGCAGAGCGCCAAAGGTGCCGTGATCCGTCTGCTCACCGAGGCCTACGAAAACCGTGATGAAGTGGCCCTGATCCCCTTCCGCGGCGACCAGGCGGAGGTGCTTCTTCCGCCCACCCGCTCGATCACCGCCGCAAGACGACGGCTTGAATCGATGCCCTGCGGCGGTGGTTCACCGCTGGCCCACGGCCTCACCCAGGCAGCCCGGGTCGGGGCCAACGCCCTGGCTACTGGTGATCTGGGCCAAGTGGTGGTGGTGGCCATCACCGATGGGCGCGGCAACGTTCCCCTCAGCACCTCCCTAGGGCAGCCGGAGCTGGAGGGGGAGGAGAAACCAGATCTCAAGCAGGAGGTGCTCGATGTGGCCTCCCGCTACCGGGCGCTCGGCATCAAGCTGCTGGTGATCGACACCGAACGCAAGTTCATCGGCAGTGGCATGGGCAAGGACCTGGCCGAAGCCGCCGGTGGCAAGTATGTGCAACTCCCGAAAGCCAGCGATCAAGCCATCGCCGCGATCGCCATGGAGGCCATTAACGCAGTGACGTAACGAAAACGGCACGCCCCCGTTACGGGAGCCCAGGTCAAAGGGTTGGCGCCCTCAGGGCTTGCCGGTTTGGGCTGGGTAGAGCTCTTGGAAAAAGGCGCCCAGGCCAATCGTCACGTCCCGAACGGCCTTCATGAACTTGGGGTCGGAGGTGAGCTTCTCCACATCGCCGCCCACGGTGTCAATCTTGCGCGTCAGCGACTCAGCGTTGCTCACCGTGCGCTTCAGCTCACTGACGGTTTTCGGGTTATCAAGGGCCGCCGCCAAGTTGCGGATGTGGGCCGCCGCCTTGGCGGCATCATCCGTGGCCTGGTTGAGGTTGTTGATCGTGGGCTCGGCTCGCTCCAGCTCAGCGCTGAGCTGCTGGATCAGTTTTTGAATGTCTTGAGCTGTGGCATCGAACTCATCGGTCGACTCAACAAGACGCGACACCAGCTTGTCCTTTTCGGCCTGGGACAGCAGACGCTGCAGCGAGGCGGTCACGCTGTCGAGGCTGGCGGCCTGCTGTCCGCGAATCGCGGCACCATTGCAGAGCACACCGCTTCCGGCGCAGTGTCTTGATTTCGGCAAGGGAGCATTGGCCGCCAGGGGCTTGCCACGGCTAACCAGGTTCACTTGGGCATCACCGCCCAGCAACGAAGCAGCTCCCACGCTTGCCGACACCGGCAGGGGCAGACGTAAATCCTCCTGATCGATTTCAAGGGTGGCGCGCACCGCCTGAGGGGTGACCTGGATGTTCTTGACCACCCCTACAAGGATGCCGCGATAGGTGACGGGGGAACGCTCTGCCAGACCGCCAGCGTCGGCGAAATCCACGGTCACCGTCCAGGTTTCCGCGCCGAGACGCACACCCCTCAGCCAGAGCATGGTGCCGGCAAACGCCGTGACCGCCCCCACGATTGAGAATCCAACGATGGCCTCACGAACGCTGCGACGCATAAGGATTAGTGGTCGGAGGGTTGCATCGGTCCGCGCAGACTACCGGTCCTGAACTGTTCGATATAGGGATTGTCGGTGCAGCGAAACTCGTCGATCGAGCCATCCCAACGAAATTTGCCGCCGTAGAGCATCACGACCCGTTCGGCGGAACGCTCGATCGTGCTGCGCACATGGCTGATCACCACGGAGCAGCCATTGGCCACGGTGGTGGTCTTCACAATCAGGTCCTCGATGCGCGTGCAGGCCACGGGATCCAAACCGGCCGTGGGTTCGTCGTAGAGCAGAAGGGGCATTGCATCAGCGGCACGGTCGGGGTCGTCGATCAGGGCCCGCGCAAAGCTGACCCGCTTCTGCATACCGCCGCTGAGCTGACCCGGATACTTGTCGGCCACATCATTGAGGCCCACCGCTTCCAGACACTGCATCACACGCTCACGGATCTCCCGGGGCCGCAACCGTCCCAGCCGCATCAACAGGAAGCCGACGTTCTCCTCCACGGTGAGAGAGGCCAGCAACGCCGGGTTCTGAAACACGAGGCGCACATCAGGGGGCTGACGCTGATCCAAGCGGCGGTAAATCTGAGGCTGACCAAAGAGACGCAACTCGCCTGAGGTGGGCAGTTGCAAGCCCGCCAGCAGACGCAACACAGTGGACTTGCCGGCACCGGAGGGGCCCACGACGGCCAAACGCTCCCCAGGTTGCATCGTGAGGTTGACCGCATCCAGAACGGGCCTCGGTCCCCACTGCATGGTGAGGTTGCGCATCTCCACCACAGGACAGGCTGCGATGGATGGAGTGTTGGCCGTGGGCTCAGGCACGGAATCGAACGTGCAACCGGGCTCATCCTGCCTGCGCTGGCCAGGGACAGTGGTGGGACAGCGCAATTTCCGTACAGTTCCTGCTAAGGCAATCACTGAAGACGCCCGTTTGACTGCGCCGATTCCACCCACCCAGCGCCGCGAGCGACGCGGCAACCGGCGCCGGCAGCAGGCTGTTCAGGAGCGGGCTCTGCGCCAGAAGGATCTGGTGACCCGCTCCAGGCGTGCGGTGCGTTGGCTCCAACCCGGGCTGGTAGTGAAGCGCTGGCTGCTCACCTCCGGAATCGGCCTGGTGATGGCGCTGCTGGGGGCCGCTGTCTGGGCCGATCTGCAGCCGATCTACTGGACCCTCTGGGCGATCCAAGAAGGACTCAGCTGGATCACCCGCGTGATGCCAAGAGGCATCACCGGCCCTCTGGTGCTGCTCATCGGCATTGGTTTGGTGCTGTGGGGGCAAAGCCGCAGCTTCGGCTCGATCCAGCAGGCGCTCGCCCCGGAGAAAGACACGGTGCTGGTGGATGCCCTGCGGGCCAAAAGCAGGCTCAACCGGGGCCCCAACATCGTGGCGATCGGTGGCGGCACGGGGCTCTCCACCCTGCTCAGCGGCCTCAAGCGTTACAGCAGCCACATCACAGCGATCGTGACCGTGGCCGATGACGGCGGCAGCAGCGGGGTGTTGCGACGGGAGCTGGGCGTGCAGCCCCCCGGCGACATCCGCAACTGCCTGGCGGCCCTCTCCACCGAAGAGCCCCTGCTCACCAAACTGTTTCAATACCGCTTCTCCGCCGGTGGCGGCCTAGAAGGCCACAGTTTCGGAAACCTGTTCCTCTCGGCGCTCACGGCGATCACCGGCAGCCTGGAAACGGCGATCACCGCCTCCAGCCGGGTGCTTGCGGTGCAAGGTCAGGTGGTGCCCGCCACCAACGTGGATGTGCGGCTTTGGGCGGAGCTGGAGGACGGCACCCGCCTCGAAGGCGAATCAGCGATCGGCCAGGCCCCGAGCCCGATCGTGCGCCTCGGCTGCCTTCCCGAACAGCCTCCAGCACTTCCAAGGGCCCTGGAGGCGATCGCCCAGGCCGATCTGATCCTGCTGGGCCCAGGAAGCCTCTATACATCTCTGCTCCCGAATCTGCTGGTGCCTGAACTGGTGACGGCGATTCAACGCAGCCGAGCACCACGGCTTTACATCTGCAATTTGATGACCCAACCCGGGGAAACCGATGGCCTGGATGTGAGCGGTCATCTGCGCGCCATCGAAGCGCAGCTCGCTTCACTCGGAATCAGCCAGCGGCTGTTCCATGCGGTGCTTGCTCAGGAACCCCTGGCGGAATCACCACTGATCGCCCACTACCGACAACGCGGTGCCGAGCCCGTGACCTGCGACCGGTTGCATTTGCAGCGGGAGGGCTACGACGTGACCGAAGCACCCCTTCAAGGTGCGAGGCCCACAGCCACGCTTCGACACGATCCGCGCAGTCTTGCCCTGGCAGTCATGCGTTTCTACCGCAAACACAAACGCGATAAAGACACCTAAATCCAACCGCAAAATCGAAGATCCTGAATCGATCAGGGCTGATCAATCAGCGTCAATCAATCACTTGCTGATCAGTAAGCGTCCTGCATTTCGTAGAAATCGGGCTGCACATAGTCTTTGCGCAGGGGCCAACCTTTCCAGTCTTCTGGCATCAGCAAACGTTTGGGATGGGGATGGCCTTCGAATTGAATCCCAAACATGTCGAAGGTTTCCCGCTCCTGCCAATCCGCTCCACGAAAGAGGCCATAAAGGCTGGGCACGCTGGGCTGACCTTCCCGGGAGAGGAACACCTTGAGGCGCACTTCACGCACGGCCTGGGCTCCACCCTCGGTGACTTCAGCCATGGCCACCAGGTGGTAGAAGCAGACCAACCGCTCGCCGGGGCCCTCGTCGTAGCCACCCTGGCACTGGAGGTAATCAAACCCGTGGCTCTTGAGCGCGGCGGCGATCACCGGCAGGAAGATCGCCTCAACACCGATGGTTTCCGTGCCGATGTGATCGGCAGGCAGCAGATCATGGTCAAATCCCTGCTGACTGAGCCACTGACTGACAAGGCCGGGCTCAGGTGCTGCTGGAACGGTGGTTTCTGCCGCTGCTTCGCTTGCGGGCTTGTTGTCGGGAGTCGCGCTCATGACGATTCGGCGGGTGCGGTGGCGGTCTCGGAAGGTTCAGTGCTGGGCACGGCTGGCATGGCCAGGCCGATGCCGGGCTTGAGGGCAGCCACCTGGGTTTCAGCGCGCAGATAGGCCCCGGTCACGGCGGGTTCGATCGGCTGCATGGCGTGCTGCACCGTGAAATAGCGGTGGGTCTGCTGCAGTTGACGGCGGTCCGCCACCGACTCATTCGCCACTTTCTTGCGCAGCTTGATCACCGCATCAAAGATCGCTTCCGGGCGAGGAGGGCAGCCGGGGAGATACAGATCAACGGGAATCAGCTTATCGACCCCCCGCACCGCGGTGGTGGAGTCGGCGCTGAACATGCCGCCGGTGATCGTGCAAGCCCCCATGGCAATCACATATTTGGGCTCCGGCATCTGCTCGTAGAGCCGCACCAGCGCCGGGGCCATCTTCATGGTGACGGTACCCGCCACGATTAAAAGATCGGCCTGGCGCGGTGAACTGCGGGGGACCAGACCAAATCGGTCGAAATCAAAGCGGGAGCCGATCAGGGCCGCGAACTCGATAAAGCAACAGGCCGTGCCGTACAGCAGGGGCCAGAGGCTGCTGAGGCGGGCCCAGTTGTGGAGGTCATCAAGGCTGGTGAGAATGACGTTCTCACTCAGATCGCTCGTGACTGCTGGCGCTCCCCCTGCAGCACCGGCGACGGGTCCACAGCTTGCGGCACGCAGGTCGCGCACAGCATCGATGGAGGGCGTCGTTGAGAGGGAAGGGGTGGTCATCTCAGACATCGGATCAGCTCCACTCGAGGGCGCCCTTGCGCCAGGCATAGGCCAGTGCCACGACCAGAATGGCAATAAAGATCAAGGCTTCGATGAAAGCCAAGAGCCCGAGGCGGTGGAACGCCACCGCCCAGGGATAGAGGAACACCGTTTCCACGTCGAAGATCACGAAGACCAACGCGAACATGTAGTAGCGGATGTTGAACTGAATCCAGGCGCCACCGATCGGCTCCATGCCGGATTCATAGGTGAGCTCGCGCTCCCCCTGCTGACTGCGCGGTGCCAGCAGTTTGTTGGTCACCAACGCCAGCACAGGCACTGCCGCTGCGATCAGCAGAAACCCGAGAAAGGCGTCATAACCCGGCAGCGCAAACATCTGGGCAGGCCCGATCTGGCAGGCAGTCTGGCATTCACCGCCACCCTCTGTTGCGGAATGCCCCCGATAGAGTTGCGGGGCCCGGCCGATCCATGGTGAGCGACGAGAGCACAGCTCCAGAACCCTTGTCCGAACGGGCGGCCTCTGAACAGGCTGTTTCTGAACAGGGGGCCGCTGGTTCTGAAGGGGAGCAACCTGTCGCCGAAACCAGCGACCCACGCACCCACCGCTTCGAATGCCGCAGCTGCGGTTACGTCTACGACCCGGATGAGGGTGTCAAAAAGTTGGGGATTGCCACCGGTACCGCCTTCGAGGATCTCGATGCGATCCGCTTCCGCTGCCCGGTGTGCCGCAGCAAGGTGGGCGCCTTCCGGGACATCGGCCCCCGCTCCAAAGCCAGCGGCTTCGAGGAGAACCTCAACTACGGGCTCGGTGTGAACCGACTCACCCCCGGCCAAAAGAATGTGTTGATCTTCGGCAGCCTTGCCCTCGCCTTCGCCTTCTTCCTCTCGCTTTACTCCCTGCGCTGACCTAACCCAGCCATTGCCTTCGTAGCTACTGCGTTGACAGCCGCTGCGTTCACAGCCAACCCGTTCAAAGGACCTGCCTCTCTCCCCATGAAGCGACTGCTTGCTCCCCTCTTCAACCTGCTGCTGGTGGCCTGCATCGGCTTCGGTCTCGGCGGCTGTGTCTCCACTCGTCTCGCTGCAGCGGAGACCAGCCCCTGGCAACCGATCGATCTGCACACCCAGGCCAACCCCCTGGATGTGGCGTTCACCGATTCCAACCATGGCTTCCTGGTGGGAAGCAACCGGATGATCCTGGAAACCAACGATGGCGGCAGCAGCTGGAGTGAGCGCAGCCTCGATCTGCCTGAAGAGGAAAATTTCCGACTGATCAGCATCGATTTCGATGGCGATGACGGCTGGATCGCTGGCCAGCCCGGCCTACTGATGCACAGCAGCGATGGTGGCAGCAACTGGACCCGCCTCTTCCTGGACACGAAGCTGCCAGGTGAGCCCTATCTGATCACGGCTCTTGGACCCGACAGCGCCGAGCTCGCCACCAACGTGGGCGCCGTGTATCGCACCCGTGATGGAGGCGGGAGCTGGGAGGCCGAGGTGAGCGACGCGGCCGGTGCCGTGCGCGATCTGCGCCGCAGTGACGACGGCCGCTATGTGAGTGTGAGCAGCCTGGGCAATTTCTACGCCAGCTGGGATCCCGGCCAGGACGTGTGGCAGGTGCACCAGCGGGTAAGCAGCCAGCGGCTGCAGAGCATCGGCTTCCAGCCCGACGGCCGCCTGTGGATGCTGGCCCGCGGCGCCCAGATCCGCTTCAACAGCGAGCAGGGCGACAACGAAAGCTGGAGCAAGCCGGTGATCCCCATCACCAACGGCTATGGCTACATGGATTTGGCCTGGACGCCTGACGGCACGATCTGGGCCGGAGGCGGCAACGGCACGCTGCTGCTGAGCCGCGATGGCGGCGACAGCTGGCAAAGGGACCCTGTGGGTGCAGAGCAACCCTCCAACTTCACTCGCTTTGAAACCGCTGATGGCAAGGCCTTCCTGCTCGGCGAGCGCGGCATCCTGCTGCGCTGGCAGGGTTGAGGGCCGGCGAAAGCCACAACGCTGTGTAACCAAGCCCCGCCGCCAGCCCCGGCCCTTCGGCTTCGCGCCTTAGGATCCCGAAGCTGATACGCCCGAAGCCATGGCTGCCGGCTCCACCGGGGAACGCCCGTTTTTTGAGATCATCACCAGCATTCGCTACTGGGTGATCCACGCCGTGACCCTGCCCGCGATCTTCCTCGCTGGGTTCCTGTTCGTGTCCACCGGCCTCGCTTACGACGCCTTCGGAACACCTCGCCCAGACGCCTATTTCCAGGCATCTGAGAGCAAGGCTCCGGTTGTGAGCCAGCGCTATGAAGGCAAGTCCCAGCTTGACGTTCGCCTGAAATAAGCCATGACGCAGACTCCCGCCACCTCCACGCCGCGCAACTACCCGATCTTCACGGTGCGCTGGCTCGCTTTGCACACCCTGGGCGTTCCCACGGTGTTCTTCCTTGGCGCCCTGGCTGCCATGCAGTTCATCCGCCGCTGATCAACCCAACGGATCTCCCCATGCAGCGCAATCCCAATCCGAACAACCTGCCGGTGGAACTCAACCGCACCAGCCTCTACCTGGGGCTGTTGCTGGTGTTCACCACCGGGGTTCTGTTCTCCAGCTACTTCTTCAACTGAGGAACTGAGTCATGAGCGGCAAGAAATCCAACCTGCCTGACGGTCGTATTCCCGACCGCCTTCCCGACGGTCGCCCAGCTGTTGCCTGGCGCTCCCGCTGGACCGAAGGCGTGCTTCCCCTCTGGCTCGTCGCCACAGCCGGTGGCATGGCGGTGATCTTTGTGGTGGGCCTGTTCTTCTACGGTTCCTACACCGGCGTCGGTTCCGCCTGATCGCAGCTCTACAACCCATCGATCATTTGAACCGCTGGTGACCCCAGCGGTTTTTTTATTGATGAGGCTCTCGCTGCCGAAGCGGAGGCCTAAACCCTGTAAAACTCGCGATACCAACGGGCAAAGCGATCAACACCCTCCTCAATGGGTGTTGAAGGCCTGAACCCCACCCATGACTCCAAAGCGGCAGTATCAGCAGCTGTTGCCACCACATCACCCGGCTGCATCGGCTGGAAATCCTTGATCGCCTTACGCCCCAGGGCCTGCTCCATCACCTCGATGAACCGCAGCAATTCGGTGGGCTGACTGTTGCCGATATTGAACACCCGGTGGGGGGCCGCCGCCGTGGCGGGATCAGGATTCAACGCATCAAAGTTGGGATTCGCGGTGGCGGGCTTGTCGCAGCAGCGCAGGACCCCTTCCACGATGTCATCGATGTAGGTGAAATCCCGCTGCATCTTGCCGTGGTTGAAAACTTTGATCGGTTCGCCAGCCAGAATCGCCTTGGCGAACAGCATCGGCGCCATGTCGGGTCGGCCCCAAGGGCCATACACAGTGAAAAAACGGAGGCCGGTTGCAGGTAAGCCGTAGAGATGGCTGTAGGTGTGAGCCATCAACTCATTGGCTTTCTTACTAGCCGCATAGAGGCTCACCGGGTGATTCACCGGCTGGCGCTCATGGAAGGGCAGGTTGCGGTTGCCGCCATACACCGAACTGCTCGAGGCATACACCAGGTTGTCGACGCCGTGATGGCGGCAGCCCTCCAGGATGTTCCCCAAGCCCACCAGATTGCTCTGGATGTAAGCGGCAGGATTCTCGAGCGAATAACGCACGCCGGCCTGGGCGGCGAGATTGACGACCACAGCCGGGCGCTCCGCAGCGAACAGAGCCATGAGCGCCTCAGCATCCTCGAGAGCGATGGGTTCAAAGCGCCAGCTGCCGGTGCCCGCTGCTTGCGCAACAGCCTCTACCTCAGCGAGGCGAGCGCGCTTGAGGGCCGGGTCGTAGTAGCTGTTGAGATTGTCGATGCCGATGACCCGATCGCCGCGCTCCAGCAGGCGCTGGCAGAGGGCGGCACCGATGAAACCTGCGGCACCAGTCACGAGAATGGGTCGACGGACGGCGGCGGCCCCTGTGGCAGCAGGAATCCCTGTCACGCGTCGCCGTCTCCCACACGCCAAAGCTTCAATCCTGAAGCAGCCACCGCTGCAGGATCAACAACAGCGCGAGCATCAAACACCCAGGCGGGCTTCCGCAGCAGAGGGGCAAGCTGATCCCAGTTGAGCTGGCGGTAGTGCTTCCACTCGGTGAGGATCAGCACGGCATCAGCTCCAGCCACTGCATCAGCCACTTCGGCACTGCTCCACCAGGTCCCTTCACCACTGAGGGCGGCCCGAGTGGGTCCTGCCTCAGCATCGGGGGCCTCACTAGCTGGGAGATTCAAGTCGCGCTCGATCTGCTCTGGCTCAACCTTGGGGTCGTGAATCGCCAACTGCGCGCCTTCCTCCAACAGGTCACGGGCAATCCGAATCGCCGGAGCTTCGCGGGTGTCGTTGGTGTCGGCCTTGAAGGCAAAACCAAGAATGGCCAGTCGCTTGCCCGTGACAGTGCCAAACAGTTTCTGCACCACGATGCGAGCGATCCTGTGCTGTTGCCAGGTGTTGAGGTTGACCACTGATTCCCAGTAGTCCGCCACCTCGGGAAGCCCGAAATGGCGACAGAGATATACCAGATTCAGAATGTCCTTCTGGAAGCAGCTCCCTCCGAAACCAGGGCCTGCATTGAGAAACTTGGGGCCGATTCGGCTGTCAGTGCCGATGGCACGGCCGACCTCCCGCACATCAGCACCGGTGGCTTCACAGAGGGCAGCGATCGAATTGATTGAGCTGATGCGCTGAGCCAGAAAGGCATTGGCCGTGAGTTTGGAGAGTTCACTACTCCAGAGATTGGTGCGCAGAATGCGCTCCTGAGGCACCCACTGCCCATACACCTGGGCAAGTGCATCAATCGCCTCAGGGTGTTCGCCACCGATCAGAACCCGGTCCGGCGATTCAAGATCAGGAATCGCGGTGCCCTCCGCCAGGAATTCGGGATTGGAAAGCACGGAGAAGCTGCGCTCGCCGCCCTCGGTGCTGGCGGCGCTAAGGATCGCTTTCACCGCCTCCGCCGTGCGCACCGGAAGGGTGCTCTTCTCCACCACGATCGTGTGACCCTTGGCAGCCCTGGCGACCGTACGGGCGCAGGCTTCCACCCAACGCAGGTCACTGGCCTGACCAGCGCCCAGGCCCTTGGTCTTGGTGGGAGTGTTCACGGAAATGAACACCATGTCTGCAGCGGCGATCGCCCCCTCGACAGCGGTGGAGAAGTGCAGATTGCGGCCACGGGCACGGCCGACCACAGCATCAAGCCCCGGCTCGTAGACCGGTAGGCGAGTCAGGTCTTCATCGTTCCAGGCATCGATGCGGGCCTGGTTGATATCGACGACGGTCACCTGCACGTCGGGGCAGCGGTCCGCAATCACCGCCATGGTCGGGCCTCCGACGTAACCGGCACCGATGCAGCAGATGGAGCGGATGGAGGTGGCGGTCATTGCGACGGGTATCTACGCGCAGAAGATCGGGGCAGGTTATCGCTGTTCGGCTTGGCGTAGAGCTTCAGCCAGCTCAGACGGTGCGTTCAAGGCCAAGCGTTGCTCCTCACCCTCCCGAAGCAAGGGCTTGAGACGGAGCACACCGGCGGCCGCTTCTTCATCGCCGATCACCACGGCCCAGGCCGCACCACTGCGGTCGGCTCGTTTGAACTGCTTTCCGAAGGCGGCACCGGAGCCATCGAGCTCAACGGACAGGCCAAGCTGACGCAGGCTGCGGGCCACGCCCAGGGCAGCGGACTCCGCCGCCTCACCGCGGTTCACCAGATACACCGTGGGAGGCGTCGGGGCCGTGAGCCGAGCAGCAGGGCCCTCAGGATCCGCTTGGGCCGCAGCCTCAAGCACCAGCAGCAGCCGCTCCATCCCAAGGGCCCAACCGATCGCGGGGGTTGCCGGGCCGCCCAGCTGCTCCACCAGGCCGTCGTAGCGGCCGCCCCCGCAGACGGTGGCCTGGGCACCAAGCTGATCGCTGGTGATCTCGAAGGCGGTATGGCCGTAGTAGTCGAGGCCACGGACCAGCCGAGTGTTGACCTGAAACGGGATCCCCAGCTGGCTGAGCAGCTCTTGCACCTGCTCGAACCGCGACGCACTCTCCGGGCTGAGGGCCTCGAGCAGGGTGGGAGCATCGACCAAAAGAGCCTGAGTGGCTTTGTTTTTACTGTCGAGGATGCGCAGGGGGTTGGTCGCCAGCCGTTCTTGTGAATCAGAGTCGAGCTGATCCACCCGCGCCTCCAGCCACGCCACCAGCTGGTTGCGGTAGCGCAGACGATCCTCAGGGGTGCCAAGGCTGTTGATCTCCAGCTCCAGGCCCTGCACGCCAAGGGCGGCGAGCAGATCCCAGGCCAAAGCGATCACCTCCACGTCACTGCGGGCACTGCTCACCCCTAGGCACTCCACGCCGATCTGGTGAAACTGGCGTTGCCGCCCTGCCTGGGGACGCTCATAGCGGAACATCGGCCCGGCGTACCAAAGCTTCTGGGCGCCCTGGCTCAGCAGACCGTGCTGCACCGCCGCCCGCACTGCGGAGGCTGTTCCCTCCGGCCGCAAGGTGCAGGAACGCTCACCGCGATCGAGGAAGGAATACATCTCCTTACCCACCACATCGGTCTCTTCACCAATGCCACGGGCAAACAATTCGGTGACCTCAAGCAGAGGGGTGCGGATCTCTTCGATACCAGCACGACGGAAGTGGTCCCGAGCGACGGCTTCCACCGCCTGCCAGCGGCGGGTCTGCTCCGGCAGCAGGTCGACCATGCCGCGCAGGCTCTGCAGCTGACTCACGCAATTCCTATGGCAGTGGTCCAGTCTGCCCGGCGGAGGGCGGGACAAGACCCTGTCCCTGCCATAGGGTCTGCACATGGCCCGTCTTCTGATCACCGGAGGTGCCGGATTTATCGGCAGTCACACCTGTGTGGTGCTGCTGGATGCCGGTCACGACCTCACGGTGCTGGATGACTTCAGCAACAGCGCGCCGGAAGCCTTGCAAAGGGTGGCCGAACTGGCGGGCGTGCAGATCCGGAATGGCAGCGGGAGCGGCCGGCTGCAGCTGATTGAAGGCGACATTCGGAACGGTTGCGCTCTCAACCAGCTGTTTGCAACGGCCTCTGCCAAGGGTGAGCCCCTGACAGGGGTGATTCATTTCGCTGGCCTCAAAGCGGTGGGGGAGTCGGTGCAAGACCCTCTGCGCTATTGGGATGTGAATGTGAATGGGACCCGGGCGCTGCTGGCGGCCATGGAGAGTCATGGATGTCACACCCTGGTGTTCAGCAGCAGCGCCACCCTTTATGGGTATCCCAGCCAGGTGCCGATTCCGGAATCAGCTCCGGTGCAACCGATCAATCCCTACGGCCACACCAAGGCTGCTGTGGAGAGGATGTTGCATGACTTGAGCGCCGCAGCTCCCGACCGCTGGCGAATCGCATGTCTGCGTTACTTCAATCCGGTGGGCGCCCACCCCTCCGGACGCATCGGCGAAGCACCCAACGGGATTCCCAACAATCTCTTTCCCTATCTCTGCCAGGTGGCGGTTAAGCGTCGCCCGAAACTCTCGGTGTTCGGTGGCGACTGGCCAACCCCCGATGGGACTTGCATCCGCGATTACATCCATGTCATGGACCTGGCCGAGGGCCATCGCGCCGCTCTAGAGACGCTTGTCTCTGAGTCACCCCAGGTCCTCACCCTCAACCTGGGCAGCGGCCAGGGGGCCTCGGTGCTTGACGTCATCCGCGCCTTTGAGGAAGCCTCCGGCCGAACGATTGCCTTCGAGATCACTGAACGACGGCCTGGTGATGCAGCCGTGACCGTTGCAGATCCCACGGCGGCCTGGCAGCGGCTCGGCTGGCGCACCCAACGCAGCCTCGCAGACATCTGCCGCGACGGCTGGATCTGGCAGCAGGGCAACCCCGAGGGATACGACCTCGACGCTGAGGCCCCATGAGCGGCCACCTGCTGCTGGCCGGTGGCGGCCACAGCCATGCCCTGGTGCTGCGCCGCTGGGCCATGCAGCCCCAACAGCGGCCCCGCGGACTGATCACCCTGGTCAACCGCCACAGCACCGCCCTCTATTCCGGGATGGTGCCCGGGCTGATCGCAGGCCGCTACAGCCGTGACGAGGTGGCGATCGATCTGCGCCAACTGGCCGACCAGGCCGGGGTCATCCTGGTGGTGGCCGAGATCACCGGGCTTGATCTCAGGCGACGCCGGCTTCAGCTCGCGGATCGACCGGCACTGGCCTTTGATCAACTGAGCCTGGACGTGGGCGCGATCAGCCGGGAGTCGAATGAGAGCCAGCAGGCCATCAAACCGTTGGAACCTGCCCTGGCCTATCTGCAGACGCAGGATGCCAAGCGGTCAAAAAAGGAGGGGCCCTTCCGGATCCTTGGGGCCGGCCTGGCCGGCGTCGAGGTGGCGCTCGCCTTGCGACAACGCTGGCCGCAACGCCCCCTGCAGCTCATCGCCCGTTCCGATCACCCCCACCCCAACCTGCGACGGGCCCTGGAGGTGGCGCAGATCGATCGGCTGGTCGGCTCCAACCTCAGCAGCGATGGACCCGGCTTGCGCTGCACCGGAAGCCGCGCGCCCAGCTGGTTGGAGCGAGCTGGCCTGCCGGTGGATGCCCAGGGGCGTGTGCAAACGGACTCCTCCCTGCAGGTGATCGGCCATCCCTTTGTCTTCGCCAGCGGTGATTGCGCCGTGATCCGCAGCTCCCCACGTCCCCCATCCGGCGTCTGGGCGGTGCGGGCCGCTGGCCCCCTCGCCCGCAACCTGGAAGCAAGCAGCCAAGGGAAACCGCTGCAGCGCTGGCGTCCCCAACGCCGGGCCCTGCAGCTGCTGGGAGGCGCTGATCGGAACGGACAGCCCACGGCCTGGGCCCTCTGGGGTCGCTGGCTGGTGGGCCCCCACCCGCTGCTCTGGCGCTGGAAACAACGCATCGACAGGCGCTTCATGGAACGCTTCCAGCTCCAGGGGAGCATGCGGACCCGCTCTGAAGGCGGGGACGCCATGTTGTGCCGAGGCTGCGCCGCCAAGCTGCCCGCCGCCCCCCTGGAGACTGCCCTGAGTGCAGCTGGACTCGCTCACCTTGGCAGCGCTCCAGAGGATGCCGCCCAGCTAACAGCTGACCCAGCCGGCGAAGGAAGCGGCATCTTGCAGAGCGTGGATGGCTTCCCCGCCCTGGTGAGTGACCCCTGGCTCAACGGTCGCCTCACCGCCTTGCATGCCAGCTCCGACCTCTGGGCCTGTGGAGCCACTGTGCAGAGCGCCCAGGCGGTGATCACCCTGCCCCGGGCGGATGCTGGGGTGCAGCAATGGCTCCTCAGCCAAACCCTCGCGGGTCTGCGCGCTGCCCTCGAGGAGCAGGGAGCCGCCCTGATCGGCGGTCACACGCTCGAGGCGCGGGATTCTGCACCCACAGATGGCTCCCCAAGCCTGGGGGTGCAGGTGGTGCTGACGGTGAACAGTGCACCGACCCCGCGGCCCTGGCCCAAACGGGGCCTGCAGGCCGGGGATGTGCTGCTGCTGAGCCGGGCGCTCGGCACTGGTGTGCTGTTCGCGGCGTCGATGGCTGGAGCCACCCGCCCCGAGGATCTTGATTCCGCCCTGGCCCAGATGACCAACAGCCAGCACACCATGGTGGAGAGGCTGCGCCGCTTCGAGCGCTCCCACCCCGGCGAGCTCCATGCCGCCACGGACATCACCGGGTTCGGCCTCCTGGGCCATCTCGGTGAAATGCTCGGCCCTCCCTCTTCAGATGATCACCGCTTGCAGCTCCAGCTCGATGGAGCTGCGATCCCAGCTCTACCTGGTGCTTTTGCCCTGCTGGAGGCCGGCCACAGCAGCAGCCTCGCTCCCGCCAACCGACGGGCCTGGTCGCTTCTGGATGGGACAGGGGCACAGCCCGCTGCCGTAGCGCTGAATCTGGGTGCGATCCCTACAGGGAGCAGCAAACATCGGGCCCTGCTCGAGCTACTGGTCGATCCACAAACTTGCGGCCCGCTTCTGCTTGCCGTGGGGCCTGCCCTGGCTGAAGCGTTGCTCAGGGATCCCCAGACGGACTGGCAGCAGATCGGCACTGCATCACCTGGCTGAAGCGAGGAGCGGATGTGAGGGTGCTGCAGCGGAATCCAGCTGCCTCCAGCTCTCGGCCCAGGGGTTTCAATCGGCGACGCACCACAGCATCGGGGCCAGTGGCCGCCAGCCAGATCTGTTCAGGCAACGGATCACGGTGGAGGCGGGTGCGGAGCGCATCATCGTCTCCCCAGCTAGAAACGGGCCGCTGAATCCTGCCGGCAGCCAACTCCATGCGATCGCTGAGGTTGAGCAGCCGCGGGCGGGGGCTGTAGCGCTCAGGCTGGTCGGCGGTGAGCTGACTAATCGCCCGGAATTGATCCGCCTCCCGACTGCCGCCCTCCGAATCAAGCGCAGCGAAGGCTTGCTGCCACCAGAGGCCGAGCATCAGTGCGAGCCCAACCAGAGCCAGGGCACGTCCACGCCCATTCAAGGGGAGACAAGCAGCCCGCACGCTCAACCAGGGCACCAGGGCCGGCAGCAGCACCACGAAGTAACGACTGAAGGCGAATGGCTTGACGAACGAGAGCAGCACCACCCCAAGCACCATCAGCCCGGAAAGCCCGAGACCGCTGGCATCCAGCAAACGCGGCCCTTTGATGCGCAGCGTTTGATCCGCCTCAACGGCGGTTCGCTCCATTCCCCAGCGGCCCAGGGCCCACAGCAGCAGCAACAACAAGGCGAGCTTGGGCAGGGGCCAAGGGCCCAGCGCCCGCGCGAGGGTGTCTTCCAGCAATGCAAGATCCGGGCGACCGATCCAACTCGCCGATCGGGAGCTGAACAGATAGGCCGAGGCGTAACCAATCCAGGCCAAGGCCGGCAACAGGCCCATCAGGGCAACGCTGGCCAGCGCCCAGCGACGGCGGCAGCCATCCCAGAGGGCCGCAGCAGCGAACAGAAACAGCCCATAGAAATGGGTGAGGGCAGCCGCGGCCACCGCTAGCGCATAGGGAGCAAGGCCATAGGCAGCCAAGCCGATGGGCGAGCGACCGCTCTGAAGACAGCGTCGCCGGGCCATCAGGGCCAGCACCACGAGCAGCACCAGGAAGGCGTAGCTCTTGCCCTCGATCGAGAAGCGCACGGGGTAAGGGCTGCAGAAGGCCAACAGCGCCGCGAGGGCGGCTGCCCGTGGAGCCACTGCTGGCGCTGCCAGGGCCCAGGCCTGACGACTGATCAGCACAGCCCCAAGCCCATAGGCCAGCCAGGAAAGCAACCTCAAGCTGACGGCACTCGGATCCAGCCACCGCCCCCAGAACCAGAGCAGGGAGTAATACAGCGGAGGATGGGTGACCTCCCGGAGCATGGCCAACAGGCTGGAATAGCTCGGCTGGAAGCTCTTGCCGACGCTGTAGAGCTCATCACTCCAGAGGGTCATGGCGTCGATCAAGGCCAGAGCTTTGAAGGCAAACGCCGCACAGACGAGAGCCACCCAAGCGGCAGGCCAGCGCACGCGGCTCACGGCGCCTCCTTTCATCGCTGCTGCGCCCGAAGCGCCTGCAGGCGCTGGCGGTCCAGTTCAGCCCCGAGGGCAGGCCCTGGCGTCCAACCCTGAGCGATCAGCTGGCGCGCCGACAGCGGGGCACTGACATGACGCCAGCGCCCCCACCAGCGCAGCAGCGGCCGCCAGGCCGTCGCCCCCCCCTCCCTGAGCAGGGCACAAACGGCCAGGGCCGCCACATCGGGACGAACAGCGCGGGCCTCCAACGCCTGCGTCCATTCGGCTGCCCGCCAACCAGCCAACCCTGACTGGCGCTCCTGCTGGGCCAACCAGTGGCGCATGGCCACCAACGCCTCAAGGTCACGCTGCTGCTGCTGGGGCAGTTGCAGGCGCGCCGCGAGGGCGACAGGGTCGGAGGCTGCGGCCACAAGAGCGGTGAGCAAAGGCACGCCAAGCCGTTGGGCCTGATGACAATGTCGGACCAAACGAGTGTCCGCCTGCAGGGCGTCATCGAGCAGCACCAAGCAACCCCAATGCTGCAGATGCTCGAGGGCGACGGGCCAGGGCTCTTTCCCAAGCAACAACTCCAGCTCCATGCGCAAGCGGGTGGCCAACGCGGGCGGCGCCTGGTTCGGCGGATCTCCCGGTCGCCACCCCCAGGGCCAGACCGCCAGGGTGCTGCCCACCTGTTCCAAAGCCTCAGGGGCCAGTTCAAACCCCAACCGGGCGGCGTAGCGGGCCGCCCGGATCAGCCGGGTGGGGTCATCGGCAACGCTTCCCGCATGCAGAAACATCAGCTTTCGACGGGCGAGATGCTGCTGGCCACCATGGGGATCCAACAAGCGGGGCTCGCCCCCCTCCAGAAGGGGGAGCTCCAGGGCCATTGCATTCACGGTGAAGTCGCGACGTTCCAGATCACGCTCCAGGGGGCCGGGCTCCACCACAGGGTTGAAGCCAGGGGCCGGGTACTGCTCCTGACGCGCTCCGGCCAGATCAAGCAGTACCCCATCCAGCACCAGCTCGACGGTGCCATAGGCCCCATGGGCCCGCAGCTCCGGCACCCGTTCATGACCGCACAGGCGCCTCAAGGCCATCGCCAGTTCCGGCGCCGATCCCTCCACCACCAGGTCGAGATCGGGCAGGCCCCGCCAGGGGTCCAGGTGTTCGTGGTGCAGCAGGGCATCACGCACGGCTCCGCCCACCAGGGCTAGACGTGAGATCCCACTGGCAACTGCCGTGGTCTGGAGAGTGACCAGCAAGCCTGGGGGAATGCCGGGGAGCTCCACAGCTTCAGCTCCCGGCCGGCTCGATCGGCGCCAGGCGCGGATCGAGGATCTTGGGCCCCATCCCGGCAAATTTCACCGCAATCGACACCTTCTCCCCGCTACCAAAGGTGTGGGTGATCTCTCCCTCCCCAAAGCTGGCGTGCATCACCCGGTCGCCGACACTCCAGCTCTTGCCCGGTGCCGGACCGGCCTGGCGCCTGCGCACCGCATTGGCAGGGGCACCGGCGGAACCCGCAGCCGCCACCCTGCGGGAGTCGTCGCGATCCACGCGGGTGAGGCGGTCGAGCCGCTGCTCTCGCCGCAACGCCGCTCCGCCTGAACGGGGAATCTCCCCCTGCACCAGCGCTTCCGGCAACTCAGACAGAAACACGCTCGGCACCGCCGGCTCACGCATCCCACCCCAGAGGCGACGCTCACTGGCATGGGAAAGAAATAAGCGCTCCTTCGCCCGGGTGATGCCCACATAGCAAAGGCGACGCTCCTCTTCCAGCGACGCCGGATCATCCAACGAGCGATAGCTGGGGAACAGGCCCTGCTCCAGACCCACCAGACACACCACCGGAAACTCCAGACCCTTACTGCTGTGGAGGGTCATCAAGGTCACCCGATCGGCGGCGGTGTCCTTGCTGTCGGCATCACTGGCCAGGGCGGCAGAGGCAAGAAAGCCCTCCAGATCGCCTTCGTCGTTCTCCTCCTGATACTGCAGCGCCGCATTCACCAGTTCCTGCAGGTTGCGTCGCCGCTCCTCCGCCTCGTCGGTGCCCTCGGCGATCAGCTCGCTCACATACCCACTGGTCTCCATCACCGTCTGGATCAGCTCCGACGGAGCGGCGTCATGGATCCGGTCCTTGAGGCCCTGGATCAGCTCGCAGAACTGGAGCAGCCCCTTGGCGGAACGCCCCCCAAGGGAGCGCACCGCCTCAGGGTCACTCACCACATCCCAGAGGGGAATCCCCAGCTGATTGGCCGCGTCGGTGAGCCGTTGAATCGTGGTCTTGCCGATCCCCCGCTTGGGCACGTTCACCACCCGCAACAGGCTGACGGTGTCAGCTGGATTGATCAACAGGCGCAGATAGGCGAGCAGATCCTTGATCTCCCTCCGGTCGTAGAAGCGCAGGCCGCCCACCACGACATAGGGAATTCGCCAACGCACCAACGACTCCTCGATCGCCCGCGACTGGGCATTGGTGCGGTACAGCACCGCCATGTCGCGCCAGCTCAACTCCGGATTGGCCGCTTCCATCATCCGCAGCCGATGCACCACCGCCTCCGCTTCCGCGATCTCGTCATCGCAGCGGGTGAGCGCAATCAGCTCACCCTCGCCCCGAGTGGGCCGCAGCACCTTGTCGATCCGCTCGCTGTTGTGAGCGATCAGGGCATTGGCCGCCTCCAAGATCGTGGCCGTCGAGCGGTAGTTCTCCTCCAGCTTCACCATCGTGCGGGTGCTGTCATCGGGGGCCTTGTCGCCGAAGTCGTCCTGAAAACCCATCAGGATCGTGAAATCGGCGGCCCGGAAGCTGTAGATGCTCTGGTCGGCATCGCCCACCACAAACACCGAGCGACCGCTCCAGTTGTCGTAAACCTGAGGATCGAGGCCATCGGTCACCAGCAGCTTGATCAGTTCGTATTGGGTGCGATTGGTGTCTTGGTACTCATCCACAAGCACATGCCGGAAGCGCCGGTGCCAGTAGGCGCGCACTTGTTCGTTCTGCTGGAGCAGCTGCACCGGGAGCAACAGCAGATCATCGAAATCGAGCGCATTGTTCGCCGCCAGCGCTTTGCGGTAGCGCCGATAGACATCGGCGGTGAGCTTGCCCCGCTGCCCCTCGGCATTGGCCTCCAGATCATCCGGCAGCCAACCCTGGTTTTTGGCATTGCTGATCGCCCATCGCGTTTTCTTGGGATCAAACCGCTTGGGATCCAGCTGCAATTCCTGGGTGACGATCTCCTTCACCAGGCTCTGGGCATCGTTCTCGTCATAGATGGAGAACTGCTTGGTCCAGGTCAGGCCCTCCGCATCCTTGAACTTGTCGATGTCGAAGCGCAGCATGCGCGCGAACAGAGCATGGAAGGTGCCGATCCACAGCTCCTTGGTCACCTCCCGATAAATGCGACTGCGCAACTGCCGCTGCTCGACAGCTGGCAGGGTGCTCCAGGGCTGGCCGAACTGGCTCTGCGCCAACCGCTGGGCCAGCAGCAGCTCCAGCCGCTCCTTCATCTCCCGGGCCGCCTTGTTGGTGAAGGTCACCGCCAGGATCTGGGCCGGATCGGCACCGTGCTCTCCAATCAGATGAGCAATTCTGTGGGTGAGTGCCCGGGTCTTGCCGCTACCGGCCCCCGCCACCACCAAGAGCGGACCCTCATGGTGATCCACCGCCCGGCGCTGGGCGTCGTTGAGGCCTGCCAGAAAGCTCATGGGTCGATGGTATGGGAGTCCGTCGAGGCCGCCAGCTCTGGCGCTTGAGATCCCCCTTGCGGTGACCCTGGCGAACGCCTCCAGGCGATCGCAAGCAAATAACCACTGACCACCTGCTGCAGGGAGGTCTTGATCAGGGTCGACTCCACCAGAGACGAACTCACCATGAACGACAAACAAGCCAGACCGACGAAGGCGATCGCACCATCGGCGCCAACCAAGCCAGCCAGTAGACGCTGCAGAGAACACCAGAGCACCACGATCAGCAGGGTCAGCGTCAATGCCCCCTGATCGGCAAGAACCTGGAGGAAGGCGTTATGCGCATGGGGAATGCCCCGATCACGACCGGGAATCGCAGCCGTGATCGCCAGACAGCGATCCGAACGGCGATCAAAGCCGCTGCCTGAGAAGAGGTCGGCACCAGAACGCAAGGACTCCCGAACGAAACACTGAGCGACGCTGGCTCGCCCGGCATCGCTCGGATTGCGATTGGCCAGTGGACTCAACGGGACGTAGAGCAGCAGATTGAAGGCCAAGGCCAGCACCAGGACCATGCTGGCCAGCCAACCTGACCGGCGCGCGACCCACAGCCGATGGCGCCAGCAGAGCTCGCAGAGCAACACCGCCACAAGCGGAAAGGCTGCCGCAGCGCGTGATCCAGTGGCGAAGGCGAGCAGGTAAGCCAGAGCACCACCAGCAGCGGCGAGCCAGGCCAGCCGTGGACAAGACTCCTTACGGGCTAAGCCATAGCCGATCAGGCTGAACAGACCGAAGAGATAACCCGAGCGATTGATGGTGATCTTCTGAATCCGCACGGCTTGTTCCGGTAGTCCCTCCCGAAGCGCCTCCAAGGGAATCAGAGCCAGATTGCCGTTGCTGCGATCCCAGGCAATGAAGGGCAACGACACCAGCACGCCGCAGAGCAGCATCCAGAGGGCGATGCGCCATTGGCTGCCGGACTGCTGCAGACCTGCGGCGAACGCCAGCAGCACCAAGATCAGATCCGCTGGTGACGACAGGCTCAGGGGATGCAGCACGGCGCTGAGGCTGACCATCAGCACACCGATCAACACCCCATAAGCCGGCTGAGCAGGGAGCCGGGACGCAAACTTGAGGCCACACCAAAGGGCCAGCAGCCAGACCATGCCAGCAGGATCCTCGCTGCGTTCCAGCGCCAGACCCAGCAGCGACAGGGGCAGCAGGGCATCCAGCCAGGGGGAGCCAACAAACGTTCTGATCTGGCTCAGCACCCCCGGCAACCTCAGAAGGCCCTCCAGCCTGACAGACCCGGCATGGTTGAGAATGCGCTCAATTGGAGGCCGCTCGCGTGTCCGCACTCACCCGCTGCCTGCAAGAAGAGGCGGCCGCGATCGCCGCGGCCGCTGAACGGCTGAGCAGCGACCAGGTGGAAGGAGCCCTGGCCCTGCTCGAGCGCTGCGCCGACCGCAAGGCCAAGTTGGTGATCACTGGCGTCGGCAAGAGCGGCATCGTGGCGCGCAAGATCGCGGCCACCTTCTCCTCGATCGGGCTGATGGCGCTCTACCTCAACCCCCTCGATGCCCTCCATGGCGATCTAGGCGTCGTGGCTCCCGATGACGTGTGCCTGCTGCTCTCCAACAGCGGCGAAACCAGCGAACTGCTGGAAGTTCTGCCCCACCTAAAGCGGCGCGGAACCGCCCGAATCGCGCTGGTGGGCCGTGCCGCGTCGCCCCTGGCGCAGGGAAGCGATGTAGTGCTGGAAGCCTCGGTGGATCGGGAGGTCTGCCCCCTCAACCTCGCCCCCACGGCCAGCACGGCGGTGGCGATGGCGATCGGCGATGCCCTCGCCGCGGTTTGGATGGAGCGGCGCGGGATCTCGCCGGCTGATTTCGCCCTCAATCACCCGGCCGGATCCCTGGGCAAACAGCTCACGATGACCGTGGCCGACCTGATGGTGCCCGCAGCCCAGCTGCCACCCCTGCAACCAGGGACCCCATTGCCGGAGGTGATTGGTCGCCTAACCCAAGGCGCAATCGGCAGCGGCTGGGTGGAGGACCCCGCTCAGGCCGGCAGGCTGATCGGGCTCATCACCGACGGTGACCTGCGGCGCGCCCTGCGCGACCACGGCAGTGAGAGCTGGGCCAGCCTGACGGCCGCCGACCTCATGACCGTCGATCCGATCACGGTGAGCGCCGAACGACTGGCGGTGGAAGCGATCCAGACCATGGAGCACAACCAACGCAAGCCGATTTCTGTGTTGCCGGTGATCAACACCAGCGGCCAGTTGCAAGGGCTGCTGCGGCTCCATGACCTGGTCCAGGCCGGCCTGGCCTGAGGATGAACTGATGCGAGCAGTCCTGCGCGAATGGCAATGGCAGCGCCAGCGCTCCAGCCTGGCGGCGCTGAAACTCTTGGTGCTGGATGTGGATGGGGTCCTCACCGACGGCGGCCTCTGGTTTGATCCTGAGGGTGTCCTGCAGAAGCGCTTCGATGTGCGCGATGGGCTCGGCCTTCGCCTGCTCCAGCAGTCCGGACTTCAACTGGCCTTTCTCAGTGGCGGCCGCGGAGGTGCCACCGAGGTGCGGGCGCGGCAGCTGGGCATTGAGCATTGCCTGGTGGGAATCAAGGACAAGCCCGTGGCCCTGGAGGCCCTGCAGCGGCACTTGCAGGTGAGCCCTGCGAGCACAGCCTTTGTGGGGGATGACCTGAACGATCTGGCCGTGCGCGCCCAGGTGCGACTTCTGCTGGCCCCAGCCGATGCCTGCCGCCCCCTGCGCCGCCAGGCCGACGCTGTACTTCGCCGGCGTGGCGGCCATGGCGCCGTGCGCGAGCTGGCGGAACGGATCCTGCAGGCCCGGGGCGACTGGCAGACCCTGCGCCGCCAAGGCTGGAGGGATCGCAATGACTAAGACTGGCTCTCCAGACGGTCCAGGAGTGTTTCTGCTCGGAGTGGGTGCCCAGAAGGCGGGCACTACCTGGCTGCATCAGCAGCTGCACAACCGCAAGGATGCCGATTTCGGCGTCTTGAAGGAGTATCACGTTCATGACGCCCGAACAGTGCCGGAACTGGCCCGCTTTCGGCAGGTTCCCATGGAGCTGCGACGGCCCCGCAGCTGGGTGCAGCCACGCACCTGGCTCCGCCAGTGCTTCATCCGCAGCCCTGGCCTCTATTACGACTACTTCACCTGGCTGCTGAGGCGCCCCCACCGGCCTGGTCGGAAGGTCTGCCTCACCGGCGACATCACCCCCTCCTACGCCCTGCTGAGCGCCGACGCCCTAGGGGAAATCAAGCGCGGTTTTCAGCAGCGGGGGGTTCCCGTGCGCCCCGTCTTCCTGATGCGCGATCCGATCGAACGGATCATCTCCAGCCAACGCATGAAGCTGCGCAAACTGGGCCAGCGCGATGCCGAGTCGGAGCAGGCCGCCCTGCGCCGACGCATCAATAAAGGCCGCGGGCTGCGCAGCAATTACGCCCAGACCCTAGAAGCACTCCAGCAGACCTTTGGACTGGAGGAGTGTTTCATCGGCCTGTTCGAAACCCTGTTCACCCCCACCAGCTACGCCAATCTGTGCCGCTTTTTGGAGATCCCGTATCTGGAACCAGCCTGGAGCGAGAAGGTGAATGTGAGCGCCACTGCCAACCCAATCCCTGAGCAGCTCCTGGCTCAACTGGGGGAGCAGCTCGCGGAAGATCTGAGGACGGTCCGCAGGGTGCTGCCAAACGCGAACCTGGAGCAGCTCTGGCCGACCGCCAGCCGCTGGTGTCAGACCTAGGCCCCCCCTGCCATCCGCCTGGCTTCCTCCAACTGCTCTGCCGTATCGACTGACAGAGACGTGCCCTCCACGCGGAAGGTGGCGATCGTGTGCCCCGCTTCGAGCAGACGCAACTGCTCCAGCCGCTCCAAATCCTCCAGGGGTGAAGCAGGCAACTGGTCCCAGCCAGCGAGCACATCGCCGCGGAAGCCATACATGCCCACATGGCCCCAATAGGGGGAGTGCCGATGCCAGTCGGCAGGATCCACATCCCTCACATGGGGGATGGCCGAGCGGGAGAAATAAAGAGCACGGCCGTCATGGGCCAGAAGGGTCTTCACCACAGCGGGGTTGTGGATCGTGTCCGGCTGCAGTCGATACACCGGCGTCACCACCGCAGGGACCGGATCCCGACGGGAGAATTCCGCCACCATGGCGGTCACCACGGCCGGATCCAGGAACGGCTGATCCCCCTGCACATTGATCACCGCCGTGGATGACAGCCGCTGGTCACGGGTGGTGGCATCCCAGCCGTCAGGCTGCTCATCCCAAGCCAGGGCGACCAACTGATCAGCGACAGAAGCAATCCGCTCGCTGCCGGAACTGCACGCTTCTGATGTCATCAAGACAGGAAAGCCCCAGGCCTCGGCCAGACCCTGAAGCCGTTCACTATCGGTGCAGAGCACCACGGTGGCCGGCCCGGCTGCCTTGGCGCACTGCTCCAAAACCCGCTGAATCATCGGCTTACCTCCGATGTCTGCCAGCACCTTGTCGGGCAACCGCGAAGAAGCCAGGCGGGCTGGAACCGCCACCACTGAACGTGCCATGGCCATCGCCGTCAGTCCCAGAGCTTCATGGCGTCATCCCGGGCGCCAAACCACTCCGCCGCCAGTGGTCCACCCATGGTGCGCTGGTCTCGGAACCAAGGTCCACCAAGGGTCCAGTGCAGCAGCCCCGGGCCACCAGCAGACGCCGCAGCCGTCGGTGCCGCCTGCACGTCCACGAGATGGTTCCAACCGGCATCGAGGGCGCCGATTTCATGGTCACCGTCCAACCAGTGGAAGCGGTGAAGCTCCAGGCCCGTGGCCGTGTTCACATAATCGACCGTCAATCTGGTGCAGCGGTTGCAGTTGAGCAGCATCAGTGAACTCCAGTTCTTCTTGGGGTAAGCGCTCTGCACCTCCCCGAGGAACTTCACCGTTTCTCCAGGCACATGCTCATGCTGCACGCACATCACCCCGTAGCGGTCATCACGCTGGTCCCACAGAGCCTTGATATCGGCGCGACAGAGCATGTCGCAGTCCATGAACAGTGCCCAGCCCTCGTAACCCATCAGGTGGGGCACCAGAAACCGGGTAAAGGAAAACGCAGTGCTCTGCTTCGGGTCTCGTTCCCGCCGATACAACCCCTGGGTCTCGAGTTGAGGCGTGACCAGGGGAGTCATCGCTAAGGGAGTGGTGCTGTGTTGATAAAGGCTGTCAAGCAGCACATTGGTGGCAGCCCGCTCGCGCGGGTCATAACCGATGAAGATTGGGATCGGAGTCACTGCCACCGCAAACCTCTGCCGTCGCGCGCAGGTTACGGCGGCCCTGTCCGATGATCGGGGCAGCTCAGCCACTGGCCGTGACCGCACCCCTGACCCTGATCGCCGGCCCCTGCGTGATCGAAAGCCGCGAACTCGTGCTGGAGGTTGCCAGTCAGGTGCAAAGCATCTGCGAGCGCCTGGGCATCCGTTACATCTTCAAGGCCAGCTTCGACAAGGCGAATCGCAGCTCCGGCCACTCCTTCCGCGGCCCCGGCGTGGAGGGGGGTCTGGCGATCCTGGCGGAGGTGAAGCAGCAATTCGGCCTGCCGGTGCTCACCGACATCCATGAATCCAGCCAGGCCGCGGCCGTGGCCGAGGTGGTGGATGTGCTTCAGATCCCCGCCTTCCTCTGCCGTCAGACCGATTTGCTCCTCGCCGCAGCCGCGGCTGTGGCAGAAAGCGACAAGGTGGTGAACGTCAAGAAGGGACAGTTCCTCGCCCCCTGGGACATGGCCCAGGTCGTCAACAAGATGGCCGAGGCCGGGCTCGATCCCGCCAGCGGTCGCCTCTGGCTGACCGAACGGGGCAGCAGCTTTGGTTACAACACCCTGGTGGTGGACTACCGCAGCCTTCCTCAGATGCAGGCCCTCGGCTGCCCGGTGATCTTTGATGCCACCCATTCCGTCCAACAACCGGGCGGACGAGGCAGCAGCAGCGGCGGCCAACGGGAATTCGTGGCGCCTCTGGCGAGGGCCGCAGCGGCGGTTGGCGTGGATGGCCTGTTCATGGAGGTGCACCCTGACCCCGACAAGGGCCTGAGCGATGGCCCGAACATGGTTCCTCTCCATCGCCTGGAAGCACTGCTAGCCCAGGTGGTGGCGATCCGTGCCGCCGTCGGCGACCAGCCGGCCGTCAGCACGCTTTGATCCCCACCGCCGGCAGCGAAGCCGGCAAACAGTGGCTGCTGGCTGATCTGGTTGGGCTGGCTGTGATCGCCCTGGCCTTCGCCCTGTTGGGGGTGTTTGTGAAAGACATCGCCCTGCTGCTGTTCGTGACACCAGCCCTGCTGAGCTGGTTCACCCTCCCGGAGCAACGCCGCTGGCGGTCGCTGGAGCCTGGACACCGACTGGCGCCTCATCACCCTGGTGAGCTTCAACGGCCTGCGCCTGCTGCCGCTGCTGCGCAAGCAGCGGCGCACGGACCTGCTGGATGGGCTCAACCTGGCAGCCATCGCCTATGCCGCGGCCCTCTGGGCCAGCGTCGGCTACCCCTACGCCAGCTTCTGGACCCTGCCGGTGCAGCTGGTCACGGTGATGGATCTCGGCTTCATCTGGTGCCACTGGCTGGTTCCCCAGCTCAGAGGCCGCCCAGGTTCAGCAGCGGTCACCAGCCTGGGGCTGGCCGCCAGCCTCCTGGTGATTGGCCTCGAGCAGCGTGGCTCCGACAGCTTCAGCAAACGCGTTCACACGATCAAGACCACCCAGCTCCGATGGCGCGAAACCTTCGATGCCATGGCAACACTCAGCCGCGAAAGCCGGGAGAAGGGGGAGCCTGTGAACGTGATTTTCATGCGCTCCTATTTCAATCGACACAGCCTCAAGCCACTGGCGGTGGATCGTCTGATCGAGTACCACCGCCAGCGCAAGACCTACACCGTGGTGGAGGGCATCGACCAGGGAGAGCCTTACATCCCCCAGGCGGGGGATTTTCTACTGACGATCGACAAACGTGAACGCAGCGACCTCGGGCAGGATGGCGAGGCCTTCGCGGAGATCTACCGCCACAGCGCGTCAACACGTGCTGGGCGAATCTTCCGCCACCGCTGAGCCTTCATGCCCCTGCAGTCGATCTCACGGCGCATCCAACCCTGGGTGCCGCTGACGGTCCTGGCCGCTGCTCTGGGGATGGGTGCCTTCAGCAGCTGGCTATGGCTTCAGAAAGCCAAAGACTGGCTGCCCTCTCCCCGCAGTGAAGCTGGCGAGAAGCTTCTCTACCTTTACAACCGCACCTCCCACGACATCGCTCTGGCCCTCCTAGCCATCACCGTGCTGGTGCTGCTCTGGGTAGGACTGCGCGCTCACGATCAGCCGGGAGCTGAGCGGTCGGCATCCCCCAAACGGGGGATGTGGGGACAGCGGCTGTTGACGTTCTCGCGTGAGCATCCCTTGGTGCTGATCCTCTGGATCGGCTACACGGTGGCGATGGTGAACGGCACCAGCTGGCTCTACCCGGAACTGGTGGCCTGGTACGACGGAATCCTTGATCACCACCTGCTCGACAACTTTTCGGTCCGCCACGAATTCATCGCGGAGACCATGCGCCGCAATGACTACCGCTTCTTCCCGCTCGCCCATCAGGACCTGCACGTTCTCAGCTGGTTCACCCCCTACGTGAAGGTGTGGATGCTGGTGAGTGCCGCTGAACTGTTCACGATCGTGGTGCTGGCCACTCGCATCGTGCGCGGGCTGCTGCCCCGTCAGGCCCCCGTCATCTCCTATTGGTTGTCAGCCTGCTGTTGTTGGTCGCACCCGCCACGGGCTTCGGATTCTTCCAACTGATCTATGCCGAGCGGATGCTCATGCTCTGCTTCGTGGCCTTCGCTTTCTTCTATTGCCGCTACCAAGAATCAGGCCATCGCCAGGCCTGGTGCTTCAGCCTGCTGTTCGCCCTGGTGGGGCTGTTCTTCAAGGACATCGGCGTGCTGTTGTTCATCACCCCCGCCGGCTTCACCCTGGTGGCTGGGGCGGCTGGACGACTGGCGCGCTACCGCTACCCGGCCTTTCCAGGCGGCCAGCTGAGCCGCCAACGACTGCGCGACTGGCTGAGCAGCTACAACCTCGAGCTCTGGCTGATCAGCCTGTTGGTGGTGTTTGCCCTGGCTTACACCTACCTGAGCTATCTACCCAGCCTTTATCACGGCAAGCAGGCCTATGGCTCCGATGACGGTTTCCGGTTCCTCGGGGATCTGCGCTGCTGGATCCTGTTCGCCTTCATCGGCCTACGCATCGCCCTGATCAGCAGTCGGCGCTGCGGGGCGAACCTGCTCGATGGGCTCAATGCTGCGGCCGTCATTTACATGGCAGCGCTCTACGCAGCCGTTGGCTACGAGGGCAGCAGCTACATGAGCCTGCCGGTGCAGCTGGTGACGGTGCTCGATCTGAGCTTCGCCTGGTGTGCCTGGATCGCTCCCGCACTCAGCCAACGCCTCTCCTCACCTGCAGCCCTGGTCCTGGTGGCCGTGACCGCCAGCGCTGGCCTGCTCGGCGTTGAACATCAGCGGGGGGATGGCTTCGTCGAACGGGTCAGTGCGATCAAAGCGAAACAGCACTCCTGGCTGAAAACCTTCAACAAAATCGAAGACCTCACAGCGAAAGCGAAACGTCGGGGGGAGGAGGTGAATCTGATTTTCACCAAATCCTGGTTTCGACGAAAACGTCACCTGGATCGCTTCAAGGTGGATCGCCTCATCTTTCTCGATCCCGAGACAGGTACCTACACCACGGTCGATGGCATCCGCCCTGGGGAGACCTACACCCCCAAACCTGGTGATGTCCTGATCAGCATCGACCGAGGGAATCTCGATTCCCTCGGTGCGGAACTCGATCGCTATGACCAGGTGTATCGCGCTAAGCCAGCCGGCAGCGGACGCATCTTCCGCTACCGAGGTGCTGGCAAGTCGGCTCCCGCTGGATCCTCCGTGGCGGAATAAACAAGCCGGCGGTTGAGGGCCGCCACCCAAGGCAGGGCCAGGGCCAGCTGGGCCAAACCTGCAGGGGCTGCCATCCAGGCGCCGTCGTAATGGATCGAAGCGCTGCGCTCCGGATCAAAACGCACCCGATTGCCAGCGAGCACGTGGCTGCTGCTATGGCTAGCGGGTGCCAGCATCCGCTGATCGAATGGGATCTCCAGCCAGGCGCAAAGGCGGCGCAGGCTTGGCTCCGGCTGCAGGGCCAGCTCCTCATAACCCAGCCGGAACACAGGCTTGCCACAGCGGCGCAACCAGCGCTCATGGCGAGCATTGATCCGGCACCAGCGCAGCAACGGTTTCAGACAAGGAAGCCACTGGCCCCGCTGACGCCCATCCCGGGAACGGGAATGGACCCACGAACGCACGTCGCGGGTGAGATGCAGGATGCGAATCTCGAGCTCGTCATCCTGATCAAAGGGCAAGACGAAATCCCCCTGGTAGGAATCCACGACCCAGGTGGGCGCTGCCTCAGTGGCTGCCTCCAAGGAGGTCATCAGATGCTGCATCTTGTCGGCCAAGGGCTGAGCTTCATGGGCGGGAAGCCAAGCAAGCAGCGGCCCCCAGACCGCACAGTCGGCGGCAAGCGCTCCGCAGGTGCAGCGGCGCTGAAAACGCAGATCACCGCGCAGCTGAGCAGGCCCGCGCTTCTCCTCACCAGCACCCGGTGTCGCCAGGATCCTGACGGCTTCCCCCAGACCCACCACCTGGGGATGGGCCCCGAGGGCCAAGTCGAGAATCGTGGTGCCGCTATGGCCGAGGCCGCGGATCAGCAGAAGTCTGCGGCTCATGGCTCAACCTCCGTCATCACCTGCAACAGCAGGTCGGAGAGCTGGCGGAGGTGGTGGTCGATCGTGAACCCCTCCTGGATGCGGCGCCGACCGCAGTCTCCCAGACGTGCCGCCAGGGCTGGATCGACGACCAGGCGCGTGATCGCCTCGGCCATCGCCTGCTCATCCCCCTCGTCCACCAACAGGCCGCTCTCGCCATCGAGCACTACCTCAGGAATGCCGGCATGGCGCGTGGCCACCACCGGCAGCCCACTGAGCTGCGCCTCCATCACTGCCACTGGATTGCCCTCGCTATCGCCGTCAGGCGCCACAAGGGAGTGCTGCACAAAGCCCCGCACCTGCCGCATCAGCTGCGCCACCTCGTCCTGCCCGCGGACGCCGAGGAAATGCACTCGCCCCTCTAGGTCCAACGACCTCACCAGGGCGCGAGCCTCGCTCAGCAACGGACCCTCGCCCACCATCCAGAGCGCCAAGGTCGGCATTGCAGCCCCCAGGGCCTCACACACCAGCGCAAAGGCACGAATTGTGTGCAAAGGCCCCTTCTTCGCTACGAAGCGCCCCACCGCCAGCAACACCGGTGGCATCTCGGCCGGATGGCTGCCATGGAACAGCCGGGCATTAGCTCCCGAGGGACTGATCAACAGCCGCTCCGGGCGAGCACCCAGGGCCAGGAGCGTTTCGGCCATCGGCCGTGATTTCACCACCACCCCAGCGGCGATCGCCAGCAGCCGCCGGTAGCGGCCCCTCAGCAAACCAAGGCGGCCTCGGGCTGATGCGTCCGATCCGCGGAAATGCACCACCAGTGGAACGCCGGTCCAGGCGCAGGCCTCCATCACCCGCACCGCCTCAAACCCGAAGTCCACCAGCACCGCTTCAGGGCGCTTCCAGCGAATCAGCAGCCAAGTCACGAGAGCAGCGGGCATCCCCGCGAGACGCAACAGATGCAAGCGGGTGAGAAGCTTGCTGAGCACAATCGCCAGGCCATAGGCCAGAGCAAGGGGACGACCCAGGGGACATTCGTCCCCGAAACCGGCCGTGACCTGGAAGGGCAAACCCTCCAGGTTGGCGCGGATGAAGGTCTCGCTGGCGGCGCGACGGGTGGGCGCCAGCATCAGCAGCCGATGGTGAGCCGTCACGGGGATGCCGATGCTCACGGCAGTGCCAGCACCGAGCGCCAGTGGGGCTCCACCACATCCCAGTCGAGAGCGCGAAGGGTGTCCTGGGCTGCCGCCCCAAGCCGCAGGCGCAGACACTCGTCCACCATCAAACGCTCCAGGGCCACCGCGAAAGCGTCCACGTTCTCGTTCGGCACCACCAACCCCTGACGGCCATCGCAGACCATCTCCAGGGGGCCCGGCGACGCATCACTCACCACGGAGGGCAGTCCAGAGGCCATCGCCTCCAGCAGGGCATTGGGCATGCCTTCAAAGCGAGAGGGCAGTGCAAAGATCGAGGCCTGCTGCATGTAGCGAAGCGGGTCCGCCTGGAACCCTTCGAAGGCCACATGATCACCGATGCCCTTCTGGTGCACGAGTGCCTTGAGCGCACTGCGCTTTGGACCATCACCCACCAGCACGAGGCGCCAACCGGCACGAACCGGCTCTGGTAGGGAGGCGAAGGCTCGGATCAGCAGATCCAGCCCCTTCTGGGGCACCAGCCGTGCCACCGCCAGCACCTCCAGTTCACGGCTGGCGACCTGCAGCTCGCCTTGGCCCGACCCAGCGCTCTCCTGGAGATGCAGCCCACCCGGGAGGGGGTTAGGCAGCAGATCCAAGCGTTGCCAACTCCCCATCGCTTGGAGGGCTTCAAGCACACCTTCGGTGTTGGCTGTCACCACATCGGCTCGGCGGTAATACAGGCGGCGCAGGCAACTCCAGAGTCGATCCAACTTCTGGCGACGGGGATCGTTCCGCTCCGACACCACCAGGTGCACCGGCTGATCCCAGAGTGCCGCGCAGCAGAGGATGTTGGTTTTGGTGAGCAGGGCCAGCACCCGTTTCGGGCGCTGCTCCAACATCTCCTGACGCAAGCGCACGAACCGAGAACCACCGATCCATGGCATGGCGCTGGCCATGAAACGAGTCACCAGGCCTTGCAGCTCTGGACGCATCCGCCGGGCGATCCAGGGCCAGCACAAAGCAAACAGCAAGCAAACACCTGCCCGCTGCAAGCGCAGCACCTGGGCAAGTAAAAACCGTCGGCCACACGCCGGCAGGGAGCGATTGTGCACGTCAGCAAGCCAGGGATGCAGCAGATCGGGACCGAGGTCAAACGCGCGAACACCATCTGGCAACGCATGTTTGATCGGATGTCCATGACGCAGGGAGAGCACGCTGACCTTGAGACCCTGAGCCGCGAAATGCTCTGCAGCGAGGAGACCCACCTTCTGGGCTCCACCGGCACCGAAATGGGGAAGCACGACCCAGAGATCATCCATGGTGGAGGCTGCTCCGCTGCAGGCTGCTCAACGCCTCCAGAAAATCATGGCGGAGGCGTTGTTCAGCAAAACCCTCACGCACCGCAGCTGCCCGCTCGCCGAAACGACGGCGGCGGTCGGGATCGCCCAGCAGATCCCCAAGCGCGGCGATCCAATCGGAACCACTGGCCTCCGCTGGTAACAACACACCGTTATCGCCATCGCAGATCAAATCGCGAGGCCCAGTGAGACAGTCGCTGGCGATGCAGGCACAGCCAGCCGCCATCGCCTCGAGCAGCACATTGGGGAAACCCTCAAAGCGGGAGGGCAAGACAAAGACGGTTGCCCGTGCATACCAACGGGCCATGGAACCGCAAACGCCAGGCAGCAGAAGGCGGCGCTGCAGATCGGGGTCGGGACCCAGCAGCTCCCGCAACCAGGCCTGCTGATCAAGACCGTGATACGTGCCTGGCGCCAGGCCTGGCAGGGCCAGATGCAGGGTTGGATCTCGACGGGCCAAGGCAGCGAAGACCGGGATCAGCCGATCGAACCCCTTCTGATGGGCCTTGGTCCCCACCGCCAGGAGCAAGGGATGCTCCGGCTGGATCCAGAGCTCGGGATCCAGCACAGGCTCACGATCCGGCAGGGGCCAGACCACCGGATTGGGCAGCAGCAGCTGGCGACGCACCGCGCAATGCCGGCTGAGCCATTGGCCCGTGGTGTCGGTCTGGACCAGGTGCAGGTCGGCCCGGGGGTAAGTGAGACGACGTAACCAGCGCCATGGCAAGGCGGGGGGCTTTGCAGGCGGATAGTTGCGTTCCGAGACCAGCGTGCGGATGGCGAGACCACTGCAGGCCAGCAGAAGCTTGATGGCAGGAAGCGTGGTCACCCCCACCACCAGCTCGCAGCGCTCCTCCTGCAGAAGGCGGCGCAGGGTCCAGACGCGACATGGAAAGGCGAACCAACCCAATCGTTCCAGCGTGGGGCGGAGGCCGGGTTCCACCCGACGTTGCACCCCCTCCGGCAGGGGATAGGCATCGCGCTCGGCCCCCTGCCTTGTGATCACCAGCACCTGCCAACCAGCATCACGACACCAGCGCGCCCAAGTGAGCAGCACCCGCTCAGCCCCCCCGAGCTTGAGCGAATCAATGGTGAAGGCAACGCGGAGGAGGGCCATCAGAGGGCCGGAGCCAGCGCAAGGGCACGAAAAAAGTCATGCGCCTTCTCGGCGCGTGCTCGCTTCAAGGTGGGGAAGTACACCAGCAGCAACGCATCAACGAGCTGTTCAGCATCCGGCCTTGCCTCAGGCTGATCCGCCGGCCAGTGACAGGCCGAGAGGATCTCGAGAATGGCGTCGGAGAAGCCCCGGTGATCCTCCTGAGTTTTGTTGGCAATGGGGTCAAAGCGTTCGGCGTAACAGGCTTCTCGCAGGCGCCTGATCTGATCCAGCACAGCATCGAAGCCACAGGCATCGCCCCGATGCCAGGCCATCACCGCCGCGACCGTGAGACTGCGCATGATGTTGCGCGTCATCCGAGTGGCTGTGTTGCGCTCGATCAGGAAAGGGTCATAGCGACGGGCGCTGTGCAGCAGCTCTCGGGCAGCCAGGTCAAGCCCAGACCAGTCTTCAAGCGCCATAAGAGCGCGTAGACGCGTGAGCTGACTGGAGATCAAAAGCTTGGCTCGATTTTCTCGATTCGGCTTCAAACAGCAGTAGGTGTTGGGATCTGCTTCGAGCCTGGCGAGGATCCCCCCTAGACCCTGCACCCCTCGACGCATCGCCTGCGCATCCTTGGCATCAGTAGCCCGGTAGGTGCGCACCACCCAGCAATAGCCGGAATAATGCAGGGGCAGCACAGGGCTGGCCGCAAGGACATCAAAAAGCAAGAGCTGATCGAAGCGACTGCCAGGACGTGATCCTCTGCGGAACAGAAGCTGATGCAGGATGTCTGCCTCACCATCCTCGAGCCAGATCCGCTCGATCATCCGACAACCCTCGGCATAGTCACCGGCCTCCAGCAGGCGCTGGGTGAGCTCAGTCAGCAAGGGGATGTTGTGCGGATCAGCGCTGAACCAGCGACTGAGCAGAGTCCGAACCAACCGCCCCTGCCCGAGGCGATCGAGACCGCGTAGCAGGACAAGCCGCAGCTGGGCAGCGAGGGAGGAGCGTCGCCACTGGCTGCGTATGCGGTTGTAGGGAGGAGCCTGCGGTGCCTGGGGAACAGCAGGCATCAAGCCATGGTTTTCCAGGCAGGTGAGCATCGCTTTCGTGCGGCTCTTGTAGGTGTGCTGCTCTGCACGGGCCAGCCGTTGCTCAAGCGTTGGACCTGCCCCTGACAAAGCGAGGCTGATCGCCTGGGCAAAGGCTTCGGCATCCGGTGGACAGAGCAGAGCGACATCTCCCTGATCCTCCAGGGAGGGAATCGCCGTCGCGACGACAGGACAACCCGCAGCCAGGTACTCGAAGAATTTCATCGGGTACATGTGGCGGGTGTAGTCATTGAGCTGCAAGGGCAGCAAGGCCACATCGGCCTGGGCCAGGTAGGCGGGCAGGGTGGCGTAAGAGCGCGGACCCAACAGGTGCACGTTGGGCAAAGCGTCCAAGGACGCAATGTCCGTGCTCGGATCGGTCTCTCCTACTGGACCAATGAACACGTAATTCCAGTGAGGACTGGATCGCACCAAGGCCTCCAGCATGGCCAAATCGAGTTTGTAGGCATCGATCGCGCCGATGAAGATCAGCACCGGACCACTGATCAGGGGCCAGTCGGACGGCTTGGGGAGTCTTGGATCGAGCGCTCGCCGGAAGTGTTCGCCATCAGCGACATTGCCGAAGCCATGGGTTCCGGCATTGAGCGGCGCTAAGGAATGCTGCAGCTCCGGAGAGGTTGTAAAGACAACCTTGACGACACTGCAGAGATGCCGCTCAGCAAGCTCCAGCTCTGCCCCTGGCATCCCTGGCTGCGCCTGGATCCGATCCACGCAGTGGTAAATGGTGGCGTGAAACTTGCCCAGGGGCAGATAATGACTCGTCAGGGGATTGAACGTCCACAGCAGGGGCCTACGTAGATCGAGGACGACATCAGCGATCAGCAGGCCGAGATAAAGGCTCCAGCGGTTAAGGCGACCGGCCAGACCGAGAGTCTTACCGGGCAAGACGAGCGGGGAGTAAACCCAGACTCCGGGGCGCACGGCTCGCGGCAGACGCAGGCCACGGCTCAGGCGTCGCAGAATCCGCCCGTTATCGGCGTGATCGCCCCTCGGGCCGCGAACCCCAAGGGAATCGATGTAGAGCACGCGATGGCCCAGATCCGCGAGTGCACAGGCGACGTGCTGCTTATTCGTCCAAAGGGGGTGATCCCAGTCAGCCGTGGCCAGGAGAACAATGTCTGCCATCAACACTCAAACCGCATCCAACATGGTCCTCTCGCGGAAGCTGGGGGAGATTTCAGTGAGACGCTGGAAGTCACCGGAGGCGATGATTCGCCCGCGGTCCACCTCGTAAATGCGATCGCATTTCTTGACGGTGGAAAGGCGATGGGCAATCACCACCATCGTGCAACGACGTCCCACAAGATCGAGGGCCTGCATCACATCGTGTTCGGTTTTGTTATCGAGAGCGCTGGTGGCTTCATCGAGCACCATCAACTTGGCGCGGCGATAAAAAGCTCTCGCCAACGACAGACGCTGACGCTGGCCACCCGAAAGCTTCATGCCATTTTCTCCACACATCGTGAACAGGCCATAGGGCATCTGAGAGACAAACTCAGCAAATTGAGCCGCCTCCAGAGCCGCCCAGACCTGATCGTCATCAATCAGATCGGGATCTTCACAGAAGGCGACGTTTTCACGGACGCTGGCATCAAGAAGACGAATCAACTGCGGCACAAACGCACAATTAGCCTGCCATGCCGGCATCTCCTCATCGGAAACCGGGACGCCATCAAGCAACAACTCACCCAGCGTGGGCGTGTAAAGACCGAGCAGCAAATGAGCCATGGTGGTCTTGCCACTACCCGTCTTGCCGACGAGGGCAATCCGAGACCCCACAGGAATGGAAAGATTGATGCCCTCAAGCACGGGCGTGCTGCTGCCCTGGTAGCTAAAGCTCACATCGTGGAGCTCAATTAAGCGACGCGCCATCACCCCCTCCGGCGATGGCACTCCGGGATCTCCCAGAGAGAGTCTCTCTGGCCGCATCCGCAAAAGTTCGAGCGCATCTTTAACTTCAGGCAGGCCACCGCGCAATTTATTGATACTGCGAAACACTGACTGCAGCGGGCCAGAGATCCGCAGCAGCACCACAAGAATCGTGGCCAGCTCTGGAAGAGCCTCCCTTAATCTTGATCCGTCACCAGCGATCATCGCCGGGGCCAGGCCAACAGCAAAAAGTATCGTGATCCCCGCTGGTTCGATCAAAAAACGCGGAACATTTGGCAACAGGGTCGAGAGTCGATCGTTGCGCTTAGCAAGCACTCCATCGCGGGAAAATCGATCAACAAAAAACTCATGCGATGAGTAAAGCTGCACATCGCGCATGGAGCGAATAGACTCCGAAAAGATAATATGAAGGCGACGGGTATAGCGATTTTTTTGACGAACAGCTAATCGCAAATATGGAGTAATGATTTTAGAAGAAATTGCATAGGCGAGTAGCAGCAAAGAGAAAATAAGAATTGACGAACCACCGAGCACAAACACCACACCCATAATCAATGCCATCACCGACAGCAGGCTCCCTGCAATCGCAATCATGGGCGTAATCACCGCTCCGGTGACACGACTAAGAATGCGATTGAAGCGCTCGGACAACACTGAAGTGCGCTTGTGCATGAAAAACTCATAGCGCTGCAGCATCAGATTCCGGTAGACCTTATTCACCAGGTCAGACCAGATCTCAGCTGTGAGCAATGACTCCAGCAGCGCCACCCCAAAGCGAATTCCAGAGGCGAGCCAATAGGCCGCAATCAACAGAGCAACGATCCATCCGGCCTGATCGAGCAGACCACCACCGAAAAAACGAATGCCTGGGATCTGATCACCGAGCTTCGCGCCGGCCAGAAGTCCCACGAGGCGGGCGAGCAGCCCCACCAAAAGAATGTCGATGATTCCCTGAAACAGGGAAGCAAGCAACACAAGAGCGAGGTAGCGCAGACGCTTGGGCGACAGTTCCTGCAGCAGCAGCTTCAGTTCAGTCCAGGTCTGGCTTTTCAGGGGCATGAACGAGGGTGCTGAAGACTCTGCCTCAATGGCAGAGGCCTGTTCTTGCAATGCTTTATTTAAGACCGCAGCCAGAGTTCTTCAGGGCTTTGGCAGCCAGCCGGGCAACCGATTGACCACCTTGCCACGCAAGCGATCGAAACGCTGGCTCCAGCGCAGGCGACGGGTGGATGGACTGCGCAGGCTGTAGGCCGGATTCAGACCCATGGCATTGTTGGCCTGAAGGGATTGCAACTGCCCGAGCGTGCTGCGCCAACGCTCAAGCAGCCGAGCCTCCGACACCTCCTCCAGCAGAGCAGCCAGCGTCGCAGCATCGGGGCCCCAGGCGGAGGGGTCAGCCGCCGCCGCTGTGATTCGCTCGAGATCATTGCTGAGAGAGCCCTGGCCAATTTGATGGGCGCTGACTCCGGGGGTCAGGGTGTCGGCAAGGGCGTGATTGAAACTGCTGAACACGACACAGCCGCAGGCCAGCGCTTCCAGTGGGGGGAGGCCAAAGCCCTCGCTCACCCCGCGGCCCCGCCAGTACTCGGCCGAGTCGTAGAGGTAAACGCTGGCACTGTTGAACAGAGCCACAAGATCATCCACCCAACCGCTCTGCACCTCGACCGTCAGTCCTCGCGCCCTCAGGGCGGGCACCAGCGTGTTGAGCACATAAGGGCTGCTCTTGCGCTGCTGCACCAGCACATCAATCGGACGTTTCCCGGCCGCAGCGCCCATCAGCCTGGGACGGGCGCCCCGCTCCAGCCACTGAGGTTCGAGAGCATTGGGCACCAGGAAGAGGGGATTCCGCGGTGCCCGGTCACCCCAATAGCCCAGTGTGTTGCGACTCACGGCCACCAGCGGAACACCTGGAGGCAGATCAAAGCCATAGCCGCTGCTGTGGGCCTGATAGAGCACCGGTCGACCCCGCAGCTTCTTCAGGGTGGCTGGGACGTCAAAACCCCAGCTGACCAGCCAGAGTGCGTTGCCGGGAGACGCTTCTTGAGCGAGCACGTCATCCAGAAAGGAATGCTCGGCTTCCCGAGCCCGGTAGGTGACGAGCTCAGTGGGACGCAACCTCCCGAGCAGTCGGGCGGTCTGCAACGCCACGCTCAAACCGCCACAACGAAAACGGGCCCCGGTGCCCGGCACCAGAACCCGAATGGAGTCGATCGTGACGTTGGGGCTCAAGCAGCCACTGCCTCAGTGCTTCCGGCCCGCTGACGGCGGGTCAGGAAGCCAAAGAGCACCTTGCCGATCGCGGCCACCAGATTGCCCTCCAGCTCCTGGAACATTTTCATATTGAGGTGGAAGGCATGGTTGGCCTCTTCCACGATCCGGTCGGCCATCGCCTGATCGATCGGCAGCTGATCCATGGCAGCGCGGTAGGTGGTCTTGAAGGCCTTCTCGTCCGCGATGGCAGGGAAGGAATAGAAGCTCAGACCATCGTTGTCAGACAGGTTCATTGCCTTCTGGGCAATGGTCTTGAGGATCTGCCCGCCGGAGAGATCGCCGAGATAGCGGGTGTAGTGATGGCCCACCAGTAGTTCCGGCGCCTCCTGCGCCACCTGACGGATGCGCTCCACATACGCCTGGGCGGCAGGGGTGGCCTTCAGCTGCTGGGCCCAATCGGCACCGAAATAGTAAGCGAGATCCTGCTCGAGGGCCTCGCGGCGGTTGAGCTCAGGAAAGGCAATCGGAGCAATCACCGGGTTGGAAGACAGGCGTGCGATCTCCTCCTCCATGGCGCTGTACACGAAATACAGATCGGCCACGAGCGTGCGGTAACTCCCCTTATCGACCACACCTTTGAGGAAGCAGCTCACGAAACCGGTGTTCTCGGCCATGGTGTGCGACTTCTTGGTGCCTTCACGCAGCTGGGCAGCAAGAGCGACGGACATGAAACGAAGGGTCGGCAGTCGCAAAACCTTAAAAGCCATGCCCGGCTTTTCGGCAACAAGGGTTGCGAAGGGTTACGAGACCGCTGGGAAGAGGTTGTGCAGATCGCGGCAGATCTGTTGCAGCTGAAGCACGCGATCCGGCTGGGGGAGATGCCGCCCAGAGGGCTGCCAATCACCCACAGTGGCCAGCCGCCAGCGCTCGCCGTCGTAGGTCATGCCGCGCATCAGCACCCCCAGCAGGGCACGGTTGCTGTTCAAGCGAAGCTGCAGCAACAGACTGCGGCACTCCAGGCGAGGACTCCAACCCGGGAAGTGAAAGGAGAGGTCGAGGGTCTCCTCCTCGCTCCAGTGACGGGTGAGGGGGTCATCCCGCCAGGGGCTGAGGTTGGCGGTCGCCGCAGGGAACTGATCGCGCACCAGCGTGACGGCCGAAGCCAGAGCCTGGGCCAGCACCACACTGTCAACCGCTTCCGCTGCGTTCACCCGCGTGCCATCTCTGTCTCCAGGGTGAAGGATGCCGCTCGGCGCCGCCAGCCGCCGTTACGGTTGCCACCATGATCCTGCGGTCGCTGGGAACCCGAATCAGCCTGTACGGCCTGGTGGGCATCGTGGCAACCGCCGGTCATGCCTCTGTGCTGATTGGCCTCGGGCGGGCGCCGGATCAGGGCGAACTTTAGGGAGCCTGCTCTGAGTCATAGGCTCGCCACGTCGTGAATGCCGCCCGGCGGCGATCAAGCCATGGCTCAGTTCGAGAAGCTCACCGCCCCCAGCCAGGGCACTCCGATCCGCTTCGAGAACGGTCAGCCGGTGGTGGCCAACGACCCAATCATTCCCTTCATCCGCGGCGATGGCACCGGCGTGGACATCTGGCCGGCCACTCAGAAAGTTCTGGATGCAGCGGTGGCGAAGGCCTACGGCGGCAGCAAGCGGATCGAATGGTTCAAGGTGTACGCGGGCGATGAGGCCTGCGAGCTCTACGGCACCTACCAGTACCTGCCGGAGGACACCCTCGAGGCCATCCGCGCCTATGGCGTGGCCATCAAGGGTCCCCTCACCACACCGGTGGGCGGCGGCATCCGTTCGTTGAATGTGGCCCTACGCCAGATCTTTGATCTGTATTCCTGCGTGCGCCCCTGTCGCTACTACGCAGGCACCCCCAGCCCCCACAAGCGCCCCCAGGATCTGGACGTGATCGTCTACCGCGAGAACACGGAAGACATCTACATGGGGATCGAATGGGAGGCCGATGACAGCGTTGGCCAGGAGCTGCGCAAGCACCTCAACGAGGTGGTGATCCCCGCCAACGGCAAGCTGGGCAAGCGCCAGATCCCCGAAGGTTCAGGCATCGGCATCAAGCCGGTGAGCAAGCACGGCAGTCAGCGCCACATCCGCAAGGCGATTCAGCACGCCCTGCGCCTGCAAGGCGACAAGCGCCACGTGACCCTGGTGCACAAGGGCAACATCATGAAGTTCACGGAAGGGGCCTTCCGTGACTGGGGCTATGAACTGGCCACCACCGAGTTCCGCAATGTGTGCATCACCGAGCGGGAGAGCTGGATTCTCGGCAACCTCGAGAAGGATCCCAACCTGAGCGTGCAGGCCAACGCCCGCATGATCGAGCCGGGCTACGACAGCCTCACCCCTGAGAAAAAAGCCGACATCGACGCCGAGGTGCAGGCCGTGATCGACGCCATCGGCAGCAGCCACGGTGGCGGCAAGTGGAAAGCCATGGTGCTGGTCGATGACCGCATCGCCGACAGCATCTTCCAGCAGATCCAGACCCGACCGCAGGAGTATTCGATCCTGGCCACCCTCAACCTGAACGGCGACTACATCTCGGATGCCGCCGCCGCCATGGTGGGCGGTCTGGGCATGGCTCCCGGCGCCAACATCGGCGAAACCGCCGCCATCTTCGAAGCCACCCATGGCACCGCTCCAAAGCATGCGGGGCTTGATCGCATCAATCCGGGTTCGGTGATCCTCAGCGGCGTGATGATGCTGGAGTTCCTGGGCTGGCAGGAGGCTGCTGACCTGATCACAAAGGGGCTCAGTGCCGCCATCGCCGATCAACAGGTGACCTACGACCTGGCCAGGTTGATGGAACCCCAGGTGGAGCCTGTCAGCTGCAGCGGTTTCGCCGAGGCGATCATCGCCCGCTTCTAACGGACGCGGCAGAAGGCGCCAGACTCTGCGGCATGGCTTCTCAGACCTCCCTGCCCGGCCTGCCGACCGGTGTTTCCGACCCCTGCGTGCACTGCGGCTTCTGCCTGCCTACCTGCGCCAGCTATCGGGTGTTGGGCACGGAGATGGATTCGCCACGGGGGCGCATTCACACCCTTAAGGCGATTGAGGCGAGCGAACTGGAGCTCGATGCGACGGTGGCCAGCCATTTCGACAGCTGCTTGGGTTGCTTCGCCTGCGTCAGCGCCTGCCCCTCAGGGGTGCGCTACGACCAGCTCATTGAAGCGACTCGACCAAAACTGAACTCAGCCGAGCTGCGCAATAGCTGGCAGCAAAGCTTCCGCCAGCTGCTCCTGGCGGTGCTTCCCTATCCCCGACGCCTGCGCGCCCTGCTCACCCCCCTCCGCGCCTATGCAGGCGGACCTCTGCAGGCCCTGGCCCGACGGTCTGGGCTGCCACGCCTGCTCGGGCCGCAACTGGAGGCGATGGAGGCGCTGCTACCGCCCCTGGCCCCGGAGGGCTTCGCCGATCGCTTCCCCAAGCTGAATCCGGCTCAGGGGGAACGCCGCGGCCGCGTCGGGCTGGTGCTGGGTTGCGTGCAGCGCTGCTTTGATCCGGCCGTCAATGCGGCGACGGTGGCGGTGCTGCAGGCCAACGGCTTTGACGTCGTGATTCCAGCCGATCAGGGCTGCTGCGGTGCCGTGAGTCATCACCAGGGGCAGCTCGAGCAGACCCGGGAACTGGCCAGTGCCCTGGTGGCCCGCTTCGCTGGAGAGACGCTGGATGCCGTGCTGGTGGCGGCCTCTGGCTGCGGCCACACCATGAAGGCCTACGGCGAGCTTCTGAACGAGGGACGCAGCGGCTTTGCCTGCCCCGTGCTCGATGTGCATGAATTCCTCGCGGACCGAGGTCTTTCGGAAGCCTTCCGCGCGGCCCTGCAACCCCTGCCGATTGCGGTGGCTTATCACGACGCCTGCCACATGATTCACGGCCAGGGCATCGCCGCCCAGCCACGGGCGCTGCTGCGCGCCATCCCAGGCCTGCAACTGCACGAAGCCAGCGAGGCAGGCGTGTGCTGCGGCAGCGCCGGCATCTACAACCTGGTGCAACCGGCGGAGGCCGCCGAGCTTGGCCGGATCAAGGCCGACGATCTGAGCGGCACCGGCGCCACGGTCATCGCCAGCGCCAACATCGGCTGCAGCCTGCAGCTGCGTCGCCACCTCCAGAAGGGTGGCCCGGAGGTCATGCATCCGATGGAGTTGCTGGCCCGCGCTGCAAGCCTGAACAGCACCTCTGAGAAGAGCAATCAAGAGGCTGACAAAGCCTGAACCGACGCCGACTCAGCCCGCCTCCATCAGCCGCCATGCTTCCGCCAGGGTGCTTCCGTCCCCCAGGTTTCCGGGGAAGGTCACAACCGGCAGTCCCTCCACACCAACAGCCTGAGCGCCATCGTCCTGAGGGCGCACCAGCGAGAGGCCTGGGAGCAGCTGCCCCTCCAGCTGCACCGCCTCAAGCCTGAGGCCCTCCGCCAGCAGCGTGCCGGTGGTGATGCCGCCCTTGCTGATCACGTAGCCCAGCTGGGGGGCCAAGGCTGCCACCAAGCGAGCCATCAGCCGCGCCAGTTCCATTCCGAAGGCCAGCCGCCGCTCAAGCGCCGCATCCCCAGCACCGAAGCTCAACTCTCCGCGACTGGTGAACAACACCGGGGTGCGTCCTGCCGCCAGGGCGCTCTGCAGCTGTGCTCCCCACTCCCGTTCCAGATCCGCCAACAGCAGATCGGGGCACCCCCCCTCCAGCACCCGGGCGACCCTGGCCACCGGCAACTCCACCCCAAGGCAGCCAGGCTCCTTCAAAAGCTGATCCAGCTGCTGATCCGCCAGGGGCACATGGGAGCCCACCAGCACCAAACCTGGCCACGGCTGACCGGAGGAGGCGCGGCGACGCAAACCAGCCAGACCAGCTGCATCGAGGGGTTGAGGACCCAGGGGCCGCACGCCCCCATCCACCAGTCCGTTCAGGAGGCTGGCAGCGGAACGAAACAGAAACCGCTTGCGGCCCCGCAGCACCTCCACCGCGGCCCCCAACGCCTCCAGTTGTTCCGGCCGCTCCCCATCCACCACCACCGCGCGGTTGCCCTCGAGGGAAGCGAGCCAGCCCACCAGCGCCTCAAAACCAGCGGAATCACCGACTGCCCTTGAACCGGCGGCCCTGCTCACTGCAGCCTGATCCAACTGGACCCGCCCCAGCCGCGCCACGGACGCGGCCTTGATCTGGCCAGCGCTCTTTTCTTCCAGCCAGGCGGCGAGATCACTGGTGCTGTAACCAAACAGGCGATCGCGAGCGAACGCCGTGGTGTGCACCGGCTCACCATGGAGACGATGCACACCATCAACCGTGGTGCGTCCACCGGGCAGGAAGGCGGGCACATGCAAGGTGGCGTCGACCGGCCCCACCAGCCCCTGCCAAGCCTCCGCCAACACCTGGGGTTCCAGCACCCCGTGGCCGCGCAGGGTGGAATCTCCACGACTCACGAGTTGCACATGATCCGCTGGGATCCCCTCCGCCGCCAGTGCCTCAGCCAGTGCCGCCACGATCTCGCGGTTGCGTTCCGCCGCCTGGGCCGCCGTCAGCGCCCGGGTATTGGCGAGAAGAAACAACAAGCGCGGGCGTTGACGCAAACCACGGCACAGACTGTCCAGGTCCCAGCGCAGCAGCAGTGGGCAGCTGTGCAGCGTCTGGGAGCCGGTGGGGTCGTCGTCGATCACCACGATGGTCATGGCACGATCATGGCCTGCACCGCTCTGTCGTCATCACTGCGTCACCGGCCCACCAGCAGCTCCACTGCCCCGAGTCCAAGGCAGAGCTGCAGTCGCTCGTTAGTGACTGGCACCGGGGAGGGCGCCCCTGGGTGCCCAGTGGTCTAGGCACAAGGTTGGCCTGGGGGGCACCGCTGCAGACCCACGCCGCAGGGGAGCCGATCCCAACGCTCAGCACCCGGAACCTGAACCAAATCCTCGACCATGCGGTCGACGACCTGACCGTGACCGTGGAAGCGGGACTGCCCCTGGCGGCGCTGCAGGCAGCCCTGATCGAACACAACCAGTGGCTGCCGGTGGACTGGCCCTGGGGCAGTGACCCAAGCCATTCCGACGGCTCCGGCAGCATCGGCGGGCTGGTGGCTCGGGGCCTCAGCGGCGGCCTGCGCCACCGGCACATGGGCCTACGCGACCAGATCATTGGCATCGGCCTGATCCGCAGCGATGGCATCAGCGCCAACGCCGGCGGACGCGTGGTGAAAAACGTGGCCGGCTATGACCTGATGCGCCTGCTCTGCGGCAGCTGGGGCAGCCTGGCCCTGATCCACACCCTCACCCTGCGCACCCAGCCGATCCGTCCGGCCCGGGCCCAACTGCTGGTGCAGGGCGAGCTGGAGGCCCTCGAGGCCTGGCGGGCCGAGGTGCTGGCCAGCACCCTGACCCCGGAGTGGATCAACTGGCGGGGTGGTTCCGACCAAGGCTGGTCGATCCGGGTGGGCATCGCCAGCGTCAGTGAGCTGGCCGTGGAGGCCCAGCTGAACCGCCTCGAAGCGCTCGCGGTGCCCCAGCGACTGAGCGCGGAACGCCACCCCTGGGCGAGCCCACTTCCAACACCGATCCATTCACAGCTGCCTGCTGAGCGAGCGGGCGCTGAGCCTGGCTGGCTGCTGCGACTGGCCCTGCCACCCGCCCGAGTGAGCGAACTCCTGGCGAGTCAAGAACTGCGCGGCCTGCGGGGTTGGAGCGGAGAGCTGGCGGCAGGAGCAGGCAGCGGTGAGCTCTGGCAGTGTGCTGAAAAGCCTTCCGCCCACCATCAGGTGCAGGCGCTGCGCCACAAGCTCAGCACTCTGGGGGGACAGCTCAGCGTTCTGCTGCAACCCGATGCCGGCAACGCGGAACTGGCCCTGCCCGCCTGGCTCGATGCGCCCTCAAAGCCACTGATCGAGGCGGTGAAGCGGGAATTCGACCCCCTGCAGCAACTCAGCCGCGGGCGGCTGCCGGGGGTGGCCCAGCCCTTCCTCAGCTGACCGAGTAGCGACAGGTGAGGGTCTGGCTCTGGCCCGGGGCCAGCTCCAGCTTGCGATCACCACTGATCAATGACTGCCGGGGCCCGGTCCAGGGCTCGAGGCACACCATCGGCCGGGGCGGCTCGGTCCAGACCACGGTGAGATCCATCGGATCCAGGTGCTGGAGCTGCAGGCGGGTGCCGGCGGCGTCATCCACGAGGGTCACCGGCCCCGCGGGACGGGTCAGGAAATCAACGCCCTCCGGCAGGCGGGCGAGCTGAGTGGCCGTCTCGGCCTCAGCCATCTCCAGATGATTGAGGCAGACCGGTGCCAGGCCCTCGAGCTGGGTCCGGCCCAGATCAGTGACATTGAAGTAAGGATGCAGGCCGAAGCTGAAGGGCATCGCTTCGCCCTCATCGCCGCAATGGCTGATCGTGGTGACGATGTCCAGGGCATCCCGCACCGGACGCACCTCCATCGCCACCAGGAACGCGAACGGATAGGCCGCCCGGGTCTCCGGGGTGTCGCTCAAGCTGAGGCGAACGCCGCTCTGATCCTCAAGCAGCTGCAGCTGCCAGGGCAGATTGCGGGCGAACCCGTGTTGCTGGAGGGTGTAGTCGCCGCTGGCCAGGGGCAACCGATCGCCAGGCAGGTTGCCGCAGATCGGGAACAGCACCGGAATGCCGCCACGGATGCTCTTAGCCGGATCGGCGTAACGCTCCTGGTCGAAATAGAGCAGCTCGCGGCCATTGCAACGCCACTCGCTCACGAGACCGCCACGCTCAGGGACGATCCTGAGGCGATCCCCACTGTCCGGATGCACAAACTCCCAGTGGGCGTAGGGCTCGGACTGCTGGGTGAGCGTCATGGCCATCGATTCCAGAGACCCAAGATTGGCGGGAAACTACCGACCCGCCCACGAATCACGGGTGTTCTGGCTGACATGCCCCGTGAAGCGGCAGGTTCGCCAACCAATCCAGCAGAGCGGCATTGACCTGATCAGGCACCTCATCGTGGGGGCAATGCCCGGCCTCCAGCACCACCTCCGTGGTCGCCTCCGGCGCATGGCGCTGAAAACTGGCGCGGCGCCCGGCCGCGTTAATCCAGGGATCACGAATGCCCCAGAGCAGCAGCAAGGGGGCCTGCAGCTGGGCGAACAGCTCATCAAGAGGCTGACCGCGGGGAATGTCAAACACGGTGCGGAACACTCCGAAGGCTCCGGGATCCAGGGACGGCCGACGGATCGCTTCCACCAAGGCCTCATCCACATTCGTGCGGTCGATGTACACCTGGTTGAGGGTGCGCCGGATCGTGGCCGGACGGCGCAGGTTCTCAAACAGCAGCCGCTGCAACACGGGGCTCTTGAGCAGGGCGGAACCAATCGTCTGACGGGCGATCGCCCCCCAGCCCTGGGGAGGCTTCTGCTCATCGCTGAAAGGGCCGGCGGCATTCAGCAGCACCACCCCACCGGCCTGCTCCCCGAGGGCAGCCCCGGCCGCAAGGGCAGCAAAACCACCCAGGGAGTTGCCAGCGATCACCGTGGGACGGCCGATCCGCTCGCGGACATAGGCCACCAACTGATCGCGCCAGAGGGCACCGCCATAGGCCAGTTCAGCCGGCTTGCTGCTCCGCCCGAAGCCGAGCAGATCAAGGGCATGCACCTCATGGCGGCGGGCCAACACGGGGATGTTGTGGCGCCAGTGATCCGTGGAGGCACCGAAGCCATGCACCAGCAACAGGGCCGGCTGATCAAGGCCTGCATCAGGCTCCAGGGGGCCCTGCCGCAGGCAGTGCACAGCGTGGCCTTGAAAGCTCCAGGGGGGCAGGTCAGCGCCCTGGTTCCGATCCAAAGCAGCAGCTGGAGCAGGGGTCACCACAATCGCCCGCAAGGCCAGCGATGCTAGGCAGCCTTGCCGAGGTGCGGTTCATGCAGGAGTGGAGCGGCGCCATCGGTCCCCTGGCCGATCCAGCGATCCTGAGGGGTGGCCTGTTCTGGGCCCTGGCCCTCTACGTGCCCCTGAGCGGGCCTTTGCAACGGCTGGAGGAGAGCCTGACCCAGGGCCCCCTCAACGGGCAGAGCCAGCAGATCGCTTTGGTGATCAGCAGCCTGCTGCTGGCTTTGGCCGTGGGCCTTGTGGTGCAGTTGCTGCTGAGCTGGACCCTTGGGCCCGGATGGGGCTCCAGCCTGGCCCTGATCACGGTGGGCTGGAGCCTGTTTCTGCTGCTCGCCCGACGGGAACGGGGCTGAAGCCCGCTCCAAGGAACCCGATCAGACCAGGCCGACCGGATCGGCCGCGACCTCCTCGTTGACCTGGTCTCCGTCATCAGGCTTGTCTCCCCCGAGCACCAATCGCAACAGGATCGGTGCCAGGAACGTGGTGCCGATCACCATCAGCAGAATCGCCGCCTCAAGAGAGGGTGAAAGCAAACCGGCGCTTGTACCGAGGCCCAGGAAGATCAGGCCCACTTCACCGCGGGGCATCATGCCCAAACCCACAACCAGCCGACGGGTGGGCTTGTCACTGACGAAGGCCCAACCGGCAACGACTTTGCCGATGATGGCCACCACCAAAAGGAAGCCGGCCACGACGAGGGCTGAACGGCTGGAGGGATCGAGGGGGTTGATCACCGACAGGTCCATGCCGGCGCCCACGAGCACAAAGAAGATCGTGGCGAAGAGGGTCACGATCGGCAGCACCGCCTGCTGAATGGCGTGGTTGTGCTTTGAGCCGCTGAGGATCAGGCCGGCAGCGAAAGCCCCCAGTGCTGCCTCCAGGCCGATGGCCGTGGCAGCAAAACAGCTGAGCGAGAGGATCACAAAGGAGGCCACCAAGACTTCGCCCGGGGCCTTGAGCTTGTCGATCAGCCAATCGAAGGCAGGGGCCGCCGTGCGGCTGAGGCCGATCGCTGCCACCACGAAGATCACCGCCGCAGCCACCAGCTTCACGATCGGCGCAATCGCCAAGGAGCCGCCGCTGGCGAGCGATACCACCACCGCCAGGATCACGATCCCGAGGATGTCGTCGAGCACGGCGGCTCCGATCACGATTTGCCCCTCGCGGGTTTTGAGATAGCCCAGCTCGCCAAACACACTGGCCGTGATGCCGATGCTGGTGGCTGTCATTGAGGCACCGGCAAAGATCGCCGGGATGAGCTCTACGTGAAAGAGCGACATCAAGCCGAAGGTGCCGAGAGCGAAGGGGAGCACCACTCCGGCCACGGCCACCGTGAACGCCTGACCGCCGACGGCGACCAGCTCATCGAGCTCACTCTCCAGCCCGGTGAGAAACAGCAGGGCGTAGAGGCCGAGGGTGGCCACGGCCTGCAGGGAGGGGAAGGTCTCGTTGTAGATCTCGGGAATCGTTTCCGGCGGGATCGCCGCCAAACCGCTGATCAGAGAAACAAAACCGCTGCTGAGCTGCGCCTGGGTCTCCGGCGGCACCAGCAGGTGCAGGCCGGAGGCGCCGATGATCACGCCCGCCAGCAGCTCCCCGAGAATCGTGGGCAGTTGCAGCCGCACCAGCACCTCCGCCAGGGTGCGAGCCGCCACGAAGATCAGCAGAAAGCGGATCACCCCGATCAGGGTCTCGGCCACCTCCAGGTCATGACTGCTGAGCTGGGTCAGCAGCTCGGGCAGCTGGGCCAGCACTAGGGGGGGAGCCATGCAGGCATCGCTTTGAACTGTGGGGGACCTTAAGGGGAAACGTCTCAGGGCGACGCTTCCAGCGATCCATGGGGACCAAACCGGCCCGATCAGGACCGTTCAAAGGTTGGCCCTGACACGTTTGCCATTACACGGTGTCGATGTGCGGTCGTTAACGACCAGGCCAAGGGGCCATGGCTACCTTCCGCGTACGCACCCTGGATCGACAGGCTCATGACCACCACGCCCTATCAGGCCTCAGCTGCGGCCGTGCAGGCGCCCATGGAGGAGGAGCTCCAGCACCTGGACGCCTACTGGCGTGCCGCCAACTATCTGGCCGTTGGCATGATCTACCTGCAGGACAACCCGCTGCTGCGGGAGCCGCTGCGGCCCGAGCACATCAAGAACCGATTGCTCGGTCACTGGGGATCCAGCCCAGGGCAAGCCTTCATCTGGACCCATGCCAACCGGCTGATCAACAAATACGACCTGGACATGATCTACATGTCCGGCCCTGGTCACGGAGCCCCGGGCGCTCGTGGTCCGGTGTACATCGACGGCAGCTACAGCGAGCGCTACCCCGACAAGTCGATGGACGAAGCGGGGCTGAAGAAGTTCTTCAAGATGTTCTCCTTCCCCGGGCACATCGGCAGCCACTGCACCGCCGAGATGCCTGGCTCGATCCATGAAGGCGGTGAGCTCGGCTATGTGCTCTCCCACGCCTGCGGTTCGGTGTTCAACAACCCGGAGCTGATCACGATCGCCTGCGTCGGCGATGGAGAAGCCGAAACCGGTCCCCTGGCCACCAGCTGGCACATCAACAAATTCCTGAACCCGATCCAGGACGGCGCCGTGCTGCCGGTGCTGCACCTGAACGGCTACAAGATCGCCAATCCTTCAATCCTCAGCCGCATCCCCCACGAGGAGCTCGAGAGCCTGCTGCGCGGTTATGGCTGGACGCCCATTTTTGTCGAAGGGTCCGACCCGATGACCATGCACCGCCAGATGGCGGTGGCGATGGAGCGGTCCGTGCTGGAGATCCGTGCGATCCGCGAGCAAGCCCGCAACAGCGGGGAGGCCTTCCGCCCCAGCTGGCCCATGATCGTGCTGCGCTCCCCTAAAGGCTGGACCGGCCCTCAGGAGATCGACGGCAAAAAAATCGAAAACTTCTGGCGCTCCCATCAGGTGCCGGTGGCAGACGTCAAGACCAACGAGAGCCACCTGCGCCTGCTCGAGGACTGGATGAAGAGCTACCGCCCCTGGGAGCTGTTCGATGACAACGGGGCCGTGCGCGAGGAAATCCGCGCCCTGGCCCCGAAAGGTGAGCGGCGGATGGGCTCCAATCCGCACACGAATGGAGGCGTCCTACGCAAGGCGCTTGTCATGCCCGACCTGCGCAACTTTGAGGTGCCTGTGCCGATGCCGGGCGCCACTGAGAAGGAAAACACCTACCCACTCGGGGAGCTGATCCGCGACCTGATCAGCCTCAATCCAGGCGGCTATCGCCTGTTCGGTCCCGACGAAACCGCCTCCAATCGCCTTCAGGCGGTCTACGGAGCCACCAAGAAAGCTTGGATGGCCGAATTCCTGCCCGAAGACCTCAACGGCAGTGAACTCGCCCGGGATGGCCAGGTGGTAGAGATGCTGTCAGAGCACACCCTGGTGGGAATGATGGATGGCTATCTGCTCACGGGCAGAAACGGCTTCTTCCACACCTATGAGGCCTTCGCCCATGTGGTCGCCTCAATGTTCAACCAGCACTGCAAGTGGCTCGAGCACTGTGAGGAGATCCCTTGGCGCGCCCCGATCGGCCCCTGGAACTGCCTGATCTCCTCCACCGTCTGGCGCCAGGACCACAACGGCTTCACCCACCAAGACCCCGGCTTTATCGATCTGGCCGGCAACAAAAAGGGCAGCATCACCCGCGTGTACCTACCTGCGGATGCCAACAGCCTGCTGGCGGTGGCCGAGAAGGCGCTGGTCGAAACCAATGTCGCCAACATCATCGTCTCCGACAAGCAGAAACACCTGCAATATCTGACCCTTGATGAAGCCCGACGCCATGTGGCCAAGGGCGCCGGCATCTGGGAGTGGGCCTGCAATGACAACTGCAGCAATGAACCGGATGAGCCCGATGTGGTGCTCGCCTCCGCCGGCGACATCCCCACCAAAGAGTGCCTGGCGGCGATCGAAATCCTGCGGGAGCGGATTCCACATCTCAAGGTCCGCTACGTGAATGTGGTCAAGCTGTTCGCCCTCGCGGCACCCAAGGATCACCCCCATGGCCTCAGCGACCTGGACTTCGCCAGCCTGTTCACCCCCAACAAGCCGGTGATCTTCAACTTCCACGGCTATCCCTGGCTGATTCACCGTCTCGCCTACAACCGCCCGAACCACGACAACTTCCACGTGCGTGGTTACAAGGAAAAAGGCAACATCAACACCCCTCTTGAGCTGGCCATCAGCAACCAGATCGACCGCTACAACCTGGTGATCGATGTGATCGACCGGGTCGAGAGTCTCGGCTCACGCGCCGCCCACGTGAAGGAGCAGATGAAAGACGAGATCCAAAAGCAACGTGCCTACGCCTACGAGCACGGCACCGATGCCCCGGAGATCAACAACTGGCGCTGGAGCCTCGGCCGCTCCTCCTGCAACGCCTGAACTGCATCGCCTGAACTTCCAAGCCCCCCTTCCCCATCGTCCCAGCCATGAGCACCACACCTTCCCAAAGCCTCGACCTGCGTCTGCCCACCCCCGGCTGCTACGCCGACCCGGAACGGGCGGGCCTTGACGCTGACTCGGTGTTTGACGGCATGACCGAGCACCTCTTCTTCACGCTCGGCAAGCTGGCTCCCACCGCAAGCCGCCATGACCTCTACATGGCCCTCAGCTATGCGGTGCGCGACCGGCTGATGACCCGCTATCTGGCCAGTCTGGAAGCGATCCGTGCCCAGCCGCAGAAAACCGTCGCTTACCTATCGGCGGAATTCCTGATTGGCCCCCAGCTCAACAACAACCTCCTCAACCTGGGCATCCAGAAGGAGGCAGAGGAAGCGCTCCGACGTTTTGGCATCGAGTCGCTGCAACAGATCCTCGAGGTCGAGGAGGAGCCCGGGCTGGGCAATGGCGGCCTTGGTCGTCTTGCCGCCTGTTACATGGAATCGCTGGCCAGCCTGCAGGTGCCCGCCACCGGCTATGGCATCCGCTACGAGTTCGGCATCTTCGATCAGCTGATCCGCGACGGCTGGCAGGTGGAGGTCACCGACAAGTGGCTGAAAGGCGGTTGGCCCTGGGAGCTACCCCAGCCGGATGAAGCCTGCTTCGTGGGCTTCGGCGGCCGCACCGAAAGCTACATCGACGACAAAGGCAACTACCGCTCCCGCTGGATCCCAGCCGAGCATGCGATCGGTGTGCCCCACGACGTTCCCGTGCTGGGCTACCGGGTGAACACCTGCGATCGCCTGCGCCTGTGGCGCGCCGATGCCACGGAAAGCTTCGATTTCTATGCCTTCAACATCGGCGATTACTACGGCGCCGTTGAGGAGAAAGTGGGCAGTGAAACCCTCTCCAAGGTGCTGTATCCCAATGACGGCACCGATGAGGGCCGCCGCCTGCGCCTGAAGCAGCAGCACTTCTTCGTGAGCTGCTCGCTGCAGGACATGCTGCGCAGCCTTGACCATCGCGGTCTCAACGTCGAGGACTTCCCCAACTACTGGACCGTTCAGCTCAACGACACCCATCCGGCGATCGCCGTGGCCGAGCTGATGCGCTTGCTGATCGATGACCGCCACCTGGAGTGGGAGAAGGCTTGGGACATCACCAGCCGCTCGGTCGCTTACACCAACCACACCCTGCTGCCTGAGGCGCTGGAGAAGTGGGATCTGAGCCTGTTCGCCGACCTGCTGCCCCGCCACCTGGAGCTGATCTACGAGATCAACCGCCGCTTCCTGCAGCAGGTGCGCCTGCGCTTCCCTGGCAACGACACGATTCAGCGCAAGCTGTCGATCATTGACGAAGAGGGCGGCAAGGCGGTGCGCATGGCCCACCTGGCCACGATTGGCGCCCACCACGTGAATGGCGTGGCCGCTCTCCACTCCGACCTGGTGAAGAGCCAGCTGCTGCCTGAATTCGCCGAGCTGTGGCCGGAGAAATTCAGCAACGTGACCAACGGCGTCACCCCCCGCCGCTGGGTGGCCCTCTCCAACCCCGAACTCTCCACCCTGCTGGACGAGCACATCGGCGAGGGCTGGATCACCGACATGGAACAGCTGCGCCGCCTCGAGGAGCGCCAGCACGACCACGGCTTCCTGGAGCACTGGGGCAACACCAAGCTCTCGGTGAAGCGCAAGCTCTCCAGCTACATCCACCGTCACACCGGTGTGCTGGTAGACCCCGCCAGCCTGTTTGACGTGCAGGTGAAGCGCATCCACGAGTACAAGCGCCAACACCTCAACGCCCTGCAGGTGATCACGCAGTACCTGCGGATCAAGAACGGCCAGGCCGACGGCATGGCCCCGCGCACGGTGATCTTTGGCGGCAAGGCAGCACCGGGCTATTACATGGCCAAGCTGATCATCCGCTTCATCAACGGCATCGCCGAAACGGTGAACGCTGATCCAGACATGGATGGCCGCCTGCGGGTGGTGTTCCTGCCGGATTACAACGTGAAGCTGGGCGAGAAGGTGTATCCGGCGTCGGATCTCTCCGAGCAGATCTCCACCGCCGGCAAGGAAGCCTCCGGCACCGGCAACATGAAATTCGCCATGAACGGTGCGCTCACGATCGGCACCCTCGATGGCGCCAATGTGGAGATCCGCGAGCGGGTGGGCGGCGAAAACTTCTTCCTGTTCGGCAAGACCGTGGAGGAGATCAGTGCCCTCAAGCAAGCGGGCTATCGCCCCTGGGACGTGATTCAGGGACTGCCCGAACTCGCCGAGGCGATCCGCCTGGTGGAGATCGGCCACTTCAGCAACGGAGATGGCGACCTATTCCGTCCCCTACTCGACAACCTCACCGGCAGCGATCCCTTCTTCGTGATGGCTGATTTCGCCGACTACCTGCGAGCCCAGGATGAGGTCAGCCGCGCCTGGAGTGACCGCCAGCACTGGAACCGCATGTCGCTGCTGAACACGGCCCGCTCCGGCTTCTTCTCCTCCGATCGTTCGATTCGGGAGTATTGCCAGTCGATCTGGAACGTGCAGCCGCTGAACGTGGAGATCACCTGCGACGTGCGCTGATGCTGGATCTCTCCCTGGTGATCAACCTGGGGAGTTCCAGCCTCAAGGCGGCCCTGCTCGATTCGGGCGGGGCCAACATCTGGCACGAAGGCCGCAGCCTCGCCCCAGGCGAAGCACTCAACGACGTGCTCGAGAGCTGGCTGGCGCCGGCACTCCAGCCCCACCGTGCTGCTGTGCGGCGCATCGGCCACAGGATTGTGCATGGCGGCGAACGCTTCACCGCACCAACCCGGATCAGCACAGAGATGGAAGCGGCCCTGCAGGCGCTGATCCCGCTGGCACCGCTGCACAATCCACCGGCGCTTGAAGGGGTGGCCTGGGCTCGGGCCTGGGCGCCCGAGCTGCCCCAGTGGGCCTGTTTTGACACAGCTTTCCACAGCACCCTGCCGGATGCGGCCCGCACCTACGCCCTGCCGGAACCAATACGGGCCCGAGGCTTCCGGCGTTTCGGCTTCCATGGCCTCAACCACCAGCACGTGAGCGAGTCGGTGAGCCGGCGCTGGCAGGAGCAAGGGAAGCAGCCCAGCCAGCTGCGTCTGATCAGCGCCCATCTGGGGGCCGGCGCCTCCCTGGCGGCGGTGCAAGGGGGCCGCTGCATCGACACCACCATGGGCTACACGCCCCTCGAAGGTCTGGTGATGGCCACCCGCTGCGGCAGTGTCGATCCCGGCGTGCTGCTCGAACTGATGCGCGAGGGGCACACGGCGGCAGAGCTGGCCGATCAATTGCAGAAGCAGGCAGGGCTGAAGGGCCTGTCAGGCCTGAGCGGCGACATGCGCGAAATCCGTGAACAGGCCCTGCAAGGTCATACCGGTGCGGGCCTGGCCCTGGAGGTGTTCAGGCACCGGCTGCTCCAAGAACTTGGCGCGATGGCCGCCAGCCTTGGCGGGGTGGATGTGCTCGCCCTAACGGGTGGGATCGGCGAGCACGATGGAGCCCTACGCGAGGAACTCGCACAAGCCCTGGGCTGGATCCCCGGACTGGAGATCCTGGTGGTGCCGGCCGATGAGGAAGGGATGATCGCCAGGCTCTGCGTGCGAGCCGAGACCTGACGACAATCAGCCGCGGTCGGGGAGATCCGGTGTCTGGTGCAGCAGGCGATTGAGCCGCAAACGATCGGCATTGAGGGGATCCGGGGCGAGCTCACCAGCCAGCTCCTGGAACTTCTGCTCGATGTCGTCGGGCACGCGCACATCGAAGATGCGCTCCATCAGTGCCTCGATCGAGAAGAGGTGGGCATTGATGTTTTCCAGGTCAGCCATGGCCTGCTGGATCGCATCGGTCGGCTCTTCGCTGCCACCGACAGGGGTGGCATGGGCCTGGGCCTCTGACGCCCGGGAGCCGTGCTGCTTCTGAAGATCTTCGAGCACGCGCCCCGAAAGGGTCCGGAAGGCCTGCAGCGCTGCCCAGCTGAGCTCCTGCTGCTGTCGCAGGGTCGGGCATTCGCGGATCAAACGGTCATGCTCCCGGTAGAAGCGTTGACAATCAGGGCATTGACAGGGCTCTTCAGGCACCGCAGACCCTCGAGATCAACGTCCACTATGGCACCTGATCAAGCTGCCAGGGGGGGTTCTCCCGAAAATCCGCCATCGTCGTCTCCGTAGCGACCATCAGCGTCTGCCTCCTCGCTGGCACCGGGAAGCGGGATCTCAATCGAGCTCACCACCTGAATCACGTCGCGAAGGCGCATGGAGTCAGCGAACCAGCCCATCGCCTGCTCCGTATCGCCCCGGCGCTCGGCGTCACTGGCCTGGTCCTCGTGGGCTTCGACCAGGAGAGCAAGCCAGCAGAGGCATCGGGCCTGAACCACCGAAAGATCAAGGTCGGTGGGCTGGGAGTCGGCGATGCGCTCGCTTTCCTGCTGCACGAGGAGCCTCAGGCGCAGATCGTGAAGCTGGGTCATGGCACCGTGTTCACTACGGCAACGCTAGCGGGAGTGTGGCGTCTGGCTAGTGCACCAAATGTAGTGGCGGCTACCGGAGCAGTGATCGAGCTCACGGGGCTGGCGGGACTCGAACCCACGACCTACGGTTTAGGAAACCGTCGCTCTATCCGGCTGAGCTACAGCCCCATCACCCGCCATTATGGGGTTTGAAAGCAGGCGAGGTGGTCGCGATCGAGCCGTTGGCCCAAGGGTTGACGGGCTCGGTTGAGGAAAGTCCGGGCTCCCCGATGGCCAGGCTTGCTGGGTAACGCCCAGTGCGGGTGACCGTGAGGAGAGTGCCACAGAAACACACCGCCGATGGCCCCATGGGGTTCCGCCCCGGGCACAGGCAAGGGTGCAAAGGTGCGGTAAGAGCGCACCAGCAGCATCGAGAGGTGCTGGCTCGGTAAACCCCGGCCGGGAGCAAGGCCCAGGAACGACGGTTGGCCATCTGCCCCGTTCCGCCAACAGCGTGCCGCTCGAGGTCGTCGGCAACGGCGATCCCAGATAGATGACCGCCCCCCTCCTTCGGGAGGGAGAACAGAACCCGGCTTATGTCCTGCTTTCACCCTCTTGATGCGTCATTGGCATACAAGCCACCTGACGTGTGCCCCGCCACTGTTTTTGGCCTCGGTACGGCGTAAGTTATTAAGAGGGCTAGACAGGAAAGCTTTGGTTGCCACGCCAGATCGCAATCCAATCCAGACCTCACGCCCACCGCAAAGGCAGCGCCGTCGGCCGAAGCGACGGGAGCTGTTCTGCCCCGCCCATCCCGAGCAACGGATCGAGGGCAATGGCAGAAAGTACTTCCTGCACTTGCTAAGCGCTGAAGAGCTGCAGCATCGGGGCATGGCCGCCAAGACGGCCCGCCTGGTGATTCAGGCCCATCCGGTGCTGGTCTTGAGTAACGAGTGGCTTGAGGAACTGTTCTGCCCGCAATGCGGCGGCAGCCGCTGGTGCCACATCACCAAGCACGACCGGGTGGAGCACAGCGTGCGCTGGGCACCGCGGCATCTCTGGGAACAGGTCGCTCACGTCGATCCGATTGCGGCCAATCCCACGGTGAGCCAGTTCACGCGCCGGGAAGCGAGGCGTCACCGTCAGAAGCGCCTCGACAACAAACGCTTTTACGACTAGCGCCCACGGGAGAAGCGCACAACTCACCAAGACCGATAGACGAGACGCCCCAGCAGCTCCCTCAGGGCGCGGGAACTGTGGTCCAGAGCCTGGGCTGTGGGGAACCACTGACTGGGATCCCGCCACAGGGGACCTACCCAGGCCCCACGGGTTTGAAAATCCACCGGAAACGGCTTCACTTCCAGCCCCTGCCGCTCGAACAGCCGCTGGGCGCGGCGCATGTGGAACGCGCTGGTGACCAGAAGGATTCTGGCGGAAGGAGCCTGGAGCAGCCGCCGAATCGCCACCGCTTCCTCAGCGGTGTTCACCACCACCGGCGTGCTGGCCATGGCCGCTGCAGGAATTCCCAGCTGCTCCGCTTCGACGAGATAGCGCTGGCCTTCCGGTGGTTGACCGGGTCGGAAAGGGCTGGCACCGCCAGTGAAGAGCAGGCGCGGCGCTTTTCCGGCACGGTAGAGATCGAGCCCAGCCAGGAAGCGATCGGGATCCTCCCATTCGCTGATCCGGGCCGCCCCTGGAGCCGGGTGACGGCCGCCACTGAGTACCACAATCGCATCGGCGGTTGGGGCCGCTACCGCAGGCAAGCGCTGCCAGGGCGCTTCCAACCAACGCCAGAGCACCTGACTCACCAGACCCAGCGAGAAGAACCAGAGCAGCGCAAGGGCGCCGATCAGGGGCCAGCGCCAGCGCATGCACAACCCCAGCAGCAACAGGATGAGGCTGAGCCCCAGGGGCAGCAGAGCCAGGGGCAGGATCTTGCTGAGCCAGTAGGTCATCAGCCGCCGCGCCGTTCGCCCAGCTCCAGCGGCTCGAAGCGCACGGTGATGCCGCACTCTTCGGCGAATTCCACCACGGGGCACCAGGCGCGATCGCCAGCGTCGGAGGGGCGGAGGGGCGCAAAGCGACGCTGCTGCTCAGGCTTCAGCGAATGCCAGCGCTCGAGGCGCACCAGGGTCGCATCGGGGCTCAAGACGGAGCCATCAGGCAAACGGAAGCCACCCGAACTCTCAAACACCTTCCAACCGCCCTGCTGATCTGCAGGCAGGCGCAATGGCGCCAAGGCGTTCGATGTAGCGGCCGGATCTGGCGACGCGGTGGTGAGGGTCATCGCCGACATCCGGCGGTCTCCCTCATGCTACGCAAACTGCGCGTTCTTGCTCCTCAGCTGTTATCACGGCGCCAAGGAAAGGGGTGCCAAGACATCAGCGCGATCGACCTGGGTGCAGGCGTCGATGACTGCGAATCAGGGAGAGATGAGGGGGATCACCTGCCGGACATGACGGCGATAGATTTGAAAGTCTCTGTCGGTGGCGAGTCGACAAGGAGAAGCGTTGATCTCCGAGAGGCGGATGAGGTCCGCATCGGTCAGTGAGGCTGGCACGTTGTCGTAACGCCTAAAGAGCGAGCTCACAGCCGTGATTTGGTCTTGCAGCACAAACGGCAGCTGCCGCAACTCCCGAGCGGCTTTCACAAGGCCGCCGGCCTCGGACGCCACAGCCACCACACCCGCGGCCTGAAAGCCGCGCTGGCAGCAGATCGCCCCATGCCCCATGGGGACGAGGTGGCCCCTTAGAAACCCTTTAGACCGAGCAGCTCCGCCACAGGCGGCACGGGATCACGGCCGAGCAGGTCTTCAATGGCGACAGGACGGAGCGCATCGATGCAGCCCAGCCGGAGTGAGGTCATCCACCGACGGGATCGGCAACACCGGGATCACCTGGCGTTGCAACTCAGCCACGATGCGGCGCCGTTCACTGCGAGGCAGCGAGGGGATCGCCAGCAACACCTGATCGAGCTGACCCTGGATCTCACGCAGAACCTGGAGCGGCTGGATCGGGATGCCGTTGATCGTGCGCCGCCAGAGACTTGGCGCATCATCGAGAAAGGACACGATCTGGTGGTTGCCAGCCAGGCGCAGAGCCGCGGCGAGCTGGGCACCGGCCTCACCGACCGCAGCGACAGGAGCAGGATCCAACTGCTGCGGAGCGGCATCGGCAGACGCAACATCACGCCAAGGCCCGCCAACAGCAGCACCAACAGTCCATTGCGATCTGCGAGGCGATCGAGAGCCCGGCTACCGACGTAGCGCATGAGGCTTTTGTATTGCCCGGTGAGGGCAACCAGCGGCAGGCCAACAAGCAGCACCGCTGGCAGCAACCACAGGCCGGACGCCTGAAAGCTGGGATGGAGCGGATGGGCCAGTCGCAGCACAAGCTCGACTGATTCTTGTCGCTCGGCTGCGTCGAAAGTGTCACCGAAGCCAGTCGACAGAAGACGACGGAGCTTGCACTCGCAGCCGCCAGCTCACCCCGCCGGGACCTCACCTGGGCCGCCTTAAGCGGACCACTCACGGCGCCACGGCGACCTCACGGACTACAGCCGGAACAACTCCCGAGCGGTGGTGCGGCACAGAAGCGGAGCCTTGGGCCCGCGCGAATTCTGAACAGACTGCGAAGAACGGCGAGTCGGGCGAACCAAGAAGGCAGTGCATCGATCCAAGGAGCAGCGTCAAACGCCGTCAACATCCCTCAAACCGAAGCAACGACCAGCAACAAGCGTTAGCGCTATATGGCCATAAACGCATAGCTTGAGCACAAAAAGGTGCATTGAGCTGCTCTCTCCAGCTCCCGCCGCACCAGATCCTTGTCGCAGCCGTCCAGGGGTTCGCGCAGCCGCTCGAGCCATGCCTGCACCAAGCAGCCACCCGGCTGGGCAGCGGCGGCTACCACTCAACCCTGATCAGCTGGAAATCGTGGCGACGGCCTGGATGGCTCGCGAGCAGGCTCTGCAGCGCGTGCTTCCAGCGCACCTGCGGCGCTACTTGGAGGAACAGCGCTGATCCACACCCAGGCCCCAAGGGCTTCGGTGGACAGCTCGCCCAATCAATACGCATGCGGCGAGCGCAGATGCAGCAGGGTTTTGATCAGGATCTTGATGTCGAGCTTGAGGCTCCAATCGCGCTGGTAGCGGAGATCGGCGTCTACGCGATTCGCCATCAGGTCGAGGGTGCTGGTTTCGCCGCGAAGGCCTTCCACCTGGGCCAGGCCAGTGATGCCGGGGATCAGGCGGCGGTATTGCTCGTTGTGATCCACCGCATGGGGGCGGGGCCCACCAGGCTCATGTCGCCGCGCAGCACATTGACGAGCTGGGGCAGCTCATCGAGGCTCCAGCGGCGCAGGAAGCCGCCGATGGGCGTGAGGCGCGGGTCGTTGCGGGTGGCCTGGCGCAGGCCCTGCTGGTCGCCGGCCTCGAGCACGCGCATGGTGCGGAACTTGAGGATGCGAAAGCGGCGGCCATCAAGGCCGTAGCGATCGTGGGCGAACAGCACCGACCCCGGGCTGGTAAGAGCAATAGCCCCGGCAATCACAAGCAACAGAGGACTGAGCAGCAGCAGCACGGCGCGCCAGTGGCCCGTTTGGTGCGACCGAACGTGGCACCAGAACCGGCGTTTGACCTGGCTGATCTTGAAGGCCACTACCCAAGCGCAGCCCCTGCATGAGGGAGCAGATGCCACTGCACTGATCAGAGACCTGCGCGATGGGGCCCGCCATTGAAAGCGATACGACGCCTCATGTCATAGGGCAGGCTGGCTTGAGATCGGTGTGGCAGAAATCATCACCTTTGAACAGCAGGGGTTGTTCGAGCCACTGGGCTAGGGCATAGGAGAAGCAATCGCCGAGATTGAGGCTGGCACGATGACGACCCTTGCCATACCGCGCGAAGGCTGCGCGTGCGATTTCGGCCTGTTCGCGATCCAGGCTCACGATGCTGATCTGTGCCGTGCTGAGAAACAGATCCAGATCTCCTTGGCCATCAGACCCGTACCGGGCTTCAATCACGATCGAGAGTTCCACGAGGGATGCGGCCGACAAGGCGCAGTGATCGGCACTGGCGATGGCTGCATTGAAAGCAGGGCGCTCCGGTTCGTTCTGGAGGATGGCCAAAACGGCTGAGGGATCGATCACCATCAGGAGGGAAGGCCGCTGGCGTCGTAGCCGCAGATCTCATCAGCGCTGCGGCGATCCAGGATCGGTCGAGCGGCACAGCGCAGGGCAATCTGATCGAGGCGATGGATCAGCGAACGCTGCCGAACCTTGCCCGCCTCGGGCTGGCACTGCAAACGCTGGAGGCGTTCCTTGAGGGCCAGGATCACAGCATCCGTTTTGGTTTCTCCAGCGAGGCAGGCCACCTGTGCGGCTAGGCGATCCGCCTCCGGGTTTCGGATGTTGAGAGCCACGGCGTTAGCGTGTGTAGACAAGCTTGGTTTAGTGTAGCTGCGAAAGGCGAGCTCGAAGACAAGCAGGCGGATCAGGCCGGCATATCAGCGAATTGCACCGGCCCAAGCTGTACTGATTCTTGGCACTCGGCTGCATCGACAGTGTCACCGAAGCCAGTCGACAGAAGACGAAGGAGCTTGCCCTCGCAGCCGCCAGCCAACCCCGCCGGAACCATACCTGGGCCACCTTCAGCGGACCACTCACGGCGGCATGGCGACCTCACGGGCTGCAGCCGGAACAACTCCCGAGCGGTAGCGCGGCGCAGAAACGGAGCCCTGGGCCCTAATGAATTCTGAACAGACTGCACAGAACGGCAAGTCGGGCGAACCAAGAAGGCAGTGAACCCATCCATGGAGCAGGGGCAAACGCCGTTAACAACCCTCAAACCGAAGCAATGACCAGCATCACGCGATAGCGGCATATGAGTATAGACACATATCTTGAGCGCAAAAAAGAGTATTGGCTGCCCTCTCCAATCCCAAATCCCCTCTCACTGGCCCCACAATATCTCCAGCTCCCCCCGCACCAGATCCTCGTCGTAGCGGTCCAGGGGCTCCCGCAACCGCTCGAGCCATGCATCCACCGGCTCCCTGGGCCGATGCACCGCCTCAGCCAACGGCACCTGCTGCAGACAGGGTGATCCGCACGCATCCGCCTGCACCAGCCAGCCACCCGGCTGGGCGGCAGCCAATGCATCCACAAAGGCTTCGGCAAGGGCTTCGCGCTGCCAGGCTGCGTTGAGCTCGGGGGGTTCGGGGGGCAACACCTGCTCGGCATCGAAGGCCGCCGGGAGCCGCCACACCTGCACGCACGCTGCGGGATGGCTCGCACTCCAGTTCTCCACCAGGGCCTCGGCGGCGGCGAGGGTGGAGCCGGAGATGCCGGATCGGTGGGCAGCTTGGTGGCTGCTGAGCAACACAAGGTCAACTCCGCAATCGGGCAGCGTCTCCAAACGCTGAGCGGTGGCACGGCATCGGCGCAACGGAGCTGCTCTCGGGCTCCTCGGCTAACCACTGCAGCGCAGTTGCCAAGCCTTGGGCTCCGCACCAAGGCGAGAGATGGGCCTGGAGATCAGCAAGCTCGGGCAGATCGGCACAAAGCTGCACGGCAGCGAAGCGACCACGCAGGAGCGCATGCACTAACGGCCGTGCGGCGATCGAGGCGGCGCCGGTGAGGATGAGGGAATCCGGGCGGGGTGGAGGAGCTATCGAGAAGTTTGCGGAACCAGGCGATGGTGGGCTCCAGGCCCTGCTCGAGGCTCACCGATGGTGCCCAGCCCAGTTCGCGCTGGGCCAGAGCGATCTCAGGCTGGCGCTGGCGCGGGTCGTCAGCAGGCAGCGGCTGGTCGATCAAGGGCAGCGCGGGGTTGATGCGGGCGCGCACCTGCTCAGCCAGCTCCCGAATCGTGAATTCATCGGGATTGCCCAGGTTGATCGGACCGGTGTGCTCCGCGTTCATCAAGCGAATCAAGCCCTCGATCAGATCGTCGACATAACAAAACGAACGGCTTTGGCTGCCGTCGCCATAGAGGGTGAGGGGCTCACCGCGCAAAGCCTGCACGATGAAATTGCTCACCACGCGGCCGTCATCGGCGAGCATGCGTGGCCCATAGGTGTTGAAGATGCGGACGATGCGGATCTCACTGCCGTGCATACGCCGGTAGTCGAAACAGAGGGTTTCGGCGATGCGCTTGCCCCCGTCGTAGCAGGCGCGGGGACCGATGGTGTTCACACAGCCGCGGTAACTCTCGGGCTGGGGGTGCAGCTCAGGGTCGCCATACACCTCACTGGTGGAGGCGAGCAACAGCCGAGCGCCAACGCGGCGAGCCAGGACGAGCATGTTGTAGGTGCCCAGGAAACTGGTTTTGGCGGTCTTGACCGGGTTGGTTTGGTCGTGGATCGGTGAGGCAGGGCAGGCCAGGTGCCAGATGCGATCCACCTCGAGCTTGATCGGTTCGGTGACGTCGTGGCGTATGAACTCAAAGCGGGGGTGCTCCCACCACTGGCGCACGTTCGCTTTGCGGCCCGTGAAGGTGTTGTCGAGACAAAGCACCTCCTCACCGGCCTGCATGAGCCGATCCACCAGGTGGGAGCCAAGGAAGCCGGCACCACCGGTGACCAAGTTGCGGGTGGGGCCGGCGGGCATGGACATCAATCACAACCGAGCCAACGCTAGTCAGAGCGAAGCCACTGGCTCAGCCCCCGCGGCGTTCGCCGAGGGAGAGGGGATCGAACTGCACGGAGATGCCGAACTCCTCGGCGAATTCCACCACGCGGCACCAGGCGCGATCGCCCGCATCCGAGGGGCGGAGGATGCCGGTGAGCACTACTGGGGCGCTGCCGGTTTGCAGGGTCATCGTGAACAGGGGCCAGCCCAGCGACGCCTGCACGGAGTCGTCGCGATAGGTGGGGGCGACATCGAGGGCACCGATCAACACCCGGCGGCCATTGGCATCCCAGGCGTAGGCGATTCCATAGCGCGCGAGCAGATCGGAGACCAGGGCCCAGGAGGTGCCCTGGGCATCGCTTTGCACCATGAGCGCCTCGCCGCGGGCCTAAATCGTGGTGCTGCCGCGGAACTGCAGCTGTGCGCCGGACGGCTGCCCAGGTTGCGTTGCCGAAGGCGAACCATCGGTGCCAGCGAGGATGGCGCGAATGCGGGCGCGCAGCTGATCGCCACCATCGGTGGGGCCGTTCTTCTGGAGCTGCAGCAGATCCCAACGCTCGCCGGTGCCGCCCCAGATCATGGGGCCGTAGTTGTCGTGCATGACGCGACCATCACGATTGGAAGCGGCTTCCGCGTGGGTCATCACGGTGCGGACCGTGATGGCATCAGCGCTCCAGCCCCAGCTGCGGGCGATGGCGGCAGCCTCCTCGCAGAGCGCTTGCAGCTGGGGTGACGTGGGCGGCTAACTCCAGGGGTCGGGGCTGCCGCCCATGCAGGCGCAGGAGAGGGCGACGCTGTTGCTGTAGCGGGCGTAGGTGTGGGCGGGCAGATCCACGCTGTAGGCATGGAGCCGGTGCACCCGGCCCGCACCACTAATGATCGCGTGATAGTGGCCGGGCCGAATCCAGTCGTAACCGGTGGCAGTCCAGTGCAGATACAGGGTGGGAGCCATGGGGCTGATGGAGCGTCCGCTCAAACCTCAGGATCAATCAAGCCTCGCCATCGCGCCATGACTTCGCTGAACAGGTGCTGTTCTGCACGGTGACAGCCCTGGGCCTCGTGCGCCTGGTGAGCCAAGCGAAGGTGATGGGCGCCGCGGTGAACAGAGCCCGGGATGCCTCTGCACCGACACCTACCTGGCAGCGCTGGCTATCTGCAATGGCTGGCGGCTTGTGAGCTTTGATCGCGACTTCGAGCGCTTCGCTGGCCTCGAACGACTCCTTCTGGCCTGACGCAGCGCTGGAGCAGGGGGTGCCGCTGATTCACCAGGTTGAGATCCACCACGCCACCTGAAGAGGTGATGGTCAGGAGCGGCAACCCGGATCGCTCCGATGGCGGCGCCTCCGGCCCAGCAGGCCGGCGCAACGCCTGGCGCGCCAACTCACTGATCACCGCACCAACACTGAGGTGCCGCTGACCTCGATCGCCACAGCCACCACAACCGCGGCCTGAAAGACGCGATGGCAACAGTCAGATGATGGGCTTAGTCGAGTGCTGGGCTCATCCCCAGGGCGGCCGCGGCTATCAACATCTGCCGATCGAAGCTGGCCAACTGAGTGCAGTGGCTGTGCAGCGCCACCGCAAGATGCAGGGCATCACCAGCACGGAGACCGAGGGCTGGATCCCGAAGCAAGTCAGCTGCCCGACGGAAACGATCGCGTTCGAGCGAGCGCAGTTCAACACCGCTCTGCAGCAAGCGCTCGAACTGCTCGCCAGCCACCAGGCTGAACTCAGGGCTGAGACCGTGATGGCGCTGCTTGAGGCCTAGGGCACTGTGGGTCTCGGTGATCAGCCAATCGCTGCTGATCAGGGGTCCTCGGCACTGTGCAAACCAGTCGAGAGCCAGAGGGCTGCGATCTTCTGGCGTCAACAGTGCCACCACCACGCTGGTGTCGAGATAGATCATTGAGCGATCCCCCGGATTGGCCTCACCAGCGCTCAGCGGCTCGGCATTCCTCCATCACCGAAGGGGTGAGGGGCAGTGTGGCCTGCAGCCGGCGCAGATCCATGGCGAGAGCCGAGCGGTCCAATTGGTGCAAATGGTGCAAAGGCTCCAGGCTCAACCGACCATCGTCACCGACAACAATCTCAACCTGATCACCTTCCCGCAGACCGGCCTGACGCAGACAAGCAGCAGGAAGACGCAAGGCCAGGCTGTTTCCCCAGCGGCGGACTGCCTGGTGGAAGCGCCTGCGTGGAACACCGTCTCGGCCCTGAGAGTCGGATTGCGTCACGACATCACCCCACTCGCGGCCACCAGTGTAGACACACGTCTCTACGTTTTCAGGCTGAAAACCATCCACGCGGGAAGCAGCTCAACGGCGCCGAGGTAGGGGAGGTGGACATGGTTGTACGACGTGAAAAGAGAGATCAGCGCGAGCAGGCCGCCCAGGACCAGGGTGATCCAGCACTGGATGCCGAAGAACCAAACCCTACCCACGAGGGCCCCGACCGCACAGCCTTGGCGTAGCCAGTGAACAAGGCAGGCTCAGACCTCGGAACTCTTTTGCAGCAGGCGAACCAACATGCTGCGCTGGTGATCTTGGCCACCGAAGAACACAGCAAGCACCTGGATCTCGCGATGCTGCGCGCGTGGCCGAAACCAATAGACCGCGCGATCGAGAGCCAGATGTCGAAGGCCAGGCATCAGATCATCGTGCGATTCTCCGCGCCAAGGAGCGGTGGCCAACCGTTCAGCGGCAGCAATGATCACCTCGATGCGCGCCTGTGCGTGACGATCAGCCTCGGCCGGTGATTCCCCAAAGCTGCAGTAGGCCTGAGCGAGGTACTCAGTGATCAGCAACAGATCGTTGATGGCCTCTGCAGCGAAGACAACCGTCCACGGAGCCTCGCTCATCGGGGCTGCGCCGCCAACTTGGCACGCAGTTGATCGGCAGAGATAAATTCCCCACGAGCGCGCTGCTGCAGCAAGACCTGCAAAGCGGCTCGATCGGCTTGAGCATCCGCCTCCTGCTGTTGCAGGAGCTCAAGCCCTTGCTGCAGCACAGCACTCACCGAAGGGAAGCGACCGGCGCCCACCAGGGCCTTGGCAAACGCATGCTGATCCTCGCGGAGAGACACAGAACTCTTGATGACCACTAGAACAACACGCACAAGCAAAACTTAGTGTGACTGAGTAACACCGGGTCGTCAAGGGTCCTGACCATCGCTCTCGAGTCACACCGCCGCAGCCTGAAAGCCGCGTTGGCTTCATGGGTGAGCCCTATCGACAAGCCCGCCGTATTCCTCCAATGACAAGTTCCCCAGCGGCTCTCACAAGGCCTCCGGCTTGATCGCCACAGCCAACACAGCCGCGGCCTCAAAGCCGCGTTGGCAGCAGATCACCCCATGGAGACGGAGAAGCGCTGGCCTTGATGCCCATAGACGCATCGTTTAACCCCAAAAAATCAGCTCTCGGCTGTCTTTGCCCCATCCCCCCGCTGCCACTCCGGCACCAGCTCCGCCAGGAGAGCAAGGGCAGCCTCCACATCCTGGGCTGCGATGACGGCGTCGAGCACATCGAGACGAGGCCAAAGCACCTCTGGCGGCAGCGCTCGTTCCTGGGCGCGGAAGATTAGGGGGTGCTGGGTAGGTTCGGATTCGGCGTCGATCAGCAGCTCTTCGTAGAGCTTCTCGCCGGGGCGCAGGCCGGTGCAGGTGATGGTGATCTCACCATTGGGGTTCTGGGCATCGCGCAGCGAAAGGCCACTGAGGCGCACCATCTGCTCGGCCAGGTCTTTGATGCGCACCGGTTCACCCATGTCGAGCAGAAATAAATCACCGCCTTTGGCGAGGGTGGCGGCCTGGAGCACCAGCTGGGCCGCTTCCGGGATTGTCATGAAGTAGCGGATGATCTCCGGGTGGGTGAGGGTGATCGGCCCGCCAGCGGCGATCTGTTTACGGAACAGGGGCACCACCGAACCCGACGAACCCAGCACATTGCCAAAGCGCACCATCGCCAGTCGGGTGCGGGGATGGCCAGAGCCCTTGGCACTCTGCAAGAGCTCCAATGTTGACGCCTGCACCACGAGCTCCGCCAGGCGCTTGCTGGCGCCCATCACATTGGTGGGACGCACGGCCTTATCGGTGGAGATCAGCACCAGTTCACTGACGCCCGCGGCAATCGCGGCCTGACACACCACCCGGGTGGAGCCCACGTTGTTGGCGAGGCCAGCCAGCGGATTCGCTTCCACCAGGGGTACGTGTTTGTAGGCGGCGGCATGGAACACGGTCTGCACGCCATGGCCGGCAAACAGCCGTTGCACCAGCGCCGGATCGGCGGCGCTACCGAGCACCGGCAGCAGGGCCACTGATGCAGGCAGTTGCTGGCGCAGCTCCTGCTCCACGGCATAGAGCGTCGGTTCACTGCTCTCGAGCAGGATCAGCGTTTTGGGAAACAGCTGCAGGATCTGGCGGCAGAGCTCCGAACCGATCGAGCCACCGGCGCCGGTGACGCACACCACCGCATCACGCAGGCAAGGACCGAGCAGCTCCGGCACGGGCGGCACGGTATCACGGCCGAGCAGGTCTTCAATGGCGACCGGGCGGAGCGCATCAATGCGGGCCCGGCCGGAGGTGAGGTCGTCCACCGAGGGGATCTGCAACACCGGGATCGCCTGGCGTTGCAACTCAGCCACGATGCGGCGGCGTTCACTGCGGGGCAGCGAGGGAATCGCCAGCAACACCTGATCGAGCTGCTCCTGGATCTCACTCAGCACCTGGGGCGGCTGGATCGGAATGCCGTTGATCGAGCGCTGCCAAAGCGACGGTGCATCATCGAGAAAGGACACGATCTGATGGTTGCCGGCCAGGCGCAGAGCCGCGGCGAGCTGGGCACCGGCCTCACCGGCGCCGTAGATCGCCACACGCACCATCTGCTTCTGGCTCACCGAGCGGAGGGACAGGAGCAGATCTCGCAAGGCAAAACGCACTGCTCCGGTGAACCCGGTGAGCAGCAACCAGAGCAGGATCCAGCTGCTGCGAGGCGGCATCGGCAGACGCAAGATCACGCCAAGGCCCGCCAACAGCAGCACCAACAGTCCATTGCGACCAGCGAGCCGGTAAAGAGCGCGGCTACCGACGTAGCGCGTGAGGCCCTTGTATTGCCCGGTGAGGGCATACAGAGGCAGGCCCACCAGCAGCACCGCCGGCAGCAACCACAACCCGGCAGCCTGAAAGCTGGGATGGAGCGGATGGGCCAGCCGCAGCCAAAAGCTGAGCCACACCGCCAATGGCAGCAGCAGGGCGTCGATGCCGATCAGCAGCAGCCGGCGGGCGAGCGGAGACAACCAAACGAGCTGGCGCAATGACTCAGATCTCACCGGCAAGCGCACTTCACCACCGTCCGCACAGCCTCTGCATAGCCAGCCATCTGCTCGGGGATGATGGTGGGGTGCACCAAAAACATCAAACTGGTCTCCCCCAGCGCACGGGCCACAGGCAACCGCTGCGCAGGTACCAAGCCAGCCTCCTGGAAGCACTTCTCCAGATAAATCTCACTGCAACTGCCAGAGAGGGCGGGGTATCCCAGGGATGCGATCTCGCTGAGGATGCGATCGCGACTCCAGCCATCGGCTAATGCTTCAGGCCTCACAAAGGCATAGAACTTGTACCAGGCGTGAGTGATCCCTTCTGGCGGCAGAGGCACACGCACGGCGGAGCAATCGGCCAGTGCATCGGCGAGCAGGAGGGTGTTGCGGGTGCGGGCGGCGGTCCACTCGGGTAGGCGCTGGAGCTGGATGCGGCCGATGGCGCTCTGCAGTTCGGTGAGGCGGAAGTTGGAGCCGAAGCGCTTGTGCAACCAGCGAAAGCCGGGGGGGTGTTCGCAGCCGTAAACCGCCTCGTGGGTTTTGCCGTGGTCTTTGAAGGCCCACATCGAATCCCAGAGATCGGCTCGGTTGGTAGTGACCATGCCGCCTTCTCCGCCAGTGGAAATAATTTTTTCTTGGCAGAAGCTCCAGGCGGCCAAATCACCGAAGCTGCCGACGGACTGACCGTGGATGCTGGCGCCATGGGCCTGAGCGCAGTCTTCAATAACAGCGATTCCATGGGCCTGGGCCAATTCGAGAATCGCGGGCATGTCGGCGGGCCAGCCTCCCAGGTGCACCACGGAAATGGCCTTGGTGCGGGGGGTGATCAACGGCGCGATCGTTTCGGCTGTGATAGCCCCGGACTCAGCATCCACATCGGCGAACACCGGCTTGCCGCCAAGCAGCACAGCGCTTGAGGCTGTGGCGATGAACGTGCGCGGGGTGGTGATCAGCTCATCGCCTTCCCCAAGACCAATCGCAAGATAGGCGGACGAGAGTGCGAGAGAGCCGTTAGCCATGGCGATGGCATGGGCGGTACCGCACCAATGGGCGAACTCCTGCTCAAACCCGGTGGTTTCCTGGCCGGTCCAGGTGTTCACCTTGCCGGAGGCGAGCACTTGGCTTGCAGCGTCGATCTGATCGGCATCGAAATGGGGCCAGGGGGCGAGGGTCACGATATAATGAGGACAAAAGTGATAAATTAGGTGGGGGCAACACCTGCACTGGCAAGGCAAAAACTATAATGCCATCGGGCAGTCTTGCCGATGTAGCCAAAATATTTAGCGACTTTCTAAGCAGGCGGCTGAACAGCAATATTTTTCTACTCGGAAAAGGGCGCGGGGCCAAATAAGAGAAGCAAAGCAGTACCAAATGAATCTCTCACAGGAGGTACGGTAAAAATAAAACATTAAATAAATAATCTATTGCCGATACAACGGAAAGAAGCAGTTATCGGCGCGAAGATGCTGCTTGGACTCACAAAGTTCGCAATAGATACGCTCCGAGAATACCATTTTAGTAACATAAAAGGGCTTGATCGCACCCGAGAAGCCAGCCTTAAACTTGAAAAGCGAGTCCCTAGCGCCACCAAGACCACCACCTAAAACTAAATGATCGAGGTTCATGCTCTCCGCCAGCTCGTGCGCTGTAGCTATTATCGACTTGGAAGCAGACAAACCCCGAAACTCACGACAAGATCCACTCAAATAGTACTGCATTATTTTATTCGTAACAACAAACATAGAAGCCGCTATCACCTTTCCCTCAAAAGACGCGAAAATGATAAAAGGCTTAAAGTCATTAACAGCGACAAGCTGCTCAAAATAGCTCTCGCTGAAAAAATAGTAGTCGCGCGCACCTAGGTCACGCATTGCATTTACGTAGATACGAATAAATTCCATTAGCCGGGAACATTGCCAATCAACTTCAAGCCGCAGTCCTTTTTGCCTGGCGTTAATAATTTCCCTACGATGAGAGCCACGATAAGACTGCAAGATGGGCTGCCCTGGCCTAATATCAATGACAACGACATCTCCAATTTTGTCGTGATCGCTTCGATAATATCCAGCATCTAAGTAATCTGCAAAAAGCGGATGAATTCTCGAAAACAAAGAAATAGCGCCATAGTTCTTCATCTCACTAAGCAAGCATTCCAGAATTAGACTAGAATCAACCCCTTTCATAAACAACGGCCCCCCATAGCCATACGCGCCAGAAAGATCATGGTAGACTGTATTTTGTATATTACGCCTCAGAGTTGGCCAACAACCCAGCACTCTATGGCGATCATCAAAGACGGTGAATAGCAAAGGATCACCCTCGCCATTATTTTTACTAATCTCATGGTAGTCAAATGAATGCGAATAATCATAAGATCTTAATTGTTTTAGGATATATTTCCATCGAGTCTTATCAGAGATAATTTCAGTAATCATTTTAGGAGAACAACAAGCAACCGGTCAAAAGGAATAAAGAGCTGAAACGCTGGAAGAGCATAGGAGACATGTGAAACTTGAAAATTTAGGGACTACCGAGAATAGGGACTACCGAGAAGATAGAATCGGAGTCGAGCAATCAATCAACACGCCGCAGCTATCTGAGGCTTCGGTGGCAGAGTGCGAACATTTTAACCGCGCAAATTGATCACTAGGGAGCGTAGAAAGGTCGCAAAAGGTCAACATACTGTTCCAGCTGCTTCTGGAGCGTCATAAGCAGCTTATTCAGTGTTTCGGTGGCAACCTGGGTAAAAGCAAGCTTCTCGCGGATCAGACTCCAAGGTTGATTCAAAGTGTGTCACAGGCATGCTTGCTGTGGCTCTTGGCATGGAGTGGTCAGTGGGATTGCGGTGAATTTCAGGAAAGATGTCGCTGTCGGCGCCTCTTCAGGCGACCTGTTGAAATAGTAACTCTTGCTCTGCGGTTGCGTCATCTGGCGGTTCATTGATCCAGACAACGTCAGGTTGACGCTAGGGAAGCTCTGGGCAACGCCGGTTTGAGCGGCGCGGGGCCGCCAAAAGTTGTCTGACGTGGCCTTTGTGTTGCATTGAGACTTGAATCAGCTCCTGGATAGCTGATTACGGGCTCTTTGCCTTCTTTTTTGGCACCCTGTTCATCCCAACAGCCACACCAGTTCTGTGTTCATGCTGCAGCCAGTAGATGGCCACGAGCGAGAAACAGATTGGTCAGTGCGGCCATCACATTAATCTTGCATCGATTCTTGGCCAGGCCACGCAGTCGGGTCTTTTGAAAGCCGAACTGTTGTTTGATCACCCTGAATGGGTGCTCAACCTTGGCGCGGACGTGTGCCTTTGCAGCCTCGATCAGATCCTCAAGCCTTCCTTCTGGAGTGTAAGGTAGCGCTCGGCGTTTGCCTGGTCGCATCGCCACCCGAAACACTGCTGAATGGCCCGCCATTTCAGGTCGTTTAGTGATGCCCTGGTAGCCGGCGTCGCCGTAGACGACCTCCTCATCGCCATGCAACAGCTCAGCCGTGGGGTGAGGTCGTGCACGTTGGCGGCTGTGGCGACGACTGAATGGATCAGGCCGGAGTCCTTGTCGACGCCGATATGGACTTTCATCCCGAAATACCACTGGTTTCCCTTCTTGGTCTGGTGCATCTCGGGATCGCGCTTCCCTTCTTTATTCTTGGTGGAACTGGGTGCCGCGATCAAGGTGGCATCGACGATCGTGCCTTGGCGCATCGTCATGCCCCTTGTGCTGAGATGGGCTTTGACCGTCTCAAAGATCTGCTGGCCCAGATCGTGCTTCTCCAGCAGGTGGCGGAAGGTCAGGATCGTCGTCTCATCAGGGATCCGGTCGCTGATCAACTCGATGCCGGCAAAGCGGCGCATGGTGGGCACCTCGATCAGGGCCTCTTCCATGGCCGGATCGCTGAGGGAATACCACTGCTGCAACAGGTGGATCCGCAGCATGGTGGCCAACGGATAGGGAGGCCTACCGCCTTTCTTGCTCGTCTTTGGGTAGTGGGGCTCGATCAAGTCGATCAGCGCCTGCCATGGCACAACGACCTCCATCTCAGAGAGAAACTTCTCCCGTTTAGTCTGCTTCTTGGCCGTGGTGAGCTCGTAATCCAAGAAGCCGAGCTGTTTGCCGCCCATCAACCCAGTCTTGGCCTGCGATCACAGGGACATTGTCCCGCGAATGGCCCTGGTTTTCCAGAGTCTCCCTAATCAAGTGAGACCCGTTCACTAACAAGTGGTCTCGCAGATGTGTTGGGCAGCCAGGGGGACCGGTACACACCTGCAGGCCGCGCATACACTCACTGCAATTGTTCGATTCTCTCGAAACTGACTAGCTTTTCATCAGCCTCTTAAGCAAGAATTTAACGCAGGCAGAGTGATGTCAGAAGCCCCTAATGGAACAATTACGAGCCCGCAAATGGAGTCCATTGCATTAGAATAATATCATATGTAGCGCATACGTTCACAAAAGCAGGCCTTTCATTTAAAAGAGATTTAAATATTGAAACAGGACATCTAATTTTAAGATAATCGGGTAACATGAGGCATTTTTCTAAAACACGCGGAGGCGCATCAGAAGGCAGATTCACGAATCTACCATCAATAATTCCCACTTTGATTCCGTCTATAATTGAATGAGAAATTCCGTAAACTTTATACTGCTCGGAATTAATTATTTGAATATAATCTTCCAATGAATTACGGCCAGACCCATGTGCGCTCAAAATGCAAGTTGACTGCCTGCTTACTTCCCTAAATCCATTGCGAGAATAGAATCGTATTGCGTCATGGTTTCTTGAATCAACGTGCAGGGTTACAGCAAGACCACCAGAAAGAAACTTTAGATAGTTGATCAGTTTTTTCCCGATACCTTTTGATCTCTCAGAATGCAAGACGGCAAAGTAATTGACATGAAAAAATGCATCATGTACAATATAGCAAATAGCGGCAAGCATCTCTTGCCCCCTAAAAACACCCATCAACTTCGACTCTTTGAGCAGCACCTGTTTAAGAAAAAAAGGGAAGTTGACTGCTGACAAAATCGTCGCATCTTTAATTTCATCTGAAATTTCTGACTGAATCAGCTTTCCAGCACTGATTATTTTACTACTAGGCACTTGTTTAACATGAAGAGAATGAGCTCTCTCTGTATCCAAATCTTTCATGGAGAGACTTGGGTCTACTAAGACGCCATGGCCCCGAGTGACCACGAAAGCTGTTTTCAGTAAAATACGCAAATCAATCCACAAGTTATAACCAACTGCATATTTGACATCTGCTGCCAAACGCTGATCCCACCCACACAAATTTCTGCCCTGAACTTGAGCATACCCAGTCATCCCAGGAAGAACTTTGAATCGAGATAGTTCTCTTTCGCTAAAAAAGGGCAGGTATCGCATTAGCAGTGGCCTAGGCCCCACCAGACTCATTTCGCCCTTGAGTACATTCCAAAGCTCTGGCAATTCATCCAGTGAGGTAGAACGCAACCAGCAGCCAAAAGGTTTAAGACGATAGGTATCTGCTAAAAGAGCTCCCGATGAATCACGATCATCAGTCATTGACCGAAACTTTACTAACCAGAAGGCCTTGCCGCGGTAACCGATTCGCTGCTGGTGGAACAAAACAGGCGATCCCAGATTCACAAGCACCAGTAGAGCCACTGCTAGCAGCATCGGAGCAAGAAGGAGTAAAGCAATTAAAGCAATGATGCGGTCGCAGATTGCCTTAAAAAAGAAATAAATCATACAGTTGTAAAAGGCTTAGTGAGGTTGATGGCTTTTATTGGACAGTTCTAGCAGCTAACACGGTGAGCGCCGGGCGAAAGGAACAGGATTCGGTTATATCGTAGGCCTCTTGTGGAATTTTGCCTCCAGTGAAGCTGTTTCACATAGAGCCTATCGCGGCTTTCCAAAAACGCCCCTAAATCAGACGAGATCGCAGTGACACCAACGGATCTGACTGAGACAATGAGGCATGCAAAGGTCCAAGTAGGGCTTCCTGAGAAAGTGAACCCACGCCCAACCCATCAAAGATCTGAGCACGAATAGCCTGGAGCCTTGTAGTTCATGCGGGGGCCGCCTGATTACTCAGATACGCGAAACGTGAACCCTTCTCTGGTTCATTGCCGAAGAGAAGCTGGAGCCAGTACGCAAAAAAGACAAAAAGAAGCTCCAGTAGCTTCTCTAGGTTCATCACCAGAACATTCAGTGCAATGGTTAAACCCTTGTTGCAGGGAGCTTATCACGAATCAGGCCCAGTCCAAAGCGCCGCTTTCCTTGTGCGATCTTGCCTTCAACGGCATTTCTTTGACGCTGGTCATCGATGAACTGCTGCTTCTCGGCCAGGGCTGATTAAAAGTTCAGCCAGGAGTGGATTCCGGCTGCCGCCGCGCCATTGCCAGCAGCAGCGTCCCAGCAAGTGGTGTAACTCGGGGGCATCAGCCCCGGCGTAGCCGGGGCTGACGGCTCGCCTCACTCACGTCTGTGATGTAGCAATGGGTGGGCAGGTCTGTGACCCTGTTCGGAGCAGTACCACCAAACCGAACACAGACCATGACCCTCACCCATAGTGGCGCCTCCGAGCTGGCTCTGCTCATGGAGGGCACCACCGCTTGCGACCTGATCCCGGAGATCGTGCGGCGGGGCTTCCAGGATCTGCTGGAGGCCGAGGTCTCAGCTGCCATCGGTGCGCAGCTGCACGAGCGCCGGCCTGATGAACGCGCCACGCACCGCAGCGGCTACCGCGAGCGGGTGCTTACCACCCAGGTGGGCGACCTCACCCTCGCCATCCCAAAGCTGCGCCAGGGCAGCGTCTTCCCCAACTGGCTTGAGCCACGCCGGAGGGTCGACAAGGCCCTCTACGCCGTGGTGATGGAGGCCTACACCGGTGGAATCTCTACCCGCAAGGTCGACGCTCTGGTGGAGGCGCTGGGCGGTGCCAGCGGCATCTCCAAATCCGAGGTGAGCCGCATCTGCGCTGGCCTGGACGAGCAGGTCAAGGCCTTCCTGGGCCGGCCGCTGGACCATGCCCGTTTTCCGTACGTCTACCTCGATGCCACCTATCTCCCTGGCCGGCTCGGCCGCAACCTGCAGGTGGTGTCGCGGGCCGTTGTGGTGGCGATCGGCATCAATGCCCTCGGCTACCGCGAGGTGCTCGGGATCGCCGTGGGCGACAGCGAGGCGGAGGGCTTCTGGCGCCAGTTCCTGGGCAGCCTCAAGGAGCGAGGACTCAATGGCACCCGCCTGGTGATCTCCGATGCCCACCTGGGGCTGACCGCGGCGATCAAACGCATGTTCCAGGGCTGCTGCTGGCAGCGCTGCCGGGTGCACTTCCTGCGCAACCTGCTCTCCCACGTGCCCAAGGCGGGTCAGGACATGGTGGCTGCTGCAATGAAAGCGGTGTTCGTGATACAGGCACCCGATCAGGTCCGCGCCCACTGGCAGCGGGTCACTGAGATGCTGCGAAAGCAGTTCCCCTCCGCTGTGCCGGTGATGGAGGCTGCCAGAGACGACGTCCTGGCCTTCCTGCACTTCCCGCAGACGCACTGGCGCAAGATCTGGAGCAACAGGAGGAATGGCAGCTGGAGCGTCGTCGCTTCTTCTCTGAGGCCACCATGGCCAAGATTCCAGAGCCAGAAGAGCCGCTGGAGCTCACCGATGGTGATGCGGCAGATCAGACGGTTGCAGCCATCAACTGAATCACATCAGCATCTTGCAGATTCCATACAGAACTCCACGATCGTTGAGTTGCACATTCAGCGATCAGGGTTCAAAGTGGATGAACGGAGCTGAACAATCAGTCCCGGGCAGTCATCTTCTGATTGCACCTGTTCACCCTCCGGAAAGGGTCATAGGACCACCTGAGTTACACCACTCAGAGGGGTGCGCTACCTTGCACGCAATGCCGTGATGTCGTGCATCACTGCCTGTAAGCCAGTCCGGATCGAGCGGAAGCCAGCCAGCCTCAGCAGGTTCATCGCTGCCGTGCGCAGGGTGGCCATCACTCCAGCGCCATTGCCCCGGTAGCGGTGGGCATCCTCATGGAGCTGGTTGTCACGGATCCAGTGCCAGGCCTCAATGCTCCAGCGGTCGCGCCAGTTGCAGCAGCGCTTCTGGCGTGGTGCGCAGGCTCGTCAGGAACACGTGGGTGGCGTGAAAGGCCTTGCCGTCACGGGTGCCGCTGGCTCGGTGACTTCCACGGTCCAGCTGGTGCCGATCCAGGCCTCGCTGATGTGCTCGAGAGCCTGCTTGGCGCGCAGCGTCCAGGTGATATCGCGGCCATGGCCAACCTCGTGATCCGTTGCCACGAAAGGGATTCTGCGCTTGCCCTGGAACTGGCTGCGGATCTGGCGGTGCAGCGTCTTCTGGATGGCTCACTCCTTCGGAGAAGCCTTCGGCTACACGGTCAGGAGGAAGTCGGCTCCCTGCTCCTAGAGCTGCCGAAAAACGGTCGCTGGGTATGGAGCGCATCCGCCTGGATCAGCACACCCTCAAGATCGAGCTCGCCGAGCAGTTGGCGCAGCACCGCCCGCTCGTGGCTTTCGCCGGTGGCGTAGCAAGCCTGGCTGATCGCCACGCCCAGAGCGGCGGAGTACAGCGTGACCTGGGCAATGAACGCCGTTCCACCACCGGCTGTGGGCTGAATCGAGCCTCTCAAGGTCTAACCGTCACAGACCAGCTGATCGAGATCCGCTGCTTCGTCTGGGATCTGGGCAATCGTCCAGTCACGGATCGCCGCGCAGAGCGCCGCCACGTCCACCTAGTGGAAGAAGTAACGAAACGAGGAATCCGATGGCGGCAGCCGCAGCTCCACGCCAGGCGCCTCGGTGAGCACGGCGTGGTGGTGAATGGCAAAGCGCTGCAGATCCCGCAAGCTCTGGCAGCCACTCAGGATTCCGAAAACGGCCACCAGCAGCAGATACCAGGCTGGAAACCGAACCCCGCGCCGCATCCGCGCATAGGGGGGTCGACCTCGATTAGCTGATCAGGTCGAGATCGGTTGCGGCGGGTGCGCTTTCGAGCATATAGAGGAGGCGATTCCGCCGAACTCAACCCATGTTAACAGCCCCGGCAAGAGAGCCTGGGACAGACTTTGAATCAGCCCTGCCTCTCCCTGCAACCGCCAGGCATTCCTCCAGTTGTAGAGGGTCCAAACTCCTAAGAATGTGAAGAGAGATTCAGAGCGGGTTGGTCGATAAAACGGCGACACCAGACTTCAATGCAGGCAAGAGACAAGAGGGTGTAACTCGCATCAACATCACCCTCACTATTAGAAGAAATTAAACCGTGAACAGCCTGAGGATCGAACAAACCACGGCGGCGCAATCGATCCGTTGATAAATTGTCGAACAACCAATCCTTGAGTTCATAACGCAACCAGGAGCGCAAAGGTGCACCAAAACCGCTTTTGGGACGATAAATCACATCATAAGGCAAAATGGGTTCCATCGCTTTCTTAAGGACCCATTTGCTCTGGCCACCGCGCTGCTTAAAATGAGGTGAAATGCGGGAAGAAAACTCGACCAAATCACGATCCAAGAAAGGAACACGCACTTCGACACCAGCTGCCATGGACATTTTGTCGGTATAATTAAGGTTATGATCAGAGAGAAAAAAACGTTGCTCGAGAGCCAACATACGATGAAGTGGATCTGTTTCTGATGGAAGCTCTGCTAAGTATGCCAACATTGGATCTTCAGCAATTGTCGAACCCAAGGCGTGGCGGAAAGCAGGGGTGAACAAGTCATGAAGATCGGCTCGATCAATCCAGCGAAAATAATGAACGAGACGCTGATCACCATTTAGATGAGCACCCGAAAAGGCTTTTCGAAGACGTCTAAACGAGGAATAGGTTACGGGTAGTCGGGCAGAAAGATTGCGCAACTGAATCCGTAGAGGTCGTGGCAACCAACGCCAATAACGTTCGGATTGCAAGGCGAAGTGTCGACGATATCCAGTAAAGATATCATCACCTCCTGCACCAGATAGGAGGACTTTTATACCATGATCACGAGCAAGCTGACTGATCAGTAAGACGTTTAAAGAAGCAGGGTCGGCAAGTGGCTCATCGAGTTGATAAACCATATCCTCAAGACCATGTGCCATACGCGCAGCGTCAACATCAACGACGTTCAGAGGTACACCGAGGTGACGTGCAACTTTTTGTGCATAAGGAAGGTCATCAGAAAAACCTTCACTCGAATCGCTTCGTACATTAATCGTGAAACACTGAAGATCAGAATTAATTTCCTGCGCAAAAGCAACGACACTGCTTGAATCGAGACCACCTGAAAGGAAGGCACCCACTGGCACATCAGAGACCATTTGGCGATGGACGGCCTGACGGAGGAAAGATCTAGAACCGTGAATAGCTTCGGCCTTATCAGGAATAGATGTTGAATTCAGCAGGGGATTAAAAAATGACAACCGATACCAAGAAAAGTATTCTTGAATCAATCCCCGGGAAATGACCATAGCGTTGCCAGGCTCTAGTTTAGCGACCTGACGAACAGGTGTACTTGGGCCTGGATTCCATAGAAACGTAAGATAACGCTCAAGCGCAACAACATCAACATCACTATACGCTGTATCAAGACACTTGATCTCACTAGCAAAAAAGAAACCATCTCTCGATTCCTGAAAATAAAGAGGCTTGACTCCAAAAGCGTCGCGAGCTAATATAAGAGAATCAAAACGCTTGTCCCAAATCGCAAAAGCGAAAATACCATTGAGGCGATTCAAGAAATCAGAGAAAGCCTGTGTATCAAAAGAACCATCAAATGAATTACGACAAGCAAGATAAGAAGCAAGAAGAACTTCGGTATCAGATGATCCTTTGAACAGGAAACCCTGACTTTCCAAGCCTTTCTTTAATGCAGAAAAATTATAAATCTCACCATTGAAAGTAACAACAACGTCATTATCTAGACTGCGCATCGGTTGGCGCCCATTTTCCGAAGGGTCAAGAATAGAGAGACGCGTGTGGACTAGGCCAATATTGGACGCAAAATCTTGATAATAACCGTGACCATCTGGCCCTCGGTGAGACAGTCGAGCAAAATAATGATTATACCAACCAGAAGAGGGATACTCTACAGATTCAAAAAGGCTAAAGCCAGCAATACCGCACATGACTCAGTTAATATAAGGGTTTTTAGGCAATTGTGGGAAGACCCAGCCATATCGTTGCATTTGAATAACCAATTGAGAAGGAGGTTCAACCTTAAAAATAAAAGCGCAGGTAATCAACGGAGGCATAAACCGAAACCGAACAAGAAAATCCAAAAAGAAGAGCTTTGCCTTGAAAAGAAAAATAATACACCTAGACCTTAAGGAAGTATCACTCATGCGAATAAATTCATATCCTGGTGAATATGTCGTGTTAAGCGGATAGAAAGCCAGGTGATGATAATGCAAGCCCATACAAGCTTTTTCTATATCCCGATACGATATAGAATACATATAGTTGCCAACAGGCTCATGAGCATGGCGCGGGTAAGGCTTAGATTTCAAACAGCGATACAAAAATAGGAGGGCTCGGAGAAATGGTGACATGGAAGCAAACAAATCATTTGGCTCAGAAATGAAAACACCAACCTTTGCACAACGTAGCATTTCAGATATAGCCAGAAAAGGCCGCGGGCAATGATGAAGAGCTTCCTTGACAAATATAAAGTCAAAAGACTGGTCCGCAAAACCAATTGACTCCGCATTTTGCACGGAAAAATCACCTATAAACCCCCTTGAATTCCCAATAGAGAGTAAGGTATCAGAAATATCGGTTGCATGAACATTAAAACCCTTATGATAAAAATAAGCAGCATCGTTTCCATAACGACCATCTCCCAAGGTTAGAAGGCTGGGAGAATTGAAAAAGTTTAGAAGCTTAAGGAAGGGAGAACGTTGACGATTGTGCGCAAAAGAATCTAGGGTATCAGAATGCATCCAACTCTCACCGACCGCAGCGCGATGCGGATCGCTGAGAACTCGATCCCATTCTGACTGATGATTGTCGTACTTAATCATTAGAAGAGAAAAGCTGAAAACGAATCAAGAGTATGTAGGATAGAAAAAACCTAAGCAAATCGGAGATAATCGCTAATGGAATAAAATAGAAAGGGAGAATACAACAGTGAAATTTGTAACGACTCAACAGATGCCTAGGCGATCGTATGTCAAATAATAATTTGAAGTAAAGATATGGATTCATGCTAGAAGTGGAAAAGTTATTACCAGGTCCCGTCGAAGTATTATCATGATCAACACAAACCGAAAGGCAAGTAAATGATGGATAACCAAATCGATGAAGACGAAGACACCATTCACCATCAGCGTGGTAATGCGGAAGATTAATATCATCCGGCAAAATATTTCTATAAATAGCCTCAGCGGGCACAAAAGTGCATTGAAAACCTAAGACATCCATCGGTTGAAGAACGTTTGAAAGGTTTGAGATTACAGAGTAGTCTGAGCCGACGAATGGAGGATAAAAAAGCGCAAAGGGTGGGAAAACAGAACGAGCTCCAGAATAAATAACTTGTTGTGTCTTCACAAGTAGATTGATAGGGGAGACAACAATTTGATAATCACAACAGTAATGCGATAAAGCAGAGAATGTTTCCCGCGTCTTTAACACAACATCGTTATTCATGATGCAGAAACAATCAAAAGGCGAAGAAAGACTTACAAGGTCAATCAAAGATTGACGAACAGCGCCAGTCCAAAAATTATCTGATGACAGAGGAAGATAGTGAAAGACAATCGAGCAAGACAGTGAATTAAGACTACGAATATATTCGCTAAGAAGAGGATCGCCCTTCGAATCAGATATAATCACATGAGCAGGTTGAATTGTCTGAAACAAGATTGAAGAAACAAGTTTTCTCGTCTGATGCAACCGACCGTGCGTAGGAATAACAACAGCAATTGATGGCTTATTCATTGAGCTGCAAGTCGTGTTTTAGAGGATGTATCGAAATGCAATCAAACGAACAAGGGGAGGAAATGAGAGGAGTGGCGTAGGAAGCTTTTGTTGAACAATTCTGTCCCATGATAACGTTTGTTTAAGCGAGAAGAACAGGGTCAGTTTCAGCATGAACCTCTTGGGGAGTTTTGACTCCTATAGAGCTATGTGGCCTTACATGAAAGTACCTCCAAAGGAAGCGGACCAGATTGAATTCAGCCTCCCAGCCATCGTGTAGGCATGCAGATACAGTTGGTGATGTATGAGGGCTGGCCACAACGTCTCCACCAGGGCGCCAACCGAATCCTTCGAGTAGATATGCATGGGGTCTGGAGTCTGTGGGTCGGAGGTAAAACCCGGAAGATGACGACCTCACATCTCTTTGACAGCAGAATAGCCTAGTGAGAATACACATCTAGAAGCGTCTTTGGAGTACTTTGCGCAAGCCTATGAGCGGGTGACTCCTAGTTCGCCGACTATTGCGAACTGCTATAGAAGTCAAAACGTGACGCCACTGACCAGCCAACACCGCACGAGAGAAATGGGATTCAGCGAGGCGGCGCGCGTTGGCAGCCATAAACTCTCGCCGATCTGGATAATCCGCTAAACTTATCAAAGATTCTGCAAAGGCTATAGGATTCCGTGGAGGAACTGTAATCCCTAATTGATATTCATCAATGAGTTCGGCCAACCAGCCAGGGTAATTGTTCACAACTGGCAATCCGCATGCGAGGTAGTCAAAAAACTTGTTAGGTGAGGTGCCACGATAAAAGGCCGGTACATCTTCAAGCACCATTAGACCCACATGCACCGACTGCCTCAAGATCTGGGCCAGTTGGAATTTGGGAATCGGCGACATGAAATTACAGTTGACTAAGCCTTCAGCCTGCGTACGCTGCTCGAGTAAGGGCTTGCAACGGCCATCGCCGATGAAGAGTAGTCGAATGTCATGGCGTCCTCTCAGCTGCAATTCGGTGGCTGCATCGAGGATTGCATCAAGGCCATTGGCCAGACCATGAGTGCCCGTAAAGGCCGCAACAAAAGATCCTGCTGGTATGGATGAAACCAAGTCGCGGATTAGCTCTGGCTGCTTAAACTGGTGTGAGTCAAGCGGTTGAAATAACTCAAGATCACAGGCATTGGGAATGCTGGTTATGCGGCTGGGGGGGATGCCCCGATCGGCAATGCCCTCACAGATGCCGGGGGCCAGGCCAATGCAGGCATCTGCCGAGTGATAACTGCACCACTCCAGAACGGAGAGAGCTCGGAGCACTAGAGGATTACGCACCACCCCCATGGCACGGGGCAGCTCGGGCCAAAGATCGCGCACCTCAAACACGAAGGGAATCCCCCGCAACCAGCGGGTGGCGATTCCAGGAATGCCCGCTGTGAGCGGGGTGGTGGTGGCGAAGATCAGATCGGCATCGGAGCCCAGCGCCAGCAGCAGGCTTTGCCAGCTGTAGCGCAGAAACACCAGGGCGCGTTCCAACAGGCCAGCGTGATTGGTGTAAGGCAAATCGAACTCGATCACCTCGATGCCATCGACAAAGCCATGGCGGCGACCATTACGGCTATCCCCTGTCAGGCCAGTCACTGAACGGTCTGTCCGCAAACAAACCATGGTGACCTGATGACCATGACGTACGAGATCGCGTGCAAATTCATAAGAACGGGTCCCGTTGGAACCCGCAGGCGTAGAGAAGTACTGGTGGTAATAGAGAACCTTCACGGCTGCGGTGGTAGGGCGATGTAGGTGGTGATCAAAACGGGGGTTGATGCAGCAGCCACTTCAAGTTCCAACACCGGAAGGTGTGTTTTCTGTGCATAGAAATGCGACTCCCAGCCCTCCACAAGTTCCAGTCGCTTTATCGGCTGATTGCACTCCACGCTGATCTGGGCATAGAAGCTGAAAAGCTGAGCTGATGCACCATCAATACACAGCTGCCAATCGGCGGGGCAGAGGCGCCAGCGCAGCACCAGACGATCACTAAACGCGGCGCAGTGGTCGATGATCGTCCAGAGCAGTCGACTGGAATCGGCCTCTACCCGGCGCTGATGGCGGCCGTGGGGGCAGCGGTAGGCCGCTGTAATCGACGAGATGGCTTTGCCCGTCTCCACCTGCGGCGGTGATTCCAGCTGAAGCCAGTTGCCCCAGAGGAAGCGACCAAGGCGGGGCATGGGCTCGACGCCATCGAACTGCACGGAGTTGTGGCTGGAGATGCCTGGGAAGTAGGCCAGGTCGACAGCATCGGCATTGTAGCCGTAGCTGCCGCCATCGCGCAGCAGGTTCACGCCCTGGTGCCAGAGATCCAGATGCAGAGGATCGGCATGGGCCGGCCGGAAACGGTAGACAGGCAAACGAAGCAAAGCCCAGCTGGTGCTGCTGGGACGCAGCAGACCATAGCCGCCATCGGCAAAAAGCTCAACTGCTGGTGGGGGCTTGGGCAAAGCGGTCTCCGGCGCTTGAGGTGATGCATCCTCGAGCCCCTCTGCTGTCGGACTGATCAGCCCAAGCCAGTGGAGCGGCTCATCCCAGGGGCCCGGCGCCAAGGCAGGCTGACCTGTCAACAGCACCGAGGCCAGCTGCAGGGTGGGCCGGAAATCGCGGTAGGGCTGGCTGTGCAGCTGGTAGCAAAAGGCACCGTCGTTACTGCCGAGGTTGGGGCCATCACCGCTGCAGGGATCCAGCAGCGCAGCAAACCAATGGGTGGCCTTACGGCAGCGCTCCTGAAAGCGCCCCGAGAAGCGAGGCAGATCGAGCCAACGACGCCAGAGCTCCACCTGGGCGAGGGTGTCGAGCAGCAGGCGGTGATAAGTGAGCGAGTGCTGCGCAAAAGAGCCATCGGGCATCACCAGCCGAGCCACGCTGCGCTCCAGGGCGCGGAGGCCATCAGCGGCCCAGCGACGGCCAGCCGGGGCATGGGCGCTGGCGGAAGCGGCGAGCCAACTGCCGCCGATGAACAGGGCTGCGGATTCTGAGGTCCAATGGTTGTTGTCTTGCGCTTGCGCGTAGCGCTCGGTGGTGGCGATGCGCTGCAGATGCGCTGCCACAAAAGCCGCCCGCTGGGGACTGGGATCAGGCAGCTGGGCGGGGGCATCAGCAAGCTGCCAGGCCTGCAGGGCATGGAGCAGGCGCATGGAAACCTCCTGGCCGCAGAGCCAGTTGCTGCCGCTATTCACTGGGTGGGCATGGCACCAGCTCTGGCACCAACTGTTAAGAGCATCGCGGTAACAGTGGTCGCCGCTAAAGCGCCAGGCGCGGATCAGCAGCGGCGCCCAGCCCCAGCGGGATAGCTCCCAACAGCGCTTGATGTCGGCGCCGGCAAAGGGCCGGCAGCGACTCCAATGCTGCGCGCCACCCGGAAAGCGCTGACCCGAGGCGGGATCGAGGAACCAATCGGGCGGAGAGCCAGCGGCATGGCTCTCATGGCTGAACCAGGTGGCCGTGCCTGCCAGCAGAGCATCGGCCGCAGCAAGACAGCCATCGGCAGATAACGGAGCCGGTTGGGGCTGGCCGTTAAGAGGCTCAGGGATGGGGCACGGCCTTATGGGAAACTGGCGCTCGTAGAGGCCAGCCTGCAGCGCTACTCGATGAACGGCAACTGCCGCACAATTACGCCAGCCCAGCTGCTTGCTGGTGCGGAGCTGGGAGAGAACCTTCACGCCTGCTCAGTCACGCCGCAGAGGTCAAACACGGTGCGGCCAGCGAGATTCAGGTTGCGGAAGGGACTATGGGACACGAGGAAAACAAGCAGATCTGCGTCGGCGAGCACCTGCTCGAGGCTATGGAGCTTGATGGTGGGGTGGTCGTGCAGGTTGGGTTCGCAGGCGAGCACATCCAGGCCGGCCACCAACAGCTCAGTGGTGATGTGCAGAGCGGGGGACTCACGCAGGTCATCCACATTAGGCTTGAAGGCCAGGCCCAAGCAGCCGATGCGGGCAGGTCGGCCAAGCTGGTCTTCCAAGGCCTCAGCACGAGCCTGAACCTGCTCAATCACCCAGCGGCTCTTTCCGTCGTTCACGCGGCGGGCCGTTTGGATCAGGGGAGTGCAGTCGGGAGCTTCTGCAGCAATGAACCAGGGATCGACGGCGATGCAATGGCCACCCACACCGCAGCCGGGTTGCAGCACATTCACACGGGGGTGGTGATTGGCGAGGCGGATCAGCTCGCGCACTTTGATGCCAAGTCGATCACACACCAGCGAGAGCTCATTGGCGAAGGCGATGTTGACATCGCGAAAGCTGTTTTCGGTGAGCTTCACTAGCTCAGCTGTCCGAGCGGTGGTGGTGAGTAAATCGCCCTGGCAGAAGGTGGCATAAAAGGCCTTGCCGGCTTCTGCCGCGGCGGGGGTGAGTCCACCGATCACACGATCGTTGCCAACCAATTCCTTCAGGATCCGGCCAGGCAACACCCGCTCGGGACAGTAAGCGATGTGCAGCTGATCGGGATTCACCCCAGAAAGCTCTGCGATCACCTGGGCGACCTGCTCGGTGGTACCCACTGGCGAGGTGGATTCGAGCAGCACCAGATCGCCGGGCTGCAGCACCGGTGCAATCGCGCGGGCTGCGGTCAGCACATAGTCGATGTTGGGTTGGGGGATGCCATCCACACCACTGCGGAATGGGGTGGGCACGGCGATCAGGAACACATCCGCAGTGGCCGGGGTGAGCTGGGCGCTGAGAGCACCGCAGGCCACTGCGTCGGCCACGGCCTGATCAAGATCGGGCTCCACAATATGAATATGGCCCTGGTTCACGGTGGCGACCACCTGAGCGTTCACATCAACGCCGATCACGCGATGGCCGGCGCGGGCAAGCACGGCAGCTGTGGGCAATCCGATGTAGCCGAGGCCGAGGATGCAGCACGTCGTCATCGGTTCACCGCCCGCAGCAGCCATCGCTGCACTTCAAAGATCTCTTCAACTGGAATCGGCGGTGAGCCACCAGTTTCAATCGCTTTAAGAAAAGCCTTACAACAGGCCTCCTGGCCTTTGTCTTGCGACAGGAGTCGGCGGGTTCGCAAGCCAAGGATGCCCCAAGCCTTGAGTTTGCGGAAGTTGTCGAGCTGCAGCACCTTGCCATCAGCAAACACTTCGAGTCTCTCCTTGGGGAAGGCCTTGCTGCCGTTGGCGAAGTAGTGCACGGTGCCAATCGATCCGTCAGCGAAACGGAGCTGCATCGAGAAGGTGTCGGGGCAGGGTTTGCAATCAGCGGCGTTGATCAACTGCAGGTCTTCGATGGGGCTAGCTGCCAAAAAGCGCAGCAGGTCTACGAAATGGCAAGCCTCGCCCAGCAGCCGCCCACCTCCTGCAGCTGGATCTTGAGTCCAATGGTCGCCGGGAAGGGCGCCGGCATTGCAGGTGTAAACGAAAGCCTTGGGGCCACTGAGGCGGGACAAATGCTGCTGAAGCTCGATCAAAAGGGGAGCAAAGCGGCGATTGAAGCCCACCATCAGCAACGCATTGCCTGAGTGAGCGGCTTCGACCGCAGAGAGCTCATCAGCCGTAAGACAGAGCGGCTTCTCCACAAACACGTGCTTGCCAGCATCGAGAGCCAGTTGTACTAGAGAAGCATGACTGTCGTGGCGGGTGGCAATCACCACGCTGTTGGCAATGGGATCGGCAAGTAGAGCTGCAATATCTGTGCTTGCTTGGTAGAAGCCGAATTTGCGGCCCACATGCACCGGGCCGATTCCGGAGGAAGCGGCCAGGGTGTGAAAGCGCCCGCCGACCTTCGCAAAAGCTGGGATGAGTATCCGGCTGGCGTAGTTGCCGGCACCGATCACGCTGAGCAGCGGTTGGCTGGCGGCCACCGATTCAGCAGTTACAGGGAGCTGAATCACCCGCTGCTCAGGGTCAGCTGTTTGGGGGTAGCGCAGCAGAATTCCGAGTGAAGGCTCAGAGCTACTGAGCAGCTCATAGGCGTCGGATGCCTGATCGATCGGGAAGCGATGGGAAATCAGCGCCTTGGTGTGCAGAGAACCAGTGGCCATCGCGTGAAGGACGGCCTGGAAGTTGCGCTGTTCGGTCCAGCGCACAAAGCCGATCGGGTAGTCGTGGCCATGCTGCTCATAGACCGGGTCGTAGCGGCCAGGGCCGTAGGAGCAGCTCACTTGGAAGGAGAGCTCCTTTTTGTAAAAGAGATCGCGGCGAAGTTCGAGGCCAGTGACGCCGACCAAAACAATGCGTCCGCGCTGGCGGCAGGCTTTGGCGGCCACGTGCACCGGCTCACTGGAAGGGGTGGCAGCAGTGATCAACACCCCATCCGCACCGACTCCAGATGTGTACTCCAGACACCAGGCCACCGGATCCGCGCCGCTGGTAAGATGAAAAGAGACAATACCTAGCTTTTCTGCGAGGGCGCATTTGGAGGAATCGGGGTCAAGGCCCAGCACACGGCAACCCTGAGCAGCAAGGAGCTGGGCGGTGAGCAGGCCGATCAGGCCAAGACCACTCACCACAAAGGTTTCTCCCAGGGTTGGATTAGCGAGGCGAATACCCTGGAGACCAATGGAAGCCAGCACCGTGAAGGCGGCGGCCTCATCGCTCACATCAGGGGGGATGGGAGCGCAAAGATGCTGGGGTACGGCCACCAATTCGGCATGGGGGCCGTTGGAGGACACACGATCACCTACCTGGAAGCCTGAAACTCCTTCGCCCACTGCCACCACAGTACCTACGTTGCAGTAGCCAAGGGGCAGGGGCTGATCGAGCTTGTAGCGAACCGCATCGAATGTAGTGAGAAGACCATCGGTGCGGGCTTTATCCAACACCTGCTGCACCTTCTCTGGTTGCTGGCGAGCCCTATCGATCCAATTAGCCTTACCGAAGTCAACAATCATTCGTTCTGTACCAGCAGAGACCAGCGAACAGGCACTGCGGACCAGTAACTGGCCTCGGGAAGCCACAGGCGAAGGAAGACAACGTAGATCGCTGGAACCTGTGTCAAGTAATTGAAAAAGCTGTTTCATAATTCAGAAGTCAGAAAACATGGGTAAGGACTGGATGTAACGTCAAAAAAGAAGAGAACTCTGAGACGAAAAAGTGGGATTAGGCCCAACAAGGAGATCGCACTACGCTACTCGAACAAAATTCCGCAGCTATCTGAAAGGTCAGTGGCGGTGACTTTCAGGGAAGGTGTGACTCCAGAATTACCATTCAGGTGGAATGGAAAGCGATAACCAGCGTCCCCGGGAGTAGTGAAAATCTCTGGGGATCTCAACCCGGGGTGAGCCGGGGTTGAGCGCGCAGCTCAGGTACTCAGCTCAGCTGCCGTCGTTGCAGGGGGTGGGTAAGCCCGTGACCCTGGTTTGAGTCCTACCTCAACCAGACGAAGCATGCTGAAGAGTCATAGTGCCGCAGCGGATTTGGCACCGCTAATGGATGATTACAGCGCCGGGGAGCTGATCCCTGAGCTGATGCGCCATGGCCTGCAGCAGGTGATCGAGCTGAAGATCGCTGCTGTGCTCGGTGCTGAGCGCTAAGAGCGCCGCGAGGAGCGCTTCGGCCAACGCAACGGCCACCGGCCTCGGCTGCTCACCACTCAGGTGGGCGACAACGATTTCGAACCCCCAAACTGCGCAGCGGCAGTTTGCTGCCCTCGATCCTCGAGCCCCGCCGGCACGTGGTTCAGGCCCTCCACGCCGTCGTGATAGAGGCCTATTTCGCCGGCGTTCAACCCGCCGGGATCTCCAAATCCCAGGTGAGCTGCATCTGCGCTGTGATCGACCTGCAGGTGCAGGCGTTCCTCAGCCGGCCGGCTGGCCGCGAAATAATGCAGTCTGCTCCAGAGCCGTCGTTGTGGCCATGGACGTGAACGCTGATGGCCGCAGGGAGTTGCTCGGTCTCAAAGTGGGCGACAGCAAGAGCGAGCTCTTCTGGAGCGAGTTCATCGGTTCGCCCAAAGAGCGCGGCCTCAGTGGCGTCAAGCTCGTGAACAGCGATGTCCACAAAGGGCTCACCAACGCCATTCGGCGGATGCTGTAGGGCAGCTTCTGGCAGCGCTGCAGCGTCCATTTCGCCAGAAACCTGTTCCAGACCGTGCCCAAAGCTCACCAGGAGATGGTCACCGCTGCCCTGCGCTGGATACTCGCACAGCAGAGCAAGGAGGCGGTGCTGGAGCAATGGAAGGTAGCGCCCCCCGATTTACACTTGCTGGGACGCTGATCGGGTTCAGATCAGGACGGTGAGAAGTTTTCTTAAACCGGAAGGATATGATCGATCGCGTGTTACGCAGGAATGTTTCAGAGTGTCTTGCGCCCACTGATCGCCCCAATGGCGAATCAAGCAATGAATTCAAGACCATCAGCACTGCACATACTGACGAGTGGGAAGAGGCGATGAACGCAAGCCCGCCTCAGATCAGCATTTAGGGTTTCCTGAGAAAGTGAGCACGAGCCCAATCCGTCAAAGACCTGAGCTCGAATGGCTTGGAGCCTTGTAGTTCATGCGGGGGCCACCTGATTACTCAGATGTGCGAAACGTGAACCCGTTCCTGGTTCCTTGCCGAGGAGAAGCTGGAGCCAGTACGCAAAAAAGACAAAAAGAAGCTCCAGCAGCTTCTCCAGGTTCATCACCAGAACATTCAGTGCGATGGTTGAACCCTGTGTCGCAGGGAGCTTCTCACGAATCAGGCCCAGTCCAAAACGCCTTTTGCCTTGTCCGATTTTGCCTTCAACGGCATTCCTTTGGCGCTGGTCATCGATGAACTGCTGCTTCTCGGCGGCCACCAACTCAAGATCGTTCTTCGGCCGTCCCAGACGGGGGCCGCTCAAGCGGATTCCGTGACGCTGACAGGATGCACGGTTTGATCTTGTCCGGTAGATCTGGTCGGCACAAATCACCTTCGGATAGTGACCATGGCGGCGCCGATAGGCTATCGCTTGAGCCTTGAGGTCTTCTCCTTCGTTGTAGGGGTCGTAACTAAGCCGATCGAGGAAGGTGAATCCCTCACCGGTGACCGAGATTAAGATCTTGGCTCCGAACTCAACATTGCAAGCGAGCGATTGGGCCGCGTCCCTTTCCGTGGTGTAAAACCCGAGGCCCGATTGCACTGATCTGAGGTTGAACAGTGATGAAAGACGGGCTATCATTCGTGAGGCGAAAATGTGCCTCGTTGTTTCACGACGAATCCAGACGATTAACATGTCAAGTCGTTCGCCTGGATTGGTTTGTGGTTGTTGGCTACGCCTGCTTCTCTGCAGCTGACGTGTGTGCCGGCCCCCGTGCGCTGAGCAGCGCCGCTGCGCCCTGTGGGGGCGCAGCTCCACCGCTCAGCTGGGGCCTGGGCTGGTTGTCTGTTCAGGCCGTGGATTCTTGCAACGAGGGCTGAGTCGGGAGCTGATCCAGCGCCGGGATCTCGGCCATGCTTTCAGCTGAGAACATGCGCCGGCCCTCGAGCTGCCAGTGCTCGTCCTGCTCCAGCAGCACCGCTCCCACCAGGCGGGTGATGGCGGCGTCATTGGGGAAGATCCCCACCACGCGAGTGCGGCGTTTGATCTCCTCGTTGACGCGCTCGAGCAAGTTGGTGCTCCAGGCTTTTCCCAGTGGGGACGAGGGAAGTGACGGAACGCCAGCACGTCTTCTCTGGCCTCAAGCATCAGCTCGGCGGCCTTGGGGAAGCGCTCGGCCAGGGAGCTGGCAAGGTCATCCCAGCGGGCCTCGATCTCAGAGGCCTCCTCCTGGGCGAACACCGAGCGCAGCGCAGCGGTCACCATGCCCTGATGGGCTTTGGGTACACGCTGCAGCAGATTCCGGGCAAAGTGCACACGGCAGCGCTGCCAGCTGCTGCCCTGCAGCATCCGCCGGATGGCGTTGGTGAGGCCCTTGTGCGCATCGCTGATCACCAGCTTGACGCCAGTGAGGCCGCGCTCTTTCAGCGAGCCAATGAACTCGCTCCAAAAGGCTTCGCTCTTGCTGTCGCCCACTTTGAGACCGAGCAACTCCCTGCGGCCATCAGCGTTCACGTCCATGGCCACAACGACGGCTCTGGAGCAGACCTGCATCGCCCGGCCTTGATGATCAAGGCGCCGAGTGCCATGCGAAAGGGTTTTGCCGGTGCTCCAACCAAAGCCCTTGCAGAACTGGGGCGCGTAGTCATCCTCCAGTTCATCCCACGGAATGAGCCCAGCCAGCTTGATCCAGCGATTGTCACCAGAGAGTTTGCCGCCGAACGGCAGGAAGAAGTCCTCGAACGAGAGCTGATGACGATGCTCACGCCGGTACATGTGGAAAACTCCGGACCGCTTTTGGGCTCAAATCGGCTCGCTTTCGCACATTTTAGCGTCAAAAACTACTGAGTTGACTGCGCTGCAATGGATCTGGCCTCATTCAGGAGGCCCCATTTAACGATGAGGCCTGACAAGAAAAAAGCTCAGCTCGAAAGGGAGTTCAAGCAGCGTCAGACCTTCTAGCCAAAGAACAATCAGCAGGAAGCATCAATGACAACAAGTACAAAGGGAGAATCGCTGGTGTATTGACAAAAAAAGGTTCCTTGTACAAGAGATACAACATACCGACGGAACAGCCAACCGAAAGGGAAGACAAGAAGTTGGAATAATGTGAACGTCGCAATGAATCGAAAAGCTTCACAAACGAGACAAGTGAAACATAAATAATAAACAGAATCCACAAAAGCGTAGCAGGCAGGCCAAAGAGAAGCAAAAGATTGGGTATTCCAGAGTCAGTGCCAGAAGGCAGAGTCTCGTAAGTTTGCATACCCAAAGAAAAAGTTAAATCTGAAGCCGATATAGTTGACAATGCAGAATAGATATAAACTGGAAGATCAGAAAGCAGGCCGAACAAGTAACCCGAAGTGTTTTGAGTGGTCAGATCGACCCCTTGAAAAAGATTTGATATATAGACCAAGCCATAATAACGACCGGTCAAGAGAAAGATAAGGATATAAAAAGAGAAGAAGAAGGCAGAAGAAAATATAAATATTAAAAGAGAATTTTTGAGCGCTCTCCTAGGAAATCGAAAATTGGAAAGGGACAGAGAAAGAAAGAAATAAGACACGAAGAAAGCAAGAATTATCACCAAGCCCGAACTCCCCGACAAGATAGAAAGCAGGAAAAATGGTATACTACACAAAAACCATCGTTTGCCAATTAGAAAAACCGGGATTAGACTTAATAAAAAAAAGGAAGCGTAAGCAATTGATCCTGAGGAACCAATGAGGCCCAAAAAGCCAGGTAAACGGTACGACGCTTGAAGATAACCTGAAGAAACCGAAGAAACCTTAACGTATGGAAATGGTATCGAGAAATAATTGAGAGCAATACTAAAATAGGCAACCAACGAAAGAAGCAAGAAGATATAGCGGTACCTAATACAAATAGACCTAAAACCTAAATAGCTAAGCTTAAAGCCCGAAGAATCTATATAGCTAAAAACAATGCAATAGACAATGCAAGAAAGAAGCGGAGAAAGGTACTGAGGTGTAGCAACTATAAATTGCCCTAATGCAAGAAGCAACACTACGGGGTAAAGAATAACGTTACAACTAGAAAACTTTAATTTATTGAAATTGTAGATCGTTACTGTAACATACAAAAGCGAAAGAAGTGGAAAGATTTTAACAGATAAAGGGAAGAAGTCTAGAGAGGGGAAGAAGATCGCAGCAAAAAGGAGGAATACAAACATGTGGCTAATCAAGAGAAGTAAGCTGATAGCTGCCTTGAAGCAGTAAATACATCTCGAGATAATCTAATATGGTTTACGATAGTGCTTATCTCGGACTCATACCCGTAAGAAGAAATAACAGTTGCAATATTTGGGTTTAATGCCGAGCTCTTAATTAAAGCTCCCTCAATAGGTGCAGACCAAAGACTAGGATGCAATACCAACTTAGCTGATGCTACATAATTTTTAAGTCCGGTCTCCCATGTCATTGGAATACAGCTGACATTTGGAGGTGGCTCAGAATTAGTAAGGTGGCGCACATTTGAGGCATGGTCAGGAATTAGAAATTTGATATTAGGTAAGTACTCTGCAAGCTCAATGGCATAGAAAAAGCCTTTAGGTCCAGTACTTGCACCATGAAAAACAATGTCGAAAGATTCTGTCTGACCAACTAAATATTGAGGAGGAGGCTGTCTGAAGATTTCCTCAACGTAGGGAAGGCCGACTACTGAAACAGATGATGATTTACCAAAATGGGTACAGACTAATTCAGCCTGAAGTTTGGTTTGAGCTTGGAAGTGAATTCTAAAAGAAAGGAGTTTAAAAATCTGAAGATAAGCAATATTCAACCAACGGGGAGTCCTATTGGGGAACGGGAAGCATGAAGAGTCAGGTTTAAAAGACTGAAGGCAATCAAGACATTCGGTCTTTCTAATGGGATGATAATTGTAAGAGCGGATGCAGAAAAATGAATTATCCATCAAGTAGACGGTAGGATTATTGAATAAAACCAGATAAATGAAGAGAGGGTAACCAATAGTCTGTGGATGGAGAAGCAGAATATCCCTACGGAAAACTGCAAGACAACGAAAAACAAAGAGAATATAGTCAAAAAACCTGATAACCAACTCATAAGAAAGCTGAATGTATTGTTTGCTCGATAAGTAAGTACGCAATGATTTCTGAGGGCTAGGATTAAGAACCACAAAGCCGTTTGAGATATATTCGGGAACAAGAAATTGCATCAACCTGCCAACACCAGACGAAGAACCAGGCCCAATTCCTGAAATTAGATATTTTGCGCGAGTGTGCATATCAGACACAGTTAATGACATTAATTAAATTTGGACCTGGTACAAGTCTCATGCATTCATTACGTCGATAATTGAGGGAACCTAGCAGCAGATTACCAGCAGCATTCCACCTATTCCAATACTGGGTTGCAAATGATGCCAGAGAAGTAGGGTTCCCAGAGCCAAGATTGTAGATGTTTGAACCAGAATTCTTTAATATTGAATCAGTAGCCCATAGTAAGAAAGTATTAGCCACATCCTCGACACGAATAAAATCACGAATTTGCTCACCTGCAGTCATCGCAAAGTCGTCACCAGCAAGAGCAGCCCTTCTCATTGAGGGCCAAAAACGAGAAGTGGATTCTCCTTCTCCATAGACGTGAAAGATCCTCAGTATATCTAAATTAACGTGATGCTCATTGGCCCATTGAGTTAAAGCTAGGGTAGCAGATGCTTTCGAAACTGCATAACTGCTGGTAGGTTCTAATGGTGCATCAGATGGAATGACCTCGTAACGTTCTCCACTTTTTCCATATTCAAAACAACTGCCTGCCACGACAAAATGGCGGATGCCAGCCTTACGGGCTTGATCAAAGAGTTGTAAAACAGCTATTAGATTCCAATGCAAGCATTCGGCAAGAGAGTCGAAAGGATACTGGACTGAATGTGCTGAAAGATGAACCAATACATCACAGCCTTGCAATTGCGCAGCTGTAACAGTATTGAGCTGACAATTCAGCCACTCAGGTTGCTGTAATAGCTTGATACGAGGCGAACTATTCTCACTGCGTCTCAGAGCACGTACATAATGACATGCATTGAGTGCCTGATTAAGAAAATGAGAACCAATAAAACCGGTTCCCCCGGTAAGAAGAATATTCACTTGCTGGAACAGAAACGACTGATAACATTGATTTCAGTATTTAGCATTGAAGGCGTAAGGCCGGGATAAGTGCCCAAAAAGAGTGTATTGTTCATGATTTGATCAGAGTTAACCAAATCTCCTACTACTCTTAGGGACTCAGGGCGATCCTTTCTAAGCTGAACAAAAGCCGGCTGCCTAACAAGATTGCCACCGAAAAGCATTCGATTGCCAATATGATTACGATCCAATTCTTGCGCTAATTGTGTGCGAGTAAAGGGTGAACTATTCTTGACGGAAATCTTAAAACCAAACCAAGAACAATTAGTACGGCATCCTGTATCGTCCCAAGAAAAACCGTCCAGAGAATCCCAACCAGTAGCGTGAGTAGGCAAGGCAAATTCGAGAACATCATCATTCTTGGCGAGCCCTCGCCTCAGAATGTCCCAATTATGTTTACGTGCCTCAATGAAATCTGGTAGGCGTCTGAGCTGAACTCGAGCTATTGCTGCCTGAGGATCAAGAGGCTTGAGATTGAAGCCAAGATGACTATAGGTGTACTTGTGGTCATAACCTTCTGGTAATTCACCAAGCTGCCATGCAAAACGCTTGTTGCACGTGTTATCTATACCACTTGGGCACCAGCAATCTCGTCCCCAGTCACGAAAACTCTCAGCAATAACCTTAAGTTTCTGATCACGAACGATGTTTACGGCACCACCTTCACCCATCGTAAGATGATGAGGAGGGTAAAAGCTTTGAGTACTGATGTCACCCCAAGTACCGGTCCAACGAATAACTCGATCAGGTCCATCATCTAACCCAGGACTATTCTCATTAAATCCGAAACTCTCAGCAAGTATACGGGGCATAGAGTAACTACTGCCCAACGCATCACAGTTGTCTTCAATTAACCAAAGGTTGTACTTACGACAAAAAGCCAAAGTTGTGGCTAAATCAAAAGGATTGCCCAAGGCATGAGCCATCATCACCGCCTTGGTTTTACCCTGGCAATAAGCAGCCTCCAATTGATCACAACGAGCATTTCCTGTAATTGGATCAGCATCTATAAAAACTGGGACGGCACCAATTTGAACAATCGGTGAGACCGTTGTCGGAAAACCAGCCGCAACAGTGATGACTTCGTCACCAGGTATAATCCGACTTACATCTGGTAATTTAGGAGATGTAAGGGTCGAAATGGCGATTAAGTTTGCACTAGAGCCTGAATTAACAAGCAGACTGTGGCGAACACCTAGAAAATTAGCTAATTCTACCTGAAAAGCCTCACCTTCCATTCCTAACGTAAGCCAAAAATCGAGTGTACTGCTTACAGCAGCTTCTACTTCTGCCTCAGTAAAAACTCGACCAGCGTACGGAATGGAACTACCATCAATCCAAGGTGCACGTTCAGAGTCTGAAGCAGGACGAAAAGCTCCGTGAACTTGACGAGAATACTCTCGAGTAAGGCGCAGGATCTCCTGCTTCAAGGCCTGGGGGTCAGTCATGATGATGTGAGGAGTTTGGTGTAAGCGTTAAGATCAGCAAGGCAACATTCCAAAGGGCTTGCTCCTTCGTGAACGGCTCGATACCAACCAACTGTTCGAGTTAAGGTGGTGTTGAAATCCCATTGTGGGAACCAACCTAAGTGATGGTAAGCCTTGTCAATTTGGAGATGGAGAAGATTGGCTTCATGTGGAGCAGAGTCAACAGATTGATCCTCCCAATGCCCAGGCCAGTGCTTCAATATCGTAGTAACCAAATCAACTACCGGACGATTGCTTGATGCGTTTGGACCAAAATTAAAGGCATCACAAAATAAAGACCGATCGGAAGAAAGTGCCTCAGCAAGTCGAAGGTAACCATATAAAGGCTCAATAACATGTTGCCAAGGCCTAGTTGCAGACGGATTTCGAACTGGGATTGGGCTGTTGTTCATAAGTGCACGGATAGCGTCAGGAAAAATCCTGTCTAAAGCCCAATCTCCTCCTCCTATTACGTTTCCCGCTCTCGCAGTTGCGACGCGGATATGGGGAGTCTGATGAGGAGCAATGCCACAAAAGCTTGAACGCCAACTTGAAATAGCAATTTCTGAAGCTGCCTTACTGGCACTATAGGGGTCATGACCACCTAGGCGGTCATTCTCCCTATAGCCGTAGGACCATTCCTGATTTTCGTAAACCTTATCGGTCGTGACCATAACGACCGAACATGGTTGCATCACAAGACGAAGTGACTCCAGCAGGTGGAGACTTCCAAGAACATTGGTCGACCAGGTCCCAACAGGATCTTGGTAACTACGTCGGACCAGGGGTTGTGCAGCAAGGTGAAACACAACCTCTGGTTGAGATAACTGAACAACACGATCTAAAGAAGGCCTATCTAAAAGATTGCCAATCCGATGATGCCAACGTTGAGAAGTTAATGAATCCCCAAAAAGGGAAGAAAACAAGCTAGAATCACCCTCTGGTTCAAGTGAATATGTCCAAACTTCCGCGCCAAGCTGCTGCAACCAAAGAAGCAACCAACTTCCTTTAAATCCTGTATGACCCGTCAATAAGACACGCTTACCTTGCCAGAAATCAGATTGCAACATCACCAAACCTTCCAGGGAGCCTTTGATTGCAACCAAAGATTATCTAGATAATTACGATCACGAAGAGTGTCCATGGGTTGCCAAAAACCTGTATGCAAATAAGCGGTAAGTTGTCGGTCTTCTGCAAGTTGCCTAAGAGGCTCTTGCTCCCAAACAGTTGAATCTCCATTTATAAAATCGATTACCTCTGGTTCTAATACAAAGAAACCACCATTTATCATCCCACCGTCACCTTTAGGCTTTTCCTGAAAACCACTTACTAAATTATCTCCGGCGAACTCAAGAGCCCCATAACGTCCAGGGGGTTGTACTGCCGTCACGGTTGCAAGACGGCCATCATTCTTGTGATGGGCAACCAAAGCGTTAATGTCGATATCAGAAACTCCGTCTCCATAGGTGAAACAAAAACTTGAATTCCCTAGGTACTCTCTTACACGCTTTAAACGCCCTCCTGTCATCGTCGTTTCACCTGTATCAACCAATGTAACTTGCCAAGGCTCCGCCTTCTTGTGGTGAACCTCCATGGAATTAAGTTTCATATGAAAGGTAACGTCACTCATATGGAGAAAATAGTTGGCAAAGTACTCCTTAATAACATAACCTTTGTATCCACAACAAATAACGAATTCGTTAATTCCATAAGCGCTATAGATTTTCATTATATGCCACAAGATCGGCTTACCACCAATCTCTACCATAGGCTTAGGACGAAGATGGGTTTCTTCGCTGATACGAGTGCCAAGCCCACCAGCAAGAATAACTGCTTTCATCAGTAAAAATAAATACGTAGGGAAGGAATTAGAGAAAGAATAGCAGGCCGAGAGAAAAAGTCGAGGAGGTGAAAACGACGAGGCTACCCATATAAACGTAATAAAAAATTGCGAATTTTTCTAACATAGTTCCAAGGAAAACGGCGCGATTTGCCGCCAAAATGATTATCAAAAATCAGTTTGTTGTTATAACGATTGGATATTACAAAATGTGGATGTGCAATTGTACTAGATAGCAGGCTAGAAGCAGGTCGAGAGCATTTAATATCAAGAGTGTGGCTAGCATCATCACCAAATCCGACATTAGAGACTAGGTTGACCTTTGGTAAGGCAGTTAAACCACCATTGACAACACAAGTGAGTGCCCATCTGTAAGCCCAAGAATCAGGCTTAGAATGAAGGTACAGGGTGTCCCAAATTTCTGCCCAATATGTGCACATTGCCGAGTCAGAGAAAACAGATTGTAGAAGATTCAACCGCTTGGCAATTGGCCAAAGTTGAAGGTCAGAGTCATATTTGCACCATCTCGACTTCCAAGTAGCCCACCCCCAGCACATTGGAATTTGCCCAAAAAAGTAATCACCATCTCCAATCCATTTCCCATCAAAAAAGTTATTTCCACTAATACAAGATATGCGTGTGTCAGAACGGTAGTAATTAAGCAAGGTTTCACAAAAGACAAAGAAATCTGGATGGGGAACGCAATCATCCTCCAAAATAATTCCCTCTTCAACATGGTCAAAAAACCATGAGATGGCACGGCTTACACCTAATCGACAACCTTGATTGACATCGGAATAAAATAATTTTATGTCACAGGTCCAGTCTATCTCTTGTTGAATTACTTGGCGAGTAGCATTCACCTTATCAACTTCCCCATCTCGACTAAGATTAGGGCCGTCAGAGGCAACAAACAGATTCGTAGGAGCAACTGGCCGAATTGCTTCGATGACCTGCTTAAGTGTATTAGGCCTACGCCATGTCAGCAAAAGCAAAGGAGTGTTCATAATGAAAACTAAAAATCTGATCTAAAAGTGTGCCGCAAAAAAGTTTTGATAGGTAACAATCAAATCAGAAAACAGATGCTAAACAAAAATCAAGTGAATGAAAATTTCAATTAATAAAAGGGTAACGAAAGGACAGTGACTATGCTATTCCATAAGAGAGACATTATTGGAACAAGAAGGCATTTGACGCTAAGAGACAAATTGAGAATACATACATGTGAGCAGGAGAAAATGATTAATCATACGGTTTGAGAAAATGTAAAAAACAAGAGCAATCAATTAACAACACAGAAGCTACAAAAATGAATTGAATACATGGGGACATAAGTGAATGCAAGCAGAAGCATTGTGCGTCATGCCAAAATTTTTATCCGAGAAATAATTTTAGAAACAAAAGAAAAAAGCTTGCGTATCAAATACAGGGAAAAAGTAAGCAATAAGATTATGAAATCAGGCGAACGAACAACATACGCCAAGGTATATGAAGCTGTCCACTTACTCCGATTAGCCAGTAACAAGAGAGATTTATCAAAGGCCCAACAATAAGTTGAATAAAAAGCACGAAAGGTTGAGAGTGCATTAAGGTGATGAACGGCAGCAACACGCTTAATAATAGAAATTCGTTCATTTACTCCAAAATCTAAAGGGCGTTGCATATGATCTTCAAATCGAGATTCAAGCTCCAAACCAGAACCACAAGCTAGCTCACCATCTAGTACTTTATGGTCAAGTCCAAAATTAACAAATGCCGACAATGCCATCTCTATTTGCGGATAGATGCAATTATCCAAAGAAACATTTTTCATGTCAAGAGTTTTTTTATGGATGACAATTCCTGGCATAGAACCAGATCGCATTGATACCCAAGAAAAAGACTTGGAGAATGAGTTGGCAGGCGAGGAAGAGGACTGCAAGCCCTTGAAGGGAAGGAATAGAAGACTTTTATCACGTTTAAGCGGCAAGTATCTTATCAATGAAGATAATAGAGAGTGACTGGGTCTGTCATCATCGCCAAGTAACAATATATAATCGCCAGCAGCTAAAGATATTGCTGTAAAAAGGTTTCTAGCATATCCAATATTAGATGAATGGCAAAACAGGCGAGCCTGAGGGATAGATGCCAAAAATAGTTTTAACTGATTACGATTATGAGTAGTAGAAAAATTTTCAGAAATAATAAATTCAACATTATCAATTGATTCATCTAAGCCTTGGGAAATAGATAGGATATTTAACTTAAGAGCCTCACAATTTTCGTAGACAGGGATGACAATTGAAAGCAATTTTGATCGCATGGCTACCTAAGAAAAAAGTTTTGTACTAATACCACTTTTTTGAAACTGACTGTACAGGGAAAATCACCATGTGTACAATCTTGGCGAGTTATTAAGAGATCACCACAAGTATTGAAAAAGGGAACTATCTGACGGCTCGAGGTTAAGGTTGAATCAGTATAAGATCCACCCAAGTCAGATCCGAAAATAAAATTAATCACCTGAAGAATAGAAAATCGAAGCCATCTAAGTCTGTGCGAAAAGGGATGAAAGCCGTATGGGCCCTGTTCAAGTGAATCAACTCCTTTGAGAGTAAGAAATGATTTTACTCTTGGCACATAACAGTCTCGATGAAAGCATCTAGGTGTTTTGACAGAATTATATATGTATATATGGTGCTGTCCAGAAGAAAACTGCTCTGAAAAGGCTAATGCCAAGACATTATTAGTAAACGAGACAATTGAATCCGAAGCAATTTGTTGCTTACCTTCTAATTTAGGTGAGAAAAAATCAATCATTCCTGAATCTATAAATAACTTTTCCCTGCGACCAAATCTGTTCGTAAACTCAGTTGCGACAGAACCGCGGATAACAGGCCCACGTTGATGATGATAATCTTTAACGTCGAAATCATATACAATTTTATTATCAGGAATGGTAAAAGAGTCAGAAAGATAATCATTAAAAACCTCAACGAGTTCGCTGGAGCTATAAAAGTTTTTAATATGCACACCACCAAACTTTCGAAGAGCGTATGCTATCTCTTCAATAGAAGATGATTTATAGTCAAATGTAAAGTGGCAAGGACCGTTATTTCTCGAATTTAATGGAAGCAGTTGACGGAGGATACGCCTCAACATGATTTCAGGATTGAAAAAGGAACCGAGGGAGTTTTATTATTAACTAATGACAAGATAGCCTCTGCTACAGTAGAAGGCTCTGCGCCATACGAACGAGTGTCATAAGATGAAATATAGTAACGGATAGCATTTCGACGAGCGGCAATAGATTGTTCTAGTGCTTGATGAATTACCTTTTTGGAATCATTAACAGACGAAAGATGAATTGAGAGTCCATTCGCTACATATCCGAAAATATCAAAAGGCTGAGCCTTCGAAAACTGATAATAGACAGTGGGTACTTTAGAAATAGCTGCTTCTAGATGTATACCACTATCACCTGCAATAAGGCAAGAGATACGTCCAAGATAGTCTGTTAGGCAATCTGAACTTTTTGTCGAAAATGTTGCAGAATGCTTGTACCTAGACATAACCTTTGATATGTAAAAATTACCTAATCCTGGATGGAATCTAATGCATATTTGATATGGGATAGACAACAGAAAGTCTACCAGCTTGAACACATCTGACAAATCATCCAAAGAACTCACGGCAACCCCAATACAATCAACTTTATCTGAAGATTTTGTGTTCAGCGAATGCTTGGACTGAAAATAGGGCTTAGTCATACCAGTCAAAAAGAAATGAGTTTTAGGAAATAGATGATAGTTGACTGGCTTATTCTCAAAGCAACTTTCATAAACATTCAAGGAGTATTGACCAAATAGAAATGCGTAATCAAATAGAGGGAAAGGAAAAACATTTGAGACATTTCCGTGTTGTAGATAGGCTGATTTGATATTCATAGACCGAGCAGAAGTAGTAAATGATCTATTAGCAACATTATGATCATTTGAAGTGATAACTATCTTTGGTGATGTCTCTCTTAGAATTTTTGAAAAGGAATACAAATAGAAAATTGCTGAGAGGATGTCACAAAACCAATTAGCAAAAATTAAACTTCGTATTTTGGTTATTGAAAAGAATATATAGGGAAGGCGAATCAAGGAAATAATAACGATAATCAAAAAATCAACAATGCCTATTTTCATCGGCTCTATTTGCGCAGATAATTGTTTTTTTAATGAATTCGAGGAGACTATAGCAACTGTTAGTCCTAGGGCTTTCAATCGATCAATTGTTGGCTTCAAAGAAAGATATTGATTATCTGAACCAACATAAATAAGTACATCTAGAGGAGGCAATTGGTTATTGCAATCTTGTCCAAGATGCTGAAATAGCAAATAGATATAAAGAAGGAGCTGCTTTAAAAGACTCTTATGATTAGAAACAAGCTTTTGCATATATAAATCTAAAGCAATCAAGTGATATGATCCATAAGCAATCCATGTTTCGTTTTGCAGTTTAAGACAATTAAATACATTCTTTGCAAGAAAAAACTTAGTTGCAGTTGAACGAAACCAACACCCTATAAATAATCTCACAATCTTAATAAGGATTCGAAAGGAGGTTGATGTGTAAGAGATATTAGCAAAAAGAAAAACAAAAAAGGTTATATCGGCGAGAGCAAGAAGGTCTTTTCATTTTTAATGACATTGCAATCTTTGCAGATACCGGATGGAGATGAGGTACTGATTTCTTTGCGAAGCTTATTGTAAGCATCTGAATTCCAAATTTGGCTAATAGAATCAGTAATAAGATTTCCTAAAGGGATCTGTGAAGTCAGATCATAACAACAGGGAACAACCGTGCCATCTGATCTAACAGTTAATTTACTTTCAACGTGGTCACAATTATTATTATAAATTTCATTCAATGATGAATCGCCGAATCTGCGAACCGAAAACTCTGTAGATGGAAAATGTGGCCATTGCATGGCCCCAAAAACCTTGTAATTCATTGAAGGTCCAAAAGTATTTTTAAGCCAGACTGGAACCGAGGGAGTTGTATTAATAGGATTGAATTCAGCAGAAGACGGTATAAATTGTGTTGAGGAAATCGAAATTTCGACGGGAGAGTTTTTGGCAGCATTAATTTCTATAAATTTGAATATATTGTCAATGACTGTAGAGGATTTGCTGTTTCTCCTGATATAATCATTAATTTCTGGCGATGTAGAATCTAAAGAGAACTCGACAGAACTAAGTCCGGAATCTATCAACGCATTTGATATCTCTTCACTAAGTAACATGCCATTTGAAACCGTCTTTATATAAACATTAGGCAGCTTTGATCTTAACATCTTAATCCATGAAACAAAATCTTTGTTTAATAACGGCTCACCGCCATGATAAAGAACTATTGCCCTTAACGAATCAGAGTGCTGAACAACTTCGTTTAAAATCTTGTTAAAAAGAGCATTTGACATTACTCCCCGTTTCATTTTCACCGTCCCTGTTGGGCAATGCCTACAGGCCAAGTTGCAAGCACTAGCTGGTTCAACTCTGACAACAGGGGGGAACGAAATCTGCATGACCGGTAGCAAAGCAATACTTAATATACTGTATCAGGAAATATGTATTGCACAGAAGTGAAAATAAACGGAAGTATGGTGCTGAAACTTAAAATCACAGCAATAGGGCGCAACAACGAAGCATTGCTTGCAAAAATCGATAAAGTAGGTTGACTCATTTAATTTAGCGCATCGCAGGGCGACAAGTAAATAGTAAATTAAAACAGCATAGATCCGGCAAAAGCTGATTGAATATTAGTCAATGAGCGCTCTACCTAATTACAAAACTAGGGCAAATGTGAGGAATATTGTCATAACAAATAAGAATTGGCCAAAGTGAAAATCTTATCGTAAGCAATGAACCAAGAATTGTCTAGAGTAAACCACGCGAACAAGGGGAACTCTTTTCTAGGCAATAAAGCAAAACTATTCGTGCGAATGACGTGACCCCCTTCATCGGTCCAGTGCTTATGAGAGTGGGTGGTCGTGATCATGCTGCAGCTCCTTGTTGAGCTGCCTCCAGGGGCGTACGCCCCTGGAGGGCCGAATGGGGCCTGAGTGTGTTGTACTCCCAGCGCCAGCGGTTGGCCAAGCCCTGGGCTTCCGTCACCGTGGCGAACAACTCGGTATTCAGGAATTCATCCCTGAACCGACTGTTGAACGACTCGGCAAAGCCGTTCTGCCACGGTGATCCAGGTTTGATGTAGGCGGTGCTGGTGCCGCTGCTCTGGCACCACTTCCTGAGAGCGTGGGCGTAGCCGCCAGGCTTCTGCGAAGCAGTTGAACTCAGGGCCGTTGTCGCTGCGGATGAACGTCGGCGCCGGATAGACGCTGGTCAGCTCTTCCAGCACGGCCACCACATCCTTGGCCTTGCAGCATCGGCCGACACGGATCGCCAGGCAGAGACGACTGTGCTCGTCAATCACGTTCAGGAACTTGAGCCGGCGGCCGTCAGCGGTGGCGTCGAACTGGAAATCCATGGCCCACACCTGATGCGGGTATTCGGCTTGGTGACGACGCACGGAGCCATCAGCAGGCCTGGCCCGCTTCTGTCTGCGGGGAGTTGGGCGCCGCAGCCCTTCCTCGCGCCATAGGCGGTGCACCCGCTTGTGGTTCACCAGCCAGCCTTCCCGCCTGAGCAGGCGATATGCCATCCGCCGGCCCCAGCGGATGTACTCAGCTGCGATCTCCCGGAGGCGCCGCCGCAGCTTGGCCTCCTCAATGTCGACAACCTTGGTGGCATGTCGCTGAGTGCTGCGGTGTTGACCCACCACCCTGCAGGCGAACCGCTCCGATACCCGGAACATGGCGCGCAGGGCCTCAACAGCCCTGCGGCGTCGTTCCGGGCTCAGAAGTTTCCCTCGGCTAACTCCTTGAGCATCGCCTTCTCCAACTCGGCTTCTGCCAGAAGCTTCTTGAGACGGGCGTTCTCCTTCTCCAGCTGAGTCAGCCGTTTGGCCTCCTCGGCCTGCATGCCCCCGTACTGCTGTTTCCAGCGGTGGTAGGTCGGCTGGGTGACCTCAATGGCGCGGCAGACGTCAGCGACGGTCTTGCCCTGGGCGATCAACTGCTCAGCGGTCTTGAGCTTGCGGATGATCTGCTCGGCTGTGTGGCGGATGCGTTTCATGGTGAAGTCCCCGGCCCAGTCTGGCCGGATGAGGACTCTCATTCACCCTGGACCAATTTCCAGGGGCCACGTCACGAACTGTTAAGCATCTGAGAGACAAGCGTTTAGATAAACTGGCCTAGAAATTCACGAATATGGTGTAACTTTTTTGCAATTATCGCGTAATTTAAATCAAAATGATGGCAAGATAACAGCAAACTATAGTCTTAAGCGAAATTGAATCCTACAGAAGCTTGTCGAGACTCAAAGGAGTACCACGCTCATAAGGATATTGTGCTGTTTTACCGATAATTTTCTTGTACAGGTTAGGTGGTGCGCCATAACCTGGTCGAATGATCCTAATGTTCTCCGGTGTAAAGAGTTCTCCAGGTTGGATATCACGAACAACGTAAATTGATCTCCGAAATACCATACTTCTTCGTTCGGAATCAGTAGGGCCATACGATACCTTTCCTAATGACTGCCATGCACGTTCGGTCTCTAGAACTAGTGCTGAGAATTCATTCGGCTCTAAAGAGAATGCACTATCAACTCCTCCATCCGAGCGAGAAATGGTAAAATGTTTTTCAATTAATGTGGCTCCCATTGCAACAGAAGCAACAGCAACACCCACACCCATCGTGTGATCACTTAAACCCACTTCACAATTAAAGAGCTGCCTCAAGTGAGGAATAGTTCGAATATTAGTATTTTCAGGACTGGATGGATAAGAACTTGTGCACTTGAGCAACATCAACTGAGTGCAACCGGCATCACGGGCAGTACGCACTGCCTCATCAAGTTCGCCAAGGCTGGCCATTCCTGTTGAAATGATCAACGGCTTACCGGTGGAAGCTGCCTTATGAATCAACGGCAGGTGATTATTTTCAAAGCTGGCAATCTTATAAGCTGGTACATTTAGTTGTTCTAAAAAATCAACAGCAGTTTCGTCAAAGGGGGAGCTAAAGCAGATAAGACCGAGTTCATGAGCATGCTCCATGATGGGTTTATGCCAATCCCAAGGCGTGTGAGCCTTTTGATAAAGGTCATGAAGACTCTGACCAGCCCAAAGTGACTCCTTATCATTAATCTTGAAGCTGCCGCCACGCTCATTGATAGTCAGCGTATCTGCAGTATATGTCTGAAGCTTAATCGCATGAGCTCCTGCTTGCGCTGCAGCATCCACAATCGCTAAAGCCGTCTCAAGGCTTTGATTATGGTTGCCGCTCATTTCAGCAATTAAGAAAGGAGAGTGCGAACGACCAATAACTCGCCCATCAATGCAGATAGTCATAAATGAAATAGAAGGTGATAACAGAAAAAATGAACTCAGTTACAGCATCTTAAAATACCAAGCAAACGAAATTTTCATGTGCAGCATAAACAACAGAAAACCAGCAGCAAGTACGCAAGATACTCTGCTATGCAGCGCCAAAGTAGAACAGTCTTTTACATTAGTACAATTTATTGCTTATTGCAAGAGACACAAGAAAAAGATGCAGACTCAATGGTGATCGTATGCTTGCTTATCAAGAACATGCTCGAACAAAAGGCAAGAATATTGACATGTCATCGATGACAAAATAAGCAAATTTGACAAAAAGACTAAAGATTATTATCTCTATAAGTTTAAATTACCTCTTAAATTTTTAATATTCTCCTTAGGCTTGATCAGTAGCACCATCAGAAGGCATGAAAACCACAATAACCAACGCGACATCATTGCAGAAAGATCAGGCTTTAAAGATGTCAAACACTTAAAACGAAAAATTTAAAGATAAAAATCTAACCAAGAATCTACAGACCTTGAGGAACACAAGGGAATCAGGCGAAACATGATAAGAAGAAAAGAGAAGCCAGTGGGCTCAACATTATTCAACAATGATGCAGCTATTCTGAAGAATTTGATTTATATTTTTTCCATTGAGCATGAAATGAGCGGGGGCATTGATTGTCCACCAATCGCAGAACATTAAATTGCTTGGCTATAGATGGCCTAGAAAAAGAGCGAAATTCAGCAGGCAGAATTCGGGCTAATTGCTAGCATCACACCATTAAGTTTTAGCAGTTCCCGCCACATCTCGGTAGCGATAAAACCAGGCTAAAACAAAGCTCGAATGGAACGAGCCTGCAGTGAGCGCCACTCAACAACCAGCTTGTAAGCCTGTAACGAGGTCTGTGATGTATGTGGATGGATCCGGCGTCGAGATCAGCGATGAGATCAAACAGAGTGATCTGAATGGAGCTGCCCCCTCGACAATCTGCCAAGTCATGAGACTCCAGTCCTGGCACTGAGGCAGGGCGCTCACATGGATCACGAAGTTATGCCGATGAGGCGACTTTGCTGAGAACAGAGCAGAAGATTGCAGCTCAGCAACAGGCACACGTCGATTGTGCATAAAGCTGACGGAGTGTGAATCGAACAAACATCAAGCCCTTGCTGCCACAATGAACTTAATCAGATCTTGAAGAACCGCATTGAGCCAACTGCCACGATTGCTTAGCAGTTTGATGCGGCCGGGCGCCAACGAGCAGCGTCCCAGGAAGTGGTGTAACTCGGGGGTAGGCCTGCATTCAGACACCACCGCCCCATGCAATCGGCGATGGTCCGCATTCAAATCACAACCGTAGTGAACGTAAACACACTCTGGTGCGTAGTGCTCGATGTAATCCAGAATGCGCTTTATAAGATCAAAACAGTCAAATGAATCCAAACGATTATCTAGAAAGTCAAGGAGCTCCAAAATCGCTACACGTGAGATTGATACAGCCATTTGTTCTGCTTTCGCGAAGACTTAAAGTTCATTTTGAACTTGGGGTCGATCGGACTCATGCTGCTTGAAGTTAAGTCCTCAGCAACGATTAGAACATGAACTTAATCCCCCTCATCAGGGTGCCGGCCAATGGTGCCGCCGCATCCAAGCACTTCGACATCGGATGGGCGGCAGTAATCAGTATCCTGATCTTCATTTTTCAAGTTCTGGAAACAGGGCAGCATGCATTAATTCAGCACCATGCCAGTCTTCTTCGGTATCAATATCGTGAACACTCCATCGAGGAAGGATTAAAGGCCTTGCACCCTCGAGCATATTTCCCACGCCACTCCAAGCTCGCTTTGTCGCCCAATAAAATTGGCCGGCATCATGATAAGCCTCAACTAAATCTTGGCTACGCATCGACATAGATGCAGAATCCATGGCTGTCGAATAACCGTCCGAATCAAGCGTCAAAGATCGCTGGATTGGATGAGGGAAACTTGTGGCCGCAAACACCACTGTGTCAGGCCTAGAAAATCCCAAGTAAGATTTGGCGTTTTTAAGAATTTCGGCACTAAGAAACGGAGCGGTTGCATATATACAACAAACATCATTGCCTGCACACATATCGCGCTCGAGAGCATCAATTGCATGCACCACGACCTCTCTTGTTCCGGAATAATCATCTGCAAGCCTTGAAGGCCTTTTAAAAGGAACCTCAGCCCCAAAGGAAAGAGAGATGGAGGCAATCTCTTCATCATCTGTACTTACAACAACTCTATCAAAACAACCTGATTGCCGAGCAGCCTGAATTGACCATGCAATCATAGGTTGCCCCCGAAAATTACGAATATTCTTTCGAGGTATTCGCTTGCTGCCACCTCTAGCGGGAATGAGGCACAAAGACATCAGATTAATACCTAAAAACTACAAAAGATAATTTCTATGCTTTTCTCATCGGAATGCCATCCTCCAAGCAAAAACCACGAAGAGTGGAAGGAGTTTCTTGTGTCAGCGAAAAAATAGAACTTGCAACGACCCCTTGAACCAATTCGGACCTCAAAACATTAACAAAATGCTCAGGCTTACCAGCGCCTCCACCCAAGAGAACAGGCCTTGATAAATCACAGGATTGGAGAAGTGGCAAAATCTGCTCATCTAGGCCATTCAATGTACCATCTCTATCAACTGAGTAAAGTAGAATTTCACCTGCACCACATTCAAAGACCTTTTGAATATAGTACTGCAGTGGTTTTTTAGTCAGACATTCTCGCCGACCAAAGTCCCAGACAAAACGATTGCTCGATTCACCGATACATCGATAAGGAAGACATACTCCAACACTTTGCACTCCAACAATAGAAGCGATTTCTGATAAAATTTTTGGCGAATCCAAGAAGGAACTGGTCAAGAAAACCTTATCAAAACATTTATTTATGCATTCAGAAGCTGTTGCCGAATCACGAATTCCACCAGAGTAAGCCACTGGGATATCAGTGTTGTTTACTATTAACTTGGAGATCCTATCTGAAAATGGCAGCAAACCATTAAAAGAAGACTGTGGATTAATTATAAGCAGCTCGTCACAACCTCGGGAGACGTGAAGTTTAAGCTGCTGAGCCAATGTACCAACAGTTCTCCAGGGAGAGAATTCTTGAGAAAGACAGGCATTAGTGGAGCCAGACTCAAGGAGAATAGAGGGAATAATTCTTTTCTTCATCTTAAAAAGTGTTCCAAGAGCCTGTAACCTGAAGGGCCACTTTTTTCGGGATGAAATTGAAAGCCTATGACATTTTTTTTGCACAAGCCTGCTGTTTGCAGCGCGTCTGGATGTCTAAAATGGAACATTTCAGACTCTTTTTCGTCAGTTTTTGCAACAAATGAATGCACAAAATAAAAGTCTGTACTTTCTATGACTTCAATTTGATCACTATCAATATATAGCTGAGCGTCTATACACTTGGAGTTATATACAAGATTATTCCAACCTATATGAGGAACAGCAAAGTTATTTTTTGGTAAAAGCCTCGAACACCGTCCTGGGACAATAGAAAGTCCTTCAATGCCTGGACTCTCATCACTCTCTGAAAGTAAAAGCTGCATACCGAGACAGATACCAACAATTTTTCCTCCTTCTTGAGCATGCTTTCGCAAGGGCTGAATTAGACCTTGTTGAGATAAATACTTCATCCCTTCACCAAAAGTTCCAACTCCTGGCAAAATAACTGTATCTGAAATATCAATATCTGCTTGATCTACCAAAGAGGAGTACTCATGACCCATCACTTGAAGATACCTGGCGACACTCCTTAAATTACAAAATGGAAATGAAACAAGCTTGACAACACTCATTTTATTTTAAAAATTGATACTATTAAAATCACCATTCAAGGTAGGAGACCCGTCAGGACGTAATACTAATTCTCCGCATGAATCCTGTACAAACAAATCATAGTTAGTGTATTCATCGCATTGCGCAAGAAACTCATCAATAGAGATATTATATATACTTAAGATTTCTTGCAAGGTTTTGTCCATGTAATAAGCAGGGAAAACACCGTCATTTTGCTTGACCAGCTCGATGGCATCAGTGCGTGAGAGAAGATTCCTTCGAATTAAGTTACATGCAACATCAGTGGCCCTGCTAAAGCCAAATTTTAGATACTTGAGATAATCATGAATACCATGAACGTAATTATCGAGATTTTCATAGTTAGCGATAGTACCTAGAATTGGTTTATCGTAAGTCTTGAATCCCACACTTTGTGCAATGGTGACGTTGGCAATACCGTTCCAAGGGAAGTAATTATCTAAATAGAGACCTTTAACTCCAATCTCCTCGACAAGGTCTGATGAAGGATATTCATAAAAATATAAATCTTTTTCATCGACACCATCAATCATTAGGAGGTCGGAGACGCGCAAGCCATTGAGACTACCATACTCTTCAAGTACACGTCGGTCAAAATATTTGAGAGACGCATCTTCAGGCTTACCAGCACCATATTCACGCTGAGGACATTCACCCCATACTATTATTGGAATTTTAAACAGCACTGCGGCATGTACAGGAATGGTATAAATAAGCAAATGCTCTGGCCATTGAATATCGCCTACATTGAAGAAGCCATATCTATTAATTTTCTGGCGAACTGACTGATTAACAGATATTTCAACATAGTCGCAACCAATTTTTTTCAAATTTTCAATATTTTGTCTACCCAAAGGCGTAAGTTGATCTGTTGGAGCTGTTACACACAATGGATTATAGCCCTCTTTGAGAAGCTTCCAAGCTTGATAAGTACTATCTTTGCCACCTGAAACAGGCACAATACAGTCATATTTTGGATTAATCTTATTTTCTGAGATAATTTGGCGTAAAACACTTGGTCCATTCTCCCAGTCATAAGTTAAACGTCTTTCAAAAGCGTGACAAGCTCCACAAATCCCATTTTTAAACCAAAGATCAGGCTTAGTGGAAGGATAAAGGCAACGTTTGCAGTATTTTAATTCATTCATGTTAATTTACCCTAAAGCAAGCCTGGATTTTATAGCCCAGAAAACTGTTTTCGATATTATTAAAGTCTATGCAGTTTATTTCTAAACCATGAGGATTAGGATTGGAGGGAAGATAGGGATCTATTTCGTAATTTAAATAATTATTGATGGCAAAAGAATCGGTAATTACGCTCTTAGCATTTAGATGTTCGAATCCACAATTTGAAAAACATCGGATTAAGCTCTTTCTACTAAAAAGTGTAAGATGCTCAATACCGTCAAACATGTTGCACTTATCTCTCATGATCCTGGCAGCCAAAGATTCGCTAGTAGGGACCTGAATAAAAACAACTCCTCCCGGATTTAGGATAGACTTGAGTCTACCAATAAAATTGGAGGGTGAATCTATATGTTCTAAGACGTCCCACATTGTTATTGCATTAAACTTTAAACTTTCTGGTATTTCGTCAATAGTGGAACCGATGATATTGACACCATTATCTTTTGCATGCGTCGATTCGAGCTTGTTAGGCTCTACGCCATAAGTATTATAGCCTCTGCTAGAAGCAATAGAAAGGAAATAGCCGCTAGAGCAGCCAATATCAAGCAGATTTCCTGCAGGTTGATGTTCGCAAAGAAGATCTAAGCCGCTATTGTATATGCGTTTATAAAAATCTGATTCATTCTTATGCCAATCAAGGCTTGAGGTGGGGTAATTTTTGTAAAACTCGATTAAATGCATAGGCTTTAGTGATTTAAGAAGGAAAATATGATCACAAAAGTCACAATATCCATACTCTCCACCGTTCTTCTTGAACAACTTTTTAGCTTCCTTATTACCGCAAGTAGGGCAATCATTATATTGGTAATCACTTTCTTGTGACATGCTTGCCAAGAAGCTGTCAATAAAAAGGGTCGATTTATCAAGCTGATCTTGCCTGTTTTTGTGGAGGCCAGCTTGGTTTGAGGTTTCAATCGTCATTTTTATTAGAGTGGTGACAGCTAAAAAGGGAAGGGGAGGATAAGGTGAGTCTATACTAGTGAGGGTTACTGTAGCATTTAAAATATCTTAAGTGTTTGATACATCTTATGCACTTTTTACCAGTGAGATGCAAATGATAACGCACAATATTAAGTGATTACTCTAAATGTCTTGGATTTGACTCGAAGCGGCTTATAATGAATACAATAAGTAAATGAAAATCGAATAAAGACGAGGCTTGAGAAACACTTTGACGAGTAGAGATTTTACTAAGACTCTTAAATGAGTTTCATCTGCGCCTATCTAACAAATCAGCCAATAGGTTCACAATAAATTCCTTTTCGTGATTCTTTAAGCCTGGATAAAGAGGCAAACTTATTGCATTTCTTCCGTAGGCTTCAGCTTCAGGAAAATCATTTGGTTTAAACCCAAGATTACGATAATAAGGCTGGAGATGTACCGGCGAATAGTGAAGCTGAACTCCGATCCCAGCATTACGTAGGCCCTCAAAAATACAACGATGGTGCTCTGGTCTGGAGTCGACTAAACGGATCACAGCAAGGTGCACCGAGCTACGAACATCCTTGGGCACCTCGAGTAGATGAACGCGCAGGTCTGCCAAGAGCACCTGGTAGTGATGCAGATGACTGTTACGTTCGGCAACTATTTCATCAAGTCGTTGCAGCTGACTCAAGCCCAACGCCGCTTGCAAATCAGTAATACGATAATTGAAGCCTAGCTGCTGCTGCTCATAAACCCAGGGTCCAGCTGGGGGGTACTTAAACTGCTCTGCTTCGCGAACGATGCCATGACTGCGCAGCTCTGTCATGCATTGAGCCAATACCGGATTATTTGTTGTGTTCAACCCACCCTCACCTGTCGTAATAATCTTTACCGGGTGGAAACTGAACACAGTGATGTCGCTATAGCGACAGTTACCTACAGGCTCACCATGATACTGACCACCTATGGCATGACTTGCATCTTCAATTACAGCAAAGCCATAACGCTCAGCTAAAAGTGAAATCGCCGCCATGTCACAGCTACTGCCGGTAAGATGTACTGGAACAACTACCTTTGGAAGAGTTCCACTGATCTCAGCCTGCTCAAGTTTTGCAGAGAGAGCATCAATGCTCATTAGCCCTGTTGTAGGGTCAATATCAACAAAATCAACAGTAGCACCACAATAAAGACCACAGTTTGCAGATGCTACGAATGTGATTGGCGAGGTCCAAAGGTAATCACCTGCACCAAGGCCCAAGGCAAGACAAGCAATATGAAGTCCACTGGTTGCACTATTTACGGCAACACCATATTTTGCGCTGACCTTAGATGAAACAGCTTCTTCAAAAGCTGGAATTACTGGACCTTGTGTTAGATACGAACTTCGCAAGACTTCTACCACAGCATGTATATCAGCTTCTGTAACAGTCTGTCGACCATAAGGGATAAATGATCTTGAATGATTACTCATAATGGCATAAAGGCATGATCCACATGCTCACGAATTAGGGCACGCAGCTGATCCACAGACAAGAACTCAGTATTTGTACCAGAATCATAGGAAAAACCAGCAGGTACTTTGCTGAAAACAGCCTCAGACTCTATGTACTTCTGCATTAGGAAGGGATCGTTGGGCAGAATTGCGTAGTAATGATTGAGATCGATGGTAGTAAAGCTGTCGGAAGAAGTGATCATCTCTTCGTGAATTTTTTCGCCGGGTCTAATGCCAACAATTGGTTTTTCACAGCTTGGACCAATAGCCTCGGCTACATCCGTAATGCGGTAACTGGGAATTTTGGGAACAAATAGCTCTCCTCCCAAAGCATTTTCTAGTGCGTAAATCACCATATCAACACCTTCTTTGAGAGAAATATTGAAACGAGTCATCTCCGGATCAGTGATTGGCAGGAGACCGGTTTTAACCTTCTCCAGGAAGAAAGGAATGACCGAACCACGAGAGCCCATCACATTGCCATAACGAACCACTGAAAAGGTCAAGTCGCGAGGGCCCTTGATGTTGTTAGCAGCTATAAACAGCTTATCCGAACAAAGTTTTGTAGCGCCGTATAGATTAACTGGAGCAGCTGCTTTGTCAGTGCTCAATGCGACTACTCGTTTTACGTTGGTGTCAAGGCTGGCTTGAACAATATTCTCAGCACCTAGAACATTAGTGCTGACAAACTCCATAGGATTGTATTCGGCAGCCGGTACCTGCTTCAAAGCTGCTGCATGCACCACCGTATCGACACCCTCAAAAGCACGCCTAAGTCGATCACGATCTCGAACATCACCTAGGAAGAATCGAAGTTGAGGAAATTTTGATGAAGGAAAGATTTGTTGCAGCTCCCACTGTTTGAGTTCATCTCGGCTGTAGACAACAAGCCGATGAATCTCAGGGAACCTCTCTAACACTTCTGCAATAAAAGCTTTGCCAAAACTTCCCGTTCCACCAGTGATCAGGATGCTTGAATTTGAGTTGAACAGCATTACTAAAAAATTAATTCATTAGGACTGAATGCCCAAAACCAGCTGTGGAGGTCCGTCAGCTGATACACAACCATCTTCTAAACGAATGACCCGATCACAACTCTCCAAAGTGCTGAGGCGATGAGCGATCATAATAACTGTGAGAGATTCAGAGAGATTGTTGATAGACTTCATGACTATTTGTTCAGTTCGGGTATCGAGAGCGCTGGTTGCCTCATCTAACACCAGAACCCGCGCTTTTTTGTAAAGAGCTCTAGCAATACCAAGACGCTGTCGTTGGCCACCACTGAGCCGAACACCACGTTCACCAACGAAGCCCTCGTAGCTCTCAGGATTAGACTCAATGAAGCTATCGATCTGTGCTTGTTGAGCTGCGCGCTTTACTAATCCTAAGTCGATGTTCTGTTTAGGGATACCAAAGGCTATGTTCTCAGCAAACGAGCTATCGGCCAGATAAACAGTCTGTGGAACGTGGGCAATAGAAGCGCGCCATTCCACTAGACGTTCCGGGTGCGCAGGGTCATGTAGATCTTTACCATCCAATAGAATCTTTCCATCTGTAGGAACCAGCAAGCCCATCAAAAGGTCAACTGAGGTGCTTTTGCCACTCCCAGTACTCCCTATAAGACCAATACTTTCACCACATTTTATTTCCAAATTCAGTCCTCGAAGAACAGACGTTTGGTCATTCTCATAACGAAAATAAACACCATCAAAACTTATGGCTTGGTGCATTGTAAGGGGTTTGACACCGTCAATTTTTGGAGGAAGAGTCTGACTGAGCATCTCCAATACATCTTTCATGGCAGCGTTGAAGCTGGTCAAATTCGACCAGCCGTTATAGACCTGTTGCAACGCAGGCAACAAGCGTTGAGCCCCTAAGGCCAGAGCACCAAGCGAAGGAATCACCGCAGCACTGCTGCCTCGCTGAAACACCAACAGCCCTCCGAGGAGTGCAATCGCCACCAGCCCCATGGCCTCAATGGCGAAGCGAGGGAAAGCCCCAAGGAAGACGTTTTTTGCAGTCAGTTGGCGTAAAGGGCGATCTGCTTTCCTGTACTGCTGCAAAAAGGTGAGCTGGCTTCCATCGAGCAGTACATCGCGAATGGCGCCCAATCCCTCCTGTAGGGCCTTGAGCTGGAGTCTTGAGGCTTCGGTGATCTTTTGACCGTTACTCCGCAACTGGCGGTTAGCTGTCATCGCTAGAACTCCATAGGCGGAGCCAAAAAGTGCAGCAGCACCCAATGCAATTGATGCATCAATGACCAACAACCCCATCAACAGCCCAACTGCAACCACAGCAGAGGTGATCAATCCCAGCAAAGAGTCGAGAGCAGCTACTGTTCGACCAATCTGTGCTGTTGCTCCAGTAATGACAGCACTGCTATTGCGTTGCAAATGCACCGCATAGGGCTGATAAAGAGTGCGTCGATAGGCCTCGCAACTCAAGTCTGAGCCAACAGCCGCCGCTAGTCGTCCGTTGAGCCACAGATTTGACAGTCGAACTAATGCCGCCAGTACAGCCGCCGCCGCAAACGCTAAAGTTGCAGGCAACAGCAGGTCATTTGCCGTCGTAAAACCAACGCGAGGGGCCAGAGCCTGAACGAAAGGTTGCTGCCAAAGCCCCTCTTGATCGTTGAGAACTTCAAGAAAAGGCAAAACCGCCCCTAGCGAAACCAACTCCGCTCCACCACTGGCCAGCATAACCACCAAAAGAAATCCCAGCTGGATGCGCCGGTGTCGGCTGAGGTTGCCCCAAATGCCCAGCAGGAGTGTGAGGGTTGAAGGGAATGCTTGCTGTTTTGCCAAAGGCTGTGTTGTCAAATCGCTCCCAAATGGAATGAAGTTTGGATTGATCTAAAGCCGAACCAGTTTCAAGCTCAACTGGTCGCGGAACTTAGCCACTGTGCTCTTCAAGCCTTCGGCCAAGGAAATCCGTGCCCGCCAGCCAAGGGTGGACATTCGTGTCACGTCCAGCTGTTTTTTTAGGGTGCCATCGGGCTTACTGGTATCCCAATTGATCATGCCGCTGTAATCAGTGGCGTTAGCAACAGATTCGGCTAACTCGCGAATGCTCAGGTCCACGCCTGTGCCCACATTCAGATAAGTGAGCTCACCGGGGGCTGGACTCCAGTGCTCGAGAGCAAACATGGAGGCTTCGCCTAGGTCATCCACATGCAGGAATTCGCGCAGCGGTGAACCGGTGCCCCAGCAGGTCACGCTTGGAGACTTAGCTTCCGCCGCCTCATGGAAGCGGCGGATCAGCGCCGGAAGCACGTGGCTGTTGGTGGGGTGGTAATTATCACCCGGCCCATAGAGGTTGGTGGGCATCAAGCTGATCGCATCGAAGCCGTGCTGGCGGCGCAGCGCCTCGCAGAGCTTGATGCCGGCGATCTTGGCGATCGCGTACCACTCGTTCGTAGGCTCCAGCGCTCCGGTGAGGAGGGCTTCCTCGCGGATCGGCTGCTCGGCGAACTTCGGGTAGATGCAGCTGCTGCCCAGAAACAACAGCCGTCGCACGCCAGAACGCCAGGCCGTTTCGATCACATTGGTCTGGATCTTGAGGTTTTCCAGCAGGAAGTCCGCCGGGTAGCTGCTGTTGGCTTGGATGCCGCCCACCTTCGCCGCGGCGAGCACCACCACGGAGGGTTGGTGCTTGGCGAACCAGGCTTCCACGGCGGAGCCATCGAGCAGATTGAGCTCAGAGCGGCTGGCGGTGAGCAGCTGGTGGTAGCCGGCACGCTCAAGGGCACGGCAGATGGCGCTGCCGGCCATGCCGCGGTGGCCGGCCACGTAAATGCGGTCAGCGGGGGTGATCAGGGGAGTCACGCTGCCCCTCCAGCTGCCTTGATCGCTTCAGGGTTGGTCGGCGGGTTTTCCATCGACCCCACCACTGCAAAGCCCTTGCGTTTGAGGTAAGCATCTTTTTTAGCGCCGTCTCGGTCTGCGGCCACCATCTCCGCCACTAGTTCCTCCAGGGTGGTGGTGGGCGTCCAGCCCAACTTCTCTTTGGCCTTGGTGGGGTCGCCCAGCAGCGTTTCCACCTCCGCCGGACGGAAGTAGCGCGGGTCGATGCGCACCACCACGTCGCCGGTGTCGGCGCGGAGGCCGGCTTCCTCGAGGCCTTCGCCCTGCCACTCGATGCCGCCCCAGCCCAGCTCGGAAGCGGCGAGTTCGATGAAGCGCCGCACCGATTCCTGCCGGCCGGTGGCGATCACGAAGTCTTCCGGCTGCTCCTGCTGGAGCATGCGCCACTGCATCTCCACATAATCGCGGGCGTGACCCCAGTCGCGGAGGGAGTCGAGGTTGCCCATAAACAGGCATTGCTCCAGCCCCGCATCGATCCGCGCCAGGCCGCGGGTGATCTTGCGGGTCACGAACGTTTCGCCGCGGCGCGGGCTCTCATGGTTGAACAGGATGCCGTTGCAGGCATACATGCCATAGGCCTCGCGGTAGTTCACCGTGATCCAGTAGGCGTAGAGCTTCGCCACGCCGTAGGGACTGCGCGGGTAGAAGGGGGTGGACTCCTTCTGCGGCACCTCCTGCACCAAGCCGTAGAGCTCACTGGTGCTGGCCTGGTAGATACGGGTTTTTGCTGTGAGCCCCAGCATCCGCACCGCCTCCAGGATCCGCAGGGTGCCCAGCGCGTCGGAATTGGCGGTGTATTCCGGCGCCTCGAAGCTCACGGCCACATGGCTCTGGGCGCCAAGGTTGTAAATCTCATCGGGTTGCACCTGCTGGATGATCCGAATCAGGTTGGTGCTGTCGGTGAGATCGCCGTAGTGCAGCACCAGGCGCGGGTCGCTCTCGTGCGGATCCTGGTAGAGGTGATCGATCCGGGTGGTGTTGAAACTGCTCGCCCGGCGCTTGATCCCATGCACCACATAACCCTTCTCCAGCAGGAGCTCCGCCAGATAGCTGCCGTCCTGGCCGGTGATGCCGGTAATCAGGGCGGTTTTGGTGGGGGTGGCAGTTGTGGCGCTTGCGGTCATCGATAGAGGAGAGAAAACAGGCAGACACACCAGTCCTGCCTGCAACCAGCTCAGGACGGGAGCAGCTGCTCAACCGTCTCAGTGATGGTGAATTGTTGGGAGTGTGCCATGAACCAGGGGCCCTGGGACAGTGGCAAGGGCTCTCCAAAGGTCATACGACCTGTCATACCAATGGAGAGCATTCATGGGCTGGCCACGACGATGCGATCGGCGGGGGTGATCAGGGGGGGCATGGCGGTACGACTGCTCACTCAACGGGAGCAGCACAACCAAGGGAGGCAGCTGCCTTGGCCAATCGTTGATCCGCTGTGATTAGAAGAGCGTCATGCTTGAGGGCCAAAGCAAGGAAACTGGCGTCATACACACTCAGAGAGAGCGCCATTGCCTGCTCAAGCGCTGCAACCGCGAGTTCGCTAGCGCTGGTCGGCCGAAGTGGCAGTTGCAGCAGATCCGTCATCAGATCACGGCACTCATCCACGCTGAGCAACTGGCGCTGCTCCTGTTTCAACAGCACCGAAGCGCACTCAAGCAGGCAGAGATCAGGAATCAACAACAAGGCATCGCCACTGCACCCCCGCTGCATGGCGAGCTCCAAGGAGGGAAGACATGGCCCATCAGCCAGATAAAACCTCAGCAGAGCAGAGGTATCGAGCACAAAAGCGTCGGGTTGGGTCGGCGCTGATGCCGTCTGCGTTGAGGTCGTCATCGCTTCAGCGGCTGCGGTCGGCCTGAATGTCCGCCGCTAGATCAGGAAAATGGCGCCCAGCCAGTCTTGAACGCCATTGCCGGGCCCTCTCCACCCCACCCACCTGGGCATAGCGCACTTCCCGTTCAATCAGGAGCCTCACCTGCTCCTGCATGCTGCGGTGATTGTTGGTGGCGAGTTGCCGCAGGGCCTCATAGGTCTGATCCGACAACCCACGCAAGCTGAGTGATGGCATCTTGCTTCGCCAAAGATGATCTCATTATGCTATCTCCTCCACCTGCATGTCCTGCCCCAATCGGGCATGGCAGCAGGAGGGCGACACCTGGCTGGCGACCTTCTTGCCGACCCTCTGCAAGCCACTTCTGAGCAGCGCGGGTGTGGCGCAATTCTTCGTGGGGGTTACCAGCCATCACCCGATTCCATCGGGTGATTGAGCTTGATCGCCATCCGGGAGTCGAGTCATTGGTGCTGAGCTGCGGTTCAGCGCGAGTTCCAATACGGTCTCCAGGCGAATCACACGCCCCTTCAGGTCGTCGATGTGCCGTTGCTGCTCCTTCATCAAGCCAGCCATCTCCTCCACCTTGTCGTTCATACGGATCACCGTGGTGAGCGCCGTAAGAATTCGATCGGTCACGCTCATGATCCGGCGTTCAGCGCAGCACGGACCTCAGCCAGGGCTTCGTCAAGCGCCTGTTCAGTGCGGCTGGTGCTGAGTTCCAGATGCCTTAAAGCCGCCTCCAGCGCCTCTTCTTCGGCGTGCGTGCTTTGGGTTCCATAGACAGCGCCAGCTTCGCGAAAAAACTGCCCGAGAGACAGGCCAAGACTGCTGGCGCGATCGGCATAGGCTGCCTTCTCCGTGGGCGTCATCAGCACGGCCACCCGCTCTGTCGCCCGTTCATCGCCTAATCGAGCCACCACCAATTCCTGTGCATGATCAGCACATGATAAGAGTCTCGCGGTACCAGCCGATCGGTGGTTAAGGATGCGGGCGCGAGCTCGCGGCAAGGGTGCCGGAGAGGAATCAGCGGCTCAAACATCTCAGAGCTGGTGTGATCTTGGGGATGAGCCATGACCCCGTGGGCTATGGCAGTGGCAGCCACAGTGCGCTGGTGTAGAGATCGGCACGTTGCTCAACGCTCATCGCGCTCGTCGCGAATCAGATCAGCCGAATTGGATCCAAGCCACCCCAGCACGGGCTCGAGCAGCACATGCATCACCTGTCGTTACAACCGCACCAGCTACTGAGCCAGCTCCTCGCGAAACAGCGCCACCGTGCTCGCCAGGCCTTCCGCCAGCGGGATCCGGGCATGCCAGCCCAACGCCGCCAGGCGGCTCACGTCCAGCTGTTTCTTCGGGGTGCCATCGGGCTTGCTGCTGTCCCAGTGATCATGCCTTGGTAGCCCGTAGCGGTGGCCACATTCAGATAGGTGAGCTCACCCGGGGCCGGGCTCCAGTGTTCCAAAGCAAACACGCAGGCCTCGCCGAGATCGTCCACATGCAAGAACTCGCGCAGCGGTGAACCGGTGCCCCAGCAGGTCACGCTTGGAGCATCCGCTTCCGCAGCCTCATGGAAACGGCGGATCAGTGCTGACAACACATGGCTGTGGGTGGGGTGGTAGTTATCGCCTGGCCCATAGAGGTTGGTGGGCAACTGCTACGCAGAAGGCTGCGCCTACAGGCTGATCGCATCGAATCCGTGCTGTTGGCGCAGCGCTTCGCAGAGCTTGATGCCAGTGATCTTGGCGATCGCTTACCACTCAAGTGTTCAAACGAAGCGTGGCGCTGGCTGGAGAAAAAATAGTCGCGGGTTGGGGTTGGGTTGGGATTGCAGCCCGTGCGGTGCGCCTGACGACTCCAACCGCTAACAATTAGCATGAAGGCATGAAAGTTAGGGCAGCATGAAAACCGCCAAGCAGGTTGTGAAGCAGGTGGGGGCCAGCGGCCAGATCTCCTTGGGCAAGGAGTTCGCTGGGCGCACCGTGGTGGTCGACAGCAGCGAGCCCGGGGTCTGGGTGATCAAAACGGCCCAGACCATTCCCGACAGCGAACTCTGGTTGCATCAACCGGAAGCCGCCGCTCGTCTCGATCGGGCGATGGATGCCATGGATCAGCCGCCTCTTGCCGCGGATGTCGATGCCCTGGAGCAGCACCTGGGGATGCTGTGATTCAGCTCGACCTCAACAACCCTGAGTTCCAGGCCAATCTGCTGGCCTTGGCCAAGCCAGACGCCTGGGCCGTGCTCAAAACCCTTCGCCTGCTTCAGGCGATGAGCTGGGAGCAGCTGCAGAGCAGCAAGGGCCTGCGCTGGGAGCTGATCCAGAGCCGCCAGGGGCCTGCGGGTGAGCGGCTGTATTCCCTGCGGATCAGCCGCAGCTGCCGGGCTGTGGCCTGGCGCGATGGCCCCTGGCTGCGGTTGCTCTCGCTCCACCCCGATCACGACTCTGCCTATTGATGCCGCGTCCACGGCTCAGGCGAAAGCTCCTCCAGCGCGCTTAGGAATTTGGGGGCTGAAAGTCGAGCAGGGCGTCGGCCAGAGCGTCCAACTGATCGATTTGCAAAGCCTGGATCTGGGCGGTGGTGGCCTTCGGCTAGCCACTCCTGGGCGGCACGGGTGTGCCTGAGTTCGTCGTGGAGGCCCAGCGGGTGTGACCGATGCCGCACTGCCCTGGAGCACCAGAGGCTTCAAACCGGTGCGTGAGGTTGATCAGCTTGCCTTCCGCCCGCAGGCAGCTCAGCTGCCGCTCGCCGTTCACTGTGGCGATGCCGGCGGAGTCATAGCCGCGGTAGTCCAGCTGGCGTAAACCTTCCAGCAGCAGGGGGGCCGCGTCTTGGGAGCCCACGAGGGCGACGATTCCGCACATGCTGCTCCTGCTGGGATAGGTGCTGGTTCAACCAGACAGCAGCAACGGCATCACCTCAACAACTGAGTCAGGATGGTCGTACGAAATCAAACCTGATCAAAAGCGTGGTCGCCACCAAAGAGCCGAAGCGGAGCTGGCTCCGACGATTCTCTATGAGATTCCGCGCCCTCACAACCCGGCGAGCAGTAGTGGGCATTCGCCCGGAGCTACTGCTTACAGGTGAAGCAGGAGCACTTGCTGCCCTAGACCGCTTGTACGCCCAGAACGCAGCGGGGATGAAGCGGCTGGCTGATCGCTGATGGCCGAGCCTTGGTAGCTTCCCCGTCATCTGGCGGAAACTGCCCACGCCATAGCAATCGAAAGAGATGGCGGCCTACCTGGAGTCAGGGATACGTCGGGCCTCGAAGCGACACTGGCGACTCCGAAAAATCTCTGGGCCTACGGCGGTGAAGACAATCTTTTCGCCTTGGCCGCTGCTTTATTGGTTGCGATGGCTTGAGTCGATCGAGGGCCTAACCCGCCAATCTCCGGATCCGCCGCAGCGGATGAGAGGCCGGAATCCGCTCCTCAATCGACACATAGGAGAACAGAGAGCTGTTGGCGGCAAGGGTGCTGGGGCGGCATCAGCTGCGATCGCAATCTCAAGGCCTCTTCAAACGCAGCAGCAAGGGTTCTGTACGGTCTGCACAGAAGCTTGGACTGGCTATCTGCAGCGTTGGTCTCCATGCAGAGCATTCCGGTGCGGAGCGTCGGCTGCAGGTCGTGAGGGTCTGATGGTATCAAGTTGACGATGGCGACAGGCGGCTCAGCTCTTCATTTCGGCTGAAAGCTTGATCAGCAAAAGCGTTGACGAACCCGCTGAGAATTGCCTCTACCAACAAGGTGTCAGCAAATTGAGCCCGGGAGATCGCGAAGAATTCTTCTGGTTGAGTCCGGCCAGTTCGCTTCAAGCGACCACAAGCTCAGCTGTTCTGCGAATGCCAGGAAGATCATCTTGAGCAAATTCGCGATAAAGATCGAAGAGCGCCGCATTGCTGAGCGACCCTGCTTCCCTCACGAACGGAACCTCCAGCCGAGGCAGGCCTGCCGCCGATCGCCGCAGCGAGGTTTCGGATGGTGGAGTGTTCAAACCTTTCTCCACATACCTATGCAGCAGTTTCTTCAGGGAGACGCCCTCGCTGGCCGCCCGGGCCTTCAGGCGGGCAAACAGAGGATCCGGCAACTCCAGAGTGGTGCGCACGAGCATGACCCGCAGTTGATGCGCACCACCACCTCGCCGGTGCCGGCTCGGAAGCTGGCATCCTGGAGACATTCGCTCCGCCACTGAATGCTTCCCCAGATCAGCAGCGGTCGGCGGGGGTGATCAGGGGAGTACCCGGTCTGCTAATCGGCGTAGGCGCTGGTCAGCCGTGAGCAACGCCGCCGCTTCTCTCCGTGCCAGAGCCAAATAGAGGCAGTCGTAGACAGGATGATCGAGATGGCAGGCCAGGGCCAGCCCCTCCGCCTGCAGCGCACGGTCTGGCTCAAATTGATCCACCAGATCGCGTGCATCGGCGAGCAGCGCCTGGGGATCGACTCCGGCCAAACTGCCGTTGCGTTGAAGTTTCCACAGGGCATTCGCCACCTCGGTGAGCATCAGCTCTGGGGCCAACACCATCGAAGCTTGCCTGAGCTGAGCATCCCAGCTTCCCGTCGCAGGGTCATGGCAGATCAGCCGCACCACAGCGGAGGCATCGAGAACCAGTGAGCGCGTGTCAGCGTTCACGATCCACCCGGATCAGATCTTCTGGTGTCTGCTGCCATTGCAAAGGCTCTACACCACGCCAGTGCTGAGCGATGCGCTCCAAGGCCTCCTGGCGGCGCTGGCGGGGATCACCACCCGCTAGCTCTTCCAGATCAACCAATGCCTGCTGGCTGAGGCTGCGCTTGTTCCGCGTGGCTCGCCGCTGCAACAAACGATGCAGTGGGTCTGGCACATCGCGGATCTGCAGTGACGGCATCGCTGAAGACAAACGCTGCGTCGAGCCTAGCCGGCATGCATGCAGTTTGCATGCGCAACGAGTATCGCGCGGCCTCGGCAATCAGCGATAGACCTCGCGGCGGTGCCCTGGAAGTCGGGCAGGGCATCGAGAAAGACCTCCAACTGATCCACAGGTAAGGCCCCCGGATCTGGGCAGTGGTTGTTTCGCTGAGGGGGCCGCAGCGGCGGTTGAGGAGGTGAAGGGTCATCGCTGCGGCCTCATCTCGCTGGCCCTCGGCTAGCCATTCTTGTGCGGCACGCGTGTGGCGCAGCTCGTCCAGCGGGATACCTGCAATCACCATGATTTCCTCCCTGCTGAGCCCTGGAAACCGCTAGATGGGCATAGAAAGAACCACCGCATCCAGATCAGGCCGGATCGGCAACGTGAGCAGATTCAACAGGGGATCCAGCGGAGTCCTGCGCCTCAGCTCTTCGAGGCTCAGCCAGTGCTCCACCCGGGGATGTGGCTGCAAAAAGCGGTAGGTCTGTGCCGCCAGTCGATGGCTCAGCTCTTTGATTTCGAGGGCTTGAAAGCGATCGCTGTTCAATGAGCGGGTGCTGGCTGGCGGCAAGGGTGCCGGAGAGGAATCAGCGGCTCAACCGTCTCACAGATACCGGGTAGAAGGACTGTCTCACAACGACGCCACGTAGCGCATGGGGCCGATCGCTCAACCGACTCCTCGCTCAACCGACTCGTTCAACCGCCAAAAAAGGCGCGACGCCAGGCATGCCCCTTCTCCGACCAGGGCCACCAGGTAGCGCACAATTCCCGCGAAAACGCACGCAGATCTTGAGTGGACACTGAGCAACCCAAATCAGCCGCCAGGGCCGTGATCTGCTCCGGCGTTGTGGCTTCCGACACACGCTGCTGATGTTCAGGCGAACGCTCCACTGCGTCGACGAACGCTTCGAGAGCTGAAGTCATGAAAAATCAACTCGCTGGAGTTGAGTATTTTACCCCCCCGGAAATGGATGAGGCTTCGGCAACCAATGCCGGTTTAATGCGACATCCGCATCAAAAGTCTCTTTTTCAAGCGAACGGCTGGTTCAGTTCGTGGTGTCGTTCACCAGACGCAGCAGAGTCCAGATCGTGACCAAGCCGCTCACGGGTTGGCTCACGGCATTGATCGCATCGCTCGCCTGGGCGAGGCCGCTGCGATTCACCTTCACCGTGTCGCCATCGCGCAGGGGAGGGTTCTTGGCATTGGATGCCCCCTGGCTCAGATCCAGGGCAAAACGCTCCAGGGTGGCCGAACCGTTGCGATTGATCCGCACCAGCTCCACGTTGCCCTTGTTCGCCCGCCAGGCCTTGGGACCACCAGCTGCCAAAACCGCCTGCACCAACGGCGTGTTCGCCTGCAACTGCAACCGTCCTGGGGTCTCCACTTCGCCGATCACATTCACGTTGATCACCTGCGGCGAAAGGTTCACCGCCGCCAGTTCAATCGCTTCCTCCGGCGTCTCGTCGACCCGCGACAGGCGAATGGTGTCGCCATCAAACAAAAAGGGGTTCTGGGTCTGGTTGCCCTCCAGGATCAGATCGAGCAGGTTCAGTTTGGCCTGCTTGTAGCGCACCGGTTGATCGCCGCCCGGCAGTCGCCGTTGCAGCACCACATCGCGCAGATTCGCCTTCTGAGTGATGCCCCCCGCCTTCTGAATCGCATCCACCACCGTGGGCAAGCCGCTGATGCTGGTGGTGGGGCCGCCCTCGGTTTGCACCGTCTCACTCACGGTGAGGGAATAGATACCGGGCCGCTCCACCTGACCCACCAGCGCCACCCGAATCGGCCGCGGTCGCACCACCCGCAGCTGCAGATCCGGGCGCAGTAGTTGCTGCCCCATCAAGGTTTGCACCCACACCGTGGCCTGCTGCAGGGTCAGCCCGCTGAGGCGCACGCTGCCGATCAGGGGCAGAGGCACTGAACCATCGTTGAGCACCTCCAGTTGCCCCGACAACTCCGGCGCATCAAACAACTTGAGGTCGAGCACATCGCCGGGACCGATGATGTAGGCGTCGCCTTGCAACACCAGATCGCTGCGGTTCATGCCGCTCTGCGTCTGGGTCGCTGGCGCCACGATTGGTGCCTCCAACGACGGCGCGGCTGCCACCCCGGAAACCAAGAGGGGCTGACTGGCCAGCCATGACGCCAGGGCAAGAGTGCGCAACCGGGTCATGGGAAGAAGCGTGCTGAAGGGTCGTGATGACGAGTGCAGTGTCCCATGACAGATCGAAACGTGTTGCACCCGGGGCTTTAATGGTGCGTCTATTCAGTCGCGGCAATGTCGAAACTCGTTGCCAGCCCTGGCCAGAGCCCGGATTTCAATCCCCAGGGCATCCAGACCGTTCAGGTGCGCGACCTGGGGCAGGTGCCACCTGGCATGGGCAGCAGTGACGACGAGATCGACCTGCGCGAGGTGTGGCGCGCCCTGAGGCGGCGCAAAAAACTGGTGGGTGTGACCGCCGCTGCCGTGATCGGCCTGGCCGGACTGGTCACGGTGTATCAGCGGGTGTTCCGGCCGGTTTATCAGGGCTCCTTTGTCCTGCTGATCACCGACCCGATCAGCACCGAGGGTGGGGGCAGTCACGCTGCCGCAGGGTTCAACAACACCATGTTTGAGCAGCTGGCTCGCAACACCACCAGCAACGACATCCCCACCCTGATCGAAGTGCTGCAGAGCCCATTACTGCTCGGCCCGATCGCGCGCCGTTTCGATCTCGATGAAAACTCCCTTGCCAATCGCATCACGATCAGCTCCGGCGGCGAAAAGCGCAAAGAGGCGGAAGGCGTGCTCAATGTGAGCCTCACCGGCCGCGATCCTGAGCAGGATGAAGCCGTGCTCAAGGCCCTGAGCACGGCCTATCTCCAGGCCGCCCTCCAGCAACGGCAGCAACGCCTGGCCGATGGCCTCGCTTTCCTCAACAAACAAGCGCCGGCGCTGCAGGCCAAAACCGATCAGATCCAGTCTGAGGTGGCCGCCTTCCGGCGCCAGCATTCCCTGCTCGAGCCCTCCGCGGAAGGGGGAGCGCTCAAGGAACGCGAAGCGGGCATGGCCGCCCAGGTGCTCGATCTGCAGGCCGGACGCAACCGTCTGCTCAAGGTGCGCCAGGAAATCGCCAACGGCACCCTCACCGCCCGCGGCTTCCAGGAAGCGATCGGTGGGATGGGCAACGGCACCACGGCCGGTGGTGGTGTGCAGGGCCTCACCATCAGCGATGTGGACCAGAGCCTGTTGCAGCAACTGCTCAAGGTGGAAACAGAGCTGGCGGAAGCCCGCTCCAAATACAACCCTGACTCCTCCATGGTGCAGGGCCTGGAGGCACGCCTCAATCAGCTGAAACCGCTGCTACGCAAAAACCAATTGGAAGCGGTGGATGCCGCGCTCAGCCTCAATGCCGGCCGCCTCGCCACAGCAAGAGCCCAGGAGCAGGAACTCAATGCCCAGTTCCTCAAACAACCGGCACTGATCAAGCAATACGAAGCCCTGCAGACCCGGCTCACGATTGCGCAGGAGAACCTGGCCGGCCTCGTGAGCGCTCGTGAGAATTTCCAACTGGAAATCGCCCAGCGCAGCGTGCCCTGGCGGGTGATTGATCCACCGGAAATCAATCCCAATCCGATCAAACCCTCGGTGCCGCGCAACCTTGCCCTTGGCGCCATGTTGGGATTGGTGGCCGGCGCTGGCGCCGGCTTGCTGCGCGATCGCATGGATCATGTGTTCCACCATGCCGGTGAGGTGAAGGATGAGCTAGGCTTGCCCCTGCTGGGTCATGTTCCCTATGTGAGTTTTTTCCAGGGGGTGCGAGAAGACAAGCGCTTCATGCTCAACGAGCTCGACAGTCAGACCCTGCCGGTGAGCGATCCCCAGCAAAAGCAGGAGGCCGGTTACCAACGTTTCTTCTATCAAGAGGCCTTCCGAAACCTGTTCACGTCGCTGCGCTTCCTCAACAGCGACCGGCCGCTGCGCTCGATCTCCCTCACCAGCTCCCTGCCGACAGAAGGCAAATCACTGGTGAACAGCCTGCTGGCGAAAACCCTTTCGGAAATGGGGCAACGGGTGCTGCTGATTGATGCCGACATGCGCAAGCCGCAGTTGCACACCCGCTTGGGGCTCAACAACCTGCGCGGACTGTCCAATCTGCTCAGTGATGAAGCGCCCGCCTGGCGCGACGCTCTGCAACAGGTGGAGGGCTATGAGGGGTGGTCGGTGATCACCGCCGGTCGCCGCCCCCCCGATCCCGCCCGGCTACTCAGTTCCGGGCGCATGCACCAACTGGTGCAGGACCTCGAAGCGAGTGGTGAGTTTGATCTGATCCTGTTCGACACACCACCGGTGCTCGGTCTGGCCGACGCCGCCCTGGTGGCCGAACACTGCGATGGCCTGATGTTGCTGGTGAGCCTGGATCGCGTCGATCGCGGCCTGCCCAGGGAAGCGGTGAACCGCATCCGCAGCAGCGGTGCCCCCCTGCTGGGCATCGTGACCAATGCGATCAAACCAGAGCGGCAGGGTGCCTCGGCCTATGGCTACGGCCAATACGGCTACGGAAACTATGGCTATGGCTATGGCTATGGCTATGGCGGTTACTGCTATGCCGCCTACGACCCTGCAGCGGCCTATGCCCATTACGCCGAAGCGGAGCCTGAGGGCGGCGACACTGCGGGGGTATCCCGTCAGCAACGACGGGTGACAGCGGCCCCGAAAGCCCCCAGCAGCCTGCGTGAGCGGGTAGCCCAGCGCCGGCGTCAGCTGATGCGTTGGCTCGACAACTGATGGTGCCGTCGATCACACCACCATCGCCGCGTCGCTTCCGAATCGACTGGGTGCTCGTCGATGCACTGGCGGTGGGTCCGGCACCGCGGGCTGAGCGACATCTGCAACGGCTGCACGACGCCGGCATTCGCGCTGTGTTCAGTCTCTGCAGCAACGAGGAAGCCCCAGCCCCAGCCGGTCTGGAGGAGAGCTTTTGCTGCAAGCGCCTGGTGCTGCCGGATCACCGCAGTGCAGACGTGCTCGAACTGGGGCAGCTGGAGGACGCTCTCCAGCAGCTCGCGGCGCTGCACCAGGTGGGTCCGGTGTTTGTGCATTGCGTGGCAGCCATGGAGCGTTCGCCGCTGGTGTGCATGGCCTGGTTGGTGCAAACCCAGGCACTCTCCCCCACCGAGGCGCTCGACTATCTGATGCAGGTGCACCCCGGCACCAACCCACTGCCGCGCCAGCTGGCCTTGCTGCGACAGCTCAACCGCGTGGGAGTGGCTGCATGACCCGCAGCTGGCTAGCAGCCCTGCTGTTGCTCACCACCACCGGCACCGCCGCTTCGGCGCAGGAGCTGCAGTGGCAACCGGTCCCCCCCCTGCCGGCGTTGCCGGAGAACAACGCGGCCAACACCGTTGTTGCGAAGCCCCTCCTGTGGGAACCCGTGCCCGCGGCAACCGAGTCGCCGACATCGACGTTGACATCGACGACACCACCGCCGCCACCGACCGCGCTCGTGTGGGAACCGGTGCCCCCCAGCAACAACACACCAAGCGACAGCCCACCCAGCAGCACCTCGATTGCGGTGATGCCGGAAGCAAACCAAACCATCAACGCCAATGCAGGGCTGGTGTGGGAACCGGTGGACAGCGAGGGCGTGATTGTGGCGGAGGAAAACCCTCAAATGGTGATCCAAAACGCGACTGAAGCCATTCAGATCGCACGGCGCGCTTTCGATGAAGCCTCTCCCACTTACTCCAGCTCGAGGGCATTGTGGCGCAATGAGCGATGGCTACCACAAATCAGTTATCTCGTCCCAAACGGATATGGCCCCTATGGCGTCATGTTTGACGTCAGCGTAACCGGAACCGATTGCACCCTCGGGAAAGGGCCTTGTGAAGCGTTTACCACCTTTGATGACTGGCAAAAATCACTCGACACTCAGGCCAACGGAAGCACCTATTTCAATCTGGGATTTGGCGACACCCAAACCTGGGGTGGATTTTTCATAACAACCAGTGCTGAAACCATTTCGAGCTCCATTGGCAGAGGTGATGGACCTCTCGTCGACAGCAACCGCATCCTTCAAGGTGTTCAGACAGGTCTACACTATTCCAAAGCCATTGGTCCAGACACGTCCTTCCGAACAGGCGTCGAGAATCTGATCACCTGGGACAGCCAGGATTTCATCTTTTCAGACATGACCCGCAATTTTTACTTTGTGGGCAGCCAGCGCCTCAGACTTAAGCCTCCTGAAAATGCAAGCCCATGGTTTCGCAATCTCTACCTCACGGCAGGGGTTGGCAACGGCGAATTCAAACCAATCGAGCAAACCTTCCAAGACCAAACTCAGGCCCTGAGAGATGCAGGCTGTGCAACCTATGGATTCACTCCAACCAATCCCTGCAGCAACGAACGCTTCAAGCGAGCACTAAGAACAGGCAGCGACTATGGACAAATCAATCCCATAGCCTCCATTGCCATTGAAGCCTTGGATGGCCTACACATCATCGGTGAATGGAGCGGCCGCAATCTCAACGCAGGCATCAGTTGGAGGCCATTCAACGAAATCGGTCTGGTCATCACCCCCATGATTGAAAGCATTATGAGCAATTGCGAATACCCCGGCTGCAGAGTCACACCAATAGATGGCTATCCAGAGCGCGTACCACTCCCCGATGCCGTTCTGACAGAACGGGTACGGCTGAGTCTGCAGGCGTCGCTGCAAATCAAATTCTGATTGCACACAAGCTTTCCAGCAATAATTTTCAATCGACTATGACGCGCCCACTCAAGATCGGCCTTGTCTCTTTTGCCTGGGGCGATGAGCATCGCGGTGGCCTGGAAACCCATGTTCACGGAATCGCCCATGACTTACGCGCTATGGGCCATCAGGTTTTTGTGCATTGCGTGAATACCACGGGATCAGGCGAGCGCTTTGCCACGCGTGGCTGGATGGACGATGGCATTCAAATCCAGGAAATGAATTACTGCTATGAAAACACAAAATGTCTGATGGATTTTCAGCGCGTGCCACAAGCCGAAGTCATCCTCGAACATTGGGCCAATCACCATCAACTCGACCTTCTTGATTTCCATCACAATTTATTTTTTGGCATCCGAGCCATTGCCACTCTCAGCAAATCACTACCCTGCGTGGCAACCTTGCATGACTACTGGACGCTCGACCCTCGCGGTCAACTCTTCAGCAATCAAAACACCATCATCGACCCAGACGATCACGAAGCCTGGGAACAGAATGCCTTGCAGACCTGGCCTTATCAAACGGCTAAAAGCCTCGAGTCATCAGAATACTATCAGTCTCACCATAACCACTCAAATCTTAGGTCATCACGACCGCTATCTCTCAAAACAGCCTGGACGCAGTACAGCGATCACTGCCTAAAGCATGCAGCAGCAGTGATTTCGCCATCTCGACAAGCCGCTCACATTCACCAGCAACACGGAATCACCAGCCCAATTCAAACCATTGAAAATGGGCTCAACCTCGTCTTTGCACGAGAAAGCCTGAGCAGAGAGAAGCAAAGCTCAGCACCCGCAACCCATAACAAAATACGCATCGCCATCCTCGGCACAATTGCGCCGCACAAAGGCCAGCTTCTCTTCTGCCAAGCTTGTCTTCAGTCAGACCTGCACACTATCGTTTCAATTCAGCTGCATGGCCCCTGTCCAACCAGCTACCACGGCAATCAAGCGAGCCAGCTGGCGATCAAACGCATCAGCCAAGATCACCCCGACGTCGTCACACTGCATGGGCCTTACGACAGAGTCGATCTGCCCTTCATCTTTTCACAAACAGATCTCGTGGCGATGCCATCGTTGTGGCATGAAGTGTACGGATTTGTTGCTAGAGAAGCCCTAGCCTATGGTCTTCCGATCATCACAACCAATGCGGGCGGATTGTCGGCTCTAGAGGGCCAAGAAGGTGTCTTTACCTTGCCAATGACGGAGCCCAATCGATGGAGTGACATCCTCTGCATGGGCTTCAAGGAAGGCCCGCTGTATCGCTGGGTCTATCGGAGGCGTGAACATCGTCCTGTTGCATCCGATCACTTGCGTGATGCAAGTGCCTGCGCGCGTGATCTTTCCAGGGTCTATCACTCGGTCATCGAGACATCAAGCCATCATTCAACAGAAACCGCCATCCCCAACGGTCGTCCATCGACATGATTTGGTTCCATCTGTTGGGGCCACCAGGGGCTACCGCTGCGTAAGCGGCCGGGCCAGCGACGTTGGAGCCGTTGGAGGGCCTGGTGGGCCGTGCGGCTGGCCAAGGCATCGCGGCTCTGGCTTTCGTGGTGGATCAACACCGCCTCGGGGGGGATCACATGGCGGTAGCCCAAGGAGCCCAGGCGCAGACAAAGATCCACATCGTTGAATTCCACCGGGAGTCCTTCATCGAAACCACCGAGCTGCAACAGAAGCTCCCGGCGCAGCATCAGGCACGCCCCGGTGACCGCACCCCAACCCGTGAGCAGGCCGCTGCGACCGCGATGCACGCCATGGCTGAGGGGCAGATGGCGATAGGCATGGTCGGCACCACCGTGGAGGCCCAGCACCACACCACCGTGCTGCAAGGTGCCATCGGGATACAACAGATTGGCGCCGACGCAACCCACCACCGGACGCAGCGCCTGGGCCACCATCGCCTCCAGCCAACCGGGTTGCCGCGCCTCGATGTCGTTGTTGAGGCAGAGCAACACCTCACCGCGAGCCCGCGCTGCCGCCTGATTGTTGAGCTGGCTCCAGTTGAACGGCTGCTCCAGCCGCAACGTGGTCATCGCATCACCCAGCCGTTGCTGCCAGCGACAAAGCAGCTCCGTAGTGGCCTGCTCCACCGAGCCGTTGTCGATCAGCACCAACGCGAGATCGATCCCCTGGGCCCGCGCCGCCTCCGTGCTGTCCCAGACGCTCTGCAAACACACCTGCAACAGATCGGCGCGATCGCGGGTGGGAATCAGCAGCGAGCAGCCAACGCGCTTCGGCAGGGCCCAGTGCAGCTGAAAACAGCCGGGGCGCTGGGGCAAAGGCGTCACCGACTGCACCGCCTCGCCCTGCTCCTGCAGATGGGCCAACAGGGCCGCAGCCTCAGCTCCGGACTCTGATTCGGGATCAGCTCTGCTGTTGGGCCCACCGCTCGCCATCGCCTGATGGCTGAGCAGCAACGGGCAGGGCTCGATCCGCGGGCTGCGCTCCAAAGCCGCCAGCTGCCAGCGGAAGCGACCCGCCGGATCCGTTGGCGGCAAGGGCAGCGTCTGATGACGCAGCCAACTCAGGCGCCACACACTCAAGCCACCAAGCCAGGGACTGCTCCAGAAGCTCTCCGGCACCCAACCCGGCTTGAACCAGGGATCGCAGCGCCGGCCGTCAGGCTCAAGCCGATCTTCATCGGCATACATCACATCCGCCACCGCCTGGCCGGCCCGTTGCCAGGGCAAGGCCTGTGCCAACCACCCCTCCAACGCCTGGAGCGCCCCCGGCCGCAACTGGGTCTGCGGGCCGAGCAACACCAACCAGCCCTCCACGGGCCAAGGCGAAGATCCAAGCGGTGCCCAGCGCGGCTGCAAGGACGCCGGACCATGCAAGGCCCGCCACTGGCCCTGGCCAGCCAACGTCCAAAACTGTTGCGTGAGGGGCGTGAGCGGATCGGGCAGGCGGGGTTCGTGGTGCCGAATCCAATGCTGGTAGCTGTCGCCCGCCACAACCCCAGCGCTGCGCGCCTGCTGCAGCTGGTGGGCGATCCAGCCCTCCGCCGGCAGCGCATGCAAGGCCCAGGCAAACGCCTCGGCCGCCTCCGGCCAGCGCTGCTGCTCCATCAACAGTTCACCAGCGGCAAACCAGTTCCAACCCAGCCAGGGATCGAGCCCACAACTGCGCTGCTGGGCCGCCAGAGCCTGGTGGGGTTCACCGAGAGCGCGCAGGCTCTTGCCCAGCAGGTGATGGCCACTGGCATGGTCGGGCTGCAACGCCAACAACCGACGCAGCAAGGACTCCGCCCGACCCCAGGAGGCCTGCTCCACCGCAGACGCCGCCTGGGCGTAGAGCTCCTGGCCATTGAGCTTGGCGCTCACGGCCGCAACAACTCGCGATACAGCAGCGCCGCCTGGCGGTAGTCGCCCTCCGCCTCCAGGGTTTCCGCCAGAACCTCAGCAATCGCGCGGTTGGCGGGATGCAAGCGGCGCAGATCCTGCAGAAAGGCAAGCGCTTCCTGGCGGGCGTGATCGCCAGGGGGTTGCGCCAAGCCGACCCGGCACCAGCCCAACCAGCGGTCGCAGGGCACCGCCTCCGGCTCCAGCTGCAACCACTGCCGGCGCAACTGCAGGGCCAGAAGCGGTTGCTCCAGCTGACTAGCCGCCGTGGCGAAATTGCGCAGCAGCGCGGCCCGTTGGTCGGGCTCCAACACCGCCAAACCCTGTTGATGCAGGGGTTGCAACAGAGCGGCTGCCTGGCTGGCCTGGCCTGCCGCCAAAAGGGCCGCCGCCAGGTTGATCCCATGCTCGGGCGCCTGGCCAGCGGCGGCGTAGGCCGCTTCAAAACTGGCGATCGCCTCGGCAACGCGACCACAGAGCATCAGGGCCTTGCCCTCGAGGCTGCGACCAGGGGCGGGCAGGAGTTCCGGCTCTGGCACCAGCTCGCGCAAGCCCGCCAACACCTGCTGGGCGCTCTGGGGCGTCAGCTCCTCGGCCAGTTCGGCGATGCGCTCGTCAAGGCCGTTGCCACTGCCCACGCGCAACAGGGCGGCTTCGTTGATCAGGCCTTCGATCTGCTCCTCGCGACTGTCCAACAGACGCTGCTGTTGCTGCTGCTCAGGCAACAGCTGTCGCAACTGGTCCCGTTCCTCCAGCAGCATCGCCAGGGCCTGGCGATAAAACGGCACCGCCAGTTCGATCGCACCGCGGGCATTCATCGATTCCGCCAGCTCGTAGTAGCGATCGGCCATGGGCAGCTCGTTCGGCAACGCCTCCTGACTGGGCTTGGCTTGCCTTGGCTTGGCTGGGTTTGGCTTGGCGTTGCGCTTGGAGCTCCGTTTGCTGCCCCCGCCGCTTGCGTTGCCCGACGTGGAGCCTTTGCTGGCGCGCGGCATGACCCTGTGCAGATCGCGGCACAAGTCTGTCATCGGATGACAGCATCAAGCTCATCTGTCTTCGGTTGCCGCCGTGGCCTTCGCTCCCCCCATCAGTGTGGTGGTGCCGATGCGCAATGCCGCCCCCTGGCTGCCCCCCCTACTGGCGGCCCTGGTGCGCGAATGGCACACCGGGTTCGAGCTGATTGCCATCGATGACGCCAGCAGCGATGGCAGCGACGCGCTGCTGCAGCGGCTCTGCGCCCACTGGCCCCAGGAGCGCTGGCAGTTGATCCGCGCTGGTGGGCGCGGCGTCTCCGCGGCCCGCAATGCGGGCGTCGCCGCCAGCCGTGCCCCCCTGATCGCCCTTCTCGATGCCGATGATCGTCCGCTGCCAGGGCGCCTGTCCTTGCCGCTGCAGGCCTTCGCCCGGTATCCCCACCTGAGCCATGTGCATGGGGGCTGGTGGCGCTGTGATGACGCCGGGCGTCATCAACAGGCCGTGAGGCCCTGGCAGGAGGGGGCCGGTTTCAGCTGGCGTAGCTTCATGCAGCACAAGGCTGTGCTGCCCAGCGCCTGGACCGTGCGCCGCGACGCCTTGCTCGCCGTGGGCGGGTTTGATCCCCAGCTGCGCCATTCAGAAGACGTGGATCTGCTCTTGCGTCTGGCGGCAGCCGGCCACGAGGGCGCCTGGATCGAGCAGGAGCTGGTGCGTTACCGCCTCCATGGCGCCAATGCCAGCAGCCGCACCAAGGCCCAGTTGCAGGGGTTGCTGGCGGTGATGGAGCACCACCTGGAAGCGGTGGCGGCCAGCGAGCCAGGCTGGGCCCGCAGCCAGCGCTACGACACCACCACCTGGGCCAGCTGGCAAGCCTGGAGCGATGGCGCCCCAGATCTGGCTCTGCAGTTGCTGCATCAGGCGTTGGAGGATTGCCCGTATCCCCTCCCGAGGCGACCGGTGCACTACCTGGAAGTGTTCGCTCGCAGCTGCGCCCGCATCGGTCAGCGCTTCGATGCCGAAGCACTGCAGGCCAGCCGCTTCTGGCGTCAAGCCCAGGACCTGCTCTTGGCGCGATGACCTCAAGCCGCAACGCCACCACCAACGCTCAAACCCTTCACGCCGAAGCGCTGGAAGCGTTGGATCGGGGGCGACCGCGCCGGGCCCTCAGCGCCTGGCACAGCCTGCTGCTGCAGGAGCGCCCTGCCGTGGAGGCCCACCTGGAGGCCGCCGCTGCCGGGCTGAGTCGCGATCCGATCGCGCCCCTAAGGCGCCAGGCGCTCGCACTGGCCAGGATGCTGCTGGCTGGCGATCCCGGCGAGGCGGGCGTCAGTCGTCTTGGCGCCCTGCTGCAGGGTTGGGGGGAGATCTGCCTGCCAGAGGTGCCCAGCCGAGCCCTGCAACACCTGGAGCGAGCCTGGGGCTGCGGTCGCCAGCAGCGCCTCGATGCCCAGCTGGCAGGCTTATACGACCGGCTGGGTTACCACACCGGCGCCCAACTGCTGGCCGAACCGGCAGCACCACCGGAACCATGGCTGCAGCCCCCCTGCGCCGCCCAGGCCTGCCTCCCCTGCCAGAAGCAAGCCAGCCCGGCGGATCCGCCGTTGCAGCTGACCCAACTGCCCCAGGGGCGCATCTGGGTGCCCCGCCAGCGCAATCCCTGGCGGCTCAGCCATGGCGTGGCGGTGCAGGACGCCTCAGGCCAATGGCTCACCCAACTCTGCCGCCATTATCCCTGGCCCTGGCCCGCCTGCCCGCATCGTCAGGCGCTGGAACACTTGACGATCGAGCATTTGCGTCAGGCCGAAAGGGATCGCCCACCGGCCCAACATGCCGCAGGCCCTGTGCTGGCGGTGGCGGAGCTGTCAGCGGAACTCTTCTTCCACTGGCAGTTGGAACTGCTGCCGCGCCTCGGGCGCTGCTGGCAGGCCGCGCTGCAGCAGTGGCCCGATCTGCGCCTCTGGCACAACGGCGGTTCACCTGCCTACGTGCGCCAAGCGCTCCAACGCCTCGGTATCAGACCGGAACGGCTGCTGCCGGCCAGCGATCACCTCCAGGCAGAGCTGCTGCTCGTGCCCAGCTTCACCAGCCATTTCGGCCGACCCGCCCACGCCAATCTCACCTGGCTGGAGCAGTTCTGGGGGATCGAGCAGGGGACCGCTGACGCTGAAACAAGGCTGTGGCTGGGGCGCGGCACCAGCCAACGCCGCCCGGCCCTGGCGGAACGCCTCTGGCAAAGCCAGCTCGGCATCCCCGCCCTCTTGCTGCGCAGCGTGCAGCAGCAGTGGCACCAGGTGGCGGCGGCCGGAACCCTGATCGCACCCCACGGTGCCGCCATGGCCAATCTGCTCGCTGCCCGGCCCTCCACAACCGTGATCGAACTGGTCAACCCCGCCTATGCACCCACCTATTTCGATCCCTTGATTCAGCGGCGCCAGCTGCGCCACCGTCGCCTTGAAGCCGCCGCAACACCACTACCGCTGCAGGAATGGCTCTATGAGGGGCCAGGCTTGTATCCGATCGATCTGCGACCTGGCGCCAGTGAAGCGGCAGACACCTTGGCCGCACTGGACACGTCATCATGAGCGGTATGCGTGAGACCCTACCGGCCGATCTGGATCAGGCCCTGATCGATCTGGAAGCTGACGCGCCCGCACCCAGCGCCTTCGAACGGGTGGCCCGCTGGCGACGGGCCTGCGGCGACGCTGAATCAGCAGCCGAATGGCAAACCTGGAGCCTGCTGCCGCCCGAGCAGGCTGAGCTCCGCACTGCCCTGGCCGAGTGCTGGCGGCGACTGGGACGGTTCGATCAAGCGGCCCGCTTGTTGAACGCACAGGCTCCGAGTTGGCACCAACTGATTCTGCTGTTGCAACAGCACCACGTGCCTGAGGCGCTTGGCTTGCAATCCCAGCTTTTGCAGGATCCGCCTCCCCTCGAGATCGAACACCTGCTCGAATTGGTGAGTCTCTGGCGTGATCACAACCAGCCGGAACCGGCCCTTGAGTTGTTGAAACAGCTGGCGGCCCATCAGGGAGGTGGTCCCAGCCAATTCCCAACACCTCTCGCCAATGCCTGCGCGGATCTCCTTGAACAGTTGCACCGTTATGACGAAGCGGCCAGCTGGTGGGAGCACAGCCTGCGCCTCGACCCCTGGCAGAACTGGCCGGTGATGCGTCTGGCCCATCACAGTCTTCGGCAACGCCATCCGGCCACCTGCGTGCATTACTGCCGCACTGTTCTCGAACGGGACCCCCAGCATCAATGGGCCCCCGGTGTCCTGAACCAAGGACTGGAACAACTTGGGGCGCGCAAGTCGCTGTTGCTGCTGAGCGATCCGTCGGTCACGGTCGCAGCCGCACCCGCGTGCGATGGATGGTCTGAGGCCACCATCCGTGATCTCCGCTGCGTCGGTTTGTTTGCCATGGAGGCTCCTCTCGGCCTCGACGTTGTGATGGAGACCTGGCTGCAAACCAACGAACCGCACCAGAGCCTGGAGCTATGGCTGATTGCCAGCCCAGAGCCCTTATGGCTGCGAGCCGCCGTTGATCAACAGCTCCGCACGCTCGACTGTCAAAAGCGCATCAACGTGAAGGAGTGGCCTCGCTGGGAGGCCCAGCGCTGGCCCTCGCTCAGCTTGCTGTTGCTGCCCCCTCAGTGTCCAACACCGCATCAAGAGCCTGCGATCCAGCTGTGGAGGCCTCAACCCATCCCAACGCTGTGATGCGCAACGTATCTGATGGCGCCCTGGGCCGCACGTGGCGCCAATGTCGTCGTGCGGCCTACCAAGGGGAGCTGTCCCACGCCCGCCTATTCACGCTTGTGAAGCTGGCTGTTGGCCAACAACGCCTTCAGCTTCTCCACCACTGGTTGCCCTTGATCCTGCGGCAGGCCGTGTCTGAAGGAGAACGCAGCGGTAGCGCCGTGGCCCTCGCCGACTGGCTGCAGCAGCAGGGCGCGATCGAGCTGGCGGCACTCTGCCTGGAGCAGGTGCACTGGCCGGCCATGAATGGGCCTGCCTGGTTGCTTCGCGGTGTGATCGAACAACGACGCGGCGAGCAGGCGCTGGCCGAGGCCTCCCTCGCCCAGGCGTGCCTGGATAAGACTGTGCAAGCAGAAGCTTCTTACCGACTGGGGGAACTGCAACGGGCCCACGGCCATCCGGATCGGGCCGCCGGTTGGTTTCTGGCAAGCCTCCAACGCAATCCCGACCACTACTGCAGCCATAACTCTTTGCAGTATCTGCGGCTCAGCCCTGCGATGCGCCAACGCGTGCTGCAGGCCTACGTCCAGATCACGTCGCGACGCCCCCAGAGCGCCTTCGCCAATCAATTGTTGGCTCACTACCTGTTGCTGGATGGGCAGCTCAAGAACGCGATCACCGTGTCGCGCCGAGCCGCTCGCCTGGAGCTCGGCCCGCAGGCCCAGGCGCTCGCCCCAGAATCTCAACCCCCCACTTCCCCGGATTTCCTGATCATTGGCGTCCCGAAGGGGGGCACCACCTCGCTCTTGCAAGTGCTCAGCCACCATCCGGGGGTCTGGTGCCATCCGCGCAAGGAACTGCAGTTCTTTGATCGCTTTCATCACCTGGGAGCTGACTGGTACTGCGCCCAGTTCCCCCGTTTCCTGCCAGAGGCCGGCATTGCCCGGGGAGAAGCGAGCCCCACCTATTTCCACTGCCCGGAAGCGCCCCAACGGATTGTGGAGCTGATGCCCAAGGTGCGGTGTATCGTGCTGTTGCGAGACCCTTGGGAGCGCGCCCTGAGCTGGCTCAACCATCTCCAGCGGCTGGAGGGTCTTGACCATGACCCAATCGCCTTGCTGGAACAAGAGCTCCAGGCCATCGAACACCACACCCCGGCCAGCTTGAGCGGCATCCACCAGCAACTGTGGTCACGCGCCCTTCAGGACAGCTGCTACGACGCCGCACTGAGGCGCTGGGACGCCGTGCTGCCTCAGGAGCAACTGCTGCTTGTGTCCAGCGAGCGCTTGTTTGCCCATCCCGAGGACGAGCTGAACAGGATTCTGACCTTCCTGCAACGACCAACAGACAGCAGGGATCTGATGCCCCACTGGCGCGCCTGCAACGTGGGGATGGCCAACCAGCATCAAACATTTCCAGGCGAGCTGCTGCAACGGATCCGGGAGACGCTGGATCGGCACTGCCACGGCAGTTTTGCGCGGATCAACACTTAAACCGTCTACCGCAACTGACTTCGAGGTCCTGTTCGACTATGTTTTGGTCCAAGTGATTGCATCCACCTAGTGTCCGTCACTATTAATACTGTAACCCCCATCAGCACCACATCCACAACGGTTGTGGAACCTACTGCCGGATCCACCTCGAGCCTGAACACCAGTGCCCCCATTGTGGTGACTGACCCCACAGCCACCGCAAGTGCACCCGTGGTTTTGGAAGTGACCGAAGGTACGGGCACGCTCAATCTGGCCGTGGGCACCACGGGTGCTGATGTGGTGGTGAATGCCGGTGCCGGTGCTAACGACGCCACGATTCAAGTGGGACTCGCCACCGATGCGGGCGGCAACACCCTGGCCAACGGTGGATCCTCCGTTCAGATCGACCCCAACTACGGCGGATCTGTGGTGGTGAACTATCAGGGTGCCATCACTGACGGCACCAAGGTGAACACCGCTGCAGCTGCAAGCGGTGGCGGCACCATTGCCGACAACCTTCCCGGCGGAGCTCAGGCCTTCCAGAGCAATCCCAACGCCTTCTCCGCCGACAACACGCCTGACTACTACATCAACACCGGCCGGGCTGACGACCAGATCGAAGGCTCTGCCGCCAACGACTTCATCCGTGCTGGCGCTGGCAACGACGAGATCAATGCGGGCGCTGGCAACGACATCGTGCGCGGTGGCGCTGGCTCCGATCAGACCACCCTTGGCGCTGGCAACGATGTGTATTACCTGACCGTTGACCAACTTCAGGGCAGCTCCACCGACACCATCACCGATTTCAACAGCAACGGTGATGACCAGGTGCAAATCGCAGCCAACATCGAGGGCCGTGTGTCCATCAGCGGTTATGGCAGCAACAAGTTGGTGATTAACCTCTCAGGTTCTGAAACTGGAACTCTCGATCTCGTTTCGGGTGGAGCCGCCTTCCAGGACGACGACGTCGCTTTCGTGTGATCTCGGCATCACTGCTTCCCCCCTGTTCTGGCTGAACCCCTCACGTCAATCCCCGTCCCGCTGTGGGTGCTCGGTATGCACCGCAGTGGGACATCTATTTGTGTGCGGGCCCTCGAGCGCCACGGCGTGCAGTTGCCCCCCAATCTGCTGCCGCCCGCCGCCGACAATCCCGACGGCTTCCAGGAATCCGCCGATCTGGTGGCCCTCAACGAGGCCTGGCTGGCAGCGAATGGCTGCCAGTGGGATGGCAGCTGGCCCCTCGCGATCACCGAGGCCAACGACGCTGGCCTGCAGGCTGGCCTGGCGCGGGAAACGCGCCGCCTGCTGGAGAGCTGGTGCACAGCTGCGACCCCGTCTCCCGGCGACACGGCCCGACCAGCCCTTGCCCTCAAGGATCCACGCCTCTGCCGCACCTTGCCGCTGGTGTCGGCCGCGCTGGGATCCCACTGGCTCCACCACGGCCTTGCCATCGTGCGTGATCCAGCCGCCGTGGTTGCCTCGATCGGCTACCGCGACGACATGCCGCCCCTGAAGGCCCTCGCCCTCTGGCTGCGATACAACCTCGATCTGGTGCAGTGCCGTCAACATCATCCCCGCGTGGGCCATTGGCCCCTGCTCAACTTTGAGCGCCTGATCGCTGATCCAGACGCCGAATTGCAACCGGCCCTGGCGGTGTTGCAGGCTTCCGGCCTGCGGCTTGCGGCCACACCGGATCGGCCGCTGGTCTGCTGTCGCTTGCCCCAGCCACCCGCCGAGCTGGAAGGGGTGCCCCAGGCCTGGCTTGACCTGGCCCGTCGCTTCCATGCGGCCCTCGGTGCCGCCGCCTGCCTGGCCGCCGTGCCCGATGCTGTGCTGGCCGAGGTGAGCGATCTCCTCGATCACACCCCGGCGCTGAGCCAACAGCTGCTCGCCCTGGAGGCCCGGCGTCGCGAGCAGCTGGGCCGGCTTCTCGCCGAAGAACGGCGTGGCAGCGAGACCACCAACGGCCTGCTCGGCGCCGATGATCTGCACCAGCTGGAGCAGCGTCATCCATCGATGCAGGCCACTGAACCGGCCTATGTGCGCCTTGATCAGGTGTGCATCGACCTGCGCGGCCGCAATGACCGCCGCTCGCTCAAGCAGTTGCTGCAGCCCCAGGGGCCCAGCGGTCTACGCCCCCTTGCCCTCGACCATCTCGATCTGGTGATCGGCCATGGCGAGCGCATCGGGCTGTTGGGCCACAACGGCAGCGGCAAAACCACGCTGCTGCGTTTGCTCGGGGGCATCTACAGCCCCACCGCCGGACGAATCAGGCGGGATGGGCCGCCGCTGGCGCCGGTGATCGAGCAATCGCTGGGCTTCTCGCAGGAACTCACCGGCCTGCAATTGGCACGCTTCAGCCATCGCCTCTATCGCGCCGCCAGCCAGAGCTGGGACGACTACCGCGCTGCGATTGAAGCCTTCACCGAACTCGGCGATGCTCTGGCCACACCGATCAAAACCTGGTCGCTGGGCATGCGCACCCGCTTGTCGTTTGCCCTGATCACCTTTCGCGATGTGCAGGGGCTCGCCCTTGATGAGGGCCTCGTCGCCGGCGACCAGTGGTTTCAACGCAAGGCCCGCAGCCATCTGGATCGCTTCATCGAGGCGGCCGGCACGCTGGTGCTCGCGTCCCACTCGGAGGATCTGTTGCGTCGCTACTGCACGCGTGGCCTGATCCTGGAGCGGGGCCGGCTCGTGTATGACGGCAGCCTCTTCCGCGCCCTGCAGCTCTACAAAGGACAACTGAACTGATGCGACTGCTCGCCAGCTACCGGCCCCTGCTCCCCGCCCTCGCCTACGGGGCCTGGCTGCGCATCCGCATGCAGTTCGCCCGCACCCTGCTCGGCAGCAGCTGGATCGGCCTTTCCACCCTGATCAGCATGGCGGTGCTCGGCACGATCTACGGCACGCTCACGGGCATCGACGACTGGAGTGCCTACTGGGTGTATGTGGCCCTGGGCTTGGTGAGCTGGAACACCCTCTCCACCGCGATCAACAGCAGCTGCACCGTGCTCGAACGGGCGCGGGAGCGCCTGCTCAACCAACCGTTGCCGGTGGGGGTGGTGGTGCTGGAGGAGTGGCTCACCACCAGCCTGGCCCTGCTGATCGCCCTCACGGCGGTGCTGCTGGTGATGGGATTCCTCGAACCCCAGCTCTGGCTTCATCTGCTCCAGGGCGGCTGGCTCGGCCTCCTCAACCTGCTCCTAGGTTGCCTCTGGCTCACCCTGCTGATCGCTCCGATCGCCGTGAGTGTTGCCGACATCCACCAGCTCATGCCCGTGCTGCTGCAGATCGGGTTCCTGGCCTCACCGATCCTGTTCTATCGCCGCAGCCTCGGTGCCCTCGGCTGGGTCAGCGACCTCAACCCGCTCTATGCCTGGGTGCGGCTCGCCCGCGATCCCTTCCTCGGGCAACCCCACTGGGTCCTGGAATGTCTCGTGCTGCTCGGCCAGGTGCTGCTTGTGCTGCTGCTGCTGGCCCGCCTCGACCGTCGCCGCATGGCCGTGATCCGCTGGCTTTAACCGGCAAAGCCGATGATCGGCGGGCGCAGGTAATCGGCCAGCTCCTCCGGATCCACCAGAGACGCCGCACCGCCTGCCACCAGCAGGGGGTCGAGCATCTGCTCCTCGTTGCTCTCCAGCAACCAACGCTTCAGGAACGGGCAGCCATCCAGCAAGAGAGGAATCGCCCAGTAATGGGCCGGCGAATGGAAATTCAGCGAACTGAGTCCGGTGGCCAGCAGTTGCTGCTGGATCCACACCGCCGCCTCCCGCGAGCAGTGGCGCTGCAGTTGCTCCAACAGCTCGGCGCTGGCGATCTGAGCCCGCAGGCGGCTCACCGGATGCAGAGCCTGCAGCGCCACACCCTGATCCATCAACAGCTGCGACAGCCCGATCTCCCCCTCTCGGATCGCCACCGTCATGCCGCCCCAACCGGGATACTGGCGCCAATAGGCATCCCACCAGGGGTGTTGCAGCACCGATCCCGGCAGGTGCAGGCCATAGCTCTGCAGGTGATAGCCGTTCTGAAACGAGTCGCTAAAGCCCAGCACCGCCTCCGCCGCACCCTCCAGAAAGCGTGGCCAGCTGCTCGCCGCCAGGTCCGCCACCGGATACACGCTGTCGTTCAACAGCAACAAGCGCTCACACTCGGTCCAGAGCCCCTGGGCTTGTAGCGCAAGCCAGCCGTCCTGAAAGGCGCCGAAATCCCGGCCCTGGTTCAGGCGCCGCAACCAGCCAACATCCTGCTGCCGGCACCAATCCAGGGCTGCCCCATCCAGCCGGTCGCTGAGCAGCAACACCGCCCAACCATGGGCGCGCAGATCCTGAAGCTCGCGGCGAATGCAGCGCTGCAGCCATCCTTTGGGGTGGTAGTGCGAAAACAGCACCCAGCGGCGCTCCCCCCGTTGCCAGCTCACCGGCAACTGCAGCTCCTGCACCCGACGAAGGCTTTGAATCGCTGCCAGCTGGCGTTGCTCCCGGCCCCGATGCAGCGGGGCGGTCCAGCGCTGCCACTGGCCCTGCCCCTGCTGCAAGCCGCGGCGCACTTCCTGTTTCAGCCGCACCCGGACGCCCATCAGAGCGGCTCCGCCGTGAAGTAATGCCCAGGCAGAAAGGCGATGCCGGTGTTGATGCTGCTGGCGGCATCACGAAAGGCCTCCTCGGCGAAGCGCACCGGCACAAAGCGGAAATCAATACTCGCCACCGACACTCCCTCCCGGTTGAGCGGGCAGCCATGGAGGCGATCGATATGGTCGAACAGAATCACCTCACCGGCCTCCAGTTCCATCGGTGCGAAATCGTGGGCGCCGGCGGTCTGTTCCACATGCAAGGCCGCACTGGCGGGCATGGGCGTGAGCGCGCAGATCGCGTTCAGTTCGTAACCGCTGTGGCCGAAATCGGAATCGCGGTGAAAGCTGCCCACCCAGCGGTTCCCCGGCAACCCGAAGCGATAGGTGGGAATGGCCTGCACGTAGCACGGTTCGCCAATGAGATCCCTGATCACCCGCCGACACAGATTCAGATATTGAATTCGCTGATGCGCATGCTGGGTATAGAAGCGCTGGTGCGTTGCCGTTGTGTTGTCGGCACCTAGTTGGAACAGGGGATAGGGGCCCACATGCGCATGCAGCTGGGTGAGGGGCAGCCCGATCGCTTCAGCCACCGCGCTAGCAAACGCACGAGCCTCAGCGCAATCCTGCAACCGATGCAGATGCAAGTCGCGCCGGCGCTGCTGCGCTGCGGAGAGGGCTGACTGCGTGATCATGGGGGAATTATCAGGTGTTGCCTCCTCGGCTGTTTCGATGCGGATCCGGTTCTATGGCCATCTGCGGGCCGGTTTCGGCCTGGCCGGTGGGGCCAGTGCCACCGCCCGGATCCTCCAGGCCTGTGGTTGCGACTTGGAGCTGGTGGATCTGCCCTTGGCCAGCCATGCTGCGATTCGGGAGCTGGAGCCGCCACCAGCGCCCAGGCACGCCCAACCAGTGCATGTGGATCTGGTGCACACCAACCCCAACATCCTCGCCAGCACTCCGGAGCTGCTGGAAGCGCACCCCCTGAAAGCGCCCCTGCGCATCGGCTACTGGGCCTGGGAGCTGGAGTGCTTCCCAGCCGGCTGGGAACGGTTCTTCTCGGGTTACCAGGAAATCTGGTGTCCGAGCGCCTTCACCGCCCAGGCCCTGGCCCAACGCAGCCCGGTGCCGGTGGTCGCCGTGCCCCACCTCCCCGACTGGCCCCACCTCCAGGCCCGATCAGAAGCCAGACGACGCTGGCGGCAGCAGGCCGCAGCCCGCCCCTTCACCTTCCTCAGCCTGTTCGATTACTGGAGCACGACCGAGCGCAAAAATCCCGCCGGCGTGATCCAGGCCTTCCAGAGCGCCTTTCCCCAAGCGGAACGGGGTGGCCCCTCAGTGCAGTTGCTGATCAAAGCCAGCAGTGCCGAGCAGTTCCCCGAGCAAGCTGCAGCCCTGAAGGCCATCAGTGCCGGTGATCGCCGCATCCGCTGGCTCGAGCAGTTGTTGCCCCAGAACAAGCTCGATGCCCTGTATCAACACGCCGATGCCCTGGTGAGCCTGCACCGCGCTGAGGGCTTCGGGCTCACCCTCGCTGAAGCGATGGCCCTGGGCATGCCCACCATCGCCACCGGCTACTCCGGCAACCTGGAGTTCATGCCACCAGGCAGCGCCCTGCTGATCCCCTGGCAACGGCAAATCCTCACGCGCAGCGCTGGCGACTACCAGACCGGGGCGCTCTGGGCCGAACCGGATCTCCAGGCCGCAGCCGCGGCCATGCGGCAACTGGCCGAAGATCCCAGCGCCGCCGCTGCGCTTGGACGGCGCGGCCAGCAGAGGGTGCGGGAACGACTCAGCCAGGAGCGGCTGAGCGGAATTGTGCGTCAGCGCCTGGGGCGCTGGTTGCTCGACCTGCCGGCGTCGGCAGCGTGACCGGCCAGAGCTGCAGACGGCGAAGCCGCTGTTGCAACGCCCCTTCCCAAGCACTCAAACCCGCTGCGCTGGCCGAAGCCTCCTGCAACAGCGCAGCAAGCCGAGAGAGGTCGAGTCGATAGGCGGCAGCATCCAACAAACGCCGCCGGCAGGCCGCATCCGCCTGGCCGCAACGCCGCAACTGCTCCGCCAAGGCCAGCCCCGGCACCAGCACCGCCGCCTGGCGGGCGCCCTCCCAGGCCGCCGCTGATGGGAATGCTGCTGCATCCACCAACCACTGCTGCACTTCACGCACCGCTCGCCCAGGATCTAAACCATCGAGCACCTGCAACAGGTTGCGGATCGTGAGCGGGCTATCGGAGCCATCCACCAGGCTCTGGCGGTAACAGGCCTCCGCCTGCGGCAACTGATTCAGCCCGCGATGGGCATCGCCGAGCTTGTGCTGCAGCCAGAAGTTACGGCTGGGATGGTCTGCCCAGGGCTGCAACACCTGCAAACAACGCCTGTAGTCGCCCTGCATCAGGTCGACGTAAGCTAAGACGTCCCACAACTCAAGAGCAGCTTGTGGAACAAGCTGCAGGTATCGCAACAGCAGACCTTCTGCTTCCGGCCAGGCCCTGTCCGTGATGGCCTTGTTCACTTCACGCCAGAGTGCGTCGAGTTGAGCCTGCTCGGGTGGCTTGTGCGTCATGACTTCACTCCCTGCCACCTCCGAAGCATCGCATCACTGGCTCGAGTGGCCCTGTGAGGCAGTGATTGAGGCTCTAGAGACCACTGATCTACTGTCCGTCTGGCTCGGACGACGCATCGAGACCATTGTGGCGGAGGGCAACCCCTTAGCCACCTGGCAACCCCAGCATTTCGAACCAAAGGCCCACGAACTCTTTCTTGAGCTGGGCCCCCAACTGGATCGCGTCTGTCTGTCGGTGCTCCAGATTGATGATGCCCACCTCGCCCAGGAATGGTTCTTCAAGTTGCAAGAGGGTGATGCTTCCTTCGCAGAGCTGGCACCACAGTCTCTCGGCAACAGCCGCGACAGTGGCGGCCACCTTGGACCTTTACGTGTCGAGGATCTGCAACCACCCCTCGATCGGCTCGCCCTCAGGGCGCAACCAGGCGTTGTCCAACCACCCTTGCGTTTACCAGGCGGACGCTTCATTGTGCTGCGGCTGGACAGTCGTCAGCCGGCACAGTTCGATGGCACCACCTGCAAGGAGCTCATGCTTCGCCTGCACCGTCAATGGCTCACGGAGGCGATCGCCACACTCCGCGCAACCAACCCCGAGCCGGGATCCCGCTGTTTGATCCCCTTGCCATGAGTCAGAACGCCAGCTCCCTTCCGGTTCCGTTACAGAGCGTTCTCGCCTCCCAGCGCTCCCATCTGCAGTGGTTGCGCTACCGCACAGGCCAACCCTTGCTGCAGGCCGATCGCCTCCCGCACCAGGTGATGTTCATCGCCGAAGGTGCGGTGCGCCTGATCGGCGACGATCCCAGCAGCGGACCCTTCACCCTGGCTCGCCTCGGCAGCGGCGATGCCCTCGGCTGGTGTGGCCTGGTGCGCGGCCTTCCCTGTGAAGCCGCGATCGCCATGGAGTCCACCCTGGTGGCGGCACTGCCCGCAAAGCAATTCCTGCGCTTGCTGCCCGATGAAGCGGTGTTGCAGCAGGGCTGCATAGAACCAGACCGCAGTGAGCTGGCCCAGCTGCTGCTGGCCTGGGTTGCCCGCCAGCCTCAGCGTTACGACGATCTGCCCGGACTACTGGCTGAACTCTGGCGTCCTGGTGCCTTGCAATTGCTCAGCGGCGATGCCCTTCGCCAAGCCGGTGATCTCGATGATTCCTGGCTTTGGCTGCCCAGTGCACCGCTCGGCCCGGAGGCACGCCTGGGCGATTCGATCGACCAATGGCGTCCCAGCGGCGCCGACCGCGATCTTCCCCTGGGCCCTCGTCTGCTCGGCATCCAACGCGCCGCCCTCGATGAAGCCCTGCAGGCCCGCAGCGGGCGGACGGACGCACCGGAACGCAACGCCGGCCGAGCACCGGATGAGCTCTGGCAGCAGGCCGAAGACGCCGGTGATCTCCCCGCTCCGATCGATCCTGGGGAGCTCGGCCTGAGCCAAGCCCACCGGGTGTTGCCCCCCCTGCGCGAAAGGGGCGACACGCCACTGGACACCGCCATGATCTGTCTGCGCCGTCTGGCGCAGCGCTATCGCTTCCCCTTTCCTCGCGATTCGGTGGAGCAGGTGCTGCTCGATTGCGACACCCGGCTGGGGGGCATTTCCCTGCTCCATCTCGGCCAGATCCTCGAAAGCCTGGGCCTGGAAGTGAGACCCCTCACCGCTCCCGCCCAGCACCTGCACCGGATCGAGCCCCCCGCCCTGATCCGCTACGGCGAGCGCTTTCTTCTCGTCGAAGAGGCTGGTGCGCGGGGCTTGGTGGTGGCCGATCCCAGTCGTGGACTGATCACACTCAGCCTGCAGGAGCTGCGGCAACTGGGCGATGAAGGCCTGAAGCTGATGCTGGTGCGCCCGGCCGAATCAGCCGCCGACGACGCCCAGGCCACCCGGTTCGACCTCAACTGGTTCTGGACGGTGATGCAGCCCTATCGGCCCCAGATGGGGCTGCTGGTGCTCACCGGCTTCGTCGACAAACTGCTGTCGCTGGTGTTTCCGCTGGCGGTGCTGCAAATCATCGATGTGGTGGTGGGCAGTCGCAATCTCTCCCTGCTCTGGCCCATCGGCGTGGTGATGGGCCTGGCGATCGCCGTGATGGCGGTGTTGGGTTTGCTCAAGGAATTTCTGCTCTCCGATCTTTCCGACCGGATCGACACCCGCCTCGGCAGCCAGATCGTGGGGCACCTCTTTCGGTTACCGCTCAAATTCTTCGATCGGCGCACGGTGGGGGATCTCGCCAGCCGCCTCTATGACCTGCAGCGCGTGCGCAACTTTCTCACCAACACGGCCGTGAGCAGCAGCCTCGATCTGCTGTTCATGCCCATGGTGGCGATCGTTCTCTTCTGGCTCTCGCCCGTGCTCGGCGCCGTGGTGTTGATTCAGGTGCCGATCCTGCTCTTGATCAATCGAGCCGGACGCGATCCACTCAAACGGCTGCTCACCCGCCGCAATCAGGCCTGGGGACGGGCCCAGGGGTTCCTGGTGGAGGTGCTCACCGCGATCCGGACGGTGAAAAGCCAGAACTTCGCCAGCCAAGCGCGTTGGCAATGGCTTGAGCGCTATCGCCGCTTCACCGGAGAAGATTTCCGGCTCACGAAAACCCGCGTCACGGTGAGTGAACTGAATGAGGCGGTGGCGAATGCCAATCGCGTGGCCCTGTTCATGGTGGGCGGCTGGCTGGTGGTGAGCGGCAACGGCTCCGTCGGTGCCCTCTTTGCGGTGTTCATCCTCTCCAATGGAATTGTGCAACCGATGCTCAATCTCTCCACGATTGCCAATCAATACCGCGATGCCCGCGCCGCCATGGATGCCCTCGCCGATGTGCTGGGACAGCAGCCGGAGGAATCGATCAGCAGCGCCAATCGGCTGCCCCTGCCACCGATCCAGGGTCGGATCGATATCGAGCGGGTCGCCTTTTCCTACAACCTTGACGGGCGTCGCCAACTCGACGATTTCACATTGCACATCGCTGCAGGCAGCACGGTGGGCCTGGTGGGGAGCAGTGGCAGCGGCAAAAGCACCGTGGTGCAGCTGCTCGACGGCCTTTACCAACCGCAGGAAGGCCGGATGTTCATCGATGGCATCGACATCAGCAAGGTGCAGACCGGCAGCTTGCGCCGCCAAGTGGGCTTTGTGCCCCAGGAGTCAATCCTGTTCGATGGCACCGTGCTGGACAACCTGCGCCTGAACCTGCCCGATGCTCCCTATGAAGCGGTGGTGGAAGCCGCCCAGGTGGCCTGTGCCCACGAGTTCATCATGCAGCTACCCGACGGCTACAACACCCGGGTGGGCGAACGCGGCGGTGGTCTGTCCGGTGGGCAGAAGCAACGCATTGCCATCGCGCGGATGGTGTTGCAGAACCCGAATCTGGTGATCCTCGATGAGGCCACCTCCGCCCTGGATCCCACCACTGAGCATCTGCTGCTTCAGCGCCTACGCCAACGCTTCAGCGGTCGCACCATCCTGCTGGTCACCCATCGAGTAGGCACTCTGCGCGACGCCGATCGCATCCTGCTGATGGATCAGGGTGTGATCCTCGAGGATGGGTCCTGGGAGGAGCTGATGGCCCGCGCTGGCGCCTTCGCCACCATGGCCGGCCAGCAACAACCTCTCCGCTCCGCCTGATCATGCGCCAGCCCCAACTGCCAGGACGGCCCCTGCCGGCCGCAAGCCAAACCAATCAGGATGAAGCCCTTCGGCTGGAGAGTCGGCCCTCTCCCATGCTGCCCCTGGTGCTGGCCGGCACCCTGTCGGTGCTCACGCTCACCGTGGTCACGGCTGCAGCGGTGGTGAAAGTGGATCAGATCGTGGATGTGCCGGGCAAGCTGGTGACGCGGCGCAGCACACAGGAACTCACCACACCGGAGCGGGGCGTGGTGCGAGAAGTGCTGGTGAACAATGGCCAGCGCGTCGAGTCGGGCCAGGCGTTGGTCGTTCTGGATCCTCGGGTGCAACGCAGCGATGTGGCCGAACTGCGCAGTGAGCTGGAGGCGGAAACCCGTCGCCAACAATCCGCCCAGGCCCGATTGAATGAGCGGATCCGCGGACTCGATCGCCAGCTGGCGATCGACGAGCGGCTGCTGGCCCCCTTGCGGCAGTTGGCGGCCGACGGAGGAAGCTCCCAGCTCCAGGTGATTGAAAAGGAGCGTCAGCTCGAGGCCACCCGGCGAGAATTGGCGGAAGCCCGCCAGGAGCAACAGACGCTCGCCTTCGCGTCCGAACGCACCCAGGCCCAGCTCAGGGCCGATCTGGTGGATGCGCGCTCGAAACTGGATCTCGTCACCCTTCGGGCTCCGGTGAATGGCACCGTGATCGACCTCCAGGCCCAGACCGGCCAGGTGGCGAATGGCAATGAACCACTGCTCAAATTGGTGCCCAACGACGAACTCCAGGCCCAGGTGTTCGCTCCGAACAAAGATCTGGCCTTCATTCGTCCGGGCCAAAGCGCCGAGATCGCCTTCAGCGCCTACGACAAATCGCTCTACGGCACCTTGCCCGCCACGGTCACCCAGGTGAGTGAGGATGCTTTGCCGCCGTCGCAGGAATACGACTACCCCAATTTCCCGATCAGCCTCGATCTCAGCGCCCAGAGCCTGAGCGTGCGTGACCGACGCTTCGGGCTGCAACCGGGCATGGCCCTCAACGCCCAGATCAAACTGCAACAGCGCACTGTTCTGCAGTTGCTGTTCAGCCGTTTCAACCAGAGCCTGGATGCCGTCCGCACCATGCGTTGACGTGCCTCCTGCAGCAGGCATTTCTGTGCGCGCTCTGTTGGTGCTGGTGGCGCATCACCCTCCCGCCGAGCATGTGCAGCGGTTGAGCAGCTGCCTCAACGCCCTGGCCGCCGATGTGGCCTATGCCGTGGTGGTCAATGATCATCGCCCCGGCGAAGCGGTGGAGCAGCTGCTGCCAGGGGCCGGCATGACCCTGGTGCAGCAGGCCAATCCGGGCTACGGCCGCGCCTTCAACCAGCTCTGGCAGCAGTGGTGCGCTCACCACGGCGTGCCGCCGCTGGTGGCCGTGCTCAACACCGATCTCTCCTGGGCCCCGGGCAGCCTGGAATCGCTCCTGGCATGGCTTGAGCACCATCCCGACGTTACCGCCGCCATACCCCAGCTGCGCTTTCCCGATGGCCAGCGCCAGTTTCTCTGCAAGCGCAACCCCACCCTGCTGGCCCTGATCAGCCGTCGCTTCATCCCCCGTCGCCTCAAACCACGGCGCCTGCGGCGCTACGACCACTGGTTCACCATGCGTGATCACTCCTACGACCAGGTGTTCCGCTCCACCTACCTCAGCGGCTGTTGTCTGCTGATGCGCGGCGCGACCGTGGAACGGATCGGCGGCTTCGATCCGCGCTTTTTTCTCTACTTCGAAGATGCCGATATCACCCGCCGCCTGGCTGCACACGGCCCCACCGTAAATCTGCCCATCGCCACCGTCTGGCATCACTGGGGCCGAGGCAGCTACACCAACTGGCGGCTCACCCTCGTGAATCTGCACAGCGCCTGGCTCTATTTCCGCAAATGGGGCCTGCAGTGGTGGTGATCCCGGAGACGCTGACGCTGGAGGTGGTGCTGGCCACCTGCAACGGAGCCGCATTTCTCGATGCACAGCTGGAGAGTCTCTGGAGGCAGCATCGACGCCCCGACCGGGTGTTGGTGTGCGACGACAGCTCCTGCGATGACACGCCAGCGATCCTGCAGCGCTGGCAATGCCGGTGTCCTGGTTGGCTGGAACGGATCAGCCCAGTGTGCGATCAGCCCCAGCGGCTCGGCCCCACCGCCGCCTTCAATCAGCTGCTCCTGGCCAGCCGTGCCCCCTATGTGGCCCTCTGCGATCAAGACGACCTCTGGTTCCCCGAGCGACTCGCCACCGGCCTGCGCCTGCTGCAAGACGCCGAGACACGCCACGGCTCAGGCACGCCCTTGCTGCTGCACTCCGATGCCCAGCTCATCGATGCCAACGGTCATCGCCTGGCCGGCAGCTTGTGGCAATCGCACCGCTGCCAGGGGACGCCGCCCGGACTGGTGAGCCTGGCTCAGCACAACCAGGTCACCGGCTGCACAGTGTTGGTGAATCGGGCACTGCTGCAACGGGCGCTGCCGATTCCGGCGGCAGCGGTGTTTCACGACAGTTGGCTGGCCCTGGTGGCGCGGCACAGCGGTGAACTGCTTGCCTGCCCAGACCAGCTGCTGGCTCATCGCCGCCATTGCAACAACAGCAGCGATAGCCGCGGGCGTCGCAGAGCATCGATCCGACTGGCCTGGCAGCGCTGGCAGGCCAAACAATGCCAGTGGCACTGCTTCTGCTCGCGTTACCAGCTGCCCTGGCACCAACGCCTGACCTGGTGGCCGCAAATATTCATCACCCTCGCCCGTAACGCCCGCCGTCAAAGCACTCCGGACATGAAGCCAACTACATCATAACCGGGACAACATCATCGAGATATCACTTCAACATGCCCCCCCCATTCCCGAGGATCGCCTCAGGGAGGCTTTCCACTGCTTCCCTCACGCTCAACTCAACCCTTTCCCCGCACCTTGATTGATCAGGTGTTGCCCGATTCACTGGCCAGGAGCGTGGAAGCCGAATTCCCCAGTGACGACGCCTGCGAGTGGGTCAGTTACGACAACCCACTCGAGCACAAGAAAACTCTGCATCGCTGGGAATGCTTTGGACCGTCCACCCGAGAGCTGCTTCTTGGGCTCTGCAGCGATGGTTTTGCTGAGACGCTCTCCCGTTGCGTCGGCCGCAAACTGATCGCCGATCCAGGGTTACATGGGGCTTCCTGAATAAAGCCAGACCCACTGCAGCGCAATGACTTTAAGCTCTTTTTGACGGTAAAATGTGCGCAAACGGGCCGATTTGAGCCCAAAAGTGGTCCGGAGTTTTCCACATGTACAGGCGTGAGCATCGTCATCAGCTCTCGTTTGAGGACCACTTCCTGCCTTTCGGCGGCAAACTCTCTGGTGACAATCGCTCGATCAAGCTGGCTGAGCTGATCCCATGGGATGAGCTGGAGGACGACTATGCCGCGCAATTCTGCAAGGGCTTTGCAGCACCGGCAAAACCCTTTCGCATGGCACTGGGTGCCTTGATCATCAAGGCATGCCTCGGGCTCACGGATGAAGAGCTGGTTGAGCAGATCAAGGAGAGTCCATATCTCCAGCTCTTCATCGGCCTGGAAGCATTCCAGTATTCGGCACCGTTTGATCCATTGATGATGGTCTATTTCCGGAAGCGCCTACCGTAATCGCTAGTCAACGACTGCAACGAACTGATTGTGCGCCATGGCCTCAAGGTGATTCGCTCATCCGATTCCCAGGGCCAAGGCGATGACAATGGCAGTGGTGGTGGATTGACCAATCCTGCAGTCCGGTCAAAACCATCCTCGCAGAAGCAGCCGAATCAGGGTTCACTTTTGATCGCTGCCACCTGTGCACCTGTAGATATCTTTCATCCAACAGATCTATCACTGCTCAATGAAGCGAGGGAGGTGACTGAGATCCTGATTGATGCGATGCTCCTCAGGTTAGACAAAGCTTTGGCCATAAGCCTCGTACCCACCGCAAACAGGCCAGGCAGCAGTTTTTTGCTGTAGCCCTAGCCGAAGGCTTCTTCGAAGCAGCAGAAGAAAAAAAACCGTATCAACTAGATCCGCAAGGCCATCAAGTAGCAGCTTGGCCACCTCAAGCGAAATCTCTCGAGCATCGACGCCCTGGTCGCTTGTGGTGGCTGCCTTCTGACCGCCCGAGGGCATATCTATCAGAAGTTGCTGGTAATCAGCGAGCTGGTCCGCCATCAGACCATTCTCCATCACGCAGACAGCAGAAGCATCCCAGATCGCATCATCAGCCTCTGCCAGGCCCATATCAGACCGATGGTCCGCGGGAAAGCTCGTTGCAATGTTGAGTTCGGAGCCAAGATCTCAATCTCTGTCACCGGCGAGGGATTCACATTCCTCGATCGCCTGAGTTACGAACCCTACCCTGAGCCAACCCTTGCAACTTCCTCCTGGCGTTGATCGCAAAAGCCTGGCGAATTACTATCACTTTCTGTCTGGCCCAACGGCTTGCAACAGACCAGGAGCGTTGTTCAGCCTGAGAACGGGGCAGCATTATAACCCTGAGTTGAGGCGCTTGATTTTTTGAGCGCAGCCGCTGAAGCCATGGCACCCAACACTCCCATTGCCATCGATGCCGCCCGTCGCGAGCATTTGGAGCAGCTCTGGCAGCAACTCGGCCTCTCCTCGCCGCTGCCGCTCAAGGACCACGAGCTCGCCCAGCTCAATGCAGCGCTCACCCACACCTCCAGCGGCCTGCATTCCCATCACGAGCAACTGGAATTTCTCGGCGATGCGGTGCTGCGCCTGGCTGCCACCGAATTCATCGCCAGCACCCAGCCCCAGCTGCCGGTGGGGGAACGGTCCGCCCTGCGCGCCCAGCTGGTGAGCGATGAATGGCTGGCCCAGTTGGGAGAGCAGATCGGCATCGCACGCTGGTGGCAAATCGGTGCGATGGCCAGCGGTGATGGAGCCGGCCACGCCACCCTGCGCGCCGAACTCAGTGAAGCGCTGATCGGCGCGATCTACGCCATCGGAGGGCTGCAGGCGGTGCAGGCCTGGCTGACCCCCTATTGGCAGCCAACCAGCGCCGCCGTTCTCGCCGACCCCCATCGGGGCAACAGCAAATCCGCCCTACAGGAGTGGAGCCAGGGCCAGGCCCTGGGCCTGCCGGCCTACGACACCCGGGAGGTCAGCCGCCGCCACGGCGACCCGCGCCGCTTCCATTGCCGCGTCAGCCTGGCCGATCTCCTCGCTGAGGGCTGGGGCGGCTCCAGGCGTGAAGCCGAACAGCACGCTGCAAGGAACGCCCTGAGGCTCCTTCAGGAACGGCCCAAAGGCAACACCGCCCCGCACTGATCGCAGTGGGCGGCCCGGTGGCGGTGACCGGTGCGGCCGCAGTCCCCACAGGAGCATTGATCCTGCCGAGCTTGATTGATGATCTCCACCGTGACGATGCCGGTGGGGATGGCAATGATCCCGAAGCCGAGCACCATCACCACCGCCGCTAACAAGCGACCGAGCACCGTCTGGGGCACCACATCGCCGTAGCCCACGGTGGTCATGGTGACGATTGCCCACTACACGCCGTGCCCCATGGTCTGGAACTGCGTCTGGGGGTGCCCGCTTTCAATCACCACCATCACGTAACCCAGCACCACCTGGGTCATCACCACAAAGAACAGGAACACACCGATGTGGCGGGCACTGGCGCGCAGAGCGTTGCCGAGCAACTGAGCCTCATCGAGAAAGCGCAGCAACTTGAACACCCGCAGCACCCGCACGAACTTGAAGATCCAGAGGATCAGGTCACTGCTGATCCGGGGCACAAAAAAGAACAGCACCGCCGAGAGGTCGATCAGGCCGTAGAAGCTGCGCAGATAGGCCAGCGGTTGGGGCGTGACAGAGGTGGAGAAGAAAATCGGCGATGAACACCAGCAGGCAGGCCCGCTCAAGGCTGTGCACCCAGGCCGGCACCGCATCATCAGCAGCGAGATGAAGCGGATGGGGCTCGACCATCAGCCCCGCCATACTCACCAGGATCGTGCCGAAGATGATCAGGTTGTAGAGGCGTCCGGACGCATCCCACATCACCCTCAGGCGGCGCTCAGATCCCTGAGGCGCAGGGTCACGAGCTTGTCCCAGTTACCCCCTTCAAACAGCACCGCCGCCCGATCCCCGCTGATCCGCTGCACAAACCCGATGTACCCGTTGTAGATCGAACGGGGATCCACCACCTTCACCGTGGCACCGGGCAGGATCGGAGCGGTGGAGGCCATGGATGCGGTCAGCAATCGTTACCCAGTATCGCGTGGCGAGATGATGAGCAGATGAACAGCAATGACTGGTTGGCGGTGGGAACCGTGGTGGGGGCCCAGGGGCTCCGCGGCGAGCTGCGCGTCAATCCCGCCAGTGAGTTCCCGGAGCGCTTCACCACGCCTGGCACGCGCTGGCTGCAGGCCCGTGGCGGCGTGCCCCGCGCCGTGGAGCTGAGCAGCGGTCGACAGCTCCCCGGTAAACAGCTGTTCGTGGTGCGCTTCGAGGGGGTCAACGACCGCAGCGCCGCCGAAGCCCTGGTGGGCCAGACCCTGCTGGTGCGCGCCGATGACCGCCCCGCCCTCGCCGATGGCGAGTTTCACCTCCTCGATCTGGTGGGCCTCGAGGTGCGACTCCAGGCCGATGCTGAAGCGATCGGCAGCGTCACCGACCTGATCAGCGGTGGCAATGACCTGCTGGAGGTGGAGCGCAGCGATGGAGGGCGCCGGGTGTTGATCCCCTTCGTGGAGACGATCGTTCCAGAGGTGCACCTGGAGGAGGGCTGGCTGCTGCTGACTCCTCCCCCCGGGCTCCTGGAGCTCTAGACACCGACTCAAAAAGCTGACAGGTCCTGGGGCCCTGCGCGACACTGGCGCCAATCACGGTCGAGCGAACGGTGACCACCCCTCTGATCCCGGTGATCCTCTGCGGCGGCACGGGCACCCGCCTCTGGCCGCTCTCCCGCGCCAGCTATCCCAAGCAGTACTGGCCCCTGGGGGGCCAGGGCGATGAAACGCTGCTGCAACAGACCCAGCAACGGCTGGAGGGCCTGACAGGTCTGGGAGCGCCGTTACTGATCTGCAACGACGACCATCGCTTCATCGTGGCCGAGCAGATGCGTCAGATCGACGTGGAACCGGGCGCGATCCTGCTGGAGCCCATGGGCCGTAACACCGCTCCAGCCGTCGCGGTCGCTGCCCTGCAGGCCACAGCCCGCGGCGATGACCCCCTGCTCCTGGTGCTGGCAGCCGACCACGTCATTCGCGACGCCGCCCACTTCCGCACGGCGATCGAAGCCGGACGCAGCGCCGCCGAAGCCGGGCGACTGGTGACATTCGGGATCGTTCCCACCGCACCGGAGACGGGCTACGGCTACATCGAAGCGTCCGAACCGCTGCAGCCTGGGGCCCTCACCCCCGTGCCGATCGCCCGCTTTGTGGAGAAGCCCGACCGCGCCACGGCTGAGCAGTTCCTGACCAGTGGCCGCTTCACCTGGAACAGCGGCATGTTCCTGTTCAAAGCCAGCGCCATGCTGGCTGAACTGGAGCGACTGGCCCCGGAGGTGGTGAGCTGCTGCCGCGCCGCCCTGGAGCAGGACGTGGCCGATCTGGATTTCCTGCGTTTGGAGCGGGAAGCCTTCGCCAAGTGCCCGAATGTGGCGATCGATGTGGCGGTGATGGAGAAAACAGCGCTTGGGTCTGTGCTGCCCCTGGCGGCGGGCTGGAGTGATGTGGGCAGCTGGAGTGCCCTGTGGGACACCGCCGATCGCGATGACAACGGCAACGTGCTGCGCGGCCGGGTGATCAGCGAGGGCAGCCGCAACTGCTACCTGCGCAGCGAACACCGACTCGTAGTGGGGCTGGGGGTGGAGAACCTGGTGGTGGTCGAAACCGATGATGCTGTGCTGATCGCCGATCGCAGCCAAGCGCAGAACGTGAAAACGATCGTGAAGCAGCTGGAGGCCGACGGCAGCCCTGAGGGCAAGGCCCACCGCAGGATCTATCGCCCCTGGGGCTCTTACACCGGCGTGGTCGAAGACCATCGCTGGCAGGTGAAACGGATCTCCGTGAAACCAGGCGCCAGCCTCTCCCTGCAAATGCACCACCACCGAGCCGAGCACTGGATTGTGGTGAAGGGCACGGCCCTTGTGGAACGGGATGGCGAACAGCAGCTGATCGGCGAAAACCAGAGCACCTACATCCCCCTGGGCTGCAAACACCGGCTCAGCAACCCGGGCCGCATCCCCGTCGAGATGATCGAGGTGCAGAGCGGTGCTTACCTCGGCGAAGACGACATCGTCCGCTTCGATGATCTGTATGGCCGCAGCGATGCGGCTGCGATCACTCCACGGTGACGCTCTTGGCCAGGTTGCGTGGTTGATCCACATCGAGACCGCGATGGGCGGCAATGTGGTAACTCAGCAGTTGCATGGGCACCACCGTGAGCAGGGGGCTCACCCACTCGCTCACCTCCGGCACCGGCAGCAGAGCATCGAACAGAGCCGTGTCCGGCCCTTCCGGTGCCACTCCGATCAGCTCCGCATCACGAGCTTTCGCCTCCTGGGCATTGCTCAGCACCTTCTCAAACACCACGCCGGGCATCGCAATCGACACCACCGGCACGTGGGCATCGAGCAGGGCGATCGGGCCGTGCTTCATCTCACCGGCGGGGTAGCCCTCGGCGTGGATGTAGCTGATCTCCTTGAGCTTGAGCGCTCCCTCCAGGGCGATCGGATAGTTGATACCGCGCCCCAGGAAGATCACGTCCTGGGTTTCAGCAAAGCGGTGGGCCAGCGCTTCCGACTCCCGATCGTGACGCTCCACCAGTTGCCTGAGCTGGCTGGGAAGCTGGCGCAACTCCGCCACCAGGACGCCGATCTCCGCCACCGGCCGGCTGCCGCGCCGAGCCGCAAAGGCGAGGGCCAGGGCGTAGAACGCCAGCAGCTGGCCGAGGAACGTCTTGGTGGCCGCCACACCCACTTCGATGCCAGCGCCGATGTCGAGGATGTGCTCCACCTGGCGGGCCAGAGAACTCTCGGGCCGGTTGGTGATCCCCAGCTGGCGTGGTGCATAGGCGTCATCGCCCAAGGCGCGGCGGCGCTCTGCCTCCATCGCCAGGGCGGCGAGGGTGTCGGCCGTTTCCCCCGACTGCGTCACCCCGATGGTGAGTGTGTGGGGCGCCAGCGGCGGCGGCGCATAACGGAATTCACTGGCATAGAACACGCTGGTGGGCAATCCGGCGAACTGCTCCAGCAGATAGGCCCCCACCAAGGCCGCATGACGACTGGTGCCACAGGCCAGGATCTGAATCCGCTCCACCCCTGTGTAGAAGGCCTCATCGAACGGCAAGGCCACCGGATTCGACTCCGGCAAACCGCTGGGGAGATGGCGCGCCACCCAGAGCTCAGCCGTCTCCGGCTGCTCATGGATCTCCTTGAGCATGAAGTGGCGGAAATGGCGCTTGTCGGCCACATGATCCGTGCCGTTCAAAAGGGAAGGCGTACGCTGCTGCCGCACACCCTCAGCGTCGTAGAGCTCGATGCCCAAGGGTCTGAGCAGGGCGACTTCCCCGTCCTCCATCGGCAGGATCGTGCGGGTGATCCCGGCGAGAGCGGGCGTGTCGCTGGCGCAGACAAACTCCCCTTCACCAAGACCGATCAGCAACGGCGCCGCCCGGCGGGCCACCACCAGGGCACCGGAAACCTCCGCCCACACCACCGCCAGCGCATAGGCGCCCTGCAGCTGCGGCAACACCGCCTGCACCGCCTCCAGCAGGAGGGCCCCATCGGCGGACCGGCCAGCGGCCTGGAAACTCGCCAGTTGAGCACTGATCAGATGCGGAATCACCTCCGTATCGGTCTCGGATCGGAAATGCACTCCGGCAGCGGTCAGCTCTTCACGCAGGCTGCGGTGGTTTTCGATGATGCCGTTCTGCACCACGGCAACCCGACCACTGCCATCGCTGTGGGGGTGAGCGTTGTGCTCCTCGGGTTTGCCGTGGGTGGCCCACCGGGTGTGACCGATCCCACAGAGCCCGGGGGCGCCGTCGACCTCCACCTTCGCGGTGAGATGCACCAGCTTCCCCTTCGCCCTCGAGCAATGCAACGCTCCGTTCTCAACGGTGGCGATTCCAGCGGAGTCGTAGCCGCGATATTCCAACTGACGCAAGCCCTCAAGCAGCAGGGGAGCTGCCTCACGCGAGCCGATCACCGCAACGATTCCGCACATATAAAAAAAGCCCGGCGATTGCCGGGCTGAGCTTATGGCCGGAGAGGCTCAAATCAGTAGGAGAGACCCATGCTGCGGCTGGTCTCATCACCCAGATAAACGCGAATGCTGAGGAAGTCGGTGGGACAGGCGGTTTCACAACGCTTGCAACCGACGCAGTCCTCGGTGCGGGGGGAGGAAGCGATTTGGCCGGCCTTGCAGCCGTCCCACGGCACCATTTCGAGCACGTCCAGAGGGCAGGCCCGCACGCACTGGGTGCAACCGATGCAGGTGTCGTAAATCTTGACGGCGTGGGACATGTGCCCGTTCCTGAACAGATGGCTTGGCGTCAAGGTACCCGCAGCAAGCGCAGCTGAACCGCCGGTAACGGTCGGCCGTCACCGTTGTTAACGACCGCTTGCCCAGCCCGTAGGATGCGTCGTCCCGTCTTCACGGCCATGTCCCAGGAAGCGATCCTCGAAAAAGTCCGTTCGATCGTGGCGGAGCAACTCAGCGTTGATGCCGGCGACGTGAAGCCGGAATCCAACTTTCAAAACGATCTCGGCGCCGACTCCCTCGATACCGTCGAGCTGGTGATGGCCCTGGAAGAAGCCTTCGACATCGAAATTCCCGATGAGGCTGCTGAAGGGATCACCACCGTCGGCGACGCCGTCAAGTACATCGAAGACAAGCAGGCCTGAGGTTTCCGGATGGTGGAGGGTCTCCAACGCGTCGTGGTCACCGGCCTCGGCGCGGTGACACCGATCGGCAACACCGTTGCCGACTATTGGACCGGTCTGACCTCCGGCAAGAACGGTGTGGCGCCGATCACCCTGTTCGACGCCAGCGCCCACGCCTGCCGCTTCGCAGCCGAGGTCAAGGACTTCGACCCCAGCGGTTACCTCGAAGCCAAGGAGGCGAAGCGCTGGGACAGGTTTTGCAAGTTCGGCGTTGTCGCCGCCAAGCAGGCGCTAGCTGATGCCGGTCTCGAGATCAACGCATCGAACGCCGAGCGCATCGGTATCAGCATCGGTTCGGGCGTCGGCGGCCTGCTGACCATGGAGACCCAGGCCCACGTGCTGGCTGACAAGGGCCCAGGCCGTGTGAGCCCTTTCACGGTGCCGATGATGATCCCCAACATGGCCACAGGCCTGGCGGCGATCGCCCTCGGCGCCAAGGGGCCCAGTTCCGCTGTCGCCACCGCTTGCGCAGCTGGATCCAACGCGATCGGAGATGCCTTCCGCATCCTGCAGCTCGGCAAAGCCGACGCCATGATCTGCGGTGGCGCTGAATCGGCGATCACTCCTCTGGGTGTTGCCGGTTTCGCCAGCGCCAAAGCCCTGTCCTTCCGCAACGACGACCCGGCCACCGCCAGTCGTCCCTTTGACCGGGAGCGGGATGGCTTTGTGATCGGTGAAGGCGCGGGCATTCTCGTTCTCGAAACCCTGGCCCACGCGCAAGCCCGGGGGGCCACGGTGCTGGCGGAACTGGTGGGGTATGGCACCACCTGCGATGCCCACCACATCACCGCCCCCACCCCGGGCGGTGTCGGTGGAGCTGCCGCCATCAAACTCGCCCTGGCTGATGCAGGGCTGGCCCCCGAGAGCGTTGGCTACGTCAACGCCCACGGCACCAGCACCCCCGCCAATGACAGCAACGAAACTGCGGCGATCAAGAGCGCCCTCGGCGCCCGTGCCCTGCAGATTCCCGTGAGCTCCACCAAATCGATGACCGGCCACCTGCTCGGCGGTTCCGGCGGCATCGAAGCGGTGGCCAGCGTGCTCGCGATCCGCCATGGGGTTGTTCCCCCCACAATTAACTACGCCAACCCGGATCCCGACTGTGATCTGGATGTCGTACCGAACACCGCCCGTGAAGCCACACTGGATGCGGTGCTCTCCAACTCCTTCGGCTTCGGCGGCCACAACGTCTGCCTTGCCTTCCGTCGCATCGGCTGATTCAGCCCTGCGTTCCTGTCCCAGTATCCCGTCAACACGCCATGGTCGCCGCGCCCGCTTCCCTCGACACGCTCTGCATCAACAGCATCCGCATGCTGGCTGTCGATGCCATCAACAAGTCCAAGAGCGGCCACCCCGGTCTGCCCATGGGCTGTGCACCGATGGGTTACACCCTGTGGGACAAGTTCCTGAAGCACAACCCCAAGAACCCCCAGTGGTTCAACCGTGACCGCTTCGTGCTGTCCGCCGGTCACGGCTGCATGCTGCTCTATGCGCTGCTTCACCTCACCGGTTACGACTCGGTGTCGATCGACGACATCAAACAGTTCCGCCAGTGGGGCTCCAAAACACCCGGTCACCCCGAAACCTTCGAAACCCCGGGGGTTGAGGTGACCACCGGCCCCCTCGGCGCTGGTATCTCCAACGCGGTGGGCCTGGCCATTGCCGAGTCGCACCTGGCCGCCAAATTCAACAAGCCCGGCGCCACCCTGGTGGATCACTACACCTACGTGATCATGGGTGACGGCTGCAATCAGGAAGGTGTGGCTTCCGAAGCCGCCTCCCTGGCCGGGCACCTGAAGCTGGGCAAGCTGATCGCCCTGTACGACGACAACCACATCACCATCGATGGACGCACCGATGTGTCCTTCACTGAAGATGTGCTCAAGCGCTACGAGGCCTACGGCTGGCACGTGCAGCACGTGGCGGATGGCAACACCGATGTGAACGTCATCAGCAAGGCGATCGAAGCGGCCAAGGCCGTCACCGACAAGCCGTCGATCATCAAGGTGACCACCACCATCGGCTACGGCTCCCCCAACAAGAGCGACACCGCCGGCGTGCATGGCGCTCCTCTGGGTGAAGACGAGACCGCATTGACCCGGCAACAACTGGGCTGGGAGTACGGCCCCTTTGAGGTGCCCCAGGAGGCCTACGACCAGTTCCGTCAGGCCATCGATCGCGGCGCCAGCCTTGAAGCGGAGTGGAATCAGACCCTGGCGACCTACCGGAGCCAGTACCCTGCCGAGTCTGCCGTGTTCGAGCGGATGCTGCGCGGTGAACTGCCCCAGGGTTGGGACAAGGACCTGCCCACCTACACCCCTGCAGACGGTGGACTGGCCACCCGCAAGCACTCCCAGATCTGCCTGGGTGCTCTGGGTCCCAACCTGCCAGAACTGATCGGCGGCTCGGCTGACCTCACCCACTCCAACTACACCGACATCAAAGGCGAAACCGGCTCCTACCAGCCCGAAACCCCGGAGAAGCGCTATCTGCACTTCGGTGTGCGTGAGCACGCCATGGCCGCCATCCTCAACGGCATCGCTTATCACAACAGCGGCTTGATCCCCTACGGCGGCACCTTCCTGGTGTTCGCCGACTACATGCGCGGCTCCATGCGCCTCTCGGCCCTGAGCGAGCTGGGTGTGATCTACGTGCTCACCCACGACTCCATCGGCGTTGGCGAGGACGGTCCCACCCACCAGCCGATCGAGACCATCCCCTCCCTGCGGGCGATGCCCAACCTGCTAGTGTTCCGCCCTGGTGATGGCAATGAAACCAGCGGTGCTTACAAACTGGCGATCGAGAACCGCAAGCGCCCCAGCGCCCTTTGCCTCAGCCGCCAGAACATGGCCAACCAGGCCAACTCGTCGATCGAAAAGGTCGCCCACGGCGGCTACATCCTCGAAGACTGCGAGGGCACCCCTGAACTGATCCTGATCGGCACCGGCACCGAGCTCGACCTCTGCGTGCAGGCCGCCAAGCAACTCACTGCTGAAGGCAAGAAGGTGCGCGTGGTGTCCATGCCCTGCGTGGAACTCTTCGATGAGCAGAGTGATGCCTACAAGGAGCAGGTGCTCCCCGCAGCCGTGCGCAAGCGCATCGTGGTGGAAGCAGCTGAAAGCTTCGGTTGGCACCGCTTCATCGGCCTTGATGGAGACAGCGTCACCATGAATCGCTTCGGTGCATCGGCCCCTGGCGGCACCTGCATGGAGAAGTTCGGCTTCACCGTGGAGAACGTCGTGGCAAAATCCAAGGCCCTACTCGGTTGACTTAATGTCTGTGAATTCAGAGAACTCACAGGCTGATCAAGCAATCCCATCGCCCCCCGCTGCCTCAGGGCACCGGGGGGTTTTGACTGATGCTGCCGAAGCAACAGATCAGGTACCAACCCGCGGCAAGCGTCGCGGACAGAAACGACGCTTCGGCGCAGCAGGACTCTGCAATGTCCTCGTCACCAACCTTGTGCTGCAAATGCTTCTAGCGAGCAACAGCGTGAGTGTGCTCGCGGCCACATTGATCAGCCAAGCCATTAACACGGGCTTTGGCTACACGATTTACGGCAAAGTCGTGTTCCAAGCCAAAGGATTGCGCAACCATCAGCCAATCCTCCGCTACCTGGCTCTGATGACAACCATGTGGCTACTCAACACTGCGGGGATTGACATCGGCACCACACTAGGTTTCAGCAAAAATATTGCAGCTGCAGCACTAATACCATGCCTAGCCGTGCTATCGTACGGCGCACAAAAATATTGGGTATTTAAATAATGAAGCTCAGCATTATTATTCCCTGCTACAACGAAGCAGCCACGATCATTTCACTGATTGAAGCCGTCAAAAAGGCGCCGATAAGCGATCGAGAAATTATCATCGTTGATGATGGCTCCAGCGATGGAACACGGGATATCCTCGCAACAATCAAAGACCATGAAATCAGCGTGGTCTTCCACGACAAGAACCAAGGGAAGGGAGCAGCATTAAGAACAGGCTTCCAGAAGGCCACCGGGGATATCTGCATCGTTCAGGATGCGGATCTTGAATACGATCCCCAGGAGTTCCCAATTGTCATTCAACCGATTGTGGATGGCAAAGCTGATGTTGTCTTCGGCAGTCGCTTTCAAAGTGGCAGACCACACAGGGTTGTGTATTTCTGGCACAGGGTCGGCAATGGCGTGCTCACCCTGATGAGCAATTTCTTCACAGATCTGAACCTTTCAGACATGGAGACCTGTTACAAGGCATTCAGGCGCGAGGTGATTCAAGCAATCAACATCTGCGAAAATAGGTTCGGCTTTGAGCCAGAAGTGACAGCCAAAATCTCAAAAATGAATCTTCGCATCTATGAAGTGGGCATCTCCTACTACGGCCGCACCTACGATGAAGGCAAGAAAATCGGCTGGAGAGATGGATTCCGCGCGATCTACTGCATCCTGAAATACAATCTTTGGGCCCAACGCTAGGCGCATCATGCGAATTACACGCAATCTGATCACAGGCGGCGCGGGCTTCCTCGGCTCTCACCTAACCGACCGGCTCATGCAAGCCGGGGAAGAGGTGATCTGCCTCGACAACTATTTCACTGGACGCAAAACCAATATCTCCCAGTGGATCAGCCATCCTCGCTTTGAACTGATCCGCCATGACGTAACGGAACCAATCCGACTGGAAGTCGACCGCATCTGGCATCTAGCTTGCCCAGCTTCGCCGGTTCACTATCAATTTAATCCGATCAAAACGGCCAAAACCAGTTTTCTAGGCACCTACAACATGCTCGGCCTGGCGCGGCGCGTGGGTGCACGCCTACTTTTAGCGAGCACCAGTGAGGTGTATGGCGATCCAGAGGTGCACCCGCAACCCGAAAGCTATCGAGGTTGCGTGAACACGATCGGGATCCGCAGCTGCTACGACGAAGGCAAGCGCATCGCCGAAACCCTTTGCTTCGATTATCAGCGCATGCATGGCACTGAAATTCGCGTCATGCGCATTTTCAATACTTACGGGCCGCGCATGCTGCCCGACGACGGACGGGTAGTGAGCAACTTCATCATGCAAGCACTGCAAGGACAAGCTCTCACTCTCTACGGCGATGGCAGCCAGACCCGCTCCTTCTGCTATGTGGATGATCTGATTGAAGGCATGATCCGCCTGATGAACGGCAACCACACAGGCCCCATCAATATCGGCAATCCGGGTGAGTTCACCATCCGCCAGCTGGCTGAACTGGTGCGCGATCGCATCAATCCTAAGCTCGAACTGATCACAAAACCGCTCCCCCAAGACGATCCACTCCAACGCCAGCCGATCATTGATCTCGCCAGACAGGAGCTGGGATGGGAACCTAAGATCTCGCTTCCACAGGGTCTGGACCCCACGATTGCCTGGTTCAGGGAATGCCTTTGAGATTCAAGAGCGCGTCTCATCTGTTGTTCCACTGGCTAGCGGTTCCAGCTCTGGCAATCGCCATGACGCTCTGGCCGACCCTATCCAGTGGCCTCGCACAATTTCCGACAGACCCAGGCGACACGCTCCTCAACCTGTATTTCCTAGAACACGCCTACAGGCATTTCATTGATTTTCAAATTTTTAAATCAGCGCACTTTTGGTCGCCAGACTTTTTTTGGCCGATTCAAGACACTCTTGCCTGGAGTGATCATTTACTCGGTCCCAGCGTGATCTACGGAACCTTCCGTTCATTCTGCGATCCTTTTCAAAGCTATGTGGGATGGATTACCACGACCCTGTGGCTGAACTTCGTAGCCATCCGCCATACCGCCAAACGCATTGCTCCAGAGACCCAACCCGTCTGGATCAGCATTGCGGCACTCGTCACCAGTTTCAGCCCTGTTATCACCCAACAGTTAGGTCATCCCCAGCTGCTCAGCCTCTTTCTGATCGGCCCAATTCTCTGGCTCTGCCATCGATTGATCCAGGAACCACCAGTCGATTTCACGATCAGTGACTGGCTTCTGTTGGGCTCCTGGCTTCTGGCCAATGGCTTCTTCAATATCTACATCTTTGTTTATGCCTGTTATGGCGTCTTAATTGCTAGCGCCATTCACCTCTTAAAGCGTTTTCATCAACACCGGTTCAGGCTGAAGCACGGACAACGGCTAGGGATTCATACAACACTACTGCTTGCCTGCATTGGTCTCAACGCAACGATTTACCTCCCCTACTTGCAAACACTGAAGACCTTTGGGAAAAGGGACATTGGAGAAATCATTAATAATCTCCCCAAGATTGGGAGCTGGCTGTTCGGGAGTGATCAATGGCTCCTCCAGCCACCATTGACCGCGGCCAATACAAATCCAAACTGGGTTTATGGCGCTGAGCAGGAACTGTTTCCAGGCTGGAGCCTGCTGATCTTGTTCGCAGCTGTCCTACTGACAGCGATCGCTCAAAGAAAAGCCAGCCCGAACCCCCTACGGATCTGGTTAATTGCCATCGGGGCCATGGTGATATTGAGCCTCTCCTTCAAGGGATTCAGCCTCTGGATCATCATCAGCAAACTGCTGCCAGGTGCCAGCTCCGTGCGCGCCTCCAGCCGCGTAGCCATGGTGATCGTGCTGTATGCGGCTCCGGCAATCGCCCTCGCCGCCACGCATTGGCAGCGATCAGGGGTTCAACGTTGGGAGCCCATCGCAGCACTACTGGCACTGATGGGAAGCTTTGTTGGGATCTGGCCAAAGGGTCAGCCCTCCTTTTCGCTCAAGACCTGGCGGCAGGAAAACAACGCCATCACTACTGCCTTGAGCTCCAGCAACTGTGATCTGTTCTGGTACGAGTGGAGCGAACAACCGCCATGGCGAGCCCAGGTGATGGCCATGCATGCCCAGAGACGCACTGGAATTCCAACGCTGAATGGCTACAGCGGTCACTTCCCCAAGACCGACTGGCCTTACACAGAACCCTCTGGTATCGGTGCCTATTCATGGCTGGCCCTGAGCAAGCCGGAACAACACCACCGGCTGAAACCTGCCCATGGCAAAGGACAAAAACGTTGCATCGTGAACTACGACGCCTCACGACAAGAAGCCAAGGTCCGAACAATCAACGATCACCAGGGCATCCCCTCAGAACTCGGGGCCAAAAGCGAACCCGATCAGACCATTTATGCGGCGACAGGGATTGAGGCTGGAAAAGATGGAAATGATCGGCTTTACGTTCGCTCCAGGTCTCGCGATGGCGACTGGAGTGCCTGGATATTACTCATCCGGGACGGCAAGCCAATCCCCGCTGAACGTGGTGATTATCAAATCACACACATTGCAAAGCGTGGCAACCGCCTGGAGATAACTGACAGCAACACCAACGAAGGAATGTCCTACATCTGGATAGTCGACAAAAAAACAGGGATCTTTGCCTCTCAGACCCCTAAAGCAATCAAAAAGCTGTGATTAGTCAGCCTTCTCCATCTTCACGCCAGCCAGTTCGGCGCCACCTTGAGCCTTCAGCACCTCTTCCAGGCCTTCGATATCGGCATCGGTGATCTTGGTCTGCATCGGGCAGTGCTTGGGCCCACACATCGAACAGAACTCGGCCTGCTTGTAGATATCCGCCGGCAGGGTTTCGTCGTGATACTCCTTGGCACGCTCGGGATCGAGTGACAACTCAAACTGCTTGTTCCAGTCGAAGTTGTAGCGAGCCCGGCTGAGCTCATCGTCGCGATCACGGGCACCGGGGCGGTGACGGGCGATATCCGCCGCATGGGCCGCAATCTTGTAAGCGATCAGGCCTTCACGCACGTCTTCGGCATTGGGAAGACCCAGGTGCTCCTTGGGGGTCACGTAGCAAAGCATCGCCGTGCCATGCCAGCCAGCCATCGCCGCACCGATCGCTGAGGTGATGTGGTCGTAACCGGGAGCAATATCGGTGACCAAAGGGCCGAGCACATAGAAGGGCGCTTCGTTGCACTCCTCCATCTGCTTCTTCACGTTGAACTCGATCTGGTCCATGGGGACGTGACCCGGACCCTCCACCATCACCTGCACATCGTGGGTCCAGGCGCGACGGGTCAGTTCACCCAGAGTGTGGAGTTCAGCGAGCTGCGCGGCATCCGAGGCATCGTGCTGACAGCCGGGCCGCAATGAATCACCCAGCGAGAAGGTGCAGTCGTAGCGCTTGAAGATCTCGCAGATGTCGTCAAAGCGCGTGTAGAGCGGGTTCTGGCGATGGTGATAGAGCATCCACTGCGCCAGGATGCCGCCGCCACGGCTCACGATCCCGGTGATGCGGCCCTTCACCTTGGGAAGGTGTTCGATCAGCAGACCGGCGTGGATGGTCTGGTAATCAACGCCCTGCTGGCAGTGCTTCTCGATGATGTGCAGGAAGTCGTCTTCATCGAGCTTTTCGATCGAGCCGTGCACACTCTCCAGGGCCTGATAAACGGGCACCGTGCCGATCGGCACCGGCGAAGCATGAATGATCGCCGTGCGCACCTCATCCAGGTTCACGCCACCGGTGGAGAGATCCATCACCGTGTCGGCGCCATAGTTGACCGCCAACTTCAGTTTCTTCACCTCCTCGTCCGCATCTGAGGCATTCGGAGAAGCACCGATGTTGGCGTTCACCTTGCACTTGCTGGCGATGCCGATCGCCATCGGCTCCAGGTTGGTGTGGTTGATGTTGGCCGGGATGATCATGCGGCCCCGGGCCACCTCCTCCATCACCAGCGACTCGGGCAGGTTCTCTCGCTTGGCCACATGGGCCATCTCCTCGGTCACCACCCCTTGGCGGGCGTAGTGCATCTGCGACACATTGGCCTTGCCCTGGCGGGCGGCAACCCAGGAAGCACGCATGATCGAATCGGCGACGGGATAGCCAGAGGTGGGCTGCAGCCCGGGATCACGCTTGGTCACTTCCCTGCGCCGGCATGACCCGGATCAGGTGCGGAGGGTGTGATCTCAGCCCGATCAGTCGCAAGCGACCAGGGCACCCCTAGTGGTGCCGGAACGGTAGCAAGAGTCGCGTCAAAGGGGTGCTCAGCCCCCCTGCAGGCCATTCAGGGCCGCTGCCACCACCCGGTGATCCGTGTCCTGCTGCAGCGGTTGGAGCAGGGCCCGGGCCTGGCTGCCAACGTCATCGGCGGCTTGCTCCCGCACCAGCCGGCCCAGGATCTCAGCGCCGCCCACCCGCACGGTGCCGTCGCCATCCTCGATCGCCAGCTGGCCGAGCTCGAGCAACCAGGCGGGATCAATCCCAGGCTGCTCCGCCAGGGCCGAGAGGATGCTGCAACGCACGAGCCAGGCGTTGTCGGCAGCAAAGCTGTCCCGCAGCAGGGGCCAGGCCCGCTCCACGCCGTAGCTGGCGAGGGAATTGGCCGCTTCCGCGCGCACATTCGCGTCCTCGTCGTTCCGCAGCAGCCGCTCGAGCAGCGCCCAGCCCGCCTCGCTGCGGCGAACCCCCAGGCCGCTGCAGCTGAGCGAGCGCACCAGAAAGGCCTCCTGCTCTGCGCCAAGCAGCAACAGCGGCACCACCACGGTCTCGGTCTGATCCTCGGGGAACTCCCTCAGAGTCGCCAAGGCGGGCATGGCCCGCATCGGGTCACCGGAGGCAATCGCCTCGCGCAGGGTTGCCGCATCGGGGCAGGGTCGGTCGTCGGGTTGGGCAGCCATCAGTCGCGCTCCTGGGATGGGCGTTCGGCCCGGGTGCTGCGCAGAGCCATCAACAGGCGCTGACGCCGGCGTCGACGGCCCACCAGGGCGCTGGTCACCAGGGTGATGCCCACCACAATCGCAGGCAGGGCCTGCAGGCGGTCTTGCCCCTGGCGCAGGAACAGCGCCACCAACCCCAGCAACACCAACAGAGGCGCCGCCAGCGACAGCCACACATGGCCCAAGGATCGGATGCGCGAGCTCACGGAGCCTCCGCGGGAATGGGAGCGTTCATCCAGGCCAGCAGGGTGGAGGTGAGCACGCGAATGCCGACCCCCAGGCTGGCTTCATCCGGCAGAAAACGACCGTTATGCAGGGGCGCACATCCATCCGGCCCCGCCACACCCAACCGAAACATGCTGCCCGGCAGCTCCTGCACCAGCTCCGCGAAATCCTCCGCGCCAAGGGACGGGTGCTCCAGACGCTGCACCTGGGCGCGACCGATCTGTTCGATGGCACAGCGTTCGAGCAGATCCGTGAGGCCCGAATGGTTGTGCACCGGGGGGGCGATGCAGCGATAGCTGACGGTGGCGGTGGCGCCGAAGCTGGAACAGATCGCCTGCACGGTGTCTTCGATCCAGGCTGGCAGCCGACCGTGCAGATCGCAATCCAGGCAGCGCAGGGTGCCGAGCAGGCGCACCCGATCGGCGATCACGTTGAAGGCTTTGCCGCCCTCGATCCGCCCGAAGCTCACCACCACGGGATGCAGGGCATCCAGGCGGCGACTGATCGCCTCCTGCAGACCAGTCACCACCCGGGCGGCGATCCAGATCGCATCCACCGACTGGTGGGGCCGGGCACCGTGCCCCCCCTCACCGATCACCTCGATCTCCAGTTCCCCTGCCGCTGCTGTGAGGCTGCCGCTGCGCACCCCGATCGTTCCCACCGCAAGAGACGGAAACACATGCACGCCGTACAGGGCGGAGAGACCCTCCAGGGCGCCGTCGTCACGCATCCAGCGGGCCCCTTGGGCCAGCTCTTCGGCGGGCTGAAACAACAGCCGCACCCCGCAGGGCAGAGGCGACTCAGCCGCCAGCAAACGGGCCACCCCCAGGCCAATGCAGGTGTGCAGGTCATGGCCGCAGGCGTGCATCACCCCCTGACGGCGGGACGCATAGGCCAGCCCCGTGCGCTCCTCAACAGGCAGGGCATCCATATCCACCCGCAGGCCAACCCTTGGCCCCTCAGACGGACCAAGGTCGGCCACCACACCGGTACGTCCCACCCCTTCGCGCACCTGCCAACCGTGCTGGCGCAGCTCCCCCGCCACCAACGCGGCCGTTTGGTGCTCCTCCCCGCTCAGCTCCGGATGGGCATGGAGATGACGGCGCAGTTCCAGCAGTTCCGGCAACTGCGCGTCGAGGCGAGTGAGCCAGGGATCCATGGGGGTGTTCATCGACTCTCCAGCTTGAGAAACGCGCCCAGGTCGGCCGTGGGGCTCGGTGGCCAGCGCCGTACCGCCAGCAGCCAATCGGCCTGGCGATAACGGGGATCGAGCCCGGCCGCCGCCGCCCAGTGGCTCTCCGCCTCGCCACCCTGGCCCCGGCGCCAGAGCAGGGCCGACAGGGCCGCTCTGGAATCAGCAAACAGGGGATAGCGGCGAATCAGTTTGCGCAACTCCTGTTCGGCAGCATCCAGCTCACCAAGCTGATAACGGGCCAGGGCCTCGCTGGAGCGTGCCATCGCAAACCCCGGCCGCGCCAGGGCCGCCTGGGCATACAGCTCAGCCGCCGCCGCCCAGTCGCTCTGGGAGCCGCGCACATTGCCCAGGTTGTAGAGGGCCGAAGCCTCCTGGGGATCCCGCTCCAGGATCCAGGTGTAGTCCGTGGCCGCATCCGACCACCGCTGCAACGCCTCTTCCGCAGTGCCGCGGTTGAGATGGGGATCCATCGCCTCAGGCTCCAGGGCCAGCGCCTGGGTCTGATCGGCGATCGCAGCTTCGGCATCACCAAGCACCAGGCGCACATTGCCGCGGTTGCTCCAGGCGGCGGCGTCCTGAGGCTGGCGCTCCAAATAACGATCCCAAAAGGGCAGCGCCTGGGCTGCCGCACCATCGCGACTGGCCGCCAGGGCCCGCTCGAACAGGTCGCGATCTGAGAGGTCTGGAACCGTGACACCCTGATCTGCCTCAACCGGCTGCACCAGCCAGAGCAATCCCAGCAACACCAAAAGAAGGGCGCGATGGATCATGCCGCTTCGGATCCCTCCGTCGGCCAGCCCAGATGTCGACGCCCCGCCGCCGTCACCACTCGCCCCCGGGGGGTGCGTTGCAGGAAACCGAGCTGCAGCAGGTAAGGCTCCACCACCGCTTCCAGGGTGGTGGGATCTTCACCGAGGGCAGCCGCCAGGGTTTCAAGGCCCACAGGGCCACCTCCATGGGCCTGCAGCAGAAGCTCGAGCAGGCGACGGTCACTGGCATCCAATCCACGGCCATCCACACGATGGAGGCTGAGGGCCTCTTCGACGAGCGCGGCCTCGATCGCTCCCTCCACCCCGCGCACACAAGCCACATCCCGCACCCTCCGCAGCAGGCGGTTGGCGATGCGAGGAGTGCCCCGGCAGCGACGAGCAATTTCGCAACAAGCCGCTGCCGTGAGACGGAGGCCGAGCAGGCCGGAGGCCCGCTCCACGATCGCCTCGAGATCCTCTTGGCCATAGAACTCCAGGCGCTGGATCAAGCCGAAGCGATCGCGCAGGGGGGAGCTCAAAGAGCCGGCCCGGGTGGTGGCGCCCACGAGGGTGAAGGGAGGCAGATCGAGGGTGCGGGTGCGAGCCGTGCTCCCCTTGCCCACCGTGAGATCAAGGCGCCGATCCTCCATCGCCGGATAGAGCAACTCCTCAGCCACCCGGGTGAGGCGATGAATCTCATCGATGAACAACAGCTCCCGCGGCTGCAGATTCACCAGCAGACCAACGATGTCTCGCGGGCGCTCGAGGGCCGGTGCACTGGTGATCCGGCAGCTCACCCCCAGCTCCTCGGCGAGCACCAGGGCCATGGTGGTCTTCCCGAGGCCGGGGGGGCCATAGAGCAGCACATGGTCGAGGGCATCGCCGCGGCCGATCGCCGCCTGCACGGCGATGCCAAGCACCTGTTTCAGCTCCCGCTGGCCGATGTAGTCATTCAGACGTCGAGGGCGGAGCCCCTCATCGCGGGCTGAAGCCCCATCGATTCCTTCGAGAGGCGCGCCTGCGGAATTGATGCCCGCGGAATCCGTACCCGCGACATCCTCCTCCTGCGCGGCTGGATCCACCAGACGGGGCACCGCGTTGCGCTTGCTGCGCCCGGAGCCGGCACTGGAGGAAACGATCGCCATGGTGGAAGGGTACCGATGTCTGGATAAGGTCGGGAGATCCAAGGCAGCCGGATGGCGAAAGGCGGAGGCAAGAAGGGGGCAGCAGCCAGGGCAGCGGCGAATCGCCTGCTGGCCGATAACCGCCTGGCGCGCCATCAATACGAAATCCTGGAAACCCTGGAAACCGGCATCGAGCTGGTGGGCACGGAGGTGAAATCGGTGCGGGCCGGCCAGGCCAACCTGCGGGATGGCTTCTGCCTCATCCGCAACGGTGAGCTGCAGCTGCACAACGTGCACATCTCACCCCACACCCACGCCAGTGGCTACTACAACCACGACCCCCTGCGGGTGCGCAAACTGTTGGCCCACAGGCGCGAGATCGACAAGTTGCGGGGCCAGCTTGACCAGAAGGGCCTGGCCCTGATCCCCCTGAACATGCATCTCAAGGGCTCGTGGATCAAGTTGACGATCGGACTGGGCAAGGGCCGCAAGCTGCACGACAAACGAGCGGCCGAAAAGGAAAAGCAGGTGAAAAAAGAAACCCGCGCAGCACTATCCCGTTACTGAATCGTTACTAGTTAGTGACGCCACCGTCCCCTTGGGCTGCTCCTGCCGCTGGGGGTGGTGCCAGCGGCGCCTCCGGCGGCTTGGCCGCCCCGGCCGGCTTCGGCCCCGGGGGGTCAGCCATGCCATCCACCGCACCCGTGGCACCGGTCGCCGGATCTGGAATCGGATTCGGGTCCACCTCCGGCAAAGGCGTTGGGGCGGGTCGATCAGCCCGACACGAGAGCGTGAGCAAACCCGAAGAGACCCCTTCATTGGTCACCAGCACCTGCACGGGCGAGCCCGCTTCAGGCGTGAGGGTCACCACCCGCAGCGGGCCCCGGGCCGCGACCACCTCACCATCGGCGCCGTAGACGGTCATCTGCATCAGGGGGGTGCCGTTGATGCCCAGCACCAGGCGGCGGCCCGCCGGCACCTGAATCGCAATCAAGCGCGCCCCACCGGATGGCACACGACTGGAGAGCACCGTGGGCGCACCGGGGCGAGCCGTGAGCTTCTCGATGCGCACATCACCCAGCCCGCGCATGGCGGCGGCATACCAGAGCTGCAGGTAAGGCTCAGGGGGCTTGCTACCGCTCACCACGCCGGGCAGAAGGTTCTGGGCTGAAGCACTCACCAGCTGCTCCACCACCCGGGGATTCACCCCCTGCTTCGTGAGCGCCTCCCGCTGCTTCTGCCAATCCGCACCCTTGAGCTGGCCAAGCCGGGCCCGCAGATCGGGCGGCAACTGCTCCACCCGGGCCAGCCACTCCTCCGCCAGCTCATTCCAGACCCGGCGCAGAGGAGCATCCTCGAGGGAATCAGTCGGCAGGCGCCCGTTCCGCTCGGGGAAGCGGGCCAGCAGGCTGGCATCCACCAGCTGCAGAAACCAGCTGCGGTCAACCTGAAGGGCACGCAGGCGACTGAGCAGCTGCTGACGCTGATCCACCTCCGCCGGCGGCAAGCTGGCACTCGGGGCCCGGCCCACCAGATCACGATCCGTGGAGGGGGCACCATCCGGGCTGCGACCACGACTGAGCAGGAACCAGCCGATGGCCGTGCCCAGCACCGCCGAAACGAGGAGCGCGCCGACCACCGGCCAGAGACGCCCTTCGGCGGCCCTTTGACGCTCCTCGGCGCTGGGGCGACTCCGTACTGAAACAGCCTGATCGCCTGGCTGCGATTGGGCTGAAGCGTCTGGAACCATGGCGAGGGAAGGCAACGCAGGTGTGGGATCTGGAACGGGCGCAGAAACAGGCGCCGCCGGCGCCAGCACCACCGTGCGTTCCGAGAGCGCCTGGGGACCAGTGGATTCGGGCATGACCACAGCCTGCAGCGCCTGCAGCGCCTCGCGGGCCTGCTCGAAACGCTCCCCGGGCCGTTCGCTGAGCAGCCGCTCAAGGACCGCGCGATAGGGGGGCTCCAGATTCAAGCTCTCGGGAATGCGCCAGGCGCTGGCAGCAGCACCGTCAGGCCCCAGCAACTGTTCCGGGGGCCGACCGCTGAGAAGACTCAGGGCCGTGACACCCAAGCCATGGAGATCCATCCAGGCGGCAGCCGCTTCACCGCGGCCCTGGGCCCTGGGGGCATAGCCGGCCGTTGCGCCGGTCAGTGGGCGCAGACCGGCCTGCTGCAGCAGGCCGAAATCCAGCAGCACGGGCAGACCGTCCTGATCCCGGCGTAGCAGGTTGCCGGGGTTGAGATCGCCATGCACCAAGTCGCGGCCATGCAGCACCGCCAGGGGTGGCAGCAGCTGGCGCAGCAGCAAGAGCACCTCCCCGGGACCGAACACCAGCTGGCGCTCAGAGCGTTGGCGCTGGATCTGACTCAGGCTCTGCCCCTCCTGCCACTCACGCACCAGCCAGAGGGCTCCCTCCTCCTCCAGCAGGCCACCGAAGCGAGGAATCTGGGGATGAAGCACCGCCTGCATCGCAGGCCAGATCGCCCGGAAGCGCTCCTGGGCAGCAGGGTCACGCAGTTCGCGCAACGCCACAGGGGACTCGCCGGCGAGCAAATCAGCGGCGCGCCAGAGCACTCCCTGGGCGGCGGCGCTCAGTTGCTGATCGATCCGATAGCGCTCCGCGAGCACAGATCCGATCTCCATCGTTCCAGCCGCAGTGGGCCGATGGTAGGGGCCCAGCGCCACCTGCACCGCAATTGATCCGCACCTAGGGTCTGCCGCAGTCGCCCGCATGGGATGGTCCTCAGCACGCAGCAGCCCCTGCTGTCTCGCCTGCTGACGGTGCGCCGCACCAGCGAAGCGCTGATCGCCCCCCTCGAACCGGAGGATCTCTGCCTGCAGGGCATGGCCGATGCCAGCCCACCCAAATGGCACCTGGCACACACCACCTGGTTCTTCGAAACCTTCGTGCTCGGGCCGTTTCAGCCAGATCACCGCCCGGCTGATCCCCGCTGGGGCTACTTGTTCAATTCCTATTACGAGACCGTCGGTCCCCGACAACCCAGGCCCCAGCGCGGCCTTCTCAGCCGACCGGGGATCGCCGAGGTGCTCGCCTGGCGCCGGCGGGTCGATGCCTCTCTGGAGCAACTGTTCAGCGCTGGCGAGGATCGCCGTTGGAGCGGCCTCGTGGAGCTCGGACTCCAGCACGAGCAGCAGCACCAGGAACTGCTGCTGATGGACCTGCTCGATGGCTTCAGTCGCCAGCCCCTGGAGCCCTGCTACCGCAGCGACTGGGAGGAGGCGAAGGAAGCACCCGGCAGCGAGCGCCGCTGGCTGGAACATCCCGGAGGCCTGGTCGAGATCGGCCAAGGCTCGCATCACGACAGCTTGCATCTCGACAGCGCAAATCTCGACAGCTTCCATTTCGACAATGAGGGGCCGCGCCACCGGGTCTGGCTGGAGCCGTTCGCGCTCGCGGACCGGTTGGTGACCAATGCCGACTACCAGCAGTTCATCGCCGACGGTGGCTACCAGCGGCCGGAGCTATGGATGAGCGAAGGCTGGAGCCTGTGCCAAACGAAAGCATGGCAAGCCCCTCGCTACTGGCGCCGGGAGGGCCCTGAAGCACCCTGGCAATGGGAATTCACCCTGGCGGGCCGGCAACCCCTGCAACCGCAACGCCCTGTCAGGCACATCAGCTGGTTCGAAGCGGATGCCTATGCCCGCTGGGCCGGTGCCCGCCTGCCGAGCGAAGCGGAGTGGGAGCTGAGCGCCCGCGAGCGCAGCGATGAGCTCCTTCAAGCCACAGGAGACCTCTGGCAATGGACCGCCAGCCCCTACCGCCCCTATCCGGGCTTCCAGCCGGCGGCCGGGGCCGTGGGGGAATACAACGGCAAGTTCATGACCTCCCAATTCGTGCTGCGGGGCAGCAGCCGCCTGACTCCCGAGGGTCACAGCCGTCTCACCTACCGGAACTTCTTCCCGCCGGCGAGCCGCTGGATGGCCGCCGGCCTGCGCCTGGCCAGGTAAGCAGCCAGATGACCAGCCAGATGACCAGTCAGATGAATCTCCCGAGACCTCCCGCGATCGAGCTGATCGACCTCCATCCCCCCGCCGCCGACATGCGCCAGCTGGTGCGCGATGGCATGGCGCGCCAACCACGCCAGCTGCCGGCTTGGTTCCTCTACGACGCCGAAGGCTCCAAGCTCTTTGACCGGATCTGCGAACAACCGGAATACGGGCTCACCCGCACCGAAATCAACCTGCTGGAGTGCAAGGCCCTCGAGATCGCTGCAGCCCTCGGTGATGGCGTGATCGTGGAGTTCGGGGCCGGCAGTGCCCGCAAGGTGGGCCCCCTGCTGAAGGCCCTGCAGCCACCGGCTTACGTCGCCCTCGACATCAGCGCCGACCATCTCCAGCAGGCGATCACCAAGCTGCAACAAGCCCATCCGACGGTGGCCATGCTCGGCATCTGCTGTGACCACAGCCAACTGGAGACCCTGCCTGACCATCCCTTGCTGCGGGGCCAACGACGGCTGGGGTTCTTCCCCGGCAGCTCCCTGGGCAATTTCAACCGCCAGGACGCGGAGGAGCTGCTGCGGCGCTTCCGGAGGATCCTGGCCGGCGGCCCCCTGCTGCTGGGCCTTGATCACCCCAAGCCGGCGTCGGTACTGGAGGCGGCCTATGACGATGCCGCCGGGGTGTCGGCTGCCTTTGCCCGCAATCTGCTCCATCGCCTCAACCAGGATCTGCAGGCCGACTTCGATCCCCAACGCTTCCGCTACCAGGCCCACTGGCAACCGGAGGCCAGTCGCGTGGAGATGGCCCTGATCAGCCGCTGCCCCCAACAGGTCTCCATTGCCGATGAGCACTGGAGCTTCGACGACGGTGAAGCGCTGGTGACCGAATACAGCGTGAAGTACAGCCCTGTGATGGCGATCGAGCTGGCCGCAGAGGCGGGATGGCGCTGCGCACGCCGTTGGCATGACCCCGACGACAGCCTCTCTCTGCACCTGCTGGAGGCGGCAGACTGACCATCAGTCACCGAGCACCGCTGCCGCCATGAGCCGTGAGGAGCAACGCCGCACCATCCGCCAGCAGCGGGAATCCCTGATCGATGAACTGGAAGCGCTCTATCGGCAGGCCTTCGAGCGACTCAGCGAGCTGGAGGTTGGGGAAGGATCGGTGGCTCGGCTCACCCAGCTGCTGCTGCGCTCCCGTGATGGAGCGATCACCCCGCTGCAGCAGGAGATCGAAGCCCCGTTGATCACCAAAGCCCCCGATGGGCAGGGCGACGGCTGATGGCCCCCACCTGGCTGGATCAGCTTGAGCGCAACCTCGAGGAACGCCTCAATGCCTTTCTGCGCTCCAATCCCCAGCAGGAGCAACTACTGCGCGAACAGCATCTGCGTGATCGTCAGCAGGATCTCCAGCGTCGGCGCGCTCAGCTCCAGGAGCAGGCGGAGGAGCACCGCCGCCTGCTCCTGGCCCTCGCCTCAGAGGTGCGCGACTGGCAGGCCCGCTGCAGCCGGGCTCGCGCAGCTGGCGCCAAGGATCTGGCTGGACGGGCTGAGGCCCATGTGCAGAGCCTGATGGACCAGGGCCGGCAGCTGTGGGGAGAACTGGAGGGCCTGGGTCAACAATTTCAGGACCTGAACACCCAGCTCAGCCAGCTCCAGCAAAGGGCTGCAAAACAGCAACAGGGCCGCAGCCTCGAAGAAGACTGGGCCCTGTTTGAAGCAAAGCAAGAATTGGAGGAGCTGAGGCGCCGTCAGGGCTTCAGCTGATGGATCAGGCCTTGGGAGCCGGGGGCACCAGGCTCACGTTCTCGGGGGGTGGAGTGGGATCGGGATCGGCGATCAGCATGTGCTGGAGCACGATCTCGGGGCGTTCACTGTCGCGCCAGCGGATTCGGTAAGCGGGCATCTTGGTGCCACGGCTGGTGGTCTGCTCGACCGGCTCCATCACCCAACCGCGGCGAGAACGCCCCTGGGGATTGCGCTTGACCACCGCATCGGCGTGTTTGAAGCGGAAACCTACGCGCTCGCCACTCATGGGAAGAGGACCCTGCCACTGGGTCTAATTATCCACGTTGATGGTTCAGGGCTCTGTACGGGTTTCTGCACGGACTTCTGGGCGCATGAGCGGGAAGGCGATCACATCACGGATCGAGGGGCTATCGGTAAGCAGCATCACCAGGCGATCGATGCCGATCCCGAGGCCACCCGTGGGGGGCATCCCCACCTCGAGAGCCTGAAGGAAATCCTCATCCACCCCATGGGCCTCATCGTCACCAGCCGCCCGCCGGGCCTGCTGATCCTCGAGACGCTGTCGCTGGTCGAGGGGATCGATGAGCTCACTGAAGGCATTGGCGGTCTCCCGGCCGACGATGAACAGCTCAAAGCGCTCCACCAGCCCTGGCTTGCTGCGGTGCTTGCGTGCCAGCGGCGAAATCTCCACCGGGTAGTCGGTCACAAAGGTGGGCTGAATCAGCTCCGCCTCCACCCGTTGCTCAAAGGCCTCATTCAGCAAACGGCCCACGCTGTCGGCTTTTTCAGGCACCTCCAGACCAGCGGCCTCCATCGCCGCTGCTGCTGAGGCGCGATCAGCAAAGGCGTTGAAGTCGAGACCGGTGGCCTCCTGCACCAGCTCATGCATGGTGGCGCGCCGCCAGGGGGGGGTCAGATCCACCTCCGTGTCCTGGTAGGTGATGCGGGTACCGCCGCAGATCTGCTCAGCCACCGAGGCGATCAGCTGCTCGGTGAGATCCATCATGTCGGTGTAATCGGCATAGGCCTGATACACCTCCACCGAGGTGAACTCGGGGTTGTGGCGGGTACTGACGCCTTCGTTGCGGAAGATGCGCCCCAGCTCATAGACCCGCTCGAAGCCCCCCACCACGAGTCGCTTGAGATGAAGCTCCGTGGCGATCCGCAGGTAAAGGGGCAGGTCGAGGGTGTTGTGGTGGGTGATGAACGGACGCGCCTCGGCACCGCCGGCCTCCGCCTGCAGCACCGGCGTTTCAATTTCCAAAAAGGCGCGTTCATCGAGCCAGCGCCGGATCGCACTCACCATCAGGGCGCGGCGCCGGAAGGTCTCCCGCGACTGGGGGCTGACGATCAGATCAAGGTAGCGCTGCCGGTAGCGCTTCTCCACGTCCGCCAGGCCGTGCCACTTGTCCGGGAGAGGCTGGAGAGCCTTGGTGAGCATCTGCCAGTCGCTCACCTTCACCGACAGCTCGCCCCGGTCGGTGCGGCGCAGGCTGCCGCGTACACCAATCAGATCACCCGCATCCACCAAGGTGGTGAGCTGGCTGAATGATTCACCCAGACTGGCCTTCTCCAGATAGAGCTGAATCGAACCGGTTTCGTCCGCGAGGGTAAAAAAGGCGAGCTTGCCCATCACCCGACGGGTCATCACCCGACCGGCGACCGCCACCTCGAGCTGCCGCTCCTCTCCATTGGGCAGATCGGCATGGTCAGCCTGGAGCTGATCGGTGCGATGGCTCGGCTCGAAACGCAGGGCGTAGGGCTCCTGGCCGAGCTCGCGCAGGGCGTTGGCCTTCTCCAGACGGGTCTCGCGCAGTTCAGACACAAATGTGGGATCGCCTGGGCGCCATCTTGATCGATGACGCCCTCTGAGCATCCTGAGGAATCAACGACTCAAGATTCCGGGCAACCCCCTTCTCGTGCGAGACGACGCACTTTTTCAGGATCAAAACCAACCTGCACCTTGGAAGCCAGAGCATCGCGCCTAGCTGAAAGCTTGGCGATGGCTTCTTCAGGCTTGATAGAGCAGCTCTTGACCTGCTCAAAAATGCCCGCCTTCTCCATGCGCCATTCTGATCGCGGATCCTGGGTGGAGCAGGACACCAAAAGCATTGCTGCCAAAGAAGACAACAAGAGAGTGGGGTATCTCATTGAAGGAGTGAGAAAAGGATTCCGGAAGTGAAATCCGATCAAATCCTGGGATGGGATGGAAATCCACGTCAATCCCCTCGAAGCCTGATGGCTGCCAATGCGCTGCAGCAGTGGTTCAGGCGTTGACAGCGGCGGGCAGATCACCCATGCGCTGGGAGGCGTAACCGATCCCGCGCACGGTGAGGATCAGTTCCGGATTGCGGGGATCGGGCTCGAGCTTGCCGCGGAGGCGGGCGACGTAGACATCCACCACACGCAGATCGGCAGCGCGGCGAGGGGGATACCCCCAGAGCTGCTCGAGGATCTCGGCCCGGGGCACCACGCGTCCGGGCTCACGGAACAGCAGCTCCAGCAGGCTGAACTCCGTATAGGTGAGGGAAATGCGCTCGCTGCCGCGCGTGACCTGACGACGGTTGGTATCCACCACCAAATCACCGACCCGCAGCACCCCCTGACCAACGGGCACATCCCTCGGCTCCGCGGCAGCCGACCCCCGACCAACCCGACGGAGGATCGAGGCGATCCGCGCCTCAAGCTCCTTGGGACTGAACGGTTTGGGCAGATAATCGTCGGCACCGAGATCAAGACCGGCTACCCGCTCGGAGATCGCCTCCAGCGCAGACAGGAAAATGATCGGCACGCAGGATTCGGCCCGCAGCCGACGGCACACCGCAAAGCCATCAAGCTTCGGGAGCATCACATCGAGCACCACCAGATCGGGGCTGTCCTTGTGAAAACGCTCGAGAGCTTCCTCGCCGTCTTCGGCGCAAATCACCTGGTAGCCGGCCAATTGCAGGCGCATGACCAGCACGCGCCGAACGGCAGGTTCGTCATCCACCACGAGGATCGTGGCCTTCGGAGCAGTGGATGGCCCGGGCTCGGGCATGCGAACGCTGCATCAGGAGCCGCAACCCTACCGTTCAGCCCAAACAGAACACGAGCCAAGGGATCATGCCGCCCCAAGGCTTTTGATTCTTTTAAGGATTAAGACCTCTGCTCAGGGCCAACGGGCCTCGGCGTAGCGATTCCACTGCCGGGCCGCCTCGGTCACCGCCTGATCGCTGCTGATCTGGCCGAGCATCGCCCGCTGGAGCTGCGTGTAGATGATGGCCTGCAGGCGCTTGATGCCGGGGCTCGCTGGCACCAGCACCCGGGCTCGCTCCAGGGTGCGGGCCGACAGCAAGCGGGCCTGGCGGATCTGGGCCTCCTGGCCATTCGCCGGTCGCTCGGCCTCCAGCTCCCTGAGCACCTGCTGCAGGGCAGCGCGCGAGGAGGGAAGCACCCGGGCCTCCCGGGCGAAACGGGTTTGATTAGGAGCGTTGGTCAGGAAAAGAGCCAGGTTCGCTGCCTGCTGAGGGCGACTGCTCTGACGGGGCACCGCCAGGGTCATCAAGGCGACATTGGCGGTGCCATCCGCACCGGTGAGGGGTGGGGAGGGTTCGGTGCGGGCGGCGATGCCGGGGGCATTGGTTTGGATGCTGCGCAGAAACTCAGCGCCACTGGCCAGCACCGCCAGCTCACCGCTCTGATAGAGCTCAATCGCTCGCCGCTGCCCCTGGCTCACCACCTCGCGAGGCAGCAGGCCTTCCCTGTAGAGATCACTCCAGAAGGCAAAGGCACGTCGCCCCTCCGGGGTGTTGAAAGCAGCCCGCTGCCGGTCATCCAGCAGGGTCACCCCCATCTGCACCATCGATTCGAGCAGCTCAGCGGAGTCGTCGGGAACCACGGTCACAAACAGGCCATAGCGACCTGTGGTGCGGCGGATCCGACGCGCAAAGGCCGGCAGCTCCTGCCAACGCCGGGGCGGCTGCTCTAGGCCTGCCTGCTGAAGCAAGCCACGGTTCACCAGGCTCAGGCGCACAGTGAGATACCAGGGCACAGCGATCTGGCCCGCCTGGGGATCCCTCGCCGCCTGCCAGACCGAGGGCAGGTAGCGCTCCGCCGCTCCCGCGGGCAGCAAGGGCGTGAGATCCGTCAGGCCGCCCTTACTGGCGAGGTTGGCTGCAAAGGGCGGATTCAGATTCACCACATCCGGCGCGGTACGCGCGAACACAGCAGCCAGCAGCTTGCGCTCCACCGAGCCCCAGGGCAGATCTGTCCAGCGCACGGGGTCCTTGGGATGGGCCCGGTCCCAGGCATCGATCACCCCATCCATGTAGGGGTTGAATTTGGGTGCCAGCTGGAGGGTCCAGAGCTGGAGCGGTCCCTGCGGCGCCAGATCCGAGCGCTGGGCCGGCCGGCAGCCCCAACCGATGAGGACCGATCCGGTCAGGATCAGGCCGGTGAACAGGGTTCGGAAGCGAGGCGCTTTGAGCATCAGATCAGGCCGGCGCACGTCGACGCCAGATCAGCAGTTGCCACGACGCCAGCATCGGCGCCAGCAGGGCGGTGATCAACGCCTGCAGCAAGCACTGGCGCCAGGCCCAGTGCTGAAAGAGCGGTGCATCGAGACCCGAAAGCAGGCGCCCTTGCTGCCAGAGACTGAGACCGAGCAGCATGGTGCCAATCCAGGCGAGCAGGCCGAGATTGAGGCTGCGTTCGATCGGTCGGCCCCGCCGCCCGAGCCGCCCCCACCACCAGCCGAGCAGCATCAGCACCGGCAGCTGGGTGAGGCCACCGCCCCCGAGTCCATCGAGCACCAGCCCAAGACCGGCCGCTGCGATCGTCCCGGACACCGGACCATCCACCAGCGACCAGGGCAGCAACCAGAGAATCGACCAACTGGGGGCCACCCCTGAGAGGGTCAGCCAGCCGGGTGTCGCCAGGGTGAGCAAGGGCACCAAGAGCGCAGACGCGACACAGATCGGCTGTTGGTGAAGGCGTGCCATCAGCGGGTCTGCACCTGCACCCAGTCGATGGCCTCAGGAGACGCCACCAACTGCACCAGGGCCTCCGGTGCCGGAACAGCCCGCCCATTGATCGACTGAATCACCGCCACTGGCAGGTTGGGGGGCAACAGAGTGCTGGCGGGGGAGGTGCTCACCAGATCACCCGGGCGCGCCTTCACATCCTTGTCGAGAAAGCGCAGTTGGGGATGGCTAGTGCCCAGTCCCACCAGAAGACCGTGTTGCTGAGTGCGAGGCACCCAGACGCCCACCTGGCTGCCCGGTGCGGTCAGCAGCCGCACCCTGGACGTCGCAGGGGTGACGCTCTGCACGCGGCCCAGCAGTCCACCGGGCCCCATCACCGCATCACCAGGGGCGATCCCTGCAGCGGATCCCTGCCCCAGCTCCAGCTGCTGCCACCAACCCTCCGTGCGCCGGGAGATCACCGCCGCAGAAACCCGCTTGTCCTTCTCGCTGTTGCGGTCGAGATCCAGCAAACCGCGCAGGCGATCGTTGTCCTGCTGGAGTAACTGCAGGCGAGCCTGAAGCTCAAGGTTGCCAGAGGATTGCAGCCACTCCCGCTGGGCTGACCCTGGCCAGAAGGGCCGGCTCAGCAGAGCGTAGGCATCAGAGAAGGCCGCACCCTTGCTCCAGCGCACGGCAGCAAGGGCAGCGATCAGAGCAAGCCAGGGCCAGAGACGCCGCCAACTGCGCAGGCGGGTGCCCATCGGCCACTGGGAGGAACCCATGGGCTCAGGCCGTCACTGAGTTGCGAACGAATTCGGGGGTGTCGAGCACGCGCTGCAGACGCTTGTAGTCCTCCAGCACCTGGCCGCAACCATTGACCACACACAGCAGGGGGTCTTCGGCGATGTGGGTGAAGATTCCCGTTTCGTGGCTGATCAGATCGCTGATCCCACGCACGAGAGCGCCGCCACCGGCCAGCATGATGCCGCGATCGACGATATCGGCGGCGAGCTCAGGCGGGGTGCGCTCAAGGGTCCGCTTCACGGCTTCCACGATCACGTTGAGCGGTTCGGCAATTGCTTCGCGCAGGTCGCCGGCCCGAAGCTGGATCGTCCGGGGCAGTCCGGAGAGCAGGTGCAGACCGCGCACATCCATGACGGTCTGGTCGAAGTCGTTGTCGGGGAATGCCGAGCCAATCCGGATCTTGATGTCTTCAGCGGTGCGCTCACCAACCACGAGGTTGTGAACCTTCTTGAGGTACACCCCAATCGCATCGCTGATCTCGTCGCCCGCAACGCGCACGGATTCGCTCAGAACGGTACCGCCAAGGCTCAGCACCGCCACTTCGGTGGTGCCACCACCGATATCAACAATCATGGTGCCCACCGGTTCGGTCACCGGCAGACCGGCGCCAATGGCCGCAGCCACGGGCTCATCGATCAGGTGCACTTCGCGAGCACCGGCCAAACCGGCCTCCCGCACAGCACGGCGCTCCACGCCGGTGACGCCGCTGGGGATGCCCACCACCAACCGGGGCGCGACGATGCCACGACCTTCATTGCCCTTCTGGATGAAGCTCTTGAGCATCTGCTCAGCAGCATCAAAGTCAGCGATCACCCCGTCCTTGAGGGGACGAACAGCCTTGATATTCCCGGGGGTGCGGCCCAGCATCAGTTTCGCCTCATCACCCACCGCCAGGGGCACGCCACGCTCGAGATCAAGGGCCACCACGGAGGGCTCCTGCAGCACGATGCCGCGGCCGGAGACGTAGATCAGCGTGTTGGCCGTGCCGAGGTCGATCCCGATGTCGCGGGACAGCTGGAAACGACGGAAAAGCACCTTGGAACGGCTCAGGTCGGCGAATCATAGGGGCAGTTGAGCGGCCGTTCAGCCCCTGTCCTGATACAAGCGGCCCCGAGGGTGGAACTTCTAAAAAGCAGCCAGGGCAGCCGTCACAGATGGCCGCTTTGGCGCATCATTGACCCAACACACAGGAGACATTCATGGGCGTCAATTCCGTCACCTTGGTCGGCCGCGCTGGCCGCGACCCCGAGGTGCGTTACTTCGAATCCGGAAGCATGGTGGCCAACCTCACCATGGCCGTGAACCGCCGCAGCCGCGACGACGAGCCGGATTGGTTCAACCTCGAGATCTGGGGCAAGCAGGCCCAGGTCGCCGCTGATTACGTCAAGAAAGGATCCCTGCTAGGAATCATCGGCAGCTTCAAGCTCGACCGCTGGACCGACCGCAACAGCGGCGAGGAGCGCAGCAAGCCCGTGGTACGGGTGGATCGCCTCGAGCTGCTGGGTTCCAAGCGCGACAGCGAGGGAGCGTCAGGTGGCTTCGGCGGCAGTCCCAGCGAAGAGGAAGTGCCCTTCTGAGCTGAGCAAGGGGCAGAGGCATCCAGCTTTGGGACTCCGCATCTGCCCCTTGACCAGGTCATCGAGCTCAGTTTCAACCTGCTCAGATCATTGGCTCAGTGGCCGGATCAGTCGGCGGCATTGCGGCGGCGCCAGATCCTCAGGCCGAGCCAAATGGCGGCCGCCAACAGGGCGATCACCAGCACCACCTTGATCACCTTCGAGACAGGGTCGATCCAGAGCTCCACGTTGCTGTAGCTCTCCCCCAGGGCAACCCCAGCCAGGGTGAGCAGCAGGGTCCAAATCAAGCTGCCGGCGGTGGTCCAGATCAGGAACGGTGCCATCGGCATCAGCTCGATTCCGGCTGGCACCGAGATCAAGGTGCGGATCCCGGGCACAAGGCGTCCCCAGAACACCAGGGCAGTGCCGTAGCGGCCAAACCAGCGACGACTGCGAGCTAATTCTTCTGGGCTGATGCCGATCCAGCGGCCGTGGCGGCTGAGCCACTGCTCGATCCGCTCTTCATTGATCAGACGGCCAATGCCGTACCAAGGCAACGCCCCGAGCACGGTGCCAATCAGGCCCGCCAGCACGACCGGGATCAATTGCAGCTGGCCCTGCTGCACGTAAAAGCCCCCCAGGGGCATGATCAGCTCAGAGGGAATCGGTGGGAAGAGATTCTCGAGAAACATCGCCGCAAAGATGGCGGCATACCCGGCCCAGGGGTTGGCCTCCACGGCCTGACCGATCCAGTCCGGCAGCTGGGTGACGAATTCAGAAAGCCCCATGGAGCCCGCGCACGTTGGCGCAAGTCTTCCATGGGGCGGGAACAGCGCTGATCGCAGGGATCAGTAGCGGTAGTGGTCAGGCTTGTAGGGACCTTCCACAGGCACATTGATGTAGTCGGCCTGGTCCTTGCTCAGCTCGGTGAGCTTGGCGCCGATACGGTCGAGGTGCAGGCGGGCGACCATCTCATCGAGGTGCTTGGGCAGCACGTACACCTGCTTGTCGTACTCATTCCCCTTGGTGAAGAGTTCGATCTGAGCCAGCACCTGGTTGGTGAAGGAGTTACTCATCACAAAGCTGGGGTGACCCGTGGCGCATCCCAGGTTCACCAGTCGGCCTTCGGCGAGAAGGATGATCCGGTTGCCGCTGGGCAGGCTGATGTGATCGACCTGGGGCTTGATGTTGTCCCACTCGTACTGCTTCAGGGAGGCCACATCGATCTCATTGTCGAAGTGACCGATGTTGCAAACGATCGCCTCGTTCTTCATCTTGACCAGGTGCTCATGGCGGATCACCTGGTAGTTGCCGGTGGCGGTCACGAAGATGTCCATCTGATCGACGACGTCCTCGAGGCGGACCACGCGATAGCCCTCCATTGCCGCCTGCAGGGCACAGATCGGATCGACCTCAGCAATGCAGACGGTGGCCCCAAGGCCGCGCAGGGACTGGGCAGACCCCTTGCCCACATCGCCGTAGCCCATGACCAGGGCCTGTTTGCCGGCCACCATCACGTCGGTGGCGCGCTTGATGGAGTCGACCAGCGACTCACGGCAGCCATAGAGGTTGTCGAACTTGCTCTTGGTGACCGAGTCGTTGACGTTGATGGCGGGGAAGGGCAGTTCGCCGCTCTTCTGCATCTTGTAGAGACGGGCCACGCCGGTGGTGGTCTCTTCAGTCACACCTTGGATCTGCGCCTTGGTGCGGCTGTAGAAGCTGGGATCTTCGGCAAGCTTCTTCTTGATTGAAGCGAACAGGAAGGTCTCCTCCTCATTGGAGGGGTTGTCGAGCACACTGCTGTCTTGCTCGGCCTTGCTGCCCAACATCACCAGACCGGTGGCATCACCACCGTCGTCCAGGATCATGTTGGGGGAACCGCCGTCGCCCCAGGCAAGGATGCGATGGGTGTAATCCCAATACTCCTCAAGGGTCTCGCCCTTCACAGCGAAGACGGGGATGCCACGGGCGGCCATGGCGGCAGCAGCGTGATCCTGGGTGGAGAAGATGTTGCAGGAAGCCCAGCGCACCTCGGCGCCCAGCTCGACCAGAGTTTCGATCAGAACGGCGGTCTGGATCGTCATGTGCAGGGAGCCGGCGATGCGGGCACCCTTCAGGGGCTTCTCGCTGCCGTATTTCTCGCGCAAGGCCATCAGACCGGGCATCTCGGTCTCGGCGATGTCGAGCTCCTTGCGCCCGAACGCGGCCTGGTTGATGTCCGCAATGATGTAGTCAGCGGCGACCTGCAGGCCGGTCGTTGCCGTGGGTGTTGCCACCATGAGTTAAAGCTCCCTGGGGAGAACGTGGACGGGAATCTCTGCAGAGTCGCCGAGGCTTCGGGCTCGCCAGACCCTCAATCTACAGATGGCACCTGGATCCTCGAAGACCTGGAAGCCACCCGCGCCCTCGGCCTCGCCTTGGCAAGGCGTCTACCGGCTCGATCGCTGCTGCTGTTGCAGGGCCCGCTTGGCGCTGGCAAAACCTCGCTGGTGCAGGGTCTGGCGGCCGGCCTGGGCATCGAGGAACCGATCACCAGCCCCACCTTCGCCCTCGCCCAGCACTACCCCAAAGGCACCCCGCCGCTGGTGCATCTCGATCTCTATCGGTTGGAGCTCCCCAGCGCCGCCGATGACCTGTTTCTGCAGGAGGAAGAGGAGGCGACTGCCATGGGTGCCCTGCTGGTGGTGGAGTGGCCCGAGCGGCTGAGCCTCGCCCTGCCTGACGCCTGGCGGTTGGAGCTCAGCCACCGGCAGGGTGTGGGTGCACAAGCTGAGGGGCGACTGGCGCAGCTATGCAAGCCGGTCGTTCAGGCGGAGACTGGAGCGGGCGCCTGAGCCAGAAAAGCCTCCACATCAGCCGCTGAGGGCTGGGGGTCGATCCCTCCAGCCCCGGCGCACACGAGCGCACCACAGGCTGCTGCATACCGCACCACCTGCTCCACCACGGCCCCATGGAGCGCCAGGGGCTGCCCAACAGCCGGGGTCAAGCGCACCAGCTGATGCAACAGGCCTGCGGTGAAGGCATCGCCGGCACCGGTGGTGTCCACCACACGAGGAGGCGCCAGCACCGGCATCGCTCCTGTGTGACCGGCAATGCACCAGCGCACGGGATCGCCGCCGTCGGTGACCACCACATCGGGGCGTTGGGGCAGCGAAGCGCTGATCAGCGCAGGATCAGCACTGCTGAAGAGCCAGTCGGCCTCCTCCCGCGCCAGTTTGAGCAGCGCTGCCCGCTCCAGCAGGGGAGCCATGGCCGCCAGGGCATTCGGATCAGGGCCCGCAGCCGGGGAAGCGGAGGGATCCCAGAAGGTGGGCCGCCAGTTCACATCAAGGGCGATGCGCACATGATCGCGATTGGCCTGAGCCACAGCTGCTTGCAGGGCCGCGGCCGATGCCTCGCTCGCCAAGGGGATGGTGCCAATCAACAACCAGCGCAAGGCCGAAGCCAGGGGTGCCCAGGCCACCTCAAGGGGGGCTCGATCCAAGGCCTGGTCGGCGAAACCGTCACCGTGATCGCCGGCGAACCCCTGAAACACACGCTCGCCATCGCTGTATCGGCGCACGAGCACCACCCGAGTCGGCCGCTGCGGATCCCACTGCAGACCGCGCAGATCCACATGACGATCCTGAAGCAATTCATGGAAGCTGGCGCCGATCGCGTCATCACCGAGCCGGCCAACGAAGGCAACGGGCGTGCCCAGCCGTGCCAGGGCGCAAGCCACATTTGCAGGAGCACCACCCAGCCGGTCATCGCAGTCTTCAGGGCCAGCGCTGGAGAGATCGCCACCGGGGGGACCGAGTCGATCCACCAGGGCCTCACCGAGACAAAGCACCTGCGGCGACGACTCAGCCATGGATGGAAGAGAGCGATAGGACGAAGAGATTCCTGCAGCTTGGCCAGAGAGCAGCCAACTGCCAACAGCTCTTTTCACTCAACAGCTACTTGCGATCCACAGCTACTTGCGATCAACAAGCATTGGCGATTAACAGCCTTAGCTCGCCTGGGGCAGATCGACGGAAGAGTCTGGGCTGGAGTCTGCGATGGAGTCGGCCGCAGAGCTGCCAAGGCGCTCCTGGAGGGCCGCGATGATCCGCGTATTGGCGGCAGGGAAGGGATAGGCGTCGAGGTCTTCAGGCCGCACCCAACGCACCTGCTGACTGGCCAGGGGCTGCGGTTCGCCTGAGTTCCAACGGCAGAGATGCACCTCAAAGCGCAGCTTTTTGTGGCTGTAGGCATGCTCGAGGCTGATCAGAGACTCACCCACCTCCACCTCAATCGCCAGCTCCTCGCGCAGCTCCCGACTGATGGTGTGCTCAATGGCCTCGCCCGGTTCCTGCTTGCCGCCGGGAAACTCCCAAAGCCCCCCGAGCAATCCCTCGTTGAGCCGTTGATCAATCAGCACCTCGCCGGCATCGTTGAGCACGACGCCTACACCGATCACCTGAAAGGGAAGGGAGCGGGAGGGTTCGGCCACAGGAAAGGCATCAGGCGTGCCGGAAGCGTAAGCAGCGCAGCGGTCCTGCCAGGGGCAGCGGCCGCAGGCTGGATTGCGCGGCGTGCAGAGGGTGGCGCCCAGATCCATCAGAGCCTGATTGCAATCGCGGGCGCGACCTGGCGCGGCGGCAATCAGCGCCTCACTCCACCGCCAGAACTGAGCCTGTGACCGCATCGGAGGGCGCGGATGGGCCTGCAGGCGCGCCAGCACCCGGCGCACATTGCCATCAAGAATTGCCAGGGGGCTGTTGAAGGCCGAGGAGAGAATGCCGCCGGCGGTGCTGCGACCGATGCCGGGCAGCGCCAGCCAGGTTTCCAGCTCCTGGGGCCAGGCAGCGGGATCCGCGGAAGCTACGGAGCCAGGCCGGCCGGCCGTGATCTGCTCCTGCATCTGCCGGGCCGCGGCCAGCAGCCGCCGGGCACGGGAGTAGTAGCCCAGGCCCTGCCACTGCAGCAGCACCGCCTGCTCATCTGCAGCGGCCAGGGCCTTGAGCGAAGGGAAGGCCGCCATCCATCGCTGCCAGTAGGGCAACACCACCTGCAGCTGGGTCTGCTGCAACATCACCTCGGCGATCCAGATGCCGTAGGGATCGAGCGCCTGATCGGGCAAGGGCCAGGAGCGTTCGATCGTGACCATCCAGGGTTTGGTCTCCGGCGCGCGCCGACCGTGCTGCTGCCACCACTGGAGCAGAGCCGCAGCGAGCTGCCGGTCAGCGATGGTGTGCTCCACAGCGGCGGATCTGAAGCGAAGAGTTGGAGATCGATTGTGCCCGTCTGATCGGCTGGCAATCTCCGCCGTTGCCATCGCGCAACGCAAGGCTCCCTGACCCCCATGGGACGCTGGATGTGTCCCCACTCAGCCCTTAAGGGATTGACTCTGCTGATCAATCTGCTCTCGTGGCTGCCCGGCCATTCCGGCTTCGGGAGCTATGTCCAGAGGGTCGTTCCAGGGCTGGAGGGCTGGAGGCTGCAGCTTGATGGAAGCGGGCAGGGCTGCCTGATCGACCGCGATACCTGGCAGCCAGAGCCGCCCCCCCAGGCACCCGGTCGTCTGATGCGCCTCCTCCAGCGCTATGGCATGACCCAGCACGGCCTCGATCTACCGGCGCTGCTCCAGGGAAGTGGGTTCCATGGAGAACTGCCCGAACTGATCTATTCCCCCTTTTTTGATGCGCTGCTCTGCTGGCCACAGCTCCCTCAGCTGATCACCTGCCATGACCTGACACCCCTCACCTGTCCCAACAGCCGCAAGGCCTGGCTCAAGTACCGCTTTTGGCAGCCGCGTCATCTGCGCTGTGCCACCAGGGTGATCGCGATCAGCCGGCATGTGGCCGATCAACTGATCAGCTTCGGCCTGCCAGCCGAGCGGATCCGAGTGGTTGCCAATGGCATCCGCGTGCAACGACCGGTGCTACCAGCCCCCCAGAGCGCCGACCTGGTGGTACTGGCACGCCACGATGCCAACAAGAACCTGCCAGCACTGCTGCGGGCGCTGGCGGGGGTGCAACGGCAGCTCCCCCACTGGCAGGGCCGGGTGCGAATCATCGGCAGGGATGGCCCCGACAGTCAACGTTTGCGCAAGGGATTGAGGGCTCTGCCTCAACCCGAGCGGGTGGAGCTGATCCGATCGCTTCCGCCGGAGGCACTGATCCAGACCCTGAGGGGCAGCCTGGCCCTCATCTCTGCGTCGAAGGAGGAGGGCTTTGATTACCCCGTTCTCGAGGCCAAGGCGGAAGGGCTGCCCACCCTGATCAGCGACATCCCCGTGCATCGGGAATTTCATCAAGGGTCATCCCTGTTCTTTCCGGTGAACGACGATGGAACCGTGCTGGCTGGTGCCATCAATCAGCTACTGCGCGATCCCACCAGCTGGCGCGACCTCTCCGGCGCTGGCCGAGACCTGGCCCACTCGTTCTCTGTGGAGCAGCAGGTTGGTGCGATTCAACAGCTGATCAACGACCTCCGCGCCTGAGATCTCATTCATGGCCTGGCATCCCCATCTCTGGCACCCCACCACCCAGGTGGCCTTGCACCCTGAGCCTCTTCGGGTGCGTTGCGCCAAGGGCTGCCTGCTGACGCTCGACGACAGCACTCCCCTGGAGGGCTCTCCCTCAAGCAGCCGTGAACTGATCGACGCCATCAGCAGCTGGTGGGTCACCCTGCACGGCCATGGCGAGCCGACGATCGCCGCCGCCATTGCCGATCAGGCCACGCAGCTGGAGCAGGTGATCTTCGCCAACTTCAGCCACGCGCCCGCCGAACAGCTCGCCAGCCGCCTCGCCGCCCACACCGGTCTTGATCGGCTCTTCTTCTCCGACAACGGCTCCACGGCCGTCGAAGTGGCGCTCAAGATCGCCTGGCAGTGGTGGCGCAACCAGGGCAGCGAGCGCCGTCAGCTGATCGCTTTTGAAGGGGCCTATCACGGCGACACCTTTGGAGCGATGGCCCTCGGTGATCGCTCGGTGTTCACCGACCCCTACGACAGCCTGCTCTTCGACGTCTGCCGCATCCCCTGGCCCCACACCCACTGGGGCGATGCCACGGTGGAGGGGCGGGAGCAGGTCGCACTCGCAGCCCTCGACCAGGCCCTGACGACGCCAACAGCAGCGCTGATCGTCGAGCCCCTGATCCAGGGAGCCTCCGGCATGCGTCTGGTGCGTCCTGAATTCCTCAGGGCCGTCGCCGCCCGCTTGCGTGACTGCGGCGCCCTGCTGATCGCCGATGAAGTGATGACCGGCTTCGGCCGCACCGGCGCCCTGTTCGCCTCCCAGCTGGCGGGGATCCAACCGGATCTGATCGCCCTCTCCAAAGGGCTCACCGGCGGCTTCCTGCCCATGGGGGGCACGATGGCCAGCGAACGCCTGTATCAGGGCTTCATCAGCACGGAACCGACTCACACCTTCTTCCACGGCCACAGCTTCACGGCCAATCCCCTGGGTTGTGCCGCCGCCCTCGCCAGCCTGGATCTGCTCGAGGCCAACCCAGAGGCCTTCAGCGGCTTCGAGGCCCGCCACCGCAAGCATCTAGAGCACCTGCAAGAGCGAAAGGCCGTGCAGCGGCTGCGTTGCCTGGGCACCATGGCCGCCTTCGATCTGGCTGTTGGTGACACCGATTACCTCAACCCCGTGGGCCGGCAACTTCAACGCCATTGCCTGGAGCGGGGGGTGTATCTGCGGCCCCTCGGCAACGTCGTCTACCTGCTGCCGCCGCTCTGCATCAGCGATGCGCAATTGGCCTGCTGCTACGGGGCGATCGACGCTGCGATTGACGCGGTCACAAACTGACCACAACACCCACCGCTTCCATGAAGCGTCAGTAGTTTCTGGCCATCTCTTGCCACTCCGACAGTGCGGCGAACGCTGACGCTCTCCCTGCTGGCCAGTACCGCACTGCTGGCCTCCTGCAGCAAGCCCAAACAGCCCGCTCAGCAGTTCCTCAGCGTCCAGACCGCTCGGATCGGTGAGGCCACCTTCAATCCCAGCGTGGAAGCGATCAGCATGCTGGAGTCGACCACCAATGTGGCGCTGCGACCGGAGACGGAAGGCCGGGTGGTGAAGATTCTCGCCAGCGAAGGCGACAGGGTGAAGGCCGGCCAGCCGATCCTGGTGCTCGACAACGTGCAGCAGAGCGCCGCCCTCAATGCCGCCCGCGCCCAGGCCCGCACCGACAAGCTCAACGCCGAGCGCTACGAATTCCTCTACGAGCAGGGCGCGGCATCGGCCAAAACCCGAGACCAATACGCCACCCAGGCGATCGCCTCCCGCGATCAGGCCCTCGCCAGTGCCGCCACGCTCGGATACAAATACGTGCGCTCACCGATCGACGGCATCGTCGGGGATCTCGACACGGTGAAGCTCGGCGATTACGTGCAGACTGGCCAGGCGATCACGGGCATCGTCGATAACTCCAGCCTCTGGACGCTGATGCAGATCCCCGCCACCCAGGCGGATCAGATCAAAATCGGACAGACCGTGAAGGTGAGCTCCCAGACCAGACCACCGGTCAGCGGCCAGGGGAGTGTGACCTTCATCTCGCCCTATTACGGCATTTCCGGCAGCCAGCAGTCGCCCAACACCTTGATGGTGAAGGCCACCTTCCCGAACCTCACCGGCAAGCTCAAAACCGGCCAGTTCGTGAAGAGCCAGATCTTGATCGATCAGAAACAGGCTCTGGCGGTGCCGGTGCAGGCGGTGTTCATGCAGGCGCAGCAACCCTTCGTGTATGTGGTGGTGCCCCTCAGCAAAGCCCTCCCCAAGATCAAGGCCTCCAGCTCCGTGCCGGAAGCCAGCAAGCAGAAGCTGGAGAAGCTGCCGGCAAGCACACCGATCGTGGTGCAGAAACCTGTGGTGCTCGGCACGCTTCAGAACAACCTCTACCCGCTGCGCTCCGGACTGAACCGTGGTGAAACGGTCGTGGTGAGCAACACGGCCCTGCTCAGCAACGGCCTGCCGGTGAAGGTCTCCAACAGTGCCAACGGCGCCAGGGGCAACTGAAGGCCATGGCGTTTTCCGACAACTTCATCAGGCGGCCGGTTCTCACCACCGTCTGCAGCATCCTGATCGTGCTGATGGGGGTGATCGCTATCCCCACCCTGCCGATCGCCAACCTGCCCAACATTGCGCCGCCCCTGATCCAGGTGACGGCCAACTACAGCGGCGCCAACTCGCTGGTCACCGAACAGTCGGTCACCAACCCGCTCGAGCAGCAGATCAATGGCGTGCCCGGCGCCTCCTACATCTCCTCCACCAGCAACATGGAGGGGCAGAGCATCATCCAGGTCTACTTCGACGAGACCACGAATATCGATATCGACCAGGTGAACGTGCAGAACCGCGTGTCTCTGGCGATGCCCCAGCTGCCCTCGCAGGTCTCGGCCACTGGCGTGTCGGTGCAACAAAGCACCCCCTCGATTCTGCTGGCCTATCAGGTGTCCTCCAGCGACGGCCAGTTCGACTCGGCCTACCTCAACGGCCTGATCTATGAGCAGCTCTACTACCCATTGGAGCGGATCGACGGGGTTGCCAACGTCAACATCCTTGGCGGCAGCAATCCCGCCTACTGGCTGAACGTCGACCCTGGAAAGCTGGCCGCCAACAACCTCACCGCCAGCCAGGTGATTGATGCCGTACAGGCGCAAAACACCACGGCGGTGGGCGGCCTGGTGGGGGGACCTCCAGCCTCCGGCAATCAGGCCTACACCTACCCGTTGCTGGTGCAGAACAACGGCAACCTGGTGTCGATCGACGACTTCAACAACCTGATCGTCGGCCGTTCGCCCACCGGCAACCTTCTGCTGCTCAAGGATGTCGGCAGCGTGCAATACGGCTTCAACAACTACACAACGGCAGCGGTCAACACCGACAACCACGACGCGATCACGGTGGCCGTCTTTAAGACGCCTGAAAGCAACGCCTTGGATGTGGCCGATGCGGTGGTGAAGGAAATGGAGTCGTTTGCAGCCACAGTGCCACCCGGTGTGACTGTGACGCAGGTGTACAACATCGGTCAGTTCATCGAAGCCTCGGTGGATGGCGTGATCGATGCCCTCGGCCTGGCGATCGTGCTGGTGCTGCTGATCCTGTTCATCTTCCTGCAGAACTGGCGCGCCACCGTGGTGCCCAGCCTGGCGATTCCGATCTCCCTGATCGGCACCTTCGCTTTCATCAAGGTGTTCGGCTTCTCGATCAACCAGCTCACCCTGCTCGGCCTGGTGCTGGCCACCGGCCTGGTGGTGGACGACGCGATTGTGGTGATCGAAGCGGTGTCGAAAAACATCGAAGCGGGCATGCGGCCGCGCCAGGCAGCACTCGCCTGCATGGGTGAGTTGTTCGGCGCACTGGTGGCCACCGCCCTGGTGTTGATGGCTGTGTTCGTTCCGGTGGCCTTCTATCCGGGAAGCATCGGCATCATCTACCAGCAGTTCGCGCTGACGATCGCTTTCTCAATCGCGATCTCCGCCTTCAACGCGCTGACCTTCTCGCCGATGCTCTCCGGTCTGATCCTGCGCGGCGGCGAGACGGCGGAACCGAAAGGCTGGACCTGGCCCGTGGCCGGGGTGATCGTGGGTCTGGCCTTCGGGCGCTTCAGCTCCGCTGCTTTCGGGCAATGGACCTACATCCTCGGTGTGGTGGTCGGTGGCCTGGCGGGAGCGAACCTGCCACGGATCTTCCGGGTGTTCAACAACAACTTCGCCAAACTCCAGAACGGCTATGCCCGCCTGATTCAGGCGCTGATCCGAGCCCGCCGCTGGGTGATGGTGGCCCTGGGCAGCGGCATCGTGATCACCGTGCTCGCCTTCATGGCCCTGCCGTCCGCCTTCATCCCCGATGAAGACCAGGGCTACATCCTTGGCATTTATCAATTGCAGAACGGCGCCTCCCTGAGCCAGACCCAGTCGATGGGCAAGGAAATCGCCGCGATCCTCAAGCAAGAGAGTGATGTGAGCGACGCCGCCGTGATCAGCGGCTATGGCTTCAACGGCTCGAGCCCTGACCAGGGCACGATCATGGTCGGTCTCAAACCGCTGAGCGAGCGCTCGGGCCAGAGCAACAGCTCCTTTGCAATCGCCGATCGCCTCAACGCCAAACTCTCGAAACTCAGCAGCGGCATTGCCGTCATCGGCCAGCCCCCTGCAGTGCCGGGCTTCTCCGCCCAGGGGGGCTTCTACTTCCAGTTCAATGACCTCACCGGTGATTACAGCTTCAATCAGCTCAACGACCAGGCCCAGAAGCTGATCAAAGCCGGTAAGGCCAGCGGTGAATTCTCCTCGCTCTACAGCCAGTTCATCCCCAGCGCACCAGCCTTCGGCCTCAAGGTGGATCGGGCTCTGATGGGCGCCCTCAACGTCGACTATCAGGAAGCGATGGACACGATCGCCACCCTTTCCGGTGGCAGCTACACGGGCCTCACCTACGAAAATGGTCAGGTGCGCAACGTGTATGTGCAGTCAGAGGCTGCGCAGCGGGCCGATATCGACAGCATCCTCAGCTACTACGTGAAGAGCCGTGATGGCCAGATGGTGCAGGTGTCGCAGTTTGCGGAGGCGGAGCTGGACAGTGCCCCACCAATCATCAGCCACTACAACCTCTACCGGACGGTGCTGGTGCAGGGCGCCCAGGCGCTGGGCAAGAGCTCAGGTCAGGCCCTGACGGCAATCCAGAACCTGTTCAAGCAACTTGATTTCAACAACATCGGCTACGCCTTCACCGGTCTGGCCGCCCTTCAGCTCTCCGCCGGCAGCGCCAGTGTGCTCGTGTTCGGGCTGGGCATCCTGATCGTGTATCTGGTGCTGTCGGCTCAGTACGAGAGCTATGTGACGCCAGTGATCATCCTGATGACCGTGCCCCTGGCGATGCTCGGCGCCCTGGCCTTCCTGGCCGCACGCTCGATCGACCTCAACATCTATGCCCAGGTGGGTCTGGTGACCCTGATCGGCCTGGCGGCCAAGAACGGCATCCTGATCGTCGAAGTGGCCGAACAACACCTCGAGGAAGGCATGACGGCAACAGAAGCGGTGATCGCTTCGGCCGAGTCGCGCCTGCGACCGATCCTGATGACCGCCATCGCAGCTCTGGCAGGCTTCCTCCCCCTGGTGGTGGCCAATGGCGCTGGCGCCCAGAGCCAGCAGTCGCTCGGCACGGTGATCTTCGGTGGCCTGGTGGTGGCGACCATCCTCTCGCTCGGCGTGGTGCCGCCCTTTTATGTGGTGATCAAGGGTCTCGAAGAGCGACTGTTCGGCAAGCGCGAGCCTGCGCTCAGCGACCCCAAGGCCCCCGCAGGTGCAAGCTGAAGCCAAGCTCTGGCTGTGGAAGCGGCAGGAGACTCTCCAGCTCGAGGTGGGCTGGTGCAGCACATCAACCTCAACCTCAACGGAGGCATCCACCCCTGCCGTGGTGCTGATCCACGGCTTCGGTGCCTGCAAGGAACACTGGCGCCATGTGCTGCCTGTTCTTGGGAGCGTCACGCCCAGCTATGCGCTTGATCTGATCGGCTTTGGCGCCAGCAGCCAACCCAATGCCCTCCTGGGTCATGAGCGGGCCGAAGTCGGCGCCGATCCCACCGCTTCAATCCACTACAGCTTTGACCTCTGGGGCGCGCAGGTGGCGGCGTTCTGCCGGGAGATCGTGGGACGTCCGGTGCTGCTGGTGGGCAACTCCATCGGTGGAGTGGTGGCCCTGCGCGCCGCGCAGCTGTTGCAGGCCGATCCGGACGCGAGTCCCTGCCGAGGCCTGGTGTTGATCGATTGCGCCCAACGGCTGATGGATGACAAACAGCTCGCCAGGCAACCCGCCTGGATGGCCTGGATCAGGCCCTTACTGAAGACCCTGGTCAGCCAGCGCTGGCTGAGCACAGCCCTCTTCCGTAATGCGGCCAGACCAACGGTGATCCGCCAGGTGCTGAAGCAGGCCTACCCCAGCGGGCACAACGTGGATGAGGCGCTGGTGCAGCTTCTGCTCCAACCCAGTCAGCGCCCAGGCGCGGCTGAGGCCTTTCGCGGCTTCATCAATCTGTTCGATGACCACCTGGCTCCCGATCTGCTGCAAGACCTTGATCTGCCCGTGCATCTGATCTGGGGCGAGGCCGATCCCTGGGAGCCGGTGGCGGAGGCACAGGTGTGGAGAGAACGCTTTGCCTGCATCCGCTCCCTCCAGGTGATCAAAGGGGTGGGGCACTGCCCCCACGACGAGGCACCCGATCAGGTCAATCCACTGTTGATCGCGATTGCGGAGCGGGCAGGCGGCACTCAGCTGGCGCACCCTTAACTAGCGACCTCTCAACAGGAGACTTATTAGCAGGAGACTTCTTAGCAGGAGACGTAGGCCTCCACCTGATCACTGAGGCGACGCAGGCCGGCAAGGCCATCACGCTCGAGGTTGCGCACCCGATCACGGCTGATGCCGATCACCCGGCCGATGCCGGTGAGGCTCATCGGCTCCTCCCCGTCCATCCCATACCGCATCCGCAGCACACGCCGTTGCAGATCAGGCAGCTGCTCCAGCAGATCGCGCAGATCTCCCTTCAGGCATTCGCCCTCCACCTGCTCGCTCGGAAGCTCTCCATCCCCCGCCAATAGCTCCAGCAGCTCCGTGTCATCGCCATCTCCCACCTTCATCTCCAGGCTCACGGGCTGACGTGCACGGCACATCAGCTCCTTCACCTCCTCTTCCGGCAGTTCCACAAACTCAGCCAGCTCCGTCACCGTTGGCGTTCGACCCAGCTCCTGGCTCAACTCACGCTGACCTTTCTTCAGCTTGTTCAGCATCTCCGTGATGTGGATCGGCAGACGGATCGTCCGGCTCTTCTCCGCAATCGCACGCGTGATCCCCTGACGGATCCACCAGTACGCATACGTACTGAACTTGTAGCCACGCGTTGGATCGAACTTCTCCACACCACGCACCAGGCCGATCGTTCCCTCCTGGATCAGATCCAGCAGCTCCATATTCCGCTTCGTGTATTTCTTCGCGACGCTCACCACCAAACGCAAATTCGCCGCCACCATCCGCTCCTTCGCGCGACGGCCCGCCTGCTGTTTCCGCTTCAGCTGCACACCGCTCAAGCCAGCTGCCTTCGCCAACTCCTCGGCTGCCACCACCTCGCCACCACGCTGCTCACTCAGCTCAGACTCCAGCGCCTCAAGCTCCATCAGCTCCTGCACCTGACGACCCAGCGTGATCTCCTGCTGATGGCTCAACAGCGGCACACGACCGATGTCCCGCAGGTACGAACGCACCAGATCCACGTCGCCACCCATGGGGCGCGATGCGGCCGCCGATGGGGGCTTGGAGGCGGGGGAGACGGCCATGACAGCACCTTTGCGTTATGTAAAGCCTACTCCTGAAGAAGTGTGAAGCCCTCTCAGAAATGGCCAATCCCGCCCTTTTGAGTGCAAATACCTAAGGCGCTTTGAAGCCTCGGAGCGCTACGGCTCAGCCCACCTGCAACCGCTGCAGCAACCAGGCGGCCGTGCGCAGATAAATGAACACCCCGGCAACGTCGGTCGCCGTGGTGATGAACGGGGCCGACATCAAAGCGGGATCGAGGCCCATGCGGTTAAACAGCAGAGGCAAGGCGGCACCGGCAGTGGCCGCCAGGGTGGTGATCGCCATCAGGCTGATGCCCACAGCCGCACCCACCAGCGGGCCCTCCCCCCGCCACCAGGCGAAAGGCACCACCACCACCAGCATCAAGAGACCCAGCAACGCCCCGGCGATCGCTTCACGGCCGATCGCCTTCAGCGGGCCAAGGGCCTGGATGCGCTGGGTGCTCAGACCACGAATCACCACGGTGGAGCTCTGGGCACCCACATTGCCGCCGGTGCCGATCAACAGCGGGATGAAGGCCGCCAGCAGCACCACCTGCTTGAGCACCCCATCGTTCATGGCGATCACCTCGGTGGTGAAGCCATTGGCCACCACCAGCACCGCCAACCAGACCACCCGACGGCGGGCGACGGTGAACAGATTGCTCTGGAAGTAATCGTCTTCATCGCCGGCCTGCACAGCACCGGCGGCGTAGATGTCTCGGGTGGCCTCCTGCTCGATCACGTCGATGACGTCGTCCACGGTGACGATCCCCACCAGACGCTGCTCCCGGTCGACCACTGGCACCGCCAGGAAGTCGTAGCGCTGGATCGCCCGGGCCACCTCCTCCTGATCGGTGTCGGTGCGCACGCTCACCACATCCCGGGTCATCACATCGCCGATGCGGTCCTCAGGGTCGGCCGTCACCAGATCTCTCAGGGAGAGGATGCCGGTGAGGCGACGCTCGCCGTCGGTGACATACAAGCTGTAAATGGTCTCAGTGTCGCGGGCACGACGGCGCACGATCGTGAGCGCCTGGGCAGCACTGTGGAATTCCTTGAGGTCGATGAACTCGGTCGTCATCAGACGACCGGCAGTCTCGGGTTCGTAACCAAGCAACTGAGCGGTCACGCGGCGCTCGGCTGGGCTCAGCTCTGCCAGCAGGCGACGCACCACCTTGGCGGGCAGCTCATCAAAGAGCCGCACCCGATCATCGGGTGACATCTCCTCCACCAGCTCCAGCACCTCGCCAGATCGGAGCCGCTCCAACAGGCTCTGCTGCACGGCCGGGTCGAGGTACTCGTAGACCTCGATCGCCTCATCTTTACTGAGCAGCCGAAAGGCAAGGGCCTGAAGGGTGCGCGGAAGGCTGCCGATCGCCTCAGCGATGTCCACCGGCTGCACCGGCTCCAGCAGCATCTTCACGGCGTCGTAGTTGCCGCTCGCGAGCATGGATTCGAGCTGCTGGGCTACCACAGCTGCGATGTTGGCGTCTGCTGCCCCCCCACCGTTTGCCTCGTCCATCGGCATGCGTCAGGGCGTGCTTAGTGTATGGCCGCCCGCCCGACTGGATGACGATGAGCGTGAACGTAAGTGCCGTGACCGTGCGCAGTGCCGACGGCAGCGAGAAGCGCCTCGGCGACTACAACGGCCAGGTGCTGCTGATCGTGAACGTGGCCAGCCGCTGCGGGTTCACCAAGCAGTACGCCGGCCTCCAGGCCCTGCAGGACGCCTACGGCCCCAAAGGCCTGCAGGTGCTGGGCTTCCCCTGTAACGACTTCGGCGCCCAGGAGCCCGGCACGCTGGATGAGATCAAGAGCTTCTGCTCCACCACCTACGGCGCCAGCTTCGAACTCTTCGACAAGGTGCATGCCACGGGCAGCACCACCGAGCCCTACACCACCCTCAACCAGACGGCTCCCGCCGGTGATGTGGCCTGGAACTTCGAGAAGTTCCTGGTGGGTAAAGACGGCATGGTGATCGCCCGCTTCAAGAGCGGTGTGGCCCCCGAAGACGCCGAACTCAAGACGGCGATCGAAGCCGCCCTGGCCGCCTGACGCAAAGCCTTCAAGGGCACTCAATCGCTCGGCGCTAAGCCCTTCAGGGCCCGGCCGAGCGCGAACCCCAGGGCTGCGGCACCCAGCCCCAGCCCCAGGGTGAGGCCAATCAAACCAAGCGCCGAAGCCCAATCCCCGGCGGCAAGGAAGCCGACGCTGTTCACCATCCAGCTACTGAAGGTGGTGAGCGAACCGCAGAAACCGATGCCCACCAGCAGCTGGCGTCGCGCCTGAATCGGTTGGCCAGCGAGCCAGCCCAGGATCAAGGCGCCCAGCACGTTCACCAGCACGTCCTTGTCGTGCAGATGCACGCCCACCTGCCAGCGGATCAGGGCTCCGGGCATGGCGCCAACCGCCACCAGCAGCAACTCCTCCAGTTCAGCGCGCAGGGTGAGCTGGCCCTTGGGTGGCTGAGGATCCGCCATCAGACCAGCCCCTCCGCCAGACCCAGCCCGTATCCGAGGCCTGCCACCAGCAGGCCACCCAGGATCGAACCGAGGCTGAGCAACAGGGCTTCACCCCAATGGCGCCGCTGCAGGGTGGTGAGCAACTCCACCGCAAAGGTGGAGAAAGTGCTGAGGCTTCCGAAAAAGCCAACGGCGATCAGCAGCATCAAAGGCGATGCCCCCGCCGCAGCCGGCTGACAGCGACCGCTGGTCTGCAAACCAAGCACCAGTCCGAGGGCGAAGGCCGCGATCAGGTTGACCGTGAAGGTGCCCCAATGCTTGCGGGGCACGATCGGTTCAACGTGATTGACGATCCGCAGCCGCAACCAGGCACCAGGAATCGCTCCGAGGCCCACCAAGAGGGCCTGACCGGGAAGCAACAAAGGTTCAGCCATGGATCCAGCCGCGACGGGGCTGGGGGTCGCTGGGCAGGGCAGAGCCACTGGCCACCTGCACCTGCAGCCACTCGTGGCCATCAGCGCAGCGCCAACGGCGCAGAAGTTGCAGGGGCGTGCCGATCTCGAGATGACGCAGGGCCGGTGCCTCCACCAGCGGACTGCCTTGGAGCAGGGCATCACTGCCACTCAGGAAGGGGGCACCGGCATCGCGGCGACGCACCTCGGGCTGACGACGCTCGGCACCGCCGGCCGGCAGAGCGGCCGGCGCGATCAAGGCCACCCCCAGCAACCAGCTCCAACGCAAAACAGCTGCAGCAGCGGGCATCAGATGTCGAGCTTGGCCATGTCGAGTTCGGCGCTGTGGGTTTCGATGAACTCGCGCCGGGGGGCCACTTTGTCGCCCATCAGGATCGTGAAGATGCGATCGGCTTCGAGGGCATCTTCGATCTCCACCCGCTTCATCATGCGGGTGGTGGGATCCATGGTGGTTTCCCAGAGCTGCGCGGGCATCATTTCACCGAGACCCTTGAAGCGCTGGATGTTGTAGTTGGCCTTCTCGCCGAAACCAGCCAGCGTTTTCTGGAGATCCTGCTCGTTGTAACAATAGGTGTGGTTCTTGCCGCGCTCCACCTTGTAGAGGGGCGGACAAGCGATGTAGATGTAACCACCCTCCACCAGCTCCTTCTGATAGCGGTAGAAGAAGGTGAGCAGGAGCGTGCGGATGTGGGCACCGTCCACGTCAGCGTCGGTCATGATCACGACGCGGTGGTACCGCAGATTCTTGGAGTCGAACTCCTCACCCTTGATGCCAAGGCCGAGGGCGGTAATCAGAGCCTGAATCTCCGTGTTCTTGTAGATGCGGGCGTCGTCTGTCTTCTCAATGTTGAGGATCTTGCCGCGCAGGGGCAGGATCGCCTGGAAGCGCCGATCGCGGCCCTGCTTGGCGGAGCCACCAGCCGAATCACCCTCCACGATGTAGATCTCCGACTCGGAGGGATCGCGGGAGCTGCAGTCGGCCAGCTTGCCGGGAAGCGTTGAGCTCTCCAGCACGCTCTTACGGCGCACCAGCTCACGGGCGCGGCGGGCGGCCTCAGCGGCATTGAAGGCCTGGATCGCCTTCTCGAGGATCATGTCGATCACCGAGGGGTTGAATTCCAGGTATTGGCTGAGGGCCTCGCCCACCAGGCTGTCGACAATGCCGCGAACCTCGGTGTTGCCGAGCTTGGTTTTGGTCTGGCCTTCGAATTCCGGCTCAGGCACCTTCACCGAAAGCACAGCAGTGAGACCCTCACGAATGTTCTCGCCCGCGAGGTTGGAGTCGGCTTCCTTGCGCTTGCCGCGCTTGCGGGCGAAGGTGTTGAGGGTGCGGGTGAGCACCGTTTTCAATCCCTCGATGTGGGTGCCACCATCCACGGTGCGGATGTTGTTGGCAAAGCCAAGGATGCTGTCGGAGTAGGCATCGACGCACCACTGCAAGGCGGCTTCCACCTGAACGCCGTCTTTCTCGGCATTCACATAGATGATTTCGGGATGCAGCGGATCCTTTTCCGCGTTCATGTAGGCGACGTATTCCTTGATGCCGCCTTCGTAGAAATAGATCTCTTCGTGGGCCTCACCGTCGGCATTGCGAGCGCTTTCACGCTCATCACGGAAGACGATGCGCACGCCGCCGTTGAGATAGGCCAGTTCGCGCAGACGGGCGGCAAGGGTGGCGTAATCGAAAACGATGCCGCCGGTGAATATCTGAATGTCTGGCTTGAAGCAGACGCTGGTGCCGGTGCGGCCGTTCTCGTCAGCGGGCTGGGGCTCGGAGGCAAGGCTGCCGATCGGGGCGCCGCGCTCAAAGCGCTGCCGGTGCACCTGGCCCTGACGGCGCACGGTGACCTGTACCCATTCGCTGAGGGCGTTCACCACCGACACACCCACGCCATGTAGGCCGCCGGACACCTTGTAACCGCCGGCGCCGAACTTGCCGCCGGCGTGGAGCACGGTGAGCACCGTTTCCAGGGCGCTCTTACCCGTGCGGGGATGAATATCGGTCGGGATGCCGCGGCCGTTATCGGTGATCGAAGCGGAGCCGTCTTCCGCGAGAACGACCTGGATCTCGTCGCAATGGCCCGCAAGGGCCTCGTCAACCGAGTTGTCGACCACCTCGTACACGAGGTGGTGAAGACCACGGGGCCCGGTGGTGCCGATGTACATGCCCGGGCGCTTGCGCACGGGCTCCAGGCCTTCCAGGACCTGGATCTGCTCGGCTCCGTAGGCGGCCTGAACCTTTGAGGCTTCGCTCATGCGTTCGTCGTCTGCCGGGCCTCCTGTCAGGCTGAATTTACCACCGGCGCGCCAGAGGCGCTTGCAGAGGCCTCTGAGACGCCGTTTCCCCAGGGGGTGCAACCCCCTTGGCCGTGACCATGTCCGACCTCCCTCCGCCAGCAGCCATGGGCGAACCCGCCGAGCCGGGAGCCAACACCCCACTGGTGGTGGTGCTCTTGGGGCCGACCGCCAGCGGTAAGACGGCCCTGGCCCTGGAGCTGGCCGAACGCCTCGAACTGGAGGTGCTGAACGTGGATTCGCGTCAGCTGTATCAGGAGATGGACATCGGCACTGCCAAGCCGACACCGGAGCAGCGGCGGCGGGTACCCCACCAGCTGCTGGATCTACGCCCTCCCAACCAGCCGATCACCCTGCAGGAATTCCAGGCGATCGCCGGGCCCGCCGTTGAAGCGCAACTGCAGCGACGGGGAATGGCCCTCTTGGCAGGAGGCAGTGGCCTTTACCTCAAAGCACTCACCGGCGGCCTACGGCCACCGGCGGTGCCACCACAGCCGGAGCTGCGCGCTCAGCTGAGCGCCCTCGGCCAGGGGGTTTGCCATGCGCTGTTACGACAGGCCGATCCGGAGGCGGCGGCGCGGATCGCCCCGGCCGACGCGGTCCGCACCCAGCGGGCCCTCGAGGTGCTCTACGCCAGTGGGCAATCGATGAGCAGCCAGCAGGGAGCCGTGCCGCCCCCCTGGCGGGTGCTGGAGCTGGGCCTGAACCCAGACGACCTGCGCCAGCGGATCGATCAACGCACCCGTCAGCTCTATGACAGCGGCCTGGTCGAGGAAACCGCAAAGCTGCGGGACCGTTACGGAGCCGATCTACCCCTGCTGCAAACCATTGGTTACGGGGAGGCCCTGGAGCTGCTGGCGGGCCGGCTCAGCCGAGAGAAGGCGATCGCGATCACCAGCCAGCGCACCCGCCAATTCGCCAAACGGCAGCGCACCTGGTTCCGCCGCCAGCATCAACCCTGCTGGCTGAGCGGTGAGGATGCGCTGAGCGAAGCGATGACGCTGATCCAAGGAGGTCTAGGGTGAAGGTTGATGTGTTGTCCCGGTCGAGCTAATCGCACCGAGACCTTGTCTGTCCTCTCAACGTCCTGAATGCCACCACGTCCCCGTTTTGACCGTCGTGCTCCCGTGCGGGAGCTGCCCAACATCAACGACCGCATTAGTTACCCGCAGTTGCGGGTGGTCGACGCCGACGGATCGCAGCTTGGGGTGATTGACCGCGAGAAGGCCCTCGAAGTGGCTCAGGAGCGAGAGCTGGATCTCGTGCTGGTGAGCGAGAAGGCGGACCCACCGGTCTGCCGGATCATGGATTACGGCAAATACAAGTTCGAACAGGAAAAGAAGGCCAAGGAGGCCAAGAAGAAGTCGCATCAGACCGAAGTGAAGGAAGTCAAGATGCGCTACAAGATCGACCAGCACGACTACGACGTGCGGATCGGCCAGGCCACCCGCTTCCTCAAGGCCGGCGACAAGGTGAAGTGCACCGTGATCTTCCGGGGCCGCGAGATTCAGCACACCGCCCTGGCGGAAACGCTGCTGCGCCGGATGGCGAATGATCTGGAGGAGCAGGCGGAGATTCAGCAGGCGCCCAAGCGGGAAGGCCGCAACATGATCATGTTCCTAACGCCACGCAAGACGCCGCTGGCCAAGAAAGACTCCGACGAGCCTCAGGCCGCCACCAAGGCCGTGCGCACGATTCCCTCCCCACCGCGGCCCACGGCCGCCAAGGTCGCGAGCAAGCCGCCCCAGGCCTGATCAAGCCGCAAGCCGCAGACCTGGCGAGCTTCAATCCCGCAGCGCCTCCAGCAGCAACTGCCAGCCCTGCTCCGCAGCAGCGGGGTTGAAACTGTCGCGTGCTTCGCACATAAAACCGTGGTCAGCGCCTTCAAACTCCCAGTAGCGCAGCCGCTTTCCGCTGGGATCAGCCGCCAAAAACGCTGAGGCGATCGCCGCCCGGTCTGCAGCGGGGATCAGGGGATCGGCGCTGCCGCAGAGGCAGGTGAGTTGGCCCTGCACCTGGGGCAGCAGCTCCAAGCTCGGGGCACCACCACCCGGGCGACCCTGCACGACGCCAGCTCCGTAAAAATCAAAGGCCTGGCTCACCTGGGGCAGGCTGGCGGCCAACAGGGCGGCATGCCCCCCGAAGCAGAAGCCCACCACGGTGATCTCCAGGTTGCCCTGCAAGGTGTTCTGCAGCCAGGTGATCGCCGCAGCCAGATCGGCCAGGATCTGATCGGTGCTGGTGGCGTCCTTGTGGCGGCGGCCCTCCGCCAGCTGCTCAGGCCCATAGCCCAACTCGAGCTCTGGGGCCGTGCGTGCAAACAGCGGCATCGCCAGGGCGGGCACGCCGGCGGCGGCAATCCGGTCAGCAACACTGCGCACCCAAGCATTGACGCCGAACACCTCCGGCAGCACGATTACGGCACGGGATCGTGTTTTCACCGTAACGTTTTCGTTACTTTCAGAGCCATCCTCTGGCCATGAGACGGCCGGAGACCACCAGCAGCGCAGGGGAACCGGACCGTCCTCGACCCGACGCCAACCGGCGGATCTAGAGAGAGAATCCGAAACTGGCATAGGGACACAGACCACCGCAGCAATTGTCACCGAGCCGATCGCTCCTTATGGTGGCCGCATTCCGATCCGGCCCACCGGCGTGCGATTCCACATCCAGCAGGAAAGCGACATCCCGGCGTCGACCCAGCTGTACAACCAAATCTGCTTCGCGATCGCGGCGCGCCACTACCCCCCTGGCCACCGCCTGCCCAGCACCCGCCAGCTCGCCATGCAGACGGGGCTGCATCGCAACACGATCAGCAAGGTGTACCGCCAGCTGGAAACCGATGGCGTGGTGGAGGCGATGGCCGGCTCCGGCATCTACGTGCGCGATCAGCAGAAACCGCGAGAGATCCGCACCCCCGTGCACATCCGCAACCGGGGCATCACCGACCTCGATCGCGAAGTGCGCAAGTGTGTGGACGGCCTGCTGAACGCCGGCTGCACGCTGCAGCAGACGCGGGAGCTGCTCACCCGGGAGATCGACTGGCGCCTGCGCTGCGGCGCCCGCGTCCTCGTGAGCACCCCCAGGGAAGACATCGGCGCCTCGATGCTGATCGCCGAAGAGCTCGAGCCCAACCTCGATGTGCCCGTGGAGGTGGTGCCGATGGAAGAGCTCGAAAGCGTGCTCGAGAGCGCCAGCAACGGCACGGTGGTGACCAGCCGTTATTTCCTGCAGCCGGTGGAGGACCTGGCCAAGCGCCACGGGGTGCGTGCCGTGGCGGTGGACCTCAACGACTTCCGCGAGGAGCTGGCCATGCTCAAGGAGCTGCGGCCGGGCAGCTGCGTGGGCCTGGTGAGCATCAGCCCGGGCATCCTGCGCGCCGCCGAGGTGATCCTGCACAGCATGCGCGGCAACGAGCTGCTGCTGATGACCGCCACCCCTGATGTGGGCAGCCGCCTGCTGGCGCTGCTGCGGGCCGCCAGCCATGTGCTCTGCGACCGTCCGAGCCTGCCGCTGGTGGAGCAAAGCCTGCGCCAGAACCGCTCCCAGCTGATGCGCATGCCCCAGGTGCACTGCGCCGAGAGCTACCTCAGCGGCGATACGATCGAGCTGCTGCGCAAGGAGATCGGCCTGCAAGCGGGCTAAGGCATGTTTGATCAGATCCGCGCCGACCTGGCGATCATCCGCGAGCGGGATCCGGCTGCCCGCGGACCGCTGGAGATCCTGCTCTGCTATCCGGGCTTCCAGGCGATCACCCTGCATCGACTCAGCCATCGGCTCTGGCGCTCGCGCCTGCCCCTGAAGCTGGCCGCCAGGCTGCTCAGCCAGCTGGGCCGCAGCATCACGGGGGTGGAAATCCATCCCGGCGCCCGCATCGGCAGCGGCGTGTTCATCGACCACGGCATGGGCGTGGTGATCGGTGAAACCAGCGAAATCGGCGACCGCTGCCTGCTGTATCAGGGCGTCACCCTGGGCGGGACGGGCAAGGAGCACGGCAAACGCCACCCCACCCTCGCCAGCAACGTGGTGGTGGGAGCTGGTGCCAAGGTGCTGGGGGCGATCCAGGTGGGCACCAACACCCGCATCGGCGCCGGTTCGGTGGTGGTGCGCGATGTGGAGAACGACTGCACGGTGGTGGGCATCCCCGGCCGGGTGATTCACCAGAGCGGCGTGCGCATCAACCCCCTGGCCCACTCCGCCCTGCCCGATGCGGAGGCCAATGTGATCCGCAACCTGATGGAGCGGATCGACCAGCTCGAAAGCCAGGTGGGCACCCTCCAGGCCTGCCTCAAGGCGGTGGCCGCCGGCAAACCCCTGAGCGAGATCTGCCGCGGCGAATCCCAAAGCCTCAAGGACCGGGAAATCCTGGAGTTTCTGGGGGAGGAGTGATCAGGCCGAGACGGACTGCTCCGCCGACTGGCCGGCAGGAGGAGCCGGCTGGAACATGAACATCGAGTAGATCACGTTGCGGCGCATGCCGGTCATCATCTCCAGGAACATGTCATAGCCCTCGTTCTTGTATTCGATCAGCGGGTCCTTCTGGCCGTAGCCACGTAGACCCACCGATTCCCGCAGGGCATCCATCGCCTGCAGATGTTCACGCCAGAGGGTGTCGATCTGCTGCAAGATGAAGAAACGCTCCGCCTCCCGCATCAGCCCAGGGCGCTGCTGCTCAATCTGAGCCTCCTTGAGGTCGTAGGCGTTACGCAGCTGCTCCTGGAGGAAGGCCTTGAGCTCCTCCATCGAGAGTCCCTGGAGCTGCTCGGGCTCCAGATCCTCGAGCAGATACACAAACTCCTTCACCTTGCTCACCAGCTGGGCGAGATCCCACTCCTCCGGGGGCAGGTCGGGATTCACATAGGCCTCCACGATCTCGTTCATGGTGCGCTCGCCGTAACCGATCACCTGCTTCTTGAGCTCACGGCCCTCGAGCACACGACGACGTTCGGAATACACCGCCTTGCGCTGATTGTTCATCACCTCGTCGTACTCAAACACCTGCTTGCGGATGTCGTAGTAGTAGGTCTCGACCTTCTTTTGGGCCCCCTCCAAGGAGCGGGTGAGCATGCCGGATTCAATCGGCATGTCTTCCTCCACGCGGAAGGCGTTCATCAGGCCGGCCACACGATCACCGCCGAAGATGCGCAGCAGGTTGTCGCCCAGGGAGAGGAAGAAGCGAGTGCTGCCAGGGTCGCCCTGACGACCGGCGCGGCCGCGCAGCTGGTTGTCCACCCGGCGGGATTCATGACGTTCGGTGCCGATGACGTGAAGGCCACCGGCCTCACGCACCCGCGCCTCCTCCTGCTTCACCACCACGTCGTATTCCGCCTTCACGCGGGCGATCGCAGCACGCAGGGCAGCGATCTGTGCCTCGTCGGTGGGGGCTTTCTCAGCGGCAGTGGCAATCCGATCTTCGAGCTCAATCACCGAGATGGCGCGATCCCCCCAGGCCTTGACGAGATCGCGAGCGAGATCCGCCAGGGCCTGGTCGGTGTCTTCACTGAGCTGGCAGGGATAGAGGCTGCCGATCGCTCGCGCCTCACTGGGAGCATGGCCGTGGGGACCGCTGGAAGGGGCAGCCTTGGCAGCGAAGCCTGAAGCTTCAGCGCTGCGTTGCAGGGGCACCGGCGGGCGGTGGCCCTCCTCGGGACGCACCAAGCGAGGCAGCAGCACCTCCCGCAGCTTGAGGCGAGCCATGTAGTCGCTGTTGCCGCCGAGGATGATGTCGGTGCCGCGGCCGGCCATGTTGGTGGCGATCGTCACGGCGCCGGAGCGACCGGCCTGGGCGACGATTTCCGCCTCCCGCTCCACGTTTTCAGGTTTGGCGTTGAGCAGGTTGTGGGGAATCGCCTCCTCCGCCAGCAGGGCACTGAGCAGCTCGCTCTTCTCCACGCTGGTGGTGCCCACGAGCACGGGCCGTCCCTCGCGGTGGATCTGGGCGGTCTCCTTAGCTACCGCACGCCATTTGGCGGTTTCGGTCTTGTAGACCTGATCGGCCATGTCCTGCCGCGCCCGGGGCCTGTTGGTGGGCACGATCGTGGTTTCGAGCTTGTAGGTCTTCTCGAATTCCACCTCCTCGGTCTTGGCGGTGCCGGTCATGCCGGCCAGACGCGGATAGAGCAGGAAGAAGTTCTGATAGGTGATCGAGGCGAGGGTCTGGGTTTCCGGCTGCACCGCCAGGCTCTCCTTGGCTTCGATCGCCTGGTGCTGACCGTCGCTCCAGCGGCGGCCGGGCATCACCCGACCGGTGAATTCATCCACGATCACTGCCTCGCCTTCGCGCACGATGTAATTCACATCGCGGATGAACAGCTCCTTGGCCTTGAGGGCATTGGTGATGTAGTGGGCCCAGGGGTCCTGGGGGTCATAGAGATCGCTGACGCCCAGCAGCGATTCCGCCTTGGCGAAGCCTTCATCGGTGAGGGTGCAGCTGCGCTGCTTTTCATCCACCTCGTAATCGCCCTCGGGGTCGATGCCGTCTTTGCCCATCTCCGCCGCCCGCTCCAGCGCGGCCGCCACCTGAGCCGCCTGCTGGTATTTCTCCTGGGGTCGCTCCACCTGCCCGGAAATGATCAAGGGGGTGCGGGCCTCATCGATCAGGATCGAATCCACCTCGTCGATCACGCAGTACTGGAACTCGCGCTGCACCACCTCACTGATGTCGGTGGCCATGTTGTCGCGCAGGTAATCGAATCCCAGCTCCGAGTTGGTGGCGTAGGTGATGTCGCAGCCGTAGTTGCGACGCCGCTCGGTGGGGGTCATGTCCTGCTGGATCAGACCCACGCTCAAGCCCAGGAAGCGATGCACCTGGCCCATCCACTCGGCATCGCGGCGGGCGAGGTAATCGTTCACCGTGACCACGTGCACGCCCCGGCCCGTGAGCGCATTGAGGAAGCTGGGCAGGGTGGCCACGAGGGTCTTGCCCTCGCCGGTTTTCATCTCGGCGATCTGGCCCTCGTGCAGCACCATGCCGCCGATCAGCTGCACATCGAAGTGACGCATGCCGAGCACGCGCTTGCCGGCTTCACGCACCACGGCAAACGCTTCCGGCAGCAGCTCATCAAGCAGAGGGCGCTGGTTGTCGAGGCTGCCGGCGTTCTCGAGGCGCTGGCGGAAGTCAGCGGTGCGGCGGCGCAGCTCGTCGTCGCTGAGGGGAGCGATCTCCTCCTCCAGCAGGTTGATGTCGGAGACGATCGGCTGGTAGCGCTTCAGCTTGCGGGCATTGGGGTCACCCAGCAGGAGCTTGAGCATGGAGGCGGCCGAGGTCAGTGCTGGCCAGCCTACTGAGCCCGGGTGGAGTGATACTGCGAGGGTTCAGCCCTGCCCGTCTGGTTGCTGCTGATGCACCACCGCCTCGCTCAGGCCCTTGCCTTACGGGCCTTCAGCCGTCAGTTGTGCAGGGGCGATGCCGGCCAAGCGCTGCTGGCCTATCGCTCCCTGCGCGACCTGGGCCGCAGCCGACCGCGGTTGCAGCGCAGCCTGCGTCAGGCCCAACGCCTGAGATTGCCGCTGCCCAGTCAACAGGGAAAACTCGCTCTCTGGCGTGCTCTCGCTCTGCCAGAACAGCATCAGGGCGATCCATCCCTGCTTGCGGTGCTGCAAGGCACTGAGGCCTGGCGCCGGGCGGAGCTCTGGCAACAACAACGCCAGGAGCAACGCCTCAACGCTCGCTGGAACCACCGTGGCCGACTGGAGGATGCCGACCAGCTCCTGCAGGGGCTCGAACGGCGCCAGCCGCAGCGGCTGGTGTTCTGGCACCACTACGACCGCCGTGGCGCCCTGCCGGGCAGCTGGCTCCTGGCACTGCAGGCGATGCAGCGCGCAGGCTGGACAGTGGTGGTGTCGAGTTCAGGCCTGAATGCCGATGCCGAAGCGGCGCTGCAGCAAGGCGATGCTCTGATCAGTCGACGGCGGAACCTGGGGCTGTGCCTGGGGGCCTATCGAGATTTCTGCTGCCTGCTGCAGGAACGACCTCAGCTCTTACGCGGGCTCAGCCATTGCCTGTTGGCCAACGACAGCACCTTGCCGGTTGGCGGCGGCAAGCGGTTGGCGGCCTGCCTCGAGGCGATGGCCACCGACAACCCGAACGACCAGCCCCGCCTGCTGGGCATGACCGATTCGATCGAGCGAGATGCGTACCACCTGCAGTCGTATTGGCTGCTCGCCAATGGCTGCCTGCTACGGAGCAAGGCCTGGCGAAGCTTCTGGCCGCAGCTGGCACTCGATGGCCACAAAGACGATCTCATCAACCAAGGAGAGATCGGCCTGAGCCAGGCGCTGCTGAAAGCCGGAGTAGCGCTGCGTGCTCGCCATGGGCTGATTGCCATGTTGGTGGCTGGGGAGGAGCTGGATCAGCAGCTCGAACGGTTTGAGGTGCGCGAACCTCGGGGTGTGAATCTGAGCCTCTATGCCTGGCAGGCGTTGCTGCATGCCGGCTGTCCTCTCCTGAAAAAACAGGTGCTGTTCAATCTCAGGCCTTATCCACGAGTCCCGATCCCCCTCACAGAGCTGGGTCCTTTTCTGAACGACGCCGACGTGGCACTCCGCAACGACCTCGAAACCCTGCTGCAATCGCGCTATCTGGGACCTTGATACCCTGAGTCGAAGGGCTTGGGAGATCAATGCGGCTTTCAATCCTGGTGGTTTCAAGGACAGCCTCGCTGCTGAACCGCCTCTGCAGCAGCTTGGACCGTGCCTGCAGCCTGTCGCCGCTGGACGTTGAGATTCTCTGCTCATGGAACGGAAGTGACGCCGAGGAAGCGCAGATCCGCAACAGCAGTCGCTTCGACTTTCACATCGCACAACGAGTTCCGTATCACTTCGCCGGCAACATGAATGGACTGGCCGAGCGCGCCGGTGGCGACGTGCTGATGCTGGCCAATGACGATCTGATTCTTGATCACGACTGCGTCGATGCAGCCCTCACAGTTCTCAATCAGAACGGAACAGTCGGATTGGTGGGAGCTGTTCTGCGCGATCAGCAAGGGCGGCTGACGCATGCAGGCATCAATTTCGACTCGAGGGGCTCTGCTTATCACCTGCTCGATCGCTTGATTCCCGCCGATCGCCCGGAGGTCACGCCCACAGGGCCGGTAGCAGCCGTCACCGGTGCACTGCAGTGGATCCGTCGGGATGACTTCGGGACGATCCGACTGAATGAGAATTACAAGGTGTGCGGGGAGGATGTAGAACTTTGTCTTGATGTGCAGCAGACCCTCGGCAAACAGGTGTGGCTGAGTGGAAGGTCGTGTGCCATTCATGAGTCGGAGAGCACCCGGAGTACCCAGGAAGGGCAGGGGGGGAACAGCGAAGACCTCACCCGCCTCAGGGCCCGAGTGCGGTCATTTCTCAACCAAGCCACACCGGCCCAGCTTCAACTCTTCCTGCAACAACAGCAATGGGAGTCGCATCAACTGCGCGAGATCGTGATCCATCAACTTCCCGAACTCCTGGCCAGGGTGCATGAACTGGAGCCCCTTCGTGCCGAAGTCGACCGACTACGCGATTTGGAGGAGGAATTGCGGGTTCGAGACCTGGTACTGATGGATCTTCGTGAAGAACGGCTTCGCCTCAAGCAAAGCAACGAGACGCTGTCGCGATGAGCACCACTCCAGCCACCCCCTCATCCCAGTCCCTGCATGGTCTTCGACTGGTCGTCACAGCGATTGATCTCGAGCAGAGCGAGCACCGCGGCATTGCCGTGTACAGCAAAGGCGTGCTCCGCGCCCTGAAACGGGCCGGAGCCGAGGTGTGGCTCCTCACCCAATTTGATCCGCCGATGAACGATCTGCGGTCGCGGCGCATTCCCAAAACCACGGCAGACACTGTGTTCTACGCCAGGGTGCTCGAAGGCTTGAATACCGGTCAACACTACCTGTCGCAGATGAGCCTGCGGCAGAGGCTCCTCCGGGCTTTGCCCATCGTGAAGCAATGGGTGTCACCTGTCCTGAGAGCCCGAGCCAAACTCAATACCCTCTTCCCTCAGCGCCGCTATCCCGGTCGATCTCTCAAATGCTTGCCCATTCGCGAGCTGTTCGACAACCCCTACCTGCAAACCGAGCGGCTCGACTATCTTCTGAATGTGGACGGGTTGATCTGCGCCGATGACATTTTCGTGAACAGCTTTCGCCTGGCTAATCAGAAACCGGGTGAAGTCCTGGAAATCGACTTGCAGGGATTCGACGGACTGATCACCACCTGTCCGCTCCACATCAGGCCCACGACATCAAAGATCTTCATCCAGACAGTGCACGACCTGATCCCACTCGAGTACGTGCAAACCAGTGACCATGTGGCTGGGTTCGCCCGACGCCTGCGCAGTTGCGCCTCTGCAGGACGGCTGTTTGTCTCCAGCGCCACACAGCGCAAATTTAATACTTCCATCTTGCCAACGGCCATGGAGGGAGCCGAACACCACAGCAGGGTACTGATCCAGTCACCCTCCCTTCAATTTCCAGGCGATGCGCTCGACTGGGAAGCGCAAATGCCGTCGCTGAAGATCAACGCAGAGGGCAAAGGACAGCTACAGACTTTAAAACCCGGTGGCTATCTCCTATTCAATTCATCGGTGGAACCGCGCAAGAACCTGCTCTTCGCGCTGAGGGCCTATGTGGAATCTGGCATCGAGCGGCATGGCATTCGCTTCTGCATCACCGGCATGCTCAAGCACGATGCTTACAGCGCTTCAGTGAGTCGCCTCGTGAGCGGTCACAACAGCATCCTGCTGACTGGCTACGTGGATGAAGCCACCAAACGGCATCTATATCTCAACGCATTGGCGCTGGTGAGCCCTTCGCTCGTGGAAGGTTTCGGCATTCCCGTGCTGGATGCGGCTTGCCTCGGCCTCACCGCCATTGCCAGCCCATCAGCGTCGCACCAGGAAATCCAGGCCTTGCATGATTTCGAGCAACACGTGCTTCTCTGCTCCACCCTGCAAACCAGTGACTGGGCCAGTGCCATGCGTCTGGTGACCCTCAAGCAAGAACAGCAGCAGGCAGCTCTCGACGAACAAGCCTCACGCCGACACCTCATTCGCATGCGCAGCGACAGGATTCTCCGCTATCGCCGCTACCAGCAGTTGATCGACCAGAGCTTCGACACCACCATTTGCGAACTCATACAAGCCGAATCGGGACCACCCCCACGGAGCCACACCCCCAGGCGTCTTCAGGTTGCGCCAAGAGCCATGAGCTGATCTCGGATCTGGGCAATCTGGGCCTCAACAGAGAGCGAACGAGCGAGGTCGAGCCCAGCTCTTGAGAGATGGCTCCAGAGGGCGCCATCGGTCCGCAGCTCTTGCACCTGGTCGGCGAAGCCCACGCCCTCGTCATCGGTGGGGAAGAACAGGGAGGAGCCCGCGTGGAACTCTCGGTGCACGGGGATGTCGCTGATCAGGGTGGGCAGGCCCTCCGCCTTCGCTTCCAGCACCGGGTAATCGAAGCCTTCTTCGCTGCTGGCGGAGATCAGCGCCAGGCTGGAGCGCAGGCAGGCCACCAACTGCTCCTGCGGCAGGGCCTCCAGCAGCTCCACCTGCTCGGGCCGAGGCAACTGGCGCTGCAATCGCCGCACCAGTGGAGTCTGGCGGCCGCCCCGACCGATGATGCGCAGCCGCCCCTGCCACTGGGGCCAGCGGCGCTGCAGCTGGGCGACGCCGCGGAACAGGGCGGGAAGATTCTTGTTCACATCGTGCCGCGCCAGAGCCAGCAGGTCGTCGCTGGCGGGGGCTGGGATCGGCGGGCGCTGTAGCTGAATGCCATTCGGAATCACACAGAGCTTGGCCGCCGGCACCCCGAAGGCCACGAGCTGATCGGCCACATAGCGGCTGATGGCGATGATCCGGGTAGCGGTGCGGCAATGGCGGGGCTGCCAGAAGCGGTAGCGCAACCAGGCCTTGCGGCTGTTGGAGGCCACCAGCGGTGTGAGGTCGTGGCAGGTGATCAGCTGGGGCACCTCAGGCCAGCAGAGCATGGCATCGAAAAAGGGCGAATAGATCAGTTCCGGCTCAGGCGTGGCCCCATCAGGCATGGCCAAGCCCTGCTGCTGCCAAAGGCTCTTCAAATCCAACCCATGCTGCACAAGGCTGTAGCGCTGTAGCCAACGCAGGCGATGGGAAGGCGCCCATGGCGGTGGCTCCGGCGACCAGTGCTCCGAAGGAACCAACACAGCCTCACCAGCAGCACTGAGCTGCAAGCGCAAACCCTCAAGGCCGGGCACGACTCGCTGCACGTAGCTGCCGAAACCGGAATGGCCAGGCAGCCAGGAGAGCAGGTTGATGAGACAGGGCACGCCGCCTGCCATCAGATCAGGAAGGGAATGTTGGCGCGCTCCTGGTTGAGACGTCGCACCGACAGCCAGAGGCCGAGACCATTCACCGCCAGCAGCACCAGGCCCACGCCCCACTGCAGTTCCCCAGTCATCAGGGTGTGGCGGATCGGGCTGAGCACCCGATAAAAAGGATTGAAATTAGCGATCCAAACCCCAGGGCCAAGACTTTCCTTGCGATACAGAATCGGCGACAGCAGAAACACCAACTGCATCGCAATCGGCACCAGCTGATACAGATCACGGAAACGGGCCCCGAGCAAACACACCAGCAAGGGGAACCAATAGAGAAACAAAAAGAGGTTCAACAAGGGCAGCCAGCCGCTCAACAGCAGATTCAGCAGCAGATCATGCTGGAAGTAGCTGAGGGCGATCACCACCATCAAAAACGACTGCACAAACGTCTGCAACTGAAAGGCCCACTCCTCCAGCGTGTAAAACACAGGATGAAGATTGGTGTTGTGCACATGGTTTTGATTGTGCTCAAACAGATTCGGCGCTTCCGTGACCGCCGCACTGATGCTGTTCCAGATCACCAAACCAAGACCAAGTAGCACCACATAGGCGTTGAAATCCTGCACCTTGAACACATAGCGATACACCGAGGCGAGCACGGCGATCGAAAACAGATTGGAGAGCCCGAGCCAGAAGCTGCCGAGGAAGGTGCGCACAAAGCGAGCCTGGGTGCGAGCTGTTGCGGTAAACCACCAGACGCGGCGCAAACGCCAGGCTTCCCTCAGGGTGGCCATCACGCTGGAGTGGGAACGCGACAGAGTCATCAGAGCTGGTGGTAGTGGGCAAGCGCCTGGTTGAGGGGCCCGTCAAACACGATCCGGCCCTCCTCAAACACCAGACCTCGACTGCAGAAGGTCTGCAACAGAGCATCGGAATGGGAGGCGAGCAACAGGGTGCCGGTGGTGGCCAGAAACTCATGCAAGCGTTGCTGGGCACGCTCATAGAAGCTGCTGTCGCCCGTGCCGAAGCCCTCATCCATCGCCAAACAATCGTGGCTGCAAGCGGTGAGCAAGGCAAACAGCAGGCGCGCCCCCATGCCCTGGCTGTAGGTCTTCACGGGGAGGCGCACAAAATCACCGAGGCCGGAGAACTCCACCACGTCGTCGCAGAAGGGCGTAAAACCACGCAGATTGCCATTCACCATCAAATAGTGGGCCTTGATCGCCTGCAGGCCACTGAGCTCCGGGCTGGTGATGAAACTCTTGTGAATCATCGGAAACACCGGCACCCGCGCCTCAAAAAGGCCGGCGGTGTGGCGATAGATGCCGGAGATCATGCGCAGGAACGTGGATTTGCCAGCGCCGTTGTGGCCAATCAGGGCGATCCGCTCCCCTTCGTGGATCGTGCAGGTCACCTCCTGCAGGGCCGTGACCACGGCGCCGCCGCGGCTGCGGCGCAACTTGCCACCGGTGACCGAGCGAATCAGGGCTGATTTGAGGCTGCGGGTCTCATTGGTAAACACCGGAATGTCGAGACGCACGTTCTCCAAGCGCAACACCACGGGCCGGGTGTTGGACGCTGCAGCCTCTGGCGGTTCAACCTGTTGCATCGGCAGCAGGATACAAGCGCTGCAGCTGGGGCTCCCAGATGCAGCGCGCAAACAGGCGCTGATAACGCTCCCGGGCCTGCACACTCAGGCGTGCGCGCAAGCCAGGCGACGCCGCCAGGCGCTGCAGCACAGCCGGCAACGCCTCTGGGGTCTGGGGCCAATCCAGATCGGGCAACTGGCCCACCCAGCCCATGCCGGACCGGGGCAACTGAAAAGCGAGGGCCGGAATGCCGGCGGCCATCGCTTCCAGCTGCACGATCCCAAAGGCCTCATGGCAGCGATCGGAGGGCAACACCAGCACCTCAGCCGCCGCAAGCTCGCGCTGCTTGGCAGCCTCAGGCAAGCGACCGTGAAACCGCACGCAGCCCCAGGCTGACGCCGCCACCAGCGCCTGGCTGAGGGCCTCCAGGGCCAAACGCTGAGGGCCATCGCCCACCACCGCCAGCTGCCAGGGGGTCTGGAGCGTGGCCAGGGCCTCGAGCAACCAATCCAGCCGTTTGTAACTGTCGAGGCGGCCGATGAAGATCAGGCGCAGGGGATCGCCTTGCCGAGGCGTCCGCGGCGGAAGCGCCAAGGCCAGGGCCTCCTGCGCAGCGCTGAGGCAGCAGGGCAGCACCTGCACCCGCTCAGGGCGACAGCCGCAGCGCACCAACTCCTGGGCCAGCAGCGGTGAGGTGGTGACCACCGCCGACAAGAGGGGAAGGCCCCAGAGGGCCAGGCGTTGATAGAGCTCAAAAAGAACCCCGTTCAGGCTGGGATCGGGATCGAGAAAGCTGTGCCAGTGGGCCGTCACGCGGCGGCGGCGGCGGAGCAGCCGAGCCAGCAGCAACACCAAAAGCACCCCAGGCGAGGGCAGATGGCCATGGAGCGGCTGGGGGTCGCGCAGCAGGCGCCACAGGGCCCGCGAGGGCAAGGGGAGCCGCAGCCGCCCAAGCGGAACGGTGCAGGCCAGGCGCTGGCGCCGGTAGGTGACCGGCAGGGCATCCTGTTGCCGCTGCGCCAACCCCTGAGCATCAAAGCTGTACACCGTGCCGCCCCAGACGCTGGCCAGCTCATGGGCGACCCGCTCGACGCCGCCATAACCGGGAGGCCATTCCCGCAGCAGCTGCAGGATCACGGTGTGGCCAGGGGGAGCTGTAACCAGGGGTGGCGCGCCTGCAGGGTGCGAGACAGCGCGCGCCAGGAGCGGTTGGTGGCGGTGTGGCTCATCGACTCGGCGTGGCTGCGATACACCGCAAGCAGCTGGGGGCACTGCACGCCGTAGAAGCCCGCTTCCACAAGCTTGCACCAGAAATCGAAGTCTTCCCAACCACCTTCGATGTGGGTGTAGCCGCCCACCCGTTCCCAGGCGGAGCGCCGCACCAGGGCCATGGCATCCACCACATTGCCGCCCAACAAACGTTGCCGTTGCCAGCTGGCTGTGCTGGCGAGCGTGCGTTGCTCATCGGGCCGGCCTGGCTCCGCCTCCACCGCCAACAGCGGATGTACCACCGCCAACGGCTCGGCCCCAGCCTCCGCCAGGGCCAGACACTGCGTCACCGCTGCAGGGAAGAGGGCATTGTCGGCATCGAGCACAAAACACCAGGGGGCCTGGGCCGCCGCAAAGGCGGTGTTACGCGCTGCAGCGAGGCCGGTGTTGCGCGTGTGGCGCAGCAACAGCAAGCGGGCGAAGGTCTGGTGCGGCCCATCCAGCTGCGCCTGCATCCAGGCCCGCACCGTCTCGACGCCCTGATCGGTGGAAGCGTCATCCACCACGATCAGCTCCAGATCGGCGGCGGTCTGGACGGCCACGCTGGCAAGGGCCGCTTCGATGCGATCGGCGTAGTTGAACAGACTCACCAGCACGGAGGCGCGGGGCACACGACTGCTGTGCCAGGCGAAGACGCTGTCGGTGGCGGGTGAGGGCCGATCCTCGGCGAGCGCTTGCAATGGCTCACCGCGATGGAGCGCCCGGAGTTCGGCAGGCGTGGCCTCCGCAGGCAACAACAAAGGGTCGGCCGCAGCGACCGCCAACCCCTGCCAATCGCTGGGCAAGGCCTGCACACCAGCAACCACCAGGCGCTCTGCCTCGAGCACGGCAGCCTGCAACCAGCCAGCACGGGCCAGACCGGCGGCAGGGCTCTCAATAATGAGCTCCGGCCAGCCTGGCCGGTAATCGATGCGAGGCCCCGCGCTCTGACCCCGCGGTTGGGACGCCTCCTGGGCGAGAGCACGATCCCAGATCGCACCCGCAGCCCCACACACCAGCAGGGCGCCCTTCTCCGACGGCGCCAGGCCGAGATGAGAGGCCCAGCAGGCGGGATCGTTAGCAGCCGGTTGCTGCAGCCACCCATTCACCGGTGCCTCCGGATCGAGCCACCAGGCCGGCAGCGCCAAGGCCCGGAGCAGCAGGACGCGGGCGGGATCCGGATCCCAGATCACTTGACGACTGCGGAGGTGCGCCAACCACTCAGCCGCACGGGCGGGCGGTGGCAGCTCAAGGTTGAGAGCCACCGACGCCAACAGCTCAACGGGGCCAGCGTCGGTGGCGACCGGGCGGGGGTCGGGTTCGAGGCGGAGTTGATGCAACAGACAACGAGCCGGATCGATACGGCGCTGCTCCAGCCCCAGCAGCGGCAAGCGCTGCAGACGGCAGTGAGGTTCCAGCGCCGTCCAGGCAGGCCCGCACACATTGAGCACCGGGTCTGGGCCCAGCGCGAAGCGTCGCCAACACCGGGGAGCGGGGAAATGGCGATGGCGCTCCAACCACGCCGGCCACTCGGCAGGGTGGGCTTCCAACCACGAGGGCAGCAACGGCGGCGGAGCCTGCCGGCGCAATCGACCCGGGGGTTCGGCGCTGGGCCAACGCTGTGTCACAGGGCGTCGCAGCAGGCGCGCATACAAACGGCGCAACGGCGGTGCCAACACCAGCTGCTGACCGGCCTCCAAGCTGCGGCGATGCTCGGGTCGGATCAGGGCAAGGGCATGGCGTTGCTGCTCGCCAGAAGGCTGCAGGCTGGGCAGCGCCGCGAGCAGATCCTGGAGCTGCTGGGCAGGCTGATCAAACCAGCGGGCGAAATCAACAACGGCCAGAGGCAACAGCGCCTCACGGGCGGTGTGGATCGCTTCCAGGTTGTGGCGCCACCAGAGCTGCTGAGCGCGATAGGCATCCATACCGGTGAGCGGACCATCACGGCGAACCAGAGACGCCACCACCTCGGCGGGATCTCGCACGGCCAGCACGATCTGAAGCGGGATCTCCAGCTCACGGCAGAGCGCAAGCCAAAGAGGCAGAAGGCGGCTGCAGCGCGGATCCTTAATCGCCCAGGGCCCCTCTTGAGCAGCCACCTCGGCGGCGAGGAGACCATGCAGCCTGGCGCGGGCATCGAGCGTGGCCGGATGCTCCAGCCAACCCGCAGGCAACGCCAGGGTGCCCTGGGCCGAAGGCCACCAGCGCTCCAGATCGATCAGAAGCCGCTCCTGAGTGGCCACCACCTGATCCCACTCGAAATACCCCTCGGGGTTGTGGTCATCGCCAGCGATAGTCTCGCCCGGCAAAGCGACACCCAGACGCTGCAGCACACCACCCAGCAAGGAGGTGCCGCTGCGATGCATGCCTACCACCAGCAGCAAAGGAGGCCGAGTCACCAGACGTCACTGAGAGGATGGGTGGACGCTAAACCGCTCGCCGTTGTGACCCCAGCCTTTCTTCCCTACGGCCGTCAAACGATCAGCGAAGCAGACATCGCTGCGGTGGACGCAGTTCTGCGGAGTCCTTTCCTGACCCAGGGCCCAGCGGTGCCGGCCTTTGAGCAGGGGTTGGCTCACGCCGTAGGCGCCAGCGCTGTGGTGGCGGTGAACAGCGCCACCAGCGCGCTCCATCTCGCCTGTTTGGCTCTGGGGTTAGGCCCGGGTGGACTGCTCTGGACCACGCCAATCACCTTTGTGGCCTCGGCGAATTGCGGAAGGTATTGCGGCGCTGATGTGGAGTTCGTGGACATCGATGGCGACACAGGCCTGATCTGCCTGCAAGCACTCGAATGCAAACTCAGCAACGCTGCCGCAGCGGGGCGGCTTCCGGATCTGATCGTGCCGGTGCATCTGGCTGGAACCAGCTGCGCGATGGCCGACCTTGCTGCGCTGGTGCGCCCATACGGGGTCAAAATCCTGGAGGACGCCAGCCACGCCATCGGTGGGCATTATCGACAAGAGGCAGTCGGCAGCTGTCGTTTCAGTGATGCGGCGGTGTTCAGTTTTCACCCGGTGAAGATCATCACCAGCGGTGAAGGTGGGGCGGTGTGTTGCAACGACCCGGAGCTGGCCGAACGCATGCGTCAGCTGCGGAGCCATGGCATCACCAAAGATCCGGAGCGGTTCGTTCAGGAGGCTGCCGGGCCCTGGAGCTACGAGCAACAGATGCTCGGCTTTAACTACCGCATGACCGACTTACAGGCCGCGCTTGGGATGAGTCAACTGCAACGGCTGGGCTCGGTGGTGACAGAACGCAACCGCCTTCATCGCCTCTATGAGGACAGGCTGGAGACACTTCCGGTGCAACTGTTGGCGATTCCAGACGATTGCCTATCCGCCCTGCATCTGGCCGTGATCCAACTGGACGATGATGACGCCCAGCGTCATCGCAAGGTCTTTGAAGGGATGCGAGCGGCAGGCATCGGCGTTCAACTGCACTACAGCCCTGTTCACCTGCAGCCCTATTACCAACAGCTGGGCTTCAATGCCGGCGACTTCCCGGCGGCCGAGGCCTATGGACGCTCAGCGATCAGCCTGCCTCTGTATCCAGGCCTGAGCGAGTTGGATCTGGAGCGTGTGGTCACCACCCTGGAATCCGTGCTCAAACGATGAGCTGCTGGCGTCGTCGAGCGAAGCCATTGCCCCATTTCCTGGTGATCGGCACGCAAAAAGGGGGCACCACAAGTCTTCAACGCCTGCTCGAGCAGCATCCGGGGGTGTTTCTGCCGGCGTGCAAAGAGGTGCACTACTTCAGCCTGCACAGCGATCAACCGCCCGCCTGGTATGCCGATCACTTCCAACAGGCCCGTTGGTGGCAGCGACGTGGAGAAATCACGCCCTACTACCTCTTCCACCCCGAAGCGCCGTCGCGGATCCAAGCACTCCTCCCCCGCGTGCGCCTGATTGCCCTGCTGCGAGATCCGGCAGAGCGGGCCTTGTCGCAGGTGTTCCATGCCAGGCGCCATGGTTTTGAACCCCTGGAGCCGGCAGAAGCCCTGGCCGCAGAAACGGAGCGTCTGGCGAGCGGCAGCGCCTACAGCCAGCAAAAGCACAGCTATGTGGCCCGCAGCCGCTATCTGGAACAACTGGATCGCTATGAAGCCCTGTTCCCAAAACGGCGGATGCTGATCCTGAAAAGCGAAGACCTGTTTGATCACACGGCGATGGTGTGGGATCGGATTCAACGCTTTCTCAAACTGCGGCGGCGCCCCCTACCGATGCCACTACCCCGGGCGAATGCAGGGCGAGGAGAAGCACAAGCGGTGGAACCAGCGTTGCGGCAACAGCTCAGACACGAGCTCGCCGCCACCGCTTCAGGCGTGAAAGAACGCTACGGAATCGACTGGGGCTGGTCTTAGGGCTCGTGGTGCCAGCCACAGCAGTGCCTCGCACCCGCAACAGCAAAGGCACGGTGAGGGTGGCGGGGTGACTGATGCCGTGCTCCCAGAGACCGTCCTCGCCCCAGCAGTCGCCATGGTCGGCACAGATCAGGGTGGTGCCCTGCCTGAACCGCGCCATCAGGGGGGCCAGCTGCTGATCGACCCACTCCAGGCAAGCCCGCTGCCGTTGAGCGCTGAGGGCAGCGCTGCAGCCCTCGCCGCCGAAAGGCACACAGGGGCTGGGCCAACGCTCCCAGCTGGCGCCCTCATGCCAGTAAGGCACATGGGTTTCGCCCACATTCAAAAATACAAACACCGGCTGATCCGGCGGAGTGGCCTCCAGCTCCGCCTCAATCCAGGCCAGCTGAGACCTCAGGCTCCAGGTATTCCCGGCGAAATGGAAACGCTCGAAGGGTGCACCGAGCACAGCACCCGTGTCGGAGGCAGGGTCAAACCAATCGACCGCACCACTGCCGATGGCGCGGTAACCCTGAGCTCGAAACCCTTCGATCAGGTTGGCCCCCTGCAGCTGGAAACTCTGCTTGCCATCGCTTCCGCCGTGGCCGGCATAGGCCATCCGAAACAGCTTGCCGGCCTTGGGGTTGAGCCAGGGCTCAGCGCTCCCCACCACTCCGGGGGTGAAGCCCATCCAGAACGCGGCATGGCTGCCATAGGTGAAATAACTGGGGGCCATGGCCCGATGCAAGGGGCCCACAGCGGCGCAATGGGGCAGCAATCCGGCTCGATGGGCTGCGGCAAAAGTGTCGTAACGACAGGAGTCGAGGCTGATGAAGAGAACATCGCGAGCGGTCATGGAGTGGCTCCTGGCGACGACCGGTAGGCTATGCCGATGACTTTCGGCCCGGGTTCTTGAGTACACGGCAGAAGCGGCGCTTCATGCTCCTGCCGCAGGAACACACGGTGATGGTGCGGCAGACCTCCAAATGGGGGCAAATCTTCCTGCTCTCGCTCGTGGGCCTGGGGGCAACCGCATTCGCCACCGCCTGGTTCTACCGAATCGACGAGGTGATCACCGTGCAGGGGCGGCTGGTGCCGCAGCGCGGTGGCGTCGAGGTGAAAAGCCCGGTGAATGGCCAACTCGCCCAGGTGTTGGTGAACAACGGTGAGCAGGTGCGGGAAGGACAGCTTCTGCTGCGCTTCGACGTGAAAAGCGCCAAAGCTGAAGAAGAAACGCTGAGCCAGCAACTGGCTCTGGAACGTGAGCGACTTGAAGACCAATTACGGAGCAACGCCCAGCGCCAGGAAACCCTGGAACGGAACATCGCGCTGACGGAGCGCATTCTTAACAAGCTCAGGCCCCTGGAACAGGGTGGAGCTATCAGCGAAGTGCAGATCCTGCAGCAGAGCAACCAGCTGGAAACCCAACGCGATGAGCTGATCCAGCTGCAAACCCAGCGCGAAGAACTGATCAACGACAGCAACACGCGGCGGGCCGAATTACAGGGAAAGCTGAATCAACTTCGGAGCCAGTTGCGCAATGAGCGCGTGAAAGCACCGATCAGTGGCACGGTGTTTGACCTGAAGCCAGACAACGATCGCTATGTGACCACGAATGCGGAGCCGCTGCTCAAAATCGTGCCTAAGGGGAATTTAGGAGGAGAGGTGAACGTGGGCAATCAAGACATTGGCTTCATCAAGCCAGGCCAGTCGGTGAAGGTGAGAGTGGATTCCTTCCCTTACACGGAATACGGCGAAATCAATGGAAAGATCACGCGAATCGGAGCTGATGCCCTCCCGCCTGATGAACTGATCCGGCAATACCACTTCCCTGTGGACCTGAGCCTGGAGCGATCGCAGCTCAAAACTCGCGAAGGCGGCGTGATTCCCCTGCAGGCCGGTATGACCATCACCACCAACCTTAAGCTTCGCGATCGACGCCTGATCGAACTGCTCAGTGATTTGTTCACCAATCGGGGTGAAAGCCTCAAACGCCTGCGTCAGCCATGAATGAACGCAGTGCCGCCATTGCCATGACATCGACAACCCCAGCTGTGCCGCACACAGAATCAGGGCTGGTGATTGCAGACCAGCATCTCAATACCGAGGAACTGATCGACCTGATGCGCCGCCAGGGTGCGATCCCTCGGTTGGCGCAGGAATGGCTCCTGGATCAGGTGCTGGCAGAAACACCGCTCTCCAGCGAAGAACAATCTGATCTGCTTCGTGACTACAGGCTGAGCAATGGCCTGGAGAGTGACGAGGCCTTCCTCGACCACTTGCAGAAACGCCATATCAATGAAGCCTTGCTGATCAAGATGATCAGCCGACCGCATCAAGTGGTGCGTTACCGAGAAGAACGCTGGGGGCCCCGGGCTCAAAGCCTGTATCTGCAGCACAAAGATCAGTTCGACACCGTGACCTATCAACGGCTAGAAGCCGCTGATGCCGACGTGATGCAGGAGATCTATTTCCGGCTCAAAGATGGGGAGGAAAGCTGGGACAGCCTGGCGCGTCAATTTCCCGGGGCTGGCCCTGACGCCACCGCCTTGCGTGGGCCGGTGCCGGTCGCGGAGTTGGAAGCCCCCGTCTTGGAGGTGCTGAGACACTGCGAGCCGGGCAAAGTGGCTCGACCGATCCAGATCGGCAGCCTTGTGGTTGTGGTTTCCCTGGTCGGCTTCCAGCCGAGCAGTTTCAACGATGAACTGCGGACGGTGCTGTTGCGCCAGGCCTTCGAATCCTGGTTGCAAGAGGAATGCAGCAGGATGCTCGAGCGCATCACCTTTCCCACATGACCGTGCCCGTTGCCGAACTGGATCGTCAGGCAGCCCTGCGCACCGTGCGGGAATTGTCTGATGCATCAGATCAGAGCCTCAGGGCGCTTGCCGAAGCCTCGGAGGTGATCGACCTCCGCCAGGGGCAAACGCTTCTACGGGCGGGATCTCTGGAAAGCCACGGCTTTGTGGTGCTCGAAGGCGCCCTGCGACTTCTGGCCAAGGAACCCTTCGGGCCAGATCTGTTCAGTGTGGGGCGGGCGGAAGCCGGCTCCTTGCTCGGTGTGGTGGGTCTGCTGCGTCAGGCCCCATGCGAAGGCGCGATCGCCCGCCGACCCAGCCGCGTGCTGGGTTTCCCACTGAAAGTTCTGCTCGAACTCATCCGCCGCGATCAAGGGCTGCGTGAGGGGCTTGATCGCCATTGGAGCCGCTGCGAGGGCGCAGCTGTTCTGACGTGCCATCTCCAACGGCTGTCGCACCCACCCGATGACGCCTGTGGTTGGATCCTCCAACAACTGGACAGCAGCTCGCCCAGCTCTGACCCATCCGAACCACGTAGCGGCCATACAAGCCAGACCTTGCTGAGTACTTGCCTCCCGGGCCATGAGGATCTGGTGGGCTGCTCACTGGGCCCTGAACAACAGCAACAGCTGAGAAGCGCCAGCAACCTGGACCTGCGTTTCTGGACGTGGAGACCCTGTGATGCCAAGCCGCAGACCTCGGCTGGGGTTCACCCAACACCTGATCCTCAGAGTGCTGGGAGCGATGACAGCCATCCGCTCCGTGATGACCAACGCTGGCAACCCGGCCAGGTATTGGATCTGAGTGACCTGGGCCTTCGGGAAGCGAAAAACCAAGCCGATCTCCAAGGGTTCAAACCGATCCAAGGCAAAGGCCCCGTAGGCGCGAACCTGGCAACACTGCGCATGTTGGCTCGGGCCTACGACACGCCATGCCCCGTCGATGTGATCGAACGGGTGCTCGAAGGATCAGCGGAACGGAGCGGCAGCGTACCCATTCACACGATCGGCCAACTGGCGGAGTCGATGGGTCTGCAAACCCAGGTGGGCAGTGTGAAGTTCGAGCAACTGCATCGTCTTGAGCTGCCGGTTCTGGTGGGTTGGCAAGGCCATTTCGCCCTTCTGGCCGAGGTCGGCAAAGGGCAGGTGATGCTGGCGGATCCGGAAAAGGGCTGGATCAAACGGCCCATGGCGGAGGCCAAAGCCAGCTGGGGCGAAATGGTGCAGGTGGTGCTGGTGAAACGCTTAGCCGACACGCCCAAACGGCAGTTCGGCTGGGGCTGGTTCGCTCCGGTGATCCAACGATTCCAATGGCCCCTGATCCAGGTGTTGCTGGCATCGCTCTTCATCCAGTTGTTCCAGCTCGCCAACCCGCTTCTGCTGCAGCAGATCATCGACAAGGTGATCAACCAGAGCAATCTCTCTGCTCTGCAGGTGCTCGGTGCGGCACTTGTGGCGGCCGCCCTGTTCCAGGGGCTGCTCACGGCGGTGCGCACCTGGCTGCTCATCGACACCACCGACCGAATGGATTTGCTGCTGGGCAGCCAGGTGATCGACAAGCTGTTGCGCTTGCCACTGCGTTTCTTCGAGAAACGACCGGTGGGCGAACTCTCGCAGCGCCTCAGTGAACTGGGCAACCTGCGGGGCTTTCTGACGGGCACAGCCATCACCAGTGCTCTGGATCTGCTGTTCGCCACGATTTACATCCTGATCATGCTGATGTACAGCCCCTTGCTCACGGCGGTCGCCCTGGGCACGGTGCCGCTGTATGTGGTGCTGATCCTGTTCATTGCCCCGGTGTATCGGCGACTGATTCGCCACCAGGCCCAATATGCAGCACGCACCCAGAGCCATCTGATTGAAACCCTGGGCGGCATCCAAACGGTGAAAGCTCAGCATTTCGAGCTCAACTCACGCTGGCGCTGGCAAGAGCGTTACTCAGGCCAGATCGCTGAAGGCTTCAAAAGTGTTGTGCTGGGCAGTAGTGCCAGTGAAGTCGGCAACTTCCTCAACCAACTGAGCTCCCTGCTGATCATCTGGGTGGGTGTGTATCAAGTGGTGAATGGTGAATTAAGCCTGGGCCAACTGATCGCTTTCCGGATCATCGCCGGCTACGTCACGGGTCCAATCCTTCGTCTTTCCAGTCTGTGGCAGGGCTTCCAGCAGGTGGGAATCTCGATGGAGCGACTGGCCGACATTGTTGATCAGGTGCCTGAAGCTGGAGACCGTGATGAAGGTCAGATTTCACTGCCTCCGATTCAAGGTGATGTGAACTTTGAAGCGCTGCGCTTCCGCTTCAACACACAAGGCCCCTATCAGATCGACGGAGTCGAGCTATCCGTACCAGCGGGAAGCTTCGTGGGCATCGTGGGCCAGAGCGGCAGTGGCAAAAGCACGCTGATGAAATTGCTACCGCGCCTCTATGAACCCAATGAAGGGCGCATCCTGATCGATGGCTATGACATCAGCAAAGTGAATCTCAGCAGTGTGCGTCAGCAGATCGGCATCGTGCCGCAAGATTGTTTGCTGTTTGAAGGCACTATTCGCGACAACATCTGCATGAATCTGCCTGAAGCAGACACGGAAACGGTGATTCGCGTGGCTCGGGCGGCAGCGGCCCACGATTTCATCATGGAACTGCCAGATGGTTATGGCACGCAGCTGGGCGAGAGGGGTGCGGGCCTGAGCGGTGGCCAGCGCCAGCGGATCGCCATCGCCAGAACCCTGCTTCAGAATCCAAATCTGCTCGTGCTTGATGAGGCCACCAGCGCACTCGATTACGACACTGAAGCCACGGTCTGCCGCAATCTCCAGGATCAGTTGCGAGGAAAAACGGTGTTTTTCATCACCCACCGCCTGAGTACCGTACGCCGTGCCGATCGCATTGTGTTGATGCATCAAGGCAAGATCAGCGAACAGGGCACACACGCCGACCTGATGGAGCTGGGTGGGCGATACGCCACCCTCTACGCCCATCAGGGCGACGCCTGAAGCACACGGTCTGCCACCAGCTGCATCAATTGAAGATGTCTGGGCACACAACGCTCCAGGCTGTAGTTGGTGAGAACGGTCTGGCGTGCCGCCGCGCCGAGCGCCGCGGCATGGTCTGGCTTCGTGAGCATCTCGGCCACGGCTTCAGCCAACTGCTGAGATGAGAAAAAATCAACCAACAGCCCGTTGTGGCCATCACGGATCACCTCCTGCACTGGGGGCGTCGCTGAACCCACCACTGGCAAACCGATGCTCATCGCCTCCAACAGACTCCAGCTCAACACAAAGGGATAGGTGAGATACACATGACAGGCACTGCGCTGCAAGAGCTTGAGGAAAGTGCCATAGGGCAGGTTGCCCGTGAAATGCACCCGTGACGCGTCGTACTGACCGCGAATCTGAGCCAGGGCAAGATCACGCCAGGTCCCAGTCGGCGGTGCCTTGCCGTATGAGACACCTTCATGACCACCGACGACGATGATGCGAGCTTCAGGGCAAGCGCGCTGAATCAGCGGAATCGCACGAATGAACGTGAGGCAACCGCGATAGGGCTCAATGCGGCGGTTCACAAAGGTGATGAGGGGATCACCACGACGGAGTTCGGTGCCGTCGTCGAGCTGGAGCGGAGCCGAGGTTGCGTCGGGTGCGGCAAGCCGGGTATCAACGCCGTCATGGATCACGCTGATACGGCTATGGAAGTGGGCCGGAAAACTGCTGCGCTGAAAGGCGGTGGGGGTGACGTTCCAGCTGCTCGACTCCAGCATGAGCAGTGGATTCGCATTCTTCATGCGCAGATTGGCGCAAGCCTGCCATTCCAGTGGCCCTTGCAACTCGGGATCGAAGTCGTAATCGAAGCCTCGCGCGTTGTAATAAAACTCCTGATAGCTGAGCAGGGGAGCCTCGGGCCAGACATCGCGCAAGAACAGGGCCTCGCCCCAACCTGGATGGGCACAGATCAGGTCTGGGATGAACCCCTCCTGGTGCAGTTGATGGGCCGCCTTGGCGCAGGCCTCGGCACGAATCACCTTGGTTTCAGTTTCCGCAGCCCAGGGATGCACATCCTGTGCAGTGCCACGCGTCAAGGGATAGCGGCCATAACGGACTCCCTCAGGGATGGGTTCCTGGAGTGCCTCAATACCCAGACCCACCAGCTGATGGTTGGCCTGAGAGGCCAGGGCCCGGATCACATGCCGGTACTGACCAGGAAAGCTTTGGTGCACGAAGAGGATCCGCATGCGCTCACGCCACTGCAGAAGATCCTGGCAGGGGAGAATCAAGCCCTACCGGCAGCACCGCCTTGGACATCGTTTTCATCCACGGCAATTACCCCGCCCAGTTCCGCCACCTCGCCGCAGCGCTGGGTCAAAGCGGGCAACACCGGGTGATTTTTCTGACGGCACGCGACGATGCCAACACACAACCGATCCCTGGGGTCACGATTCGGCAGTTCCAGCTGCACCGAAGCCCGAATGCCGGCACCCACCACTACCTGGTGGCCACAGAAGAAGCCGTGCTCAAAGGCCAAGCGGTGCTGCGAAGCCTCAATGCCCTGATGGAGGAGGGATTGAACCCGAGGCTGGTGATCAGCCATGGCGGCATGGGGCTGGGTTTGTTTGTGAAAGACCTGCTCCCACAAGCCATTCACATTGGCCTGTTCGAGTGGTATTTCCAGCCACAAACCACCCGCTGGTTACTTGCAGAGTTCGGATTGAACGAACAACTGCAAACGCGCATGCGCAATCTCCCGATCCTGGATGAACTCAACAGCTGCGACATTGGCGTGGTGCCCACACAGTGGCAAAAGCAGCAATTTCCAGCATGCACCCAACAGAAACTACGCGTGGTGTTTGATGGCATTGACGCCGGATTCTTTCATCCTGATCCCGACATCGATCATCGCTCTATTCGCCTGGAGGGGGAAGAGCTGCCATCACCCCTCACACTGGATCCAGACACACCACTACTGAGCTATGCAACGCGGGGCATGGAACCGTTACGAGGCTTTCCGGAATTTCTCCGCACCGCTGCTGCTGCACTCCAGGCCATCCCCAAGCTGCATGTGGTGATCGCTGGGCGAGATCGCCGGGCCTACAGCTATGACGCCCCGAGCCACGGAGGAAGCTGGAAAGATCGGCTGCTGGATGAGCTCGGTGAATTTTCAGGTCGTGAGCGATTGCACTTCACCGGCCTCATGCCATACGTGCAGTATCGATCACTGCTGCAGCGCAGCAACCTCCATTGCTATTTCACTCGCCCGTATGTAACGAGTTGGAGCTTGTTTGAAGCTGCGGCCAGCGGCGCCCGCCTTTGCGTCAACCAAACCGAAGCCACTCAAGGCGTGGTGCAGGATCCTGAGCATGTGCTGTGGGTCGATCTCGACGACCAAACAACTCTCACCGCCCGAGTGATCGAGGCGCTGGAAGGTCCGCCTCGGCCAAGATGCACCATGGCAGCAGAACACAGGCTCGATGCCAGCCTGCACTCTTGGCAACAGTTAGTGAATGCAGCGCTCACTCAGAGCAACTGATCAAAAGTGAGGGGCGTGCCCTTTTGGTAGGCCTGGCGTGCCGGCCTTCCCAGCACATGGCGGTACAGGGACGGAGGTGCGCCATTCCCAGGACGAACTATGCGGAGATTGTCTTCTGTGAACAGATCCCCAGCGGCCATATCCGCCGCCACGTAGATCGACCGGCGGAACACCAGACTTTTTTTCTCTGCCTCAGTGGGGCCGTAGCGCACACCGCCAAGAGCCTGCCAGGCGCGCTCTGTTTCCTGGACCAATGCAGCCAGCTCCTGAGGTTCCAGTGAGAAGGCGCTGTCGACTCCCCCTTCCGCTCGCGAGAGGGTGAAATGCTTTTCGATCACGGTGGCGCCAAGCGCCACCGATGCCACGGCCACACCCACGCCCATCGTGTGATCAGACAGCCCCACCTCACAACCAAACAGCTCCCTTAGATGCGGAATGGTGCGGATGTTGGTGTTGGCCGGGGTGGCGGGGTAGGTGCTGGTGCACTTGAGCAGCACCAAATCCTGGCAACCGGCCCCACGCGCTGCCGCGACAGCTTGTTCAAGCTCTCCCAGCGTGGCCATCCCGGTGGAGATAATCAGAGGCTTGCCAGTGGCTGCCGCCTTTTCGATCAGGGGCAGGTGGTTGTTCTCAAAGCTGGCGATCTTGAAGGCCGGCACATCGAGCTCGAGCAGGAAGTCGACGGCCGTTTCATCAAAGGGCGAGCTGAAGCAGATCAAGCCGAGCTCACGGGCTCGCGCCATGATCGGGGCGTGCCACTCCCAGGGAGTGTGAGCCTGCTTGTAGAGATCATGCAGGTTCTGACCGGCCCAGAGAGAGTCGGCATCGTTGATTTCGAAATCCCCACCACGCACATCGAGGGTGATTGTGTCGGCGGTATAGGTCTGGAGCTTGATCGCATGGGCTCCTGCCCAGGCAGCGGCCTCCACGATCGCCAGGGCCCGCTCCAGGCTCTGGTTGTGGTTGCCGCTCATTTCGGCGATCACAAAGGGTGGATGCTCCGGCCCGATCGGTCGGCCGGCGATGTGAATGGTCATGGCGCGGTTGGGCTGATCAAAGCGCAGGGTGTGCATTGGGCTGTGGCAAGAGCACCAGCATGGCTGTGGAGCCATCATTCAAGTTTCCGCAGGGCTGGAAGCCCAGTGGCTCAAAGAACTCAGGAATGCGGGTGGTGAGACTCACCATGGCAGGAGTGCTGCCAGCGGTATCGACCAGCAGGCGTTGCACGAGGGCCTGCCCAACCCCCTGACCACGGGCTGCGGGTGCCACGGCCAGATTGTCGAGGTGGCCACCTTTGCTGTGGGGGCTGAGCATCACCATGCCCAGCAGCTCGCCGCTTGGGGATTGGGCAAGCCAGAGGCGTTGGCGGCGGTGACTGGCGGCTACCACCCGCTCGAACACATCGCGGGGTGGCCTAGGGAAACAGGCATCGAGAAGCAACTGCAGCTGCTGCCACGGGGCTGCTTCCAGGAGATGTTCGCGGAGCGTGAAGGCCATCAGCCCAAGCTCCGGCGTGACATGCCAAGGGCAATGAAGTCGAGCTGTTCATCGCGTGGAACTGTTTGAACGTCTTGGTGACGTCGCTCCTGAAGACTGGGAAAGAGGTCGATAAAAACAGCAAGATCTTGGGAATAATTTTGCGCTTCCTTGAGGCCGCAAGCTTTCTTGATTGTCTGATGGTTCAGCGCCCGGTACACGCGTGACCATGCGGGTGTTTTCTGGGCAGCACCACTTGTGCCAACCAAGCGGATTGCGGTTACTTCAGCCAATCCGTGGAACACGGCGTCATACGCCGTACTGATCGATCGCCGTAGATCGGCCTGGCGAGGCCGGCGTTGATGCACATGGGCCAACTGCCGTGCCGTTGCGATCAGATCACTGGAGAGAGCCACTCACCAATTCTCCGTGCCCAGGATGCGCTGATCGTCGTGGAAATCGTAACGAAGATGGGGATAACGGCGTTCGCCAATCGCCCAGAGCGCCCTCCTTAGGGAGATGGCACTGTCACTGAGCTGGCGTGGGTTGATACCGGGCTCGACAAGACGGAACTTGACGTGCACAAAGAGCACCGGGTCGCCGTCGTGATCGAGGCCCGGATTCACCAGCACGCCTGCAAGCCCCTGGCTGCTCAGGTGCTCCTTCAAGACATCGCGGATGGTCTGCTCCACCTCTGCAGACACGGGGTGGTCGAGATCGCGCTCGTCGGTGAAGGCCGTCATGGCGACGAAGGGCCAGGGGGCTGAGGAGATCCTAGAGGCGGTGCTTGGATCAGTAGCTCATAGCGCCGGCCCCGCAGCTCCATGAAAGCCGGGTAGCGCTGGTTGTCCACCACCCGCAGCACGTTCAGCTGCTCAGCCAGGGAACGCTGGGGATCCAGCTCGGAATCGGCCGGGCGGCGGCGGCGGTAGTGGCTGGCCTCACCCTGCTGGGGGCGAGCTTCATCGAGCACTTCGGCGCAGCGATCCAGCCACTCCAGGCAGAGGGCGATGGTCGCTTCCGCCTGCAGGGCTCGCCACTCGTCCACCAGCTCCGTTCCCTGCAGATCAATTGTGCGCTGAAGGCAAATCGGCCCGGCGTCCAGTGCTGCAGTGGCTTCAAACAAGGTCACCGGGATCGTGCTGGCACCTTCCAGGATCTGCCAGGTCATCGGGCTCCAGCCCTGCCCATGAGGCAGGGCACTCTCGTGCACCACCAGGTTGTGGCGGTGCAACGCAACTGCTCGGGGCTGAGCAGGCGGCCGCAACTCAGCAGAAAGCACACATCTCCTGCCGCCAGGTGGGCTGGATGATGGCCCCAGCGCAGAGAGTGACCTCGCGCCCAGAGAGCCTCAATCAGCCGGGGGAGGTAAGCGTTGAGCCAGCTGGAGGCATCACTGAGCAAGGTGATGCGGCTGGGCGCCATCGCCACCGCGTCGCAGGCCGAGACGAGGGGGGGAGGTCTGCCGGGATGGAGTCGATCACAAATCCGGCGCGGGCGAAGGTCGCCTGGCTGGCGGTGTTGCCGTCGAGCACCTCAGCCACAGCTTCCGTGGCCGGGCCCCAGTGCCTCTCCATGGCCTGCAGGCCCAGACGCACTAGCTCAGTGGCCAGCCCATGACCTCGAGCGCAGCGATCCAACGACAGATCGATCTGCGCCTCAACTGGTCCACTGCCACTGCCCGGAGGCTGGCGATCAAAGCGGATCTGGCCCAGCGGGCAGCCATTGGCGTCGTTGGCGATCAACAGGAGGCGCTGGGCATCCGAAAGACCAGCCTGGAACCAGCGCTGATGATCAGCCGGGGCGATCAGCGAAGGCGAGAAGCTGTTAACGCGCACATCAGGGTCGTTAGCCCAGCGCAGCAGCAGGTCTTCATCGGCGGCTGTAGAAGGTCGCAGCTGCATCGGCAGCTGGGGACCCTGTAGCGTCGTAGCCAGCCGTGCGGCACCCCTACCATCGGTGAGGCCATCGCCGCAGGCACGGGGCCAGGGATCCTGCAGAACCGCAAGCAATGCCTGGGAGATCTGCTCAACGGACACGCTCCCCGCATCGCCAAGTAACTGAAGTTGGCCGGCCTGATCAAGGGCCTGGGCGAAAGGCAGCTGGTTGTCAGCAATCGCCACCACCAGACTCGGCAAGCCCAGGCAGGCCCGCTCCCAGGTGGTGGCACCGCCAGCTCCGATCGCCAGATCAGCACGCGCGATTAGGCCGGCCAGGCTGGGCAGAGGAGCGTGCAGGGTGGTGTGGGGTCGACGGGCCACCAGCTCGGCCACAGCCTGGCGATGGCGCGACTGCAAGCCCAGCACCACGTCCACCACCAGGTGAGCGAGCTCGGGGGCCAGCAGCGCCTCCAAGGCCCGGCCCGTGAGATTGTCCGGATCGACTCCCCCGAAGTACACCAGCACGCGCCGCAGATCCGTGCGCGGTGGCACCAGCGGATGCAACTGGGCGTATTCAGGCCCCAACAGGGCGTAGTGAGGCCCCAGAAGCTGACGGCAATGCTCTGGCACCAGGCCCACGTAGCGCGTCTCGGTCTCCGCCCCGAAGAAGTTCTGATCCAACAGCAGATCAGCCTGGTGAGGGCGATCGGCCAGATCGTCGATCACGAGCAACCGGGCTGCAGCTTCGCCATCACCGGAGAGGCCCGCCAGCAGCTGGCTCTCCCCTCGGGAATCCAGCCCATAGTGATCCACCACCAGCCAACTGGCGCTGGTGATACCTGCTTGAGCGAGGGACTGCAGGCAATCGGCGGAGTCCTGGTCCTGGCTGCAGCCCAACCAGGCGGCATAAAGCTCGCGACCCTGCAATCCTTCGGCAGCCGAAAGCGGCAGCTCTGGCAGGGGCAGCACGGTGAATTCTTGCTCCAGAAGGCTGATCAGATCACCGGGCTGGCGCCGGCAGAGAAAGGACACTTGCGCCCCGCGGCGCTGCAGCTCCCGCGCCAGGGTGCGGCAGCGCATCACATGGCCGCTGCCGATTGAGAGGGAGGCGTCGCAGCGGATGAGAATGGGGGTCATGCCAACGGTTCCTCAGCTTCGGAACCAGCAGCAGGATCTGCCGGACTGACCGTCAGGCCTTCTCCTTCGAGGAGGGCGAGATAGGCGCGAGCGGTGGTAGAGGCTGCCACGTCTGCGCCCGCAGCTTGCGCCTCAAGACCACAAAGGCTCGATCGAAGCGCTCCAACTGCTGCCTCCTCAGCGCGTTCTGCTCTCTCAACAACGCGGTCTGTTGCCTCATCGATGAGAGCTTCGAATCGATTCTCGAAATCTCGGCTGCGTGCCTCGCTCGCAGCTCGCTCCAGCTCGGAACGTCGGACTCCATACCACGTGCCGCAGACAACCAATAAAACAAGAGTAATGCGACCGACCAGCAGTGGCGAAGGCTGCGGATCAGCCGGGAGACCCAGCAGCACGGCTGCGCCTGTGGTATCGATAGGCCCCAGCAGGGTTTTGCCGAAGGCGCTGGAGAGCAGGAAGCGATCAAGTTGGCGAAGAACAGTCATCGAAGCTGCTCACACCAACTGCCGCAGGAGGCAGAACGCCTCCGCAGCTTCCACGCCCACCTGGGCGCCGCGCCAGTGGGCCAGATGTTCCAGGGCATTGATCGAGCGGGCATGCGGCCAGGGCCGCATCTCAGCGGCATAAGCCTCGAGAGCCTGGCGTTTACGTTCCCACTGGGCCGAAATGTCGATGAACCAATTGGGCTGAAAGGCCGGGGCTGAGCCAGGGGGCTGCCACTCCGTACTGCTGGCCACCTCGTAGCTGAGCAGCCGACGCACACAGTGTCTTGGTGTGGGCCGGCAGGCGGTGACCACCGCTTCATGCAGGCGCCGATGGTCCACATTCACATCACCGGCATGGTGCACGTACACCACCTCGGGCTGATGCCGAGCAATGCGCTCTTCAATCGATTTGATCAGATCAAGACGGTCAAGGGAATCGAGACGATTATCAGGCAGATTCAACAGCTCAACACCTGCCGCCCCAAGAATCGAACCGGCCGCCTGTGCAGCCTGGGCGAGCACGGAGAGCTCATCACCGGCCTGCTGGCGATTGCGCTGCCCCTGACGTGAGGTCGCTCCTTCCGCGACGATCAACACCTGCACCTGATCACCAGCATCAGCGTGGCGGGCGATAGTGCCACCGCAGCCAAGCACTTCGTCATCGGGATGGGCGGCAACAACAAGGACGATTTTCATTTCAATCAATAAATTGAATAGACTGAGCTCTTCGCATCAATTCGGCCTGAGTCCAGTCATCGCGTGTATCAATATCTTGCACACGCCAGCGCGGAAGAAGCAGCGGAACACTTCCTTCAAATAGATTTGAAACCTGAAGCCATGCATGTGCTCGGCCCCAGTAAAACTGCCCAGCATCATGATATGCAGGTTCGAGGTCTTGACTCCTTCTAAAAAATTGATCTGGATGCCACATATGAGCTTGGCCAGTCAACGGATCCAATCGCAATGCCCGCTGAATAGGGGAAGAATAGGTAGTGGCAGAAAAAACAAACCGATCAGGCAAAGCAGTATTCAACAATTCTCGACCTTTTGCAATATCCCCGGAATCTACAAAAGGCGCCGTAGCATATAAACAACAAACTGAATCAAGATTTAAACCCTGATTTATGCACCACTCCACAGCATGGACGATTACCGGGATAGTCCCCGCAAAATCATCTGACAACTCTACAGATCTTCTGAAGGGGATTTCAGCACCCCACCGCTTAGCCACATTAGCGATTTCATCATCATCAGTCGAAACAACGACACGATCGAAACAACCACTGGAATGAGCGGCCTCAATCGACCATGCAATTATTGGCTTACCGCAAAAGTCGCGAATATTTTTGCGAGGAATACGCTTGCTGCCACCACGTGCAGGAATGACGCATAAGTCCATACTAGCCACAATATCTCAAGTTCAACTTTAGGCTCGCCTCATGGGAATGCCAGCATTCAAGCAATAATCACGAAGTGTTCTCGGAGTCTCTTCTGTTAAAGAGAAAATCGAGGCTGCAACTACTCCTTGAACATAATCTGACTTTAAAACCGAAACAAAATCCTTAGGCTTACCTGCACCACCCCCCAAAAGCAAAGGCCGTGAAACGCGCAAGCGCTCTAAAACAGGCAAAATATCTTCGTCAAAACCCTTCATAGACCCATCTCTTTCAACACTGTAAAGCAAAATTTCCCCTGCTCCCTCGCATGAGGCCTTCCTAATGTAAAATTCCAATGGATGAGTACGCAAAAAAGATTGGCGCCTAAAGTCCCATACAAACCTTTCTCCAGTTGAGCGATCACAAGCGTACGGCAAGCAAACACCGACACTTTGGGTACCTAGAACAGATACCATAGCAGGCAAGCTATTGTCATCATCGAGAAAAGCTCTCGTAACAAAAACTTTATCGAAACATTCATTAATGGATTGTACGGCAATTTGAGTCGAGATAATTCCGCCACAATACCCCACCGGAATATCGGTATTTTTAGTTATGAGCTTAACAAGTCGAGAAGTTAAAGGTGAAGAAGCAACGGACGCATGATAAGGATTGATGACAAGGAGCTCGTCACAGCCACGCGAGACGTGGAGCTTGAGCTGCTGAGCAAGGGTACCAATAGTTCTCCAAGGAGAAAATTGATGGGACAAACATGCATTTGTAGACCCAGACTTTAACAGAATGGAGGGGATGATTCGCTTCTTCATCGTAAAAATCGCAGAAGCAACTCGTAGCCTGCTGGACCACTTTTTTCTGGATGAAACTGAAAACCAACGGTATTCGAATTACACAAAGCTGCAACCATGCGCCCGCGTGGATGATCAAAATAAAACATTTCAGAGCTCTGATTTTCCGCACACGCCACGTAAGAATGCACAAAGTAGAAATCCTTTGAACTATAAAGTGACGAAGATTCACTTCCCAAAAAGGCAAAAGAATCAGTACATAAAGGATTGTGGCTAATACTATTCCAACCTATATGTGGAACCAGGAAATCATTGCAAGCGGGCAATTGTGAACACGCGCCAGGGATAAGTGAAAGCCCACTTACGCACGGGCTTTCCTCACTCCTTGAAAGCAACAACTGCATGCCTAAACAAATACCAATAATCCTGCCTTCTGAAAGCGCATGATTAGTCAAAGCTGGGACATAACCATTCTGGCGTAGAAAATTCATGCCTTCTTGAAACGTTCCAACACCAGGCAAAACAACAATATCATCCGAATTAATCTCGGAAGAATTATTCAAAACAGAAAAGTCAACTCCAAGATTATCGAGACAACGCAAGACACTGGAAATATTGCAAAAAGGAAAATTAACTATTTTAATCATATCTACATCCCTAATTGCTGACGCAAGAAAAATCGGCTAGCAAACGAGGCGACCCGTCAGGGCGCAAAATCAATTCACCGCTAGGAGTAGTTTGAAACAAATCATAATTAGTAAATTCATCGCATATGTCGCTAAATTGTTGCATTGAAATATTGTATGCATTCAATATCTCCTCAAGTGACTTATGCATATAGTGACTTGGGAATAAGCCGTCGTTTTTGGCAACAAGATCGATGGCATCATCACGCATCAAAAGATTGCGACGAATTAAGTTGCAAGCCACATCGGTAGCTCTTCCGAAACCAAACTTTAAATACTTTAAGTAATCATGAATACCGTGAACATAATTATCGAGATTCTCATAATTAGCAATTGTTCCAAGAATTGGTTCATGGTAAGTCTGAAAACCGATTGATTGGGCTATTGTAACATTTGAAATTCCATTCCATGGAAAATAGTTGTCTAGATACAAACCCTTGATTCCCAGTTCTTCAACCTTATCTGCCGCAGGATACTCATAGAAATACAAGTCTCTTGCATTTATACCATCGATATTGAGCAAATCTGATACTCTCAACCCATTAAGACTGCCGTACTCCTCCAATACTCTTCGGTCAAAATATTTTAAGGTCGCGTCTTCGGGCTTTCCGGCACCATATTCACGTTGCGGGCATTCTCCCCAAACAATGATAGGAATTTTGAATAATACAGCAGCGTGGACAGGGATAGTGTATATTAACACATGCTCGGGCCACTGAATATCGCCAACATTAAAAAATGCATGCCGGTTTATCTTATTTCGCACCTGCTGATTAACTGAAATTTCAATATAGTCACAACCTAATGTTTTGAGATTTTCAATGTTTTTTCGTCCTAAAGGAGTCAACTGATCTGTTGGCGCTGTAACGCACAACGGGTTATAACCTTCCCTTAAGAGCTTCCATGCTTGATAAGTACTGTCTTTCCCACCAGAGACAGGCACAATACAATCATATGAAGGATTGACCTTATTTTGATGTATGATTTCTCGTAATACTTGAGGTCCATTTTTCCAATCATAATGGGATCTTTTATCGAAAGAATGACAAGCTCCACAGACTCCATCTTTGAACCACAAATCTGGCTTACTTGATGGATACAAGCATCTCTTGCAATAGTAAATGTGATTCATGGCAGCAACTGATAACAAGCTTGAATTTTATAGCCGGAAGAATTGGCTTCGATCGCGTCAAAATTAATTAGATCAGTAAAGCTATGGCTGGGCGTTGAACTGGATGGCAAGTAAGGATCTGCTTCATATAACAAGTAATTCTTTAAAGCAAAAACATCGGAGATAACACTCTTAGTATTTAATTTAATGAAACCAGATCTTGAGAAGCATAAATCTAAACTTTTATTGCTAAATAGGGTTAGATGCTCTATGCCATCAAACATATTGGATTTTTCCCTCATAATTCTGGCGGCTATAGAGTCGCAGGTGGGAACCTGGACAAAAATAACTCCACCTGGGCTAAGATAGTGCTTTAATTTTTGAATATAGTCAACTGGCGAATCAATATGCTCCAGCACATCCCACATCGTAATGACGTCATATTTTTCATGAACGGAAAGGTCATAAATAGTTTTTCCGACAACATTAATACCATGTTCTCTAGCATATAAAGGCTCTTTTGCATTTGGCTCTACTCCAAAACCAACGTAACCACGATCTGCAGTCATTGAAAGAAACAAGCCACCCGAGCATCCAATATCTAAAAGCTTGGCTGACTTATGATCCAAATCAATCATGTCAAGACCAGAATTATAAATTTTAATGTAGAAATCGGATTCATTTTGATGCCAATCGAGACTCGATGTTGGATAATTAGAATAAAAATCAATTAAATGACCAGGCTTAAGTGATTTAGCCAAAAATACGTGTTCACAATGGGTGCAAAAGGCGTATTGACCACCGTTTTTTTCGAACAGGATATTCGCTTTTATGCTACTACAAGTTGGACATGGGCTTACTTGATACGCTGTCGATTGATCTAGGTTATTCAAAAACGACTGTATATACTGCGTTGATTTGCTTAGTTGCTCTTGACGACTAGAATGAAGCTTTAACTGATTCGAAGAATCTAAAGTCATAAAACCAAAAGCCGAAAGGAAATGATTTATCATAATGCTTGACTTCCTGAAAGTCAAGCGAAGAAGCAATTTTGATTAAGAAGTAGCCAATCAATCATTGATTGAGATAGTTTTCCTAAAGAATCAAAATCTGAGCGACTAAAAATGATCACATCTGCAACGCGATGATGGTATTGAACCGTACGAGTGGGAGGGAGGGGTAACATGATAGTTGATAATCTTTAAAGGCAAACCTTAAGCTACTGATCTGCAAAAGCGGCTGCGGATCCATTCTGGATCCCAGAGTGGGAGCTGCGGCGCTCTAAGCCATGGGCGCATCACGGCAATCCATTGGCGCACCACCGCCTGCATCAGCTGCACGCTGGCGAGGAACTGGTGGCGGGCATGAGCGAAGACTTTCTGATCGCCGGAGGGCGCGTCGTGCATAGACATCGCCGAAAAGAACAACGGCTGGCACAACAACTGAGCAAGCAGACGGCGCTGCCGCGAATCCCCGTCATGCAAACGCTGCAGCAGCGGTGCGATCGCCTCGGCCAGGGGGCGCGACCAACCCTCAGCAACCTCTGCCGCTTGACTGAGCTCCTCGGCCCAAGCCTGCAGATCAGTCTCCACCAAATCAAAAAAACCGGAACAATCATCGCGGCTGAAGCTGGTCGAGGGCAGCTCCTGCAGCGCCGCAGCGAGCGCATTCGGCGCACTACCGAAACGCTGCGCAAGCTCAGTGGAACTTTTCACCGTTTGGGCCGCCTCGAGCACGGCTCCCTCTCCAAGTCGCCACACCTGAGCTTGGGGGGTCGACACGATCACTCGATTGAGGAGGTAGCCGGTATGCAGCAAGCCGGGTTCGGAAAACACGGTGCGGCCAAGGTTGCCGCGAACTGGAATCGTGAACTCACGCGGCGATTCACCGAGAGCACCCTCAGCACGAGGGTAATCACGCTGCCGGGCCGCAAAGTCGGCCCCCACCAGCAGCAGTTGCCGGCTGCCCAGACAGAGCAGCGCCTCGAGAGCGGCATTGATTACATGGGGGCCGCACACCGGCAAGGTGGCGGACTGGTCGTTAGGGAACAGGCCGGTAGCAGCCGCCACGGGGCGATGGAAGAAAGCTGTCTGAGAAAACAGCGCCGGTACACGAGGATCAATTGTAGAGCTGGCCAACAAGGTGATGCCATCAAGACTAAAGCCATCAGCAAGAAGATCGCAAAGCACTGCGTAAACCTCTGAATCTCTCTCAAGAAACACAACCGCTGCTGGGCGAATCCCTGCACGCAACAGGGCACCAAGGGCACTACCGGCTGCCACCAGATTCAAAGTCTGCTGATACTCACGTAACCAAGTGAGTTGATCATCCAGGGATGGCCCACTAGCAACCAATACAACGGGCACGTCGGCTCTTAGCTGCTCAGGCGCCAACACCCTCAAGGGCTTCTGCGTAAGGGCATTCCAGAGAGCCTGATGGGTCTGATTGATCTCATCGGTGGCGAAGCCGAGCAAGCCCAGAACATGCTGGGCCGCACCTTCTGGGGCATGCAACCAGCTGTGCAACTCCATCAGCACCGGCGAGCGCACGGGGCTACGCAGGGTCTGCCAGCCATAGAGCAAGGTGGGATTGTCGCTGCTGAGCTGGGTGTAAAGTCGATCCTGGAGATTGGTTTTGCTCTCGTCCATATGCAAGGTGAGGCTGATCGCCTGCGATCGACACAGATCCACCAGGGCCTCAAGGTTGATCAGCGAAAGGGTGGCCGCGAGCTGTTTGGGATCATCTTCAATCAGGGTGAGGCTGATCCAGGGGCTGTTGGGGAGGCTCTGCAGATAGGGCAACAACGGCACCAGCATCAAGCTGCCGAAAATCACCAGATTGCGATAGGGCGGCTTTTGGATACCAAGCACTGCATCTGAAGCAGGGATGGCGGGTAGATGGTCGAGAAGCACCTCTCGGTGTTTGTTCACCATCTCCGCAAGGATGGAGCCCGGTTCCGAAGCATTCTCGAGAGATGAGGAGCGCAGTGGCCTGGGCATCGCCACACCATCGGTGCGCTTGAGCTGCTGACTCAACAGTGCAGCCAAGGTCTGGTTGCATCCCTCGAGAGCCCGTTCGTCTGCGAAGTAAAGATCACAGTCGGCCTGATCGCCATCAGCATCGATGCTGCATTGACGCAACGTGATCCCATTCACCGCTTCATCACTGAGCTCAGCAGCAAGCGCCGGAGCGGCCTGAGCCAACCAGAGGCGATTGCGCTGTAGCGTCTGTCCGGCAAGGTCAGGCATCGACCACAAACTCCTTCTCCGAAAGTGCATTCTCGCATGGCTGGACTGGCAAATCCTCAACCGCATCACAGAGGGCGTAGAGCTCATCCTCGAGTGGATTGAGCAGATCAGCCAGGATGCGACGGGCGGCACGTTCAAATCCAGCCATCTTCTGAGGATCCGCAGCCATCACCATTAACTGCCGATTCACAGCGATCACCAGTTTGTGGATCGTACTACGCAACACCCGCCGTGGAAATTGCACAGCAGGCGGAACATCTAAGGCCAACAATCGCGTAATCTGCTGAATCACAACAGGATTCCAAAGCTCCTGTGAACGAAACAATCCTTTCAAAGAAGTAACTAAAGCAGCCACTTCCGCTCTAGGGCGACGACTGGCCCAGGACGAAACAAAACGCTGTGGTGTGTATCGCGCAGAGCTAATCCACCACTGCCCAAGAGGCGAGTCTTCAAAGGATTCCAGGGGTGGAACATCGATGCAAGATTGGACACGCGCTATGGCCAGCTGAGCTTGAGCACCTTCGATCGCCGCACCATCACTGGCGTTGAATACTTTCAGTTGCTTATAGCAACGCAGACACGCCTCCACAGACATGCGTGAATCACGCAACAGTCTTGAGGTAAAGACAGTACCACCAAAATTTGCTGGCGCTTCCAAATCCAGATCACGCGCAGACCAGCCTTGAGCCTCATCACTGCGCAGCTTTTGCAGGGTCCTTGCACCAAGATCGACACCAACCAGAACCAATTCATCCATGCCGAGAGCGGCAGCAAGGGCAACACCCGTGTTGATCGTTTCCGGCCCCTCAAAATTAAGAACTTCTGCTGGACTATTCGAAAATAGAGCCAAAGGAGTAAGCGCTGGCCTGAAAAACACCATGCTGTCAGCAAAGAGACTGAGTAACTGATGATGACAGGTAGAGGACATTACCAAACGCGTTTGACCACTACCGAGCTCAGTTACAACTTTTTCCATATCCAGAGCAACCAAATCCTCACGCTCAACCAAGGCTAAAAAATCCACACGAATATTGTTCATCTTGAGGGTTCGAATATTGGACCCACACGCCGTAATCCAATGAGTACGACTGAGCTCCCGCAAATGACCAAGGTTGGTATCAAGGCTTGGTCCGCTCCCGCAAACCACCATGCGTCCTCCCATTGGCTTTTGGGGCTGACGAAAGATGCGGGGTTTACGGGACAGGGTCTGCCAGGTGTTCCACACCATATTGTGCTCATCGATAGTGTAACCCAAATAAGAAATACTATTACTTAGCTCCACTTTTGTTATCCCCTCACGAAGCAGAGCTGTTTGCGGATCGCATCCACCCTTTGGAGGAAGATAGAGTAAAGCATGATCAATACCAGCGTGACACTCGCTGAGCAGAAATCCCAGAAGCTCGTTACTGTCTTTGTAACATCCTATAGTAATCTTGCCTTTACCATTTATTTCTTGCCGGGCAGAAATTTCTTGCCAGTCAATTTCCCAGAAACTTGTAGCGAAGTCATGCCAGTCAGCCAAAGCAATGACAAGATGATATGGCCTGTAGTGATTAATCAACGAGCGAAGTGTTCTGCCATCTCCCGTTCCAAATGCAATCAGAAAATACGGACTAAGATGGTCAGCCGTCGTGACACTTTCATTTTGATCAAAGCCTTGATCAGCTACCACCTGTCTTAGTTGCAATAAAGGACGCAAAAGGTGGGGATCCTTGCCATGCACATCTATATATTGCTCAATTCCATCACCCAGTTCAAATCCAATATTCAGGTCATCATAGATCTTGGCAGTTTGATCAGAGGAGGGAAGCATTTGGGGCAGTAATAAAAAATTTTCGGCTTTAACCCTCCATGGTTCTTCTTCTTCAGCTAAACGGCACAACTCACGCCGATTTTCGATCTTCTTCCAATCTAGACCTAAATAACGATGACCCATCGCTGATTTAGCTGTCTGCTGATTCGCAAACAGCATTTTTTCGGGGGATGAGTTTTGCATGGTTTTCACAAATAGGAAGAAGGTCTGAGCTTAAATTAGATTCAAATGTTACCATGTCTCCATAAAAAAAAAAGGGGAGCCGAAGCTCCCCAAAAAGTGATTATAAGAGGAAGATCAGGCAAGGGTAATGGTTATACCAGTATCAGCTGATCCACCAATCGAGAAACTGACATTCGCAGTAGTTGTAATAGCATTTTGGACCGCAGTGCTCACAAGATCAGCACCAGTTACTCGGAAAATAACCGCAGAATTAGCATCATTGGTCTTGAAGGCAAAGAAGGAATCAGTGCCATCACTGTATACAGCGAGGGTACCAGCAGACAGAGTGCCAACAGCAGAGATGCCGATAGCGCTATCACCAACGTAGACAGCACCATTCAGTGCATTACCGCTTGCTGCTGTTGACGCAAGAACGATAACGTCACCAGATTCATAAGCAATGCTTGCTACACCTTTGGTCAAAGCGGTTGTTGCCTCAACACCACCACCAGCACTTGCCGACAAAACAATGCTATCAACGCCGGCTCCGCCGTTGATTGTACCGTTTGAAGCCCAAGCCAGGCCGGTATTGTCAGAAGCAGTTCCGAGGCGAATGCTGTCATTACCAGCACCACCAGCAATACTTTGACCAGATGTTGTGAAGGCTTGGAGGGAAATAGTGTCGGAACCATTTCCTCCATCAATAGTTGCAGCATTGGCGAGATTGTTGGTCCCCGCAGTGAAAGCAACAGCCGTGCCAAACGTAATGATGTCAGCAGCATCACCACCGGTGACGCTAGTTGCTGTTGTGCTTACAAAGACGATCGTATCAGTACCAGCGCCACCGTTAATAGACAGTGCACTTCCCGCGTCTGCAAAGATTGTGTCATTGCCCTCTCCCCCATTTAGGAGAGCACCAGCAGCCGCAGTTGTAAGGGTGATAGTATCAGCACCCTTACCACCGGAGATGGTAACAATGTTCGCCGTACCGGCTCTAGCGAGAATATCTGCGAGAGTCAGGAGATCTGCTCCATCACCACCATCGATGAAGGCGGCAGCTGAGTCACCAGTGAATTCATTAAAACGAATCGTATCAGCGCCGCCCGCACCGTAGATGGTTGCACCGGTGGTTATATCGATACCCGTAATCCGATCGGCACCGTCGGCTGTTCCTGCACTACCCGACCCTGAGGAGGTTACACCGACACCATCACCATAGATAACACCTCCCAAGAAATCATCTCTAAATGTAATTGTATCGGCCAATCCACCACCTGCGAGAGTTGAGAAGGAAGAGCCCGTATCAATCAAGATCGAGTCAAGACCTGCCCCACCATTAATCCAAGAAACGACTGCTGCAGCCGCAGTACCAATCGTGATGGTGTCATGTCCTGCACCACCACCGAGCGAACCGTTCGTAGCGGCTGTAGCGCCATAACGAATTGTATCCGCGCCCTTATTGCCTTCAAAAATAGTACTGACATTGGAGCCGGATACGATGACAATACTATCGCCGTTATCACCACCTTTGACGGATGAATTGATGTAGCTGGAAACATTGGTCAACGAAATAGTGTCATTATTCAGACCACCACCGATGAAGGCACCATTAAAGGTTGAAGTTGCTGCAGCAGCAGTTAAAGTAATGTAGTCATTACCTTGATTGCCTGCAAGGTAAGCATCATTTGAAGCAAGGCTGCCAGCAGCCGAGCCAATCGAAATGGTGTCTTGACCGAAGCCAGCCACAACACTGTTGGAGAGGCTCACTGAAGCCGTGCCACCCACCAGAATGACGTCAGCGCCATCACCACTCAGGGCGTAATCGCCTTCGTTGTTCAGAGTGATGGTGTCGCCAGCCTGGAACGTCTCAACCAGCGCGTTGGTCCCGGGAGTGGACGCGCGGATGTCAGCAGCTGAGGTTCCGGTGATGGTTTGCGAAGGGAGAGGAGCAACCACTGGTTTGTAGAACGTTGGAGTGCGTCCAATATTTAGGAGAAGGTGTCACCACCGTCAACGCTCAGAGTCGGTTTCCCAACTGACTCCTTGCCATTTTCAGGATTTCAACGCAGAGCTGCAAGACCGTTAAGGCCATTGTGATGCGTTTTTCGCAAACCCGATTGCCATCCTCCACACCAGCTGTAGCGCCGATGCCAGGTCCACGTCAACCGACACACCAGCCGCAGTGGGTGCTGCTCAGCGGCTCCGCCGATCACCCCGCCCTTCCGACCCCACCAGCCCTTGACGACCCGGCTCTGATCCGCGCGCGTCAGCAAAACACCAACGCACCCGCATCGTTGCAGCAGACGCTGCCACGGGCCCTGAGCCGACCGCTTCTTGCACGCCCAGCCCTGCTGCTCACGGGCGAACTGCGTTGCCTCAGCCGCAGTGAGGCCCTGATCCAGCGGCTCAGCCGCCGCGCCGCGCTGTTCATCGTCACCACCGCCCCGTTTGCCGCAGCCGCTCGCCGTCTCACCAGCCCCGAACGCCTGCTGATACTCGAGGAGCATCCGGATCAGGTCCGGATCGATCACGACCTGCCGGTGCCATCGATGAAGCAGTGGCACAAGCTGGCTCTCGCACTCTCGCTGGTGCGACAGGTGGAACAACGCAGGGGCTACCGCTTCAGCCACCTGATCAAATTGCGCAGCGACTATTTCTACGTGCACCCCCAACGGCTGCTGCAGACCGTGATCCGCGTCTGTGAGAGCGCCAATGTCGGTTTGGTGGGTGCGTCCGACAAGGTGTTCGGTGGTCGTCGCGATGCGGTGATGCTCCTGGAGGGCTTCTTCGCTGCCCTGCCCGGATGGTTTGACCAGCAGGAGGAGCGCTACTGGCCGATCAATCTGCAGCAGGTGCTGGCTTCCGATGAGGCGCTCAAGTGGTATGGCATGAACTGGCCGGTGGAGCTGATCGGTCGCCCCGCAAGCACCGAGGCCTGGCGCCAGCAGCTGATCGACGGCGGAACCGACCTGGCCGCAGCCCTGGCCCGGTTCCAGCCCGGCGCCGACACCGCCTATCACCGCCTCTTTCAGGGCCATCCCCGCTTCGCATCTGAGGTGTGTTTCGCCCGCTACCTCAACTTCCTCGGCATTCCTTTTCGCGATTGCCACGGCCTGCGAGGCTTCCTTTACAGCGATCGCAGCTCCTGCCCATGACCTCCATCACCGCCCTGGTGCTCGCTGGAGGCAGCCTGGCAGGCAAACGGCTCGGGCCCAGCCCTCCCCTGAGCGCCCATCCGGCGGAGCTGGCCGATGGCAGTGGCCTTGCCCTCGATCACATCTGCCAACGTCTGCGCCATCAGCCTGAGGTTGGCTGCATCCGGGTGGTGGTGGATGCACCCTGGTGTGCCCTGCGGCCGATGCGTCACCAACCGCACTGGCAGTGGTTGACGATTCCTCCCCAGGCCAATGTGCTCGCCAGCCTGGCGGTGGCTCTGGAAGCCGTGAGCAGCGATCAGGTGCTGCTGCAGCCGATCACCACCCTGCCGCCGTTGTCCCTGCCAAGAGGCACCTGGATCGGCCTCGGTGAGCACCCCTTGCCGCGGGAAGACTGGTCGGGCGTGAGCGGCATCACCACCGATCAGATCCGCTTCCATCCGAAACGGCAGCCCCCGGATGGGCAGGAACCCAAAAGCCACCCCTTCACGGGCCTGATCGCCGCTCCCGTCGCACTGTTGCGCGATCTGCTCGCCGCACGCCGTCGACAAGCCGATGGGCCAGCCGGCGCCGATGAGGATCTGCTCACCCTGGCAGAAGAGCTCTGGCGCCTTGGCCTTGCTCGCCTGGAAACCATGCCCTGGCTGGATCTGGGTCATCGCGCCACCGCCAGCCGGCGCCGACTCAGTCGCCTCACCAGCCGTGGTTTCAACAGCGTCAGCTATTGCCCCAGTAGCGATCTGATCCGCAAACACTCCCGTGATCGGCAACGCCTGCAGCAAGAAGCGGCCTATTTCCAGGCGCTGCCCCAACCACTGCAGCGCTTTTTTCCCGCCTGCCTGCGCCAGCAGAACGATGCCCTCGAGCTGGAATATGTGCCCTTTCCCAGCCTGGCCGAGCTGTTTCTGCACTGGCGCATCGGTGCCAATGGCTGGAACCAGCTGATGAAGCGGCTGGCCGCGATCCGTACGGCCCTCGCCGAAGAAGCCACACCCAACCCGCCGCTCCAGGCCTCCGTCGCCTGGCTTTACAGCCGCAAACTGCAGCAGCGGCTGCAGCAATGGGCCGCCCAGCCGGCACCCTTGCCAGGCGCCTGGCGTTGGGCCGACTGGTGGAGCACCCCCTGGCAACTGGAGCTGCTGCCAGCGACGCCGCACGGCTCAGGCTTGATCCATCGCCTCCAGCTGCCCGCACCGGCACAAGCCGCTGCAGCGCTACTCCAGGAGCTGCCGACTCTGGAAGCAGCTCGCCCCCTGCAGCGAATCCATGGCGATCTCTGCTTCAACAACATCCTGGCCGAACCTCTCAGCGGTTCCATCCGCCTGATCGATCCCCGCGGCGAACAGCCACCTGGCGCCACCTGGCCGATCGGCTTCGGGGATGGCCGCTACGACCAGGTGAAGCTGCTCCATTCCGGGCGCTATCTCTATGACGTGGTGGTGAATGATCTGTTCGAACTGGAGTTGCTGGCACCGGGCCAGCTGCGTCTTCGCCTCGATGTGCCCGGTCATTACGCCGAGGTGCAACGGGCGATCGAAGAGACCGGGCTGCTCGCAGGGCTCACGCCCCAGGAAGAACGTTGTTTCACCGCCAGCCTGTTCTTGTCCATGTTGCCCCTGCACCGCGAGGATGGCGAACGGTGTGTGGTGTTCCTCGCCATCGGCTTGATGATTCTCAGCAACAGCTTCGCGGCCGTGCTGCGATGAGTGACGCTTCAGCAGCAACGCTTCGGCTGCGGGTGGCCATCCCCCATTTCTTCCGCGAAGTGGAAGGCGGCAGCGGCTACGGCAGCGGACGACCTGGGCAACGCATGGCGCGCAGCCTGGCCCTGGCCCGATGCCTCTGCAGCCTGCTGGCGCTGCGCCGCAGTCGAAGCGATGCGGTGCTGCACATCGGCGATCGCTGCATCGAGCACTGGCCTGCCCAGGGCGATCGTCTGCAGCGCTTTACAGCACTTGAGCCGGAGATCCATCTCTTCAGCGATGGCACGCACCAACTCAACGATGTGCTGGGCCTGTTTGCAGATCGCATCGAAAGCCACACCGTGGCGCTCGACAACCCCCGGCATCTCCCCCTGGCAGCGCGCGACTGGCTGATCCAAAGCGCAGACGGCGCCGATCTGCTCCTCTATCTGGAGGATGATCTCGTGATCAGCGATCCCCTCTTCATCGACAAACAATTCTGGTTTCTGGAACGCACCCAGCACCAGCTGGTGCTGATGCCCCATCGCATCGAACCCACCACCCAAGCCGCCGAGGCCCGCCTGCTGGTGGATGGACCTCTGCGCCCAGAATTCCTGCAGCAGTTCTGCACGCCTCAGGAGCAGGTGCTGCGCGGACGCTTTGATCCTGACGCCGCAGAAGTGAGCTTCGACATCAGCAGCAATCCCCACGCCGGCTGTTTTCTGATCTCGAACCAACAAGCCCGAATCCTGCAGGGCCGCACCCTGCCCCAGGATGGTTTTGTGGGGCCCCTCGAAACCGCAGCCACCCTCACCGTGCTCGCCCACTTCCCCGTGCTCAAAGCCAGCCGGCTGCATCAACGCTTCCTGCAGATCGAACACGGCCACCCTTCCTTTCTCTCTTACCTCAACACCTTTCCGCATCGCTGATGGAGCGCCTGATCCTGATTCCTGCAGCCGGTGAGGGCAGCCGCTTCCGCAAGGCCGGCATCAGCACGCCAAAGCCCCTGATCCGGGCGCAAGGGCTCAGCCTCCTGGAACACACCCTCGCCAGTTTTCAGATCGAAGCCGGCGATCATCTGCTGCTGGCCGTGCGTCGCCAGCATGGAGTGCGGGAACAGCTGGAAGCCTCAATCCAGAGACGCCATCCCGGTGTGGTACTCCATTGGGTGGAACTCGACACGCTGCTACCCGGCCAACTCGCGACCAGTCAGGTGGCCATCGCAGAGCTGCTGCGGCACCAACCTGATCTGAGCGCTCGGCCGTTGCTGATCCACAACTGCGACACGGGCTTTCAATGGCATGCGTCGCTGGGCAAGATCAGCGGCTTTGCTTCGATGGCGGTGTTTCAGGCCGAAGGGGACCATTGGTCGTTCGGTCTGCCCGACCCAACCAAGCCCGAGCGAGCGCTGGCGATCGCAGAAAAGGAACGCATCTCCGATCTGGCCTCGATCGGCCTTTATGGCTTTCGTTCCGCCTCCACATTTCTCGATGCGGCCCTGATGCAACTCAGGCAGGGCACAACGGTGCGTGGTGAGCATTACATCGCACCGATGCTCCAGAGCGCGATCAACGCAGGTGAATCGGTTGCCCTGCCGCGTGTTGAGGGCGTGCGCCTGTACGGCACCCCGGAAGAATTACTGCGCACCTTTGCCATCTCCCTGGACACCCTGCGTCAACAGGGGTGAAAATCAGGCTGCACGTGTTCGCGAATTAAGGCGCGGATCTGCTCCACGGAGAGAACCTCTGGATTGGTGCCGGAGTTGTAGGCAAATCCCTTCGCCACCGCTTCAAAGGGCCGACCGGCTTGCTCGTAGCGCCGATGACCACTGCCATCGCTGGGCAGGATCGCGTAATACTTGCCCAGATCGATGCAACTGAAGCTGTCGGAGGCCGTGATCATCTCTTCATGGATCTTCTCCCCGGGGCGGATGCCCACCACGGGTTTCTCACTGCTCGGAGCGATGGCTTCGGCCACATCGACAATCCGGTAACTGGGGATCTTGGGCACGAACAACTCCGAGCCAAGGGCATGCTCCAATGTCCAGAGCACCATCTCGACCCCATCCTGCAAGGAGATGTTGAAGCGAGTCATGGCGGGATCAGTGATCGGAAGCACGCCATCGCGGGCTTTGCTGAGAAAAAATGGAATCACAGAGCCACGGGAACCCATCACGTTGCCATAGCGCACCACTGAAAAACGAAGATCGCGGCGCCCTTTGATGTTATTCGCAGCGATAAATAGTTTGTCGGAACACAGCTTGGTGGCGCCATACAGATTGATCGGCGCTGCGGCTTTGTCCGTCGACAACGCCACCACGCGCTTCACGCTGGTGTCTAGGCAGGCCTGAATCACATTCTCTGCGCCCAGCACATTCGTTTTCACAAACTCCATCGGGTTGTATTCCGCCGCGGGCACCTGCTTCAACGCTGCGGCATGCACCACGGTGTCCACCCGCTCCATGGCGCGGCGCAACCGTTCCTGATCGCGCACATCACCCAGAAAGAAGCGCAACTGCGGATAACGCTCCTCCGGGAACTGCTGCTGGAGCTCCCATTGCTTCAGCTCATCCCGGCTATACACCACCAACCGACGCAGATCAGGAAAGCGCCGCAGGGTTTCAGCAATGAAGGCCTTGCCGAAACTCCCCGTGCCTCCTGTCAGCAGTATCCGCGAGCTGGGATCGAACGGCATGGGAGCACCAGGGGCAAGTCATTCATCATCTCAGCTGCAGGCGCTCATCTTCAAACTCCACCAACACCTCCGCAGGCTGTCGACGCAAGCGAGAGCCAAAACTGCCCTGAGCCGGTGTCGCCACGGCGGCGGCGGCATCCCAGAGGCAAGCGGTGAGGCCATAAGCGCGCTCACCAGGAGACCAGATCCGACGCAGCCCTCGTCTCCCCTGAGGTGGCCGATGCAGAAACAAACTGCGCATCGCTCCCTCAAGAAAGCAACCCTTGAGCAGCAGACCCCAGTCACCCAGAAGTTCACCATGGTCGCTGCAGACGCTGACAGCCGTTTGGGAACAATCGCCACGGCGAGCCAGACCAGTCAGCAGCTCTCCCACCTGAGCATCCAGCAGATGCAGATGATCGGCATAGTCGCTGCGCAAGTCGGCCAGCGCCTCTGCAGGGATTCCATTGGGCCAGCGCTGTAGTTTGCGAGCCAACACCGACCCTTGCGGTGCCCGTTGGGCCAGATCCCGCGCATCAGTCGGGCGGGGCTCCGGCGGAGGGATTGCGCCGTGATAACCGCGCCAGCCGGCTGGCACATCAAAGGGCTCATGGGGGCCAGGAAAATTCACCCACAGCAGCCAGGAGCGATCCGCGGGCAGCTGCGCTAATTCCTCCAGCGCCACCCTGGTGAGCCAGAGATCGGGATACAAGGCATCCGGCAACACACTCGGCCGCACGGTGTGCACACAACCCTGGCGGTAGCGATCCTCAAGATCAGCGCGATAAACCTCGAGCAGCCCTGCGTCGCGCCAACGATCCGTGAGCTCACACTCCACCACTGCCAGGGCCCGCGGCCCAGCGATCTCACGCACATGCTCAAAACCGAGCTGCTCCATCAAGGGCAGGTTGTCGCGCAGATCCACCCCGGGCTCGTGGGGCGTCCAATGGGTCTTCCCCACAAGCACCGTGTGATAGCCATGCCGGTCCCGCAGGGTGCGAACAAACGAGGGTGCATCTGCCGGCACGGTGTAGTGGGCGTTCGCCGTCACGCCGAGGACACCGGGGGTTCGCCCCGTCAACCAACTGGCGCGTGCCGGAATGCATTGAGGGCTGGAGGTATAACAACGACGCACATCCCAGCTTTCACGCGCAAGTTGCTGGAGATTGGGTAAGCGCAACCAGGGCTGGTGCAGCCAATCGCCTCGCCACTGATCAAAACTGATCAGCAGCCAATTCTGAGGTCGGGCTCGCGTCATGGTGTCAACCCAGGGCTCCACAGCTCTCAAGCAGGCAGCTGAGCTGCTCCCTGCTCAAGCCGATCCATGGTGATGGCATCGCTTGCTCTCCTGAAGGAGCCAACTCAGGCACCTTCAACTGCAGCTGAGCCTGATCGGGAAGCATCCCATTGATCTGACGCACCACAGGTTGCCAGCGTTGCACGAATCCCTCGCAGGCAGCCTGACTGGGAACAGGAGCCCTGTCATGCAACTGCGGCAACTGATTCACAAGCCGCTCGGCAACGTCGACAGACAGCTGCGCATTCACGCCATTGAGCCAACGGATCAAGGCCAGCTCCTGCCGTGTCAGCGAGCGATTCACGGACGACTGAACCGGTCGAGACCAGCCAGCATCAAGCGGCAGGCCTAACCATCCCAGCAGGCATGACACCAGATTGGCGCGTTGTCGCCCGTAATGATCCACTTGCAAGGTGATGCGATCGCCCTGCTCAGCCCTCCTCTCGAGAAAACGCAACAACACCTGCGGAAAGTCATACACCGACAGCCAGTCCTCCAGGTCACCCTGAAACCCATGGCGCTTCACCATCTGGCCATACACGGAGATGGCATGATCCAAAGGATCACGCACAAGCAGCCAGAGATCCGCACCGTCGAGGTCCAAAACGGACAGCAACTGATTCAGCTTTGGGAAGCGATCCGGAAGGCGCCTGGCCCAGGGTTCACAGCTGAACAGCACAGCATGGAGATCGCCTGCGCTGGCACCTGATTGCCTGAGCAAACGACGCCACCAGCGGCGGCAGCGGCGAGGCCCGCAGTCTTCCGCAAGAACCGAATCCAGCACATAGCCATTCCCCATGCTGAACTGACCAAGACCAGCGCGTTGGTCCAACCAGTTGGTGAGCGGACATTGCTGGGGATACAGCACATCGTGATCGACCTTGAGGCGCTCCCCGTTCACAGCCAACCAACTCTGCAGATACGAACTTCCGGTCTTGCCGTGACCCACATGAAGCTTCAGGCGCATGGCAGAACCGAATCAAAGAGGAATTGTGCTGGTCAGAATCATTTGCTTGCTCACGTCAAAATCGGTCAGATCAACACCCCAGAGCGTGGTCATTCCCTGATCAGTCACAACCTCAAGATCATTGCCTGATTGCTGCAAGGAATAACTGATCCCAGCTTCGAGCCCAAGCCGATCATTGTCAGCGATCCGGAAATCTTCGATCACATCTTGGCCAGACGAGAGAAGAAAAAGATCGCCGCCATAGCCTCCACGCAATCGATCGTCACCGGCACCACCCGTCAGGGTGTCGTGCCCAAACCCCGCCATCACAACGTCATTGCCACTCCCCGCAAAGAGCTCATCAGCACCAGGGCCACCGAGAAGCCAATCATCACCCGATCCCCCCTCAAGTCGATCAAATCCACGGTTACCCCGGAGCTCATCATTGCCAGCAGCACCTGCCACCACATCGCGATACTCACCACCCATAAAACGATCACCCTGCTCTCCCAGAAGCCGTGTCTCCGCCCCCCAGGCCTCAATCAAGGCATTCAGATCCGACGTGGAAAAGAAATCCGGCCACTCACCATTGAGAGGACTGCGATAAGCCATCACCGTTTCTTCCGGATAGGCACTGGTCCAGGGGTTGGTGCTGCCGGCATACACATCCCCATCGCCCGCTTCAAACGGGTGCTCAAGGCCGAGGGCGTGGCCCCATTCATGCAGGTTCACATACTGGCGGTAGTCCTGATTCGAAGCGACGGCGGGCTGATTGATGAACAGCTCCCAACCGGCCGACCCTGTGGTGGCTAATCCCAACGTTTGGCCGCCACCGCCGATCTCGATTTCGGTGTCGTAATAGAAGGCCACATCGGCCTGGCCCGGATTCGCCACAAAGCGGAAATCCAGATCGATAATCGCGTCAAGGCGACTCACGATCGAGCGGATGTAGTCCTGATCCTGCTGGGGGATCGCCACCGATTCAATCGTCTGACCGCCAAACCCACCGCCCGACACCTGCACCGCGCCACCAGGGGCATGCAGGTAGAGATCCATCACGCCATCGCTGGCCACCCGCCCTTGGCTGAAGGCCACATTGGCGCTGTCGATCAGCAGATTGCTCGCCAGCACGGCATCGCCCAACGCCAAGGCCGTGCTCACGCCTGCGATGCCCTGCAGCCCCAGCCTCACCGCCGCAGCTCGCTCGCAGAGAACGCACATGGTGGGGCCGCGACCAAACTCTCTCCCTGCAACCTAACGGGAGCGCATCGCCTCGCACCAGGCCCGATGCTCGAGAGTCCAACGCACCGTGGACTCCAATCCCGCCGCAAAGCTGTGGCGCGGCTGCCAGCCCAGCTCGCTGCGAATGCGGCTGGCGTCGATCGCGTAACGCCGATCATGACCGGGCCGATCCTTCACCAGGCTGATCAGACGGGCATGGGGTGCCCCCTCCGGCCGCAACTGATCCATCAGGGTGCAGATCGCTTCCACCACCTGGCGGTTGTTGCGTTCGCTCGTGCTGCCATCGCTGCCGCCGCCGCCCACGCAGTAGCTCGCCCCCAGCCGCCCCCGGGTGGCCGCCAGCAGGATCGCCTCCACATGGTCGTCCACATAGAGCCAATCGCGCACATTGAGGCCATCGCCATAGAGGGGAATCGCCTCGCCCGCCGCGGCCTTGAGGATCACCACCGGAATCAGCTTCTCGGGAAACTGCCAGGGCCCGTAGTTGTTGCTGCAGTTGGTGAGCACCACCGGAAGGCCGTAGGTGTGGTGCCAGGCCCGCACCAGATGGTCGCTGGCCGCTTTGCTGGCGGAATAGGGGCTGCGGGGGTCGTAAGCGGTGGTTTCTGAGAAGCGGCCCGTCGCCCCCAGCGAACCGAACACCTCATCGGTGCTGATGTGGTGGAAGCGGAAGGAATCCCGCCGTCCCTGCGGCAGCCCCTCCCAGTGGGCCCGCACCGCCTGCAGCAGCTGAAACGTGCCGGTCACATTGCTGCTGATGAAGGCCTCCGGCCCGGCAATCGAGCGGTCCACATGGCTTTCTGCCGCCAGATGCAGCACCAGATCCGGATCGGCCTGTTGCACCGCCGCCGCCGTGGCCTCCCCATCGGCCAGATCCGTGCGGAGCAGCTGATACCGCCCCTCAGCCGCTGGCCCCAGCGCCTTCAGCACCAGCTCGATGCTGGTGCCATCGCTGGCATAGCCGAGCTTGTCGAGGTTGAACACCTGGGCCTGGCTGTGCTGCAGCAGATGCCGCACCACCGCACCGCCGATGAAGCCGGCACCGCCGGTGATCAGGATGCGCTGTCGCGGACCCAACAGCTCCACAGGGGTGGCGACGGCTGTGGCAGCCATGACTCCGGGCAATGAATCTCCAGAATCGCAGACACCGGGCCCCTCGCAGATGTGTAAGCAAGGCCTATGCTTTACACATCAGGGGGAGCTGGATGCGCACCAACATCGTCATTGACGACAGCTTGATGAAACAGGCGATGCAAGCCAGCGGAGCCCGCAGCAAGCGGGAGGCCGTGGAGCTGGGTCTGCGCGCGCTCGTGAAGCTGCAGCAGCAGGCCGAGATCCGCGCCTTCCGCGGCCGCCTCAACTGGGACGGCGACCTGGAGAGCCAGCGCCTGGATGGCGAATCTGCCCAGCACCTGATGGGTTGCTTGGGGTGACGCCGCTGGCGATCGGCGACCTGATCCTGGTGGAGGTGATGCAGGGATTTCGCCATGACCGGGATGGGGCGACCGCCCGGCACTTATTCCGCTCCCTGCCCCTGCTGCCGATGCTTGACGGCAGCAACGCGTGGAAAGCGGCCGACAATTACAGACAGCTGCGCCGAAGGGGGATCACGGTGCGCAAGACGATTGATGGCATCATCGCCACCGCCTGCATTGAGGCCAACCTGCCGCTGCTGTTCAGCGACCGCGACTTTCAGCCCTATGTGGAGCATCTGGGCCTGGTGGCCGCCTGAACCGCTGCAGCCCGCCTCAGCGGCCACCGGCCTTGAGAACGGTTTTGATCGTACGGAACAGGATCACCAGATCCAACCAGGTGCTGAAGTGCCTGAGGTAATACAGGTCGTACGACAGCTTCAGGTCGGAATCGTCGATGCTGCTGGCGTAGGGGGCACAGACCTGGGCCCAGCCGCTCAAGCCCGGGCGCATCCAGTGGCGTTTGCGGTAGTGGGGGATATGACGCTCCAGTTCCTGCTCCAGCTCGGGGCGCTCCGGGCGTGGACCGATCAGGCTCATCTCACCGCTAAGCACATTGAGCAGCTGGGGCAGTTCATCGAGGCGCAGGCGGCGTAACCACAACCCCACCCGGGTGATGCGCTGGTCGCCCGGCTGGGTCCAGAGCGCTGGGGCATCCGCCGGTTGCACGTGCATGGTGCGCAGCTTGAACACGCGGAAAGGCCGACCCAGCCAGCCACTGCGCCGCTGCACGTAGAGCACCGGGCCGCGATCCTCCAACCAGATCAGCGCAGCGGCGAGGCCCACAAACGGCGCACTGAGCAACAGCAAGCCACCGGCCACCAGCAGGTCGGCGACACGCTTCAGCTGCGCCTGCACACTGAAGGCAGCCGCCCAGGGCAGGTCGTCGTAACTGAGGCCGCCCTCAGGCAGAAACGCCGGCGGCAACCGTTCCTGCTGCTGCTCAAACAGGCTCAGGGGTGACAGCAGCCGCACCTGGCGCGGGTCCTGCGTCTCCAGGGTCTCCTGCAGGCTGGCCCAGCGGGGATCGCGCTCCAAGCCGGGCGCCAGCACCACCAGCAAGGAGCAGGCCCGATCGCTGAGGGCCACCTGCAACTGCTCCAAGGTCACCGGCTCCAGGCGTTCCCGCTGCGGCACCCGTCGCCAGCTCTGCAGCATCGCCGCCTGCTCATCCTCACCAGCCAGCAAGAGCAGGCGGGGCGCATCGGGCAACAGCACACCGCGCCGCAGGCCCACGCGCACCAGCAACGACCACACCAACAACAGGCCCAGCCAGAGGAACTGCACCCGCCGGTACACCAGCCACACCTCCTCACCCGGATTGAGCAGCCAGCGGGCGATCGCCACCACCATCAGGGTCACCACGCTGGTGAGCAAGAGCCGCTGCAGCAGCACCGGCAACGCCAGCTGCCGCCAGCGCAGCACGGTGTAACTGCCAAACAACCAACCCAGAAGCGGATAGAGCAGACAACAGAACGCCAACCAGGCCCCCTGACCCTCCAGGTGGGAGCCGCCGATCGGGACCGCCAACGCCACCGGGTTCACCATCAGCAGCACCAGGATCAGCAGCTGGCCGAGCCAATCGAGCAGAAGCGCGCGTAGCAGCAGCGTGCGCGGATCACGCCCCCACATCGGCGATCACCTCCTCCAAAGCGGCGCGCCAGTGCTGAGGCGACAGGCCGAGGCGCTGACGGCTGGTGCTGCAATCGAGCAGGGAATAGGCAGGACGGCGGGCCGGGGTGGGGTAGTCGGCGGTGGTGATCGGTTCCACCAGCGCAGCATGGTCCAGCAGGCCAGCGGCGGCGGCCAGCTCACCGATGGCGACGGCGAAGTCGTACCAACTGGCCACACCGGCCTCACTCCAGTGCAGAACGCCACTGAGGCGTTGCGCGATCACGGCCCAGCAGGCCCGGGCCAGGCCAGCGGTGCTGGTAGGACAGCCCACCTGATCGGCCACCACCCGCAGGGGCTCGCCGCTGGCAGCGCGCTGGGCATGGAGGCGCAGCATCGTGCGCAGAAAGTTCTGGCCCACCGGGCCATACACCCAACTGGTGCGCAGAATCATGGCCTTGCCCTCTGGGCCAGCACCGAGGACCTGAGCGACCGCCCGCTCGCCGGCGGCCTTACTGGCGCCATACACACCCAGAGGTTCGAGCTCCTGCTCCGGCCGGTAGGGGTGGCCCTGCTCGCCGTTGAACACGAAATCGGTGCTGATCTGCAGCAAACGGGCAGAGGGGCAAAGCTCGCTCAGCGCTTCGGCGAAGGCACGGGGGGCGCCGGCATTCACGGCATGGGCCAGCTCCGGCTCTGATTCCGCCCGATCCACGGCGGTGTAGGCACCGGCATTGAGCACCCAGTCGGGCCTGTGGCTGGCAATCGCGGCGCGACAAGCCTCGGGATCGGCCAGGTCCATGGGCAGAAGGAGCCCCAGCGCCTGGGCCTGCGCCGGATCCGCGCAACGAGCCGTGGCGATCAGCTCCACCGGCTCTCCATCGATCTGGCTCGGCTGCAGAGCGCGCAGGGCCTGGCCGAGCTGACCGCTGGATCCGGTGAGCAGGATCCTCACGCAAACACCTCACCAGCTGCCTCCAGCTGAGCCAGCTCCGGCGCTGCTGCGTCCTTTTCGGCCAACAGCGGCTGGGCAACGCCGGCCTGCTCCAGGGGCCAGGTGATCGCGAGGGCTGGATCATTCCAGCGCAGGGAACGTTCGCAATCGCGGTTCCAGAAGCCGCTGGCTTTGTACTGCACCTCCGCCACGGCGCTGAGGGTGAGAAAGCCATGGGCAAAGCCTTCCGGCACCCAGAGTTGCTGATGGTTTTCGACGCTCAGCTCCGCCCCCACCCACTGCCCATAGGTGGGCGATGCCCGGCGCAGATCCACGGCCACATCAAAGATGGCGCCGACGCTGCAACGCACCAACTTGCCTTGGGGTTCGGGGGGCAACTGGAAATGCAGGCCCCGCAGCACGCCACGGCTGGAACGAGAGTGATTATCTTGCCGGAACTGGATCGCCTCGGCCTCAGCAGCCGGCACCCCGGCGGCGATCAACTCTGACCGGAAGCGGCGCTCGTTCCAGCTCTCGTAGAAAAAGCCGCGCTCGTCGCCAAACACCTGGGGGGTGACCAGCAGTGGGCCCTGCAGCTGCTGGCCGTCGGTGCTGCACAAAGCCTCAGCCGTCATGGCGCCTCTCCTTGGCTCGCCCCTCCAGGGTGCGCTGCAGCAGGGCATGGTCGCCACCGCTCTCGCGCAGCATCTGAAGCAGATAAGCGCCATAGCCGCTCTTGCGCAGGGGCTGGGCCAGGGCCTCGAGCTGATCGTCGTTGATCCAGCCCTGACGCCAGGCCACCTCCTCCGGGCAGCCCACCTTCAGACCCTGGCGTTGCTCGAGGGTGCGGATGTAAGCACCCGCTTCATGCAGCGAATCGAAGGTGCCCGTATCCAGCCAGGCCATGCCGCGGCCCATCAACTCCACCGTGAGCGCCCCCTCCTGCAAATACATCTGATTGAGGCTGGTGATCTCCAGTTCGCCGCGGGCCGACGGTCGCACCTGACGGGCCCGCTCCACCACCGAGGCGTCATAGAAATAAAGACCAGTCACGGCATAACGACTGCGAGGCTGAGCCGGTTTCTCCTCAATGCTCAAGGCCATTCCATCGGCATCAAACTCGACCACGCCATAGCGCTCCGGATCCCGCACCGGATAGGCGAACACGGTGCCGCCCTCCAGGCGTCGGGTGGCGGCCTGGAGCTGGGGGATCAGCTCATGGCCATGGAAGAGGTTGTCGCCCAGCACCAAAGCAGCAGGGGCGCCACCAAGAAAATCAGCGCCGATCAGAAAGGCCTGGGCAAGACCATCGGGACTGGGCTGCACGGCATAGACAATCGTCATCCCCCAGGCACTGCCATCACCAAGCAGTCGCTGAAACGCCGCTTGATCGTGGGGGGTGGTGATGATCAGCACCTCCCGAATCCCCGCCAGCATCAAGGTGCTGAGCGGGTAATGGATCATCGGCTTGTCATAGACCGGCATCAGCTGCTTGCTCACCGCCGACGTGAGCGGTGCCAAGCGTGTGCCGCTGCCTCCCGCCAGGATGATGCCCTTGCGCGTCATGGCTGCCCTGGCGTCGAATTCCGAACCGGCGCCATTTCAGCATGGGCGCTCTGTTCTGTTAAAGCTCCTGGCTGTGGCGCAGCCAACGGGCCAGGGCGCTTCTCCAATTGCTGCCAATGGTGCTGGGCAAGAACCGTCATGGCCCCATTTTGACCAGGACCAAAAGACGCAAGGAGTAAGGAGTAAGGAGTAAGAAGTAAGGACACATTCCCGCTAACTTGCCTTTATCGGAATCAAAACACCTGCATGACCATCGACATCGCCACCGTCACAGGCAAAGGTCAGGTGACGGTGCCCAAAGCGGTCAGGGACGCCCTCGGACTCCGCCAGGGCGATCGTTTGTCCTGGGAAGTGGACAACGGCACAGCACGGGTGAAGGTTGTCTCGCCCCTTGATCTCGACTACCTGCAGGGGCTGGAAGCCAACCTTCAGGACTGGGCCAGCGCAGCCGACGATGAAGCCTTCGCAGAGCTGTGAGAACTGAGCCCTATCCCACGTTTTCACTGGTGAGGGTTCCATTTCCCTTCACCGATCGCACCACACAGAAACGGCGCCCTGCCTTGGTGGTATCGGCACCTCACTTTCAGATCAACAGCGGCCATTTGGTGTTGGCGATGGTGACCAGCGCGACGAACTCCAGCTGGCCAATGGACTGGGCGATCCAAGAGTTGGAGGGCACCGGGTTACCCAAACCCTGCGGGGTGCGGCTCAAACTCTTCAGCCTGGATGAACGATTGATCCTCAATGGCCTGGGTGCCTTGGCCGATAGCGACCGCCGCGGTGTGGCCGAATGCCTGCGGCAGTTGTTACCTCTGCAGTGAACGCCCGCACCCCTGCCGAGGCCCATGGCCGCCACGATTTATCTGCACTGGACCGCCACGGGCTACGACTGGATCCGCCCCGGCCACTATCACGTGATCATTGGCGGCGACGGCCGGGTGCACCGTCTGCACGCCACCAGCGTGGATCTGCCGGCCCACACCTGGGCGCGCAATAGCAATGCCGTGGCCCTCTCCTGCGCCTGCATGGGCGGCCAGCCCGACCCCTGGACGCTTCCGCCCACTCCGTCGCAACTCGAAAGCCTCTGCGCTGAAACCGCGGCCATCGCCACGAGCTGGGGCTGGAGCACCGAAGACATCACGATCCAGCGGGTGATGACCCACGCCGAAGCCGCCTCCAACAAAGACGGCCGCCTCATGCACGACAACTACGGACCGGTGGTGTGGGGCGGCACGGGTGAGCGCTGGGATCTGCTGCAACTGGAAAAGAACGGCCCCCTCGATGGCGGTGAGCAGCTGCGGCGAAGGATCCGGGAGCTGATGGCTGGCGGCACAAGCCAGACGCCACGCCCCCCCAGCCAGCTCAGCTTCAAGGGCGCGACCACGATCGAAGCCCGCGGTGAAGCGCTGGCCGTTGCAATCGACAGCGAGGGCCGCTCCTGGGCGCTGGCGGCCACACTGCTGGAGCGTTATCGGATCCCCCACGCCTGGGATGCCAACCAGCGCCGGATCCTGATCGGATCGCTGGACGTGGCACCCACCTACAGGGACGACAGCGTGCAGGCGTCGGTGGGCTGGCCACTGTTCACGATGACCCTGCAAACCGGCAATGCCCCCGTGATCCTCACCGGCATCGTGCGGCCATCGGACGCAGGGGACCGGGCCTGGTGCCGGGTGCTGGAGTTTGCCGAAGAGTTCGGCATCTCCGTTCGCTACGACCCATTCACGCTGCTCAAGCGGCGAGGCGGCTGAAGGCCGAGCTGCATAAGAGGATGACGGGATGACCCGCTACTGCCTGGTGGAACATGCAGCCGGAGCCCCTGGGCTGCGTTGGTTTGGCATGGGACCAGATCTGCGGCCCACCCGCGGCCTGCTGAAGCTGCGGCGCCTGTTTCAGAAGCACGCCTTCTGGGCCCAAGACCGCAGCTTCCAGGAATTGCAACGGATGCTGGCTGGGAGTGATGTGGTGGTCAGCCTCTGGCGGGGCAAGCGCCTGGTGGGCTTCGGGCGAGCCACCAGCGATGGCATCCACCGGGCCGTGCTCTGGGATGTGGTGGTGGCTGGCGACCTCCAGGGCCGAGGGCTCGGCCGGCGTGTCGTGGAAGCCTTACTGAGTGCTCCAGCGATCCGCCAGGCGGAACGGGTGTATCTGATGACCACCAACAGTGCGGGTTTCTACCAGCAACTGGGATTTAGATCCGCCGAACCCCAGCAATTGCTGGTTCGCAGGCAATGAGTCAAAGCAAGCGGATGAAGAGATTCGAACTCTCGACCCTCTCCTTGGCAAGGAGATGCTCTACCACTGAGCTACATCCGCAGGTCGGCGCTGGGGCTGTGTCCCTCGCGACTTGATGAGCATGCACCACCGAGGGGCCGTTGGTCAATCCAGAGCTCAACCAGAGGGCAGAGCGCGCATCAGACTCCCCATCTCCAGGGCCTGCAGGGCGTAGCTCCAACCAAGATTGCTCTTGATGCCGGCCCGCTCCAGCGCCTGTTGCATCGTGTCGGTGGTGAGCACTCCAAAAATCACCGGCACTCCAGTGTCGCGCGCCACGCTGGCAATGCCCTTGCTCGCTTCTGCAACCACCACATCGAAATGGGGCGTGTCGCCGCGGATCACCGCACCCAGGGTGATCAGCACCTGGTAGCGACCGCTGCGCGCCAACGATTGCGCCACCACGGGCAGCTCAAACGACCCCGGCACCCAGGCCACATCGAGCTGATTGCTCTCAGCGGAGGTATCAACCCCATGGCGGCCAAGGCAATCCAGGCATCCACTCAGCAGCTTGCCGGTCACCAGATCATTGAAACGAGCCACCACCACGGCGATGCGCAGACCCTGCGCATCTGTGAAACGTCCTTCGAAGGTGGCCATAGAGCCGAAACGCGCTTCTCCCATGCTCCCACCCAGCGGGTAGAAGCGTCGTCATAACCAAGAACTTTGAGGCTGATCGCAGGGATCAGACTACAAAAAAGCTCATTCCCCAGTTCACCAGCACTAGCGCCACCCAGACGATGCTGCCCAGCAGGATCAGGCGATTGGAGCGGCCACTGTCTTCGCTGGAGGCGTAAAGCACCGGCACGCCCACGATCAAGGCGAAAGACATCACCACCAGGGCCAGCACGGTGAGGGTGTTCAGGATCTGCATGGGAGGGTCGACGCCGGGTCGGTGGTGTGATTCTCACACGGGGCCGGCGGCAGGCGGGCAAGCAGCCGGAGGAAGCGTTACAGCTTGTGGTGGAGCCGACGGCGCAGAAAGACCGATTCCCCTACGACAGATCTGAGCTGGCCGCCCTGAGCAGCGCATTCACCGCTGCCCCCACCAGGCCGGCGCCACCACGGCTGCCCTCGAGGCGAATCTGATCCAAATCACTGGCCGCCAGCCGCCGCTTGCTTTCGGCCACCCCCACAAACCCCACCGGCATGCCGATCAGCAAACTCGGAGCCGGTTCACCCTCGGCAACTTGATCCAGCAACTGCTCCAAGGCCGTGGGCGCACTGCCCACCAAAACGATGGGCAAGGGCTGAGCAGCGGCTGCAGCTGCCTGGGTGAGCTCTGGCCAGGCGCTCTGCATCGCCGCCGCTGAACGGGTTGATCCCTGGGGTGAGTGCTCTGGAGCCCAATCGAGCAAACAACGCACCGGGTTGCCCAGGGTGCGCGAGGCCATTGGCGCCACCGCCGCGCTGGCCATCGCCGTGTCCGTGAGGATCACAGCTCCGCCCTTAAGCGCCGCCAGACCCCGTTCACAGGCCTGCGAGCTGAACCGCAGCAGGGGCGCCAGATCCGGATCACCGCTGCTGTGCACCAGGCGCTCCAGCACCTGCTGTTGCAACGGGTCAAGCCCGGTCTCCCCCAGCAGCGCTCGAATGCGACGGATGCTTTCCGTGAAGATCGGATGGTCGCTGGCCAGGGCAGTCGCGCTCACTTCCGGCATCATCGACCCACAGCAACCCTGCGGGTGCCCCCATGCCGATCCACCTGCTCTGGGGTGATGACAGCGCCGCGCTCGAGCGGGCGGTGAACGGCCTGATCGATCAGGTGGTGGACCCGAGCTGGAGCAGCATCAATCTGAGCCGCCTCGATGGCGCTGAAGCCGGTCAGGCCCAGCAGGCCCTGGAAGAAGCGCGCACCCCTCCCTTCGGGAGCGGTGGCCGGTTGGTGCTGCTGCAGCGCTCGCCCTTCTGCAATGCCTGCCCGAGCGAACTGGCCGATCGCTTCGAAGCTGGCCTGGAGCTGATTCCAGACCACTGCCATCTGCTGCTCTGCAACCCATCCAAACCCGACGGGCGGCTGCGCACGACCAAGGCCCTGCAGAAACTGGTGAAAGCGGGCGCTGCCAGCGAGCGGAGCTTCCAACTGCCAGCGGTGTGGGACGGGGCTGGCCAGCGGCAACTGGTGGAGCGCACCGCCGCTGAACTTGAGCTCCAGCTGGAACCGGCTGCCGTGGACGCCCTGATCGATGCGATCGGCAGCGACAGCGCCCGGTTGAGCATGGAGCTGCAGAAACTCGCCCTCCATGCCGAGAGCAGCGGCTTCAAAGCGATCACCGCCGCCGCGGTGAGCAGCCTGATCGAGGGCCAGGCCAGCAATGCCCTGCAAGTGGGGGATGCGCTGCTGGAGGGCCATGTGGGCGATGCGATCAGCCGCCTCGATGGCCTGATCGAAGCGGGCGAACCAGCCCTGCGCATCGTCGCCACCCTCACCGGGCAGATCCGCGGCTGGCTCTGGGTGAGCCTGCTGGAGCAACAGGGAGAACGGGACGCCAACGTGATCGCCAAGGCCGCCGGCATCGGCAACCCCAAGCGCATCTATGTGATGCGCAAGCAACTCAAAGGCCGGCCTCCCACCCGCTGCCTGAAGCTGCTGGGCCGGCTCCTGGATGTGGAAGCAGCGCTCAAGCGCGGTGCCCAGCCCGGCGATGCCTTCCGCGACGGGCTGTTGGGTTAAACAAGGCTGTTGGGTTGAACAGACCTGTTGGGTTGACCCAGTGAGACAATCGCCTCCGGTATGAAGCGGCATGGATGGCCCTGCTGGTGCAGAAGTTCGGCGGCACCTCCGTCGGCAGCGTGGAGCGCATCCAGGCCGTAGCCAGGCGCATCGCCGCCTGTAAGGAAGAGGGCCATGACCTGGTGATCGTGGTGTCGGCCATGGGTCACACCACCGACGAACTCACCGCGAAGGCCCGCGCCATCAGCAGCAACCCGCCCCAGCGGGAGATGGACATGCTGCTGGCCACCGGTGAGCAGGTATCGATTGCCCTGCTCTCGATGGCCCTCCATGAGCTCGGCATTGCCGCCATCTCAATGACCGGCGCCCAGGTGGGCATCGTGACCGAATCTGCCCATGGCCGCGCCCGCATCCTCGAGGTGCGCACCGAGCGCCTCCGCAGTCGTCTTGGCGAAGGCCAGGTGGTGGTGGTGGCCGGTTTTCAGGGCACCAGCCAGAGCAGTGGCGGCGCCGCTGAAATCACCACCCTTGGCCGCGGTGGCTCCGACACCTCCGCCGTGGCTCTCGCCGCAGCACTCGGCGCCGATGCCTGCGAGATCTATACCGATGTGCCTGGCGTGCTCACCACTGATCCGCGCAAGGTGGCCGATGCCCAGCTGATGGGGCAGGTGAGCTGCGACGAGATGCTCGAGCTCGCCAGCCTCGGCGCCGCCGTGCTTCACCCCCGCGCCGTGGAGATCGCCCGCAACTACGGCGTCACCCTGGTGGTGCGCTCTAGCTGGAGCGATGCGCCCGGCACCACCCTCACGAGCCGCAGCGCCCGCCCGATCGGCCGCGAGGGCCTGGAACTGGGCCGGCCCGTGGATGGAGCCGAACTGCTGGAACAGCAGGCCGTGCTCGCCCTCTCCCATGTGCCCGACCAACCCGGAGTGGCCGCCCGCCTGTTCGAAGCCCTCTCAGCCGGCGGCGTGAATGTGGACCTGATCATCCAGGCCACCCACGAAGGCAACAGCAACGACATCACCTTCACCGTGGCGGAAGCGGATCTAGACAAGGCCCGCCGGATCTGCACTGAGCTGGTGGACTCCATGGGCGGCCAGCTGGTGGCCGAGGGCGGCATGAGCAAACTGAGCATCAGCGGCGCCGGGATCATGGGTCGCCCCGGCATCGCCGCCGGTCTCTTCGACACCCTCTCGCGAGTGGGGATCAACCTGCGCCTGATCGCCACCAGCGAGGTGAAGGTGAGCTGCGTCATCGATGCCTCCCTCGGCGGCAAAGCGCTGCGGGCCGTGAGCGAGGCGTTCGAACTGGCCGAGCAGCAGCTACAGATCAACCCCCCCGCCACCGGCGCCGGAGAGCCGGAGGTGCGCGGTGTCGCCCTTGACCGCGATCAGGCGCAGGTGAGCGTGCGCCACGTCCCAGACCGGCCCGGCACGGCTGCAACCCTCTGCTCGGCCCTGGCCGATGCCGGCATCAGCATCGATGCGATTGTGCAGTCGGAGCGGCAGCACAGCGATGGCAGCCGCGACATCAGCTTCACGCTCAAACGCGAGGACCGAATCGCCGCCGACCAGGCCCTCAGTGCCCTGCTGGCCCAGTGGCCTGGAGCCTTACTGGAAGACGGACCAGCCATCGCCCGGGTGAGCGCCGTGGGTGCTGGCATGCCCGCCACCGCCGGGACCGCCGGCCGCATGTTCCGCTACCTGGCGGATGCCGGCCTCAACATCGAACTGATCGCCACCAGTGAGATCCGCACCAGCTGCGTGGTGGCGGAAGCCGATGGGATTGCCGCCCTGCAGGCCGTGCACGCCGGCTTCGGGCTCGGCGGCAGCCTGCGCCATGAAGCACAGGGCACCGAATCACCGCTGGGGGGTTGACGACTGAGCGGCGCTTCAACCGCTCCCCACCAGCTTCTGACGCAGCTGCTTGATCCGATCCCGGAGGTTCGCCGCCTCCTCGAAGTCGAGCTTCTTGGCCGCCTCCTTCATCTTCGCTTCGAGCTGCTCAATCAGCTCCGGCAGGGCATCGAGGGCCATGCCGTCGGTGTCATCCTCCAGAGCCTTCACCGCCTTCCCGGCCACCTGCACCAGATCCGCATCGGGACCATCGGTCTTGAGTTTGCGGGACAGCTCCAGGAAGCTGAGGATCGAATTGCTCGCCTTCTTGCCCGCCGCCGTCGGCACGATCCCGTGCTTCTCGTTGTAAGCGTGCTGGATCTTGCGGCGGCGCTCGGTTTCCTCGATCGCCTTGGCCATCGAGTCGGTCATGTTGTCGGCATAGAGCAGCGCCACCCCCTCCACATGCCGAGCCGCGCGGCCAATCGTCTGGATCAGTGAGCGCTCCGCCCGCAGGAAACCCTCCTTATCGGCATCGAGGATCGCAACCAGCGACACCTCCGGCAGGTCCAGGCCTTCCCGCAGCAGGTTCACCCCCACCAACACGTCGTATTCACCAAGGCGCAGATCCTGAATGATCTCGATCCGCTCGATCGAGTGGATCTCCGAGTGCAGGTAACGCACCCGCACCTCGTTTTCGGCCAAATAATCCGTGAGGTCCTCCGCCATCCGCTTGGTGAGGGTGGTCACCAGCACCCGCTGTTGCTTGGCCGCCCGGCTGCGGATCTCGCCGAGCAAGTCATCCACCTGGCCCGTCGTCGGCCGCACCTCCACGATTGGATCCAGCACCCCCGTGGGCCGGATCACCTGTTGAGCCACCTGACCATCGCTCACCTTCAGCTCCCAGTCCCCCGGCGTGGCGCTCACAAACACGGTCTGACGCGCCTTCGTCCAGAACTCCTCCCCCTTGAGCGGGCGGTTGTCCGCCGCGCTGGGTAAACGGAATCCGTGCTCGATCAGCACCTTCTTACGCGCCTGGTCGCCGTTGTACATCGCCTGCAGCTGCGAGCAGGTCACGTGGCTCTCATCCACGATCAACAGCCAGTCGTCAGGGAAGTAATCGATCAGGCACTCCGGCGGGGTGCCCTCCTCGCGGCCGGCCAGGTGGCGGGCGTAGTTCTCCACCCCATTGCAGTAGCCCACCTGCTGGAGCATCTCCAGGTCGTAGGTGGTGCGTTGCTCGAGCCTTTGCGCCTCGAGCAACTTGCCTTCCGTGTTGAGCACATCCAAACGATCACGCAACTCCGTGCGGATCGCCTTGATCGCTGTGTCCAGTCGGTCCTTAGGGGTAACGAAGTGCTTGGCGGGGTAGATGTTGATCGACTCCAGGCTCTGGAGGATCTCGCCAGTGATGGGATCCACGTAGCGGATCGCCTCCACGTCATCACCGAACAGCTCGATTCGCACCAGCCGGTCTTCGTAGGCGGGGCCAATCTCAAGCACATCACCTTTGATCCGAAAGCGCCCGCGGGCGATCTCCGTGTCGTTGCGGCTGTATTGGTTGTTGACCAGTTCCCGCAGCTGGCTGCGGATGTTCAAGGTGTCGCCCACCTCAAACTTCACCGCCGCCTTGAGATATTCGCTTGGGATGCCCAGGCCGTAGATGCAGCTGATCGAGGCGACCACGATCACGTCGCGACGCTCGAACAGCGAACGGGTGGCCGAGTGGCGCAGCATGTCGATCTCCTCATTGATCGACGCCGTCTTGGCGATGTAGGTGTCGCTGACCGGGACGTAGGCCTCCGGCTGGTAGTAGTCGTAATAGGAGATGAAGTATTCGACGGCGTTGTGGGGGAAGAACTCCCTCAGCTCGTTGCACAGCTGGGCCGCCAGCGTCTTGTTGTGGGCGAGCACCAGCGCCGGCCGGCCGGTCTGGGCGATCACATTCGCCATCGTGAACGTCTTACCCGTGCCCGTGGCCCCGAGCAGGGTCTGAAAGCGCTCACCACCGTTGACCCCTTGCACCAACTGCTTGATCGCCGTCGGTTGATCACCCTTGGGTGAATAGGGCGCCGAGAGCTCGTAGGCGGGCATGACGTCGGGTGCCAACGGCCGGTCGTTCAGGTTACGGGGGATGGGAGAACAGTGAAAACCTGGAAGCAGCCAGGGCGGGATCGGTACGATCCCGTCGTTGCTCACGCCGGACTCGCCTCCATGCCACGGTCCGCCGCCCAACCTCCAGAACAGGCTCTGCAAGGCAATCTGTTTGGAGCGCCTGAGCCAGCCGAGCAACCCCAGCAGCGAGCGGGCGCCAGCCAGGACGCTTCAGCGACCGCAGACCTCAGTGATGCCAGCCTGAGCGCTGATGCCAGCCAACGGCCGCGCCAGCGCCGCGAACGAAGCGCCGAACTCGACCCTGAAGCAGTCAGCACCACGAGCCAGCCTGAGAGCGACGCAATCAGCGACGAACCGGCCTGGGCCCACCACAGCCAGGTGGACCCCCTGCAGCTCACACCGATGCTGCGCCACTACGTGGAGCTCAAGGCCGCCCACCCCGAGCGCGTACTGCTCTACCGGCTCGGAGATTTCTTTGAGTGCTTTTTCGACGATGCAGTTGAACTCTCGCGGGTGCTCGAACTCACCCTCACCGGCAAGGAGGGCGGCAAAGCGATTGGCCGTGTGCCCATGGCCGGCATTCCCCATCACGCCGCGGAGCGCTACTGCTCCGAGTTGATTCGCCGCGGCTACTCCGTAGCCCTCTGCGACCAGCTGGAGACCACCCCCGCCAAAGGCGCTCTGCTCAAACGCGACATCACCCGTGTGCTCACCCCGGGCACCGTGCTCGAGGAGGGCATGCTCCAGGCCCGCCGCAACAACTGGCTGGCGGCCGTGGTTGTGGAGCCAGCCAAGGGCAAGCAACCGTTCCGCTGGGGTCTGGCCCACGCCGATGTGAGCACCGGTGAGGTGCAGGTGATGGAGCAAACCGGTAGTGCTGGCCTGCACCAACGGCTGAGCCAACTGGAGGCTGCTGAGCTGCTCTGGGCCCCATCAGCAGACGACGACGCCAGCCCCTCATGGTGCCCCCAGCGCCTGCGGCTGACGCCGATGGCCACCACCCCCTTCAGCCGTCCGCAGGCGGAGCAGACCCTGCTGGATCACTACCGCCTGGCCAGTCTGGATGGCCTCGGCCTGGGGGATCTGCCCCTGGCCCTGCGAGCCGTCGGCGGACTGCTGCGCTACCTGCGCGACACCCAGCCCCTGGAGGACGACCTGAGCGTGCCCCTTGAGGTGCCCGCCATCGTGCACAGCGGTGAAGCCCTGATGCTCGACGCCCAGACCCGACGCAACCTGGAGCTCACCGCCACCCAGCGGGATGGACAGCTGCAGGGCTCCCTGCTCTGGGCCGTCGATCGCACCCACACGGCCATGGGTGGGCGCTGCCTGCGCCGCTGGATCGAAGCGCCGTTGATGAACCTCATCGCCATCCAGCAACGCCAGGCTGTGGTGACACTGCTGGTGGAGCAGCGCAACCTGCGCCAGGCCCTGCGCCGGCTGCTGCGACCGATGGGCGACCTGGAGCGGCTCGCCGGCCGGGCCGGTGCCGGCCATGCAGGCGCCCGTGATCTGGTGGCGATTGCCGATGGGCTTGAGCGGCTGCCCCAGCTGGCCGCGCGGCTCAACGGTGAACTCAACGATCGGCACCCCGAGTGGCTGCGGAATCTCTGCACCCCGGATCCTTCCTTAGCGGAGCTGGCTCAAGCGGTACGCCATGCCCTGATCGAGACCCCACCCCTGTCGCTCAGCGAAGGCGGCCTGATCCACGACGGCGTCGATCCCCTGCTCGATGGGCTGCGCAACCAGCTCGATGATCAAGACGCTTGGCTGGCGGAACAAGAGCGTCTCGAGCGCCAATCCAGCGGCAACGCCAATCTGCGCCTGCAGTATCACCGCACCTTCGGCTATTTCCTGGCGGTGAGCAAAGCCAAAGCCGCTGACGTTCCGGATCACTGGATCCGGCGTCAGACCCTCGCCAATGAGGAGCGCTTCATCACTCCCGAACTCAAGCAGCGGGAAGGCACGATCTTCCAGCTGCGGGCCCGCGCCTGCCAGCGGGAGTACGAGCTGTTCTGCCAGCTACGGGAGCAGGTGGGTGCCATGGCCGCTCCGATCCGTCAGGCCGCCCGAGCCGTGGCGGCCCTCGATGCGGTGGGTGGCCTCGCGGAGGTGGCGGCCACAAGCCGCTGGTGCGCGCCAACAATCAGCGATGGCCGCGAGCTGCAGATCACCGCCGGTCGGCACCCCGTGGTGGAGCAGCTGCTGGTGGAGCGCAACTTCACCGCCAACGACGTGCACCTGGGCGATGGCACCGATCTGGTGGTGCTCACCGGACCGAATGCCAGCGGCAAGAGCTGCTATCTCCGACAGATCGGCCTGATCCAGCTGCTGGCCCAGACCGGCAGCTGGGTGCCGGCCCAGGCAGCCGTGGTCGGCATCGCCGATCGCATCTTCACCCGCGTGGGTGCCGTCGACGATCTCGCCGCCGGCCAGTCCACCTTCATGGTGGAAATGGCCGAAACCGCCAACATCCTGCATCACGCCAGCGATCGCTCCCTGGTGCTGCTCGATGAAATCGGCAGGGGCACCGCCACCTTCGATGGCCTCTCGATCGCCTGGGCCGTGAGCGAACACCTGGCCGGGGATCTGCAGGCGCGCACGGTGTTTGCCACCCACTATCACGAGCTCAACAACCTGGCGGCGGAGCGAGCGAATGTGGCCAACTTCCAGGTGCTGGTGGAAGAAACCGGCGATGACCTGGTGTTTCTGCATCGGGTGCAGGCCGGTGGTGCCAGCCGCAGCTATGGCATCGAGGCCGCCCGGCTAGCCGGCGTGCCCCAGCCCGTGGTGCAAAGGGCCCGCCAGGTGCTCGATCAATTGGCGGCCTGAAGCCCCAGGGCCCGCAGCACGAAGGCGCTGATCAGGCTGTACACCACCGCCCCAAGGATCGCGCTGAACAGGCCGTTCTTCAGACGAAAACCAGTGATCAACCAGGCCGCTAGGCCAAACAGAATCACGGTGATCAGCCAGTTGAACAGAAACGACACCGGCGAGATCAACCCTCCCAGGGAAGTGATGGCCAGGCGGGCCCCAACAGCAGCTTGAGGGGCCCGATCAGCAAGGTGCCGAGCAGGCCGATCAGGATCGCCGCCCAGAGGGCCGTACCGAAGTTGGCCATTTCCACCCCAAGGGGCAGCGCCGCCACCAGCAACAACACCAGCGCACGGATCGGCCACTGGAGCAACCAGCCGAGGGTGTTCATCGCGGGCAGAGCATGGCTGACCGAACGCTAGAGACACCCCATCAAGCTGACCAGTTGAGTGATCACACCCGAGTGATGATGGCGCTGCCGAGCGCCTCACGCAGGCCACGCACCACGGCCACCATCGCCAGCTCATCGTTGAGGCGGTTCACAGCCGAACCCACACCCACACCCGCGGCACCGGCAGCGATCGCCATCGGCACAGTCACGGCCGAGAGGCCGGAAGCACAGAGCACAGGGGCCTCGAGACCGGCCTGTTGCAGAGCAGAGCTGATGCTGTGGGCGGCCGCCAGCGTGGGGGCGGCCTTCTCGATCAAGCCGAGGCTGCCGGCGCTGAAGGGCTTGGCGCTCGTGCCGCCTTCGGTCTGGATCAGGTCGGCACCGGCTTCCACCAGATCCACCGCGAGCTGCTCCTGCTGATCCATCGGCAGCACGTGGGGCACGGTCACGCTCAGCACCACCTCCGGCAACAGAGCCCTGGTCTGGCGGGTGAGTTCCAGCACCTCAGCCGCACCGAAGATGCGGCCCTGGGGATAGAAGGCATCGAAGTTGCCGATCTCTACCATCTGCGCACCGGCCGCCACCGCTGCCACAAACAGCTCGGGCTCAACCGACGACACACACACGGGCACGCCACCGGATTCGCGGATCGCCAGGGCCACCAGCGCGGGATCGCAGGCCACATCGATCAGATCAGCACCACCCAAGCCAGCAGCGCGGGCCACCCGGGCAACGGAGTCGGCATCAAAGTTCATCAGACCGGCGATCACCTTCAGGGCCGAACGCTGCGCAAGGCGCGCACTCAGGGCAGCAGGCAGGGAGCTGAGGCGGGTCATGATTTGGAATCGAATGCCTTGATTCTCCCACCGCACGCAGGCCGCACCCGATGGGCTGGACTCCCTGGCACGACCGCCTGCATCGCCGGCTCCTGGCACAGCCGGCGATGCTCCCCCGGGGCAGCCGTTTGCTGCTGGCCCTCTCCGGTGGCCAAGACTCGATGGCCCTGCTGGCCCTCCTGCGGGGCCTGCAGCCTCTGCATCACTGGCAGCTGCATCTCTGGCATGGCGACCACAGCTGGCATGCGGGATCCAGCCAAATCGCTCAGGAACTGCAGACCTGGTGCAGTGCTCAGGGTCTGGATCTGGCTGTAGGGCGTGCCGCGTTGGAGAACCCTGAGCGCAGCGAAGCCGGTGCCCGAGCTTGGCGTTATGGCGCACTCGCCGCCGAAGCCGAACGGCTCAGCGGCCTCTACCCCCACCACCCCTGCCAGATCGTGATCAGCGCGCACACCGCCAGTGACCGAGCCGAAACCCTGCTGCTGCAACTGGCCCGCGGCAGTGATCTTGCCGGGCTGGGCAGCCAACGCCACAGCCGAAGACTTTTCGAGGGAAGCGATCTGCAGCTGATCCGTCCCCTACGGGACTTCAGCCGCGCCGACACCGCCAGGGTCTGCAGCGAGCTGGCGCTGCCGATCTGGGACGACCCCAGCAACCGGGATCCGGCCTATGCCCGCAATCGCATTCGCGCCGAGGTGCTGCCGGTGCTGGAGCAATTGCACCCGGGCTGCAGCGGTCGACTGGCGGAGCTGGCGGAGCGGATGTCCCAACTGCAGGACACCCAAGCGAGCCTGAACGCTTTGGCCCTGGAGCACCTGAGCGTGACGGAGGGATCTCTCGACCGCCGCCGTTTCGGCAGCCTCCCGCTCGAAACCCGCCGCACCCTGCTGGCCCACTGGCTGCGGGTCAGGGGGGTGCCACCGCTCACCGCCTCCCAACTGGAAGAGCTGGCCCAAGCGACAGCGACCGGCAGCCCCGCCGCTGGCCGCGATCTGAGCGCAGGCTGGAGGATCCACTGGCGTGCAGACGCCCTACAACTGGAACAGCGCCCCTGAACCGCCTTGGATGCCGACTTTCAGCAGCGCTACCTGAGCGCCGAACAGGCCTATGGGGAAGGGAACTATCCCCAGGCGAAGGATCTGAGCACCACCCTTCTGGACGAACTCAATACAGCGGAAGCGGAGGGTCGTTCCGACGAGGCCCTGATCGCTTGGCGAGCTGTGCTCTCACTGCTGCTGGGCCACATCGAGTTCCATGGCTTCCAGGATCCAGCGGCGGCTGAGGCTCACTACCAGCGGGTGCTGAGCTGCCAGCCACCGGAGACCCTTCGAGAGCTGGCTGAGCAAGGCTTCGAGCGCTGCCTTCCTGCAGCCACAGCCAGTGTCAGCAAAGAGCAGTCACACGCCCTAATCCAAGATCCATTCCTGAGCGCCGATGCCGCTACGAGCCACCTGCAACCGTCAGCCATCGGTGTCATGGCTGCCACCCCGTGGCTGGACTCTCCGTCAACAGGTCAATCCAGAAGCACGCGCAGCGAACCCCTAGAGCCCACCCCAGAGCAGGAGGTTGTGATGCACCAGGACGCTCAACCGGAGCCAAGCACCATGGATCTCAGCCCCTTCCTGCTCCGCTACAGGCTGTAGCGATCAGCCCAAAGACAACGGCGAACACGTGACGTAGCGATTGCTACATCGTCATGTAGTTGAAAACACGCTTGCTGAAGCGAACACTTACAAGGTTGGGCAAGTTTTGTTTCTGATGCCGCAAGATCTGGCGCTTCAAGGCTTCTTCACTTCAGATCCTTTACGCCTCAGACCTAGAGCGTTGATGACGACAACCGCATCATCAACAGCGGTCTCAGCAACAGCAACCAAATCGTCCCCCTTCCTTCCACCATGGCCACAGTTTCCATCGACCTCGGCGGCGCCGAAATCGTCTCTTACGCCGCAGACCACAAGGTCGCCCTGGTGATCACCGGTGGCAATCAGCTGGCCGTAGTGAACCTCTCCAACCCCAGCTCCCCGAAGCTGGTGAAGAGCTACACCCTCGATGGCGATGCCCAGAGCGTCACCGTGAATGGTGACCTGGCTGCCGTGGCGATCGCCGGCAAGGAATCCCGGGAAGACGCTGGCCTGGTGGTCTTCTACAAGCTGAGCGGCAACGGCTCAAGCACCAAGATCCGCAACATCGGCAACGTGGTGGTGGGCACCCTTCCCGACTCCCTCAGCTTCAACGCCGACGGCACCAAGATCGTGGTGGCGAATGAAGCTGAGCTCACGACTCGGGATCACAACTGCTGAAGCCCGGTTCGCTGCTGCGGATTCTGAAGAATCGGTGGCCCTTTGACTTAAAGAACGGCCTAAGAGATCGACGCGGACATCGGTGAGGCGGAGCCGCTGGATCCAACCAGTAGGCGGGATAACCAAGGGCGCGCAGCAGCCGCACCCGGGATGGATCCGGGTCCCAGATCAGCTCCGCCTGCGCCAGTTGTTGCTGCCACTGCTGCGCCACTGCTGCGCCGCTGCTGGAGCGGGCACGGAAAAGTTCAGAGCTATCCGCCGCGTTGATGCTTCAGGGCAAACGCTGAGCGGTAACCGTCTGAGCCAGCGTCCAAGGCGCGGTTTCCAGCGGGAACGCCCTAGCACATGCACATGCACATGCACATGCACATGCACATGCACACAATTGCCCACAGGCAAGGGCGGATGGCGGCGGGGGGCTGGCCAGCTGTGATGCCGGTCGCACCAGGCTTGCCATCCATGGGGATCTGCCAGATCGCCAGCAGCAAACTCTGGATCCTGCTGCTCCAGCGACGGAATCCTTGCTCCAGGCCAGGGCTGCAGCGACCGCGCCCCTGCCAGCAAACGGCGACACCCCGCCTCAATCGGTTCATCCAAAGCCCTGGCCTGGAGCGGCGTGCGTCCACTGCGCTGCAGGCGTGGATCGATCAGAGCCAGGGCCTGCAACCGTTGCTCTTCCCTTGGCTGTAGCTCGGGTAGAGCCGTCAGCAGGCGCTCGAGCTGCTGCTCCGGAGAGCTGAACCAAGCGCTGTAATCAACGAACGTCAGCGCCTGGCCTGGCGGCAGTGCCGCCAGCACCTCCTGGTTGTGCAACCACCAAAGCCGCTGGGCGCGCAACGCATCCATCCCCGTCGCCACCCGATCGCGACGCATGAGTGACGTGACCACCTCCGCCGGATCTCGGATCGACAGCACCAGGTGCAGAGGCAGCTCCAGGGCCGCAGCCAAGCCAAGCCAGAGAGGCAGCAGCCGTGAGCTCCGTGGATCCTTGATCAGCCATGGGCCCTGCTGGCGCGCCTGTTCCACACTGAGCAAACGCTGCAACTGCGCGGCTGCCGCTCGTGTTGCTGGATGGTCGAGCCAGCCCTCCGGCAAGGGACGCAGTCCCTCCGCCGCGGGCCACCAGCGCTCCAGATCCATCAGCAACTGCTCCTGCAGATCCACCACCTCCCGCCACTCGAAATACCCCGAGGGGTTGTGGGCGTCGGCGGCGATCAAGGTGCCTGGCAGCGCCACCCCCAACCGCTGCAGGAGACCCGCTAACAGGGAGGTGCCGCTGCGATGCATCCCCAGCAACAAGATCAAGGGTGGCTGCACGCGACCCATCGCAAGCAAGACCGATTGTGCTGAGTATTGTTCGCCCAGATCAGACTCTGGCGTGCTTAACCCAACCCTTCCCGATCTGCAGCTACTGATCGGTGGTGCGGGGCTCGATCTCCTCCGCGAGCACAACCTGCTCGAAGCCCTGATCGAACGAATGCTGGTTAGCGAACTGATCCGAGACATCCAGCCCGACCCTGAAGCGCTGGCGGCTGCAACGGAGGCCTACGCCCGCCAGCAGGGGATCACCGCCGACGCCGTGCCCAGCGACGTGATCGAACGACCACTGCGCATGAGTCGTCTCGCGCGAGACCAGTTCGGCGCCAAAGCCGAAGCCCGTTTCCTCGTGGAAAAAAACCGGTTGGACCGTGTGGTTTACAGCCTTCTTCGGCTGAACAGACGCTCCCAGGCCCAGGAGCTCTATCTGCGCATCGCCCATGGAGAAGCCGATTTCAGCGAGTTGGCAGCTCGCTTCTCTCAAGGCACAGAGCGCAACACCAACGGCGTCGTGGGGCCGGTGCCCCTGAATCAATCCCATCCAGTGCTCTCGGAGAAATTGCGAGCCGCCAAGCCAGGTGCCCTGCTCGAACCCTTCAGCGTGGACCGCTGGTGGGTGGTTGCCCGGCTCGAACGCTTCGCACCAGCCACGTTCGATGAACGGATGGCCGATCAAATGAGCATGGAATTGCTTCAGGAGTGGGTGAAGCAGGTAACCTCCCGTACATTGGGCGCGCTTCAGGCTAACAGCGACGGTTCTGCGTCATGACCCAGACACCCGTTGGCCAGCTGATCCGGCAGGAAGCGATCCGCTGTCTGAGCAAAGCCGCCCAGGAGCGAGTGCTCCAACAGGCCCAACTGCTCTCGTTTGAGCTTGGTCAGCAGTTGGTGGAACCCGGCGTCATTCCGGGGCGGGTGCTGATCCTGATCCAGGGCCGCGCACGACTCGTCGGCCAGGATCAAGGTCGCCTTCTTTCCCTCGGCAAGTTTGAGCCCGGTGCTGTGCTGGGTGCGGCGAGCCTGATGAATGGTCGGGGTGTCGAAAACCTGATCGCCAGTGATTCACTCACCGCGGCAGCGATCAGCGATGAGCTCTGGGCCGAGCTCTACCAAGAGGAAGACAGCTTCCGCCGCTGGTGTGATGCCCAGCTCTGGGCCTCGGAAACCACCGCTCTGATTCAGGATCTGCAGGAGCGCAACGCCCGGGCCGACCACACCTCTCTACAACTGCTCCAAGAAGCCCTGCGAGAAGCCCGAAGGGTGCCCCTCGATGCAGCAGCAATCCAAGAGGCAGAGACATCGAACCGCCAGGTGTTTCTGACCTCGGCCTGGGCCGGTTGCACCCCAGGTGAACGCCTGAATCCATCGGCACTGCCGCCCGCTAGCCAACCGTTCCCGGCACGCCTCATCAGTCTGCCAACGGCTCTTGTTGAGCAGATCACCAACAGCGAACCGCAGGGCGCCGAAGCAACAGCCAGCAGCGGCGAGCTCACTGCCACGACGACAGAAGCGGCAAACAGTGCACGGGTCCCCACTCCCGCGGGTCCAGCACCGGTCAGCCGCTTCAGCCCCGATGCCGACCTGCTCGATCAGTTGCGTCTGATCCGCGCCGAGGGCGTGCTCCAGGAAACCCTGGCCTGCTTCCAGATGTTGGCGCAACTCATGAAGCTGCCCTTCCGCCGCGATGCGATCGAAAAGGTGCTGCGGGAGATGACGCGCCGCGGGCAGGAACCAAATCTGCGCCTCTGCGGCCAGATCGCCGCAGGCCTTGGCTTGCATGTGTCCGGTGCCCGGGTTGCCGCCGCCATGGGGACCCGCCTGCAGACTCCCACCCTGGTGCCCTGGGGGGGCAGCTTCGCCCTAGTGGCACGCAGCAACCAAAGCGGTCTCGTCCTCGCCTCCCCCCGGGACGGCATCGTTGAACTGGCTCCCGAGCAACTGGACGACGCCTTCCCCGATGGCCTCGATGTGCTGCTGCTGGAGCGCTCCAACGCCACCCTCAACCAGAGCTTCGGACCCTCCTGGTTCTGGCCGGCCCTGCGCCGCTACCGCGGCGTGCTCGTGCAGGTGCTGATCGCCAGCTTCGTGGTGCAACTCTTTGCCCTGGCCAACCCCCTGCTGATCCAGGTGATCATCGACAAGGTGATCAGCCAGCGCAGTCTCGACACCCTTCAGGTGCTGGGGATTGCCCTCGTGGCCGTGACCCTGCTGGAGGGAGTGCTCGGCAGCCTCAAGACGTTCCTGTTCTCGGAAACGACCAACCGCATCGATCAACGCCTCGGCGCCGAAGTGATCGATCACCTGCTCCGTTTACCACTCGGCTACTTCGACAAACGCCCCGTCGGTGAACTGGGCTCCCGGATCAGCGAGCTCGAAAAGATCCGCAACTTCCTGACCGGTCAGGCACTCACCACGCTTCTCGATGCCGCCTTCTCGGTGATTTACATCGTGGTGATGGTGGTCTACAGCTGGCTGCTCACCCTGATTGCCCTGGCGGTGCTGCCGATTCAGATCGCTCTCACCCTGATCGGCGCGCCTTTATTCCGCCGTCAGTACCGCCAAGCCGCGGAGGCCAACGCCAAGACCCAGAGCCATCTGGTGGAAGTGCTCACCGGCATTCAGACCGTGAAGAGCCAAAACGTGGAGATGGTGAGTCGCTTCTCCTGGCAGGAGCTGTATGCCACCTACATCAACCGCTCGTTCGAGAAAACGATCAGCGGCACCGTCCTCAACCAGACCTCCCAGGTGCTGCAAAAGCTCTCGCAGCTGCTGGTGCTCTGGGTCGGCGCCACCCTGGTGCTGAGCGGAGAACTCACCATCGGCCAGCTGATCGCCTTCCGGATCATCTCCGGCTACGTGACGCAGCCGCTGCTGCGCCTCTCCAGCATCTGGCAAAGCATCCAGGAGCTCAAGGTGAGCTTCGAACGTCTCGCCGATGTGATCGACACCCCCCAGGAATCCGACGCCCTCGACAAGGCCAAGGTGCCCCTGCCTCCGATCGAGGGGGACGTGAGCTTCGAAAACCTCAGCTTCCGTTTCCTTCCCGATATGGATCCGGTTCTCAAAGACGTGAACCTGCACGTCAAGGCGGGCACCTTTGTGGGCATTGTCGGCCAGAGCGGCAGCGGCAAGAGCACCCTGATGAAATTGCTGCCCCGCCTGTACGCCCCCGAGGAGGGTCGGATCCTGATCGATGGCTACGACATCGACAAGGTGGAGCTGTACTCCCTGCGCCGCCAGATCGGCATCGTGCCCCAGGACCCCCTGCTGTTCTCTGGCTCGATCAGCGACAACATTGCGCTCACCCAGCCCGATGCCGGCAGCGACGAAATCGTGATGGCCGCAAAGTTGGCCGATGCCCACGACTTCATCATGGGTCTGCCCAATGGCTACAGCACCCCCGTGGGTGAACGCGGAGCCTCCCTCAGCGGCGGACAGCGGCAACGGATCGCGATCGCCCGCACCCTGCTGAGCAACCCCAAGCTGCTGGTGATGGATGAAGCCACCAGCGCCCTCGACTACGAAACCGAGCGAAGGGTCTGCGACAACCTCGTCGGAGCTCTGCAGGACTGCACCGTTTTCTTCATCACCCACCGCCTCGCCACCGTGCGCCGGGCTGACCTGATCGTGGTCATGCACCTGGGCGTGGTGGCCGAGGTGGGCAGTCACGACGAACTGATGGAACGTCGGGGTCGCTACTACGCGCTGTATCGCCAGCAGGAGGCCGGTTGAGATGAGTCCGTTCCAATCCAATAACCCGATCGGTGGTTTAATCCGCAAGGCTCAGGATCAGCTCGAGCGTCGTGCCGGTTCCCTCACCCACAACGAATCGGTGCTTCAGCAGGACCGCATCTGGCTGCGCTCCGTCACCTGGGGGTTGGTCGGCACCACGTTGATCGGCATCGGCTGGCTGGCGATCGCCCGCACCGAAGAGGTGGTGGTAGCCCAGGGCAAACTCGAGCCTGTCGGCAACGTCAAAGACCTTCAGATCCCGTCCGGAGGTGTGGTCAAGGCAATCCTGGTGAAGGGTGGCGACCGAGTGAAGAAAGGCCAGGTGCTGATCGAGCTCGATCAGAAGAGCAGCAGCCAAGAACTGAAGTCGCTCCAGGAATCCCAGCGCCTCAAGCAGCAGCAGCTCTCCCAGAAGCAACAGCAACTGCTGCTCAAGCAACAGGAGAAGGCACGGAGCAACGAGATCAACCGTGAGCAGATCAGCAACCTCAAGGCCCGTCTTGCCCTCGAAGAGAAGATCCTGAGTCGTCTCTCCAAACTGGCCAAAGAAGGCGCCTCCTCAGAACTGCAGTACCTGCAGCAGCAAAACAAGGTGGAGGAACTGCGCGGCAGCGTGAGCAAGGAGATGGTGGAAGGCCGGCGCCAACAAAGCGTGCTTGACCAGCAGATCGAACAGATCAATGCCGAAACCGCTGGTCTGCGCAGCGACCTGGCCCAGCTGCGCTCCCAGATCACCCAGGCGGAGGTGACCCTCGGCTACCAGTCCCTGCGAGCCCCGGTCGATGGAGTGGTGTTCGACCTCAAGCTCACCACGCCAGGCTTTGTGGCCCAAACTGGCGAACCAGCCCTGAAGGTGGTGCCGTTCAACACCCTCGAGGCCGATGTGGAAATCCCCAGCAGCAAGATCGGTTTCGTGCGCAGGGGCCAACCAGCCGAGATCAGCATTGATTCCTTCCCTGCCACCGATTTCGGCGTACTGGAAGGCAGTGTGGCGTCGGTGGGATCCGATGCCCTCGCCCCCGACGCCCAGAAGGGCCGCCAGGAGTACCGCTTTCCGGCCACGATCAAGCTCGACAGCCAGCAACTCAAGCTGAAGAACGGCAGCAGCCTGCCCTTGCAGGTGGGCATGTCGCTCACCGCCAACATCAAGCTGCGTAGCGTCAGCTATCTGCAGCTGCTGCTCAACACCTTCCGCAGCAAGACTGACTCACTGCGGGAGATCTGAGTCTTGATCGGCCCTCAGGCCGCCGCCGAACGGCGGCGGCGGGTGCGACCGGCCGGCATGTCCTGATCCGGGTCGGGCTTGGCCCCCACCCCCTTGGTGGCAACAGCAGTCTTGGTGGCAATAGCCTGGGCCGCGACAGCCTTCTCGGCAGTGGATGCCGGAGTCGACGCCGCTGGAGCTGACTGGCCCGCAGCTGCAGGAGCCGGTACCGCCTTGACGGGGGCAGGAGCGCGGTCGCGGTCGCGACGCCCCTGGCCGTGATGGCCACCACCACCGTGACCGCCACGGCCACCGCGGCCCCGGGGTGCCGGACGATCATCAGGCTCGGCATCGGCGCGGCCCTTGTACACCGGCGTGCCACCGGGAGCGGGCTGCACCAGGCAAAGAATCAAAGGCTCCACCTGCAACTCGCGGCGCATACGCCGGCCCAGGCCCACCTCAACCTCGCGCTGCACACCCATCCAATCCACTTCAGGGGCCTTGCCGCCGGTGTTGCGGGTGAGCTGCTTCCAGCGGTTCTCCAGAACCCAGCTGATTTCCCGTTCGGTCCACAGCGACATCTTGCGGGCATCCGCCGTGGTCACCACACCACGCAGATTCACCCGAGGGGGAGCGACCATGGCCCCATCCGTACTGATCGCCGCCAGGATCGTCACGATGCCGTCTTCGGCGAGCTGCTGTCGCTCCTTCAGCACACGAGCATCAACAATGCCGTTGCGCGACTGATCGAGCAGCTCAATACCGGCCTTGACCGGATCACCCTTGCGGATCGACTCAGCCGTGAGCTCGACCACATCACCGTTTTCAATGATCAGGGTGTTGTCTTCCGGCACACCCATGGAGTGACCAGTCTTGGCGTGGCAGACGAGCATGCGGTGCTCACCGTGCACCGGCACGAAGAACTTGGGCCTGGTGAGAGCCAGCATCAACTTCTGGTCTTCCTGGAAGCCATGGCCCGACACGTGAATGCCCTCGCCCTTGCCATAGACCACCTTCGCCCCAAGCATCATCAGGCGGTCGATCGTGTTGACCACGGAGATCGTGTTTCCAGGAATTGGGCTGGCCGAGAAGATGATCGTGTCGGTGGTTTTCACCTTCACCTGAGGGTGCTCACCACGGGAAATCCGGCTCAGGGCAGCCAACGGTTCCCCCTGGCTTCCGGTCATCAGCAACAGGGTTTCGCGATCAGGCACATCATTGATTTGCTTGATCGGCACAAACAGATCATCCGGAGCGCGCATGTAGCCGAGCTCCCGCGCCTTCGCGATCACGTTCAGCATGGATCGGCCAAGCAGACCCACCTTGCGGCCGTTCTTGAGGGCCAGCTCCAGGATCATCGACACCCGGTGAATCGAACTGGCGAAGGTGGTGACGATGACCCGACCTTCCGCCTGGGCCATGTGACGATCCAGGTTGGGGAAGACCGAACGCTCCGGCGGGCAGAAGCCAGGTACCTCGGCATTGGTGGAATCGCTGAACAGGCACAGCACGCCGTTGTCGCCGTGGTGAGCGAGACGGGCCAAGTCGAAATGCTCCCCATCCACGGGGGTGTGATCGAACTTGAAGTCGCCCGTGAAGATGATCGTGCCCACAGGCGTCGTGATCGCCAGCGAGAAGCTGTCGGCCATCGAGTGGGTGTTGCGGATGAACTCCACCGAGAAATGCTGACCGACCCGCACCACATCACGGGGACCGACGGTCTGCAGGGTGGTGCGATCGCTCACACCGGCCTCATCCATCTTTCCGGTGAGCATCGATAGGGCCAGCCGAGGCCCGTAGATCACCGGGATGTTGAAGTGCTTGAGGTGGTGGGCAATGCCACCGATGTGGTCTTCATGACCGTGGGTCACGATCATGCCCCGGATCCGTTTCTGGTTCTGGCGCAGGAAACTGGTGTCGGGCAGCACCACATTCACGCCGTGCATGCCATCGCTCGGGAAGGCCAGGCCGGCATCCACCAGCATCAGGTCATCGCCGTACTCGAACACGCAGGTGTTCTTGCCGATCTCGTGCAGTCCCCCGAGGGGAATCACGCGCAGACAGGGCTCCTGGGCGGCGGTCGCGCCATTGCGGGACGTAGAGATCGAAGCAGTCATGAATGTCAGATGAATCGAAGAACAAAGGCGTGATCGCCGGCCAGCCGTGGCGTCAGGTCTGACGCAGGGCAGACAGGGTTTGGATCAGGTCATCGCGCATGGCGGTCTCCAGGGGAACAAGGGGAAGACGGGGGGCTCCAACGGGCCAACCACTGGCCTCAAGGGCGGCTTTCACCGGAATCGGATTCGTGGTGGCGAACAGGGCCCGGAACAAGGGGAGCAACTGTTCATGCAGGCCGAGGGCCTCGGCATTGCGGCCACTGAGCTGGGCTTCGATCATGGCGCGCAGGCGCCGGCCCACCAGGTGACTGGCCACGCTGACCACGCCGACGGCACCGACGGCCAGCATCGGCAGCGTCAAGGCGTCATCCCCGCTGTAGACGGCAAGCCGGGCACCGCAACTCAGGCGCAGCTGGCTCACCTCATCGGTGCTGCCACTGGCGGCCTTGAAACTCACGACGTTGGCGCAATCCATGAGTCGAGCCACCGTGGACGGCACCATCGAACAGCCGGTGCGGCCGGGGATGTTGTAAAGCATCAACGGCAACTCGGGGGCTGCCTCGGCCACGGCCCGGAAATGGGCCTCCAGCCCCTCCTGAGGAGGCTTGTTGTAGTAAGGCACCACCACCAAGGCCCCATCGGCCCCGGCAGCCGCCGCCTCTCGGGTGGCCTCCACCGCCTCGGCGGTGCTGTTACTGCCTGTGCCCGCCAGCACCTTCACCCCAGAGCCCACCGCCTGACGCACGGCCTCCAGCAGCTGCACCTGCTCCTGCCAGCTCAAGGTGGGGGATTCACCCGTGGTGCCGCACACCACAAGACCATCGGATCCCTCGTCGACGAGATGGCGGGCGAGACGACCGGCCAAGGCCAGGTCAACCCGGCCGTCGGCATCGAAAGGAGTGACCATCGCCGTGAGCAGACGGCCGAAGGGGGTGGGAGAGAGGGCTGCGGAGAGGGTCATGCGTTAATCAGCAGTTCGGCAATCTGGATCGCGTTGAGGGCCGCGCCCTTGCGAATCTGGTCACCGCAGAGCCAGAACTCCAGGGCGTTGGGATCACTGATGTCTTGACGGATCCGACCCACCGCCACGGGATCGCGGCCGGTCACATCCGTGGGCATCGGGAAACGGTTGCACTCGGGCTGCTCAATCAGCTCGACCCCTGGAGCTGCCGCCAGGAGGGCACGGGCCTCCTCCACAGGGAACGGCTGCTCAAACTCCACATTCACCGCCTCTGAGTGGGCACGCAGCACGGGCACGCGAACGCAGGTGGCCGTGAAACGCAACGCAGGGAGATCCATGATCTTGCGGGTCTCATTGACCATCTTCATCTCCTCTTCGCAGTAGCTGTTGGCTTGCAGCGGCGAGTTATGGAGAAACAGGTTGAAGGCGAGGGAATGGGGCAGCACTTCACTCTTGGCTTCACCTCCGTCCAACACCACACGACTGAGGGTCTGAAGTTCTTCCATGGCCCGGGCACCGGCACCGCTGGCCGACTGATAGGTGCTCACCACAACACGACGCATGGGTCGTTTCGCTGCCAGGGGAGCGAGCGCGAGGGTGAGCAGGATCGTTGTGCAGTTGGGATTGGCGATGACGCCCTGATGCTTGAAGGCCGCCTTCGGATTCACCTCAGGCACCACCAGCGGCACACCGTCCTCCATGCGAAAGGCGCTGGAGTTGTCCACCATCAGGGCGCCGGCCTGAGTAATCGCCTGGCGCCATTGTCGCGAGACCGAACCACCAGCAGAGGCGAGCACCAAGTCCACCCCTTCGAAGGAGGCAGCCGTCACTTCCTGAACCGAATGCTCCTGCCCCTTCCAGCTCTGGGTCGTTCCAGCAGAGCGGGCTGAAGCAAGCAATCGCAGCTCACCAACCGGAAATGCACGCTCATCCAGCAGCTGCAAAAGCTCCTGTCCCACTGCACCACTGGCACCGAGCACGGCGACGGTTAAGGGGCGATTCGGCAGAGAAGCGGTGGGGTTCGACGGAGAGGGAGACAAGCGGTGGGTTTTAGAACTGCAATGACGACGCTGGCCCCTGGCCACGATCGGAATCCAGCAGCAGCGCCAGGCTGGAGCATCCGATGAAACGTTGCCCTCACAATACGTGGCGATCCACGGACTGACGCTTCCATAAAGTGTTGGGCTGCCCGAACTACTCCTGCATGAGCGCCGCGTCCCTGAAGGTCAAGACCACCGCCCGTCCGGGCAGCCGCCTGGCGGTGGAAGTGGCAGTTCCTGCGGAGCGTTGCAAGGAGAGCTACGAAGCAGCGGTGACCCGCCTCAGCCGCAGCATCAATCTGCCTGGTTTCCGTAAAGGCAAGGTGCCCCGGGCGGTGCTGTTGCAGCAGATCGGCCCGCTGCGGATCCGAGCCACCGCCCTGGAAGCCATTGTCGACGGAGTCTGGCGGGAGGCCATCGAACAAGAACAGATCGAAGCCCTGGGGCAACCCGATCTGACCGGCGGATTTGAGAGCCTGCTGGAAGCTTTTGACCCCGGTAAGGCCCTCACGCTCACGCTCGAAACCGACGTGGCTCCAGTGCCGAAACTCAAAACCACCAAAGGGCTGAAGGCCGAAGCGGAAGCCGTCAGCTTTGATCCTGCTCAGGTGGACGACATGCTGGATCAATCCCGCAAGCAGATGGCCACGCTGGTGCCGGTGGACAACCGTGCCGCCGCCAACGGTGATGTGGCCGTCGTGGGCTTCAAAGGCACCTACGCCGATGACGGCAATGAGATCGAGGGTGGCAGCGCCGACTCGATGGATGTGGAACTGGAGGACGGGCGGATGATCCCGGGCTTCGTGGAAGGGATCGTCGGCATGGCCATCGGCGATGAGAAAACCGTCGACTGCCAGTTCCCAGAGGATTACCCCAAAGAGGATGCCCGCGGTCGCAAGGCCAGCTTCGTGATCAGCCTCAAGGACCTCAAGACCCGCGAACTGCCTGAGCTCGACGACGCCTTCGCCAAGCAGGCCAGCGATAAGGAGACGATGGCGGAGCTGCGTGAAGAACTGGAGAAGCGCCTCAAGGACGACGCCGAGCGACGCCAGAAGAGCAATCGCCACGACGCCCTGCTGGCCGCCCTTGTGGAGCAGCTGGAGGTGGATCTGCCTGAAAGCCTGGTGCAGCAGGAAGTGCGCAACCTGGTGGAGCAGACCGCTGGCCAGTTCGCCCAGCAGGGCATGGATGTGAAATCCCTGTTCACCCCGGAGCTGGTGCGCTCCTTGATGAACTCCTCCAGACCCGAAGCCGAAGAGCGGCTCCGTCGCAGCCTCGCCCTCAGTGCTCTGGCCGAAGCGGAAGACCTCAAGGTGGAGGACACAGAAATCGAAGCCAAGCTCAAGGAGGTGAAGCGCCAGCTCTCCGGTGAACGCGACATCGATCCGGCACGGCTGCGCCAGGCCGTGATCGACGACCTGCTGCGCGACAAATTGCTCGGCTGGCTGGAAGAGAACAACACCGTGGTCGAGAAGGCCCCTGAGAGCTCCGAGGCTGAAACCGCCAAGGAGAAGAAACAACCAGAGGCGAAAGCGAAAACCGGCACAAGCAAGGCTTCCACCAAGGCCACCGGCACCGCCAAAGCGAAAAGCAGCAAAGCCAAGGCCGATGGGGACGCCGACGGCTGATCAGCACCCATAGATTGAGCCTGTACAGGAACCCGCCAGCTGCCGCGTGATCGACGCCCGTCACCACCATCCGATCCAGAACCGCTGGCGGGGCATCAGCCCCGTCTCAGCCATGCCATCGGCCTCCCCTGGTGTGCTGCCCACCGTGGTGGAACAGTCGGGTCGAGGCGAACGGGCTTTCGATATCTATTCGCGTCTTCTCCGGGAGCGGATCATCTTTCTCGGAACTGGAATCGATGACCAAGTTGCGGATGCCCTAGTGGCTCAGCTCTTGTTCCTGGAAGCTGAGGATCCTGAAAAAGACATTCAGATCTATATCAATTCCCCCGGTGGCTCGGTCACGGCCGGACTAGCGATCTACGACACCATGCAGCAGGTTGCTCCTGACGTGGTGACCATCTGCTATGGATTGGCTGCCTCCATGGGCGCCTTCCTGCTCTCCGGTGGCTGCAAGGGCAAGCGCCTCGCCCTGCCAAATGCCCGGATCATGATCCACCAGCCCCTCGGTGGCGCCCAAGGCCAGGCTGTCGACATCGAGATCCAAGCCCAGGAGATCCTGTTCCTCAAAGACACCCTCAACGGTCTGATGGCCGAGCACACGGGCCAGCCCCTCGAAAAAATCGCTGAAGATACAGACCGCGATTACTTCCTTTCTCCAGCAGAGGCGGTTGAATACGGATTGATCGACCGGGTGGTGGACAGTCTCGCGGACGGAGGAATCGTTACGGAGGGCTGACATCGCGCAGCTCCACGGCGATCCTGGGAATCCGGACCGCGACCATCCGTCGATCCGACTGACCCCGTTTGAAGCGACCAGCGCCCGATGGCCAAATTCGACGCCCATCTGAAGTGCTCCTTCTGCGGCAAGTCCCAGGAGCAAGTCCGCAAGTTGATCGCTGGTCCCGGCGTGTACATCTGCGATGAGTGCATCGATCTCTGCAACGAGATCCTCGATGAAGAGCTGATCGATGCCCAGGGCAACTCCCGCCAGGGGGCCGAAACCTCCCGCAAGGCAGCCCAGGGAACCCGCAAAAGCACAAAGCCAGCCCCCACCCTTGCCTCGATCCCCAAACCACAGGAAATCAAGAGCTTTCTCGACCATCAGGTGGTCGGTCAGGAAGCGGCCAAGAAGGTGCTCTCCGTAGCGGTTTACAACCACTACAAACGCCTGGCCTGGCAAGGCGATGGCAAGGGCGAAACCGAACAGACCGCCACCCGCCTTCACAAGAGCAACATCCTCTTAATCGGTCCCACCGGCTGCGGCAAGACCCTGCTAGCCCAGACACTGGCAGAACTCCTGGATGTGCCCTTCGCCGTGGCCGACGCCACCACCCTCACCGAAGCCGGCTATGTGGGGGAAGACGTCGAGAACATCCTGCTGCGGCTTCTGCAGAAGGCCGACATGGATGTGGACCAAGCCCAGCGCGGCATCATCTACATCGATGAAATCGACAAGATTGCCCGCAAGAGCGAGAACCCATCGATCACCCGTGATGTGTCGGGCGAGGGGGTGCAGCAAGCACTCCTGAAGATGCTGGAAGGCACCGTGGCCAACGTGCCCCCCCAGGGCGGTCGTAAGCATCCCTATCAGGACTGCATCCAGATCGACACCAGCCAGATCCTGTTCATCTGCGGCGGCGCCTTTGTGGGCCTCGATGACGTGGTGCAGAAGCGGCTTGGACGCAATGCGATCGGCTTCGTGCCCAGCAGTGATGGTCGCGGTCGCAACAAGGCCAATCGCGACCTGCAAGCAGCCCAGGTGCTGCGCCATCTGGAGCCGGACGACCTCGTGAAGTACGGCTTGATCCCGGAATTCATTGGCCGCATGCCGGTGAGCGCTGTGCTGGAACCTCTGGATGAACAAGCGCTGGAATCGATCCTCACCGAGCCCCGCGATGCGCTGGTCAAGCAGTTCCGCACCCTGTTGAGCATGGACAATGTGCAACTGGATTTCGAAAGCGACGCGGTCGTGGCGATCGCCCGCGAAGCGCACCGGCGCAAAACCGGCGCCCGGGCCCTGCGCGGAATCGTGGAAGAGTTGATGCTCGACCTGATGTACGACTTGCCTTCACGCAAGAATGTGAAGTCCTTCACCGTGACGCGCACCATGGTGGAGGAACACACCGGCGGGAAGGTACTGCCACTGCCGGGAAGCGAACGTCAGCAGGAATCAGCCTGAACCCTGTGGACTGATCCTTCATGGCCGCCGCCGACCACCTCACGGTTCCCCGGCAGCACGGCCTGTTTCTGCATCACGGCATTGATCTGGGCGATGGCAGCGTGGCCCACTACCTAGAGGGTCGTGAAATCCTGCGCAGCTCTCTCCAAGAGTTCAGCCGCGGCCAGGAGATCAGCGTGATCGACCACCCACAGGCCTCACCAGCGGGCATCACGCTCCGACGCGCCATGAGCCGCATCGGCGAGCAGAACTACAACCTGCTGTTCAACAATTGCGAGCACTTCGCCACCTGGTGCAAGACCGGTCGCCACCGCAGCGGCCAGGTGGAGGACTGGCTGCACACCGGCAGCTTGGGCGCCCTGGCCCTTGGCCAACTGATGCCCGCTGCCTTACTCACGGGCCTGAGCCTGCTGCTGGGCAAAGGCCTGGTGGATCAGACCTCCCGCGATCGGGCACGCCGAGGCCTGAGCCAACTCGAGCAACTGCGTCAACGGCTGGTGGCAAAACTCGAAACAACCCTGGAGCAAGCGGAGGGGTGGTTGCGGGGCGGCCCCGATAGCGGCGCTTCGAATCGCGGTAACCGCCAGAGCCGACGCTTACTCCAGGCCGGCCAGACCCTCGCGGATGAACTGGCCGCCGTGGAGGAACTGGAGCAACAGATCGTTGCGCTTCTGGAAGCCGCTGACACCACATCGGAACAGGGCAGACCTGAGTAACCTCTGGGTCCCGCCAGCAGCGCATGAGTCAGGCCTACCAGCCGCTGCATCACAAGTACAGACCTCAGCGGTTTGATCAGCTGGTGGGGCAGGACGCGATTGCCGCCACCCTCAGCCACGCCCTACGCAGCGATCGCATCGCTCCGGCCTATCTGTTCAGTGGCCCACGGGGCACAGGTAAAACGTCCAGCGCCAGGATCCTCGCCCGATCGCTCAACTGCCTGAGCAGCGACGGGCCCACACCTGAGCCCTGCGGGACCTGCGAGCTCTGCACCACGATCGCCGCCGGCAGCGCCCTCGATGTGATCGAGATCGATGCCGCCTCGAATACGGGTGTTGACAACATCCGTGACCTGATCGAGCGCTCCCGCTTTGCCCCGGTGCAGGCCCGCTGGAAGGTGTACGTGGTGGACGAATGCCACATGCTCTCCACCGCCGCCTTCAACGCCCTGCTGAAAACCCTGGAGGAGCCGCCACCGCGCGTGGTGTTTGTGTTGGCGACGACCGATCCCCAGCGGGTGCTGCCCACGATCCTGAGCCGCTGCCAGCGTTTTGATTTCCGGCGCATCCCCCTCGAGGCTCTCGAAGCCCACCTGCGCTGGATTGCCGAACAGGAAGCGATCGGGATTCAACCGGAGGCCCTTCATGTGGTGGCGCAAAGGGCCCAGGGCGGTCTGCGCGATGCCGAAAGCCTGCTGGATCAGCTCAGCCTGCTGCCACCTCCGATCGAAGCCGATGCGGTGTGGGAACTGCTGGGGGCCGTACCCGAACAGGAACTGATCCATCTCAGCGAATCCTTGGCCGCCGGTGAGCCACTGCCTCTCCTGGAGAGCAGCAGGCGCCTGCTCGATCGCGGCCGCGACCCGGGAGCAGTGCTGCAGGGCTTGGCGGGAATCCTGCGGGATCTGGTGCTGATGGCCGCCGCTCCCGACAGACCTGAACTCACCAGCGTCTCACCCCAGTTCCGGGATCAACTGCCGCCGCTGGCCCAACGCATCGGCCGGCAGCGGTTGCTCCAGTGGCAAGCACGCCTGCGTGGCAGTGAGCAACAGCTCCGTCTCAGTGTGCAGCCGCGTCTATGGCTGGAGGTGCTGCTGCTCGGTCTGCTGGCGGAACCTGAGTCCCGGGCCCAGCCAGAACAAGGAGTGCACTCAGCCCCTGCGGTCACCCCAGCGGTGGCTCCTCCTGCAGCCCCAGCGAAGGCGGCGGTGAGCCTGCCCCCAACCCAGACACAGGCCCCAACGCCAGTCGCGGCAGTCGCTGAACCCGTAACGGAGACAGCCACAGAGCCAGCGGCTCCACCCGACCCCACCAACCTGGGCGAGCTCTGGCAGCAGATCCTCGGGAGCCTGGAACTGCCCTCCACCCGCATGCTGCTTTCCCAGCAAGCCCAACTGGTTCGCCTTGATGCCCACCGCGCCGTGGTCCAGGTGGCCGGCAACTGGATGGGAATGGTGCAGAGCCGCGCCAGCCTGTTGGAGCAGGCGATCAGCCGCGCCCTGGGTGGCAACCGTCAGCTGGTGCTGGAAAACCAGAGCGGGACCTTGACCCCAGCGGCACCGGTCAGTCCGTCAGTCACCCCACTGAGCGAGCGCATGAAGATCACCGCGCCTGCCGAACCCGTCACAAGCCCATCCACCCCACAGACATCGCCCCCCATAGCAACTGCCACCATCCCCGATGCGAAACCCACCGGCGCTAGCGAACCCCAGCTCCCGGTGGCCCAAGTGCCCGACAACAAGCCAGTGGAGCCGCGACCCCTGAGTTCACCGATGGACGACAAAGTGAAGCGCTTCGCCGATTTCTTTAATGGCGATGTGGTTGACGTCGATCTCGACGGCCAGAGCTGAGGTTCAGGCCTCGACCGTCGCCTCGCCCCGGTGGCTGGTCTTCGCCCAAACCAGCCGCTTCGGGAACAGGGCCATCCGAGCACTCACCCAAGGAATCACCACAAACCAATGGCCTAAGTAGGCAATCGCCAGCAGCAGTGACAGGGGCTCGGGGCTCGGCAGCTCCGGGCCTTCGCTCGGCCGACGGCACCCACGCCAGTAGGCCAGACCCGACACGCTGAACGCAACGATCGACAGGGGCCAGTAGGCCGGCATCGTGCAAGTCGCCGCACTGGTGAGTGCATCGGCGAACGAGACCACCGGCAGGGCGTACTGGAGCAGAAAGAAACAGGCGAGGTCACGACGCTGACTCGGGCTCAACCGACTCGACAACAGCTGGGGCCAGTAATCGAAGAAACGCTGAAGACCTCCTTCAGCCCAGCGCTGCCGCTGCTTCCAGAGCGCCGGCACCGACTCAACAGCCTCCTCTTGAACAGGTGGATCCCAGAGCAGGCCGATCCGAGATCCCTCGGTCAGGAGGCGAAAGCTGAGGTCGAGATCGTCAGTGACCGTGTCTTCGTTGAAACCTCCGCAGGCCTCAAGGCTGCGACGGCTAAGCAGCTGGCCGTTCCCGCGCAGCTCCATCACGCCGCCACCCAGCAAACGCCCCTGCTGAATCAAGGCATCGAGGGCCATTTCCATGGCCTGAACGCGCGTGAGCAGACTCTGACCCGCATTGACCACCGCCTTGCGCAACTGCACGGCCGACCAGCCGCCACCCAGCGCATACGGCAACAAGCGCTCGAGCACGTCCTCCTGAAGCTGAGCATCGGCATCCAGCACCAGCAACCAGTCGCCCTGAAGCTGCTTGAGCACGGCATTTAACGCACCCGACTTGCCGCCACCGGCTCCGCGTGGACGGTGCAGCACCCGCAGTTGGGGATGCTGCTGCTGCAACCCGTCAAGAATCGCCCCAGTGCGGTCCTGACTGCCGTCATCCACCACCCAGAAGCTGAGCCTGTCAGCGGGATACCGCAGAGCCGCTAGCCGTTCCACCAGCCGAGCGATCACAGCCTCCTCATCACGGGCACCCACAACCACATCCACCGCAGGCCAGCTGCCGGTGTCCAGAGGCCTGGTTGCACTGCCTGGGTCAACAGATGCCGCACCGCGTCCTCGCAGCACGGTTCGCAAGCCATAGCCACCCAGCACCACGGCGAGGGTGATCGCCGGCAGCAGACTGCGGGCGGGGTCCAACCAATGGGGCGCCGCTCCAGCACAGCCACAGGCAGCTAGGAACAGGGCCGTCTTGCCGCGTCGGTGATCGCCAGTCACTGCGGCCACGGCCATGAAGCATCCCAGAATGCCGGGACTCTAAGGGGCCTTCCTGAGAGCCGACAGAGGAACAAGCGTTGTGCCGGGGTAGTAGTGCTGCAGGATGCGCTCCACCGACCAGCCCTGACGGGCCAGATCAATCGCTCCAGCCTGGGAGAGACCGGCCCCGTGGCCGAAACCACCGCCCCGGAAACGCCAGACCCCTGCACCAGCAGGCTCCACCACCATCAAGGTGCTGGGAAGACGGCGCAAGCTGCGGCGGATCCCATCCAGTCGCAGCACCACGGGTGAGCCAGGACCATCTCCAACCACTTGTAAGGCCAAAACCCGACCACTCGGACCCCGCTCCAGCACGCTGACCCCTTGCACCACCCCAAGGCGGGGCGCCTGAGCAGCCAAGGCCCCCTGCAGTTGAGCCGCGCTGTAGGTGCGGGTCCAGCGGAAGCGGGGATGTCCGGAGCCATAGGCGCCAGTTGTTCTCTTCAGCAAGGCCTCGACCGCTGCCTGATTCGGAACGGGGACGAGCACGGACCCGGTCCAGGCCTTGCCACCATCAGCCTGGCTGCGCAGATAAGGCACAGATGGCATCGCCCAGGCCTCGTTCACTCCCGCCATCACCCCACCGTTGGATGCGTGATAAACGGCACTGATCGGCGAACCCTGCCACTGGAGCACCTGACCAGCCGTGGCCTTGATCGCCTGACGCACCGATGCCCCGGCCTGCCGAGGATCGCTGTACACCTGGCACTGGGTGTCGCTGCAGAGGTGATAGCCATCGATCGCGAAACGATGGCTGTTGGCAAGCGCCCAGGTGCGGGCCAGCACAGCCTGGGCCTCGAGTGCCGCCGCGGGCGAGCCGGCTCCGATCTCATGGGGCACCACCCCTTCCAAATAACGCTCCAAGGGCACCTGCTCCAGCAATGTCCAGCTGCCATAGGCATCCGCCTGGAGCCGGAAGGGTCCGCGCATCACGCCCCCCTTCCAGCGCAGACCGTCAGGGGCCTCAATCAGCAGAGGTCCCTGAAGCGTTCGGCCACCTTTGGCCCCCTCCAGCACAGGCTGAATGGACATCGTCAACGTTTCCCTCACCCGACGGACAGGAACATCCGGGAGCGGCAGCGCTGCTTCAGGAGCCCATACCTCCCATTCATTGGGATGGGCCACCAGGGCCTGCACCCCCTGGCCGCGCCAGCGGGTGGCCACCCGCTCGGCGGATTCAAAACTGGCAAAGGGTCCAGCCACCTGACGCGCGAGCTCCAATGGCGCTTGGCGGGGGACCGAACGCCAGCTGAAGCGGAGACGAGCAGCGGTTTGCAACGGCTCCTTGATCCCTGGAGACCGCAACACCAGCGGAGCGACTCCCGCGCTTTGCAGGGTCAACAGGGGCGCCGGCGCCCCCTGGCCAGCACGACGTCCGAGATGGTCCTCGAGGGCCACCCAGAGCCGATCCTTCCGCGCTGAGGGCGGCTGCGCCACCACGCGGTGGGTCGGCCGCTCGACGGGGGACTCCATCGGGGGCGGTGCCTGCAGCTCCTGGGCCCGGCAACCGCCTGCAACCGCTGCGATGAGCAGGAGTGCCTGCAGGATCGATCCCTGCCTCAGAGCTGCAGAAAGGCGTGGCATGGATGGGGGGAGGTTGAGGGCGTATTGTTGTCGTTTGTGCCACGCGCAGCCAGAGACATGCCCAAGCTCAAGACCCGCAAAGCTGCCGCAAAGCGGTTCAAGGCGACGGCCACTGGCAAATTCATGCGTCGCCGGGCCTTCCGCAACCACCTGCTCGATCACAAGAGCCCGAAGCTGAAGCGCCACCTGGGCACGAAGGCTGTTGTGGACCGCACCGATGAAGATCGTGTGGCCCTGATGATGCCCTACGCCTGAATTCCAAGGCATCTCAACGTTCGATTCTGATTTCTTACCCGAATGGCCCGCGTCAAGAGAGGCAACGTCGCCCGCAAGCGTCGCAACAAGATCCTCCGCCTAGCCCGTGGATTCCGCGGCAGCAACGGAACCCTGTTCCGTACCGCCAATCAGCGGGTCATGAAGGCTCTCTGCAATGCCTACCGTGATCGCCGTCGTCGCAAGCGCGATTTCCGCCGCCTCTGGATTGCCCGCATCAATGCTGCGGCCCGCCTGAACGGTCTGAGCTACAGCCGTCTGATCGGTGGTCTCAAGAAGGCCGATGTGCGCATCAATCGCAAAATGCTTGCCCAACTCGCCGTGGCCGATCCCGGCACCTTCACCACTGTGGTGAAGGCCGCCAAGGCTTGAGCTCAAACTGATCCGAGGAGCCCTTCGTGATGGACATCCTCGTTCCGCAGACCTACCTGCTGGGTCTGATTGCACTGCTGGCGATCGTGGCTGTCGTGGTCGGTCGCCAGCTCTTGCGTGTGCGCCGTGATGAGCTTTCCCTCATCCGCCTTGAACAGGACGGAGCTGCGTCATCGCGTGATGCAGGTCAGCTCTATGAGCTTGCCTCCGTTCAGCTGCGCAAACGCCTCTATCCCCAGGCCACCGCCAATCTGAGACAAGCCCTGAAACGACTCTCCGGAGAACCGGATGAAGCTCGAGCCCTGGTGGAGAACGCCTTGGGATTCTCGCTCGCAGCCCAGAAGGACTTTCAGGCAGCTGTGAAGCACTACAAATCAGCCCTCCAGGCCAAGGCCGACTATCCCGTCGCCCTCAACAATCTGGCCTTCGCCCAAGAGCGTCTCCTGCAACCGGAAGAGGCTGCTGAGCTGTATCGGCGTTGCTTGAGCCTCGAACCCAACAATGGAACAGCCAAAAAACGGCTCAAGCGGATTGAACAGCGCTTGAGCCGTAAGCCTGAAAGCGGCAATTCACCAGAGGCCGCGAACGGGAAGGGATTCTGAAGCCGGGCAACTGGCCGCAAGGTGCAAGCGACCACCAGGGTTGGTCATCCGCGGAGCCATCCAACCGGCGAGGGTTGCCCCCTGCAATCCCAAAAAAGCACCGCCTGGCTCGAGGCCGGCGGTGAGCTGATCGGACAGGGGCAGCAGATCCAGCTGGTCTGATTTGGCGTTGAGGTTGCCCTGCACCGCCGTGGTCACCTCGCCGATCCGCATGTCGCCACGCACCGCCACCATCTGACCGAAGGGCTGCACACTGGCCAGCGTCACCTGCACCGGCAGCTTTCCGCCGCCCTCAAAGGAGCGGTAAGAGCCGCACCACTGGCGGGGCATCGCGGCTGCCAGGGAGGCTGCACGGGCGATCGGATCGAAATTCTCGACAGACCCCTCAAGCACCATTGGCAAAGCCAGCTGGGAGGCATCCAGGGGCAGCTGGTTCTCAAAGACCACCGGAGTCTCTACCGGCAGATCCACGGCGACTGGAATCGGCATGCATAGAAATGGATGATGGGCGCACGGTAGAGCCATCCGATCCGATGGGAACGCTCCCTGATCCGGTTCTCACACCAATCCGCCGCAAGCCCATGGATCCGACCCCACAGCCCGTCAAGCCAAAGCTGAACGACGACCCGCTCTTGATTGGAGGCCGCGCCTTCAGGAGCCGTCTGTTCACCGGGACGGGCAAATACCCGGATCTGGCCACGATGCAGGCCAGTCTCGAGCGCTCAAGCTGTGACATGGTCACCGTCGCGGTGCGTCGGGTGCAGGCCGTAGCCGAAGGCCATGCCGGCCTGATGGAGGCGATCGACTGGTCTCGAATCTGGATGCTGCCGAACACCGCCGGCTGCACCACAGCCCAGGAAGCGGTCCGGGTTGCCCGCCTCGGCCGGGAGCTGGCCAAGCTTGCCGGCCAGGAAGACAACAACTTTGTGAAGCTGGAGGTGATCCCCGACAGCCGCCACCTCCTGCCCGATCCCTTCGGAACCCTCGAGGCCGCAGAGCAGCTGGTGAAGGAGGGCTTCACCGTGCTCCCCTACATCAATGCCGATCCGTTGCTGGCCCGACGACTCGAGGCGGTGGGATGCGCGACGGTGATGCCCCTTGGCTCACCGATCGGCTCAGGCCAAGGGCTGCGCAATGCGGCCAACATTGCCCTGATCATCGAAAACGCTGGCGTGCCTGTCGTGGTGGATGCAGGAATCGGTGTACCCAGCGAAGCGGCCCAGGCCCTTGAGATGGGTGCCGATGCCGTGCTCGTGAACAGCGCCATTGCCCTGGCGGGGGATCCCGCCACCATGGCCGAAGCGATGGCTGCTGCCGTGCAGGCAGGCCGATGGGCCCGCATAGCCGGACGCCTGCCTCTGCGCCAGGACGCCTCAGCGAGCTCACCCACCACCGGCCAGGTCAAGTAACGAACGATCACTGGCCATGAAGCTGCGTGGCAGATGCGCACCAGAACAGGCCTGCGCCCATAGGTTCCTGCTCAGATGCAATGCCTGGCCATGCAGGTCACCCAAGAAGACGGCGGCCGCCTGAATGCCTTCGCAAAAGAACCGCGAATGGAAGTGATGGCTGAATCATCCAGCCGCAGCAATGCCTCCCGCCTGCTGATCATGGCCGGCGCCGTGCTTGTGGTGGCCCTGATGGCGGTCTCCGTGGCCATCAGCTGAAAAGCCTGTAGTAGCTTGCCCCAGATCAGCGGCTCGCACGCTTCAGCAGGAGTTTGGGGTGAAAGTTCTCGTTCTCGGCGGTGACGGCTTCTGTGGCTGGCCGTGTGCTGTGAACCTGGCGGATCAGGGCCATGAGGTCGTGATCATCGACAACCTCAGCCGCCGCAAGATCGACATCGATCTCGAAGTCGAGTCGCTCACACCAATCACCAGCATCGGCGTACGCCTTCAGGCCTGGCAGGAGACCGGCGGCAGGCCCATGCGCTTCGTGCACATGGACATCGCCCATGAATATCAGCGGCTGCTCGATCTGCTGATCGAAGAAAAGCCCGACTCCGTGGTGCACTTCGCTGAACAACGGGCCGCTCCCTATTCCATGAAGAGCAGCGCTACCAAGCGCTACACCGTTGACAACAATGTCAATGGCACCCACAACCTGCTGGCCGCCATCGTGGAGAGCGGTCTGGATATCCATGTGGTGCACCTCGGCACCATGGGCGTCTACGGCTATGGCTCCCATCGGGGCGCCACGATCCCCGAGGGATATCTCAAGGTTGAGGTGCCCCAACCTGATGGCAGCCGCTTTGAGGAAGAAATCCTCCATCCCGCCAGCCCGGGCAGCGTCTATCACATGACCAAGACGCTCGATCAGCTGCTCTTCCTCTACTACAACAAAAACGATCTGGTACGAATCACCGATCTCCACCAGGGGATCGTGTGGGGCACCAACACCGATGCAACGGACCGCGATCCACGTCTGACCAACCGCTTCGATTACGACGGCGACTACGGCACGGTGCTCAACCGCTTCCTGATGCAGGCAGCCATCGGCTACCCACTCACCGTCCACGGAACCGGCGGCCAAACCCGCGCCTTCATCCACATCCGCGACTCCGTGCGCTGTGTGCAGCTGGCGCTCGAAAATCCTCCATCCAAGGGAGAACGGGTGAAGATCTTCAACCAGATGACCGAAAGCCATCAAGTGGGTGAATTAGCCAAGAAGGTGGCCGCGCTGACTGGCGCTGAGATCAACCACCTGCCTAACCCTCGCAACGAGGCCGTGGAAAACGACCTGATCGTGGACAACCGCTGCTTCATCGAGCTGGGTCTGAACCCCACCACCCTTGATGACGGCCTGCTCAAGGAAGTGGTGGAGATTGCCACCCGCTACTCCGACCGCTGCGACCGCAAGCGCATCCCCTGCGTGTCAGCCTGGACCAACAAACAGGCAGAAGCGATCGGGGTCAAGGCCTGAACGTTCCCCCTGCACGCCCGTTTAACCCGTGAAGATCGCCTTTTTCACCGAAACGTTTCTGCCGAAGGTGGATGGGATCGTGACCCGTCTGACCAAAACGGTGAAACACCTGGTGGATGCCGGCGATGAAGTCCTGGTCTTCTGTCCGGAGGGAGCGCCCAGCCACTACATGGGTGCTCGGGTCATGGGAGTGCCGGCCATGCCGCTGCCCCTGTACCCCGAGCTGAAGCTTGCCTTGCCCAGGCCTGCCGTGTCGGAAGCCATCGACGCTTTCCAACCGGATCTGGTGCACGTGGTGAATCCGGCTGTGCTCGGGCTTGGAGGCATCTGGCTGGCAAAAAACAAGTCGATCCCCTTGATCGCTAGTTACCACACCCACTTACCCAAATACCTCGAGCACTACGGCATGGGCATGCTCGAGCCCCTGCTCTGGGAACTGCTCAAAGCCGCCCACAACCAAGCAGAACTCAACCTCTGCACGTCCACCGCCATGGTGAAAGAGCTGAGTGAGAAGGGCATCCAACACACCGCCCTCTGGCAGCGCGGGGTCGACACGGATCTGTTCCGTCCGGAGCTGCGTCAGGCCGACATGCGTCGCCGCCTGCTTGGTGAACACGATGATCGTGGCGCCCTGTTGCTCTACGTGGGTCGCCTTTCCGCAGAAAAGCAGATCGAGCGCATCAAGCCCGTGCTGGAAGCCCTGCCGGATACACGCCTGGCCCTCGTGGGCGATGGCCCCCACCGCCAGCAGCTTGAACGCCATTTCGAGGGAACCGCCACCACCTTCGTGGGCTACCTGGCTGGTGAAGAGCTGGCCAGCGCCTACGCCAGCGGCGACGCCTTCCTGTTCCCCTCCAGCACCGAAACCCTCGGCCTCGTGCTGCTGGAAGCGATGGCCGCCGGTTGCCCGGTGGTGGGTGCCAACCGTGGCGGCATCCCTGACATCATCAGCGATGGCATCAACGGCTGCCTCTACGAGCCCGATGGCGCTGACGGTGGAGCCGCGAGCCTGATCAACGCCACCCAGCGCTTACTTGGCAACGATCTCGAACGGCAAGCCCTGCGCCGTTCCGCGCGCAGCGAAGCCGAGCGCTGGGGGTGGGCCGGTGCCACCGAGCAACTGCGCACCTACTACCGGGGCGTGCTCAAAGCCGATCAGATCAGCGCCGCCTGATCAACACCCCTCTGAATCAGGGCCTAGCCCCACGCTTGCGGTTCCAGACCTCCATGACCTTCTTGGCCATCGGAAGGGCATGGACGGAGCCACCACCTGGGGTGTTCTGGGCGAAGGCCACAATCACGATCTGGCCTTCCGGATAGGGCGCATAGGTGGCGAACCAGGCGTGGTCCGGGCCGCCGGTGCTGTCTTCCGCTGTTCCCGTCTTGCCACCAGCGGGAGGAATGCCAGGCCCGTTCAAACCGGCACCCGTGCCATCAGAGACCACCTTGCGCAGGCCTTCGCGAATCTTGGCGAGGGTGGAGGGTTTCATCGCCACCTTGGTGCGACGGGAGGGACTGGTCCAGTCGAGACCCTGATCAGCCAGGTGAGGTGTAACCAGCCAACCGCCATTGGCAAACACGGAGTAGGCCCGCGCCAACTGCAGAGGAGTGATCTGCACCACCGACTGCCCAATCGACGCACTGGCCATATCCTCCGGGATCCAGGGGGTGGTGCCTGGCTTCGCCCAGCCACGGCCAGCCGCGGCCCAATCCTGATCACCCACAAGACCAACGCTCTCCTCCCAGCCGATCTCAATGCCACTTTTGCCACCAAAGCCAAGGGCGGTGGCGGCCTTCTTCAGGGCCTTGGAACCAGCCCCAACACCCACCTGATAGAAGAAGGTATTGCTCGAGAAGCGCAGGGCATCGGCATAACCGATCAGGCCGAACCCGGCTCCGTTGTGATCGGGAAAGCAGTGACCGCCGTAGGTGATGCAGGCAGCGGTCTGCAACTTCGTTTCAGGGGGGAACTTACCGGACTCCATCCCGGCCATAGCCGTCACCGCTTTCCAGGTGCTGCCAGGGTCATACGGATTCATCGCCCTGCTCAGGAGCGGTTTAGCCGGATTGGAGAAGAGAGCGTCGTACTCCTTCTGGGTGGTGACCAGCTTGGAAAAGAAGTTGGGATCGAAATTGGGTTTGCTGGCTAGAGCCAGCACAGCGCCAGTGCGGGGATCCATGGCCACAATCGCTCCCCCTGGTTTGTCCGCCAAAGCCTGCTCCGCCACCTTCTGAAGATCGAGATCCAGCGTGAGCGTGAGGTCCTTGCCGGCCACAGACGGCCGATCGCCGAGGCTGCGCTGCACCTCGCCCATGGCATTGACCTCGAGCATCTGACCACCCCATTTGCCCCGCAGCTGACGTTCGTAGGCGGCCTCGACGCCGGTGCGTCCGATGCGATCACGGATCTTGTAGCCCTTGTCGGAAAGCTGTTTGTATTCCTGCTCAGTGATCGGCTGGGTGTAACCGAGAGCATGGGCCGCCAGAGTGCCGTAGGGATAGGAGCGCAGGATGTCCACATCCACCTGGGCCCCCTTCAACCCAAGCGCCTGCTCGCGGAAACGCAGCACCTGCTCCGAAGTCAGATCCGTGCCCAGGGTGATCCGGTAGCCATCCCGATCCACCCCCTGACCACGCCTCTGATCGAGCTCAGCAGCCGAAAGGTTGAGCAATGTCGCCAGGCGATCGCGCAGATCGGGCCACTGGCGGTCACTCACCAACCGCGGCTCCAGGTAAAGCGAATAGGTGAGCTTGCTGGACGCCAGAACTCGTCCCTCGCGATCGAGCAGACGTCCGCGGATCGGGGAACGGGGCACAAGGCGGATTCGGTTCTCATCCGCCAGCTCCCGGTAATGGGCCCCCTCGAACACCTGCAGCAAGGTGAGGCGAGCCAGCATTGCGCCGCAGAACACCAGCACCACTCCTAGAAGCACCACGGGCTGCTGGTTGAGGCCGCTGCTGCGCGACTGGCTGTTGCGCGACTGGCTGCTACGCGAGCTGTTGCGATTGCCGAGGCCGGATCGTGCCATGGGATCTGCCGTCCGCGCCCCCTCAGGAGGCCATCAGCTCGCGCAGTTGCGCCAGCTGATCATCAATGCGAGTCAACACCCGCTGTAATTCAGCCCGATCATCAGCGGCCGGTTCCGGTGCCACAGGATCCACCTCCACCGACACCTGCATCACCGGATTACCAAGCCCCGGGCTCACCTGATCCAGTCGATCACGAAGCTCACGAGCTCCTGGTTCTCCCTCGGTGCGCAGATCCTGAAAAGGATCCGCCGATGTGGTCAACGTCTCCACCAGGCCAGCAGCGCCCCCACGGCGGACCCGTTCCACCAGGGCCAAACCAATCGGCAACACGTCCTGCATCAACGTCAGCCGGACAGCATCCAGGGGGCGTGGGTCGGCCATGGGCCAGGGCGCGTTCAGCGTCCTCCAGTCTGCTCTGCAGGAAGCACCAGCGTGGGGCAACTCGACTGAGAAGCCCCAAAGGTCCAGCCACCAACCGCGGCAAGCACGATCACAGCCAGCATCGGCACCATCGCCTGTCGTGTGGTTTCCTGCACCAACCATTCCCGCCAGCCCCGCAGGAAGCGGTCCCGGGCGAAACGACGCCGGTCACGCTCCTCCTGCTTGAAGCGACGGCGATAGGACTTCTCCACCCAACGCTCAAAGGACCGCTTTTTGGTGATCGCCATCTTGCGCTCGACCTCCAGCAACTGGCCGGAGGTGAGTTCAGGGTGAAAAGTGCTGATCAGTTCCAGGCTCTTGAGGAACATCTCCACAGCACCATCCTTGATCTGCAGCGACTCCTCATCGAGAAGATCCCAGGCCAGCTCGGGGTAGAAGCGACTGCGGTTCTGTCGAATCTGCTCCTCACTGAGCTGACCGGGCTCCCGCAACCAGCGGTCGGTGTTGCTGTCGAAACGCCGCCAGTACAGGAACGGATTGATGTAGATCGTCTTACCTGCCAGCTGAATGCTGTCCTGCTGCAGTCGGCGCTGCAGTTGCAGGTCCTGCTGTTGGGCAGCGGTCACACCATTTTAGGCCGGGGGCTCAGGGTATCGGCAGCCGGGGCCGATCACCAGCCCCCACCACTCATTCCCACTCAATCGTTCCGGGCGGCTTGCTGGTGATGTCGAGCACCACCCGATTCACCCCTTTCACTTCATTGACGATTCGGTTGGAGATCCGTTCCAGCAACTCGGCCGGTAGTCGCGACCAGTCGGCGGTCATGCCGTCCTCGCTGGAGACACATCGGAGCACGATCGGCCAGGCATAGGTGCGCTTATCACCCATCACCCCCACCGAACGGACCGGCAGCAGCACAGCGAAGGCCTGCCAGATCTCGTGATACAGCCCGGCCTCCTTGATCTCCTCACGCACGATCAGATCGGCATCCCGCAGGCAATCGAGCTTCTCGTTGGTGACCTCCCCAAGGATGCGAATCGCAAGACCAGGGCCCGGGAATGGATGGCGACGGACGATCTCCTCCGGGAGCCCGAGACTGCGGCCGACCTTGCGCACCTCGTCCTTGAACAACTTGCGGAGGGGTTCCACCAGCTTGAACTGAAGGTCCTTGGGCAGTCCGCCCACGTTGTGATGGCTCTTGATCTTCACCGCCACCCGCTCCCCGGTCTTGGGGTCGACGTTGGTGCCGGCGCTCTCGATCACATCGGGGTAGAGGGTGCCCTGGGCGAGGTAATCAAAGGGTCCAAGCCGCCTGCTCTCCTCTTCAAAGACCCGAATGAATTCCGTGCCGATGATCTTGCGCTTCTCCTCCGGATCGGTGATGCCATGGAGCTTGTCGAGAAATCGCTTACGGGCGTTGATGTACTCGACGTGAATGTTGAACTTGCGATCGAAGAAGTCCATCAGGAACTCCGGCTCCCCCTTCCGCATGAAGCCCTGATCGATGAACATGCAGGTGAGCTGATCTCCGATCGCCTTCTTGAGCAAAAAGGCGAGGGTGGAGGAATCGACACCACCGGAAAGAGCCAAGAGCACTCGCTTGTCACCCACCTGCTCCCGCACCAGGGCGACGGCCTCATCGATGAACGCAGCGGTGGTCCAGTCGGGCTCACAACCGCAGACGTGATAGACGAAATTGCGGATCAAAGCCATGCCGCAGGTGGAATGCACCACCTCGGGGTGAAACTGCACGCCGTAGAGCCTGCGGTTGTGGTTCGCCACCGCAGCTTCCGGGGTGTTGGCGGTGTGGGCCAAACGCACGAAACCCGGCGGCAATGCCTCCACGGAATCCCCATGGCTCATCCACATGGTTGAACCGTCGTCGACGTTGGTGAGCAGATCTGTGGGATCGTCCACCACCAGAGGAGCCTTGCCGTATTCAGCCTTGCCGGTGGCCGCGACCACCCGACCACCCAGCTGCTGCACCATCAGCTGCATGCCGTAGCAGACCCCGAGCACCGGAATACCCAGATCCCAGATCGCTGGATCGCAGAGGGGGGCCCCGTCGGCATACACCGAGCTGGGGCCACCGCTCAGGATGATCCCCTGCGGCGCCAGCTGTCGTAGCTCCTCAGCCGTGGTGCTGTAGCCGATCACCACCGAGAACACCTCGGTTTCGCGCACGCGCCGGGCGATCAGCTCGGAATACTGGGAACCGAAATCAAGGATGACGATGGCCGGCTTGCGCTGACCATCGGGCTGGATCTGGGACATCTCGGCAGGTTGGTCGGAACGGATCGACCGTCGTGCCCTTCAGCGTAATGAAAGGGTCAGTGGGGGTCTTCGAGCTCCACACCCCAGCACTCCAAGAGAGCCAGGCCCCGTGGGCCGGCCCAACGAAGCCGGCGGGAGCGGTCAAAGAGCACCGCGCCGATCTCAAGAGGCCAGGAGCCGTAACGGGCGAGGTAGCTCTGGCTGCGCGTCTCGACAGCGCCCGCGATCGCTTGCCAGAGCGCCCTTGTGCGTTCCCGATTCCAAGCGTCCAACTCCTGCAGAGCCGCCTCCACGGAAGCGAGCTCCAACAGAGGCCGCACCCGCTCGGCGGGCCAGCCCTGCTCAATCGCGAGGGCCATGAGCACCTCGAGCCGGCCATCCGCCAGATGGTGATGGGTGTGAAAGATGCCACCGGCCAGCTTGATCAATTTGCCGTGGTAGCCAAGCAACAGCAGGTTCTGCACACCGACTTCCGCTGCCGCCACGAGCAATGGACCGATCCAATTGCCCGCCTTCAGCACGGGAGCCTGATCCGCCAGTCCGCTGCGACGAGCCAGGTCCCTGCCGTTCTCACCGATCACAAGCACCAGGTCGCCCTTGAATCCCGCTGACTGGGTCAGGGCGCGGAGCTGGTCCAGGGTGTGAGCGAGCTGCTCCGGTGAGGCGCTGGCCTGCACCTCGGCCTGGGTCCCGATCAGGGCCAATCCATCCACCACCCCGAAAGCGGCATTGCTGGTGCGCTCCGCTAGAGAGCGACCGACCGGAAGGATCAGATCCAGGCGCAGACCATGACCCTCCGGGAGCAACGGCCGGAGATTCAGCTCCAGAAGGCGACGGGCGAAATCGGAAATACAAAGCTGCTGATCACCCTCGAGGCGCCCGACCCCCTCCCCTGGAATCAGCTCCAACCAGTCAGCGCCTTGCGACTGCCCACGCCAGGAAGCCCGTACCCAGATTTCGAGATCTCGGGTCAGATCCAACCCTGGACCGGGATCACAACGACTGATCGCCAAAGCGTCACGGCCGGGTCGTAGAGGAGCGCCGGACTGGACGGCCACAACCAAGGGATCCGAGCGGTCAGGAACCTGAAGGGTCTGCCGGGCCTGGAAGGGCTCACCACACAGGATCTGCAGCGCAGCACGGGCCGCCGCCGCCACCCAGACGGGCAGGGTCAGTCCCGACTGATCCCGAGGAAAGGTCTCAGCCATGGCAGTCACAACCAGCCGTCCAGTGAGGAATGGGACAAGCCCTGTGAAGATCGTTTTTTACAATGACCGATTCCCGATCCGAGACCGTGCAGGACAAGCTCACCCTGATGATCCCGGGCCCCACGCCGGTGCCTGAAACGGTTCTCAAAGCACTGGGGCGACATCCCATCGGCCACCGCAGCGGCGAATTCCAAGCGCTGGTCAAACGCACCACCGAACAGCTCCGCTGGCTGCACCAGACCACAGGAGACGTGCTGGTCATCACCGGCAGCGGCACGGCGGCGATGGAGGCGGGAATCATCAACACCCTGAGCCGCGGTGACCGGGTTCTCTGCGGTGACAACGGCAAATTCGGCGAACGCTGGGTGAAGGTGGCGCGCGCCTACGGCCTGGACGTGGAGGTGATCAAAGCGGAGTGGGGACAACCGCTGAATCCCGAAGCCTTCCGCAGCGCCTTGGAGGCCGACACCGAGAAGCGCATCCGTGCAGTCATCCTCACCCACTCGGAAACCTCCACGGGGGTGATCAACGACCTTGAGACGATCAGCCGTCATGTCAAAGCCCATGGCACAGCGCTGACGATCGCCGACTGCGTCACCAGTCTGGGAGCCAGCAATGTGCCCATGGATGCCTGGGGGCTCGACGTGGTCGCCTCCGGCTCTCAGAAGGGGTACATGATGCCGCCGGGTCTGAGCTTTGTCGCCATGAGCGAGCGCGCTTGGCAGGCCTACGAGCGCTCCGACCTGCCGAAGTTCTATCTGGATCTCGGGCCCTACCGGAAAACAGCAGCGAAAAACAGCAACCCGTTCACTCCGGCGGTGAACCTCTACTTCGCTCTGGAGGCTGCCCTCGACATGATGCAGGCGGAAGGCCTCGATGCGATCTTTGCGCGGCATGCCCGCCATCGAGATGCTGCTCAGGCGGCCATGAAGGCGATCGGCCTGCCTCTTTATGCCGCTGAAGGACACGGCAGCCCGGCGATCACCGCCGTGGCTCCAGAGGGCATCGATGCCGAAGTGCTGCGCAAGAGCATCAAAGAACACTTCGACATCCTTCTCGCCGGCGGTCAGGATCACCTCAAGGGACGGGTGTTCCGCATCGGCCATCTCGGCTTTGTCTGTGATCGCGATGTACTCACAGCCGTGGCCGCCATTGAGGCCACGTTGCAAACCATGGGTCTGCATAAGACAAGCGTGGGCGCCGGCGTGGCCGCTGCCGCTGCCGCCCTTCACTCCTGATCCAGGCAAAAACCATCGGCGGCAGTGACTTAAACTGCCGCCATGCGGGTGTAATTCAGTGGTAGAATGTCAGCTTCCCAAGCTGAACGTCGCCGGTTCGAGTCCGGTCACCCGCTTGTCGAATACAAGGCTCTCTCGGCTCACTGCCTGGGCTTGATGAGTTGCATCACCTGAGGGCCAACGCCGCCAGCCCGTCGTTCCTGTTCAAGACCTTTCAGGATCAGAATTCCTGATGCGCTGATATTGCCGGCATCTGCTTCGTGGCGCGCCTGCTCAAACAGACGTTTGGCCTCATTCAAATGGGACTGACGCTGATCAGGGCGAGCCGCTGGCGGGGCCATCGCTGATCCGATCGGCGTCGATCTGATCAATGTGGATGTCAATTCTGTTGCTTTGATCTATGCAGGATCCTATCGCTGTTCTGAGCAACAACCCACCCAGATCTGTTAATTCAGGGCATGAAAACGATTGAGGCCCCATGCGCCGCATCGCAGCAGCCTCAACGCTGCACTTTTAGGTGCCAGGCTCTTCAACGTTGCCACCCAGAGCATCAATCTGGGCTCGAAGCAGCGCTGAACGACCCTCGTCACCTCGGGTCATCGCGACGGCCAGGGCGAATTCCAGCTTTTCAAGCTGATGTCCTCCCTCAATAAAACCCTTACGGTTGCAGCTGAGGGACGACGTGCGACCCAAGCGAACCGAACCTGCTGGAGCACAGGAGCTGGAGTTAGAGAGTGCCATGGTTGGCTTTCTTTTTATTTTGACACCCCTGGCCAGCCCGCTGCGATACCGACCTGTTCCTCAAGCAACCCCTTGATCAAGCAGCCCCTTGATCAAGCAACCGTTAATCGAGCAGCCATGGCCTCATCGTGGTGCTCATGCTCGCCATGCTGATGGTCGTGCTGGTGCTCCTCCTCTCCATGGAGCTGAGCAGGTTCCGACTGATGGAGCAGTTCACGGCAGTCCTGAAGAATCTGATCGACTCCATCGAGACGCTCCATCTCCGCAACCGGCATGGCCTGGGCCTCCTGCTGCTGACGCAGTTGCAGATCCACGCTCTCCAACCGCTGCTCCAGTTTCACCAGACGCTGAGAGAGCGCGTTGAGGGTCTGGGCGACATCCTCAGCCGTACGGGTGATGCGGAAGGACACGGATTGGGTCATGACCGGGGGAAGACCGGAGGGAATGAGCCGATGACAACACATCGCAGATCAGACTGGAAGTCTTCCCTGATCGGAATCCCCCCATGCCCGCTCCGGCAACGCTTCTGGTCTATCTCTTGGCAGGAACAAGCCTCGGTCTTCTGGCTCTGCGCACCGGCATCCCGGCGGCACCACTCGCTGGCGCTCTCATTGGTGCCGGATTGGTCAGCATGAGCGGTCGGCTGCCCCAGGCGGAGTGGCCCCCTGGCACCCGCACCGCCCTCGAGATCGGCATCGGCACCGTGATCGGCACCGGCCTCACGAGGGAATCCCTGGACCAGCTTCAGCAGCTTTGGCGCCCGGCAATCCTGATCACCGTCACCCTGGTGATGACCGGCCTGGTGGTGGGGCTCTGGACCAGCCGGCTCCTCGGGATCGATCCAGTGGTTGCGCTGCTGGGAGCCGCTCCCGGCGGCATCAGCGGCATGAGTCTGGTGGGTGCCGACTTTGGCGTTGGAGCCGCCGTAGCAGCGCTCCATGCCGTGCGCCTGATCACGGTGCTTCTCGTTCTTCCGCTTGTGGTGAAACTGCTAGTCCCCCTGGGCATGGGCGAGTCCTGAATGGACTCTGGACAGCGACCGCGGACTCGATACGTTGGCGCAGTTCGTCTACAACGTCCAGTTATGGCCAGGATCCAGATCCGTCTTGCAACCGTCCTTACCCTGGCCGGACTCGCCGGGCTCAACCTGGTGGCGAGCGGCGTCAAAGCGGCTGATAAGCCCGAACCCAACAAAGGCGCCCAGATCTACTGCTTCATGCGCAGCAACGGGAACGACCACTCCGTCAGCTGGGAAGCTTCTTATGCACTGATAAAGCGTCAGGGCAATAGCGTCTTCAAAACCTCCCCTGAACATGCTGCTGTGATGATCACCGAGGCTGTGGTCAAAGATCCCGGCAGTTATCCCGACTGCGGTCGCTATCTCGGTGACCTGTTCGGGGGATCCGACCGCTCCGCCAAGCTTCCCCAAGATCAACCCAAGGCCAAGTCCTCCAGCTCCGGTTCCTCCTCGAATACCTACGGTGATCAGCGATACAGCTACTGAACCCAGACACCTTGTGGTCGGCCTACTTCTGGCCGGCCTGTTGGTCTCAGGCCTGGGCTGCAGTAGCCGCTCAGCCCCGACCCGCAAGGCCAGCAATCCTGAATTGCCCGCCCAGGCCTGTCTGGAGAACCTTGATCTCAATCGACTCGAACGGGCGCTGCGCCGCTGCAATGCTGTAGTCGATCTCCATCGCAGCGACCCGGGACCGCTCACGGATCGCTCTCTGCTTTACACGCTGCTCGGCCGCCTCGATCAGGCCTGCAGCGATGTCAACCAAGCCATGCAGCTGGTGAACAAGCAGGGGAAAGCCGCCGATCCGATGATCAGCCATGAGCTGAAGGTGCGTCAGGCATCCTGCAAACAGCGCCGCAGCAGCGCGGGCAAGGGCTGACGCTCCAGGGTCAGGCTTCTGGGGCCCAGCAAAATTTCAATCTGGCGCGCCTTACTGGCCACGAGCGAATCCACCAGCTGGTCGGCTAGCCCCAACTGCAACCAATAGCTGATCAACCCCCCATCCATCCCAAGCCGATGGCAGCGGTCCTCGGCCTGATCCACAGCTCCAGGGGTCCAGGGCCGTTCCAGCAACACCACCCTGCGGGCCCGATGCAAGGTGAAACCAAGACCGCCGGTGCCATAGGTGCTCAGCAGCAAATCGGTCTCACCCGCCTGAAAGCGATCCACCACCCCCTGACGATCCTCAGGTCGTAATCGCCCGCTCAGCACGACACCCCCCAGGCGCTGCTGCAAAAGATGCAGGGGCTCCACAAAGCTGCTGAAGAGCACAACCGCCTGTCCCTGGCGACGCAGTGTTTCCACCAGGCTGGCCGCCGCAGGCAATTTGAACTCCGCAGCAATTCGGCGCAGGGCCGTCAGCACAGCAAAGGATTCCGCATCGGAGCGCACCGATCCAGCCCGCACCCTTCGGCGGTACTCCTCAATCACCTGAGCAAGACGGTGATCCATCCCGCGGGCCTCAGCATCCTCCAGCTGGAGAGGCTCAAAGCGCCGCTCCTTCGGCGGCAACCCCAAAAGGCGCTGCTTGCGCCGATGGAGCACCAGCGGGCGGGTGAACCGTCGCAACTCCTCCAACTGACTGGCGCCGCCGGCCTGCCAGCGCCTCTGACCAGCCTGCTCGCGCCAATGACCCTGGCAGTAACGCTCCTCAAACTGGCGTTGGTCTCGGGCGATCGGATGATCAATCGCCGCCAGTAATGGATAGAGCTGATCGGGCCGGCCATTCTTCATCGGCGTGCCCGTGAGCAGCCAGATCGCCCGCAACCGGGGGTGACGGGCGAGGCGCAGCAGAGCCTGGGTGCGCTGGGCCTGCATCGACTGGCCGAAATGGGCCTCATCCACCACCAGCAGCGTTCCCGCCTCGGGCAGGTCGTCAGGGAGTCGAGCCCAACTGAGCAACGTAGGGCTGAGGCCCAAGGCATCAGCCTCCCGCCGCCAGTGGTCATGGAGTCCGACCGGGGCCACCACCACCAGCTCCAGCGGGAGGGCACGTTGCATGGCACGGGCCGCCAGCAGGACGGTGAGGGTCTTGCCAAGACCCATCTCATCGGCGAGGACCGCGCCTCTGCGGGCCAGCAACCATCGGGCACCACTGCGCTGATGGGGCAGCGGCTGACGTCCGTCAGGCAGCGCCTGATCCAGATCGGCCAATGCAACCAACTGGCGATGGGAAGGCAACGGCGGCATCGGATGCTGATGCCAGGCCATCCAGCGGGCCAGATCGTCGCGCACCGGAAACCGCGGGCCCAGCTGGGCCTGAAGCTCCTTCGCCGCGGCCAAGGGGAATTCCCAGCCTCGCTTGGCACCGCGCCACACCCCCCGGGGTCGGATCCTTCTGATCTGAGCCTGGGTGACGGCATCAAAGGGATGCATCACCTGCACAAGACCTGCAGGAGAGAGCCCGAGATAACACTGCGATGCCGTTGTTGAAGCCGTGGCTGAATCAGTCAGCAAAAACCATCTTAGGGCTTCTCAGCCAAGGCACAAGCAGGCAGGAAATGCTGTGATCCCGGAGCGAGATGAACCTTCTGAAATGCAGTCTTCGACACATTGACGCACCGGGGAGAGAGGGCAAACTACGCACAACCGAGGCACTCGGATGCACAGCAGGGATGCGGTTTTCCTTGAAGATCTATGTCCCAAATTGCGTGTCCGACGATGGCGTCAATCCCTGCATAAGTTCACGGGCAAAAGTTGCATTTATTGCGGCAAACCATCAGAGTCGATTGATCACGTTCTGCCACGTAGTCGTGGCGGCTTGAGTGTGACTGAAAACTGCGTGCCGGCCTGCCTGTCCTGCAATGGACACAAGTCGGATGCCGATGCTTTCGACTGGTACCGGAGGCAACGCTTCTACGATCCCCGGCGGGCCATGGCGATCCGCGCCTGGATGGATGGCGATCTGCGCCTCGCCCTCAGACTTCTGCAGTGGGCCCAACCGGAGCTGGAAAGCAACGCTGGCGATGACTTGGAGCACGGTGACGCCCCCGGCGATGACGCCCAGAACGGCGATTGGCTGCTGCAACCCGCCTGAACCTGAGCTCCGCTCACCAAACGCGGCAGGCGATAGCGGAGTTGTGGCGCTGGCAAATCGAGGCCTGCTGCTCAGGCTGCTCAGGCGCCAACAGAAACGCTCCTGAGATGCAGGCAGCAGCCACCAAGGCGGCACTAGTGGTGGACAAGGAGAGGCGCAGCGCCCGGCGCCGCGGCGCGATGATGGATGACGTGGGTACCAGGGTCAGGCAGGAGCCGGTCATGAGCCAACGGTGAACTAATACACTTGTACTGATGCTCGACGATCTTGTCAACCGCTGCCCGCCTCTGCCGCCGGACGCCACCCTCCTCGTGCTGGGAGCCGGATTCAGTGGCAGCCATCTGGCCGCCCTCGCTCGACGCCAAGGGGCCAGGGTTCTCACCACGCGGCGCCTTCCCGATGAATCAGACATGGGGTCGGTACTGCGCTTTGACAGCCAACTGGCCAAACATCCCGATCCGGAGCAGTTGAACGATGTAACCCACGTGCTCAGCACCATTCCTCCTGAACGCAATGGACAGGATCCGGTGCTGCGCTGTCTTGGGGAGCAACTGCGACAGCTCCCCCTGCAGTGGGTGGGCTATCTGTCCACCACCGGCGTTTACGGAGACCGCCAGGGAGGCTGGGTGCAGGAATCGGATCCAGCCAAGCCCACCCAGGAACGCAGCCAGCGACGACTTGCCTGTGAGCAGGCCTGGCTGGAATCTGGTCTTCCCGTGCAGATTCTTCGCCTGCCAGGGATCTACGGCCCCGACCGCTCGCCGCTTCGGACAATTAGCCGCGGTGAACTACAACCGATCGACAAACCCAACCAAGTGTTTTGCCGCATCCATGTCGATGACATTGCAGGCGCCTGTCTGCACCTGATCGAACGTGCGGCGCAGGGGCAGCGGCCTGAGATCGTGAACATCAGCGACAACGAACCGGCCCCATCGGCCACGGTGCAACGCCATGCCGCCTCCCTGCTGGGCGTGGCCATCCCCGAACCGAAGCCCTACAGCGAAGCCAGCGTCGCCATGAGCGCGATGGCCCGCTCCTTCTGGACAGAGAACCGCCGGGTGAGCAATCATCTGCTCTGCCAGGAGCTTGGCTACACGCTGCTGCACCCGGATTTTCGCAGCGGCCTGCTGGACTGCCTCAAGGTGGAAGGATTCAGGGCTGCGGTGCCTTCCGCTGATCAGCCCCCTCCGACTCCGGAGCGCCCAGAATCAGCTCATTCCACTGGATCGGCTTCTCCGGATCAATGAATGTGAGACCGGCGTCATGGAGCAGACGATGCCACTGCACCTCCAGCCAGCCCTGACGCAGGGCCGTCCCCAGGCCATACAGCAGAAGCCCTAGAAGCAACCAGCGCAGCATCGCCATGACGATCGAGTCCTCCGACGCTAATCAGACGCTGCTGATCGCCCTGGGTGATCCGGCGGGCATCGGCATGGAGGTGACCCTGAAGGCTCTCGCCTCACCGGCTCTGCCATCCGACCTGAACCCCCTGCTTGTGGGCTGTCGTCGCGCTCTAGAAGCCACGTATCAGCAGCTGCGGGCCAATGCTGCAGGCCCGCTGGCAGATCCAGACGGGCTACCGATGCTCGACCAACCCCTCAGCCACAAGATCGAGGCTGGAGACCCAAGCGCCATCAGTGGAGACAGCAGCTTTCAGTGGTTGACCACCGCCACCAAAGCGGTGCTCCAGGGGCAAGGGCGGGCCCTGGTGACCGCACCAATCGCCAAACATGCCTGGCATGCCGCAGGCCATCACTATCCAGGCCAGACCGAACGGCTGGCGGAACTATGCGGAACCGATCAAGCCTCAATGCTGTTCACGGCGGTCTCACCCTTGACTGGCTGGCGCCTCAACACCCTGCTGGCCACCACCCACATCCCACTTGCCGCCGTTCCCGAACAGCTCACACCAGCCCGCATCCTGCACAAACTCAATACACTCGCCGCGTTCTGCCAGCGCTTCAACCCCAGCCCAAGGCTGCTGGTGGCAGGGCTCAACCCCCATGCCGGCGAACAGGGGCAGCTGGGGGATGAAGAGCAACGCTGGCTGGCACCTCTGCTTCAGGAGTGGTCCCAGGACCATCCCGAAGTGTCCCTGAGTGGACCGTTACCACCGGACACCTGCTGGCTCAGTGCCGCCCGATCCTGGCAACAGGGGGCCTACACAGACAGTCCGGATGGAATCCTGGCGCTGTATCACGACCAGGGTTTGATTCCCGTGAAGCTGCTGGCCTTCGACCAAGCCGTGAACACCACCCTGGGCTTGCCCTTTCTGCGCACTTCACCAGATCACGGCACGGGCTTCGACATCGCCGGGCGTGGAGTCGCCCGGGCAGACAGCATGGTGGCCGCCCTGCAAGCGGCCTGGGAGCTCAGCTCGACTAGCCGGGCTTGACCCGCATCAAAACCTGACCGAACTCCACTGGTGTGCCGTTGTCGACAAGGATCTCAATCACCTCACCGGCCAGCTCGACCTCCAGCTCATTCATCAGCTTCATCGCCTCGAGGATGCAGACGGTTTGACCGGAGTTCACCTGGGTTCCCACCTCAACGAAGGGGTCCTCACCCGGAGCCGGAGCGCGATAGAAGGTGCCAACCATTGGCGCTGTGACGTCCACCAGGTCAGAGCGGGATGCCGGCACCACAGGGGGTGGGGTGGCAGGGCCAGCAGTGCTTTCCTGTCGCACCTCGATCGGTGCCGCAGAGGCGGTTGCTGGAGCGGGAGCTGCAGCAGCCACAGCGATGGTGGGGAGATTGCGACGAACCTCCAGGCGGAAGTCATCCCCCTCCAGTCGGAATTCCTGAATGTCGCTCTCCGAGAGCACCTCCAGGAGGCGATGGAGCTGGTCGTGATCAAGCTGCATGGTCATCCGTTCTCGCGGCCCAGATAAGAGTCGTTGCGGGTGTCGACCTTGATCTTCTCGCCAATCGAGAGGAACAGGGGAACCATCACCTGGGCTCCAGTCTCGAGAATGGCGGGCTTCGTGCCGCCAGTGGCGGTATCGCCCTTCACGCCAGGGTCAGTCTGCGTGATCTCAAGGACAACGGAATTGGGCAGTTCCACCTCAAGGGGCTTGCCATTCCAAGACACGACGCTGACCTCCATGCCTTCCTTGAGGTATTTGCGGCTGTCGCCAATCTGTTGGGCGGTGAGACGGGTCTCCTCGTAGGAACCCATGTCCATGAAGACGTAATCGTCACCCTCCATGTAGGTGTGCTGGAGAGTGGCCTTCTCGAGCATGGCCTGCGGAAGCATTTCGCCGGCACGGAAGGTCTTTTCAACCACGCTGCCGCTCTGCACAGCCTTGAGCTTGGTGCGAACGAAGGCAGAACCCTTGCCGGGCTTCACGTGCAGGAACTCGACGACGCGCCAGACGGCACCGTCGAGCTCAATTGTGGTGCCGGTGCGAAAGTCGTTGCTGGAGATCATTCCCGCGGAACGGTTCAGGGGATCATACGGCTGTGCCAAAGTCCAGGCAGCACCTGGGTTCCCCATGGCACATCAGCGACTCTGCTCCCTGCTGATCGCCCTGATCACCGCCACTGGCCTCTGGCTGGCAGCACCGGCCTATGCCGGCCTGCCCCAGGGCAATGCCGTCAAGGATCCCGCAGCGATCCTCCGCGACGCACTCCCCTTCGATCAGGCAGACCTGCGCGAGCTCCAGCACCGACTCGAAGGCACCAGCGATGACCTGCGGGCGAAACGCTGGAGTGCCCTGGCCCGCTCCCTCAGCCGCAGCCAAGCGCTACTGGCGACGCGACGCAACACGATCCTCACCGCCATGCCCGAGGCGGACCAAGCAACAGCCGATCAGCTGCTCGATGCGGTCTCCGAAGGCATCCACCAACTCCAAGACGACGTGGAGCGGCAAGACAAGTCCGCCTTCATCGACAGACGTCGATCCACCCTCAGCCTGGTCGGTGATCTCGAAGCACTGCTGACGGACGACACGATCCCAGCAATCCCTGCGGAGTTCGACGCCCTGCCCCGCCTTCAGGGTCGCGCCACCGTGACCATCAGCACCAGCCAAGGCGATCTCACCGCGGTGGTGGATGGCTACAACGCTCCGCTCACCGCAGGAGCCTTCATCGATCTGAGCCTCAAGGGCTTCTACGACGGCTTGCCCTTTATCCGCGCTGAAGACTTCTACATCCTTCAGACCGGTGATCCCAAGGGGCCCGAAATCGGCTACGTCGATCCGAGCACCAAAAAAGAACGCCACGTGCCCCTGGAGATCCGCGTTCCCGGTGAAGCGGAGACTTTCTACAACCAGACCTTCGAAGATGTGGGGCTGTACAAGGCCACTCCGACACTCCCCTTCGCCACCCTCGGCACCCTGGGCTGGGCCCATTCCGACCAGGCACTGGACGATGGATCGTCCCAGTTCTTCATGTTCCTCTATGAGGCCGAGCTCACCCCCGCCGGTCTCAACCTGGTGGATGGACGCAATGCGGCCTTCGGCTACGTCGTGGATGGCTTTGATGTGCTCGAGGAACTCGGTGTTGACGACAGCGTGGTCAGCATCAAAGTGATCGATGGGGCTGATCGGCTGCAGCCCCACGCCTGAGCACGATCCCTTGGCTGAACGATTCCGTGGCTGAACGTCTGCGCGACCTGGGGGAAGCGGAGCTGATCCGTCGCCTGGCCGCTTACGCCCCTCCTGGTCAGTTCGAGGACGACACGGCCCAGATCGAATCCGATGGCAGCAAGCTGCTGGTGAACACGGATCTGCTGGTGGATGGCGTTCATTTCAGTGATGCCACCACGGAGGCAGAGGATGTGGGCTGGCGGGCTGCCGCTGTCAATCTCTCCGACCTCGCCGCCAGCGGCGCTGATCACGTCTTAGGAATCACGGTCGGACTGGTCGCCCCTGCAGACACCCCCTGGCGCTGGGTGGAGGGGGTTTATCAAGGTCTTCAGGCTGCCCTGCACTGCCACGGCGGGGTGTTGCTGGGCGGAGACTGCACCAGCGGTCTACAGCGCATGCTGGCGATCACCGCCCTGGGTCGCTGCAGTCGACTCCGTCTGCATCGCAATCAGGCCAGGCCAGGTGACTGGTTGGTGGTGAGTGGTCCCCATGGCCTCAGCAGGCTGGGGCTGGCGCTGCTCCAAAACAGCCTCGATCCGGCACTCGAAGGCATCGACCCCGCACTCTGCAAGCAGGCGATCCGCCAGCATCAACGCCCCCAACCCCGTTTCGATGCGCTGCACAGCTTGCTGGGCTGCAAACCCGAAGGTCTGGAGTGGCGAGCAGGAGGCACCGACAGCAGCGATGGGCTGCTCACAGCGGTCAGTGATCTCTGCCGCAGCAGCCACTGCGGAGCACTGCTCGATCCCAGGGCGCTTCCCCTGGCCCAAGGTTGGCCCCAGACAGAGCCATGGCAAAGCTGGTGCCTGAATGGCGGGGAAGACTTTGAACTTGTGCTGAGCCTGCCCCCCGACTGGGCACGAGACTGGCTGGCCCGACAACCAGGCAGCCAGAGGATCGGCGAGATCAGTGACGCCAACGGTCAAATCTGCTGGAGCGACGGCAGCGGCGTGGTCTCTGCGGCAGCCGGATACACCCATTTCAGCGCTTAGGGAAACAGCAGCGGCCAGGAGTGAGCAACAAAAAAACCCCTCCATCGAGGAGGGGTTGAAACAGTCACGAACAGCACTCAGGAGAGTGCTTGTGTCATCACTTCCAGTTCTTGGCGACGATTTCGGCGAGATCAACCACGCGCTGGCTGTAGCCCCACTCGTTGTCGTACCAGGACAGGATCTTGACCTGGTCACCGCCCATCACCTTGGTGAGCTCGGCATCCACGATGGTGGATTCATCGGTGCCAGCGTGGTCAGTGGAGACCAGGGGCAGTTCGCAGTACTTGATGATGCCCTTGGCTGATCCTTCGGACGCAGCCTTCAGTGAAGCGTTCACCTCCTCCTTGGTGGTGTTCTTGCTCACGTTGAAGACCATGTCCACCAGGGACACGTTCGGGGTGGGAACGCGCAGAGCTAGACCGTCGAGCTTGCCCTTCACTTCGGGGTAGACCAGAGCCACAGCCTGAGCAGCTCCCGTCGTGGTGGGAACAATGTTCATCGCAGCGGCACGGGCGCGGCGCAGGTCGCGGTGGCTGGCATCGAGGATGCGCTGGTCACCGGTGTAGCTGTGCACCGTGGTCATCGAGCCTTTGACGATGCCGAATTCCTGGTCGATCACCTTGACGATCGGCGCCATGCAGTTGGTGGTGCAGCTGGCATTGGAGAGAATGTTGAAGTCCTCGTGGCGGTATTGATCAGCGTTCACGCCCACCACGAAGGTGCCAACACCAGGGCCCTTGCCAGGAGCGGTGAGGATCACCTTCTTGGCGCCGGCCTGCAGGTGCATGCTGGCTTTCTCATCGGTGTTGAACACACCAGTGGACTCGATCACCAGATCGATGTCCCACTCCTTCCAGGGGAGGTTGAGGGGATTGCGGTCGGAGTAGCACTTGATCGTCTTGCCATTCACGATCAGGGTGTCGTCGGTGTAACCGATCTCTGCACCCTGAATACGACCCAACATGGTGTCGTAGGTGAGCAGGTGGGAATTGGTCTTGGGGTCGGAGGTGTCGTTCAGACCCACCACCTCGATGTCGGTGTTGGCCCCACGGCTGATCCAGCAGCGCATGAAGTTGCGACCGATTCGGCCGAATCCATTGATCGCAACGCGCAGGGTCATGGCAAAAGCGGCGGACCGCAGTGGGTGGTTTGGCCGCCGATCATACAGAAATCAATAGGATTTCCTTGTCCAAGCCCCAGCTGCAATCCCTGAAGCCCCCAGGTGAGCGTCAAACCTGACATGGGGTGGAGTGCTGACATGCGTGTCGAAGACAAGCTTTCGGCCAAGGACTGCCTTATCTTTCGGGCTCACGATCCAGCCCATTGGCCAGTTCGCTCAGCCGGCAGCAGCCCGTTCATTTCATCGGCATCGGCGGCATTGGCATGTCCGCGCTGGCGCTGATCCTGGCGGAACGCGGCTTTCGGGTGAGTGGTTCGGAACCCAAGCGCACGCCGATCGTTCAGCGTCTGATCGATCAGGGCATCCAGGTGCTGGATTCCCAGGTGGCCAGCACCATCGATCGGCTGATCGCGGCGTCGGAGCCAGCCCCGCTGGTCGTGGTCAGCACCGCGATTCCGGCGAACAATCCTGAATTCGCTGCCGCCCGCGCGCATGGTCTCAGCATCTGGCATCGCTCCGACGTACTCGCTGCTCTGATCGCCGATCAACCGTCGATCGCGGTGGCAGGCAGCCATGGCAAAACCACCACCAGCACAGTGATCACCACCCTGCTGGCAGCAGCTGGTGAAGACCCCACCGCCGTCATCGGTGGCGTCGTTCCTTGCTTCGGCAGCAATGGCCATGCCGGCACCGGCCGCTTCCTGGTCGCGGAGGCAGATGAATCGGATGGCTCCCTAGTGAAGTTCGAGGCCGAACTCGGTGTGATCACCAATCTGGAACTGGACCATACCGATCACTACAAGAACCTTGAGGACCTGATCGCCACCATGGGGCGTTTCGCCCAGGGTTGCGGTCGTCTGCTGGCCAACCACGACGACCCGATTCTGCGCGAGCATTTTCAAGCGGCCGCCTGGTGGTCTGTTCAACGGAGCGAGGGAGTCGATTTCGCAGCGCTACCGGTGGCACTAGACGGCGACCGCACCATCGCCGACTTCTACGAGGCTGGGGAGCCGATCGGGCAAATCACCCTCCCCCTGCCTGGGCTGCACAACCTCAGCAACGTGACCGCAGCGCTGGCTGCCTGTCGCTTAGCGGGCGTGAGCTTCGATCAGCTGAAGCAGGGACTTGAACAGCTGCAGGCCCCGGGTCGGCGCTTTGATTTCCGCGGCGACTGGCAAGGACGCCAGATCGTGGACGACTACGCCCATCACCCCAGTGAGGTCCGCGCCACACTCAGCATGGCGCGCCTGATGCTCAACAGCGGTCGCAGTCCCCTGCCCCGGGCGCCCCAACGGTTGATGGTGGTCTTCCAGCCCCACCGTTTCAGCCGTACCCAGGAATTCCTCGAGGAGTTCGCTGCGGCCCTGACCCTGGCCGATTGCGTTCTGCTCGCCCCTGTCTACAGCGCCGGTGAAGCACCGATCGCCGACGTGAACAGCCACGCACTGGCCTCGTCCCTGCATCGATTGGCACCGGAGCGTCCCGTTCTGGTGGCCGACAGCCTGGAGGAGCTCACCGTGCTGGTGCAGGAGCACAGCCGGCCCGATGATCTCGTGCTCGCCATGGGCGCCGGTGATGTCAACAGCCTCTGGAGCCGTCTTGCCGACGACAGCTCTTCCTCGAAAGCCTCATGTCGCTCACCACTGGCGGCCTGATGCAGCTTGAGCAGTCGGGCGTGCTGCGTCGGCAGGTCGCTCTCGCCGACTACACCACCTGGCGCGTGGGTGGTCCGGCCGAATGGCTGGCGGAACCAGCAGACATCCACCAGCTGCAGGAGCTGCTGCAGTGGGCTCAGATCGAATCCCTACCGATCCGGGTGATCGGCGCAGGCTCCAATCTGCTGATCAGCGATCGCGGGCTGCCGGGGCTCACCCTTTGCCTGCGGAAGTTGCAGGGCAGCCAGGTCTGTGGCGACAGCGGTGAGGTCAGCGCCTGGGCCGGAGAGCCGATTCCCACCCTGGCGCGCCGGGCTGCCAAGGCCGGTCTCCACGGCCTGGAATGGGCCGTGGGCATTCCAGGCACCGTGGGAGGCGCCGCCGTGATGAACGCTGGAGCCCAAGGCGGCTGCACCGCAGAACGGCTGATCTCAGTCGACGTTCTCGATCTCCAGGGCACCAGCAGCGAGCCCATCACCCTCACCAGCGAAGTCCTCGACTTTGCCTATCGGCACAGTCGCCTGCAACGTGCGGAGCACCTGGTGATCGCCGCGCGATTCCTGCTGGAACCCGGTCATGATCCAGCCGAGCTCAGCCGTCGCACCAGCGACAACCTGTCCCATCGCACCACCACACAGCCGTATCAATGGCCGAGCTGCGGCAGCGTGTTCCGCAATCCCGAACCACTCAAGGCCGGTCAACTGATCGAGTCACTGGGCCTGAAGGGCCGTCGGGTTGGGGCCGCCGAGGTCTCCAACATCCACGCCAATTTCATCGTGAATCTCGGAGGAGCGACCGCTGCCGACATCGGCAATCTGATCGAGCTGGTGCAAACCGAGGTCGAACGGGACCGAGGAATCCGACTGCACACCGAAGTGAAGCGCCTCGGCTTCAGCGAGACTCCCTCGCCCTGACCGCCTAACCTGCCGATTCCTCCAAAGGCGTCATGGCAGGGTTCGGACTCCCCAATTTCGGTCAGCTCACGGAAGCGTTCCGGAAGGCCCAGCAGATCCAGCAGGACGCCCAGAAGCTCCAGGAGGAGCTCGACGCCATGGAACTGGAAGGCACATCAGACGATGGCCGGGCGAGTGTGTGGCTGTCTGGCAATCAGCAACCCCTGCGGGTGCGCTTGGATCCAGCTCTCCTGTCAGAAGGCACAGAAGCCTGTGAAGCGGCCGTGCTCGCAGCACTCAAGTCGGCCTATGAACGCTCCACCGGCACCATGAAAGAACGCATGGAGGAACTCACAGGCGGCCTCAACCTCAACCTCCCCGGGATGGGCGGCTGAGGGCAAGCATCTCCTCGACGGCACGCCGGTAAAGGGCATAGCGATCCCAGTCCTGATCGATCCCACAGCCAGGTTCTCCCCGGTGCAAACAATCACGGAATCGGCAGGGTTGATCCTCTAGTCGCCGACGCAGCTCTGGGAAAAGCACTTCCAGGTTCTGCACATCACCGGGCAGCTCAGGCCGGTTGAAACCAGGAGTGTCGGCCACCCTCGCGCCTGAAGGGAGGGTATGAAGCTCCACATGACGGGTGGTGTGGCGGCCGCGCTGCAGACGACCGGACACTGCCGCAACCCTGAGCTCCAACCCGGGGATCAAACCGTTGAGTAGGGAGCTCTTACCCACTCCAGATGGACCACAGAGCACTGAGAGCGACCCCTGCGCCAGCCTGGAACGAAGCGTTTCCAGTCCCATGCCCGTACGGCTGGACACCGCCAGGGGGTCATAGCCCCAGCCACGCAAACGCTCAACCAGCGCCTGCTGCTGCTCTGCCGGGATCAAATCGCACTTGCTGAGCAGCACATGCACCTGCAGGCCGGTCTGCTCCGCCGTCAGCAGAAAGCGACTGGCCTGATCAGGATCAAAGGCAGGCTGCTCCACGGCCAGAGCCACCACCACCGCGGTGACATTGGCCACGGGTGGACGCGTCAACCAGCTGCTGCGCGGGTCCACCTCCGCCACCACGGCGCGGTTGTGCTCCCGATCGATGGCCTCTACCCAGACCCGATCACCGACATGCACCGCGGCACCGCGATGGGCGAGTCGCGTGCGACGGGTGCAGAGCAGGCGAAGGCCCGCCTCCGGATCATCCAGCTCCACCTCCAAATAGTTGGCCTGAAGGGCCACCACCATCCCGTGCCGGCGGTCGGAATCAACCACCAGCGCAGGTCACGTGAAGTCTCAGCCAGTCGTCCGTGGTCTCCTGCACCGACACGGCATGACCCTCCCGCTCCAGACCGAGCAACACCATGGCCTCAGGTTCGCCGCGATCCAACACCAGCTCCAACACTGCCCCTGGTTCCAGGCCCTCCAGGGCCAGTCGTGCCCTGATGAAATTCACCGGGCAGGGGGTGCCCCGAAGATCAAGTGACGAATCGGCCTCGGGAAAGGGCACCGTTCAGCGTTGTCCGAACAGGCGGGCAAACAATCCGCTCTTGTGGTGGTGATGCTGTTCACCCCGGGCGGAATGGTGGCCGGCCAGATCCTCCAGCAGGGTCCGTTCTTCCGCATTGAGGCGGGTGGGCAACTGAACGGTGACCGTGATGCGCTGGTGACCTCGGGCCACGGGGTTGCCGAGCTTGGGGATGCCTTTGTTCTCGAGGGTGAGCACGGCATTGGGCTGGGTGCCGGCAGGAATCTCGAGGCTGGAAGGACCATCGACGGTCTCCACCTCGATCGTGTCGCCAAGAATGGCCTGGAGATAGCTCACCTTCACTTCGGAAAGCACGGTGAGGCCATCCCGTCGCAAGCTGGGATGGGGACGAACGGTGAGAAAGACATAGAGATCCCCTGAGGGACCGCCGCGCTGGCCGGCATTACCCTCTCCGGCCACCCGCAGTCGGGTGCCTGTATCGACACCGGCAGGGATGTTGATCCGCAACTTCTTGCGAACCTGCTGCACCCCCTGGCCACCGCAGGCGGAGCAGGGATCAGCGATCACCTGACCACTGCCATTACAACTGGGACACTCCGCCACCTGCGTGAAGCTGCCGAAGGGAGTTCGGGTTGCACGTCGCACCTGACCAACACCACCGCAGGTGGTGCAGGTGGTGGGTCCACTGCCGGTTTTGGCGCCGCTGCCGTTGCAGGTGGTGCAGGTTTCCAGGTGGGGGATACGGATCTCCTGCTCCTGACCGAACACCGCCTGCTCGAAATCGATCGTGAGGTCGTAGCGGAGGTCATCGCCCTGCTGGGGCCCACGGCGCCGCTGCTGCCGCCCACCTGCCGCTCCACCGAAGCCGCTGAAGAAGGTTTCGAACAGATCGGCGAAGCCACCCATGTCGCCCATGTCGGGCATGCCGGCAGCACCACCGAGACCGGCCTCACCGAACTGGTCGTAACGGGCACGGGTCTGAGGGTCGCTAAGGACCTCATAGGCGCGGCCGATCTCCTTGAAACGATCCTCAGCACCAGGATCCTTGTTGACATCCGGGTGGTATTGGCGAGCCAATCGCCGATAGGCCCGCTTCAGGTTGTCGGCATCGGCATCCCTTCCGACCCCGAGCAGCTCGTAGTAATCGGCCATCAGCTCGTCATCCCGTTCATCACCCTAAGGGCCAGCTCCAGGCGATCAAGCGGACGCATCACTGGAGTCTCCAGTCTCCGCGGAGCTGCTGTCGGCATCGGCATCGGGCCGAGCTGCAGCCCCACCCTGAGGACCAGGCCCCATGGAGACCTTGACCATGGCGTGGCGAAGCACCCTGCCATTGAGGTGATAACCGCGCTGAAGCTCCTCGATCACCACATCCTCATGGTGCTCGTCGCTGGGTTCCCGCAGCACTGCCTCATGCAAGGTCGGATCAAAGTCCTGACCCACGACTCGCATCGGGGCCACTCCCAGCTGTTTGAGCACATCCACCAACTGCTTGTAGAGGCCCTGATAACTGCGATGCAGCGACTGCGCCTCCTCGCTTTCAGGGTTGAGCTGCTGGCGGGCCCGCTCAAAGTTGTCGACCACCGGCAGGATCTCGCTGAGGGTGCTGCAGGTGAGCTGCAGCTTGAGGTCGTCCTGATCCCGGCTCTGGCGCTTGCGGAAGTTGTCGAAATCGGCAGCGATGCGCATGTATTGACTGCGCAGGGTCTCATGTTCTTCCCGAAGGCTGCTGTGCTCGCGCTCCAGCTGCTCGAGCCGGGCACTGTTGTCAGCAGCAGACTCGGTCGACCCATCGACCGTTTCACTGGCTGTTGGGCTGTCCATCGAACCAGCGGAGCCATCGGTCGAGGAATCTGAGGGCTGCTGCGCGGCGGACTCAGGACTCACAGATGACGACGGAACCTCAGAACCGCCACCAGCGGTGGACTCATGCGCAGGGGAGGAGAGATCGCCACTCATGCTGACCGGGACCGAATTCACGTCTAGACATGTTGAAGGGTGAGGCGTGCCTCCCACAAGCGGCGGAAGCCCGCACCTCCGACCCATCACCGTGCATCGTCTGCGGAGTCGAGCATGAAAGAGCAGGCATCAACCTCCGATTCCGAACCGACTCGGCAACGGTTGGAACTGGAGTTGCTCCTGCAGATCCCGCTGCCGGAACAGCCCACACCCCTCAGCGCCTCCCGCCTGCGGGACGCGATCGAACGCAAGGGACTAGACCTCAACCAGCCAAAGCTGGCAAGGCTGCTCCAAGGGCTTGAGCTCCAAGGGCTGGCACTCCAAGAACCGCAGAGCACTGTTGAAGCCAACACCCCTGACACAGTGATCACGGGCGCGCTCTCCCGAGAAACAGCCTCCCGAGAAACAGCCTCCCGAGAAACAGCCCTCAGCGCAGAACCGGCGTCCAACCCAGCCGCCAGCCCTTCCCTGCTTGAAAATTTCAATCCCGAGGGGGTCCTGGAAGAAGACCCCGAGGAAACCGCGAGGCTGGCAGCCCTGCACGAGGACCTCGAGCAGACCCTGCAAGACACCAACGCCTCACCGGTCGTAAATCTGGTGAACCGAATCCTGCTGCAGGCCCTGCAACTGGAAGCCAGTGACATCCATGTGGAGCCCCAGCAAGCCGGACTTCAGGTGCGCTTCCGTCAGGACGGCGTGCTTCAGAGCTACAGCGAACCGTTGCCGAGTCGCCTTGTGCCGGCAGTGACCTCAAGATTCAAAATCATGGCCGATTTAGATATCGCCGAACGCCGACAGGCCCAGGATGGGCGCATTCGGCGACGCTTCCAGAAGCGCACCGTTGATTTCCGGGTCAACAGCCTTCCGAGCCGCTTCGGGGAAAAGATCGTCCTGCGGCTGCTCGACAGCGGCGCCACCCAGCTGGGGCTGGACAAGCTGATCACCGATGCTGACGCCCTTCAACTGGTGCGCAGCCTCGGCTCCAAACCCTTCGGGATGATCCTGGTCACTGGCCCAACTGGATCGGGTAAATCCACGACGCTCTATTCGCTACTGGCGGAACGGAACGACCCTGGGATCAACATCTCCACGGTGGAGGATCCCATTGAATACACCTTGCCTGGGATCACCCAGTGCCAGGTCAACCGTGACAAGGGATTCGACTTCAGCACCGCCCTGCGCGCCTTTATGCGTCAAGACCCGGACGTGCTGCTGGTGGGGGAGACGCGCGATCTGGAAACCGCCAAAACAGCCATCGAAGCCGCCCTCACCGGACACCTCGTGCTGACCACCCTGCACTGCAATGACGCCCCAAGTGCGATCGCCCGTCTCAGCGAAATGGGCGTCGAACCGTTCATGGTCAGCGCTTCCCTGATCGGCATCGTGTCCCAACGCCTGTTGCGCCGGGTCTGCAGCCACTGCTGCGAGCCTTACCAGCCCGATACCGACGAACTGGGGCGCTTCGGACTCATCACCCACAGAGAAACGGATGTGCGCTTCGTGCGCGCCCGTCACCACGACGGAAGCGGCAACGCCTGTGGCCATTGCCAGGGCAGTGGCTACCGCGGCCGGGTTGGTGTGTATGAGGTGTTGCGCATGAATGAAACCCTGGCCACCGCCGTGGCGAAGGGAGCAACCACGGACGTGATCCGGCGCCTCGCCCTGGAGAGCGGCATGCAAACGCTGCTGGGTTACAGCCTGGAGCTGGTGCGCCAAGGACTCACCACCCTGGAGGAGGTGGGACGCATGATCCTCACCGATGCCGGACTCGAATCGGAACGCCGCGCCCGGGCCCTGAGCACCCTGACCTGCGCCGGTTGTGGTGGCGGACTGCAGGAAGTCTGGCTGGAATGTCCGTACTGCCTGCGCCCGCGTCAATGAGCTGCCTGCCATGGACCTGATGATTGAAGACCTGATGGAACAGCTGGTTCAGGGCAGCGGAAGCGACCTGCACCTCGCCAGCGGGCAACCTCCCTACGGACGCTTCAGCGGGCAGCTCCGCCCCCTCACGGAGACCCCCCTGACGGAGGAGACCTGCAACCGGCTGATCTTCTCGATGCTGAACAACAGTCAGCGCAAGACCCTCGAACAGACGTGGGAGTTGGACTGCGCCTACGGCCTGAAGGGGGTGGCGCGATTCCGCGTGAACGTCTATCGCCAGAAAGGCAGTTACGCCGCCTGCCTGCGGGCCCTCGGCAGCAGCATCCCCAGCATTGAGGCCCTGCAGCTGCCTTCGGTGGTGGTGGAAACGAGCAAGCGACCGCGAGGGCTGGTGCTGGTGACCGGCCCGACGGGCTCCGGCAAGACCACGACGCTCGCGGCCCTCCTCGACCACATCAATCACACCCGAGCAGAGCACATCCTCACGATCGAAGATCCAATCGAGTTTGTGTATCGAAGTGATCGCAGCCTGGTGCACCAACGGCAGCTCAACGAAGACACCCGCAGCTTCGCCAATGCCCTGCGAGCAGCCCTGCGGGAGGACCCGGACGTGATCCTTGTGGGGGAGATGCGCGATCTCGAAACAATCCAGCTGGCGATCACCGCCGCGGAAACAGGTCACCTGGTGTTTGGCACCTTGCACACCAGCTCGGCCGCTCAAACCGTCGACCGCATGGTGGATGTATTCCCACCCGGCCAGCAGACCCAGATCCGCGTGCAGCTGTCTGGAAGCCTGGTGGCGGTGTTCTCCCAGACCCTCTGCCGGAAAGAGAATCCTCAACCAGGCCAGTTCGGCCGGGTGATGGCCCAGGAAATCCTGATCAACACACCAGCCGTGGCGAATCTGATCCGCGAGGGCAAGACCGCTCAGCTCTACTCGCAGATCCAGACCGGGGGAGAGCAGGGGATGCAGACCCTGGAGAAGGCCTTAGCGGATTTGGTCAACCGCGGCGAGATCAGCCTGGATGAGGCGAGAACCAAAGCGAGCAAACCGTCCGAACTGGAACGGTTGCTGAACGGCTGACCCAGGCGCTGATCGATGGTCACCTTCACCGCCAGCTACACCTCCGCCTCAGGACAGGCGCGATCGGTGACGATCCGTGCCAGTGATCCCGTCGACGCCAGGCGCCAGCTCAGGAGACGCGGCATCAAGGCCACGGATCTACGTGCCAAAACCAAGGATCAGACAGCTGCAGGCGGCCAAGCCAAGGCCGGTCTGCTCTCCCTCGACCTGGGGGAGGCGTTTCAGAAACCTCCGGGCGTGAAGGAGAAGGCCGTCTGGGCCAGCAAGCTGGCCGCGCTGGTGGATGCCGGCGTACCGATCGTGCGCAGCCTCGATCTCATGGCCAGCCAGCAAAAACTGCCGATGTTCAAGAAGGCTCTCGTCGCCGTTCAACTGGAGGTGAACCAGGGCACGGCGATGGGTGCAGCCATGCGGCAATGGCCGAAGGTCTTTGATCAGCTCACCGTGGCCATGGTGGAGGCGGGCGAGGCGGGGGGTGTGCTCGATGAATCCCTGAAACGCCTGGCCAAACTGCTCGAAGACAACGCCCGCCTGCAGAACCAGATCAAAGGCGCGCTGGGCTATCCGGTTGCGGTGCTGGTGATCGCCATCCTCGTGTTCCTGGGCATGACGATCTTTCTGATTCCCACCTTTGCCGGAATCTTCGAAGACCTGGGGGCGGAACTGCCCCTGTTCACCCAGCTGATGGTGGACCTCAGCAAACTGCTGCGATCCTCCGCCTCCTTGATCTTCGCGGGGGGGCTGCTGGTGGGGGTCTGGCTATTCGCTCGCTACTACAACACCCACAAAGGCCGTCGTGTGGTGGATCGGATAACGCTGCGCCTACCCCTGTTCGGCGACCTGATCATGAAAACGGCCACCGCTCAGTTCTGCCGGATCTTCAGTTCCCTCACCCGCGCCGGCGTGCCGATCCTGATGTCCCTGGAAATCTCCAGCGAGACGGCCGGTCATTCGATCATCTCGGACGCGATCCTTGCTTCAAGAACGCTCGTCCAGGAGGGGGTGCTTCTGAGCACAGCCCTGAACCGCCAGAAGGTGCTGCCGGAGATGGCCCTCAGCATGCTCGCGATCGGTGAAGAAACCGGCGAGATGGACCAGATGCTCAGCAAAGTGGCGGACTTCTACGAAGACGAGGTGTCGGCGGCGGTCAAAGCGCTCACCTCGATGCTGGAACCGGCCATGATCGTCGTGGTGGGTGGCATCGTCGGCTCAATCCTGCTGGCCATGTATTTGCCGATGTTCACGGTGTTCGACCAGATCCAGTGAACAGTGCTCAGAGGAGGGAGGCAGCGATCGCCTGACCCGCCAGCCAACCGCTGCTCCAGCAGTGCTGGAAGTTGAAGCCGCCGGTGACCCCATCCACATCCAGCAGCTCCCCTGCGAAGTAAAGACCGTTCACCAGTCGGCTCTCCATCGTTGCCAGATTGACCTCGCCAAGCGCGACACCACCGGCCGTCACAAACTCCTCTCCAAAAGGACCTCGACCCCGGATCGGATAGCGACTGCCAGTCAACGCCTGCACCAGGGCTCGCTCCCAGGCAGCTGGGCAGTCCGCCCAGCGACGCTGAGGATCAGCTCCCACCTGAGCGAGCAGGGTGAGCCAGAGCCGCCGTGGCAGCCGCTGCGGATAGGGTCGGGCTGCGGCGAGGCTGCGGCGTGATTCCTGATGGCGCAGGGTCTGCAGGGCTGCGGAGACCTCAGCATTGGCCAACCCAGCCAACCAGCGCACGGTCAGCTCGCCTCGATACCGCTCCGCATGCAACCCACGAGCAGCGAAGGCCGTTAGTCGGAGGGTCGCCGGACCGCTGAGCCCCCAGTGGGTGATCAGCACCCTGCCCAGCTGTCGCCAGCGACCGCCGGACAGGCTGAGCTCCAGTTCCACGCCATCGAGCGCCACCCCAGAACAGGCTGTAAGCCCGGGGGCCTGAAGTGCCAGGGTGAACAGCGAGGGAAGGGGATCGACGATCTGGTGCCCGAGAGCGGCAGCCAGTCGCCGTCCACTGGGATGACCACCGGTGGCCACGAGCACCCGACGGGCCGTCCAAAGCGGAGCTGTCTCGCCTTGGCGGCCATGGCCCTCGAGCAGAAACCCTTCGTCCTGCTGCCGCAGGCTGCGCACCGGAGCACGCAGCTGAAGCTCAACCCCAGCACTCCGAGCTGCACGGCGCAAACACTGGATCACCGCCTCTGATCGGTTGGCGACAGGAAACATCCGACCATCCGGCTCCTCGACAAGCTCCAGACCTCGATCGGCAAACCAGCCCACAGCATCCCCGCAGGCGAAACGACTGAAGGGACCGCGCAGGGGGCGATTACCGCGGGGGTAATGGCCCACCAGTTCGATCGGATCCCAGCAGGCATGGGTGACATTGCAACGACCGCCGCCGCTGATGCGCACCTTGCTGAGGGGCTCAGGGGTGGCCTCGAGGACCAGGACATCCCTGAGCCCCTGCTCGGCAGCCGTGATTGCTGCCATGAAGCCGGCGGCACCACCGCCGATCACGATCAGATCATGCAGAGGGCTGGAACCGGAGGGCGACGCCGTTGTTGCAGTAGCGCTTGCCGGTGGGCCTTGGACCGTCATCAAACACATGACCCTGATGGCCCCCGCAACGACGGCAGTGGTACTCGGTGCGCGGAATGATCAATTTGAAATCTACTTTCGTGGCAACCGCACCGGCCAACGGCTCCCAGAAGCTGGGCCAACCCGTACCGCTGTCGAACTTGGCGGCAGAGGAAAACAGAGGCAGGTCACAGCCAGCGCAGTGATACGTGCCCTTGCGCTTCTCACCATTCAGGGGACTGGTGAAGGGGCGCTCGGTCCCTTCCCGCCGCAACACTTGATAGGCCTCTGGTGTGAGCCGACGCTTCCATTCAGCATCCGAGAGAGTCCAGGCGGGGTCTGCTGCCTTAGACGCCGCCAGGACAGGCCTGGGAGCTGCCATCCAACCGAACGCAACCACCATGACGCGGCCCAGCAGAGAGCGACGGCTCAGTAGCCGCTGCCGAATGGAAAAGGTCATGGCAGAGAGCAAAAGCAATGATGGTGTTCTAAGCGAGGCCTGGCGCGAGGCAGCATGGGGGGATGGATTCCCCCACCAGCTCCGACCGGGAACCGCCCTGGCGCTTCAGTGTGGCGCCAATGCTCGACTGCACCGATCGTCACTTCCGCCTGCTGATGCGGCAGATCAGCAGGAGAGCCTTGCTCTACAGCGAGATGGTGGTGGCCCAAGCGTTGCACCACAGCGATCGGCGGGAGCGACTGCTGGGATTTGATCCAGAAGAGCACCCCCTTGCCTTGCAAGTGGGTGGAGACAATCCCCTGCTGCTGGCGGAAGCAACCCGAATGGCCGCCGACTGGGGCTATGACGAGATCAACCTCAACGTGGGCTGCCCGAGCCCCAGAGTGCAAGCAGGGAATTTCGGTGCCTGCCTGATGGCCGAACCAGAGACGGTGGCCCGATGCGTCGCAGCTATGAAAGCCGCTTCGGATCTGCCGGTGACGGTCAAGCATCGGGTCGGTATCGATGCGCTCGACAGCGATGTTTTACTCACCGCCTTCGTGGATGCAGTGGCCGCCGCTGGCGCATCACGATTCAGCGTGCATGCCCGCAAGGCCTGGCTGGAGGGACTGGATCCCAAACAGAACCGCACAATTCCGCCTCTGCAGCACGACCGAGTGATTGCCCTGAAGGAGCGCCGACCCGAGCTCACCATCGAGCTGAATGGCGGGCTGGACACCCCAAGCGACTGTCTCAATGCCCTGCGCCACTGCGATGGAGCCATGGTGGGTCGTGCGGCTTACGCCCATCCCCTGCGCTGGGCCGAGGTGGACCAACTGATCTACGGCGATTCAGCACGACCACCGGTCAGCGCCTCAGGGGTGGTGAGGGGACTGATGCCCCATGCGGAACGGCACCTCCAACGGGGGGGACGACTCTGGGACATGGGCCGTCATCTCGTGCAACTGGTGGAAGGAGTGCCTGGAGCACGCCACTGGCGCAGGGATCTTGGTCAGAACGCCCAACGCAAAGGAGCCGATCTGACCGTTCTCGAGTCAGCTGCCCGGCAGCTTGAGGATGCCGGGCTCTGAACCTGTGCTGCTGATCGCCTGGAACAGCGAAAGGGATCAGCCCTCTGCGCCGCCGTAATCGCCGTAATCGTCGCCTTGGGGAGCAGTAGCTCCACCGCCGCGGCGGCGACGACTGCGGCCATCGTCGTAGTCACCGCCCTGGGGAGCTCCACCGCCGCCCCCATAACCGCCACCACCGCCGTAGCTGCGATCTTCCCAGCCACGGGCACCGGAACCACCGCCATAACCACCGCCACCGCCGTCATCAGAGCGACCACCGCCGCCCCCATAACCGCCGCCACCGCCATAGCCACCACGGCCGCCACCGCCACCGCCGTAGCCACCACCACCGCCATAGCCGCCACCGCCGTAGCCGCCACCACCGCCTCGACGGGGAGCACTGCCTCGGGGTTCGGCTTTGTTGATGCGCAGGGGGCGGCCCATCAGTTCAACACCCTGAAGGGCTTCAATCGCAGCAGCTTCTGCTGCCTCATCCGCCATTTCGACGAAGGCGAAACCACGCTTGCGGCCGGTGTCGCGCTCCAGAGGAAGGGCACAGTTGGTGACTTCGCCATGGGCGGCGAACAATTCAATGATGTCTTCCTGCTCAGCGCGGAAGGGCAAATTGCCGACGAAAATGCTCACTTTCCTAATGGACCGTTGATAAGAGGGACCGATGGGACCTGACCTGCCATCGGTTCATGGTCCGAAAAGGGATCAATGGCCTCTGGCTTGTTTAGCGTAGACCCAGTGAGTCACTTCGTTGACAAACGTTCAGACCAGAGAGCCAGCTGCTCCTCAACGCGAACAAAAGCCGTTCCCCCCTCACTGAGACGGGCCGCCACCACGCGGCGAGGCACAAGCGCCTCCAGCAGATCCGCCTCAATCACCGGATGAAACTGCTGCCACTGCTCAAGACTGAGATCACGCAAAAGCACACCGTCCTGAAGGCAACGCTTCACCACTGCACCCACCAACTGATAAGCCTCACGGAAGGGCACACCACGGGTCACCAGATAGTCAGCCACATCGGTGGCATTGGAAAAATCAGAGGCGACAGCCTGCTCGAGACGCTCCGGTCGGAACTCCACCCCCTCCTCGAGAAGAATCGCCATGGCCTCGAGACAATCAGAGGTCGTGCGAACAACATCAAACAGGGCTTCCTTGTCTTCCTGAAAATCCTTGTTGTAAGCAAGCGGCAACCCCTTGATCATCGTCAATAGGCCCTGCAAATGGCCGAAGACCCGGCCACACTTTCCACGCACCAGTTCCGGTACATCTGGATTCTTCTTCTGAGGCATCAGGCTGCTGCCGGTAGCGCAGCGGTCGGTCAGACGTACGAAACCGCATTCCTCACTCGCCCAGAAGATCACCTCCTCCGCCAAGCGGCTGAGGTGGGCCATCACCAAAGCAGCCGCTGCGGAGAACTCCACCGTGAAATCCCGATCGCTCACCGCATCAAGACTGTTGGCATAGACCCGCTCAAAACCCAGGGCCGTTGCCGTGCTGCGTCGATTGATCGGCACGGGTGTACCAGCCAATGCCGCAGCCCCCAACGGAGAGATGTTCACCCGAACGCGCACATCCCTGAGTCGCTCACGATCGCGCTCGAGCATTTCCACGTAGGCCAGCAGATGGTGGGCCAAACAAAGCGGTTGGGCCCGCTGCAGATGGGTGTAGCCCGGAATCAAGGTCTCACGATGGCGATCGGCCTGCGTGAGCAGGGCATGCTGACAACGCACAACCGCCTGCTCCAGCGCGTCGATTCTCCTGCGCAACCAGAGACGCAGATCCGTTCCCACCTGATCATTGCGACTGCGGCCGGTGTGAAGCTTCTTACCGACCGGACCCAGCAAGGCAATCAGACGCCGCTCAACCGCAAAATGCACATCCTCATCGGCCAGGCCAGGCTGGAAGTTGCCGGATGCCGCTTCGCTGCGAATCTGCTCCAAACCGGCGCAGAGCTGACCAGCCTCTTCATCGCTGATCACTCCGCATTCAGCAAGCATGCGTGCATGGGCGATCGAGCCATCCAGGTCCTCCTGCAACAGGGTGATGTCAAACCCGATGGAGGCGTTGAAGCGCTCGATCGCCGGGTGCAAGCCCTCTTCAAACCGATCACTCCAGGTGCCCGAGCCGCCGCCCGTCACTCCCGCTGCCATACCTGCCGTTCACGCCACCAGCCTTCAGCTTGTCAGAGGGCAGAACGGGGAACAGACGGAAGCATCACCTCCTCACGCACCTTGAGCACCACCATCGAGGCGTCATCCTCCAACTGCCGATCCGCACCGATAAAACGATCCAGACGGGTAAACAGCTGATCGAGGATGCCCTGGGAGCCCATCCCAGAACGACAGGCCGCCTCAAGGGTTCGCATCAGGCGAGCTTCATCAAAGCGATCACCCGTGATGCCAGGGGCCTCCGTGACCCCATCGGTGTAATACAGAATCACGTCACCGGGTTCGAGCACCACATCGCCGCAGCCGTAGTCGGCCTCCGGCTGAAGACCGATCAACAGACCCGGTGCATCGAGGCGACTGATCGTCCGCTGTTGGGCACGCCAAATCAGCGGCGGGTTATGGGCCGCATTCGCAAAACGAAGCCGGCGGGTGCGTGGATCGAAATCGGAATAAAAAAGGGTGACGAACCGGTGGGACTGGGCCAGATCTTCCTGGGCCAGCTGATTGAGGTCATGGAGGATGCGATCCGGAGGCAGTCCGCTCAGCACCTCGGCGCGGAGCATCCCCCGGAGCATGGTCATCAGCAAACCGGCCGGCACCCCCTTGCCCATCACATCCCCCATCACGAGAGCCCAACGACCCCGTTCACGTCGCCGCCCGATCAATTCCGGTCGCGTCGGGATGAAGTCGTAGTAGTCACCGCCCACCTGAAACGCCGGGCGGCAACGGGCCGACAACTCCACCCCTTCAATCACCGGGCAGCGATCGGGCAGCAGCTGCGCCTGGATCTCCGCACCAATGCTGAGCTGGCGATCCACCCGTTCATGGCGACGGGCCTGCTGCAGCATCAGGTCGTTTTCAATCGCCACCGCGGCCAGATCGGCCACCAGTTGCACGTGGCGGCGATGCACCTCGCTCCAGGCCATGGACGGCCCATGGCTGAACACATACAGACGACCCCGAGGACGACCACGGGCCACGAGGCTGGTGGCAAACAGCTCCGCTCGACCGAGCTGACGCTGAACCAGATAATCGAGACCCTGAAGCTGACTCTCCTCTGAGGCGAAACCCACAACCAGCCCAGGCTCGTAGGCGGCGACCTGTCGCAGAAGCTCCTCCGATCGATCGGACGGCAAAACCTGGAGCTGCTCACGCCAGAGGCGCCCATCCGCCTGAAACGGCACCAACAGGGCTCCTTCCACTCCAACGAGCCGCGATGCCACCACGGGCACCAGCTCCAGGAAACGATCAAGGTTGGTGAAGCTGCGCAGAGTGAAACCGAGAGACACCAACAGGTCCTGGTTGGTGCGCTGTTCGTTGGAAAGGCTGTCGAGAAGCTGCCGAAACGATGCCGTAGCCGTCAATGCCTGGGGGGCACTGCGTTGACGCGGAGTGGAGTGGCGCCGTGGTGGCTTACTGCTCACGGCCAACCATGGCAGGACCCGCAAGGTAGCAAGGGTTCAGCGACCGGCCAGCAATGCCTCGACAAACTCAAAGCTGTTGAAAGGCCGTAGATCTCGGATCCCCTCCCCTGCTCCGATGAAACGGATCGGCAAACCTGCCTCCGATGCCACCGCCAGAGCGACCCCACCGCGGGCGGTGCCATCAAGCTTGGTGATCACCACACCCGTGAGATCAGCAGCCTTGGCAAAGGCCATCGCCTGTTTCAGACCGTTCTGCCCCTGGCTCGCATCGAGCACCAGGAGAGACTCGACCTTGGCCTCCGGAGCAAGCCGATCAACGATCCGACGGATCTTCTGCAGTTCCTCCATGAGGTTGTGCTTGGTCTGAAGCCGACCAGCCGTATCCACCAAGAGCAGATCGGCGTTGCGGGAACGGGCGGCACCGATCGCATCGAACACCACCGCCGCGGGATCGGCATTGGCCGAGGGATTGGAGACCACCGGCACATCACTGCGATCAGCCCAGACCGCCACCTGCTGCACCGCCGCCGCACGAAAGGTGTCGGCCGCGGCCACAAGAGCGCTGTAGCCACTGCGGACGGCGAGATTGGCGAGTTTGCCGAGGGTGGTGGTCTTGCCCACACCGTTCACGCCCACCATCAGCCAGATATTGAGACGACCGCGCTCCGGAGCGAGAAGCTCGACACCGCTGTCATGAATGGGCTTCTCCAGCAGATTGCGCAGCTGCTCTTTCAGGAACCGGATCCCTTCGCGAGGATCGACCACGTCTTTATTCAGGCGTCGGCGCAAGGCCTCCATCACCTGATCGGTGGCCTGCACGCCGGCATCTGCCCGCAGCAGCAGAGCCTCCAGTTCATCCACCACCTCTGGAGTGAGGGGGTCGTCGCCCAGATTCTCCAGCAGGCTGGTAACAAAACCCTGGCGAGTCTTTTCAAGGCCGCGCCGCAGGCGACCGAGCCAATCAATCTCTTCAAGCGAGACCTGCTCAGCGCGGCGCCCCTGGGCTGCGAGCACCTCGGCAGACCAGGTGAAGGTGTCATCGAATGCCCCGAGCTGTGGATCGTCACCATCGCTGACCAGAGCAGGAGATCCGCTGATCTCCAAGGACTGAGCCGGTTGGGCCGGCTCCACGGGATCGACTGGAAGGCTCCGGCGTTCGAGATCTTCGCGGCGTTCCTGACGCTGGGCCGCTGCCTGCTCCAGCAAGGACAAACCCGCTGTTGGAGCCGGATCAGGCGACACCGCGGATGACGCTTCAGGTGTGGATTCGCGCTCTTGAGACTCAGAGAGAGGAGCTGACTCAGAGGACGCGATGGACTCCTTAACAGGAGCAACCTGTTCTGCCTGAACAGCCTGTTCTGCCTGAACAGCCTGTTTTGCCTGAACAGCCTGTTTTGCCTGAACAGCCAATGCTTCCTGGGCCTTTTGCGCCTTCAGGCGTGCGTAGGCCTGCCGGGCCCACTCCAGGGGATCCTCATCGACAACTGCCCCATTGGCCTGTGATGGATCAGCCGCAGGTTCAGCCGCCTCTGCGGGTTCAGCAGCGGTCACCTCTCCATCGGCGGGCTCCTGTCCGGGCGGGACGGAGGTGCGATTGAACCAGTCGTAAACCATCGATGCGGGGCTTGAGTGACCGGAGGTCAGGACAGGGACGAGGTGGATGCCGCCGCCTGGAGACGGCGAAGCACTCCATTGATCATGCGCCGCCCCTGATCATCGCTGTAACGATTGGCCAGCTCGACAGCCTCATTACAAGCAACCGCTGCGGGGGTCTTCAGCGCGGTGAGATCCACAACAGCCAAACGCAAAATATCCCGATCAATGCGAGGCAGACGGGTCAGCCTCCAGCCCTCCATCACTCCATCCAAACGGGCATCAATGCTGGTGCGCTGCTCCAGCACCAACGCGATCCGCTGCCTGGCGTCCTCCCGCACACGATCCTGATCGGCGAGGGCCAGCAGTCGAGGCAGCTCTAAAGATCCAGACAAACCGTTCAGCACCTGCTCAGCTGACGCCAGGGACGCCTTGAGCTGGTCGCGCACCACGGCATTGTCACTGCGATCGCCATCCTTCAGTTCGCTGTCCAGCAAATGCTGCTGGGCCTTCTCCAGATCGGCAGCACAGCCATCAAGGGTCTCGCGCCAATGCTGAAGAAGCGTGTCAAGCGCTTTCTGGAGCAGGCTCTCCACAGAGAAGTCAGCCTTAGACGACTCCTGAATTGCTTTCACCTCACGGTCAGGAAGTTGACCAAGCACCAGAAGAGCCAGCTCTCGGGCCAGGGATCGGGACTGCATGGAGGATTCGCGAAAGAGGAACGGCAAACGCAAGCGTCAGGCTTCGGAGGTGCTTGAAGAGGGCGTCACGGAGGCCCGCAACTGGGAGATCAAACTGGAGAAACTGCGATTCACCGGTGCTTCCCGTTCATCGGGATTGACGATCCCAGCCGAGATGATCGTGCGGAAGGCATCCTCCACGGAAATATTCAGATCACGGACGGAGCTCTCCGGCACCAGGGTGTACCACCCGGTGGTGGGGTTGGGCGCCGTGGGAATGAACACGCTCAGCAAGGGCTGATCAAGCTCCGCTTGCAGAGAGGGGCCAACGATCCCAGTCACAAAACCGACGCTGAAGAGACCCTCCCGCGGATACTCCACCAGCACGACCCGACGAAAGCGCTTGGAGTTGTCACGAAGAAACGTCTCCAGCAGCTGTTTGAGGGTTTTGTAGACCGACCCAGCCAGGGGAATCCTCGACAGGGTTCCCTCCCCGAACTCGAGCAGCCAACGGCCGACGATGTTGCGGGCCATCAAACCGATCAGGAGGATGCCCAACAGAGGAACCGTGAGCCCCAAAGCCAGGTTGATCAGGTCCTGAAGCAGCGGATTGAGAGTGATGAAGGGGTTGAACTGCTTCGGAATCGAGGTGAGAAAGGCCAGAACGAAGCGACTCACCGTGGTCGCCAGCCAGATCGTGGTGGCAAGCGGAATCACCACCAGCAAGCCAGCAATCAGGTCATTCTTGAGATCCTGTTGAAGTCTGGCGCTGAGCGGCAGATCAGGTCTGGGGTTGGACTGCACCAAGAAACGTCCCGGTCCTGGAGTCGACGAGGTCTGTCCAACCTAACCAGCGGCCAGAGGATCAGTCAGAAAAGCCGTTCAGAGAACGGCTGCAAAGGCAAGAAGAACGAAGGCGATAGCCAGCACCACAGCACTGACGGTGCCGCCGTAACGGCGCTGATTCACCGCAAGGTTGCGCTGACGCTCCGCCTGCTGGATCTGGTCGTCCATCTGCTGAAGCTGACCATCGATAAAGAGCTGAGCCGCCTTGGTTTTCTCTTCATCGCTCGCCCCGGCTGGGAGCTGACCGGCCTGGGCCAGTTGGTCGCCGAGCATTTTGACGTTGTCGGGATTCTTGCCTTGCTGACGGGCCATCTCGAGCTGACCGCGACGCTGCTGAAGGGTCTGGTCCGCTTGACCGGAAAGGGTCTGGTTGCCGCTGATCGCCATGGGAACCACCGCGATCATGACCACCGTGAGCAGGGCGGAAAGAACGCAGACAACCCAACGGATCACGGTGCGCTCAGCACCGGGATGATCCAGACGGGAACCGATCAGCATCAACAGCAAACCGACAAAACCCATCGGTGCCTGGCTGACCAGCCGCTCGATCAACAGCTGCTGAAAAGCCGGCTCAGACCAATCCGCACCGCTGAGCACAACGGAGATCTGCAGAGCGAGAAGAACCACCAGGGTGAGACCGAGCCAACGCAGCACCGGCGCGAGGCGCAGGTTGGAGGAGGAACCCGAAGCGGAAGCGGACACGGCAAGATGCCAAAAGGTGCCCAACTTTACGGTCGATTTCCGTGTCGCATGACACCGATCTGTGCCAGCTCAGCAGGGCCCTGAAACAGCAGGCGCGCCTCCAGGGGTTCGATCCTGTCGGCATCGCTCGACTGCCGGGTAGCGCTCGACTGCAGCTGCGCACAGCCGCCCTGCAACGCTGGCTGGAAGCAGGCCACCAGGCAGAGATGGGCTGGATGGCCGCACCGCGGCGTCAAGCTGCGGATCGGTTGCTGGAAGGGGCCAGAAGCCTGCTTGCGGTGGGTCTCAATTACCACGTGGCTTCCAACCGGGAACCGGGAGCCCTGGCGATCGCCCGATATGCCTGGGGAAGGGATTATCACCGCGTGGTCAGCCAACGGCTAAAACGCCTGGGTCGCTGGCTGGAAGCCCAACATCCCGGCGTGGGCTGGAGAGCCTGTGTGGATGCTGAACCGCTACTAGACAAAGCCTGGGCTGAGGAAGCCGGTCTGGGCTGGATCGGCAAGCACAGCAACCTGATCCATCAACAGCGGGGCTCCTGGATGGTGATCGGCCATCTACTCACCACCTTGGAGCTGGATCCAGACCAGGCTGCCAAGCCCCTCTGCGGTCGCTGCACACGCTGCATGGAGGCCTGTCCAACCGCCGCAATTCGCGAACCTTTTGTCGTCGATTCACGACTCTGTCTGGCGTATCACACCATCGAGAACCGAACGACGGAACTGCCAAAGGCGATCAGCAGCTCCCTCGGACCCTGGGTGGCCGGGTGCGACATCTGCCAGGAGATCTGTCCTTGGAATCAAGGCTCGATCCCCAGCAGTGAGGATCCCGATGTGCAACCGCGACCCTGGGTGCTCAGCCTGACGCGCCAACAGGCACTCAGCTGGGATGACGTCACCTGGAGAGACAAATTGCAGGGATCGGCACTGCGCCGGATCAAACCCTGGATGTGGAGACGAAACGCGGCAGCAGCGGCTGTGGAGAGCCCGCCTAACCTGAACGGATCTGAGGCACAGTGATGAGGCGGCAGGGTCAGCGCGTCGGCAGAGCGACCTGGTGTGCAGCGGCATTGATGGGCCTGGCCAGCGTGATGCTGCCACCTGCCTCGAGGGCACTGGTTCCAACGGTGTATTTACCCAGCAGCCAAGAACTGGAGGGTTCCGGCATCGGCATCGGACGCACCGCTGCACAACTTCTGAAGCTCGGACAGCCCGAGGAAGCCGCCCGTCTGGCTGCCCTCGCCGTGCGTCTGCAACCCAACGATGAACGACTTTGGTCGGTTCTGGCGGAAGCCCAGCTGCGCAGCGAGCAACTGAATCAGGCCGCCGAATCTCTCGCACGGGCCAAACAACTGAACCCCAAGAAGGCCGGCCTCTGGTTCGCAGAAGCATCTCTAGCCCTTCGGGACAACAGGCCAGATGACGCGATCCCCCTGCTGGATGAAGGGCTGAAGCTCGATCCCAACAACCCTGGCGCCTATTTCGACCTGGGGAACGCCCGGATTATGCAGACCGACTACAGGTCTGCACTGAAGGCATTTGAAAAAGCGTCATCACTCAAACCCACCTTCTGGGAAGCGGTGAACAACCAGGCACTGGTGCTGTTTGAAATGGGCAACACCAGCGAGGCAATCCAGCGCTGGCGGCGGGTGCTGAACATCAAACGCAACGCAGAACCGATGCTGGCGCTGGCCGCCGCCCTTAACAGCCAGTCACCCGGCAGTGATGAAGCCCTGACCCTGGCCCGTCAGGCCCTGGCGGAGGATCCCAATTACGTGCTGCCGGCCCATCAAAAACAACAGCTCTGGGGTCTGAATCTGCGCCAGGCCACGAGCACGCTCCTCTCCAGCTCGACCCTTAAAGACGCTGTCGAACGGGCGGAAGCCAATGCCGATCCCAGCAGCGGACGCTGAATCGCCTGATCAATCCCGCAGAGATCTGTAGGCTGAGCCCCTTCCGCCCTCAGAATTCCCGATCCGGATGGCCGAGGAGCGCGTTCAACCGATCGCCCTGCATCAGGAGATGCAGCGCTCATATCTCGAATACGCCATGAGCGTGATCGTGGGTCGGGCCCTGCCCGATGCCCGCGATGGCCTCAAACCGGTTCAGCGACGCATCCTGTACGCGATGCACGAGCTGGGGCTGACCCCAGACCGGCCCTACCGGAAATGCGCCCGCGTTGTTGGGGATGTGCTGGGCAAGTACCACCCCCATGGAGATCAGGCCGTCTATGACGCGCTTGTGCGCCTGGTGCAGACCTTCTCCAGTCGTCATCCACTGCTGGATGGCCACGGCAACTTCGGATCCGTCGATGACGATCCCCCGGCAGCCATGCGTTACACGGAAACGCGGCTTGCACCGATCGCCCATGAGGGGCTGCTGGACGAAATCGGTGATGACACCGTTGATTTCGCGGCCAACTTTGACGGATCCCAACAAGAACCCACGGTTCTCCCTGCCCAGCTTCCCTTTCTGCTGCTGAACGGTTGTGCCGGCATCGCCGTGGGCATGGCCACCAACATCCCCCCTCACAACCTGGGTGAAGTGGTGGATGCCCTGGTGGCACTGGTGCGCAAACCCGAACTGAGCGATGCCAAGCTCCTGGAGCTGGTTCCAGGGCCAGACTTCCCGACCGGCGGAGAAGTGCTGCTGGGAAGTGGTGTACGCGAGACCTATCTGAACGGTCGGGGCAGCATTCCCATGCGGGGTGTCGCCCACATTGAAGAGGTGCAACCTGGCAAAGGTCGGCATAAGCGCAATGCGGTGGTGATTACTGAGCTGCCGTTCCAACTGAGCAAGGCTGGCTGGATCGAAAAACTGGCAGAGCAGGTGAACGATGGCCGCATCGGCGGCATTGCCGATATCCGCGATGAGAGCGACCGAGACGGCATGCGCGTCGTCGTGGAACTCAGGCGGGATGCAGATCCTGAAAAAGTCCTCCAGGACCTGCAACGACGCACATCCCTGCAGAGCAACTTCGGCGCCATCCTGCTCGCCCTGGTGGATGGTCAGCCCCAGCAGCTGTCCTTGAGGCAGTTGCTGCAAACCTTCCTTGATTACCGAGAGCAGACCCTGATCCGGCGCACCAGCCATGCGCTGCGCAAAACAGAGGACCGGTTGGAAGTGGTGGAGGGCCTGATCAGCGCCCTCAATGCGCTGCAGGAGGTGATCGAGATGATCCAGAAAGCCCGCGACGCCGCCAGCGCCCGGGCCAGCTTGATGGTGCATCTCAGCCTGAGCGAGCGACAGGCCGATGCAGTACTGGCGATGCCGCTGCGCAGACTCACAGGCTTGGAACAGGAAAGCCTGCGCCAGGAAGCGAACGACCTCCGTCAGGAACGCAGCCGTCTCCAACGACTGCTGCAGGACCGGGACGAGCTACTGGATGCCCTGGTGACCGAGCTCAAACAATTGAAAAAGCGCTTCGCAACACCGCGACGCACCCGCTTGATTGAAGGGGGCGATCACCTGCTGGCAGAACGGGCGGCCAATCAACGACCAACCGCAGAGCTTCAGCGTCAGCAGGCCCTTGAAGCGCTCCCGGGGGATGCCCGCCTGCTGATCCAGGCCGATGGTCAGGTGAAGGTGATCAGCCCCCAGCTCCTCGGACGGTTGCACCTACAGGAAGCCGCTCCCCTGGGCGATGAACCAGCACCGGCACGACTGATCCTGCCCGTCACATCGGCACCACGATTGCTGGCCCTCTCCGCCACCGGTCGCATTGCTCTCCTGCGCTGGGAATTCGCCGGACAGCAGCCAGGCTCCCTGGAACGATTCCTGCCCACCGCTCTGGAAGGCGATCCGCTGGTCAGTTTGCTGCGACTGCCGGACGCCGGACACTCAGACTCCAACCTGTCCCTGGGGCTGCTGAGCACAGACGGACGCTTCAAGCGGCTGCCCCTTGAAGACCTGCAGGACCTCTCAGGACGAGCAGCGACGATCCTCAAACTCAAAGATGGCGTGAGCCTAAAAACAGCTCTGATCTGCAAAGACGGAGGAACGGTGGCTCTGGTGTCAGACCTGGGAAGGGTGCTGCAGTTGCCAGTCGATGAGAACACCCTGCCGCTGATGGGCAAGCTGGCTCAAGGACCCATCGCCATGCGTCTGCTGCCCGAGGAGCAACTGATCGGCGCCCTGAGTCTTGATGAGCAGTCAGAGAGCGATTTGATCCTCGCCACCCAGAGGGGACGGTTGATCCGACAGCCCTTGAATGAGCTACGCCTCTGCAGGCGTGGTGACCTCGGCGATGTGGTGATCAAGCTCCATGAGGACCAGGAGCCAAACGATCGAGTGGTGGCGGTCAGTTCCGCTGACACGCTGCTGGGGGTGGTCTCCAACCAGGGCCGTCATGGCCGTTTGCTCTCAGCCGACATTGCAACAGATCAGGGGCTGCAGCTTCCTCTGAAAGCAGAGGAAACGCTTGTGGATTTAATCCCAATCATCAGCGATCAGGCCTGAGCCCTGTTAACCGCAGCCACACCCGAGGGCTCCAACATCAACTTGCTGGAGCTGACGCTTTGATCCATGGGAATTGGATAGGCACCATCAAAACAAGCCGTGCAGAAATGCTCGGACTTAGCCTTGGCGGCCTCCACCATGCCCTCCTTACTCAGATAGGCCAACGAATCCACCTTGAGGTGAGCGGTGATCTCCTCGATCGTGAGGCGAGCTGCAATCAGCTGATCCTGAGTGTCGGTGTCAATGCCATAGAAACAGGGATGGGTCACCGGGGGAGAGCTAATACGCATATGGACCTCCGTGGCGCCGGCATCGCGAAGGGCTTGCACCAATTTTCGGCTGGTCGTACCACGCACGATTGAGTCATCAATCACCACAACACGCTTGCCAGCCAGCACATCAGGCAAAGGATTGAGCTTCACGCGGATTCCCGCTTCACGCATCGCCTGAGTCGGTTGAATAAAGGTTCGACCGACATAGCGATTCTTGATCAGTCCATCAGCAAAGGCGATACCACTCTCCTGGGAGTAGCCAATTGCAGCGGGGATTCCCGAGTCAGGGACACCAATCACGAGATCGGCTTCGACAGCCGATTCCTTAGCAAGAATCCGGCCAATTCGCTGCCGGTAGCTGTAGAGAGATTCCCCAAAGAAACGACTATCAGGGCGAGCAAAATAAATCATTTCAAACACACACATCCGCGTCGATGCCTCGACCCAGTGATCACGCTTAGGCTCTAGATCACCACAACAAAAACGAACGATCTCACCAGGTTTCACATCATCTTCATAACTAGCTCCGATGATGTCGAGACCGCATGTTTCACTGCTCACCACCCAGTGACCATCGGCGGCCTCACCTAAACGGCCAAACACGAGTGGCCGAATGCCGTAACCATCGCGCAACGCGAAGAGAGCATCTGATGTGCCAATCACGAGGCTGAAGGCGCCTCGGCAGAGGGCCGCGGCCTCGCGAATGGCCGGCTCCCAATCGAGCCCACGCTCGACAGCCTGCTGAATCGCCAGGGCGATCAGCTCTGAATCAGTCGTGGACGTGAATTCGGCAGCACCATCGTCAACCCGCTCCCGTAACTCAGCGGCATTGACCAGATTGCCGTTGTGGGCCAAGGCAAACGGACCAAGGCGGGTCATCAGCACCACAGGTTGGGCATTGCAGACGCGGCTGCTACCGGTGGTGGAATAGCGGTTATGGCCAACGGCGAGATGGCCGGGCATACGAGCGAGCACATCCTGGTCAAACACCTGGCTGACCAGACCCATGTCCTTATGCAGGCGCACCTTGCCCTGATTGAAGACAGCGATCCCAGCTGATTCCTGACCGCGATGCTGAAGGGAGTAAAGGCCGAAATAGGTGAGGTTGGCCACGGGCTGATCAGCCGCGAGCACGGCATAAACGCCGCAGGCCTCCTCCATTCGATCGGGACGCTCAGCCGCAAACTGATGCACAGGGCGCCTCGTCTTCAGAGTTCCTTCTGATTGTGCCTCACGCCCTCACGCCTCCATCCGGCGGGGCAAGGCCTGCTCATGGGCCTGAACCAAGGCCTCAACAGGGGTATCGATCATGCGCTGATCACCGATGCTGAGGGTCAGTCGCTGCTGATCCGTCACGGTTCCCAGGGCCGTGACCGGCACCTCCCGACCTTCAGGACCCGCCAACAAAGCCGTCCAGGCCGACAGACATTCAGCCTTCACGGAGATCACGATCCGCGCACCACCTTCGGCAAAGAGGAGACGTTCCGGCCGCGCAGCGCCAGCGGACAGATCAATCTGTGCACCGAGACCAACCGCTAAACAACTCTCAGCCAGAGCCACAGCCAAACCACCATCGCTGCAGTCATGGGCTGAAGCGAGCAGACCGGAAGCGGCCCCGGCACGCACGAGGGCCTGCACACGAGCCTCAAGGGCAAGATCAGGCCGCGGCGGCCGGCCGCTGAGCAGGCCATGAATCACCCCCTGATAAGCGCTGCCAGCCAGGCCTAATCGATCGTCATTGGCTTCATCAGGGGCGACACCCAGGAGAAACAGGGGATCCCCGGAACGGCGCCAACCCAGACCGATCACCGAAGCGATGGTCTCCACCAGACCGACCATGCCCACCACCGGGGTCGGATGAATCGGTCGGAGCGTGCCATCGTCGCTTCGCGTCTCGTTGTAGAGAGACACGTTGCCACCGGTGACGGGAGTGTTGAGCTGCCTACAGGCTTCCGAGAGACCGCGGCAGGCCATGGCGAGTTGCCAGTAACCACGGTCGGTTTCCGGTGAAGGGAAGTTGAGGTTGTCGGTGACGGCGAGTGGTTCGGCACCAACACAGCTGAGATTGCGGGCTGCTTCCGCAACGGCTGCCATGGCTCCACGCTCCGGGTCCAGGGCGACCCAACGGTTGGGGCAGTCCACCGTGGCGGCCACGCCCCGCTCCACAGCCGATAGAGAGCCATCCCCCTGCTGCGGTCGAAGGCGCACAACAGCGGCATCGGCGCCACCGGCAGGAATGACGGTGTTGGCCAACACCTGCTGGTCGTACTGGCGATAGACCCAACGTTTGCTGGCGATGGTTGGGTCATCCAACAAACGGAGCAGATCCTCTCCCCAGTCGTGGCCTGGGTCCGCGGCGGGCAGATCGGCCTCGGTCCAGCGCCAGTGCTGCTGTATGTCCAGAGGGGGGTCCGCGATCAAGGTATGCGTATTGATCGGGGTGTCCTCCGCCAGCGCGCGAGCCGGAATCTCCGCCGCCACGGCACCGTGCTGGAGCACCCGAACCACGGGCTCCTCAAGAACACGACCGACCACAGCCGCCTGCAGGCCCCAGCGGCGGAAGCGTTCCATCAACGCTTCCTCCCGCCCGGCACGCACCACAAACAACATCCGCTCCTGGGATTCCGACAGCAGATAGTCGTAGGCGGTCATTCCCTCCTCCCTGGCGGGCACGCGATCAAGATCCAGCTCCACACCCACATCTCCCTTGGCTGCCATTTCCGAGCAGCTGCAGGTCAGACCAGCCGCGCCCATGTCCTGAGCAGCAACCACATCTCCACTTTTGAAAGCCTCCAAACAGGCCTCGATCAATCCCTTCTCCAAAAAGGGATCGCCCACCTGAACAGCGGGTCGGTCATCCAAAGAAGCAGCACTCAGTTCCGCACTGGCAAAGCTGGCCCCACCCATGCCATCGCGACCGGTGGTGCTGCCCACGTAAACCACGGGATTACCGACACCCATGGCCCCGGATTTGACGATGTCATCGGTCTCCATCAGACCGAGTGCCATGGCATTCACGAGGGGATTGCCGCTGTAGGAGGGATCAAAGGCCACCTCCCCGCCAACGGTGGGAACGCCGACACAGTTGCCGTAATGGGCAATGCCGGCGACCACGCCCTCAAGCAGGCCCCGATTGCTCGGCTCGTCCAGAGGTCCGAAGCGGAGCGCGTTGAGCAAGGCAATCGGACGGGCCCCCATGGTGAAGATGTCCCGCAGGATGCCGCCCACGCCGGTCGCCGCTCCCTGGAACGGTTCCACCGCCGACGGGTGATTGTGACTCTCGATCTTGAAGGCGAGACGGTGTCCGTCACCGAGATCCACGACACCTGCGTTTTCACCAGGCCCCACAAGAATGCGCGGTCCTTCCGTGGGGAATCCCCGCAACAACGGCCTGGAATTGCGGTAACAGCAGTGTTCCGACCACATCACACCGAACATGCCCAACTCCGCCCGATTCGGGTCCCGTCCAAGACGGCGCTGGATTTCGCGGTAGTCCTCCTCGGTCAATCCCTCCTGACGGAGAGCGGCGGACACATCAAACGACTGCGCCGAAGCAGGAGACGAAGCCACAAACGGGATGTCAGCTTCTCCCAGTGTTGCCGACGGCGGGATCAGATCCAGGGATCGGGATCGTCATCCCGCCGTCGTGATGAGGGGGAGTCAGGACGCACCGGTTGTTCGTCAGCCCAGGTCTCCCCCCAATCCTCTTCCTCCCAAGACGATGCATCAGACCATCGAGCTTGAGAACGCTCCTGGTCGTGGTCGTCCACTTCCGCATCAAAGTCGCCCCCAGAGCCCTCCCAGGGGGGCTCCTCCAACCAACCTTCGAGCCGTTCACCGGCGCGATCACCCATCTGCTGCAGCTGTTCGCGCCAGTGGCGGGAGCGCCGCAGAAAATCCTGACGAACGCTGGCTCGGGCCAAGGGCAATTCATCCAGTTCCCGGAGCGCCGTGGTGACCTGACCAGGCTGCTGATCCACGATCCGATCGGGACTCAGACGCCAGCGACTGCTGCCGGGCAACCGTGGATCACTCCTGCACACGAGGTAGTGGAGGATCTGACCGGTGGCCGGTACGACAGCCAAATCAGCAATGCTGCCCAGCCGTTCTCCGTGCCGATCGAGCAGATCAGCCTCCATCAACGTGGGAAGACGCTCAAGCGTGGCGAGGTCAGCCTCTGCCGGGGGACCTTTGACAAAGGCCTCCTGCTCACTGAGCCCGCGCCATTGATCAAGACGCCAAACCGCTCGAGTGGTGCGCAGCGCTGATGGACGACTGACCCAACCCAGCAACCGATGCACCGGTGGATGCATCCAGGCCATCACTCCGGGGCCGTGATCGAGGCCCTGATCGCAACGGACCCGATGCCGCAGCAGATCGCTCAGCAGGATCTGATCGGGACGTGACAAGGACTCAGTTGCGGATCTGAACAGGCATCACCAGGTAGGTGAAGCTGGATTCATCATCGGCGGCCGAGAGGACAGCCGGCGTGGTGGGGGCATTGCAACGAAGACGGATCCGATCACCCTCCATGGCTTTCAAACCATCCAGCACATAACGGACGTTGAAGGCGATCTGCACAGCTTCACCACTCAACTCGGCGGGCAAGGACTCAGAACCACTGCCGACATCCTGAACATCTGCACTGATCTGCACGAGACCGGAGCTGGGGTCACTGGCAATTCGCACCACGTTGTTGTGCTGATCGGCCAGGACAGCCACCCGTTCAAGAGCGGCGATGAAGCCTCGGCGATCCAGTTCGAGCACCCTGCTGAAGCTTTCGGGAATCAGCTGCCGATAGTTGGGATAGGTGCCCTCCAAGGTGCGACTGGTCACCATTTGATCTGCGGCAAGCACCACAACCTGCCCCCGGTCATAAAAAAGGGTCACAGGGTCGTCCCCCTTCCAACCCGCCACCAAGCGCTCGACCTCCCGCAGGGAGCGGGCGGGCAAGGTCACCGCGAGCTCGTCCTGATCCTCCTGAAGGGCATCGGGCACCGCCAGCACCGCCAGTCGGTGACCATCCGTGGAGGCAGCCTCAAGATGGCGCCCCTCAAAGCGGAGATGCACGCCGGTCAACAGCTGCTTGGCTTCATCACCGCTGCTGGCGAAGAGGGTGGCCCGCAGGGCTCGCACGAGGGCCGCCGAATCCAATCGCAGGGCTGTGCCGTTCTCAACGAGCGGCAGCTCGGGGAATTCATCAGCGGGCATGCCACGCATCTGATAGCTGCCGCTGAGGCTGGTGAGCTCCACCTGTTCCCCCGCCTCATCCGACGCCAGGGTTACTGGAGATTCATTCGAGAGCCGCGAAACGATCTCCCCCAGGAGCCTGGCGGGCAGGGTGACGGCTCCACTGCTGTCAACAGAGGCAGCCAGGGACGTCTGAATGCCGAGATTGAGATCAAACCCGGTGAGGCTCAGCCGACCTGTTCCGGCATCGGCCGTGAGCAGCACATTGGCCAACACCGGATGGGTCGGGCGGGACGCGACAGCGCGACTGACCAGCTGCAGAGCGGCGTTGAGTTCAGCCTGGGAACAGACCAGTTTCATGGCGTCAACGTCTGGACCGTTGATTCTGAATGGCCTCCCACGGTTTCACAGGCTCGGGAGAAGTGCAATGGCATTGGATCTGGTTTGTTCCTGATCCGGATTAAGGATTAGATCTTTTTTAAAACCAATCCAAACAGCCGTAGTCGGTGCTGGGGAAAGCGTGGAAAAAGGCCCAGAGCGCCTGCCTCATGGACGATCTCCAGTTCACAGCCCTGGGGAGAGAGAGGAGGCTGATCTGGAGAAATAACCGTTCTGCACAGATTGCACAGGCTGTGGAGACGATGCCGTTGGTCGACGAGGCTTGTTTGCCAGGGTTTTCCACGGGTTCTGGAAATGGTTGGCAGCCGTCTTCCGCAGGCAGTTTGCTGGCTGGTTGCGGTGCTGACTCATAAAAAAACCCCCTCTAAGAGGGGGGAGACTTCGCTCTGTTTTCAGAACCCCATGACCTTGGCCACCGTGCCCAGGTCTGGATCGAGATCCGTGTGGAAGGAGGCATCGTTGTTCTGGATCGCACAATCGGGATCCTTGAGGCCATTGCCTGTGAGCACACACACCACAGTGGCTCCGCTCGGCACCTCATCCTTCCGCTTCAGTAGACCGGCGACGGATGCGGCGCTGGCGGGTTCGCAGAACACACCTTCTTGCCCTCCCAGCAGTTTGTAGGCGGCCACGATTTCGGCATCGGTGACGTCGAGGAAGGCGCCATTGCTGGCCTGGCGGGCTGAGATCGCTTTCTCCCGGTTCACTGGATTACCGATCCGGATCGCTGTGGCAATCGTTTCTGGATCTTCCACCGTGGTCTCGTTGACGAGTGGGGCGGATCCACTGGCCTGGAACCCCATCATTCGGGGCAGCCTGCGGCTGCGACCAGCTTGGTGGTACTCCTGGAACCCCATCCAGTAGGCGGTGATATTGCCCGCATTACCCATGGGAATACACAGCCAGTCCGGAGCATCACCCAGGGCTTCGATCACTTCGAAGGCAGCTGTCTTCTGTCCTTGGAGCCTGTAGGGATTCACCGAATTCACCAGGGTGACCGGATAGCGGTCGGAAACTTCACGCACGATGTCGAGGGCGCGATCGAAGTTTCCACGGATTGCTAGAACCTCGGCGCCGTAGACCAAGGCCTGAGCCAGTTTTCCCTGGGCCACGTAGCCATCGGGAATCAGCACAAACGCCCGCATGCCGGCCCGGCGGGCGTAGGCGGCAGCTGCAGCGGATGTGTTGCCGGTGCTGGCGCAGATCACTGCTTCGCAGCCTGCTTCCTTGGCTTTGCTGATCGCCATGGTCATGCCCCGGTCTTTGAAGGATCCCGTTGGGTTCAGACCGTCGTACTTCACGTAGACCTTCACGCCGCGGCCGATCCGCTCGCTGACTGAAGGCACGGGAATCAGGGGGGTGGCTCCCTCCCTCAGGGTGATGACAGGCGTAGCGTCACTGACGGGGAGCCAGCTCCTGTAGGCCTCGATCAGGCCTGGCCAGTCCTGCATCACAGGACCGGTGATCAGACGCCTGCGCAGCTTCTGGAGCAGAGACACCGGCACAACGCAAAGGACCCAAGGAATCTATGCGTCTGGGCCCTGGCTTTTGAGTTGGATGGATTCAGGGCTTGGCTTCCTTGAGTCCATCGAGGGGGGATTCGGAGAAGAATTTCACCAGTCCTGCGATCGATTCCGCCTTTTCGATCACGGCCATCAGGGCAGGGATGTTCACCTCCATGATCTCGGCTGGGTAGGCCTCCAGAAACTTGATCGCATTCAATCCACCACTGCCTTTTTGCAGTCCGTTAATCACTCCGGCGCGAATGGCCGGCACGCTCACGGACGGGGCAGGCACCATCAGTGGATAGATGATTTTTGCCACCCGTTGGATGATCACATCGCCGATCCGGGTCGACATCAGTCGACTGGTGAGCACGAGGGGCAGATCGAGCTTTTGGTTCAGGAGCTTGGCGACAGCCTCAGGGTCCTGACGGCTGAGGCGCAGGATGTCGGCCAGCAGACCGCGGGGTTTGCCCGTGTCAGCCAGGTATGCAAGATCCGCTACCGAAATCGAACGCCGAAAGGCACCGCTGACGAAGGCCACATCCTTGGCGGCGTGGGCGGGTGCCAACAGGCTGCTGAGACCGATGCCCAGACCTGTCGTTAGGGCGAGTACAGCGCGTCGCCGTGATTGGTCGGAGGTGGAACGAAGCATCGGCAGGTCCTAGCCAGCGGAATTTAGGCAGGGACTCCGGCGGCGACCTTCACAAGGCGGACAACTCCTCGTTCGGCCAACCCTTTGGCCACCTTGAAACCCATCCGGCGTGCATCGGGTTCTCGAAGCAAGCGGGGTAAACGACTGAGCAGAAGTTCCGGACGGAATCCCGGTAGTTGTTGGAGCACGCTCAGCAGTTGCCGGATCGGTTCGAGATCCAGCATGTCGCTGTCGTTCCAGTCGGATTGCATCATCAGAGCTGGTGGTTGCAGGGGCCGGGGAAGCTGGCGGCCAATCCGACGCATTGCTAGCCATCCAAAACTGTCGATGCGATCGACCACCGCCTCCACCAGTTGGTTGCGCAGCATGCCGCCGTTAGGGGAGAACAGGAAATCGAGCACCTGATCCAGCAGGGTGTCGAGATCCAGCTGGGCTTGACTGGCGGCACTGGCCATCAGATTCTCCAGGCGTGCCCAACGGAACGCATCGCCGTCAAACAGCATTTCTTTGAGGCTCTGACGCAGCTGCGGATCCGGGTCCTCCATCAATCGACGGGCGAAGTAGGGGTAGGCGGCACCGAGGATCTTGAACTCAGGATCGACGCTTAGGGCGATTCCCTCCAGGGTCACCAGGGAGCGAATGATCAGGGCGTAGTAGGGCGGCACCCGGAAGGGGAAGCGATACATCACTCCCGACATGTCATCGGTGACGCTCTTGAAGTCCATCCGGTTGACTCCCATCTCCAAGGCCTGGCTGAACACGCTCTCGAAGGCTGGAACGATCGGTTCGAGATTCACGTCTTCCGCCAGAAAGCCCAGGGTCACGAAATCCTTGGAGAGCTTGCTGAAGTTGCGGTTCACCAGATGCACCACGGCCTGGATCAACCCCGTTCGCGACTCTCGGCTCACCTCGCTCATCATTCCGAAATCGAGGTAGCAGAGCCGTCCGTCTTGAAGAGCGAGCAGATTCCCCGGATGGGGATCGGCATGGAAAAAACCATGTTCCAGTAGCTGCTGGAGGCTGCAGTTGACCCCCACCTCGACCATGTCATCGGGATCGATTCCCATGGCCCGCACAGCCTCGAGATTGGTGAGCTTCACCCCATCGATCCACTCCATGGTGAGCACCCGGCGACTGGTGGCTTCCCTGTAGATGCGCGGTACGGCGATGCGCGGGTTGTGGCTGTGGAGATCGCGGAAGGTCTCGGCGTTTTGCGCTTCGTTGAGGTAGTCCATCTCCTCGAAGACTCTCCGGCCCAGTTCATCGATCAGGGCCACCAGATCGCTGCGGATCAGCCCGATGTTGCTGTTGAGCCAGGCAGCGATGTTGCGGACGATGTAGAGGTCGAGGGTGATCTGTTCCCGCAGTCCTGGCCGTTGCACTTTCACAGCCACCCGCTGTCCTCCCTTCAGCACCCCCCGATGCACCTGACCGAGCGAGGCCGCGGAGATCGGCTCCCGTTCAAGGGTCGCGAAGATGGTGTCAACCGGTGCTCCCAGGTCCTCTTCGATGCAGGCCATCGCCAGCTCGCTGGAGAATCCTGGGAGCTGGTCCTGCAGTTGGGCGAGTTCCTCGAGAAGCACCGGAGGAACGATGTCTGGTCGGGTGGAAAGAGCCTGCCCTGCCTTGATAAAGGCCGGTCCCAGATCCACGAGCAGTTCGGCGCATTCCCCGGCCCGTTGCCTGGCCCGTTCCGGGCTCTTCAGCAGTTGAAAGAGCCAGTCGAAACCGATGCCCAGTAGCAGGAGTCCGATCGGCACCAGGGTCTGCCAGAGGCGTTTGAGCAGACGGTTGGGATGCCCCGCGTAGATCCGGGTGATCGCGGCAGGGTCGTACTCCATCAGGCCTGAGGCCTCGATGAAATCTCCGAGTTCCTGATTCATCACGGCCGGCGACGCCAGTGCACCCCTTCTAAACGAGCTGGGCAGCCGCTACGGTCAACGCGACCACCGGGAGCTGTCGTGCTGACCGGGCTGCGCCTCCAGAACATCGCCCTGATCGACCGCCTGGAGCTCGATTTTGAGCGGGGCTTCACCGTGCTCACAGGAGAGACGGGAGCAGGTAAGTCAATCCTTTTGGATGCCCTCGATGCTGTGCTCGGTGGCCTGCAGGGTCCGGCGGCTCAGCGTTTGGTGCCCCACGACCGGGAGCGGGCCTCCATCGAAGCCCGTTTTTCTCTGCAGCCCACGATGCTCACCTGGTTGGAAGAGCAGGAGCTGCCTCTCGATGAGGAGGAGGAGCTCCTGATCAGTCGCGATTGGCGTCGGCAGGACGATCGCCTTAGCAGCCGCTTTCGCCTCAATGGCGTGGCCGTGAATCGTCAGCAGGTGCTCTCCCTTCGGCCGATGTTGATCGATCTCACGGTTCAGGGGCAGACCCAGCAGCTAGCTCGACCGGGATTGCAGCGCCAATGGCTCGACCAACTGGGTTCCATCGCCCTTGAGGAACCTTTGGGTGTGGTGCGTCGCGCCTGGCAGCAATGGCGCGATCAGCAGCGCACTCTCGAGAGAGCCCGCGAGGATCGTGAACGGCTCGAGCGGGAGCGGGAGCATCATCAGGCCCTGTTGGAGGAACTGGAGACTGCGGCTCTGGATGATCCCAATGAGATCGCCCTTCTCACTGCTGAACAGGATCGACTGGTCCATGGCGTGCGCCTCCAGGAGGGGCTTGCCGTTTTGATCGGGCGCCTTCAGGACGGTGCCGATCAGGCGCCCTCCGCTGTGGATCATCTGCTGGTCTGTTGCCATGAACTGCAACAGATGGCCCAGCTGGATGCCTCCCTCCAGGGTCTGGGTGACCGCTGTTTGGATCTGGAGGCGGGGTTGCGGGATCTCATCCGTGATCTGGAGACCTATGGAGCTGCCCTGGAGAGTGACCCCGCCCGGCTCAGTGATCTGCAGGAGCGCTTGGCTTTGCTCAAACGCCTGGAGCGGCGTCATGGCAAGGATCTTGCGGAGCTCTGCGTGCTGCGTGATGGATTGCGCGAGAGCTTCGAGCCCGGAGGAGCGGAAGCCGTTGTCCACGCCCTGGAGCAACAGGAAGCCGCGGCCCGTCAGCGTCGGGATGAGGTCAATCAACAGCTGACCGCCCTGCGCAAGGGAGTGGCCCATCAGCTGGAGGAGGACCTCTTGGCTTATCTGCGCCCCATGGGTCTGGCCAATGTTCGCTTTCAGGTGGCTGTCGATCCGGCCGACCCTTCCGAATCCGGGGCGGATGCGATTCGCTTTCTCTTTTCAGCCAACCCCGGCCAGCCCTTAGCGCCGCTTGGCGAGGTGGCTTCTGGTGGAGAGATGTCGCGCTTTCTGCTGGCTCTTAAGACCTGCCTGGCTGATGTCGATGGGTCCAGCACGCTGCTGTTTGACGAGATCGATTCCGGTGTGAGTGGCCGCGTCAGCGGTGCAATGGCGGATCTTTTGCGACGGTTGTCGCGTCACCGGCAGGTGTTCTGCGTGACGCATCAGCCATTGGTGGCCGCTGCTGCTGACCATCACTTCCGCGTCAGTAAAGCGGTGGATGCTGGTGTGACCCGCTCGCGAGTGTCCCACCTGCGGGACACTCAGGCCCGAGAGCAGGAATTGGCGGAGCTCGCCGGTGGTGATCTGAACGAAGCGCGTGCCTATGCGGCCAGCTTGCTGGAGCAACGAGCCGCCTGAGTTGGATTCATCTCCGTAGACTCTGAAGCCCTCTTAGGATCTGCCGATGAAGGCTGCGGTTCCGGTCAACCTCAGCGGCGGCTCTCTCGAGGACGTGATCCGTGTGCGCGGCGCCCGTCAGCACAACCTCAAGAACGTCGACGTCACGATTCCGCGCAACAAGCTGGTGGTGTTCACCGGTGTGAGCGGAAGCGGCAAGAGCTCTCTGGCTTTTGACACGATCTTTGCGGAAGGACAGCGCCGTTACGTCGAGAGCCTGTCCGCCTACGCCCGGCAGTTCCTCGGTCAGGTGGATAAGCCCGACGTCGATGCGATCGAGGGGCTTTCGCCAGCAATCTCGATTGATCAGAAATCCACCAGCCACAACCCTCGCTCCACGGTGGGCACGGTTACGGAGATCCAGGACTATCTGCGTCTGCTGTTCGGTCGTGCCGGTGAACCTCACTGTCCCCAGTGCGATCGACCGATCCGCCCTCAGACCATCGACGAAATGGTCGATCAGATCCTCACCCTCCCGGAGGGCACCCGCTATCAGCTGCTCTCTCCAGTGGTGCGCGGCAAGAAGGGCACCCACAGCAAGCTGATCAGTGGCCTTGCGGCCGAGGGCTTTGCACGGGTTCGCATCAATGGTGAGGTGCGCGAGCTCTCCGACAACATCGAACTCGACAAGAACCACAGCCACAGCATTGATGTGGTGGTGGACCGTTTGGTGGCCCGTGAGGGGATCCAGGAGCGTCTTACCGACTCACTGCGCACGGCCCTCAAACGTGGAGATGGCCTCGCGGTGGTGGAGGTGGTGCCCAAGAAGGACGAGGAGCTTCCTGATGGCATGGAACGGGAGCGGCTCTACTCCGAGAACTTCGCTTGTCCGGAACACGGCGCTGTGTTTGAGGAGCTTTCGCCCCGCCTGTTCTCCTTCAACAGTCCCTACGGCGCGTGCGAGGACTGCCACGGCATCGGACACCTGCGCAAATTCACCCCGGAGCGGGTGGTGCCCGATCCCTCACTGCCGGTGTATGCCGCCGTTGCTCCTTGGGCAGAGAAGGACAACAGCTATTACTTCTCCCTTCTCTATTCAGTCGGGGAGGCCTTCGGGTTTGAGATCAAAACCCCCTGGCAGGAGCTCAATGACGACCAACGGGATGTGCTGCTCAACGGCAGCCACGAGCCGATCCTGATCCAGGCCGACAGCCGCTATCGCAAGAGCGCCGGCTACCAGAGGCCCTTCGAGGGGATCCTGCCAATCCTTGAGCGTCAGCTGCGGGATGCCAGTGGCGAGGCCCAACGTCAGAAGTTGGAGAAATATCTCGAGCTGGTGCCTTGCGCGACTTGCGCTGGTCAACGGCTGCGTCCGGAGGCTCTGGCGGTGCGCGTGGGTCCGTTCCGGATCACTGAGCTGACCGCTGTGAGCGTTGGTCAAACCCTGGAACGCATTGAACGACTCATGGGTGTCGGCGCTGCCGATGGCGATGAACCCCTGCTCTCATCTCGTCAGATTCAGATCGGTGATCTGGTGCTGCGGGAGATCCGCATGCGCCTGCGTTTCCTGCTGGATGTGGGGCTCGATTACCTGAGCCTCGATCGCCCGGCGATGACCCTCTCCGGCGGAGAGGCCCAGCGGATTCGTCTCGCCACTCAGATCGGCGCCGGTCTCACCGGTGTGCTTTACGTGCTGGATGAACCGAGCATCGGTTTGCACCAGCGTGACAACGATCGCCTGTTGGCCACCTTGGAGCGTCTGCGTGATCTGGGGAACACCCTGGTGGTGGTGGAACACGACGAAGACACGATCCGTGCGGCGGATCATTTGGTGGATATCGGCCCTGGAGCTGGAGTGCATGGGGGCCACATCGTGGCGGAGGGTTCGTTGGACGATCTGCTCTCTGCGGAGCAGTCGCTCACGGGGGCGTATCTCAGTGGCCGCCGCAGCATTCCCACGCCAGCGGAGCGGCGCAACGCTGGTAGCCGAAGCCTCAAGCTGCTCGATTGCGCCCGCAACAACCTCAAAGGTCTGAGCGTGGAGTTCCCCCTTGGTCGTCTGGTGTCGGTCACCGGGGTGAGCGGCAGCGGTAAGAGCACCCTGGTCAATGAACTGCTGCACCCCGCCCTGGAGCACGGTCTCGGTCATAAGGTGCCGTTCCCGCAGGGTTTGGGAGAACTGCGCGGTCTTAAGTCGATCGACAAGGTGATCGTGATCGACCAGTCGCCGATCGGTCGCACGCCCCGCTCTAATCCGGCCACCTACACCGGTGCCTTCGATCCGATCCGTCAGGTGTTTGCGGCCACGGTGGAGGCGAAGGCCCGTGGCTATCAGGTCGGTCAGTTCAGTTTCAATGTCAAGGGTGGTCGCTGCGAGGCATGCCGCGGTCAGGGGGTGAACGTGATTGAGATGAATTTCCTCCCTGATGTGTATGTGCAATGTGATGTCTGCAAAGGGGCTCGCTTCAATCGCGAGACCCTGCAGGTCACCTACAAGGGCCACACCATTGCTGATGTGCTTGAGATGACCGTCGAGCAGGCGGCTGATGTCTTCTCAGCCATTCCCCAGGCGGCGGATCGGCTGCGCACCTTGGTGGATGTGGGTCTCGGCTACGTGAAGCTCGGTCAGCCGGCACCAACCCTCTCCGGCGGCGAAGCACAGCGGGTGAAGCTGGCCACCGAACTTTCACGCCGTGCCACCGGCAAAACGCTCTATTTGATCGATGAGCCCACGACCGGTCTGAGCTTCTACGACGTGCACAAGTTGATGGATGTGATGCAGCGACTGGTGGATAAGGGCAATTCGATCATCTGCATCGAACACAATCTCGATGTGATCCGTTGTTCCGACTGGATCATCGATCTGGGTCCAGAAGGGGGTGACAAGGGCGGGCAGATCGTCGCCTGCGGGACCCCTGAGGAGGTGGCCCAGCACCCCAGCAGTCACACCGGTCGTTATCTACGCAAGGTGCTCGAGCAACATCCCGCCCAAGAGATGGCCACTGCTGCATGAAAAAGGGCTGCATGAAAACGGGTCGCATGAAACAGAGCTGGATTCAACAGCCCCTGCTTTCCATGGCTGCTGGGGTGGCCTGCTGTTTCGGCGGCATGGGCTTGGCCCCTCTCCCTGCTGAGGCAGTCGATCGCCTCCAGCTACGCCTGCCGGTGATGGAGATGACGATCACCCTGGACATCGCTCAGGTGCGAACGGCTGCGGAACTGATCCAGGCGAATCCGGATCTGCAGGAGCTCGATCGCGCCGGCGAGGGTGCGGTGCTGCGCCTGCTCAATCAGCTGCTTACGGCACCACTGCCGGAACAGACCGGAGGCGTCGCTGAGCAAATGGTCGGCCATCCTCTGCTTGAGCAAGCCTTAGTGGCTGCTTCGGAGTTGGTGGAGGTGGAGGGATTGCCCATCGACACGAGTGGTCGCATGGTCAGCGATGCGCTGGCGGCGACGTACCGGGATGGACAACCCACCGTGCTCGGGTTGTTGCAGAACATCCCTGGCGAGAGCATCACACTCAATCTTCAGGCTCTTGCGTTCTACGCCCAGAGGCTTCAGAACAACTGGGATGATGCGCGCCAGCTGGTGCAGCAGGGAACTCCGGCAGTGCCGGCACCGTCCTCGCTGCTGGCATCGGCCGCAACCGGTTGGACCCGTGAGCAGCTCAGCCTGTCGGTGGCTCACCGCCCTCAGCCGATCAGCCTCACGGTGGTAAAGCCCACGGGAGCGGCCAATGGTCGCCTGGTGGTGATTTCTCATGGCCTCTGGGACGAACCTGCCAGCTTTGAGGGTTGGGGCCGTTTGCTTGCTTCCCAGGGATACACCGTGCTGCTGCCTCGCCATCCCGGCAGCGATTCCCAACAGCAGAAAGCAATGCTCCTCGGGGATCAGCCCCCACCGGGTCCAGAGGAGTTACGACTGCGACCGCTGGACGTTCAGGCACTGCTTGATGGCATCGAAGCCGGATCCCTGTTGCCTGGCACGGCACTCAACACCAGGGCTGTGGCGGTGGTCGGCCATTCCTGGGGGGCCGTGTCCGCCCTGCAGCTTGGGGGCCTGGGCACCACGAGTCGCAAACTCAAGGACCGTTGTCAGGATCCTCGCGATCCGGAACGCAACCTCAGTTGGATCCTTCAGTGCAGCTGGCTGACCGGGGCGGAGCAAGGGTCCCTTGCCGATCCCCGCGTGACGACTGTGGTGGCCGTGAGCCCCCCGCTGATGCTGCTGTTCGACGAAACCAGTGCGCCCTCCGCTCAGGCTAAGGCCCTGTTTGTGAGCGGCACCAGTGACTGGGTGGTGCCTCCGGATCCTGAGGCGGTCACCCCTATGCGTCGTGGCCAGCCGATGGCTCGTGGTCATCGGCTGGTGCTTGTTTCAGGGGGTGACCATTTCAATCTTTGGGCCCCTGCCGATCAAGCGGACCCACCAGTGCTTGGGCCCCTGATCCTTGCGTGGATTCACGAGCAGTTGGGCGTGTCGACCACGTTCACCTTCAGCGCCGGTCGCTGGGGCAGTTCCGCTCGACCATTGGTGGATGTGACCAGCGGTTTGTAGGAGCCTCTAAGACAGGTGGCTGCTTTTCATCAACCCCTGATCTGTTTGCATTTCCTCATGTGGTTGTTGCGTCGTTCTCCTGAGCCTTTGCTCTAATCCCCTTGCAGGCAGAGCGGTTTCGCGCTTGCGAGGGTGATCTATGGCGAATCTCTCAGATTCTTTTCAGTTTTTTGCTTGATTGCCGCCCTTATCTCTTAACCAAAGGCAATCGCTCGATTGCTCTGTTGTGCGTCGGGGGTGAGTGTGGGTTTGAAGCTGTTGCATCTGCACCTGCACGGACTGTTTCGGTCGCATGATCTTGAGCTTGGCCGTGATGCCGACACTGGCGGTCAGACCCTCTACGTGCTCGAACTGGCCAGGGGCCTGGCCGCTCGTCCGGAAGTGGAGCGGGTTGAGGTTGTCACTCGCCTGATTCAGGACCGGCGCGTCTCCGCTGATTACGCCCGAAGCGAGGAACTGATCGCGCCGGGGGCTTCGATCCTGCGCTTTCCCTTCGGACCACGCCGCTATCTGCGCAAAGAATTGCTCTGGCCGCATCTCGACGAGCTGGCTGATCAGTTGGTGACCCGTCTCCAGCATCCTCAGCATCGACCGGATTGGATTCACGCCCATTACGCCGATGCCGGATACGTGGGCGCCCTGGTCAGTCGCCGGCTTGGCATCCCTCTGGTCTTCACCGGCCATTCCCTCGGTCGCGAGAAATTGCGTCGCTTGCTTGCCGCTGGTGGGGATCACGAACAAATCGAGCAGGCGTTTGCAATCAGTCGGCGCATCGATGCCGAGGAGCTCGCCCTGGCCCATGCCGATCTCGTGATCACCAGCACCCGCCAGGAGGCGGATGAGCAATATGCCCGTTACGGCCGCTTCCAGGCCGAACAGGCTCAGGTGGTGCCGCCGGGAGTGGACTCCCAGCGGTTCCATCCCGATGCCACGCCAGGGGAAGCTCCTGTGGTGGATGGTCTTTTGGCGTCCTTTCTCAGGGAACCGGAACTCCCTCCCCTGCTGGCGATTTCCAGGGCGGTTCGTCGCAAGAACATTCCGGCACTGGTGGAGGCGTTCGGTCGTTCTGCGGTGTTGCGGCAACGCCACAATCTGGTGCTTGTGCTCGGCTGTCGAGAGGATCCCCGTCAACTCGAAAAACAGCAGCGAGAGGTGTTTCAGCAGGTGTTCGACCTGGTGGACCGTTACGACCTCTACGGCAAGGTTGCCTATCCCAAACAGCATCAGCGCGCGCAGATTCCAGCCGTGTATCGCTGGGCGGCTCGTCGTCGCGGTTTGTTTGTGAATCCGGCGCTCACGGAACCCTTCGGGCTCACCCTTTTGGAGGCCGCGGCCTGTGGCTTGCCGATGGTGGCGACTGATGACGGCGGACCGCGCGACATCCTGGCGCGTTGCGATAACGGTTTGCTGGTGGATGTGACCGACCTGGAGGCGCTTCAGGATGGTCTGGAACGGGCCAGCTCGGATCCGGAGCGCTGGCGTCGCTGGCGCGACAACGGCATTGAGGCGGTCAGTCGTCATTTCAGCTGGGATGCCCACGTCTGCCGCTATCTGGCCTTGATGCAGCAGCGGGTCCATGCGGCTGCATCCCTAGTTGCAGCCCGAACCACCAGCCCTGAGAGGCGTCCGCTTGGTGATCGGTTGCTGCTGTTGGATCTCGACAGCAGCCTCGAGCAGCCCGATGCTGACGCGCTTCAGCTGCTTCGGCAGCAGTTAGAGGCCAGTGGGCCAGGGGCCGGGGCTGGCAGTTTTGGGATTCTCAGCGGTCGTTCGCTGGCCGCGGCCCGTCACCGTTTTGCTGAGCTGCACCTGCCGTCGCCCAGTGTGTGGATCACCCGGGCAGGCACGGAGATCGCCTACGGAGAGGATCTCGAAGCCGATCCCCAGTGGGCTGCGCGGATTGCGGTGGACTGGCAGCGAGATGAGGTGGAACGAAGTCTTTCCGATCTCGGTGCCCATCTGGAGTTGCAGGATTCAGCCCAGCAGGGCCCCTTCAAGGTCAGCTACTTGCTTCGACAACCTGGCGAGGCGATTCTGGCGTTGGTGCGTCAGCGCCTGCGCCAACGTCGCCAGGCGGCGCGTCCCTACCTTCGCTGCCACTGGTTTCTGGATGTGTTGCCACTGCGGGCTTCTCGCAGTGAAGCGATCCGTTTCCTCGCGCTTCGCTGGCAACTGCCCCTCGATCGGATTTTGGTGGTGGCCAGTCAGCAGGGCGATGCCGAACTGGTGCGTGGTCTGCCTGCCACGGTGGTGCCTGCCGAACATGACCCTTGCCTGGAGGGCTTCCGTCAGCAGCAGCGCGTGTTCTTTGCCAGTCGCTCCAAAGTGTCTGGTGTGCTGGAAGGGCTCCAGCACTATCGCTTTCTTCAGCGTCGCTAGGCGCTTAGCACCTGAATCCGGTCAGCCGCTCGGTCTGCCTTGCTGCGGGCTTCGTTCAGATCCGATCCCTGTGCGAGGGCGACCCCCATGCGCCGGCCAGGGCGTGCATCGGGTTTTCCAAACAGCAGCACTTCGGTGTTGTTCTCCTGCAAGGCCTCTGTCAGTCCTGCGTAACGCACTTGGTTCAGGTGCTCATTCGCCAGGATCACGCGGCTGGCTGAGGGTTGTTCGCAGCGGATCGTTGGGATCGGTAAACCGAGCACGGCGCGTAGATGCAGTTCGAACTCACTCAGGTTCTGGCTGATCAGTGTCACCAGGCCAGTGTCATGCGGGCGTGGCGAGAGCTCCGAAAAGATCACCTCATCGCCGCAGAGGAAGAACTCCACTCCAAACAGTCCCGCACCGCCCAGGTTGTCGGTAACGCTGCGCGCCATGGCTTGGGCTTGTTCCAGCTGTCCGGCGCTGAGGGCGGCGGGCTGCCAGCTGCATTGGTAGTCACCACCGCTCTGTTCGTGACCGATCGGTGGGCAGAACAGGGTGGTGCCATCGCTCTGACGAATCGTGAGCAGGGTGATTTCCAGCTCGAAGCGAAGGAATTCCTCCACGATCACCCGCTCAGCGCTTCCGCGGGCCCCTAAAACCGCTGCCTGCCAGGCCGCGTCCAGTTCATCGGCACTGTTCACCACGCTTTGCCCTTTGCCGGAGGAGCTCATCACCGGCTTCACCACCACGGGCCAACCCAATGGTTCCGCAGCCTGTCTCAGTTCTTCGAGGTTGGCGGCATAGGCGAAACGCGCGGTACGCAGTCCCAGGGGGCCAGCCGCCAGGTCTCGGATCCGGTCCCGGTTCATGGTGACTGCTGTCGCCCGTGCCGTAGGGATCACCCGGATGCCGTCATCCTCCAGGGCCTGGAGGGCATCCACGGCCAGGGCCTCGATTTCCGGAATCACCACATCCGGTTGATGACGTCGCACCACCGTTTGGAGCAGCTCTGGGTCGGTCATGGCGAACACCTCCGCCGCATCCGCAACCTGCATCGCGGGAGCGTTGGCATAGCGATCGCAGGCGATCACCCGGCATCCGAGGCGCTGGGCAGCGATCACCACCTCTTTCCCCAGTTCGCCGCTACCCAGCAGCATCACCGTTTTTGGAAACAGGGTCATCGTCATGGACAGGGCAGCATGGGGTGATCTTCGCGCTCCACCGGCCATGCCTGTCGTCTTTGCGTTTTCCACGGCTGGCGATGCGGCGGATGGTCTGTTGTTCGGCTGGGAGATCGCCACCATGCAGAAGTGGGCTCTGATCTATCTGGGTGTTTCGTCGCTCGCGTTTCTTGTGGTTTGGATTGTCGGTGCGCTCCGGCGACAGTGAGGTCGCTTGGCTCAATCGGGTTGATCCGGAATCAAGGTGAGTTGCCGTTCCGGCGATTCCTCATTGATGAACCCCCAGGCATCGAACACCTCCGCCTGGGGATGGGTGATCCTTGCCTCTCCGGCGGAACGTTCCAACTGGAATCCTTCACCGGCCATCCGTCGCATCAGGCTCGCGGCTTCTTCGAAGCGGGCCGCCATGGCTTGGAGGCTGGGGCAATCGCTGGTGAGTCCAGCTTCCTTCCAGGTGAAATAGGCCATGGCAATGCGTCCAGGGTCGATGACTCGGGGATGAGCTTCATGCTCTCCGAAGAACGGAAACTTCTTCAACCTGAGACGAAACCGTAACGGGAAAGCAACGGCATCGTGTCAGTTGGATTCAGGGGTCTTCCTTCCCTTTATGGAAGAGGAAGGAAGAGCAACCCCAGCAGCACGAGGCCAGCATTGATCAGCCAGAAGCTGCGCACCACCGTCTGTTCGCTCCAGCCACCCAGTTCGAAATGGTGATGCAGCGGTGCCATTCGGAACACGCGACGGCCGACGCCATCGGGGCCTTTGGTGGCCTTGAACACCCAAACCTGAAGGATCACGGAGAGGGATTCCGCCAGGAACACACCACCCATCACCAGAAGAGGCCAGAGGCTGTTGCTGAGCAGCGCCACGGCGCTGAGGGAAGCCCCCATCGCCAAGGATCCGGTGTCACCCATGAACAGTCTTGCCGGGTTGCGGTTGTGGGCGAGAAAGCCCAGCCAGGCTCCGGCCATGGCCATGCAGAAGCCAGCCAGGGCTGGATCACCACTGTTGCCACGCACCATCAGCTGCAGGGCAAGCCCTGTAAACACCAAAGCTCCGCAGCCGGAGGCCAGTCCATCGAGGCCATCGGTGAGGTTCGTGGCATTGCTTTCCGCCAGGAACACAAACAGGGCGAGGGGCCAGATCAGCCATCCCAGAGACAGGGTCAGAGCAAAGGGCAGGGCAACGCTGCTGCTGATCCAGCCCTGGGATCCTGCAAGGGCAAGGAAAAGAATCGCTGTCAGGCCCTGCAGCAGTAGCTTGCCTCGTGCCGTCAGTCCTTTGTTCGTCTGTCGTGTGAGGCTGCGCCAGTCATCGATTCCGCCGATGACCATGTAAGCGAGGGTGACCGCTGCAACCGCCAGCAGCCGTGGACCGCTTTCCTCGCCCACGGCACTGAGGGAGCCGACGATCACCCCGACCGGCACCACCAGCAAGCCACCCATGGTTGGTGTTCCGCCTTTGCGTTGATGGGCCTCGGGTCCGTCTTCCCGAATCACTTGCCCCATTTTTAGGGCCCGCAGCTGCGGCACCCCCCAGGCCGTTGTCGCGGCCGCGATCAGGCTGGCCACCAGCAGCGGCAGGCTCAGCAGGCTATTGGGGATCCAACGATCGGCTGCAAAGGCGATGCTGAACACAACGACGGCCAGAACCGTCGCTGCAATGCGTCCGTCTGAACTGGATCTCGGCGCCAGGGAGTCGCTCAAGGCAGGGGCGTTCGGGCGCGCCGAGATTAGGGCGGTTCAGGCCTGTGGGATCAGTCTTCCCAGTTCTCTTCGCTCTGCTCGTCAGCGGCGTTGTAGTCCTCCTTCTCGCCCATCAGTGCGGAGAGTTCTTCCTCTTCCACCGTGCTCACTTCCGGTGAGGTCGACTCCTCGTCTTCCACCAGACGACCGCTGGTCTCCAGCCAGCTCAGCAGATCGGGTTCCTCACGCAGGGGCAGCACCGGTGCGGGCTCCTTGCGCCCGTAGCGGGTCAGAGCCGGGTTGATGCTGTCGAGGGCGCTGCTCATCGCTAAGGACAAGTCCAATCAGTCCAATCCGTCATCATAGGAGACAGCGTTGATGTCCACCTTGCCACTCAAAGCGTGCCCCTCAAGCTGAGCTCGTTGCTTGGGGTCTGGTTGCTGGCGCTGTTCATCAGCGCTGCATTAAGGCTCTGGGGTGCGACCCATCCAGATCCTGTGCCGCTTGCCTGGCCAGGACTGCTGGTGTTGGTGTTCGGTCCTCCTGTGGTGCTGGCGGTGTGGCTCTTGCTGGGCTGGGCCGACGGGGAGGGAGAATCAGACGATCGTGATCAGGAGTCCAGTTAATGGGGCGCGCGAAGAAAGTGGTGCTCGCCTATTCCGGTGGGGTCGATACCAGTGTCTGCATCCCCTATCTGAAGCAGGAGTGGGGTGTGGAGGAGGTGATCACCTTCGCCGCGGATCTAGGTCAGGGCGACGAGTTGGAGCCGATTCGTCTCAAGGCCCTTGAGGCAGGCGCCAGCCAGTCGCTGGTGGGCGATCTGATCGAGCCTTTTATTCGTGACTTTGCCTTCCCTGCGATCCGTGCCAATGCGCTCTACGAAGGTCGCTATCCCCTCTCCACAGCGCTGGCCCGGCCACTGATTGCCCGCCGTCTCGTGGAGGTGGCTCGCGAAGTCGGTGCCGATGCCGTGGCTCACGGTTGCACCGGTAAGGGCAATGACCAGGTGCGCTTTGATGTGGCCATCGCCGCCCTGGCTCCGGATCTGAAGGTGCTGACGCCCGCTCGAGAGTGGGGCATGAGCCGCGAGGAGACGATTGCCTACGGAGAGCGGTGCGGGATTCCGGCTCCTGTCAGTAAGAAATCCCCTTACTCGATCGATCTGAATCTGTTGGGTCGCAGCATCGAGGCTGGACCGCTCGAGGATCCGATGGTGCCGCCTCCTGAGGAGGTGTTTGCCATGACCGCCTCGATCAGTGATGCCCCCGACCAGGCCGAGGAGATCGAGATCGTTTTTGAAGCGGGCAATCCCGTCAGCATCAATGGCCAGCGCCTTGATCCTGTGGCCCTGGTTCGTGAGGCTAACCGTCTGGCTGGCCGTCACGGCATTGGCCGTCTCGACATGATTGAAAACCGGGTGGTGGGCATCAAGAGCCGGGAGATCTATGAGACCCCGGGGCTGTTACTGCTGATTCAGGCCCACCAGGAACTCGAGAGCCTCACCTTGGCTGCGGATGTGCTTCGCACTAAGCGACAGCTGGAGATGCAATGGGCTGATCTGATCTATCAGGGGCTCTGGTTCGGTCCGCTCAAAGAAGCCCTGGATGGCTTTATGGATCGCACCCAGCAACACGTCAATGGGGTGGTGCGTCTGCGCCTGCACAAGGGCAACGCGATCGTGATCGGCAGAGCCTCGGAGACCAGCAGCCTCTATGTGCCGGCCATGGCCTCCTATGGCAGCGACGATCAATTCGATCACCGCGCCGCCGAGGGGTTCATCTACGTGTGGGGGCTGCCGATCAGGCTCTGGGCTGCTGCTCGCCGCCGCTGACGTTCAGGCAGCCCTTTCAGGGACTTCGCCATTGTTGCCTTTGAGATTGTTGACTTCGCAGGTGTTGCGTTGTCTCCAGCGCAGGGCTGCTTTGAGGAGGGGCGGCGTCTTGGTGGTATTCAGGTCCTGGGCATTGGCCAGCAGTCGATACCGCTCGAGAAGTGGTTCCAGCCTTTGCTGGAACTTGCGTTCGAACAAAGCAGGCAGTTCCTCAAGCAGGGCTTCATACTCCTCAACCCTGGCCTCCAACTCCTGGACGCGCTGCCGGAGTTGATTCACATCGGTTGCTTCTTCCTCGCTGGGCTCATGGAGAGCTCTCCAAACAGGGAAGGGTGCTTGATAGGGGTCCGATCGTTCAGCCATGACCGGACATTATCGCCGTGCCATGGCTGCATCAATCCCGCTGTTTCAGGAACCGGCTTCAGGCGTTGGCGGTTGCGGTTTCCTGTTCCGCTGCCTGAGGCTCTGCGCTCGCCGCTTCGCTGCCAGGCATCACCCGGGGTGCGGGCAGAGGGCCTTCTTGCTTCACGGTGAGGTAGCGGATCACGTCTTCGCTCAGGCGCATCGCCTTCTCCAGCACGGCCACCTGCTGGCCATCACCGTTGTGGCTGAGCTGCACGTAGATCCCTTCCTTGTGCTTGGCAATCGTGTAGGCCAGGCGGCGCTTGCCGCGCATCTGGTTGTCCAGCACTTCGGCCCCGGCTTCCACAAGGATGTCCCGATACTTGGTGAGATGGGACTCGACCTCCTCTTCCGGAATATCCGGGCGGAGGATGTACATCGTCTCGTAGTAGGGCTGCTGGGTCATGGAATCCGATCCGACGGGGACAGAAGGCTCACCAGGGTGAGCGACGGATTCACCAACTTAACGCCTGGGGGGTTGACAGCTCAGTAGAGCTGCATGCGTACCGCCTGACTGAGACCAGGTAGATCCGGTTCCCGTCCCCGCAGGCATTCGATCACTGCAAAGATCACCACGGCGAGCACGGCGATCACCACCGTGCTGGAGAGGGTTCGCAGCATCAGGCCGCCACCCAGGGGCTGCAGCAGGATTGCGAAGGCATAGCCCAGCAGCACCACGACGATGTCTACCAACAGGGCCTGGAGCGTGTTGAAGCGGATGAAGTAAGGCACGTTGCTGTTGCGAACAACGGCCAAAAACAACAGGAAGAAGATCAGCAGGTTGCCGAAGGGGATTCCCCGCTCCAGCAGCACAAGCGGCAGTGCCGGAAGGGTGAGCCATTGCAGCCAGGGGAACTGACCCATCAGGTGGCTGCCAAAGGGGATGGCATCACTCCAGGGCAGCACGTAAACCAGCAGGCCGAGCAGTCGCTGCCAGACGGGGATGGACATGCGGCGGTTATGGCTTGGCTGACGCTAGGCGGTCAGCCCTGAGGGGTCAGTTGTGCCAGGGCGGCCTCTCGCATGATCCCGACTGGAACGTCCTGGCGACCGGACCAGAGGCGCAGGGCGGCTGCCCCCTGTCGCACCAGCATTTCCAGACCGTCCAGGGTCTGACAGCCCTGGGCTGCCGCCAGTTGGAGCAAGCGAGTTGGCCTGGGTGTGTAGATGATGTCGACCATCCAGCTCCCCGGTTTCAGGCGATCGATTTGGTGGGTGCTCAGAGGGCTTGCTTCAGCGGCCTCCGGTTTTGAAGGAGAGGCCATTCCCACAGGGGTGGTGTTAACCACAACATCGCTGTGCTCCAGCGCATCGTTGAGGATCTCGTCGTCACTCCAGAGGAGCGTTTCCAGTTGAGGGGACCAGCTCCCGCAGGCTGCCATCACGTCTTCCAGCACCGTCTGGCGACGACCGGCGATCTGGATCCGGGTGCAGCCGAGTTCGGTCAGTCCTGCCACCACGGCGCGGGCGCTTCCACCGCAGCCCAGCACCAGAGCTCGGCGCTCGCTCCAGTCGGATTCAGCTTCCTGCAGGGGGCTGTAGAAGCCTTCAACGTCGGTGTTGGTGCCATACCAGCCGCCATCGGCGTGCGGCACCAGGACATTGACGGCACCGACTCTCTGGGCCAGGGGGCTGAGTTCCCGGCAGAGACCGGCAACGGTTTGCTTGTGGGGAATGGTCACGTTCAGGCCGCGGCAGCCGATCGCCTGAAGCCCCTGGGTCACGGTGCCTAGCTGGTCAGCAGGAGTCGGTAGGGCCAGAAACACCCAATCGAGCCCTATCGCCTGCAGAGCAGCGTTGTGCATTGCAGGGGAGAGTGAGTGATGCACCGGATCGCCGAGAAGGCCCACCAGACCGGTGCTGGCGCCGATGGTCCCGGGGCTGGTCATGAACGGGTCTGCGCGCTGACTCCCCAGCCTGCCTGGCCAACTGTTCGGGAACCACACCTCGCCTGTAGGAGGCCCCATTGTTGAGGATGCAGAAGTTCAAGACGGACTCAATCGAGGAGGTGGGATCCCATGGGCAAGGTTGTTGGTATTGACCTCGGCACCACAAACAGCTGTGTTTCTGTGATGGAGGGTGGCAAGCCCACCGTGATTGCCAATGCCGAGGGGTTCCGCACGACCCCCTCCGTGGTCGCCTACACAAAGAATCAGGACCAGCTTGTTGGTCAGATCGCCAAGCGCCAGGCGGTCATGAATCCCGATAACACGTTTTATTCGGTCAAGCGTTTCATTGGCCGTCGTGTCGATGAGGTCAACGAAGAGTCGAAGGAAGTCAGCTACACCGTTGAAAAGGCTGGTTCCAACGTCAAGGTCAAGTGCCCGGTGCTTGACAAGCAGTTCGCCCCTGAGGAGGTGAGCGCACAGGTGCTTCGCAAGCTTGCTGAAGATGCCGGCAAATACCTGGGGGAGACCGTCACGCAAGCGGTGATCACCGTTCCCGCTTACTTCAACGATTCCCAGCGTCAGGCCACCAAGGATGCCGGCAAGATCGCCGGCCTCGAGGTGCTGCGCATCATCAACGAGCCCACGGCCGCTGCGCTTGCCTACGGCCTCGACAAGAAGAGCAACGAGCGCATCCTGGTCTTCGACCTCGGCGGCGGCACCTTTGATGTCTCCGTCCTCGAAGTTGGCGATGGGGTCTTTGAGGTGCTCTCCACCTCCGGTGACACCCACCTCGGTGGTGATGATTTCGACAAAGTGATCGTTGATCACCTGGCTGACAGCTTCAAGGCCAACGAAGGCATTGATCTTCGTCAGGACAAGCAAGCTCTGCAGCGTCTCACCGAGGCGGCTGAAAAGGCCAAGATCGAGCTCTCCAGTGCCACGCAGAGCGAGATCAACCTGCCGTTCATCACGGCAACCCCTGAGGGTCCGAAGCACCTCGACCTCACCCTGACCCGCGCCAAGTTCGAGGAACTGGCTTCCAAGCTGATCGATCGCTGCCGCGTGCCGGTGGAGCAGGCCCTCAAGGACGCCAAGCTCTCCGCTGGTGAGCTCGACGAGATCGTGATGGTGGGTGGTTCCACGCGGATCCCCGCTGTGCTCGAGCTGGTGAAGCGGATCACCGGTAAGGATCCCAACCAGACGGTGAACCCCGACGAGGTGGTGGCTGTTGGTGCCGCCATTCAAGGCGGTGTGCTCGCCGGAGAGGTCAAGGACATCCTTCTGCTGGACGTCACTCCCCTCTCCCTGGGTGTGGAGACCCTCGGCGGTGTGATGACCAAGATGATCTCCCGCAACACCACAGTTCCCACCAAGAAGTCGGAGACCTACTCCACAGCTGTGGATGGTCAGACCAACGTGGAGATTCACGTGCTCCAGGGCGAGCGTGAGATGGCTTCCGATAACAAGTCGCTTGGAACCTTCCGTCTTGATGGCATCCCCCCCGCCCCCCGTGGCGTGCCTCAGATCGAAGTGACCTTTGACATCGACGCCAACGGCATCCTCAGCGTCACCGCTAAGGACAAGGGCAGCGGCAAGGAGCAGTCCATCTCAATCACTGGTGCCTCCACCCTCAGTGATTCCGAGGTCGACAAGATGGTGAAGGATGCCGAGGCCAACGCCAGCGCCGATAAGGAAAAGCGCGAAAAAATCGACCTGAAGAACCAGGCCGAGACCCTCGTCTACCAGGCCGAGAAGCAACTGGGCGAACTCGGTGACAAGGTTGACGATGCCGCCAAGGCCAAGGTGGAGGAGAAGCGCACCCAGCTCAAGGAGGCCACCGAAAAGGAGGACTTCGACGCGATGAAGTCTCTGCTGGAGCAACTGCAGCAGGAGCTCTATGCCTTGGGTGCCTCCGTTTACCAGCAGGCCGGTGCTGATGGCGCTGCAGCCCCAGGTGCTGATGGTGCCGCCGGATCCAGCAGCGATGCTGGTGACGATGTGATTGACGCGGAATTCACTGAATCAAAGTGATTGCCGCCTGAGCGTCGTTCGCTCGATCTGCGCCATCAAGAAAGGGGGCCCTAAGGCCCCCTTTTTGCTGTCTGACGCATCAGACGGATCGGTTTCAGAGGATCACTGGCTGATCTCAGACACAGCAGCCTTGGCCTTCTCCACGACCCCTGCGGGCAGGCTCACATAACCGAGGGATGGGGCCTGGCTCTGGGCTGTATCCGAGAGCATGAAGTCGAAGGTCTTCTTCAGGCGATCGGTCTTGTCGGCATTCCCGGTTTTGTAAGCCAGGATCCAGGTGAAGGTGACGATCGGGTAACCCTTGGGTGGATTGGGATTACCACCGATCAGATCGGGGCCGAGATCGATGGAATCGAGAGCCAGGCTTTCGGTCTCGTTGGTGGGCTTCACCAGCTCGCCAGAGGCATTGGTGAGAGCGGCAGCTTGCAGATTGCCCTTCACATAGGCCGATTCCACATAGCCGATGCCGCCCTGGATCTGGTTCAGCTGGGCTGCCACGCCTTCATTGCCTTTGGCCCCGACACCCGTGGGCCATTTGATCGATTTGTTTGCGCCTGGGCCGTTCTTCCAGGCTTCACTAATGGCGGAGAGGTGCTTGGTGAAGTTGTAGGTGGTGCCTGATCCATCGGAACGACGCACCACGGTGATGGCCTGATCGGCGCAACCGAGCTCCTTGAAGTTGCTGATCTTGCCCAGGAAGATGCCAGCCAACTGCTCTTGGCTCAGTTTCAGGTCGCAGTCCTTGAGGTTGTAAGCCACGGCAATGGCACCAGCGGTCATCGGGATTTGCAGCACACCCCGCTTCACCTGGGCAATCTCCTCCGCCTTCATTGGTTTGTCGGAAGCACCGAAGTCCACGGTGCCAGCGGTGAATTGCCGCACACCGGCGCCGGATCCGACCGACTGGTAGTTCACGTTCACGCCCTGGGGGGCCAGCTCCTGGAACCAACGGGTGTAGATGGCTGCTGGGAAGGAGGCACCGGCGCCGTTGAGGTTGCCTTTGACCTGATCACCACCGCCACTGCCACCGAAGGAACAGGAGGCGAGGGCGAAGGTGGCGGTCACGCCAGCAGCGGCGGTCAGAGCGCGGCGCAAGGGTGTGGATTGCATGGACACCAAGGGCAAAGAGGCATGGAGCAACACTCCATAACCGGACCCTATGCAGACCTTTTCGGGTTGGCCTTTAAGAGCCTGTAAGGCTCTTGTCATCTTCGGGTTGTGATCTGTTCGCAGACCCACTCCGCTGTTGCCGGAGCCAGCAGCACACCGTTTCGGTAGTGGCCACTGGCCAGGATCAGGCCTGGTTCGAGCACCTCCAGGAGTGGTGCAGGCCGATCGATCGGTCGGGCTCGAAGCCCTTGCCAGTGCTGGACGACGGTTGCCCGCTGCAACCAGGCGGGAGCCTGGCCTTGCAGGGAGAGCAGCTGGTTCAGGGCTTGCGGATCGGCCTGGGTTCCTGGCTCCAGGGTTGCTCCCAGCCAAAGTCGTTGACGACCGTTCGCCGATGCACCCTGCCGCACCAGATTGATGCCCTGGCAGACCAGCACTGCCGGCCAGGGGGAGCAGGGTGCGCTTGGTTCCGCCAGCTCCAGGTCCAGCACTTGGCCTAGGACCGGTTCCATCGCACGCTGATGGCCCAGTTCTGTCAGCAACGGTTGGGCGGCCAGGGCACTGCAGATCACCACCTGGTCGGTTTCGAGCAACCCACTGCTGTGAAGCTCCAGAGTCCAGGGTTTCCCGATCAGCGCAGGCGATGGTTGAGCGCGGCGGATTCTCGTCACCGCTTCGCTGATCAGGGTCACATCGAGCCGAGTCAGCTGCTTCCGCAGGGCCTTCAGGAGCGCTAGGGGATCAATGCGTCCATCCTGGGCGGAGTGGAGGGCTCCATGCTCTCCGCCAGGCCAGTCGGGATGCTGCCGCTGCAGGTGCTCCTGGCTAAGGAAACGCAGCCCTGAACTCTCACGCTCCTCGGCAAGCGCTTGCATCCGCAAGCCTTCTTCTGCGGTGGCGGCCACTTGCACCAAAGGTGTCTGGAGCTGAAGTGGCTGCTCTTGGTCACCGAGCTCCTCTGCCCATTGCGGCCAGAGTTCCATGCTGCGTCGCCGCAGGCGCCAGGCGCGACCACTGGATCGCCTGAAGACCAGTCCCATCAGGATTCCCAGGGACGCGACGGTGCCGCTGTCGAGCGGACCGGAACGCTCTCCGGAGGGGGGTGGAGAGCCGAGGCTGGGATCGATCAGGGTGACGGAATGACCGGCCTTGGCAAGGCGCCAGGCGCAGCCGGCCCCAACGGCTCCGGCTCCGATGACAGTGACTGAGGCGCTCAGCTGAGGGCTTGAGCGGGGATCACCTTGGCGTAGTTGGAGAAGCCGGTGGCGACTTCCACATAGGCCTTCTGGAGCTTCACACCGTCCTGGAGTCGGGCTGCTTCGTCAAGGTTCGCCAGGGCGTCCTTCAGGGACGTAGCCAGCTCATTGGCTTCTGCCCGGTCGCCTGGCAGCAGACGCTGATTGATGTACAGCATTTCGCGGCCGACTTCCTGCATGGGCCCATGGATCAGGTTGCGGGTGAAGGTCCAGTCGCGCTTGTTCACGAGCGCTGCCAGTTCAGGCAGTCGCTCCTGGGCACTGATGAATCCCTCTGCCTGACGGCGGATCACGGCCATCTCCTCGGGGCTGATGGTGGCGGGCTTGGCCTTCGCGCCGCCGCTGCAGGCCGCAAGGCCAAAGCAGAGGACGAGGCAGAGGCAGAACGCAGCGAGGCGACGCATGGCGCTCAGCATTGGGATTCCAGGGAAGACCCGTGGACTTTAACCGTGATCGCACAGGGTCAGAATCGATGCTTCCACGTTGGTGAATCGTGTCATCCCCATCGGTGATTCTTCAGGTGATCTGTCCGGATCGACCGGCCCTGGTGAGCGAGTTGGCTGGATGGGTCGCGGCCAATGGCGGCAACATTCGCCACGCCGATCACCACACCGATGCCGGTGCCGGCCTCTTTCTCAGCCGGATTGAATGGGGGCTGGACGGTTTCGGGTTACCGCGCCAGGCGATTGCACCGGCGGCTGCGGCCCTGGCAGAACGCCTTGGTGGTGAGGCGCAGCTTCACTTTTCTGATGAGCATCCCCGGGTGGCGATCTTTGCCAGCAAGCAGAGTCACTGTCTCTTGGATCTGCTCTGGCGTGCCCGAAGCGGCGAGCTGCCGATGCAGGTGCCCCTGGTGATCGCCAACCATCCCGATCTTGAGCCCCTCTGCAAGGACTTCGGTGTGCCGTTTGTGTGTGTTCCTGTGGAGAAGGAGCGCAAAGCCGAGGCAGAGCAGACGATCTTGTCGCTGCTTCGGGAGCATCGGATTGAACTAGCGGTGCTCGCGAAGTACATGCAGGTCCTCAGTGCAGACTTCCTTGCCGAGTTCCCCACCGTCATCAACATTCACCATTCCTTCCTGCCCGCGTTCAAGGGTGCTCAGCCCTACCACCGGGCCTGGGAGCGAGGTGTGAAGCTGATCGGCGCCACGGCTCATTACGTCACCGAAGATCTCGATGACGGCCCGATCATCGAGCAAACCATTGCGCATGTGAGCCATCGCGATGAGGTGGAGGATCTGATCCGCAAGGGCCGTGATACCGAACGCCTGGCACTCTCCAGGGCGCTGCGACTGCATCTGCGTCGTCAGGTGATGGTCTATCGCGGCCGCACTGCGGTGTTCGCGTGAGCCCGGTCCGTGTTCTGGCGGGAGCCTTGGCCACTGAGCGGCCGCGGCAGGCAGCCCCCAGTGGCTGGCTGCTCTTTCAGTTGGGAGTTGTTCTGCTGCCTTCCTCTGCGCTGTTAGGGAGCCTGCTGCTCTTCCCAGCGCTGCTGATCGGCAGTCTGCGTCGGGAGCGCAACGGCTGGAGCGATCCCTGGACGCTGCCCCTGATCCTGGCCGCGGTGCTGATGGTCAGCGGATGTTTGCGCGCCTATTCAGGACCGCTGGCCTGGGCTGGACTTGCCAATTGGCTTCCTTTCTTCTGGGGGTTCTGGGGCTTTCAGCCCTATGTCTCTGATGCCGACGGACGCCGGCGTACCGCCCTTTGGCTGGTGGTGGGAACCGTGCCAGTGCTGGTGACCGGTCTGGGCCAGATCTGGTGGGGTTGGCAGGGTCCTTGGCAGTTATTCAACGGCCTGATCATCTGGTTTGTGACCCCGGGGGGTGAACCGAGCGGCCGTCTGTCCGGGTTGTTCGATTACGCCAATATCGCCGGGGCTTGGCTGGCTTTGGTCTGGCCCTTTGCGCTTGCAGCCCTTGTGCAGCCGGGGTTGAAACCAGAGCGGCGGGCCCTGGCGATCCTCCTCGCGACTGCCCAGGTGGCCGCTCTGCTGCTCACCGATTCCCGTAATGCCTGGGGAGCGTTGGTGCTGGCTGTTCCAATCGTGCTGGGAGCTCAGAGCTGGTTCTGGTTGCTACCGCTGTTGCTGCTGGCTCTGTTTCCACTGCTGCTGGCTGTGCTGCCAGGGGTGCCATCAGCGTTTCAGCAGCCGGCCCGGGCCCTTGTGCCTGAAGCGATCTGGTCTCGGCTCACCGATAGTCGCCATGCGGCGGAGCGGGCGCTGGCTTCCACCCGTCTCAGTCAATGGGGAGTTGCTTTGCAGCTGATCGGGGAACGTCCCTGGCTGGGCTGGGGGGCAGCTGCCTTCTCCGTTCTCTACCCCTTGCGGACCGGCAAGTGGCACGGCCATGCCCACAACCTTCCCCTGGAGCTCGCTCTGAGCCATGGCCTATCGGTGGCCATGCTCCTCATCGGTTTTGTTTTGGCTCTGTTGATCACCAGTCTTCGGAGGGGGCTGCGCACCCTCTTCGATCGGGCCTGGTGGGCGTCGGTCTTGATCCTGGTGGTGCTGCATGGCACCGATATGCCGTTCTTTGACAGTCGGCTCAACATCGCCGGCTGGATTCTGCTGGCCGGGTTGCGGATGATGCTTAGGCCAGATCCAGTGCCTGCCGCTGATGGGCCGCCAGGGTCGACGGGCTGAGGGGGCCGTCGAGATGGGTCCAGGGCAGAACCATCTGTTCATCCCAAACGTCATGAACTACCTGCTCCCAGGGCGGGGGAACGGGCAGGGTGACTCCGGCGCTGGTGGTTGATGGCAGCTCCCCTGCCCGTGCTGCCCGGTAGGCCTTCTTCCAACCCCCCAGGCTGTCCTGCGACCCGCGCACGGCGGCGATCACCGGAGCGAGCCGACGATCGCTGCGGGAGAGCAGGGCTTGAATCACGCTCCATCCGTAGCTTTCCGGTCGCAGCTCAATCCCCTTTGGCTTGAGCCGTTTCGCCAGAAGCTTGAGTCGTTGTTCAGCCTCCGGTCGCACGCCTTGCCACTGGAAAGGGGTGTGCGCCTTCGGGACGAAGGTGCTGACACCCAGGGTCAGGCGCAGCCCCGGAGTGGCTTTCTTGAGATCCAGCAGCAGAGAGGCGGTGTCTTCCACATCGCTCTCCTCTTCAGCTGGTAGCCCGACCATGCCATAGAGCTTGAGACCGCTCAGGCCTCCCTGCTTGGCATGCCGCGCTGCTGCTTCGATTTCGCTGGTGCTCAGTTTCTTATTCACGACTCCGCGCATCCGTTCACTGCCGCTTTCGATCGCGATCGTGAGCGACTTACTGCCACGACGGGCTAGCCCCTGGGCGAGATCCGGTGTCACCGTGGCGGCCCGCACTGAACTGACGCTGACGCGCAGATCCTCGAAGCGGTCTTGGCCAAGCCAATGCAGCAGTTCGCTGAACTGGGGGTGTTGGGTGACGGAGGCGCCGAGAAGTCCTAGGCGTCGGGTGGCGGTGAGTCCTTTCTCCACAGCTGGAATCAGGCCGTCATCCAAGGAGGGGGTGCGGAAGGGCAGGGTCAGGTAGCTGGCGAGGCAGAAGCGACACAGCTCCGGACAGCTACGTACCACCTCCACCATGTGAATGTCTGGCCAGGCCGCTTCCGGTGTAATCACCGTGGAGTGGCTGAGGCTGTTGCCCCGCCAGGTCTGTTTGGCGATTCGCGCGGGGCAGTCCGCTTCGATCGGCTCGATCGACCGCAGGCAGCCATCCGGGTCGTAGCGGGGTGCATAGAGCGCAGGCACGTAGATGCCTGGGATCCGGGCCAGGTGGCGCAGCTGTTGCGCCCGGGGTTGATCTCTCACGCTCTGGAGCGCATCGATGAAGGCTGGCAGTAGCTCCTCTCCATCACCAAGCAGCACCACATCAAAAAAAGGCGCCAGGGGCTCTGGGTTGGCGGTGAGTACCGGCCCACCGCCGAACACCAGCGGATCGTTGTCGCTGCGATCAGCACTCCAGATAGGAATCCGCTGCTGTTCGAGCAGATCGAGCAGCACGGGTCCGTCAAGCTCCCAGCTCAGGGAAAGACCAAAGAGGTCGCAGTGTCGGTGCGGTGGATCTCCCTGATCGGTGAACAGGCGGCGGACGTCCAGATCGGGGCGCATCGCCAGGGTGGCCCAGACGATCTGATAACCGAGGCTGGTGATGCCCACCGTGTAGGTGCTCGGAAAGGCCAGCACCGTCCGCAGGGCGCCTGGTTCCGGCACTGCCGGATCAAACAGCAGGGTTTCCTGGTTCAGGAGGGCGTCCGGGATACCCCATCATCCTGCAGGGTCATCTGAAGGTTGAATCGCAGGCTGCGGTGGTGGGGGAGGCTGAAAGGCCCGGCGTCGGACCGACCCATCCCAGGCGTGGTGGATGCCGCCTCGGCGCTCTCGTTTAGCGGCCAGGTGGTCCTCCACCTGCAGTTCCATTCCCAGTTGGCGTTCGTAGATCGAGCGGTGATCAAAGAGCCGCGCGATCAGAAAGCTGGCCAGGCAGGCCACCAGAATTGGCTTGAGGATCAGAAGATCTTTGGTGAGCGCGAAGGCCAGAAACATCGCTGTGATCGGCGTGCGCGAGCAGCTGGCCACGAAGGCGCCCATGCCGGCAAAGACGTAAGTGCTGGGCACATGCCCAGTGAGCGCTTCCACCCAGATCCCGCAGGCCAGGCCAATGGAGCCTCCCAGGGTGAGCATGGGAAAGAACAGGCCGCCAGGAGCTCCAGAGGCGGCTGCCAGCCCTGTGCTGAAGAACAACACGGTGAAGGTCCCAAGCGCCATCGGGATGTCGGCGCTGCCATCGGCGATCAGATGCTGGAGGCCCTCCAGGTTGTGAAAGGGTTCAGGCAGAAAGGCATACACGCCTCCGAGCACTCCGCCACTGATCACCATGCGCAGCACAAGCCGGTCTCCAAACCAGGCGTTGCCTTTGCGTTGCATGGCGAGCACATAGCGGCAATACAGCTCTGCGAGCACTCCGACGACCACCCCCAGCGCGATCAGATAACCAAGATCGATCGGTAGAAAATTCACCAGAGGCGTGTACTCCCGTTCGAGTTGAAAGCCTTCGGTGGCGTCAAGCCCTCCGCTGCTGGGACTGAGTCCGGCCAGGCCAAGGACGTCGGCCCAGGCATCGGCCCAGAAGGTGGTCACGATCACCAGCAGCAGCACCACCGGGCGGGCGGAATGCAGCAGTTCCTCCACTGCGTAGACAAAGCCGCCGATCGGGGCGCTAAACACCGCTGCGATACCGGCCCCACCGCCGGCGGCCACGATCACGCGTCGGAAGGCCACCGGGGCCTTGAGCCATCGGGCCATTTGCCAGGCGACCGATCCCCCCATTTGCACGGAGGGGCCTTCGGGGCCAAGGGGAAAACCGCTGCCGATCGCCACGATGCCTGCGATCAGCTTCACCAATCCCACCTGCAGGCCCATCGGTACGGCCCGATGTTTGAGGAAGCCCATGATGTGGGTGATGCCGGATCCGCCGGCGGCCGGCGCCAGATTGGCAACCATCAGGCCTGAGATCAGGCCGCCGACGGCGCCGAGGCCTGGGAGGACCGCCCAGGCGGGCAGGTCGGCCAGAAGCTCCAGTCGCCAGCTGCCCAGAAGCTTGATACCCGCCTTGAACAGCACCCCGGTCAGAGCGGCCCCGAGCCCGGTGAGCATCAAGGCCAGAACCACGACCCACCAGCGCCGCTCCAGTAATCGGCGGATGCTGCGACTGGAACCCAGCTGGTGCCGGCGTTGCTTCGGTTCGCTCAGAACAACCATGCGGTGCGTTCTACCAAGGCGGGTGCCAGCAAGGGGGATCAAGCCCCCGCTAGCACCTTCGCTTCGTCGTCGGCACTCACGACACGCCCTTCGTCTTCGAAGCCAGAGATCTGGTCAAAGTTCAGATAGCGGTAAAGCTCAGTGGAGAGAGGATCGATCTTTTCGGCGGCGATGTTGCGGTATTCATCTGCGGTTGGGATGCGGCCCAGTTGGGCGCAGACCGCGGCCAGTTCGGCGCTGCCTAGATACACCTGGGCGCCTTTGCCCAGTCGGTTGTTGAAGTTGCGGGTGCTGGTGGAGAACACCGTGGTGTTGTCGTCCACACGGGCCTGGTTGCCCATGCAGAGTGAACAACCGGGCATTTCCATGCGGCTGCCGGCTGCCTCGAAGGTGGCGTAATAGCCCTCTTGTTTCAGCATGTCCTCATCCATACGGGTGGGCGGACACACCCAGAGGCGCGCTTTGTTTTGACCGGCTCCCTCCAGCACCTTGGCCGCGGCGCGGTAGTGGCCGATGTTGGTCATGCAGGATCCGATGAACACCTCCTGCACGGCATCGCCGGCCACCTCGCTGAGCAGCTTCACGTTGTCGGGATCGTTGGGGCAGGCGATCACGGGTTCGGTGAGCTCATCAAGGTTGATCTCGAGCACCTCGGCATACTCGGCATCGCTGTCGGCGCTCAGCAGCTGGGGATCGGCCAACCAGGCTTCCATCGCCTTGATGCGACGGGCCAGGGTTCGGGCGTCGCTGTAGCCCCGGGCGATCATGTTTTTAAGCAGCGCCACGTTGCTGCGGAGGTATTCGCTGACCGTTGCCTCCGAGAGCTTGATCGTGCAGCCGGCACAGGAGCGCTCCGCCGAGGCATCGGTGAGTTCGAAGGCCTGCTCAAGCTTCAGATCGGGCAGACCCTCGATTTCCATGATCCGGCCGTTGAACAGGTTTTTCTTGTTGGCTTTCTCCACGGTGAGCAGGCCTTTCTGGATTGCCACCCAGGGGATTGCGTTCACGACATCGCGCAGGGTCACCCCCGGCTGAAGGGAGCCACTGAAGCGCACCAGCACGGATTCGGGCATGTCGAGCGGCATGGCGCCGATGGCCGCGGCGAAGGCCACCAGACCGGAACCGGCCGGGAAAGAGATTCCTAGAGGGAAGCGGGTGTGGCTGTCACCGCCGGTGCCGACGGTGTCGGGCAGAAGCATCCGGTTGAGCCAGCTGTGGATGATGCCGTCGCCGGGGCGCAGGGCAACGCCGCCCCGCTGGGCAAAGAAGTCGGGCAGCTCCTTTTGGGTCTGGAGATCCACCGGTTTGGGATAGGCGGCGGTATGGCAGAAGCTCTGCATGACCAGATCAGCGGAGAAGCCCAGGCAGGCCAGCTCCTTCATTTCGTCGCGAGTCATCGGACCCGTTGTGTCCTGACTGCCCACGGTGGTCATCAGTGGCTCGCAGCTGGTGCCTGGGCGCACGCCCGGCAGGCCGCAGGCCTTGCCCACCATCTTCTGGGCCAGGGTGAAGCCTTTGCCGGTGTCCACCGGTGCCGATGGACGGATGAACAGGTCGGACGGGGGCAGACCGAGCTGGTTGCGCACCTTGTCGGTGAGCGCGCGACCAATCATCAGGGGGATACGCCCACCGGCGCGCACCTCATCCGTGATCGTGCTCGGCTTGAGTTCGAAGCGGGCGATGATCTCACCGGCATTGGCTTCCCCGGCCGCCCGCTCGATCGTGCCCGCATGGGGTCGGATCGTGATCACATCGCCGGTGTTGAGGGCGGTGACGTCGCATTCGATCGGCAGAGCACCTGAGTCTTCGGCTGTGTTGAAAAAGATCGGGGCGATCTTTCCGCCCAGGATCACCCCACCGGCGCGCTTGTTTGGCACATGGGGGATGTCGTTGCCGGTGTGCCAGAGCACGGAGTTGATGGCGCTCTTGCGGGAGCTGCCGGTGCCGACCACATCGCCCACGTAACTCACCGGGTGTCCCTTGGCCTTGAGCGTCTCGATCGTGCTCAGGCCTTCCGGATCCCTGGATTCCAGCATCGCCAGGGCGTGCAGCGGGATGTCTGGTCGAGTGGTGGCGTGGGTCGCTGGAGAGAGGTCGTCGGTGTTGGTTTCGCCCTCCACCTTGAACACCGTGACAGTGATCTCCTCTGCCAGGGCGGGTCGGCAGGTGAACCAGTCGGCGGCGGCCCAGCTGTCAACGACTTGCTTGGCAAAGCGGTTGGAGCCAGCAAGCTCCATCACTTCGTTGTAAGCGTCGTAGACGAGCAGGGTGCGGCTCAGGCCCTCAGCGGCACAGGCGGCCAGGCTGCTGTCGCTGTGCTGCAGCAGCTCGATCAGGGCTGCCACGTTGTAGCCACCGACCATCGTTCCCAGCAGGCGAACGGCTTCAAGGGGTGTCACCAGCGGACTGCTGGCTGAGCCCTGGGCCACCGCGCTGAGCCAGGAGGCTTTGACGTAGGCGGCCTCATCCACGCCGGGTGGGATGCGCTCACTGAGCAGGTGCAGCAGCTCCTGCTCCTCTCCTGCGGGGGGTGCCTCGAGTAGGCCGGTGAGAGCCTGGGTTTGCTCCGCTGTCAGGGGCAGGGCAGGGATCCCCTGGGCGGTGCGTTCGGCGGCGGCGGCTCGGTAGGCACTCAGCATGGCGATGGCTCAGGCAGCGGTCTTGGCATCCATTCTTCTTGTTGGGGTGAACGGACCTGGTGTCGGATGCTGCCGGGATTGTCCGTAATCTGGGTTTTTCTTGGCGCGGGGTATGAGCACCACCACCTCCGATTTGCATGTGGTGGAGACCCGCCCCCTTGTGGCTCCCTCTCTGCTTCACGCTGATTTGCCCACCGATGCGGCGGCGACACAGACGGTTGCAGCGGCCCGTGGACGCATCCAGGCAATCCTGCGGGGCGAGGACCAGCGGCTGCTGGTGATCGTGGGCCCTTGTTCGGTTCACGATGTTGACGCGGCCCGGGAGTATGCCCGCCGTCTTGCGCCTCTGCGGGAGCGTCATGCCGATCAGTTGGAGGTGGTGATGCGGGTGTATTTCGAGAAGCCGCGCACCACCGTTGGCTGGAAGGGGTTGATCAATGACCCGCACCTCGATGGCTCCTACGACATCAATACAGGCTTGCGGATGGCACGCTCGCTGCTGCTGGATCTGTCCCGCGACGGTATGCCGGCAGCCACTGAACTGCTGGACCCTGTGGTCCCCCAGTACATCGCTGATCTGATCAGTTGGACGGCGATTGGCGCACGCACGACAGAAAGTCAGACCCACCGGGAGATGGCTTCAGGCCTTTCGATGCCAGTCGGTTACAAGAACAGCACCGATGGCAGTGCCACGATTGCAATCCATGCGATTCAGGCCGCCTCGAGGCCCCACCATTTCCTAGGGATCAACGGTCATGGTCATGCCTCGATCGTGAGCACCACCGGAAATCCTGACGGTCATCTCGTGCTGCGTGGGGGCAGCAGGGGCACGAACTACCACCTGGAGGCTGTGCAGGAGGCGTCTGCGGCTCTGGTGCAGGCCGGACTCCCCGCCCGCTTGATGGTGGATTGCAGTCATGGCAATTCCAACAAGGATTTCCGTCGTCAGGGAGAGGTGCTCTCAGCAGTTGCTGATCAGGTGCGACAGGGTTCAGGCCAGTTGATGGGCGTGATGCTGGAAAGCCATCTCGTGGAGGGCAGCCAGAAGCTCAATGCCGACCGTTCGGCCATGACTTACGGGCAGAGCGTCACAGATGCCTGCATCAGCATCGACACCACAGAGCAACTTCTTGATGGTTTGGCAGCAGCGGTGGCCGCAGGTCGCCCTTTGGCACTCTCCTCGTGAGAGTGCCAAGATTGTTGATCATTAATTCGTTGATGTGCGCCAGTTAAATAATTCGTTCAGGCTGAACTTCGCATCGTTGCGTATTGCCTAGGTTGAGGAAACCTCTTAGGAAGGCTGAGGCCTATGGTGTTTCTTCACTTCTTTGGTTTCGGGGATTCACTGCGTCTGTTTGAGCTCGAGCAGGAAACTGGGTTGTTACTCAAGGGCTTTCGCCCGATCCAGTTGGACGCTTTGTTGCAGTGGACGCAGTGGATGGCTGTTCAACAGCACTGGGATGCTGACCGGCTCCAAGGCCATGTGATGGCGTTGTGGATGGAGAAAGCAGAGCAAATCACCAGCTGGCAGGCGGGATTGCAACGGCTTCCCAGGGAACAGCTGCTCGTGGTGGGTCTTGGAAGCCACGGGGACTGGCAGCGTCACTGGGAGAGGCTGTTGCGGGTTTAGGGATTCAGGCTCCACCAGCAGATGGCCACAGTCACTGGTACAGAAAAGTTGTCGATGCCCCACCGGCTGAGTTGTTCAAGCACTGTGGCCAGCCCCGCGATGATCAACAAACTGGTGAGCGGTGGAGACGGCGAGGTCAGTGCTGCCAGCACGATCAGCACCAACAGGCTGACCAGGGCCATCGTGAGGGTTCCGAGCATCGACTTGCGCTGACCCCACAGACGCCAACTGGCGGAGGGAATGCCGCGACCGATTAATCCGGCAAGACCATCGGCGCAAGCCATCACCAGCACACCGGCGCAGACGGCATCGGCATGGTCAGGCCAGAACGCAATGAGCAGCACGCTGATGGAAAGGCCATAGGCGACGGTGCCGTAGCTGTGGCGCTCGATGTCCTCGACGGCCGGCAGCAGTCGCCAGCGGTGATTGATCAAGGCCACCAGGGTGACCAGCAGTGCGATGGGAATCGCGACGGCCGCCGTAATCCCGAGCCACCAGGCCAGAGGGACGACTGGACCGGTGCCGATGTGCACGATCTTCCGGCTCAGCTCTCGACGCTCCGGCCAGAGCCTGCGGGCGACCACTGCCATGCCGAGCACGCAGGCCAGCCAGGCGGCGATCACCAGCAGGGGCAGGGGTGTAATCAGGCCGCCTGCTGGTGGTTGGTCATGAGCCGCAGCTTGAGAATGGCCTTGGCCTCCAGTTGGCGCACCCGTTCACGGGACACGCTGATCTGACGACCAATCTCTGCAAGGGTCAGGGGCTCTTGGCCATCAAGGCCAAAGCGAAGGCGGAGAATCTTCTGCTCCCGCTCATTCAGCTGGGAGAGCCAGCCGCCCAGATGCTCCTTCTGGATGCTGCGGTCCATTCCCTCCATCGGCTCGCTGCCATTGGGATCGGGAATCAGTTCACCGAGGGTGCTGCGATCTTCTTCGCCGCGGGCGTGAGCGTCGAGAGAGGCGCAGGGGGCGCTTTGGGCGATCAGGTCTTCCAGATCCTGTGGTTCGATCCCCATGGCATGGGCCAGCTCTAGGCGATTGGGCTGGCGACCGAAACGATGGGAGAGCTCACGGGAGATGCGCCGCATCTTCGAGAGCTTCTCGCTGATGTGGATGGGCAGGCGAATGGTGCGGGCGCTGTTATCGATGGCCCGGGTCATCCCTTGACGGATCCACCAGTAGGCATAGGTGGAAAATTTGTAACCCATGGCGGGATCGAACTTGTCGACAGCCCGCTCTAAGCCGATCGCCCCTTCCTGAACCAGGTCCAGCAGTTCCAGGCCCTGATTTTGGTATTTCTTGGCGACGCTCACCACGAGGCGCAGGTTGGCCGCCATCATGCGATCCCGGGCGCGTTTGCCCATGCGGATCTGATGCTTCTGGCGTGGGCTGCGCTCTTGCTCAGGCAGCTCGAGCAGCTGCTTCATGGACTGCACGTGGTGTGCAAGCTCGATTTCTTCGGCGGCCGTCAGCAGAGGAATCCTGCCGATGCTGCTCAGGTAATAGCCAATGGAATCAGTGGACAGTCGTCCGCCCTGGCGGGACTGACGTGATCCTTGCGCTGGTTTGGATGCACCATCATTGCGAACACGCGATGTGTTCGGCAATACAGGTTCCGACGAAGAAGCGCGATGTGCTCCTTCGACAGATTCCAGAGGGATCCCCATCACCCTGGCCTCCTGAGATTAGATTTGCGCGCAATTTAGCACTATGAGCTGAGGGTGCGTTGTATGAATTGGAAGCTTTTCAGGACATTCGAACGAGTTTGATACTTGGCCGTCTCACTTCTGTTGGCGATGCAGATATTGAATGGAAGCGACCTCTGTTCCCTGTAGGAAACTGATTATTTTGTCAGCCAATGTTGTAGCAGTCGTAACGAAGATCAAGAATCGTTTGCATTGGCTTCTTTGAGCGCTGTTTCGGAGGGAACGCCCTGCCGCCAACGATCGATCAGTTGCAGCTGGGAGTTGCAGCTTTCAGTGTCGGCGAAGCGGCGCTGGAAACTGCCATCGCTCTGCATGTCCCAGGCACCCTGGTTGTCCGCCAGGTAGAGAGCGAGCAGGCGCTCCAGTTGCTCGCGCAGGGCTGGCTCCTCGACAGGGGTCACCGCCTCCACCCTGCGGTCGAGGTTGCGGGGCATCCAATCCGCACTGCCGATGAATACCTCGGGCTCACCGCCATTGGCGAACCAGAAAATCCGGGAGTGCTCGAGGAAGCGGCCCAGGATGCTCACCACACTGATTGTTTCACTGAGACCTTCTCGTCCAGGAAGTAGGCAGCACATGCCGCGAATGATGAGTTCAATGCGCACCCCTGCCTGGGAGGCTTCATAGAGAAGTGCGACGATCTCCGGATCCACAAGTGAATTCATTTTGGCCCGAATGTGACCGGTGCGACCCTCGCGGGCGTGATCGATCTCCCGGCGAATCAGTTGTTCCATCCCCTTGCGCAGGGACACTGGGGCTACGAGCAGGCGACGGAAACTTTGCTGTTTCGAGAAGCCCGTTAGATAGTTGAATAGTTCCACCAGATCCTGGCCCAGTTCCGGACGGGCAGAGAGAAGCCCCACATCGGTGTAAAGCTTCGAGGTCTTGGAGTTGTAGTTGCCAGTACCGATGTGCACGTAGCTGCGCAGGCGCTCCTTCTCCTTGCGCACGACCAGCACGATCTTGGTGTGGGTTTTGAGGCCGATCACCCCGTACACCACATGGACGCCGCATCGCTCCAGGTGTTTGGCCCACTGGATGTTGTTGTCTTCATCGAAGCGGGCCTTCAGCTCCACCAAAGCCATCACCTGCTTTCCGTTTTCGGCTGCACGGATGAGGGCGGCGATGATCGGTGAATCCTTGGAGGTGCGATAGAGGGTCATCTTGATCCCCATCACCAGTGGATCATCAGCGGCCTGATTGATGAATTCCTCCACGGAGGTGGAGAACAGGTCGTAGGGGTGGTGCAGCAGCACATCACGCCGACGGATCACCGAGAAGATGCTTTCAAATTCCTCTTCCTTGATCGAGCCGTCCTCGAGCATGCTGCGCTGGGCCCGGGACAGAATCGCTGGGGTCTGGCCGCTGTGGCCCTGATCTTTGAGTTGAGGCAGGGGGATTGCCAGCAGACCAAAGAGGTCATCGAGGCCGAGGGGACCACCGATTCGATACAGGTCTTCCTCTTCTACAGACATGCCTTCCATCAGCATGTCGATCACGTCCTGGGGCATTTCATCGGCCACCTCGAGGCGTACCACCTCTCCACCCATGCGCCGTTTGCGCAGGCCCTGCTCGATCGCGATCATGAGATCGTCGGCCTCGAGATCACGCAGTTCCAGGTCGGCGTCTCGGGTGACGCGGAAGAAATAATGGCCTTCGATCTTCATGCCAGGGAAGAGAAGGCTGAGGTTGAAGGCCACCACCTGCTCTAAGGGCACGGCGGTGTGGAGGGGCTCACGCTCCAAATCGCTGAGATCGGTAGGGATCGCAACGAACCGGGGCAGGATCTTTTGGGGCACCTTCACCCTGGCCAGTTGGCGTTGGCCTGACTGGGGATCGAGGATCAGGGCGGCGACGTTGAGACTCAGGTTGCTGACGAAGGGGAAGGGATGGGCCGGATCCACGGCCAGCGGCGTGAGCACCGGAAAGATTGCTGTCTGGAAGAAGTTGTCGATCCAGAGGCGCTGTTTCTTGTTCAGCTGCTCGTAATCGAGCAGGTGGGCGCCATGCTCGCGCAGCTGTGATTTCAGTCGACTGCGGTAATGCTTTTGTTGCTGCTCTAAGACCGGCGTCAGCCGTTCGCGGATCTTATGCAGCTGCTCAAGGGGAGTCAGTCCATCCTCACTGCGTTTGCTGATACCAGCCTCCACCTGACTCTTCAGGGAGGCGACTCGCACCATGAAGAATTCGTCGAGGTTGTTGCTGAAAATCGCGCTGAATTTTGCCTGCTCCAGAAGGGGTGTTCGCTCATCGAGTGCGAGTTCCAGCACTCGTTCGTTGAAGGCGATCCAGCTCAGTTCCCGGTTGATGTAGTGCTCCGGGGCCAGGTGATGAGCGGACATGGGTGGGCCTGGAGAGGCGGCTGCTGTCCGCGCAACGTAGCAATCACGCTTTGCCCCGACTGTGTTCTGGAGAGCTTGTGTTCAGGTCTGTGTTTCGGGGTAGGGGGCTGCCGCTGACCAGCAGGATGACCAGGGCAAGGACCATGGCACCGCCCAGGAAAGGGCTGGCGGCACCGACCAGGTCGTAGCTGAGTCCGGCCACGGGGGGGCCGAGAAAACTGCCCAGACTCTGCAGAGCCTGAAGGCTGCCTAGAGCAGCACCCTGGCCCTCGCTATCCAGGCGTCGAGACACCAGGCTGCGCAAGCTTGGCGTCACCAGACCTGTGCCGGTGGCCAGAATCGCCACGGCACTGAACACCCCGACTTGGGCTTGCTCAGGATCCGTGGCGGGAATCAGCAGGCAGCCTGCAATCACCAGTCCGAGTCCGATCAGGGTGAGACGCCACTCACCGAGTCGTTTCACCAGAGGTCCGATCAGGCCGCCTTGCACCAGGGTGGCGACCACTCCGACGATCAGAAAAGCAGTGGTGGCCAGCTCCGGGCCCCAGTTGAACCGCTGCTTGAAGTAGAGCACCAGGATGGCGGTGAAGCCGTTGAAGGCCAGGAAGAACAGAAAGAAGCTCAGACAGAGACGTCCCACCGCTGGGTTGCCCATCACCTTGGCGATCTGAGCAAAGGGGTTGAGATCCCGTTTTCGCGGCATTGCCCGGCGGGCATCACGGGCGTGGGTCTCCGGCAGCAGCAGTAGAACCACCACCAGGTTGAGCACGGCGAAGCCTGTGGCCACCCACACCGGCAGGGTGACTGAGATGCGGGCCAGCTGCCCTCCGAGAAACGGTCCGATGATGAAACCGAGTCCGAAGGCCACGCCGATCAGACCGAAGGCCTGAGCTCGGCGTTCCGGTGGGGTCACATCCGCAAGCACGGCTCCTGCCGTGGCTGCAGTGCCGCCACTCATGCCATCGATCAGCCGCGCTGCGAACAGAAGCATCAGCGGCAGGGTCGATCCGATCGGCCAGTCGAGGCTCACCGTGATCGCGAACAAACCGAGCCCTAAGACCGAACCGCTCACACAGGTGGCGATCACGGGCCTTCGACCGAAGCGATCACTCAGGGCGCCGATCAGCGGTGTGACGGTGAACTGCGCGAAGGCATAACTGCCGGCGAGCAAACCCAGGGTGCGTCCATCGGCATTGAATCCCGCCAGCAGAAACGGCAGGAGCGGAAACACGATGCTTTCACCCAGCCGGTCATTGAGCAGCGTCAGAAAGGCGCTGAGCAGGGTGGGAACGGGAGGCCGACGCAAGGCTGGGCGCTGCGGAGGATCTCACCCTCCTACAGCAGAGCGCCAACGGATCAGAGACTCGAGCATGGTTTGGCCCTCTGCCTTCTGCAAGCACTGTTCCGCGCGCTCCAGGCCGGCACTGAGGCTTGCACTGACACCGCAGAACCAGAGGTAGCAACCGGCATTCCAGCGCAGGGCTGCCGCCAGGGGGCCAGCACCGCGGAGGGCTGCGTGGGCCTGCTCCGTCCAGGCTTCCAGGTTCGTCCACTCCTGGTCGGGGCCGAAACAACCGTGATCGCGCGGATGAAGGATCATCCGCTCCGCTGGTTTTGTGCGGCGCATGCGGGCCGTGATGCAGGCCCGGCTGATCGGCAGGTCTGTGCTGCCTTCAAGCCCTTTCACCGTGATCACATCCTCTTCCCCCAGCAGGCTCAGGGTTTCCCAGGCGCGGCTTTCGGTGGGTGGGTGCACAAAACCACTCACGAACAGGTGGTCGCCGTGGTGGGCAGTCCAGAGCAGTTCGGCACTGGCCACCGGTGGTCGTTTGCCCAGGTCGTCCCGATGACGGATCAGGCTGTCGGCGAGGGGGAAGTGGTCGGGCTGGTGGATAAGGGCGAGGCCATGGTGCTGGAAGCCAGAGGCCACAGCGTTCAGGGGCAGCCCCTGGAGATCCAGGCCCAGATCTTGGAACAGTTCCAGGGCTGTGACGCCGTACTTCACCGGCATGCGAGCGCCAGCTTGGAGGACCACCGGCTGACCGGCAGCGCAGAGCACCAGAGCGGTCAGGGGGTACAGAGGTGCTGTGCGGGTGCGTCCATCGAACGGCATGCCAAAGCAGACCGGCTTTGGCTGAGCCGACGCGCTGGTCAGTTGCGGGCCCAGGCGTCGGTAGGTGTCCACCATCCCTGCCAGTTCTTGGGGTTCCGGACGACGGATCCTGTGGGCGATCAGGAAGGCACCGATTTGCGTGTCCGATGCATGCCCTTGAAGCATCAGAGCGAGGGCTTCATCGGCTTCCCCGCGGCTCAAGCCACGACTGGTGTGCTCACCGCTGCCAACTTTGCGCAGCAGCTCTTTGAAGCGTTGGCGGAGCTCAGGGGTGCTGGTGGCCGACTGAGGCACGGTGGAAAGCCCGTCATGGAGCGATCGTTCTTGATTGCCTCACCCTCTGGAGGTAACAACCGCTACCAACGGGCAAGGCCGATTTGCAGGCCATGGAGGGGATGGTCCGGATGCTGGCGTCCCTCGGCGTAATAGAGGCGTTCAACGATCAAGTTGGGGAAGCGTTGCTTTGAGCTAGCTGCTCTTGGTCTCCAGATCTTGTTCATGGTCGCGGCCATAGTCGACCAGCTTGTCGTGAGTGTGCGGCGGACGAATGCCATGACATCATGATTTATTGGTGCATTCATAGTGCAAGGATTGCTGCCAATAATCTGTTAAAACGGCTGCCAAATGCTGGTCAAAATCCTTTGATTCTGTAGTCGATGCTTCAGTTGGATGCTCCCGATTCGGAGAGGCTCATTGAGCTGCTGAGAGGTCTCACAGGAGATGCTGTTCTTAAGGCAGTTCCCATTATTTGTTTCAACATGACCGCATCAGCTCTGACTCCTTCATTGGCCTCGCCATCTCAGGCCACTGTCACGGCCACCCTGATGGCTGCCAAAAAAGCGAAGGGCATGACTTTTGCTGACCTCGAGGCAGCTATGGGTCTCGATGAGGTGTGGATTGCATCTCTTTTTTATGGTCAGGCCACAGCATCCGCGGAGGAAGCCGCCAAGTTGGCTTCCTTGCTCTCCCTGGATCCTGCGATCACCGCTGCTCTGCAGGACTACCCCACCAAGGGCAGCCTTGATCCTGTGATTCCAACCGATCCGCTGATCTATCGCTTTTACGAGATCATGCAGGTTTATGGCATGCCTCTAAAAGACGTGATTCAAGAGAAGTTTGGCGACGGCATTATGAGTGCGATTGACTTTACTCTTGATGTTGATAAGGTCGAGGACCCCAAGGGTGATCGTGTCAAGATCATGATGTGCGGCAAATTTCTCCCATACAAAAAATGGTGATCAATCTTCTTGTGGATTGAGATAGCTCTAAGCCAGGGTCCGATCAAGTCGGACCCTTTTTTATGGCTTGTTTTACCGATTGCGAAATTGCTGCTGCAACTGACGCATGGCCAAGTCTCGCCGCTGGGGTCTCGATAACTCGACGACCAGAGTGCCCAGCAGTTCCTGGCTTCGGGGGGTGGCCATGCAGCCGAGAGCTTTGAGGGCAGCGGCGGCGGCGGCATCGGATCCCGTGCGGCATAAGCCAGCGAGGGCATCGCTGATGCAGGGCTCATCTCGGCGCTGCAAGAGACGGATCGCCGCAATGGTGACTGGGTCCCGCCAATCGGCCAGGGCCGGAGCGCACAGCTGAAGCAGCGTGTGGGCATTCAGTTGATGGGCCTTGAAGCGCAGAAGCTCAAGACCCGCTAGCCGCGTGGCCTGTGGGGCTGCTTCCAGGATTCGCTCCAGTTCCGTCAGCGTGAGTTCGGCTCCCCAGCAGCTGAGCGCTTCGAGCAGGGGGAGATCCGGGCATTCGGCGTCAGAGTCCTTCTCGCGCAATTGACTCAGCAGCCAGTCGCGCGCGGGGGCCTGATGACACAGGCCAGCGGCGTGCACCAGATCCGGCCGGTTGCCATGCCTGCGGATCAACGCCCCGATCACGGGCCATCCCCGCGGCCCGAGCATGCCGAGCTGTTCACTGATCGCACTGCACAGTGCAGACGAAAGGCCAGGGGAGTAAGCCTCCCCCAGCCAGTCGGGTTCCAGAGGAACCCTCCGCGATTGCGACAGCCGCTCCCAGAGGGCAGCCTCATCGATTGCACGGGTAGCCATTCGGATCAGCGTGCCCCCAGTTCGGCGGCGAGCTCCCGCTCGAGCTTCTCGTCATGCTCCCGCGGCAGCACATCCGCGACAGGAGTGCGATGGGTGCTGTAGAAGAGCATGCCGATGAACACCATGCCGCCGACGATGTTGCCCAGGGTGACTGGGATCCAGTTCCAAACGATGACCTGACCGAAGCTGACCCCAGAGCCGAGCAGCGGTCCAGCGGTATGCAGGAATTGATTCACCACGATGTGCTCCATACCCATCGTTTGGAAGGCGGTGATCGGTAGCCAGCAGGCCAGCAGTTTTCCAGGCACGCTCTTGCTCACCAGGGCCATCGTCACGCCAAGGCAAACCAACCAGTTCGCCACCACGCCGCGCAGGAAAGCGAGGAAGAGTCCGGTGCTGCCGAGGGCCTCGTATTTGGTGACCACATTCAGCTTGTTGAGTTTGATGATCGTTGCGGCGACCACCTGCCAGCCCTTGCCGCCGTCAGCGGCGGCTAAAGGTGCCACGTGACCGGCGCTGGTGAGGCTGGCCCACATGATCAGCGCCACCACGGCCGTGCCGATGAAGTTGCCAATCCACACCCAGCTCCAGTTGCGGAAGGTGGCGCTCCAGGTGCTGCGTCCCGCCCAGGTGGACATTGGCAACAGGGCGAAGTTGCCGGTGACCAGTTCCATGCCAAAGAGCACGATGCTGGCAAATCCAAAGGGGAAGAGCAGGGAGCCGAGGAAGGGCATCTTGCTCTGGGCTGCCACGGTGAGGGCAAGGATCACGGCCAGGCCGAGAATCGCGCCGGAATAGAAACCACGAATCAGCAGGTTCTTGACGCTGACAGCTGCTTTCTTGCCGCCGGCAGCAATCATGCCGTCGACGAGTTCATTGGGCAGGACATAGTCCATTTGTGAGGCAGTGGCACTCATGGCGTTGATCTCTCTGGGGGATGTTGTTGGATGCAGCAAGCTCAGCCGCTGATGCGATTCATCAACTTGGAAAACAGGTCGCGCTGATGGGCGGGACGCAGGATCGGTGCTCGATCCCGACCGCTGGTGCTGAACCAATTGACGAGGCGGGAGAACAGATCGCGTGAGGTGCTCATGATTTGGAGGGGTGAGATTGAACGGTGATGAATGGGTCCTGATCCATGGCTTCAAAAGGTCAGCGCCACGGATGCCGTTGCTTCAGGGAGTTGGGTTCAGGAGCGCGGTTTGGCTCCGAACTGTTCGATCAGCACCTCCCGGAGCACCGAGTGGATCTCCTCGGCCGGAATCGCCTTGCGGTGTAGTTCGCCGATCTGTGGATTCGCTCCCTGCGATCCCCCCAGGGTCAGGGTGTAGCCCTCTCCCATCTCGCCCTGACTGTTCTTGGCCTTGGTGCCGGTGAGGCCAATGGCACCCATGTAGGCCTGGCCACAGGTATTCGGACATCCTGTCCAGTGGATTTTGAGTTCAGCGGGAAGTTCCAGCTCGGCGTCGAGACGTTGGGCTGCTTCCAGGGCCTGATCTTTGGTGTTGGTGAGGGCGAAACCGCAGTAGGTGTTGCCAGTGCAAGACACGGTGCCGGCCGCAAGGGTGCCTGGTGCCAGAGGGAAGCGCTGCACGATCGGGTCGGATTCCAGGACACCGATCTGTTCGGTGGGAATGCCCACAAGGATCACGTTCTGATCCTCTGTCAGACGCACCTCACCGCTGCCGTAGCGGAGGCTGGCGCTGGCGAGATCCTGCAGATCATCCGCCGTGAGTCGGCCCACGGGTACGTGCAGACCGGCGAAGTGGAGTCCCTCCTGTTTCTGGGGATGGATGCCGTAGTGGGAGCGTGGTTCGGCATCAAAGACTGAACCGGGATCCGGGGTGAGAGTTCCGAAGCGCGCCTCCACCATCGCCCGGAACGGTTCCAGCCCCACCTGGTCGAGATAAAGGCGGAACCGACCTTTCGGACGCTTGTCGCGCTCGCCGTTGTCACGCCAGATGCTGATCACTGCATCGGTCATGGCGCAGATCTGATCCGGCTTCACCCAGGCATTGAGGGGAATGGCGTAGGCATTCATCTGGGAGGAGAGGATGCCACCGATCCAAACCCCGAAGCCCAGTTCGCCATTGTGCTCGACCGGATGGAAGACGATGTCGTTGTGAAGCAGAAAATTATCCTTCGACCCGGCGACAGCCGTGTTCCACTTACGTGGAAGGTTGGAGTAATCGCTGTTGCCTTTGGCGTGGTTGGTGAGAAAGTCGTTGAGTGCTTGGGTGTATGGGCGTGTGTCAACGATTTCGGTGGGATCGATGCCAGCGAGTGGGTTGCCGGTGACATTGCGAGGGTTGTCAAACCCAGATTGAATCGTGCTGAGTCCGGCTTCCTGAAGGCGTTTCAGAATTTCAGGTAGATCAGAAAGCAGCACTCCGCGCAGCTGCAGATTCTGACGCGTGGTGATGTCACAGCTGCCGTTTTCGCCGTAGCGCTCCACGATCGAAGCGACAACGCGCAGCTGATCGCTGTTCAGCACACCATTCGGCACCCTCAGGCGCAGCATGAACTTCCCTGGTGTTTTCGGGCGCCAGAACATGCCGTACCACTTCAGACGCAATTGCAGATCGGTTTCGTCGACTTGCTCCCAGCCGATTTGGGCAAAATGTTCAATCTCGCTGCCAACCAGAAGGCCATCCTTTTCGGCTTTGTTCTGCTCGATTTTGTTGAGCTTTTTCCCTTCCAGGTAGTCCCTGGTGGCTGCGCTGAAGGTCATGGATCGACGGGTGAAGTGCAAACGTCTCTTTGAGGACGTGTTGGGCAGCACTTCAAAAGGAAAGGCGCGCTGCAGGGAGGTTTTAGCGGCTGACTGGTGCGACGTTCGGTAGCGGATCTAACCAAACGGCCAATGGGTGCGAGCCCGCGATTTTGTCTGTTTCGCTACACGTGAGTGCGGCGCTTTCTGGCTGCATGGCAGCGCCCAATTCATGGGGGTCCTGGTCAGTATTGACGACCGATTTCACCAAGCATGCGCACGGCGCCCTGGCGGATCATCCACCAGACTTTTGCCATCGCCGCCAGGTCGCGATCGAGCTCCGACCGTCTCTTGGGTGTTGGCCGCTCGTGACGCCTGCGGTGGGAGATGGCGTTCGGTCGTGGGCGTTGTCTGGGCATGATGCAGAAGGTGTTCATCGCTTCGGTCTGACTTCATCAGCGCCTGCTCGTTTTGATCCGTGGCGGTTGTTACGGAAACCCGGCTCTCTCCAGCGATCAGCTCTTCGCTTGGTGGTGCATGGCCGCAGTGGCGGCGAGATCCCATCGTGTTGGCTCGAGTTGGCTGATGCGGTGGCGTGTCGTCGCCAGGCCCCAGTGCTGCTTGAGGCCCTTACAGCGGCTGAACCGGCACAGACCAGAGGTCTGTCCCTGACGTCAGACCCCGAGCACGAGTGGCTTGTTCCTCTGTTGCTGTTGCCCGGCAGTCATGTGCGTTCCGATTTGCCAGAGATCCGCCAACGGCTGCGCGAAGCAGGGACGTCCATCACCCTGTTGCCTTTTCTAGGCGCCTGGCCCTACTGGCGAGACTTGCTGGGTCGCTGGCTGTCATCTGCGGATGATCTGGCTGCGGCATCTTGGGCGGTGGTTCATCACCCCGTGAGACCGGGGCCTGCCGACCGCTATCTGAAACTTCTGCAGTCTCAACTGGGTTGTCCGTTGGTGCCGGCGGATCAGTGGGAGGTTTTTGAGACCGAACATCCCGGGTATCAGCCTCGGCCACTGGCACTGGCACCGAACCGGATGTCGGAGGCCCTGCGTCAGGCTGGTGGATCGCCTGCACTGTTGGAGGTCCCTTTGGTGCGCTCCGGTTTGATCGATCTCCTTGCTGCTCTCCCGTGACCGAAGCGACTGTGACCGAAGCGACTCTGGCCGATGCAACTGTTGGAGATTTGAAGGTGGGAACCGTTTATCTCGTTGGAGCAGGTCCGGGAGACCCTGACTTGCTCACGGTGAAAGCCCAGCGGCTTCTCAGTCACTGTGATGCGCTGGTTTACGACTCCCTAGTGCCGCGGGAGGTGCTGGATCTGGTGCCTGAGAGCTGTGAGCGCCGGTTCGTCGGCAAACGCAGGGGGCATCATTCCGTGCCTCAGCCCAGCACCAATGCGGTGCTCGTGGAGCTGGCTCAGCGGCATCAGTGTGTGGTGCGCCTCAAGGGGGGTGACCCTTTTCTGTTTGGGCGTGGTGGTGAGGAGGCGGCCCATCTGGCCAGTCATGGAGTTCCCGTGCAGGTGGTGCCCGGTGTCACCGCAGGCATTGCCGCACCCGCCTATGCCGGCATTCCCGTCACCCATCGCAGGGCGGGGTCGTCGGTGACCTTTGTAACTGGCCATGAGGAGATTGATAAACGGCGTCCCAGCGTCAATTGGCAGGCCCTGGCCAGCGCCAGCGATGGACTGGTCATTTATATGGGCCTCCATAACCTGCCCCGCATCGCTGCTGAGCTCGTGAAGGGTGGCTTGAGTGCCGAGACGCCTGTGGCTGTCATTCAGCAGGGCACAGTGTCTGGCCAGCGCTGCCTGAGGGCCACGCTGGCCACGGTGGCCGAGCGGGCTCAGGAGGAGGCCTTCGCTTCTCCTTCGATCGTGGTGGTGGGTGATGTGGTGGCGGAGCAGATCGAGGCGTGTGCGCCTCAGCCTGCTGCGGTCACGATGCCGATCCCGTTTTGAACGACTCGGCTGCAAGGCGATCCGGCGACTCTCTGAGTCGGGGAATCAGCTGCACGAGATTGCAGGGTTTGGTCGTTGCATCGAGTTGAGCCTTGATTAACCGATCCCAGGCGGTTTCCACCGCATCAAGAGAGCCGGGAAGAACGAACACGATCGTTCCATTGGCCACACCTGCGAGACAGCGACTTTGGAGGCTGCTGGTGCCGATTGCTTCAAACGACAGCACCCGGAACAATTCGCCGAAACCGTCGATGCATTTGTCGAGTAGGGGTTCAACCGCTTCCGGGGTGCCGTCCCTCCCCGTCAGTCCGGTGCCGCCGCAGGTGATCACCACTTGGATGGTTTCATCGGCGATCCAGGTGCTAACGCTGGCACGGATCCTGTAGCGATCGTCGGGGCAGATGCGGCGCTCTGCCAGGTGGTGACCCGCCGCTTGGAGGCGCTGCTGCAGGCAGTCGCCGCTGACATCATCAGCGAGGCTGCGGCGATCGGAAACCGTCAGCAGAGCGATCGAGAGAGTCAGAGCAAAGAAGCTTCGCCAGTGCTGACGCTAGAACCATGCAGAGCTGGAGTCGTGGGCGAGGTGTTGAAAGCGGATTCGGAACGGGGGGGCGCTGACAACGTGCGGGTGCTGCTTTTCGCAGCACTGCAGGATCGGGCCGGTTGGTCTGAACGGGAGTTGTCGCTGCCGGCAGGTGACAACGTCTCGGCCCTCGAGGTTTGGAATCAGCTGAATCTCGGTCCCTGGAGTTCGAGTATCCGAGTGGCGATCAACCAAAACCTGGTGGACCCTCAGCAAAGGGTGCATGCCGGCGATGAGCTGGCCTTTCTGCCACCTTTCACTGGGGGCTGATTCAAGTTCTTTGACTGATTCAGATCGCTGATTCGGGACCGATGCACCTGAGGATTGAACTGCTCCATCAACCTTTTGAGCCATTCAGCTCTCTCGAGCGATGGCATTGTCAGCTCCATGCTCAAGGTCATGCCAGCAGCGCTGCCGAGGGTCTGTTCATTGGTCGCATGCGCGCTTATGCAGCTGATGGCAGTGCGCTGGAGGCTCTGGAGCTGAACCATTACTCCGGCATGAGCGAACGTCATCTCGAGCAACTGGCTCACGCCTGTGGCGCGCGCCATCACGCACGCAGCTGCCTGATTCAGCACCGCATTGGGCGTGTACTCCCCGGTGAGCCGATTGTGCTTGTGGCGATCGGCGCTGACCGCCGCGGTCCCGCTCAGCGGTGCTGCCAGGAGCTTTTGGAGTTGCTCAAGCATGAGGCTCCCTTCTGGAAACGGGAGTGGCGTGCTGATGGCAGCAGCGAATGGCTCAGTGCCAACACGCCACTCTGAGTTCAGAGCAATGGCAACCGCAGCAGCTGTGCCCATAGCTCCGTGCCTGCTTCCAGACTCCCCAGCTCCGCGGGAATCTCCAGCAGCAGATCAGCACCTTGCAGCGAACCGATGCGCGAGGAGGCCTGGGAGCCCTCCACCCGGGCCCAGAGGCCGCCGTCGGCCGCCACTGCCAGCCGCGCCCGCGCCAGCTCCGGCCGGCCGGCACCACGGCGCAGGGGTGCTTCCAGGCGAACCTTGAGCCGGGGCAACAGCTCCTGCTCAGCGCCCTCCAGGCGTTGCAGCGCCGGCCAGAGCAACTGCAGCGCCGTGATCGCCGCGGCCACCGGATTACCCGGCAGCCCGAAGAAGGGCACCCCCGCCACCTGCCCCCAGGCCAATGGCCGGCCTGGCTTGAGAAACAGCTTCCAGAAGCGCACCTGCCCCAGCTCCTCCACCAGCGGGCGGATCCAGTCGCTGGCTCCGGCAGACACGCCACCGGTGCTCACCACTACATCACAGGTCGCTGCCAGTTCCTGCAGGGCTTCGCGCAGCGGTTCCGGCGCGTCAGCCACCACCAGCTGTTTGGTCACCGGGTAGCCAAGGCGCTGGAGCAGAGCGGACAGCAGTGCGGAATTGCTTTCCCAGATCTGGCCCGGCCCGCGCTCAGCCCCGGGCGGCAGTAGCTCATCTCCGCTGATCAGCAAACCAATCCGGGCCCGGCCTGTTAGCTCCAGCTCCTGCACCCCACAGCTGGCCAGCCGGCCGAGCTCAGCCACTCCCAGCCGTTGCCCCGCCGCCACCAGCTCCTGGCCCGGGGCAGCCTCCTCCTGCGGTGAGCGGATCCAGGGATTGGGCCCGCACGATTTCACCAGCTCCAGCTGATCGCCGGCGACGGCCACCAGCTCCTGCGGCAAAACCCGCTCACTCCCTTCGGGCACCACAGCGCCGGTGAGGATGCGCACCGCCTCACCAGCTGCAAGCTTGGCGCCATAGGGCGCACCGGCTGCTGAAGCCCCCACCAGATGCCAGCGGGCACCGGGCTCCGGTTGCTCTGCACCGGCAATCGCATAGCCATCCATGATCGAGGCGCGAAACCCCGGCACTGCGGCCAGCGCCTGCACAGGGCTGGCGGTGGTGCGGCCAAGGGCCTGCTCGAGGGGCAGCACTTCGTTGCGGCCAAGGGGTTGCAACGCTTCGAGGATCTGCCTGCGCGCCTGCTCCAGCGGCAGCCCTTCGCGTCCGAAGGGCTCAGCCGTCATGGCCTGCAGCTTGTCGGTGCCAGCTGCCATGGCGTCCGCCATGCTTTTCCACAAGACCAATCGTTTCGATGGTCATGCCGGGGTCTACGGACTTGAGCATGTCGTAGAGGGTGACCAGGCCGATGGAGACAGCGGTGAGTGCCTCCATCTCCACACCGGTCTGCCCAGTGGTTCGGCAGTGGACTTGCAGCAAAAGCCCAGGCAGCTCTTGGTCAGGTTTGATCGCAACCTCGATGCCGCTCAGGGGGAGGGGATGGCAGAGGGGAATCAGCTCTGAGGTGCGTTTCGCCCCTTGAATCGCAGCAATCCTGGCCACGGCCAGCAGATCACCCTTGGGAGTGTCCGCCTGGATGACCCGCTGCAGGGTGCTGGTCTTCATGCGCAGGCAACCTTCTGCAACAGCCTCCCTTCGGCTGATGTCTCGATCGCCCACATCGACCATGTGCACCTCTCCTTGGCCGGTGAGGTGGGTGATGCCATCAGCCATGGCTTTGCGTCTTCTTGGCCTGTTCGTGTGGATCAGCGCTCGCCGAGCACCGACCAGAGACTGGCTTGGGCGGGAATCACTGGCTCGACGGTGGCAGCTTTCGATGCCTCGGCGTGCACAGGATGGATCGCGATCTGGCTGCGCACCATCTGAACGGCCAGGGAGGCGACGATGAAGGCACCGATGAAGCCGGCGGCGATGGTGATCGGGCTACGGGTGCTCGTTGCCGAAACGTTGCTGGTTGCCATGGAGGCAGTGCAAGGGATGAAGATCCCACTATGGAAAAGCACTGAATGATTCGCTACCGAATGCCCGATTCAGCCCCGGAAATGTCATGGTTCTTTCCGGATTGATGGTGAGCCAGTCGGAGGCGTAACCCTCGGAGACCACCCAGCCATGGGAGACACCCAAAAGCATGCCGAGAGAAATGGCGAAGCGCATGATGGCTGTACAGCGTGCGCAGAGCCTGCTGGCTTCCGCTGGCATGGATGGTCTTCAGATACACCGTTTTCGGCTAAACAAGAGTGCATGGTTGTTGTTGATACCAATGCCTGAACGGTCGATCGATCAGGCCCGTCATTGCTTTGCCTTTGAGCAGGATTTCATCGGCAACTGGCGCTGCATTCCTCTGTGTGTACGGCGCAAACTCGATTTGAGTGGCGTCAAGCTGAGGCTCAATCATTGGCTTGCCCTCAGTCAGCAGCAACGTCAGGAGGTGGTGGACTGGGCTGATGATTCAAAAGCACTTGACCTGTTGAGGGATCATTTGCGCCTCTGCACCGCTGCGATGGCCGAAGGCATGGTGACTGACCTGCCCGTCGCCATTGCAGAGCCTTGGCAATGCTCTGACCAGCTGCCGGACCTGTTGTTGGAGGCGGCTCAGCGGAAGAGGATTCCCCTCGCGCTCGACCGTTGGGCTGGGCTGAGCGAACTGGAGCGTTTCGCGCTTTGCAAGCTGGCTCGGCCCGGCCACGATCATCACAATCTGGAGGCGGCGTTCAGCGAAGTGCTGGGCTGAGCCAGCGTCGCAGTGCTTCCAAGCGCCGGCTGTCCTGTTCGATCGGTTTGACCACCGATACGGCAGGGGCCACCACCACGGCAGTGGCCTTCAGTTCCGGTTGTTTGGAGACTGGGCAGGCCAGCTCGTGCATCAGAGCATTGGCTTCACAGGCATTGTCCTGACTGAATCCCCAGTGCATCGGCAGAAACACCGACCCCCTGCGAATGCGCTCACTGATGGTGACGCGGGCGGTGAGGGTGCCCCGCCGTGAGCTGATGGCCGCCAGGCCATCGGCTTCGATGCAGAAGCGGGCTGCGTCTTCCGGATGCATTTCCAGGCGCGGTTCTGGATGCATGGCTCGCAAGCGCTCCACCTTGCCGGTGCGCGTCATGGTGTGCCACTGCCCTAGGTAGCGGCCCACGCACAGCACGAGCGGATACATCTCGCAGGGCGGTTCGGCCAGGCCGAGGGGGTCTTCGGCGTGAAAGCGAGCCCGTCCACTGCTGGTGGGGAAGCGATGGTCGCTATAGAGCCGCCGGGAGCTGTTGCTGGGTTCGCGTCCGGTTTCGAAGGGCCACTGCTGCGGCCCATGCTGCGCCAGGAGTTGATGGCTGAGCCCCGACATGTCGCAGACCCGGCCTGCGGTGAGCGCTGTGAATTCCGCATACACCTCTGCAGAGGAGACATAGCTGAATTGCTCGACGAATCCCAGACGTCGTCCCAGCTCAGCAAACACCTCCCAGTCAGGACGGCTCGTACCGTGCCGGGGCCGGAAGGCGGGGCAGAAGGTCACACGCCGTTCTGAGTTGGTCATCGCACCAGCCTTCTCACTCCACTGCGCTGCGGGCAGCAGCAAATGGGCGTAATGGGAGGTCTCCGTGTCGGCGTAGGCCTCACTCACCACCACCATGGGGCAGCGCGTCATGGCCGCCTTCACCCGCTCCAGGTTGGGCATGCTCACCAACGGGTTGGTGGCTGCCACCCACCAGAGATCCAGCTCGCCCCGCTCCATCGCCTCCACCTGCTGCCAGGCGGTCAGGCCCGGGGTCGGCTGGATCGAGCCCTCCGGAAGACCCCAGGCCCGCTCGAGTTCGCTTCTGTGCTCGGGATTGCTCACCAGGCGATATCCCGGAAGCAGATGGGCCAGGCCGCCGGCCTCTCGCCCCCCCATCGCGTTCGGTTGGCCAGTCAGCGAGAAGGGGCCGGCCCCCGGCTTGCCGATCTGCCCTGTCAGCAGATGCAGGTTGATGATGCCGCTCACAACGGCGGTGCCCTCTCGCCGTTGGTTGACACCCATGGACCAAAGGCTGAGCACCCCCTGGCTGCGACTCCAGAGCCTGGCGACCTGTCGCAGTTCTTTTTCGCTGATTCCGCAGAGTGCGGCCACCTTGGCTGGAGTCCAGGTCCTGATGGTCTTTGCATAGGCGGCGAAGCCTTCCGTGGCCTCATCGATGAAGTCACTGTCGAAGCCGTTGTCCTGAACGATCAGTCGGGCAAGACCATGCAGCAGTGCGAGATCGGTGCCGGGGGCAATGGCCAGATGGTGATCGGCGATCCTGCTTGTATCAGTCGCCCGGGGATCGACCACCACGATCGTGAGGCCCTTGGGGTCTCGTTTTTTGCGCTTGAGCAGACGCTGAAACAGCACCGGATGGCACTCAGCCGTGTTGGTGCCGATCAGGACGGCGACCGCGCATTGATCGAGATCCTCGTAACAGCAGGGAGGGCCGTCGGAACCGAGGCTGCGGGTGTAGCCGGCCACCGCAGAACTCATGCACAGCCGGGAGTTGGCATCGAAGTTGTTGGTGCCTAGGGCTCCTTTCAGCAGTTTCTGGGCGAGGTAGTAGTCCTCGGTGTGGAACTGGCCTGAGCCATACATGGCGATCGCCTGGGGCCCCTTGCCGGCAAGGGTGCTACGAATTCGACCTTCAAGCAGATCCAGGGCCTGATCCCAGGCGATCGGCTGAAAATCCTGGTCGAGACTGGCGCGATAGAGAGGTTGATTCAGTCGACCTCGGGCCAGGGTCTCCCCGACCGTGGCCCCTTTGATGCACACCTGACCGAGGCTGGAGGGATGGTCTCGATCACCGCGGGAGTTCCACATCGGTGTTCCATCGGCATCACGCTTGACGGCCTTTCCGGCTTCTCCCGGCGGCAGGAGCTCAAGACCGCAGCCCACTCCGCAGTAGGGACACTGGCTGTGTTGGTTGGTCGTCGGCTCAGCCATGGCGAGAGGGATGTTGGCGCTGAGTTAACCAGCGCTGGGACATGATCGGGATCGTTGTGCCAACAAAAGCGGGAGCCCTGTTGGGCTCCCCACGAGTGCAGCCTGTTGAGGCGCGGTTTGATCAGACCTTCGCCAGTGCAGCCTCATCGGCATGCTCTTCAGCAAAGGATCCCTTGGGTTCTTTGAGGAAGAAGTAGCAGAGGAAGCCCACGATCAGGCCAGCGATCCCCAGCACCTGGAAGAAGGCACTGTTGGAGGCCGCCACGATTTCGGGTGAGGGATCCTTCGCATCACCACCCATCCAGATGGGCAGGAGGCTGAAAATCGTCAGGTAGGCCACGGCCCCGACGTTTCCGTAGGCGCCCACCATGCCAGCGATCTGTCCGGTGACCCGCTTCTTCACCAGGGGCACCATGGCGAAGGTGGCACCTTCACCGGCTTGCACAAAGAAGGAGCAGGCCATGGTGAGCAAAACGGCAATCGCGATGCCGGCAGTGCCGCTGAAGGTTCCTGGCTTGATCAGGCTCATCACCAAATAGCCGATGCCCAGGCCGATGGTGAGCAAGCCCATCGTGCCTTTGCGACTCCCGAGCCGATCGGAGATCAGTCCGCCACCGGGGCGGGCGATCAAGTTCACGAAGGCGTAGCAGGAGGCCAGGATGCCTGCCGTGGCCTTGGGTAGATCGAAGGTGCTCTCGAAGAAGGCGGGGAGCATCGACACCACGGCCAGCTCGGAACCGAAGTTGACGATGTAGGTGAGCTCCAGGATGGCCACCTGTTTGAACTCGTAGCGATCCTCTTTGGGGTAGGTCTTAGTTCCAAGGATCAGCTCACGGTTGGTGCGGATGATTCCCCAGGTCTGGAAGATGAACCAGATCAGCACCGCAACCAACGCCAGGGGATAGGTGCCGGCATTCAGAAAGCCAACTTTCTGGAGACGCCAACAGAGCACGCAGAGGATGGCCGCGAAGGGCACGTTCATGCCCAGCAGACCCCAGAAATCCTTCATGGATGTGACCTCAAGGCCCGCAGACTTGGCCGGCTTCTGATAGGCCTTGCCAGGAGGGGTGTCACTGACGTTGGCGTAATAAATGAAGCCGTACACCGCGGAGATGATGCCGGTGAGGGCGATGGCACCGCGCCAGTTCAGGATGTCGCCGCCCGGTAGCTCGAAGCCGCCGGAGAATGACAGCCAGCCGGCCACGATCACCAAGGTGAGGGCAGAGAAGGCGGAGCCGAAGTTGCCCCAACCACCGTAGATCCCCTCTGCCAGGCCGATCTCCTTGGGTGGGAACCATTCAGCCACCATGCGGATCCCGATCACAAAACCCGCGCCCACGATCGAGAGCAGGAGACGGGCCACCACCAGCTGGTTGAAGTCCTGAGCGGAGGCAAACAGCAGACAGGGAATGGCTGCGAACACCAGCAAGGAGGAGTAGGTGATGCGTGGGCCGAACTTGTCGAGCAGCATCCCGATCAGGATGCGAGCGGGCACAGTCAATGCCACGTTGCAGATCGCCAGGGTGCGGATCTGGGGAACACTGAGTCCGAAATCCGCCTTCACCGTGGTGGCCAGAGGGGCCAGGTTGAACCAGACCACGAAGGTCAGGAAGAAGGCGAACCAGGTCAGGTGAAGGGTTCGGTACCTGCCCTGGAACGACCAAAGATCGCCAAGCATGGGGTTGTGGATGAGGAAGGATCAAACCCCGGCTTCGGAAAAGGCAGCGCCCAGGATTTCAGTTGCGGCGCCAATGCAAACCGCCGGGTTATTGCACCACCTTCCCGCCATCTCCCTGGTCGCTGTTGTTACGGAATCGCCCCCCTGCGGCGGTGCTAAGTGACGGTGATCCGAGCCTCTGTTGTGCCGCGACTGCTACGTGCGTGTGTTCTCGCCGGAGGGGCCAGCCGTCGCATGGGTGCTGACAAGGCGCTGTTGCCCCATCCCAGGGGCGGGACCTGGATTGACAACACCGTCGCCATGGCGAGAGCTCTGGATCTGCAGGTGCTGGTGCTGTCAGGTCATCCCCGACATCGTGAACACCTTGCTTCACGTTTTCCGGATTTGTCGGTGCTGCCTGAGCCTTGGCCTCCTGCCGGACCTTTGCAGGCTTTTGCTGCCGTGTTTTCCGCTCGGGTCGATGAGGCCTGGTTGGTGCTGCCGATCGATTTGCCTTACCTCACCTCCCCTGCCCTGGAGACGCTGTTGGTCGCCTGGCGGGAACAGGAGCACGCGGCCTTGGTGGCGCATGACGGCGAACGGCAGCAGCCCCTGCTTGGGATTTATCCCGGTATGGCTGGCTCCCACGCTGCACTCGAGCGGCAGTTAGGTCGCGGCTGCCATCGCTGGCACGATTGGTTGGACCTGATTCCCCACCGCTCCTTTTTTCTGCCTCCAGAGCAGCTGCTCAATGCCAACCATCCCGCTGATCTGGCAGCGTTGACTGATGGTGAGTTCTGAGTTGGTGACGGACCGCAGGCAGCGCCCTCTTCAGGTGCTGCGTCTGTCGTTGACGGCCCGTTGCAATCTCGCCTGTTCCTATTGCCAGCCCGACCACAGGGAGGTGAGCGGGTTGCTGAGTCAGTCGCAGCGCCTGGCGCTGATCGAGGCCTGCTGTCGCCTTGGGGTTCGCTCCCTGCGCCTCACCGGTGGTGAACCCTTGCTCAGTGACCAGCTGGAGCCCTTGCTTGAGGCAATTCGCCTGCGGCGACAACAGCCAGGCGATCCACTGTCGCAACTGGAGGAGGTGGCTCTCACCAGCAATGGCTTGCTCCTGGATCAAGCCAGGGCTGAGCGTCTGCGGCGAGCTGGTCTGGATCGGATCACCCTCAGCCTCGATGGCCTCGATGCCGGCGTGGTGGCCGCCATGGCTGGATTGCCGGAGGTGGGCGAGGCGGGGTCACGCGCCCTTGCTGCGGTGCGGGAGGCGATTGTGGTGGCCCGTGAGGTTGGCTTTGACCCTCGTTTGGGTGCACTCAAGCTCAACAGCGTGATCCAACGGGGTCGCAATGAGGATCAGCTGCTGCCCTTGGCTGCCTTCGCACGTGACCAAGGGCTGGAACTACGCCTGATCGAGTTCATGGATGTGGGGCATCGGAACGGCTGGAGCGGTGATCAGGTCATGCCGGCGGCGGAGATGCTCCGCCAACTGCAAGCGGTTTGGCCCCTGGAGCCCCTGGGTCGGCCAGCAGGGGGCACGGCCAGGCGCTGGCGTTACCGAGATGGAGCCGGCGTGGTGGCGATGATCGCCTCTGTGAGCGAGCCGTTTTGCTCGGATTGCAATCGGGCCCGGATCACCGCTGATGGCCAGCTGTTCACTTGTCTGTTTGCATCGACCGGGCTCAATCTGCGGCCCTGGCTTCAGCCTCACCCCGATGCCGAGTCGCTGGTCGTGGCGCTGAGGGATCACTGGTCAGCGCGCATAGATCGCTACAGCGAAGAGCGCAGTCTCCAGGTGCAGACCGATCCGGAGCGCGCCGACATGGCCTATCTCGGCGGTTGAACCCCGGCTGGGGAATCGGTTGCATCTGGCACCATCGGTTGCTCTTCGGCCGTTTACAAAGGCTGCAGCGCTACGGCCCACTTCTCCCCGTGTTCGAACTGCTCTCCTACGAACGCTTTCGCGACACGCCGGCGGTTCGCTTCTTTGATGTCACCGTCGCTGACTCCAATGCACGCGATCTGGTGATCCACAGCGGCCCGGCCGTCAGCCCCCCCAATGATCCTGAGACCGGAGCCTGGCAGTTCTATCTCCACCCCCATCAGGAAGACAACCTGTTGGCTGCCAGTGGTGGTCGCACCTTTTATCTGGTGAATCTCAGCTGGACGGAGCCCTTCCACATCGTGCGTTTGGAGAGCGGTGGTGACATCCTGCGCATCCCCAAGGGCACCTTTCATCGCTCCGTGTCGGATCCTGAGGGTTCGGTGGTGCTCAACCAGGCCCTGCGTGAGACCGGTGCGTCACTCGTGCGTGAATTCCGCGTTTACAACAGCCGTCGAATTCCCAAGCTGTTTGCCATGACATCGACGGCGGCGCCCCGGCCTCGTTTGCATGGTTTGGCGCCGCTGGTTCAGGCGGCCTGAGTTTGCTTGGAGTCAGTCTCCTGCCCTTGTTCCCCTCGGAGCAGCAGGCCACAGCCATCAATCTCCGCTTCAATGCTCCAGCTCAGGTCGCTGGCGGTGTTCGGCGGCCCACTGAAACTGCCGGTTACCGCTGCTGTGAGCTCGGGCCTTGAGGAACTGGCCAGCACGATGTAGCGATCATCGATGGCGCCGCTGCCGCTTGGATCGAAGCCTCGCCAGCCGGCACCGGGCAAATACACCTCCGCCCAGGCATGCAGGTCGTACTGCTCCGGGGCTGGATCCACCAGGTGGTAACCGCTCACGAAGCGAGCTGGCAGACCCACACAGCGGCAGCATTCGATCATCAGCATGGCCAGGTCTCGGCATGAACCGACTCGCTCCCGGAGGGTGCGGCCGGCGGGCCAGGCCGGACCAATGTGGCGCTGGGTGTATTTGACCCGATCTTGAATCATCTCCACCAGTTGGCGCAGAAAGGGCAGGGCCTGTTGATTGCTGCCCATCAGTGCATCCTGGGCCAGCTCCACCGCCGAGGGATCGTGTTGTCCATCGGGCAGCCAGCCCTCAAGCGCCCCCTGGAGATCCTTGTTCAGCAGGCCGCGCGGATAGGGCAACGAGGGCTCCATGCCACTGAAACAGCTCTCAAGCGGCGGTGCACTGCGGGTTTCCACCAGGCTTCGGGCGATGAAGCTGAGCCGGTCGGTGGCGCCGAGAAAACGCACCCGGCAGATTTCATCGCCGCTGGAGGCCACCAGTTCGTGACGATGCATCGGGTCGGGGCTGATCTCCAATTGATGGCTGATCAGTCGCTGGAATCCCTGACCTCTCGGTTGCAGGCAGAGACGGTGCTCCCCAAGGCTCACCGGAGCTGCGTAGCGGTAGTTGAGGCGATGGATCAGCTGAGCGCGCATGCGGGATCGGCAGGGATGGAACGGAGATCGCTGAGGGTGAAGTAACGCTCGTGAATCAGCTGATGCAAGCGGTTCAGATCCGCCTGGAGGTGATCGATCGCCTCATGCAGACCGGAGTGGATGAGGGAATCAATGCGCACGAAACTCCAGCGCGCGAGCAGTTGGCCACGCAGGCATTCCAGGTCATCGGGTGGACCTGGCACCGGCTGGCGCTGGATCTGTTGCAGGGTGTCGCTGATGCCCTGGAGGCAGCAGCGCACGGAGCGGGGGAAGGTGGGATCCAGCAGCAGGAATGAGGCCACGGCGCTGGGGGCGATCGCCTCCTGCATGCTCTGGCGAAACATCTGATAGGCCCCGGCAGAGCGCAGCAGGGCGATCCATTGCAGTTCGTCGAGTACGCCCCCCACCTCTTCCGGTGAGGGCAACAGCAGGAAATATTTCACGTCCAGGATGCGGGACGTCTTGTCGGCTCGCTCAATCAGGCGACCGAGTTGGCTGAAGAGCCAGGACAGATCCCGGCTGAGGGTGGCATCCGTAATCCCGTAAAACAGCTGACAACCGCGACGGATGTCGCGTAGCTGCTCCTGCTCCGGTTCCTGCCAAATCGCCTCACCATCCTGGAGACTCCAGTAGAGACCATTGATCTGCTCCCACATCTCTGTGGTGATCACATCGCGGATCTGGCGCGCGTTCTCCCGGGCCATGGCGATGCAGCTCACGATGCTGTTGGGGTTGTCTCGATCAGAGACAAGGAAGCGGATCACCTCCTTCGGGTTCTGGCCCGGGTAGTGCTGATCAAAGGCTTCTCGGTCTCCACTGGCCTCCACCAATGGCAGCCAGGGCTCGGCACTGCCTGGTGGGCAGTCGAGCGCCATCGCTTCACTCACCTCCACGAAGCGGGAGATGTTCTCGGCACGCTCCACGTAGCGATTGATCCAGTAGAGCGAATCGGCAACGCGGCTCAACATGACGTGAGTTCGGAACCAACCTGGCTGTCAGAGACAACCTGGCTGTCAGAGACAACCCAGGTGTCTTTGCAGCCGCCCCCCTGGGAGGAATTGACCACCAGGGAGCCTCGCTTCAGTGCCACCCGGGTGAGGCCGCCGGGGCTGACCCAGTTGCTGCGTCCGCGCAGCACGTAGGGCCGAAGATCCACGTGACAGGGGAAGAGCACTCCTTCGCTCAGGGAAGGGACGGTGGAGAGTTCGAGGGTTGGTTGGGCGATGTAATTGCGGGGGTTGGCCTGGATCTTGAGAGCAAAGGCCTCGATCTCCTCCCGGCTGGCGTGGGGGCCAATCAACATGCCGTAGCCACCGGCTTCGGCCACGGACTTCACGACCAGCTCCCGCAGGTTCTCCAGCACGTAGGTGAGATCTTGGGGGCGAGAGCAGAGATAAGTCGGCACATTGGCGATGATCGGCTCTTCTGCCAGGTAGTAGCGGATCATCTCGGGGACGTAGGCGTAGATGAGCTTGTCGTCAGCGACTCCGGTGCCTGGGGCATTGGCGATCGCTACCCGTCCCTCACGCATCACCTCAAGCAGTCCGGACACGCCGAGCATCGAATCGCGGCGGAACACCTGAGGGTCGAGGAAGTCGTCATCGATGCGTCGGTAAATCACATCCACGGGCTCCAAGCCACGGGTGCTGCGCATCCAGACCCGACCGTCCTCACAGACCAGGTCTCGTCCCTCCACCAGGGCGATACCCATCTGCTGGGCGAGATAGCTGTGTTCGAAGTAGGCGCTGTTGAACACCCCTGGGGTCAGCAGCACGACTCGGGGCGTGTCTGTCCAGGGGGCGAGTTCCTTCAGCGTGCGCAGCAGATGGGAGGGGTAGTCGTCGATGGGCTGCACCGTGCGGCCCTCGAACAGGCTCGGAAACAGCCGTTTCATGACCCGCCTGTTTTCCAGGAAATAGGCCACGCCTGATGGACAACGCAGATTGTCCTCAAGCACATGCCAAGTGCCCCGTCCGTCCCTGATTAGATCGAGACCTGAGATGTGGCACCAGCGCCCCAGCGGCACTGTCATGCCTTGCATCTGAGGACGCCAGCCCTGGGAGCTCTCCACATCCTCCCGGGGGATCACACCGTCGTTGAGAATCCGCTGCTCTCCATAAACATCGGCAAGAAAGCAGTCAATCGCTTCAAGGCGTTGAAAAAGCCCTCGTTCCAAGCTGTTCCAGTCGGAACGACTGATCAAGCGAGGTAATGGATCAAAGGGAAGGATCCGCTCACCACCGAGCTGGCCTGAATCATTCAGGCGAAAGGTTGCACCAAGGCGGCGAAGCAGATTACTGGCGGAGGCGTGTGAGCGATTCAGTTCATCAAGGCCGATGCGCCCGAGGGACGACAGCAGCGGCAGCAGGGGAGTGCGCGGTTCCGCTTGCTCGCTGCAGAAATATTCGTCGTAGCCGCGGCTGGGTTTGTAATCGGTGAACATGTGCCGTGGAATGGCTGGGCCCATCCAAGGCTTCAGTGGTGCCATCGCGGGTGGCGGTCGTTACCGAATTGGAATCCTGAATCTGGCGAGCGTCTGCACTTGTCAATCAGCCCTGATTCGTAGAGGGTGCTGCGGCGGAATGGAGCTGGCTCATGCGTCGCTATGGACTGACGATGCTTTCCCTGCTGGCTGGTCTTGTGCCCCTGGGATTGCCAGCGATAGCAGCCGAGCGCGTTCGCTTTCAGTTCGGTGAATTGTCCCGCGATGTGTCGGTGCCATCGCTGGTGACCTTCACCGAAACAGGTCGCGTCAATCCGGATCTACAGAGTTATTTCAACCTGCTGAAACCACAGCAGCAGCAGACGTTGCGCAATCTGCTGAATCAAAGCGTGCCCGTCACGGATGTGATGGCGTCCAATTTCCTCAGCACTCCACTTGGCAAACGCTCTTTGCAGCAACTGGTGAAGGTGTTCGCCCAGCCTCCTGAGATCGCCGAGCCGGCTCTGTCTTCCGCTTTGATTCTTGGAGCTGCCCAATCCGGTGAGCTGCGCCTGATTGATGTGCTCCAGGCCTATCCGACCCGAACCCTGCCGGTGAATGTGGTTGCGGTGCTCTCCCTGGCTCAATCGCTCACCCAGCAGTTCAACCTTCAGAACAAGCTGTTTCCTCGCATTGCCTCCATTCAGGGGGAACCGGCCCAGGGTCCTGATCTGGCGACGTTGGCCGACAAGGGGGCGGTGGCTTTCACCCAGACCCCGTTTCAATTTCAGGGACGCTTCGGCGACACGATTAGCGCCATCGCCTACATCCCCAACAGCGCCACGAGCGCCAGCCCGGCACGGCTGGTGCTGATTGCTCCTGGCCTGAACACCGATATGAATGCCCTCTTGTATGTGGGCCAGCAGCGGGCGAGCCATGGCTATGCCGTGGCATCGCTGAATTTCCCTTTCACCAGCGCCAACACGATCAAGGCGGCGATTCAGGGCACCGGTGCGATTCCGCCTGCGAATGCCTGGTATGGCCAACCGCTCAGCGTCAGTGACCTGATCGACCAGATGCAGCAGCGTTGGGGAACCAAGGTGAATACCGCCGCTGTGGGCGTGCTTGGTCAGTCGCTCGGCGGTTACACCGTGACGGCCCTCGCTGGTGCTGAACTCGATTGGCCTTATCTCCTTAAGGGGTGCGATGAGCTGAACGATCCCGACAAGGTGGTGCTCAATCCTGCGGTGGTCTGGCAATGTGTCGCCCCCGGCCAGGTGGTGCAACGCAAGAGTTTTCGAGATCTGCGCGTGAAGGCAGCGGTGGCGGTGAATCCGGTGACCAATCCGATCTTCAGCCCCACGTCGCTGAAGGCGATTGCTGCGCCGATTCTGTTTGTTTCCGGTACGGGCGATATCTTTGCGCCGCCCGTCTCTCAGCAGCTGATCCCCTTCACGTCGATTCAGCAGCCTGGTTCCCTGTTGGCTCTTCAACACAACGGCACCCATCTCTCGTTCCTTGATGGCACGTCTGCATTGCCCGCTGTTGTGATCGGTCCGGATCAGCCTCTGGCGCGAGAGGAATTGAAGGGGATGGCCCGCGCTTTCTTCGATGAGCACCTGAGCAACACCCCATCCGCGCCGCCGCTGGCAGCACCGACGGCCAGATCCGGAGTGTTTAGTGGTAGCGATCCCCTGCGCCTGCTGATCACGCCTCGTTTCAGTCGTGAACAGCTCAATCAGGTTGATCCTGGCCTCAAGCAGTTCCCTTAGACCACCAGCCCTAGAGCAACAGATAGCGCTGGGCGAGGGGCAGCACTTCGGCAGGCTCGCAGGTCAGCAGCTCACCGTCGGCGAACACTTCGTAGGTCTGTGGATCCACACTGATGTTCGGCAGGGCGGCGTTGAGTTTGAGGGCGCTTTTGCCCACGCTGCGGGTGCCTTCGACGGCCATGCAGGTGCGCTCCAGTCCCAGCTGACGTTGGATGTCGGCGTCCATGGCTGCGCTACTCACGAAGGTGAGACAACTGGGCGCCAAGGCTTTGCCGAACGCAGCGAACATCGGCCGACCATGCACCGGGCCAGGGGTGGGAATCGAGGCGTTGGCATCTCCCATCTGGGCCCACACGATCGAGCCGCCCTTGAGGACCAGTTCGGGCCGAATGCCGAAGAAGCCCGGCTTCCACAGCACGAGATCGGCGAGCTTGCCGGTTTCAATCGAGCCCACTTCGGTGCTGATGCCGTGGGCCAACGCCGGGTTGATCGTCACCTTGGCGATGTAGCGCTTTAGCCGGTGGTTGTCGTTGCGGCTTGAGTCTTCCGGCAGGGCACCCCGTTGCACCTTCATTTTGTGGGCTGTCTGGAAGGTGCGGGTGATCACTTCGCCCACACGGCCCATGGCCTGGGAATCGCTGGCGATGATCGAAAAGGCGCCCAGGTCGTGAAGGATGTCTTCGGCGGCGATCGTTTCGCGGCGAATCCGCGATTCGGCAAAGGCCACGTCTTCCGGAATCTTGGGATCGAGGTGGTGGCACACCATCAGCATGTCGAGGTGTTCCTCAAGGGTGTTGCGGGTGTAAGGCCGGGTGGGGTTGGTGCTGCTGGGAAGTACGTTGGCTTCTCCGCAGATCTTGATGATGTCTGGGGCGTGACCGCCGCCGGCACCCTCGGTGTGGAAGGTGTGGATCGTGCGGCCCTTGATGGCGGCGATCGTGTCTTCCACGAAGCCGGCTTCGTTGAGGGTGTCGGTGTGGATGCACACCTGCACATCCATGCGGTCGGCGACCGACAGGCAGGCGTCGATGCTGGCGGGTGTGGTGCCCCAGTCTTCATGCAGTTTCAGGCCGCAAGCACCGGCGCGCACCTGTTCTTCGAGCGCTTCGGGCGTGCTGGCGTTGCCCTTGCCGAAGAAGCCAATGTTCACCGGTAGACCCTCAGCGGCTTGGAGCATGCGGCTGATATGGAAAGCGCCGGGGGTGCAGGTGGTGGCGTTGGTGCCGGTGGCCGGGCCGGTGCCACCGCCCATCAGGGTGGTGACGCCGCTGGCCAGGGCCGTTTCGATCTGCTGAGGGCAGATGAAATGGATGTGGGTGTCGATGCCACCGGCCGTGAGGATGTGACCTTCGCCGGCGATCGCTTCGGTGCCGGGGCCCACCACGATCGTCACCCCTGCCTGGGTGTCGGGATTGCCGGCTTTGCCGATGCCGACGATGCGGCCGTCTTTCAGGCCCACATCGGCTTTCACGATCCCCCACCAATCGAGGATCAGGGCATTGGTGATCACGGTGTCGACGGCACCACCTGCTCGGGTTGTCTGGGCCTGGCCCATGCCGTCGCGGATCACCTTGCCGCCGCCGAATTTCACCTCATCGCCATAAACGGTGTAGTCCTTTTCAACCTCAAGAATCAGTTCAGTGTCGGCGAGGCGAACCCGGTCACCGGTGGTGGGGCCGTAGGTCTCGGCGTAGGCCTGGCGGGAGATGCGATAGGGCATGGGTCAGGCGTCGAGGGATCCGTTGATCTGGCCGTTGAAGCCGATCACGCGTCGCGTACCGGCGAAGGGAATCAGGTTCACGTCGCGGCTGTCACCCGGTTCGAAGCGGATGGCGGTGCCGGCGGGGATGTCGAGCCGTTGACCTCGGGCTGCGGCCCGGTCGAACTGCAGGGCGGCGTTGGCTTCGGCGAAATGGAAATGGGAGCCCACTTGCACGGGCCGGTCACCGCTGTTGGCCACGGGAATGGTGGTCACGGGCCGGCCAGCGTTGAGTTCGATGTCGCCGGGTTCGGGCAACAGTTCACCGGGAATCAGCGGGGCCATGGCAGAGATGCAGGGTGGTGGGTCAGCGAATTGGGTCGTGCAGGGTCACGAGCTTGGTGCCATCGGGAAACACCGCTTCGATCTGCACCTCGTGAACCAGTTCGGGAATGCCGTCCATGACTTGTTCGCGGCTCAGCCAGGTGGTGCCTTCCTGCATCAGCTCCGCCACGCTCTTTCCGTCGCGGGCACCCTCCAGCACAAGGAAGCTCAGCCAAGCCACCGCTTCGGGGTGGTTGAGCCTGAGGCCACGCTGGAGTCGCCGTTCGGCCAGTAATGCCGCGGTGACGATCAGGAGCTTGTCTTTTTCCTGGGGGCTGAGATGCATGGACTGGCTCGGTCGTTCTCAGTGTGTCCTTACTGCGGGCCAAGCAGTGTTCGTCATGAACGATGACGCTGGCAAAGGCTGTTCCTGCAAAGGCCAGACCCTTGGGATCTGTGGAGCGCTCAAGGCGCGCAGGGCGCGGGTGCGAGCCCAGATGCGGCTGAACCAGAAGCGGGCATCGCGGCTGGACGGACCGGCATAACGGGCCACCAGGCCCTGATCCAAGGCGCTGCAGCGCAGCGTGCCTTCCAGGCCTTCGCGATCGCTGCGGACCAGCTCCAGCAGTTGCGCCAGAGCATCGCCGCTCAAGGGCATCGGTGCAGCCCACACCAGCGATCCGAACACTGGCTGTTTGTTCAGTCCGTGCTGGTCGTTGAGGGCATCGCCCCCCAAGTCCAACCGGTCCACCATTTCCCAGCGATCGGCTTGATGAGGTTCATCACTGCGTCGAAAGATGCTCAGGGCTGAGCGCCAGCGACCCTGCTGGAGGGTTTCTCCGGCGGCGGTGCGGCCCAGCCGCACGATTTCTGCACTGAGAAAGGAGGCGTCAGCTGGTAGTTGCACCGTCAGATGCTGCTCATAGAGGGCATTCGCATAAAGCACCAGCTCCTGGGGTAGCCATTCCAGATCGCTGCTTTTCGCCAGTGTGCAGTGCACCTGTTGACGGGCCCATTGGCCTTCGGGGTAGAGGCGGCTGCGGCCGATGGACCCGTAGACCTTCTGGGCGGCGACGCTGGTGATCAAGCAGCGGCTGTTTGTTTTCAGGTCCAGGGCAATGCTGAGCTGGTCGCCACCTACCAGTCCTCCAGCCGTATGCAGGATTGGCAGCTCACAGCGACCGTTGTTGCCTTGTTCAGCCCGCAGAAGCTTGAACGGGGCGCTGCAGCCCCCTTGGTGAACTGTGCCTGCGTCGCCGTGCACGGTCTGCCGGTGTTCAAACCGCAGCTCGCAGCGGCCATGCCAGGGATCGAGGCGTTGCATGCCCCCACGCTCGGCGCTCGAGCTGCGATGACCTGTAGCAATCAACACCAAATCAAGGCCGACGGCTGGGCAGGCTCAGGGTGAAAGCGGAGCAGCCTTGGACGACAACGCGATGAGTGACAACGCGAGCGATCACAAACCGATCGTGTTGGAGCATCGCCAAGTGGGTGAGGCCGTTGGAGATCTTCCGCCCGACCGCCGCCTGCAATTGCCACTCACGGCCGAAGAACGCACGGTGCTCCGTGGTCGCCGCCGAAGCCACTGTGGACGTGCGCTCTTGCTTCAGCTGCCGCGGGAGGGTGCCCTTCAGCCCGGTGATCGCTTGTTGGATCGTTCCCGGAGCTGGGAGGTGGTGGTGATTGCGGCGCCGGAACCGTTGCTGCGGGTGCAGGCGGATTCAGTCGTGGAACTCCTGCAGGCGGCCTATCACCTCGGCAACCGCCATGTGGCGCTCGAGCTCCACGACGGGGACTTGTTGTTGCTCGCGGATTCGGTGCTGGAGACGATGTTGCGGAGCCGTGGCTTGCGTGTGAGTGTCTGTGAGCGTCCGTTTGTTCCGGAGGGAGGCGCTTATGGGGGTGGTCACAGCCATGCCCATCGCCACAGCCATGAAACGCCATGACCTCCCTGGCGTTGCTCCAGTTGGTGAGCCCGGCGTTGCCGGTGGGAGCGTTCAGTTACTCGGAGGGGTTAGAGGTCTTGATCCAGGCCGGGGCGCTGAAGAGTGAGGCTGGTCTCGAGCAGTGGTTGATCGCCGAGCTGGAGCGGGGAGCGTTGCGGCTGGAGGCTGCGGCGCTTTCCGAGCTGATGGTTGATCTGAACAGCTGGGCTCGAGGCGCTGATGATCAGGCCCGACTTCGTTTGCTGGATCTGGATGGTTGGCTGCTGGCCACCCGTGAAGCTGCGGAGGTGCGAGCTCAACAACGTCAGATGGGGGGGTCTCTCCTGCAGCTGTTGGCCGACATGGGTCATCCACTGACTGAACCACTCCCCCTGGCCTGGCCGGCGGCATGGGCCTGGGCGGCACTGTCGCTGGGGCTGTCGGAGGCTGACACGGTGGAGGGCTACCTCTACAGCTGGGTCGCCAATCAGCTCAGTGCGGCCGTGCGCCTGTTGCCTTTGGGCCCGACCAGGGCTCAGATGCTTCAGCAGCGTCTGTTGCCGCGGATCGCTGCCGAGGCCCAAGAGCTCCTCGCTGCTGATCCACGGACCTTGTGGTCAGCGGGCGTTGGGGCATCGCTGGCGCAGCTGTCCCATGCTGAGTTGTATTCCCGTTTATTCCGAAGCTGATGGGGAGCAAGTTGCGGCTTGGTGTGGCTGGGCCGGTGGGGTCTGGCAAAACCGCTCTTGTCGAGGCGCTTTGCCGGCGACTGCGGGATCACCTGCAGTTGGCGGTGGTCACCAATGACATCTACACCCAGGAAGATGCTCAGTTTTTAACTCGCGCAGGAGCTCTAGAGCCGTCACGGATCCGTGGTGTGGAGACCGGTGGCTGTCCGCATACGGCCATTCGGGAGGACTGCTCCATCAACAGGGCAGCGGTGGCGGAGTTGGAAGCTCAGTTCCCAGATCTGGATCTGGTGTTGGTTGAGAGCGGCGGCGACAATCTGGCCGCCAGCTTCAGTCCGGAGCTGGTTGATCTCTGTATCTATGTGATTGACGTGGCCGCAGGCGACAAGATCCCGCGCAAGGGCGGCCCCGGGATCACGCGTTCGGATTTGCTGGTGATCAACAAGATCGACCTGGCGCCTCTGGTGGGGGCTGACCTGGCCGTGATGGAGCGCGACACCCTGCGCATGCGCGGCGATCGCCCCTGGTGCTTCACCAATCTGCACAGCGGTGAGGGGCTGGATTTGGTGGTGGCGTTTGTGTTGCAACAACTACCGAATTCGTGATCGCTTGCTCCGATATCAGGCCTCTTCTGTCCGATTGGTAGTGAGTGTTACTGGAAGGAGTGCGTCTGGCTGGGACTGTCTTATGGCGCCTAGCGCAACAGTTATCACTGTCAACACACCATGTCTCAATCGTTGTCAAAACGCATTCTGATCAGCCTGGCGGCGACCTCGCTGGGCGTGGTAGTCACGGCCTGTGGCGGTGGTGATCAGGCCTCTAATGTTCAGTTCGACGACACGGTGAAGGTGGGCATCCTTCACTCCCTGACCGGCACCATGGCCATCTCTGAGTCCACCCTCGTGGATACCGAGAAAATGGCCATTGATGAGATCAATGCCGCTGGTGGTGTTGAGGTCGACGGCAAGAGATACAAGATTGAGTACATCGTCGAAGATGGAGCCTCGGATTGGCCCACCTTCGCTGAGAAGTCGAAAAAGCTGATCGATCAAGACAAGGTGCCCGTTGTCTTCGGTGGTTGGACCTCCGCGAGCCGCAAGGCGATGTTGCCGGTCTACGAATCGAAGAATGCCTTCCTTTTCTATCCGATTCAATACGAAGGTCAGGAGTGTTCTAAGAACATCTTCTATACCGGTGCCACTCCCAACCAGCAGTCTGAGCCGGCGACCTACTTCATGTTCAAGGACTCCCCTGCAGCAGGGAAGCCCTTCTTCCTCGTGGGTTCGGACTACGTCTTCCCCCGTACCTCCAACACGATTACCAAGGAGCAGCTGAAGTCGCTCGGTGGCAAGGTTGTTGGTGAGGACTATCTGCCCCTGGGTAATACCGAGGTGGCTCCAATTATTGCCAAGATCAAAAAGGCTCTTCCTGACGGTGGTGTCATCATCAACACCCTCAATGGCGACCAGAATGTTGCCTTCTTCAAGCAGATCCAGGACGCCGGCATCACGCCTGCCAATGGTTACTACGTGATGAGTTATTCGATTGCTGAAGAAGAGATCAGCACGATTGGACCTGAGTTCCTCGAAGGCCATTACGGTGCCTGGAACTACATGATGTCGATCGACACGCCGGCATCGAAGAAATTTGCGGCCGATTTCAAGGCCAAATATGGTGCCAATCGCGTGGTGGCTGACCCTCAGGAGTCGGCTTACAACATGGTCTATCTGTGGAAGAAGGCCGTTGAGAAGGCCGGCACATTTGATGATGACAAGGTGCGTGAGGCTCTGATTGGTATCAAGTTTGATGCTCCTCAGGGTCCAATTGAGGTGCGGCCTAACCACCACATCTCCCAGATTGTGCGTATTGGTGAGATCACCGCTGACGGTCAGTTCAAGATCGTCGAGCAGTCTGATAATCCGATCGATCCACAGACCTGGAACCAATTTGAGCCTTCTTCGAAGGGCTTTGCCTGCGATTGGAGTGATCCCAGCAAGGGCGAGAAGTACAAGCTCTGATCGCTTGACTCAGGCCGAACCCTGGTCTGAATGCTGTCCGGAGGAGTCCCATCTGGGGCTCCTCTTTCTGTGGTTTGTCTGATCGCTCATTTCATCAATTTCCGTGCAACTGCTTTTAGAAAGCCTGTTCAACGGGGTGGCCATTGGCTCGGTGCTGCTGGTGGCTGCTCTCGGATTGGCGATTGTGTTCGGCCTCATGGGTGTGATCAACCTCGCCCACGGCGAGCTGATCATGCTTGGGGCCTACACCACCTATGTGGTGCAGCTGATCTTTAAGCTGCCCGCGCTTCAACCCATTTACGACATCTACGTTCTTGTGGCGATTCCGCTGGCCTTCATCACCAGTGGTGTGGTGGGCATCCTTCTGGAACGCACCGTGATTCGCCGCCTCTACGGCAATCCCCTGGAAACACTGCTGGCCACCTGGGGCGTCAGCTTGATCCTGCAGCAGTTCGTGCGCAGCGTGCCCCTGGCTCAGGCCGCCGGTGTGGTGCTGGCCCTGGTGCTTGGTTTTTCATTGCCTCTGTTGTTACCTCAGCTTCTGCTGCAAGGCCCCCGAGCCCGTTGGATGCGTGCTGCCAGCTGGGGTGTTGCAGCTCTGGTTGGCGTGGTGTTTGCCAATGGATTGGCGTCTCAGGTCAGCCGGATCGCGCGTGCCACCTCTCGCAACGTGGATGTGACGGCGCCCAAATGGATGCGTGGTGGTCTTGAGTTCGCCGATCTGACCTTCCCTGTGCCTCGTCTGGTGATCATCGTGATCACGGTGGTGGCCGTGGTCGGCGTGACCTGGTTCCTCAATCGCAGCGTCTGGGGCATGCGTATCCGTGCTGTGACCCAGAACCGAGAGATGAGTGATTGCCTGGGTATCCCCACCAACACCGTCGACGTGCTCACCTTTGGCATTGGTTCCGGCTTGGCCGGGGTCGCTGGTGTGGCGGTGTCGTTGCTCGGTTCAGTCGGTCCGAATGTGGGGACGTCCTACATCGTGGGCTGCTTCATGGTCGTGGTGCTTGGCGGAGTTGGCAATCTGCTGGGCACGGTGATCGCCTCCTTCTCCATCGGCTTGCTGACCGACCTCATCGGTGCCGGGCGGCTGCTTTCGATCTGGCCCGGTATGCCTGCCCCCTTGGAGGGAGCGGTGAAGTTCTTCGCCACCACGAGCATGGCTCAGGTGATGGTCTTCGCTCTGATCGTGGTGTTCCTGCAGTTCCGTCCAGCGGGTCTCTTCCCGCAGAAGGGACGCATGGTGGAGGCCTGAGCTCATGATTCAAGTCTTTCAACAGCGCCGTTGGCCCCTGGTGCTCCTTTGGGTGCTGATCGTTGCCGCGGTCGTGGCGGCACCAGCGGTGCTTCCTGTGTTTCGGCTCAATCTTTTGGGTCGGTTCCTTTCCCTGGCGATCGTGGCCCTCGGCATTGATCTGATCTGGGGTTTTACCGGATTGCTCAGCCTCGGGCAGGGCATTTTCTTCGCTCTCGGTGGCTATGCGGCGGCGATGTATCTCCAGCTCAATAGCTCTGCCAGCCATCCCAACGGCATCCCTGAGTTCTTCAGCCTTTACGGCGTGGATCGGCTGCCCTTGTTCTGGGAACCCTTCCACAATCCTCTGTTCACGTTGATTGCCATCTGGCTAGTGCCGGCATTGCTGGCTGCGCTGCTCGGCAACATGGTGTTTCGCAACCGCATCAAGGGGGTCTACTTCTCGATCCTGACCCAGGCGGCCTTGCTGGTGTTTTTCAATTTTTTCAATGGCCAACAGAAGCTGATCAACGGCACCAACGGTCTCAAAACCGATGTGACCAAGCTGTTCGGACAGATGGTTGGTTCACCTGAGATGCAGCGTTGGTTCTTTTGGATCACCGCTGTGATCGTGATCTTGGCCTGGCTGTTTGTGCGCTGGGTGGTGCGTGGTCGTTTCGGCGATGTGTTGATCGCGATCCGTGATGACGAGCCGCGGCTTCGCTTCACCGGCTTTAACCCCACCCTGTTCAAGACGATTGTGTTTGCGATTGCCGGAGGCCTTGCGGGCATTGGCGGTGCCCTCTTCACGGTGCAGTCGGGGATCGTTTCGCCCCAGTACATGGCGGTGCCCTTTTCAATCGAAATGGTGATCTGGGTCGCCGTCGGAGGGCGTGGCACGTTGGTTGGTGCCATTCTCGGCGCCGTCTCGATCATGTACGCCAAAAGCCTGGTGAGCGAGGCGATGCCACAGAGCTGGCTGTTTATTCAAGGCGGACTGTTCATTTTGGTGGTCACGGCACTGCCGGAAGGTGTGATCGGTTGGTTCCGCACAGATGGCCCTCGCAATCTGCTGTCCCGCCTGGGTTTGGGTCGTCGAATCGCCACCTACCCCCAACTGGAAATCGACGGTCAGGAGGAGGTGCAGCCATGAGTGCTCCCCTTTTGGAGTTACGCCAGATCACAGTCAGCTTTGACGGCTTCTTAGCCCTACGCGATCTCAATCTCAGTCTCCAGCCTGGTGAACTGAGGGCGGTGATTGGTCCCAATGGGGCTGGCAAGACCACCTTTTTGGATGTGATCACTGGCAAGACCACTCCCACCGAAGGGGATGTGGTGTTTAAGGGGCGCTCCCTGGTGGGAACCAAAGAGCACCGCATCGCTCGACTCGGCATCGGCCGCAAATTTCAGAGTCCGCGGGTGTTTGAGAAGCTCAGCGTCCAGGAGAACTTGGCGCTGGCGGTCAGCAGGCCCAAGCAGCCATGGTCACTGTTGTTCGGCGGTTTGAATGCCACGCAGCGCGATCAGGTGCATCAGCTGATGAGCATCGTGAATCTGCATCACCGGGCTGACTGGCTTGCAGGCGCTCTCTCCCATGGTCAGAAACAGTGGCTGGAGATTGCGATGTTGGTGGGTCAGGATCCTGATCTTCTCCTGGTCGACGAGCCGGTGGCAGGACTCACCGATGAGGAGACGGATCTCACCGCCGATTTGCTCAAGTCGTTGGCGGGGGATCACACCGTGCTGGTGATTGAGCACGACATGGAGTTCATCCGGCGCTTGGAGAGCCCAGTGACGGTGTTGCACCAGGGTCATGTGCTCTGTGAGGGAACGATGGATCAGGTGCAGGCTGATCCGCGTGTGATTGAGGTGTATCTCGGAACCACGGAGGAGCAGAACGGATGACGGAACTTCTGGAAATCCGCGGGTTGAACACCTATTACGGCGAGAGCCATATCCTGCGGGACGTGGACCTCACCGTGAAATCTGGTGAGATGGTTTGTCTGATCGGCCGTAACGGTGTGGGTAAGACCACGCTTCTCAAGTCGTTGATCGGTCTGTTGCGACCACGCCGCGGAGAGATTGTCTTCAACGGTGATGGGCTCGACCGTCAGGCTCCTTATCAGAGGGCAAGGGCTGGGGTCGGCTATGTGCCCCAGGGGCGAGAAATCATTCCCCAGCTGACCGTTGAGGACAACCTGATGCTGGGGATGGAAGCGCTCCCAGGTGGGCTCGGACGCCACCGGCGCATCGATCCGTTTGTGTATGAGCTCTTCCCCATCTTGCGGGAGTTTCTGCCCCGCAAGGGTGGTGACCTCAGCGGTGGCCAGCAGCAGCAGCTGGCCATTGCCCGGGCACTGCTTGGCAAGCCCAAATTGCTGCTCCTCGATGAACCCACCGAGGGCATTCAGCCCAACATCGTGCAGGACATTGAAGCTGCTGTTCGTCGCATTATTGCCGAGACCGGCATTGGTGTGCTGCTGGTGGAGCAGCACCTCCATTTTGTCCGGCAAGCCGATCGCTATTACGCGATGCAGCGGGGGGGGATTGTGGCGAGCGGTCCGACCGCCGAACTCAGTCAGGCGGTCGTGGATCGCTTTTTGAGTGTGTGATCGTCAGACCATCGTCACCTTGCCAGAGCCAATGTCGAAGTAGCCGACCACGATCTGCAATGTGCCGTTGTCGACGGCGTCTTTGATCACCTCGCTGCGGGCGGTGAGCTGCTTGGCGGCGTAACTGGCATTGGCTTTGGTCGCCGCTTCCAGATCTTGCCCTGGTTGGATGGCCGCTCGAATCGGCTTCACCAGTTCCGTCAGCAGCGGAGTGGGGAGTTCGTCGCCTTGCGCAGCCTTGACAGCGCCGCAGGCGCTATGGCCCATCACCATGATCAAGGGCGTTTTCAGGGCCAGAACGCCGAACTCCATGGAAGCGATTGCATCATCGAACGCGGTGTTGCCAGCGCTGCGAATCACAAACAGATCAGCAGGAGCAGCATCAAAGATCCATTCCGGGGCCACGCGTGAATCTGCGCAGGTGAGGACGGTGGCCCAGGGTGCTTGGCCTTGTGCCATCACCTTGGCTGGCAGAAAGCAGTGCCCGCTCCAGAGTGCAGCCATTTGTTGGGAGCGCTCGTTGGTGCTATCAGCTTGATCGGCTTGCTGCCAGGCCGCAGAGAATCGGTTGTTGCCCGTGATCAGTGCTTCGAGTGGATCGGCGGGTCGGCAGTTGAGCAGGTCCTCCTCTGGCACGGCCCAGGTGGGTGTGTTCCATCCCAGCAGACCGACACAGCTGAGACCGGCCCCCAGCAGAAAGCAACGACGATCCAGGTGCACGTCCATGCGACAGCTGCTGTCAGTCTTGGCTATCAGCCGGTTGGGTCTCCTGCTCCTAAGCCAGTGAGGGCGTGGGGGGAGACCTGCGGCAGCGCGTTCTTCACCGCCAGGGGCAGCACCACGAGGGCAAGGACCGTAAGCAGCAGTAGGTGGAGGCCGGTTGGCAGGGCGAAGGGTTGTCCTTCGCTGAACAGTTCCATGTCCAGCAGCAGCAGACCCAGATAGAGGATCCACCAAAGACCGGCGCGGGCATCGATTGGCTGGCGTTGCCGCCAGCGGTTGGCGACATAGATCAGTGTGGGGATCAGGATCACCACCACGGCTCCCTCCAGGGCTGGACGGCCGCACCAGCTGGTGGCCCAGGTGGCCATCACGAAGGCGATGCTGCAGAGCAACCGCGCCTGGGGGATGCGGAACCGGCGGGGTTCATTCGGGAGCTGCCGCCTCAGGCTCAGCAAGCTCACCGGGCCCATCGCCAGGGCGATCACCAGGGTGGAGGTGAGGAAACTCACCACCGTCTGCCAGCTCGGACCGATCCAGAGCAGCGCGGAGCCGATCACGAGGCTGCTGATTAATGCCCAGTGGGGAACGCCACGGTTGTTGAGACGTCCGAGCCCTTTCGGTAGAAGGCCGCATTCACCCATCATCCAGCTCACCCGTGCCGACACCCCAACGAAGGTGAGGGCCGTGGCTCCCGGTGAGATCACAGCGTCGATCAGCAGCAGGGTGGCCACCCAGCCCAGGCCGAGGCCAAGGGCAAGGGCCACCATCGGCCCACCATGGGCGCTGAGAGTGAGGCGTGACCAGCCTCCGGCGAGGTCTGCAGGAGGCACGCTCACCAGGAAGGCCAGCTGGAGGATCAAGTAAATCCCCAGACAGAGACCCAGGCCCAATCCCATCGCTAGGGGCACGTCTCTCTGCGGGCTGCGTGCTTCCCCGGCGAGATCCATGGCGGTGCGGAATCCCAGCAGGCTGAACAGGATGCCACCACTGCCGATCGCGTCCACGAGGGCACCCTGTCCCATGGGGACCCGAATGCCGAGGTTGCCCCAATGGCCTGCCAGAAGCATCAGGGTCACTGAAACCAGCACCGGCACGATCAGTTTCCAGATCGTGAGGCTGTCGATCCATTGGGCCAGTCGGTTGACTCCAGCGAGATTGATCCAGGTAAAGAACACCAGCAGTGCAACAGCCAGCAGCTGACCGGCACCGGTGAGCAGTTGCTGGCCACCCTCGTCGTGGGTGAGCCAGGGCAGGCTGCTGGCCAGGTACTGCAGCAGGGCCAGAACCTCGATGGTGGGTAGGGAGACGTAAGAGATCCAGGCGCTCCAGCCGCCGATAAAGCCGGAGAGCCGCCCATGGCTGAGCAGCGGGATCTGGGCTAGGGCGCCTGAGCTGTTGACGAGTGCTCCCAGCTCGGCGAACACCAGGGCCAGCACGAAGGCCATGGCTCCACCGACAACCCAGGCCAGCAGGCTCGCTGGCCCGGCGCTACGGGCTGAGAAGTAAGGCGCGAACAACCACCCAGACCCGATCGTGCTGCTGACCACGGCCAGGGTGAGGGTGCTGATCCCCAGATCGCGTTTCAGTTCCATCGGCTTGCGCCTCTTTGTTGCAGCATCACCACAGCACGGCGCTCCCGCCACAGATTGATTGATGGCACGATTCGGTGTTGATTCGGTAGCTATTCGGTAACGTCCACGTCTCTTTTGCTCGACTCAGTCCAGCAGGTTGCTCCAGAGTGCCTGGGCGCTGGCCGCATTGACGTTCAGGGGTTGGTCGTCGACCTGCGCCAGCGGCCTGCATCCAAGGCTGTTGATCAGGAGCCACTGATCCCCTGGTTGCGGTTGTGTGCCGAGTGGTTCCTCGTTGGCGTTGGGCAGGGTCAGGGTGCGGGCTCGCATGATGCCTGGCAGACAGCCGCTGCTCAGAGGCGGGGTGATCCAGGTGCCTTGGCGAAGGACCAGCAGGTTGGCGGTACTGCCGCAGCAAAGATCCCCTTTGCTGCTCAGCAGCAGGGCATCGTCGGCGCCGTGGGTCCGTGCTTCTCGTCGGGCTTGAATCGCTTGGCCATAGGCGAAGGTTTTGCAACGGCTCAGCTGGCTTGTGGCATTGCGGTGTTCATGGCGACTGATCCAGCAACGGACCGGGGAGAAACTCGGGGTGTGATGCTGCAACGTCAACCAAAAGCGATGCTGGCTTGGATCGGTGGCTGCGGTTGGAAGCTCGATCCCGCGGCCATCGCCATCGCCTCGGCTCCAGTTCAAGCGCAGGGCGCCGCTGCTTTCATTCCCTTCCCCGCCTAGACCGCAGCGGTCGATTGCTTCGCTGATCAGGCCTTTCAGCCAATCCGCTTCAGGGGGAGGGGCCATGGCCAGCAGCGCCGCACTCGTCTGCCAGCGCTGGAGATGGTCCTCCAGCAGCCGCGGTTTTCCCGCCTGCACCAGCACGGTCTCAAACAGACCGTCTGCCAGCAGCAGGCCTCGGTCGCTGAGGGGTATCCCCAGCTCCTTTGCAGAACCCCAACGGCCGTTGCACCAGCTGATCGACTCAGGCTTGGAGTTCTGCGTGGACTGGTTGCTCATCCCAGGGCCTCCAGCAGTGGCAGCAGTTTCCAGTCCAGTTCGTCCGCTTCTGCTTCGGGTTGCGAGTCGGTGACGATCCCGCAGCCTGCATGCAGGCGCAGTTGGTTGTTTTGCCGCAGCACCGTGCGGATGAGGATATTGCTGTCGAAACGGCCGTTCCAGTCGATGCGCAACAGGGAGCCGCAGTAGGGCCCCCTCCCGACTGGCTCAAGCTCCTGCAAGCGTTGGCAGGCCCGCAGCTTTGGGGCACCGCTGATTGATCCCCCCGGCCAGCTCGCCTCCAGCAGCTCCACCCAAGTCGCGCCCTCCCGGAGCTGAGCGGTGATCACCGACGTGAGGTGATGCACCTGTGCGTAGCTTTCAAGGCCCACCAATTGAGGCACCTGCACCGAACCCGTTTGGCAGACCCGTCCCAGGTCGTTGCGCAAGAGGTCGACGATCATCACGTTCTCCGCTCGGTCCTTCCCGCTGCAGATCAGTTCGGCCGCCAGATCAGCGTCCCGCTCCGGATCTGGATCGCGGGGCCGGGTGCCTTTGATTGGCCTGGTTTCCACCCGACCGTCGGGCTCCACCGAGAGGAACCGCTCCGGTGATGTGGAAAGCAGTGCCTCCCCTGCCGCCTCTCCCGCCGCCACGATCAGTCCGCCGAACGGTGCCGGACAGCGTTGGCGTAGGCGCCTGTAGAGCTGCAGATTGCTGATGGGCTCGAGCAGCTTGCAGCTGCTGCAGGCGGTGAGGTTGGCCTGGAAAAGATCCCCGGCGGCGATCAGCTCCCGGATCCGCTCCACACCGACCACAAAGCCATCCCGGTCCGTGTGACGGTGCCAGGGGCTGTGGCGTGGTGCTGGAGCCTCGGGGGTCGCAGGGTGATCCGGGAGATTGCTCAGCCAGCGCAGCATTGCCGCATGGCGAGCTGGATCCATGCCTTCCAGCCAGAGTTCCTGCCGCTGGAGATCGAAACGCAGCACTGGGTCATGCCGGGCGATCCAGAGGCTCGCCATCGAGTCGGCTTTCCAGGGGTTGCCTGACTCCAGCCACGCGGCTGCGTCATAACTGAGCCAGCCGCTCCAGTGGCCGGGGCCCAGGCTGCGGAGGGCGGTGAAGGGATTGGCTGCATCAGCGTCACTGGGCAGCCCTCTGCAGCAGACCTGCTCGATTGGATCGACCGCCAGGGTGACCCAACGACCCAGATCGCTGCCATCGCCATCCAGCCAGATCAGGCCGTCTTCCCCATGGTCAGCCGCTAAGGCCGTCGCAATCCACGACGGCTCTCGCCAGGGGCAGGCGTCACGGATCAACACGGCTGGATGCCGCCTGGAGCGCAAGGGCTGCAGAGATCCGGCCGCCCGGCGCTTCTCAGAGCCTCATCACGAATGCGGCAGCTGTCGCAGACACCGCACGGTTCGGCACCACCGCTGTAGCAGCTCCAGGTCTGCTCAATGGGCACCCCCAACCTCAGCGCCTCCTCCACGATCCGCTGTTTGCTCCATTCCACCAGCGGTGCCCAGAGTCGTGGACCCCGGCCTTCCCGCCCAGCCCGACTGCTCAGATTGGCCAGGGTTTGAAAAGCGGCCAGATAGTCGGGTCGGCAGTCGGGATAACCGGAGTAATCAATGGCATTGACCCCCAGCACCAGTCGTTCTGCACCCCGTGCCTCCGCGAGGCTGAGGCCGATCGCAATGAAGACGGTGTTTCGCCCAGGCACATAGGTGGAGGGGATCACCCCGTCTTGAACGCCATCACTGGGAATCGTGAGTTGCGCATCGGTGAGGGATGACCCCCCCCAGCTGGCGAGATTGACCGCGATGGTGAGGTGTTCCGCCAGCCCCAGGGTGCTTGCCAGTCGACTGGCGGCCTCCAGTTCACGGCGATGGCGCTGGCCGTAGTCGAAGGAGAGGCCGATCACCCTTTGCCCGGCTTCGATGGCCAGGGCGGCGGCGGTGGCGGAATCAAGCCCTCCGGATAGGAGGGCAATCGCGATGGAATCGGTCATGCTTGGCATTCTGTTGCCGCAAGGGTCATGGCCAGGCGTTGCTTCCACGCATCAAGCGCAAAGCGTGGGGGTTTGCAGGGTCTGGCCCTGCTGGCTGCTGCAGCGGCAGCCATGGCACCGGCTGCACAGGCGATTCCCCGTTTGGATCTCAGCGGATATCCCGCACCGGCGCCGGGGCTGCAGCGTTGGGTGATTCAGCCCTCTGGTCTGCTGCCGAAGAGTCCAGACGCTCTCATCTCCAGGAATCCTCTGGACTGGCGTGTGCAGTTGATCGTGGGTCAGGAGGTGGCAAAGGATTGCAACCTCAAGCGACTCAGCGGCCCAGGCCTGAGCCTGCGTCGTCTGCCTCAGGCATCCGGCAGGGCTCTTTTCGAGCTGAAGGGTCCGGTGGTGGTGATGAGCACCCGTAAGGCCTGCCCGCCGGATCAGACATCAGGGCGTTCTTTCCTCGCCCTTGGCAAACAGCCTTTTCTTGTGCCCTACAACGCCTCTTGGCCGATTGTGGTGGATCTGCCCAAGGGCACCGAACTGCGCTGGCGGATTTGGAAGGCGGAAACCCGTCAGCAGGACGCCGTAAAGCTTTGAGCGGGATTTTGAATCAGCGCACTCCAAGCCACTTGTGGCTCTGGAGGCTGAGTCGCCAGCGGCTATGGCTGCGGGCCTGATCCACGGCTAGCTGCTGGCCTTCGCTGCTCTCCCATCCCGGCTGAATCAGCCAGTGGGCCTGGGGTGCTTGGGCTGACACCACCTCGGCAAACAGCAGATCTGCCGGTTCGTGCACGATCACCTTCAGTTCATGGCAGTGGCTCAGCAGCTCCGGTCGTGGTGGACGGTGACGCTTGGGTGAGAGGGTGATCCAGTCGGGGGAGCCACTTAGAGGATCCACGCCGCTGGTTTCCAGGTGAACTGGCAGGGTGCAGGCGCTCCGGATGGCTGCCGTCAAGGCATCGAGATTGTGATGGAGAGGTTCTCCTCCGGTGATGACGGCAAACGCAGCGCCATCACGGGCTGCACTGGCTGCTTCCCTGGCGAGAGACTCCACGCTCCTCGATGGGTGCGAGTCGGCAGGCCAGGAGTGTTTGGTGTCGCACCAGGCGCAGCCCACCGTGCAGCCCCCGAGCCGGATGAAAAAAGCACTGCGGCCGGCATGGAGCCCTTCCCCCTGCAGGGAATGGAAAGTTTCCACCACCGATAGCTGCTGGCTCAAGGGCTGGTGTTGGCGCTGACTTGCTCAGCCTGACGCAGCGCTTCGCTGGGGCTGGAGGGCAGCCGCTGCTGTGCCGCTTCAATCAGTCCCCTGAACAAGGGATGGGGCTGGCCCGGTCGGGACAGGAACTCAGGGTGGTACTGGCAAGCGGTGAAGAAGGGGTGGCCGGGAAGTTCGATCAGTTCCACCAGTCGTCCATCCGGCGAGGTTCCACTGATCGTGTATCCCGACTCCAGGAAGAGGCTCCGATAGGAGTTGTTGAACTCGTAGCGGTGACGGTGACGCTCGTAGACCACTTCGGCTCCGTAGAGGCTGGCGGCCATCGTTCCCGGAGCCAGACGGCAGGGGTAAACGCCCAGACGCATGGTGCCGCCCAGGTCGACCACATCCTGCTGCTCGGGTAGGAGGTGGATCACGGGATGGGTCGTACCCGGTTCCAGTTCGGCACTGGTGGCGCCGATGAGTCCCGCCTGATTGCGAGCCCACTCGATCACGGCGCACTGCATGCCAAGGCAAAGCCCCAGGAAGGGGACTCGCTGTTCCCGGGCCCAGCGGATCGCTGCCACCTTCCCGTCGACGCCACGGTTGCCAAAGCCTCCGGGCACCACCACCGCATCCATGCCGCCCAGCAGGGCATCGGCTCCGCGATTTTCGATCTCCTCGGCACAGACCCAATGCAGATCGAGGGATGCATCCTGGGCAAGGCAGGCGTGGCGCAGGGCCTCCACCACCGACAGGTAGGCATCGTTCAGCTGCACGTATTTGCCCACCAAGGCCACCTTTACGGCGGGCCCTGGATTGCGCAGCTTGTGCACGAGCTGGGCCCAACCGGCCATGTCGCTCTCGTGATCATTGAGCTGCAGCACATCGAGAACTTCCCGGCAAAGGCCCTGCTCCTCCAGGGTCAGGGGCACGGCATAGATGCTGTCGGCATCCAGCGATGGGATCACCGCCCGTTGGGGAACACCGCAGAAGCCTCCGATTTTGCGCCTGAGTTCATCGCTGATCTCCCGGTCACTGCGGCACACCAGAACATCGGGTTGGATGCCGATGGAGCGCAGCTCCTTCACGGAGTGCTGGGTGGGTTTGGTCTTCAGTTCACCTGAGGTGCCGATGTAAGGCAGCAGGGTCACATGGATGTAGGCCAGGTCGTGGCGACCTACATCGCCGCGGAACTCGCGGATGGCTTCCAGAAATGGCAGGGATTCGATGTCACCGACGGTTCCGCCGATCTCGGTGATCACCACGTCAGCGCCGCTATTGGAGGCCACGCGATGGATCCGCTCGCGGATCTCGCCGGTGATGTGGGGAATCACCTGAACGGTTCCGCCGTTGTAATCACCCCGACGCTCCTTGTTGATCACCGACTGGTAAATCGAACCAGTGGTCACGCTGTTCAGGCGTGACATCGCCGTGTCGGTGAAGCGTTCGTAATGGCCGAGGTCGAGGTCGGTTTCGGCGCCGTCTTCCGTGACGAAGACCTCACCGTGCTGGAACGGGCTCATCGTGCCCGGGTCCACGTTGAGATAAGGATCCAGCTTCAGGATCGAAACGTTGTAGCCACGGGATTTGAGCAGCCGACCGAGGCTGGCGGCCACGATCCCCTTGCCGATGCTGGAGACCACTCCACCGGTGACGAAGACGAATTTGGCCATGACCCCCCAGGCGACTCTTCAATGTACCGAGCGCCCCAAGGGGAATGGATCCCAGTGATCGCGCCAATCGTGATCAGCCCTCCAGCAGGCTGCGCAGCATCCAGGCGGTCTTCTCGTGGATCTGCAGACGTTGGGTGAGCAGATCGGCAGTCGGTTCATCACTCGCGGCCTCCGCGAGGGGAAACACGCTCCGGGCGGTGCGGGCCACCGCTTCATGACCTGCCACCAGCTCGCGCACCATCTCCAGGGCGGCAGGTTGTTGGGAGGCTTCCTGGATCGAGGCCAGATTGGCCAGGGTGCTGCCACCGTGGGGTGCCACAACCCCGAGGGCGCGGATCCGCTCCGCGATCACGTCCAAGGCATTCCAGAGCTCGGTGTACTGCTCCATGAACATCAGATGGAGCGTGTTGAACATCGGGCCGGTCACGTTCCAGTGGAAGCCGTGGGTCTTGCCGTAGAGCACATACGTGTCGGCCAGCAGTCGGCTGAGGCCGGAGGCAATCTGTTCGCGTTGGTCAGCGGGGATTCCGATGTCGATCGTGGGGGTGCCGGTCATGACGGTGAGGTCCTGTTGCCTTTGTCTTAGCGGCTGTCTTAGCGGCGGGCAGCAGGCTCCGCTCAGGAATCGAACTCCTGGATGTAATCCCGCACCTTGCAACGTCGTTGGGGTTGGCGCAGCTTCAGCAAAGCCCGGGTTTCGATCTGCCGAACCCGCTCTCGGGAGAGGGCCATCGCTTCACCGATCTGCGCCAGGGTGCAGGGGGTGTCGTCCTCGAGCCCAAAGCGCCGACGGATCACTTCCGCCTCCCGGTCAGTGAGCTCATCCAGCAGGTGTTCCAGGTCGTCACGCAGGGCGTCCCTGGTCAGTTCCTGTTAGGGAGTGGCTTTGCCATCCTCCAGCAGGTCGCCGAGCTGGGTGTCCTGTTCGCGGCCCACGCGCATTTCAAGGGAGACCGAGCGGGGAACTCGCATCAAGGTCAGGCGCACCGTTTCCTCGCTGAGCCCGAGACGCTTGGCCAGGTCTGAAAGGGAGGCGAGTCGCCCCTCCTGACTTGCGATTTCCTGCTGCACTCGCTTAATCCTGTTCAGCTTTTCGGTGATGTGAACCGGCAGTCGAATCGTGCGGCTCTGGGTGGCGATCGCCCGGGTGATGCCCTGGCGGATCCACCAGTAGGAGTAGGTGCTGAAGCGGAAGCCACGGGTGGGGTCGAATTTCTCTACGGCCCGTTCGAGTCCGAGGGTGCCCTCTTGCACGAGATCCAGCAGTTCCAGCCCCCGTTGCTGATATTTCTTGGCCACGGTCACCACCAAACGCAGGTTGGCGGCGATCATGCGATCGCGGGCTCGGCGACCATCACGCAGCTCCCGTTTGAGTTCCCTGGGTTCCAGTTGGATCAGCTTTGCCCAGGTGCCGTATCCCTCGGTCAGCGTGGCCTGAAGGTCGCTGACGGCTAGCCCCGCCGCTCGCGCCCATTCCTGGCGGGTGGGCCAGTGACAGAGATGGTTCGCCTCCCGTTGCTGTAGTTCCTCCAGCTCCAACAGCGTCTGCAGCACCGGGTGGTTCACCGCTAGGGCGCGTTCCTCCCGCAGCAGTTGCTCCCGCCGTTGCACTTGCCGGGCCAGCAGCACCTCCTCTTCATTGCTGAGCAGATCCACCCGACCGATGTCCTGCAGGTAAAGGCGCAGCAGGTCATTGCCTGCGCCCCTGCGCTCCCGGGAAGCCCCGCTCGATCGCTCACTGGTGGTCAAAGGCGTACGCCTGAATGTCCTCAGGGTTCCGCGCGTTGGTCAGCAGTGCTTGGAATGCGCGGAATCTATTCGGGATCCACCCAGGTGCTGGCCACGTGCAGCTCCTCGAGTTGCTTGTCGGCAACCCCTGCGGGCGCTGAAGTCATCAGACAGCGGGCCTGCTGGGTTTTGGGGAAGGCAATCGTGTCGCGAATCGACTCCTCACCGGCCAAGAGCATCACCATGCGGTCGACGCCGAAGGCCAGGCCTCCGTGGGGTGGTGCCCCCATGTCGAGGGCGTCGATCAGGAAGCCGAACTGCTGCTGCGCCTCCTCCAGGGGCAGTCCAACGGTCTGGAGCACCTGACGTTGCAGAGCTGAGTCATGGATGCGCAGGGAGCCGCCACCGAGTTCCAGACCGTTGAGCACCAGGTCGTAGGCCTGGGCGCGGGCCGTGGGCAGGTTGTGGGCCCATTGCGCTGGATCGCTGCCCAGATCACTGTTGTTGGGGGCGCAGAAGGGGTGATGAAGCGCTTCGTAGCGGTTCTCGTCGCTGTTGAACTCGAACATCGGGAAGTCGACCACCCAGAGGAAATTCCACTGGTTGTTGTCCCGGTCGGGCTTCACCAGGCCCAGTTCGCGCGCCAGGTACTGACGCACCCGATCCAGGGCCTTGTTCACCGTGGCGGTGTCGCCGGCACCGAACAGCAGCAGGGTGCCAGGCTCGGCGCCGCTTCGGCTGAGCAGCTCCTGCTTCTGCTCCTCGCTGAGGTTGTCTTTGATCGCCCCGATCGTGTCGATCTCGCCGCCCTCGCGCACTCGGATGAAGGCCAGACCACCGGCGCCGGCCTGTTGGGCCTCACTGAAGACGTCCCCACCTGGCTTGATGCGCACGTTTGACACGGCATCGTTTCCGCCGGGAACGGCGATGCATTTCACGGAGCCACCGGCCTTCACCGCACCGCTGAACACCTTGAAGCCCATGTCCTGAACGATGTCGCTCACATTGGTGAGCTCCATCCCATAGCGGGTGTCGGGTCGGTCGGTGCCATAACGCTCCATGGCGTCATGCCAGGTCATGCGCGGGAAGGGACGGGGCAGCTCGATCCCTTTCACCGTTTTCCAGATGGTGCTGATCAGCCGTTCATTCAGATCGAGGATGTCCTCTTGATCCATGAAGCTCATCTCGATGTCCAGCTGGGTGAATTCCGGCTGGCGATCGGCGCGCAGGTCTTCGTCCCGGAAGCAGCGGGCCACCTGGTAGTACTTCTCGATGCCACCCACCATCAGCAGCTGTTTGAACAGCTGGGGTGACTGGGGCAGCGCGAACCATTCACCCCCACAGACGCGACTGGGGAGGATGTAGTCGCGGGCTCCCTCTGGTGTGGATCGGGTGAGCACCGGAGTTTCCACCTCGATGAAGCCTTCGTCTTCAAGGAAGCGGCGGGCGGTTTGGATCGTCTGAGCCCGCAGGCGCAGGTTGTCGTTCATGCGCTTGCGGCGCAGATCCAGATAGCGGTGGCGCAGGCGGAGCTCCTCGCGCGTGTTCTCCTCGTCGTGGATCGACACCGGGAAGGGCAAGTTGCCCTTGACGTTGTTCAGCACCGTGATGGTGCTGGCCAGAACTTCCACTGCGCCAGTGGCCAGACGTTCATTGAGGGATTCAGTCGGTCGCGCCCGCACCTTGCCCTGCACCTGGAGGACGGTCTCGCTGCGCAGGTGTTCCGCCACCGCGAAGGCTTCGGCCCCAAGATCGGGGTCCACGGTGATCTGCACGGTGCCGGTACGGTCCCGCAGATCGATGAAGATCACTCCACCGTGATCGCGTCGTCGGTCGACCCAGCCGCAGAGCTTGACCTGCTCGTCGACCTGTGTTTCGCGCAGATCTCCGCATCCGTTGCTGCGCATGGGGCCAGGGGGCGTGACGTGAGAGGCGAGTTTCCCACAGGGAGGAGGCTGCACCGTCAGGTGGTCCGTCGATAGAAGGGGCGTTTCACCACGGTGGCGGGATGGCGTTTGCCGCGGATCTCAACGCTGAGGGGGGTGCCCACCGTTGCGAGGGCTGTTGGCACATAGCCCAGGCCGATGCCCGCCTCGAGGCTGGGAGCCCAGCCACCGCTGCTCACCTTGCCCACCACTTGGTCACCATTAAGGATTGGGTAGTCGTGGCGGGGAATGGCCCGGCCTTCCAGGCGCAGCCCCACCAGCCTGCGCTGGCTGCCTGAGGCCACTTCCCGCTCGAGTGCATCTCGGCCGATGAATGCCACCGGATTCTCCAGGTGCACCAGCCAGCCCAGACCGGCTTCGAGGGGGGTCGTGCTGACATCCATATCTTGGCCGTAGAGGTGCATCGCCGCCTCAAGGCGAAGGCTGTCCCGGGCCCCGAGGCCACAGGGGGTCACGCCTTGCTTCAGTAAGTGTTTCCAAAGTTCCCGGCCCGCGTCACGGGGCAGCAGCAATTCAAAGCCGTCTTCGCCTGTGTAGCCGGTGCGCGCCACCAGGACCTCCGCATTCAGCCCTGGCAGGGCGAGCAGCCTGTGCCCGAAGCGGGGCAAGTCCTGCAGCGATGTGCTGCTGAGTTCTTCCAGAACGGCCTGGGCCTCTGGGCCCTGAAGTGCCAGCAACACACCATCGCCTTTGGCGTCGCTGATGCTGATGGAGCTGCTCCTGAGTTGCTGTTCCAACCAGGCGCGATCGGTTTCGGCACAGGCGGCGTTGATCACCGCTAGCACCGTGCTGTCGTCGAGGTCGTAGACGATCAGGTCGTCCAGGATGCCGCCGTTGTGATTGAGCAGCACCGTGTAGGAGGCCTGGCCAGGTCCGATGCGGTGAAGATCGGTGGGCACCAGCTGCTGAAGGGCGTCTTTGGGGTTAGGCCCGCTGAAGCGCAGCACCCCCATGTGGGAGATGTCGAACATGCCCACCGCCTGACGCACTGCGGTGTGTTCGGCCACGAGCCCTGAGTACTGCACGGCCATCTCCCAGCCGGCGAAAGGCACCATGCGGCCTCCTGCTTCTTGGCAGAGATCGTGCAGGGGGGTGCGTTTTAGCTCCATCACTCACCGAGGGCACGAGGTCCGCATTCTCGGCCAAGGTGATCGCCCTCGGCACCGTAATTGGAAGCAAAGCCGCAGATTTGCTTGCGGAGGTGGTTCGCTTTTTCAACCGTCCTTACGCTTGGCGCTCTCCGGGTTTTGCGTTTGGCAGACGTTTGCTGCCACACCTGTCTTCACTGCACTGCAGGTGCCTCAGCGGCTGCAGATGGCGGCTGGTGTCGCTTGCGCCGCCTGCCGGTTCATGCGGATCTCGCTCGGGTGGCCTGGTGTCATCACTGGACCGCCCGCCCACCGTCGTTGCCTCGGCTCGTGGCGATGGAGCAAGCAGTCGCTCGGTCAGACGTTCAGTTGGAACTGCATGAACGCTCCCTGCCCCTGGCGGCAGGGGGTGAGGGTTGAGCCAAAAACGGAAGAAAAGCTGAAGATCGAGCTTGGATTCCTATTCTGTGATTTGAGCAACCTCTGTTTCCGGTCTGATCCGTGAGCATTGTCTGATGGAACACGTGGGGGAACCCTCTGCCTTGATTGCCACCAGCCCTTTGCCTTCGCCGGTGGAGTTAATTGCAGAACACGCCCACGCCGATCAGCACACGGTGCCGACGGGCGCGATCCTGTTCCGACGTTCCGAGCCCGTGCAGGCCATCTATGCCCTTGAGCGGGGGCTGGTTGAGTTGTCTGCCCCAGGTGCCGGCCGGCTTCGTTACGGCGCCGGTGAGGTGTTCTTCTATGAAGACCTGGCAGGAAACCGTCTGCATCACAGCCGTGATGCCCGGGCCTTGACGCCGGTGGCCTTCGTGCGTCTGCCTCGCATCAGCTTTTTGGAGCTGGTCCACCGCCACCCGACCATGGTGCTGAGCCTGCTGGAGCGGCAGCACAGCCGACTGCGGGAGCAGCGGCTGGATGCCTGCCATTTCTATTGATGCAGCAGCATCAGGAGGCTGCGGGTCACTTTGCTGGCCAGCACGCTGCTCACACCTGAAGGATCCAACTGCGGAGCCAGTTCCACCACATCGGCGGCGACGAGCTGATGGTGACGTAATTCATCCACGAGGGTTGCGAAGTCGCCCCAATGGAATCCGCCTGGTTCCGGGGTGCCGGTGCCGGCCATGACGGCCGGGTCAAACCAATCCAGATCAACCGTGAGATAGATCGGTTGGCCCCGCAGTGGCTTAAGGGCGTCGGTCATTCGTTCAATCGCCACCAGACGGCCTGTGTTGCGCAGTTCTGAAAATTCTTCCCGGGTGCCGCTGCGAATGGCGATCTGCAGCAGCTGTTGGCTGGGCAGCACCTCCAGGCAGCGGCGCATGGCGCAGGCGTGGCTGTGGCTGGCTCCAAGCCATTCATGGCGCAAGTCGGCGTGGGCATCGAGCTGGACCAGTACCAGGTCGGGGTGTCGTGCCGCCACGGCTGCGACTGCTCCGGAGCTGATTGAGTGTTCGCCGCCCAGCATCAGTGGCTTGAGGCCAAGGGCCAGCACGGTTTCGGTGGCCTGTTTCACCGCGGCTACCACGGGTTCAGGTGCTCCGAAGGGGATGTCCACGGCGCCGAGGTCCGCGAAGTTCAGGTCCTCCAGGTCTTGGTCCAGTTGGGGGCAATAGGTCTCGAGACCGTTGCTTACCTCCCGGATGGCCCCCGGTCCGAATCGGGTTCCGGGGCGAAAGGAGGTGGTGCCGTCGTAGGGGACGCCGAACAGCCCCACGCGGCAGCCGGCAGGGTCCCGCTGGCTGCCCATGTAGATGGCTCCGTCGGTATCAAACAGATCGGTGTTGAGCAGTTGGGTGTTGATGGTGGTCGTGTCCATCAAGCGAGCTCCCGTTGAACAAAGGCAGGCACGGCATCAAAGGCACCGCATTGCCAGCGGGGGCTCCAGATCTCACAGCCCTCGGCGACGGCGGCGGCCCGCACTGGGTCGGGTCGTCGGTAACGCGGGCTGTCGGTGGCGGCAAAGGTCCAGCTCCACCAGCCGCTGGGGTACATCGGCACCCATCCATACATCGGATCCGCGTGGCCGAACACCTCGCGGATCACCTTCACGGTGTCGATGTGCACCTGCCGGAACGCTTCGGGTGATTCGCTCTGGGTGGCAAACACACCGCCCGGTTTCAGGATGCGGCGGCACTGCTCGAAGAAGGCACGGTTGAACAATCCTTCGGCTGGGCCAGCGGGATCGGATCCATCAACGATCACCACGTCGTAGCTGGCGTCGGAGGCATTCGCGGCCCAGGCGATGCCATCCCCCACGGTGAGATGGAAGCGGGGATCGCTCCAGCAGCCTCCGCCGATGGAGGGCAGGTGCTGCTGGCTCCACTCCACCACCAGCCCATCGATCTCCACCATGTCGAGGTGCTGCACGCCGGCATGGCGCAGGCACTCGCGGGCGGTGCCGCCGTCCCCACCGCCAATCACCAGCACTCGCTCAATCTGTGCGGCGCTGCAAAGGGCTGGATGCACGATTGATTCGTGGTAGTGCCGCTCCTGGCGTTCGGCGGTCATCCAGCAACCATCGAGTAGCAGGCCTTTGCCGTAGCGCTCGCTCTCAATGATCGTGACCCGTTGGAACGGGGATTGCTCCTCGGCGATCACGCGCCCGGCCAGGCCGTAACGCACCCCCTGATGGGGTTCGTCGATCCAGCCGGAGGTGGATGCCGCAGCATCGTGGTTCATCGCAGGGGTGGCAAACGGTTCTCTCCAGCTAAAACCGGCGGGAGGCCTCTTGTCAGTTCTGCACTGCATCGTCAACGACCGCCTGGTGATCCCCGCCGCTGAGCTTCAGTGGCGGTTTTCTCGTGCCTCTGGTCCTGGTGGTCAGGGGGTGAACACCACCGATTCCAGGGTGGAGCTGGTGTTTGATCTGGAGCGGTCGTCGGCCCTTGGTCCGTTTCGTCGCGCGCGCTTGAAGGAGCGTCTGAGCACTCGACTTGATGGCACCTGTCTGCGGCTGGTGGTGGCGGAAGAGCGCTCCCAGTGGCAGAACCGTCAGTTGGCTCTCGTGCGCTTGGGGGATCTGCTCAGGGAGGGATTGAAAGCACCCCCACCAGAGCGGCGTGCCACCCGTCCCGGACGGGGTGCGGTGCGGCGTCGCCTCGAGGCCAAGGGGCGGCGTAGCGCCCTCAAGCGGCGGCGTCAGGGCAAACCATCGCTGGATGATTAAGAAAGCTGATCCCGGTTGACTTAAAGGTTAAGCGGCAGTTAAGTAAAAGGAAAGACTGTGGAGGTCGACATGAAACATCCACAAAGCCGAGGGGCATTAACCCAGTTGGTGGAGTTGATGCAGCTCGAGGAACGGGCCCGGGTCTGCATGACGCGCGGGGAGGCGAAGGCCTGCATTCGCAAGGCCGATGCCGCCAAACGTCAACTCTGGGGCAGCACGGAAGGCACGATGAGCTGACGCTCACCGTCTCAGGGCTGCTTTCAGCTGGCTGGAGAGTTTGCTTCTGCTCTGATCTGGGCTTTGGCTTGCTGCCAGAGCCGTTCCAGTTCCTGGATGCCGCGTCCTTGCAGGTCTCCGCCCAGGGCGGCTTCCACCCGGGAGAAGCGGTCCAGAAAGCGCCGGTTCGTTCCCGCTAGGCCGGCCTCCGGATCAATGCCGCACCAGCGGGCCACGTTCACAAGGGTGAACAACACATCACCCAGTTCCTCCTGGGCATGAGCCCTGTCTCCTGAGGCGACCGCCTCCTTGAGCTCATCGAGCTCCTCATGCACCTTGTCCCACACCCCGGCCAGGTCATCCCATTCGAAACCGGCCTTGGCGGCTTTCTTAGAGATGGTCATGGCGCCGGCCATTGCCGGCTGGCCCCGCACCTTGCCAGCCAGCTGGTCGCTCAGGGGACTTCTGGAAGGAGCCCCATCTGCCGTTTGCTCGGCCCGTTCTGCAGCCTTGATCGCGTCCCAGGTTGCCTTCACCGCAGCGCTGTCGGCCGCCTCAGCGCCGGCGAACACGTGGGGATGGCGTCGGATCAATTTGTCGCTGATGCTTTCGGCGATCGCATTGAGATCGAAACGCTGTTCTTCCTGCGCAATCCGGGCATGCAGCACCACCTGCAGCAGCAGATCGCCAAGCTCCTCTTTGAGATGACGGTCATCCCCGTGTTGGATTGCGTCAGCCACCTCGTGGGCCTCTTCCAGCACATAGGGCACGAGGGAGGCATGGGTCTGCTCGAGATCCCACGGGCAACCACCTGAAGGATCACGCAGCCTGGCTACCACAGCCTCCAGCTGGCGGATTGGATCCGGGTGGTGCGGCGGCTGGGTCTGGGGGTCGGCCATCTCGGCGGCGGCGAGTTGCCGCCACCCTCTCACCGGCGTCGTCTGGCGCGCCACTCCGCCGGCAGCGGATCGCCGTCGAGGATGAGGTGTAGCCACACACTGGCTTCAAGGCCCAGCAGCACGGCCAGAAGAGCGTTGGGTTGTCCCACCAGTTGCTGCAGCAGCCAGGGCAGTCCCTCCTGAATGTTGGGAACCCAGGGCAGTGGTAACCAGGCCAGTGCTTGCCAGACCAGCAGCAGCAGGATCAGGAGCCAGCCCAGACGCAGGGCCATGCCGATCACAGGCCCATGGGAGAAGAGCGAACGGTGGGGAAGCAGACGCCGGTAGGGCCACCAGATCCAGCGCAATGGGCCCCAGCGATTGAGGGCGCGGGAGTGGGTGTCGAGATCCGGTGACAGCCAAAGGCCACCCATGAGGAAGGCCAGGCCCCCCAGGGCACCGGCCCAACCACCCAGCAGCAAGGCGAGCAGGCCGGCCAACGGCAGGGCCCAGAGGCTGGTGGCGCGGTCGTGGTCCCGCCCGGAGGCCATCGCGTTGCATCGAAGCGTTGGACCAAGCCTGCCGCCTTCAGGCACAATCAGCAGCACGGGCGATTAGCTCAGCGGTAGAGCACCTGCCTTACAAGCAGATTGTCACTGGTTCGATCCCGGTATCGCCCATTCCAAACGTCAAGGCTGCCTCTGTTGTTCCCGGCAGCTGGCACAGAGCCCAAAGAATTCCAGGGTGTGAAACAGCAGCTCGAAACCTTGGCTTTCCTCGGCCGGCACCGTCAGGCCATGGATTGGGCAGTGGCTGAGGGCGCTGGTGCGGCCGCAGTCCACGCAGGTCAGATGGTGACGATCTCTGGTTAAGGGGGCATACAACGCCTCGCCAGTCGGCAGGTGCCGGCAGCGCACCAGCCCCTGTTGCTGTAGCAGGCGCAGATGGCGGTAGACCGTGGCCAGGCCCATGGGCCGCTCTCCGGCCTGGATGGCGCGATGGAGCTGCTGGCCACTCATCTCGTCACCACAGCGCTCAAGTTCCTCCAGCAGCCTTCGCTGGCGGGCATTCACCGATGTGATCTGGCTGGCCATCCTGTGCCTGGATTGTCTGCTGCTCAGTCTTCTGGGAAGAGCAGAGCCGCTAGCTCATCAGCATCGACGTCGTAAACCCGAGCCAGGCTGGTTTCGATCGCGCTGGTGACTTCGCCGGGGAGAAAGCGCATCGCGTTGAGGGCATCCTCGGTGATCTCGTCACTGAGAAGCTTGTCCTCACTGTCCAGTTTTTCATCGTTGATCACCGCCATCACCCAGCTTTGGTAGGCGTAGACGAGGTCCGAGAACTCGAGTTCGGGATCGTTTAGATCCAGGGTCATGACCATGGCGGGCATCTCAACGTCCAGTCTGACCCCCGGAGGAGAGGATGGCAGGTATGAGCCAGCGATCCGATCCATTGCTCCCTTCTGCGGCCCAGTTGCAGGGCACCCTGGTGGATTTCGCCCTGGCCGAGCTGATCCGCCAGCATCGAGAAAGCTTCCAGCCCCTCTGGACTGTCGACAGCTGGGCGAAGCTGCTGATTTGGTTGGCTCTCAACTGTGGTCTCTCCGGTGAGAGGGATGCCCTGGAGCAGTTCGCCGAGGCCCTCGGGTCTCGGCTCACCTCCCGATTGCGGCGTCTGTTTTTCGAGAGGGATCTCACGGATCTGGAGCTGCAGGTGCTTGCCGATCCGGCGGAGCAGCAGGTGCTAGTGCTCTCCCTTGCTCCCCAGGACCCGGCTGTGCTTTCGCCGGAGCGACTCGAGCAGGCTCTGAAGCGGGTGGGTCTTGAGGGCAGGGTGACGAGCGATCAGACCCGCTGGCAGACCCTTGATGCGGTGGTGGCGATTCCATGGAGCTGATCGCGCGTTACAGCAACCCTGGCTATGAGGCCGTGGCTGATGGGGTGATGACGTTCTTTGAGCGGCGCACTGATCTGCATCGGCCCGGAGTGGCCTTCGGGTCAGCCGATCCCTCTGAACCCGCCAAGCTCAGCACTGACATCAGCCTGGTGGCTATCGATCGCAGTGACCCCGAGGCTTTTGCCCTTGCTGAGGTGATTCTGCGGGGCGTCAGCGCTGGCTTGGAGCGCTATGTGCAGGAGCGACCCCTCTTCCAGCAGGTTTGCCCCGATCAAGAGCTGTTCGTTTTGCCGATCTTCAATCTTCAGCGCTATGCGCCGGGAGAGGGGTTCAAGCAGTGGCACTGCGACTGGACGATCAGCGATGAGGCCACCGAGCCAGTCCATCGGGTGCTGGCCTGGATTCTTTACTGCGACACGGTGACGGATGCCGGGACGGAGTTCCACTGGCAGGGGCACCACGAACCTGCCGAGCGCGGCAAGTTGCTGATCTTTCCCGCAGGTCCTTCTCACATCCATCGCGGGCGGGTGAATCACACCGCGAGCAAGACGATTGCTACTGGCTGGATCAATGCTGGGGCGAGGTCGGGGTATCTGGAGCGACTGGCCCAAGGGTGACGCCCCTTTGCGAGCATGGCGCCTCTGTATTGCCTGTTCGCTGTGTCTGAGCTCGCCAAGACCTATGATCCAGTGGGTACCGAAGCGCGCTGGCAGCAGGCCTGGGAGGAGCAGGGGGCGTTTCACCCCGATCCTGGCGCCGAGGGCGAGCCCTTCTCGGTGGTGATTCCACCGCCGAATGTGACCGGCAGCCTGCACATGGGCCACGCCTTCAACACGGCCTTGATCGACACGATCGTGCGGTATCAGCGGTTGGCGGGCAAAAACGTGCTCTGCTTGCCCGGCACCGACCACGCCTCCATTGCGGTGCAAACGATTCTGGAGAAGCAGCTCAAGGAGGAGGGCAAGACCCGACACGACCTGGGTCGGGAAGCCTTCCTGGAGCGGGCTTGGCAGTGGAAGGCCGAGAGCGGTGGACGAATTGTTGGGCAGCTGCGGCGGCTGGGGTACTCGGTGGATTGGAAGCGTCAGCGCTTCACCCTCGATGAGGGGCTGAGTGAGGCCGTGAAGGAGGCCTTCGTGCGACTGCATGAGCAGGGGTTGATCTATCGCGGTGAGTACCTGGTGAATTGGTGCCCCGCCTCCGGTTCGGCGGTGAGTGACCTGGAGGTGGAGATGAAAGAGGTCGATGGTCACCTCTGGCATTTCCGCTATCCGCTCAGCAGTGGTGAGGGACACCTGGAGGTCGCCACCACTCGCCCCGAAACGATGCTGGGTGATACGGCTGTGGCGGTGAACCCCACCGATGAGCGCTACGCCCACCTGGTGGGCCAGACCCTCACCCTGCCGTTTGTGGGTCGGGAGATTCCGATCGTGGCGGACGACCATGTGGAGAAGGATTTCGGCACCGGTTGCGTGAAGGTGACGCCGGCCCACGACCCCAATGATTTCGCGATCGGCCAGCGCCACGGGTTGCCCCAGATCACCGTGATGCGCAAGAACGGCACGATGAATGCCGAAGCCGGCCAGTTTGAGGGGCTGGATCGCTTCGAGGCCCGCAAGGCCGTGGTTGCTGGCCTGGAGGAGCTAGGGCTGCTGGTGAAGGTGGAGGACTATCGCCACAGCGTTCCCTATTCCGACCGCGGCAAGGTGCCGGTGGAGCCGTTGCTTTCCACTCAGTGGTTTGTCAAAACTGAACCATTGGCGGCCCGCTGCCGCGAAGCTCTCGAGAAGCAGGATCCCCGCTTCATCCCCGAGCGTTGGGAGAAGGTCTATCGCGATTGGCTCACCGACATCCGCGACTGGTGCATCAGCCGCCAGCTCTGGTGGGGGCATCGCATCCCCGCCTGGTTCGTGATCAGCGAAACCGGAGGCAAGTACACCGACACCACGCCCTACGTGGTGGCCCGCAACGAAGCCGAAGCCCTGGAGAAGGCCAAAGCGGAGTACGGCCCTGCTGCGGTGATCGAGCAGGACGAGGATGTGCTCGACACCTGGTTCTCCAGCGGTCTCTGGCCTTTCTCGACCCTGGGCTGGCCTGATACAGGCAGCGCTGACCTGCAGCGCTGGTATCCCACCAGCACCCTGGTGACGGGCTTCGACATCATCTTTTTCTGGGTGGCCCGGATGACGATGATGGCCGGCGCTTTCACCGGCGAGATGCCCTTCAAGGAGGTCTACATCCACGGCCTGGTGCGGGATGAACAGAACCGCAAGATGAGCAAGAGCGCGGGCAACGGCATCGATCCGCTGCTGCTGATCGATCGCTACGGCACCGATGCCCTGCGTTTCGCTTTGGTGCGGGAGGTGGCCGGTGCTGGTCAGGACATCCGCCTCGATTACGACCGCAAATCCGATACCTCCGCCACGGTGGAGTCAGCGCGCAACTTCGCCAACAAGCTTTGGAACGCCACGCGATTTGCGCTGATGAACCTGGGTGGTGCGACGCCAGCTGAGCTCGGGGAGCCCGATCCCGCTGCCCTGCAGCTGGCCGACCGTTGGATTCTGTCGCGCTTGGCACGGGTGAACAGGGAAACTGCCGAGCGCTACGGCAGCTACGGCCTTGGCGAAGCGGCCAAGGGTCTCTATGAATTCGCCTGGAACGATGTCTGCGACTGGTATCTGGAGTTGAGCAAGCGTCGGCTCAATCCGGGCGAGAACCCCTCAGCCGAGGCACTGGCCGATCAGCGAACCGCCAAGCAGGTGCTGGCCAAGGTGATCAGTCAAATGCATCTGTTCCTGCATCCCTTGATGCCCCATCTCACCGAGGAGCTCTGGCACAGCGTCACCGCTCAACCACAGACAACGGTCCTGGCCCTGCAATCCTGGCCCGCCGTCGATATGGAGGCTTTGGATGACGAGCTCGAGTCGTCGTTTGCTGAACTCATCGCGGCCATCCGAGTCGTGCGCAATCTGCGTGCTGTGGCCGGCTTGAAGCCATCCCAGACGGTGCCGGTGCGTTTCGTGACCGGTCGTGATGTCCTGACGGCTGTGCTGCAGCAGGGGAGTGCTGACATCCGTGCACTCACGCGCGCGGAGACCGTCGAGGTGATGACCGCTGAGCAGGCTGAAGCAGCACCGGTGGCGAAAGCGCTCGCTGGCGTGAGCGGCGAACTGCAGGTGCTGTTGCCGATTGAGGGCCTGGTTGACCTCGAGGCGCTCAAGACGCGCCTGGAGAAAGACATCGCGAAGGCGGAGAAGGAGATCAAAGGCTTGGCTGGTCGCCTCAGCAATCCCAACTTTGCGGACAAGGCGCCGCCCGAGGTGGTGGCGGAATGCAAGGCCAACCTTGCGGAAGCGGAAGCGCAAGCGGAGTTGGCCCGCCGTCGCCTGCAGGATCTTGGTTGATGCTGGCGGCCCTGGGCGTGCTCCTTGATTGGCAGGGTTGGCTTCCCGCCCTGCAGTCTCCGCTGGGGGCCCTGTTGTTCATCCCCCTCTACGCCCTCTGGGTGACGTTGCTGCTCCCGGGGGTGTGGGCCTCGATGCTTGCGGGAGCTCTGTATGGAACCTGGTGGGGCAGCTTGATCGTGTTCGTGGGCGCCTGCCTCGGCGCTGAAGCGGCATTTCTGCTGGGGCGAACCTGGCTGCGCGGATGGGCGCAGCAGCGATTGGCGCGTTTGCCGAAGCTGCAGGCTGTCGAGCGTGCTGTGAGCCGGGAGGGCCTGAAGCTGGTGCTGCTCACCCGACTCTCTCCCGCCTTCCCCTTCTCGCTGCTCAACTTGGCTTATGGCCTTAGTGAAGTGTCGCTGCGCGATTACACCATTGGCTTGATCGGAATTCTTCCCGGCACGGTGCTGTTTTGTGCCCTTGGTGCCTTGGCCGGTGATGCCGCCCGTTTTGGGGAGGTGTTGGCCGGTGATGCCTCGCCAGGGGCCTGGTGGTTAAGGGTTGTCGGTGTGCTCGCCACCATCGCCGTGGTGTGGCTCGTGGGTCGTGCCGCCCGCCGGGCGCTGCAGGAGGGCCCTGGCCTCGATCAGGATCCTGAGGTCTGATCAGGATCGGGCAGGCGCCAGTCGCGAAGGGCGGCAAAAAGGATGAACCAGCCCAGTCGCAGTTGTGCGATGGCACCGCGGCGGCCTGCCAGATCGGCATATTTGGCCCTTCCGCAGTCGCTTTTGATCCAGCGGAAGGCTGTTGGTTTCATTCCAGTTGCTTCGATGCTCTTGAGGAAGAATGATCGCTCGGTCCATTGGCTGCCAGCAGCTGCTGCAGGCTTGCCTCATCCAGCACCGGCACCCCTAGGGCCTCGGCCTTGCTCAGCTTGCTGCCCGCCTCTTCACCAGCCACCACGTAGTGAGTTTTCTTGCTCACCGACCCGCTGACTTTGCCCCCTGCTGCTTCGATCAAGGCCTGGGCCTGGGAGCGGCTGAGGTTGGGAAGAGTGCCGGTGAGCACAAAGGTCTGACCGTTGAGGTGGCCATCGCGCTCCCTGGCGGCGGCTCCGGCCAGTTCCTGCTCGGATGCCGCCAGGCTCAAGCCCATGGCCTGCAGGCCGTTCAGCAGCTCCTGGTTGGCGCTGGTGGCGAACCACTGCTGCAGGCTCTGGGCGATTTCACCGCCGATGCCCTGGACGGCTGTCAACGCGTCCGATTGCTCGGCTGCCGCCCGGGCCAGCGTCTCCACAGTCGTGAAGCTGGCCGCCAGGGCCTTGGCATTCACCTCGCCCACATGGTGGATTCCCAATCCATAGAGCTGTCGATGCCATGGTTGGTTCTTGGAGGCCTCGAGGGCGGTCAGCAGATTCGTGGCGCTTTTGCTGCCCATCCGCTCCAGGCTTCCCAGCAGGGCGGCATCGAGCCTGTAGAGATCCGCGATGGAGCGCACCAGGCCCCGGTCGACAAGCTGTTCGATCAGCTTGCTGCCCAGTCCATCGACGTCCAGTGCGCCCTTGCTGACCCAGTGGCGTAGCGCCCCGCGCAGGATCGCCGGGCAGCTGCTGTTGACGCAGCGGGTGGCCGCTTCGCCTTCTTCCCGCACCAATTCGGAGCTGCATTCAGGACAGCTGTGGGGCAGGGCGAGTGGCTGGCTGCCGGCGGGGCGTAGTTCTGTGAGGACCCGCACGACCTCGGGAATGATTTCCCCGGCCTTGCGCACCACGATGGTGTCGCCGCCATGCAGATCGAGCTCCGCCAGCCGATTGGCGTTGTGCAGGGTGGCTCTGCTCACAACCGTGCCGGCTAGGGGCACGGGTTCGAATTCGGCCACGGGTGTCACCACCCCAGTGCGTCCCACCTGGCAGGTAATCCTCAGCAACTTGCTGGGTGCTTCCTCTGCGGCGTATTTCAGGGCGATGGCCCAGCGGGGTGCTTTCTGGGTGAAGCCGGCGGCGTCCTGCAGGCGAAGGTCGTTGAGCTTCACCACGACCCCGTCGGTGGCGTAATCGAGCGCGTGGCGTTGGCTGTCCCAGGCAGCGAAGAACGTCTCAACCGCCGCCAAGTCGGGGAGTAGCTCGGCATTGGGATTGACCTTGAAGCCGGCGGCTTTTAACCACTGCAATGACTCCCACTGCGTGGCAGGCAGTGGCGGGTCGCTCCCATGGCCCTGCCAGCCTCCCGGTAGGTGGAGGGTGTAAGCGAAGAAATCAAGTCTGCGGGCGGCCACCACCTTTGGATCGAGCTGGCGCAGGGTCCCGGCGCAGGCGTTTCGGGGGTTGGCAAATAGGGATTCGCCCCGCTGCTGTCGCTCACGGTTGATGGCATCAAAGGTGCCATCGGGAATGAACGCTTCGCCCCGCACCTCCAGCCATGCGGGGGGCTGTTCCAGTTGCAGACGCAGGGGCACGGACGCGATGGTGCGCACATTGGCGGTGATCTCCTCCCCCTGTTCGCCATCGCCGCGGGTGGCGGCTCGCACCAGCACGCCGTGCTCATAGCTGAGCGCGAGGGCATTGCCGTCAATCTTCAGCTCGCCCACCATCGCCAGGGCTGGCAGAGGTTCGCCTTGGTTCGGCTCCCGATCGAGAGCCCGCAGCAGTCGGCCATGCCAGGCCTGGAGCTCCTCGATGTTGAAGGCGTTGTCGAGGCTGAGCAGGCCGATGCGATGGCGCACGCTCGTGAATCCCTCAGCGGGGGAACCTCCGACTCTTTGGGTTGGGCTGTCGGCGCTGATCAGCTCAGGATCGGCAGCCTCCAGGTCCGCCAGTTCACGGTAGAGACGGTCATAGACCGGATCCTCCATGACTGGAGCATCCAGCACGTAATAGGCGTGGGCAGCCCGGTTGAGCAGAGCACGCAGTTCGCTGGCCCGTTCCCGGGTTGGGGCTGTCATGACGGGGGAGGCGTCAGGCGTTCACCGGGGTGATCCGCTCGATCTTCCAGCTCTCCTCCACCTTGGTGAAGGTGAAGTCGAGCGGCATTTCCTCTTTGTTTTCAGCCAGCAGCTTCACGGTGAGAATGATGTTGCCCTCTTGCATCCTTGGGCGACCGGATTTGAGGTTGCGGAAGCGATTGAGCTTGAGACCAGCCAGGAAGCGGATGAATTGCTGGCGGTTCACGTGCTGGCGGTAGCTCTTGGTGGTGAGCAGGTAGGCGGCGTCGATGCGTCCTGCTGCCACCTGGGTGAAGAACTGCTTGATCAGGGGGTTGATGCCACGGGCGCTCAGCACCAGCTTGACGGCGGTGATTGTCCAGTAGAGGAGCAGTGCTCCGGCACCGGCCAGCAGGGCCTTGCTTCCGAGTTCCCGAACCAGAGCCAGATCCATCCGCGGCCACGATGACGCGCCAAGAGTCTGACTGACGGTTGTGCAGGCCGTTGCAGAAGGTGTGCAGACTGGCGCTGTTGACCACCGGCTGGACGCTCACCGGACCCCTCCCATGGCCCTGGAGCCGCTGCTCCCCCTGTTTCATCGCTTGAACCGAGAGCATTTCGAGGGCAGCCTTGTGCGCGGACAGCAGCCCTTGCTTGCGGTGCGTTGGAGTGACGGCCGGATGCGGCGCACGGCCGGGCTCTATCGCCGTGGCCCCCAGGTCGCCCCGCCCCATGGTCGTGAAATCGTGCTCTCTCGCCCTCTGCTCGACCCCTTGCCACGCCTGGCGACGGAAAGCACCCTCTGCCACGAAATGATTCACGCCTGGGTGGATCTGGTGCTGGGGTCGTCGGAGGGGCATGGACCTGAGTTCCGGGCGCGGATGGAGCAGATCAACCGCGCCCAGGATCGATTTGTGGTGAGCGTGCGTCATCGCTTTCCGGTGCCTGTGACAGCCCCGCGTTGGCTGGCGGTCTGCCCCCGCTGTGGGCATTGCTCTCCCTACCGCCGCCGTCTGGCCCAGGCCGCCTGTCGTGCCTGTTGTGATCGCCACCATGGGGGGCGATGGCATGCCAGCTGTGTCTTGCAGTTTCAGCCGTATGACGGTCAAGACACCTGCTCTGTCGTTGATCAAGGCCATGGGGCGGATGGCTGAAATCGATCTGTTTCTGCTGGTGCTTCAGTGCTCTGGCATCGCCATCGCTCTGGTGGGATGGCGCCGGGAGCGTTGGCTGCGACGACGGCGTCGGTAACGTCGGGAGATGGATGGACGACGGCAACAGGCGCAACGCTTGGATCAGTGGCTGGAAACGGGCCGCCAGCTGGTGGATGGTGTTGCCGGGACGCGCCCAGGGCGACGCCCTGGCTCCCGTTCAGGCCGGACTGCTGCGGGCAGCCTGGATGCGGTTGGGCGTTGGGTGGGCGACAAGATCGACTGGCTCCTGGATGAGGAGGACGATGGAAGTGACAGCTGGCGGGAACCGCCTGTACAGCCTTTGCGATCTGAACAGCCTTTGCGATCCAACGGCCGCAAGCGGCCCCTCGAGGCGATCTCTCGCCGGCAGCCACCCTTGATTCCTCCTGCAGTTCAGGCGCGGGAGCGATCGGTGGCCGACGACGAGTGGCCGGATGAGAGTGAATTCCGGGTGGAGCGCTGGAAGCGAGGCGTTGCAACGGAATCCGCCGGTGTTCCTGAGGGCGTTTCTGTGCGACGTCCAGGTTCCGCTGCTGCGGAGTCTCCTGTGCGCCGCTCTCTGCCCCGCTCCAGTCGTCGTCGGGACGGTTGAATCGCCGAACCGTTCCTAGCCTCGGATCATCCGACAGTGGACTGATGAGCAATCTCGTGGTGGTGGGCTTCCCCAAGCTGGAGGAGGCCGAGGAAGTCCGTCAGGAACTGGTGGGTTTTCAGCAGGAGCACCTGATTGCCCTGGAGGATGCCGTGGTGCTTGAGCATGGGCAGGACGGGCATGTGCACCTGCGTCAGGCGATCAACCTCACGGCAGCGGGTGCTCTCGGCGGCAGTTTCTGGGGGGTGCTTGTGGGGCTGTTGTTCGCCAATCCCTTGCTGGGTTTGGCGGTCGGTGCCAGTGCTGGTGCGGCTTCCGGTGCCCTCAGTGACATGGGGATCAATGACCAGTTCCTGCGCGATCTTGGGGAGACCCTTCCCAAGGGAACGGCGGCTCTGGCCCTGCTTGTGCGCGAGGTGACCGCGGATCGCGTGATCGAGAAGTTACGCCGCCATGCCCCCCATGCCCGTCTGATTCAGACCAGCCTCAGCCATGCGGATGAGGAACGCCTGCGGGAGCAGTTGGAGAAGGCCCGTCAGCAGGCGGAAGCTTTGCGGCTGGCCTGAAACCGGCAGCCCAGGCGACTCAGGCCAGCGTTGACGTCCTCCACCAGATCGGAGGGAAGATCCTCTGCCATCTGGTCAGCCGTGGCGGCGATGGATGGGGAGCCTTCGCTCATCGCCTCCAGCAGGGCCACCCATTGCTTGACCTGGTCGTCGCGGCTGATGGGCCTGTAGCCCCGGGTTTCGAGCAGGGTGCGGCAGATGTCTGCATTCCAGCGACTGCCGCGCGGGTGGCATTGCGGTCCTTGAACGGAGGCCGCACCGGCGTCGAGCGCCGCTGGGGTCGGCCTGCCATGGCGGTCCAGCCAGCCGGCCTGATCGAGGGCACGTTCACAGTGGCGGGTTGAGATGCCGAACAGCTGCCCCAGCTCAGTAAGGCTCAGCCAGGAGTGGTTTGCCATTGGAGTGGAGTTCCAGTGCAGCCATCATGGGGAGAGCACATTGAATAGCAAGTTGTCAAGTGGAAAACGGGACAATCCGAGTGCTTCCTTCATGACGGGAGGTGAAGCGCTTGTCGAGGAGCTGGGCCCAGCCAGTCCTCCAATCGGGGGCTGAACACCTCCCGGATCACGGTCAACTCCCGCCCCTGACGGAAGAAGCGGTAGTGACGACTCCAAAACGGACCAGTGGCCTGGAAGCCTTCCTCAAGCCAATGGCTCTGAACAAGCGCCAGGCCATCCACCTCCCGGAACAGTTCCGAACGGCCCTGGGTCAGGCTCAGCCAGATCGGCAGATTCCTGTCTTGCAGATGCTGTTCCGCTTCCGTCTGGTTCCACCAGCTTTCTGCCCAAGCCAGCGTGATTCCGCCGCACTCCAGCCAGACTTGCCGGCGGAGGAGCGGATGGTCCAGTTCCCGCACCTCTCGAGGTGCTCCTTCCATGGTGCTGTCGGCTTCCATGGCGATCAGGCGCACGGCCGCGGGATGGCCAGTGAGCAGCCGCAGGTGTCGGGTGGGGCTGCCATCCCCCAGCAGCATCAGCCTCCAGGGGCCTGGCAGTGACCAAGGGCTTTCGGCACCGATCACCGAGGCGCTTGCGGCTTGCCAGAGGGGCTCGGGTGAAGGGAAGAGGGCTGAGGGAACGTCGTTCAGAAGGCGCCTCCCACCGAGAGCTGGCGCTGCTGACCCTGGCGCTCGATGACCGCTCCTTGCGCTTCAACCGAGTGAAGCCGCCATCCGCTGTTGCCGATCATCTCCCCCGGGCTGGCGGAGAGGGAGAGCTGATCGAGGCGGAAGATCGCCGAGCCCTTGCCTCCACCGGCATGAACGACTCCCACCAGTAGGGGGTCAGACCCAGCAGGCGCTTGAGGGGTTGGAGCATTCACCGGCGCTGCTGATCCGGCGCTGTTCGCTGATGCCCCATCGATTCGGGGGATGGCAGGCAAGGGCACCACCACCGGTTCAAGGCTGGTGGGGAGCCGGATCTCGCTGTCGCGGGTTTGGGCGGCTGACGGGCCTGTTGCGGCTGAGTTGTCTGTGGTTTTGGCAGGTTCTGGAGGGGGCAGGCGGCGCACCCGTTCGATCAGCTGGAGGTCACGCTCGCGGCTGAGGGCCCGTTGGGAGGCCTGCCAGTTGCGCGCCAGCCAGATGCTCATGGCCATGCTGATCAGGGCTGGCATGCCAATCAACGCCAGCATCCAGCGGAGGGTTCGAGGCTGACGCTCTGGTGCAGCTGCAGTGGCTCGGGGGGCGGCAGGCGCTGAGGCCGGTTCCACCTGCACAGTGACGGCTTCAAGCCGATGTTCGCCATCACTGAACACCCGATCCATCACCTGCTCTGCGCGCAGGTTCCAGTAGGCCCGGGATGTGGAAAGGCGTGGTGGCACCGCAGGCCGTTGTCTGCTGCAACGCTATCGAGCTTGGCCCAGGGGGGCGAGCTCTGACTCGCCGGATTGGCGACGCCGTTGCTGGAGCTCCAGCCACACCAGGAGAGCGGTGAGGTCGGCCTGACTGACCCCGGGGATCTGGCTGGCCTGCCCAAGGGTGAACGGGCGAACGGCCGTGAGCTTTTCGCGCGCCTCCCGGGAGAGGGTGCTGATGTTGGTGTAGTTGATGGTGGCAGGCAATTTGCGCTGGCCCTGGCGCTTCACCTGATCGATCTGCTGCTGTTGGCGCTGCAAATAGCCGCTGTATTTGATGTCGATCTCGGCGCCTTCGCGCACCGGCAGGGGGAGGTCGGCATCGGCCAGGCCGTGGCGCACCAGATCGGCGGCATGCATCCCCGGGCGTCGCAGGAGATCCGCCAGGGTGATGGAGCCCTTAATTGGCGCACCGGTCTCTGCTTCGACCGCAGGGGCCACCGGATCGCTCACCTTGAGGCGCACGGTTTCCAGCCGCTGCTTTTCGGCCTCCATCGCCTGGAGTTTGTCTTCAAACAAGCGCCAGCGACGGTCGTCGATCAGCCCCAGCTCTCGTCCCAGGGGCGTCAGTCGCCGGTCGGCGTTATCGCCCCGCAGCACCAGGCGGTATTCACTGCGGCTGGTGAGCACCCGGTAGGGCTCGCGTAGATCCTTGCTCACCAGATCGTCGATCATCGTGCCGATGTAGCTGCCTTCTCTGGGGAAATGCACCGGCTCCTGGCCGCGGATGCGGCGGGCGGCATTGAGGCCAGCCACCAGTCCCTGGGCCGCGGCTTCCTCGTAGCCGGTGGTGCCATTGAGCTGGCCGGCGCTGAAGAGCCCTTGCACCCGTTTGGTTTCCAGCGATGGCAACAGTTGTGTGGCGGGCAGGTAGTCGTAATCCACGGAGTAGGCCGGCCGCAGCATCACGGCTTGTTCCAGGCCAGGCAGGCTGCGCAGCAGTTGCAACTGGATCGGTTCGGGCAGGCCCGTGGAGAAGCCCTGCACGTAGATCTCGGGCGTGTCGCGCCCTTCCGGTTCGAGGAAGATCTGGTGGCTGTCTTTATCGGCGAAGCGCACGATCTTGTCTTCGATTGAGGGGCAGTAGCGCGGCCCCTTGCTGTCGATCACGCCGCCGTAGATGGCGGTGAGATGCAGATTGTCTTTGATCAGTTGATGGGTTGCTGCCGTGGTGCGTGTGATGTGGCAGCTCATCTGTTCACCGCTGCTCCACGCGGCGGGGTCAAACGAGAAGAAGCGATCGGCGGCGTCGCTGGGTTGCTCTTCGAGTTGATCGAGGGCAAGGCTGCGCCGGTCGACCCGCGCCGGGGTGCCGGTTTTGAGACGGTCGGTATGGAATCCAAGCTGTTGCAGGGCTTCGGTGAGGCCTTCGGCGGCCTGCTCGCCGGCACGGCCTGCCGCCATCGATTGATGGCCCACCCAGATGCGCCCCCCCAGGAAGGTGCCGGCGGTGAGCACGACGGCCTTGGCGCCGTAGATGCTGCCGAAATAGGTGCGTACGCCTGTGATCCGTGAGGCTGGGCCTTGGCTGGGATCCCACCGTTCACCACCGCCGCTGGGATCGCCTTCGATTTCCAGCCCTGTGACCATCGCCTCACGCAGGGCCAGGTTGGGGGTGTGCTGCAGCAGCTGCAGCATCTGGCGTGAATACTGGCGCTTGTCGGTCTGGGCGCGCAGGGCCCACACCGCAGGTCCGCGGCTGGCATTGAGGATCCGCTTCTGGATGGCGGTGGCATCGGCGAGGCGGCCGATCACTCCACCGAGGGCATCCACTTCATGCACCAGCTGGCTTTTGGCGGGGCCGCCGACGGCAGGGTTGCAGGGCTGCCAGGCGATTCGATCGAGATTGAGGCTGAACAGGGCGGTGCTCAGGCCCAGCCGGGCGGCGGTGATGGCGGCTTCACAGCCGGCATGGCCACCCCCCACGACGATCACGTCGAAGACTTCAGTGGGGGTTGGACTGGGTGTCATCCCACCAGTATCGGAAACGACTCAGGCCGCCAGGTTGCGGAAGCGGGTGAACTGTGGCTCGAACAGCAGCTTCACCGTGCCCACCGGTCCGTTGCGGTGCTTGGTCACGATCACTTCGGTGATGCCCCGGTCGGGGGTTTCTGGGTTGTAGTACTCGTCGCGGTAGATCATCAGCACCAGGTCGGCGTCCTGCTCGATGGAGCCCGATTCGCGAAGGTCGCTCAGCATCGGGCGCTTGTTGGTGCGCGATTCCACGCCACGGCTGAGCTGGGAGAGGGCGATCACCGGCACGTTTAACTCTCGGGCCATGCCTTTGAGGCCCCTGGTGATTCGCGACAGCTCCTGCACCCGGTTGTCTGGGGTGGAGCCCTCCATCAGCTGCAGGTAGTCGATCACGATCAGGCCGAGCTCCTTGCCCTGTTCGGCCATCAGGCGCCGGCAGAGGGAGCGCATTTCCAGCACGCCGGAGTTGGGTTTGTCGTCGATGAAGATCGGCAGCTGCCCCAGGGTGTTGATGCCCTGGCCCAGCAAGGGCCATTCCTCCTGCTGCAGCCTGCCCGTGCGCAGGCGCCCGGCTTCGATGCCCACTTCCATCGACAACAGCCTGTAGGTGAGCTGCTCCTTGCTCATCTCCAGGGAGAACACGCACACCGGCAGGTTGTGCAGTTGAGCCACGTTCTTGGCCAGGTTGAGCACGATCGAGGTTTTGCCCATGGCTGGCCGGCCCGCCACGATGATCAGGTCGCTGCGTTGCAGGCCCTGGGTCATCGCATCCAGGTCGTAGAAGTTCACCGGGATGCCTGCCACGGAGGTGCCGAGCGAGCGGCTCTCGATCTCGTTGAAGGTGCTGGTGAGAATCTCAGCCGTGGGAGTGAGGCCTTTGGTGGGTTTCTCCTGGCTGATGGCGAAGATCGTCTGCTCGGCCTTATCGAGCACCTGCTCCATCGGCAGGCTCTGATCAAAGCCCAGTTGGATCACCTCGTTGCCAGAGCGGATCAGCTGACGGCGCAGGAATTTGTCCATCACCAGGCGGGCCACCTGCTCGATCGAGGCGGTGGAGGCCACCCGTTCCACCAGCTCCATAAGCCGGTTGCTTCCCCCCACCTTCTCCAAGGCACCTGTATCGGCCAGCCAGGCGGTCATGGCCGTGAGGTCGGTGGGTTTGCCCTGGCTGTGGAGCATCACCGCGGTGCGGAAGATCTCCCGGTGGGCATTGAGGTAAAAGGCTTCCGGCTGGAGCACATCGGCGACGCGGCCAATGGCATCGGGGTCCAGCAGGATGCCGCCCAGCACCGCCTCTTCCGCCTCCAGGTTCTGAGGGGGAATCGAGTCCGGTAAGGCTTCGAAATTGGGCTCATCTCGGCGGCGGCCCTGACCGAAACCCCGGCGTCCCCCCTCAGCGGCCTCGCCGCCCTGATCGCTGAAGGGGACGGTCACCATGGAGTCGTTGGCTGCAAGCGAAAACCCACTCTGGCGCACCCTTGGGCAGGCGCCAGAGTGGGTTGTGACGGAAGAAACCCTTGAGTTGAGGGATCAGTAGCTGACCACTTCCAGATTGATTTCAGCAGTGACTTCGCTGTGCAGCTTGACGCTGACCTTGTAAGAGCCGGTGCGGTGGATGTCGGGCACGGTGATGTCGCGCCGGTCGACTTCCTTCTTGGTGGCTTCCTCGATCACCTCGGCTACATCCCCATTGGTGACGGTGCCGAAGAGAACGTCGTCGTCACCGGTCTGCTTCTTGACGGTGAAGCGGCCAATGGTGTCGAGGGCGGTGCGGAAGGCCAGGGCCTCTTGCTTGAGGGCGGCCTGGCGCTCGGCCTCCTTGGCCCGGCGGTGCTCCACCTGCTTCATCACGGCAGGAGTGACGGGAACAGCCTTGCCGAAGGGGAGCAGGAAGTTGCGGGCGTAGCCCGGAGCCACCTCAACCAGATCGCCATCCCGGCCGAGGCTGAGAACGTCCTCATTCAGAACGACTTGTACGCGCTTGGCCATGGGGTTGCTTCCTGACGACGACGATGGAGCGATCGAGAATTTTACGATGCGACGGGTAGGCGCACTTTGCTGGCCAGTCCCAGCGCCCGCATCAGACGAATGTGCTCCCAGGTGAGGTCGATCTGACGGGGCTGAAGTCCATGGCGGGCGGAATGGGGGAAAGCGTGATGGTTGTTGTGCCAGCCTTCGCCGAAGGTGAGGGCTGCGACCCACTTGTTGTTGCGGGAGGCATCGCCGCTTTCGTACACCACCTGACCCCAGCAGTGGGTTGCCGAATTCACCAGCCAGGTGACGTGATAGACGAGCACGAGGCGTAGAGGGATGCCCCAGAGCAAGAGTGCCCAGCCGCCTGCGCCAGTGACGGTGCCGATCCAGAAGAGCAGTCCCGCAAGGGGCAACTGCAGCAGCAGGAAATTGTTGTTGAGCCAGCGGTAGTAGGGATCCCTGGCCAGATCCCCGCTCAGGCGCGGGACGGCCTGCATGGCTGGAATGGGTTCAAACATCCAGCCCATGTGGCTCCACCAGAATCCGCGGTGGCTGTTGTGGTGATCTGCATCCGTATCAGAGAACTTGTGGTGATGCCGATGAAGACCCACCCAGTCGATGGGTCCGTGCTGGCAGCTGAGCGCGCCGCAGGTGGCGAAGAAGCGCTCGAGCCAGTGGGGCACCTGGAAGGATCGATGTGAGAGCAGGCGGTGATACCCGATCGTCACCCCCAGGCAGGCGGTGACCCAGTAGAGAACCAGCAGGCTGGTGACGGCCTGCCAGCTCCAGAAGCTCGGCAGCAAGGCGACCAAGGCCAGCCCATGGATCGCGATCATGAAGCCGATGGTTCCCCAGCGCCGTCCGTGATCCAGGGGCACATAGGTTTCGCCTTGGCGGGGTTTGTGCAGCCCTTGAGCCCGCTCCAGGGCCCTGTGCGAGTCTGTCGGCCTGCTGGGTGGCGATGGTGCCGTGATCACGCTTGAAACCATGGCTCGATCCGGATAACTATCGATAAACTATAAGCGATAAGGATCCGTATCAAGTGGCTGAGTTCAATATCCAGGCTGATTCTGTGACCAAGGGTTACCGGGAGCGCCTCGCCGAGGGCCGTTGGGCCATGGCCCATCTCGTGCACGTCTGGCATGAGCGCAATGGCTGGTCGCACAGGGTGTTGCCCGCCCTCGCCGAAACCCTGGATCTCGGCCGTGTGCATAACTCCCAGATCTCCAACCTGCGCAACGGCAAGCTCGCGTCTCCCGGTCCTGAGGTGTTCCTTGCCTTAGGACAGGCCAATGCAGTTCTCCATGCCGGCTTGGAATCAATCCGAGCGCGTCTTGCTGAGGTTCACCCCGAGCTTTTGGAGGTGCTGGCCGCTGGTGCTGAACCGCTTCGCAATGCCCGGGGTGAGGCCCTGGGAGCTGGGGATCTTCTCGAGATCTTCGTGGGCTTGGCGCCGTTGCCGCCCGGGTTTGATTGGCGGATTGAAGCCGATGAGGGGGCTTCGCTGAGTGCGGCATTGGCTGAACATCTTTGTGGCGGCCAGTCCTGGAGGCAGTGCCGCGATCAGGTGATGGCTGCTTATCCAGCCAGCAAGAGTCAGCGGCGGGAGCGTTTCGCTGCTGTGATGGCCGGTCTGCGGGACTACAGCGCCGAGGATCTCGATGGGGAGCTCCTGGACTTGCATGCCACCCATCAAGCCCTCGGCGGATCGAGTCGCTCTGGAGCCGAAGGATTCCTGGCCGAATTGCGGCAGAAGGCCAAGGGGCTGACTGCCGGGACTCAGGGCACGTAACGCGCCTGGCGAATGCGACGGGTCAGCCCCAGTCGCCGCAGCAGCCGGATGTGCTGCCAGGTGATGTCGAACTCAAACCAGCGCAAGCCATGACGAGCGCTGGCAGGGTGCGCGTGATGGTTGTTGTGCCAGCCCTCGCCGAAGGACAGGATCGCCACCCACCAACAGTTGCGTGAAAGGTCGGGGCAGTCGAAATTGCGATAGCCAAAGGCATGGGTGGCCGAGTTCACCAGCCAGGTCACGTGGTAGACGAGCACCAGGCGTAGGGGGATGGCCCAGAGGACCAGGCCCAGGCCGCCACCATGCACTTGCGCTGCGTTGCCGTACCAGTACAGGCCGAGTCCCAGGGGAATCTGGAGTAACAGGAACCAGCGATCCAGCCACACGTAGAAGCGATCGCTCAAGAGGTCGCCTGCGAAGCGCTCCTTGTGCTCAAGGGCGGGGATTTCATGGAGCATCCATTCGCTGTGGCTCCACCAGAGGCCACGACCAGCGTCGTGATGGTCGTTGGGTTGGTCAGAGAACTTGTGGTGGTGGCGGTGCAGAGCGACCCAGTCGATCGGTCCGCTCTGGCAGGCCAGGGTGCCCATCACCATCAGGACCCTCTCGAGCCAGCGGGGAACCTCCAGGCTGCGGTGGGCTACCAGGCGATGGAGTCCAAGGGTGACGCCGAGAACCGTGGCCCAATAAAGAACCGCTAGGGCTGCCACTCCTTGCCAGCTCCAGAACCGCGGCAGCAGGGCCACGGTGGCCAGAACGTGCATCACGAGCATGAAGCTTGTGGTGCCCCACTTGATGCGTCGTTGCCGGCGAGGCAGGGGCTGACGCGGGGACATGACCGCAGCGCGCATGCGCAGCTCTCGGTCGGTGGCGACAGGGGCCGGTGCAGTTGTAACCAAGGAGTACTCCACGAACCGGTGCGCCTTTGACTTCGGTAAGCCCGGAGCTGGAAGGCGTTCGGCTGGAGAAGAGAATGTAGGAGAGCGCTGCATGATGCAGCGAGCGACACCGTTTCATGGATTCGTCTTTCGCCGCTTCCACTGCCACTTCCACGGCCATGTCCGCGGCCTCTCCCAGTGGAGACCGGGCTGAGGCGCAGGCCAGGGCCGTGGTTCAGGCCGTGCGGGAGCAGCAGTCGGCCTCCGCTGCTGCGCGGACGGCGGGGGTGGCAAGCCGTCTTGAAAAGGTCCTCGCTGCGTTTGCTGCTGAGCGGGTCGGCACCCAGCACTTCGCCTCGCTCACGGGCTACGGCCATGGAGATCAGGGTCGCGAGGTGCTGGATCGAGTCTTCGCCAGGGTGTTGGGGGCAGACAAGGCTGCGGTGCGTCTTCAGTTCGTGAGCGGCACCCATGCCATCGCGGCAGCTCTGTTTGGAGTGCTGCGCCCGGGTGATCGCATGTTGGCCATCACCGGTCGGCCCTACGACACCCTTGAAGAGGTGATCGGCTTGCGCGGTGCAGGCCAAGGCTCCCTGGCGGAGTTCGGTGTGCGTTACGACGAGCGGGATCTCAAGGCCGACGGCTCGGTCGACCTCCAGGCACTGGACGAAGCCTTAGAGCAGCCCACGCGCTTGATCCTGATTCAGCGCAGCTGTGGCTACAGCTGGAGACCGTCTCTTTCCATCGCTGCGATCGAAGCGGTTTGCCAGCACATTCACGCCCGTCAGCCCGATTGCATCTGTTTTGTTGACAACTGCTACGGCGAGTTGGTGGAGGAGCGGGAGCCATCCGAGGTCGGCGCGGATCTGATCGCTGGCTCATTGATCAAGAACCTTGGCGGCACCATCGCGCCCACCGGGGGGTATGTGGCCGGGCGCGCTGATCTGGTGGAACAGGCCTGCTGTCGGCTCACTGCCCCTGGCATCGGTAGCGAGGGGGGGACCGGTTTTGACTTGCATCGCTTGGTGCTGCAGGGTCTGTTTCTGGCGCCGCAGATGGTGGCCGAGGCCTTGATCGGTGCAGATCTGGTGGCTGGCACCTTTGCAGCCTTGGGGTATTCAGTGCAGCCGGCAGCGCAGGCACCCCGTAGCGATCTGATTCAAGCTGTCCAGCTGGGCGATCCCGAAGCGCTCAAGGTCGTGTGCAGGTCCTTTCAGTCCTGTTCGCCGGTCGGTTCCTATCTGGATCCTGTCCCTGCGGCGATGCCTGGTTATGCCAGTGATCTGGTGATGGCCGGTGGCACTTTCATCGATGGCAGCACCAGCGAGTTCTCGGCCGATGCACCCCTGCGCCCTCCCTACAACCTCTACGTGCAGGGCGGCACCCACCGCAGTCACATCGAGCTCGCCCTGATCCGGGCGCTCGCAGCCCTGCAAACGGCAGGACTGGTGGATCTACCCCACACTGGGTGAGGTTTTCGCCTACCACCGGCCCGATGGCCTTCGATTTCCCTGAGCAGTTCCGCTACGCCGACAGTCACGAGTACGCCCACGCCGATGGGGAGCTTGTGCGGGTTGGTCTGAGCGCCTTCGCCGTTGATCAGCTGGGTGACATCGTGTTTGTGGATTTGCCCGATGTGGGCGCCGTGCTCAATCGGGGCAATGGCTTTGGCTCTGTCGAGTCGGTGAAGGCGGTGGAAGACATGTATGCACCAATCAGCGGTGAGGTGGTGCAGCGCAACGAGGCTGTGCTCGCCAGCCCGGAGGAATTGCAGAACGATCCCCACGGCGAGGGATGGCTGCTGGTGATCCGTCCTTCCGATCCCACCCAGCTGGCCGAGCTGATGGATGCCAGCACCTACGCCACCAAGGTGGCGGCCAGCTAACTGCTGAAGGCGTTCCTAGGGCTGGCCGATCCCCGGTAGCGCCGATCATCGGAAGGACTTCCCTAAAGTCGCAGTCCTCCATACCGGCGTGCCGTGACCCTTTTGGACCAGCGCAGCGCAGGCCCCGCCTCCGAGCCGGTTCAGACGGAGCTCTCCCCCTTTGTGGAGCGGCATCTGGGGCCGGATCCAGCGCAGCAGCGGGTCATGCTGCAGGCTCTGGGCTACTCCTCCCTCGACGCCTTTGTGCAGGCGGTCGTCCCTTCGGACATCCTCGATGAAACGGCACCGCAGGCAGCGATGCCCGCTGGTGTGGGAGAAGCGGCAGCACTGGCTGAGTTGCGGGAGATCGCCGACGCGAATCAGCTGCGGCGTTCGTTGATCGGTCTCGGCTATCACGACACGGTCACTCCAGCGCTGATCCAGCGTCATGTGCTGGAAAACCCCGCCTGGTACACGGCCTATACCCCCTACCAAGCCGAGATCGCCCAGGGTCGATTGGAGGCACTCCTCAATTTCCAGACCCTGATCAGTGAGCTCACAGGTCTGCCGATCGCCAATGCCTCACTGCTCGATGAGGGAACGGCCTGCGCGGAAGCGATGGCCCTCAGCATGGCGGTCTGCAAGCGGTCGGAGGCGCGCCGCTTTCTCGTGGATGCCGCTGTGCTTCCTCAGACCCTGGCGGTGCTGCAAACCCGGGCCCAACCCCTTGGGATCTCGGTGGAGGTGCTGGAGCCGGAAGCGTTCCACTGGGACGCTGAGGTGTTTGGGGTTCTGCTGCAGCTCCCCGGTCGTTGCGGACGGCTTTGGGATCCCTCTGATCTGATCGCTCAGGCCCATGCCCATGGCGTTTTGGTCACGGTCGCGATTGATCCATTGGCCCAGGTGCTTCTTGCGCCGGTCGGTGATCTTGGTGCCGACATCGCCGTCGGTAGCGCTCAGCGTTTTGGGGTGCCGATGGCGGCCGGTGGTCCCCATGCTGCATTCTTCGCCACCCGCGACCGTTACAAACGTCAGGTACCCGGTCGCATCGTGGGGCGATCCGTCGATGTCGACGGCCGGCCTGCCTTGCGTTTAGCGCTGCAGACCCGCGAGCAGCACATCCGCCGTGACAAGGCCACCAGCAATATCTGCACGGCTCAGGTGCTCTTGGCGGTGATGGCTTCCTTCTATGCCATTCATCACGGTCCTGAGGGGCTGGAAGCCCTCGCTCAGCGCCTTGTGCGACTGCGCATGATGCTGGAGCACGGGCTGCGGGAGCTGGGCTACGAACTGCCGAAGGCCCCCCGTTTCGATGGCCTTGATGTGGTCTCGCCCCATGCCCCGGCGGTGCATGCGCTCGCGGCAGACCAGGGCTTCAATCTGCGGGTGCTTCCGGATGGGGCAGCACCGGCTCAGGCGACGGGATTTGGCATCAGCCTGGATGAACTCAGCACCGTTGAGGAGCTGGCTGTGTTGCTGGCGCTGCTGGCGAAGGCGGCTGGACAGGAGCCGCTCTTGGCTCTTCCCGATCCAGGGAGCCTGGACGTTCACACCGGCCTGGCGGGGCTGCCCCTGCGATCTGAACCTTGGCTGCGCCAACCGGTGTTCCATCGGAATCGCAGTGAAACCGAGCTTCTGCGTTACATCCAGCGGCTCGTGAGCCGCGATCTCTCGCTGGTGCACAGCATGATTCCGCTGGGCAGCTGCACGATGAAGCTCAATGCCGCCGCGGAGCTCTCTCCCGTGAGCTGGCGAGCCTTCGCCGCCTTGCATCCCTTTGCGCCTAAGGATCAATGCCATGGCCTCCAGCGCCTTGTCGACGATCTTGAGGGTTGGCTGGCGGCGCTCACCGGTTTTGCAGGGGTGTCCCTGCAGCCCAATGCGGGCTCTCAGGGTGAATATGCGGGGTTGCTGGTGATCCGGGCTTGGCACCGCTCACGGGGGGAGCAGCATCGCGATGTCTGCCTGATCCCCACCAGTGCCCATGGCACCAACCCAGCCAGTGCCGTGATGGCTGGCCTGAGGGTTGTGCCTGTGGGCTGCGACGACCAGGGAAACGTGGATGTGGAGGATCTGCGTCTCAAAGCGCAGGAGCACAGCGATTCACTGGCGGCCCTGATGGTCACCTATCCCTCAACCCATGGGGTTTTTGAAACGCGGATCCGGGAGATCTGCGCGCTGGTCCATCAGCACGGCGGCCAGGTGTATCTCGATGGGGCCAACCTCAATGCCCAAGTGGGGCTTTGTCGTCCAGGGGCCTATGGGGCCGATGTCTGCCACCTGAACCTCCACAAGACCTTCTGCATTCCCCATGGCGGTGGTGGGCCAGGGGTCGGGCCGATCGCTGCGGCCTCCCATCTGTTGCCGTTCCTTCCTGGACACCCCCTGGTGCCCTGCGGCGGCGAGCAAGCGATCTCGGCGGTGTCAGCTGCTCCTTGGGGTAGTGCGGGCATCCTGCCGATCAGCTGGATGTATTTGCGGATGATGGGTGCGCAGGGCCTGCGCCAGGCCTCAGCCGTTGCCCTGCTGTCGGCCAACTATCTGGCCCACCGCCTCGCCTCGCATTACCCCGTGCTGTTCCGGGGGGAGCAGGGTCTGGTGGCCCATGAATGCATCCTTGATCTGCGGGATCTCAAGCGATCGGCTGGTCTTGAGGTGGATGACATTGCCAAGCGCTTAATGGATTACGGATTCCATGCACCAACGGTGAGCTGGCCAGTGGCGGGAACGGTGATGGTTGAGCCCACCGAAAGTGAAAGTCTTTCTGAATTGGATCGTTTTTGTGACGCCATGATTGCGATCCGAGCGGAAGCTGATGCGATTGCTTTGGGTCAGAGCGACCCACTGAATAATCCACTGAAACGAGCTCCTCACACCCTCGCTGCGGTGACCGCGGACAGTTGGGATCGCCCCTACAGCCGCACGTTGGCGGCTTATCCGATGCCTGGTCAATGCGAGAACAAGTTTTGGCCCCACGTAGCCCGAATCGACAATGCCTTCGGTGATCGGAATCTGGTTTGCACCTGTCCGACGGTCGAGGAGCTGGCCGATCCCCAGGTGACAGGCTAAATTTTCACCGAAATCGAAAAAGTTTTGTTCGGTTTCTACCGCCGTGTCGGAGCTTTCTCCACACTGGCCGGCAACAGCAAACCTTGTCGGGGGGACATGGCCAGCGAAAATAATTCCAAGACAACGCTCAAGCCACAAGAGCCAGAACTTCCTGCTTGTCTGGAATCTGCCCTGGAGCGAGGTCACACTCTTCGGGTGGAAGGGACCAATGTGGTGAGGGTGCCTTTCGGTGTGCGTCAGGCTCGGCGGGAACGCCCCGTTTGCCCTGAGCACTGGGCGACGTTGGTGCTTCCGTTCCAGCCCCTTGGCTCTCCCACGCCTCCTCCCCAGGCTGCTTGACTCAACAGACCTAGTCAGAGCTGTCGAGTCAAGCAGGTCTGATCAAGCAGCTCCGATCAGGCTGCTTTCCTGAGACAAGCGCCAGTCCACCAGTGCCTTCACGTCCTCCAGCGAGCAGGTGGGCGTGCGGAATGGCAGAAGGGTCATCGGACTGCGCTCCGGCCTCACGAGCCAGCTGTGATTGCTTTGCGCCAACAAAAGAAATCCGCGATAACGCACCGCGGGCTGAAGCTCTTGTTCGGGTCCCATCTCTGAGGGAAATCTTGGATTCACAGCCATTTCAGGCCGCCAGATGTGGCGTGCCAGGCAAATTTCCAAAGTCTTCGGGATCGCATTAAGGCTGAGTTACCAATGGCTGACTTGGTCGCGATCGCCAGTACCGAAAAGCCTTGTGGTTTAAGCGATTGTCATGGGCGTGACCCGAATTTGTATCCTGCGCGACTGCGGATTTTGCGCGAGCCACCACCTGTGGCGTGAGCTCGTCGTTCGGGTGGACGGTCCTAGTGCAGCAGTTCAAAGAGAAGCGCGTCGCTCTTGGTGATCGCCTTGAGTGCTGCTCCTGGAGGGGTGTCGCCAGGGAAGCCCAGGCCGTCCCCACGCCCAAGAGCATCGGGGGCTGAGGCATGGGCTGCGTCGAGCAACAGTTGTCCGTCGATGATTTGCAGCCAGGCGGAACCGCTGAGCTGCCTTGGCCAGGGCAGCATGGCTCCGGCTTCGATCTGCCCCCGCCAGAGTCGTACAGGGCGGGCGATAGCCATGGCTCCTTCGCTGGCATCGGGGTTCAGCACTTGGCTCCAGCCGTTGCCCGCAGGGATCTGCCGTTGCTCATAGGCCGGTTGTAGGCCTGCACTGGTCGGTTCGATCCAGATTTGTAAGAGCCGACAGGGCGTGTCGCCTTCGTTGATTTCGCTGTGCACGATGCCGGTGCCAGCGCTCATGCGTTGCACTTCACCGGCGCGGATCATGCCGCTGTTGCCCATGGAGTCGCGATGGTTGATCTGGCCGTCGATCATCACGGTGATGATCTCCATGTCGCGATGGGGATGCATCCCGAAGCCCCGTCCGGCGGCGATCAGGTCGTCGTTGATCACCCGCAGGGGGCCGAAGCCCATCCAGTCGGGATGGTGGTGGCCTGCAAAGGAGAAGCTGTGCCAGGAGTCGAGCCAGTCATGGCTGCTGTGGAAGCGTTCTGCGGCTGGGCGGATGACGAAGCCGGGATTGTTGGTGGAAAGAGGTGCGGGCATGGCTCGGCTCAGAGTGCAAGTGGTGTCATTTGCAGAAGACGCTTCAGCAGATCACTGATGCTCTCGTCCTTGGGGGGGTTGGCGTAGTTGCTGAGTAGCTGGCGGCCCACCACTTGGGCGCCCAGATGGGTGAGTTGAATCCGCAGTGACAGCAGCAGCTCCATGCCACCACCACCGGAGAAGGTGGCGATCGCAATGGGTCGCCCGTTGAAAAGGTCGCGGAAGTCTTCGCCCTGCACCGAGAGCCATGCGATCGCGTTCGTTAGCGAGGGCGGGATCGAGCCGTTGTATTCCGGTGCGCAGATCACCCAGCGTGCTGCGTTCATGAGCTGCTCTTGCAGAGGAGCGACCGCCGCTGGAGTGCCGCAGTCTTGGGCTCTGGGGGTGAAGAGAGGCAGGTCGATCCTGGTGAGATCCAGCACCTCGGCGTTTTGTCCCAAGGCTTTGGCGTGCGTCGCGAACCGATCCGCCAGCTTGAGGTTTTCGCCGTTGCTGGCGGTGATCACCAGTAGGCCTGTGTTGGGAGCGTTGTTCATGCCCAGAACTTCCACCAGGGTGTGCTTTGAGTGTTGCCGATTTGACTGTGACTGCCATCGCAGAAGGCGCCGTTTTGGCTGAGCCCACAGGTGCACAGCGCGTGGGTTCCTGCGTCCAATGCAAGGACGGTTGGCTGGTTGCTCGCTTGAGGCATGGGGGGGTGCTTTGGCTTCTTGATGGTCAGCTGATGGCTTGCCATTGCACAAGGACGCACCGCAAAGTGGTTCGGTGACCTCGAGGTAACCCATGGCTGATGACGGGGGGTTCCGCGCTGGACACGATCACAGCAATTGCAAGGCCGAGTTGGCCTTGAAAGTGATTCAGGGGCGCTGGAAGTTGCTCATCCTTCGTGAATTAGTGGATGGTATCCAGCGCTTTTCTGATTTGCAGCGGGCACTGAATGGTGTGAGTCAGAAAGTGTTGACGGCTCAGCTACGCGATTTAGAGGCCGATGGTGTGGTGCATCGGACGATCCATCCCGAGGTGCCGCCGCGCGTGGAATACGCGCTGACGGACCTTGGGAATGAGCTTTTGCCAGTGCTGAATTCCTTGCACGCCTGGGGGGAGCGTCAAGCGGATTTCAATTCCGCCTCCCGGTAGGGCACAAAGCTGGCTTTGCGGGCGCCGCAGATCGGGCAGGTCCAGTCGTCTGGAATCGCTTCAAACGGCGTGCCTGGAGCAATCCCGGAGTCGGGGTCGCCCTGGGCGGGGTCGTAGATCATCGAGCACACCTTGCAGATCCATAGGCCGGCGACCGGCTCATCGGCCTCTCCGGCCTCTCCCTTGCCTTGCAGCGCTTCGAGGGCGACGCCGTAGCGCTCAGCGTGATGCTGCTCGATCGGTGCGAGCAGGCCGAAATTCTTGGCAGCGGCGCGGAAGATGCCGGCGTGTTCCTTGGACTCGTCGATCTGTTCGTTGAATTCCGCCTCGGCGCCGCCATCGCGATCGCTGCGGGCTTGGGCGGCGAACTCGGGGTACATGGTGGTGTACTCGTAGGTTTCACCCTCGATGGCCAGTTCCAGGCAGCGAGCCAGCATCGCCTGTTTGGCGTCTTCACTGAGGCTGGCCGGATCGTCGATCACCAGCTCAGGGTGGAGCAGGCGGAAGTGAGCGAAGGCGTGCTCGGTTTCCTGGGCGGCAGTGTCGCGAAAGAGTTTGGCCAGTTCGGTCTTGCCGAGCTTTTTGGCCACGTCGGCGAAGAAGAGATATTTGCGGTTGGCCATGCTCTCGCCGCCGAAGGCGGCCTCGAGATTGGCGTGGGTGGCGGCGTTGTTCAGATCCATGGATGCGTGGGCGGAGCGCAACTGAGCGAACCCTAACTCATACTCATAACGAGTATGAGTTAGGGTTCGATTGCCGGGACTGCTGCGAGTGTCGTTCAGTTTTCAGCGTTTCTTAGTAATTGGCGCCACTTCGTCGCTGGTGAACGGCCGTCACCCCCTCGCTGTCAAGGATGCCCCCGTGCTTCACCTCCGCATAGATCAGCCAGTGATCGCCACATTCCATCCGTTGCTTCACGTCCCCTTCCAGCCAGGCCAGGGCTTCTGGCAGCAAGGGCTGGTCGCCGGGGCTGCTCACTAGTTCGAGGCCGGCCAGGCGGTCCGCCCCCGGTTCAAACGGCTGCAGGAACTGTTTCATGGGACCGCTCTCCCTTCCCTCCGCCAGCACGTTCAAAGCGAAGCGATCTCCCTTGTGCAACAGGGCTTCAACGGCGCGATCCTTGGCCACGGCCACCGTGACTCCCGGAGGCGTGAAGCTGGCCTGGCTCACCCAGCTGGCCACCATCGCTCCGCTCTGGGCGCTGTCGCCGTTCCCTTTGCGGGCGGTCAGCACACAGAGAGAGCCCACCACGCGACCTAGGGCCAGCACCGAGGGATCACTGCGGCTTTCGCTGAGGCCACCGGCGCTGCGCCGTTGCTGTTTGCGGCGCTCCTGCTGGAGCTGGCGGGCAAAGCGGGTGCCTGTTTCCTCCAGGGTGCGCACGGTGGCTGCATCGGGGCTGAATTTGATCCGGATCGGTTCGAAGCCGAAACTGAAGCCTCCATCGCGCAGCTTGGTTTCCAGAAGGTCGAGGGCTTCCCCGCTCCAGCCGAAGCTTCCGAAAACGCCGACAGGCTTGCTGCGGTCGCCTTCTGCCAGCACGGTGCCGAGGGCGGAGACGATTGGGGTGGGTGCATGGCCCCCCAGGGTGGGGGAGCCGATCAGGATGGCGTCTGCTGCGCGGATGGCCGCCACCAATTCATCGGCGGGGGTGAACTCGCAGTTGAGGCTGTTGACGCGCACGCCCGTGCGCCCGACTCCGCGGGCCAAGGCATCGGCAATCGCTGCGGTGTTGCCATAGGCGCTGGCGAAGAGCAGCAGCACATTCAGGGTTGAGCCCTGCTGGCTTTCCCCCCAGCGGCGGTAGTCGCTGAGCAAACTGCGCCAGCTGGCGTCGATGGCCGGCCCATGGCCTGGGGCGATCGTGCGGATGTCGAGCTGCTCCAGTCGTTCCACGAGGGAGTCCACTTGGGCTGCCATTGGTGCCATCAGGCAGTCATAGAAGTGGCGGCGCTCCTCTTCTGTCTCCGTGCGGCTTGCTTCGGCCCAAGCCTCCGTGCAGATGTGAGCGGCGAAGAATTTGTCGCTCATCAGTAGGCCACTGCTTTCCTCAAAGGCCAGTAGCCCGCCAGGCCAACGGGGGCTAGGGGCGGGCAGCAGCTGCAGTTGATGGCCGTGGCTCAGGGGCAGGGTTGTCTCCTGACGGATCACCTGAATCGGTGGGAGCTCCGGAAGCGGTGGTCGCAGGTCAGGCTCCCCTTGCGGTAGCGGTTTGCGTTGGTTCCAGAGCTCCGTCAGCAACTTGGCTCCAGGGTTGGAGCTGATGAGCTCAAGTCCGCCATAGGTTTCCGCCAAGCTGCGCAGCAGTGCCACTCGGTTGGGGTTCACGTGCCCGACCACCACTTGCAGCGTCTGGGTGTCACTGGGCAGGCTCCTGGCCAGTGCAGGCAAGAACACATCGGCGTAGGCCGCACCTGGAGGATGAACCAGCAGGGCAGGGCGTGCCTGTCCGCTGGCATCGACGCCAGCATCGAACAGGAAGCTGTTCGCGGTGCTGCCCCGTTCCAGGGCGTATTCCAGCTCAAAGCGCAGGCGCTGGGGGCTCAGGCCCCGCAGGCTTTGCAGTCCTTCGGCGATCGGCAGCAGAACAACCCGCCGCTCTCCAGCTCTCTCGCTGTCGGTTATCGCGGTGGCCATCAGTAGTGGTTCCCAACTTTGCGGTGGTGCACTGCGGTGCGGGCATCGGCGTCCGCCACGTTGCCCTGTTCCACCACCGCATAAATGATCCAGTGGTCGGGGCCCTCCATGCGCTGCTCCACACGGCAACCCAGATAGGCCAGCGCATCACCAAGCACCGGGCCGCCATCGGCAACGCCCTCGAGCACGTTCACGCCGGCGAAGCGATCGGCACCCGGCGGGAATCGTTTGAGGAAATGGCGGAGTAAGGGCTGGTGATTGCTTTCCCGAAGCACATTGAGCACAAAGCGATCACCCACCTGCATCAGCGCCTCGATCGCCCTGTCACGGGCCACGGCGATCGTGAGGCCCGGCGGCGTGAAGCTGGCCTGACTCACCCAGCTCGCCACCATGGCGCTGCGGCGCAGGCTCTCTCCTTCACCCTGGCTTGCCGTCACCACATAAAGTCCGCCGCTCAGTCGGCCTAGAGCCTTGTCGAGATCTCCATCCAGACTCTTCATGGCCGCGATCGTCTTGTCACGGGTGAGCAGCTGACCGAGGTCGGTGCCGGCTTCTTCGCAGCGCTGATAGTCCTGGCCGTTGGGAAGCGCGCGGATTCGCAAGGGTGCGAAGGCTTCCTTCTGCTCTTGAGCTCGCAGCTGGGATGCCACCGCATCGATCGGGGCATCGTTGCCGCCGAAGGCGTCATAGACGCCAACCCATTGCTTGCTGTGCAGGGCGGCCAGCAGGGTCCCAATGGAGGCCTGCAATTCGCTGTCGGGTTCCGCCGGCCAGGTCGGAACCACCACCGCCTGAGCCTCGCCGATCAAGGCGGAGAGTTCCTGGGCATCCGTCGCCCGCAGATCCACGAGCTGGACCTGCGCTTCCGCCTTGCCGATGCCCCGGGCGATCGCCTGGCTGAGCCGGTCGCAGAAGCCGTATTGGCTGAGGTAGCAGACGGCCGCATAGGTCTCTCCCTTACTGCGCTGCCCGCTCCACTCTCGATAGTCCTCAATCCAGTGATCCAGGTGGTGGCGAAGCAGTGGTCCATGGCCGACGGCGACCGTGTTGATCGCCGGCAGACCATCCATGCGCTTGAGGGCCTGCAGCACGCTGCGGGCATTGGGTCCCATCAGGCAGTCGTAATAAAAACGGAAATCCGGTGCGATCGCTCCTGGGTCAACATCGAAGAGCTCGTCGGAGCAGTAGTGCAATCCGAAGGCATCACAGGTGTAGAGGATGCCGGTGCCGTGATCAAAGGAGAAAATCGTGTCCGGCCAGTGCAGGTTGGGGGCGCTGAGGAACTCGAAGCGATGCTCCGTGCCCGTGTCGGGATTGATGCCGAGATCCAGGCAGTCTCCGCTTTTCACCGCCCTGGAGCGGAAGGGTCGGTGCACCTGGTTTTCGAGAAACTGAATGGCCACCTTCGAGGCCACGATCTCGATCTCGGGATTCAGTTCGAGTAGGTCGCCAATGAGCCCTGAATGGTCCGGTTCGGTATGGCTCACGATCATCACATCGATCGCTTTCGGATCGATCTGCTCCCGGAGCAGTGGCAGCCAGGTCTCGCGGAATTTGGCGTGGCTGCTGTCGATCAGGGCAGTGCGTTCCCCGCGCACCAGGAAGGCGTTGTAAGTGGTGCCGTTGCGCAGGCCGAATTCGATATCGAAACGGCTCCGATCCCAGTCGAGGGAACGGATCGTGGTGGTGTCAGCAGCGATCGCCTCACACTGCAGGCTGAGTCGGCCGGTGGCAACTGCCATGACGTCATTGCGCGGCGGTGCCTGACTCTAGAAACACTCTCAGGTGTCCAGCCCTGCCGAGCGCTCAGGCGTTACAGGCTCTCGTGTGACGGGCTGCGGGTGACGGGCTGGGGTCGAGGATGACCCGAAGTGCGACTGGCCGTTATGACCACAAGCGTTGGGCGGGGCTGGAGTGGCCTGCGCCAGAGCCTGGGCCCTGGAATCCTTCTGGCGGGTGCCTGCATCGGCGGCTCCCATCTGATGTCATCCACCACAGCGGGCGCCCGCTTCGGTTTTGCCCTGCTGGGTTTGATCCTGCTCACCAATCTGCTCAAGTACCCCTTCCTGTTGGTGGGCAGTCGTTTCACCGCCGTCACGGGCCAGTCGCTGCTCGAGGGTTTTCAGGCCCGCAGTCGCGCTTATCTGCCGCTTTATCTGATCGTCAGCCTGGTGACGGGGACGCTCACGATTGCTGCGGTCAGCTTTGTGGCGGGGGTCTTGCTCACGAATGTTCCGCTCCTTCAAACGCTCGATCCCTACGGCCTTGCGATCGCTGTGCTCGTCATGAGTGCCCTGCTTCTGCTCGTGGGTCACTATCGGGCTCTCGACCGGATCTCCAAGCTGCTGGTGGCTCTGCTCACCCTGCTCACCGGTGTTGCCGCCCTCAGCCTGTTGCTGCGAGGACCCGTGGCTGATGTGGCGGCCAGCTGGACGCGTTCGGATCCCAGCCCATGGACCCTCGCCAATCTGGGATTCCTCATCCCCCTGATGGGCTGGATGCCAGGGCCCGTGGAGATGTGTGTCTGGCCCTCTCTTTGGATGTTCTCCCGCGCCCGCGATAGCCAGCACACAGCGACCAGGGCCGAGGCGGAATTCGACTTCAACCTTGGCTATGGGGTGACGGTGATCACGGCTGTGTTTTTCGTGATCCTGGGGGCCTACACGATGTACGGCACCGGCGACGGCATGCTCTCGGGCAGTGGTGTCTCCTTTGCCCAAAAGCTGATTCGCCTTTACACCGAGGCGATGGGTGGCTGGGCGGCCTGGGTGATCGTGCCAGCGGCCTTTTCCGCGATGTTCAGCACCACCCTCACCTGTCTGGATGCCTATCCCCGCAGTATTTCGGCGATTCAGGGACTCCTGCAGGGCAAGGATCGGGGTGACGCTGCACCAGGGCCCCAGCGCCGGCGCTTGGCTCTCTGGGTTCTGCTCCATTTCCTCGCTTCTGTTGGGGCCCTGCTGTTGGCCGCCAGTGGAGGTGTCGGTGTGAAGGATTTCGTGTTCGGTGCGATGGCAGGCAGCTTCATCACGGCTCCTTTGTTCGCCTGGATGGCGATGGACACCATGAACAGTTCCCTCGTGCCGGCGGAGCATCGCTATGGCCCCTTGATGCGGGGGCTCTGTTGGATCGGCCTCGCGTTTTTCGTTCTGTTTTCGCTGGTGTTCATTGGCTACGACTTGCTCGGTCTGGGCCGTTAGCGCGACGCAAGAAAAAGGCCCCTGCCGATTCGGCAGGGGCCAGGACTCCGTTCCTCTCCTCAGCAGCTGTCTCCCGGTCAGTCCTCCAGGGCGACGGTCACGGACGTGCGGGTCTGGGCCTTGCCGGCCCGGATCTCAAGCACGCCATCGCGATAGCTGGCGCGCAGCTGCTCGCGGTCGATGCCTTGGGGAAAGCGAAAGCTGCGGCTCCATGTCCCGTAGCGAAACTCGCTCAACAGGGCGGTGTCATCGGCCTTGTCTTCGCCAGGGCACTGGCGCTCAGCGCTCACGCTCACGCTGCGATCGGTGGCCTGCACGTCGATCGTGTTGCGCTCGACACCCGGTAGCTCCACGCGGATGACATAGGCATCAGCGTGGTCGCGGATCTCGGCGGCGGGAACGCGCTCGGCCTGGGCCAGTTGCTGCTCCAGGCGCTCAAAAAGGTCGAAGGGGGATTGGCGAAGGGTGATCATGAAAGGTCCTCCAAAAGGGGGGAGTTCTGGGGTGTTGGTTGTCACCCACAGCGCTAATCTGCGTGGCTCGATTGAGAACAAACAGCCGGAGAACCGCCCTCTTTGGTTCGGTCTGGACGACCTGATTCGGTTGTCACACCTGGAATGTCGCAAGAACCGAACAGGGTTAGTGGCAGCCCTTAGAGCCACCACCAATCTGAGAAGGCAGCGGCTTGCCCACAGGCACGCCCCTCCTCATCCCAGAGCGTCCAGATGCTGGCGTTGTTGATCATGAACCGCCGCCCCTCGCGATCGATGCGAATGCCGCGATAGCCCTGGTAAGCATCCCGACGTTGGGCGGTCTGCAGAGCCTGGGCCCTTTCTCGGCGGGCGTTTGCGGGGGCGGTGAGCCTGGAGGGCATCCCGATCATGGTGGGCCAGGTATGCCGCCAGAGCCTGAGGGCGGCGGCATTGGCATAGGTGAGGCGGGGCCCTTCGTTGGAGTCGAGCGCAGCACCGTCATGGGCCAGTACAGCCATGTCGACGGCAAACAGCTCCTGGCAGGCGAGGCGGCGCGAGCTGCCCGTGCGGTCGCCGGCCAGCAGCGGAGTGCCGAAGGCCCGTTGATGGGAGAGCAACAGGATGTTGACGAGACCGCGTTTCTCCAGGCTCAGCCAAGGAGCCTCCTCAAGGGGCAGGGCTCGCTCTTTGGCACTGTTGTGCTCTTGGGAGGTCTGCTCAGCCACCGGTGGCCATGGCCGCCAGCATCGCTTGCTGGGCCAGGGTTTGACCCTGCTCCCTCAGATGGGCAAGAAACTGCTGTTTGGCATCGGGAAATCGCGGTTCCTCAGCCAGAGGAAGCTCGCCAGCCGCATCCAGGCCGGTGTCGCCCTCCATGGCCGGGGTGATCACCACCAGGTCTCCATCCAGTGCAGCGTCATAGCGCCACCAAAGGGTGGGATCCAGGACGGCTGGATGGGGTGGGGTCAGGGTCGTGGGGGTGTCGCTGGTTGCAGAGGCGGACGCCTCCTCGTCCTGGGCGATGGCCTCGAGGGCTTCACGCCGCTGTTCCGCCAGGTCTTCCAGAAGCTTGGCCCGGGTTCTCCCCCGCAGTTGGAAGAGCACGAACGGGTCTTCGCTGAAGCGCTCCCCCATCAGGAAGTACACAGCGCTGATGTGCTTGCAGGGGTTGGCCTTGTCAGGGCAGCTGCACTCGCTGCGCACCTCTTGAAGTTTGAAGGGGAACAGACGCCTGCCGCTGGCTGCGAAAGCCCGTTCGATGTCCGACGGCATGATTCCTGCCAGCAACTGGGCTGACCAACGCGCTTTCTGGGTCAGGGCCTTAAGCACGTAGCCCCAGTCTTCGTCGCTAAGCACATCGAGCCAGAGCTTCACTTTGTAAGGGTCTTCACCGGTGCCTTGCACGCGGGCATGCACCCGTCGCCCCTCGAAGCGGATTGAGGTCACATGCCCTTCTCGGGCGTAGGCCCAGGCCCGCTCCAAGCGTTTCTTGAAGCGGTAGGAGTTGATCAGCTCCATCCACTGTTCGACCCACCAGGGCTGCTGCCCCAGGCCTTCATCGCCCAGGGAGGTGTTGATGCCGTTACCGGTGGGGGTGATGGTCATGCGTTGTCCTCAGTTGTCCTCGAGGCTCACCAATTCCTTGAGCTGGCCCATATCGAGGCCACCAAGCCAATCTTCGCCTGAGCCGATGATGTCTTCTGCCAGTCTGGATTTCTCGCGGATCATCCGGTCGATCTTCTCTTCCACTGAGCCGCTGGTGATGAACTTGTGCACCATCACCCGGTTGGTCTGGCCAATCCGGTAAGCACGGTCAGTGGCCTGGTTTTCAACCGCTGGGTTCCACCAGCGGTCGATATGGAAGACATGGCTGGCGCGGGTGAGGTTGAGGCCCACACCACCGGCCTTGAGTGACAGCAGGAACAGCTGAGGCCCACGCGGGTCTTCCTGAAAGCGATCGACCATTGCCTGGCGTTCACCCTTGCTGGTGCTGCCGCTCAGGAAGGGCACCTCGCTGCGCCAGCGACGTTGGAGGTAACCCTGCAGCAGGTGACCCCATTCAGCGAATTGGGTGAAGAGCAGGGCACGGTCGCCGGCTTCGATCACCTCCTCGAGGATCTCTTCGAGCCGCTGAAGCTTCACGGAACGTTGCAGGAAATCCTCGCTGGCGCTCTCTTCCTTGAGAGCCAGAGCCGGATGGTTGCAAATTTGCTTCAGCCTGGTGAGCAGGCCCAGCACCTGACCATGGCGCTGGCCGCGGGGGGCACGGGCGATCGCATCGAGGGTGTCCTCCACGGTTTTGGCATAGAGCGACTTCTGCTCCTTGCTGAGCCCCACCCACTCGCTCAGTTCCACCTTCTCCGGCAGGTCGGAAATGATGGCTTTGTCTGTTTTCAGGCGCCTCAGGATGAAGGGCCCCACGCGGGATTTGAGATCCCGAAGCGACGACATGTCGCCGTAGCGCTCAATCGGCATCCGGTAGCGCTGGCGGAAGAAGTCCTCCTCCCCGAGGACCCTGGGATTGAGAAAGTCCATCAGGGCCCAGAGTTCGCTCACTCGGTTCTCCACCGGTGTGCCCGTCAGGGCGATCCGGAATCGGCTACCGCGTCCGGGGCGGGCCAGGTCCCGGGCCGCCTGGCTCTGCTTGGCACTGGGGTTCTTGATCGCCTGTGCTTCATCGATCACCATTCCCTGCCAGTCCATGCTCTCCAGCAGTTCACTGTCCCGCTGCAACAGGCCATAGCTGGTGAGCACGAGATCCACATCTTTGAGGTCTTTCTTCAGCGCTGCGGGGGTCGACGGGCGTCGAGGGCCGTAGTGCTCCTTGACCTGCAGTTCCGGGGTGAAGGCGGCCGCCTCCCGTTTCCAGTTGGTCAGCACCGAGGTGGGAGCCACCAACAGCACCGGTCGTTTCAGCTCCTGCTCAGCCTTCAGGTGTTGGAGGAAGGCGAGCAACTGGATCGTCTTGCCCAGGCCCATGTCATCGGCCAGACAGGCGCCTTGGTCAAAGCGATGCAGGAAGGCGAGCCAGCCAAGGCCGCGCTCCTGGTAAGGGCGCAGCTGACCGCAGAAGCCCTCGGGAGCGGGCAGCGGGTCGGGGGCCTTCTGCTGGTGGTATTGCTCCAGCACCGCCTGCAGCCGTGGGCCGGCTTCCAGACGGTGCACAGGCATCCGCATCAGCGTGTCGCCTTCTGTGGCAGTCAGGCGCAGGGCATCGTCGAGGCTGAGATCGGGTTTGGCGGCGAAAAAACGCTCGGCGTTCTTGAGGTCGTTGGGGCGAAGTTCAATCCAGGCCCCCTTGTGATTCACCAGAGGGCTGCGCTTGCCCGCCAGTCGTTCCAGTTCGCGCAGCGTCAGCGTCACACCGCCGATCATCAGTTCCCAACTCCAGTCGAGGTTTTCACCGAGGGTGAAGCCGCGGGAGCGCTCGGGCAGTTCCGCCTGGATTGCCAGGCCAAGACGACTGGCCAGGCCGCCGGACAGGCTGGGGGGTAAGTCGACACCGACGCCGACATCACGAAGCTGGCGGGCGGCGGTGCGCACCAGAACGAAGGCCTCAGCCGGCGTGATTTGCATCGCTTCCGGGGTGGCGCTGTCGAGCCCGCGTTCGATCGGCGTGAACACCGTGAGCGCCCGTCCCATCCCCTCCAGCAGCAGTTCGCCAGGGTGGTCGACAGCGATCTCACCCAACTGCAGCCCCTTGGGACCGGCGGCCCAGGCCACCCCTGCGGGCACCTTCAGGGTGGGATCGGCCTCCGCCTGCAGGGCGAACCGCAGGGTCCAAAGGTCCTCGCCTTCCGCTGGAGTTTCCAGCTCCAGGCAGGCGCGGGCAGCGGCCACATTGCCGGCCACTCCTTCTCGCCAGTGGTGACTGGCGGTCGCCAGGCGTTCAGCTTCCTCATCGCCCAGGGTGATCACGCCGGTGTCGGATCCGAGGGCGTCCTGCCAGGCGGTCAGGAGGGGATCGAGCCCCTCGCTTTGGGGTGTGAAGCCCATGCGCAACTGGGCATCCACAAGGTCTTCCAGGAGGGTTGCCACGCGTAAGCGACCGCTGCGAGGTCGACAGCAGGCCACCGGGTTGGCGGCTCGCATGGCTTCTGGCCTGAGCCGGGTCGTGCGATTGCTGCGCCGGCCGGTCGGCTCCCGCCAGGGCAGGGCGCAGGTGGCCACCAGGGGCAGGCGGGAGGCCAGATCCTCCAAGCGTCTGCGATCGTCCTCACGATTGAGCAGCGGCACCCAGCGGGCCCGATGGGGGTAGCCCTCGCCTTTGCTCTGCTCCACCTGTGGAATCCAGCGTCCACGGGCGATCAGGCTCAGGGCCCAGCGCTGCATGTGGCTCCACCAGCGCAGTTCATCGGCCAGGTCAGGGTGGCGACCTGAGAGGGGGAGGCGTGCAAGCCAGCTGGTGGCTGCACCGGGTTCGATCGCCAGGCCCTGCACTTGCCAGGGCCACCATTCGGTCTGCTTGGGAATCGGCTCACCCGCTTGGAGGGGGAGCCCTGTCCAGCCGTCGTTCTCCTCGCTGTCGTTGCTGTCTGATCGTTTTTTGCGGCGCTTCAGACTGCGGCTCGGCAGCGTGAGGCAGGCGGTCGCGTCGATGATTCCTTCGGGGAGGAGGTCGCGTTCGGTCAGCCAGGCCCGCAGATCATCGGGGCTCAGGGTGAAGGGGTGAAGCGCTGGCGTGAGGCCTGGACCGGCAGGCTCAGCAACACGCCACGTGTCTGCCCACACCAGCAGGGCCGGTCGCCCGGAGCTGGTCGGAGTGCGGATGGCAGGGAGCCAGGTGGCGTGCAGCAGGCTCATGGCCGCGACGCAGACAACATGCGATGGGTGCCGTGGAGCAGGAGTGCGCTGCCGATCAACGGCAACCACGCCAGAAGGAGTTCCTCTCCTAATGATGCCAGGGCGTCCAGACCCCCCATTGGAGAGGGCAGGGCCATCCCCAGGCTGCGCACACCGCAGATCGCGCCAACAAGCCCGGCCTGCAGGTGTGAATCCTCCGGGTCCACCCGTTCGAGATGGAAGGCCAGCAGTCCATAGAAGAGCCCGCAGCCGGTGGCGCGGACGGCCTGTTCCACCCCGAGGGGTAGGCCGATCAACCCGGCACAGAGTCCCGCGAGCAGCGCCCAGCCCATGGAGCGCAGCCGCAGCTGAGCACGGCTGTCCGGGTCCGGTGCCTTGGTGGAGGTGGGTGGGGCGGCCAAGGTGAGTGGCGGCTCAGGGGCGATCATGGCTGCTGGCCCTGCTCCTCAAGCCCGAAACCGCCATGGCTGTTGCACGATCGTCGCGTCCGCAGGAAGCACGTCCCCGCAGCGGTGCGCAGATTCGCGAGGCCTTCCTCAGCTTCTTTGAGCAGCGGGGGCATGCACGCATGGCGAGTGCCTCCCTGGTGCCAGAGGACCCCACGGTGTTGCTCACGATCGCCGGCATGTTGCCGTTCAAGCCGGTCTTCCTCGGCCAGCAGGAGCGGCCGGCACCCTGTGCGACCAGTTCACAGAAGTGCATTCGCACCAATGACATCGAAAACGTGGGTCGCACGGCGCGGCACCACACCTTTTTCGAGATGCTCGGCAATTTCTCGTTCGGGGACTATTTCAAGCAGCAGGCGATTGAGTGGGCCTGGGAGTTGAGCACCGGGGTGTTCGGATTGGATCCGAAGAATCTCGTGGTGAGTGTGTTCCGTGAGGACGACGAAGCCGAGGTGATCTGGCGTGACGTGGTGGGGGTCAACCCCAAGCGGATCATTCGCATGGATGAGGCCGATAACTTCTGGGCATCTGGGCCGACCGGCCCCTGTGGCCCCTGTTCGGAGATCTATTACGACTTCAAGCCCGACCTTGGTGATGAGGGAATCGATCTCGAAGACGACTCCCGGTTCATCGAGTTCTACAACTTGGTGTTCATGCAGTACAACCGCGATGCGGAGGGCACCCTCACCCCGCTTGCCAATCGCAACATCGATACCGGCATGGGCCTCGAGCGGATGGCCCAGATCCTCCAGGGGGTGCCCAACAACTACGAGACCGACCTCATCTATCCGCTGATCGAAACGGCGGCTGCTCTTGCAGGAGTTGATTACAAGGCCCTGGATGACAAGGGCAAGACGAGCCTGAAAGTGATCGGTGACCACAGCCGAGCCGTGACTCAGCTCATCTGCGATGGCGTGACCGCCAGCAACCTTGGCCGCGGCTACATCCTGCGTCGCCTGCTGCGCCGGGTGGTGCGGCATGGACGCCTCCTGGGGATCGACAAGCCTTTCCTGACGGCGATGGGTGAGGCGTCGATTGCTTTGATGCAGGCGGTGCATCCCCAATTGATTGAGCGCAAGGAGGTGATCCTTGCCGAACTTCAGCGCGAGGAAGCCCGCTTTCTTGAAACCCTCGAGCGCGGCGAAAAGCTGCTGGCGGATGTGCTTGCGGCTAAGCCCAAGCAGATCTCAGGCGAGCAGGCCTTCGAGCTCTACGACACCTATGGCTTTCCACTCGAACTCACCGAGGAGATTGCCGAGGAGCATGGCCTCAGGGTGGATCTTGAGGGGTTCGAGGCGGCTATGGAGGCCCAGCGTCAGCGGGCCAAGGCGGCAGCCGTGAGCATCGATCTCACCCTTCAGGATGCGATCGATCAGGTGGCGGCTGAACTCGATGCCACAAGCTTCCGGGGCTATGAGCTTTTGGAACACAGCAGCAGCGTGCAGGCGCTGGTGGTGAACGGCGAGCCCGCCCAAACCGCTGTGGCCGGTGATGCGGTGCAGGTGGTGCTCGACACCACGCCCTTCTATGGCGAGGGTGGCGGCCAGGTGGGAGACCGTGGCGTACTGGCCGGAGACGGCGCCGACGGCAACGGACTGATCGTGGCGATCGACGCTGTGTCGCGGAACCGCAGTGTGTTCGTGCACAGCGGCCGTGTGGAGCGCGGCAGCCTCAGCGTTGGTGCTGTGGTGCATGGTCAGGTGGATCGCGCCTGTCGGCGCCGGGCCCAGGCCAATCACACGGCCACGCATCTGTTGCAGGCTGCGCTGAAGCAGGTGGTGGATCCCGGAATTGGCCAGGCTGGATCCCTGGTGGATTTCGAGCGCTTGCGTTTCGATTTCCACTGCCCTCGGGCGGTGACTGGGGCGGAGCTCGAGCAGATCGAGACCTTGATCAATGGCTGGATCAGCGAGGCCCACCGGCTTGAGGTGCAGGAGATGGCGATCGAGAAAGCCAAGGCCGCCGGTGCCGTGGCGATGTTCGGCGAGAAGTATGCCGATGTCGTGCGCGTCGTCGATGTCCCGGGGGTGTCGATGGAGCTCTGCGGAGGGACCCATGTGGCCAATACCGCTGAGATCGGTCTGTTCAAGATCGTGAGCGAGAGCGGCGTGGCTGCCGGCATCCGCCGCATCGAGGCCGTGGCCGGCCCGGCGGTGCTGGCGTATCTCAATGAGCGCGATGCGGTAGTGAAACAGCTGGGTGAGCGCTTCAAGGCCCAGCCCGGCGAGATCGTGGAACGGGTGATCGCGCTACAGGAGGAACTCAAGGCCACGGGGAAGGCGCTGTCAGCGGCTCAGGCGGAGTTGGCCGTGGCCAAGTCGGCGGCACTGGCAGGCAAGGCCACGGCTTTGGCTGGCTTCCAGCTGCTGGTGGAACGCTTGGATGGTGTGGACGGTGCCGGCCTACAAGGGGCGGCCCAGAGCCTGGCCGATCAGCTCGGCGATGGGGCTGCCGTGGTGCTTGGAGGCCTGCCGGATCCAGCTGATCAAGGCAAGGTGATTCTGGTGGCAGCCTTTGGTAAGGGGGTGATTGCCGCCAAGCTCCAGGCCGGCAAGTTCATTGGTGGAATCGCCAAGGTCTGCGGTGGCGGCGGTGGCGGCCGCCCCAACCTGGCCCAGGCCGGAGGGCGTGATGGTGCTGCATTGGATGCAGCGTTGGCCGCGGCCCGGGAGGAGCTGCATGCAGCGTTGTCATGAGTCCATGGCTCAACCCTGTTGGCGCTGTAGAGCTCATTGCTCCCCAGCGTCTTGGTCATGGCTCGGACTCGACGGGAAGTTTCAGTTCTCTTCGCCAGTCGCTCAGGGGCCGATCCCAACCATCTTCGAGTTTTCGAGCAATGACCAGCTCCGCATCAAGTCCCATCTGAAAGCCCTGCGCCAAGGCTCGCAGCATCGGGGCGAGAGGTTCGTCGTTCTGAAGGGCTGAAAGCATCCCGCCGAAGATCAGCATCACGGCAATGGGTGAGCGATTCTGCGCAAGGTTGAACCCCTGGAGCCTCAGTTCACTGGCCCCATCGATCCCGAAGCCAGTCAGGACGTGCACGATGTCGTGGGTTTCTTTGAGTCGGTGCACCACGAAATCCTGCGCGGTGGTCACTGGGGATGGATCGATCAAGCTGTCGGGGGTGATTCCCTGGCTGATCAGTTGGTCGGCGTAGATGCGACCGAGGCTGCCCTCAGGCAGGGTCTTCAGAACGTTCAGATCGATCGGCTGCGGGCGCCAGCGCTCATCCATTTAGGCTCTGAAGTGGCTGTTAGCCTGTAGGGCAGCCACCATCTTCTCCCCAAGGGGACTGCTCTTAAGGCTGTTGCCTACTGCAAAGACGCTGTCGAGGGAGCCAGGTTTTTGAGGAAGGTCGCAAGACTCGCCACCAGCTTCAGGTTTTGTAGACGCTCCTTAAGGCTGAGTTTTATGGCTTGTTCAAATCCGCCCAAGTGTTAGTTGCGTTACAGAGCAAGTGAAGTGTTTGCAACAACCGAGCCGCCCTGCCTCAAGGTTGTGGCCCCTGGGAGAGCTGTTGGCAGTTGCGTTCCCAACTGAAGCGATTCATGTTGACCAGTGCGTGGAGGGCCTCAAGGATCCGCGCTAGGTGGCGATTCGCCCTTGCTCTCGCTCGATTGGAGGCCAGTCGACTGCGGGATCTGAATCAGCGCTTCGCTCTGCAGAGTGCCGACGCCACAACACAGTTGCTCGATCCTTTGGCCTACTTACTCGGAAATCCTCTGGATCCAAAGATCCCCTGGCTTTGATTCCGCCCTTGGCGCAGAAAGAAATCGCGCTTCTTGCTGGATTGGCTCATGAAACGGCGTCGAGGACGCTGAGCAAGTTGAGGAGTCGAGGCACCGTCGTTAAAGAGGACGGACAGTTGCGCCTTGTCGATGCCCAGCCTCTGATCAAACGAGGCCTGTTAGAGGGTGAGGGTTGAGGCTCATTCCTGCAGATAGGTGGTTTGGCGAAGACTGGTGGTCACGTGGCTCATGAGACGACGGGCATCGCTGACGGAGAGTCGCCCATCACTGATGGCCTGTTCGCTGGCCAGGCGAAGACGTTCGAGCATCAGCTCGGGATTGTGTTCCATCGCCTGGAGCACATCGGCGTTCGTGTCTCCTTGCACGACATGGTCAACCCGGTAGCCACCACCAGGGGCCAGTCGGATGTGCACCGCGTTGGTGCTGCCGAAGAGATTGTGCAGATTGCCCATCACTTCCTGGTAGGCACCGGCGAGAAAGAGGCCAACCAGGTAGGGCTCGCCAGGTTTGGGCTGGTGGAGCTCGAGCAGTGCTTTGCTCTTGCCATCATGAATGAAGCGGGCGAGCTTCCCATCTGAATCGCAGGTGAGGTCAGCAATGTTGCCGAGTTGATCTGGTTCTTCGTCCAGGCGATGAATCGGCATCACCGGGAAGAGTTGATCGATGGCCCAGGTGTCTGGGGCGGACCGGAAAACAGAGAAATTGGCGTAATAAGTGGTGGCCAGGCTGGCCTTGAGGTTGCGCAGATCCTCAGGGCAGTGTTCCGGGGGGATGAGCGATGCGATCTTGCGGGCGCAAGCCCATGCGAGCTGTTCGGCCCGTGCTCGATCGGGAAGATTGAGATAGCCCAGCCGGAAGGCGCTGAGTGCATCGTCCTTAAATTTGAGCGCATCATTCCAGGCTTCCTGCAGGTTGCTTTGGTTGATGTTGTTGAGGGTCTCCTGCAGGTTGCGCACAATCAGCGGGTCATCTTCAGCAGCGGATGGCGCGTGATCAGGAGCTGTGCCCGCTCCGAGAACATCGAAGACCAGCACACTGAAATGGCTGGCCAGAGCTCGTCCGCTTTCGCTGACGAGAGTCGGCACAGGCACGTTGCAGGGTTCGCAGCATTCCCGCACTGTCGCCACTACATCATTGGCGTAGTTCTGAAGGGAATAGTTCGTGGAGGCAGCGGTGGCACTGCGACTCCCGTCGTAGTCGATACCTAGTCCACCGCCTACATCTAAGTAGCCCATCGGAGCACCCAGACGATGGAGCTCCACATAGATCTGCCCAGCTTCTTGCAGTGCATCCTTCAAAACGGCAATGTCATTGATCTGACTGCCGATATGGAAGTGGAGTAGGCGTAGTTCGCTGAGTAGGTCGGCCTCCTCAAGCGCTCGAACGGTGTCCAGTAGTTCTGGGATGGACAACCCGAATTTGGCGCGATCGCCGACGGAACTCCCCCAACGTCCCGTGCTGCGAGTGGACAGCCGAGCCCTGATTCCGATTAGGGGCGCTGCACCTAAATCACGACTGGCTTTGATGATGCGATTGACCTCTTCGGGCTGTTCGATCACCACCACGGGTTGACGACCGAGGCGTCTCGCCAGGATGGCGGTTTCGATGTAGCGCTGATCTTTGTAGCCGTTGCAGATCAGCAGGGCGTCCGGGTCTTCGAGAAGTGAGAGTGCGATCAGCAGTTCGGCCTTGCTGCCGGCCTCTAGGCCGAAATGCCAGCGTTGGCCGCTCTCGACGAGCTGCTCGACCACATGGCGTTGTTGGTTGCATTTGACCGGAAACACCCCCTGATAACGACCTCTGAACCCGTAGTGGGCGATGGCGCGGTCAAAGGCGGCGTGGAGTCGCTCCAGGCGGTCTTCAAGAATGTCATCGAAGCGGATCAGGAGGGGGAGAGCCAAATCGCGGTCCCGCATGCCCGTGACGAGATCCACCAGGTCGATGCTGCCGCCGCGATCCCCCCTGGGTTGCACAGACACATGCCCCCTGGCATTCGTGGAGAAGTAGGGATCCCCCCAGCGATCGAGCCCATAGACACTGGCGCCTGCCTGGGCAGTCCATGTGCCGTCGGTGCCAGAGGGAGCACTGAGCATCGATGCTTCCGCCACAGTTTAAGACTCGGAATCTAGGCAGCTCGGTCACGAGCTTCAGCTTTGGGCAGCAGGCTTGCTTGCCAAGCGGGCCGTCGGCCACGGACGATGACCGCGGTTTTTCTCCTACTCATGGCTGCCGAACGCACCTTCATTGCCATCAAGCCCGATGGCGTCCAGCGTGGTCTCGTTGGCGAGATCCTTGGCCGTTTCGAGCGCAAGGGTTTCAAGCTGGTGGGGCTCAAGCAGCTCACCCCCAGCCGGGAGCTGGCAGAGCAGCACTATGGAGTGCATAAGGAGCGCCCCTTCTTCGCCGGCCTGGTCGAGTTCATCACGTCCGGCCCTGTGGTGGCGATGGTCTGGGAGGGTGACGGTGTGATCGCCAGCGCTCGCAAGCTGATTGGTGCGACCAAGCCCCTGGAGGCCGAGCCCGGCACCATCCGCGGTGATTTGGCGATCAATATCGGTCGCAATGTGATCCATGGATCCGATGCCCCGGAAACGGCCCAGTTCGAGATCGGTCTCTGGTTCCAGGCTTCCGAGCTGAGCGACTGGACCCCTTCGGATCAGGGCTGGCGCACCGAGGGCTGATCCTTCCGATCAGTCAGGGTTCTTGCTGAGAGCCCCGACTTCAAACCGGTCCCAGCGAAAGTCCCCCAGCAGCTCACCATTGAGCTGGCTGGGGGATTCCTGTTGCACGGCATCCGCCACCAGCTCTGCGGTCAGGCCCGCCATCAGCACCCCGTTGCGGTGATGGCCGCAGGCCAGCCAGAGCCCCGTGATCGGGCTTGCCCCCAGCAGCGGGCCCTCGTCGGGGGTGCAGGGTCGGAATCCCCACCAGCGTTCCATCGGTGGCCAGTCCATGGCTTGCGGCAGCAGGGAGGCGATGCCGTCCTGCAGGGTCCGCTGTCCCTGGGGGGTGAGACCTTCGTCAAAGCCGGCTTCGGGTTCGGAGGTGGCGCCGACCACCACCAGTCCGTCCTCGCGGGGCACCAGGTAAGTGCCGGGGCCGAAGATCACCCGCTTGAGGGCGCCCCGAGGGGCCTGGAGGGACAGCATTTGCCCTTTCACGGGAAACACCGGGAGGGCGGAGAGCAGTCGGGCGCTCCATGCGCCACTGCAGAGCACGGCCGTTGAACAATCCAGTGTGTATTCCGTTCCTTCTGCGTTACGGACTCGTGCTCCTTGCAGGTGTTTGCCGTCCTGTTCGAGGGCCAGGACCTCTAAGCCCTCCTGGAAGCGCACGCCGCGGTCGGCGCAAGCGCTTTCGAGGGCCCGCATCAGCAGGCGGCGATTGTCGATCTGGCCGTCCTGAGCAAAGAGCAGTCCTGTGCTCCATTGCGGGGCCAGGCCCGGTAGCTCCCGCTCGAGCTGGGCGCGGTTCAGGGGCTGCCCCCAGGCTGCGGTGGGGTATCGGTCCCGTTCCGTTGCACCTTGGAACGGCACCACGATCCCGCTGGAGCGCAGGCCGCAGGGCAGGCCGCTGTCGGCCTCGATCTGGGCGACCCACCCTGGGGCCCGCTCCAGGCTGATCTGCCCGAAACGCAGCTGGGTGCCGCTCAGGCCCTCGGCATGGGGGGCCAGCATGCCGGCGGCCACGAATCCAGCCGCTTCGCTGCGGCGGCGGCTCAGCACGGTCACCTGACGGCCGCGGCGGGCCAGCTGATGGGCCACCGCCAGCCCCATCAGTCCCCCTCCCAGGATCACGACGGGATCGTCGGCCATTGCCCCCTTGTGGTTCAGACACCCGACCTTAACGACGTCGTTCCATAGGATTGGCCGGCTAGCAGGGATCTGGGCGGATGGCAGCGAACGGCGCGGGCACGGGCAACTGGGAAGCCGTGATCGGTCTGGAGACCCATGTGCAGCTGGGCACCGAGAGCAAGATCTTCACCAGCGCCTCCACGGCCTTCGGTGATGACCCCAACACCCACATCGACCCGGTGGTGTGCGGTTTGCCCGGCACCTTGCCTGTGCTGAATCAGAAGGTGCTCGAGTATGCGGTGAAGGCGGCGATGGCCCTCAACCTCAACATCGCGGAGCACTGCAAGTTCGACCGCAAACAGTATTTCTATCCCGATCTGCCGAAGAACTACCAGATCTCTCAGTACGACGAACCGATCGCTGAGGACGGCTGGATCGAGGTGGAAGTGGCAGAAAAAGGCAAAGACACTTACCTCAAACGCATCGGTATCGAGCGTCTGCACATGGAGGAGGACGCGGGCAAGCTGGTGCATGCCGGCAGCGATCGACTGGCGGGTTCCACCCATTCCCTTGTGGATTACAACCGCGCTGGGGTTGCGCTCGCTGAGATCGTCAGCAAGCCCGATCTGCGCACCGGTCGCGAGGCTGCTGAATACGCCTCTGAGATCCGCCGGATCATGCGCTACTTAGGCGTGAGCGATGGAAACATGCAGGAGGGTTCCCTGCGTTGTGACGTCAATATCTCCGTGCGCCAGGGGCCTGATGCCCCCTTTGGCACCAAGGTGGAGATCAAGAACATGAACTCCTTCTCGGCGATTCAGAAGGCCTGTGACTACGAAATTCAGCGCCAGATCAAGGCCTATGAAACCGGCGAACCCGTGGTGCAGGAGACCCGACTCTGGGATGAGGGCAAGCAGCTCACGAAGAGCATGCGCGGTAAGGAGGGAGCCAGTGATTACCGCTACTTCCCCGATCCTGACCTTGGGCCGATCGAGGTGAGCGTGGATCAGCGCGAAGCCTGGCGCGCCGAACTGCCGGAGCTGCCCGCGGCTAAGCGCCATCGCTATGCGGAGACCCTTGGTCTGTCGCAATACGACGCCCGGGTGCTCACCGACGAACGTCCGATGGCGGATTATTTCGAGGCTGTGGTGGCTGCAGGTGCTGACGCCAAGCTTGCTGCCAACTGGATCACGGGCGATATCGCCGCCTATGTGAACAGCAACCGTCTCAGCTACGGGGACTTGCCCTTCCGCGCGGAGCAGCTCGCGGAAATGGTGCAACTGATCGATGGCGGCAAGATCAGCGGCAAGATCGCCAAGGAAATCCTTCCTGAGTTGCTCGAGCAGGGTGGCTCACCGGCCAAGATCGTCGATGAGCGAGGCCTGGGCATGATCAGCGACCCGGCCGCGATCACCGCCATCGTCGAAGAGCTCCTGGCTGCTCACCCTGAGGAGGTGGAAGCTTTCCGCGGCGGTAAGAACAAGCTGCAGGGTTTCTTTGTGGGCCAGCTGATGAAGAAGACCGGCGGTAAGGCTGATCCGAAGCTGGCGAATCAGATCCTCACTCAGAAACTGAAGGGGGGCTAATGCTCCGTCTCAGTTGGTTTGCGGAGGGCCGTTGTATAGCTCGTTCAGCACCGAGCGGCCATCGGCGGCGATTTTCAGAATTGTCTGAATGCTGGGGGCTTCACCGCTCTGCTCCCAACCCGGTGGCCCTCCAGGGATGTTGAAGACGAAGTCGTCATTTTCCCGGCTGAGGCAGGGATTGCCCGCGGCGCCGGCGAACATGCAACTGGCGGGTCTGTAGACGCTGAGCCCACCGTTGAGCCGGATTGCTGTATCGCGAGCCAGGTTGATGCTGCGTCGTGCGGCGAGGGGATCGTTCGGGCTGCTGTCAGGGACTGAAGCGTTGCCTGGTGCTGGAGCTTCGCCTGGATCTGGATTTGGCCAACCCTCCGACTCGGCAGCCGGCATGCAGCTCACTTGTGATGAGCTCAGGTCGATTGCGCTGACAGCGACAAGGGCTCCTGATTCACGGTCATAACAGCGGAATGTGATCGCCTGTGCTTGGGCAGCGTTGCCGCAGCTAATGCTGGCGGCGGCCATGGTGAAGGCGCTCAAGCCGACGGCGCTCAGGTGGAGCAGGTGGTTCATGCCTGAATTCTGATGGACAATCCCTGGCGATGGGTAAGCCCCGCCATGGGCGGGGCGCAGGTTCGGTGGCCGTTGTTGTCAGCGTGCGGTGCGCTTCTCGTGAGGTTCTCCCGATCAGGACTGGATCTCAGAGCTGTGATTCGACCAGCACGGTCCACGCTTCTGGCCGGTCACCGTTGTCAATCACCAGGTCTGCTTTGGCGCATTTGCTGGCGAGGGGCAGCTGAGCGGCGATCCTGAGCCGGGCTTCCTCGGCCGTCAGCGCATCTCGGGCCATCAGTCGCTCTTGTTGCTGCTGTTCTGAGCAGGTCACAACCCAGATTTCTGTGCAGAGGCTCTCCAGGCCTGCTTCAAACAGCAGCGGAATCATCAGCACCACGATTGGCTCCTGCTCGAGCCTCAGCAGCTCCCCATCGAAGTGATCGCGGACGAGGGGGTGGACCAGCCGCTCGAGCCAACGCCGCTCGTCTGGGTCGCTGAACACGATCCGGGCCAGGGCCGCGCGATCGATGCGCCCGTCTACCACGGTCGAACCGCTTGCCAGCACCCGATCTCCGAAGTGTTCCAGCACCCGTTTGGCACCCTCGCTTCCGGTGACTAGGGCGTCACGGGCGATTTGGTCGGCATCCAGTAGTGGAATGCCCCTGTCGGCCAACCAGCGACCAACACTGCTCTTGCCGCTGGCGATGCCTCCGGTGAGGCCAATCCGGCGTTGGCTGGGCATGGCGCGGCGTCAGGATGGATCCAGTGTCTCGCGTGCGCACGTGCTTGCGGCTACCAGCGGCTCATCGATCTCATGGACTCCCCTGGAGGGGGGCATCACCGCACCACAGGGGTTTGAAGCGGCTGGCATCACCGCAGGACTGAAGGCCTCCGGTAAGTCGGATCTCTCCTTGTTGCTGGCCCCGGAAGGCGCTGTTTGCGCCGGCACTTTCACCACCTCCGTGGTGCGTGCCGCCTGTGTGGATCTTTGCGCGCAGCGGTTGGCTGCGAGCTCGGGTCGGGCCAGGGCCGTGCTCACCAATTCAGGGCAGGCGAATGCCTGCACCGGCGATCGCGGCTTGATTGATAGCCAGAGGGCTACGCAGGCGCTGGCTGATCGTTTGGGCCTGGATGCTGACGATGTGCTGATTTGTTCGACCGGCGTGATCGGTGTGCCGATCCCGATGGACACCCTGCTGGCGGGCTTGGATCCCCTGGTCGACGCGCTCAGCTCTGAGGGCGGGGCTGCAGCCGCCACCGCGATCCTGACGACCGACTTAATCGATAAGCAGATCGCCCTTGAGGCGGACCTCGGCGGCCGTCGCGTTCGGATCGGCGGCATGGCCAAGGGTTCTGGGATGATCCATCCCGATATGGCCACCATGCTCGGCTATCTCACCTGTGATGCCGGCGTGCCGGCTGAGGTCTGGCAGGCGATGGTGAAGCGAGCGGTGGATCGCTCCTTCAATGCGATCACGGTGGATGGAGACACCAGCACCAATGACACTTTCCTTGCCTTTGCTGCTGGCGAGCCGCTGGCTCCCGCCGATCTGGCGGCTCTTGAGGAAGGTGTGACCCTGGTGGCACAGCATCTGGCCCGCGCCATCGCCCGTGATGGAGAGGGTGCGACCTGCTTGATCGATGTGCTGGTCCAGGGTGCGGCAACGGAAGCAGAGGCCCTTCTGATCGCCCGCACGGTCTGTGGCTCATCGCTTGTGAAAACAGCCGTGCATGGGCGCGACCCCAACTGGGGACGGATCGTGGCGGCTGCCGGTCGTTCCGGTGTGGACTTTGACCCCGAAGCGGTGGCTCTATGGCTGGGGCCCTATCAGCTGATGGCTGCAGGGCGGCCCCTTCCCTTTGACCGGGATGCCGCTTCGGGCTATCTGAGGCAGCGGGCTGCAGGGGCCTATCTCCAGGACGACAGCGTCTTGATCCGATTGGAGCTGGGTGATGGCTCCTGCAGTGGCCGTGCCTGGGGATGTGACCTCTCGGATCAATACGTGCGCATCAACGCCGATTACACCACTTGATCCCAGTCGCGGCTGCCAGGATGGACCTGTGAATTGGACGCTTTTCCCTTGGCCAAGGAGTCCACGTCCCAGGCAGCACCTGAGCGGCCGACGCGACCCCGCTTCTGGGTGGGTCCGCTCGTGGCAGGCGCTTGTTTTGCCCTGGGCTACGGCATCACCCAACGCATCATCGTGATGCAGGGTGCTTTGCAGAAGCCTCAACGTGAGGGGTTCGCAGCGCAGCCATTCCCCGGACAGACCCTTGAGGATCTGCGGCGACTCCACGGTGACGATCATCAGGCATTGACTGCTGATGTGGCAGCCGAAGAGGCGGAGCTGGCCCGCCAGCGTGAAGCCGAGAAAGCTGCCCTAGAGGCGGAGCGCCTTGCTGCTGAAGCCAAGCGCAATGCAGAGCAGCAGGCTGCCCTTGGCCCGCTGCCAGAGCAGGCGCTGCCTGAGCCGGTCTGGGCCGAGCCCACTCCGGTGGTTCCCGCGCCTGTGCTGCCCAAGCCTGAGCCAGCGCGAGCTGTGGCCGAACCCGCCCCGGTTCAGGCCCAGCCAGCGTCGCCCGCTCCTCTCGCTCCCTTCCCGGCGGCGCCGGTCGCTCCCCCGACCCCCTAGGCCGCTGGTTGGGGATCGCGCTTTCCGCCGGGTATCTGCCACAGTTTCAGCATCAGCTCTGTCGAGGTCATGCCCTCTCCTGATGCCCTGATCAGAGCCACCATGCACCGCTTGGCCGCTCGCCTTGGCCATGGCTTGGCGGAGGCGGCCGCTGAAGTGGCCGTGATTGCCCAGGACGCACCTGAGCGGCTGCGCAGAGAATGGGATCTTTTTCAAGACGAGGTGCGGGCGGAAGCGGAACGACTGGATTCCGATGGCCAGGAGCCGTCTGACCCCGCACAGCCCGCAGGCCCCGTTGGGGATGTGGATCCCCAGCAGCAGATTGATGGCCTCCGTGCGCGGGTTGCGGAGCTCAGCCGCTTGATGGAGGAGACACCCTGATGGGGGCTCCGGCGCTTCCTATGCCCCTGCGCAGTGTGCTGCGTGCCTTGCGCATCTGGCGTGCAGTGCTCACGCTCATCGTTCTGCTCTGGTGGGATGGTTGCGCCTGGACCTATCCCGGCGGTTGCAGCGCCGAACGGCGTCAGGCCCGTCAGCAGCAACGTGCCCGCTGGCTGACGGCTGAACTGCTCGCCCTTGGCTCGGCCTTCATCAAGCTCGGTCAGCTGCTTTCGGCCCGGCCCGATGTGCTGCCGGCGGGTTGGGTGTCGGAATTGGCTGATCTTCAGGACCGGGTGCCTGCCTTTTCGTTTGACCGGGCCCAGGCGGTGCTGGAGGACGAGCTCGGAGCCCGTTGCGCCGAGATCATCGATCTGGATCAGCAGCCCCTCGGCGCTGCCTCCTTGGCCCAGGTGCATCGCGCCAGCCTGCGAAGCGGTCGGCAGGTGGTGCTCAAAATTCAGCGCCCGGGGCTCGAACGCCTGTTTCGCCTTGATCTGGAGGTGATGCAGCAGGTGGCTGCCGTTCTGCAGCGGCATCCCAGTTGGGGCCGGGGCCGCGATTGGGTCGCGATCGCTCAGGAATGCAGGAGAGTGTTGTTGCGGGAACTGGACTTCCGCTTGGAGGCTCAGCATGCCGCCCGCTTCCGGCAGCAGTTTCTCGATGAGCCACGCATCCGGGTGCCCGGGGTGATCTGGGAGCTGAGCAGCCGTCGGGTGCTTTGCCTGGATTATTTGCCGGGGATCAAGGTCAATGATCGCCCTGCCCTTGTTGCCGCAGGGATCGAGCCTTCGTCTGTGGCTGAAATCGGAGCGGCCAGTTATCTGCAGCAACTGGTGCGCTTTGGCTTTTTCCATGCTGATCCCCATCCCGGCAACCTCGCTGTCGCTAGTGATGGCGCCCTGATCTATTACGACTTCGGGATGATGGGGCTGCTCTCCGATGGCCTACGTCGGCGGCTGGGTGCCATGGTCCGTGCGGCGGCCTCAAGGGATGCGGCGGCTCTGGTCAGTGAGATGCAGGCCGCCGGGGTGATCGCCCGTGATGTGGACATCGGGCCGGTTAGGCGTTTGGTGCGGTTGATGTTGCAGGAGGCGCTCACGCCTCCCTTCAGCGCCAATGTGATCGACAAGCTTTCGGGAGATCTCTACGAGCTGGTGTATGGCCAGCCCTTCCGGCTGCCGGTGGAGTTGATCTTTGTGATGCGGGCTCTCTCCACCTTTGAAGGGGTCGGACGCAGCCTCGATCCCGCCTTTAGCCTGGTGGCGATTGCCAAGCCCTACCTCCTTCCCTTGATGGCTTCCAGCGGATCCGGACCCAACGATCTCTTCAATGAACTTGGTCGTCAGGTGGGAGCGCTGAGCAGCCGCGCTGCAGGGATCCCCCGCCGTCTTGACGAGAGCCTGGAGCGCCTTGAGCAAGGGGATCTGCAACTGCAGATCCGGATGGGCGAATCCGATCGTCAGTTCCGGCGCATGGTGACGGCACAACACGCGGTCGGACAATCCGTGCTGTTGGGCTCGTTGGCCCTGGCAGCTGCGCTGCTGGGTGCGGGACCTCGGCCTTTGTGGGCCCTGCTGCCTGTGGCGGCAGGGATTCCTGTAGGCATGGGCTGGCTCAAGCTGCAACTCAAGCTCCGTCGGGATGGACGGATTGAGCAGCTTGGCCAGAACGGTCCCTGAGCCTCAGCCCCGGCCGCGGGGACCTTGGCCAACGGCACCGGCATACACGGCTTGGCTACCAAGCTCATCTTCAATGCGGAGCAGCTGGTTGTATTTGGCGACCCGTTCGCTGCGGCTCAAGGAGCCGGTTTTGATCTGACCGGCGCGGGTGGCGACGGAGAGATCAGCAATGGTGGTGTCTTCGGTTTCACCGCTGCGGTGGCTGATCACGCTGGTGTAACCGTTGCGGCCCGCCAGATCGATCGCCTGCAGGGTTTCGGTCAGGGTGCCGATCTGATTCACCTTGATCAGGATCGAATTCGCTGTGCTGGCATCGATGCCTTGCTGAAGGCGCTGGCTGTTGGTCACGAACAGGTCATCACCCACGAGCTGCACACGGTTGCCCAGGCGTTCAGTCAGGTGCTTCCAGCCCTCCCAATCATCTTCCGCCAGTCCGTCCTCGATCGAAACGATCGGGAAGCGATTCACCAGCTGCTCGAGTTGGTCGACCATCTCGGCACTGGTGTAGCTGCCGCCGCCAAAGGCGTAACGGCCATCGGCGAAGAACTCTGTGCTGGCCACGTCGAGGGCAAGGGCGATCTCCTCGCCGGGCTTGTAGCCGGCTTTCTCAATGGCTTCCACCAGGATTTCGCCCGCTTCAGTGTTGCCCAGATCAGGGGCGAAGCCGCCTTCATCGCCTACAGAGGTGCTCAGGCCACGGTCCTTGAGCAGGCCCTTGAGGGTATGGAACACCTCGGTGCCCATGCGCAGGGCTTCGCGGAAGCTGGGGGCACCGTGGGGCACCAGCATGAATTCTTGGAAATCAAGGCTGTTGGCCGCATGGGCGCCGCCGTTGATCACGTTCATCAGGGGCACCGGCAGCAGGGTGGCCATCGGTCCGCCCAGGTAGCGGTAGAGCGGAAGGCCCACGCCGTTGGCAGCTGCACGGGCCGTGGCCATGCTCACCGCCAGGATGGCGTTGGCGCCCAGATTGGATTTGTTGGCGCTGCCGTCGAGTTCGAGCATGGCTGCATCGATGCTCGCCTGGTCAAGGGCAGACAGTCCGCAGAGAGCGGGGGCGATCCGATCCTCGATGTGGTCCACCGCCTGGGTGACACCCTTACCCATGTAGCGGCTGCCGCCATCACGCAGTTCATGGGCCTCGTGGGCGCCGGTGCTGGCGCCGCTGGGCACGATCGCCCGACCGCTGGCACCTCCCTCGAGCAGCACTTCCGCTTCCACGGTGGGGTTGCCGCGGGAATCGAGCACCTCCCTGGCAACGATGGTGTCAATGACGAGGTCGAGGGAATCGAACACGTGCCGTCGTTCAAAGTTCCGAGGATCCTATGGGTCGCCCCCTGACCCTCCTTTGTGTGCTTTGGCACCATGCTGGGAGAAACCGGGGGATCAACGCTGATGCGCATGTTGCACACCATGCTCCGGGTCGGGGATCTGGAGCGCTCCTTGAGCTTCTACACCGAGGTGCTGGGCATGCGTCTTCTGCGTCGCAAGGAGTACCCCTCGGGCCGTTTCACCCTGGCGTTTGTGGGTTATGGCGATGAGAGCGAGCACTCGGTGCTCGAGCTGACCCATAACTGGGATACCGATCACTACGAGCTGGGTGACGCTTATGGCCATATCGCCCTCGGGGTGGAGGACATCCGGGCCACCTGCGCGGCCATCGCCGGCAAAGGCGGACGGGTGGTGCGTGAACCCGGTCCGATGAAGCACGGCAGCACGGTGATCGCCTTTGTGGAGGATCCCGACGGATACAAGGTGGAGCTGATCGAGCTCTCCTCCAAGGCGGCTGCCTAACGCAACTGCCTAACGCCAACAGGGTGACGATGACTTCCGAGATGCGTTCCGCCACAGATCCACCGGCCAGCCTCACCATGGAGCCCGATCGCTTCAGCGACGAGGCCTGGGATCTGCTGCTGGCTGGGCAGGATCTGGCCCGTCGTTGGCGCCATGCCGAATTGGATGTGGAGCATTTGCTCCAGGTGTTGTTCAGCGACCGTCGCTTCATGGAGACGGTGCGGGCCTTGCCGCTCGATGTCCCGGGGCTGATGGATCGACTGGAGGCCTTCCTCGCCGACCAACCCATGGCTCGGGGAGACGATCTTTTTATTGGAGAAGATCTCGAGGAGCTCTTGGAGGCGGCGGACCGCTCTCGCGCCCTCTGGGGATCCCGCCAGATCGAGCTCTCCCATCTGCTGATCGCGATCGGACGTGATCCACGCATCGGGGCTGACCTCTTCGACAGTGCAGGCCTCCCGGCCGATCGCCTCGAGTCGGAGCTACGTCGTTGGTCGCCAGGGTCGGCGGTGGTCCCCACCGTCTCCGCTGAGCGTTCTGCTCAGCCCAGGCCATCGGCTGAACGACAAGCTTCGGCGGCACAGAAACCGTCTGCTTTTCAACAACAGTCCGTTGTTCCTCAACCGCCGATTGCACCACCACAGTCCGCGGCACCTCGGCAGGTGCCGATGGAGTCGATGGCTCAGCCCCCGGCATCGGAGCTGCCCGCTGAACCCTCAGCGTTGGAGCTCTATGGACGGGATCTGACGGCGGCGGCGGAGGCCGGTCAGTTGGATCCGGTGATCGGTCGCGATGGAGAGATCCGGCGCTTGATCAAGGTCCTGTCCCGACGGGGCAAGAACAATCCGGTGCTGATTGGTGCTCCTGGGGTGGGCAAGACCGCGATTGCTGAACTGCTGGCCCAGCGGATCGTTGCCGGTGAGGTGCCCGACTCGCTGTTGGGTCTGCGGCTGGTCGCCCTGGATGTGGGCGCCTTGATTGCGGGTGCCAAGTTCCGCGGCCAGTTTGAGGAGCGCTTGCGCTCGGTGTTGGCTGAGGTCAGTGATCCCGAGGCGGGAGTGGTGCTGTTCATCGATGAACTGCACACGGTGGTCAGCAGCGACCGCTCCAGTGCCGACGCAGGCAGTTTGCTCAAACCAGCCCTCGCCCGTGGCGATCTGCGTTGTATCGCTGCCACCACGACGGAGGACTATCGGCGCACGGTGGAGAAGGATCCGGCCCTGAGTCGACGCTTTCAGCAGGTGCCGATCCTTGAGCCTTCGATCGAGCTCAGCATCGAGATTCTGCGCGGCCTGAAGGAGCGCTATGAGCTGCACCATGGCGTGACGATCACCGATGAAGCACTCACGGCGGCGGCCCGTTTGGCGGATCGCTACATCAGTGATCGCTGTCTGCCGGATAAAGCCATCGACCTCATTGATGAGGCGGCCGCCCAGCTCAAAATGGATGTGACCTCCAAGCCTCAGGTGGTGGAGGATGCCGAGTCGGAGCTTCGCCGGGTGGAGCTGGCGCTGTTATCGGCTGAGCAGGCCCCGGAGGCTGAGCGGGTTCAGCTGCAGCGATCCCGTCTGGAGGCTGCGTCTCGTCTGGAGGATCTGCGTCAGCGTTGGCAGGCGGAGCGGGATCAATTGGCGGAGCTGCGTCAGCTCCTGCAGGACGATGAGGATCTGCGCCATGCCATCGCCGAAGCCGAGCGGAACGCTGATCTCGAGGAAGCCGCCCGTTTGGAATACGACCAGCTCCATCGCGTGCAGCAGCGCCGCCGCGATCTGGAGCAGGTGCTGATTTCGGCTCAGGCGGAGGGCAGAGCACTGCTGAGGGAGCAGGTGGAGGCTGCTGACATCGCTGATGTGGTGGCCCGCTGGACCGGGATCCCTGTCCAGCGCCTGCTGGCGGGTGAGCGTCAGAAGCTTTTGGAGCTTGAGAACCATCTCGCCCAGCGTGTGATTGGTCAGCCCGAAGCGGTGCAGGCGGTGGCAGCGGCGATCCGACGCGCCCGGGCCGGCATGAAGGACCCGCGTCGCCCAGTGGGGTCCTTTCTCTTCCTCGGACCCACAGGGGTGGGCAAGACCGAGCTCGCTAAGGCCTTAGCAGCCCTGCTCTTTGACGAGGAGGAGTCGCTGGTGCGCCTTGATATGAGTGAATTCATGGAGCGCAACGCAGTGGCCCGCCTGCTTGGAGCTCCTCCCGGCTATGTGGGCTATGAGGAAGGTGGTCAGCTCACCGAGGCCGTCCGTCGGCGCCCCTATGCGCTCTTACTGCTCGATGAGGTGGAGAAGGCGCACCCCGATGTCTTCAATGTCCTGCTGCAGGTGCTGGATGACGGGCGTCTCACGGATTCCCAGGGGCGCACCGTCGATTTCCGCCACACGGTGGTGGTGATGACCAGCAACCTGGCCAGTCGCGCCATTCTGGATCGGGCCCGTCAGGGGCAGCAGCCGGAGGCCGATGTCGCGGCGCTCGATCAGGCCCTCGCCGCCCAGGTGGATGAGGCCCTGTCGCGCCAGTTCAGGCCGGAATTCCTCAACCGGATTGATGAAGTAATCCGCTTCCGCCCTCTGGCGATCGACGATCTTGAGCGGATCGTGCATCTACAGCTCGCTGAGCTGGACCAACTGATGCGGGAGCAGGACCTGGAGCTGCGCGTTGACCCAGCCGTTGTGCGAGCCCTGGCGGAGCAGGGCTTTGAACCGGAGTACGGAGCGAGGCCCCTGCGCCGGGTGCTGCGGCGACAGTTGGAAAATCCTCTGGCTACGGAACTTTTGGAGGATCGCTTCCGCGGTGCCAAGGCGGTGAAGGTCGCTCCCGGCGCGACGGCATTGGACCCGTTCCGCTTCGAACCTCAAACCTGAGCCGATCAGGCATCCGGTAAGGTGTCTGTTTGCCGGCAGGTGCTGACAGCACCGGTGTCAGCTCCGGCCCCCGATCCGTGACCACCCCCACTTCCGAGGACACCACCGCGAGCCAGCCCCAAGCTCCCTCTGATGAGGGGCGAAAGGGTGGCTTTCTGGCGGCCGCGTTTGAGGAGCTCAAGCTGGTGGTCTGGCCGAGTCGTCAGCAGCTCTTCAGCGAATCGATCGCTGTGATTTTGATGGTCAGTCTGTCTGCTGCGGCCATCGCTGCCCTCAGTCGTTTTTACGGCTGGGCTGCTTCTCAGGTGTTCCGTTGAGGCGTCGTCGGTTCCGTTGTCGGACCCTTGATTGCCCCCGTCGTTTTCCCTCCCTCTCCTTCGCCCGTGTCTGACGTCGACCTCACAGCTGATACCTCCGAGGTGCTGGATCTGCCAGCACCGAATGAGGGTGAAGAGGGGACGGCTTCGGCCGCGGCTCGCACCAGCGTGGCCCGGTGGTACGCGGTTCAGGTGGCCTCGAGCTGTGAAAAGAAGGTGAAAGCAACGCTGGAACAGCGCGCTGTCACCCTCGGCGTCAGCTCTCGCATCCTTGAGATTGAAATTCCCGAAACTCCTGCGGTGAAGGTGAAGAAGGACGGCAGCCGTCAGTCCACCGAGGAGAAAGTTTTCCCTGGCTACGTGCTGGTGCGCATGGTGCTGGACGAGGACACGATGATGGCGGTCCGCAGCACCCCAAACGTCATCAATTTCGTGGGTGCAGAAGATCGGCGTGCCACCGGTAAGGCTCGCGGCCACATCAAGCCCCGGCCCCTTAGCCGTCAGGAGGTCGACCGCATCTTCAAGCGGGCGGCTGAGAAGAAGACCGTCGTCAAGGTCGATCTCACCGAGGGTGACCAAATCCTGGTGACCGCCGGTCCGTTCAAAGACTTCCAGGGTGAGGTGATCGAAGTGGCAGGGGAGCGCAGCAAGCTCAAGGCTCTGCTGTCGATCTTTGGCCGGGAAACCCCGGTCGAGCTCGAGTTCTCTCAGGTGAGCAAGCAGAACTGATCAGCGGCGGCCGTCTCCCTGCGGAGGGCGGCCTGAGGGGTGGTTCGCTACTCCGCCGCATCTGTCCCGAGGGCCAGGTGATCCGCAGATGTCCAACTCCTGTAGCCGATGGCCAAGAAAGTCGTAGCTGTGATCAAGCTGGCCCTTCAGGCCGGCAAAGCCAACCCTGCACCGCCGGTGGGTCCTGCCCTCGGTCAGCACGGGGTCAACATCATGGCGTTCTGCAAGGAGTACAACGCCCGCACTCAGGACAAGGCCGGTTATGTGATTCCGGTGGAGATTTCGGTCTTCGAGGACCGCAGTTTCACCTTCATCACCAAGACGCCTCCGGCGTCGGTGTTGATCACTAAGGCCGCTGGAATCGACAAGGGTTCCGGTCAGTCCGCCAAGGGCAGCGTTGGCTCCATCAGCCGTGCCCAGCTCGAGGAGATTGCGAAGACCAAGCTGCCTGACCTCAACTGCACCAGCGTTGAGTCGGCCATGCGCATCATCGAAGGCACCGCCCGCAACATGGGCGTCGCCATCAGCGACTGACGCGCTGCTCAACTCCGCACCTCCAGCTTCACTGTTCCCATTACCGGGGGAGACCGATTGGTCGCCTGCACCCCATCCCTGTCATGCCAAAACTTTCCAAGCGTCTGGCCAGCCTCGTCACGAAGATCGAGGACCGGGCCTATGAACCCCTTGAAGCGATTCAGCTGATCAAGGAGAACGCCACCGCCAAATTCGACGAAACGATGGAGGCCCATGTGCGCCTCGGCATCGATCCCAAGTACACCGATCAGCAGCTGCGCACCACCGTCGCGCTGCCGAATGGCACCGGTCAGACCGTGCGGATTGCAGTGGTGACCCGCGGTGAAAAGGTCGCCGAAGCCAAGGCTGCTGGCGCTGAGCTTGCTGGTGATGACGATCTCGTTGATTCCATCGCCAAGGGCGAGATGAACTTCGATCTCCTGATCGCCACCCCCGACATGATGCCCAAGGTGGCGAAACTCGGTCGCGTGCTTGGCCCCCGTGGCCTGATGCCTAACCCCAAGGCCGGCACTGTGACGACTGACCTTGCAGGTGCCATCAAGGAATTCAAGGCCGGCAAACTCGAGTTCCGTGCCGATCGCACCGGCATCGTGCATGTGCGTTTCGGCAAAGCAAGCTTCACGGCCGATGCTCTGCTGGAGAACCTCAAGACGCTTCAGGAGACCATTGATCGCAACAAGCCCAGTGGTGCCAAGGGCCGTTACTGGAAGAGCTTGTATGTGACCTCCACCATGGGCCCCTCGGTGCAGGTGGACTATTCCGCTCTCCAAGACATCAAGCAGGAGGCGTAAGCCCCCTCGTTGATGTAAATTGATGAGCTGGCGAAAGCCAGACGGGCACGCGCCCGGCCATAGACAGCGGGTGAACCACTCGATCGTTCTCAACGAGCATTCGAGCGATTCGTAAATCCTGCCGAGGCAGACGCGACGGTTTTTTGTCCCTTCGGGGATTGGATCGACACGCGGCCTCCGCTTCTTCGGAAGTGTTGATCGGCCGCGTGCCCAGCTTGTTCCCCTCGATCCGATCCAATTCCTATGGGCCGCACGCTGGAGAGCAAGCAACAGATCGTCGAAGAGCTCAAGCAGCTCCTCGGTGAGTCCGAAATGGCACTGGTCCTGGATTACCAGGGTCTTTCCATCAAGGAGATGTCTGATCTGCGGACCCGTCTGCAGGCCAGTAACGGTGTGTGCAAGGTGACCAAAAACACCTTGATGCGTCGTGCCATTGATGGTGACAGTGTCTGGTCAAATCTCGACGCTCTTCTGAGCGGCACCAATGCCTTCGTTCTGGTCAAGGGCGATGTCGGTGGTGCTGTTAAGGCCCTTCAGGCCTTCCAGAAGGAAACCAAGAAATCCGAGACCAAGGGCGGCCTCTTCGAAGGCAAGCTTCTATCCACGGATGAGATCAAAGCCATCGGCGACCTCCCCTCCAAGGAGGTGCTCATGGCCCAGATCGCCGGTGCGATCAATGCTGTGGCCACCAAGGTGGCTGTTGGCATCAACGAGGTTCCCTCCGGTCTTGCTCGGGCGCTCAAGCAGCACGCCGAATCCGGCGACAGCTGATCGTCTTCGACCCGACTGTTTTTTTGATCTGTTGCTGATTCCCACCCATGTCTGCAAAAACCGACGAAATTCTCGAATCGCTGAAAACCCTCTCGCTGCTTGAAGCTTCCGAGCTCGTCAAGCAGATCGAAGAGGCCTTCGGTGTGTCCGCTGCCGCATCTGCTGGTGTGGTGATGGCCGCTCCTGGCGCCGCCGCCGGTGGCGGTGGTGAAGCCGCCGAAGAGAAGACCGAATTTGATGTTGTGCTGGAAGGTTTCGATGCCTCCGCCAAGATCAAGGTCCTCAAGGCTGTCCGTGAAGCCACTGGCCTTGGCCTGGGCGACGCGAAGGCCATGGTTGAAGCTGCTCCTAAGGCCATCAAAGAAGGTGTGTCCAAGGATGAAGCTGAAGCCCTCAAGAAGGCCATCGAAGAGGCCGGCGGCAAGGTCACCCTCAAGTGATCGCAAGGGGTCTTCCCCCTGTCGTTTTCACAGCCGGTCCCTTGGGGCCGGCTTTTTGATGACTGAGTCAAGGGCAAAAAAAAGCCCCGCCGTAGGCGGAGCTTTGAGTGGAACGCATTGCAGGAGTCTGTCCTTGTTTCGACCCTGAAGAGGCGCTCAGCACTCCTCACACTTTGCAAAATTAATTCGGAGGAGGATGCTGCGCTGCTGTGATCGTGCGCTCTTTCAACTGTCTGATCGCAAGCTGCGGCGATTGGATCCGCTCAAGGCCTGTAAGGAATCACCTCCAGGCGAACCGGGCCACGTCCGGCCAGGCTGCTGATTCTCGGCGCCTCTGGCGCCGAAGGTTGGCCCAGTCTGCGGAAGCCACCGGTTGTGTCGCTCTCCCCTGACAGGGCCAGAAGTCGGTTCGTGGGAGAGGGATTGGCGAAATACACGTGGCTGAGGGTGCGCCCCTGGTAAGCCCGTCGCTCTAGAGCCCAGCCAGGTTCAAGGTTCAGCTTCACAAAGGCATTGCGATCGCGGCGGTAGCGGCTGGCGCGTGCCACTGGAATCGGCACCCCCCGATCCGGGTCGATGGCCAACAGCACCAAGCCATTGCGATCGTCTTCAATCCGCAGCCGGAAGCGTTTGTCCATGTCTTCGCCACCGGCCCTCAGGGAGTAGCCGTTGCTGTCGAGGTAGCGGCTGCAGATCCCCGAGAAATCGAAGTCATTCAGGGATGGGTTCACCAGACCGTCGCGGCGTTCTTCCCAGCAGAGAGGGCGTTTTTGGATCTGTTCCAGCACCAGCAGTTTCCAGCTGTTGCGTCCCACTGCCTGCGCCAGTACGGCAAAGCGCTCCTGATTGAGGGGCTGGCTGTCGAAGAGCCCCGCCGCCAGCAGCGGCAATCCACTCAGGCTGAGCAGCAGTCCGGCCACCAGGCTTCCGGGGTAGGTTCGCGGCATGGCGGGGAACTCCTGGGTGGGAACGCAATCCGTGTTGTACCGAACCTTTTGCATCGAAACCAATGGCTGACAAGACCGATCGCGACGCTCGCGGCCGGGTGGTGGCAGCGGCCACCGATGGGGCCTGCAGCGGGAACCCCGGCCCGGGGGGCTGGGGAGCGCTGTTGCGCTTTGAGGATGGCAGTGTGGAGGAATTCGGCGGTTCAGATCCGGCCACCACGAACAATCGGATGGAGTTGCAGGCGGCTCTGGCTGTGCTGGAGCGGCTTAAGGAGTTGCCCCGCCACCCTGATCTGCGCTTGCGTACCGACAGCAAATATCTGATTGATGGGCTCGGCTCTTGGATGGCCGGCTGGAAACGCAAGGGATGGAAGACCGCTGCTGGTAAACCCGTGCTCAATCAGGATCTCTGGCAGGCCCTGGATCGCGCCCGGCTGCCGGATGTGCCCCTGGCCTACGTGAAAGGGCACAGCGGCGACCCCGATAACGACCGCGTGGATCAGATCGCCGTGGCCTTCTCCCGAGGAGAGCGTCCTGTGCTCGGCGCGTCGGGATCCGCTCCTGCTGCAGGTGCTTCTGCCCCAGCGGCCTTGGAGGAGGCCCCGGCCCCAGCCTCATTGCAGCGACTGCTCAGTCGCCTGGAGCTCGCTGATCGTCTTGCCCAGGGTGGCTATGGCCTCACAGCGGTGGAGCTGGCCCAGCTGGTGGAGCAGCCCCTGGCCCGACTCCAGGATCGGGATGGTCCCTGGCGATGGCGCGACTGGTGGGTGGAGCCCCTCGAGGAGGGGCGCCGCTGGCGCTTGCAACGTGCCGAGGCAGGATCAGAACAGAACTAAGGGGGCCAATGGCCGAGCCGTTCTCTACGGGAGGCTTCTACCAACGTTGGTTGGGTCCCTTGCTTGCCCGCGATGAGGGCGTGGATGCGGAGCAGTTGAGCCGATCGGCGCTGCTCGCTCTTGGGCAAGCCAGTTTGCGTCGCAACTGGCCAGGGGTCTCCACCGTGCTGCAGGGGGTTGCGGCCGAACTGCAACGGCGCGATCTGCGCCTGGAGCAGGTGCTGTTTGGCTGTCGCTTCGCCAATCCGGTCGGCCTGGCGGCCGGGTTCGATAAGAACGGTGTGGCTGCTGGGCTCTGGGATCGCTTCGGGTTTGGATTTGCGGAGGTGGGCACGGTCACTTGGCATCGCCAGCCCGGTAATCCCCGCCCGCGGTTGTTCCGGCTAGCGGCGGAACGGGCTGCTCTCAACCGGATGGGTTTCAACAACGATGGGGCGGAGGCGATGCTCCGCACCTTGGAGCGCCAGGCCCTGGCGGCACCAGGTCAGCGTCCGGCGGTGCTCGGCATCAACCTGGGCAAATCGAAGGTCACCCCCCTCGAGCTTGCTCCCGATGACTACGCCTCTTCGCTGGAGCTGCTGGCCCCCTTGGCTGACTATGCGGTGATCAACGTGAGTTCACCGAACACTCCTGGCTTACGGGAGCTCCAGGATTCGGTGCAGTTGCGTCGGCTGGTGGAGCGCCTGCGTCGCTTGCCGGCCTGCCCACCCTTGCTGGTCAAGATCGCCCCAGACCTCGAAGACGATGCGATTGATGGCATCGCACGCCTCGCTTTCGAGGAAGGACTGGCGGGGGTGATCGCCGTGAACACCAGTCTGGATCGTCTCGGCCTGGAGCAGCGCTTGCTTCCCCAGACTGGTCGCAGCCTGGCGGAAGAGGCCGGAGGCCTCAGCGGTGCGCCCCTGCGCCACCGTGCTCTGGAGGTCATGCGGCGCCTGCGGGCCACCGCCGGGCCTGCTCTGCCCCTGATCGGGGTGGGTGGCATCGATTCCCCAGAGGCGGCCTGGGAGCGGATTACGGCCGGGGCTTCTCTCGTGCAGCTCTACACCGGTTGGATTTTTGAGGGTCCTGATCTGGTGCCACGCATTTTGGAGGGCCTCCTGCAGCAGCTGGATCGTCATGGCTTCCGGCATCACCGCGAGGCGGTGGGTAGCGGCGTGCCCTGGGTTTAGTCGATACCGTGTCGTTAAAGGCCTCCTCGGATCTTGGAGCTGGGAGCACTGATCGAGCGCGTTCCCGCTTTGGAGCGGGCCCAGGCCGGATGGCGGTCGTTGATGGCGCGCCAGGCGGTGTGGCTGGCACCGGCTTCCGATCAGTTGGAATTGATGTGGTGGCAGCAGGATGCCTGGTGCCATCGAGCGGCCAACTTGCCGGCGGACATCTGTCGAGATGGCCTGCCGTTGCAACGGGAGGCTCTGGCGGAGTTCATCGCTGATCTGTTGCTGGAGAGCGGCCTGCCCCCCACCGTTGTGGATCTGCACCTGATGCTGCCCCTGGAGGCTGGCCAGTGGCGTCTCTTGGAGCCGCCTGCTGCTGGGCGCCTGGCCAGCAGTGATGATCTGCGCGCGCTTCAGCCTGAGCTCGGCTGGCCCTTTCCTCTTGCAGAGGCCTACCTCGCGCTGGAGTCTCCGGAGACAGCCGGAGGCGAGCAGGTGCTGGTGGGTACCGAGCGGATGCTGCTGCAGGCCTGGGTGGCGGTGATCGAGGCGGCTGATCTGCGCCTGCAACAGGTGGATTGGCTGCTGGCGGCCGCCCGTCGGCAACTGGTGGTCCGGTTAGGGGAGGCTGGCGGGGACCTGGTCTGGCTTCTGCAGCAGGGCCGCGGCTGGCGGTTGCTGCTCCTGCGCCATGGCCTGCCGGAGCTCGATCGTTACTTGCCTGCCGGGGCTGAGCTTGAGCATCAGGTGCAGCAGCTGTTGGCGGCCTGGCGGCACCAGGGGGGAGCCTCGACGCAGCCCGCTCGCTGGTGGATCACTGCCCCCCAGGAGGCCCGGCAGCAGCAGCTGGCCTGGTGCCCAATGGCTGAAGGGGAGGGGCAGCCATCGTTGCTGGCACTGGCTTTGCCAGACCAGGCCCCGATCACCGCGGCGGCGTCATCCATCGACCTGCTGCAGGAACGGCGCCAGGAGCTTGGCCTGGCCGTTGCTGAGGCCGGCGAGCTGCCCACCCGACCGCTGCTGCTGCGGGGATCGCTGGTCGGTGGAGGTGTGCTGCTGCTGACGCTGCTGCTGCTGGGAGCGATGGGGTGGCGTGAGGCTGAGCAGGCCCGTGCCTTGGCGGCATTGCTGCCGGTGGAAGCACGGGTGACTGCGGCAGAGAGTCGACTGCGCCGGATGCGCGCCCGCACAGCGGCGCTGCGCAAGGACAACACCCGTCTTGCGGAACAGCTGGTGGCGGTGCGTTCCGGATCGGCCCTGCTGGAGCAACTGCGCCGGGTGACCCCTGGGGGCGTGCAACTGCAGTCGGTGCGGGTGCAGGGGGACGCGATCCAGATCTCAGGGGAGGTGGCCGCCGCCATGGCCCCAGGGCCGTTGGAGCGCATCAATGCGTTGGTGCTGGCTCTGGCAGCTCTGCCGATGAGCGCAGCCGATGGGGTCGAGGTGGCCAAAATCACGAGCCCCGACGCCGACAAGGAGCGGCCGGCAGCGCTGACGTTCTCGCTCCGCTGGACCCTGGACCCGGCGGCCCGGCCGTCCCTGGCGGAGCTCGAGGCGCTCGGCGCTGATGGCCTGGCGGCCCGCTATCGCTTGCTGCAACAGGCAGGGGTGGCGCTGTGACCAACCTCAGCTCGACTCAACCCACCTGGAGGAGAGGCTTCAGTCGGAAGCGTCTGCTGCTGGGGGCGCCGATTGTGCTGGGGGGGCTGGTGGCTCTCGGTTTGCTGGCGCTGGATGGCTGGCCCCGTTGGCAGCGGCTGAACGCCCAGCAAAGGCGCCTCGGGGAGCTGAAGGCGAAGCAGGCGACCTTGCCACTGTTGGAGGGGCAGCTGGCCAAGGCGGAGGAGCAGGAACGCTCCATGCAGGAGCAGCAGGCCTTGCTGGTGAAGCTGCTGGCCGGCAAGGGCCAGATTCAGACCTTCCTGGCCCAGCTCAGCCGGATTGCTGTGGCCACCGGTGTGGCGATCGAGCTTTATGAACCGGTTCCGCCGGCCGCTCTCGAGTCCGGCAAGACTGGCAAGGGGAAGCCGGCTAAGACGAAAGCTGCCAACGGCAAGGACACAGGCGCGGCCAAGGCCCCCAGGGATCCGCTCGCCGCCCGGGGCTACGAGGCCACCAGCGTGCTGCTGCAGCTGCGGGGTTCGTATCAGGCGGTTCAAGCGTTTCTGCGTCGAATGGAGGCGCTGGAATTGCTGGTGCAGTCCAGCGATCTGGAGATCCGTGGTGTGGAGGTGGAGCGCTCTGATGCCAACAAGGCAGCGGCCCCTGGTCCGGTGCTCACCCAGTTGAAGTTGCGGCTCAGTTTTTATGACCAGCGGCCGGAAGCCGCACATGATTCTTCGCCCGTGCGCAGCGCTGATGGACGTCCGCCCGCCTGAACTTTGAGGCTGGCTCCAGCTGGATGCGCTCGATACCATCCGTCCATCTTCGATAGCGATTCTGCGCATGGGTGCCTCGAGATGTCTGACGCCAATGGCTTTGGCGTTGGTGCTCGGGGGGGCAGCCGCGGATCTCTCGGGATTTGGTTTACGGCAAGGACATTCGGCTGCGCTTGCCCAGGGCCAGGCCCTGAGGTTGACCCTGCAGCGCCGCAGCAATGCCCTTGATGTGGTGATTGAGGGGGTTGGCGCTCAGCCTGTCCTGCAGCAGCGTCAGAACGGCTCGAGCTGGGAAGGGCGTCTGCGCACTCAGGGGAGTCGGGCGCTCGGTTCTGGTGGGCAGCGGCTCTCATTGCCCGAGCTGGGCATTGAAACGGTGAGCCTGCGCGGCTCGGGCGATCAGTTCGAGCTCCTGGTCAGGCGTCTCCCTGGTCAGGCTGTGCAGGATCCGGTGGTCAGTGCCGATGGCCGCAATCTGGTTCTCACCTTCAACGGCCTTGGCACGCCGCAGTTGCAGAGCGGCCGATTCGATCTCAACACCCCCGGTCGGGTGCCTCAGCCCCGCTATGCGCCGCCCCTTCGTCCGCGTGCCGTGGCACCGCCGCTGGGTGACATGGCGGTGGGCACGATGGTGCTGCAGAACCGCAGTTTCGTGAATGTGAGCGGTCCGCCGGTGACGCTGACCCTTAACAATGCCCCCGCCAAAGATGCCCTCATGGCCTTGGCTCGTCTGGGGGGGTATGGATTCGTGTATGTGGGGGAGGAAGGGGGCGCTTCTGGGAGTTCCGGGACGGCTGGGGCAGGAATCGCTGGCGGTCGATCGGTCTCGATGGCTTTTCAGGGGGAGAGTTATGCCCGAGCTCTCAATGGCGTTCTGCTGGCTTCTGGCTTACAGGGAAAACTGGACGGCCGCACATTGTTGGTTGGCAGCAGCGCTGCGTCCAAGACATTTGGCCCCCAGATGTCAAAAGTGGTGCGACTGAATCAAGTGACAGCTGAATCAGCAGCCAAATATCTGGGAAATCTTGGCGCCACTTACAACCTCACGAATACGAAGACCACCACCTCGGGGGAGCCGTCCGCTGCAAATACAGCTCAGCTCAGCACTCAGACCTCTCAGACCAGGACCACCACGCTCAATAGTGAGAGTTTTGGCGCTTCCTCTGGACCGCTTCTGGGCCTTGTTGTGACAACGGATTCCCGTTTGCAGACGGTCACGATGGTGGGGGACTCACAGCTTGTTGCTGTCGCTGAGGGCTATCTCAAGCAGATCGATCTGCGTCAGCGTCAGGTCGCTTTAAACGTGCGGATCCTTGATATTTCACTGACTAATGATTCTCAGATCAATAACAGTTTCGCCTTCCGGTCTGGTAATGCCTTCATCGTGAGTGATCAGGGCCAGTTGCTGGCCAATTTTGGCGCTTACAAGCCGCCTGGCAGTGCGCAAGGGGGACTGCCTGGTACATACACAGCCCAGGAAGGCACAACGCCGATTTCCGGAACAGGAAGGATTGTGGAGGAGGGGCAATTCCTTGATCAGCCGCAGGCTCCCTATCCATTGCCAGGATCGAAGACAAATCCGGGTGGACCCTATCGGCCCAGTTTTGGCACCTATCAAAACCCGTTGCAGCCTGGTGTCACGGAAATTGATGAGGAGGGCAAGATTACTTATGAGGCACCGACGCGCTTCCAGTACCCCACCAATCAGTTCTTTGATTTCCTCGTTGCTCAGATTCAGTCTTCATCCACTAAGGTGTTGGCCAGTCCGACGCTGATTATTCAGGAGGGAGACGAATCCGCTCAAGGCTCGGATTCTGCGAAGATCTCATCTGATGGCAAGGTTGGCCGCGAGCGTTCCAATGAAGCCCTTGTGTCTGTGGGGACGCAGTTAGTGACGTCCTATGAGGTCAAGCAGGACATCAATGGCAATAATTTCTGTCAGCCTGTCTTCAGTAATGCCGGGCTGACGTTTGGAGCGAGGGTTGACAGAATTGATGATAATGGATTCATTACATTCGCTTTGTCTCCGGAGATCTCTGCTGCGGTCGGTAGGCCTGAGCAAGTTGCCAACTGTGGATCGATCAATGTCATTAATAGTCGGTCTCTGGATACTGGAAAGATCCGTGTGCGCGACGGTCAGACTTTGATTCTTACTGGTGTGATTTCGGATGAGGATGTGCAAACAGTCACCAAGTGGCCGATTCTCGGAGATATGCCGTTGATTGGGCAGTTCTTCCGAAGTTCCGGAGGTAATCGCAGAAAAAATGAGCTGGTGATCTTGGTCACCCCTCGCATCATTGATGATGAAATGGGAGGTACCTATGGCTATGGCTACAAGCCCAGCCTGCCTGCTGCGAGGCAGGTTCTCAGTGGCTCCTGAGCGGAGCGGAAGGGTCTGAGTGCCTAGAGCCCAAGTCCCAGAGGGATCAGGGCTTTCATGGCCAGTGGGGCGAGAACCTGAGCGGCCCCCGCCATGCCGCTCAGGATTTGACCTCCCCAGCCGTTGCCGGATGGTTGATCGGTTCGCTCAGTTCTGCGTTTCTGCACGGCAACGGCTGCTTTCTGGAGTTGTTCTGCAATCGCAGGGTTGCCGGCTTGCTGAAACAGTGCTCCTGCATAGCGGAAGTCCCTGGCCGCAAGCTCATCCTTGGCCTGTTCGCTTCGGCTGATTCCCCGTGCCACCCAGCTCAGGGCTTCGTCCGGTTGACGGGCGATCGCCTCGTTGAATAGCTCCTCGGCCTGAGGCCAGCGCCCTGCAAGAGCGGCATCCACCCCCGCGTTGTGCAGTGCCGCGTGGCTGCGTGCTTCGGTGGTGATGGTTTTCGCCCCCTGCCAGTGGGCCTCTTCCAGCGCATTGGCGCCCAGCCTCGCTCCGGCGAGATCGGCATCACGTAGATCGGTGCCATACAGCCGTGCCCCCTCAAGATTGGCGCCCCGTAATGAGGCGCCGCGCAGGCTGGTGAAGCTCAGGTCAGCGCCGCTGAGATCAGCACCATCGAGACGTGCCTGGCCCAGATTGGCGCGTTGCAGGCGGGCGCCCTGCAGGTCGGCGTCCCTGAGGTCGGCGTGCACTAGATCAGCATCCGCGAGGCGGCAGTTGGGGCATTCCCGGGTCTGCAGCAGTTTCAGCAGAGCTTTGTTGTCGCCTGCGACAACCCCGGGAGCTCCTGCGAGGGCTGTGCCGATCCAGACCCCTAGCACCCAGCCGCGATCCAGCTTCATCACAGAAGAGCAGGGGAAGAACTCCTGGGTTGTATCGGGGCTGCCCGCCGGCGTCGACCGTTCTGTCATGGGCAGGATGGAGCGACAGCAGCTGGCGTCTGGTGTGAGCAGCGGACCACCTCTCCATGGCGGCAACTTGATCCAGGAGGCGCAGCGGTTTGGGCTGAATCCAGGGCGGGTTCTTGACGCCAGCGCCTCACTGGTGCCGTTTTCTCCACCCCGCCGACTGCGACAGGCCCTTGCTGAGGCCATCCGCAGCAGTGCCTTGCGTGACTATCCCGATCGCCGTCAAACCGCCCTTCGTGAAGCGATCGCTGCCTGGCATGGCGTCCCACCAGAGCAGGTGTTGCCAGGTAACGGTGCCGCTGAGCTCTTCACATGGGTGGCCCGTGATGCGGCCGCGCTCGGGCTCAGTGCTCTGCCCCAGCCGGGTTTCGCTGATTACGCTCGGGCCCTGCGTTGCTGGGACGCCGGCAGTGTGTCTGTGTCGCTACCGCTCGCCTGGCCTGACCAGAGCGGTCCCCATCCTTGGCCGACCGCACCGGACTCGCTGGCGAATGCATCCGTTGTCTGGATCACCAACCCCCACAACCCCACAGGTCAGCTCTGGAGCCGCGCGTCCTTGGAGCCGCTTCTGGCTCGTTATCGCCTGGTGATCTGCGATGAAGCTTTTCTGCCCTTGGTGCCCAACGGCGAACAGCAGACCTTGATCCCGCTTGTGACGGATCACCCCAACCTGGTGGTGATCCGCAGCCTCACCAAGCTGTTCGCGGTGGCGGGATTGCGCCTGGGGTATGCGATTGCTGCGCCGGAGCGACTCCACGATTGGCGTGCGTGGCGTGATCCCTGGCCAGTGAATGGTCTTGCCTTGGCCGCTGGGTCCGCTGTGATGGCTGATCCCTCGGGGCTCAGCCGCTGGCAGCAGCGCGTGCAGCGCTGGGTGAGCCGCGAAGGTGCCTGGCTGCAGGAGCAGCTCCGATGCTTGCCCGGCCTGGACCCTCGTCCTTCCCATGCCAACTACGTCCTGGTTGAGGGTGCTGCGTCGTTGCTGGCGCTGCGGGAAGGCCTGGCGCGTCGCGGTGTGCTGTTGCGCGACTGTCGTTCGTTTGCAGGTCTGGGGGAGCGTTGGTTACGGATTGGCCTGCAGGATCGACGCGGAAACCGCCGGATTGTGCGGGCGTTGCGTGATCAGCTCGCGCTTCAGCCTTTGATCTGAGCACCGCAGCAACCAGCCTGCTGTCAACGCAGCTGCCTCATCAACACCTCCACCAGCCGCTGCTCGGCATCGCGCACCTCCAGCCGTTCCATCCCCTCAGCAAGCTTGATCAGGGGGTCAACGGCGGGATCACAGCCCCGCAGGCGTGGGCCAAGCAGCCGCCAGAGGCAGTCGGCCAGGGCGTGATGCTCCGGCTCGTGCTGATGCACGATCACGGCGGCGCCGAAGGCAGCGGCGCAGGCCGCATTGGCATCTTGGTGCTGGTCTGCTGCCTGGGGAAAGGGCACGAGCACCGTGGGGGAGTGGCACACCGCCAGTTCACTCAGGCTTCCGGCGCCGGCCCTGCTGATCACCAGATCGGCATGTTGCAGCAATGCGGGGATTGCATCGCTGAAGGGCTGTTCGACCAGGGAGGGGTGCTGGAGGCTTCCCGATTCCGGATCGCTGCTGCCGCTCAGGTGCACCACGCGGCACCCTGCCGTCAGCAACCTTGGGAGCACCGCTCTCACCATGCGATTCAGGCCTACGGCTCCTTGGCTGCCGCCCATCACCACCAGGAGCGGGCCAGGACCTTGGGGGACCGAGTCCGGCAAGGTCTGGCGGGAGAGAAACTCCTTGCGGACCGGTGTGCCGGTGACGAGGGCCCGGCAGCCCGGAATGCGCTCAGCTGCCGCAGGCAGACCGACGGCCACCTGGGTGCAGAAGCGTCCGAGCAGCCGAGTGACCCGGCCGGGGATCGCATTGGATTCGTGCAGCACCACCGGCACCCCACACCAGCGGGCCGCAAGGATCGCAGGTGCGGCGATGTAGCCCCCGGTGGTGAAAACCACGCGGATTCGCTGGCGGCGGATCAGGCGCCGAACGGCGCCACTGGCGGCCAGCAGCTGCACCAGTTGCAGCAGTTTGCGCAGCCCCCGTCCCTGTAGGCCGCCCGCCCGTACGGTCTCCAGTCCATAGCGCTCCGGCACCAGGGTGGTTTCGAGCCGATCGGGCACCCCCAGCCAGCGCACCTGCCAGCTGTCCGGCAGGGCTTCGGCAACGGCCAGGGCGGGAAACAGATGACCGCCGGTGCCGCTGGCGGCGATCAGAAGCCGAGACATGGCAGCGGGCGGCGATCAAAAGGCGCCTTAACTTAAAGGCAGTGCCGACGAGGATCAGCCGCGTGTTCCGACCCGCTCTCACCGCCCTCTCGGCCCTGTTGTTGGCCAGTGGCTCCGCCCTGGCGGCAGGCACCACTCAGCCTGCAAGCCCAGCATCTGGTTTGGTGCAGCGTTTGCAGCAGGCCCTGAATGCTCCGCAGCAGAACGGGCTTGATGCCCTCTTGGCGCCGGAGCAGCAGGGGGTCATTGGCCGTCGCTATCGGCGTTTCGCTGCTGAGTTCCCTGATGCCCGCTGGAGCTTGCGGGCAGGGCAGCCCCTGGCTGATGGTCGCCCGACGTTGAGCGTGGCCGTGAGCGGCACCCGCGAAAAAGATGGCTTGCGTTACACGCTCAAGGCCAGCCAGCAACTGGCCGTCAGCACCCAGGGGGGCTTGATCACCGGCCAGGAGATCCTTCAGGAGGAGTCGGTGCTCACCAGTGCCAGCAAGCCCCTGCCCGTCAGCCTCCTGATCCCCGATGCGGTGCTAACCGGCAGTCGTTACGACGTGGATGTGGTGCTGGATCAGCCCCTCGGTGACGCTTTGCTCGCCGGTGGTCTGATCGGTTTGACCCCGACGCAGGTGGCCGAGCAGCAGAGTCCGGACATCCAGCTCGAGCCCCTGGGCGGTGGTGGTCTGTTCAAATCCGTGCAGGCTCCTTTCCAGCCCGGTTCTCAGACCTGGGCCGCCCTGGTGGTGCATCCGGAGGGGGTGATCACCGTGACCAAGCGGGTGCGGGTGGTGAACGACCGCAGCCAGCTCTGAACTCCTTCAGGCACGATTTTGTTACTTGAGCGTGTCTTTTTCGTGACGGCTTCGTGCTTCTTTCATGTTTGTATTTCTGGGTAGGGCACGGCGCAGCGCGGATACATCCGCATCGCCAAGTCCGTTGTCGATCAGTTCAGCTTCCTGGGCGCGCACGGCTGCCGTGATCGGCAGTTCCAGGCCGGTCGCCTGGGCGGCCTCCAGGGCAATCGAAAGATCCTTGTGGTGCAGAGCCAGCTTGAAGCCCAGTGGGTAGGTGTCGGCGAGCATCGCCCCGGAGCGGTGCTGCAGAGCCCACGATCCAGCCGCCCCGTGTTGCAGGGCGTTCACCACCTGCTCCATCGGCAGCTGCAGGTGCTGTCCCAGGGCGATCGCCTCAGCTACGGCGGCATAGCTGCCAGCCACCAGCACCTGGTTCACCGCTTTCACCTGTTGGCCGCTGCCGACGGCACCGAAATGGTGAATGGAGCCGCCGATCGCCTCCAAGACCGGCAGGGCTCGTTTCAGATCGGCGGCGCTGCCGCCACAGAGCACGGTGAGTGTGCCGGCTTTCGCTCCTTCCGTGCCGCCGGTGACCGGAGCATCGAGGTAGCGCACACCGCGCACCGCCAGGCGTTGCGCCATGGCCTGGGATGTGGCCGGGCTGATGGTGGAGCAGTCGATCACCAGGCTGCCGGTCGTCAGGGCCGGCCCAGCACCGTGCTCCCCCCAGAGCACGGCTTCCACAGCGGCGTCATCGCTTACGCAGAGCAGCAGGGCTCTGCAGCCCTGCACCGTGTCGGCGGGGGTATCTGCACCTGGAGCGCCTTGAAGGGCGGGATCGCTCTCGGGGGTTCGGCTCCGGGTATGCACGTGCAGTTCGTAGCCCGCGCGCCGAAGGTTGATGGCCATCGGCAGCCCCAGGGCCCCCAGGCCGATGCAGGCGATAGGGGCCGGGGCCTGCAGGTCAGATTCAGTCATCGTTGGCTGCCGTTCCGGTCAGATCCTGCCCTGCCGATCGGCGCAGCATGAGCGGGTCCTCTTTCGGATGGATCCCATGGCTTTCACGACGCGTTGGCAGCAGGCTCAGCGGATGGCCTGTGCGGCCCTCACGGTCGCTGCCCTGCAACCAGGTCTGGCCTTGGCTGACCCAGAACCGGGGCGTCGCTGGTCGACCCACGAACAGAACGTCAAGGGTCTCACCGACAGCCAGAAACAGCAGTTGTTCCAGACCCGCCGCGACTGGGAGCTGCGCAGCTACGACCAACGCCTGGCCCTGTTGCGTTCGCAGCGGCGCTGTCTGGAGCAGGCGCGCACGCCCGAGGCCTTTGGCCGTTGCCAGCAGAACCAGCGCCAGGCCCGTCGGGTGCTTCATGCGCAGGGCCGACAGGTGATGAATGCGGAACGTCGCCGTCTAGGCCTGCCGCTGCGCCCTGATCACCAGGGCTGGCGCCGGGCTGAGCAGCGTCAGCAAAAAGGCCGCTCCTGGTGGAACGGCCCGCGGGGGAGCTGAAGCTCCTGTTGTCTGCTCAAGCAGCTCATTGGCTCAAGCAGCCTCGTCGAGGGCGGCGACGCCGGGCAGCACCTTGCCTTCCAGCAGCTCGAGGCTGGCGCCACCGCCGGTGGAGATGTGGGACATCTTCTCGGCCAGGCCGGCCTTTTCCACTGCGGCCACGGAGTCGCCGCCGCCGATGATCGTGCAGCAGCCTTGGCCGCTCAGTTCGGCCAGGGTCGTGGCAATGGCGTTGGTGCCAGCGGCGAACTTGTCGAACTCGAACACGCCCATGGGGCCATTCCAGATCACGGTCTGGCAGTCGGCCAGGGCCTCCTGGAACACCTTGATCGAATCGGGGCCGATGTCGAGGCCCATCCAACCGTCGGGGATGGCGTCGATCGCAGTCACCTGGCTGTTGGCATCGGGAGCGAAGTTATCCGCCAGCACCACATCGGTGGGCAGCAGCAGCTGCACGCCCTTGGCAGCGGCCTTGGCCTCCAGCTCCTTGGCCAGCTCCAGCTTGTCGTCTTCCACGAGGCTCTTGCCCACTGCGAGGCCGCGGGCCTTGTAGAAGGTGAAGATCATGCCGCCGCCGATCAGCACCTTGTCGCACTTGTCGATCAGGGCTTCGAGCACGCCGATCTTGGAGCTCACCTTGGAGCCACCGACGATGGCAGCGAGGGGGCGCTTGGGCTCATCCACGGCACCCTGCAGGTACTGGAGCTCCTTCTCCATCAGGAAGCCGGCGACGGAAGGCTTCAGGAACTTGGTCACACCCTCGGTGGAGGCGTGAGCCCGGTGGGCGGCGCCGAAGGCGTCGTTCACATACACATCGGCCAGGCCAGCCAGGGATTCGGCGAAACCGGCTTCGTTCTTCTCTTCTTCAGCGAAGAAACGCACGTTCTCCAGCAGCACAACATCGCCATTGCCCATGGCGCCCACCTTGGCTTCGGCGTCGGGGCCGATGCAGCTCTCGGTCTTGACCACAGGCTTGCCCAGCAGCTCGCTCAGGCGAGCGGCCACGGGGGTCAGACGCATGGCATCGTTCACCTGGCCCTTCGGACGGCCGAAGTGAGCGGAGAGGATCACCTTGGCGCCCTTGCCGATCAGATCGTTGATGGTGGGCAGGGCAGCGCGGATGCGGGTGTCATCGGTGATGGCGCCGGCATCGTTGAGAGGCACGTTGAAGTCAACCCGCACAAGCACGCGTTTGCCGCTGAGGTCGGTGCCGGAGAGGCTGGCCAGGGAACGCTTCGCCATGGGGTTGTGTCGTGCGGTAAGAAAACGGGGTGAGATTAACCCGAGTTCCGCAGCACTCGCTAGGACTGGCCTGAAAGGTCTGCGTCGGGATGGCCGTTATGTTCAGCACCGTTCTGTTTCCGATCGATCAGAGCCGCCAGGCGATCGAAACCGCCGGCAAGGCCCTGGAACTGGCCCAGAGCCATGGCAGTCGCCTGATCGTGTTGTCTGTGGTGCAGCCTGAGCGGCCAGAGATGCATGACCCTGCGGCTGTGGCCGTGCTGCTCGAGCAGGCCCGCCAACGTTTTGCGGATGCAGGCCTCGATTGCGAGGTGATCGAGCGGGAGGGCAAGCCGGCCTTTGTGATCTGTGATGTGGCCGACGAGTTGAATGTGGATGTGATCGTGATGGGCACCCGCGGCGTGAATCTGGACACAGACACCGAAAGCACCGCCGCACGGGTGATTCAGCTCGCCCCTTGCCCTGTGTTGGTCGTGCCGTGAGTTCCCCCCCGATTCAGTGGTACCCGGGCCATATCGCCAAGGCGGAGCAGCAGCTCAAGCGCAATCTCGACAAGGTGGATCTGGTGATCGAGGTGCGCGATGCCCGGATCCCTCTGGCCACCGGCCACCCCCACCTCAATCGCTGGATCACGGGCAAGCAGCACCTGCTGGTGATCAATCGACGCGACATGGTCACCGCTGAGGCGCGCGAGGCCTGGCAGCAGTGGTTCAAGGGAGAGGGGCAGAGCACGGTCTGGTGTGATGCCAAAGCTGGAACGGGTGTGAAACAGCTGCAGCAGGCAGCGATCCGCGCCGGCGACCAGCTCAATGAACGACGCCGCAACAGGGGAATGCGTCCTCGGCCGGTGCGGGCCCTCACGCTCGGCTTCCCGAATGTGGGGAAATCGGCGCTGATCAATCGTCTGGTGAAGCAGAAGGTGGTCGCCAGCGCTCGCCGTGCTGGGGTCACCCGCACCCTGCGTTGGGTGCGTTTAGGGCAGGACTTGGATCTGCTGGATGCCCCCGGCGTGCTGCCGCCGCGGCTGGATGACCAGCGAGCGGCGCTGCACCTGGCTCTCTGTGATGACATCGGTCAGGCCGCCTATGACGGTGAACTCGTCGCGCAAGCGTTTTTGCGTCTGCTGGCGGCGCTGGAGCAGCGCCAGGGCTCCGGGGTGTCTCTGCCACTGCTGGAGTCGCGTTACGGCATCCCTCTGGCTGGGGGCACGGCTGATCCCGCCCTCTGGATGCAGGCCGCTGCAGAGCGTCATACCTCGGCCGACACGGCGCGAATGAGCCAGCGCCTGATGGATGACTTCCGCAAGTCGGCCCTTGGCAGCATTGCCCTGGAGTTGCCGGTTTGAGGCCACCGCTGCCAGAGGAGGTCTTCACTCAGGCCTTCGGCGAAGGGGAGGGGGAGCTGGTGTCGCTCACCTATCCCAAGCCCCTGCCGATGCGTCTGGATCGCTGGTTGGTGAGCCAGCGATCCGAGCAGAGCCGGGCCCGGATTCAGAAGTTCATTGATGCTGGCTTTGTGCGGGTGAACGGCAAGACCGGCAAGGCCAAAACGCCCCTGCGCCAGGGCGATGAGGTGCAGCTGTGGATGCCACCGCCGGAACCGCTGCCTTACCTGAAGCCGGAACCAATGGATCTCGATGTGCTCTTTGAAGACGAGCACCTGATCGTGATCAACAAACCGGCGGGGCTCACGGTGCATCCGGCACCGGGTAACAAAGACGGCACGCTGGTGAATGGTTTGCTTCACCACTGCCCCGATCTACCGGGGATCAGCGGCAAGCTCAGGCCGGGCATCGTGCATCGGCTCGACAAGGACACCACCGGTTGCATCGTGATCGCCAAATCGCAGGAGGCACTGGTGAAGCTGCAGGTGCAGATCCAGAAACGGATCGCGTCTCGGGAGTACCTCGCGGTGGTGCATGGGGTGCCCCAGGGAGATTCCGGCACGATCGTTGGCGCCATCGGTCGCCATCCAGCGGATCGCAAGAAATATGCGGTGGTGAGCGGAGAGAGCGGGCGTTATGCCTGCACCCATTGGAGCCTGCGGGAGCGGTTGGGGGATTACTCGTTGCTGCGTTTCAAGCTCGACACCGGCCGCACCCACCAGATCCGGGTGCACTGCGCTCACATGAACCATCCGGTGGTGGGGGACCCCACCTACAGCCGCTGCCGAAAATTGCCGATCGAGCTTCCGGGGCAGGCGTTGCACGCCTTTCAACTCGGCCTCGACCATCCGATCACGCGGGAGCGGATGCTGTTTGAGGCGCCGTTGCCGGCTGTGATGCAGAAGCTTCTGGCGGTGCTCAGACGGCGGGTAGGCGGGGACACGCCGCCACCAGCTTTCGGGTGATTGCCGCTTCCGGTGCTTGCAGCACCTGATCACCGCGGCCTTCCTCCACGATCTTCCCTTTGTCGAGCACGATCACCCGGTGGCAGAACCCACTGGCCACGGAGAGGTCGTGGGTGATGAACAGCATCGCGACTCCAAGGCGGGCCTGGAGACCGCGCAGCAGCATGAGCACTTCAGCCTGGATCTCGGCATCGAGCATGCTCACGCTCTCATCGCAGATCAGCACCCGTGGGTCGAGGGCGAGGGCCCGGGCGATGGCCACCCGCTGTTGCTGGCCGCCGGAGAGCTGCCGGGGCCGACGGTTCTGAAACTCTTCGACCGGAGTCAGGCCCACCAGTTCCAGCAGCTCCCGGACCCGTTCCCGTGCGGCTGCCGGTTTCGCTAAGCCGTGGATGAGCAGCGGATCAGCGATGGCATCGACCACGCGCATGGCCGGATTCAGGCAGGCCAAGGGGTCTTGGAACACCATCTGGATCGAACGCCTCGCCAGTTGCTCCTGGGGGCCGCGCAGGCGCAACAGCTCCTGCCCGTTGAGCCACACCTGCCCGCCCCGAATCGGGTTCAGGCCCATGAGGGCGCGGCAGAGCGTGCTCTTTCCACAGCCCGAGCCGCCGACCACCCCGAGGGATTCCCCCGCCTGCAGCGCAAAGCTCACCCCATCCACCGCCTTGAGCCACGTGGGTGCCCAGGGTGGCCCCCCCAGGTTGTGCCAGCAGCGCAGGTTCTCCACGCGGAGCAGCAGTCGGCTCTCTGGAGCCGCCGGGGTCTGACCTCCCTCCCGTTGGCGTGCTGCCGCCACCAAGCGCTGGCCCACGTCGGACCGGGGCTCTGTCAGCACGGTGAGGCTGCTGTTGAGCTCCGCCACCCGCCCCTGATCGAGCACGGCCATCCGTTCGCACCACCTGTTGGCCATCGCCAGGTCGTGGCTGATCAGCAGCAAGGCGCTTCCCCGCTCTGCACAGAGCGTCTGCAGAGCGCCCATCACCTGGTTCGCCACGGCCACATCCAGGCTGGTGGTGGGTTCATCGGCAATGACCAGCGGCGGATCAAGGGCCATGGCCAGAGCGATCGCCAGGCGCTGGCGCATGCCACCGCTGAATTCATGGGGGTAGGCGCCGAAGCGCTCAGCTCCGATGCCCACCGCTTCCAGCAGCTGTTCGGCCCGGTTGCGCCGTTTCGTGGATGGAGTGGCCGGCCTGTGGGCTCTGAGGGTGTCGAGGAGGTGATTCCCCACCGTCATCAACGGATTGAGGCGGGTCATCGGGTCCTGAAAGACCAGGCCCACCGCTTCGCCGCGTAGCTGCCGGAGTGCTGAGCGGCCCAGCGTTCTGGGGTCCTGACCCTGCAATTTCAGGCCGCCGAGGCACTGGCTTCCGGCCGGCAGCAGCTGGAGTACAGCTCTGGCCACGGTGCTTTTCCCGCAGCCGGAGGGGCCCACCAGGGCGAGGCGCTCCCCCGGCTCCAGCTCAAGGTCCAGCCCATCCAGGGTCCAGCGATCACTGCTCGGGTAGCGCAGCCTCAACTGCTTGAGCTCCAGCACTAACCCAGAACCGCTGGACATCAATGGCAGCACAGGAGCACCCGACTCAATACCATGGATTGACCCTGCCGGGTCGGATGCTGAACGTCACCTCTGCGCCGGAACCGACACAGACCGATGCGGTCAGTGCAGCAGAGGGGTGCGACCAGCCCGTGCCAAGGGTGCATCCGATCCGCACGATCGAGGATTACGGCATCGATCTGCCCGACTGGTTGCGGGAGTGCCTCACCCATGTGCCCCCTGGCGAGGGATACAGCTGCCCGACCGACCCCGAAGCGCTTCTGGCGGCAGCGTTTGATTTCGCGTTCCAGTTGCATCAGGGTCAGTTCCGCGCCAGCGGCGACCCCTACATCGTGCACCCGGTGGCCGTGGCCGACTTGCTGCGCGATATCGGTGCCAGTGCGCCAGTGATCGCCGCCGGCTTCCTCCATGACGTGGTGGAAGACACCGATCTGACTCCCGCTCAGCTCGAAAATCATTTCGGCGCCGAGGTGCGTGAGCTGGTGGAGGGCGTCACCAAGCTGGGGGGACTTCACTTCACTAACCGCACCGAAGCTCAGGCGGAGAACCTGCGCAAGATGTTCTTGGCGATGGCCAGCGATATCCGCGTGGTGCTGGTGAAGCTGGCGGATCGTCTGCACAACATGCGCACCCTCGGGTCGCTCAAGGAGGAGAAGCGTCAGCGCATTGCCCGGGAAACCCGGGAGATCTATGCCCCCTTGGCCAATCGTCTTGGCATCGGTCGCTTCAAATGGGAACTGGAAGACCTGGCCTTCAAGTTGTTGGAGCCGGAAGCCTTCCGGGAGATCCAGCAGCAGGTGGCCACCAAGCGCAGTGAGCGTGAGGAACGCCTCGGGGTGACTGTGCAATTGCTCAGCGATCGTCTGGCGGCTGTGGGCCTTGGCAGCTGTGAGGTGAGTGGTAGACCGAAACACCTCTATGGCATCTGGAGCAAGATGCAGCGGCAGCAGAAGGCATTCCACGAGATCTACGACGTGGCCGCTCTGCGCATCATCACGCCCAATGTGGAGAGCTGCTATCGGGCCCTGGCCGTGGTGCACGACACCTTTCGGCCGATCCCCGGACGCTTCAAGGACTACATCGGCCTTCCGAAGCCCAACGGCTATCAGTCGCTGCACACAGCGGTGATCGGCCGGCATCGGCCGATCGAGGTGCAGATCCGCACTCTGGAGATGCACCAGGTGTCGGAGTTCGGAATTGCGGCCCACTGGAAATACAAAGAGGGGGGGTCACCGGCGGCAGGCGGGGATACCGAACGGTTCAACTGGCTGCGGCAGCTGGTCGACTGGCAGCAGGAGGGGGGCGCCGATGATCACAACGACTACCTGGCGTCGATCAAGGAAGATCTCTTCGACGAAGAGGTCTTCGTGTTCACTCCCAAGGGCGATGTGGTTGGCCTGCGCAAGGGATCCACGGCGGTGGACTTCGCGTTCCGGATTCACTCCGAGGTGGGTAATCACTGCCATGGCGTGAGGATCAACGATCGCCTCTGCCCTCTCTCAACACCGTTGCAGAACGGTGATTTCGTCAACATTCTCACCAGTAAAACCGCACACCCCAGCCTCGATTGGCTCAATTTCGTGGCCACGCCAACGGCGCGAAATCGCATCCGCCAGTGGTACAAGCGCAGCCATCGCAATGAAACGATTCAGCGCGGCAAGGAGCTGTTGGAGCGTGAGCTGGGGCGGAGCGGTTTCGATGCCTTGCTCCTTAGCGAAGCAATGACCCGTGTCGCCGAGCGGTGCAATCTGAACAGCACCGACGACTTGCTTGCGGCCCTCGGTTTCGGTGCCGTCACCCTTCATCAGGTGCTCAACAGGCTCCGGGAGGAAATTCGTCTCCAATCCGCGGCGGAGATCCAGCCCCTCAGCAATGAGGATGTGGCCCGCAAGCTGGTGGAACAGGCGGAATCAGCGCAGGCTCGCCATGACCACGGCGATGCCGTTCCGATCCTCGGAGTCGAGGGTCTTGATTACCGTCTGGGTGGTTGCTGCAGCCCGCTCCCCGGTGAAGCGATCCTGGGCACGGTGGCCCTTGGCAACCATGGGATCACCATTCACAGGCGAGAGTGCTCCAACGTGGAGGCAATTCCCAGCGAACGGCGATTGCCTGTGCGCTGGAACCCGGCGAATGCCAGCAATGGTCAGCGCTTCCCCGTGCAATTGCGCATCGAGGTGATCGATCGGGTTGGCATCCTGAAAGACATCCTGATGCGCCTGTCTGATGGATCGATCAACGTCAGTGATGCTCGTGTGAAAACGGCCTACGGCAAACCGGCCCGCATCGACTTGCGAGTGGAGCTGGCCAGTGCTGACCTGTTGCAGCGCACCATGGATCAGATCCGCTCCATGGCGGATGTGCTCGATATCGCGCGGACCGGGCAGAGCTGAGTTCTGGCATCAGCAGCCTCCATGAATCTGCTGCTGTGTGGGGTGTTTCTGGGGATTCGGAACGGTGGCTTTGAGCTTTACGGATGACTTGTTGTTTTGGCGGAGACCTGATTCCGTCGAAACACAAGGAACGCCAGCACTCCCATCAGGATCGCCAGCACGGTGGCCACCACGGCTGAACCAAGAAGTAGGCGGGAGCTGAACCCCCAGCCCTGCTCCCAAAGCGTGCTGCGACTGATGCTGTTCAGGGCAGGACCTTGACCGTTCCCAATGAGCGCATCACCCACCTGGTAGTTGAACCAGTAAAGGGGCACGTAGGTGAAGGGGTTGCTGATCAAGGTGGCAGCGGCGGCCAGAAGATGGTTGCCCCGCAGCAGGGACGCCACACCCACGCTGAGGATGATTTGCAGCCCGAAGAAGGGAAAGCAGCCGCAGAAGACGCCAGCGCTCACACCACGCGCCCGCTGTCCTGGCGTGCCTTCCTGGTCCCAGATCCAGGTCATCGCCCGTCGAACTCTGGATTGCACATCCTTCAGGAGCATCCGGGCCATGGGTGCAGTCCGTCGCCTGCGGAGAAGGGTGTGGCTTGCGATCGTAGAGAGGAGAGAGCTGAAATCGGCCCAACGCGCCAATGTCTGAGAGCAGCTCTGGTCCGCACACCATTGCAGCCGTCGCGACGGCTGTGGCCCCGGGGCAGGGTGGCATCGCGGTGATCCGCCTCTCGGGGCCCCAGGCTCAGGCGGCTGTGCGCGCCGTGACTCGCATTCCCGGCCACCAGCCCTGGGAGAGCCATCGGGTGCTTTACGGCCACGTGCTCGCCGCTGACGGCGAGGAGCGGATTGATGAGGTGCTCCTGCTCTTGATGCTGGCGCCGCGCAGTTTCACCGCCGAAGACGTGGTGGAGATCCATTGCCACGGGGGTGTGATCGCCATACAGCGTGTTCTGGCCAGGGTGTTGGAACAGCCCGGGGTGCGCCGGGCTCTGCCGGGAGAGTTCAGCCAGCGCGCGGTGCTGAACGGTCGCCTGGATCTGACCCGCGCTGAAGCGATCAGTGATCTGGTGGCGGCGCGCAGTCAGCGGGCAGCGCAGCTGGCGATGGCCGGCGTCGACGGGGGGATTCAGCAACGGATCACGGCCCTGCGTGAACGACTTCTCGATCAGCTCAGTGAGCTGGAAGCGCGCGTGGATTTCGAGGAGGATCTGCCCCCGCTCGATGGTGCGGCCTTACTGCAAGAGCTGCAGGCGTTGCAAAGGGATCTGCGCACTCTGGTGGCGGATGCTGAACGGGGCGCGGCCCTGCGCAGTGGCCTGCGGGTGGCCCTGGTGGGACGTCCGAATGTGGGCAAGAGCTCCTTGCTGAATCGGCTTAGCCGTCGGGAGCGGGCGATCGTGACCGACCTGCCCGGCACCACCCGTGATCTGTTGGAGAGCGAGATCGTGCTGGAGGGGGTGCCGATCACCCTGCTCGATACCGCTGGCATCCGGGCGACGAGCGATGCGGTGGAGCAGCTCGGCATCGCCCGCAGTCATGACGCCCTGGCCAGTGCTGATCTGGTGCTGCTCCTCTTTGACCTGAGCGTGGGCTGGACGCCCGAGGATGAGGCGCTGCGGCAACGCATCCCCGCCGCTGTGCCCCATCTGCTGGTGGGCAACAAAGTGGATCTTGCTGGCACGGACATCCCGGCGCGGCTGACTGGCTCTGCTGCCGACATCCGCCTCAGTGCCAGTACCGGAGCTGGGGAGGCTGAGTTGGTGCAGGCCATGTTGGAGCGTTGTGGAGCCCTGACAGATGGCTCCTTGCTCCTCTCACTGAACCAACGCCAGGCGGATCTGGCTCAGGAGGCCGCCGATGCCCTGGCCCGCAGTGAACAGGTGGCGACCGAGGGGCTGCCCTGGGACTTCTGGACGATCGATTTGCGTCAGGCAATTCACAGCCTTGGTGAAATCACCGGGGAGGAGCTCACCGAATCAGTGCTGGATCGGATCTTTTCCCGGTTCTGCATCGGCAAGTGAGGGCCGCTGGGCTCCCAGAATGAAGGCCTCTCGCTCGGTGTGTCCGGTGACTGATCCCCTGGCTGGCCTCAACCCCGCGCAACAGGCTCAGTTGAAGTTGTTGTGTTGGGTGGCGAGTGTGGATGGGGAGGTAGCTCCGGAAGAGAGGGCGCTGCTGGGCAAGCTGTCGGCCCGCCTGTTGCCGCAGGTGGATCCCGAGGATGCGCTGGCGGCTTTGCAGGCTGAGCAGGCCTCGGATCTGGAGGCCTGGGTCGGCCAGCTCCAGGACAAGGATGTGCGCATCGAGATGGTGTCTCTCGCCTATCAGATGGCGTGCAGCAGTCAGGGGCCAGAGGATGACAGTGCCATCAACGCCGCTGAGCGGGTCGCTTACCGACGCCTGCTGGAGGCTCTCAACCTTTCCGATGACCAGGTGCAAGAGGCTGAATGGGCCGCCCGTCAGGCTCTTCAGGAGACGCCGGCCTTGATGGACCGTCTGAACCAGCTCCTGTTTGGCTGGGGGGCCTGGCCCTCGATCGAAGCCCTGGAAGCCTCTGGCACCAGTTGGCTCTGATGGTGGCTCCTTTGTTGATCACCCCGCAGCTACGCGCGCAGCTGGAGGCCTGGCTGATGGAGGACCTTGGCCGCGGCGATCTCACAGCTCCAGCACTTCACGGGTGCCATGGCGCTGCTCACTGGGTCGCCAAGGCTGAGGGGCGTTTCTGCGGTGGCGTGCTGGTGGAGCCATTGCTGTGCTTTCTCGACCCTGCGGCTCGGGTGCGGCTGCTGGTGGACGAGGGAGAGCTGGTCAAGCCTGGGCAACGTGTGCTCAAACTGGACGCTGAGGCCCAGGCGCTGGTGGCGATGGAGCGCACGGCCCTGAACCTGGCCATGCGCCTCTCCGGGATTGCGACGGCCACCGCAGCGCTGGTCGCCCAGCTGAAGGGCTCAGGTGTGCAGTTGGCGGATACCCGCAAAACCACGCCAGGGCTGCGGGTTTTGGAGAAATATGCCGTGCGTTGCGGCGGTGGTTTGAACCACCGCATGGGTTTAGACGATGCAGCGATGCTCAAGGAAAACCACCTGGCCTGGGCTGGGGGGGTGGAGGCGGCGATGGCGGCTGTGCGCGCCTCGGCCCCCTGGCCGGCGCCTGTGATTGTGGAGGCGGAAACCGAGGTGGAAGCGATCGCGGCCGTGCGGGCCGGCGCCGATGGGGTGCTGTTGGATGAGTTCAGCCCGGAGGAGCTGAAGGCGTTGGTGCCTCGACTGCGGGACGAGGCGCGTGCCCGCCCCGGCGCGGCACCGGTGGTGCTGGAGGCCTCGGGCCTTCAGCCCGAGGCGCTCGCGGCCTATGCGGCCAGCGGTCTTGATCTCATCTCCACCAGTGCACCCGTGACGCGCAGCAGCTGGCTGGATCTGAGCATGCGTTTCACCCCCGCCGGGGGATGATCAGAGCCAGGCCCTGCCCCATTCCCCTTCCATGCTGCGCATCGCCCACACCCTGGAGACCCAGCTGCGCGAAGCAATGGAACGGGCGTTTCCAGCAGCGGCAGCACAAGCGCGTGAGGTCGGGCGGCCGCTCGACCCCCAGCTGGTCCCGGCCAGCAAGCCGGAGTTCGGTGACTTTCAGGCCAACGGTGCCCTGCCCCTGGCGAAACCCCTGAAGCAGGCGCCGCGGCAGATCGCCACCGCGATCGTGGAGCAGCTCCAGGCAAACCCCGGTTTCACCGATCTCTGCTTGGAGCCCCAAATTGCGGGCCCTGGGTTCATCAATCTCACCCTTCGCCCTGAGCAGCTGGCGTCGGAGGTGGTCACCAGGCTCGGAGATCCCCGCCTGGGCGTTCCGCTGGTGGAGAACTCGGCACCGGTGGTGGTGGATTTTTCAAGCCCCAACATCGCCAAGGAGATGCATGTGGGCCATTTGCGCTCCACGATCATTGGCGACTCGTTGGCGCGGGTGCTCGAGTTCCGTGGCCATCCGGTGCTGCGTCTCAACCATGTGGGCGACTGGGGCACTCAGTTCGGGATGCTGATCACCCATCTCAAGCAGGTGGCGCCTGCCGCTCTGGAGACCGCTGATGCGGTGGACCTCGGCGACCTGGTGGCCTTCTATCGCGAGGCCAAGAAGCGTTTTGATGACGATGAGGCGTTTCAGATCACCTCCCGCGAGGAGGTGGTGAAACTGCAGGGCGGTGACCCGGTATCGCTAAAAGCTTGGGGACTGCTTTGCGATCAGTCCCGTCGTGAATTCCAGAAGATTTACGACCGACTCGACATCCGCTTGAGCGAGAGGGGTGAGTCCTTCTACAACCCGTATCTGCCGGCTGTGCTTGAAGGCCTGCAAGAGGCCGAGCTCCTGGTGACCGATGACGGCGCCCAATGCGTGTTTCTGGAGGGCGTGAGCGGCAAGGACGGCAAACCGCTGCCAGTGATCGTGCAGAAGAGTGATGGGGGCTTCAATTACGCCACCACCGACCTGGCGGCGATTCGCTATCGCTACGCAGCAGTGCCGGATGGTGATGGTGCTCGCCGCGTGATTTATGTGACGGATGCGGGCCAGGCCAATCACTTCGCGGGTGTGTTTCAGGTGGCCCGTCGTGCGGGTTGGATCCCCGAGAACGGACGTCTGGAACATGTGCCCTTTGGGTTGGTGCAGGGCGACGATGGCAAGAAGCTCAAGACCAGGGCTGGCGACACGGTCCGCCTGCGCGATCTTCTTGATGAAGCCGTCGAGCGAGCGGAAGCGGACCTGCGTCGTCGCCTCGAGGACGAGGGCCGCAGCGAGGACGAGGCGTTCATCCAGCACGTGGCCACCACGGTGGGACTAGCGGCGGTGAAATACGCCGATCTCAGCCAGAACCGAATCACCAACTATCAGTTCAGCTTTGATCGGATGCTCGCCCTCCAAGGCAACACGGCGCCCTATTTGCTCTACGCGGTGGTGCGCATCGCGGGGATTGCCCGCAAGGGTGGTGATCTGGAAGCCTCCGCCGCCTCAGAGGCGGGCAGCTTGAGCTTCAGCGAGCCCCAGGAGTGGGCTCTGGTGAGGGAGTTGCTGAAATTTGATGCCGTGATCGCCGAGGTGGAGGAGGAGTTGCTGCCCAATCGTCTCTGCAGCTATCTGTTTGAGCTCAGCCAGGTGTTCAACCGTTTTTACGACCAGGTGCCGGTGCTCAAGGCCGAAGGGGCCACACTCAGTTCCCGGTTGGCCCTGTGCAGGCTCACGGCCGATACGTTGAAGTGCGGCCTAGGACTGTTGGGCATTGCCACCCTGGAGCGGATGTGAGCGACACCTCGATGGCCAGGCAGCAACGGCAAGAGGGTCCTGCAGCGCGTCTCGACGTGGAGCGACTGAAGGCCTACAGCGCTCCTCTTGAAGGTCGGCGGGGTTTGTTGAGACTCGACTTCAATGAGAACACGGTTGGTCCTAGCCCGAAGGTGCTGGAGGCGATCCGGGCCATTCCAGCCGATCACATCGCCATCTATCCCGAGTACGACGGACTGCGGGAGGCCTTGATGGCCAATCTGGCGGCCTCGTCTTCGGGTTTGCGTGTCCCGCTGACCGTTGATCAGATCGGCCTCTTCAACGGGGTGGATGCGGCGATCCATGCCGTCGTCCATGCCTATGGCGCCTCCGGTGACACGCTGCTCACCACGAGTCCCACCTTCGGTTACTACGCCCCTTGCGCTGCCATGCAAGGGATGACGATCGAGGCGATCCCCCATGGCATGCCTGGGTTCGTCTTTCCGCTGGATGCCATCCGTTCGGCCCTAGGTCGGAAGCCGCGGATCCTGATGCTCTGCAATCCGAATAACCCCACCGGCACCCGTCTCGAGGCGGGTCAGGTGCTGGCGCTGGCGGCTGCTGCCCCTGACACGTTGGTGGTGGTGGATGAGCTCTATGAGGCATTCACCGGCGACAGTGTGTTGCCGAGCGCCGATTTCGCCGCTACTCCCAATCTGCTGGTGTTGCGCTCCCTGGCCAAGACGGCCGGTCTGGCAGGCCTGCGCATCGGTTTTGCGATCGGTCACGCCGCTGTGGTGGATCGCGTCAGTCGGGTCACTGGTCCCTACGACGTGAACAGCGTGGCGGTGACCGCTGCTTTCGCGGCCCTTCGGGACCAGCCTTATACCGATGCCTATGTGGCCGAGGTGATACGGGCCCGTGACTGGATCGTCTCGGAGTTGACACGATCTGGTGTTTCTTTCCACGCAGCCGGAGGGAACTATCTCTTGATCTGGCCGCAGCGGGCCGTTGCGGAGGTGGAGGCGGAGTTGCGCGCGGCGGGGATCCTCGTGCGATCGATGGCGGGTAAGCCCCAGATCGACGGTTCTCTGCGGGTCAGCATCGGCACCACCGAGCAGATGCAGCACTTTTGGGAGGTGTATGTCTCCTTGGCCGCTCCAGGCCCCCGTCCCTGAAGGCTGATTGCTGATGAGCGAGCGGCCCTCCCAGTCCCTCCCCCGTCTGTTGGTGCTTTGCACGGGTGGCACCATCGCCGGCACCGCTGAGTCGCGCCTTGCCCTGGAGGATTACAACGCCGGGGTGCTCGATGGTGAGCAGTTGCTCGCAGCGTTGCCGGATGCCGGCTGCGTGGCCGATTTGGAGGTGGAACAGCTCGCCAACATCGACAGCGCTGATATGAGCCATCGGCTCTGGCTGCAGCTGCTGCGGCGGATCGATGCAGCCTTCCGTCAGGATCCCGGCCTCAGCGGTGTGGTCATCACCCATGGCACCAACACCCTTGAGGAAACCGCCTACTGGTTGCATCTCGCACTCGGTCATGCCAGGCCCGTGGTGCTGGTGGGAGCCATGCGACCCTCCACAGCGTTGAGTGCGGATGGTCCCCTCAACCTGTTGCAGGCCCTTCAGGTGGCCGTGCATCCCCAGGCTGTTGGTCGTGGGGTTCTCGTGGTGATGGATGGGGAGATTCATGGTGCCCGCGAGGTGACGAAGGTCGCCTGCTCCGGGGTCGCAGCCTTTCGCTCCCCCGGTCACGGGCGTCTTGGCACGGTCGATGGTGATGGCGTGCGCTTCACCCGCACACCTAGCCATCCCCACACCACCGATTCCGGGCTGGTGGTTGATCGGTCCTCGTTCGCGGCCATGCCGGACCCTGAATGCTGGCCGCTGGTGGAGATCCTGTATGGCTATGTGCAGCCGTCGACGCGACTGATTGAGGCCTTGATCGACGCGGGTGTCGATGCTTTGGTCTTTGCGGGAACCGGGGCGGGACAGCTCTCTTGTTTCGAGCGGCTGGCGTTGGAGCGCAAGTGCCTGGCGCAAGGGAGGTTCCAGGAAGTTCCGCTGCTCGTTCGCACGTCACGCACCGGCCGGGGTCGGGTGCCGGCGCGGTCGGATGATGAGCTGCTCGGTTTGCTTCCAGCGGAAGATTTGAGCCCCCAGAAAGCGAGGGTGCTGGTGCTGTTGGCGCTGCTGCAAGGGGCGGACCGCCAGCGGCTCGCCGACCTGCTGCTGACGCACTAGCGCATCACATCGATGACGGTGCCATCGCCGAGGCCGGTGGGAACCGAGAGGGTGGTGCCAACACGACGCACCTCCGTACCGGCCATGGCATCAAGGAAGGGCTGGATCCCGCTTTGGTCGCAGCCCGCAGGGGTGGGTCCGCTCACATACTGCACGGGGATCACCCGACGGGGATTGAGCTCCTTCACCACCTTGGCGGCCTCCGCAGCGTTGTAGACCTTGGCGCCGCCACCGACACCGATGATCAGCACATCCGGGCGACCCAGCAGCACCTTGTCTTCACCACTGAGCTGAGCCGCGGTGCCCCCCAGATGGGCGAAGCTCAATCCTCCCTGTTGCCAGCGCCAGAGGGTGGACTGGCCGAAGCGTCGTCCGCCGACACGGTCATGGGGTGCGGCGAAGCCTTCAAGCTTCAAGCCGCCGACCCTGTAGGAACCAGGCTTGGAGAGGAAAGTGCCCCCTGCGATGCGGGCACCCTCGTCGGCCAGTTCTGAGCTGGCCAGGATCACCGTGGCGTTGACCCTCGGTTCCCGAAGGCCCTTGGCGCAGCCCACGGCCTTGAAGGGGTTCACGAGCACCGATTGGCCGCCACCATTGATCAGCAGGGCGCTGTGGCCATAGCTGGTGATGGTGACGCCACCAGCGATCGCCGCTCCGGGCTGTGCTGCTCCAACCAGTGCCGCTGCGGGCAGTGCTGCTGCAATCAGGGCCGAGGCCAGCGGGCGGACAAGCATGGGCGGAGGCGGAGTCCGATGGAAGCTGGAAGCTAGCAGTGGTGGGCGCCACCTTCCGCCAACTTCAGAAAGTTGGCCAGGAGCTGGTGCCCGGCTTCGGTGAGCACGCTCTCGGGATGAAATTGCACGCCCTGGAGGTGGGGAAAGTCCCGATGCTGCAGGCCCATGATCGTGCCGTCTTCCAGCCAGGCCGTCACCTCCAGGCACGCGGGTAGGGTCTCGCGGTCAGCGATCAGACTGTGGTATCGCGTGGCGGTGAGCGGCTGGGGCAAGCCTGCGAACACGCCATCACCCTGATGCAGCACCAGTGAAGTCTTGCCGTGCATCAGCTCCGCTGCCCGCACCACGCGACCTCCATACACCTGGGCCAGGGCCTGATGGCCGAGACACACTCCCAGGGTCGGCACCGTTGGCGAAAGTTCGCGCAGGACCTCCAGGCAGACTCCCGACTGGTCTGGGTCCCCAGGGCCTGGGGAGAGCAGGATCGCGTCGGGATTGAGGCTGCGGATCTCATCCAGGCTCAGGGCGTCATTACGCTCCACCCGCAGATCCGCAGCCAGCGGGTGCTGGTCGGCCAGCTCACCGAAGTACTGCACCAGGTTGAAGGTGAAGCTGTCGTAGTTGTCGATGACCAGGAGCATGGGGGCGATTATCCGTGAAGGCGCTCCAGCAAGGGAGGGAGGAGCAGCAGCAAGGCGATGAGCAGGGAGCTGATCGCTGCCACGAGCACGGCGGCGGCTGCGCAATCCTTGGCGATTCTTGCCAGGGGATGAAAGCGGCGACCGATCGCCAGATCCACCACTGATTCGATCGCAGTGTTGAGCAGTTCCAGCACCAGCACCGCCGCCACCGTGAGCACGAGCACGGCCAGCTGGATGGTGGGCAGTTGCAGCCAGAGGCCAAGACTGAACACCACCGCCCCGATCACCACATGGATTCGGAAGTTCCTTTGGCTGACGAAGCCGTAGCCCAGTCCCTGGGCTGCATAGCGGAAGCTCGCGGGCAGGTCACCGGCGATGCGCCAGGCCCCGCGCCGCGCGGCCCTGTGGCTGGCGGCAGCCTGGCTGCTGGCGTGGCTGAGCTCGTCGGTCAATGAGCGGTCATCTTCGGAGTGCAGCAGTGATCCCATCTGTTGATTCAGCTGATCTCACCCTGGGACTGAACCTTACCGTTGATGGCTAGCAGACGCTCCTGGCACTGGAGCATGGCGTTGAGCTGCGCGTCGTCGGGATGGTCCCAGCCCAGCAGATGCAAAAACCCATGGCTCACGAGCCAGCGCAGTTCGTGCAGCAGGTCATGGCCATGCTCGTCAGCCTGCCGTTGAGCGGTCGGTACCGACACGATGATGTCTCCGAGTTCCAGGCAGGCATCGGCCCCGATCGGCGGATCCCCCTCCAGAGCAGGGAAGGAGAGCACATCGGTGGGTTGGGGCTTCTGACGCCACTGTCCGTTGAGGGCGGCAATTGTTGGGTCATCGCAAAACTGCAGACCAAGGCTGAACTCGCTTGCGGTCCGTACGACCTCCGGGCAGACCAGGCTCGCGTCGTTGCGCATGGCTGTGAGCCAGGTGATCAAGTCCAGCTCCCAAGCGTCTTGGGTGTTGAGCCGTTCCTGAAGCTGAGCATCGGCCTCGGCGTCCATCAGGTCTGAGGGTGCGGCCTGGAAGGCGAGGTCGATGCTGATCACTGGATCCGCAGTTGGGCTCATTGCGGCAGGGTCGGTCGCCCAAGCCAGGCGACCACCAGGATGAAGCCGATGAAGCCGAAGGCCGTCAACCCGAAGTGGACAAGGCTCTGGCGACCTTTGCGCACCATGTTGCGCATGGCCAGCTTCACGAAACTGGGTGGTGGTGTCGGCGCCCCCTCGCTGGTCGTGGGTTCCATGGGGGCGGGGTCGTTTGGCGCCGGATTGGTGCTCATCGCTCAGCTGTCCTCTTCACGGCCTGGGCTGTCCACACCCTGGCGCAGCAGAGCCTGAATGAAGGGATCGAGATCACCGTCCATCACCCCTTGCACATCGGTGGTTTCGTGCTGGGTGCGGAGATCTTTCACCATTTGATAGGGGTGGAACACGTAGTTGCGGATCTGGTTGCCCCAGGCCGCCTCAACGATGTCGCCGCGGATGTCGGCGATCTCTGCAGCCCGCTGCTCCTGAGCAATCACCAGCAGCTTGGCCATCAGCAGGGCCATCGCCTTCTCCTTGTTCTGCAGCTGGGAGCGTTCCTGCGTGCAGCGCACAAACAAGCCGGTGGGGATGTGCAGGATGCGCACAGCCGTCTCCACCTTGTTCACGTTCTGACCACCGGCACCACCGGAGCGGCTGGTGGTGATCTCCAGGTCCTTCTCGGGGATGTCGAGCTTGACCTCCTCTTCAATCTTTGGCATCACCTCCACACCGGCAAAGCTGGTCTGGCGCTTGTCGTTGGCGTTGAACGGTGAGATGCGAACCAGGCGGTGGGTGCCTTTTTCGTTCCGTAGATAGCCGTAGGCGTAACGGCCCTCGATCTCGATCGTGCAGCTCTTGATGCCTGCTTCCTCACCTTCGCTGAGTTCGTCGACGCTCACCTTCATCCCGTGGTCTTCGGCCCAGCGCGTGTACATGCGCATCAGCATCAGTGCCCAGTCCTGGGCATCGGTGCCGCCAGCTCCGGCATTGATGGACAGCACGGCACCTTCCTTGTCGTACTCACCACTGAGCAGGCGCTCCAGCTCCCAGCGGTCCAGGTCGTTGCGCAGCGTGGTGAGCCCCTGCTGGGCTTCGCTGAGCATCTCGTCGTCAGGTTCAAGGTCGTAGAGCTCCAGGGTGGCCTGGGCGTCATCGACGGCACGTCTCCATTGGCCGAGTTGCTCGAGTTGGGCCTTCACCTCATCGAGGCGGCGCATCTGCTTCTGGGCGTTCTGTTGGTCGTCCCAGAAGTCCGGTTGGGCGGCGAGCTGTTCGAGGTCCTGCTGTCTGGCTTTGAGGGCAGGAACGTCAAAGACAGTCCTGGGCATGGCCCAGGCGGTCGGTGAGCTCAGAAAGGTCGCGCTTGAAGTCGGTGAGGTCGAGCAACGGTTGCCAGCTGATCCAATGGGTTGAACCTATCAGCGAGGTCGTTCTGCATAGGATCCAGAAGCTCGGCGTGTTTCCCCATGGCTCCGGTTGAGATTTACACCTGGCGCACCTGCCCTTACTGCATCCGGGCCAAGCAGCTCCTGGATCGCAAGGGGGTGGCTTACACCGAACATGCTGTGGATGGTGATGAGCCGGGTCGTGATGCCATGGCCGCCCGCGGCGATGGTCGTCGGAGTGTGCCCCAGATCTTTATCGCCGACCGACACGTCGGTGGTTGTGACGATCTCCATGCCCTTGAACGGGCAGGGGAGCTTGATGCCCTGCTCGCTGGTGACGCCTGAGGCTGCTCGCCATGCGTCACTTGTTCGTGCTGGATCCACTCCAGCGCATCAATCCAGCCAAAGACTCCACCGCCGCCCTCATGGAGGCTGCGGCGAGGGCCGGTCACGAACTCTGGGCGTGCACCCCTTCTGATCTGATCGCTCTGGCCGATGAGCCCTTTGCTGTGGCCGCGCCCGTGCAGCCGGAACCCTGGATCACGATCGGCGAAGGGCAGCGTCTGCCCCTGAGTCGCTTTCACGTGATCTGGATGCGGAAGGATCCGCCGGTGGATGAGGCCTATCTCTATGCCACGCATCTTTTGGAAGTGGCGGAGCGGGCCGGCGTTCGCGTTCTTAACCGGCCTTCCTCGCTGCGCGCTTGGAACGAAAAGCTCGGCGCCCTCCGTTTCAGTCGCTGGATGGCCCCGACCCTGGTGGCTGGTCGCGTTCAGGAGCTGGAAGCGTTCGCGCGCGAGCAGGGGGACATCGTGCTCAAGCCCCTCGGGGGGCGTGCCGGCCTCGGTGTGATTCGGGTCAGTGCCGATGCTCCGGGGCTCGGTGCTCTGCTCGAACTGGTCACCGAACAGGAGCGGCTGCCCGTGATGGCCCAACGCTTCTTGCCCGAGGTCAGCGCTGGTGACAAGAGGATCCTGCTGGTGGACGGTGAACCGCTCGGGGCGGTGAACCGGCGGCCGAAGCAAGGGGAATTTCGCAGCAACCTTGCTGTGGGCGGTCATCCGGAAGCGACTGAGCTGACGGACCGAGAACAGCTCATCTGCGAAGCCCTTGCCCCCGCCTTGCGGGCCGAAGGCTTGTTCTTCGTGGGGATTGATGTGATCGGCGGCATGCTCAGTGAGATCAATGTCACGAGTCCGACTGGCATCCGTGAGGTGGAGCGTCTGATGCAGCGGCCCCTGGCTGACCAGGTGATCGAGCGGCTTCAGGCTCAGGTGCAGTGAAGCTGGGGGCGCAGCTCAAGCTGATCCGCCAGCACCGTGAGCTTGAGACCCACTTCCTGCAATTCGCGTTCGGCCACCGAACCGCGCACCAGGCCTGCTCCGGCTGTGAGATCCAATTGGCGGCCCCGGGCATGGCCGCAGCGGATCGCCACCCGTAGCTCCGCATCTCCGGCGCTGTCGATCCAGCCGATCGGTGCGGCGTACCCCCCGCGTTCGAATGGTTCCAGGCTGCGCAGCCAGGTCATCGCCTCCCGGCGTGGCAGCCCGGCTACGGCTGGTGTTGGATGCAGAGCACCGGCGAGGGTGAGCGGTTGCTGGTCGGGGGCAGCGGCGGTGATCGGGGTGTGGAGATGCACCAGCTGGCCATGACGTGCCAGCTGGGGACGACGGGGGCGGCGCGGCTGCAATCCCTGGGCGCGCAGATGTTCGGTGATGGCCTGCACCACCAGTTCATGCTCCCGTCGGTCTTTATCGGAGCGCAGCAGGCTGATGGCCTGTTCGTTGCGACCGGCGGTTCCGGCTAAAGCATCGCTGCGTAGCTGGCCGTTGCGCAGACTGAGCAGCCGTTCCGGTGAAGCCCCGAAAAAGCTGTCATCTCTGTGGCGTTGCCAGAGGAAGCGACAGCTCCCCGCCTGTTGCTGACGCAGCCGATCCAGCAATGGCAGAGGGTCGAGTGGGGCCTCAAGTTGGATCGACTGGCGCACCGCCAACACCAATTTGTGCAGCTCCCCGTCGTTGACCAGCTCGATGCCTCGGCGCAGGGTCGGCGCGTAACGCTGTTCCCAGGCTCCTGGAATCGTGGTGCCGCTGACGGTGGAGATCCCTGGTTTCCTCTGGCTACTTGGGTTCTGCTGCAGCCGTTCAGCCATCAACCAGAGCGTTTCCGCCAGCGAACGCACATCGCTGCTTTGGTTGACGACGCCATGCAGGCGAAGCCATCCCTGTCGGCCATGGCAGCTCAGCTGCCAGCGGGGCAGTACGGCTTGAACCGACGGGGTGCCACCAGCTGGTTGCTGTTCGCCACTCTGCTCAAAGAAGGAGAAGGCCAGCAAGATGCGGGAGCGAGCCTGGGCAGGTGCCTCCGGGTTGCCATCCTGCACCCGGGCCAGGGTTGCGTCGCTAAAGCGTTGGGCTAGTTCGAAACGTCTTGGTCCTGCGAGATCCAGGTGATGGCAGCGCCCAGCTGCCGCCAGGCTCAGACCTGGTGCCCCATCCCAGAGGAAGCGGAAGGGGTCGGGGGACTCCAGCAGGGGGAGCTGGGTGAGGGGGTCCAGTCCCACCAGGGGCAGGGCCAGGCTGAAGACTCCCTCTTCTCCCTGCCGCTGTCGCCAGACATGCATGGCCCGGTCCAGCAGCTCGCTGAAGCGGATCTCGGCAGGGCTGGTGTTGGACTCAGCCGTCATCCGGCGGCATGGGTGGGTGATGCTGCTCAAATGTATGGGCCTTCATGCGGGGTTCAGGGGCCGAGTCCATGCCAGATCGTCAGGCTGTTGCATCCCTTCACGCCCCGGTGGCCGAGCGGCGTCGGCTTTGGAAGGCCGCGATCAAGTGGCCGATGTATTCCGTGGCCGTGATGCCCGTGGTGTTGGCGGCAGGTTGGCGTCTGGCCGCAGGCCAGCCCGTGCGTTGGAGCCAGGCCCTTGGTTTTCTGGTGGCAGCGGTGCTGCTCCTGCTCTGGGAAAACCTCAGCAACGATCTGTTCGATGCTGAAACTGGCGTTGACACCAACGGCAAGCCCCATTCCGTGGTGGCCCTGCTGGGGCGGCGCCGACCGGTACGCCGCCTGGCCAATCTCGCCCTGCTGTTGGGTCTACTGCTGATGCTGGTGGTCGCCCTGCACAGCAGCCTTGCGGTGTTGTCCCTGGTGCTGGTGAGCTGTGGCCTCGGCTATCTGTATCAAGGGCCGCCCTTCCGGCTCGGCTACCTGGGCCTCGGGGAACCGCTCTGCTGGTTGGCGTTCGGTCCCTTCGCCACGGCGGCAGCCCTGCTGGTGCTGGCTCCGTCCGCCGAGCCTGCAGCGATCGCTTTCAGGGTGCCCTGGACCGTCGCCCTTCGCTTAGGAGCGGGCCCTGCCCTGGCCACGACCCTGGTGCTGTTCTGCTCGCACTTTCATCAGACTGAAGAGGATGCCGCCCATGGCAAGCGTTCGCCGGTGGTGCGGCTGGGAACGGCGCGGGCTGCGGCCCTGGTGCCTTGGTTCGTGGCCGGAACCCTGGCGTTGGAGTGGGTGCCGATCCTGCAGGGGGACTGGCCTCTGACAGCCCTGTTGAGCGGGCTGGCTCTCCCCGCGGGTGCCGCTCTGATTCGACTGTTGAGGGAGCACCATCACACTCCTGATCGGGTTGTGGGCAGCAAATTCCTAGCCCTCCGCTTTCAGGCGCTGAATGGTTTGGGTTTGAGTGTGGGTCTCGCGCTCGGGCCTTGGCTTGGATTCGGACCCCTGGCCTGAGCCGATGGTGATGCGGCTCCAGCTCAGGCCCTATGCCTTTGCGCTCACTCGCCCTCTGGAGACCGCTGCTGGAGCCTGGCAGCAGCGGCGGGGCTGGTTGCTGCGTATCGAAGATGGCTGCGGTCGTTTTGGTTGGGGCGAGGTGTCACCGCTCACACCGCATCAGGAGATGCGTTGCGACCGTTGGTTGATCGAACGGATCAATGACGCAGCTGTGTTTGCGTCTATAGAAGAGCTGGAGCAGCTGTTAGAGAGCAGTCCTGGGGAAGTGGCCTTCGCTTTTGGGGCAGCCCTGGCGGAGCTCCAGGGGCTGGTGGGAGAGCGCAGTCCGCTGGACTGGTTGCCGGCTCCTGCATCAGCCCGTCTGCTGCCGGCTGGGCCTGCGATGCCGGAGGCCCTCACCCGGGTGCTTGAGGCGATACCAGCGGATGGCGCGCTGACCCTCAAGTGGAAGGTGGCGGCGGCAGCGGATCCTGAGGAGCGTCGCTTGCTGGCCTGGTTGCTGGAGGCGTTGCCATCTCAGGCACGCCTGCGCCTGGATGCGAACGGCGGATGGAGACTGGCGACTGCGGAGCAGTGGGCCGAGGAGCTTCAAGGTGAGCCACGCCTGGAGTGGATTGAGCAGCCCTTGGCGCTGGATGACCTGGCAGGTCATCAGCACCTGCTGTGCCGGGTGCCTGTGGCTTTGGATGAGAGCTTGCGGGATCACCCCGCTTGGCGGGCCCGTTGGTCTGGGTGGCAGGTGCGGCGCCCAGCTCTTGAGGGGGATCCCAGGCCGTTGTTGCGTCAACTGCAGCAGGGAGCTCCCCATTTGATGCTGAGCACTGCGTTTGAAACCGGTATCGGCGCCCGCTGGCTGGCCCATCTGGCGGCTTTGCAGCAGCGAGGCCCGTCACCAGCCGCGCCTGGGTTGGCCCCGGGTTGGTGCCCTGAGGATGCGCTGTTTTCGTCTGATCCTTTTGAGGTGTGGTCTGCAGCGGGGGATGTGAGATGACGGCTCCCAAGCGGTTGATCGTGGATCCCACCCAGCTACCAGTGGTGCTGCAGGAGGTGGAGCAAGCCCTTGTGGATGGGCAATGGATCCAGTTGCAGGCCCCCAAGGGGGCTTCTCCTGAGCTGCCTGCGGCCAGTGCTTGCCCTCAGGGAGCGGGCGTGATCATGGCTAGCGGCGGCTCCAGCGGTGGTCGCAGCTTGTGTCTGCAGCCTGCGGGCCATCTCGACCAATCCGCGACCGCAACCGGACGCTGGCTGACGAGTCTTGGTTTGGAACTGGATCAGATGCTTGTACTCAACCCCTTGCCGGTGCATCACATGAGCGGCCTGATGCCTTGGTGGCGCAGCCGTCTTTGGGGTGCTGACCATGTTGTGTTGGCACCTGCATTGATGCGTGATCCGCAGGCGTTGTTGTCCCATTGCCGAGCCATGCCGCTCTGGTACAGCAAGCCCCGTGTGGTGTCGTTGGTGCCCACGCAGTTGCGACGCTTGCTTGATCACCCCGCGGGTGTGCGTTGGTTGCAAGATTTAGCGGTGATCTGGGTGGGTGGAGCCGCGCTCCCCATCGATCTGGCTGATCGAGCCCGTGCGCTGGAGGTGCGGCTGGCACCTTGTTACGGCGCGACAGAGACGGCCGCCATGGTGGCGGCTCAATCACCAGAGCGTTTCTTGGCGGGTGAGCGGGGGTCTGGAACAGCCCTTGGTGATGTGGAGTTGCGCTTGGAGGCTTCAGGGGCTCTTCTGGTGCGCACCCCGCGGTTAGCCATCGGCCGCTGGCAAGATGGAGCCCTGCAGCCCTTGGTGGATGCCAACGGTTGGTGGAGATCGGGTGATGGAGCGACCCTGGATTGGGCTGCTGACGGGCAGCAGCTACTCACAATCCATGGCCGCCTGGATGATGCGATTCAATCAGGCGGGGAAACAGTCTTCCCTGATCAGTTGGCTCAGCGCTTGTTGAAAGAAGCCCACGCTTGTGGGTGTGCCCTTGATGGGATCTTGTTTCTTCCCGTGGAGCATCCAGAGTGGGAGCGGCGTTTGGTGGCCTTGGTTCGCTGCCGAGAGGGGTGTCTAGCCACTGATCAGTGGCATCAACTCCAGTCTCGTTTAGAAGGGTTGACGCGTGATTGGCTCCCTGCAGAACGACCGATCCGATGGCTGCAGTGCCCAGGCTTGGCCGTGACAGATGCTGGGAAATGGGAGCGTAAGCGTTGGCAAAAATGGGCAGATTTGCTTTAATTGCCGCGAAAATACTTCAAAAAGATGACCACCCTCTCTGAGTCGGAAATCAGCAGCAAAAAACTTACCGCCGGCCTCCTTGGTATCTTCTTCGGTGGCCTAGGTATTCATAAATTTGTCCTTGGTTACAACAATGCAGGTATCATCATGCTCGTTGTCAGTCTTGCTGGCAGTATTCCAACCTGTGGAGTTGCATACGTTGTAATGCAGGTAATTGGCCTGATTGAGGGGATCATTTATCTCACAAAAACTCCAGAGGAGTTCCGTGAAACCTATCTTGATCAGCAAAAAGCCTGGTTCTGATGTCGTTGCCCTCCCTGCGGCGAATTGCTCCCACTGGTTTGTTGGTGGGAGCAACAATTTTTAGTGCTGCTGCAGTTTCTGGGACATCACAAGGCGGCTTTCATCCCCTTTTGATTGCCGCTTGCATGCTGCCGCTCCAATGCGCTGCGCTGGTCTGGGCCTGGCAGCGCAAGCCGAATTAGAGGCCTCTGATGCTTCCAAGGGCCGATGCTTCCAGCCAGCGATCAATCGCTTCCGGTAGGGCGCAACGCCGGCGGGACGTGCTGCTGATCGCTAGCTGACGAATCAAGCCACGGGCTACATCTTGGTGATCCAGCTGGAAGCGATAGCGCACCTCAAAGCTCCCTGGATCGAGCCGCTGCGGTGCAACCAGAACCTGGAGATGATCACCCCCGTGCACCGGCCGCAGGAAGTCTGCGCTGCAGTGAACTACCGGCAGAGCGATCTCAGGCCAGCGCTCCTGGCCGCGGCAGCCAGGAAACACCTCACTAGCTTCAGTGCCGTAACGCTCCAGGCTCTCCTCCCAGGACTCATGGCACCAGCGCAACAGCTGGTGGAAATGCATCACGCCGGCTGCATCGGTGTCGCCGAAGCGCACGGTGCGGTGTAGTTGCAGCCATGTCGGCGTCGTTGTCAACGCTGTTGCCATTCAGGGAACGCTCTATCAGTTTGACAACAGTGCATCACAAGCGGCATGCCTGGGGTCGTGTATTGATTCCTTCAAGAGATTGGTATGTCCATTGTCTTGCTGTTCAGAGGCTGCAATGGTCTGGATCGTTTCCTGGGTAATGCAAATTGAAGTTGAAGTTGAAGTTGAAGTTGACTACCGTGGGTTTTGTACGGGTTTCCAGTGATTGGTCTGTGAGGTGATAGCCGAGTGGTGATCAGTGCTATTTGAGAGGATAGTCGCACCCTGGCTTTCTGGAAGGGAGTGTGAGATCGTCGTGCCTCTTTCAGGCTTGCTTATGCAGGATTTGCATTGCAGAAAAAGGTATTGAGGGGACCCATCATTATTTGTTATTGTTGCATTGCATGCGACAAGACTGATGTATCGATTGATTGCTTTGGCCCCTCTGATGGGTCTTGTTGTTTCTGGTTGTTCAGTGATTGATTCCAGAAAGTTTTCTTTGCCCACTAATTACAATGACCTCGCTGACTATAAGAAATTTGGTTTCAGTTTGGCAAAAGAGTTGAACGAAGGTGAGTGGGACGATGGAACCAAGGTGACCTTCTCTAATCCGCATGACTGTGGGAGCTACAGAGGTAATTATTACTGCGATTTCATGGCGGTTATCGAAGATGTGCGTGGTAAGCAAGGCTGCATCAACCTTGCAGGTCGTAAGAACCAAGATGGATCAGTTCAATATTCGTCAGACTCTGATACGGCTTGCCGCTGGATCGATGATTCTTCGCAGTGATATTATTTTTGGGCAATTACCTTACCAGGTGATCGGAATTTTGCTTGATAGCTTGATGATCGAGAGCCATGTGATCACAGGGTTGAGGGCCGCAAAGAAGACCAGGCTGCCGCAATAACTTGCAGATGTTGTTCTAAAGCTTTTGTCGAGTTGTGTAGTGGTTGTTGTCACGAAAATATCTGTCGCGATGAAGCCGCAGGAGGCCCAGGCTGAGGATTGCCAATCGCCTTGCTCAATTAATCGCCAAAGAGCAAGAAGAATGAAAATGGGCGTTGCCGCTGTCAGGCAGTTGGTTGCGACGACGTCAAAATAAAAAAAACAAGCTGCCAATGATTGCCTTGCAAGGCCTCGATGTTTCCAGAGGCATTGCCATTGGCCAACGCGCCAGCGAATTCGCTGTTTGATAAAGGTAGCGATGGATGTTGGTACTTCTGTGAATCCGCAGGCACTTGTATTTAGGCAGATGTGATAACCCTGACGAAGCAATGCCATGGTGGCATCGGCATCTTCGGCCAATGTGGCCTTTGAGAATCCTCCTATTGCCTTGAGCTCAACTTTGCTGAAGGCACTTAGCGCTCCGGGAAGTATCAGTATTGTGTTGGTTTGACTTTGTGCCCGTTTAGTTATTTGGATCATTTTGGCATATTCGATCGCCTGATATCTACTGAGTGTTGATGCTGGATTGGCAATTTTGAAGTTGGCTGTGGTTGCTGCAATCTCTGGGTTTGTAAGGATTGGCCGGACTAATACTGAGAGGGTTTGTTCTGTTTCCAGCTGTGTGTCGGCATCAAGGGTAACGATGAGGTCTCCTTTGGCTTGGCTAAGGCCAAGGTTGAGGGCCTCAGTTTTTCCTTGGTTGCGGCGGCTTCTTAATACTTTAATCCGTTGGCTTGGGTGCTTATCAGCGAGTTTTCTCGCGATGACTCCCGTGCCGTCTGTGGATCCGTCGTCAACGACAATGATTTCCTTGTTGGCATAATCTGACTGAATGCATGATAGTAGAGTCGCTTCAATTAATCTCTTCTCGTTGAATGCGGGGATGACGATGCTTATTGATTTCTGATTATCTGATGCTTTTGAAATTGCTAGTTCGTGTTGAGTCTGCGTGAGTTCGCATCTTTTATCTCGAAAAGCTAGCTGAAGGACGATCACGGTTCGCACCAGCCACGCAAGTAACAGGGTGTTGATGAGGACTGGCCAGCTCTCCGGCATGGGTTGGTGTGAGCCTGGTCTGGGGCTTCGCTGGATTTACGATAGAATAACTGTGCAGCTGAAATGATTAATCGGTGCCCATTCGGGAGAAAAAAGAGCTATCCCTGAGCTACCTTCTCTGGTGCCTCTCGTTTGTCGGGGTTTGTGGCGTTCAGCGCATGTACCTTGGCCAGGTTGGCTATGGCATGGTGTTGCTCTTCACGCTTGGTTTGTGCGGAATTGGTCAGTTGTTAGATCTTTTCCTCCTGCCGGATTCCGTTAAGCAGGCGAATAGGGGGCTAAAGACTGCTGATCCTGCCCATGATGCTGCTGCCGTTTCAACCCATCATGCAGCTCCATTTTCGCTTCCTGCTGGGAATTCTCAGGCCGATGACGGAGAGCTTGACCAGCTCCTGCGTGCTGCACAAGAATCGGTCAAGCGTACTCAGCAGCAATCTGGAGAGTGATCAATGGATGACCAGAAACTTGTTGACTCTGTGAAATTTCTGCTGAAAAGTGTTCGGCAGCTGAGTGATCATTTTGTTGAGACGAACGATAATATTTCTCGTAGCTTTGAGAGCGTCCGCCAAGACGTTTCTGAGCTTTCCGATCGATTGGAGAAAATTGATCAGGATTTGCAGAATTGGCGTGATCAAGAATTAATGGGTTCTGATGGGCCGCGTCGTGAGCCTGAGCTTCCGGTGCGATTAGATACCAAAGAGAATGCGATTCCGACGCTGAATCTTCCGCTCGATGGACTTGTTGATGTTTATCGCAATACCCCGGCCCTCCTTCAGCCGTTTGCCAGGCCCTGTAGTGTCAGTGGTCGCACCTTGAGTGGGGCGATTGAGGAAATTGAGCTGGAGGTGTTTGCGCAGGGCACCACATGGATGATCGAAACCCAGGATGGTGAATGGGTTTTGTTGCCCCGACCAGGAATGCTTCAGCGGCAAACGCAGATTGAAAGTTTGGGGCGTTTGTTTGATCGAAGTGCTGAAGCTTCTCCACCTGCAGAGATGGAGCTCATCAAGCCGGGTTTTGCTCATGGTGTTGAGCATGGTCGTCGCTGGTATCTCAGGGAGAAAGGCATGATTGGTCTGCACGCCGATCCGCTGCAGACCAGCCTTGAAAGACGATTGCAGGCACTGGAGTCCAGGTTGTTGGGTTGAGTTGGTCTGAAATCAGTATCGGGGCTTGATGACTGAGACAAACTCGGTCGCTGTCACAACAGGTTGAGATTGTGACAACACATTCACTGTGAAAGTTCGTGTTTCTCGCTGCGTTGATCCATCGGGATAGATAAATGTCATCACGCCGTTGAGATTGATATAGGAGCCGCTGACGCTAGAGACCTGTAAATCCGAGACTGTGACCCGTTCAAATTGAGTGAAAAAGTCAGGGTCATAGAGCGTTGCAGCTCCGTCGGTCATGAGTGAGTGGGCTTTGGTTGTGTTGCCGTCAGATAGGGCTTGCACCCATTGGTTCACGGTGCTGATGGCTAAGTCCACTGGGTTTACTCTTGGCTCGATGCGCTCGGCTGTCGTCAAGGGTTTGGGTTGTTCCGCTTGCTGTGCTTGGGGTCTCATCAGCACCGTGAAACCGACGCCCAGCAGAACCAGACCCGCTGGAAACACAAGGAGAAGCACCAGGAGTGCCTGCTGATTGCTGAACCCAGAGGGCTGATCAGATGCCGTGCGCGACAGACAGCTCACGGTGTGCCGATGCGCCCGAGAGTTTTCACGCTCCAAGTTGCTCCCGTGTAGTCCAGCAAGGCTGGTTCAATCAACTGGGCTTTTGAGATTGTTTGCTGCTCGTAGGTGAATAGCCCTTTGGAAGGTTGAGCGGCTGCAAACCCTTTCAGTGTGCGGTCGGTGGGGAATAACCAATGCTGTTGATTCACAGAAATCAGCCAGTAGCTGCCCCCCCCAGGCACTTCCTCCAGTTCAGTTGCTGTGGCCCGCCCGGTCGCGATCGCATTCTCCGACTCACTGGTAATGTTGAGCTCAGCCTGGGCTGCATCACGCAGCTGCTGTCGATCGCCATTGTTTAGGGCAGCGATCAGGCCAGCTTTGCTGATTGGAGAGGGAGCAGGGCTCTGAGCAGGAGGTGCTCCAGGGAGGGGAGCTGGTGTCGTTGCAGCTGGAGTAACTGCCATGGGTTTCGGCATCGGGGTGGCCGTAGGAGGTTGGCTCACAAACAGCTGGGTTGTCGCCGACGGGGTTGGCCGCGTGCGATTGACGACACGGTCTTGCTCCACCTGCATTTCGAGCGTGTTCAGTCGCGTGCGCAGATTGTCGGTCTGCCGTCTCAGCGATTGATGGCTGCGGCGCAGTTGCAGGTGCGCTGTGATGCCGGCGGCCAGGCCGAGCAGAGCCACCAGTAGGCTGCCGCCCGTGAGCAATGCGAAGGGCGCGGTTATTGGGCCGATCTCGACTGCGGCGTCAGCTTTGCTGGTTTTTAGTTGTTCCAGTTGCTCTAGGCGCTGCTCAACTGGGTTCAACATCCCCGGCTCCAAGTCAGGAGCTTGATCGGCTGATGGCGCTGAGCTTGAGTCGGATTGTTCTGCTGGGGGCTCAAGGCCTTCGCCCGGTAGGCCCCGTCCCTGGTCTTCAGGGCGAGGGGGCGGCGATGTCTGCGCTTGGCTCCGATCGCCGAGCCCACAAAGGGTTGCTGTTAATGCCAAGCCAACCAGGCTGAGTTTGCGTGCAGTGTTCATGGCGTTGTCCCTCAGAAACGATCGGCCCAAAGACGGCCCAAGATGTTGGTGAGTGCTCTCAGGCCAAGAATGAAGCCCGGTTCGGGTTCGAGGTCACTGGCTTCTTGGCCCACTTTGGCCAGGCAGAGGGAGCGCACTTCCGTTTCCACTTCGGCCCAGAGAGTGTCCAGGTCACACAACTGACGAATCGGAAGCAAGCTGCGGATGCGCAGCTCTGCAATGCTGTCGTCGTAGTGATCAACAAAGGCTCGGATTGCGTCGAGATTGGGCAACTCATAGCGCTCAATCTGCGACATGGTGTGAGGTAACTCCACCCGGTCACCGGCCTCGAAGGTTAGATCGTTGACCACCAGGGTTGAGCCACACACCATCACATCGCTACGGGGATCGAAATCACCGATCAGATTCACGCCTGAGCTGATCAAGCCGCAGGAGGTTTCGTCTTTGTAGGCATCGGAGAGCGTGGTTGATGCATTGCCGGCTTCACTGCCGGATGCCTTGATCTGCAGCATCTCCATCAGACGGTCGGGATCACCTCCCTTCTGGAAGCTGGAGCTGGCATCAATCCAATTGATCAGCCGCCCGCCATTGCCTCCGATGTACACCGGGGTTGGGGTGGAGCGTGTGAGTTTTCCTTCCTCGCGCAGCACCTGCTGAATCTGGCCGAGGTAGTGGTAAATCCCTCCAAAGCTGACGGCGAGCAGGCTGAGGAATTGCTGCAGCGGTTCCTGCAGCGTCGATTCCTGATTCACGAGCATGTCGAGCCGACCGGCTAGCAGCTCATCGGACCCGTAGCGCATGATGTTGTCGAGACGACTGGTGAAGTTGCGGTCTTGCCGGGCCCTTGCTTCGTCATCACTGATGTCGGCAGTGAGGCTTGGAGGGAAGAGGGATTTCAAGAATGCTGGCTTCCTGCGCAACAGCTGAGAGCTGATGTCGCGACCGGCAAAGGGGATCGACACCTGGTGAATGAGGCGGTTGTCCTGCCAGATCGAAATGTCGGTGGTGCCGCCGCCCACGTCGAGGCAGGAGGTGTGCACCATCTGCCGGTTCTGGAAGTTTCCGAAGTAGCTGGCGAAGGCCACAGCTTCTGTTTGCAGGCCACCCTCACCAGCCTTGCCGTTGAGGGCATGGCGCAAGCCTGTGAGTTTGTTTAGGTCAGCGCAGAGTTCCACCCACACCCGGCGGTACCGAGCCACCTCGTTTGGAGAGAACGCACTGGGATAGGAGACAGACCACTGCAATTCCTTGGCGCCATTGGCGGCTGCATTGGCACTGATCAGCAGTGCGACCTCCTTCAGGAAGGGTTTTTGATATTGCATCTGCTCCCATTTGAATCCTGTGCGCAGTTCGGCGCCACCGAATTCGCCTGGGCTGGGAACCCTCAAGCGAGCCTCATGGAAGAGCTCCGGCACCTGGCCGAGCACTTCCTGCCAGCCGCGCAGGCTGATGGCGGTTGCGGTTGGTGGATTGCCGCCGTTATCGGCGTTGGGCAACATCTCCTCTGGAACGAAGTACTGATTCAGCAGGCGCTGGCGTTCTTCTTTCTGGGAAAGGGTCAGAGAGATCACCCTGGTGTCGAGGTGGCGCCGTTGCGGGCCTGCACCTTCATCAATGAAGAAGTTGGTGAACGAGGTGCCGAAGTCGATGCCCACTTGCCATTGGGTTCCCTGATCCGGGCTGCTGGCAGGTGGGGTCACCGGCAATAGACCACGGTCTTGCCCGCGCTCACTGAGACGGACCAGATCCGGGAAATGGTTGGTGGTGAAATACTTCACGACCTGCTGGCCATCCCGCCCCAGTTTTCGGTCGTAGTCGGCGAATCCATCAACGGTGAGTGCTGATGGGCTGTCTTCGCAGAAAAGGTAATAAAGCCTCCAGCGCTCATCGCTGACAAAGGGCCATAGCGTGATCACCGGGAGGTCTTCCGCCACCAGGTTCTGCTCCTTCAAGGGATAGGAGCGGGAGATGGCGTACCCATCCCGCTGGCCTTGAAGCGGCAGGGTGAGGCGAATTTCCAGTTCACTGCTCACACTGGTCTGCATCACCCGCAGTTCGCAACGCTCCTGCAGTTCGCGGCTGCTGAACAGACGGCGGATTTCCGGACGCAAAGGCAGAAGGGGCGTGACCGCTTCGCCATTAACCATGGGCACGCCTTCGAGGCGGCTTGGCAGCCATGAATGCATCAGTGCTTGTTCGCCTGACACCAGATACAGCTCGTCGAGGAAAATCTGGTCAGGCGTGAGAACAGTGATCTCCTGGCCGTATTGCCGCTCGAGCTGACCGGGATCAAACCCGATGGACTCAAGCGTGGCTGATTTGTACAGGCAGATGTCAGCGGCACTGACCCCCAGCTTGTTGGGCATCTCGGGATCCACCAGTACCACCGGCTCGCCGGTCGGTGTGTCCCCAAGCGGCGCCTTGAGGCGATCGCCCAGTTCGATAGTGGCCTGGCTGGCACTGACGCCACCCTTGGCGGGGCGTGCCAGCAAGGACAGGGCCACCGGGTTCGACGGCAGGTTGGCAACGCGCCCGCTGTCCGACAGGGTCGGGGTGCCCAGCCGCCCCGCAGTGAGTTTGGTGATGAATAGCTCAAGCACTTCAGCCAGTTGCCCCGCCGTGGTCTGGCTCTGCAGATCTGGTGCTTTCAGCATCCCGTTCTTCACATGGCTGAACCAATCGGCCAGGGCCTGACGCTGGGGACCGCCGAGGAATTCAACGGGGTTGCTGAAGCGTCCACCCGCAGTCCAGCCCATCCCCTGGATCGCTTGGGGGAGATGCACCGCAGGGCAGAACAGAGTGCTGGGTGAGCTGAAGCCCACCACGGTGCTCTGGAGGGTGAACACATAGACGACTTCCCAGGGATTGCGACCGTCGGGGTGACGTGACAGAGAGGTCGTTCCGTCAGGAAGCGAGCTGGCGAGACTGCGAGAGAATGGGCCCACGGCATCGTCTTCCAGGTCGGCATGCTCCAGCAGGGCGACCCGCTGAGCATCGAGGCGTAAGCCGAACATTTCCCAGAGGCCCAGACAGGCCATGCCGCCGAACAATTCCTCCAGCAGAGAATCGCGGGTGGGGTAACGCGTGTTGAGCACAGCTTGCTCGAACTGCAGAGCCCGCGACCAGGGGGAAGGCAGCGAATTCACCCTGGAGGTGGATACCTCATACACAAGGCTTTTGGCGATGGTGCCCAGGCTTTGCTGATCACGACCCTGCCACTCTCCCGACTGTGCGCCTCCGGCCAGTGGTGGGTCTGTTTTTGGAAACCAGGGGATTTGGACGATGTCCTGGGTCTGGGAAGAGGTCATGACGAAGAGAGGAGGTGTTCAGTGAGCTCTGTGGAGAAGGTGTCAGACCACCAGGGTCCAGAGGCAGTCAGCCAGACCTGCCATGCCGCGATGGGGGATCGCATCAGAGCTGAGGCGATCCATGCGCACCTTGATGAACTCGACGCTGTCGGAGGACTCGGCGATGCGGGGTCGGGCCTTGCCTCTCACGATCCGATTCAGATTGTTCTGATAGCGATCGCTTGGCTTGAGCAGATCGGCGGTGAACAACTCCTGGCGGAACCCGCTGCCCAGATTGCTTGAGATCTGATTCAGCCACTGCAGCAGGGTGTCGCAGTATTGATCGATCGCGTTCTGCACGGTCAGCTGCTCCTTGTCGCGGATGCCAGGTCTGCCGCCTCGGCTGGCGCCAGCTCCCGCCGGGTGGAAGAACCTTTGAGCCCAGGGAGCACCACTGAGGAAGGTGCGCATCGGCACCTTTTGGGCTGCATTGATCTCTCGACTGATGTTGTTGCGCCAGGCCACGGCGAATCGTGCTCCGCGGGCCAGGGCCTCGCCCACAATTTCGTTGTCGGGCAGATCTTCCCAACTCATGCTCTGTTGCTCAGTGCGACTGAGCACATGGGCGTAGCCATTACTGCTGCTAGCTGGATGGCAGACCCCAAGAGCGGCAAGGAGCTCAACCACATGGGCGGCATTGGACTGAGACGTGCCGCCGATGCTGAAGCCATAGCGGGCTTTAATGTCGCTTCCCACTAGGTAAACCCTGTCGAAGCAGGCGCGGCCGCTGGTGCGCAGGTATTGAAGAGCAGCGTCGGTGTTCAGTTGGAAGTTGCGTGACTCGGCGTGAACGCCGGTGTCGTCATCAGCCATGCCTTCGAAATCGAAGTAGGGCAGCAGCAGAGAGGCCTGCACCTGGATGCTGGTAAGCCCCTGTTGTCTTAGCCAGTTCTTCAGCAGCTGACCGAGGGTGGGCACACCGGATGCACCGGTTCCACCGAACACGCTTCCGAACAGATGAATCACTGGAGCCTCGCCGCTGCCGGCAGCGGTTTGGATGTCACTCAGCATTTGCTGCCATTGACCCACCTGTGCCTCTTTGTCGAGGCTGATACGGCTCATCACGGCAGATCCGATGGGAGGGCGGCCGCGAAAGCCCACTTCCAGATCGGCGCTTTGCTCTTCTGGAGGGAAAAGGCAATCGAACAGGGCCGCAACCCCGGGGGCTTGCGTGCGCAGCACGGCTTTAGGGAAGACCTGATCGAGGCTGAGGGCGCCTGATGAAGTGGTGAGGGGGCTCCATTGGCCGTAGTCACGCAATTCAGCACGTGCGAATCGATCGCTGTTGCGCCCCACGGCACGGCGCATGGCGCCATAGCGGTTGATGGCGGTCTGGGCGCGAACCAGCAGGGCGCTTTGCTGGTCGGGCTCCACCAGAAATACCCCAAGACGCGCGGGGTTGCCCTCTTGATCCGTGAGCAGGCCGCAGCCGTGCAGGTGCACAAGCGCTTCAATGCATTTCGCACCTGTACCGCCGACGCCGATTGCGAAAATCGTCTTCATTTCAGCGGCCTCCCAACAGAGTGACAGCGCCAGGCACGACCAGCCTGTAAGTGCGTGGTGATGCCAAGAGGGTTGGCAGCCAGAACAGCAAAATCACATCCAGCATCACGAAGCCCATAAGGAGTAGCCAGCCACCTGCTGGCACGGGGTAGCTGCTGTAGCCAGGCAATGCGTTGGTGCCAGTGACTTGCCACTGGAAAATCGTGAACCAACCGAGGCACAGCCACCCAAAGACGACGAGAATTGATGCAGCCAGCCACCACATCGGTTGCATCAATCTTGTTTGCGATGAGCTGACAGGACGAGCTGACCAAGTCACGGAAATCCAGATCAGCAGTGCGGTGATGCACCCTCCCCAGAAGACGGAGAATGCAGGGCTGCTGCCTGTCTGTAGATAGTCATCCAGTTTGAGACCGGGGCCTACCAGGATTCCCGGAAACAGATTCAGGAAGATCCAGTTTTGTGCGATGGAGATCCAGACGACACCGAGTGCAATGCACAGGGCGAGCATAATTAATTGCAGATTTCGCATAATTCCGGAGATCGATCGGTTACCGGCTGAAAGCCAGGCAGAGAGAGGCTGCAGGTGTCGTTCCTGATTCCACCATAAGTTTGCTCAGGCTTGTTAAGAGCAATAACAGGCCGTCAGTTTGATTGGGTGCTTCTTTGGCCGTAGAATTCGATCGATTCCAGGCTACCCACCAGGCCTCAGGGAGTTGACCTCGAGGGACGCTTGCACGCAGCGCACCACCGACTTGGCTCTCGGGGATGTCAATCGCGACGGTTAAGTCAGTTCCCGTGAGTTGGAACCCTGTTGCACGGGTCCCTTTCATGCCCATGTCGATTGCTGGCAGAGCAATTCCTTCGATATTCACCAAGCCCATGTCGGGTTGCAGGTCTGTGCCCGGATTGGCGCTTGTGCTGAGGCGCAGGCCCTGTACCCCTGACTCCAGCTTCGCGAATTGGTAGTTTGCGTTGCTGTATGGGCTGTAGCTCTTGTCCCCTAACCGTAGGGGGACTTCCTTGATTTGGTTTGCAGGGGTGGACGTGACATTTTTTGCGAGCAGCGTTGGCGCATTCGCTTGCTCATCAAGAAGTGTGAGCTGCATTGAGTTCGTAGGCACTCCCGCTAATGCCGATTTGGTCTTGATCTCGCGCAGGAAGCTGTGGAGCTGGGCCTGAGGACCAGTGGCCAGGAGGTAGGTCGGTCGTTCGGCCTCACCCTTGTGAATCACCGCTCCCTGGCTGTTGTAGACATCGCCATCAAAAGGAAGGCGAACCGCCAGGATCCCGATCACGGCACCCTCGTTCACGTGCGGTTTGATCGCTTTCACCAGTTTGCTGATGTCTCCATCGTTGACTTCCAGATCAGTGATGGCAACGCGCAGCGGTGGAGCACCCTCACTTAACCCCGGTTGTTCCCAGAGGGAGCCGAGGCTGGAGGTGACTGGACGAAAGGCGCCACAACCGCTGAAGAAACAGGGATCAGCAGCTAGCGATGTGCTGGTGATTGGTGTGCTTTTGCCGCTGCCAATACGAACGGGCTGCACGCTCAGTCCATTGGCGGCTGCGCTTAGTGACACTCCTTTCAATAAGGCTTTCCATGCGCTTTTTGCCGACGCTGAGCCCGTCAGCCCAAGCATCGAGCTGCTGCCATCGATGGCAAGTTCCAGCCTCGAGCGCGGTGAGGCCGCTTCCCAGCGTTGGTTCTGCGTGGCTGTGGGGGCTTGAGTGCCTTTGACGCAATCCGGGAGTTGCGCGGAAGGAGCACAAGCCGTGAGAAGTGCTGCTGTGGCTGGAAGCGTCAACCAGGCGGCAGGGTGACGTCGGAACGTTGAACGGTTCAACCCGAATGCTCTGATGATCACTCCAACCATACGTTCCTATTTGTTTGTGGCAGGGTGAAGCAGAGGCTCGGCCAGGCTTTCCCATGATTGCGAATCGCTCGTTGCTATTGATAGCGCTCGCTTTGCTTCTGACCGGGGCAGCTCACCCCCTTCCCAGTGATCCCGCAGGCGTGAACGCCCTTGATAAGGCTGGGCTTGCCGAGCAAACACGCCAGCAGCATCCCGCCAGGGAGACAGCACCTTTTGATTTCAAGGTGATTCCTGGAACGCAGGCTGCATTCGACAGATTGCAGCCACTGATTACTGGCCTGTCTGGGGCTCAAACCGTTGCGATCTTGGCGTTGCATTTTTTGGGCACACCGTATGCAGCCTTCTCTCTTGATGCCGACCGTCAAGAGCGAGTTCAGCTGGATTTGACCCGTTTTGACTGCATGCTGTTTGTCGAGCAATTGCTCGCTTTGGCTGCTTCTCAAACCTGGAATGGATTCGCAGAGGTGACAAGGCAACTGCGATATGCCAATGGAGAGGTGGGCTATTGCTCAAGGCACCATTACTTTCATTACTGGGGTCGCTCTGCTGAAGCCGCTGGCCTTGTTGATGACATCACCAGGGATCTACCAGGCCAGCAGTCACGTGTCTTGAAGCTGAATTACATGTCGAGTCATCCAGAGCTATATGCTCCGCTGCGCAATCAATCCACCTTGGCCTGTATCACTCGATTGGAGCAGGTCTACGATGTTGTGCAGACCTACATCCCAAATTCAAGCCTGAATCGGGTCAGTTCCCTTTTGCGAAGTGGTGATCTGTTTGCGGTGGCCACCTCGATTCGCGGCTTGGATGTCACGCATATGGGAGTGATTGTGAATGATGATTCGGGTGTGTCTGCGGTCCATGCGGTGCCGGGGCAGGGGGTGATCCGCTCCAAGTCGTTTCACCGTTACGTCCAATCTGTTCCTGAGTCGATTGGAGCTGTGATCCTTCGACCGCGGTCTGTTTTGCAGACGGGAGTGGGTCAGGAGCAGCCAGGCACCTGAGTTCTGAGGTTTTGCCAGAGCACCACAAGCTCTGTTTGGTCTTTGTTGATGGCGCGGCCGTGCATCTGAGGAACGACTTGATAGAAGCGATAGTCGACTATTGCTTCGCATCGGCGGATCTGCTGCCATTCACGGGCTAAAGCCCCGCTTTGATTGCTGAGCTTTACTCCGTACAAGGAAGGATGTCTACGCCAGAAAATCGCATCCGCAAGATCGTCGAGTTGTCTGTCCTCAGACCGTGTTGATGCTGGGTTCGGCACCGGTGGAGAGATCTTGTCTTTGGGCAAAGGCTCTCTGTCCCATGTGGGCCTTTCTGCCTGTTCTCGCCCGGGTTGCGTCTCGGTGTTGGGCGTTGTTGGCTCTGTTGCGGTCTCCGGGCGATTGATCAGCGCCAACACGACAAAGCCTGCGCTCATCAGGCCCAGCGGAAAGGCAAGAATCAGTGCCAGCAGCGCATGCTGCTTGGTGAGGCCTCGGTTGGGTTCAGTCATCCACCCGGGCGCGATTGATCATGGTGATCACGCCGACCAGGATCAGAATCAAGAGCATACCTCCAATCCCTAAGCCCAGAAGGGGAGTGACAGGGGATGCTCCGTTGTTCAGAGGAGCGATGGGTGGAGGGTGTTGTTCTGCGGTTGGTGGCACTCCAGGAGATTGTGCTGGAGGGAGTGGGTTGGTTGGAGGCGGTGACGTATCACCAGGCAAGCGGAATCCCTGCTGATACCCCTGTTCAAAGGCTTGGCGACGTTCTATAGGGGTGCCGTGGTGATCGTGGTGGTACACCTCGTAGTCGCCAACTGCTGCAAAGGTCGCACGGGCTTCATTGACGTCACCTGCTTCCAGAAGCCCCTTCTGCTCCACATATCGCGCGAAGCCCCCTGCGAAGGCATCAGCGGCCAGCTCTCCCTCTTTGCCCCTGGGATGCAACTTGCGTTGACTCATATAGGCATGGCCGAATTCGTGGGACAGGATCGACAGTGCTCCGAAATCGCCGTACTTGCTGGCGACCTGGTCTCCAAGTCCTATCTCCAAATAGATGGTGTGGTCGCCTGGACAGTACGCGGGTGCATCGATGCCCGATTGAGGGCAAGCACGCGAAAAGGCAGTGCCCTTGTAGATGAACAGCCTTGGAGAAGGCATATTCGCGCCCTGTGGCAGTGTCTTGATGTACTGATTCAGCAGATCTTCCACTGCTGCGGCATGGCGGAGATCCCATGCGGCGTGAGCTGGTGATTGATGCAGGATTTGCATCGCAGCACAGCTTCCCAGTGCCGACCATGGTCTTGGCGTTTTGCTGAACAACAGGCTGCATCCCCCTTGCCAAGGATCAGGTTTACGATTCTGTTTCGATGTGTCCCTGGAGTCGTGTGATGACACCTGCTTCAATCGCCCTGGTTCCCATCCTGGTCGTTAGCCCATTGTGACCGTTGGCCTTATGGCTTTTTCTGGGTCAGGGCCTGCAAGCTCGGTGCTGTTGCATCGACCCCATCTTCCTCCGAGGTGATTCCGTGAGTCGCTCAACGTCAATCAAGGGCCTCCGTTTAGGGCGGCGCGGCGCGCAAGGTTTCAGTAATCAGCAAGCCCTGTTGGTTCTTTTGCTGATTTTCCCAATTGGCTTGGTGGGGCTGGGGCTTGTCGTGTTGCTCCTGCAGCGTCAGGGCACGGTGACAACTGCGCAGGCTCCCGCTCCCCAGGCCGTCGAGCGTCCGGACTCCTCAGATCGATCCACCACGATTCAGCCGCTGCCCACGCAAAAACAGCCTGCGGCTCAGCCGTCTGGACTCACACAAGAGCAAGCGAGAGCCATCGTTGAACAATGGCTCACGGTGAAATCTCAGATCTTTGCACCACCATTTAATACAGATTTGGCCGATCAGGTGGTTGCAGCAGGACCGTTGTGGACAGATCTCACTAAGCCAGATGGTTCGATTCAGTGGCTAAAAAATAATAATAGCTATTATAGTTATTCTGCGATCAAGGTGAATCGTGTGATGCGCTATATGCCCTCGCCTTCCATGCCTTCGATCGTTGTTTCTGTGACCGAAGTATCTGTTCTGCATTCACCCAAGGGCAGCGAAACGTCCTCAAGTACTAAAGACTGGCTTTATACCCTCAAAGAAGAGTCTGGTCGATGGAAAATTTGGGATTATCGCAAACAGTAAATGTCTAATTTTCGCGTTACTTCTGTTGTTGCAGCCCTCATCCTTCTCAGCGGTTGTTCGGCCTTGCCGCTCCGCTTCCCTTGGCAATCCGTCTCTGATCAGCATCCCTCGATCAATGGTCATGCCGATTCCAATGACGAGGGTGGACCCCAGCCAAAGAGCAAAATATCGAAACAAGGTCTGTCACTTCCTCCTTTGATGGAGTTGGCGGATGCGGGTGTGCCGCCTGCAACGAAGCAGGAGATTGCCAGCTGTGTCAAAACGCTTGGGCTAACTGAGGAGGAGGATCAAACCGCCGATACCACCAATTTTGGCGACCGAAAAGTTGTCGATACCTGGAAGCGACCTCTGCAGGCTGAACCACTCATCATCGTTTTGCATGAAACGGTGATCAGCGAGAAAGCGACGGTTGCATTCTTTCAAACTCCTCATCCCAATGATGCGGATCAGGCCAGTTATCACATGCTGATTGCCCGTGATGGCACACGCGTGCGCATCGTTCCGGATGAAAAGCGCGCCTATGGGGCGGGGATGTCGGCTTTTGGTGATGTCACCCAGCGCACTAAGCCGTCCAGCGTGGGATCAGTGAACAATATTGCCCTGCATATCAGCCTTGTGTCGCCAGAGGATGGTCGGGACGACCGCAGTGGGCACTCCGGCTACACCCAGGCTCAATATCGAACTCTGGCAGCCCAGGTGTTGCTATGGCAGGCCAAATTCGGAATTCCTCTAACGCGTCTGACGACCCACGAAGCGATTGATCGCAGCCATAGCCGCTACGACCCGCGTAGCTTCCGTTGGGATCGCTTCGACCCCGAATACCAAGCATCGGCTCGTCTCTGCGGTTTTGAACGGTTCGATAACGGGCAGGCCGGCTTGTGACTTCAAAGCAAGACGGTGTCGATCAGCTTCGTTCAACCGCCGAGGAAGCAGAGCGTTTTCTTCAGTCTCTTGATGAGGAGGCTGATTCAAGTGTGATCTCTTCACTTTCACACTCTGCTGCGATCTCTAAACCAGCTGATTATGTTGGTTTAGATGAAAGTGATCGATCCTTCTCATCAACCGCCACCGGCAATGATTCTGCGCAACCCGCTATCGTTCTTTTGATCATCGCCATGTTGTTGAGCCCACTCGTGTTGCTGGTGGTTTGGCGCAATGGAGAGCAATCATCGGTGCAGTCTTTGCCTACATTGCGTTATGCCTCCAGCTGCGGTTCCCCGCCAGGTGCGGCAAAGCGTTGGTGGCCAGTGCTGGGTCCACCGGACAGGAATTTGTTGCGAATCATTCGAGATCGATACTGCGGTGATGCCTATATCACTGCCGAAGGATCTTTGCAAGTGGCAAGTTTTGATTCGGTGGAGGAAGCAGAACGTTTTCGAAGGCAGCTTCAGAAATCAACAGGTGCTGCGTTTCGTGTTGGAGAAGGGGTGTATCGATACGATGGATAAATGTTTTATGGATCGATTGTGGAGTTGCCGACTTGTTGTAGTTATTGCTTCTTGTGCTGCTCTTCAGGCCTGCTTGGCTTCTCCTTCTTCACGGCTCAGTGGTAAGTATTGCTTGGATGGGATGGATGATAGTTCGTCTGCAGAGCAGTTCTCCTGTCTTTATCTCGAGCCTGATGGAAAGGCTGCTGTCACGATGTTTGGTGTCCTTACTGATGCGCAATGGCAGTTTCTTGAACAGAACAGGATCAAGCTTGTGAATCAGTCAACTGGTACAGGTTTAACCCTCGATGTTTCGCCAGATCAATCAGAGTTGGTTGGTCTGCTGGGTTTTGTTCGCTACGTCAAGCATCAGTCTGCCAAGCCTTCTCATCAACCATTGCCATCAGCTAGCCATCCCCCACCGCTTGGCCCACAATCTCCTCAACCGTTTTCGAGTCCATCTCCTGCGGCACCTTTGCTAGGGGCGGCTGGTTTTTTAGTTGTTGCTTCTCTTTTGGTTGGATTGTTTGTGCTGATCAGGCGGCAAGGCGACGACGATTTTTGATTGGTCGCTCACTCGAGGGTCCCCTTTGCCACTGTTCGGAGTACTAGCTAGGAGGTGTAAAGGCAAATGTACCTCCGGGCAGGCTGACGCGAACATCACCGTCATCATCCATACGCCAGTTTCCAATGTAGCGCTCGCCTTCAAGGAACACTTCCACCTCATTGTTCTCCCATAGCACCACGGATCGTTTCAGGCCTGAGGGCTCAATCACGTCGAAGACTCGATCACCGTTGACGTTGACTCTTTGGGTCACGTTGCAACGATTACCGATCAAACTGCCTTCCCGCTGCATCTGGAACCAGCAGGTGTTCCCACTGACGGTGGGGCGTGCAGATCCTGGATTTGCCAAGGGTTTGGTGTCCGTTGACGGCGCCGGCCTGTTGATTTCTGTCGCCTCTTGAGCAGGAGGTGCACTCGGAGACGGTGTCTGTATGGCTGGCGCAGGGGCCTCGGCTGTGGAGACAGAGTTGGATCGTATTGCAAGGGTGACTACGACCCCGATGCCAATCATTCCGATTGGAAAAACTATTAGTAGTGCGAGCAGTGCCTGTTGATTTGAGAATCCTGCCGTGCGGGGGTCGCGGAAAGGGAGCATGGGGAAGAAGGGAAGGGAAACAAAAGGTCTGTGTTTAGAAGCGAACTTGACTGCGATGAATGAAGCCTTGGGATCCACACGCGGAAGTGGGGTACCACTCACCTTGAGCCTGACCGACGGGAATCGTCCGCTGATTGTTCACTGTGCAGAGGAAGGCTCCGCCTGGGCTTGTGCGCACATTGCTCGGTGGGTCGAACACAACCGCTACCCCTGGATATAACGCGTCCGGATTTGGGGTGGGGGCCGTTGCTGTTTGGTTCACCTGAGGCGCATTCCTACAGACCAGGCTGAGCATGCGCTCCGTTGCCGGTGACTGGGGCCGATTCACCTGGCGCTCGGGATAGCTGGTCCAACTTTGGTTACTGCAGTTGGCCATCGCCTGCACTGTGCTGGTACCAAGTTGATATTGAAACTCCGTGAACTGTTGGTCGCGCGATTGAATGCTTCCCATCAGCAAACGGATTGGAGCGCCACTCACGGAGGGTCCGAGCTCGACTGTACCGCTCATTGATGGCTGGGCTCTTTCACGTGTCGAGCCTTTTGTTTGTGTTGGATTCGTAGTGCTGGCCTCGCCCGTTGGCCCCGGTCTGGACGCGATTGCTGGCTTGGGTTCTTCTGCTTTCGTCACTGGAGTTTGGCCGTGTTTCTTTGCCACGAGGAGGACGACTCCTAGGGCTATTACTCCCAGGGGAAAGATTGCCAAGAGGATGATTAGAGCCTGTTGAGTGCTGAAACCGGCTGTACGATTATTGAACTCACCGCGATCTAGGAGTTTGAGATGCATCGTAATGAGTGTGGAGATCTATATATCTGATTAAAATAATACACTGGGTCATTGTTCTGAGCTTTTGCGTGGTCTCGATTCTGGTGCCGTCAAATGGCAATCATTATTGGTGGGAAAAGGCTTGATCGCTTGATGACAGCCTGAGTCTTGGCTTCACGTTGCTGATCTGGTGGAAGGTGCGGCCCTTTGCAGGGGGCCTGGGTCTTGTAGTTCCAGCTCTAGGAGATATGCGCTATGTCTGGGCTGCGGAGGTCGCCTCGCAGAACATTCCTTGACGGCAGCGTTGGCGTTAGGGGGAGTGGTTGCTGTGTTGGCCGTTTTGCTTGAAGCGCAGCGTATGTTTCGATTGCGAAGTGGCAAGGCTTTCTTGTTAACCCTCAATGCTCGAGCGTAGGGGCTGATGGAGGGTTGTAATGGCGTAGGCATTGGTGTCACCGAACTCCACCTGCCGTTAACGCCCTTGTTGTTGTACCTGGAGCCTGGTCGATGGTTTTTGTGGCTTAGGGGAGAAACCAGCTTGCTGTCCAGGTAGCGAACACAGCACTGGATAGTGCGCACAGCAGCGTCACCATGAAGCCCAGTGCCAGCGATGAAAATTTCTTTGTGGCGAGAAGAACTGCGGAGATCAGCGTGGCGAGCAGGCTCAACGCTGTTCCGAGAATGTTCGTCCATTGGCCTAGTTCCGGCAGGATCTCAAAATTCGACAACACGCCCACCAGTGCATTCACGAGATCGAGAAGAAACACAGCGGCGAGTAGAGCAATCGGAATGATTTGCAGCATGACATTGAGTTTGGTTGGTTGGGATTTTCAAGAGTTTACTTGCCAATCCTGCCTCTCGTTATCGAATTAGGGGTGACTCGTCAACCTGGTTGCCATTGAAGTGATTTGTTGTATACTGCCTAAAAATTTTTCTTTTTTATGACAACGTTTAGTGCGGGCGCCACCCTCCGTGAGGCCTGGAATGACACCATTGCCCATGTGCCCACATTGCTGCTCACCTGGCTTGCTTCTGTCGCTGTGGCTGTGGCTGGCCTCATCGTGTACTGGGTGATTTTCCTGTTGTTCTCGGCGTTAGATGATGGCTCCGGGGTGGGCGCAGGTATGGGTGCCATTTTTGGTCAGCTCAGCAGCATCCCTTTCTCGCTTCTACAGAGTTTAATCAGCGTGTTGTTCACCGCAATACCGGCGATCTACTATCAGCGCGGTGAAGGCGTGGTCAGTTTTGCTGATGTCTATTCGCTGTTGATGTCTCGGTTGGGTCGTTACTTTTTGGCCGGTGTGCTGTTTACAGTTGCCTCCACTGTTGGCATTTTTCTGTGTTTTTTGCCAGGCATCATTGTGCTGGCTTCGGCACCAATTTACGTCAATAAGGTGTTCACTACAGATCTTAGTGTTTGGGATTGTTTCACGTCCTCCTTTGCTTCTGTCTATGGCAGTGAGAAGGGTTGGGCGCTCGTGGGCCTGCAGCTACTTGCCTTTTTGCTTGCGTTTGTCACCTGCGGTTTCTTCATTATTGGATTGATCATCTATGTTCCGTTAGTCACGTTTTTCCTGCAGTTGTATGTATCGCGTTGCGGCCTGGTGCGCGCTGCTGCTTGATCATCGCTTAAACGACCGACTCTGGTCGGAGGAATTTGCTAAAAAGCCCCCCCCTGATGCCTCTGTTGCATCAGGGATTTTGGGTTTGGTGAGTGCTTTCTCGCTAAGGCTTTGTAAAGCTGATGTCATAAGACACCTGGCGTTTAAAAGCCAGCTGGGAAGCGCCACAGGCCTTCGCTGGGGAAGCCATAGGTAAATACCACTCGGAGTAGCCAATAGATGAAGAGCGCCGAAGTGCCGATCGGGATCCAGGCCAAGGTGATGTTCTTGGGGAACAAGCGTTTCGTTCGCAACGACTGAATGCTCCATGTCACCACCAACGCTGCGGTGAGAGGACCGAAAGCATGCAGTTCAATCGACCCGCTCCAGTTGCCAGCGAGGGCTGCCGCTGTAGCGCGGGTGAGAAAGCAGCCTGGACACGGCACACCGGTGAGGGCTCGGAAGGGACAGGAAAGGCCTGGAATTCCAGGGTGTAATCCCTTAACCAACAGATAGCTTGTGGCAGCAGTCGGCAACAGATAACCAGAGTGTTGGAGTCGTCTGAGCCAGGTGTTCATGCCTAGGGAGTTAGCTCTAGTGCAGCAGCGGGGCGATCAGCGATCAACGGATCCCATGATCACGTCGATGGAGCCGAGAATCGCCATGATGTCTGCCACCTTGTGCCCCTTCAGGATGTGAGGAAGGATCTGCAGGTTGTTGCTGTCGGCGGCGCGGATCTTGAAGCGCCAGGGGGTCACGTCGTTGTTGCCCTGGATGAACACACCAATCTCTCCTTTGCCTGATTCCAGTCGGGTGTAGAGCTCCCCTTCCGGGATCTTGAAGGTGGGCGCCACCTTCTTGGCCACGTACTGATAGTCAAAGCCTGCGAAGTCGCTGCCCTTGCCCTCGGCCATCCGCTTGGCTTCCAGGTTTTCGGTCGGCCCACCGGGGATCATGTCGCAGGCCTGACGGAGGATCTTCAGCGACTGGCGCATCTCCTCGACGCGCACGCGGTAGCGCGCGAAGCAGTCACCCTCCTTCTCCCAAGCCACATCCCAATCGAAATCGTCGTAGCACTCGTAGTGATCCACCTTGCGCAGGTCCCAGGGCACGCCTGAGGCGCGCAGCATCGGCCCTGACAGAGACCAGTTGATGGCCTCTTCCTTGCCAATGGTTCCCAGGCCCTCAATCCGGCGGCGGAAAATCGGGTTGTTGGTGATCAACTTCTCGTATTCGTCGATCTTCGGGCCGAACCAGTCGCAGAAATCGCGGCACTTCTCCAACCATCCCCAGGGCAGGTCTGCTGCCACACCGCCGATGCGGAAATAGTTGTTGTTGATCAGGCGCTGGCCGGTGGCTGCCTCCCAGAGGTCGTAGATCATCTCCCGTTCACGGAAGATGTAGAAAAACGGGGTCTGGGCACCCACGTCAGCAAGAAAGGGGCCAAGCCAGAGCAGGTGGTTGGCGATCCGGTTCAGTTCCAGCATCAGAACACGGATGTAGCTAGCGCGCTTCGGAACCGGGATGTTGGCAAGCCGTTCCGGGGCGTTGACCACGATTGCCTCATAGAACATGCCTGCCGCGTAGTCCATGCGGCTCACGTAGGGCACGAACATCACGTTCGTGCGGTTCTCGGCGATTTTCTCCATGCCGCGATGGAGGTAGCCGATGACCGGCTCGCAATCCACCACGTCTTCACCGTCCAGGGTCACCACTAGCCGCAACACCCCGTGCATCGAGGGGTGATGGGGGCCGAAGTTGACCACCATCGGCTCCGTGCGCGTTTCCAGCTGCGTCATGGGCCGTGGCAAAACGATCGTGACGGGATCTTAGGAAGGACCCATGCCCGATCAGTCCCCCGGCTCCACTCAGGTGTTCATGCACGTCCCTGTGCTGGCTGACCCGCTCTTGCAGGCGCTGGTCGAGGAGCCTGGCGGCCTGGGCCTCCAGGGCGTTCTTCTCGATTGCACCTTGGGGGGAGGAGGCCACAGTGCGCTCCTCTTGGAGCGTTACCCCGGCCTGCGATTGATCGGTCTGGACCAAGACCCCACCGCCAGGGCCGCCGCTGCCCAGCGGTTGGCACCGATGTCTGATCGGGTCACCATCGTGGCGACCAACTTCGCTGATTACGAGCCAACGGAGCCGGTCTCGCTGGTGCTGGCCGATCTGGGCGTGAGCAGCCCACAGCTTGATGTGGCGGAGCGGGGCTTCAGCTTTCGCCTCGATGGTCCCCTCGATATGCGGATGAATCCGGAGGGCGGTGGGGAAACGGCAGCTGAGCTGATCGAACGCCTGCCGGAAGCCGAATTGGCCGATCTCATCTACGCCTACGGCGAGGAGCGTCTCTCCCGCAGGATCGCGAGACGGATCAAGGCGGATCTGGTCTCCCAGGGTCCTTATGACGGCACGGCCTCTCTGGCCTATGCCGTTGCTGGTTGTTACCCCCCGAAGGCCCGCAAAGGACGCATTCACCCAGCCACGCGCACGTTTCAGGCGCTGAGGATTGCGGTCAACGATGAATTGGGGGTGCTGGATCGCTTGTTGGCGCAGGCTCCTGACTGGCTTGAGCCCGGAGGGCTCCTGGCGATCATCAGCTTCCATTCGCTTGAAGATCGGCGCGTGAAAACGGCGTTTCTTCAGGATGAGCGCTTGCAACGCATCACCCGTCGCCCCCTGGTTGCCTCAGAAGAGGAGCAGGAGCAGAACCCCCGCAGTCGCAGCGCCAAACTGCGAATCGCCAGGCGCCGGGATGCCGCGCTCGTGCCTTGATGGACGCTGCGCCAGGGGGTGATGGTCTCTGGTGGCTGGCCCTGATGGTTCAGTTGCTGTCGATCCCTGGAACCTTGCTCCCTCTCTTGCCAGGGCTGATCTGGTTGCCGCTTGGGGCAGGCATCTGGTGGCTTGCGGTGGGTTGGGATCTGGCCTGGCCTTCTGTGGTTTTTGCTCTTGCCGTGTTCGGCCTCGGACTTTGTGCCGATGTGCTGGCACTGGGTCTGGCTTCGGACCGACTTCAAGCCAGTCGCTGGGCAGTCCTCGGAGCGGGGGCAGGTCTGCTGTTCGGTTTCTTCGGACTACTTCCGGCTTTGCCCGTGGGTGGACCGCTCTTGGGCGTGCTGTTCGGCCCCTGGTTGGGGGCCGCAATGGTGGAAACCCTGGCGACAAAAAAGCCACCCCGGATGCTGGGGTGGCTTGAGGCCCTGCGGAGAGGGGCGGTTGTGGGTCTTGCGGTTGTCGCCGGACTCCTGGTGAGCCGAGTGGCGCAGGTGGTGCTGGCCTTTCTTGGTGTTGTTGGCTTTCTTTTGCTCAGTTCCCGTTGAGCAGGCCGGTCTGGTCTTCGATGCCGAACAGTTGGCGGTAGGCCGCAGTGGTAATGCAGGCCACCACCGGAGCGGCCACGAGCAGGCCCACGCCACACAGCAGAGCGCCAATGGTGATGATGACGGCATCCACAATCAGCAGAAGAACCACCCACCACCAGGAGGGATCGACCACATCACGACCGCGCTGAACGGTGTCAAACGGGCCGCGTTGCTCGAGCAGGGCGACGTAGGGCAGGAATTTCTGATTAACGCTCAGATAGATGAACAGGATCAGAGCCACGACGGCTGGAATCCAGATCAGGACCTGATTGAGCTGAGCCAGGCCAAAGCCCACCAGGCCGCAGATGATGGCGATCACCAGGAACACAATGGTCAGGGCGATCCAGCGCACGAACAGTCGGGAGGCTGCGGCGCCATCCCAACGGGTGAACTCTGCGAAGGCGGGTTTGCGTCCATCCAGGGCGATCTAGGAGCCGCGCACCATGCCGGTGACACCCCAGAGGCTCACGATCCAGGAGCCCACCACTGCAACGATCGTGAGGATCACGCCACCGATGCCGAGAGTTGTGTTGCTGCCGCCGCCGGTGGCTGCATTGCCGATCGCTTGAAAGATCAGCGAGAGCACACCCACCAGCAGGGTGTAGAGAATGAAAGGCCAGGGTGCCTTGGTGAAGGCATTCCAGCCGTCTTCAACGGCTTTCAGGACATGCAGCCTGCTGCTGCTGGGCGTGTCGGTCATGACCTGGATGGGGCGGTTCTGGCCGGAAGGTAGCCGCTTTGACCGATTTTTTCAGGGGTTTCTGATACCCGAGCTTGAGCGCAATGTCTGGGTGACTGTGCTGATGGCGGCGATCGCTCGATCGATGTCTTCGCTGCTGGTCTGGCGTCCGAGGCTGAGGCGCAGGGAGGCCTCCGCCTCCTTGCGGCTGCGTCCCAAGGCCAGCAGGACGTGGGATGGGGTGCCCCGGCTGCAGGCCGAGCCGCTGCTGCAGGTGACCAGGCGATGCAGTTCCTGATGGAGGCGGCTCCCGCTCACGCCAGGGATCGTGATGTTCAGGTTGTGATCCAGCCGGTGCTCCATCGAGCCATTGCAGAGCAGGTCAGGCACCGCTGCTTGCAGACCTCTCCAAAGCCGATCGCGAAGAAGCCGGAGCCGCTGTCTACGTTCCGATCGATCGCTGATCGCTAGTTCCGCCGCCCTTGCGAAGCCCACGATGAGTGGCACCGGAAGGGTGCCAGGGCGTAGCCCCTGTTCTTGGCCACCGCCAAACATCAGGGGTTGGATCGCTAGCTCAGGCCGCAGCACCAGGGCCCCAATCCCTTTGGGGCCATAGATCTTGTGGGCGCTCAGGCTGGCCAGGTCGACGCCGAGCGCATCCGGTTCGAAGGGCAGGTTTCCGAAAGCCTGGGCTGCATCGCTGTGCAGGGTGATGCCGTGCTCCCGACACAGGCGTGACAGGGCAGCGAGAGGTTGGAGCACGCCGATCTCGTTGTTGGCCGCCATCACGCTCACCAGCAGGGTGTCATCGCGAATTGCCGCTTTCAGCTCTTCCAGAGACACCAACCCATCAGGATCTGGCTGGAGCAGGGTGAGCCGGAAGCCCTCCTCTGTGAGCTGTTGCAAGGGATCCAGCACCGCATGGTGCTCTGTGCACACGCTGATCAAATGCCCCGGGCCGCCCCGTTGGCGGGCCCTGCCCCGGGCATGACCCAGGAGAGCGAGGTTGTTGGCTTCCGTGGCACCACTGGTGAAAATCACCCGCTCGCTCTCTACGGCGAGTATTCGAGCGAGTCGATCGCGGGCTTCTGCCACAGCCGCAGAGGCTGTGAGGCCGAGCCGGTGCTGCCGACTCGAGGGATTGCCCCATTGTTCTGTCCACCACGGAGCCATCGCTTCCACCACCTCCGATGCGCAGGGTGTGGTGGCCTGGTGGTCGAGACAAATCGGCTGGCTTCTCGTTGGGCTTGGCAGCATGGTGAGACGTTTGCTCCTGCTTTGAATGCGTGCCTTCCTCAGCGTCCTCAGTCTGGGCTTGACCGCATCACTTGCGGCGATCACCACCCTGCCAGCACGCGCGATCGAGCGGGAGGAGCTGTTGGAGCAGATGAAGCGCATGCGGCCATCCGACATGACCGTCCTCGAAACCAAATCGATAGGTGGTGGCACCTACACCCTGGCGATCTACGCCATCAAGGGCGATGCCAGTGATCCGGATCTGCGTCGCTACAAGCTCTGGAAGGAATATCCCGACAATCTCGTGGTTCCTACCGAATCGGTGAACTGCGGCAGGACATCCCCGTTGAGGGTGACCCGTGACAACGACGCGATCTACATCCGCAGGCTCAATCCCGGCGGCCCGATCACAGCCGCGAATCGGGAGAACCATTTGGTGTGGTGGGCGGCCTGTGTGCCTTCCCAGGCGGGTCAGGACCCTGCCACGTTGTCGACCAAGGCTCGGGAGCTTGGCTATAGCGGCCTCCTGGTCGAGACGATCGAGACCCTGCGTGTCCCATCGCCCTGACGCTTCTAGATTTCCGCCAGATCGATCCCGGGCCATGACGACTTCCCGTCCAGCCGATCAGGACCCAGCACCGGCGGCTGATGTCGACCAGCCGGTCCCACGTCTGCTGTTGGTGGACGATGAGCCGGGTTTGCGCACTGCTGTGCAGGCCTACCTGGAGGACGAGGGGTTCGACGTGACCACGGCAGTGGATGGTGAGGAGGGCTTCAGCAAGGCCCAGCAGCTGCTCCCCGATCTCGTGATCAGCGACGTGATGATGCCCCGCTGTGATGGCTACGGCCTGCTGCGTCGCATGCGGGAGGACGAACGCCTGGGGGGCACACCCGTGATTTTCCTCACCGCCAAGGGCATGACGGCGGACCGGACCCAGGGATACTTGGCCGGCGTTGACGACTACATTCCCAAGCCCTTCGACCCCGATGAGCTCGTTGCGCGGGTTCGCAATGTGGTGCGCCGTCAGGATCGCCTGCTGACTGAAGCGGCGCGGTTCGCCGATGCGGATGTGGGCCAGATGGCCCGTCAGATCAACGAGATCCGCTCGATGCTCACAGGCTCTGCTGCCGATGCCGCTGCGGCGGCTGAAGCGCCGCAGCTGAGCTTCACCCCGCGGGAGGCCAGCGTGCTGCAGCTCGTGGCCGAAGGGCTGATGAACAAGGAGATTGCCCGTCAGCTGGAAACCTCGATCCGCAACGTCGAGAAATACGTCAGCCGGCTGTTTATCAAAACCGGCACTTCCAGTCGCACGGAGCTGGTCCGCTTCGCTTTGCAGCATCGCCTGGTCGATTGATCAGACCCGCGCCGGTCGGCTGGCGGGAGGCGGCCCTGAATCAAGGCTGGATCTATCGCGACCGGGTTGGTGTTGATCAGTCCGGGCAGCTTCTCAGCGCCGTGCTCTCGGCTCGGTATCGCCATTCGCCTGTTTCGCTTTGGCTGGAGCGCCTCCAGCTTGGGGAGCTCAGCCTCAATGGCCAGGTGCTTTGGGCTGATGCAGTGGTCGCCAACGGAGACCGGATTGAGTGGCGGCGGCCGCCTTGGCGCGAGCCCGCTGTCCCCGAACAGTGGAACACCATCCATGACAACGGTGATCTGCTGGTGATCAATAAACCCTCGGGGCTTCCGGTGATGCCGGGTGGAGGCTTCCTGCTCCACACCCTCAGCCATCAGCTGGTGCAACGCAGCCGGGAACGGGGAGAGGCCCTGGTGCCCAAGCCAGTGCACCGACTGGGGCGATTCACCTCGGGCTTGCAGGTCTGTGCCCGTGAATCCGCCACACGGGCAGCGCTCTCCAGGCAATTCAGGCCCGAAGGCAGCTGCCGCAAGACTTACCAGGCTTGGGCCCGACGGGTGGAAGGTCTTGAGTTTGGCCAGACCCTGGAGGTTGATACCGACGTTGTGGAACGTGAGCATCCGCTCTTGGGCTGGATTTGGGGGCCGCTCCCTTGGGTGGATGAGCCGGTCCGCAAGCGGCTCTCGGCCCACTCCCAGCTGCGCTTGCTCGATCGCCAGGCCAAAGGAGATCTGCTCGAGGTCACGATCAGCACGGGGCGACCCCATCAGATCCGCATCCATCTGGCTCAGATCGGGAGTCCGCTGCTGGGAGATCCGCTCTATCGCCTGGAACGGCGGATCTCCGCTGATGCCACACCTGGTGATGGCGGTTACTGCTTGCACGCCTGGAAGCTTGAGTTGGCGAGCGCTTTGGGCATGCTGGCCTTTGAAGCGCCGACCGCCTGGGTGTGAGCTCAGGCTCTGCGGAACTCGATCAGCCTTGAGAAATAGAACGGTGCTTTGTTGAGACTCCGGCGCATGGGTTGGAAGCCGCAGGCCGCAGCTGCGCGCACGATGCCGTCCTCTTTGAGGGTGTACGCGCGGGTGGTTTTGCTGGGGCCTGGAAACAGTTGGCCAATCCCCTTGAGTAGCGCCAGCAGGGGCGTGTAGGGCGCAAAGCTCACGATTAATCGCTGCTCGGCGAGGCCGCAGAGGTGTTTCACCATCTCTTCTGCAGCAGGCTGCGGGTAATGGATGAAGACATCCAGGCAGCAGACGGTGTGAAAGGAGCCGCTGATGCTTTCTAGATCACTTGCACTGAACTGAAGCCTTCCCATGTCGAGCCCGGCTTCGCGAGCGCGGCGTTCTGCTTCCTTGGCCATCGCCTCGGAGATGTCACTAGCGCTGATCGAGCCCGCCCCCAGTGCTGCCAGAGGCAAGCTGAGGCTGCCCACCCCACAGCCGGCATCGCAGAAGCTCACGTCCTGCAGGTCTCCGCTCTCTTGGATCCAGCTGAGCACCTCGTCGACGGTTTTCTGGTGACCGATGCGGATGTTGCGCTGCACCTTGTTCACATCGTCCGATTCGCTGTAGATGCGGTTCCAGCGATCAAAGCCTGTGGTCTCGAAGTAGCCCTTCACCTCCTGCTTCTCGGCCTGGGTGTCATTCAGGCGTTGCACGGGAGCCATGGGGAGGAGTGGATGGGTCGGCGGGATCCTAAGCAGCGTGTTGCCAGTGCAGGTCCCCATCCCCCTTCAGGCTCCAGCGCAGACAAGCCTGGAGGGGGTGATGAAGCAGAAGCGTGTCCCACGCTTCCGGTGCTTCCAGGACCTCGCGGGGAGCACGGGTTGCGGCCCAGATCGCCCCATCGGGATCTCCGCTCCAGCGGGCGAGTCTGCGGGCCCCTTCCAGCAGGGGGAGGGTGACGCCAGCCAGGGTGCCGTCTTCGAGCCGGCAGGTGCCGTTCTCCACCAGCAGCACCCGTTCATCCCATCGATGCTGGCCATCGGCGAGGCCATAGGGCGCCAGGGCATCGCTCACCAGCACCAGCTGATCTCCGGCAAGCCGTTGCAGAAGCACGGCCATCGTCGGGTCCACATGCACCCCGTCGGCGATCAGCCCCAGAGCAATGCCGCCCTGACGACAGGCCGCACCCAGGGGGCCCGGCGCTCGGTGATGCAGTCCTGGCATGGCATTGAAACTGTGGGTCAGCATCCCGACCCCAAGCGCATAGGCCGCCGTCGCCTCCTTGGCGTTGGCGGCGCTATGCCCCAGCGCCACGGTGATGCCAAGGGAGCGGAGCCGCTCGATGACCGGCTCCGCTCCCTTGAGCTCCGGGGCCAGGGTGACCAAGGCGATCTCATGCTCGAAGCCTTTGATCCTGCGTTCAAGGGCCTCCAGGCTGGGCTTGCAGAGATGCTCAAGGGGATGGGCGCCTCGGCGCGCCTCGGCCAGGAAGGGGCCTTCGAGATGGGCTCCCAGAAGCCTGCAGCGGTTGGGGTGTTCCTCGTTCCTCGCCGTCCGAAGCACCGATAGGGCCTCGCGTAGCGGTTCAATGCCACAGGTCACCAGGGTCGGAGCAATCGCTTCCACCCCGTCCAACCAGAGCTGATCCAGTAATTGGAGCAGTCTGGGAAGGTCTTTCTCGGTGAGTTCGGGGAATGCCAGGCCAAGTCCGCCGTTGATCTGAAGGTCGATCCCCATCGGACTCAGCCAGTCGCCTCGCCAGTTCTGGCCCTCCATGGCGCCTCGTTCCGGCATTCGGCCAAGGTCGAGGATGAGCCTGTCGTCATCTAACTCAAGCCACCACAGGTCAGGCCGGTCATCACGGCCCGGTCGCTGGGGCAAACGCACGTTGGTGATCCGATCCATGCCAGGTGACTGCCAGCGGTTCGTGCGGGACGATGACAGTCTCGCTTTCTTGCGCCAGCACCATGCCTTCAGTCGCACCCCAGGTGGCGGTGATCATGGGTAGTGATTCCGATCTGCCCACCCTGCAGCCAGCCGTTGAGGCGTTGGAGCAGTTGGGAGTGGCGGTTGAGGTGCGTGTGCTCTCCGCCCATCGCACACCTTTGGAGATGGTGATGTTCGCGCAGCAGGCTCGAGACCAGGGCCTCAAGGTGATCGTGGCCGGTGCTGGTGGTGCTGCCCATCTGCCCGGGATGGTCGCCGCGCTCACAACCCTCCCTGTGATCGGCGTGCCGGTGCAGAGCCGGGCGCTCTCTGGGGTGGATTCCCTGCATTCGATCGTGCAGATGCCAGGAGGGATTCCGGTGGCCACGGTGGCGATCGGAGGGGGGCTCAACGCCGGCTTGTTAGCGGCTCAAATTCTTGCCACCGCCGACGAAGCCCTGGCGGAGCGGCTGGCCACCTATCGCCAGGAACTGCACGACATGGTCACCGGCAAGGATGCCCGGCTTCAGGCGATCGGATCGAGCCGCTACCTGGAAGGGATGGCGGGCCGCTGACTCAAGCAGTCAGCGCTTGGCCGATCCCCACACAATGGCCGCAGGTGCGTTCTCTCATGGCTTGGCCGAGCTGGTTGCGATGGGGGCTTGCTCTGCCGCTGCTGACCCTCAATCTCTACGTTCTGAGGCAGTTACTGCTGCCTCTGGCGCCATTTCCGGGGCTGTTTCTTACGTCGGCTCTGATTGCCTTTCTGCTGGATATTCCCTGTCGCTGGCTCAGTCGCCGCGGTCTGCCCCGATGGTTGGCGATCCTGCTGGTCACCCTGGTCACCGTCGGAGCCCTTGGTCTCGCTGGGGTCACCCTGGTTCCCAGGTTGATTGATCAGCTGGCGCAGCTGATCAATGCCCTGCCCAGCTGGTTGGTGCAGGCGGAAGCCTGGATCAGCGGTTTGCAGGATTGGGCCGCCTCGCGTGGGTTGCCCAGTGAGTTCGGTGATCTGAGCAGCGATCTGCTGACGCGTGTCAGTCGGGTGGCGAGTCAGTTCAGTCAGCGCTTGCTGGGAATTCTCGGGGCGACGCTCGGCACCACGATCAACACGGTGATCGTTCTGGTGCTGGCCGTGTTCTTTCTGCTTGGGGGCGATGCGATCACCGCCGGGCTCGCTCGCTGGTTGCCTGAGCAGTGGCGTGCCCTGGTGATTAGCACGATCACACGCACCTTTCGTGGTTATTTCGGCGGCCAGGTGCTGCTGGCACTCATTCTCAGTGCCGGGCAGATCCTTGTCTTCACGTTGCTGTCCATTCCCTACGGCGTGCTCTTTGCCGTTTTGATTGGCCTGACGACCCTGATTCCCTATGCCAGCGCCCTCACCATCGTTGCCGTGAGTGCACTACTGGCGGTGCAGGACCCCCGCACCGGTTTGGAGATCCTGGCCGCGGCTATCGGTGTCGGTCAGATCGTGGATCAGGTCATCCAACCCCGTCTGATGGGAAGCATCGTTGGTTTGCAGCCCGCCTGGTTGCTGATCGCCCTTCCGTTGGGTGCCAGAGCTGGCGATCTGCTGGGGCTGGGTGAATTGCTGGGGCTGCTGCTGGCCGTTCCAGTGGCCAGCTGCTTCAAGACTCTTGTTGATGCCTGGGTGGAGCTCAGGACTTCGCCGGAATCACGCCCAGGCTGATCAGATGAGTCACCACCTGCTCGACGCAGGCCTCCAGGTCGCTGCTGCCGGTGTCGACCTTCAGCTCTGGCTGTTCGGGCGCCTCATAGGGGCTGGAAATGCCGGTGAATTCCTTGATTTCTCCAGCACGGGCCTTGGCATACAACCCCTTGGTGTCCCGCTGCTCGCAGACCGTCAGATCGGCGGCGCAGAAGATTTCAATGAAGTCGCCGTCCTCCACCAGGTCGCGGGCTTTGTCGCGATCGGCCCGGAAGGGTGAAACGAAGGCGGTGAGCACCACCACACCCGCATCGAGGAACAACTTGGCCACTTCGCCAATGCGGCGGATGTTCTCCTCGCGGTCCGCATCAGAAAAGCCGAGGTCCTTGCAGAGGCCATGGCGGATGTTGTCACCATCCAGCACGTAGGTGGCCAGCCCCCGTTCGAACAGGGCCTGATTCACCGCATTGGCCAAGGTGCTCTTCCCGGCACCGCTCAGACCGGTGAACCAGAGGATTGCACTGCGATGTCCGCGCTGTTCGGCACGGGCTGCTCGATCCACGGAGGCGTGGTGCCAAGCGATGTTGGTGGATGCGCCCTGGTTGGTGAGCTGGCCGTAGGTAGGCGAGGCAGACATGGGCGGCAGGCAGATCCGGTTGGCTCGCCATTCTCCATCAGCCCGTTAGAGCTCCCTCAGCGGCGTCAGCCGCCGGCGCGTTTCGGCCGGTAACCCTCTTGGCTGAGCAGCTCGAGGACCACGTCCACCTGATCCCCCTGTAGTTCCACCACGCCATCTTTCGCTGTGCCGCCACTGCCGATCCGGCCCTTGAGTTTTTTGAGCAGAGCCTTGAAGCCGGTGGCATCCAGTTCAAGACCACGAATCACCGTGACGGTTTTGCCGCCCCGACCGCCGCGGGTGGGCTGCACCCGCACCATCTGCTGAGCCTTCGGGGTCGGTGCGGCCGTTGGGCCGGTGGGGCGCTGAAGGCTCTCGGTGCTGCTGAATTCCTGCCAGCCACCCTTCGGCATTGCGATTCCGCGATCTCATCCATCCTGCCGTTTCCGCGCCAGACAGTGAGCCGTCGAGCGAGCCGTCTTTCGGCGACTCGCGGCATCGTGTGTCCGCCTGCTTACGCTGATCCCATGCTTCAGCGGCCGCAGACGCGGTCGGTTGCTCTGTGACCAGCACTCTGCCTTCTCAGCCCACCGATGCGGATCTGGCCGTCAGCGCTAGGCCCACCGATCGCGGACGCTTCGGGCGGTATGGCGGTCAGTACGTGCCTGAAACGTTGATGCCGGCTCTGGCGGAACTGGAGGCCGCCGCTGCTGAGGCCTGGAGGGATCCGGCGTTCACTGCCGAACTAGACCGGCTGTTACGCAATTACGTGGGGCGGGCGACTCCGTTGTATGAGGCCGAACGGCTGACGGCCCATTACCGCCGCGCCGATGGTGGTCCCAGGATTTGGCTCAAGCGGGAAGACCTGAATCACACCGGTGCTCACAAGATCAACAACGCTTTGGGCCAGGCCCTGCTAGCGCTGCGTATGGGTAAAAAACGGGTGATCGCAGAGACGGGTGCCGGTCAGCACGGGGTGGCAACGGCAACGGTTTGTGCCCGTTTCGGCCTGGAATGCGTTGTCTATATGGGTGCTGAAGACATGCGACGTCAGGCGCTCAATGTGTTCCGCATGCGGCTCCTCGGCGCAACCGTGCAACCGGTGAAGGCTGGTACCGCAACGCTTAAGGACGCCACCAGCGAAGCCATTCGAGATTGGGTCACCAACGTGGAGAGCACCCATTACATCCTCGGTTCGGTGGCCGGACCCCACCCTTACCCAATGTTGGTGCGCGATTTCCACGCCGTGATTGGCGAGGAAGCGAAGCGTCAATGTCATGAGGCCTTCGGTCGCTTGCCAGATGTTCTGGTGGCTTGTGTGGGTGGCGGCTCCAATGCCATGGGGCTGTTCCACCCCTTTGTTCAGGACAAAGGCGTGCGCTTGGTTGGTGTGGAGGCTGCTGGTGATGGCGTGGCCACAGGGCGGCATGCGGCCACCATCACCGAAGGACGGGTGGGTGTGCTGCACGGGGCCATGAGCCTGCTGCTGCAGGACAGCGAGGGGCAGGTGCAGGAAGCGCACTCCATCAGCGCCGGTCTCGATTACCCCGGTGTGGGCCCCGAGCACAGCTACCTGCGCGAGATCGGGCGTGCTGAATACGGTGCTGTCACCGATGCGGAGGCCCTGACGGCGCTGCAGCTGGTCAGTCAGCTTGAGGGCATCATCCCTGCGCTGGAAACCGCCCATGCCTTCGCCTGGTTGGAACAGCTCTGCCCGACCTTGCCGGATGGAACGGAGGTGGTGCTCAACTGCAGCGGCCGCGGCGATAAGGATGTGAATACGGTGGCCGAAAAGCTGGGCAAAGCCCTGGGAGGCTGAGGCCTGCCCTCAGCTGAGCAAGCGTTCTAAGGCTCTGGCGACTGAACGGGCTGCAGCTCTGGCGGTGGCATAGGCCATACGCATCGGGCCCACCAGCGCCACCTGGCCTATCCCGTCGGCTCCAGTCCGATAGCTGGCTTGGACCACCGAGAAAGACTGGAGGGCCGCCTCCGGATGTTCGTGCCCGATCCAGACCCCCTGGGGAGCTTGATGATCCCCAGGCACGACGGCTGCCGGTCGTTGGTCGATTAATTCGAGCAGCGGACGCACCAGGCTGCTGTCGTTGAATTCCGGTTGGGCGATCAGACGAGAGACCCCATGCACAAGGGCGCCACTTTCTGCAGGGCGTCGCAGGCGTTGATGGCTGTTGATGGCGTCCTGCAGAGCTCGTCCGCAGGGTTGGAGTTGAAGCGGCAAGCTGTTCCAATCCAGGCTGCCGTCACCGTGCTGTTCCAGCTGATGGCTGGTCCAGTGCTCCATCGCCTCCAGTTGATCGGCTGCTCCATGGGGGAGACGCAGGTTGAGGTGGCTCGCTTGATTGCTGTTTTCCACCAGCATCACCAGCAACCTGTCTCCGCTGCGCACCAGTCGCACCGCCTGAAGGGTTGGCTCCGCTCGCGTCGGTCTCGTGATCAGGCTCATCAGGCCGGTGAAGTCGGTCAGCCGACGTGCCATCTGAAGAAGCAGATCATCCAGGGCTGCCCAGCGGAGGCTCAGCTGGGTGAGCTCCTGTTCGAGATGCTGCGCCGCGACACCGGGTTTCGGCAGTAAGCAGTCCACGTAATGGCGATAGCCACTGGGGCTGGGCACGCGGCCCGCCGAGGTGTGCGGCTGTGTCAGGAGCCCGCGCTGCTCCAGTGCTCCCATCGCTGAGCGAACCGTGGCTGAGCTGGCTTTGAGTCCGAAGCGCTGAACGAGCGTCCTGCTGCCGACCGGCTCGATCGTATCGACGTAGTGATGGACCGTCGCCCGGAGAACCTCCTGTTGTCGGTTGGGGAGGGTCTCCAAGGGTTCTTGCTCAACGTTGCGATCGTACGGGGGCTGAGCGGTCACCCCGCCGGTTCTGTCATGAACCCCTCAGCAGGGGGAGCAGCCAGGGGTGATCAGTATCGAGGGACCCTTGGGTCCACGGTCACACTCCAGGCATCGATCCCACCGCTCAGGTTCCAGACGGAGCGGTGGGGATCTCTGGACAGAAGCCAGCAGCCGAAGTGCCAGCTGCGGACGCCGGCATGGCAGATCACCACCAGGGCCTCCACTCCTGCGAGCTTGGTCTCGAGCTCCGCCATCCATTGCTCTGATTCGCTCAGGGGCAGATGGAGCACCGGACTTGGGAAGGGGGCGATGGCCAGTTCGCTGTGTTCCCGCACATCCACCAGTAGGGGGGGTGAGGCCTCCTGGAGCCAGTGATGGAGATCAGTGGCCGTGAGGGGCTTCGGAGCCCCGGTTTCGATGTCGTTGCTCATTGTTTGATTCTGCAAGCCCCTGGCATCGGACGCTGGATGGATAAAGATGACGGGAGGTGCCCCGTTGCCGGCCCATGAAGGCCCGCTCTTTCCTGCTCGCTGTTGTCCTTGCGGTTGTGCTCCTGTTGGGAGCCGCTGCAGCCTTGTGGTGGTCGATGGTGCAGCAGAGTCCGCTGCGCTTGGCCGAGCAGCCCCTTGAGCTGCCTCGAGCGGCGCGCTTTGTGCCCAGGCAGTCGGCCCTGAGCCTGCATTGGTTGGTGGATCCGGGGCGGCTTCCGGCCTATGCCCAAGCGGTGGCCCCTACACGCCAGCGGCGCTCCGCTCGTGAGGGGATGGAGCAGCTTCGTGATGGCGCCTTCGCCTTGGCAGGACTTGATTACACCTCTGAATTGGCGGATTGGCTCGGCCCTCAGGTGAGCCTGGCGCTGCTGGAACCGGCTGGTGCTGAAGGGGCGATGGGATGGGTGTTAGCCCTGGCCAGCCGCGATGACGATGGTGCCCGGCGCTTTCTGCAGCGCTTTTGGCAGACCCGCAGCCTGGCTGGCACGGATCTCCAGATCAGCCGTTACCGAGGTATTGGCGTGATCAGCGGTCGCGGGGCCTTGCTGGGACGCGATCCACAGCCCCTGGCCACGGCACTGATTGACGATGACCTGCTCCTTCTGGCCTCAGGTCGTGGGGTGCTGGAGCAGGCCCTTGATGGATCCCAGCTTGATGAACTCCATCAGCTCGGTGATCAGGAGCTCAGCCGACAGCTGCGGCAGCTGGGCCATGGTGTCGCCTTGTTGACGGCCAGTCCGGCGGCCATGGAAACCTGGCTTGGTTTCCCTGCGGCACTCTCCCAGCGAAAGGATCTTGAGGGCCTCGTGGCGGCCTTGGTTCCCGAGCGTGCCGATTTGCAGTTGGAGGGCCGTTTGCGTTTCCGCTCGCCAGTCATCCGGCGTTCCGGGGCAGCGGAGCTTTCGGCTCCCCTGCTGCGGGCCTCAGGGGGGCCTGCGGATGCCTTGGCGTTGCTGGAGAAACCAGCCCAGTTACTCAAAAGCGACGTCGGTGATCCTTTGGACCAATGGCTGGGCCCCATCCTCCGCAGCCGTCTGGAGCGGATCGGTTCCCCCGCACTGGAGGTGATTGCCGAACTCGATGAGGGCCCATTGCTCTGGGAGCATTTGAACGATGGCTGGCTTCTAGGCAGTCGCGATGGCCGTCCTGATGATCAGGCCGTGGATGCGCAGCTGAAACAGAAGGGACTGGTTCGTTCCAACCTGCCTGGTGAGTCCGCATCCCTGAACGTCTGGACGCAACTGCAGCGGCAGCGCAGCCATGGCAAAGAGGCACTCGAGGCCCAGCTCGCCGTCGCCCTGGAGTCGGAATCGGGAGTCGCTTGGTGGAGCAACGCTCTCGAGGCGCTGCATCAGCGGAGGGATCAGAAAGCCCTTGAACCACGCCTCGATCAGTTGGAGGCGCTTGCCGCCGACGGGGCCTCGTTGCAGCAGCTTGCCCTTGCTGAGCAGGGGGCTCGGGATCAACTGCAGCAGTGGCGCCCCTGGACGCTTCTTCAGGCCGTGGCCGGTCGCTCCCTGTTGCCGGCTGTTCATGGCATGGCGATGGCTGTTTCCGCGGGAGAGGCTGTTTCTGCAGGAGAGGCTGTTTCTGCTGACATTCCAGCGGCAACTGATCAGGCTGAAGCCAGCGACACCCTGCGCTTCCGTGCCCGGCTCAGCTTCGCTTGATCTATTCCTCCTCCGTCACGGCATTGCCGAGGAGCGCGTTGCGGGTCGGGATGATCCTGAACGGGCCCTGACCCCGCCAGGGCGTCAGCGCACCCTGGCGGTGGTGCGCAGACTGCGCAGTCTGGGTTTCAACGCCGATCGCCTGCTCAGCAGCCCTTTTCGACGGGCCCGGGAGACAGCGGAGCTGGCTCTTCAGGTTGGTCTCGCTTCAGAGCTGCAGCTGGAGTCGAGGTTGATGCCTGGAGGTGATTGCGATGCCCTGCTGCCAAGCCTGGAGGGCCGTTGCCTCCTCGTTGGTCATGAGCCTGATCTCAGTGCCTTTGCAGCAAGGCTTCTCGGTGCTCCAGACCAAAGCATTCGCTTGCGTAAGGCCGGGTTCTGCCATCTCCATATCCCGGCGGGGCCGGCTGACGCCAGGTCCGGAGCCCAGCTGGAGGCGTTACTGAGGCCACGGTTTCTTCTCCCCCGCTCGGTTTAGGTTGCCCTCAGCAGCGGAGTGGAGGTGGCACACAACCAGGCTGAGGAGATCCGTCACGACAAGACGGGCATCGTGTTCCGTCCAGGCCTGGAGGGTGTGCCTGCCACCCAGTCGGCCATCTGCGATATCGATGGTCAGCGCGGTCGCCTCTCCTACCGGGGATACGCCCTCGAGGAGTTGGCGGTGAAGAGCACGTTCTTGGAAACCACCTACCTCCTGATCTGGGGAGAGTTGCCCACCAGTCAGCAGTTGCGCGACTTCGAGGAAGAGGTGCAGATGCACCGGCGCGTCAGCTTCCGTGTGCGCGACATGATGAAGTGCTTCCCCGCCAGTGGCCACCCGATGGATGCGCTGCAGAGCAGTGCCGCCTCTCTGGGGTTGTTTTATTCACGTCGGGCCATCGATGACCCGCAATACATCTACGACGCGGTGGTGCGGCTGATCGCCAAAATTCCCACGATGGTGGCCGCCTTCCAGCTCATCCGGAAGGGCCAGGATCCGATCCAGCCCCGGGATGACCTCGCCTACTCGGCGAACTTCCTCTACATGCTCACTGAACGGGAGCCGGACCCGCTTGCAGCACGGATCTTTGACCGCTGCCTGATGCTCCACGCCGAGCACAGCCTCAACGCCAGCACCTTCAGCGCTCGGGTGACGGCCAGCACTCTCACTGACCCCTATGCCGTGGTTGCCTCGGCCGTCGGCACACTGGCCGGTCCCCTCCATGGGGGAGCGAACGAAGATGTGCTCGCCATGCTCGAGGAGATCGGAACGCCCGATCAGGCGGCGACCTATCTCGACGCGGCCATTGCCAAGAAGCGCAAGGTGATGGGATTTGGACACCGCGAATACCGGGTCAAGGATCCCCGCGCTGTGATCCTTCAAGGCCTGGCGGAGGAGATGTTTGCGCGATTCGGTCACGATGAGCTCTACAACGTGGCGCGTGCGCTGGAGGCGGCTGCAGAGAGCCGTCTCGGCCCCAAGGGGATTTATCCGAATGTCGATTTCTATTCCGGGCTCGTTTACCGCAAGCTTGGGATTCCTCGCGATCTGTTCACGCCGGTCTTTGCGATTGCCCGCGTGGCCGGTTGGCTCGCTCACTGGCGCGAGCAGCTTGGCGCCAACAGGATTTTCCGTCCCTCACAGATCTATACGGGCCAGCCGCTCCGCCAGTGGCTTCCCGCTGAAGGTCGTGTTCCGGCTGCGGGCGCCTAAGTTGCTGGCAACTCACCCATGAACATGGTGATCCCTCTCGCCACCACTGCGCCGGCCCTGGTGAGCCCGGGCCTGGATCTGGAGGTCAGCTTCAGTCAGACACTCCAGGGTCTGGGCCTGTCTCCGCAGGCCGCCCATCTGCTCTGGTTGCCGCTGCCGATGCTGCTGGTGTTGGTGGCTGCAGTGGTGGGCGTGCTGGTGACCGTGTGGCTCGAGCGCAAGATCTCCGCCGCCGTCCAGCAACGGATCGGTCCTGAGTACGCCGGAGCCCTCGGCGTGCTTCAGCCCCTTGCTGATGGCCTGAAGCTTCTCGTCAAGGAAGACATCATTCCCGCCCGAGCCGATGGGCTGCTTTTCACCCTTGGCCCTGTGCTGGTGGTGGTTCCGGTCATTCTCTCCTGGCTGATCGTGCCCTTCGGTCAGAACCTGCTGATCAGCAATGTGGGCATCGGCATCTTTCTCTGGATCTCCTTGAGCAGCGTGCAGCCGATCGGTTTGCTGATGAGCGGCTACGCGTCCAACAACAAATATTCCCTGCTTGGCGGTCTGAGGGCCGCTGCTCAGTCGATCAGCTATGAGATTCCCCTCGCCCTGGCGGTGTTGGCGGTGGTGATGATGAGCAACTCACTCAGCACCATCGACATTGTTGACCAGCAGACAGGAGCTGGTCTTCTGAGCTGGAATGTTTGGCGTCAGCCCGTTGGCTTTCTGATCTTCTGGATCTGTGCCCTGGCCGAATGCGAGCGTCTTCCCTTCGACCTTCCGGAGGCCGAAGAGGAGCTGGTGGCCGGCTACCAGACCGAATATGCGGGCATGAAATTTGCCCTCTTCTATCTGGGCAGCTACATCAATCTCGTGCTCTCGGCCCTGTTGGTTTCGGTGCTCTACCTGGGTGGTTGGGGTTTCCCGATTCCGGTCGAATGGCTGGCTGGCTGGCTCGGCCAGTCGGTTGATGCTCCTTTGGTCCAAGTGATCACCGGCACGGTGGGCATCGTCATGACCGTGCTCAAGGCCTATCTGCTTGTGTTCCTGGCCATTCTCCTGCGCTGGACCACTCCGCGGGTGCGCATTGACCAGTTGCTCGACCTGGGCTGGAAGTTCCTGCTTCCCCTTTCCCTGGTGAATCTCCTGGTCACGGCTGCTCTCAAGCTGGCGTTCCCCGTTGCTTTCGGTGGTTGAGCCGCTCCCTCATCTCAGACAACACGCCGCTGGACGCGGCATCATGACCCTCTGACGGCACCCTGGCCATGTTCGGATTTCTCAAGCAGGTTGGCGAGTACACCCGGGATGCGGTGGATGCAGCCCGCAATCTCACCCAGGGCTTGGCGGTCACTTTTGACCACATGAAGCGGAGACCGGTCACGGTCCAGTACCCCTACGAGAAATTGATCCCGTCGGAGCGTTACCGCGGCCGCATCCATTACGAGTTCGATAAATGCATCGCCTGTGAGGTGTGTGTGCGGGTCTGTCCGATCAATCTCCCAGTCGTTGACTGGGTGATGAACAAGGAGACCAAGAAGAAAGAGCTGCGCAACTACTCGATCGATTTCGGGGTTTGCATTTTCTGTGGCAACTGCGTGGAGTACTGCCCCACCAACTGCCTGTCGATGACGGAGGAGTACGAGCTCGCAGCTTTTGATCGTCACAGCCTGAATTTCGACAACGTGGCCCTCGGACGCCTGCCCACCAGCGTCACCACCGATCCTTCCGTTCAGCCCCTGCGAGAGCTGGGGTATCTCCCTGCCGGTGCCATGGATCCCCACGGAGTGCCTGCCGATCAACCCCGAGCCGGTCAGCTCCCTGAGCAGATCCTGGCTTCTCTCTCCAGCAATCCTGGTTCAGGAGCAGGGGATGGGGGAGAATCCTCAGGGTCTGCCCCCGCGAAGGAGGAGAGCGCCGAATGACGATCGCGGCATCCACCCAGCTGATTTGCTTTGTTGTTCTTGGGGCCGTGGTGGTGCTTGGCGCCCTCGGTGTGGTGTTGCTGAGCAACATCGTGTACTCCGCGTTTCTGCTCGGCGGGGTGTTTCTGGCGGTCGCCGGCCTCTATCTCCTTCTCAATGCAAGCTTTGTGGCGGCAGCCCAGGTGCTTGTTTACGTGGGTGCTGTGAACGTGCTGATCCTGTTCGCGATCATGCTCGTGAACAAACGGGAAGACCTCGCTCCAGTTCCAGGGTTGTCAACGCGGCGCCTGCTCTCAGGTGGGGTCTGTGCCGGCCTTTTTGCCTTGCTGGTTCGTGTGGTGGTCACCACCCCATGGGCCACTCCTGGCCCGGCGGCCATTGGCGAGGCAGCCACTGAGCGGATCGGTGAGCATCTCTTCACCGACTATTTACTGCCCTTTGAGCTCGCCTCCGTTCTCCTCCTGATGGCGATGATTGGAGCGATTGTGCTCGCACGTCGGGATGTTCAGGCCACGGATCTCGGCACGGGCGAGGAGGCCGATCAAGGCCTGATCGAAAAGGCGCGGACACCACTTCTGGTCGATCAGGGCCCCTCCTGATTGCGTTGATCACTGTTCCGGTCGCACCGTTTTTTCTTACTCCCTCCCATGTCTGATCTGCTCAGCGGTTCCGTTCCCCTCGAGGCCTTTCTGCTGCTGGCAGCTGTTCTGTTCTGCACTGGTGTTTGGGGCCTGATCAATAGCCGCAATGCCGTTCGGGTGCTGATGAGCATTGAGCTGATGCTCAACGCAGTCAACATCAACCTGATGGCCTTCTCGTCCTATGTGGATGGCGATCTGATTCGCGGTCAGGTGTTTGCGGTGTTTGTGATCACGGTGGCAGCGGCGGAAGCTGCCGTTGGTCTGGCGATCTTGCTGTCGCTTTATCGGAACAGGGTCACAGTGGATATGGAACGTTTCAACCTGCTGCGCTGGTGACCCCGGCGCCACTGTTTCATGCGCCTCGATCGGGTCTGGTTGATCTATCGGGCTGACAGCCCCATCGCCTTGCGTGAAGCACGCAAGTGTGCCTCTGAACTGGAGTCACTGGGGGCCAAGGTCAGCCTGGCCATGAGTGGTCTGAGTGCAGATCCATTTCCGGGTTTGCTCGCGTCCGAGCCTGAGCTGCCGGATTTAGCCGTGGTGCTTGGTGGTGACGGCACTGTGCTGGGTGCAGCACGCCACCTGGCGGTGCTGAATGTGCCGATCCTCTGCTTCAACGTGGGCGGTCATCTCGGCTTCCTCACCCACGAGGCCAGCCTGCTGGGTGGTCAGGAGCTCTGGCAGCGGCTTCTGGAAGATCGTTTCGCCATGGAGCGTCGCATGATGCTGCAGGCCACGATCAATCGTCGCCCTGATCTCAATTGCCCCGTGGGCACGTCATCCGGGCGTGATCAGTCCAATGGCGGTGATTCGCCAGAGGTTCACTGGGCGCTGAACGATCTGTATCTCCGCCCCTATCGCGATGAAATCGCTCCCACCTGCACCCTCGAACTGGAGATCGATGGGGAGGTGGTCGATCAGATCCGCGGCGATGGTCTGATCCTGGCCACCCCGACCGGCTCCACTGGCTACGCGATGGCGACGGGAGGGCCAATCCTTCATCCCGGCATCGATGCCATCATCGTCAGCCCGATTTGCCCCATGAGCCTTTCGAGTCGCCCCGTCGTGGTGCCACCGCGTTCCAGGCTTGTGATCTGGCCCCTGGGTGATGGAAGCCGTCAGGTGAAGCTCTGGAAGGACGGTGCCAGTGGCACGGTGCTGGAACCTGGCGAGTGCTGCGTGATTCAGCGGGCTCCCCACCATGCCTTGATGGTGCAGCTGGAGCAGCGCCCCTCCTACTACCGCACCCTGGCCTACAAGCTTCACTGGGCCGGCAGTCTGGTGGACAGCGCTCCGTCCCCCAACTGACGAGGCCCCCATCGATTCACGGTCATGGCTCTGGAGATTGAACGGCGTTTTTTGGTGACTGCTGAGGGCTGGCGAACCCTCGCTGGTCCGCCTCAGCCCCTGCGTCAGGGCTATCTCGCTGGTTCCCGGGAGGGTTTGACCGTTCGCCTGCGGCTTAGGGGGGAGCAACCAGGGCTTGCCGACAGGGCCTGGCTGACCCTGAAGGCACCGGCGGCAGGTTTCGCCCGTCATGAATTCGAATACGACATTCCGGTGGAGGACGGAGAGGCGCTCTGGCAGCTCGCCCCCCAGCGGCTCACCAAGACCCGCTTCAGCCTCGATTGTCCAGGCGGTGACTGGGTGGTGGATGTGTTTGAGGCTGACAACGCTCCTTTAGTGCTGGCTGAGGTGGAGCTTCCCGCAGCCGATGTGCCGATCCGGGTGCCGGAGTGGTGTGGGCGCGAAATTACGGGTGATGACCGCTGGAGCAATGCCGCCTTGGCCCATTGCCCTTTGTCCCGTTGGCCCCGGGAGTGGAAAGAGTCTTTCGATTTGCTTTAGATTCTGTTGATGGGTCTCCGGCTTCGTCGGTTCACTCAGCAACGGGATCTTCTGGGGGGTCGCCATGTATGGCCTTTACGACAGCGATGGCATCCTCCGTTTCATGGGCGTGAGCAGGGAGGCCTGCGAGGACTATGCGGCCCTGTTTGAGCTCTCTTTGGCCAGCTGTTCCTTGCTGTCGATTCCCAGAGCGATCGGATCTCCGCTCAGGACGCGCCGGGCTCACCGTCCGACAGGGAGCAGCAGTTGAAGCCATCGCGGCAGATCTTGCCATGATCCATCGCCCAGTTCAGAAGGGCCACTCTGTTCTTGGCGCCGGTCTTGGTGAAGACATTGCTGACGTGATTGTCCACGGTGCGCTTGCTGATCGTGAGTCGCTCTGCGATTTCTTGATTGGTCAGTCCCTCAGCGACAAGCTCCACGATTTCGACTTCCCTGGTCGATAGATCGATCGTCAGGGGATCGGGAACGCTGCCGTTGGCCATGGTGACCGTTTCCCACGCCGTTCATTCCATCCTAGGTGCGGGCAGGGTGCTTGATCCCCCATAGTGGCTCGGTGAATGGTGATCGGATTTGACGAGCGCGCTGCAGCGCATCCTGGCTCAAGGAGGTGGTCCTGCTCTCACGGCGGAGGTGATGCCTCCTCGAGGTGGGGATCCCAGCCATGCCCTGGCCATGGCCGAGCGGCTCCGTGATCGTGTCCATGCCATCAACGTCACGGATGGCAGTCGGGCTGTGATGCGGATGAGCAGCCTGGCCCTCTGTCGCTTGCTGTTGGATGCGGGGCATGAGCCAGTGCTGCAGATCGCCTGTCGTGATCGCAATCGCATCGCTCTGCAGGCGGATCTTCTCGGTGCCCATGCCCTGGGGATCCGCAATCTTCTCTGCCTGACGGGGGATCCCGTTCGGGCCGGGGATCAGTCCGCGGCCCGCCCTGTGAATGAGTTGGAAGCGGTGCGCTTGTTGCAGCAGGTTTCAGCGTTCAACCGCGGTGAAGATCCTGTCGAGGGTGCCCTTGCCGATGGCCCCACCGCGTTGTTTGCAGGAGCCGCGGCTGATCCCCATTCAGCCAGTTGGAGTGGTCTCGCCCGTCGCCTGGAACGGAAGCGGATGGCAGGAGCAGCATTTGTTCAGACCCAGATGGTGATGGATCCAGAGGCGCTGGAACGCTTTTGCCGTGAGCTGGCGGATCCCCTGGAGTTGCCGGTTCTTGCTGGTGTCTTCCTGCTCAAATCCGCCCGGAATGCCCAATTCATCAATCGCATGGTGCCTGGGGCCTGCATCCCCGAGTCCTTGATCGAACGGCTTGCTCAGGCCCAGGATCCCGCTGCTGAGGGGGTCAAAATCGCCGCAGAGCAGGTGCACCGCTACCTGGGCATCGCCCAGGGGGTCCATCTGATGGCCGTCAAGGCAGAGCAGCGAATCCCGGAGATTCTTGAATGCGCTGGGATTAGCTCGCTGCCGGGGTGAGATCCGTGCCCAAGAGCTCTGCCATGGCCTTCTGCTGCGGAGAAGGTTCCACCAGGTCCTGCCGTCTGGCATCGGTGATTAACCAGTCAAGGGCTGCTTCCTGCAGGTCGAAGTGGTCGCCGTTTTTGCCAACGCAGTAGCGGCCGAACACGAGCTTCTCGACCAGCTGAACCCCCTGTCCGATCCGGGAATAATCAAAGATGATCGAGTTGTCGATCACGGCCCCTTCGCAGATGTGACAGCTGGGACCGATCATCGAGGGACCGAGAATCGTGGCGCCGTCTTCGATCTTGGTCATGCCACCCACATAGACAGGGCCTTGCACATTGATCTTGTCCCAGTTGGCAGCCACGTTGAGGCCGGCATAGACGCCGGGGCGAACTTCCTTGCCTGGAATGCCCACCTGGCGGACGTCGCCCTGGAGAACACTGCGAATGGCTTGCCAGTAATCGGGCACCTTGCCGATGTCGACCCATTCGAAGTCCATGGGCAAGGCGTAGAAGGGTGAACCAAGTTCCACCAGCTTCGGGAAGAGATCCGAGCCGATATCGAAGGGTTGCCCGGAAGGAATGTGTTCGAAGATGGCCGGTTCGAAGATGTAGATGCCGGTATTGATTGTGTCGCTCAGCGCCTCCTCGACGCGCGGCTTCTCCTGGAAGGCACTGATGCGGTCTTGCTCGTCGGTCACCACGACGCCGTAGCTGCTCACCTGATCCCGTGGAACCCGTTTGGTAACCAGGCTGGCGATCGCACCCTTCTCCCTGTGACGACGCACGGCCTCACTAAGATCGAGATCGATCAGGGCATCGCCGCAGAGCACCACAAAGGTGTCATCGAAAAAGGTCTGAAAGTCCTGGATCTTCTTGAGTCCGCCGGCTGATCCGAGGGCATCACCGATCAGCTCACCGTCTTCGATTCGACCCTCGAAGCTGTAGGCGATCTCGACACCGAAGCGCTGGCCGTCTCGGAAATAGTTTTCGATCTCCTCAGCGAGGTGGGAGACATTCACCATCACCTCATTGAAGCCATGCTCCTTGAGAAGCTCCAGCAGAAACTCCATGACCGGCTTCTGCAGGATCGGAATCATCGGCTTGGGGATCACGTGCGTGATCGGCTGGACCCGCGTCCCCTTGCCGGCCGCCAGGATCATCGCCTTCATCGACGTCTCAAGGCCTCAGTTTGGATAGGTCAACATAAGGGGCCGCTCAGGCCACCAACGATGCTCCAGACGGCACGACAGCTGGCACCTCGAGGCTGGTGAGGGGGAGCTGGGCCATCGTCCCTGGTGCCAACAGGCGTTTCAGCTTGAGCGGAGCATGCAGATGGCCCTCCTGTTCCAGCTCCACCTGGCCCTGGGAGGAGAGAAACAGCAAAGCCCAGAAGACACCGACTCGATCGGTGTCCAGGTCCTGGGCAGCTACTTCACCCCATCGGTTGACCAGCGCATCAAAGTCGGTCCAGTGGAGAGCGGCGTCCCAACTGTTCAGAAACACACCCAGGGCTGCGGTGGTTTCCGGCAGTTTTTCCCGATGGGCCAGGGCGGCCACCTGGGCAATCGCTTCCCTTCGGCTGAAGCGCTTCTGGCGCTGACGCCGCTTGAGTTCCAGCTCATCGGATTCAAGCTGCTCGGCGATCGCCTCCAGTTGCTCGATCAGCTCCCCTAAGGTCACCGGCCGGCGCAGCGGCGGTGGGGCAACAGGCCGTCGCTCCAGATGCCGCTCAGGGCGCCGCGGTAGATCAAATTCAGGGTTGAGCCACCCCTGATCTCCGAATTCAGGGTCGCAACAGTCCTCGATTACAGGTTCAGGGGGAAAGGTCTGGGCTTCAAGCACTTCGGCTTTCAGCCCCACGAGTACCGCTGCCGCCAGGAAGGCCTCGCTGCTGTCCGCTAGGTCCTGTTCGTAGCTTCCTCCTCGCTGTCGCAGCGTTTCGGCCACCTGCCTGGGCACGCTGATCCGTTGGCGGAGCTGGTCAAGAAAGCCGTCGACCACGGCGATCACATCAACATCCCAGGGGTCTAGATCACCCCGTTGGGCCGCATCCTGGAGAAGGCGGATCGCCAGGCGGGCTCCACCCTCTCGATTGCGGATTAGCCCGGCCTCCGACAAGGATGTTGCATCGCTGCCCACAACGTATCGAGTGGGTGCTCAAGACGCCAGGCCTCAGCTGGCCTGCACGTCCACATGATCACTGGGCTCAGCGCTCTGATCGGGCCCGGTTCCTCCGGCCGCGGGAAGCAGGCCCAGCTGGGTTTCTACGGTGGCTCGGTAGCGATTGAGGTCACTTTCCAGATCCTTGATCCGGACCTGTTGTGCCTCTAGCTCCCCCTCCCGGCTGAACTGCTCCACGTTGTTGAGCATCCCGCTCCAGGCGGCGAAGAACCACGCGGACACAGCCCCGATGCCCGCGAACACCAGCAGCAGGGCTGCCAGGGGCAGTGTGTACTGGAGTCCCGGCAGCAGATGCACGGTGGTGGCCGCTGTGTTCTCCAGGGTGAAGAACACCATGGCCAAGCCAAAAGCAAAGATCAGGGTGAAATTGACCTGGCGCATGGCTCGCTGGCTAGACCCCAGAAAATTACGGGTGATGGAGGCGGCTGTTTCACTCGCCTGGCGAACAGACGAAGATTGTTACGCCTCGGGCAGGGTGGGTGCTCGAAGAAGCGCTGGTGCAAGGGACACGCTGCGCAGCATCGAGGCGGTGGGTTGTTTGATTCGCTCCATTGCCACCACGTCTCTGTTGACCAGGGCTTCAATCGAACTGCGGTAGCTGTCCGTCATGAGCCGTGGATAGAGGCCGATTCCGATGATCGGCACCAGCAGGCAGCCAATGATGTAAACCTCCCGCGGTTCGGCATCGACCAGATTCGTGTTAGCAGCCAGTTGGGTGTTCTCCTTGCCGAAAAAGATTTCGCGGAGCATGGAGAGCAGGTAGATGGGGGTGAGGATCACGCCCACAGCCGCCAGGCCATCAATCACGATCCTGAAGGTCAGGCTGTAAGCCTCATCGGTGGCGAATCCTGCGAAGACCATCAGCTCGCTCACGAAACCACTCATGCCAGGTAGGGCGAGAGAGGCGAGGGAGCAGACGGTCCAGAGCGCAAACATGATGCGCATCTTCTGGCCCACGCCTCCCATTTCATCGAGCTGGAGCGTGTGGGTGCGGTCATAGGTGGCTCCCACCAAGAAGAAGAGGCTGGCTCCGATCAGTCCATGGCTGATCATCTGCAGCATGGCTCCGCTCGTGCCTAAAGCACTGAAGCTGCCAATGCCAATCAGCACGAAACCCATGTGGCTGATTGAGCTGTAGGCGATCTTGCGCTTGAGATTCCTCTGGGCAAAGGAGGTCAAGGCGGCGTAGATGATGTTCACCACGCCGAGCACCACCAGAAGGGGTGCGAATTGGGCATGGGCTTCGGGCAGCATCTCAGCGTTGAAGCGCATGAGGGCATAGCCGCCCATCTTGAGCAGAATCCCTGCCAGCAGCATGTGCACAGGTGCTGTGGCTTCGCCATGGGCATCCGGCAGCCAGGTGTGGAGTGGCACGATCGGGAGCTTCACGCCGAAGGCGATCAACAAACCCGCGTAGCAGAGCAGCTGAAAGCCTGTCCCGAAGCCCTTCTGAGCCAGCACGCTGTATTCAAAGTTGGGGGTGCCTCCGCCGAAAAAGCCCATCGCCAGGGCTGCCAGCAGGATGAACAGAGAGCTTCCCGCTGTGTAGAGGATGAATTTGGTGGCTGCATATTGACGCTTCTTGCCTCCCCAGATCGCCAGTAACAGGTAAACGGGAATCAGCTCCAGTTCCCAAGCCAGGAAGAAGAGCAGCATGTCTTGAACGGCAAAGACAGCGATCTGTCCGCCGTCCATGGCCAGAATCAGGAAAAAGAAGAGCTTCGGCTTGAAGGTCACAGGCCAGGCTGCAAGAACGGCCAGCGCTGTGATGAAGCTGGTGAGCAGAATCAGGGGCATCGAAAGCCCGTCGGCTCCTACGGCCCATGTCAGGCCCAGATCAGGTAGCCAGCTCACCCGTTCAGAGAGCTGCAGCCCACTGACGCTGGGGTCGTAGCCATTCAGGTAGGCAGCTCCCGTGATCAAAAACGTGATCAGGGCGACGCCGAGAGCAAACCAGCGCACCTGTTTCCCTTCACCTTGATCAGGGATGAAGGGGACGATCAGAGCTCCAACGATTGGGAACAAGATCGAGAGACTCAGCCAGGGCACCCCTGCCTCGATCAATTCAGGCGTGAGGGGTGAGGTGGGGTCAAAAGGTGGACTGACGGCAAACTCCAACACGGCCCGGCCTTTTCACAGCATTGGCTGGAGTGTAGAAATCCTGCGCAGAAGCGCAGCCACTCGATAGGCGTTGACACACACAGAGCCGGTCAGGCAGCCCTAGCCGATCGGGCCCCCCAGCACTCCGAAGAGCACCACCAGGCCAATCACGCCCCCGAACACGATCAGGGCATAGAACTGGGCTCGGCCCGTCTCAAAGTATTTGAGCCCCTCACCGCTGCCCAGGGTCAGGAGGCCCGTGAGGTTGACCACACCGTCGACAACCTTGGCATCCACCTCAAGCACCTCGCGGGCAAGTTTGCGGCTGCCACGCACAAACAGTTTCTCGTTGATCGCATCGAGGTACCACTTGTTGGCGAGGAAGGCGTTGATAGCCGGGAAGCGAGCCGCCACCAGCTGACCTAGATCGAGGCGATGCAGGGCATAGGCCAGCACGGCAATGGTGATGCCTGTGAGGGAGATCGCGACGGAGGCTCCGGCGAGGGGTAAAAACTCTGACCAGCTGAAGTGCTCGGCCATCTCGGCAGCTTCTTCAGGGTTGAGCAGACCGGCAAAGCGACTGTTCCAGGGGGTGCCCAAGAGACCGATCAGCACAGAAGGCACCGCAAGCACGGCCAGAGGCAGGGTCATGGACCAGGGGGACTCATGGAGGCTGCCGGCGTGATGGTCATGATCTTCATCGGCGGATTTGCCAGCAGCCTCCATCAACGCGTGCTGGAGGCTCTTGTCATGGCCCCTGAAGTCGCCTTCGAAGGTCAGGAAGTAAAGCCTGAACATGTAGAAGGCGGTCATGCCGGCGGTCAGAAAGCCGACGGCCCAAAGAACCGGATAGCTGTTGAACGCCTGGCCGAGGATTTCGTCTTTGCTCCAGAAGCCGGCCAACGGCGGAATACCGCTGATGGCAATGCAGCCAATCAAGAAGGTGATGGCTGTGATCGGCATCTTTTTGCGCAGTCCTCCCATCAGGCGCATGTCCTGCGCCAGCACGGGCTCATGGCCCACCACATCCTCCATGGCATGGATGACGGAGCCTGACCCCAGGAACAACATCGCCTTGAAGAAGGCATGGGTCACCAGGTGGAACATGCCAGCCACCGGGGCCCCACAACCCATGGCCAGCATCATGTAGCCCAGCTGAGACACGGTGCTGTAGGCGAGCCCTTTCTTGAGGTCCATCTGAGTGAGGGCGATGGAGGCGCCAAGGAAACAGGTGATGGTTCCCACAACGGCGATCACCAAACCAACGCTTGGGAACTGGGCATAGAGAGGCTCCAGTCGGGCGACCAGAAACACGCCTGCCGCCACCATCGTTGCGGCGTGAATCAGGGCGGAGATCGGTGTTGGACCCTCCATGGCATCGGGTAGCCAAACGTGGAGGGGGAACTGGGCCGACTTGGCCATCGGACCCATGAACACGAACAGACAGAGAGCCAAGGCAGCCCAGCCTGGAACCGTGCCATTGCTGATGGCAGCACTGAGGCCATCAGCAATCCCCTGGAAATCAAAGCTTCCCGTGGCCCAGAACAGACCAAGGATTCCAAGGAGCAATCCGAAATCACCAACCCTGTTCACGACAAAGGCCTTCTGGGCTGCATGGGCGGCACCATCCCGGTCGTACCAGAAGCCCACGAGTAGGTAGGAACACATGCCCACCAGCTCCCAGAACACGTAGATCTCGAGAAGATTGGGGCTCAGCACCAAACCAAGCATGGAGCTGCTGAACAGGGCGAGATACGTGAAAAAGCGCACATAGCCCTTGTCGTGGGCCATATAGCCATGGGAGTAGATCAGCACCAGAAGGGCGATCGTGGTCACCAGGGCCAGCATCACGGCCCCGAGGGGGTCGACCACGTAGCCCATCGGCAGATTGAAGCTTCCGGCGCTGGCCCAAACAAACAGATGTTCGACTGCCGGTGCCCCTGCAAGTTGCTCGAAGAGCACCGCGTAACTGATGACGGCTGCAGCACCCACACAGCTCAGCAGCAGGATGGCCACTGGCTTTCGCAGCCGATTGATCGTGCGGTTGAAACTGATCAGGCCTAAGCCTGTGAGGACTGCGCCGAGCAGAGGGAGCACTGGGATCAACCAGGCGTAATCAGCTGCCGAATGCATCCGCGCGAGTCAGGCTGCTGGTGAGTGTAGGCAGCTCAGCTCAGCAGACTCTCCAGCCGTGAGTGAAGAAAGACGGTGGTGCCGACCGGGATCCAGTGGTGGGCCCACCAGAACAGGCCCACGGCGATGACGATCCCTAACTGAGCCGGGCGTAGAAGCTCCCGCCATGCCAGCTGTTGGCGTCCATCAAAGATCGCCACGAAGGGAATCACAGATGTGCTGTCCCGCAAGGTGTCAAAGGCGGCGCCGAAGCGTTCTTGCAGACGGCGATCGCCGTGCCACACGGCAAAGAGGTGATGACCGATCAGGCCGGCGCAGGTCACCAACATGAAGCTGCTGCCGATCCAGAGGGCATGACTGAAGCACCAGAGGATCTGCCCCACGGCCTGAGGGTGGCGGCTGATCCGGATAATCCCTGTTGCGTAGAGGCGCACTTGGGGCTTCAGCACCGCCGGGATTTCCAGCAGGTTGTAGGTGGCTGGGTAGAGAAACAGAAAGCTGATTGCCGTGAGGCCCCAGATCAACGGCACCAGACCAGGCACCCCTTGGAGATTCCAGAGGCGTACTCCGTCGTAGCGATGCGCCAGGAAATACCCGATCACCACCACTGCTGAGGGAATGCTCAGCGCCGCGAAGATCAGCCGCCAGGCCCGGGCACCGATCCGGGCCTCTGCGCGGCTGCGCAGGGCAGCTCCGCCGCTGTGAATAACAGCGAAGAGCAACAGCAGCATCAGCATCACCAGGCTGGTGTGATGGGGACTGCTCGGGTCACTGGGGAGCACGCTGGCGATTGCGGCGAAGCGCGATTCTGGCGGCTGCCGGCCCCACTACAGTTTTTTGATCGTTCCTGCCCAGCTGGCAGGCCCCCATGGCTGATCTCCCGTTCACCCTCGACCAGCTGCGGATCCTGCGAGCCATCGTCAGCGAGGGCAGTTTTAAGAAGGCGGCCGACAGCCTGTTTGTCACCCAGCCTGCCGTCAGCCTTCAGATTCAGAACCTTGAAAAGCAGCTCGAGGTCTCGCTTTTCGATCGTGGAGGTCGCAAGGCCCAGCTCACTGAAGCCGGACATCTGCTGCTGGGCTACTGCGATCGGATCCTGAGCCAGTGCCATGAGGCGTGTCGTGCCCTCGATGACCTCCACAACCTCAAGGGCGGATCACTGGTGGTTGGAGCTAGTCAGACCACCGGCACGTATCTGATGCCCCGCATGATCGGGCTGTTTCGGCAGAAGTATCCGGATGTGGCGGTGCAGTTGCATGTTCACAGCACTCGACGCACCGGCTGGAGTGTGGCCAATGGCCAGATCGATCTGGCGATCATCGGCGGTGAACTTCCAGCCGAGCTCAACGATCTGCTCCAGGTGGTGCCTTATGCCAACGACGAGCTGGCCCTTGTTTTGCCTGTCAAGCACCCCCTCGCCCGTTTGCTGGAGCTCAGCAAGGAGGATCTCTACAGGCTGGGCTTTGTTTGTTTAGATGCTCAGTCCACCACGCGGAAGATGGTGGATCAGTTGCTCGCTCGCTCCGGTCTTGATGTCCAGAGACTGCGGATTGAGATGGAGCTCAATTCCCTCGAAGCCATCAAGAACGCCGTGCAGTCTGGTCTTGGCGCTGCATTCCTACCGGTGGTCTCGATCGAGAGGGAGCTGAATGCCGGCACCCTGCATCGGCCTTCGGTGGTTGATCTCCAGGTGCGCAGACAGCTCAAGCTGATCAGTCATCCCGCCCGTTACTGCTCAAGGGCCTCTGAGGCCTTCCGTCGCGACGTCCTGCCTGTGTTCGCTAGCCCTGACAGCCCCTTACGCCAGTCGAGATCACCCCAGGGAGCTGCCACCCAGGGAGCTGCCAAGGTGGAACCTCTGGTCGACGAAGATCCCCAGGCCCCTTCCCAGGGGTGATCGCAGCGGCTCAGAACTGACCTGCTTCAGGAGTGATGCCAACGGTGTCATCGGCGACCCCCTTGGTGATGAATTTGTTTTCGCTCACGTCGGTTTGATAGACGCAACGCACAACGGGTTTGTCGCGAACCGATCCGATGTAGGCAAAGGTGTTCATGCGCTGTTTGCAGTCCCGTTCCTGGGCTGGGGTGATCGCCCCCTCCTTGCGAAGCACGGCCCAGTTTTCTCGCCGGATCACGCAACCCGCCTGGAGTGATGGCTGGGTCACGAAGCTGCTTACAGGGTTCATGGTTGTGTACATCTCCACATCCATGACGTAGGCACTCGCTCCCCACTGCCGGCAGAATTCCGGGTCAGGAACAGCCATGTCGAGCTGTTGGCTGCTGGCGATATTGCCTTGGTCTCCCTGGGTCGTGCTGGTCACGGCGCTGCCGATGCCGATACCGATCACGAGCACACCGGCGAGCACGGCGGCGGAGGCACCGTTCAATTTCAAACCGCCACCACCAGGACCACCACTGGGACCAGGACCCGCAGGCCCTCCTGCTCGTCGCTGCTCGTAGCGCCGGTCGTCATAACGGCGATCGTCATACCGCCGGTCGTAGGGGGAGCGACTCACAGAAGTTCAGGGGTTCTGGGTAGCCCCATGGAGTAGTTGAGGACTCGGCAGTCCGGGTTGTAGCTCAAGGATCCAGCCTGAAGTAATTCACGGATGCAGCCCTCAAGCTCGGTGCCGATGCGGCGCAGGCTGTAATCACTCAGCTCCTGGCCAGCTTGGTGATCCACGAGCGCACGGAAGCGCTGCTGCACGGTCGCCACGGCAGCCTCATTCCAGAGAAATTCGTTGTCGGGATCAAGGTCGAGGGTGAGCTGGTCGTCAGCCGGAACAAGGTTGTTGTTTTCCACCCGGGCGGTGAACAGCCGCACGTGGCGGGTGGTGCACTTCAGCAGGGTCTCGGCCATGACGTGGGAGGAGTCCTCAGGAACTCCGGGGGCTTGTGACATCGACTTTAGGAAGCGCCTGGGGAAGCAGGCCTTTTAAGGTTGGCTTCACGATTTGGAACACGTCATGCGCGTCGCCATTGCAGGAGCTGGTCTTGCCGGTCTGTCCTGTGCCAAGTATCTGGCCGACGCCGGGCATACCCCCGTCGTGCTCGAGGCCAGGGACGTGCTCGGCGGCAAGGTCGCGGCCTGGAAGGACGAGGACGGTGACTGGTACGAGACCGGCCTCCACATCTTTTTCGGCGCTTACCCGAACATGCTTCAGCTCTTCAAAGAGCTCGGGATTGAAGACCGTCTTCAGTGGAAGAGCCACTCAATGATCTTCAATCAGCCAGAGGAGCCTGGCACCTACAGCCGCTTTGACTTCCCGGATCTGCCGGCCCCGATCAATGGTGTAGCGGCGATTCTTGGCAACAACGACATGCTCACTTGGCCCGAGAAGATCAGCTTCGGGCTCGGTCTGGTGCCAGCGATGTTGCGGGGTCAGGGCTACGTCGAAGAGTGTGACAAATATTCCTGGACTGAGTGGCTGCGACTGCACAACATTCCGGAGCGGGTGAACGACGAGGTGTTCATGGCCATGAGCAAGGCGTTGAACTTCATTGATCCCGACGAAATCTCTGCCACCGTGGTGCTCACGGCCCTGAATCGTTTTCTGCAGGAGAAGAACGGTTCTCAAATGGCGTTTCTTGATGGGGCGCCTCCGGAGCGTCTCTGCCAGCCGATCGTTGATCACATCGAAGCTTGTGGCGGAGAGGTGCATCTCAACAGTCCACTGAGAGAGATCCAGCTCGAGCCCGACGGACGTGTTGCCGGTTTTCGGATCGGTGGCATCAATGGCCAGGAGGGACGCGAGATCAAGGCGGACGCCTACGTGAGTGCCTTGCCGGTGGATCCCTTCAAGCTGCTGCTGCCTGAGCCCTGGAAACAGATGGAGGTGTTTCGCAAGCTGGATGGCTTGCGTGGGGTTCCTGTGATCAACCTGCATCTGTGGTTCGATCGCAAGCTGACCGATATTGATCATTTGCTGTTTAGCCGCTCCCCTCTGCTCAGTGTGTATGCCGATATGAGCATCACCTGTCGCGAATATGAGGACCCGGATCAATCAATGCTTGAGCTGGTGTTCGCTCCAGCAAAAGACTGGATCGGCAGGCCTGATGAGGAGATCATCGAGGCCACGATGGGTGAACTGAAAAAACTTTTCCCAATGCACTTTGGTGGTGAGCACCCTGCTCAGTTGCGCAAGTACAAAGTGGTGAAAACCCCGCTTTCGGTTTACAAGACCACTCCAGGTTGTCAGCAGCTTCGCCCTGACCAGAGCACCCCGATCAAAAACTTCTTTTTGGCAGGTGATTACACGATGCAGCGGTACCTTGCTTCGATGGAGGGTGCTGTTCTCAGTGGCAAGCTCTGCGCTCAGGCGGTAGACCGTCAAGAGGGTCACCTGCGATCATCATCAGGAAACACTGCGCCGGCCACGGCTTGATCCCATGACCCTGGCGCCTCCCGATCTCTCGAAGGATCGGGGGAATCACGCGAGTCTTTCTCCCGCCCTCGAGAGTGCCTATGAAGCCTGTCGTCTCGAGACTGCTGAATGGGCTAAGACCTTCTATCTCGGGACCCTGCTGCTGCCCCCAGAGAAACGCCGCGCGATCTGGGCCATCTACGTCTGGTGCCGTCGAACTGACGAGTTGATGGATAGTGCTGAGGCGCAGTCCCGCTCTGTTGAGGAGCTAGCTGAACGGCTGGATCGCTGGGAAGAGAAGACCCGTGCCTTATTCAACGGCATGGTCGAAGATGACCTGGATGCCGTCATGGTGGACACGCTGCAGCGTTTCCCCCAGGGCATTCAGCCCTACATCGACATGATCGAGGGCCAGCGCATGGACCTCACCTGGACGCGCTACCCGAAGTTTGAGGATCTCAAGCTTTATTGCTACAGGGTGGCTGGCACGGTCGGTCTGATGACGCAGGGGGTCATGGGAGTGGACGAGGCTTACACCACGGCTCCATGGAGCGCCCGACCGGATACGTCGGATGCTGCCGTTGCTCTTGGCATCGCCAATCAGCTCACCAATATCCTTCGAGATGTGGGCGAGGACCGACATCGAGGGCGGATCTATCTTCCCCAGGAAGACCTCGATCGCTTTGGTTACTCAGAGGATGACTTGATGGCAGGTCGTCTGAACGATGCTTGGCGCGACTTGATGGTGTTTCAGCTGGATAGGGCGCGCAGCTGGTTTTCTCGCTCGGAAGCAGGTGTGCGCTGGTTGTCTGGAGATGCGCGTTGGCCGGTTTGGACTTCACTGCGTCTCTACAGAGGGATTCTGGATGCAATCGAACGACTGGATTACGACGTTTTTAATCACAGAGCCTATGTGGGGCGTCTGGGTAAGTTGCTCGAAATCCCACGGTCCTTCGTGACAGCCCAGGCACGTTGATCAAACAAAAGCCTCCAGGCTCCGCCTGAAGGCTTGGGGTCAATGAGGACATCTGCGAGGGATGTCCTCGACTGATGAGGTGGACAATCGCCTCAGACAGCCGTTTTTTGATTGGCGAGCAGGTCCTTCAACTTGGACAGTTCACCCGCCCAGCGGGGATCCGGAGCTTCCTCGGCCTTGGCATCGCTGTGGACCACCTTGTTCACTGCCTTGCGGGCTGAACCGGGTGCATGACCCTGGTCGCGGCCACCACGACGGCCACCGGCTGCGCCAGCGTTGTTATCACGGCGCTCTGAGCGCTCCACCCGCAGGGCGTTGCCGCCGAATTCCTTGCCGTTGAACTGTTCGATCAGTGCATCGGCGACCTTGTCATCGTTGACATTGGCAAAGCCGAAGCCACGGCAGGCGCCAGTTTCACGGTCAAGCACCGCCTTGAAGCGAATCCCCTCCCCCACGCTGGTGAGCTGGGATTCCAGCTCCTTGGTGTCAAAGTCCTGCGGCAGGTTGCCGACGTAAAGGCGAACGCTCATGAAGGGAGGGAAAAAGCTGAAGATCCGGTCAGTCCGATCGGGCTCATCGTTGCAGGGCCAGTCAACCACAGCGCCCAGAGAGCCAGAGCCGTGCTGCCTCCAGAGCCTCCTCACGGTGATGGAGCCGTCCGAAGGCCCTCTCCAGGCTGAGGTGCTGCAGCAGCTCCCCCAGCCTGGGGCCCTGGGGGATGGAGAGGCTCTCTTGAAGGGTGCGTCCATCCACGGGTGGGCGGGGGTGAAAGAGCGGATCCTCGTCGTTCCGCCAGCGTTGCAGCCATTCCTCTCGCTCAGGGAGCGGAAGAGTCAGGATCAGGGCAGGAAGGTCGTCCTCGAGCGTGCGATGCAGTGTCAGACGCTCCGCTTCTGGCAGTGAACCGAAGGCTTTGCCGTCATCGCGGTGCAGCCACTGGCGCAGCCTTGCGCAGCGTTGTTGCTGGCGACGGCTGAAGCGCAGAGCTTGCAGGCCTTCGTCGCTCAGGCAGGTCGTCAGCCGGAGAAGGGGTAGGGCCTGGTCTCGTTCCTGGGTGGTTAGGCAGCTCGCTGTGGTCTCCGGATCGGCTCCCGCAAGAACACCTCCGAACCCCGGTGCCGGGAGTTCCTGCCAGGGGGCCAGCAGGTCCAGGGCCTTCAGCTCCTGCAGGGCGAGAGCAGCACCCGGGCTTTCCACGAGACGCGTGAGCTCGGCCTGGATTCGTTCAGGAGCTGCGAGGGGCAACCGATGCCGATGTCGATGCAGCATCACGCGTGTTTCCGCTTCGATCGTCAGGGGCAGCTCTGCGATCAGGCGCAGGGCCCGAAGTAGGCGCAGGGGGTCGTCGATCAGGTTTTGCTCCTGCACGGCCTGAAGCCGCGAGCAGCGAAGGTCGGCGATGCCGTCGGTGGGATCGAGAAGCATCGGTGCATCCCCCAACACCAGTGCGATTGCATTCAGGCGGAAATCGCGGCGCCCGAGGTCCGTTTCCAGGTCATCGCCATCTCGACGGGCCAGATCGAGGGTCCAGCCGCCCAGCACCAGGCGGGCCATATCCCGCGCTTCATCCAGTACGACACAGGCCCCTCCATAGTCGCGAGCCAGTCGTTGCGTCAGCTTGAGGGCCCCCTCCGGGACCACCAGATCAAGATCCGGCGCTCGACGTTGGCGTCCGATTAGGGCGTCTCGGATCGAGCCCCCGACAAGGGCTGAACCCGCAGGGAGATCCTTTGGGGATACAGGCCAGCGTTCTGGGGTGAGTCGGCGCCAAACCTCACGGGCCTGCTGCTCGGGCTCTAGCTCCAGAATGGAGGCCTCAGCGGCGTCGTGAGCCATGTGCATCTGTGTGGATTGCCGCTGGGTGGATCGCTGTCAGGCCTATCACGCGGTGGAACGCCAGCATGGTGTTCCACACCTGACTGCTGCTCCAGATTGGAAGCCGGATGCCCCTCGCATTCATGTGAGTGTTCTGGAACTCGAGGGTGGTGAGGTCGGTGTGGAGTGGGATGTGCGCGCCTGCGACAGTTTTGATGCGGATCCAGGCCGTTGGCAGCGCCTGAGGCCGGGTGCGAAGCTCCCCTCATGACCCGCTGGCTCCTGGCACTGCACAGCTCTACCCCTGCCCTGGGTGTGGCGGTTCTAGATCTCGAGAATCCCCAACACTCCAGGCAGCAGTTGGTTCTCCCCTGTGGACGGGGCCTGACCAATGAGCTGATCGAGGCTGTGCAGCGTCTTTTGCCCAGCGATCAGTGGGGTGACATTGCCAGGTTGGCGGTGGCTATCGGCCCCGGTGGCTTCACTGGCACGCGACTCACCGTGGTGATGGCCCGCACCCTGGCCCAGCAGCTGGATTGCGCCCTTGACGGTGTCAGCAGTTTTGCCTTGATGGCACCCCGGCTAGCCGCCGCTGCGCCTTCTCTGGACCCGACCTCTCCGTTCTGGATCGTGCAGACCCTGCCCCGCCGCGGCCGGGTCGCTGGTTGCTATCGCCTGAACCCAGGTCAACTCGGGGCTGAGGAGCTGGAGCCTCCAGCACTCTTGGCCGATGAGCTGCAACCAACTCCGGCCCTCGTGATGGAGGAGCAGGTGGAAGCGGACGTGGGTCATCTGCTCGATCTCTGCCACCACGCCCATCGTCTGCAACGTCCCGCTGCCTGGAGCACGGTGCTGCCTGTTTATCCCACGTCACCGGTGGGGGTGGTCTGACGGTGAACGGTCGTCGTGGAGTCATGCTTCTGCTCGCGGCACTGATGGGTGCTGCCGCCGCCTGGCCACTGCGGCCTTTCCGGCAGGCCTGGTTCACCCGCACTCCCCCCCAGCGAATCCTTGTGCTGGGAGGAGATGTCGACCGTGAGAGGGCGGGCTTGCAGCTCGCCAGGAGGTTGCAGCTGCCCCTGCTCGTGAGCGGCGGTAGTAATCCGGAGTATGCCCATTGGCTCATGCACCGGGAGGGACTCTCGGCGGGGCGTGTACGCCTCGACTATCGGGCGGAAGACACTCTCGGCAATTTCACGTCGCTGGTGGATGAGTTGAAGCGAGAGGGGGTGCAGCATCTCCTTTTGGTCACAAGTGAGGACCATCTGCCTCGGGCCATGGCCGTGGGTGCCCTGGTGGCGGGTAGCCGGGGCATTCGTCTCACGGGAGTGCCGGTGGCCTGCTCTCCCCACTGTCAGCAGGAGGGCTTCAGCAAAACGTTTGGGGATGGTCTCAGAGCCCTGGCCTGGGTGCTCACGGGACAAGACCTCAAGCCCTGGGCCCGTGATCATCTCGGGCGGCTGCTCAGCAACCCTGATCAAGGAGTGCGTTGATCCGGCGCTGCAGCTCGAGGGTGGTGGCCTCCAGATCCGGTTTGCGCCGGCTGGCTGGTGCGGGGATCGGAGCTCCGATGCGCAGCACGATCGGGACCGGCCTGAAGCGGTTCTGTCCAGGGCCCAGGGCCCTGTGACTGTTGATGATGGCGACGGGTAGCAAGGGGGCGCCGCTGCGGGCCGCCAGCAAGGCCGCCCCTGGCATCGGCTGGTTGACCCGGCCGTCTCGCTGGCGTGTGCCATCGAGGAACACGCCTGTAGCCCATCCCTCGTCGAGGCGAGCCGTGGCGGTGCGGATCGCTTCGCGGTCACTGGCACCTCGTTTGACGGGGTAGGCGCCACAGGCTCGAATGATGGGTCCCAGCAGCGGAATCGCAAAGAGTTCCGCCTTGGCCATGAAGGCCACGGGGCGTCCAAGCGCGTGACCGAGCAGAGGGGGGTCGAGATGGGAGCCATGGTTGGCGACCACCACAACGGGACCCTGCATCGGAACGTGATGGTTCCCCTCCGTGCGTCCGCGGAACAAGCCCCGGAAGACTGGAAACACCAGAAGATTGCTCACCAATCTGTAGGTGAGGCTGGGCTTGGGGCTTAGCAGCACCGGGAGGGCGCCAGCGTCAGAAGGGGTGAGAGAGGAGGTCAAGGTTTTGAATCCTGGTGCTGGATCTGCGCTCAGAGTCCAAGGTCAGCGGCGCTGGCCAGCTGGCTGATGCTGATGCCCTCCATGGAGCGCTTCGCCAGACCACCCAAAACATTGCCTGGGCCGATCTCCACGAGGGTGTCAACGCCGGCTGACACCATTGCGTCCATCGTTTCCCGCCAACGAACCCCATGGGTCATCTGGTTCCGGAGGCGCTGTTTCAGGACAGCTGCATCACAACTGGGGCTTGGGTCGGTGTTGCTCAAGACCGGGAAGCGCGCATCCTCAAAAGCGATGGCATCGAGATGGGTGGCGAAGGCTTCGGCGGCCTCGGCCATGAACGGGGAGTGGAAGGCTCCTGAAACCGGCAGCGGAATCGCCCGTTTGCAGGTGAGTTGCTCGCTGACGCTTTTCACAGCATCGGGCGTCCCTGAGATCACGACCTGGGCAGCGCTGTTGTCATTGGCAATGACCACGGCCTCATGGGCCGCCACCAGTTCGTCCAGCTGACTGCGATCGAAGCCGATCACGGCCGTCATTGCGCCACCACCTGCTGCGGCCATCAGGGTGGAGCGGCGTTGCATCAGCTCCAGGCCGGTTGCGGCATCAAAGACGTCTGCGGCATAGAGCGCTACCAGTTCTCCGAGGCTATGGCCGGCCACCAGCGCCGGTTCCCGACCCTGCCGCCGCAGCTCATCGATGAGCAGCGTCTCCACGACAAAGAGAGCTGGCTGGGTATTGCGAGTGTCATTCAGGTCGCTTGGATCACCGGCAATGTCGGTGTCCCCCTGGCAGATGGCCAGCAGATTCCTGCCCAGGATCTTTTCGGCCAGCGCGAAACGTTCCTCTGCTCCGGGAAGAGCGAGCACCGGATCGGCCATGCCTAGTTTCTGAGACCCTTGACCAGGAAACACCCAGGCGATCGACATCACTCGCGAGCAACAGTGCGGCGAGCCTACGAGGGGCCTTGCCAGTGGAACAGCGCAGCACCCCAGCTGAGACCGGCTCCGAATCCGCTGCTTGCAATCCGGTGGCCAGGCTGTACACGGCCGTCACGGACGGCCTCATCCAGCATCAGTGGGATCGTGGCGGCGGAGGTGTTGCCGTAGTGGGCCAGATTGCTGAGGACCTTCGCGTGGGGAAGGTTGAAACGATCGGCAACGGCATCGAGGATCCGCTGGTTGGCCTGGTGAAGGAGCAGCCAGTCGAGGTTCTCTGGAGCGGTGTCAGTCGCCTCGAGGAGCTGCTTGAGGATGGCTGGCACTTCGCGGACCGCGAATTTGTAGACCTCCTGGCCGTTCATGCTGATCGGCTGATACCCACCGACCTGGTGCGAGGCGCTGTCCACCAGCGTCTGACGCTCGTTGTGCTGGGCGAGATTCAGGCAGTTTCCTCTGGCACCATCGCTTCGAAGCGCGAAACCCACCAGTCCATCCTGGTCGGCGCTCGTGGCCTCAAGCGCGACCGCACCGGCCCCGTCTCCAAACAAAACGCAGGTGCGCCGGTCGTCCCAGTCGACCCAGCGGCTGAGCTGGTCAGCGCCGATGACCAGGACCCTGCGCATGGCACCTGTGCGCAGAAATTGTGCAGCGGTGACCAATGCGAACAGAAAGCCGCTGCAGGCAGCTGTGAGATCGAAGGCAACAGCGTTGCGGGCTCCGAGCAGGGCCTGCACCTTCGGTGCTGTGCCGAACAGGTCATCGGGGGTGGATGTGGCCAGCAGCACCAGGTCGAGGCTGTCGGCGTCCCATCCCGCCATCGAGAGGGCCTGCGTGCCGGCCTGATGGCTCAGGTCAGCAAGGCTCTGATCGGGGCCGCAAATGCAGCGGTTGCCAATCCCAGTGCGGGTGCGAATCCATTCGTCGCTGGTGTCAACCCGTTGGCCCAGCTGGGCGTTGCTGATCTGTTGGGCGCCACGGGCACTGCCGCTGGCCACCAGGGCCACGCCACCGGTTGCACCGGAGAGTGGAGGTGATCCAGTCAAGACAGTCGGCCGCAGATTCGGCGTCAGTCAACCACAGTCCAGGTGTTTCAGGCCTCGACCATGGCCTGACTCTCGCCCAGTGCGTTCAGATCGTCCATGACGCCGTGACTGGCCGCCGAGTGCGCGAGGCGTAGGGCGCTGAGCACTGAGAGGGCACGGCTGCTGCCATGACCGATGACACAGATGCCATTGACCCCCAGGAGCAGGGCGCCCCCGTGTTCGGCATGGTCGAGTCGTTTCTTGATGCGCCTGAGGTTGCTGCGCAGGAAGGCCGATCCCACCTTGCCCCGGCGTCCTCGCGGCAGCTCGGCTCGCAAGACATCCAAAAGCACGCTGCCGACCGATTCCAGGAACTTGAGCAGCACGTTGCCCGTAAAGCCATCGCAGACCACCACATCAAAGTCTCCGGACAGCACATCGCGGCCTTCGCAGTTGCCGGCGAAGTTGAGGCGGGTTTCCTTGCTCAGCAGTTCATGGGTGCGCAGGGAGAGCTCGTTTCCCTTGCACTCCTCTTCGCCGATGTTCAGAAGTCCAATGCGAGGGCTGCTCACTTGCAGCACATCGCGGCTGTAGATGTTGCCCAAGAGGGCGAATTGATGCAGATAGGCAGGCTTGCAATCCATGTTCGCCCCCACATCCAGCACCAGCACCGGCTGGCCGGGATCCTTGGTGGGGAACAGGGCTCCGATGGCGGGTCGGTCGATGCCGGCGAGGCGACCCAGTCTGAAGATCGCGGAGGCCATCACCGCGCCTGAATTTCCTGCCGAGTACACGGCTAGGGCCTCACCTTTTTTCACCAGATCCATGGCCACATTGATGCTGGCGTCGCGTTTGCGACGCACGGCCGTGGCCTCGTCATCCATGCCGATGGAGGCCCCGCTGGGCACCAGTTCGAGCGTGCCTGCCGCGATGGCCCTCTCCAGGGCGCTGCTGAGCTCCATGGCTGCAGCAGCTTGCAGCACCCGATCGGTTTCTCCGACGAAACGAATGCGGAGGGGCAGCCGCTCGATCGCCTCGAGGCATCCTTCGAGGATCGGGCCTGGTGCGTGGTCACCACCCATGCCGTCAACGGCCACCCAGAGCCGATCGCGGTCGTCAATCGTTTGATCGGAACCCTCACCACCACCTTGCAGCCGGCGCAGAGGATCGAAGACCAAAGGCTGCAGCATGCTGCCGGCGATGGATCCGACGGATCCAGCCACGTTGCCCGCGGCGGTACCGGCGGCGCTGGCCGAGGTGGTAGCGGTGTCCACGAGGCTGGTCACCGCTGCGTTGCGTCGATACCAGATCACGAGCCGACGAACGGCACGAGAACGACGTGGTTTGGTCCGGGGCGACGGAGTCGCGGCGGAGTCAGGGTCCTTCGGAGGCAACGGAATCGACGATGCGCTGGAACAGATAGCCGGTTCCCCGGGCCGTAAGGATCAGCTCGGGATTTGCCGGATCGTCTTCCAGTTTGGAGCGAAGCCGGGAGATATGAACATCCACCACCCGAGTATCGACATGTCGCTCAGGGGTGTAGCCCCACACGTCCTTGAGAATTTCTCCTCGGCTGAAGGGTTCGCCGGAGCGACTCACCAGGAGCTCCAGAAGGCTGAACTCCATCCCGGTGAGGCGGATCCGTTCATCAGCGCGAAACACCTGTCGCTTGTTGGTGTCGATGCGCAGATCAGCCACCTGAATGACGCCGGAGTTGGGGATGCCGGCCACCTGGTCCTTGTCAACCCGGCGCAGAACGCAGCGGATCCGAGCCTCCAGTTCCTTGGGGCTGAACGGCTTGACCACGTAGTCGTCAGCACCGAGCTCAAGGCCTGTGATCCGGTCGGCCACATCTCCCAGGGCCGTGAGCATCACGATCGGAACGTCGGATTCCTTGCGCAGCTCCTGGCAGACGCCATAGCCATCCAGCTTCGGCATCATCACGTCGAGCACCACCAGATCTGGCTCACAATCGCGGAAGCACTCCAGGGCCTCGTTGCCATCGCAGGCCGTCACGACGTTGTAGCCGATCATTGAGAGGCGGGTCTCGAGGATCCGCCGGATGCTTGCCTCGTCATCGACGACGAGGATGGTTTCCTTCCCAGAACCGGTGGCTGTCATAAGGCCAGCAGCCTTTACAAGATCTCGCCACACATAAGTGGATGAGGGTGCCCATCGTTCACTCAGCGCCAAGTTTCTTCATCATTCGACGTGCCCAGGCCGGTTTCCCTCTTCGTTTGCCAGAGCTGTGGCGCCCAGACTCGTCAGTTCTTTGGCCGTTGCAACAGCTGCGGCAGCTGGAATTCGTTGGTCGAGCAGGCGGCCCCCCGGGAGGATGGTCGACGTCGCCGGGCCGGTGCGGATCCGTCCACCGCTCCGTCGGCCCGCCGCTCGAAAGCGATTGCAGAGCTGGGCAATCAACCGCTTCAGCGCCTCGCCAGCGGTTATGGGGAGCTGGACCGCGTGCTTGGCGGGGGACTTGTGCCGGGATCGTTGGTGCTGGTGGGTGGAGATCCCGGCATTGGTAAAAGCACCCTGCTGCTTCAAAGCGCGGCCTGGATGGCGGGTCGGCGCTCGGTGCTTTATGTCAGTGCCGAGGAGTCTGCGGCTCAAGTGAGGTTGCGCTGGCAGCGCCTTCAGGAGGCATCAAGCCAGGAGGGAGCAAGTCAGGACAAGAGTGCTGAGCTTCAGCTGCTCGCGGAGACGGACCTGGAACTGGTGCTGGAGGAGCTGGAGGCTCTGCGGCCGGAGGTGGCGATCATTGACAGTATCCAGGCCCTCCATGACGCCGATCTGTCCAGCGCCCCAGGGTCGGTGGCCCAGGTGCGGGAGTGCGCCGCTGCCCTGCAACGGCTTGCCAAACGTCAGAACACAGCGCTGTTGCTGGTGGGTCACGTCACCAAGGAAGGGGTGCTTGCTGGTCCCAAGGTGCTTGAGCACTTGGTGGACGCCGTGCTCACCTTTGAAGGGGATCGTTTTGCGAGCCATCGCTTGCTGCGGGCCGTGAAGAATCGCTTCGGGGCCACCCATGAACTCGGTGTCTTCGAGATGCGTGGCCAGGGCCTGGCGGAGGTGGGCAATCCCAGCGCTCTATTTCTGAGTGGGGATCAAGCCAGTGGTGTGTCCACGATCGTGGCCTGTGAAGGAACGCGCCCGCTCGTGGTCGATTTGCAGGCCCTTGTGAGCACGACCAGCTATTCGAGCCCAAGGCGGACCGCCACGGGCATTGCCGTGAATCGACTGCATCAGATCCTGGCCGTTCTTGAGAAGCACATGGGCCTGCCTCTCTCGCGCTACGACTGCTATCTCGCTGTGGCAGGCGGGCTCGAGGTGGAAGAGCCGGCGGCGGATCTGGGGGTGGCTGCAGCGGTGGTCGCCAGCTATCGCGACTTAACCCTGCCGGACGGCACTGTGCTGCTGGGCGAGCTGGGGTTGGGAGGGCAATTGCGCCCCGTGAGCCAGCTGGAACTACGCCTTCAAGAAGCGGTCCGCCTCGGATTCCGCCGGGCTGTTGTGCCAAGGGGCAGTGGCCTCGGGCGTTTGGCTTCAGCGCTTGATCTGGAGCTGCTCGAGGCAGCACGGATCACCGAGGCCCTCGTCATGGCCCTCGGTGTCGATCCGGCAGACGATCGGGCTTGAACGCCTGAGGAACTGGATCAGAAATACACGTCGACGTTGCTTCGGCCGCTCGATTTCAGCCAGTTTTCGATGTCGAGATAGCCACCGGGATTGAGGCGAACCGCCTGGGTCCAAACGTCCGCGGCGCGGTCAAACCAGCCATCGGCTTCATCGCGCCGGCCCTCTTCCTCCGCCATGCGTCCACGTTTTTCGTAGATCAACCCCATGTTCTTGAGGCAGGAGGGTTGTTTGGGGTTTTCATCCAGAGCCTTCTGATAGGTCTCCAGCGCCCGATCCTCCTCGCCGTTGCTCATGTAGATGATCGCCATGTTCTTGAGGGTTTCGCCCCGGTCGATCGGGTTCTCCTCAAGCTTCAGACTCTCCTCGTAGTTCTCCAGAGCTTCGGCGTAATCCCCATCGTTTTGAGCGGAAAGCCCATCGCGGTAATACACGTAGGCCTCTTTGGCCCGAGCATTGATCGGCAACAGCTTCACGATCAGATCGGCCATGACCGTGAAACTCTTGTCGATGAAGTTGTCGTTGCGGTTGCTGCGGGGCACGGCGGGCAGGAAAGTGTCACCATCCTGACCGGAATCGGTCCTGCCTAGCCTGCAACCAAGCCAAGAGTCGCCGTGAATCCGTCTCGTCCTTCTGCTGTGACGACTGCGCTGGTCCTGGACGTGGAGGGCATGAAGTGCGGTGGCTGTGTGCGAGCTGTGGAGCGCACCCTGCTTGACCAGCCCGCCGTGGAGGAGGCCAGTGTCAACCTGGTCACCCGCAGTGCCTGGGTGCGCCTCAGGGAGGATGAAGGGGGGCTCGAGTCGGTGCTGGCCGCCCTGGAGACCCGTGGTTTTCCGGCGCGCTCCCGATCTCAGACCCTTCCAGGCCCTGCGGAGCAGGACCCTGAACGGACTTGGGGTTGGTGGCGCCAGTGGCGTCAGCTGATGGTGGCGTTGATTTTGTTGCTGCTGTCAGTGCTGGGGCATCTGGCGGAGGGCGGACAGCTGCCCTTGCCCCTGCTCGGTGCCCTGCCTTTTCATGCCGCACTAGCCACGGTGGCTGTGTTCGGTCCCGGACGCTCGATCCTTGTGAGCGGTTGGGCTGCTGCCCGTGCCGGCGCCCCCAGCATGGACACGCTGGTGGGTCTTGGGGTGGGCAGTGCCTATCTCGCCAGTGCCGTGGCACTGGTTTGGCCTCAGGTTGGCTGGCCCTGTTTCTTTAACGAGCCGGTGATGCTCCTGGGATTCGTCTTGTTGGGACGCTTCCTCGAGGAGAGAGCACGCCTGCGGACTGGACGGGCTCTGAGGCAACTGGCGGCTCTGCAGCCCGCAGGGGCCCGGCTGCTGATGGAGGACGGTGCCGTTCGGGAGGTTCCCGTTGCTGCCCTGCGTCCGGGTGAGCGGGTGCAACTGCTCGCCGGGGATCGCATCCCTGTCGATGGTGTCGTGCTGGAGGGTCACTCGGCCGTGGATGTCTCCAGCCTCACCGGTGAGCCTCTGCCCCTTGAAGCCACCCCTGGTTGTGAGCTCGCTTCCGGATGCCTCAACCTGGAGGCCACGTTGGTGCTGGAGGTCCGTCGGGTTGGCGCCGAAACGGCCCTCGCTCGGATCATTGCGCTGGTGGAACAGGCGCAGGCGCGCAAAGCCCCGATCCAGGGTCTGGCGGATCGGGTGGCGGGCTGGTTCTGCTACGGCGTCGTCGCCCTCGCTCTCCTGACCTTCCTGTTCTGGTGGCAGCTGGGAGCACGCCTCTGGCCCCAGGTGCTCGCCATGCCGATGGCCTTGATGAACGAGGCCAGTGCTGTGCATAGCCATGGCGCCCATGCACCCCTGGGGGCGGGCGCTGAAACGCCCTTGGGTCTGGCGCTTCAGCTCACCATCGCTGTGCTTGTCGTCGCTTGCCCCTGCGCCCTCGGTCTCGCCACCCCCACGGTGATCACCGTCTCCTCAGGCTTAGCCGCGCGGCAGGGCTGGCTGTTTCGGGGAGGGGATGTGATCGAGCTCGCGGCCTCTCTCCAGCAGCTGGTGTTTGACAAGACCGGCACGCTCACCCTCGGCCGCCCGTTGGTGGCATCGGTGCTCGCCTGTGAGGATCCATCCCGGACGCTCCAGCTCGCCGCAAGCCTTGAGCAGTCCAGCCGTCATCCTCTGGCCCATGCGCTGCTGCAGGAGGCCCAGCGTCGTCAGCTGCCCTTACTGGCGGCGAACTCCAGCCGCACCATCTCCGGCGCGGGGGTCTTGGGGGAACTCGAAGGGGTCAGTGGTGTGCTGCGGGTTGGTGCTCCGGAATGGCTGCAGGCTGAAGGGGTTGGCTGGTCGGAACGGATGCAGGGGGCTCTGGATCAGGCGATGCAGGCGGGCCAGTCGGTGGTCGCGGTGGCTCTGGATCAGGAACCCCTGGGCTTGGTTGGGATCGATGATCGCCCCCGCCAGGATGCGCTGCTCGCCCTAGGGCGCCTGCGGGATCAGGGGCTCAAGCTGGCGATGCTCAGCGGCGATCGCCGCGGAGCGGTGGAACGGCTTGGTCATCAGCTTGGCTTCCAATCCGATCAGCTCGGTTGGCAGCTGCTGCCTGAGCAGAAATTGCAGCACCTTGAGCAGCTGCGTGCCCAGGGGGCGGTGGCGATGGTCGGCGATGGCATCAATGACGCCCCGGCGCTGGCTGCGGCAGATCTGGGCATTGCCATTGGTACGGGAACTCAGATCGCTCAGGACACGGCTGATCTCGTGTTGCTGGGTGATCGGCTCGAAGCGATTCCAGAGGCATTGGCTTTGGCGCGTCGCACCATGACCAAAATCCGTCAGAACCTTGGCTGGGCCTTTGGTTACAACCTGATCGTGTTGCCCGTGGCTGCTGGGGTCTTGCTGCCGGGTTTCGGCATCCTGCTCTCTCCCCCCCTCGCGGCTCTGCTGATGGCCTTGAGTTCGATCACTGTGGTGCTGAATGCCCTCAGCCTTCGTTTGCCATGACCAGCACCCGTGGGCGACTGCTTGTGCTCGAGGGCATCGATGGATGCGGCAAAACAACCCAGTGGCAGCACCTTGCCGCCTGGCTTCCCACCAGTGGACTGATGCCCCCTGGTGCCCAGCTTGTGCAGACCCGGGAGCCAGGGGGAACAGCCTTGGGGCGAGCCCTGCGCGAACTGTTGTTGCATCCGCCGGAGGCATGTGCGCCACAGCCGCTGGCCGAACTGCTTCTTTACGCCGCTGATCGGGCTCAGCACGTGGCCCAGTGCATCCAACCGGCGTTGGATCGAGGCGACTGGGTGCTCAGCGATCGATTCACCGGCTCGACCCTGGCTTATCAGGGGTATGGCAGGCAGTTGGAACAGGACCTGATCCGTCAGTTGGCCACCATCGCCACCGGTGGGCTGACCGCCGATCTCACCCTCTGGCTGTCACTGCCGGTAGCGATCAGCTTGCAGCGCCGTGGCGAGCGTCAGGACGATCGCATGGAGGCCGCTGGAGGCGCTTTTTTGGAACGGGTGGCCGCCGGATTTGCTGCTGAGGCGGTCGCGCAGGGATGGGTCACGATCGATGCCTGCCAACCTGCAGCTCAGGTCAGCCTTGATTTGGAATCCACCCTCCGCGATCAGGCGAGGGCTTGGCTCTGATGGTCGCGCTCCAGCAGACGCCATCGCTGTTCAGCGACCTGGTGGGGCAGCCCTTAGCCGTGGCCCTGCTCCAGGCCGCTCTCGAGCGTGATCGCGTGGCTCCGGCTTATCTCTTTAGTGGACCGGAAGGGGTCGGCCGGAAACTGGCGGCGCTGCGTTTTTTAGAGGGGGTCCTGGCCGCTGGCCGGAGCGATCAGCGCCAGCGTCGTCGGCTGGCAGCCCGCAATCATCCCGATCTGCTCTGGGTTGAGCCGACCTACTCCCACCAGGGTCGTTTGGTGCCCCGTTCCGAGGCGGACGAGGCGGGTGTGAGTCGGCGCACGCCGCCCCAGTTACGCCTGGAGCAGATTCGTGCGGTCAGTCGCTTTCTGGCCCGCCAGCCTCTGGAAGCCCGTCGCGGGCTGGTGGTGATCGAGGAGCCGGAGGCTATGGCGGAGTCGGCGGCGAATGCTCTGCTCAAAACCCTCGAGGAACCGGGGCATGGACTGCTCATCCTGCTGTCCTCGGCTCCTGAGCGCCTCTTGAGCACGATCCGCTCCCGTTGCCAGCAGATCCGTTTCATCCGTCTGGGCAGTGACGACATGCGAACGGTCTTGCAAGGGTTGGAAGGGGATGGGCCGCATCGGGGCAGCGCTGCGTTGCAGGAACCAGATCTGTTGGCGCTCGCAGCGGGATCACCTGGCGCCTTACTCCAGCATGAGAGCCAATGGCAGGCTCTGCCTGAAGAACTGCGTACCCGCTTGGAGCAGCCTCCTCAAACTCCAGCGGAAGCCCTCGGCCTCGCCCGAGATCTCAGCGAGTCGTTGAGTGGAGAGCAGCAACTGTGGCTGTTGAGCTGGTGGGAGCAACATCGCTGGCGCCAGCACCACTGCGAAAGGGAGCTGCAGCGGTTGCAGCGACTGCGCCAGCATCTGCTCGCTTTTGTGCAACCCCGGTTGGCCTGGGAGGTGGCGCTGTTGGATCTTTTGGTGGACGGGGCCTGAAGCGATCAGGCGCTGGCGCGTTTGGACTGATCGAGTCGGTCGCGCTCTTGCCGCGCCTGGGAGAGCACGTCGCCGAGGTCGTCGAGCTGGGCCCCAGTCGGTAGCTCGAGGCAGTAACCAGCGCCGTAGACGGTTTTGATGAAGCGGGGCTTGCGGGGATCGGGTTCGAGTTTCGTGCGCAGGTGACGCACGTGCACCCGGATCGTCTCGATGTCGTCATCGGGCTCGTAGCCCCAGACTTCTTTGAGAATCAGCGAGGGGGCCACGGTTTGGCCATGGCGCTGAAGCAAGCAGTGCAGAAGCTCGAATTCGAGGTGGGTGAGACGCACCGGAGTGTCGAACCAAATCGCTTCGAACCGTTCCGGCACCAAGGTGAGCGGACCGTAACTAAGAATTTCTTGATGGGATCCAGTGCCCACGGGTGCCCGGTCGCTTCGACGCAGCAGCGCTTTGATTCGCACCTGCAGTTCTTCGAGGTCAAAGGGCTTGGTCAGGTAGTCGTCTGCACCGGAATTGAAACCGCTGACCTTGTCTTTGGTGCCGCCTAGGGCGGTGAGCATCAGGATCGGGATGCCAGCCGTGCGCTCATCTCGGCGCAGCCTTTGGCAGAGGGTGAGGCCATCCACCTTCGGGAGCATCAGATCCAGGAGGATCAGGTCGGGGGTGTACTGCAGGGCGAGGGCCTGGCCTTTGATGCCGTCCTCGGCGCGTTGCACGTCAAAGCCGCTGTGCTCCAGGTGGCCACCCACCAGCTCGCGCATGTCCCTGTCGTCTTCGATCAGCAGGATGCAGGGCTTCATCGGTACTCAGGCGAGGGGAATAGCAGGAGTTGAAACAATCTCTGTGCGGATTCTCCCAAGATTTGTAGGGGGTTGCAGGCCGTGTCGTCGAACCTCCCTATTGGTGTGAAATGGCTAGATATCCAGTGCTGTCAAGGTTTTTTCGCGGTTGCCTGGGCGACAATCCCCTTCCCTCTTCAGGAAGTCTTCCAAATTGCACGGCGTTTGTAACGGGATTTTCCGGTTTGAGAGGAAAATCGGCCGCGGCGGCGGCCATAAAAAAACCGCAGCGTGAAACTGCGGTTTTGTGAATTGAAGCTCCCCGGGCGGGATTCGAACCTGCGACCAATCGATTAACAGTCGACCGCTCTACCGCTGAGCTACCGAGGAATGGGACCCGAAGAACCTACCTCTCAGCCCCGCCGGCCGGCAAGAGGTTGAAGGTTGCGGCGTAGTTGCGGCCCCGGGCACCAGGCTCCGATTCGGCCTTTCTCCATCCGTGCGGCGCCATCGGCGTGGTCCAGTTCGTCGAGGCGATGCGTCACCCAGAGGGCGGTTAGGGGGTTGGTGGAGCGATGGCACAGCTGCTGCACGGTCGCCAACACCGTTTGCTGGCTGGCCGGATCCAGGAGGGCCGTGGGCTCATCCAGCAGCAAAAGGCTGGCTTCGCTGGCCAGGGCACCCGCAATCGCTAGCCGTTGCTTCTGGCCGCCGCTGAGGGTGTGGATCGGCCTCGAGGCCATCCCGGCCAGCCCGACTTGCTCGAGCACTTGGTTGACGCGCTGCTGGCGCTGCTCAGGGTCAAGGGCCTCGGGGAGACTGAGGCGCAGTTCGCTGCCGCAGCTGGGAAGTAACAGCTGATGGTCTGGATTCTGGAAAACCAGGGCCGGGCGCAGCCGGTTGACCAGCGTGCCCTGCTGGGGATGGATGAGGCCTGCAATCAGTCGGAACAGCGTGCTCTTGCCGCTGCCATTGCTGCCCACAAGCATCCAAAGGCCGGGGCCTGGCAGGTTGAGATTGCAGTGATCCAGAGCCTTGCTACCGCAGGGCCAGCCGAAACTGACCCTCTCCAGCCTCAGCCCTCCGGGCTCAGCCATCAAAGGCGAAGCCTGGACGCTTGCTGCCACCGGTGGCAGCAGCCTTCTCATAGATCTGCACGGCCAGGACGTCGCTGATCAGCACGCTGATGCGCTTGCCTTCCACTTTCTCGCAGGTCAGTTCGAGCATTCTCGGTTGCCCCTGCTCCAGGCTTTGTCGGATCTGTTGATAGAGGCTTTCGGCGTCGCCGTGCTCCTTGCGCTGCACCGAGACCGGCATCGGGCTCATTCGGAGGGCCAGTTCAACGACGTACACGGCGGCAGAAATTTAGTCACCGCATTCTTGCGAATCAGGCGCTCGCCCGGACGCGTGGGCATTTCTACTCATCTGTGAACGACGTCCTCTGGGTTCCGCCCACAAAAACCGCTGCGCCCCCTAGGCTCGCTTCGTAAAGCTTCATGAAGCTCTCCTCATGACGATCGCTGTAGGACGCGCGCCACAGCGGGGATGGTTCGACGTCCTCGATGACTGGCTCAAGCGCGACCGCTTCGTTTTTGTCGGCTGGTCCGGCATCCTGCTCTTCCCCACGGCCTATCTGGCCATCGGTGGTTGGCTCACCGGCACCACCTTTGTCACCTCCTGGTACACCCACGGCATCGCCTCCTCGTACCTGGAAGGTTGCAACTTCCTCACCGCTGCTGTGTCCACCCCCGCTGATGCGATGGGTCACAGCCTCCTGCTGCTCTGGGGCCCTGAGGCCCAGGGTGACTTCGTGCGCTGGTGTCAGCTCGGCGGCCTTTGGGCCTTCGTGGCTCTCCACGGTGCCTTCGCGCTGATCGGCTTCATGTTGCGTCAGTTCGAGATTGCCCGTCTCGTCGGCATCCGTCCTTACAACGCCATCGCCTTCTCCGGTCCGATTGCGGTGTTCGTGAGCGTCTTCCTGATGTACCCCCTCGGCCAGAGCAGCTGGTTCTTCGCTCCCTCCTTCGGTGTGGCCGCGATCTTCCGCTTCCTGCTCTTCCTTCAGGGCTTCCACAACTGGACCCTGAACCCCTTCCACATGATGGGCGTGGCCGGCATCCTCGGCGGTGCTCTGCTCTGTGCCATCCACGGCGCCACCGTGGAGAACACCCTGTTTGAGGACGGCGAGCAGTCGAACACCTTCAAGGCGTTCGAACCGACCCAGGAAGAAGAGACCTATTCGATGGTCACCGCCAACCGCTTCTGGAGCCAGATCTTCGGGATCGCCTTCTCCAACAAGCGCTGGCTGCACTTCTTCATGCTGTTTGTGCCTGTGATGGGCCTGTGGACCAGCTCCATCGGCATCATCGGCCTGGCCCTCAACCTGCGCGCCTACGACTTCGTGTCGCAGGAGATCCGCGCTGCAGAAGATCCCGAATTCGAGACCTTCTACACCAAGAACATCCTTCTCAATGAAGGTCTGCGTGCCTGGATGGCACCGGCTGACCAGCCGCACGAAAACTTCGTCTTCCCTGAAGAGGTTCTGCCCCGTGGTAACGCTCTTTGATTTCTTGAATCAAAATGCGTTCTGACTGAAACCTGCCGAAAGGCAGGTTTTTTATTGTTGAATTAGAGATTTCCTCAACAGAGGCTGTTCATTTTTATCAGTTCGTTCTCGGTTTTCTGCAGAGACTGAGACCTGACTTCCATGTTTTGCACATCCATTGATCTTGCTGGGCTTGCTTAAGAGCATCGTCTTGAAGTGTTGAACGTGATGACCAGCCTGGATCGCTTGGGTTGAGGAGAATTGCATCCCAGGTTTGCACTCCTGCATCGATCTGGCTGCGCCGTCTCAGCAATTCAATCCATGCTCTATCGCTGAAGTGGGGCGCATAGTGGCTGCTGGTTAGCAGGCGATCCTCTGCTTGAACAAGCTGTTCGGCTCGTTGAACATCTGCAATCTGATCCAGACGACTGGTGTAGATGCTCAGGAAGTATCCCGGTTTGGCTAGCAGGGCCCAGCAGGCTGCTGTCACGATGAGGCGTCGCCAGGGCCAACGTTGGCATTTTGTACTGCTTAATCCATCGATCGCAGCGGTCACGGCAATCACTGCCATCGGCAGGTTGTAGTGGTGCACCAGATTGCGTTGTGCTGGATCTGCAGACAGGAGGTTGACTGCCAAGAGAGGTAAGGCTGCGAGCAGGATCGGTATCGATCGCTTGCGCCAGAACAGCACAGTGGGAGCGGCCAGGAGCAGAAGAAAAGTCGGGATCTCTGCCCATGGCAAGGTGTGAATCAAGCTCCAAGGTTGCGTGATGCTGTTCAGCAGGATTTCGGGAACACTCGTGCCCAAGTGATTGAAACGTTCCAGGGCGGCAGGCCCAGCACCATTTCCATTCAGTGTTGGATAAAGCCATTGGCTCAGCCAGAGCAACCAGCCAAAGCCGAGAACGAGAGCGCTCGCTCCCCAGCGCCAACGCTTTTGAGCCAATTCGCTAAGGCCAAGACCCATCACAACCAAGGAAAGGCCATCCCGGCATCCGAGTAAGAAGATCAGGCATGTCAACCAGAGAAGAGGCCGGCGCGCTCTGCTACACCAGATCGCCCCAGCGAGTGCCGGCATTGCCCATGTTTCCGGATGAAAATCAAACAGGTTTGTGTTGAAGACCTGTGGCTGCAGCCACCAGAGCAATGCTGCAGTGAGTGACAGCCGATCAGGCAAACCAAGCTGTCGCCAAAGGGCGGTGATCGGCAGCGCTGTGAAGGCCAGTGCCAAGGCCTGACTTGCAAACAGCCACTGCACGGAAGGCAACCAGCGGTAGGGGAGGCCGATCAGATAGAAGACCCAGGCACCGTGATTTCCCATGTGATGAAGGCCCAGAAGGCTGGAGCGCGCTTCCAGTCCCTGTCCGATTTGCCAGGCCACCTGGTCGTAGATCCCAAGGTCGAAGCCGTTGCTTTGCAGCCAGTGATGGCGTAGTGCAGCGGCTCCCCACCAGAGGAGCCCAACGCAAAGGGCCACCCAGTGCAGACGGATGGGGCGCGGCGACTTCATTGCGAGATCTGGTTTTTGAGTGTTTCGAATTGCTTGGCCGCAGAAGGGTTATCAGTTTGGTTTAAGTGCAAAAGCACAACGTCACTATTGAAACCCACTAGTCCGTAACCCTTTTTGCGGAGTATTTCGATGCTTGATAAATTTTGTTTTAGGCCTCTTAATTCTTTTGGGTATTGTTGAAAACGTATTTGATTGTGGAGATCAGCTGCAACCCAATCGACGGGAGTTGGCTGTCTTTCCCGATTGAGATAGATCGCGTTGTAAGGGAAGCGAATCAGAGCTTCTCGCGCAGCGAGATGAGGGACTAACTGTGTTGTGGCGGCAACTGAATCGTCTGCTGGAATTGACGCGATCAGGCTACGGGCTGCTGCGCCATGGGTAAGCTGCTCCATCGGGCTGCGGTAGATCCAGGGTTGAATGCTGTCTGGTACCAACCAGGAGAGGCTGCGGTTGGGATTGCCGCTAATGGTGAACAGGATGGAGAGCGCAATGGCGCCGCTCCAAAGTCGTCGTAGTCGTCGCGAACGAAAGAGTGATTGATGATGGCGCCACCAGAAAATGGTGCCAACGAATAAGCCAGGTACGACCAAGTAGGTATAGCGAATGCTGATCGACAAGGGATTGTTGAAGCCCTGAGCCAGAAGCAAGCCCAACAGGGGAAGGCCCATGAGAAGCCAGCTGTCGATGGATAGGTAGGGAATCATTAAAAGGGGTAATCCCTGTGCCAATAGATAAGTGAATGTGTCGCCTGGAGGTGTGATCAGTTCCCGCAGCAAAATCCAGGGCTGTTGAAGAGCTAGGCCAAGCACTTCAAGGCTGGAAGCCTGTTCGCGACCCTGAAGATATTGGCCAAAATTTTCGACCATAAATCTCTTGCTGTTGTCATCACTGAAGAGTGGCATCAAGAGATTGGTCGCTATAGTCACCCAGCTCCCGCCGTAAGCAATGAGTGCTGCTGCCAGGGGCCAACGTTGACGATCGCGGATTCCTAGCCAAATGCCGATGCCTACCAGGACTACACCAGTATCTTCCCGTATTAAAGGCATTAACAATGCTGCTGGTGCGATGAGAGGCAGTGAGTGACGCTTTAGGCCTAGCAGCAGCACAAAGAAACACAGTGGGAGCTGACTGAGATCGGTGAAATTTCCCAGCATGCAAGGGGCGATAACGGCGTTGGCCCCGTAGAAAGCCAGTGGAATCCAGCTGGCCAGTTTTGGCTCCAGTTCATCGCGTGCCAGTTGATGCAGTACCAGGCCGGCCAGGGTGATCAGGGCGACCTGCAGCATCGGTAGGGCCCATTTCCCCATCACTCCTACCAGAGGAATCCAGAGAGCCAGGGCTGGGGTGAAGTGTTGGCCTAGCCGGTGGTATCCAAGCGCTGGCAACTGCCCGCTATGGGAGACGTTGGTGGACAGTTGAGAGGAAAGTGTGCTTTCAAAAGGATGGCCACTTAATCCATTCCAGAGAACCTGCATCAAGATTCCTTGGTCCATTGATGCAGTCAGGGACTGCATTCGCCACCATTGGAGGGCGAATCCGGTGGCGGCAAATACTGCGGCAGCGATCCAAACCGTGTGCTGAGCCTTCGCTGATAACTTCAGGTCCCGCTCCATGGTCATGGTGTTGGCGATGGGGCGACAATAGAGTCTGTATCGAGAGCGGGGCAAAACCAAAGTCCCCAAATCTCCGAATCAAAGGGCTTGGCTGCATCAAACATCTGGCATCGCTCCTGAAATTGATTGCTGATCAGCCAAAACTCTCCTGCTGGATGGGAACTCTCTGAGATTCGGGCAATCTTTCGTTCTGAATACCAATCCAGGGCCGGATGTTCGTTGCCTTCTCGAAGAACAAGGGCAGACGCAGGAAGAGTGCGGATCCGGGCTGCAATGGGGCGCGGATCCCATGTTTCGTTCAGTTCCCACAGCCAGCTTCCGCTCTGCCAGAGAAACAGCAGGCCAAGGCTCCAGCCACACAACAGAACAGTCAACCCCTGGCGTCGCCTGTTTTTTGACGTTGATTGCAGCGAGATGCCGCCGACGAGGAGACCTGCGCCAGCCAATAATGCTGGGCTCGGCGGTACTGCAATGGCGATGACTTTGAACTGGAGCAGTGAGGCTGCCAGGATCAAGATTGCTCCGAGTCCAGCCCAGCAGCCCGCGATCCAACGATGACGCTGGTTTTCAAGCAGCTCGTTCAGACTTTCGGCGCAAAGTAGGGCAATTGGAGGCCAGAGCAGATGGCTGTACCAGGGCAGCTGGGTTTTGAGAGGAAGCACCATCGCGCTGCAGCCGATCAGTAATCCCAGTTCCCAGCACCCGACGCGACGGTGTCGACAGCGCCACGCCCAGATCAAGCCTGATGGGAGGAGGAGCAACCAGGGCCAGCCTCCTTCCAGCACTTCTGTGAGTGGCATCACCCAGGCCCCAGATTTGTCACCCAGCACGGTGGTGACCCGAGCCAATCCCTGAGCTCCCCACATGTGCCAGGCCTGATCGCCACGTTGGTTGAAATTCCAGGCATGCCAACTGATCCCTGGCACTAAACCCAGGAGTACCCAGCTAAATCTTGTTGACCAGTGAATCCTTGCCCTATTGCTTCTCTCACTGTTGGGAACGAGTTGGTTTTCTGCCAGTCCGATAACAATCGGGATCACCAGGAAGCCAAGAAGAGCGGGTGGTTTGCTTAGAAGCACTCCGCTACTGCCCAGGCCGGCAAGCAGACCTATCCAAGGCTCACGAAGGCTTCGCAACCATCCCCACCAGAGCAGGAGTGCGCAACTCAGCTGCACTCCATCGAGCATCACCAGTCGACCTTGGCGTGCCATGGGGAGCAAGGTCATCAGGATCAAGCCCGCAAGCCAGGCTGAGCGTTCGTCATTGCGTCTCCCATCACTTCCTTTACCGCACGTGACTGCCAACTCCTGGCGTAGGAGCACAATCAGAGGCACTGCCAGGGTGGAGAGCAAGGCGGGAACAAGGCGCAAGGCCCACTCCGCCCTCCCAAAGCACTGGCTCATGGCACCGATGAGCCAGTGCAGGCCAGGGGGCTTGTTGAGATAATTTCCATCCCAGCGAATCGGCAGCAGGCGTTCCAAGCCGTCTTGCCCCATCGTGGAATGGGAGATGGAGGCGATGAGTGCTTCATCCCAGTCCCTCAAGGGCAGATTTCCCAGCCAGGGCAGCCAGAGGCAGAGGGTGAAAAGCCAGAGAACAAGAGCCGGTCTGCCTTTCAAGAACAGATGAGTTCCGTTATGGTTCAAGAGTTCCGATCGCAGTGATGTGATGCTGGGATTCCATCTTCGGATGTCGTCTGAGCATCGAAGGCATTGCCGGCGTTCATCAATCCATTCAGGAGGAGGTGTCCATGAGTTCCAGTTCTTTGATTCAGGGTCTGCTGATCGCGGAGAACGCCGACTGACGGCACCTTCTGACTGATCAATCGGTTTCGCGACAGAGCGGACCTGGCGAGAGCCCCCGATCGGTTTCCGGTCGGGGGCATCGTTTTAGAAAGGGCATCACCGGTTGCGGGGATCTCTTGGTAAGGGCCTTTGGAGACGATCATTCACGGCTTTCTGCAGGTTTGATTGGATGGCTCCATCGCGTTGCAGCACAACAACACCATCCTTGAGGGCTTGCACTTTGAAGGTGTCGAGTTGCTGGGGCAGGTCTTCTCGGATGCGTTGAAGAGCTTTCCAGTCCCCCCGGAAGGCAACCGCGTAGCGCTCCAGCCAGTCGAGATCGATGGCGATCCAGTCAACGGAGCGCTCCACTTGATGTCTGTCGAGATAGCTGGTGTTGTAGGGGTAACGTACGGCAACTTCCCTGCGTGCTAGCAGGGGCACCAGATTGGTGTTGGCGCTCACGCTTGCATCCGCCGGGATCACGCTCAAGACCTCCCTGGCTGCGTGTCCGTGTCGCCACTGCGCCAGAGGAGTGCTGTACACCCAGGGCCGAACGCTGTCGGGGATCAGAAAGGACAGGCTGCGATGGGGATTGCTGCTGATGGTGAGCACGAGCGAGAGGGCAAGGGCTGCTCCCCAGGCCAGGCGCGTCCGCGGGCCGGGTGGGGCGACGGACCTGCGCTGCCACCAGAACACCGTGCCCAGGCTGAATCCCGGCACCACAAGGAGTGTGTAGCGGATCGTGATCGACAGGGGGTCGTTGCTGCCCTGGGCTAGAAACAGCCCAAGCAGGCTCGGCCCCGCTATCACCCAGGCATCGAGGCTGATCAGGGGCACAAACAAAAAGGGGAGGGCGTGGCCGAGGAGATAAAGAACCGTCTGCCCAGGAGGGTCGATCAGCTCCTGGAGAAGGGTCAAAGGCTGACCGAGGGCCTGTCGCACCATGCTCAGGCTGCTCGCCCCATCGGCTTTGTCTTCCGTGAGGTATTGGCCGAAGTTCTCGACCATGAAACGCTTGCTGTTGTCGTCGGAGAACAGGGGCATGATCTGACTGGTCACCACCAGCATCCAGCCGCCGCCCCAGGCAATGAGCGCAAAGGCCAGTGGCCAGCGGACCCTGTCTCGCAGCAGCATCCAGAGCCCCACGGCCACGAGGAGGATGCCGGTGTCTTCCCGGATCAGTGGGATCAGCAGCGCCGCCGTGAGGATCAGCCAGGACCGTCGCCCGAGCAGGCCGAGCATCAGTGCGAACACCGCGAAGGGAAGCTGGCAGAGATCAGTGAAATTCCCCAGAGTTGGTCCCACGAGGGCATTGCCGCAGAAAAAGCCGTAAGTGATCCAGTTGGCGGTGCGGATGGGGAGACCGCTGCTGGCGAGTCTGTGCAGCAGCAGACCGGCAGCTGCGATCAGCGTCACCTGAACCAGGGGTAGAGCTGCAGCGCCAATCAGTGCCAGCAGGGGGGCCCAGAGCAGGAGTGTGGGGGTGAAGTGTTGTCCGAGGCGGGCATAGCCAAGGGCTGGCGCTTCGCCGCCGTGGATCACGTTGGTGGACAGCTGTGAGGAGAGGGTGCTTTCGAAGGGATGGCCCCGGAGGCTGTTCCAGAGCACCTGTTGGAAGATTCCCTGGTCGTAGCTGGCCAACAGCACGTGGGAGCGCCAGGCTTGAAGCCCAAGGCCGATGACCCAAAAGAAAAGAGCAGCGATCAGCGCTTCGCGCGACAAGCCCATGAACGTTCTCGGCGAGCGCTGGTCTGAACGCACGGTCAAGTTCCTGGGCGGAGTAAGCACCGATTCTGGAGCGTTGCCGCCGGGCGGGAATTTGGTAACAGCAATAACGTTTTTCTCTCGTTTTGGTTATGGCTGTTACCAGTCGTTGCGCAAGCTGGCACAGGTCAAGTTGGTTATTGGTAGGTAAAGAACCAACTTATTGATTGGCGCACTGCGCTTTTCCTGTGTGAGGAACTCCATGAAACTCTTCCAGCAACTGCTGGTGGCACCTGCTGCCCTGGGCCTTCTGGCTCCTGTGGCTGCGTCTGCTGCTGAGCTGAACATCAACGGTGTGTCTGACTACGCCGCTTCTGGCGAGCAGGTCACCAGCATCTCCCAGTTCTCCGACGTCTACCCGACCGACTGGGCTTACCAGGCTCTCTCCAACCTGATCGAGCGCTACGGCTGCGTCGCCGGTTACCCCAACGGCACCTACCGCGGCAACCGCGCCATGACCCGCTTTGAGGCGGCTGCTCTGCTGAACGCCTGTCTCGACCGCGTCACTGAAGTGACCGACGAGCTCAAGCGCCTGATGGCCGAGTTCGAGAAGGAGCTCGCCATCCTCAAGGGCCGCGTCGACAGTCTCGAGGCCCGCGTGGGTGAGCTGGAAGCGACCCAGTTCTCCACCACCACCAAGCTGAAGGGCCAGGTCACATTCGTGATGGGTGCGTCCACCGCTGGTGGTAGCGAGTCATCAGCCAATGATACTTACAATCAAGATCTTGGCGCATTTACTTTCAATTATGATTATCGCTTAGAGCTTTTGACCAGCTTTACGGGTAAGGATTTGCTGAAGACCCGTCTGCGTGCTGGTAATTTTGGTAATTCTGTTTTTGGCACTGGCCTGACTGCGATGGAAGTCGCCTTCGAAGAGCCCAGTGGTGCCAACAGTGTGGGTGTTGATCGACTGTTCTATCAGTTCCCTGTCGGCGAAAACTTTACGGTCACGGCTGGTGGGCGCGTTCGTCAAGACGACATGCTCGCGGTCTGGCCGAGTGCGTATCCCTCTGATACCATTCTCGACTTCTTTACCTATGCCGGTGCCCCAGGGGCATACAACTTGACGTTAGGTTCTGGTGCCGGCGTCTGGTGGCAGAAGGATGGCTTTAGTATCAGTGCCAACTACGTCTCAGCAAACGGAAATCTATCAAGCTCAGAGAAGGGAGTTGGTGGAGGTATCGCAACTGATGCAGCGGCCTCCAATGGAACCGTCCAGTTAGCCTATGCTAAGGATTCCTGGGGTCTTGCTGCCGCTTACAACTACGCATCCGGCGATAACGGTGCAGGTGTTTACGGAGGCAATGCAACGCCTTTCTCGGTGCTTGTTTCTGGTGCAGGGGTTAGCAATTCAGTTGGTCTCAGTGCTTGGTGGACTCCGGAAACTGCAGGTTGGATTCCCAGCATCAGCACAGGCTGGGGCTTGAACTCCGTAGACGGTCTCGATACTACGCCCATCAAAAGCGCAACATCCCAATCTTGGTATGTTGGTTTGCAATGGGCTGATGTTTTCTTGAAAGGCAATGCTGCCGGTATGGCCGTCGGTCAGCCGACTTTTGTTACATCCATTGATTACCGCGACAATTCAGAAAGCGATTTCGTGGCCGACGGCAACTATGCTTTTGAGTGGTGGTACATGTTCCAGGTTACAGATAACATTTCTGTGACTCCTGCTCTCTTCTATCTCAGCCGACCCCTCGGTGAGGGGACCCGATTGCTGAATCAAGATGGCGATGCCACTTTCAATAACTTTGGTGGCCTTGTTAAAACCACCTTCAAGTTCTGATTGCTTCAGATCGATTTGTCAGCTTTCGCGATTGAGGAGTTGACCAGCGCCCCGGCCCTTGGCCGGGGTTTTTTGTTGGTAGACAGATTTTTCACTGACCAGCTGGCCGGCGATCAGATGTCCTCTGTACGCTCGATTCGTTCGTGGTCTGGCGTGCATTTTTGTGCGTACGGCTACCGCGAGCTCCATTTCCCTCAAATTGGTGTGAGGAACTCCATGAAACTCTTCCAGCAACTGCTGGTGGCACCTGCTGCCCTGGGCCTTCTGGCTCCTGTGGCTGCGTCTGCTGCTGAGCTGAACATCAACGGTGTGTCTGACTACGCCGCTTCTGGCGAGCAGGTCACCAGCATCTCCCAGTTCTCCGACGTCTACCCGACCGACTGGGCTTACCAGGCTCTCTCCAACCTGATCGAGCGCTACGGCTGCGTCGCCGGTTATCCCAACGGCACCTACCGCGGCAACCGCGCCATGACCCGCTTCGAGGCGGCTGCTCTGCTGAACGCCTGTCTCGACCGCGTCACTGAAGTGACCGACGAGCTCAAGCGCCTGATGGCCGAGTTCGAGAAGGAGCTCGCCATCCTCAAGGGCCGCGTCGACGGTCTCGAGGCCCGCGTGGGTGAGCTGGAAGCGACCCAGTTCTCCACCACCACCAAGCTGAAGGGTCAAACCACCTTCGTCATGGGTGCCACGACTGCTGGCGGCGATAGCGTTGACGACACTGCCTGGAACAACAGGACTGGCGGCGGCGGAGCCAACGCTTACAACAAGGAGTTCGGCGCCTTCACCTTCAACTACGACCAGCGTCTGGCCTTCAACACCAGCTTCACCGGTAAGGACAAGCTGTATGCCCGCCTCCGTGCTGGCAACTTCGATAACGACAATGCCTTTGATGGTGGCGGCGTCAACCTGACCAAGCTGGACATCGCTGAGGCAACTGAGAACAACGTTGTCCTTGATCGTCTGTATTACAAGTTCCCGGTCGGCAAAGAGTTCACCGTGATTGCCGGTGCTCTTGCTCGTAACACCGAGTCTCTGGCGATGTGGCCCTCTGTTTACAACAAGGGTGGAGCCAAAATCCTCGATTACTTCGCTCTTGCTGGCACTCCTGGTGTCTACAACAAGGAGACCGGTCAGCTGATTGGTGCCTACTGGAAGCAGAAGGTCAAGAAGGGCGCCAACGCCTTCAGCGTGTCCGTCAACTACGTAGCTGACGATGGTGAAGGGAACAAATCAGATTCCTCCACCGGCGGTTTCATGACCGACAACTCCCGTGCCAACCTGCTGGCGCAGATCGGTTATGGCGGCCCTGAGTGGGGTGTGGCCTTCGGCTATCGCTATGGCCAATGCCGTTCCGGCATGCGTCGTTCCACTCAATTCGTTCAACAAGGCTTGAGTGGCGCTAGCGATAACTTCAACCTCGATTGCTTGGGCAAAGACGGCGACCGCTCTTCCAACAGCTACGCCCTCAACGCTTATTGGCAGCCTAAGAAAGCAGGCTTCATCCCTTCCATCTCTGTGGGTTGGGCTCTGAACAATGTTTCTGGCGACGACATTCAAGAAGGTTCTTACACAACCTCTCAGAGCTGGTTCACCGGCCTGAAGTGGGATGATGTGTTCCTGAAGGGCAATGATCTGGGTTTCGCCTTCGGTCAGCCCACCTTCGCCACGGCTCTGAAAGGTAGCGATACTCCCTTCGATGGCAACTATGCCTTCGAGCTGTATTACAACTTCCAGGTGACCGACAACATCGCCATCACCCCGGCTCTGTTCTATCTGTCCCGCCCCTTGGGTCAGGGCACCCGTAGCCTCGTAACCGATGGCAACGGCTACGACGGTACCTTCAACGTCTTCGGCGGTCTGGTCCAGACCACCTTCAAGTTCTGATCGCAATCAGAACGGACGATGGGAGCCCTGCTTCGGTGGGGCTCTAATTCATCACGGTTCATACAGCCAAGCGTGAGGCACTCCTCACCATTGCCTTGCGATCAGCCCCCGGAACCCCGGGGGCTTTTTTGTGCATCTTGAGGGCATTCCAGTCAGCGCCCTGTCGTCTGCTGCGGGGGTTTGATTGGATGGGTGGAGTGTTGGTGTTCAGTACCGCTCCCACCGTCTATGCCGATTGCGCCTGACATCACAGCGCTGGTGGGTCGCACCCCTCTGGTGCGCCTCAATCGGCTCCCTGCTGCCCATGGATGCCACGCGGAGATCCTCGCCAAGCTGGAAAGCTTCAACCCCACGGCTTCGGTGAAAGACCGCATTGCTGGCGCGATGGTGCAGGCGGCAGAGGCAAGCGGCACCATTCATCCTGGCCGCACGGTGCTGGTGGAACCCACCAGCGGTAACACCGGTATTGCCCTGGCGATGGTGGCGGCTTCACGCGGTTACCGCCTGATTCTCACCATGCCCGACACGATGAGCACGGAGCGGCGCGCCATGCTCCGGGCCTACGGCGCAGAGTTGCAGCTCACACCAGGTAGTGAAGGGATGCAGGGGGCGATCGCCTTGGCGCGTGAGCTGGTGGAGGAGATTCCCGAGGCTTATTTGCTGCAGCAGTTTGACAATCCGGCCAACCCTGCGGTTCATGCCGCCACCACCGCGGAGGAGATCTGGGCCGACACCGACGGTGCCTTGGATGTCTTTGTGGCCGGCGTTGGCACCGGCGGCACCCTCACCGGTTGTGCCCGAGTGCTGCGCGAGCGGCTTCCTCAGCTGCAGGTGGTGGCGGTGGAACCTGCTGGAAGCCCTGTGCTCACGGGAGGTGAGCCAGGCCCCCACCGGATCCAGGGCATCGGTGCTGGCTTTGTGCCGCCTGTCTTGGAACAGGATCTGATTGATGAGGTGCTCGCGGTCAGTGATGAGGAGGCGATGGCGATGGGTCGCCGTCTCGCCAGGGAGGAGGGTTTGCTCAGCGGTGTCAGTAGCGGTGCTGCGGTGGCAGCTGCTCTGCGGATCGGTGCACGTCAGGAGATGGCTGGCCGCCGCATCGTGGTCATCCTGGCCAGTTTCGGCGAGCGCTACTTGTCCACGCCGATGTTCAGTGCAACGGCCGTGATGCCTGCCAGGCGGGATGGGCACCTATGAGTCGTGCCCCCCAGCTTGATGCCCATGGTGGTGATCCCTACGGCGTGCTGGGGGTCGGGCGCACCGCCAGTGATGCCGAGATCAAGGCTGCTTACAGGCGTCTGGTGAAACAGCATCATCCCGATGCTGGAGGCGATCCCGAGCGGATTCTGGCTCTGAATGCCGCCTGGGAACTGCTGGGGGATGCCGACAGACGTCGTTCGTTTGACCGGACGTTTTCGGCCATGGCAGGGGGGAGCGATGAGGCGAGCCGGCGGGGGGCTCGCAATGCCAGGGCTGCCCAGGCGGCCCGCCGCTCCAGCGGCCAGGGGGCCCATGCCGATGACGCCCTGGTGCAGTGGCTGCAGACTGTGTATGCCCCAATCGATCGGCAGTTGGGTCAGGTCATCAATGCCTTTCCTGCTCAACTCCGTGCTTTAGCCGCCGACCCGTATGACGACACACTGATGGAGGCGTTCTGCATCTATGTCCAGCAGAGTCGCCAGCGCATCGACAAAGTCAAGACGCTGTATCAATCCCTCCCGACGCCAGCGACGGCCCGTGGTTTCGGTTTGAGCGTCTATCACTGTCTGTCTCAGGTGGAGGATGCCCTCAACGAGTTGGATCGCTACACGATGGGTTATGTGGATAACTATCTCCACGACGGGCGCGAGATGTTGCGAGAGGCGAAACGTCGGCGTCAGCGTTTGCAAGAGGAGCGCCGTCGGCTGGAGATCATCTGATGGGCCCTTGGCTGTTCCGTGCGCTTGTCCTGCTGATCTGGTTGCTTGCCACCGGAATCGACCGGCTTTGGTGGATGCTGCAGAGCGGGCTCCCCGCTTGGGATCAAGCCGACTATCTCAATAGTGCCCTTGAGCATGGTCGAGCCCTTGGGTTGCTCCCCGGTGGCGGTTGGCGGGGTTGGCAGGCCCTGCTCGATCTCTCCCCAAAGATTCCGCCCCTGGCCTCGCTGGTCAACGGCACGGTGATGGCGGCAGCCGGTGATGCCCCGGCTCAAGCGGCCTGGAGCCTCAGCCTTTGGCACGGCCTGTTGTTGCTGGGCGTCGCCTCCTGGGCCTTGACGTTGCGGCAGGAGCGCCGCGAGGCCAGAGGCTTTGCGCTCCTGGCCAGCTTGCTGTTGGCCGTCGCTCCAGCGCTGCTGGAGTTACGCAGCGACTACGTGTTGGAAATGTCTCTCAGTGCCACGGTGGTGTTGGCGCTCTGGCGTCTGAGCTGTTGGTGGCATCCCCAGCGCGGAGGCCGCTGGAGCCAAGCGATCGCGGCGGCGCTGGCCTGCACCGTGGCGCTGCTGGTGAAACAGAGTGCGCTGCTCGTGCTGATACCCGCTCTCGCCTGGGTCGCCTGGGGCTCGCTTCGTCGCGGTCATGGTCGCCGTTGGCAGCTGTTGACGGGCCTGATCCTGGTGTTGGCGGGAGTGCTGCCCTGGTTGCATCACAACTGGATCACCACCCTCGGTGGCACCAACCGGGCGGTGTTGGAGTCGGCATCCCGAGAGGGGGATCCAGGCCCGCTGACCCTGGCGGGATGGCTCTGGTATCCCAAGCTTCTGCCTGGGCAGATCGGAGTCGTTCTGCTGGCCGTCGGACTGGGAGGACTGCTGCTCTGGGGGTTGCAGTGCACCCGTACCGACGGGGATGACTCCCTGGGCTGGAGGTTTCTGCTCGTCACCCTGTTGGCGGGGTGGATCGTCACAAGCCTCAGTCCCAACAAGGACGACCGTTACATCGCACCGCTGTTGGCTCCCTTGATCCTGCTGCTGACGCGCGGCTGGTGGCAGTGGGGACTCTGGTGGCGTTCGCGCTGGCCTGGATCGTTGCCATGGCTGGCGCCGTTGGCTCTGGTCTCGGGCCTGCTGGCGTGCCTTCCGGCTGGCTGGAGTGCCCAGGCGTCTCGTTTGCGCCAGCAGCCGCAGGGCCCTTTGGAGGCCATCGTTCGCCGGGCTGGTGGAGGTGATCCCCAGGCTGCACCTTCCACGCTGATCGTTGTACCGAGTACCCCTGATCTCAATCAGCACAACGTGAGCTACTACGGCCGTCGCCACGGCGGTCAGCTGGTCGGCCGCCAGCTCGGAGGCCGTCGCAGTGACCTGCAGCCCGTGCTCGATCGCGCCAGCTTGGTGCTGCTCGCTGAGGGCGATCAGGGGTCCGTTCGCAAGAGCGCCACACGTCTTGATCAGGCGGTGCGCCGCAGTGGTCTGTTCGAGCGGGTGGAGCGCTTCCCAAGACCTCAGGGCGGCAGTTATTCCCTCTGGCGGCGGCGGCCTCAATCAAGGCCGCTCCCAGGATTTGAAGAGCGTTTCCCCACGCTTGCTGCGGGCTTGGCGCAAGGGCCTGCCGGCTTGGATCCCCTGTTTCAGGCAGTAGCTCTGGAGCACATGCTTGATGGCCATAGGCTCTATCGCGACCGGGTCCGTCGACAGGCAGAGCAAGAACGCCGACGCGATCCCCAGGCGGTTCAGTCCCATTGGAGCCTTGCCCTGCTCGCCCTGCTGGGGAATCGACCAGGCGAAGCAGAACGGCAGTTTGCTGCTCTTCAGGTGCGGCTGCCAGGAAACCCCTGGCCTGCGGCCTATCGATCTGTGGTGCTCCTGGCGGATTGGGCCCCTTGGAGGGCGAGCGCGGTGGCGGCCGAGGCTCGACATCGGCATGGCTCCCAGCCGTTGTTGGTGGCTCTGGATGACCTTGGGGCCGTGCTGTCTGGGGCCTTCTGGCGCTTGCCCTCTGCCGCTCTCTCGGTCCCCCGCGCTGTGCAGGAGGTTGAGCAGCAGCTTCAGCCGCAGGCTTCGAGCTGATCCAGCTTGAGCCACACATCCGGAACTGGACGACGCCAGCGCACTTGGGCGTAGTCGCCTTTCACGAGAAGGATTTCGCCCGGGCCCTCGAAGATGTAGGTGGGGGGCAATGGATCGCTGGCTGCAGCTTCGGTGCTGCCGGCGTAGGCCTGGCGGTTGACCCGCACCAGGGTGCCTTTCTTGAGGGCGGGGGCTGTCTCGGCCATCACGGGAATTGTGCTGTGAAGCAGGCTAGAACCATCCGATCGTGGCGTTGTCTCCCGCTTGGCCCATCAACTGGCGGTGTATCTGCTTGCTTTCGGTGGCTTGCTGCTGGTGGCGGTGCTTCTGGATGATCTGGCAGCTCGGATCCGAGTGCCGGGCATCTTGATGGTGCTTCTACTTGGGCTGTTGATCGACAACAAGCTGGAAGTCTCCTCAGGCACAGCTTCCCTGCTCAGCCTGAGTCACGCCGCGCAGATCACTCAGATAGCTCTGGTGCTGGTGCTGTTCTTTGGGGGGCTGACCACCAACTGGGCTGAGGTCAGGGCTGTGATTCGCCCTGCGGCGAGGCTTGCCACCTTGGGGGTTCTCCTGACCTCAGTGTTGATCGCACTGGTGATCCTTGGTTTCGGGTCCCTTGACCCCGATGGCTCCATGGCAGCTCTGTTGCCCAAGGCCCTGTTCGTGGGCGCCATGGTTGGGAGTACCGACGCTTCGGCCGTGCTGGCACTGCTCCGCCCCCTAGCGGGTCAATTGCCTCAGCCTTTGATGGATCTGATTGAAACCGAATCCGGGTTCAATGACCCGATGGCTGTTGTTCTGGCAGGGGTGGCGCTTGCCCTTGCCGGTGGCGAGGGGGTCGCCGCTGCTGATCTGGTGATCGATGTGGTTCGCCAGTTCCTCCTCGGCATCCTGCTGGGCTTTCTTGGCGGCAGCGTCACCGTGCAGCTGCTGGGCAGTCGCACCAGCCTGAACCACAACACGATGCTTCCGCTGGTGAGCCTGGCTCTCTTGATGGTGCTCAGTGGCGGTGCGGCGTTGATGGGCGGTAGCCCCCTGCTCGCGGCTTATGTGGCCGGTCTGGTGCTCGGCAATGGCCCCAGCCTTGATCAGGCCGTCCTTGAGGAGGCCCATGCCAGTTTCGCCAAGATGGCCGAGCTCATGCTGTTTCTTTGCATGGGCCTTGTGGTGGAACCTCAAAACGTCGTTTTTGCAGCGGGTTGGGGATTGCTCCTCTTCCTCGTGATGCAGCTGGTGCGACTGCTGATCGTTCAGGCCCTGCTCCTGCGGACGCCATTTCGCCCTCCTGAGCGAATGTTCGTCTGTTGGGCAGGCATGCGGGGGGCGGTGCCGATTGCTCTAGCGATTGATGCCTGGGCTTCCGGAGTGCCCTGGGGACGCGAGATGCCACCGCTTGCTCTGGCGGTGGTTCTGTTCGGATTGTTCATTCAGGGGTTCGCGTTAGTGCCCCTCGCCCGTCGCATGAAGATCACGCTTCCCGTTAGCGGTCCCTAGGCCCTTAGCCTTCAGAGCCTCGCCAATGAAGCCCCATGCGCCTCCTGCTGCTCGGTTGCACCGGTCTGGTGGGCCGTGAACTGATCCCCATGCTTCTCCAGCAGGGGCACGAGCTCACGGTCGTCAGCCGTCGTCCGGAGGCGGTCAGAATCGAGCTTGGGGCGCCTGAGGTCACCTGGGTGGGGGTCGATCCCGCCCAGTCATCCAGCTGGGAGAAGGCCGGAGCATTGCATGCAGCGTTGGTGGCAGCTGAAGGCGTTGTGAATCTGGCTGGGGAGCCGATTGCCGAGCAGCGCTGGACTCCCGAGCATCTGAAGCGGCTCTTCGATAGCCGCATCGCCACTACGGAGCATCTGGTGCAGGCGATGGCGGGCCTGGAGCAGCCTCCCTCCGTCTTGGTGAATGCCTCGGCCGTCGGTTTTTACGGCACCAGTGAAACCGCCTCCTTCGTGGAATCCAGTGCAGGTGGAGATGATGTGCTGGGTCGGCTCTGTCAGGCCTGGGAGGCCGCCGCAGCGCAAAAGCCCTTGGCCACAAGACTGGTGATGGTGCGGATCGGCATCGTCTTGGCCGGCGATGGCGGAGCACTGGGCAAGATGCTGCCGGTGTTCCGGGCTGGCTTCGGTGGTCCGATCGGCACCGGCCGTCAGTGGATGAGCTGGATTCATCGCACTGACCTCTGTCGTCTGATTCAGACCGCCCTGGAGACGCCGGCCTGGTCAGGGGTGGTGAATGGCGTCGCTCCTAACCCAGTGAGCATGGGGGAGTTCGCCTTCACGCTCGGTCGCTGTTTGGGGCGTCCCAGCCTGCTGCCAGTTCCTGGACCGGTGCTCCATCTGCTGCTCGGTGATGGGGCTCGTGTGGTGTTGGACGGCCAGCAGGTGCGTTCCGAGCGGCTTGAGCCACTGGGCTTCCGCTTCAGCCACCCTGATCTGATCGAGGCCCTCGCCTCTGCCACCAAGACCAGCCTCCGCTGATGAGGGCTGCGCTGATCAGCAGGCCGATGGCCGGTGTAAACAAGGGCTCCCAGAGTTCCTGAAACAATCGCAGGGGTTGTTCAACCCCCTGACTGCTCGCCAGAACGGCTGCTGCAAACCAGAACGCGCCTGCAAGAACGAGAAACACATTCAGCACCAGCAGCCGGTCCAGCCAGCGCTTCCAGAGCGGTTCCTGCGGATTCGCGTTCATGTCGAAAGGGGCTCTTGGCAGAGGTGGAGCTGATCATCGATCGCCTGGGCGATCCTGGTGCTGCCGCCAATCGTGCCAAGGCGGATGCGGGCTTCGGTTCGGCACTGCTCCTGAAGCTGAGGATCCGAGGCACTGCGCTCCAGTAGCTCTAGAGCGAGCTGCGCTGTCGCGCTCAGGGTCTCAGGGCTGCCGATGGGACCCTTAGCGCAGAAGACGGTGGGGCCAAGCAAGCGCCGCTGGGCCTCGGCAAAGCTGGCCGTGAACTGGGGGCCTTGCCCTGCCAGCTGCAGCACAGGTTTGGCCAGGCCCACCGCCTGCTCTGCGGCGGTTCCAGCCATGCAAAGAAGCAGATTCGAGCTCTGCAAGACGGAACCGAAACAGCCGCGCCGCAGGGTGATCCTGCGGCCTCCTTGCACCAGCTGTCCGCTGACGTTCATCTGCCAGCCCCGTTGGCTCACCAACGCGGCCAATTCAGGGTCGGGAAAGCTGTTGACCAGAGCCAGGTCAAGGGCCAGTTCGCCGCTGCTGATCTGCGGCTCCGGCAGCCTCTCCACCACTTGAAGCAGCAGCATGAGGTTCTGTTCCAGTTCCGGGCGCCGGCTTCCTGGAAGTAGGCCAAGACGCCGCCTGCAGGAGGGAAGCGGTTCCTGGAGCTGCAGGACAGGATCCATGAAGGGGTTGCCAAGGAAGCGCACCGGCCGTCCCAGCTGCCTGCTCAGATCATCGGCGCTGCGTTGGTCCCGGCTGAAGACCAGGCGTGACTGACGGCCTGAGAGGCAGCTGCCGCAGGGCCAGGGCAGGCGCAGCACCCCCTCATAGTGACTGGAGTAGGCCACGAGATAGGTGGCGACCGGCCTTCGGCAGAGCCAGGCCGCCATCACCGGAATCACATCACCCACCACCACCACCAGGTCGTAGCGATGGGCGACCTTCAGGAGCCTCACCAGGCCACCGAGCAGGTGGAGCACCTGACCCTGCACGAGTTCCGTCAGCCTGCCGCGCAGGCTTGTGTAGCCCAGTCCACCTGTACTGAATTCTCGGGTGCGCAGGATCAGTGGCAGTCCTGCCTCTCGGTAGGGGTGGCCGTTCCCCACCAAAGGCAGGGCGTCCACCTGATGGCCGAGTTGCTGGAGGGCAAGGCCAAGCAAGGCGCCCGAGAGATCTTCGCCATGGCCATTGCTCAGCAGCAGCAGGCGCGACACCTCAGAGCTCCAACCAGGCCTTCACCTTGGTGAGGGCGGGCCAGCCGGGCTTGCGGGCCAGGCCATCGGCGATCGAGGCTTTGAGCTCGTCTCCCACCTCCGGAGCCATCGCCAGCACCTGTTGCACCATCTGGATGTGATCGCGCACCCCTTTGGCTTCGGTTTCCAGCATGGCCAGAGAAAGGTTGATCCTGGCTTGAGGGTCTTGGGGGTTGAGTTTCACTGCTGTGCGGGCCGAACGCAGGGCTTCTTCCCCCTGATCACAGAGCAGTTGGAGCCAGGCCAGGCAGGTCCAGCCTGCCGATTGCCTGGGGGCCGCGTTTGTGATCGCGATGAAGTCATCCAGCAGTTCTGAGGCCTCTGCGCCGCTCTGATAACGGCCCATCGCCTGTTCAAACAGGCTTTCCTCGTTGATCGCGTTCACCGTTCAGGTTGTTCCTGCAGTGCTCTCAGATTCCCATGCAGCGGACTCAAACGGCGAAGGAGCTGCCGCAGCCACAGGTCTGCGTGGCATTGGGGTTGGTGAAGTTGAAGCCACCACCGATGAGGGCGGTACTGAAATCCAGCTGCATTCCATAGATGTAGAGCAGGCTCTTGGGATCACAGATCACTTGGAAGCTGGCGCCATCTGGGGAGCTGTAGTCGTAGATCTCATCGCTCTCCTCGATCTCGCTTGCCGGCACAAAATCCATCGTGTAGCTCATGCCGCTGCAGCCACCGGAACGCACCCCGACCCGCAGGACACGATCCTCTCCCTGTTCGCGGCAGAGCTTGGCGAGCTGCTGCATGGCCGTGGCTGTGATCAGGATCCCCTTGCCGTCCTTCCCGGTGTGGGGCGCCGTGCCGTCAGCCGTGCCGTCAGCCGTGTTGGTCGTGGCAGCGTTGAGAGGGGATGCGGTCACGGGCATGGGTTCAGACCTGTCCTTACTGTATGGATCCCCGCTGCGTCCTGCCGATTCATAGAGTCGTTCTGTTGTTGGCGGATGCTGCCGGTGCGGGTCGCGATCGTGGGCGCTGGGTTGGCTGGTCTGGCCGCCGCAGTGGATCTGGTGGATGCCGGGCACGAGGTGAACCTCTATGAGGCGCGGCCATTTTTTGGCGGCAAGGTGGGTAGCTGGGAAGACGACCAGGGCAACCACATCGAGATGGGGTTGCATGTGTTTTTCTTCAACTACGCCAACCTGTTTGCGCTTATGCGCAAGGTTGGAGCGATCGAGAATCTGTTGCCCAAGGATCACACCCACTTGTTCGTGAACTTGGGTGGTGACCTGCGCGAGCTCGACTTTCGCTTTCCGATTGGTGCCCCCTTCAACGGCTTAAAGGCCTTTTTCACCACCCCTCAGCTCAGTTGGATCGATAAGTTGCGCAATGCACTGGCCCTGGGCACCAGTCCGATCGTGAGGGGGCTGGTGGATTACGAGGGGGCCATGCGGACGATCCGGGCCCTGGATTCCGTCAGTTTTCAGGACTGGTTCGTCGGCCACGGTGGCAGCCCCGAGAGCATCCGCAGGATGTGGAATCCGATTGCCTATGCCCTCGGATTTATCGATTGTGAGGCGATCTCTGCGCGCTGCATGCTCACCATCTTCATGATGTTTGCGGCGAAGACGGAAGCCTCGAAGCTCAATCTGCTTAAAGGATCACCCCATCGTTGGCTCACAGGTCCAATCTTGGATTACATCAAGGCCCGTGGGGGGCAACTGCATCTGCGCCACCGGGTGAAGCAGGTGCATTGCAACGCTGCCGATACGCCGGAGGTGAGTGGCCTAACCCTTGGCACCCCTGAAGGAGACATCCATGTGGAAGCCGATGCTTATCTGGCCGCATGCGACGTGCCTGGCATTCAGCGTCTGCTGCCTGAAGACTGGCGTCGGTTCCCGCAATTCGACGCGATCCACCGGCTGGAGGCCGTTCCGGTGGCGACTGTCCAGCTCCGCTACGACGGCTGGGTGACCGAACTCGGGGATCAGCAGGGGCAGGACCAGCGTCGCCGCGATTGCTCGAAGCCCGCTGGACTCGACAACCTGCTCTATACCGCCGATGCAGATTTCAGTTGCTTTGCGGATCTGGCCCTGGCCAGTCCAGAGGACTACCGCAAAGAGGGCCAGGGCTCACTGCTGCAGTGCGTGCTGACGCCTGGCGATCCCTGGATTCCGAAGTCAGTGGATGAGATCGTCGCCCATACCGATGCGCAGGTGCGCGCTCTGTTCCCCTCTGCCAAGGAGCTCACACTCACCTGGAGCAACGTGGTGAAGCTGGCCCAGTCGCTCTACAGGGAGGCACCAGGGATGGATCCCTACCGCCCTGATCAGCGCACACCCGTGAGCAACTTCTTCCTGGCAGGGAGCTACACACGGCAGGATTACATCGACTCGATGGAGGGGGCGACGATGAGCGGACATCTTGCCGCGGCTGCGATTCTCGACAGACCTGCGGCACTGGCCACCAACACGGCAGTGGCTTGAACCATGGGACGTTGGCTCGAACACACCGTCACCACGGAGGTCAAAGCGCCAGTGGACCGCGTCTGGGCGGTGTGGAGTGACCTCGAGGCGATGCCGCGGTGGATGCGCTGGATTGAGTCAGTGAAGACCCTCGAGGATCCTGATCTCACCGACTGGACCCTTGCCGCTCAAGGATTCCGATTTCAGTGGAAGGCCCGGATCACCACCCGCGTGGAAGCACAGCAGCTGCATTGGGAGTCCGTGGGTGGGCTGCCCACCAAGGGGGCCGTCCGCTTCTATCCCGAGGCGGATGATCGGACGGTGGTGAAGCTGAGTGTCACTTATGAGCTGCCTGGAGTCTTGGCACCCCTGATGGAACCGACCATCCTGGGTGGGATTGTCACCCGCGAGTTGCAGGCCAACCTTGACCGTTTCCGTGACCTGGTGGAAAGCGATTACGCCGTTTCGAGCTGAGCTGTTGCTCTGCACCCTGTTGGCGGCCTGTGGCACTCCAGTTGCGCGCACGCAGAGCCCAGCGCCATCTGTTCAGCCTTCCGCTTCTGAGAAGCGGGCTGAGGGTGCCGAGTCGGCAGCACCCACTCTTCAGGCTCCAGGGCTGGTGGCTTTGCCCAGTAGCGCTCAAGTGGAGGCGGCTACGCCGCGCGGCCGTTCTGATCCATTCGCGGCCCTTCCCCTCCCTGCAGCTTCTGCAACGGCTGGAGATGCCCAGGCCAAGCCAGCGACCTCCGGATCTGCACCGATCCTCAGCCTGCAGGGGGTGCTCGCCGTGGGCGGTCAGCTCCAGGCGCTGATCACGACAGATGCAGGCTCCGGTGCCGTCTGCGTCGGAACGCGCGGCCGTTGTTTTGCGGAGTCGGCACCTCTCCTTCCTCCCGACTGGAGCGTGCGGGAGATCGATCTGCGCAGGGGCTGTCTCACCTATGCCGTCGGTGCCAAGCTTCAGCCGCCCGTCTGCATGACCTGAACGCAGCATTGCACCAACCCCTCCAGGTCGTGGGGGTCGGCTTCGCCATCCACCCGGCCCAGCAGTTCGCGGCAACGCATGCTGGTTTGGGGACCAATCGAGATCAGCTTTACCTCCCGCAGGAGTGCCTGCCAATCAGCCCCAAAGCATTCGCTGAGCAGGGATGCGGTATGCGACACGGTCTTCCCGCTGCTGAACGTGATCGCATCCACCTGCTGGTTCTTCAGGGCCTCTGCGGTGACAGCCGGCATGTCTGCGGGGCAGCGTGATTCATAGGCGGCTACTTCCACCACCCTGGCCCCGGCTTCCCCGAAGGCTTCCGCTAACACGGTGCGACCGCCACTCTGGACGCGTGGCAGCAGCAGGCGAAGGCCCCACCCCGACACGGGGAAATGCTCGATCAGGCTGTCTGCCACGAAGTTGGGCGGCACGTAATCCGCGGGAGCGCCAAGCGCTTCCAGGGCCGCTGCAGTTTTGCGGCCAACGGCGGCAATCTTCAGGCTTGCGGGGCGACGGCTGAGGCTGCGGCCCGTCAGTTGCAGGCGCTCCTCCACCGCGTTCACCCCATTGGCACTGGAGACCACCAGCCAATGGAATTCATCCAGTTCCGACAACGCGTCATCCAACGGCCCCCATTCATCGGGCGGGCCGATCACCAAAGCCGGTAGGTCGAGCACCGCCGCACCGAGCTGCTCGAGCTGCTTCCTGGCTTCCCCTTGCTGCTCCTGAGCCCTGGTGACCACGACGGTGCGCCCGAGCAGGGGCTGCGCTGCGTTGCTCATCAGCGTGCCTCCTCCAGTTTCACGAGGCCCTCCACCTGGGCCCGCAGCGCCTGGGCATCCTGTGGGCGTGCCTGTTGATGCAGCAGCTCAATGGCCAGACGGAAGCTGCTCCTGGCCCCATCGATGTCGCCCCCGAGCAGCCGAGCGACCGCCAGGTTTTGGTGGCTTTCCGCATGCTGAGGGTTCAGGGTCAGGGCCCGTTCATAGGCCTGGAGGGCTGCGGCGATGTCGCCCTTGCGGCGTTGCATCAGGCCAAGGTTGTACCAAGCAAGGGCCACCTCCGGTGCCCTCTGGGTGGCAGTGCCAGTGAGCTGCAAGGCCTCTTCGAGAGCCCCCTGCTGAAGCAGCAGGGCCGCCAGGTTCAAGCGAGCGCCCAGGCCCAGTCGGGTGTCGATCGGCAGCTCCAGCGCCTTGCGGTACGTGCGGATGGCCGTGTCTGGATCCGTCTCTGCCTGGGCGATCGCCAGGTGCAACAGCAGTTCGTAGTGCTCGGCAGGTCGTTGTTCTCCCTGCGTTGCTTCCAGGGCCGCGAGTCCCTGCTGCAGCAGGCTGATGCCCCGCTCCCTGTTGCCTTCGGAAACCTCGAGGGCGCCGAGCTTCGCGCAGGCGTAGGGGTCGTCGGGGTGCTCCGCAAGGGTGGCTTCCATGGCCTGGCGCAAGCGTTCGGCTTTGTCACTCCCTTGCAACAGCTCAGGGCGGTAGCCGTCATGCAGCAGGGCCGGCTCACTGCAGTTGACGATGCGCCAATGGGGTTCGCGTTCCAGGATCCCCTGCACGCTGTCGTCAATCATGGAGTGATAGGGCCGGCTCCAAGCAATGTCGGGATGTCGGCGAAACAGTCGGCTCACGCTGGAATAAGGCGCCATGGCCGCCCCCTGCTCGTAGCGGAGCAGGTTGACCACGAGCACATCCGGCTGGGCCATCAATGCCTTGAGAGGGGGGATGGCTTCCGGGCGCAGTTGCTCATCGGCATCCAGCACCAGCACCCAGTCGCCCTTCACATGCTCGAGGGCTGCGTTGCGGGCTGGGGCGAAGTCGCCTGGCCAGTCGATGCGCTCCACCCGCGCACCCGCTTGTTCGGCCAGCGCAATGGTGTTGTCGGTGGAGCCCGTGTCTACCACCACCATCTCGTCCACCAGGTCCTTGACGGATCCCAGGCAGGCCTCCAGACGCTGCGCTTCATCGCGCACGATCATCGAAAGACTGAGCATCGGATCGGGGCCGGAACTGGTGGGAGGTTACGGCTGCTGCTCAGTCCGTGAAGCCCTCGACGGCCATGGCGCTCGGTTCCGATGATCCCAGCAGCAGCGAAAGTGCTGCCTGCTGAGCCTCAGCCATCTGTCCTGGGGCATAGACCGCTGGGATCTGCGGCTCGAGCTCCCTGCGCAGATTGGCCCAGGTGTATGGGCATCCATACACCACAAGACCCGCCAGTCGCTGCTGTTTCTGGAGTTGCCGCAGGGCTGCGCTCCAGGGTTCGGCTCGATCCCGCTCGCCCCGGAAGGGGTTGCCCCGCAGGAACAGTTGCAGCAGCACATTCCCATCGCCGAGGCGCTCAAGAGCGAGGGGGTTCTCGTCCGCTCCTGGTTGCCATGGCGAGATGCCTTGGGGGTGGCAGATCAGGCTTCGATAGCCAGCTGCCTCCGCTAGCGCCAGCGACGGTGCATCGGCTCGCAGCAGTGGCGATGGCAGCACAGTGTCGACTCGCAGCAGGTTGATCCCTTCAGCGTTGAGAGGTGGCAAGGGCAGTGGTCCCTGGGTGTCGAGGCTGAGTTGAATCAGCTCCAAAGCCAGGCTCCTCTCCCCATCGAGTTCAAGGGGCTCGTCTTGAAACCCCTCGCCCGTCGCTCCGGAGGCGGCAGCTGCCGCGACCTTCTGGAGCGCCTGCTGCCGGCGGGCGAGAGCCGTCTCTAGGTGCTCCCGGGGGATGACGCCGCTCTGGAGAGCAGCCACGATCGCCTCGATGGCGGCATCGGCATCCGCCGGCATCAGGATCAGATCCGCCCCAGCGGCGAAGGCCAGCCGCGCTGCCTCGCCGGCACCCCAGCGCTTGCTGATCGCCTCCATCACCAGTGCGTCGGTCACGACAAGCCCCTGGAAGCCCAGATCGTCTCGCAACAGATTGGTGAGTACTGCCCGGGAGAGGGTGGCTGGAAGCTCGGGATCGAGGGCCGGGATCAGGAGGTGGGCCGTCATCACGCTGTCGACTCCAGTTTGGATCAGCTGCGCAAAAGGGGGCAGTTCCACGCGCTCCAGGCGAGCTTTGTCGTGGCGCAGCACCGGCAGCTGCAGGTGGGAGTCCACGCCGGTGTCCCCGTGGCCAGGGAAATGTTTGGCGCAGCCGAGCACTCCTGTGCTGGCCAGTCCCCGCTGGAAGGCACAGGCGAGGGCCTTCACACAGTCTGGAGCGTCGCCCCAGGCCCGAACGTTGATGACCGGATTTCCCGGATTGTTATTCACATCAGCAACCGGAGCGAGCACCCAGTTCAGTCCGCAGCGTCTGGCCTGACGTCCGGTGCAGCGTCCGTAGTGCTCAGTCAGCGCAATCGCTCGTTCGGGATCCCGGGCATGCAGTCGGCCGAGGGCCATGGGAGGCACCAGCCAGGTGCCCCCCTCGAAGCGTTGGCCGACCCCTTCCTCCACATCGGCACACAGAAGCAACGGCTCTCGCGCCCAGCTCTGCAGGGTCTGGCAGCGCTGCTGCAGTTCGGTGCTGCTGCCGCCGAGCAGAATGACACCACCAATCCCCTCACCGATCAGACGACGCAGCTCCTGATTCGGGAGTTCCCAGCGGGGGTAGCGGCGTTGTCGGTCTTCAGCATGGCCGCTGCCGCGCACCACCAGCAGCGAGGCCACCTGTCGTCGCAGTTCGGCCTCGGGGCTCATGGCCGCTCATCATCCGCGTCGGAGCCTTCGGGGATGTCTCCCCGCTCTTGACGCTCCTCCTCCAGGCGGTTGAGCAGGCTCAACACGGAGGTGCCCTTCTCAATCCCGCGATCCTGCTGGAACACCACCTCAGGTGCTCGACGCATCTGCAACCGACGCCCGAGTTCACCACGCAGGAAGCCGCTGGCAGCCTGCAGTCCTGCGAGCACTTCTTGTTTCTGGCTGTCATCGCCATAGATGCTCACGAAGATCTTGCAGTGCTGCAGGTCTCCGCTGACCTCCACTTCGGTGATGCTCACCATGCCCTGATGCACCCGCTCATCGCGGATGCCGTTGATCAGTAATTCGCTTGTTTCGCGTCGGATCAAGGCCGCAACTCGTTCGACACGCCGTCCCGGTGCCATCGCCTTCTTCAGATCAGGGGGGATGGCGTCACCATGGCACGGAGCACCAATCCCACACTGATGAGGCCGCTCACCAGGGCGCCAATCAGCGCCACAGCGGTCACAGGATTGCTGCGCCGCTGGGCCAAGGGCTCCGCAACCGAGTTGAGAACCCCCAGGCTGAAGGCGATCAGATAGCGGGGATACCGCGTCACATTGATGAAGAAGTCCTTCATGGCCGGGAGCTACAGCTGAAGCGGCTCCCCATCATCGCCGAGACCCTGAAGCTCAGGAGCGTTTGAGGTAACGCTTGCGTCCATCGGCAGTCAGCACATAACGACCGCCATGCGGCCCTGTGAACACTTCCATCTGGAGAGGAGATGGAGTTTCCGTACTGATGCTGCGCATGAAATCGATCATGCGTTCCAACAGTGTGGTGTGGGCCATGGAGCAGGTTTCTCTCTTTAAGGTATGGATCTGTCAAGACGATTTGCGCTCAGTTCGTCACTGTTTTGTCAGCCTGTGGTGCGCTTGGGTTGCACACAGTCCACTCCTCAATCCTCCCGATCTCAGCACTGATCCTGGATGGCTAGCCTGGAAGCCGCAGGCGGGTGTTGACCGTGCTGGAGCTGCATCAATTTCGTCATTCCGCCTTTTGTCTGAAGGTGCGGATGGTGCTTCAGGCCAAGGGGCTCAGCTATCGCGAGGTGGAGGTGACGCCGGGCTTGGGTCAGGTCGACGTCTTTCGCCGCTCTGGTCAGCGACAGGTGCCAATGCTGGTCGACGACGAGACGGTGATTGCCGATTCCAGTTCCATTGCCGCCTATCTCGAAACCCTTGCCCCAGAGCCGCCTCTCTGGCCCGAAGACCCGCGGGCTGCAGCGCAGGTTCATCTGATTGAAGACTGGGCTGATACCACCCTGGCCCACGCCGCCAGGGTGGCCTTGGCTCAGGCCGCCACCATTGATTCGGAGCTTCGGGTTGCCCTGCTGCCCGATGACCTCCCGGAGCCCCTGCGCCGCACCGTTGCAGGGATTCCCACCGGACTCCTGCAGGGGGTGGGGGAGATCGTGGCTCAGGGGGAGCGTGCATCTTTGCTGACCAGCCTGACCCAGTTGGCCCAGGCGCTGGAGCAGGCTCCTTGGATCGTGGGCGACCGCTTGTCGATTGCTGATCTTGCTGTTGCCGCTCAGCTCTCACTGTTGCGGTTTCCTTCCTCCTCGGGAGCCGCCTTGGCAGGTCGCGGTGTGGCTGGGCTCAGTGACCACCCCCGCCTCCAAGGTTTGTTCCGTTGGAGGGATCAGTTGGAGGCCCAGCTGATGCAGAGCGATCCTGCAGTCGTGTGAGTTCGAGCCGGTAGCGATGGACTGATTCAGGGCTGCGATTCAGCCCTGTGTCGGGCCCGCTGTAGCGGGCCTGCCATTGATCGGCGCAGATGCGTTCGCGGGACGCTGGGGCGCATGGTTGATAACGGCTCAAGGTTTCAACCCTGCTGATCCTTGGAGCCTCAGGACCGTGGAGGATCTGTAGGACCAGTTCGTCACTGAGGAACTCGCTGACGACATCGCTGCGGTTCGGATCACTCTGTCGTCGTCCGATCACGGTGGTTTCCAGCAGGCGATCGCCGCGCAGCCTCGCGAGTTGACGGTTGGGTTCGCGCTCTGGTTGCTCGACTGTCAGCAGAGTCGATCCGAGAACTGCCTGGCCAACGGCAATGGCATTGAAGGCTCTGTCGCCGACCACAGCACCCCCCCGGCGGATGAAGCGAGCCTTGTGTTCCAGGGGCGAGGCGTCATCGTCCGGACTGTCCAAGTCCATGCTGCTGACCATCCATTCGCCTTCAAACCAGCTGGGGTAGACGAGATCACTGTGGCGGCCAGGACGGGGGAGGGGGGCTGGCAGCTGCCATTCCGGCCAGAGCTGAAGGCGCTGGTCCAGCGTGGGATCGTCCGCAGACCAGGCTTGTCCGGCCCCGCTCAGCAGAAGCAGTCCGATGATCAGTGGCAGCAGTCCTTGCACCTTGTCTGACCCCCTGATTCGTGCCTGTGATCACTACGTGGTGCTGGAGCCTGGTCGCCCGGAGCAACTGCTCAGCGCTGCCGACACCCTGACATGGCTGGAAGCGCACTTGCGGGCGCTGGATGCGCTTCCTTCCGACCTGCAGGCTGCCGGTTCCGTTGCGGCGGCCGCCATCCGGCTGCTCGACACCGCCTGTGATCTGGAGGTGGCTCCCGGGGTCACACTCCAGTGGTTTGCGGTGCGCCTGGAGCCCCCTGGACGGGACTGAGCACCCCTGGGATGGCCTCCAGTGCCATGGCGGCGACGGCGTCTGGTGATTGCGACTGGATCCGTAGATGCAGATCAGCCTCGGCGTAGAGCGGGCGTCGGGCTGCGAGCAGCGCATCGAGGCTCGCTTCGGGATCCCCGTTCTGCAGGAGTGGACGCTCTCCAGGATCCCGCTGCAGACGCTCCAGTAGCTGCTCCCGGTCGGGGTCGAGCCAGATCACCAGCCCCTGATGCAGGACCCCCCAGTTCTCTGGTCGCGTCACGACGCCACCGCCTGTGGCCACCACCAGGGAGTGTCGTTGTCCGATCGCCTGCAGCACCTGGGCTTCGAGGGCGCGGAAACCTTCCTCGCCCTCTTCTTTGAACAGACGTGGAATCGATCGGCCAGCCAACTGCTCAATCACTGCATCGGCATCCACAAATCCGTATCCCAGGGCCTGGGCCAGGGGCCTGCCGCTGCTCGTCTTGCCGCTGCCCATCATCCCCACCAGGTAGAGGTTGCGGCCCCCGAGCCTTGTCTTCAGAGGGTGAACAGCTGTGGGGGAAGGCTCGGTCATGGCGAGGGAACCGCGGGGTCGGACGGTGGAAGACAGGAACTCCCTAGGATGCCTCCTGGTCTGGGCATGCCATGGCTGACATTTCCGCAATGGCCCTTGCTCCCCATGGTCAGGGTCGACGCTGTGTGATTACACGGCGGGCCTGCTTCAGTTCGTCGCATCGTTACTGGCTCCCAGAGCTCAGTTCCGATGACAACAATGCCCGATTCGGTGCTTGCGCTCTGGCGCCTGGCCATGGGCATAACTACGAACTCATCGTCTCGATGGCGGGTCCCCTTGATGCGGACGGCATGGTGCTCAACCTCTCGGAGGTCAAGCACGCGATCCGTGAAGAGGTGACCGGATCTCTGGACTTTCGCTGTCTGAACGACGCTTGGGATGAGTTCGACGTCTCCAAGCCCGAGGGCTGTCTTCCCACCACGGAAGCACTCGTCCGCGTGATCTGGACGCGTCTTGTTCCCCACCTTCCTCTGGTCGCTTTGCGGCTTTACGAATCACCAGGCCTCTGGGCCGACTATCTCGGACACGGCATGGACGCTTTCCTCACGCTTCGCACCCACTTTGCGGCTGCCCACCGCCTGGCCCGCCCTGAGCTCTCCCAGGAGGAGAACGAGCGGATCTACGGGAAGTGTGCAAGGCCCCACGGCCATGGCCACAACTATTTGGTCGATGTGACCGTGCGAGGCACGATCGATCCACGGACCGGGATGGTCTGTGACTTAGCGGCGCTTCAGAGCCTTCTGGATGATCTCGTGGTCGAGCCTTTCGATCACACCTTCCTCAATAAGGACGTGCCCCATTTCGCTAGCTGTGTTCCAACGGCGGAGAACATTGCGCTTCATATTGCCGATCGTCTGGCCACTCCCATCCGGGCCATCGGAGTGGTGCTGCACAAGGTGCGCCTGCAGGAAAGTCCGAACAACGCAGCTGAGGTTTACGCGGAGACGCCTCAGCTGAATGCGAGTCCAACCGCCCTTGAGGCGGTGTTGGCCTCCTGAAGCTCACCGAAGCACCGACGCTTCGGCTGGTGCTCGCCATCAGCCTGGACGGCCGCCTCGCCCCTGCTGCTGGCGGAGCTGCTCAGCTCGGTGGAACAGGGGATCGTCGCGCTTTGGAGGAGGCCCTGGCCTGGGCTGATGGCGCCCTGATTGGCGCAGGCACGCTGCGGGCCCATCGCACGACCTGCTTGATTCGCGACGGGGAGCGTCAGGCGCAACGGGTTCAGGACGGCAGGCCTCCGCAGCCGGTGGCCCTGGTGGTGTCTCGTCAGCAGAGCTTTCCACGTGAATGGCCGTTCTTCAGACAGCCCCTGCAACGTTGGTTGCTTACCCCACCTGTGGCCACTCCAGTGCCCTCAGGGTTCGATCAGCGGCTGACGCTCGGTCAGTCCTGGCAGGAGACACTCCGCTCCCTAGCCAAAGCGGGGCTCCAGCGCGTCCTGCTGCTCGGTGGTGCTCAGCTTTGTGGATCTCTGCTGGCCGAGGATGTTGTGGATGAGTTGCAACTCACGCTGACTCCGAAGCTGCTAGGGGGTTCTCACCACTGGCTGCCGACCGGTCCCAAGGGGCTGCCTGACCTGCTCGCGGAACCAGGCGCTTGGGGCCTCGAACGTTGCGATCGTCTCGAGGCCGATGAAGTGCTGTTGCATTACTGCCGCCAGCGCTGAAGAAGATCCTGAAGGGGGAGGTCACGAAGGTTGCTCTCTTGGAGGCCCAGCAGGGAGGCCAGACAGCGCTTGATCACCACTTCGGCATCGTCGCCGACTCTGCCGGTCAACAGTTCACTGATCACCCCCAGCTCTCGGCCCGTGCGACTGGTTTCACGGATCAGGCAGGCGCTCACGGGCTTAGCGAGCGAGCGGCAGGGCTGTTCCGCCAGCTTGCTCAGCTCTGATTCCAGAGGTGTTCCCCCTTGCCTGCCGATCAGTTGCCGGCATTGATCGGTCAAACGCGATTCAATCCGGGGCTGCATCATCTGCAGCACGGGGGCCAGCCAGCCGGCTGAGGCTGCTGGGCTAGCCAGCGCCAGGCAGGCGATGCTCAGCAGCGCTGTTGGCATCTGGCGCTGGAGAAGGGATGAACCGAGCAAGGCGCATCACGGGCGGGATTGAATTCTGATCCCTGCCCGTCGCCATGGTTAGGGTCACTGCGACTTCGCCCTTTGGCGGTGATGGCATCCCTCTCCGCCCGGTGGCACCGCTCCCTTCGCGAGATTCCAGAGGCCGCCTGGGAGCAACTGGTCGGCTCGCAGGCCAGTCCCTTCTATCGCTGGTCGTGGCTCACGGCCCTGGAGGAGTCCGGGAGCATCGTGCCGGAGCAGGGATGGCAGCCCCTGCATCTCTCCCTCTGGCGTGGCGCAGACAGGCTGGTGGCTGTCGCGCCTCTCTATCTCAAGGGGCACAGCTATGGCGAGTTCGTCTTCGATCAGGCTTTCGCAAGGCTCGCCGCTGATTTGGGGCTTCGCTACTACCCCAAACTTCTGGGCATGAGTCCGGTCAGCCCTGTCGAGGGTTATCGCTTCCATATCGATTCTGCGGAGGATCCTGCGGTCTTGACCGCGCTGATGTTCGAGCTGATCGATGATTTTGCGCGACGAAACGGCATCCTCAGCTGCAATTTTCTCTATGTCGATCCCGCTTGGCGGCCCCTCGCCGAGGCGGCGGGCTGTGCGACTTGGCTGAATCAGCAGAGTCTCTGGTCAGCCGAGGGTCAGCGGGATTTCAACGATTACTTGAGGGGCTTCAATGCCAACCAGCGCCGCAATATCAAACGGGAACGCAAGGCCGTTCGCGAGGCGGGTCTTGAGGTGACCGCCCTCAGGGGTGAGACGCTGACCCCTGGGTTGTTGACACGCATGCATCGCTTCTACGAGCAGCATTGCGCTCGCTGGGGGATGTGGGGAAGCAAATATCTGGAGGCCTCCTTTTTTGATGCCCTTGCGGGCGAAGCCCTGCGCCCGCATGTGGTGCTGTTCAGTGCCCATCGGGGCGACCCCCAGGAGCCCGTGGCCATGTCGCTGTGTATTCAGGATCAGCAGCAGCTATGGGGCCGTTACTGGGGCAGTGACGAGGAGATCGACTGCCTGCATTTCGAGGTCTGCTACTACGCACCAATCGCCTGGGCTCTGGAGCAGGGGCTGCAGCACTTTGATCCCGGTGCCGGGGGCAGCCACAAACGCCGCCGCGGATTCGTCGCCAGGCCTCAGCACAGCCTTCACCGCTGGTACGACGAGGGCATGGATCGCTTGATCAGGACCTGGCTGCCCAAGGCCAATGGCCTCATGCTCGAGGAGATTGATGCGGTGAATGCTGAACTGCCCTTCCGGGCAGAAGCTCCTCAGTTGAGAGCGTCCGCGGCTGATTTGTAGGGTGTCGGGATGGCAAGCAGCAGCTCTTCGGCGTCGTCCCACCCCTCAGCATCCGAGCCGGTGGCTCCTCCTCGAGATCCGGTTGAGGGCCGGGCACTCGATGATCGATTGTCCCAGCGTTTCATTGCCCTCGATCCGGCCGGGTATTTCTTGATCCGGGTGGATGCTGCCTCTGCAGAGCTGGTGGCTGAGCACTACCGAAATGATGTGGATGACCGAGGGCGTGCGACGGATCCCGACACCGGTGAGGTGCTGGGTTGTCGGGGCGGTGGACCCCGCTCCCCTGATCGCGTGTACCGCGGCAAGACGGCAAAACAGCTGGGAATCGAGCTCAGCGAGGGGGGTGAGCCCCTTCCTATCAGCCGGCTCGACCACGCCCTGTATTTAGGGCGTGAACTCCAGAAGGCCGAACAGTGCCTCCTGGAGGGGCGCCCCTACGTGCAGGACTGAGAGCGTCTCGATCAGGCCGGTTGAAGTTCGCGCGGATTGCTGGGTTCCTCGGGGGGCAGTGATTCGAGCTGTTCTCGAATCTCCCGCTGCACGATGGAGCGATATTCCAGGAAATGTTCGTTGTGCGCGAGCACCACGAGGAACTGCTCCAGCAGGGCCGGGTTCTGGCGGGCCATGCCGAGCATGTAGCGCCAGAAACGGGTCCGGGTGCTTCGCTTGATTCCCTGGCGCCAGATCACGATCGACAGCGCTCGGAGATCCGTCCAGGTGGGCAGCTTGGCAGCAGCCTTCCAACGGGGTGCCCCCATCTTGAGGTAGTAGGTATAGACCCGATCCATGTAGGCATTGGGTTCGTAGAGAGCGCAGAAGGCCTCCACGTATTCGTTCGCAATGTCCCGGATCGGGCGGGTTGGTTTGAAGTTCAGAAGATTCGTCTGGTTCACCCCCTTGGCGGCGGCTTTCTCCTGAATGAGGCGTCCTTCCTTCTCCAGGCGATACCAGAGCGCCGTGTTGGGGAGAGCTTGCAACATGCCCATCATTGCGGCCGGGATGCCAGTGCGGGTCACAAAGTCGACGATCCTGCGACCGGCTCCATCTTTTTCGCCATCGAAACCGATGATGAAGCCCGCCATCACCCGGATGCCGTTGGCGGTGATCCTGTCGACAGCGGCATCGAGAGGGTTGCGCGTGTTCTGCACCTTCCGGGCTGTTTCCAGGCTCGCCTCGTCAGGCGTTTCGATCCCGAGAAAAACGCTCTCAAAACGGGCGTCGTGCATCATCTGCATCATCTCCTCGTCGTCGGCGAGATCGACGGAGGCCTCGGTGGCGAAACTGAACGGATAGCCCCGCTCCTCCTGCCAGCGCCTGATTTCAGGGAGCAACAGCTTGGCGTTCCGTTTGTTGCCGATGAAGTTGTCGTCCACCAGAAAGATGGAGCGTCTCCAGCCCAGGTCGTAGAGCCGCTGTAGCTCGGCGATCAGCTGTTCGGGGGTTTTGGTGCGGGGCTTGCGGCCGTACAGCACGATGATGTCGCAGAACTCGCAGTTGAACGGACAGCCACGGGAGAACTGCACGCTCATGGAGTCGTAGGCATCCAATTCCAGAAGGTCGAATCGGGGAATCGGAGTCGAGGTCACATCCGGTTTGTCACCCTCCGCGCTGAACCGACCGCTCCGATCACCGCGTTGAATCGCTTCCACGAACATCGGCAGGGTGATCTCACCCTCGTCCAGCACCTTGAAATCCGCTTCGGCGATCTCCGGTGCATCAGGGGTGGAGCTGGCGTAGGGGCCACCAACGGCAACCAGGAGGCCTCTCCGTTTCGCTTCGGCGATCTGTCGCTGCATGTCGTCCTTCTGGACGATCATTCCCGAAATCACCACCAATTCCGCCCAGTTCCATTCCGCTTCGGTGAGCTCCCGCACATTGCGGTCAACCAACTTCATCTCCCAGTCCTGAGGAAGCAGGGCTGCAACGGTCGCCAGTCCTAGGGGTGGAAGCAGAACCTTGCGGTTGACGAGCTCGAGGATTTTTTCGTAGCTCCAGAAGGTCTTGGGGAACTGGGGATAGATGAAGAGGGTGCGCATGGATCTTGCTGGCGGACGCTGGCTTGACGGTGCTTGGGCTTGTGGCGCTGAGCTGGGGCTTGCCGCTGACCCTTGGCGCGGATTGCGTCAACCTTAGGGGGTGTGGCCACGAAGGCGTCCCTGTTTCTGGTCTAATAGTTGCGACTTGCTGTGTCTGTCGTGGGCGTTGTCATCTATCTGGGTCTGGTCGGTGCCGGTCTCGTTACCGCTGCAGTGATCAGCGGCGTGCTGCGTGGCATCAAACTGATCTGAGCTTGGTTGTCTCGTCCAGCACGGTTTGACCGCGCTGGCTGATTTCAACGACGGCCAGCGCAAGGCCGATTCCTCCGGCAATGGCGAATGCGCTCTTGAGTCCGAGGGTGAGTGTGATGGCTGCGGCCAGGATTCCGCTCAGTCCTCCGCCCCCAAGGAAGGCGATCTGACTGAGACCTGCCATCCTTCCTCGCATCACCTGTTTGGATCCAACTTGGGTGATCAAATTGGTGCTGCTCAGAAGCCCGGCTGTTCCGGCTCCGATCAGAAAGGCCATCATCAGCACCAGGCCTCGCGTCTCACCCTTGGCCATTCCCAGCTGGGCCAAGGCCGTGATCAGAGCGAAGCAACCCAAGGTCAGGCATGGACGCTGACAGAAGCGGTGACTATTTCTCTGCAGCACTAGGCCGCCGGTAATGCTCCCTGCGGCCAGCACGCTGGTGAACAAGCCAAGATCCCTCGGATCAGGTCCGATCGTGTCGGCGGCGATCAGTGGTGCCAGGCCGGGGTGGAAGAAGCCCACCAGGCAGATGACCGCGGTGAAGCGCAGCACATGGCGCAGGGTGGGCCCGCAGTCGCGCCAGGCATGCAGCAGGGACGCCTGGTCTTGATTGCCACTGCGCTGTTCCTGTTCGAGATTCGGTCTGAGCAGCCAGATCACGCTGGCAATGGGCAGCAGATAGGTGAGGGCATCGAGGCTGAGGGCTGTTGCTGCTCCCGTGAGGGCCACCAGCCATCCCCCAATTGGGGGACCCACGAGCTTTCCGACGTTGAAGACCACGGAAAAGCTGGTGAGGTAGGGGGCGAGCTGGGTGGGTTCATCCACCAGCAGTGCGCAGTATTTGTTGCGTGCTGTGAGCTCGTAGGCGCTGGCGATTCCCACCAGCAGCGTGCTGCCCAGCAGTGCGCCGACCTGGGCAGTGCCTTCTAGGAGCGGGATCGACAAAGCGCCTAGCAGTCCAGCGGCCAGCAGTGCCCACTGGGCCTGAATGAGCACTGTTTCGCAGCCGACCCTGTCGGTCCTCACGCCCGCCGGCCCACTCACCAGCAGGGTGGGAAGGGACAGGGCTGCGAAATGAAGGGCCAGCAGCATCGGATTTTCCGTGCCGTTCATCAGGATCCAGCCTTTCGCCGTGAGCCCTGCGAAGGATCCTGCGGTGCTCATTCCTGACGCCACAAGAAAAATGCTGCGCTGTCTGGCCTGGGAGAACCGTGTGGCGGTCACGATGTGGAGCGGGCGGCCGCCACCATGGCCGCGGCTCCCACCATCTGCCCGCTCAGGTCATAGACGTCGGAGCCGGTGATTTTGACGGGCACCATCGTGCCAGGACCGGCCTGCAGACCGTTCTCACCTGGCTGGACGAGCACCTCGCCATCCACCTCAGGCGCAAAGCGTCCGCACCGTCCGATCATGGCGCCAGTGGAGGGGTTGTGCTGCTCGATCAACACATCCACTGTGCGACCCACCCAAGAGGCATTCGCTGCGGCGGAGATCGGTTGCTGAAGGGTCATCAGCCTGTCCTTGCGGGCGATGGCAAGGTTCTCCGGGACTCGGTCAGGCAATGCGGCTGCCGGGGTCCCCTCTTCGGGGGAGAACGTGAACACGCCCACATGATCGAAGCGCTGGCTCTCCAGGAAGCGAGCCAGATGCTCGAACTGGGCCTCGGTCTCCCCTGGGAAGCCGACGATCAGCGTGGTGCGTAGCACCGCGTCGGGGAGCTGTTCGCGGATGCGGTCCAGCAGTCGTTCATTCACCTCTGCCTGCCAAGGACGGTTCATGGCCCGCAGCACATCGGGGTGACTGTGCTGCAGGGGCAGATCCAGATAAGGCAAGACGTTGGGCACCTCCCGGTAAGCACTGAGCACCTCGGGGGTTAGGCCGGTTGGATAGGCGTAATGCACCCGGATCCAGGGGATCTCAACCTCGCCAAGGGCACGCAGCAGATCAGCTAGGCGGGGCTTTCCATAGAGGTCCAGTCCGTAGTTCGTGGTGATCTGGCTGATCAGGATCAACTCCTGCACACCCTGGGCTGCGAGCTGATGGGCTTCGGCCACGATGGATTCGATCGGCCTAGAGCGTTGATCGCCTCGAAGATGGGGAATGATGCAGAACGCGCAGCGGTAGTCGCAGCCCTCGGCAACCTTCAGATAAGCCACGGCCTCGCCGGTGGTTCGGTATCGGGGCAGGTGCTCATCACCCACGAAGGTCGGGGTCCGGCTGACCCGGTTCACCCGCTCCCCGGCTTCCACCCTCTGCAGCACCTCAACAATGTGCTGGTAATCGCCGGTGCCCACGATCGCTTTTGCTTCCGGTAAGGAGTCGAGCAGTTCCTCCTGAAAATGCTGCGCCAGACAGCCGGCGATGATCAGCTCTTTTCCCTGTTCTGCCAGGCCCACCAGGGTGCGCACCGATTCCTCACGGGCGTCCTGGATGAAACTGCAGGTGTTCACTACCACCACGCTGGCGTCGTTTTCATCGCTGCTGACGCCGTAACCCGCTTGGGCCAGGAGCCCAAGCATGTGCTCCGTGTCGACCCGGTTTTTTTCGCAGCCAAGATGGGCAAAGGCAACGGTCGGTCGACGGGTTGTCTGAGCCTCAGTGCCTGGATCTTTGCTCATGCCCCGACCGATTCGGCAATCTCTCACCATAGGGTTGCACCCCTAGTCCTTTGTGTTCAGCACGGTTCTGGCCGACGGTTGCTGTCAGACTTGACGCGCTCTGGACGCAGCTGATGTCGACCACCCGCCTCACCAGTCGTCGCCGCCAGGATTCCGGTTCGAAATGGGTCCGAATCGCCATGGCGGTTCTGGCCACGGTTGGGGTGATCGACACCGGCTCAATCACTCTCAAGCGCTGGGGAATCCTGGGGGATCTCAGCTGCCCGCTGGGGGCTGATGGCTGTGACAAGGTCCTGAACAGCGCCTGGGGCACCCTGCTTCAGGGGGATGGTTTCAGTATCCCGCTCTCCTTCGCCGGCCTGATTGCTTATTTGGCTGTGCTGGTGATGGCGATTGTGCCTCTGCTGCCTGGGTTAGCGGAGAACAAGGCGAATCTGTCTCGTCGCACCTGGTGGGGCTTGTTTGTCGTGTCCGTTGGCATGGCGATGTTCAGCCTTGTGCTGGTGGGCCTGATGCTGTTCAAGATCCAGGCCTTCTGCTTCTTCTGTGTTCTGTCGGCACTGATCTCGATCGCTTTGCTGATTCTTTCGGTCGCCGGCGGTGGCTGGGAGGATCCAGCGCCGCTTCTGTTTCGAGGGGTGTTGCTGGCTCTTGCCGTTTTGTTGGGCAGCTTGATCTGGGCTTCGGTGGTCGACCCCAATCGCCCTGACGCTGCGGTCACCGGGCCTGGAGCGCCTCCCTCTGTCACCACCTCGAGCAATCCAGCCAAGATTGAGCTTGCTGAGCATCTCACCGCTTCCGGTGCCGTCATGTACTCGGCCTACTGGTGCCCGCACTGCCATGAGCAAAAGGAGTTGTTCGGCCAAGAGGCCGCCGCCAAGCTCAAGGTCGTGGAGTGTGCCCCGGATGGTCAGAACAGTCAGACCAAGCTCTGCCAGCAAAAAGGCGTGGAAGGCTTCCCCACCTGGGAGATTGATGGAAAGCTCGATTCCGGTGTGAAGCCACTGGCCGATCTCGCCAAGCTTTCCAATTACCAGGGCCCAAGCATCGACTGATTTCGATCGCCTTCACTCCCGTGAGTCAGCGCACAACGGGTCGGGTCCCGATCGCCTGGCCCCGCTGTTGTCTGGAATGACATTCCCACTGGGGCATGGGCCAGGGAGCGTCATGACGGAAATGGCCTCCGCGACTCTCCTTTCTGAACAGACAGGCCTCCAGAAGCAGGGCACTGGCCCGCAGTCGATGCTGAAGGTCGAGCAGCAGGTTCAGCTCCCGCCGGCTTTCCTCATTCAGTCGGTGCAGCGCATCCACAGGCTGTGATCTGATCAGTTCCAGGGATGGCTCCGCTTCCAGTTGGTCCAGCGTCACTTGAACCTGATTCAGAGCATGCGCCATTCCGCGGCTGTCCCGGTCCACTCCCGCCACCTGCCAGCAACGCAGTCGCCAGATGTCGATGGTTGCCATCAGCTTTTCGGCGCTCATCCGGCTGCGGCTCTGCAGGGGTGCGCCTGCCCGGAGATCGGTGCCTGGGTGATGGACGATTGCCTTGGCTGGAGCGTTCGGAAGGTCGATCGTTCGTAGCTGTCGGGCAAAAACCAGACATTCCATTAGGGAATTGCTGGCTAGGCGGTTGGCACCATGCAGCCCTGTGCAGGCCACTTCCCCCACCGCGTAGAGACCAGGAAGGTTGGTTGAGGCATGGAGATCAGTGGCCACTCCTCCCATCCAATAGTGGGCTGCGGGGGCCACGGGAATCGGCCGCTCCAGAGGTTGAAGCCCAAAACTGCGGCAGCGTTCCAGGATGGTGGGAAAGCGCTGGACTGCGCGCTCTCGAGGGATCGGTGAGAGGTCCAGGTCGATGTGATCCGTGCCCCGGTCGCGCATGGAGCGCACGAGCGCCCGGCTGACCTGGTCGCGCGGTGCCAGATCAGCTCCAGCAAGATCTGCGACGGGGCTTTGCCCTTGGTCGTCGCGCAGGACAGCCCCTTCGCCACGCACCGCTTCTGAAATCAGGAAACAGGGGGCGCCTGGAAGGCGCAGGGCCGTGGGGTGAAACTGCATGAATTCCAGATCTTCCACTGCAGCCCCCGCCTGCCAGGCGAGGGCGACGCCTTCTCCGCAGGCCTGGGGGGGATTGGTGGTGTTCGCATAGAGATGGCCTCCTCCCCCTGTGGCGAGCACCACAGCCCGGGCTGAGATCCAGTGCAGACTTGGGCCATCGAGCACCTGAACTCCGCAGCAGCGACCGTGCTCCACCCAGAGTCGGGTCACACGGATCCCCCGGCGATGCAGAAGGTCATGACGTTGTTCGACGCGTTCGCGCAGCACATCGACCAGCGCCCTTCCGGTCTGGTCTTGCACGTGCAGCACCCGGTGATGGCTGTGGGCTGCCTCAAGGGTGGTGGCTAGCTTGCCGCTGCTGTTGCGATCGAAGGCCATGCCCAGTTGCTGAAGCCTTTCGACGCAAGCGGGGGCCTGATTGACCAGCAGTTCAACAGCATTCCTGTCGCAGAGCCCTGCCCCGGCGATGAGTGTGTCGCTGGCATGACTGCTGGCACTGTCTTCCGGTCGAGTCACGGCGGCAATACCGCCCTGGGCCCATCGACTAGAAGAGCGCCTGCTGGTGTTGCGATTGAGTAGCAGGATGCGCAGTCCTTCGGGTAGCTCCAGGCAGGTCATCAGACCGGCAGCTCCTGCACCGATCACGATCACATCCCATGGCCCTGGGGGAATCGGTTCGCTCGATGGCTGGTGCTGTGTCATGGCATCAGCAAAAAAACCGCCGGGGTCACCGGCGGTTCGGGATGAAACATAGTTTGACCGAAGCCGGTCTCAAGATCGGCACTCAGCGGTACTGACCATCGTTGATGCGGTCGAAACCTTCGTTCAAGGCGATCGAGGGAGCCGTCACCACAAAGTTGTCGCGATATTTGGCGAACAGTTCCTTCTGACGATCACTCAGGTCGAGGTTGAGCACATCGTCAACACTTTCATAAGGACCGCCGAGCACGATCTTGCCGGCGAGGGTGGGATACATCCCCGGGAATTGCTGGAACCGGCGCACAGAAGAATTGTTGAGGTCGACCTTGTTACCTCGCTCGGCCAGTTTCTCGTCAGCGACGTTGCGAAGGTCGTCAGCGTGCACGGCTGGGGGCATGACGAGGCCAAGCACCAGGCCTGCCATCAGCATCACACCAGTCAGCCAGGAGACCAGCCGCTTCATCGGAACACTCCGTCAGGGATCGGAACGGGACTGCCGGCGACGCCGGTGAGCAAACCTTACAAGTGCGTCACGGACAAACCCCCCGTTGCGGCGTGAGCTTTTGCAGTTCGTTTCAGATCAGTCCACTGAAGCGCGGTTGGATCAGGGCGGTCAGAAGGAACAGGCCGTCGATCATCAGGGTCGTGATCAGAACGGCAGAGGCCACTCCCCAGCTGGCATCACCTGATGGGCAGAGACGTCCACGGCGGCGGAGGGTTCTGGCGATAAGCAGGATCAGGCCCGTGAAGGCGAGAAGGATGGCTAGCGAGCTTGGGCGGCTCAGGGTCAGGGCAGCCTGCTTGAGAAGCGGCTGAGCTTCCTCGATCGGTGCCTCAACCACTGCTGGCCAGAGGCGCATCACGCCGGTGAGCGCCATCGCCAAGTCAGTCAGTGTTGTGCCAACCAAAGACGCTAAGTAAAAACTGCAACCCAGGCGCCAGCGCCCTTGCAGACCTGTGAGCGCAAGGGGAAGGGCAAGGGCTTCGATGGGGAGATGCAGGAGCGGATGGGCCCGCAGCCAGCCCCAGAAGAGAGTTCCCGCGAGCCAGCTTCCACTGAAGCCAACCAACAGAGCACCCCAGCGGGCTTTCGCTGGCTCAACTCTCATTCCCAGCAGGATCCCGACACCCAGGAGCAGGAAGCTGAACAGGCCGGCACTGAAAGGATGGAGGCGCACCCAGGGGGCCTGAAGAAAAACGGGCAGCACGACAAGTGCCGCTGCTCCACGGGAAATGATGACCTCCTCCCCAGCCTTCGGAATCGGCAGCAGCAGCTCGGCGCCATTGAGCCTTGGAGGGTCCAGGGCAGCCGCTTTGATCAGGCCGCTGGACAACGGACGACTCCTGATTGTGAAGAAAGTCCCGAAACCTTAGAAGATTCGACCCCGCCCACTGCGCTGGCGTCGGTCGGTCGGTGGTCATAGCGTGCGGCTGCTTCGAACCGATTCATGACCGACGTCGCCACCGCCCCCGGGTTGCTCGAAGCCTGCTGGCGGGATTTTGTGCTTGGTGTAGTGCAAGGGCTGACGGAATTTCTGCCAATCAGCAGCACTGCTCACCTCAAGGTTGTTCCCGTCCTGGCTGGTTGGGGTGACCCCGGCGTCTCGGTGGCAGCCGTCATTCAGCTTGGAAGCATCGTGGCGGTGATTGCTTATTTCCGTCAGGACCTTCAGAGCGTGCTGAAGGGCATCTCAGTCGCTGTTTCCCGTGGCCAGTGGCGTGAACCCGAGGCTCGTCTCGGTATCGCCATGGCGGTGGGAACGGTCCCGATCCTGATCGCAGGTCTGGCAATCAAGCTGTTCTGGCCTGGTTATGAGTCATCGCCCCTGCGCAGCGTGCCTGCCATTGCCGTGGTCTCGATTGTGATGGCCTTGCTGCTGGCCCTCGCCGAGAGGATTGGTCCCCGGATCAAGCAGCTTGTTCAGGTGGAGGGGCGTGACGGGTTGGTGGTTGGCCTTGCCCAGGTGCTGGCGTTGATTCCCGGCGTTTCGCGTTCGGGCAGCACGTTGACAGCCTCTCTTCTCGATGGCTGGCAACGGCAGGATGCGGCCCGCTTCTCCTTCCTGCTGGGAATTCCGGCGATCACGATCGCTGGACTGGTGGAACTCAAGGGTGCCTTCACCGAGCCGAGCGGCGGGGGTGTGCTGCCTTTGCTGGTGGGCATCGTGTCGGCCGCCGTGGTGTCTTGGCTGGCCATTGATTGGCTGCTTAAGTTCCTCCAAAGGCACAGCACCTGGATCTTCGTGATCTATCGCTTGCTCTTCGGGGTGCTGCTCCTGGTCTGGTGGGCCGGCTCAGGATCAAACTGAGATCAGCTGCCTCCATCGCGGTGTGGAATGAACCATCCGCCGGCGTCGCTCTGGCGGCCCTGGATTCGGAATCGGCCTCGCGTCAGCCCGCACCAGCCGTCGTGGCCGCCGTTGAGCCTGGGTCCATCGGTGAAGCGTTGGGTTTTGAACCAGGAGACCAACTGCTCAGCATCAACGGCATCCGTCCGAGGGATCTGATCGATTACCGCTATCTGGTGGTGGAGGAAGAGCTCCATCTCGAGGTGATGGATGCAGCGGGCGAGCTTCATCAGGTGGACCTTGAAAAGGATGCGGATGACGGTCTTGGTCTCCAGTTCACCGAGGCACTCTTTGACGGACTGCGTCAGTGCAATAACCACTGCCCCTTCTGTTTCATCGATCAGCAGCCGCCTGGGCATCGCAGCAGCCTCTACCTCAAGGACGATGACTACCGGCTGAGCTTTCTTTACGGCTCCTATCTCACACTCACGAACCTCACCGAGGCGGATTGGCAGCGCATCGAGGCCCAGCGCCTGTCTCCCCTGTTCGTGTCCGTGCATGCCACGGATCCAGACCTGCGCTCCAGGTTGCTGGAGAATCCGCGCGCCGCATTGTTGCTGGATCAGCTGCGCTGGTTTGCGGAACGCGATTTGCAGATTCACGCCCAGGTGGTGGTCTGCCCAGGCCTCAATGACGGAGCAGCGCTGCAGCGCACATTGGAAGACCTTGCTGCGTTTGCGAGCGGTGCTTGGCCTGCCGTGCTTTCGGCCGCTGTGGTGCCCGTGGGCCTGACTCGCTTTCGGCCTTCCGGCGATGGACTGGTCCCTGTCGATCCTGACCATGCCAAGGAGGTCATCACCCAGGTCGAGGCCTTACAGAGCCATTTTCAGGAGACTCTGGGCAGTCGGTTCGCCTGGCTCTCGGATGAGTGGTATTTGATCGCAGGCCGTGCCCTCCCGCCACGAGCCAACTACGAGGATCTGCCCCAGCAGGAGAATGGAGTCGGAAGCATCCGAGCCTTTTTGGAGGACTTGGATCAGGCCACCGAGACTTTGCCCCCTCGGAGTGCAAAGCCGATGCGCAGCAGCTGGGTGGTGGGTCGTTTGGTCGACCAGGCCTTGAGATCCGTACGTGACCGCCTCAATGGCATCGAAGGGGTGTCGCTCTCTCTCCACGGTCTACCGAGTCCCTACTGGGGACAGGATCAGGTGGTGACGGGCTTGCTCACCGGAGAGGATCTACTGGTGGGTCTTGAGGGGGTCGACCTCGGTGATCAGCTCTTATTGCCCTCGGTGATGCTCCGACAGGGGGCGCCGGTGTTTCTCGATGACATGACCCTGGAAGAGGTGCAGGCACGATTGCCGGTCACGATCCGGATCGTGCATGGAGCAGCTGACATCGTGGCCGCAGTGCTGGGTCAGGAGCCCTAATGCCCCTAAGCTCCCGGCAGATTGCAATCTGTCGTGGCCTGGACCGCTGCTCGTTTTCTTCTCATTGCAGGTGCTCTGGCCGCGTCTGTCCCGACGGGGCTACAGGCCCAAGATGCACCTGTTCAGGCCCCTGTGGCCTCTGAGGCAGCGAACTCTGGAGCGCTGATTGATCAGAAGACTCTCCCGACCGCCATCGAACTCAATGGACCGCGTCCGAAAGCCGATCCTTCCGTTCTGCCCCCTGCCGCCACCACACTCCCTGAAGCGCTGAGCCCCCTGCAGGCGCCTCCAAGTCTTGCGCTCCCAGACAAACCGTCTCAGGTGCGGATCCGTGAACTCCGTCCGCTCACCCTTGCGGAATCCGAGCAGCTGATGGAGGTCAACAACCCCAGCCTCAAGGCAGCGGCCAGTCAGGTGGAGCAAGCCAAGTCGGCTCTGCTTGCCGAGATTTCCCTCTGGTATCCCACGGTCAATCTCTCTGCTAACGGTCTGCCGCAGTACCTCGCCGCTGATCAATATCGCAACCCTGATTTCGCACCCACGTTCAATTCCTCGACCGGAGTCCCGTCCACGGCTCCTTACACCACCAGCAGCCAGTGGACGGCCAATTTTGCGGTCCAGGTCCAGTGGAATCTCATCGACCCCAAGCGAGTGCCAAGGATTGCTGCAGCTCGCGACAATTTTGAACGCGCTCGCGATGCTTACCTGATCGCTCTTCGGGACCGACGGCTGGAAACAGCAGAGTCATACTTCGACCTTCAGCGCGCCGATGAGCAGGTGCGGATCGGTCAGCAGTCGGTGCGGGCCTCCCTGGTGAGCCTGAAAGACGCCAGCGCCCGCTTTCAGGCTGGTGTCGCCACCAAGCTTGAAGTGCTGGAGGCTGAAACTCAGCTTGCCCGAGATCAGCAGGTGCTCACCAATGGCATCGGCTTCCAGAACAAGACCCGCCGATCCCTGGCTGGATTGTTGGATCTCCCCCTGGACGTGACCCCTACCGCTGCAAGCCCATCGCAGGTGATCGGCGTCTGGCAACCCTCTTTGCAGGAGAGCATCGTGGCCGCCTTTGCCTTCCGCGAGGAACTTGATCAGCTGATCCTCGATATCTCGATCAACAACAGCAATGCCAATGCGGCTCTCGCTGCTGTGCAGCCAGTGCTCAGTCTGGTGAATGCCTTCAGCACGGCTCGCTTCCAGGGCCAAACCAACGTGGTTTCGCCCGTCGATATGGACGACTACGGCTGGAATGCCAACAACTCGGTGGGCCTGAATGCCACCTGGAACATCTTTGACGGCGGACGTGCCCGCGCCGAATACCGCCGCAACAAGCAGCGGGCTGAGGAGAGTGCCTTCAACTTCGCCTCCACCCGTGATCGCATCCGTGTTCAGGTGGAGGAAAGCTTTTACAACCTCCGCACGGCCAATCAGGACATCTTCGCGACCTCCCGGGAAGTGTTGTCAGCCCGTGAGTCGCTGCGTTTGGCTCGCCTGCGTTTCCAGGCGGGTGTGACCACCCAAAGGGAAGTGGTGGACACCCAGCGGGATCTCACCCAGGCCGAGGTTCGCTATGCCGATGCGATCAATACCTACAACAAGAGCATTGCCCAGCTGCGTCGTCGCACCGGTCTTGATGCGGTGAAGGCCTGTCAGCCTCAGAACCTCCCAGCCACCAAGCCGGCTGAGGACGATGCCTCTGTGGTGCCGATCGAACCTTCTCCGAATCGTCCGGCTTGCCAGGCCACGGCGTCCGCTTCCAAGGGCTGATCGTGATCTGTGGCTGAACTGCTGACGTCCCATCAGTTGACCGGCGTTCATCAGTTGCTGGATCAGGTGGCGGAGCGACAGCGGCGTGATTTCGGCCACATCGTCTCTGATGTGAAACCTGACGGCACTCTGATCACCGCCTGTGATCGGTGGAGTGACAGTGCGATCGTTGCCGGCTTGGCTTCCCTGGCCCCAGGCGAGGGGGTCTTGAGTGAGGAAGGATCTAAGCAACTTCCAAAAACGGAGGCCTATTGGGTGGTGGATCCCCTCGATGGCACCACCAATTTCGCTGCTGGTATTCCTTACTGGGCCATCTCAGTGGCCCGTTGCATCGATGGCCGTCCGGTTGAGGCTTTTCTGGAGATTCCATCCCTTCATCAGCGGATTGTGGCGATTCGTGGCAAGGGAGCTTGGCGAAATGGCAAGCCCTTGACACCCCAGACCCGCCTTGCCGCTGACAGTGCCTGTGTGTCTTTATGCAGCCGTGCGATCCGCGTGCTCCAGAGCCGCCCCGATCAGTCGTTTCCCGGGAAGATCCGGCTCCTTGGGGTGGCGAGTTTGAATTTGCTCAGCGTGGCGATGGGGCAGACCATGGCGGCCTTGGAGGCCACTCCGAAAATCTGGGATCTGGCTGCGGCTTGGTTGGTTCTCTCCGAATTGCAGTGCCCCTTGCACTGGCTCGCGGCTGACCCTGCCTGTCTTCAGCCTGGGATGGACCTTGCTGAAGCGGATTTCCCGGTGTTGGCTGCGACCTCTCAGGAGCAGTTGCAGCGTCTGATGCCCTGGGGAACAGCGCTACTTCGCCCCTGAGGTTGCGAGTAGGGGAGTTGATGGGTTATGTTTTTGGACTGCGCAGGAAGCCGAAGGGCGGAAGGCGCAGCCGGGAGGAGCACAAGGGAAGCGAGAGCTTTTGTGTGGTTCGATCGGTGCTTACAAGACCAAGAGGGAGCGATCCCACGGTGTTGTAAGTTTCACAAGCGGTCGCGAGAGGCCGCACAGCCCACCGCTCCTGAGAGGGAGCGCGACGGCAGAACCTGGACAATCGAAAAGTTTAGGAACTGACGCTTTCATCGCGTCGAGGTCTTGAAACGAGCCGCGAGGTGAGTGGAAGGCTTTGATGAAAGAGCGATGAAGGTGTGAGGTCCCGTCAAACAATGTCGTTGCGATGAAGTCATTCGCTGCAACGGTGAGGTTTTCACGAGCCTGACTGTTGCCGGTGTGCGAATTGATGGAGCAACAACCGGATCTGAGATCCTGGAAAGTCATGGATAGAGAAATCTAGAAGTGCACTCTTAAGAACCCTTTCTGTGTCAGCTGAAAGGAGGCCTCAACTGCAATGAGTGAAAACTGAATTGTGGGTGACGCAAATCAATTTGAGGTGATGTAAGTCATCAAAAGGAATTGATCTACAACGGAGAGTTTGATCCTGGCTCAGGATGAACGCTGGCGGCGTGCTTAACACATGCAAGTCGAACGAACCTTCGGGTTAGTGGCGGACGGGTGAGTAACGCGTGAGAATCTGCCCTCAGGAGGGGGACAACAGCTGGAAACGGCTGCTAATACCCCATATGCCGAGAGGTGAAACGAATTTCGCCTGAGGATGAGCTCGCGTCTGATTAGCTAGTTGGTGTGGTAAAGGCGCACCAAGGCATCGATCAGTAGCTGGTCTGAGAGGATGATCAGCCACACTGGGACTGAGACACGGCCCAGACTCCTACGGGAGGCAGCAGTGGGGAATTTTCCGCAATGGGCGAAAGCCTGACGGAGCAACGCCGCGTGAGGGATGAAGGCCTCTGGGCTGTAAACCTCTTTTCTCAAGGAAGAAGATCTGACGGTACTTGAGGAATAAGCCACGGCTAATTCCGTGCCAGCAGCCGCGGTAATACGGGAGTGGCAAGCGTTATCCGGAATTATTGGGCGTAAAGCGTCCGCAGGCGGCCCATCAAGTCTGCTGTTAAAAAGTGGAGCTTAACTCCATCATGGCAGTGGAAACTGTTGGGCTAGAGTGTGGTAGGGGCAGAGGGAATTCCCGGTGTAGCGGTGAAATGCGTAGATATCGGGAAGAACACCAGTGGCGAAGGCGCTCTGCTGGGCCATAACTGACGCTCATGGACGAAAGCCAGGGGAGCGAAAGGGATTAGATACCCCTGTAGTCCTGGCCGTAAACGATGAACACTAGGTGTCGGGGGAATCGACCCCCTCGGTGTCGTAGCCAACGCGTTAAGTGTTCCGCCTGGGGAGTACGCACGCAAGTGTGAAACTCAAAGGAATTGACGGGGGCCCGCACAAGCGGTGGAGTATGTGGTTTAATTCGATGCAACGCGAAGAACCTTACCAGGGTTTGACATCCTGCGAATCTCCTGGAAACGGGAGAGTGCCTTCGGGAACGCAGTGACAGGTGGTGCATGGCTGTCGTCAGCTCGTGTCGTGAGATGTTGGGTTAAGTCCCGCAACGAGCGCAACCCACGTCTTTAGTTGCCAGCATTCAGTTGGGCACTCTAGAGAGACCGCCGGTGATAAACCGGAGGAAGGTGTGGATGACGTCAAGTCATCATGCCCCTTACATCCTGGGCTACACACGTACTACAATGCTACGGACAAAGAGCAGCAAGTTCGCGAGGACAAGCAAATCTCATAAACCGTGGCTCAGTTCAGATCGTAGGCTGCAACTCGCCTACGTGAAGGAGGAATCGCTAGTAATCGCAGGTCAGCATACTGCGGTGAATACGTTCCCGGGCCTTGTACACACCGCCCGTCACACCATGGAAGTTGGCCACGCCCGAAGCCGTTACTCCAACCCTTGTGGAGGAGGACGTCGAAGGTGGGGCTGATGACTGGGGTGAAGTCGTAACAAGGTAGCCGTACCGGAAGGTGCGGCTGGATCACCTCCTAACAGGGAGACAAACAATGATTTTGATGCCTGAGTAGTTTTATTCTTAGGCCGAAATTCTGTCACCTTAGGTCGATCGGTACCTCAGCTTTGAAGTTAAGAGTGAACTGGAAACAGTGAGCTGCTTAATGGAGATTTTTAGTTCCTAAACTTTGTCTAGGTCACACCCCAAAAGGGATGAGACTCCTGGGCCATTAGCTCAGGTGGTTAGAGCGCACCCCTGATAAGGGTGAGGTCCCTGGTTCAAGTCCAGGATGGCCCATTCGGTGTTGGGGGTTTAGCTCAGTTGGTAGAGCGCCTGCTTTGCAAGCAGGATGTCAGGAGTTCGAGTCTCCTAACCTCCACTGACCGAACTTTAATTCCCATCTCCAGAAGTTTGGAGTATGAGCTCGATTGGAGTGTGATTTAGATGTGTCCGCTAGAGGAACCCAGCTTCCTGTCATTCCTGCGATAGAGAGAAATCTATCGATGGTTGATAAGATGCTGGGCTCGAATCAGGTGATCAAGCAATTGGTGATTTGATTTGAAGTCTGGCAGAACCTTGACAACTGCATAGGTGAGTCTGGAAAGAATAAAGCATCTCATGGATGATGCGATGACTCTGAATGATGATCCGAAAGGGTGATGATGAGGAGTGATTGCAAATTCTATCGAGCAAGAGCCGAGACTCCATCACGTTCTTCTAATTGTGTCGAGCAATGAGGAGTTAGATCTTTGATTCAGCAATGAATCAGAGAGAATCTGTTTCAACGACAGCAAGCGTGTTGGAGATACATTGGTCAAGCTACAAAGGGCTCACGGTGGATACCTTGGCACACAGAGGCGATGAAGGACGTGGTTACCTGCGATAAGTCTCGGGGAGCTGGAAACACGCTTTGATCCGGGAATTTCCGAATGGGGCAACCCCTAGAACGGCCGCCTGAATCCATAGGGCGGTGCGAGCCAACCCAGCGAACTGAAACATCTTAGTAGCTGGAGGAAAGGAAAGTAAAAACGACTCCCTAAGTAGCGGCGAGCGAACGGGGAAGAGCCTAAACCGATGCTTTCGAGCATCGGGGTTGTGGGACAGCAATGTGGAAAAGGAATGTTAGTGGAAGTGTTTGAATGGCACACCACAGAGGGTGAAAGTCCCGTACACGAAAACTGAACTGACCTAGCTGTATCCCGAGTAGCACGGAGCACGTGAAATTCCGTGTGAATCCGCGAGGACCACCTCGTAAGGCTAAGTACTCCTGTGTGACCGATAGCGAAACAGTACCGCGAGGGAAAGGTGAAAAGAACCCCGGGAGGGGAGTGAAATAGAACATGAAACCGTGAGCTTACAAGCAATGGGAGTCCGACTGATCGGATGACCGTGTGCCTGTTGAAGAATGAGCCGGCGACTTATAGGCACTGGCGGGTTAAACCGGGAATGGTGGAGCCATAGCGAAAGCGAGTCTGAATAGGGCGTTTGTCAGTGTTTATAGACCCGAACCCGGGTGATCTAACCATGGCCAGGATGAAGCTTGGGTGATACCAAGTGGAGGTCCGAACCGACTGATGTTGAAAAATCAGCGGATGAGCTGTGGTTAGGGGTGAAATGCCAATCGAACCCGGAGCTAGCTGGTTCTCCCCGAAATACGTTGAGGCGTAGCGTCTCGTGCTCCAGCAGGGGGGTAAAGCCACCATTTCGGTGCGGGCTGCGAGAGCGGTACCAAATCGAGATGAACTCTGAATACCCTGTGTGTAGCGAGGCAGTCAGACTGTGGGGGATAAGCTCCATGGTCGAGAGGGAAACAGCCCAGACCGCCAGCTAAGGTCCCCAAATCAACGCTAAGTGATAAAGGAGGTGGGATTGCCCAGACAACCAGGAGGTTTGCCTAGAAGCAGCCATCCTCAAAGGAGTGCGTAATAGCTCACTGGTCGAGCGATCCTGCGCCGAAAATGAACGGGGCTAAGCGTTGTACCGAAGCTGCGGATTTATGGTAGGGGAGCGTTCCATGTGGGGTGAAGCGTTAGCGTGAGCGGGCGTGGACTGCATGGAAGTGAGAATGTCGGCTTGAGTAGCGAAAACATGGGTGAGAATCCCATGCACCGAAACCCTAAGGGTTCCTCCGGCAGGCTCGTCCGCGGAGGGTTAGTCTGGACCTAAGGCGAGGCCGAAAGGCGTAGTCGATGGATAACAGGTCAACATTCCTGTACCGGTTATGTTTTGGGAAGAGGGACGGAGAAGGCTAGCCAAGCCAGATGTTGGTTACTGGTTCAAGCGTTCGAGGCGTTGAGGATCGGCGAAAACGATCCGAGCTGAGGCGTGAGTACGAGCTGCTACGGCAGCGAAGTTGGTGACGTCATGCTTCCAAGAAAAGCTCTATACCCGTTAAGGCATAACTGCCAGTACCCGAAACCGACACAGGTGGGGTGGTAGAGAATACCGAGGTGCGCGAGGTAACTCTCTCTAAGGAACTCGGCAAAATGGCCCCGTAACTTCGGGAGAAGGGGTGCCAGCGCGAGCTGGTCGCAGTGAAGAGTCCCAGGCGACTGTTTACCAAAAACACAGGTCTCCGCTAAGTCGCAAGACGATGTATGGGGGCTGACGCCTGCCCAGTGCCGGAAGGTTAAGGAAGCCGGTCAGCGTAAGCGAAGCTGGCGACTGAAGCCCCGGTGAACGGCGGCCGTAACTATAACGGTCCTAAGGTAGCGAAATTCCTTGTCGGGTAAGTTCCGACCCGCACGAAAGGCGTAACGATCTGGGAGCTGTCTCGGAGAGAGGCTCGGCGAAATAGAATTGTCTGTGAAGATGCGGACTACATACACCCGGACAGAAAGACCCTATGAAGCTTTACTGTAGCTTGGTATTGTGCCCGGGCTCTGAATGCGCAGGATAGGTGGGAGACGTTGATCTAGTGCTTGCGGGTACTAGGGAGTCAATGGTGAGATACCACTCTTTCAGAGCTAGGGTTCTAACGTTCACCCGTTATCCGGGGAGCGGACAGTATCAGGTGGGCAGTTTGACTGGGGCGGTCGCCTCCTAAAAGGTAACGGAGGCGCGCAAAGGTTTGCTCAGGCTGGTTGGAAATCAGCCGTCGAGTGCAAAAGCAGAAGCAAGCTTGACTGTGAGACCTACAAGTCGAACAGGGACGAAAGTCGGCTTTAGTGATCCGACGGTTCTGAGTGGAAGGGCCGTCGCTCAACGGATAAAAGTTACTCTAGGGATAACAGGCTGATCTCCCCCAAGAGTTCACATCGACGGGGAGGTTTGGCACCTCGATGTCGGCTCATCGCAACCTGGGGCTGAAGTCGGTCCCAAGGGTTGGGCTGTTCGCCCATTAAAGCGGTACGCGAGCTGGGTTCAGAACGTCGTGAGACAGTTCGGTCCATATCCGGTGTATGCGTAGGAACATTGAGAGGATTTCTCCCTAGTACGAGAGGACCGGGAGGAACGCACCTCTGGTGTACCAGTTATCGTGCCAACGGTAAACGCTGGGTAGCCATGTGCGGAGTGGATAACCGCTGAAAGCATCTAAGTGGGAAGCCCACCTCAAGATGAGTGTTCCCATGGGGTAACCCAGTAAGGTCACGGGAAGAACACCCGTTGATAGGCTCTACGTGGAAGTCCAGTAATGGATGCAGCGGAGGAGTACTAATAGACCGAGGGCTTGACCAACATTTGGTTCTTGCCTGAGAGACAAGTTTTATTCAATTCAGACGTCATCACTGAAGAGTGATGGGAGCCTATGCAGTTCTCAGGGTTCATACCTTGAGGATTGAACTATCCTGGTGTCCATGGCGCTGTGGTCCCACTCCGATCCATCTCGAACTCGGTTGTGAAACGCAGCAGCGGCGACGATATTTGGGGGGTAGCCCCCTGAGAAAATAGCTCGATGCCAGGTAAAACAATTCTCAAAATCAACGTTTAGCGAATGGAGAACCATTGCAACGTTGCAGGAAAGCCACCCGGAAGGGTGGCTTTTTTGTTGGCAGACTCCTCCACGCGCTACCGTTTAGTCATTGGACCTATGGCTTGGATGCGGCGTTGGTTGGCCTGGAAGCGCTTGATCCGAAGCCTATGGCAGGCCTATGCGCGTTGGTCGCGCTGTGACTGTGTTGATCTCAGTGCTGCCTTTGCCTATTACACGCTTCAATCCATTTTCCCTTTGTTGCTGATAGCTCTTTCGGTTGCTTCTTGGTTTCTTGGACGCCAAGAAGGGCTGGATCAGCAGATTATTGATTACACCGCTGGCGTCCTTCCCCCTTCCGCTGTAGCGCTTGTTCAAGTCACTCTTGAAAAGCTTGTGCGGCAAGGCTTTGGTGCTGGCCTACTTGGTGCAGGTGTCCTGCTTGTCACCGCGGGGAATGTTTATTTGACCTTGCAGCGGGGTGCTGATCGGATTTGGTTTGACTATTTCCCAGATCCACCTGCTGATGTGAACTGGTATCAGCAAGTTGTTCAGTTTCTCCGGGTCCGGCTTGAAGCATTCTTTGTGGTGATCTTTGTTGGGCTTCTGATTGTTCTTGATCAAATCAGCGCCAATCTACGCATGATTCATGCAGCGGCACTCGATGATTCGTTGCGTTCGTTGCCTTGGCTTCAGTCTTTTTTGGCGCATATTCCCGTGCTGACATTCGGTCGTTATTTGATTCCATGTCTTGGTTTTGCCGGCATGGCCCTTCTGCTTCAGTTCCTGCTGCCCAGCCGGCGCGTCCCTCTGCGTCCCCTCGTTCCAGGGGCCGTTTTGATCGGTGTGCTGCTCACCATTCTCAATCTTGCCGTGAGTCGCAGCATCCTCTCCCTCGGCGTTCGTTTCCAGGCCTATGGAGTGATTGGCAGCGTGCTGGTGCTCACTCTCTGGGTGTGGATGGTTGGTGTTGTGATCTATTTCGGCCAGTGTTGGAGTGTGGTCCTGGCGAAACGACGCCTCAGCCTCGGTGTGGATCAGCGACACTGAGATCCGGTCTTCCTTATTTGGCCTGTGCCCCGTTCTTCCTCCCTGCTTTGGATCGGACTGCTGCTGCTGATCCTGCTGCCAACTGCAGCAGGTCGGGTGCTGCTCGATGTGGCAGGAGGACTGCTGTTGGTGCTGCTGGCCCTGCCGTTGATTCTGGGTGGAGCTGGCTGGTTGGGCTGGCGATTCCTTCAGAGTCGGATGCAGGCCTGCCCCGCCTGCGGGGCGATGAACCTCTCGAGCGGAGAGCGATGTTCGGTTTGCGGGGCTCCGCTAACCGCTGCTAATCCGAGCACTGATTCGGCACCTGCCAGTGCCATGACCATTGATGTGCAAGCCCAGGATGTGGATTCCTGATCAGTTCTGAGTGTTGATCAGCCTCAGGACTGCTCAGCGGCTGCCAGTTCCGCAAGACGTCGCTCGCGCAGATGGAGAAACAGGGGCGCACCGCAGGCAAAGGAGATCATGACGCAGGCAATCAACGTGATCCACCAGCCCTTCATCTGCAAGCGACGCCCTTCCACCGCGATCCAGATGGTGATGGCACTGGCTCCGATCAGCAGATCCCGGCTGAGCGAGCGGGCGGCGGCGTTGGCGTTGGCATCTTGAATGAATTGCATTAGGGCCAAAGGGTCGCCGTTGGCCTGCATGAATTCCAGATTCGCTTGCCAGGGAAGGATCGCTCCTGCAACAGCCAGCAGCAGATAGATCCAGCGCAGAAGTTCAGGGCGATGCATCAGCTTCTTTCTTGTCGTGTGTTTGAGGCATCATCGTCTCCGGATCTAGCTCCTGGACGGATTGTTCCACCTGTGCCAGCAGTGTCTGGCAATGTTCGAGATAGATCTGGCCCCGTCGATGGGCTCGTTCCAGTTCAGACAGAGGCAGGGTGTCGTTCTGAAGGTGGCTGAGGAGGAGATCGGCGGCTTGCAGAGCTTCTTCGTAGCTCAGGTGAGCGGCATCCTTCCGCCAAGTCTCCTCCTCCTGCTGGGGATCGATGCTGCCGTTGCTGGCTCGGCTTGCTTTGCTTTTTGCAGCCATGGTGTGCGCGGTGAGGGGACGGTGCGGTTTGGAGAGTTCAGCGTTGTGATCCTGGTTTCACGGCTTTGGCTTCGACCACGACTTGGCCGTCGCTGAGCCTGACCAGAAGGTCTTGTGGGGGCTGCACCTCCGTGATGCTGCGCAAGGGGCGCCCATCGGCCGTTTCAAGAATGGCAAAGCCGCGGGCCAACCAACGTTCTGGAGCGAGCGCAGAGAGGAGCTTCATCCGTTGATTGAGCTGCACCCTCATGCGTTCAAGCAGTCGACGGGGGTGGTGCAGCGACCAGTTTTCAAAGCGCTGGTTCAGTTTCTGGCGTTCTCGCTTCAGAGCCCATGCCTGTTGATCTCGCCAGTGGCGTTGGCGCTGATGCACGTCTGCGAGGGCGTGCTCTCTTGACGGAAGCAGCTGAACGATTGCTGCCGTGGGCGTCGCGGCCCGGTGATCGGCTACGAGGTCGGCGACGGTGAGGTCGTCTTCGTGGCCGATTCCAGTGATTAGAGGCACTGGGCTCATGGCGAGCTGTCGACAGACGTCGGCATCATCGAAAACCATCAGATCTTCACGGCTGCCACCGCCCCGAGCCAGCACGATGGCATCGAGAGCCAGTCTTGGCTGGGCCTCGCTCAGGCGTTGCAATCGCTGCACGATCTGCTGCGCTACATCACCCTGCACCGGGATCGGTAGGAGCAGCAGACTGGTCAAGGGCCAGCGCTCCCTCGCGGTTCGCAGCATGTCTGCGAGTGCTGAACTGGGACTGCTCGTGAGCAGCGCGACGCGCCGGGGGTAGCGGGGAAGAGGCCGTTGCCGACTCGGATCGATCAGGCCCTCTTGCAGCAATTGCTCGCGCACTTCTTCAAAACGGCGCATCACGGTGGTGAGACTGGGCCTCAGGTCGAGCACCTGCACCGCCAAGCTCGCCCGAGCGGCCCAGAAGTTGAGCTTGCCCACCACCAGAACGCCATCGCCGTCGCCTGGAACGAAGTTGAGTTGCTGAAGCTTGGAGGCCCAAACCACAGCTGTGATGCTGGCGTTTCCGTCCGTGAGAGTTAGCCAGAGATGACCTTTTTTGATCTGGGGCCTTGATGCCGTCGCTTGAACGAGAAACCGCGGGGCGAACCCCCTTTCCAGCAAGGTGCCGATCGCGGCATTGAGTTCAGCAACCGAATAGGTGGGGGGAGCGTCAGTGGTCAAGGTGCCGATAGGCCATGCCCCAGTAGAGACAGAGGGCGCTGAAAACGAGGGTCAGGGTGAGGCCCCAGGGGCTTTGGATTTGGGTGGCGCAAATGGCGAGAAGCACGAGGGCGCTACTCAACAGCCGGGCTCCGTCCCGGCGGTTGCTGGCGAAAAGACGCGGCACAAACGATCGAAGCAATCCAGATACTCTCTCGCAGCACCGGTTGGGATGCGCTGTGACATGAAAAAGGCCCCGCCGTGGCGGGGCTTTGAACGACGCATGCAGCGTCCGGGTTCGATCAGCCCAGGCCGATCTGGGTGAGGATGCCCTGGCCGGTCAGCAGTTCGGTGCCGAGGCCGATCACGAAGCCGAGCATGGCGAGACGTCCGTTCCAGGTCTCAGCGAAGTTGACGAAACCGAAGCGGGCTTGTGCGTTGTCAGACATGGCGAAGAAAAAAGGACCTGCCCAGTCAATGTAACAAAGGTTTGAGTTTTGTTGACTGTCTTGCGCGGCACATCGGGGCCGCTTTTGGTGCGGATCTCCCCTCTTGCCTCGCGGTTAACGGCGCTTGTTCGTCCCAGCGGTTGCGATCGCGGTGGCGGGGTTGTCTGGCCAGGGATGTTTGGGGTAACGGCCACGCATGTCTCGGCGAACATCGTGGTAGCTGCCTCTCCAGAAGCCCTCCAGATCCTGGGTTCTCTGTAAGGGGCGCCCCGCTGGCGAGAGCAGCTCGAGCGTCACAGGGAGACGTCCCTCCAGCACCCTGGGGGTCTGCAGGCAGCCAAACATCTCCTGCAGCTTGACGGCCAGGCAGACCTCTCCGTCTCGGTAGTCGAGCCTGGCCTGGCGACCGGACGGGATCAGAAGCGACTCCGGCAATAGTTGGTTCAGTGATTGGCGTTGCTGCCAGGGCACCTCTCCCCAGAGAGCCTCGATCAGCTGGTCTTCGCTGAAGTCGCCCAAGCCTGTGCAGCCCAGTAACGAGGGTCCCAGCCACTCTGGCAGGTCCCTGGCCAAAGACTCCCAGTCGCGTGCGGGCCAGGGGAGTCCTCTGTGCTGATGCAGAAGCGCGAGTCGTTCCCGCAGCTGTTGGCTGCGCGGGCCCCAGGGGAGCGTCTCCAGGCCCGCATGGCCCAGGTGATCAAGGAGCAGAGAGCAGGCCAGTTCAGGATCGGGCCTCTGTTGGGGCAAAGACTGGAGGGTGAGGGCTCCCAGTTGAAGGTTCCGCCGCGATCGGACCCGTCCCTCATCCAGAGCCACCGTTTCCTGCCATTCACCCTCGCGTCTGGCCAGGTCTTCAAGCCAGGAGATGGGGAGGGGCAGGGCGAGCCGGATCCGGGCATTGACCCGCCCGAGGTCGAGACGCGCTACTGCGAGGGCCGCTGACGCCTGCAGGGGGTCCTCCGCTGTCAGTACTGCCCCCCGGCCCTGGCGCAGCTGATAGCTGCTCGATCGTTCGGCGCGCTGTAAAGCCACCCACTCAGGGAATGCCGTTGCCAGCAGTAAGGCCGCCACCAGCTCATCACTGCAATCAGCCGCGGGTGGCTGTCCGGCATGGGGGAGCGCCTGCGCCCGCAGGGCTGGCAGCGCTTCCAGTTGTTGATAGAGCTGCCGGCTGAGTTGTCGGATGCTGTGGATCCGGTCGTTCCGGCCCTTCTTCAGCAGCTGCAGCCTGGCCCCAAGGTCGCTGCCATGCTCGTTGGAATTGAGGGGGTCCCGCTCGCTCAGCAGAGCGGCAAGGTCGGCCCCCAGTCGAGAGCGCTTCCACTCGCGGGCATGGAGTAAGAGCATCCCCAGACGGGGATGGGTCCCGATGCCTGCCAGTTGCCGACCGGCATCGCTTGGAAGGCCGGCTGGGGTCAAGGCCCCCAGCCCGACGAGATGGTGCAATCCCTCCTGGAGGGAGGGCCGGGGCGGAGGATCCAGCCAGTGCAGCTGCTCTCCGAGACCGGCGCCCCAGAGCGCCAGGTCAAGCACCAGAGGCTGAGGATCGCAGCGCAGCAACTCAGGTGTGTCGTGCTCAGGGCGTCGCTGTTGCTCCGCTGGTGACCAGAGGCGGACGCATTGACCAGGAGCCTGGCGCCCTGCTCTCCCTCGCCGTTGATCGGCACTAGCCAGGCAGGTCGGCACGGTTTCCAGGCCTTCCATGCCCGTTTCAGGGTCGTAACGACTGCGGCGACTGAGGCCGCTGTCGATCACCAGCCTCACCCCATGAAGGGTGAGGGAGCTTTCGGCAATGGCCGTGGCCAGCACAATCCGTCCGTGCCATTCGCTGCTACAGGCGGTCAGAGCACGGGTCTGAACCTCCAGGGGCTGCTGGCCATGGAGGCTGCACAGCTGCCATCCCTCCAGGCTCGAGCATTCCTGGATCGCACGCTCACATTGGTCGATCTCGTGAAGGCCGGGCAGAAACACCAGCACGGTCGGTGGTTGCTGGCGGCTCTCTAGCTCGGTAGCGCCGAGGGGCAGGGCATGCTGTTCCAGAGCCCGGATGACCGTGCTGCTGAGACGTTCCCCCGCCCGTGGAGGTAGGTGATGGGTGGTGACGGGATACGAACGCCCCGCGCTCGTGAGCACCGTGGCGCCGGACAACTCCGCCTCCAGTGATTCCAGATTGAGCGTGGCTGACATCAGCAACAGGCGCAGATCCGGCCTCAGGTGATGGCGGACATCCCGCACGAGGGCGAGGGCTAGATCGTTGTCTCGGCCCCGTTCGTGGAATTCATCGAAAATCACGCAGCCAATGCCACTGAGTTCCGGGTCGCTTTGAAGGCGTCGAAGGAACAGTCCCGTGGTCACCACCTCGCATTCGGTGATTGACGAGGACCGCTGCTCATGACGGACGGCGTAGCCAATTCGCTCGCCAGGGGATTCTCCGAGTGCCTCAGCTAATCGGCAGGCAGCGGCACGGGTGGCAAGCCGCCGTGGTTCCAGCATCAGGATGCCCCTGCCCATGGGCGGGCATCCGTTGAGCGCGCCAAGCAAGGCCAGGGGCACACGGGTGGTCTTCCCTGCCCCAGGTGGAGCCTGTAGGAGCACGGTGGATCCTTCCGTCAGCGAGCTGCAGAGCTCTGGAAGCAGCGGGTCGATCGGAAACTCGGGAGAACCGGTCGTGGGCAAAGAGGATTAGCCGAAGATGTTGAGCAGTCCCAGAAGCAGGAGGCTGCTGAGAGCTCCCATTGCTGCCAAGAGTTTCACCAGCGGACTGAGGGAAAAGCGAAGCGTGGCCATGAAGAAAACCTTAAAGGCCGTAGTCCCTTCGGTCTAGCCCTTCTTGAGGTGAGGCGCTGTAGCGCTTCGTACGCCTTTACAAGGAGGGCCTGGCGTTTGGCTCAGCGGACATGCCTCGCCCCATCAACAGGGTGGTATTCCTCGCCTGTCAGCTCTTCGTAAACGATGGCGGGCAGACCGGTTTCGAACATGGTTTGCAGTGCTTCTTTCAAATAGGGATTCCAACCACCAGTGCTGACTTCGCCGTGGCGGACTGTCCAGTCCCAGGTGCCCTGTAAATCCCTAGGGATCCTTCCTTCGCGATCACGACGCGCGACCAGATCCAGAGACTCCACCAGTCCCACCTGGATGGGTTGCTTCCCGTAAGCGGGCGTGAGGCTCAACTCAAGGCGAACCGGATCCTCCTTTAAGAGGCGCAGTCGGAAGCGTGGAGGCAGTTTCACGGATTTGATCACCGCTGCCACAATCCGTGTTCGTTGATCCACCTAGGAGTCCCCCCTACGAGTCCGACCGGCGCCGACAAAGGTCGCCATCACCCAACCTTATTCAGTCGTGGTTCCTGCTTCCGTCAGGCGTCTCCTCTGGGTCGCTCCCGCCACTGAAACGCACGGTGAGCAGGTCCTCTTCTGTGATGCGCCCCTCTTGATCGAGAAGTTCCGGATGCACGGTGATTTGACCGGTGCGGTCTCTCGGGCTACGTGCGGCTCGGAATCCCTGGCCCATCACGCGAAAGGCCTGCCAGAGCAGAAAAACGAAGGCTGCGCCGTAGAGGATCGGGAACAGGCTGTTCAACATGGTGCTCGCCTCCAGCGGTACGGACCAGCTTTGTTCCCATCATCGCCGTCAGGGCCGATGGCGCCGCGGGTTGCATCCGGTCATGGTTTGGTCGGGGATTGCGACTGACGGCTCCCCTTTGTTCTGCGTACTGTCAAGACCTGCGTTTTGCTGTTCTGCGAGCATGTTCAGGCCCGTCACAGCGTCCATGCTCGTCGCGACGGCTGTCGTCGGGCCCCTGGCATTGATCCCTCAGGTTCTGCCCCCGGCACAGGCAGCCTCCGCAGCGGCAGCGGCCCTGACACCCCAATCGTTCGTTGCTTCGGCAGTCCAGAGAAGCGGGCCGGCGGTCGTCACCCTCGAAACCCAGCGAACCGTGCGCTCCACGGGCGTCTCCGGCTTGCCTGGTGGTCTGATGCTGGATCCCTTCCTGCAGAGGTTCTTCGGGCTGCAGTCACCCGCTGCGCCCAGGGCAAGGGTGGAACGCGGTCAGGGCAGTGGTGTGATCTTCGAGTCCTCGGGACTCGTGCTCACCAATGCCCATGTCGTGGAGAAGGCCGATCAGGTCATGGTCGGCCTGCCTGATGGTCGTCGTGTAGCTGGTCGGGTGCTGGGCCAGGACACCCTCACGGATCTTGCGGTGATCCGGTTGGCGGAATCCGGCCCCTGGCCGACAGCACCCCTTGGCGATTCCGATCGTCTTCAGGTCGGTGACTGGGCGATTGCCGTGGGCAATCCTTTCGGTCTGGAGAACACCGTGACGCTGGGAATCGTCAGCAATCTGAACCGCAACGTCTCCCAGCTGGGAATTTCAGGAAAGAGGCTCGACTTGATTCAGACCGACGCCGCCATCAACCCGGGCAATTCCGGTGGACCGTTGCTCAATGCCGCCGGGGAAGTGGTGGGTATCAACACCCTGGTGCGCTCTGGACCTGGTGCGGGTCTGGGTTTTGCGATTCCGATCAATCGAGCCCGCACGATCGCTGGTCAGCTTGTGGCCCAGGGGCGGGCCAGCCATCCCATGGTGGGAATTGGTCTGTCGTCGGTTCCCGCGCCTCGCCCTGGTGCCACCGTGCCCCCAGGAGCGGTGGTGCGTTCTTTGGTGCCCGGAGGACCTGCTGCGAATGCCGGTTTGCGGGTCGACGATGTGATCGTGGCGCTGGCGGGGGTGCCGGTGGCGACTCCTGCCGCCGTGGTGACTGCGATCGACCGGCATGGGGTCGGTCGTCCTCTCAGCGTGAAGGTGCTGCGGGGAGGGACGGCCGTGAGCTTGTCGATCACTCCTGTGGAGATGAGCAACTTGCCGCAGGCGCGCTAGCTGTCAGCGTCCCGTAACTGTTCAACGCAGCGGGTGATGCACTCGCCGTCATCAAGGGAGCAGGTGGTGATGCACTCGAAATAGGTTTCCACTGCGTCCCAGGTCTGTTCGTGCTGCGTTTCTGCGGCGTTCATGGCGCTGGAGTTGAGAGTGCTGGCATGGATCGGGGGCGTGTGGGTCATGGCGATCCGGGAGCAGTGATGTCAGCCTATGCACACCATTTGGGCTGGTAAAGAGAAATGAGTCTTCCTGCCTAACCATCTGTGAAGTTTCGTCTTGCCAGCCCTGGCGATCACTGTTAGGCAGCGCTCTTTTTGCGCTCCTGGCGTTGCTTCTGCTTTTCTCGATTCGCCCGTCGCTTCGCTTCCTGCTCCGCAGCGGCTACTGCGGCGACTGCCGCTTGTTTTTCTTCGTCTTTTTTCTCGAGGTAGTAGTTGTAATCGCCTCGATAAAGGATCAGTTCGCCATCACGAAGCTCGACGATGCGGTTGGCCACCCTTGAGATGAAATAGCGGTCATGGGAGACCAGCAGTGCCGCACCTTCGTAATGAATGAGCGCGTCTTCCAGCATCTGCTTCGCCGGAATATCGAGGTGGTTGGTGGGCTCGTCAAGCACCAGAAGGTTGCAGGGGCTGAGAAGCATGAGAGCCAGAGCCAGTCTCGCTTTTTCGCCTCCACTCAGTTTTCCTACTTCCTTGAAAACGCTTTCATTGCTGAAGCAGAAGTTGCCGAGCAGGGAGCGCACCTGGGTCTGCGTCCAGTCCGGCACCGCTTCAAACATGGTGTCGATCACGGTTTTGCCGAGATCCAAGGCTTCGGCTTGGTTTTGCTCGAAGTAGCTGGCCACGATGTTGTGTTCTCCCAGGCGCGCGCTCCCTTCGTCCGGAGTCTCCAGCCCCATCAGCAGTCGCAACAGCGTGGATTTGCCGGCTCCATTGGGTCCGACAAATGCGATGCGATCCCCCCGTTCCACCTCTAGGTCTGCACCGAGAAACAGGATCTGATCCCCGTAGCTGTGGGTCATGGATTCGATCACGGCCACTTGAGCGCCCGAGCGCGGTGCGGGTGGGAAGCGGAAGCTCGGTCCGCCCACATCCTCGATCGGGGCATCGACTCGTTCCACCTTGTCGAGTTGCTTCTCTCGGCTCTTGGCCTGTGTGCTGCGAGTGGCGCTGGCGCGGAAGCGGTCGATATAGGCCTGTTGCGTGGCGATTTCCTTCTGCTGACGCTCAAAGGCGGCTTGGGTGGCTTCCCGCTCCAGGGCTTTCTGCTCCAAGTGGTCGGTGTAGTTGCCGAGGTAGCTCCGCGAGATCCCGCGTTCCGTGCTCACGATCTGATTGCAGACGCGATCCAGAAAGGTGCGGTCATGGCTGATCACAACCAGTGCAGCGCTCTGTTCGGTGAGGTAGCCCTCCAGCCATTGGATCGTTTCCACGTCCAGATGGTTCGTGGGCTCGTCGAGTAGAAGCAGGTCAGGGTCTTGGAGCAGGATCTTGCCAAGGGCGATGCGCATCTGCCAGCCGCCGGAGTAGTCGGCAACCGGCCGTTCCGCGTCATCAGCACTGAAGCCGATGGTGGGGAGAAGCTTGTCGATGCGGGCATCGAGTTCGTAGCCGTGCAGTGCCTCGAAGCGCGTTTGCAGTCGCCCGAGCTCGTGGATCAGATCGTCAAGGTGGTCGGCATCTGCCGCCGCCCGTTCCGATGCCATGGCTGCTTCAACCTCGCGCTGCTGATTCAGCACTTGGGCCGCTTCTCCGAAGGCTTGAAACAGTTCCTGGCGGACGCTGCGTCGGGGATCGACATCGAATTCCTGCTGCAGATAGGCGATCCGCGGGTCCCCTTGGCGGACGATCTGACCTCCGCTCGGTTCCTCGAGGCCGGCAATCAGGCGCATCTGGGTGGATTTTCCTGCACCATTCACGCCCACGAGACCGATGCGATCCCCGGCCTTCACCTCCCAGGTCACATCCCGGAGCACTTCCCCGGTTGGGTAGATCTTGCTGACGCGCTCAAGTCTCAGCACGTGATGGAAGGGGCTGGCATCTCTCCATCATCCCGTGCGGGGTGAAAGGCAGACTGAATGCTGCGATCCGAACCACCGGCGATGGCAAGACTGGAGCAGGTGACGGCCCTTGTGGTGGCGGCCGGGTTGGCCATTGTCAGCTATTGGCTGTTTTTCAGCTGGGCCGGTGGTGGGGACCACGGGCGTCCAAAGCCAAAACCATCGGGGCTGCGGGAACTGCCTGAGAGCCGCTCCCTCAGAGTCCACCCCGGGCTTTGATCAGCCATTGCTTGGTGCGATCGTCGTCAAGATCGCCAAGGTGTGCTCTGACCTGATCGGGCGTGACAGGAAGCGACAGGCTTTCTCCAATGGCGCAGATGGCCTCGATGGCTCCCTGCGGGTTCTGAAGCGCTTGTCTGAACAGACTGTTGGTCAGGTCGCGGTCACTTTCAATCCGGCGATACAGCTCAGCAGCGTTGCTCATGGAGGTGGGAGTGTCGTCTTCCAACGCTATGAAGGGTGCGCCGCTTCGGCAGCGTCTTGACTCTCTGAGAGGTTTCGGCTCAGGCGGCCTTCTCGAGATCGGTGTCGCGCAGTCCGATGGCTGAAGCATCTTCCATGCTGCGGGCGTCCATGCAGAGCACCTTGCGGAGCTGGGCGTAGTTGGCGGCCTGGGAACGACGTCCCTCCTGGATGGCTCCGTATTCAGCCCGCTGGAGCACGTGGTGGAGATGGGTCAGCAGGTAGGTGCTGATCACTGCAGAGACCAGCACATCATCGGTTTCCTGCCGACGCCTTGATCGGCTGGCGGACCGGGAGCTGTTCCGGCGAGCGGGGCTCAGGCTTGCGGGTCTGGGCATGGGGCTCCTTGGCGGAGGGGCTGATGGTCGAGAGCGGGCTGTTGATCGAGGAGCCTCTGGGGGTCGATCAGCGTTCGTTTGCCTGCAGCATAGTGCTGGATACTATCCTTGCACACCTCTGTACACTCTTGAGTAGCTCTGCCTGCCTTTGGGTCGTGCCTACCCGCCAAACCTCCTCCAGCGGGAAGCCGAAGTCCCCTCGGATTCAGGTTGTGCTGCCAGAAGATCTCTGCCAGAGGCTCTCCTCGCTGGCCGAGCAGGAATCACGCACTGTGAGCAATATGGCCAAGGTGCTGATCCAGCAAGGTGTGCAGCGCTATGAGCAGGGCGCTGCTTCGGATGCGCCTGTGGAGCGGATGCGCACGGCGCTTGAGGCGCAGCAGCCTCGCCGCCTGCGTGGGGCCCCTCGCCGCCTGCGTCTCTATCGCCCTGGCTGAGCCCCTCGTTCAATGAGCCGCCAGCCTGTTTGGACAACAGCCTGGCCTCTCAGGCGGGCTCGGCTCGCTGCCCCAGCACAACGGCGCGCTGGGCACCAGTCACGGCTGGCGCATTGCCGGGGTGGCGCCGCTGATGCCACCAGGCGAGCAGGGCAAACACAATCGCCTCCCGGCTGGTGGCGGGAAGCGCCAACGCATCGCTGGATCGCACACGCAGCCCGCGGCAACGGCGGGTTAGCTCACGCATCATGGTCGGGTTTCTGCCGCCGCCACCAGCCACCAGGAGCTCCAGGGGGAGCGGCCGGCCCTGGGCTTGAATCCGCGCGAGATCCGCTGCCACCACTGCGGCAGTGAAAGCGGTGAGGGTGGCAAGGCAGTCGTCGTTGGAGGCATTGCTCAGTTCGGAGAGTCGTCGTTGCAGGTCATCGCGTCCAAAGAGTTCTCGGCCCGTGGATTTCGGCGGAGCCTGAAGGAAGTAAGGCTCCTGCAGCCAGCGCTGGATCCAGGCCTCGTGCACCTTCCCGGCTGCGGCTCGTTGTCCATCCCGGTCAAACGTCTCCCTGCCGTGGCTGAATTGCTGGATGGCCAGATCGATCAGGCTGTTGGCCGGTCCGCAGTCCCAACCCAGCACCGGCTGGTCGCGGTCAGGCCCGCAGCGGGGCGGGATCAGGGTGAGATTGGCGATTCCTCCCAAGTTCAGAAGGGCGCGCCAGCCCGTGCAGCGACCAAGCAGGGCTGCATCTGCCATGGGCACAAGCGGCGCACCCTGGCCCCCCAGAGCAAGGTCCGCTGCTCTGAAGTTGTGAATCACTGCCCGGCCCAGTTGCTGGGCCAGCGATTCGGCCTGCAACAGTTGCCAGCTGGCCCCCAGTCGGAAGCTTCCGTCGACATTCCGCTCGGGTGGACGGTGCCAGATTGTTTGTCCGTGGCAGCCCACCAGGCTGGCCTGGCCCAGGGGATCGCAGGCCCGAGCGGCTTCGGCCTGATGGAGGGTGATCTCTTCGGAGAGTGCCAGCAGTGAACCGGCTGCGGTCGGTTCCCCCTGCGCCACCGCCAGGATCCTGGACTGAAGCTCCCTTGGGTAGGGCAGTGATGCCTGGCGAATCAGGCGCCAATGGGGCTGGCTTGGGTGGCCGTTGAAGTCCACAAGAGCGGCATCGACCCCATCGGCGCTGGTGCCGCTCATCAGCCCGATGACGCGCATGAGTTCAGGTTCTAGGCAGTTTTTGAAGGTCGTCGATTAACCCCATCACCACCAGCACGTGGCCCTCTTGGAGGATGTGGGAGGCCGGTGGATTCACGGTGAGATCCCTTGCTGGACCAGCTGCCAGCACATTCACGTGATGGTTTTTACGCAGGTTCAGGTCCCGTAGAGAACGGCCCACGAAACGCCCTGGCACCTTGATCTCCTCGATGCAGTGACGTTCATCGAGCTCAAGGCGCTCCATGAGATTCGGCCGCACGAGTTCCAGCCCAAGGCGCTCACCTTGCATGCGCGAGGGGAACACCACCTTGTCGGCTCCAACGCGAATCAGCATCTTTTCGTGCAGATCGCTGGTGGCTCGTGCAATCACCCGCCGGACCCGACTGCCCTTGCCATCCTTGGCGATCAGGGTTGCCGTGATGCTGGCTTCGATTGGCTCGCTGATCGCGACCACCACGGTGTCCATGTCGAGAATCCCGGCCTCACGCAGGGATTCCTCATCGGTGCAGTCCACAACCCGCGCCTCGATGGAGGGTTCCTGCTGGCGTAGTTCCTCGATAGCCCGGGCGGAGCGGTCCACGGCCAGAACCTCCGCGCTGTTCTGAAGCAACTCGCGGCACACGGCGCTGCCGAAGCGTCCGACACCGACAACCCCGAAACTTTGCAGCTGGGCGTCTCCGGATGCGGCCCAGCTCCACCACTCCCTAGACATAGAGATCCTCCCGGGGGAAACCGATTCGATTCTGACGAGTGAACAGATCCCGGTTGAGGGTTTCCCAGATCGCACTCAGTAGCAGCAGGATCCCCAGGCGTCCCACAAACATGCCCAGCACCAGCACCAGCTGCCCGAATCGTCCAAGGTGCTCAGTCACCCCCAGATCCAGACCCACGGTGGCGAAGGCGGAAATGCAGGTGAACAGAAGCTCCAGAAACGTGAAGGGTTCCTCACCACTGAGGTTGCTACTAAGGGCCAGGAGCAAGGCCATCGCCAGCACGAACAGGAGCGAGGCCACCGTGATGCTGACGGCTCGCAACACCACCTTGTCGGAGATCTGACGGTTGCGGATCACCACGTCCTCACGGCCCCGCAGGGTGGAGCGGGTCGCAGCGACAAGGGCGACCACCGTTGTGGTCTTGATGCCGCCTCCAGTTCCCCCCGGGCTCGCCCCGATGAACATCAGGGTCATCATCAGCAGCAGGCCGGAATCCGAGATGCTCTGGAGGGAGAGATGCACGGTGGTGAAGCCGGCTGTGCGAGCACTGACCGATTCGAAGAGTGCAGCCATCAATCGTTCCGGCCAGGCCACGCTGCTGAGGAACTGTCCATGTGTGAGTGATTCGGTGATCAGCAGACCGCCGGTGCCGATGGCGATCAGGATCAGGCTGGAGCGCAGAACGAGCCGGGTGTGCAGGCTGAGATTGCGGCGATTGAGGCGCTGGCGATGGGTCCAGACGTCATTGGTCACGCGCCAACCAAGGCCCCCGAGCACGATCAGCACCAAGATCACTGCGTTGACAACGCCGTTGGTGCGGTAGTTCTCAAGGCTGTCGCTCCAGAGGCCGAAGCCCGCGTTGTTGTAAGCGGAAATGCTGTGAAACAGGGATGCCCAGAGCCGCTCAGGCCCCCGTGGCAGATCGGTGAAGCCGAAGCTGTAGAGAACCGTGGCACCGATCAGGATCATCACCGCTGCCGTCAGGGCAATGCCGCGGAAGGTGCTGCCCACCCCCCCGACGCCGAATTCATCGAGGGTCTGACCGCGGTCAAGCCGTTGCCTCAAGGCAGTACCACGCACCACAAATCCCTGGAGGAACGTGGTGATCGCCATCAGTCCAAGGCCTCCCACCAGGATCATCACGGCCAGAACCCCTTGCCCGATCGGCGTGAGGTCCTGACCAACATCGATGACTGACAGCCCGGTCACAGTGACGGCGGAGGTGGCGGTGAACAGGGCTTCCCAGAGGCCCACTTGCGAACCAGAGCAGACCGGTGTTGCCAGGATCAGGGTGCCCGCCAGGATCACCAGAAGTCCTGTGACCACCGTGAATTGCGGGACCGTCAGGCGTCGATACCAGGCCTGAGTTCGGGAGAGCGCGGCAGGGATCGGCATCGTCAGCCTCCCTGAACCTGCCGGAGGATCAACGCAGGAACCAGCAACGTCATGATCACGGTGAGGCCGGCGCCATAGCGCGGAACATCGAGGAAGTGATAGCGCCCCGGACCGAAAACCATCAGGTTGGTCTGATACCCCATCGGCGTCAGAAAAGACTGGCTCGCCCCGAACAGCACCAGCATCAGCAGCGACTGGGGTGGAAGGCCGAGAGGCTGAGCCAGTTGAGTGGCTACCGGCACCAGCAGGGCCACCGAAGCAGCGTTGCTCATCACATTGGTGATCAGTGTTGTGACCAGGAACATCGCCGCGAGGGCTGCATAGGCCGGCCAGGGTTGCAGCAGTCGCTCTAGGTCCGCCGCCAGACCATCGGCAAGCCCACTGGTCTGCATCGCCACGCTGAAGCTTGAAAGGGAACCGAGCAGCAGAATCACATCGAGCCGGATCGAGCGCTGCACCTCACCAGGTCGGAGACAACCGGTGATCACCATCGCCACCACGGCCAGCAGAACCGCTGCGACGAGCGGGATGGGGGTGAGCGTGGGGATCAACAGCATCAGCACTGCGATGCCGATGGCTAGAGGTTTGCGTCGAACCGTTGGCAGGTCGTTTTCAAGCTGATCGAGCACCAGCAGATCGTTGCTGGCTTGCAGTCCGCGGATGGCATCAAGGGGAGCTTGTAGCAGTAAGACGTCGCCTTCCCTCAGGACGGCCTGGCCCAGTCGCTCCTGCACGGTTTGCTGGCCGCGGCGAAGGGCCAGCACCGTGGCGTTGTGGCGCTGGCGGAAACGAAGCTCCCTGAGACTGGCGCCGGCCAGGGTGGATCCCGCCGGGAGCAGCACCTCAACCGTGCGTTGTCCGCCATCGACCTCCGTCGAGAACAGGGTCGCTTCCAGGTCGGAGAAAGCCATCGGGTTGCCCGGCGGGCGCTGGGCATCGGCGAGTTGGATGGTGTGGTCCTGCTGGAGGCGTAGGAGGTCATCTCGGGTAACCCTCAGCAGCAGCCGATCTCCGGCTTCGAGGCGACGATCGGCGAGTGGGGGGAGCAGACGTTCTGCCCCGCGTTGTAGTTCCAGCACATCCACATCAAAACGCCTCTGAAGACGGCTGTGGCGGAGGGTCTGGCCCACCAGGCTGGAGTTTGGAGGGATGGTGACCTCTGTGGTGTAGCCGCTCTGGCTGGGACTTGTGGCCAGTTGGCTGTCGTCCTCACCGCGGCTCGGCAGCAAACCAGACGGTGCAAGGAGCATGAAGACTGATCCCGCTAGCCAGACGGGCAGGCCGATCGCCGTCATGCTGAAAAGCTCCAGCGGGCCGAGGCCAAACTGGCGGCTGATGTCACTGGCCAGCAGGTTCACGGAGCTACCCAACAAGGTGAGTGTGCCCCCGAGAACCGTCGCGAAGGAGAGGGGAAGCAGGACCCGCGATGGGGCGATTCGGCGGCGGCGGCACCAGCTCTCCAAGACAGGCAGCAGACTGGCGACAATTGGTGTATTCGGCACCACGGCCGAAATCGGTGCGACGACCAACGTCAGCAGGGCCACCATCCGCCTGGAGCTGCGGATCCGTTCAGAGGCGATCAGCTCCCGCAGACGATCGAGTGCGCCACTGCGGAAGAGGGCCGCAGACACTGCAAACAGACCCATCAGGGTGATCAGGGCCGGACTGCCGAATCCCGCCAGCCCCTGCTCCGGTGTCAGGACACCCGAGCTCACGAGCAGAGCGACGCTGAGCAGGCCCGTCAGCTCTGGCGCCAGCCACCCTGTGACGAACAGCACGACAGCCAGCAGCAGAACCGCGAGCGTGATCAGGGCCTGGGGGTGTTGCAGGGCTGCAATCAGCTCTGCCATGGAGGAGGCGCTTCATGGGCTGCTGCCACCGTATCTGCCCTGCTGTTGTCTCCCCAGAAGCGCATGCTCAGTTTGTTCAGAAGGCCCTGCAGCCCCGTGCCTGTTGTGGCCGATAGATAAATGACATCCGCTTCCAACTGGCGGATGCGTTCGATCGCTTCGGCATCGCAGCGGTCGATCTGATTGGCCACCACCTGACGGGGTTGGCCACAGCCGAGGGAATCCAGCAAGCCGTGCACAGCCTTCAGCTGGCCGGGCCAGTCGGGATCCCCGAGATCCACGACCAGCAGCAGCAGGTCGGCATCAAGGGTCTCTTCAAGGGTGGCCCGGAACGCTTCTCTGAGCGCCGCCGGTAGATCGCGGATGAAGCCCACCGTGTCGGTGATCAACAGTTCATCCGCAGCTGCGCCTTCTCGGGGAAAGGCAAGTCGGCGCGTGGTGGGGTCAAGGGTGGCGAAGAGTTTGTTCTCAGCGAGCACCCGCTGGCTTTCGCGTTTCCCACAGAGAGCGTTCAGCAGCGAGGACTTGCCGGCGTTTGTGTAACCGACGAGAGCGAGGCGATGGAGCCCCTCGCGGCGATCCCGTAGTCGCGCTCGATGCTCTTGGAGCTGGAGTAGGCCACGGCGAAGGGTTTCGATCCGTCGGCTGATCGCCCGACGGTCCTTCTCCAGCTGGGTCTCACCGGGCCCTCGGGTGCCGATCCCGCCCCCCTGCCTGGAGAGGCTCCGGCCCCGTCCGATCAGGCGCGGAAGCCGGTAGCGCAGCTGGGCTAGCTCCACCTGCAGGCGCCCCGCTGCGCTGGCAGCGCGCTGGGCAAAAATGTCGAGAATGAGCTCGGTGCGATCCATCACCGGGCAGTCGAGCCACCGTTCGAGATTTCTGGCTTGCACGGGTGTTAGCTCCCGGTCAGTGACCACCAGTGATGCTCTGTGGCGCCGCACCTCGATGGCCGCTTCCTGCAACTTTCCCGTTCCCCAGAGGGTCTGGGGGTTGCCCGTGCTGTGCTTTTGGTTGCAAACCATCACTGGCTGGGCGCCCGCGCTGCGCACGAGTCCTTCCAGTTCGGCCAGATCGCGCTCGGCCCGCTGGGCATCTCCACCGCTGAGGGTGAGGAGGAGGATCCGTTCCTGGTCCTCGGCCTCCCGTGGGCTGGCCATGGGCGGACGGTTGTCGTCCAGCGCAGAAGGGGGCTGCTCGCAGAGGCTCTCAAGATCCTGAGCATCAGCAGCTGCCCAGCCAAGGCTGGCATCGGGGCTGGGCAGCCAGCCCCGGGCGGCGCGCTGACCGCCGCGCTCAGGCCGCGCCATGTAGCGCAGCCAGAGCTCCGGTTGCAGATCCAGGGCCACCACGGCCTCGCGCGGGTCTGGATCGAGGGCCGCACTGTTGCTTCCTGGCAGACAGCTCATCAGCCGCCAGCGGCTCCGGTCGCCGGTTCTCCGTCTGGTGCTGTCAGTGAGATGACTCTGCAATTGCCCCGATTCAGTCAAGGGGCCGATCCAGAGGAGGCGGCAAAGCCCTCGGGCATCAACGAGCAGATGCAGGGGCTGCTCCATCTCCAGGGCCATGTCGGCCAGGCGGTTTAGTGTGAGCTGGTCGGCTCCGTGTTCGGCGGGATGGCGCCGATGGCTCAGCTTCTCGGCCTGCCTCAGCTGGGAGGGGCGCAGGCCGCGGGTCCGACCCGCCAGATGGGCTTGTCTCAACCGCCCAGAAGCCAGGCCCCGGCTGCTCGAAGACCCAGGGACAGGCCTGGTAGTCGGGCCAGATAGGTGAGGCGGCGCAGTCGGTAGGCCAGGGGGCCGGCCAGGGTCAGTCCCAGGCCGGTCAGGCTGGCTTCTCCCTTGCCGAGACTCATCATTTCGCCGAGATCGTTGTACTGGAACGGAGGGGCTTGGACCCTGGCTCGGATGGCCATCACGGTGCGGGCGGCCGCTTCCCCCTGTTGCAGAGCCACCTGAGCGGTGCGGGGCCAGTCGCCAGCCGTGCCATCGGCGTTGTCGTGGGCGGCTACATCGCCAATCACCACAAGATTCGGACTGGTCAGGCTGCAGAGGCTTGCATCAACGAGCAGGCGCTCCCCACGCCATTGGGGGCTGGGGTTCAGCTCCGGCACCCGTGGGCGAGTTCCAGCGGTCCAGATCAGACCGTTGTGTTTCAGGGGCGGGGTGTTTGGGTCTTGAAGTGTGACCGAATCAGCCTGGACAGACTGCACGCTCTGGTTGAGGTGCACGTGCACTCCCCGGCGCTGAAGCGCCAGTGAGGCTTGTTCGCGGTTGAAAGCTTTCGCCAGAGGCAGGATCGAGTCTCCGCGTTCGATCAGGTGCAGCTCAGCGGCCCCTTCAAGAAGATCAGCCATTTTGCAGGCCAGTTCCACACCCGTGGCACCGGCGCCAACGATCACCAGGGCGAGCCCTGGGCGATCCACCCCGTCGTTGCGTGGCTGCCGTTGAAGCTGGCGTAGGTGGTTGCGCAGCTGAGCCACATCACTGAGGGTGTGGAACTGCAGGGCGTGCTCACGGACGCCAGGGATCCCGAAGTCTTGGGGTTCGGAGCCGCTGGCCAGCACCAGCTGGCCATAGGTCAGGCAAACCCCAGAGTCGGTTTCCACGGTTCCGGTGACGGTATCGATCCGCCGGGCCCGCTCCTGAAGGCGCACGACCCCCCGATTATCGAGGAGTTGGGCGTAGCGGGGGGCAACCTCCCACGTTTGCAGTTCACCGCTCAGCAACTCATAAAGGAGCGGTAGAAACACGAACCGATCGTTCGGTTCAATCAAGACGATCGGAGGTCGGGGCTGCTGATGGCTGAGGGCCAGGGCTGCGCTCAGTCCACCAAAACCACCGCCAACGATCACCACGGGCTGGGCATCGGCGGATGAGGCAGACATGCGGGTCCCGATGGCATTCCTGAACCATAGGCAGGGCCGGGGTGCCGGCGGCATTGGAGGATGGAGACATGAATCAAGGCGAGCTTGCAGCGGATGGTTCGGCAGCCAGGGTGGGGGTGATGTCAGGTGATCAGTCCCTGCAGGACGCTCGCACCCGGCTTGACGCGCTCGAGCCTCAGGCACGCCTGTGCTGGGGCATCGAGCACTACGGGCCAGGCTTTGCGCTCACCACCAGCTTTGGAATTCAGTCAGCGGTGCTTTTGCACATGCTCAGTCGCTGTCCTGGTGGCGATTCAGTGCCTGTGATCTGGGTCGACACCGGATATCTGCCCCAGGAGACCTACCGCTATGCCGACGCTCTAACCCGTCGCTTTGATCTGCAGTTGCATGTGGCCCAGAGCGAGCTCTCCGCCGCCCGCATGGAAGCTCTCCATGGCCAGCTCTGGAGCACCGGTCGTGTCGAAGACATGGAGTTGTACTTGCGGTTGCGCAAGGTGGAGCCTCTTGAGCGGGCCATGGAGTTGCTCAACGTGCAGTGCTGGGCCAGTGGGGTGCGACGAGGTCAGACCGACCATCGCGGCACCATGACCCTTCTCGATCCGATCCGGGGGCGGCTCTCCCTTCGCCCGCTTCTCCAGTGGACACCCAGGGACGTCTTTTACTACATGCAGGAGCATGACCTGCCTCAACACCCACTGTTTGAGAAGGGCTATTCCACAGTTGGTGACTGGCATTCGAGTGCACCGGATGGAGCGGAGCAATCCGGACGTGAGACCCGTTTCGGTGGACTCAAACAGGAGTGCGGCATCCATCTGCCGGGCGTGATGGGTGATGGCATCTAGCCATGCCGGATGGCTTCCGCGCTCTGCTGATCGGCAACAGCCGCTGGCACTGGGCGGAGCAACGGTGTGATGGCTGGAGTTTCGATCACACTCCTCCCGACTCCCTGCGATTGCAGCAGCGTCCTCCCCATCTCTGGGCTGCTGTCGGAACCGTTCCTCCCGATGCCACACTCCAGGGCTTCAGGCAGGTGCAACTGCGTGATGTGCCTCTGAGGGAGGCACCACCTTGGCTTGGGGTCGATCGAGCCCTGGCCGGGTGGCGGGCCTGGCAGCAGGTGCGCGATGTCGGTCGTGGCGTCCTGGTGGTTGATGCAGGCACCGTGTTGAGCCTCACGCGGGTCACCCCTGCCGGGGAATTTGCAGGTGGCCAGCTGGCAGCCGGAATGGCGTTGCAGTTGCGAGCGATGGCGGCTGGTGCTGAGGCCCTCCCTTTGCCAGCAGAACCCCTGCCTACCGCGGAGCACTCCCTTGCGCTCGAATCGCAGAGCCTGTTCCCTCGCGAGACGGCTGCCGCGATGCGCTGCGGGGTTCGTCAGGCCCTGCTGGGTCTGATCGTGGAGGCCCAGCGCATCAGCGAGTCACCCCTCTGGCTCTGTGGCGGTGATGCCCCAGAGCTGCTCCCCCGCTTGCTCGCCAGAGGGGTGCCTGTGCATCACGCTCCGAACCTGGTGCTGGAAGGCTTGCTTCAGCTCCGTCATGAGCACGACCTCAGGCCGATCAGGCCAGATTGAGATCGCTCAAAATCTGATCGGCCATCTCATCGGCTTTCACTTTGCGGTAGATCAACTCGAGTTTGCCCTCAGGATCGATCACGAATGTGTGGCGCATCATTCCCATGAATTCGCGCCCCATGAATTTCTTGAGGCCGTAGCTCTCGAAAGACTCGGCCACAGGACAGGGCTCCTCATCCGTCAGCAGGCTGAAGGGCAACTCCTGTTTGGCGATGAAGCGTTGGTGGGATGCAGCATTGTCCTTGCTGATGCCGAGCACCGTGATGTCGTGCTGTTCGAAGGCTGCGAATCGGTCACGGAAGTTGCAGGCTTCCTTGGTGCAGCCAGGGGTCGCATCCTTGGGATAGAAGTAGATCACCACCCGGCGTCCTTTGAATGAGGACAACTGCACCATGTCACCGTTTTGGTTGGGGAGTGTGAAATCCGGTGCAGCATCACCGATCTGAAGGGCCATGGGGCGGTGAACAGACGTTGGGGCGCAGCGTACCTGTCCTCTGGTTGATTCCCCTGCAGCATCAGCGACCCTCCGATCCAGTCCTGGTTAGCGCTCGCGAATGGCGTTGGGCTGAGCCGCTCCCGCAGCGCCGTCGATCCGAGTTTCTGCGCTCTCGAGCATGGATGAGACAGCTCCTTGGTGAGCTCATGGACGTTGAGCCCTTGGCTATTCCCCTGGATGCTCCACCAGCAGCTCCGCCAACCTTGGCGCCAGGCTGGGGGTGCGTCAGTCTCAGCCACTGTCCCGATGCTTTGCTCGTGGGCTGGGGGCCCAGGAAGCTCGGTGTTGATCTGGAGCGACGCGATCGGATGCTGCCCGCAGAGGCTCTGGCCCGTCGTTTTTTTCCGCCGGAGGAGCGCGTGCAGCTTCGGGGGCTAGAGCCTTTGGCTCTGCGCCAGGCCGTGCTTGACCGTTGGGTGATCAAGGAGGCGGCAATCAAGTGGCAGCGAGGTGCCCTGGCTAAGGATCTGCCTCAATGGTGCTGTCGCGAGGACCTGCGCACGGTGGTCCATTGCGGGGAGGGGCAGGAGCTGGCTGTCCAGGGTTGGCGCCATGGTTCCTGGACCCTGGCCATGGTTCAGGATTCCCTGGAAGGGGAGGGGTGTGACGCTTCCAGACAGGTCTCCATGCTCTGCCTAACGTGAATGCCATTGCATGGTTAGGCCCGTGGCCTCCCCCTCCCTGAGAGGTCTCCCCACCCTGTTGGCTGCCGTCTGCCTGGCGGTTTTGGGTCTTGATGGCATGCGTCGTTCTCCCTCGCAGGGGCTGGTGGACCTGTTGCCGCCCGCCTTGGCTGATGGCTCAGGTGGTGTGAGCCAGGTGCTGGAGGATCGGGAGAGTGCTCTGCAGCGACGCCGTGATGCGGAGGTTCTGCTGGCTCAGTTCGTCCGTGGGCAGATGACTCGCCATTACTGGGGGCATTTCGCCGCTTCGCTGGAGGACCTGGGTCTGCAGACCGGTGAGCATCTTGAGGCCCGGGTGGAGCGCGGTGATGGTTTCAGCCGTCTCTGGCTGATGCCGAGGCGGGGAGGTGAGGCTTTCTTGGCCGATGTTCGTCTCAGGGGAGACCGGCTCGAGCGGCGCCTATGTCGAGGTGATGCTTCCTCTGCAGCGCAAGGCCCATCGCTGGGCTGCCCTGCAGGCTGGAACGAATTCGCCGCTGAGGAGATATCTAATTCCAGTAATTAGGAGACCCAATGGAATTTTGTGTCTCGCCGTGTTGATCCCGTGCGGGCGAACATGGGGCGCCAGAGGTGCTGTAACGCACCAACGTGTTGGCGTTTTTCTGCCTCAGGGCTAAAAGAGAATTGACGTCTTTTTTCGCCGTCCGTGTTCACCCGTCTCGCAGCCGGCCTTCTCGCTGGCGCTTCTCTCTCCACCCTGGCTGTCGCCGCTGAAGCCGGTACCAAGCAACCCGTTCGCTGGGTTTCCGGTGGCGCTGTTTGGACCACCAAGTCCAAGGCTTTCAAGAAATTCTTCAAGAACGGTGACATCACCGATCGTGCTCTCCAGGCCGGTATCAACAACTCTGGTTGGACTGCCGATGAGATCCGTGAAGGCATGACCAAGACCTACAAGGTCGACCTGATCGGCGTTTCCCGCTTCCTCTACTCCAAGGACGGCGTGAAGTTCCTTAAGGATCAAACCCGCAGCTACTTCCCTTACTGGAAGAAGCAGAAGACCGCTGTGGCCGCCCTGCGCTCCGCCATCATCGCCGACTCCAAAGACGGCAAGCTGTCGTCCGCCGGCATCATGAAGAACCTGCCCGTCGCCTTCCGTCTGAACGACAACGGCTCTTCCGACGGTGCTCAGAACGTGTGCAAGAGCGGCCTCAATGGCGCTCAGGCCACCTCTCTGCTGTCCTGGTACGTGTTCCTGCCCGCTTGCGTGCAGGCCAACCAGATCCTCCCCGCTGCTCCCGCTCCCCGCGCTGCTGCTCCCGTCCGCGGCCTCTGGTGATCGACTGACAGGTCCTCTTCAGAGGATCCCTCAGATGCAAGCCCTGGCATTGCCGGGGCTTTTTTATGGTCCGCTCGATTCGAGGGCTGCCGGGCTTAGCCAGTGCCCAGTGAGCCGTTGATGGCGCAAGCGCTGGGGCAAGGTGCCGCCCCGTCGCTGCTCCAGCAGGCGTCGCAGCAGCTGAAGATCCGTGGCTGGATGGTCGCGGTTGGTCTCCAGGCGTTGCCGGTAGGGGCGTCCCTCCCCGAGCCAACGTTCGATCAGAGGCGGATCAAGCGGAAGACCGAGAGTTTCGCTCCAGTGCTCAAGGCTGAGCTGCCAACCGGTGCTTTCGAGGCTGGGGCGGAGTTGATCACCGCTCTGGAGATGGTTCAGCCACGCCCGTTCCTGGGTGATCAGGCTTTGCAGAATCTGTTGATCGGATGCATTCAGCTGATCAGCAGCACCGCTTTCCTCGCAGGCAGCAGCAGGGCCGAGCTCAGGCGCACTGATCAGAAGGCGTAACCGGCTGCCGGGATAGCAGTGGCTGGCAACTCTGTTCCAGAATTCCAGGTCGCTGGCTGTCGCCAGATCCTCCTGGCTCAGCCGGCCGCCGATCACCTCAAAGCGATGCTCGTTCGCCAGGGTGTCCAGCTCAGCAACCCCGCTCAGCAGGGTGGGTCGGTGGAGCGGATCGAGCAGTTGCAGTTGGGCCTCGAGTCGGTCTTGGTCCTCGCGGGAGTGGCAGAGGATCGTGACACCTCCTTCGGCCACCGCTGCCAGTGGATCAAGGGCCCAAAGCAGTGAGCGGCCCCCAAGCAGCAGCACCCGGTCCGTGCGCTTCCAAGGCAGATCAGCCCAGAGGCGTTTCCTCAGCGCTTGCAAGCGCTCGCCGTCTTGGGCCAGTTGGCGCTGCAGCCAGCGTTCCATCTGGGGCCGTTCAGGCCCACTGCTCACCAGCAGGGGATGGTCATCGACCGCTTCGGCCGCGGCGGCCAGTTGGGCGGCACGTCGCTCGAGCATCCGTTCCCGCCTCTGGCCCTCCCATCCCTGGTGGCCTGGCGTCCAGAAGGCTTCACCCTGCAGGGCTGAGGGCAGATATTGCTGGGCCACCCAGTGTTCACGGAAGGCATGGGGGTAGCGATAGCCCTGGCCATCGCCGAAGGCATCGCCATCCCTATTGGCGTCACGCAGATGGCTGGGGACCTCCTGCTTTTGGGCGCTGCTCACGCTTTTGATCGCTTCGAAGATGCCGATCGTGCTGTTGCTTTTGTCGGTGCAGGCCAGATAAAGGGCGGCCTGGGCCAGTGGGTAGAGCCCTTCCGGGAGGCCTATGCGTTCAAAGGCTGCCGCGCAAGCTTCCACCACCACGACCGCCTGGGGGTCGGCCAGACCGACATCTTCCCCGGCGGCAATCAGCATCCGCCGGAAAATGAAGCGGGGATTCTCTCCCGCTTCGATCATCCGTGCCAGCCAGAACAGGGCGGCATCGGCATCTGAACCTCGCAGCGACTTGATGAAGGCGCTGATCGTGTCGAAGTGGGCGTCCCCTTGCTTGTCGTAAAGCACGGCCCGCTGTTGGATTGACTCCTCGGCGATCGTCAGATCAATGCGCACCGTGCCGTCGTCGTCGACTGGGGTGCTCTCCACCGCCAGCTCCAATGCATTGAGCAGGCTGCGGGCATCGCCCGCCGCTACATCCACCAGGTGGCTCGCTGCCTCCTGGCTGATCGTTACCGAGCGGTTGCCATAGCCATGCGCTGGATCGGTCAGGGCACGTTCCAGCAGTCGTTCCAGGTCAGAGGGCTCCAGGGCCTGAAGCCGGAACAAGCGCGAGCGGCTCACCAGGGCCTTGTTCACCTCGAAATAGGGGTTCTCGGTGGTGGCGCCAATCAGGGTGAGGGTGCCGTTTTCCACCCAGGGCAGCAGGGCATCCTGCTGGGCACTGTTGAAGCGGTGGACCTCATCGATGAACAGGATCGTCCTCAGGCCGTGGCGTTCGAGTCGCTGGCGTGCCGCATCGACTTCAGTGCGCAGGTCCTTCACTCCCGCCAAGACGGCATTCAGTGAGCTGAAGTGGGCGCGGGTGTGATTGGCGATGATCCGCGCCAGGGTGGTCTTGCCGACTCCAGGTGGGCCATGCAGCAGTAGGTTGCCGACCCGGTCTGCAGCGATCGCGCGACGCAGCAGCCGACCTTCCGCAAGGATCGCTCCCTGCCCAACGAATTCATCGAGGCTGCGTGGCCTAAGCCGATCAGCCAATGGCGCCAGGCGCTGGCGCGTTTGTTCGCCGTGATGTGTGAACAGATCGGCCACCATCACACCTGTCCCGATCCCGTGATTCTGGCCTTTTTCGGATCAACGACCCATCTGAAAGCTTGCATAATCAGGCCGTATCGGAATCAGCCTGTGATTCTTTCCCGTCGACTGGCACCCCCGGTGGCCTTGGGGTTCATGCTTGCTGCCTGCGGTAAGCCAGCCCCCCAGCGTCCGCCGGTGTCGGTTCAGTTGGCGCCGGTGCAGGAGGCGCGTTTTACCGACGACATCGACACAGTCAGCACCCTGGAAGCCTCCAACCTCGTTCAGTTGGCGGCTCAGGCTTCGGGCCGCATCCTTGGGCTGAAGATCACCCAAGGTGACACGGTCAAACCTGGTCAACTCCTGGTCGTTCTTGATCAGGCTCAGATTCGGGCGGAGCTATCCAATCTGAAGGCCCAGGCCCAGAAGGACAAGCTCAACTGGGAGCGCTTCGAGTTTCTGGTGCCTCAGGGGGCGGCCTCGGCCCTCCAGCGGGATGAATACAAGGCCCAATATGTCGCCTCCAGGGAGGCGGTGATCGCCAAGGAAGCTGACCTTTCTTACAGCAATCTGCGCTCGCCGATGGCTGGATCGGTCGCTGATGTGCTCGTGAAGGTGGGTGATGTGATCCGCCAGGGGGAAGTGTTCACAAGCCTTGTTCAGAACAACACCCTTGAGGCTCGTGTGGAGGTTCCCGCCGTCTTCGGTGATCGCTTGGCCCTTGGGCAACCCGTGCTTCTGAGTGCTCCGGGGAGCGGCAAGGTCATCGCCACCGGCAAGATCGATTCGATTGATCCCCAGGTCACTCCGGGGACCCAGGCGCTGCTAGCGATTGCAGTGTTCCCCAATGAGGATGGCCAGCTGCGCAATGGTCAACGTCTGCGAACCCGCGTGCAGCTCCAGGCGAAGCAACAGCTTTCGGTGCCCTTTGCTGCGGTGACCCAGAGCTCAGGTCAGAGCTTTGTGTATCGGGTCGGAACCTTTTCGGAGCTGAAGGCCAATCCTGGTAAGGCCAATCTCGCCAGGATCAGCAAAGGCATCGAGATGGGCAAGCTGCCAGCGAATACTCAGTTCGCTCTGCAGACCCCTGTCACGGTTGGAGAACTGCAGAACAACCGTTATCCGATCAGCCGGGGTCTGAGCCTCAATCAGAAGGTCATCACGACCAATCTGCTCAATCTCAAGCACGGTATGCCCGTCAAGGTTGGTGCTGCCAAGTCACCCCAATCTCCCGCCTCTAAGAATTGAGCTGAAGTATGTCTGCTTCGAATAACTTCATCACGCGACCGGTTCTGAGTACGGTTTGCAGTCTCTTAATCGTGATCGTTGGTCTGATTGCGATTCCGATTCTTCCGATCGAGAACCTTCCGGATATTGCTCCTCCCACGGTGAAAGTTTCAGCCACCTATGTGGGTGCCGATGCCGTTTCGGTGGAGCAGGGGGTCACCACCGTTCTCGAGCAGCAGATTAACGGTGTGGAGGAGATGGATTTCATCACTTCCAACAGCTCTTCTGATGGCGTTAGTTCTATCTCTGTTTCGTTCAACAGTGGCACCGACGGCAATATCAATCAGGTGAATGTGCAAAACAGGGTTGCACTTGCTGAGCCCCAGTTGCCTGAAGAAGTTCGAAAGGCCGGCGTGACCGTGAACAAGGCTTCAAATTCGATTCTTCTCGTTTACAATTTTGTTAATGCAGACCCTCAGAAAGCCGAATATAGTGTTGAAACAATTAGTGGTTATCTCGATAAGAACCTTACTGACAATATCAAGCGAGTTCCTGGTGTTGGCGAGGTCACCTATTTCGGTAATCGCAAGATCGCTTTCCGTCTTTGGCTTGATCCCGACAGGCTTGCCGCCAATGGGCTGACATCCTCAGATGTCGTCAGGCAGCTTCAAAGTCAGAACAGGCTTGTGCCCGCCGGCAAGGTTGGTGGTGCTCCGGCACCGAAGGGTCAGGAGTTCACCTTCACCGTGCAGCTTCAGGGGCGTCTAACCACTGAACGTGAATTTGAAAACATCGTGCTGAAGACCACTGATGACGGTGGCCTCGTGAAGCTGAGGGATGTGGGCCGCGTCAGTCTTGGTGGAGAGACCTATGGCATTGATGCGATGGATCTCAAGGGCACTCCCTCGGTTGGTGTCGCCGTCTATCAACTCTCTGGCAGCAATGCGATTGAGGTGTCCAATGGCGTGAAGGACGTGATTGCCGCCTTTGAAGAGTCCCTCCCTGTGGGTATGGAGACGCAGAAGATCTATGACACCACTGACTTCATCAATCAATCGATCAAAGGTGTGACCAACTCGCTGCGGGATGCGGTGATTCTGGTGGTCTTAATCCTCTTCCTGTTCCTGCAGAACTGGAAGGCCACTCTGGTGCCTGCGATCGCCATCCCTGTGGCTCTGATCGGCACCTTTGCTCTGGTGCTGGCCTTCGGCTTCTCGCTCAACCAGCTCACCCTCTTTGGTCTGGTGCTGGCCACCGGTCTAGTGGTGGACGATGCGATCACAGTGGTGGAGGACACTTCGGCCAAGAAGGCTGAAGGTCTCTCCGCTGTCCAGGCCGCAATTGCGACCATGGATGAACTGTTTGGCGCTGTGATCGCCACGTCACTGGTGAAGATGGCGGTGTTTCTGCCGGTGCTCTTTTTCCCCGGTGCCACTGGCACGATCTACAAGCAGTTTGCGGCCACGATTCTCTTTTCGATTGCTATCTCCACGTTCAACGCGCTGACCTTCTCGCCGATGCTCTCGGCCCTGTTGCTCTCCCGCGAAACCAAGGAGTTAAGTCGTCAGCACTATGCCGTCGCCGGCGTTGCCCTTGGTTTTGTCTATGGGCTTCTTAGTGCCGGCAATGGAGCGGCGATGGTGCTTGTTCCAACGGTCGTTGGTGCTCTGGTTGGCTTCATTGCCATGAAAATCACCGGCCTGCCCCTGCGTCTCCCAACGGCCATCGGCGGTGCAGTGGTCGGACTCGTGGTGGTGGGGATGACCGATTGGATCCCCGTTTTGCTCTGGCCTCTGATCGGTGTGGTGGTGGGCTGGTTCGTGCCGTTGATCTTCAGCCAGTTCAATCGTTTTTATGCTGGATTTGAACGCCGTTATTCCGATCTCCTCGAGAAGGTTCTCCAGGCGCGTCCTCTGGTGATGGCGGCTCTGGCCGCGGGAATTCTGCTCACTGGATTTGCTTTCACGCGGATACCCGGAGGCTTTGTTCCGATCGAAGACCAGGGCTACGCCATCGGTTTTGTACAGGCTCCTGACGGGGTTTCTAATGAGACAACGCTGGCGATCAATCGCGAGGTTGCCGCGGTTCTGCGCACGGAAGAGGACATTGCCTCAGCGGCCTTGTTCAGTGGGGCCAGTCTGGATGGAAACGCTCCGAATAAAGGTTTGTTCTTTTTTGGCACAAAGCATTGGGATGATCGTCCCGGTGATGAGCACAGCGTCGCTGCCATCGTTGAGCGCCTCAACAAGAAGCTGCTCATGGCTGTAGACGGTGCCAGGGTGTTTGTGGTGGAGCCTCCTTCGATTCCGGGCTATGGGGCCGGCGGAGGCTTCGAATTCCAGTTGCTTGATCAGAGCAGCGGTGCCTATGCCCTCAATGAATTCTTTGGAGCTGCTGGAAGGATCATCCAGGCTGCCAACGCCAACCCGATCCTGAATCGCGTTTACACGCTGTTTTCCCCCGAGTCTCCTCAGATCGAGATCAAGGTCGATCGTGAAAAGCTTGCGTCACTCGGTGTGGATTTCGGCTCCGCTATGCAGACGTTCAGTGTCAATTTTGGTGGGGCCTATGTCAATGACACCTTCCAGGAGGGACGCGTTCGTCGGGTGTATGTGCAGTCCGAAGCTGCAAATCGCGCCACTCCCGAACAGCTGAAGTCGATCTACGTGAGCAACATTCAGGGAGAGCAGATCCCTCTGTCTGAGTTCTTTACGGTCAAGCCGACGAGTGGTCCGAGTGTGATCCCTCACTTCAATCTCTATCGCTCGATCAAAATCGAGGGCACGCCTGCCGAAGGTAAGAGCTCCGGTCAGGCGATCACAGCGATGAAGACAATTTTCACCGAGCAGAATGCCCAGGGCCTCGGTTTCGATTGGACCGGCATCTCCAGGGAGGAGGTGAAAGCAGGCGCGTTGGCGGTGGTGATCTTCGCCCTTGGCATCCTCGCTGTGTTTCTTGTGCTGTCGGCCCAATACGAGAGCTATACCGACCCCATCATTATTTTGCTCACCGTGCCCACCGCCTTGCTCGGTGCTCTCGTCTTTCTTGGTGCTGCTGGGCAAGTGCTCAATATCTATGCCCAGGTGGGCCTCGTGATGCTGATCGGTCTTGCAGGCGGAAACGCGATTCTGATCGTGGACCTTGCGAATCAGCAGATGGGCGAGGGGGCTTCGGCTATGGATGCGGCGCGTTTTGCCGCCAAATCCAGACTCAGGCCGATTCTGATGACAGCGATTTCTTCGCTGACGGGCTTCCTTCCCCTCATGCTGGCCAGTGGAGCTGGTGCTCAGAGCCAATCGTCCCTTGGTCTTGTCGTGTTCGGAGGATTGCTCGTGGCCACGTTCCTCTCGACCCTGGTGGTGCCCGTGTTTTATGTGGTAATGAAATCGCTTATTGGTGAGGCTGACGGTAAGCAGCAGCCGCCTGCTCAGATCCAGGGCGGATCATGAAACGCCAGGAAGTGGATCTCAACCAACCCTTTAGTGGTGCCCGTGTGCTGGTGGCCATCGCCATTGGTTGTGCCATCGGCGCTTTGATTGCCTATTTCATGAAGGTGTTGATCGACAACACCCCTGTGCAGGTCGACATCACTCGACTACGGCTCTTCTATTTGATGATCGTTCTCTGCGGAGGCCTGGGTGGGTTTGCGATTGAAACGACCCGACAGCTTCAGCAAGAGGCCACCGATCCGCTCTATCGCCATGGGCGAAAGAGCCGCAATCGGCGCCGTTAGTCGTTTAGGTGATCAGGCTGTTTAGGTGATCAGGCTGTTTAGGTGATCACTGTGGGGCGATCCATGCCAGTGCGCTGCTGAATCTCTGCAAGGGCATTGATGCTGTTGATCATGTCGGCCAGGGCGACCTGGGGATCCTGTTGTAGATCGCCGCTGCTGGGCACATAGCTTTCCAGATAGACCCGGATGGTGGCGCCTTTCGTGCCAGTGCCGGAGAGGCGCACGACGACGCGGCTGCCGTCCTCCAGAAGGATGCGCAAGCCCTGCCCTCCGGTGACCGAGCCATCGATTGGATCGGTGTAGCTGAAGTTGTCAGCGACGCTGATGCTCCGGCCGGCGAAGGATTGACCTGCCAGGTTGGGCAGCATGTCCTCGAGGCGGTCATAGAGACCGTGAGCGGCCTCGCTTGCCACGGCTTCGTAGTCATGGCGGGAGTAGTAGTGACGCCCGAAACGTCCCCAGTGGCTGGCCATGATCTCGGCCACGCTGCAACGACGTTCCGCCAGGATCTGTAGCCAGAAGAGCACCGCCCAGAGTCCGTCCTTCTCGCGCACGTGATTGCTGCCGGTGCCGAAACTTTCCTCGCCGCAGAGGGTGATCCGCCCGGCATCCAGCAGATTGCCGAAGAACTTCCAGCCTGTTGGGGTTTCGTAGCAGTCGATTCCGAGCTCCCTGGCCACCACATCCACGGCGGAACTGGTGGGCATCGAACGGGCGACCCCGGCCAGGCCGGCCGCATAGGCGGGAGCCACGCTTGCATTGGCTGTGAGCACTGCCAGGCTGTCGCTGGGGTTCACGAAGCAGCGCTGGCCGAGGATCATGTTGCGATCGCCGTCTCCATCACAGGCGGCACCAAAGCGATAGGCATCGCCTTGGAGCAGGAGATCGGCTAAGTCGTGGGCGTAGGTGAGATTTGGGTCGGGATGTCCGCCCCCGAAATCCTCGAGTGGAATCCCGTTGCGCACGCTCCCAGCTGGTGCTCCGAGCAAGCCTTCGAGTAAACGCTGTGCGTAAGGTCCAGTGACGGCGTGCATCGCGTCAAAGGCCAGGGGGAAATCGCTGCGGATCAGAGCTGCGATGCGATCGAAGTCAAAGAGCTGCTGCATCAGCTCAACGAAGTCGTCGACGCCATCGATCACCTCCACGTTCATGGCGCCGATCGCGTGCTTTCCAGGGGCATCCAGCGGGATCGCTGGGGCATCAACCAGCGAGTACTGCTCGAGGGTCTTGCTGCATTCGAACACCGCGTCGGTGAAGGAGGCGGGGGTGGGACCACCGTTTGCGCCATTCACCTTGACTCCGAAGTCACCATCTGGGCCGCCTGGGTTGTGGCTGGCCGACAGGATGATGCCGCCGATGGCCTGACGCTTGCGGATCAGGTTGGAGGCGGCCGGTGTCGAAAGAATTCCCCCGGTGGTGAGGATCACCCGACTCAGGCCATGGGCGGCCCCCATGCGCAGGATCACATCGATGGCCCGGCGATTGCCGTAACGGCCGTCGCCACCCACAACAAGCGTTCCCCCCTGGACGCCTGGCAGGGTGCGCAACACAGCTTCGATGAAGCTTTCCAGATAGTGAGGCTGTTCAAACTGCTGGCTGCTCTTGCGCAGGCCCGAGGTTCCGGGCTTTTGGTCGCTGAAGGGGGTCTCGAGGCGCACCTGGCGCTGGGTTGGTTCCACGGGGGCCGAGGTGGTCATCGGAGGGACGGCGTCTCTATGCGGAACGTAAACACGATCCCGGCCCTGAAGAGTGTTGAGGGCAACCAGTTGTCGCAGCTACCTTTCAACAAGCAGCGGATGGAGCTGCTTGCCGGGAGAGCCATGAAGATTGATCACCCCAATGCAGAGCCTCTCAGTGAGGAGCAGTTGCTGGTGCTGAAAGCGTTCAGGGAGCGTCTTGATTCGATGGTCTCAAGTCACGGGCTCACCCCGGAGAACGTGCAGGAGATGGTGCGCGAACTGAAGGCGCATCCGCTGATCAGCGTTCAGATGATGCAGGAGATTCGTGAGGAGGTGGGCCGGTTGCTGCCGGGCCAGCGCTTCACGTTTGACTGGGAGTGAGGCTGCCAGGCTTCGGCCCCGTGGGCTTGGGTTTCACTGGATCGGCGCAGACGACGGTGAGTCGGCGGGCCGGCTTGTCGATGCTGTCGCGGCGTTGAAAGCCATTGCTTGCCGCTGGTTTCGCTGTTTGGAGTAGATCCCAGATCGCGTCCTTGCAGGCGGCGGGAAGGCGCGGATGATCCATCAGAGGATCAGCCAAACTGCGGGTGCGATCACAGAGCTCTGCGCTGTTCTCCCTGGAGCAGTCGTAGGCGAGCAACTGGATGGCCCTGAGCTCCTCCTTGGTGGGGAAGGGCACATAGGTGGTTCCTGCCCAACCCAGTTGGGGTGTCACCAAGGCCATTCCCAGCAGCAGGGAAAGGGTGCGTTGGGGAGTGATCGTGATCATGGCGCCATTGTGCCCCGCATTGCCCCACTCCCGCACCGTTGTCGCTGCCTTTCCAGCTTGCGGCGCATGCGCTCGGTGATGCCCAGCTCTGCTCCTCGCCACATCCGATCGATCTCTCGGGTGAAATGGGCTGCCAATTCGGGTGAGTGAATCACCAGCAACGTTTCATCGTTCTGATGGGCAGCCGAGGGGCTCCAGTTGAAACTGCCCGTGATGACGGTCTTGCCATCGATCACAGCGAACTTGTGGTGCAGCTTGTCGCCGCGGGCGAGGCGAGGGCTGCCGACTCCCTGCAGTGCTGTCTCAAACGGCCGGTTTCCTGCTTCCAGTTTGCAGAACCGATCGGGCAGGGACACGCCCAAGAGATCCAGAACCTCGGAAAACGAGCGGCTGGCAAAGCCTGGATCCGCCAGCAGTCGCACCTCAACCGCCTGCTCCACTCGCTCCCGCAGCACATCCGCCAGTCCCTGCGCGGAGAACACGAACAGGGCCATATCAATGCTCCGCTGTGCTGTTGCCAGTTGATCCCCGATCAGCCGCAGGCCGTGGTTGGGATCCGATTTTGAATGCGGCGTAAACAGCACATCGATCCGGGTGTCGCCCACCTGCACCGTCTCCACAACACCGCTGTCTTTGCCGCGCCCAAAGCGGCTGTCCTGGTGACCGCCAGGGCCATCGCCCCACATCCGGGTGAATTCGGTCGCAAAGACTGTTGCCAGCTCAGGACTCTCGATTGTTAGGAGGTGGTTCACGTTGCCGCGGCTGCTTGCAGCACCCGCATCCCCATGCATCCCAGAGCTGGTGAAGTTGGCACTGCCGGTGATCACGAGGCGCCGGTCGATCACCACAAACTTGTGGTGCATCAGGCCGCTTCCTTTGCTGCCATCTTCGGTGTCATCGATCAAGGGCACACCCGCCCGCTGGAGCAGCGCTACGGCATCGCCATCGAGGCGCTCCGAATCGTTCAGCAGACCATCGCCGTTGCGATCGGCCAAGGCCTGCAGTTGTTCGAGTCGTTGACGGCCATGCGGTGGCAGGTCGGCTAAGTGCTGCTCGCTCCATGGCGTGCTGTAGGTGTTCTCGAGTACCACCTGCACCACCACCCCACGGTGGCGGGCCTGCGACAGTGCGGTGGCGATCGCCGGCAGAGAGATCTCCTGCACGGCCACGAGGATCTCCTCCTGGGCCGTTGCGATCGCCTCGATCACCAGCTGCTCCAGGTTGTCACCGTTGCGCCACTGGCCTGTCAGCGGGCTGCGGTAGCGGTTGCCGTCCCGATGGTTGAAGGCCACTTGGATGGCTTCCGGCAGTGGCGGTTCTGCTGGTGCCTGGCCGAGCAATTGACCCGGTTGACTGCAGCTGGCCGAGACCAGAGCTAACCAGATGATCCCCAGACCCCTGATCCAGCCTTGGCATCGATTTCTCCCCAGGGATCTCATAACGAAACAACTTCCCAGAAGGGAGGATTCCCCCGCCGGGATCGCTTCAGTGGGGCATCTCGGAGGTGCGCAGCATTGTGACGAACCAGAGGCTGCTCAGGGCAAGCGCCACCCCGACGCCTGCGCCGATGCCAACGCGGGCCATGGTCAAGGGAACAACAATTGGAAAGACCATCGCCCCCGCCAGGGGAGTGATGGCCACGAACCAGCGCAGGGCTGGGGTTGCTTTCATCCCCACAGGATCAGAACCACTCGGCTTTGGCTTCGCTGGCTGGATTGCTGTTGTCTTCAGGGGTGACGCGCTCGAAGTTGAGGGTGATGTTGCGCTTCTGCTCACCATCGGCAGCTGTCGCTTCGATCGCATACACCTGCTGCCCATCGCGGAAGGGCACCTGGATCCTGAAGGTGCCGTCGCTGGAGAGGGGCACGTCCTCGCCGCCGATGGTGAGGCGAGCGGAGGGATCGGTGGCGCCATAGACGATCAGCTCGGCATCGGCCACAAGCCAGAAGGACCGCTGGCGGGGAGCGACACCACCGAGACCGGATTCGTTGCGACCGCTGGCCCAGAGGCCAGCACCGGAATCATTGAGTCCGAAACGGTCGGCACCCATGGAATCCTGCTCATGCAGAACTTCGGAGCCCACGCGACGGCTGCGGAAGTGGGTCGTGGCGCTCTGGTAAAGCCTTTCGTGCAGCCCGCTGTCGCTGGTTTCGATGTTGGTTGCAGGGGCAGGTGCAACAGGGGAGGCCTCGAGGCTGAAGGGCACGAACTGGTCGAGGATCTGATCACTGGGGTGCAGGGCAGGAACCCGGGCAACCGAGGAGAACGCCAGGGAGATCCAATTGCTGCCGCAGCGATAACCGAGCTCCACGCGGTAATCGCGATCGCAGAGGGGCACCGGCAAGTACCACTCGGTGCTGTGGCTATCGACGGGCACTTCCTGGAGGGTGTGGGGATGAGAGGTTCCGTCTTGAATGCCGGTCACGTCAGCAAGACGCAGGCTCAGATGACCAGCGCCATCCGCCTGAGCGCGCTTGCGATCCCGATCGGCGATTTCCCAGAAGACGTAGGCCCACTGGGGATCGCGAGGTAGGAAAACCACCCGTGTGTTCGCTTCCGGGCGAGAGGGGGCATTCAGTTCGGCTTCGATTGCTCTGAGGTCGCCGCCGCGGCGCTCTTGCTTCTCAGCGATTGCACTAACGAGATCTTCCTTGCTCTTTCGGCTGTAGAGGGTCACTCCAAGATCGCTGGCCATCTGGCGCAGTTGACGCAGGGTGAGGCGGGCGAGAGAGGAGAGAGCTTGCGTCACGATGGGAACCACCCAGTTTTTCTTCGGGATCAGTCTGGGTTAAACAACTGTGTTTCGATCACGCCAGAGGTTCGGGGTCAGAAAATCCTGACGGCTGGGCATGTACCGGACGCATAAAAAAAGGGGCCTCAGGGCCCCTTTTTTTAGCTATGGGAGCAGGTCTCAGCGACCGATGCTGCGGTAAGGGACCTTCGACATGTAATCGATGTCGGCATTGCCACTGGGGGAGGCTCCACGGGCATTGGCGATACCGGCCACCCATGCGAGGTAATCGGCAGGGGCGCCTCCACGGGTGATTTTCGCCCGGGCTGGGATCGGCTTCGCAGTGCCGGTGTAGACGACCTGAGGGAATCCGAAGATGCCGCGGTAGTACTCGTCGTAGCGAGGGGTGGTGACGTTGAAGGGCGTTTCACCCAGTTCGCGGCCGGGGAGGACGCGATTGCGCTGGTAAGGAACGGTGTCGTAGCCGAAGGTGTCGAGGTACTCCTGGCTGTCGAGCAGAGCGTCGACCATGCCCCCTACGCCCTTGGTCGCCAGCACGATCGACCAGGAGATTTCCTCGGATTGTCCGTGGGTCTTGCGGCCCAGCACCTTCTCCACCAGATGGCGCACCACTTTGTAGTTGGAATTGAGGTTGTAGAAGCTGCGCTGGAAGGTGTTCGACAAGCACAGGCCACGAATGAAGTCGCGAACGGTGATCTGACCGTTGCGCAGCTGCGATTCGAGGAAGGGTTCCCGATCGGCCTTGAAGGCGTGGAAAAAGATCTGGCGATACGCCGACTCGATCACCGTGTCGAGATTGCTGGAATCGGCGGCGATGTCGAGTGCAACAGCCCTGGCGTCCTCATCGGAGCTCACCCGAATCGGGGCAACCCGATTGTTTTGGGTGGTGGGGGCGTAGTTCAGAAGGGGGAGGGCCAAGTGCTTACAGCTACTGACTTTGGGAATCGTAGAAGTGGCGAATGCGGCCGCTCTCTTTCGCTTCCTCAGCAATCACAGTCCGTAATAGTCGCCGCTGATGGCTTCACCAGCCCAGAGGCGAGAGCGACGCTTGCTGATGGCTCCTGCTCGAGGCGGTTCCGCTTGCCCCATCACCCCCCTCCGGCAGGCGAAGTTCCAGGCAGAAGGAGGCATTGTTCGACAGGCCTTCCACCGTGCTGGAGCGGATGCGCACATCTGGGCCCGCGAAGCTGAATCGCTCCCACACCGCCATGGTTTCGTATTCGGTGGTGAGCATGAGGCCATCCTGTTCATCCATGGAGAAGCGGGAGGCGGCTGGCGCTTTTTCCGCATAACCGAGGTCTCGCAGCAGCACCCCGGATCGACCGTTCGCCCCATCGGGGATGAGGCCGATCACGCTTTCGCCGTCATGGGCAGCACCCTCTTGATCCCAGGCCATCGAAGCGCTCCAGCGCACCTGACTCCCCCCCACAAGGCGGTCGGGATCGTGGCCCTGCTCGGCAGCCATCGCCCGAAGACGGGGGTCGTGGGCATCCAAATCCTCGACAACGATGAGGGAGCCCCCTGCTTCCGCCCGTCGATGCAGGAGGTGGTGGACGCTCCTTTGCGACCGCCAGCGTCCGTTGCTCAGGCGGAAGAAGCTGAGGGCATCGGGAATGGCAAGGGTCATGCGGGCCTCGCTGACAGGCGTGCAGGGCTGCTCAGGATGATCGCAGCTGATGGGTGTTCACGGCGTCCTCGATCAGATGATCGAGGGTCAGGCCCAGCGGGGTGATCTGCTGCTTTGCCGCCAGGGATTCGAGCTGCCTACCAGCACTCTGGAACTGTTGGAGAAGCAGGAGGGCAAAGGGAGCGTCGTCTTGCAGTTGGGGATGTTGCTGGCACCAGCTCCGCTGTTCTGCAGCGGAGGGCAGAGGGCCTTGGTCGCGGCCATTGGCCATGTCTTGAAAACAGGCGAGGCAGTGAGCCATCAGGCGCAGGTGATGGCGCTCCTGGTTCGGTAGCAGGGTGGCGTCGATGCGCGCGATCACCTCCAGGCTGAGGGGGCTGCCCTCTGGAGTTGGCGCCTCAGGCATGGTCAGGAGTAATCCGGAAGCCGCAGGAATGACCTTTCTCGAGTCGCCAGTGCACACGCTCCACTTGGCAATCGGGGAAGGTGTGACGGATGAGCTGCAGCTCCTGATCACAAACGACTGGATATTCCTCTGCGATCCGCTGCACCGAACAGTGGAATTCGCTTAGGCACCAGCCGTGGCCGTCGGGATCCGGCTCCAGTTCCGTGACATACCCCTCCTGACGTCGTAGTTCGGCGAGGGTGGCGATGCGTTCCCTCAGGGGGCCGGATCCCACTCTCTGGCGGTAGCGGCTCGCTTTTTCAAGGGCCTGCTGGCTCAGGAGGGACGCCATGGCTTCCGGTGACAGGGTGGCCGCCATGGAATTGAGCAGCCCGAGGGCAAAGCTCTCACTGCCATCCGGGAAATGCTGATGCCCCAAGGCGGTCAGTCGCCAGATGTTGGAGGGACGGCCAGGACCTGCGGTCATTGGCTTGGATTCCACCAGGCCGTCGTCCTCCAGGCTGCGCAGGTGGCGGCGCATCGCCTGAACGGAAATGCCGAGCTGACCAGCCAGATCCGCTGCACTCACCTGACCCTGCCGCAACAGCAGGGTCAGGGTGGTCTCGCGGGTGGGAGCCTGAGCGTGTGCGCCCATGGGTCAGTCGTGATGTTCACACGATGCCACGCAATCCTTTCAGGTGGCGTCTGACCAGCGCCGGGATTAGGCGATGGTGACCTCGGGGCTGAGGTAAACGTCCTGAACGGCCTGGATGAGGTCGACCCCCTCCTGCCTGGGTTTCTGGAAAGCTTTTCGGCCCATGATCAGGCCACTGCCCCCGGCGCGCTTGTTGATGACCGCCGTGCGGATGGCTTCATGCAGATCGTCGCTGCCTGAGGCGCCACCGCTGTTGATCAGTCCGATGCGACCGGCGTAGCAGTTCAGCACTTGGTAGCGGCAGAGATCGACGGGGTTGTCGCTGGCCAGCTCGCTGTAGATCCGATCGTCCGTCATGCCGAAGGCGTGACCCAGCGCCTTCGCCACGGCTGGATAGCCCCCGTTGTTGGCCGGGAGTTTCTGCTTGATGATGTCCGCCCCGATGGTGACGCCCAGATGCACCGCCTGGCCGGTCAGGTCGGCCGACAGGTGGTAATCGGCCTCAGGCTGCTTGAAGATCGGATTGCGCAGATAGCACCAGAGCACGGTCGCTAATCCCCGCTCGTGGGCATGCTCAAAGAGTGCTGCGATCTGTTGCAGCTCACGGTTGCAGTCATCGCTGCCGAAATAGATGGTCGCGCCCACAGCCACGGCGCCCATGTCCCACGCTTGATCAACGGAGGCGAACAGGATCTGCTCGTGCACATTCGGTGCCGTGAGCAGCTGGTTGTGGTTCACCTTGACCATGAAGGGAATGCGGTGAGCCCACTTCCTGGCCACGGAGCCGAGCACCCCCAGAGTTGAGCAAACCGCGTTGCAGCCAGCTTCCACAGCCAGTTCCACGATCGCTTCGCTGTCGAAGTAATCGGGATTAGGGGCAAAGGAGTGGGCCGCTGAGTGTTCGATGCCCTGATCGACGGGGAGGATTGATCAGTAACCGGTGTTGGCGAGGCGGCCGCTGCCGTAGAGCTGCTGCAGGCTGCGCATCACCTGGGGATTGCGGTCGGTGAGGGCGAAACGGTCGACCACTGCGGGGCCTGGTAGGTGCAGGCGTTCTCTGCTGACGCGCGGAGTGCCCTGCAGCAGGAGCTCGGCCTCGGAGCCGAGCCACTCCGCAGCGGACCGGTTAGCGATAGCCATGGAGGGAAGTCTTGGTCGTTCAAGCCGGAAACTAGAAACGGGCTTCGCTTCCGTCAGTGCGCAGGCGACATCCCTCGCCGGCAGCAGGTGAGAATGGCCACACCCGTCGGTCGACGGACCTGTGCCCTAGGCTTCAAAAACGAAACAACGGAGTTTCGTATTTGCCTGCCGGCAGGTCAGCTCATCCGTTGTCCGGCGTCAACCTGCCTTCTGCATTTCCGCCTCCGCCCCATGACCGATCCGTCCGCTGGCAACCCGGAGCCCACGGCCGAGAGCCTCGAGGTGATCCGCAAGTTCGCTGAGACCTATGCCCAGCGCACCGGCACCTATTTCTGCAGTGACCCTGGGGTCACGGCCGTGGTGCTCAAGGGACTCGCCCGTCACAAGGACGAACTCGGAGGAGCCCTCTGCCCTTGCCGTCACTACGAAGACAAGGAGGCTGAGGTGTCCCAGGCCTTCTGGAACTGCCCCTGTGTCCCGATGCGCGAGCGCAAGGAGTGTCACTGCATGCTTTTCCTCACTGAGGACAATCCCTTCCGCGGCGATGCTCAAACCATCAGCACCGAGGAGATCCACGCGTCTGCGGGTTGATCGCCATGACCAGTGCCTCCACCCGTGATCCCGTCAGTCAGCCGTACAAATACGGCTTCGTTACCGACATTGAGACCGACAAGATCGCCAAGGGGCTGAGCGAGGATGTCGTTCGCCTGATCTCGGCCAAGAAAGAGGAGCCCGACTTTCTCCTGAACTTCAGGCTCAAGGCATTCCGGCACTGGTTGACCCTGGAAGAACCCGATTGGGCTGCTCTGGGTTATCCGTCGATCGATTATCAAGACATCGTTTATTACGCGGCTCCCAAACAGCAGGAGAAAAAGTCCAGCCTCGATGAGGTGGACCCCAAACTGCTGGAAACGTTTGACAAACTCGGAATTCCTCTGAGCGAGCAGAAGCGATTGAGCAACGTGGCTGTTGATGCAGTATTTGACAGCGTCTCGATTGCCACCACTTACAAAGAGAAGCTCGCCGAGCACGGAGTCGTCTTCTGTTCCTTCAGTGAGGCTGTCAAGGAGCACCCTGAGCTCATCGAGCGTTATTTGGGAACAGTGGTTGCCAGCAATGACAACTATTTCGCGGCCCTCAATTCCGCCGTGTTTAGTGATGGCTCTTTTGTGTTCATTCCCAAGGGTGTGGAGTGTCCGATGGAGCTGTCCACTTATTTCCGCATCAACTCTGGCGACACGGGCCAGTTCGAGCGCACCTTGATCGTGGCCGAGGAAGGGGCTTCGGTGAGTTACCTCGAGGGTTGTACTGCTCCCATGTTTGACACCAATCAGCTGCATGCTGCAGTGGTGGAACTCGTGGCTCTTGATGATGCCTCGATCAAATACTCCACCGTGCAGAACTGGTATGCCGGTGATGAAAACGGTGTGGGCGGTATCTACAACTTCGTGACCAAGCGGGGACAGTGCCGAGGGGCTCGCAGCCGAATCAGCTGGACGCAGGTCGAGACCGGCTCTGCCATCACCTGGAAGTATCCCAGCTGCGTGCTTCAGGGAGCCGATTCAGTCGGTGAGTTCTACTCCGTGGCACTGACCAATAACCGCCAGCAGGCCGATACCGGCACCAAGATGGTGCATGTGGGGCCCCGCACCCGCTCCACGATTGTGAGCAAGGGCATCAGCGCTGGTTGCTCCAGCAACAGCTACCGCGGTCTGGTGCAGATGGGGCCTGGCGCCAAAGGGGCGCGCAATTACAGCCAGTGCGATTCGATGCTGATCGGCGATCAGGCTGCTGCGAACACCTATCCCTACATCCGCTCGCAACAGCCCCAGGCGGCGATCGAGCATGAAGCGAGCACCTGCCGCATTTCCGAAGACCAGCTGTTTTATCTCCAGAGCCGGGGCATTGGCTTCGAAGAAGCGGTGTCGATGATGGTGAGCGGATTCTGCCGCGATGTCTTCAATCAGCTGCCGATGGAGTTCGCAGCTGAGGCCGACAAGCTGCTCGCCCTCAAGCTCGAGGGATCGGTGGGTTGATCCCTGCTTGTCCCGTCCAGATCCGTTCTCTGACCCCTTCCTTCTCCGTCCCGTGATCCGCCCCGACGCCGAGCTGCTTCTCGACATCTCCGATCTGCATGCCTCCGTGGAGGATCAGCCGATCCTCAAGGGGGTGAACCTGCAGGTGCGTGCTGGCGAAATCCATGCCGTGATGGGGCGGAACGGCAGCGGTAAAAGCACTCTGTCCAAGGTGTTGGCTGGTCACCCCGCTTATCGGGTCACTGGTGGTTCCGTGCGTTACCGAGGTCAAGACCTGTTTGAACTGGAGCCTGAGCAACGCGCTCGTCTTGGCGTGTTTCTCGGCTTTCAGTATCCAGTCGAGATTCCAGGGGTCAGCAATCTTGAGTTTCTGCGGGTGGCCACCAATGCTCGACGCGAGACCCAGGGGATGGAGGAACTCGACACCTTTGATTTCGAGGATCACGTTCGTGAGCGCCTCCAGGTGGTGCAAATGGATCCTGCCTTCCTTGAGCGCAGCGTGAATGAGGGCTTCTCAGGTGGTGAGAAGAAGCGCAACGAGATCCTGCAGATGGCCCTGCTGGAACCGGTTGTGGCCATTCTGGATGAGACAGATTCCGGTCTCGATATCGATGCCTTGCGCATCGTGGCCGGTGGTGTGAATCAGCTCGCCGGTCCGGAGAACGCCACGCTGCTGATCACCCACTACCAGCGCCTCCTCGACGAAATCACGCCCGACTACGTCCATGTGATGGCTGCTGGGCGGATTTTGCGCACTGGTGGTTGTGAGCTGGCGTTGGAACTGGAGAAGACGGGATACGACTGGGTGGATCAGGAACTGGCTGCCCAGGAGGGGGTCTGAGGATGCAGTTCTCCAGTCACGACAGTGTTTTGGACCCTGTCCAGCGTCGGGGGAGGGAGGCCTTGGAGCGCCTCGGCCTGCCCACCCGCCGTCAGGAGGCGTGGCGCCTCACGGATCTGACGCGCCTTGAGGCGATCGCGCGCCTACCCCTGAGCAGTGCTGATGCTCGTGCTCCGCTGGATCCTTCAGCCTTGCCAGCGGTGGCGACGGGAACGCTGCGTCTCGTCCTCGATGGACAAGCCGATCCCTTGGCGGCGATGGTGCTGCCTGAGGGGATCACCCGTTTGAGTGCTTCCGAGTTGGAGCAGGCCCTTGGTCACACCCTCGATCGCTGCGGTTGTGCGGACGCCTGGCCCGTGGAGCTCAACCATGCCTCCAGTCAGCAGGTGCTGGCGCTGCGGGTGCGAGGTTCGGCCCCCCCCCTCGAGCTGGTGCTGGCCAGCCCCACCGGTCTCACGGCCACCCGGGTGCTGCTTCTGCTCGAGGAGAAGGCGCAGCTGGATCTGCTCCAGGTCGTGCTTGCCGAGGGGCCGGTGGCCCACAGCCATGTGCTGGAGGTTCACCTAGGCCAGGAAGCGAGGCTCAATCACGGTTTGGTCGCCTGCGCCGATGGCGAGGGCTCTCTGTTGATCCATGGCGCTGTGGAGCAGGAGCCCCGCAGTGCCTACACACTCACCTCTGTAGCCAAAGGATGGGCCTTGGCCCGTTTGGAGCCACGGGTGGTGCAGGTGGATGGTCAGGCCAGCACCGTGATGCGTGGTCTTTCGGTGTCGGCCGCTGATCAGCAGCTCGCCACCCACAGCACCGTTCAATTCGAGGGGCCGGAAGGGGAGCTTGATCAGCTTCAGAAGTGTCTCGCTGGGGGACGTTCCCACGCCATCTTCAATGGTGGTGTGCGGGTGCCGCGCCTTGCCCAGCGCACCAATGCCGCCCAGCTCAGTCGCAACCTGCTGCTCTCGGAACGGGCCCGGATCGACACCAAGCCAGAGCTCGAGATCGTGGCGGACGATGTGCGCTGTGCCCACGGCGCCACGGTGTCTCAGCTTCAGGAGGATGAGCTCTTCTATCTCCAGAGCCGGGGCATTGGCGCCTCCGATGCCGCCGCCCTGCTGTTGCGTGGGTACTGCCAGGAGGTGGTGGATCACCTGCCCGGCGCAGCCAGTGCCTGGCCCGTCATGACGCAACTGCTGGAGGGACTGGAGGTATGACCAGTGCAACCCAGGATCTGACCACGGGGCGGCACGTCGGCATGTCAATCGCGGAACGGACTCGTGCCGACTTCCCGATTCTGAGCCAGTGCTCTGCCTCCGGCAGTCCGTTGGTCTATCTCGATCATGCGGCAACCAGCCAGAAGCCCCAGGTGGTGCTCGAGGCGCTGCAGCACTACTACAGCTGCGACAACGCCAACGTGCATCGCGGTGCCCATCAGCTCAGCGCCCGCGCTACCGAGGCCTTTGAGGGGGCCCGGGCAACCACCGCTCGATTCATTGCTGCCGCCAGCGCCAGCGAGATCGTGTTCACCCGCAATGCCAGCGAGGCCATCAATCTCGTGGCCCGTAGCTGGGGAGACGCCAACCTCAGGGAAGGCGATGAAGTGCTGCTCACCGTGATGGAGCATCACAGCAATCTGGTGCCCTGGCAGTTGTTGGCTCAGCGCACCGGATGCGTGCTTCGTCACGTGCAGGTGACCGAGCAGGGCATGCTCGATCTTGAGGATCTGCGCTGCAAGCTCAGCTCCCGCACCAAGCTTGTGTCTTTGGTGCACATCAGCAACACGCTGGGATGCTGCAATCCCGTCCAGGACGTCGTGGCCGCGGCACGGGAACAGGGCGCGAAGGTGCTCCTGGATGCCTGTCAGAGCCTGGCCCATCAGCCCATTGATGTGTCAGTCATGGGTGTGGATTTCTTAGTGGGCTCCTCCCACAAGCTCTGTGGTCCCACCGGAATGGGTTTTCTCTGGGCACCCGAGGCTTTGCTGGAGGCGATGCCCCCGTTCCTGGGCGGTGGCGAGATGATCCAGGACGTTTTCCTGGACCACAGCACCTGGGCGGCGCTGCCCCACAAGTTCGAGGCAGGGACCCCGGCGATTGGCGAGGCGATCGGTATGGGGGCAGCGATCCGTTATCTCCAGGCCCTTGGTCTTGATCAAATTCAGGCCTGGGAGGCTCAGCTCACCCGCTATCTCTTCCTGCGCCTGCAGGGGATTGAAGGCCTGCGCATTCTCGGCCCCACCCCAGAGCAGCAGGCGGGTCGCGGCGCCCTGGCCACGTTCCTGGTGGATGGGGTTCATGCCAATGACATCGCCGCTTTGCTTGATCTCAGTGGGATCTGCATTCGCAGTGGTCACCACTGCTGTCAGCCTCTTCATCGCCATTACGGCGTCACGGCATCAGCCCGGGCCAGCCTCAGTTTCACCACCACCTTCGAGGAGATCGACCGCTTTGCCGATGAGCTGCAGGGCTCCATCAGCTTCCTGCGGGAGCACAGCTGAGCGGATCCTCTTCGCTCAGGCTGGCGTCAGCACGGCCATCGCCTCAGCGTGTTGGCGTCCATTCCATGCCCAGCGCCACTGCCAACCTGCTGCTTTGGCCGTGGACTCAATCGCGGCGCGATCGGCGGGGTGGTCGTAAGCGGCCAGGTGGCTACTCACCTGCTCTCGCTGCTGGGCAGAGAGCTGGAGCCAACTGCTGGCAATGCGTTGCTGGTAGCGCTGCATGTAGATGTCGCGGCTCTCGCCGGGTTTCCGGAAGACATCCACCCAAATGAACAACCCTCCCGGTGCGATCCGAGTGCGCAGGCGCTCGAGCAGCCACTGTTTCTCCTCGGCGCTGAGGTGATGAATGGCGAAGGCAGAGTGAAGGATGTCGACCGGTTCTGCGTCATCGCCAGCTGGATCGCTCGCCCAACGGAGTAGATCTCCTTCCAGCCAGCGGCATGGATAGGCCACGTTGCCGAGAGCTTGCTGCGCCAGGGGCAGCACCTCAGGCGTGAGATCCAGTCCCGTGTAGGAGCCCAAAGGCAGGCGTTGCAGCAGAGGAGCCAGCAGCGCCAGATCCCCGCAGCCCAGATCAACCATCCGCGGTGCCGCGGCATTGTTGGGGCGAGCCTTGAGCCAGCCCTCCAGGGTTGCGGCCGTGGCGGAGGCCACGGCTTGGTGCTCCACCAGATCGTGCTCCACCACGGCCCGATAGGAGGCCCACTGCTGTGCGAAAAGATCCATGGTGTTTAGCCTGGTTGGTCGTCGGCGGGTTTCATCCCCCGGGCTTGGTAGGCACTGATGCTGATCGCCCCATCGGGCTGCTCCGCCAGGCGCGCAAATCGCTCCAGTCCAGTCTCGATCAGGGCTGCGGCATGGGGTGTGGGCGCAGCCTCGAACAAGGCTGAGCGTTCCGGTTCGATAAAGCCGAGCAAATAGCTGCAAAACCCATCGACCGCATCGCGCCGACTGGGACACCAGTGGTGGATCCCCACCATGGTGTTGTGCACCGCAGTGAAGCCGGTCTGCTCCAGCCAGGGGCCCAGCGCCGGGCCGGCGTGGGCATTGCCATGGCGGTTGAAATGGGCAACGAAGGCGCTGAGCATCGCCTCGATCGCGGGGTCTGGCGGGGAAACCCGCAGGCTGGAGTAATCGGTTTCGGTGATGTGAATCGTGCCCCCTGGCTGCAGCACCCGCAGGGCTTCGCGCAGCACCGCCAGGGGCTCCTGCAGGTGCTCCACCACCCACACCAACCGCACACGATCCATGCAGGAGCCCTCCCAGGGCAGCGCTGCACCATCCCCCACCGCGAGCTCCATCTGATCTAGGCCCAGCCCGCTGAGGTGCCGCCGCGCGGCCTCGATCTGGTCGGGGCTGATGTCGATCCCGTGCAGTTGGGCATCGGGGTGGTTCTTGCCGATTTGCCCCAGCACCGCACCAACACCGCAGCCGATCTCGAGGATCTGGTCGCCAGCCTGGTAATCCAGGTTCGCTGCCAATAGCTCGGAGAGCAGCTCTGCTTGATCAATCAGACGTGCTTGTTCGCGGCGACTCGTTCCATGGATGTAGGGCCGATCCTTCATGGGCTCAGGTGTCGGGCAACGGTTGATGCGGCTAGCTCCCCGGCCTCGATGGCGCCTTCGAAATAGCCAGGCCAGCGCGGGGAGACCTCGGTACCGGCCCAGCACACCCGCCCATGGCTGGCGGGAGCCGGGCCACCCTCGGTGCCGGCAGCCAGGCGGGCATGGCTGGTCCAGCTGCCTGGTGCTGGAAAGCTGGTGAAGGCACCGCCGGTCCAGGATTCGCCATTCCAAGCTTGTTCCACCAGATCGAGGGGGCTGGCGGCGTCGGAGCCCCCAATAGCGCACCAGATCCTTGAGGATCAACGCTCGCCGTTCCGCCTCCGGCAGTGCGGCCATGGTGATGGCCCGCTCCCCTGCCACAAAGCTGGCCAGCACGGCCGGTTGCTCGCCAGGGGGGCCGCTGTCGGCGGTGAGATCCAGCCAGGGCTGTTTACCGGTCCCTAAACCGTTCAGGCCCTGCTCACGCCAGAACGGCTTGCTGTAGCGCGTGAGAATTTTGGTCATGCCTCCCATGGCTGTGCGTTGCAGCAGGGCTTGATGCGCCGGGGGCAAGGGCGGTTCAAAGCGGATCGCTTGCCGCTGCGGCGGTGGCACCGCCAAGATCACCGCACGGGCCTGCAGCGGTTCGAGCCCCTCGGCTATCACAGTTGCTATGGCCTCGTTTTGCTGAATGGCCAGCACCGGGGCTTCCAGCACGAGGGCCCCAGGGCTGCGGGCCCGAAGGTCCGCCGCAAGCAGCAGGCTCACCGCTCCTGCCCCTCCCTGCACCAGCCAGGCTTCCGGTGTCTCGGTCTGCGGCGCCACCGCCTGGGTCCAGGCGAGGTGCAGGATCGAGGCTTCCCAGGGTTCAAAGCCGCCCGATCCCCCCACGCGGCAGAGCCAGGCGAGGGGCAGATGGGCCAGGGGCAGGTTGGTCTGCTGGGTAGCCCATGCGCTCACGGTGAGCCGATCCAGCCGTTCGGCATCGGGGGTGAGCCAGGGCTGGCGTGGGTTGATCTGGGCGACGAGGGCGGTGAAGGCTTGCTGCAGTGCGCGGGTTGCCTCCAGCTCCTTCGCATCCAGGTCGAGGGCCCCAGGCTCAAAGAACACCAGGCTGTTCTCAAAACGCTCCGCTAGTGGGGCCTTGATGCACTTCCCTTGCCAACAGAAGATGCCGTCGCCTGCGTAGTAACTCGGATAGCAACTCAGCCCGAGCTCCTGCAGTAGCGCCGCGAAGCGGTGGTGCGTGTGGCCTCCCCACTGGCCTCCCAGATCCACCACGCTGCCGTCGCTGAGGGTCTGGCTCACCATTCGGCCCCCCACCCGTGGCCGCGCCTCCAGCACGCGCACCCGCTGCCCTTGTTCGATCAAGCGGCGAGCGGCGATCAACCCGGAGAGTCCGGCACCCACCACCACCACATCCAATGCACCGCCCATCGCGCCAGCCATCTCACAGCTGCTGGAATGCTGACCATGGAGCTCTTGGCTGACCACACGCAGTTGTTTCTGGTGGTGCTGGGGGGCCGCACCGCCACCAGTCACATCGAGCTGCACGATGTGCGCTTTGTGACGGGGGCCTCGATCGATGACACCCTCCCCGAGCTGCGGCGGCAGTGGTTCGGGAGGCGTGAGGGCCTGCACCTGGACAGCTACATGGCGGTGCGGGTGATCGATGGTTGGGCGGTGAGCCTCGTGCGCGAGCCGGCCGCGCCCCGGCCCGATCGGCTCTGGTTTGTGAACCTGGGCGCCTACCGCCCTGATTCCTTGGCGGAGTTGCACCACTTCGGGCTGGTGGTGGCGCGCTCGCCTCAGGCGGCCAAGGCGGCGGCAAAGCGGCAGTGGCTGGCAGGCGCGTTGCAGCAGCACAAGGATGATCTCTGCGCCGTCGACGACTGCCTGGCGATCGAGCAGCTGGAGCTGCTCGGGGGTGAGCGGTGGTATGTGCAGCTTGATCCCCATCCCGAGGGGTTGAGCCAGCCCCAGGTGCCGGATTGGTTCGGCTACCGGCGGATTGATCGCGCCTGAGCGTTGCGGTTGAGGCCGCCGGTGCGGCCCATCAAGGTGGCGGGTAGGCGGCTCCAGGCCACGGGTTGGCCGCTGGCCACCGCATAGGTGGTCTCCACCAGGGAGTTCTCTGGCCAGTTGATGTCGAGGGTGGTGTAGGTCTGCTGAGGCGGAATACCTCCCTGGAGAAGCCGTCTGGGGCCGCTGCCAAGAGCCCCCAGTTGGATCAGGTCGAGTGGCCCGAGCTTGGCCGGATACCAGGCGTGCTGGTGTCCACTGATGTAGGCCTGCACGTTGCCCTCCGCCAGGATCGCCAGGATCGCTGCTCTCTGCTCGAGCCTCTCCCCCGGTCGATCCCGTCCCTGGCTGACCCCGAACAGGGGGAGATGGCCGACGACCATGCGGATCTGGGCTCTTCGCGCGGCGGCACTGCCCAGTTGCCGGCGGGCCCACTGGATCTGGGCAGGGGGGATTCGACTCGAGCTGGCATCCCATACCAACCAGAACACGTCGTTTTGCAGGACGCTGTAGTGAAAGGGGAAGTCGCCCGCATCTTCGAATGTCAGGCCCAGGGCCTGACGGCGTGGCGTCCAGAAGCGGCGCAGCGCGGCCCGATCGGCTTCAAAACCCGGTGATCCGTCGTGGTTGCCGATGGCTGGTAGGAAGGGCAGCCCGGCTCGGCGTACTGGTGTCAACACCGTGCGGGCGAAGCTCTCCCACATCGCATCCAGCTGGTTGGCGGTGAGGCCCCGTTTCTGGCCGGCCACCATGTCGCCGGCACACACCAACAGGGCCGGTTTGAGGGCGAGGAGCTGCTGCAGTCCCTGGCTGACCTGGGGGATGTAGGCGGTTGAGCCGTAGCTGCTGTTGAGATCACTGATCAGGCCGATGCGTAGATCACCGCGAGACGCTGCTCGGCCAGCCGCACGGCTGATGCCAAGCCCAGCTGCGCTCAGGCCCGTCCCGAGGGCGAGCTGCAGGAAATGGCGACGGCGAAGAGACATCCGAGCGGGACAGTCACCAGGCAGCATGGATCCAACTCAGTGCTGGCGCAGCGGATGAACATCGACGGCAAAGCCTGGCGCACGATCTGGCTCGAGCCGGATGGTTGCTCGGTCGGGGTGATCGATCAGACCCAGCTGCCGCATCGCTTCAGCACCCGCACGCTTCACAGCTGCGATCAGGCCGCTGAATCGATCCGCACGATGGTGGTGCGGGGAGCACCGCTGATCGGCGTCACCGGTGCCTACGGCCTGATGCTTGCTCTCCAGGTGGATGCCAGTGATCGGGCCTTTGATCTCGCGTTTGATCAACTCAATGCCACCCGGCCGACGGCGGTGAATCTGCGCTGGGCCCTCGAGCGGGTCCGCGATCGGGTGCGGCCCCTGCCGGAGGCCGAGCGCGCCGCAGCGGCCCGCCAGGAGGCGGCTGCGATCGCTGATGAGGATGTGGCCATGTGTGAGGCGATTGGCGACCACGGGCTGAAGATTTTTCAGGAGCTGGCGGCTGCGCGTCCGCCTGGGCGACGGGCTGAGCCCTTCCGCGTGCTGACCCATTGCAATGCGGGTTGGTTGGCCACCGTCGACTGGGGAACGGCCTTGGCTCCGATCTACAAGGCTCACCGCGCCGGGATCAACATCCACGTGTGGGTCGATGAGACCCGCCCCCGCAATCAGGGCGCTTCCCTCACGGCCTATGAGCTGGGACGGGAGGGGGTTCCCCACACGGTGATTGTCGACAACGCCGGTGGGCACCTCATGCAGCACGGCCAAGTGGATGCAGTGATCGTTGGTACTGACCGCACCACCCGTCGGGGCGACGTCTGCAACAAGATCGGCACCTATCTCAAGGCGCTAGCTGCTCACGACAATCAGGTTCCTTTTTATGTGGCGCTTCCTGCGTCGACGATTGACTGGTCGCTCGAGGATGGAGTGGCGGAGATCCCGATCGAAGCCCGCTCTGCCGATGAGGTGACGGCGATTCAGGGGCGGGTGATCAGCGGCGCCAGCGCAGGGGAGCTGGTTCAGGTGCAGCTCACCCCCGATGGCAGCGCTGGCTTCAACCCTGCCTTCGATGTCACCCCCGCCCGGCTGGTGAGCGGTTTGATCACCGAGCGTGGTGTGGCGCCGGCAAGCGAAGCCGGTTTGCGTGGCCTCTACGGCAATGGCTGAAACAGTGGGATCTGAGCAAGTTTTCTCCGGGCATGGGGTTCCCGAACAGCCCGGTTTGCGAGAGGAGCTGGTGGCGGTGGCCCGGCGTATGAATGGCACGGGTCTCAATCAGGGCACCTCGGGCAACCTGTCGGTGCGCATCCCTGGCGGCATGCTGGTCACCCCGAGCTCCCTGCCCTATGAGCAGATGGAGCCGGGCGATCTGGTGGCGCTTGATCTGGAGGGTCACCCCTTGAGCTCGGCTCAGCGCCGTCCCTCTTCGGAGTGGCGTTTGCATGCCGATGTACTGGCAGGGCGTCCGGAAGCACAGGCGGTGCTCCATTGCCATCCGGTGCATGCCACTGCCCTGGCCTGCCATGACCGATCGATTCCCGCCTTCCATTACATGGTGGCCGTCGCCGGCGGTGATGACGTTCGCTGTGCGCCCTATGCAACGTTCGGAACGGCCGAGCTCTCGGCCTATGCCGTGGAAGCGCTCCGGGATCGGAAGGCTTGTCTGCTGGCCCGTCATGGGCTGGTGGCCCTGGGATCGGATCTTGATCAGGCGCTGCGGATTGCCGTGGAGGTGGAGACCCTGGCACGGATGTATCTCCAGGCTCTGCAGATCGGCGAACCGCCCCTGCTCTCGCCAGCACAAATGGAGGCTGTTTACGCCCAGTTCCGTGGGCTTCACTACGGTCAGGCGGATCCTGACCAAGAAGAGCGGTCCGTTTCTCAGCTCAACCTTCGTTGAGGCCCAGATGTGTGCGGAAGAAGCGTTCGGTGGCTTCAAGCACACTGATCTGCACGTGGCTGTCGCGGAAGCCGTGGCCTTCGTTCGGGAAGCTGTGCACCTCCACTGGCAGCCCGTTAGCCCTGAGTGCCGTTGCCATCCGTTCGGTCTGCTCCGGTGGCACCACCTTGTCTTTGTCGCCCTGGAAGAAAATCACCGGGCAGTGGATCCGCTCGGCATGGAGCAGGGGAGAGCGCGCTTCATAGCGCTCGCGCTCCTGCGGCCATATCCCCACCAGACGCTCCGCGTAGCGGGCCTCGAAACGGTGGGTGTCCGTGGCCATGGCGGTGAGATCACTCACGGCGTAGCGGCAGGCGCCCACACGGAACGTGTCGGTGAAGCAAAGGCAGGCCAGGGTGGTGAAGCCACCGGCGCTGCCCCCTTCGATCGCGATCTGGTCCGGATGGGCGCGACCGGCTGCGATCAGGGCTTGGGCGGCCGCGGCGCAGTCCTCCACGTCGACGAGTCCCCAGCCCCCGTTGAGCCGCTCCCTGTAGGCCCGCCCGAAACCTGTGGAGCCGCCGTAGTTCACATCGACCACGCCCCAGCCGCGGGATGTCCAGTACTGGATGCCGAGGCTGAGGCCCCGTCGGGCCATGGCGGTGGGACCGCTGTGGCTCTTCACCAACAGCGGGGGCCTCTCTGCTGAGCCAGCGCTCGGTGGGTAGTACCAGGCATGGGTGCGGCGTCCCTGGGATCCCTCAAACCAAAGGGGCTCCGCCACGCTGATGCACTCCGCGCTCAGCGCGGGCTCGGCCGCCGGGTGGTGGTGCCAATGTCCATCGCTGAGATCGATCTCCAGCAGCCCCTGGCCAGTGGTGCTGTTGCTCGCGATGGCCACGGCTCTTTCCCCCTGCGCATGCAGGCCCGCTAGATCATCAAAGGGTTGGTCAAGCGTCTGAATCGTGCCTTGCTCGCTGAGACGGTTCAGTTGCCAGCACCCCTCTCGGCAGACGGCTGCCAACAGCTGCCTGCCATCCCAGGCGGAGGTGCGCATGCCATACACCCACTGGGGCATGGCGGTTTCCGCCTCCATGGGCCAGGGGCGCTCCCACTGGAGACTGTCCAGAGTGGTGCCTCCTGTGCTGCGCAGCAGGTTCCACCAACCGCTGCCATCTTCGGCCACCACCAGGCGACCGTCCGGCAACCAAAGGGGTTGGAACACGGAGATCTCTGCGCCGGTTGTCCCCTCGCTTCCCGCCAGGGCCATTGGAGTGATGATCCGCCCCTCAGAATCCAGATCAGCGCCCCAGAGCTGGCTGTTGTCCCAGGGCATGTTCGGCTGCTGCCATTCCACCCAGGCGAGCCTGTCCCCCCTTGGACCGAGGGCGATGTACCCAGCAAAATCAGCCGGTTGATGCAAGCGGTCTGGGGTCTGATCCTCCTGGTCCAGCTGCAGGCTCACCAACCAGTCGCGGCCGTCGTCTTCCATGACGCCGAGCCAGCGGCGCCTGAAGGGATCGAGCTGGCCGTCCGCGAGGGGAGCTCCAGGCCGACTGAGGCGGCGGGCGGGGCCATGGGCGAGCAGAGGATTTGCTTCGCTCTGGTCCAGGCCTTGCCAGGTCTGAAACCAGACGCAGCCATCGCGATCGTCGATCCAGGCCAGCATCAGCTCCTGGCCATCAGTGGCCTGGGCCAACACGCCACCGCCGTAGTCGTGCACCCTGCTGCGCAGGTTGATGGGAGCGGGGGTCAGCTCCTGAACCGCAGTGGCCCCAGCCCCCCAGCGACGGATCAGGGCGGTGGTGCGTCCCCTCTCTTGGGGGCGCTGTTCCAGCCAGAGAACCCAGTCGCCCGAGTCGCCGACCAACCTCGGTTCCCGCAGCGTCGGCATGCGGCCGAGAGCAATCCGTGCGGCCAGGGGAGTGTGCATGGGGACGAGGTCTGAGGCGTGTGGGTGGGGCAACTGGTGCTGATCGGGAGGCTGGCGGGTCAGGCTGCCTAAGATCAAGCCAATGCAATCCTTCGCGGAGACAGGACGCTTGGCTCGAAGTTTCGCTCAACTGGCACGGTCGGCCGAACGCAGCGGCGGCGCCGTGGCGGTGGCGAAGGAGCCTCTGGAGGTTGCCCCGCTCGAGATTCACACGCTGGGGAATCAGGTGTTGCGCCAGGAGGCACGGCGCATCAGTCGGGTGGATGAAGCGGTGCGGGATCTCGCCCGCGACATGTTGCGCAGCATGTACACCGCCCGCGGGATCGGGCTCGCGGCTCCGCAGGTGGGAGTGCATCAGCAATTGCTCGTGATCGATCTCGATATCGAGAACGCCGCGGCTCCACCCCTGGTGTTGATCAACCCGGAGATCACGACCACGAGCGGATCATTAGACACCTACGAGGAGGGCTGCCTCAGCATCCCCGGTGTCTATCTCGATGTGGTGCGACCTAGCGCGATTCAGCTCAGCTACCGCGACGAGATGGGACGTCCTCGCACCATGAAGGCCGATGGGCTCATGGCCCGCTGCATCCAGCACGAGATGGATCACCTCAAGGGAGTCCTCTTTGTCGATCGGGTGAGTGATGAAGGCAATCGCAACCGTGAGCTCAAGGACCATGGTTTTCTGGCTGCTGATGTTCGCCCCCTGGTCTGAGCGATGCCGATGAAACCTCTTGCCGGCCTCTTTCTGGCTCTGGCCTGCGTGCTCGGTATCGCCGCCACCGGTTCGGTGTTTGAGCTTGCCTACGGCGATCCCGATCTTGGTGGCACCGTCACCGGCTGGATCCTGGCTCTCACTGCACCCGCCACGGTCGTCACCCTTCTGGTCGCGATTCGTCTCAACAAACCGGTCTGAATCGGATCGCCCTTTCCCGTTTCGACTTTTACGATCCGGACTAGTTCCTTCCCTCCACCGGATGGTCCGCTTCCTGCCTCTCGCCGTTGTGACCGCTCTGACGGCCGCCATCACGGCCGCCGTCAGTCCTCTCCCGCTGAGGGCGCAGGGTTCTCTGTTCACGGCAGCGCCGGTGGAACAGAGCCGATTCATCCTGGTGGCAGCACCGATCGGTAAAGGGGAGTCAGCGCAGCTCAACATCTACGAGCAGCGCAGCAGCAAGCGCCCCTGTTACTCCGTATCGGGCTCCGCCCCAGCGGTCGTCAATCCTCTGTTGGCCACCTTTGATTTCACCGGGATTTGCAATCGCTACATCGATGGCAATGGTTATTCCCTCCGCATTGGTGCTGACGACCTGGGCACCCGTTACCGCCTGTCTGTGGTGAAGACCGGTTCTGACGTGGAGCTGCTGGCGGTGCCGACCCGTGATACCTCTAAGCCCACCCTGTTGATCGCTCGTACCGGTGGGCCGGGACAGGACTTTCTGCAGTTGGTCATGGAGCCCGGCTGGCAACTGATGCGCCGTCAGTACGGCAAGAAGACCCTCGGTCACCTGTATGTCTTCCGGGAGTCCTGGCCTGATGCCGGTGAGGCATCGACCCAGCCTTGAGCTGCGGGCGAGTTGCTACATTGACGGGCTGGACAACCTTGCTTGCTGCATGACTCAGGTCACGGTCGGAGAAAACGAAGGCATCGAATCAGCCCTACGTCGCTTCAAGCGTCAGGTCTCCAAGGCCGGGATCTTTGCAGACCTCAAGCGCCTGCGTCACCACGAGACACCCATCGAGAAGTACAAGCGCAAGGCTCAGCAGCGTCGTCGTCGTCGCTGATCCGAAGCTCTGGCTTCTGATCCATTGCCAAGGCCCTGGGAGAGAAGAGCTTTTCCCACTCAGGGCCTGTTTTGCTGGTTAGAAATCAGTATTTGCACTGGTTGGCGACCCCTGAATTCCAGCACCAGACTGATGGCAGATCAGCTGGGAGTCGGTGATGGATTTCAGGTTTAAAAGCATCAGACATTGGTTCGGAGACACCCTCTCCCATGCACTTGGGAACCCCAGAGAGGAGAAGCTGCACCAGCCACCTCCGATTGGGCCACAGCCCTATCGCGATGCACCGGAAAGGGTGAAGTTCCGGTACTGACACGACCATTGGGCTGGGGCTGTGCTTCCAGCTCTTTCAATCCCCTTGTGTGTTCACCCCATCGGTCGGGGGGGTGTCGAAGCTGCGAAAGCACAGTGCTTCGCTGAGGTCGGTGTTCAGGACATGCTCGCGGTCATCCAGGTCAGCCAAGGTGCGAGCAACCCGGAGCAGCCTCAGGCCACTGCGGGCACTCAGTTGACGCTGCTCAACAATCCTTTCCCATCGTTCTAAAGCTGAAGCACTCAAGCTCCCGCTTCGCCCCAGGGCTGCGGCACTGAGAGCGCTGTTCAGGCACCCCGAGGGATTGCGCCGAATCATTCTCAGGCGTGCCTGCTGGATTCGTTCTGGACACAACAGTGGTGTCGGCTCCTGCTCTGGGGTTGGGGTCTCCACGCTGCGGCGGAGCTGCTCCGGCGGCAGCCTGTGCAACCGGAGTTGCAGATCGAGGCGATCCAGCATGGGCCCCGACAGACGGTTCCAGTAGCGCTGGCGTTCCGTTTCTCGGCACCGGCATTGGCCTCCCGGCTCGCCAAACCAACCACAGGGGCAGGGATTCGTTGCTGCCACCAGGGTGACCCGGCAAGGGAAGGCGCATTTGACCTTGGCTCGACTGAGCCAGAGGCAGCCTTCTTCGATCGGTTGGCGCAACTGGTCGAGCAGGGAGCGTGGAAATTCCGCCAGCTCATCAAGAAACAGCACGCCGCCATGGGCCAGGCTCAGTTCCCCGGGTCTGGGATTAGCGCCTCCCCCCAGCAGGGCTGCCGGCGAACAACTGTGATGGGGGGATCGAAACGGGCGGCGTTGAACCAGGCTCGCCGGTTGGGGGAGAGAGCCGGCGATCGAATGCAGCTGGGTGATCTCCAGCGCTTCTCCCTGGCTGAGCGGGGGCAACAGCCTCGGGAGCTGACGGGCCAGCAGGGTTTTGCCGCAGCCCGGAGGGCCAACCATCAGGAGGTGATGGCCACCGGCAGCCGCCAGCGCCAGAGCCTGTTGCGCCACGGTTTGTCCGATCACTCCATCCCTCGTGTCAAAGGAGTCGTCGGCCGTCGCGGTGATCGCGTTCGCCACGTCAAGGCATGGCCAGGGCTGGGTTCCCCGGAGCGTCTGCACGACCTCCCGGAGTGAGGTGGCGGCCAGCAGCCTTAGGTCGGGCACCAGGCTGGCTTCAGCGGCATTCGCCACAGGCACCACCAGCGCTCGGGCTCCTGCCGCGGCGGCCAGACGGGCCACAGCAAGGATGCCTCGGCAGGGCCTCAGGCTTCCATCGAGGCCCAGTTCACCGGCACACCAGAGATCCTTCAGCAGCGGTGCATCCAGCTGGCCGCTGGACACCAGAAGCCCGAGGGCAATCGGCAGGTCAAAGGCCGGTCCTTCCTTGCGTAGATCCGCCGGGGCCAGGTTCACCACCACCCGCACCAGTGGACCACGAAAGCCGCTGTTGCGAAGGGCTGCCCTCACCCGTTCCCGGGATTCCTGGATGGCGGTATCCGGCAGCCCTACCAGCTGGAGGCCTGGAAGTCCGGGGGCTAGGTCTACCTCCACGACCACCGGTCGAGCCTCTAGGCCGACGATCGAGGCACTCAGGCAGCGTGCCAGCATTGCAATCAAGCGGGTCAGGGGTTTAGTGCCCCACCTGTCACATCCCGGATCAGACGATGACAGCTGACACGATTTTTGCCCGCATCCTGCGTGGTGAGATCCCCTGTGATGAGGTCTACAGCGACGATCTCTGTCTCGCCTTTCGCGACATCGCCCCGCAGGCTCCGGTGCATGTGCTCGTCATCCCGCGCAAGCCGATCGAGAGTCTGCGCTCAGCTGAGGAGGCGGATGGGCCCCTGCTTGGCCATCTGCTGCTGGTCGCGGCCCGAGTGGCGAAGCAGGAGGGCCTCAGCGACTGGCGCACTGTGATCAACAGCGGTGCTGATGCTGGGCAGACCGTCTTTCACTTGCATGTGCACGTGATCGGTGGGCGTCCCCTCGCCTGGCCTCCCGGTTGAGTCCAGGGTCCGAGAGAATCAGGCGATGACAACTCTCCCCAGCAAGGTTCCTTTCGAGGCCCTGCGCCGTCAGCTCGCCAAGCTGCGCCACCTCGCGCAGCCGTTTTTCCTCCCTTTGGATCAGGCCAGCGGCTGGCAGTTCGTCTGGCTGCTGATCTCGCTGCTGTTCTGTGTCGGCGGCGTGGTGCTGCTGTTGCTAACGGGGCTGATGCAGCTGCTGGCGAAGCTGCAGCCTCTGATCACCGAGAAATATTTCGGAGGTGTGCTCAGCACCCTCACCACGATCTGGAGCGGCTGGTGGGGGTGGGGCTTCGCGACGCTGTTCCTGATCGGGGCCGCCAGCTTCCTGGCCATGCGCCAGCAGTTGCGCAACCGTCGCTGGTTGCACTGGCTGCTGCTCGCAGTGATCGTGTTGATGCTGCTGGCAGTGAACGGCATCAATGCCGGAATCAGCTTCATTGCCCGCGATCTCACCAATGCCCTGGTTGCTAAGCAACAGGAAGGCTTTTACCGGATTCTGATTATTTATGCCAGCTGTTTTGTGGTGGCATTGCCGATCAGGGTTTCGCAGATCTTCTTTACCCTGAAGCTAGGCATTATCTGGCGCGACTGGCTGTCGCGCAGCCTGATTGCAGACTACATGAGCAATCGGGCTTACTACGTTCTTAATCCAAATGATGAGCAGGCCACTGATGTTGATAACCCCGATCAGCGGATCACTGATGATACACGCGCATTCACGGCTCAGAGTCTTCAGTTCACGCTTGGGATTTTTGATGCGCTGCTGACCTTCTCGCTGAATATCTTGATCCTCTGGAGCATCAGCACAACACTGACCTTCTCGCTGTTTGCCTACGCCGCCTTTGCAACGACTGTGCTGATTGTGGCCGGTCGCAAGTTGGTCAGGATCAATTTTGATCAACTTCGCTATGAGGCCGATTTTCGCTATGGCCTGGTGCATGTTCGCGACAACGCCGAGTCGATTGCCTTTTATGCAGGCGAGAAGCCTGAGCAGGAAGAGACCCAGCGCAGACTCGGTTCTGTGGTGCGCAATTTCAATCTGTTGATCATCTGGCGGGTGGTCATTGACGTGATGAGGCGGTCGATTGGTTATGCCAGTAATTTCTTCCCGTATTTGGTGATGGCGGCGCCCTACTTCGCTGGCGAGATCGACTACGGCGGATTCATTCAGGCCAACTTTGCTTTTGGCATGGTCGAGTCCTCGTTATTTTTCGTGGTCAATCAGATTGAAGAGCTGGCCCAATTCACAGCGGGTATTACTCGTCTTGAGGGCTTTCAATCCAAAGTGGAGCAGGTCAGTCAGCAGGCTCCGGATGCAACCGGCGCCACCGTGCGCGACCGCGATTCGATCTTGGTGGACCATGCCGATCTGGTTCCCCCTGGCGCTCGGACCCCGATCATCCGCGACCTCACCCTCAGTGTTGGTGACACCGACAAGCTTCTTGTGGTGGGGCCCTCCGGCTGCGGTAAAACCTCCCTGTTGCGCATGGTGAGCGGGCTCTGGTCTCCCGAGCAAGGACGGATCGAGCGTCCCCCGACAGGGGACCTGCTGTTCATTCCTCAGAAGCCCTACATGCTGCTTGGTTCCTTGAGGGAGCAGCTCTGTTATCCCACCGATGAGGCCCGCTTCAGCGATGACCAGTTGCGGGCTGTGCTTGAGCAGGTGCGCCTGCCTCAGCTGGTCAGCCGCTATCCCGATCTGGATGTGAAACAGGACTGGCCCAGAATTCTTTCCCTCGGCGAACAGCAGCGTCTGGCCTTCGGCCGTCTGCTGCTCAATGCTCCGCGCTTTGTCGTCCTCGATGAGGCCACCAGCGCTCTCGATGTGAAGACGGAGGAGCACCTCTACCAGCTGCTCATCGACAGGGATCTGGCCTTCATCAGCGTCGGGCACCGACCGACTCTGCTCAGCTTCCACGACACGGTTCTGGAGCTGATTGGCAATGGCGACTGGCGTCTGATCCCCACGGCCAGCTATGACGTATCCCAATCCTGATCCGGCCGCATGACCAGCAGCAGCACTGAGCAGACCTCCAAGGACTCCGCTCCCGGACAGGCCCCAGAGACCAGTGCGACCACCTCGGATGTTCCTGCCTTCGGGTGGAGCGCCTATGCGGAGCGCATCAATGGTCGTTTCGCCATGGTCGGTTTCGCCGCGGTGCTTCTGGTGGAAGCGATCAGCCACGACACCTTTCTGCGTTGGGCAGGTCTGGTGCCCTGACTTGATCCATCAAGCTCCTTGCTCCCAGGCATGCCCACCGTGGATGCAGGGCTTCTGCCTTTAGGGCCAGGGGATTCAGGGCAATGGAATGAGATCCACCTCCCAGCGGCCGCCGCGGCTCACCTGCACGGCAAGTAGCTTGCCTCTCCCGTCCAGGCTCACCTGGCGAGGAACTCCTCGCGGATTGAGCTCCAGTTGTTGCATCAGGCCGAGCGAGCGGCGGTAAAGCATCAGTTCCGTCTCTCCATCGCGCTGGCGCACGAGGGCGAGGCGCTCTCCGTCGCCGCTCAGGCTGATGCTCACCGGCTGGGCATCGGCCCGATTCAGGCCTGGCGTTGGAGTTGGCTGACCACTGCGCAGGTTGATCAGCTCGATCCGCTCCCTGCCGCTCCGGCTGCTCAAGGTTGCCAGCCATTCTTGAGCAAGGCTTGGATCCCTTCGGGCTTCACCACTGGAGGCGAGACGGCCATTCAGATCCGAGAGTGGACGGATTCCATCCGGGCTACAGGCGCTGAGCATCAGACCAGCCATGCAGCAGCAGCCTGCCCTGATCCAGTTCATGGTGTCGCTCCTGCTGGATCGCTCAGCCGCTCACCTCCTGGCCGTTCGGGTTCGAGAGTGCCGCTGAGGTCGAGAAGCTCCACCCTCCAGCGCCCCTGATCGGCCACCTGAAGGGCGAGTCGTCTGGCATCGGGAGCCAGGCTGAGGCGGATCGGATCACGGTTGCCGGGAAGGCGGATTGGATGGGCACGGCCCGTGAGTCGATCCTCGATCAGGGCCATACGACGGCTGCCCCGTTGGGTGATCACGGCTAGATAACGGCCATTCCAGCTCAAGGACGGGGAGCTGTGGGGCTGATGCCGATTGAGGTGGCGCAGAGGAATCAGGCCACCCCCGCGACGATCACGCAGCTGAACAGTCGGGCGTCCGTTCTGGTCGACGATGACGGCAAGCAGGCTGCCATCACCGCTGAGGGCTGGCTCCAACTGCTGACGGTCAGCGAAGCCACCTGGTGCTCGCTGGGCCCTTGGCGCACAGGCGCTGATCCAGGGACAAGTCATCAGCATGGCCAGGATCAGGGGGAGCCTGGGCATCAGGGGAACCTGGAGAGCAAATGGTGGCAATCCCCCTGGGGATCAGTCGTCGAAACGGGAGCTGTTGTCCCGCGGACGGGAACTGCGGGGGGTGGGCCGCTCAGCGGATGGTGGGTTGGCGGCTGGAGAGGTGGATGTTGGGTTAGGCCGAGCCGTTCCTGTCCGAGGGGAGGTTGATGGGGCTGAATCAAAGCGATTCGAGCCTGTGGCGGCCTGGTTGCGGGACTCACCCAGGGAACCGGGACGCCGAGCGGGGCTGGCATTGTCAGCCTTGCTGAAAGAAGCCTCCTCTGGGGCTGCTCTCATGCGGCCTGCGGCTGGAGATCCGTCACGGGGACTGGCTGCACTGGGCCTGCTCCCCCGTCGTTGGTCCTGGCGTTGGCTGCGGCGCTCCCCAAAGCTGGAGCGTGAGGGGGCGTCGTCATCATCGCGGCGTCCAAACCTGGCCATGCGCCGCTCGCGCTCGGAGTCTTCGGACCAGCCGCCGTCAGCTTCATCCCGGCCGCGGCGACGGCTGGCTGCTTGTTCCGGGATGGCAGCACGGGATGGGCGACGGGGTCTGTAGAAATCACGTTCAGCGCCGTCGTCATCCATGCCGTCTGGCTCGGAACCGCGGAACCGTCGTCTCAGCGGTTGGGGCTCATCAAACCGGTCGTAGCCCGGATCAAAGTCACCGCGGAGACCACCGGCTGGGCCGCGGGACGGAGCAGGCTCGTCGTCGAAGTAAGCCGATCTCCTGGCCTGTTCTGTTGAAACACCGCGGAGACGAACGCTTTCGTAGGCAAAAAAGACGGTTGTAGCAGCCAGGAGAAACTGACCGAATTGCAGGATCGGATCCAGTCGCCAGCCCTGGAAGAAGAGAATGCCGCCGCATAGCAGCCCGATCGCTGCGAAGAAGACGTCGTAGTCCCGCGCAAGCGCAGGTTTGAAGGAGCGCATGAAATAAAGAAGCGCACCACCCACAGCCAGCACGATGCCGACAATGCTGGCCCAGTTGAGACTGGCATTAACCACTGATTGGCCCCCTGGCGACGGCTGGCTTCAGGCTGAAGACCAGCCGAATTCAATCCAGTCTACGAACTGCGTCAGGGGGGATCAGAGCTTGCGGTCGACCTGATCGGTCTGGCTCAGAAGAAAGAGGCCAATGCTGGCAGGGATGACCACGATCACGGTGCCCCACACGAGGCTGCTCAGAAAGTTGGCGAGGGAGGGGGTCATGTCGGAGCGGACGCGATGGCCTTGCTCTGAGGATCCTAAGGATCACAGGTCGCTTTCTACGATGGGCGGCCGGATGCTTTGAGCTTTGTGACGCCGCTCCCCCTCGCCATGCTGCCTGCCGTCCATCTGGTGCTGGGGGTCCTGCTGGCTGTTTGGACCCTGATGTTCCTGGTGCGGATCGTGCTCACCTGGTATCCGCAGATCGATTTGAAGGCCGGGATGTGGCCTCTGGTGGCTTGGCCCACTGAACCTTTGCTGTCAGCGACTCGGCGGCTTGTGGCACCGATCGGCGGTGTGGATGTGACCCCTGTGATTTGGGTGGGCCTGCTCAGTCTTCTGCGTGAGCTGCTTGTGGGTCAGCAGGGCCTGCTCTCCCAGGTGATGCTCCATGCAGCGGCAGCCACTGCCTGAACGGTGAGTCCAGGGCTCAGAGCATGTCCTGTTCGACGAATTTGGTGTGCACGTCTCCGCGCTGGAATTCCGGACGGTCAAGGAGGCGCAGATGAAAATCAACAGTCGTGGGGATCCCCGTCACGGCACATTCGTTGAGCGCCCGTCGCATGCGCTTGAGTGCGCTCTCCCGATCAGGGGCCCAGATGATCAACTTGCCGATCAGAGAGTCGTAGAAGGGGGGGATGTCGTAGCCGGTGTAGACGTGGCTGTCGACACGAATGCCTGGCCCGCCCGGTGGGAGCCAGCCCGTGATGCGTCCGGGAGCCGGGCGGAAATTGTGGTTGGCGTCCTCAGCATTGATCCGGCACTCGATCGCGTGGCCGCGCAGCTGAACCTCTTCCTGACGCACGCTGATTGGCTCACCGCCGGCGATGCGCAGCTGCTCCGCGATCAGGTCGATGCCAGTCACCATTTCTGTGACGGGGTGCTCCACCTGAATGCGGGTGTTCATCTCCATGAAATAGAAGCCACCACTGCGGTCGAGCAGGAATTCCACGGTTCCTGCGCCCTCGTAGTTGATGCTGCGGGCTGCCGCCACCGCCGCTTCGCCCATGCGTCGGCGTAGATCGGGATCCAGGGCCGGGCTCGGGGCCTCCTCTAGCAGCTTCTGATGACGCCGCTGGATGGAGCAGTCCCGTTCCCCTAGATGCACCACGTTGCCGTGACGATCAGCGAGGACCTGCACCTCCACGTGCCGGGGCCGGTCGATGAATTTCTCCATGTACAGGCCCGGATTGCCGAAGGCCGCCTCTGCCTCCCCTTGGGCCGCTTTGAAAAGTCCAGGCAGCTGCTCGGCATCCATTACCAGGCGCATGCCGCGACCACCACCGCCGGCGGTGGCTTTGATCATCACTGGGTAGCCCATGTCCGCTGCCAGTTCGGCGGCTTCCTCTGGGGTCGACAGCAGGCCCTCGCTGCCTGGCACCGTGGGCACCCCGACGCGCTGCATCGTGGTTTTTGCCGTGGACTTGTCACCCATGGAACGGATCGCATGGGGGGAGGGGCCCACAAAAGTGATGCCGTGATCCCTGCAGATCTCAGCGAACCGATCGTTCTCCGCTAGGAAGCCGTAGCCAGGGTGGATGGCGTCGACCCCCCGCGATGTGGCCGCCGCAATGATGTTCGGAATATTGAGGTAGCTCTTGCTGCTGGCCGCCTCACCGACACAAACCGCTTCGTCGGCGAGTTGCACGTGCAGGGCGTTCCGGTCGACCGTGCTGTACACAGCCACGGTGGCGATTCCAAGCTCCCTGCAGCTCCGGAGGATCCGGAGGGCAATCTCGCCGCGGTTGGCGATCAGCACTTTGCCGATGGGCATCCCGCAGCATCCAGGCCAGGGCGGATCGTATCAGCGCTCCTGACCGGATCTTCTTCGGAGTGCTGGGAATGTTGTGCGAACCCCGAGCCGGTATGATCTTTCCTCGACGCGACCCGAGAGGTCGAGTCAGCCACGCGGATGTGGTGGAATTGGTAGACACGCACGTTTGAGGGGCGTGTGGCTTCGGCCTTGCGAGTTCAAGTCTCGCCATCCGCATTTCTCTTCACAATCTGGCCAGCACCGGTGTCGCCCTTGCCTGAGTTGCCGACCGGAGACGCCACGCTGTCCATCGTGTTGGTCTCCAATGGCCCTGGGGAGCTCACCACCTGGGTGAGACCCCTGGCAGCAGCTCTGCATCGCTCGATGCTGCTTCGCCCGCGTGCTGGGGCCTCACCGATCAGCCTGCGCTTGGTGCTCGTGCCCTGCCCGAATGCCACCGGCAGCGAGGCGGAGGTGGCGCAAGCCTGGGGACTGTTTGACCGCATCACCAGCGCGGCTCAGTTCTGGTCTCTGTTACTGCGTCCGGGGCGCTTCGGGCCCTGGGCGTCCCGCGGGGTGGTGGTGTTTCTGGGGGGGGATCAGTTCTGGAGTGTCTTGTTGTCGGCTCGGCTCGGCTATCGGCACATCACCTACGCCGAATGGGTGGCCCGCTGGCCCCGCTGGAATGACCGGGTGGCGGCCATGGGGCCCGAGGTTCGTTCCCAGCTACCCAGACGCTTCCGTTCCCGTTGCACGGTGATCGGGGACCTGATGGCTGATCTCTCCAGCCACGCCCGGGAGCAGGAGCCCCTCCCGCCAGGGGAGTGGCTGGCGCTTCTGCCGGGGTCCAAGCAAGCCAAGTTGTGCGTGGGGGTTCCCTTTCTGCTTGAGACCGCCGACCGACTGGCTGTTTTGCGCCCGGGTTGTCGCTTTCTGTTGCCGGTGGCGCCGACGACTAGCCCTGAGGAGTTGCTGCATTTCGCAGGATCCAGCAATCCGATTGCTGCCTGCTACAGGACCTCGATTGCACAGATCATCGATCCCTCTCCAGCATGGTCCGGCCGCAGCCTGGTCACGGGAGCGGGCACCGTGATTCATCTCCATGAGGATCCACCCGCCCATGGCCCCCTCAGTCAGTGCGCCCTGGCACTCACCACCGTGGGTGCCAATACCGCTGAGCTCGGCGCCCTAGGGGTGCCGATGCTTGTGTTGGTGCCGACGCAGCACCTGGGCGTGATGCAGGCCTGGGATGGTTGGCTCGGGCTGCTGGCGCGTCTGCCCGGCTTACGCCGATGCATCGGATGGTTGCTCAGTGCCTGGCGCCTGCGCAATCATGGCTTTCTTGCCTGGCCCAACATTTCAGCGGGGCGTCTGGTGGTGCCTGAACGGGTGGGTGCGATCACTCCGGAAGCCATCGCCCGGGAGGCGGATGAATGGCTGGCCTCCCCAGAGCGTTTGCAAGGGCAGCGAGACGACTTACGCAGCCTTCGTGGCCAGCCAGGAGCGGTCAGGGCGCTGGCCGCAGAAATTCGTGAGCTGCTGCCCAAGGCGCTGACCGACTAGGGTCTGGCCGCTTTCGTATCCAGCCCCCATGACCGCCGGTGACCGCCTTGAGCGCAGCGCTGATGAGTGGCAGGCGCAGCTCACCCCTGAGCAGTTCCAGGTTGCTCGTCAGGGGGGCACAGAACGGGCCTTCACCGGCGCCTACTGGAATCACAAAGCTGATGGCCTGTATCACTGCGTCTGTTGCGATGCGCCCCTGTTCAGCTCTGAGACCAAATTCGAATCGGGAACTGGTTGGCCCAGCTTCTGGGATGGGGTGACCAGTGGCGCGATCCTGACGAAAGAGGATCGCAGTCACGGCATGGTGCGAACGGAAATCAATTGCGCCCGTTGTGATGCCCATCTGGGCCATGTGTTCAGCGATGGCCCCGCACCAACTGGATTGCGCTACTGCGTGAACAGCGCCTCGCTGCAGTTCAAGGATCGGGACTGACCGTTACCAGGGATCCTCAAGCTCCTCTCTTGGATCTGCGGGTTCCCGAAAGCGCTCGTTGGGCTCGATCGGCTCGACATCGAGGGGGTCGCCGATCGGGTCAACCGCCCGACGCGCCGCTGGACGGGGCCTGGCCGAAAAGCGTTCAACAGGCTCCGGCTCCGGTCCTGGTCTCTCTTCCTGCTCCAGCCGTCCGTAGCGATCCTGTTCATCCCAGCGTTGCGGTTGTTCGTCGGGATAGGCATCGAGATAGCGCTGGGGCTGCCGTTGCTGCTCGTAGCGGCGCTCGTCGATTTCCACATAGTCGAGCTCTTCCTCTGGAGCGAAGGTCTCTGCCCGGGAGGCCTCCAGCCGCCGCTGCTCCTGTTCGTTCGCTTGGCCTGAGGTCAGCTGGTTCTCGACGGGAACGACGTTGACGCGGTAGCGCTCCCGTTCCTGTTCCTCCCAGCTGGGACCTCCAACCCCAAGCTTTTCGAGGAAGCCACTGTTGAGTTGCTTGAGCTTCTCTTCGGCGCCCTCATAGACAATGATTCGGTCGGCACCGCTGCTGACGATTTCCTCCACCGGAATCTCCCAGGTGCTGAGCACCCCCTCCCCGAGTAGAGGAACCCCGAGAGCACCCATCACGAGTGTGGTGAGTTCGCCGGTTTCGATGTCGAACGAGAAGCCAAGCACGCGGCCCAGCTGCTGACCGGATTCTGTGATCACCTGGCAGTTGATCACCCGGCTGTAGCGATCCGGCTGAAAGGTTTCGCTGAGGGAATCAACGGAGTCGACGAGGATCACGTCGCCCACCTGACGGATCCGGTCTAGGGGCATCCAACGGGGAAGGCCAGGCAGAAAGCGGGTCAGGGGGTTGTCCCGCAGGCCTAGGGCCACCACCTCACGGCCATCGATGTCGACGATCACCTCACCGACCACCCCAAGACGGCGGCCCGTGTCGCGGGTGATCACCTGGGTGCCCATCAGTTCAGAACGCAGCCACAGCCGGTCGCTGGGGACTCCAGCACCGGGCACGATGGCGCCGAGAGGGTCGTTTGGGGATGGAGATGCGCTCAAATCCTTGCCCAGTCCTGGCGATTCATTCCGGTCATTTTGACGCAAGGGGACACTGGCGGTTGTTCAGGCTGCATCCGGTAGCCCCACCACCTGGGTGTGGGCACCCCGTGCCTGGGTCACACCAATCGTGCGTTGGGAGGCGCCGATCATCGGCCGACGGTGGCTGACCACCAGGAACTGGGCATCCTCGGCTTGCCGTGCGATCAGGGCTGCCAGCCGCTCCACATTCACACCATCGAGGAAGCTGTCGACTTCATCGAGGGCATAGAAGGGTGAGGGGCGGAAACGCTGCAGGGCGAAGAGAAAGCTGAGCGCCGTCAGCGATTTCTCTCCCCCTGACATGGCGGCCAATCGGCGCACCGACTTGCCTTTCGGATGCGCCACCAGGGTGAGACCTCCCTCGAGGGGGTCATCGTTGTTGTCGAGCTGCAGATGGCCGTCGCCATCGGAGAGGCTGGCGAAGATCTCGCGGAAGTGACCATCCACGGCGGTAAAGGCCTCCATGAAGGCTTCCTGCCGCAGGGTGGTGACGGTTTCAATCCTCAGCAGCAGCTCTTCCCGCTCCTGGCTGAGCACGTCAAGGCGCTCCCCGAGATCATTGAGCCGCGTCTCCAGCTCGGCCAGCTCCTCCAGGGCCAGCATGTTCACGGGCTCTAGTGCTTCCATCCGCTGCTGCAACTGCTGCAACTCGCTTTGGAGAGCTTCTAATCCCGCGGCGCGCAGCTCCTCTGGGATTTCAGGTTTTGGATCAGGCAGTGCCCTTTCCAGCTCTTGCAGTCGCAGGGAGCCGCTGCGCAACTGTTCCGCCAGGGTCTCCTGTTCCTCCTGCAGCCGATCCAGTTCCCAACGAGCCTGTTGGAGTTGCTGGCGTTGCTCAGCCACGGCTGCCTCTGCTTCGTCCCGGGCCCGGCGCTGCTCCCCAAAGCGCGTCTGTAGCTCCTGTTGCTGGGTGTCGAGGGCTTGGCGCCGCTCCGTCAGTTCCTGCTGCTCTTTTTGCCAGCGGCTGTGCTGCTCACCGAGGGCCTTCACGGCCTCCAGCAGGCGCTGCTCCTCCGCTTCCAGGTTCTGTTGCTGATCGCCGAGGCGTTCCAGGGCTAGCTCCCGTTGACGCTCTTCCTGCAGCAGCCCATCCCGTCGCTGGCGCGCATCACTCAGGGCTCGGTCAGCTGCTTCCAGTTCCTCCTGCAGCTGTTGCCAATTGCCGGCATCTCCCTGCTGCTGTGCGGCCTGCTCCTGCTGAATCAGGGTGTCCAGCTCGGCCTGAAGGGGTGAAACGGTTGCCCCTAGTTCCGTCAGTCGGGATTGCAGCTGGGCCTGGCTGTTGCGAAGGTTTTCGAGCCGATCGTTGCGTTGACGGCAGCGCTCAAGCAAAGGGGCGTGGGCTCGACGGGCCGTCTGACGTTCCGCCTCAAGGGCAGCTTGTCGCTGTTCCAGCTGGCGGTATTGCGGGCGGCTTGCATCCAGGGCAGCGCTCAGGCGCTGTTCTTCGCGATGGCAGGCCACCAGAGCTTCCCCCAGCTCCAACAGCCGCTGGCGCAGGGGTGCTGCCTCATCGCTGTCGCTGCTCACCCCGAAACTGAGACCACCGCTGCGCTGGGACAGGCTGCCGCCGGTCATGGCACCGCTTTTCTCAAGCAGCTCTCCCTCAAGGGTGACGGCTCGCTGGCGACCCAGCTGCTGCCGGGCGCTGTTCAGATCACTAAAGACCTGGGTATCTCCAAAGACATAGGCGAACACATCGGCATAGATCGGTTCGAAGCGCACCAGTTCCACCGCCCGTCCGATGAGCCCTCCGCCGCTCGGGGTCATGGCCCCATCCGGGCGGCGGCCGCGGGCCATGGCTGCGCCGCTGCCACCCCCAGAGGCTCTGATCTTGTTGAGGGGCAGGAAGGTGAGTCGCCCGGCCCGGCGGCTTTTGAGCAGTTCAATCGCCTGGGCGGCGATCCGATCATCATCAACCACCACCTGGGCAAGGCGAGCCCCGGCGGCCACCTCAAGGGCGAGACGGTGGCGTTCCTCCACCTCCCCTAACTGCGCAACCGGGCCGTGGATGCCATCGAGGCCTGCTTCGAGAAGTAAGCGAAGGGCTCCGGTGCCTCGGCTTTCCTGCAGGGCCTCCCGCCGGCTCTCGAGGCGGGCGATCTCCCGCTCGAGCTTGCCCTGCTCTTGCTCGAGGCGAGCGCGGGTGCGCTGCTGAACGGCGAGCTCCTCTGCCAGGGTCTGCACGAGCTCCTTGCCTTCCCGCAGGGATTGGAGCAGGGTTTGCCACTCCTGCTCGAGCTGTTCGAGGCTCTGCTGCACCCGGCGGTCTTCCTCTCCGTCGGTCTCCAGCTCCTGCTGAAGATCAGCGAGACGATCAGTGTCCTGCCGCTCACGCTCCAGGAGTTGTTGCTGCTCCCGCTGCAGCGGGGTCAGCTGAGCCTGGAGCTCGAGGCGACGGGCGCTGCGCTGCCGTTGTTCCTCGATCCAGGTACCGGAGCGCCCGGCCACATCACCAAGGCGGCGGCGGGAGATCTCCACAGCGGCTTCCGCGTCACGGCAGAGCCGTTCGGCATCGTCAAGGTTCTCCTGACTGGTGTTGGCCACCAGCTGCTGCCCTTCCTCCTGGTATTGGCGGCGACGGTTGTTCAGATCGTGGCGGAGGCCCTGGAGCCGTTCGCCTTCCTGCTGATGCAGAGCCGACTGCCGTTCCAGGTCACGCCCCCGGGTGTCGAGGCCGGCGAGCTCCGCCTGCACGCCCAACAATTGGTCTTCGCCGAGGGCTTTCACGCTCTCCTGAAGGGTTTGAAGCTGGCTGGCGGCAGCTTGAAGGGTTGTCTCCTTCTCGCTCAGGGCTTCGCGGTCGCGAACGGTCTGTTCCGCGAGTTGCTGCTGGCGGGTTTTCTGGAGCTCCAGCTCCCGGCAAGCGGCTTCGAAGCCCAGCACCAGCTCCTGTTGTCGACCCATTTGCAGGCGCTGGCGCAACTCCTGATAGGTGCGCGCCTTGGCGCAATCTTTCTCAAGCCGTTGCCTGGCGTTTAGAAGTTCCTGCTCCACGATCCGGCAGCGCTCCTGCCGCTCCTGAACGTCATCGAGCTTGCGGCGCGTCTGCTCGATGCGACTGTCAAAAAGGGCGACACCGGCCAACTCATCAACAAGGCCCCGGCGCTCCCGGTTGCTCATCGAGACGATGCGGGTCACATCCCCTTGCATCACCACGTTGCTGCCTTCAGGGTCGATCCTTAGCCGGCGCAGCTGGGTTTGTAACTGCTGCAAATTGCAGGGTTCACCATCGGCGCTGTAGCTGCTGCTGTACGAGCCGCCTGGCATGACCCGCAGTTTGCGGGTCACGGTCCATTCCTTCTGATCGGCGCGAATCCAAGGCCCCTCCTCCGGTGGCTCGAGGCCTTCGTCCGCTGGATCAGGGGCCCAATCGGAGAGGTCGAAGCGAACGCTCACGGTGGTCTCTGCGGCCTTCCCCGCCTTGAGTACACCGCTGTTCACCAGATCAGGCAGTCGATCGGCGCGCATGCCGCGACTGTTGGCGAGTCCGAGGCAGAACAGCACGCCGTCAAGGATGTTGCTCTTTCCGGATCCATTTGGCCCGGTGACCACCGTGAAACCGGGTTCCAGGGGGATCGACATCGCCCCCCCGAAGGACTTGAAGTGCGTCAGCCCGACCTGATTGATGTGAACCAACAGGGGCAACGGCTGTCAGCGGTCACAAGTTAGCGGACCCCCTGAAAAGCTCAAGGGTGTGACTTCGCCCCTAACCTGCGGGCAACCAGCTGGAGATCCATGGACCCGGCAGCTTTCCCCGCCCAGGAGCCGACTCGGCCCGAACCGGCTCCTTCCACCCCTGAGCTCGAGTCAATTCCGCAGCGGTTTCGCGATCATTTCGAGACGTTGCTGCCTGAGATCCAGCGACGCTGGCCCGAGGTTGCATCCCAGGCCTTGGAGGCCACCCGCGGCAGCTTGGATGAAGTGGTTCGGGTCATCGCGGAGCAAACCGGTCGTGCCGGGACGGCGGTTCGGCCTCAGCTCGAGGACCTTTTGCATCGGGCTGGCGACCGCACCCGACATCTGGCCGACAGTCTTGAGCCCCTGGAACAGCAGCTTGAGCACCTGCTCGATGATCTGAATCAGACCCTGCGGCCCAGGATTGAGCGGCCAGTGCGGGAGCGTCCGCTGCTGTCACTGGCCATTGCCGCCGGTGTTGGGTTGCTGCTGGGATCCCTGCTGGCAGGAGGGCGGCGCTCCTCATGACCGGCTCGACTCCTATGGATCAAGGTGCCCAGTCCGAGGCACCCCGCTCAAGGCGACTCGGGGCTGCTGCCCGGGTGACGGCTCTGGCGGGTTCCGTGATGGATCTGCATGTGCGCATTGCTCTTCAGGAGGTGGACAGGGAGAAGCGGCGGCTGATCAGTGGTGGCTTGTTCCTGGCCATGGGCGGCACCCTGATGCTGCTGGCGCTCATCGCTGCTGAAGTCGCCCTGCTGGTCTGGGCTCTTGAGGCCTGGGGGTGGTCCCTGGTTCAGGCCCTGGTCGTTCTGGCGATTGCTGATGTGGTGGTGGCCGGCATCAGCCTGCGGATTGGCGGACAGCTCACCAAGGGGCCCTATTTGCCCCAGACTCTTGATGGTCTGTCCCGCACGACCAAGGCGGTGCTGGGTCGCTGAACCTTCGTGGGTTTTCTTCTCAGCGCACCTGGTAGTGCAGCCAGCGGCAATCGATGCCGCCGTTGCTGATTGGGATCCGCCGGGACGCCTTCATGCGCAACGCTCCGGTCACAGCAGGGTTGCCGCTGAGCAGCCAGAACTCCCAGCCGGACGCTTCCCGTTTCACCACCTGGGCCAGGTCGCCATAAAGCGTTTCGAGTTCGTCCTCAGCGCCGATGCGTACCCCATAGGGCGGGTTGCAAACCACGATCCCAGGCCCCGCTGGTAGTGACAGATCGCGGAAATCACCGGTGTTGATGGTGATCGACTCCTCGAGACCGGCGGCAGCCACGTTGCTGCGAGCCTGCTCGGCAATGGCGGCATCCTGCTCCCAGCCCAGGATTGGTGCTGAGGGCTGCTGGGGCTGGCTGCGCCTCCGGGCCCGCTCCAGTTCATCGCGCCAGAGCTCAGCATCGAAATCCGCCCAGCCTTCGAGGCTGAAGGTCCTCTCAAGGCCAGGGGATTGCCTGCGGGCCAGGCTCGCGGCTTCGATCAGGAGGGTGCCTGAACCACAGAGGGGATCGACCAGGGGAGTGGTGCCGTCCCAACCCGTGAGCCGGATCAACCCAGCGGCCAGGTTTTCCTTGAGCGGTGCGGCACCCATTGCCGCCCGGTAGCCACGGCGATGGAGACTGCCGCCGCAGCCATCGAGGCTGAGCACAGCTTCGCCCCGTCCCAGGTGCAGGTGGAGATGGAGGTCGGGCTCCTCCAAGTCGATTGAGGAACGTTCCCCCCACAACTCCCGTTGGCGATCCACGATCGCGTTCTTCACTTGCAGGGCGCTGTAATGGCTGTGGTTGAGCCCTTGGGCGCTGCCGGTGGCATCCACCCGGAAGCTCATGGAGGGATGCAGCCAGCGTTCCCAGTCGACGCTGTCCTGCACGCCGTGATAAAGCGAGTCGCGGCCATCACAGGGGAAGCGGCTTAGCTCTCGAAGCAGCCTGAAGGGCAGGCGACACTGCAAGTGCAGCCGATAGAGGCAGGCCATATCAGCTTCGAAGGCCGCGGCTCGGCGTAGCGGCCTTACGGCCTTGGCCCCCAGGTCGATCAGCTCCTGGGCTCCCGCTTCCTCGAGTCCCTGGGGCAGCACCGCCACGGCGGGGATCCTTCGGTGTGCATGGCGGTTGTCCCTCCCCACGATCCTGTGCTCTCCGTCACCACTGCTGTCAGAATGACAACGTCCGGTCTCGACCGGACTAGGTGATCCACACCAGTGTTTCGGACAGCGGTTCGATTCCGCTCAGCTCCATTCCCCCCTCCCTGGGGCTGCAATGGTTTCGACGGGGCATGAGGAGGGTGACTGAAGCCTGCTCGGTGAGAGCAAACCCGTAACTGCGAACAACATCGTTCGTTTCTCCCGTCAAGCAGCCCCTGTTGCTGCCTGATCCTTAAAGGAGATGGGGTGAGGTCAGCCTTATCACCCAAATGATCCATGGGGGCTGGAAGGCCCCTTTTAAGTAGCTTGGCACTGGCTTTCTGGTCGCGGCCATTACGCCCTGTCAATCACCGATTGACATCCCGATTGACAATTCGCCGGGATGTCAACGGCGAATCTCGGCAGACTGGGGCTTATGGAGCAGCCCATGCCGGTTAAGCCTCTGCAGCTCTCCCCATGGCAGCGCAAGGTCGCCGGCTTGGTGCAATCGGTTGATTCGCTCAACAGCCTGGTTTTGGCCGGCGGCCGCGGCGGCGGAAAGTCGATCCTCCTGGTCTGGTTGATCGGGTACTTCGCGCTAATCAGCGGCGACGGTTTCAACGCCGTGCTGATCCGTCACGATCTGGCGGGCCTCTCCAAGCTCGAGGATCTGCTGCAGGGCCAGCTGCCAATGCTGATGCCCGGTAGCCGCTATCTCAAGGCCAAGCGCACATGGCGCCTGAGCAACGGCGGCATCCTGCGGCTGATCCACATGGATGGCGGCGAAGCCTTCGCCAAGATCCAAGGTGAAGACCTGAGCCACATCTTCTGGGATGAGCTGACCCAGGAGCCTGACCCTCAGGTGGTGCTGCGGGCACGGAGCTCAATGCGAACCACCGATCCGGCGGTGGTGCCCAAGTTCATCGCCACCTGCAACCCCCTTGGCCCTGGCTCCTGGTGGGTGCGGGACTACATCGTTTCCAAGCAGCTGCCCGGTCGGATCTGGCGCTGCGAGTTCTTCGGTGGTGGCGAGACCTGCTGGATCAAGTCGACGCTCAGGGATAACCCACACCTGAGCAACCCCGACCAATACGAAGCCGAGCTCAAGGCCAGCTGCTTTTGCGATGAGAGCAAGATCGCCGCTGAGGTCTATGGCGATTGGGGGCAGGTCACAGCCGGCTTCTTCGGTGCCTGCCTGTCGATCGAGCGCAGCATGTTGCCCGGCGGGTTGAGCCTCCCGTATCAAGGCGTTGATGGGCCGGCGATTAGACGCGAACACCAGTCGCGGTGGTGCTGGCTTGGCTGTGACTGGGGCACTGCATCACCGGCCTGCGCAGTGCTGATGGTCGAGGTGGTGGATGACTGGATCGAGCTCGGCGGGAAGGTGATCCCCCGCGGATCGTGGATCTGCCTGGATGAGGCTTACATCTGCTCGATCCAGCCGGATGGCTCCAAGGAATGGAATCGCGGCGACCGTTCGCTCACCACGCAACGCTTCGCCTCGAGGGTTGGCGGGCTGCTCAGTCACTACGGGATGAGCTTTGCCGATGTCGGCAAGCGCCGCACGATCATGGATTCGGCCGTCACCGCTCAGCTGGGAATGACGGCAGAGCACTGGGATGCACCGGTCACCTTGGCCAACGACTTCGCCCGCTACGGCTTCCAGATCACCGGTAGCCCCAAAAGCTCGAGAGCCGTTGGCTGGCAGTTCATGAAACAGCTCCTCTACGCAGCAGACCGCGACGGGGCACCCGGGCTCTTCATCTCCGAATCCTGCGAATCGCTTTGGCAAACATTGCCCTACTGCGTTAGCGATGAAAAGAACCCAGAGGATATGGAAAGGACTGCACCTGATCACAGCGCGGATTCAGTGCGCTATGTCCTCACCGCAGCCAATCAGAAGCAGCATGGATGGAGAGTGCCGGTTGGTGGCTGTCGGATAAGGATTTATTGAGATGGTTGTACTACTAGTTTGTTGGAGCTGGTTGATTGGCCTGACCAGTCAATCGAAGCAGCGGCGAGAAGGGAGTCGAGGGCCGGCCTTCATAGGACCAGGCGAGCTGGAGAACGGGGAAGCAAGAAAACTGGATGCAAATGTCCGAAAAACGCAGAAGCTGTATGGATTGCGAAGATCAGCGCTGTAAATCGCGTTAGAAAGTACGCAAAACGCATCCAAATGCTTGAGACAAGCAACGAGTGACCTTGCCAGTGCCTGGCCCTGGGTGTTGCAGATAGTTTGGCAAATGAATAGATCCCCCTCGTGGGGCCTAAGCAAATGGCCGCTTACTCAATTACGACCTCCCAGGCCTCAGTTGAGGAAGGTGGTCAGCTCATCACCACTGTTCACGCGGATGGCGCACCTGCAGGCACCATCATTCATTACGCGCTTGATACAGCCATCGATCAATCGGTCGACTCCACTGATCTCGCCGCTGGAACCATTGTCGGCCAGGCCACAATCCAGGCCGATGGAACCGCTCAAATTGTCCACCAGCTGGCAGAGGACTGGGTTGCTGATGGAGATGAGTACTTCAAGCTAAATCTTTACAGCGACAAGCCTCGCGGCACCCTGGTTTACGAAGGCGTTCAAGTTCTGATCAAGGACACAACGAACCCGATTTTTGTCGAAACCGAGCGATATCAGGGCGAAGATACTCCTTTTGCTATCACGAAATGGGCGTCACCGGTCACGGTACCCAGCCTGAAACTGCCTGAATATATCGGCAATGGCGTAGGGCCTTGGGGCTTCAATCCTGCTCCCTCAGCGGATAGAAGCGGGGCTCCTGCTCTGTATCAAGATGTTGATCCCACCCAAGAACTCTATGGCGGGATGGCAAATGAGTTCTTTGAATACAATATTTCCTCGGATCAGCGCACAACGCCATATTTCAGCACTGATGATCCTGTTTACTGGTATTCCCAGTATGAGATTGCAAATACCCAGGTTGTTGCCGATGGAGCAGATCAGCAGATCGTAACGCCGATTTACGGATACGATGGCACATACCCTGGCACAACATTTAAGACGAAGGTTGGCCAGCCGGTTGTGGTTCGCCACTACAACGATTTACCTCCATTTGAGGGCATTAATCCAGAGGGATTCCCCCAGCGCGAATCGATTCACCTGCATGGTGGCCATAACCCATCTCACTCAGATGGATACTCTTCAAATGTAGTTAATCCCGGAATGTATCGGGATTATTACTACGCCAATACAGTCCCGAATGGTGAGGATGGGCAGCCTGACTTCAGCGAGGCTCCATCCACCATGTGGTATCACGATCACGGTGAGGACCTGACAGACCTGCACGTGATCCAGGGTATGTCTGGATTCTGGCTGTCCTATGACGAGTTTGAGCTGGATCTCGTCAAGAACATGGTTCTGCCTGGTTGGTCCAATAAGGACGCCAATGGCAATCCTGTGGAGTGGGATGAAGCGAAGTTTATGTCGACAAACTCAAAATATGACATTGCACTGGCTATTTCCGATCGCACATTCAATGCAGATGGTTCTTTTTTCTTTGATGGTTCCCCTGTAGGTGACAATATTGACGGTTATCTTGGAGATGTAGCCGTTATCAACGGGAAGTCATACCCGTTCCTTGTGGTGGAGCCCACCCAAACCCGTTTGCGCATGCTTGGCGCATCCACCGGTCGCATCTATCAGCTCAGCATTCAAGATGAAGCCGGCACAATGCAAGAGCATTTGCGGATCGGCAACGATACCTGGCTGAACGGTGAACCATTGGCGATGGAAGAGTTCACCCTCTCCATGGCTCAGCGCGCTGATGTGGTGATGGACTTCAGCAAATACGAGCCAGGCACAGTTCTCTATTTGGTGAACACAGCTGAGCAGCAGTCAGGCCGTGGGCCGGTCGGAAAACTCAATGATCTAGGCGATACAGGGTTCTCCGATCGCATTATGAAGATTGTGGTTGGTGAAGCGACACCTTCCACGCCGACATACAACCTGACGCTAGACACCCCGTTACGCGAGCACCACGAGATCACTCGTGACATGGTGACACGCACTCGTCAGTTTGAATTCGGACGTCGGGGAGGCATGTGGGTGATCAACCAGCAGGCCTGGGAACATGAGCGAGTTGATAATGCAATCACGCTTGGCAATGCGGAACAGTGGAATCTGATTAATGGTTCCGGCGGTTGGTGGCATCCGATCCATATCCACCTGGAATCGCACCAGGTGTTGACGATTGAAGGACGAGAGCCCGGCCCTGATTACTGGCCTGAGAAGCAATGGAAGAGTGATACAACGATTCTAGGACCCAATACAACTGCGGAAATCGTTATGCATTTCCGCACCTTTGAAGGCGGCTTTGTGTTCCACTGCCACAACCTTAATCACGAAGATTCAATGATGATGTATAACTTCTGGACTCAGCTGTATGACGGCTTCTTCCAGGAGGGTGCATACGTAACAGAAGAATTCAGCCTTTCACCTGATTACTTCCCATTAATGCATGATCCAGCGCATACGCCTGGAATCCATGATGGGCCAACCAACTCCATCGATCCGGTTACGGGAATCGATCACAGCACGTCAGCTGACATCGCTGTAGGAACAACACCAACCCGGCCGGATGGTTCTGGCTTCCATGGCACTCCGATTGCTACTGATCCTGCTGCGGCGGGTGGCGGACATGCAGGGCATACAGGGCATGAGGGCCATCTCGGTCAGGATGTCACGATCGGGACCCCATCAAATCTGACGGCAGATGTGATGGCTAACTTCAGCAACATGCTCTGGGGTTCAGAAGAAGATGATGTGATCACCCCTAGCGCCGACGACAATTTCTGGGGTGATTCTTTCATCCATGGCGGCGGCGGTAACGACAGGATTAACGGTTACTACGGTAATGACGTTCTGGTTGGAGGTACTGGCGATGACTATCTCGACGGTGGCACCGGTATGGATATGGCCATCTACGGCACCAACGTCGCAGATCTAGCCTTTGACCTTGTGGGTGGTGAGCTGCAGATTTCAAATGATATCGATGGCACTGATATATTGCGCAGTGTAGAGATGTTGTTGACAAAAGATGGCGTCTTCCACTTTGCCCCTGGTGCATCGGATAGCAATGACGTCCTGAGCTACTCTGGTAAATCCCGTGTTGTCCTGTTTGGCGGCAAGGGTGACGATGAGCTGAATGGCAATAACTGGGATGATGTGCTGTTTGTGAATGCAGAAGGCTCACTTGAGGAGAATGCTGCAAATGGGCGGGATCTTCTTGATGGTGGAAACCACGCTGAGAGAGGCGATCACGCGATCATTCGTGGAGACGCCAAAACCGAGACCTACCGCATCTATGCAATCGCTTCTGATGATGAGACCTCTATCAATGCCTCTTACCGTGAGGAACTGAAAGCGCTGTACGGTGATTTGAGTGAGCGCACCGAGACTGTCGTTCTCAGGGCGATTGGAGAGGTTGCTCAAGATCAGCCACTCTCAGCCGAAACATTCCAGCTCATCGCCGAGATTTCTAGGGTTGAGGAATACACGCTGAACCTCGGTGAGGCTTCTGAGGCTGACGCCGTCCAGAGGGTTCAGCTCTTTGGAGACTTCAGTGAGACAGATCTGCTTGAGGACAAGATTACAATCCTCAGCAAGTCCGCCACAGACATCGATGTAACGGCGCTTATCTCCGATCATCGTGTTCTTCTCCTGGGTGAACATTACGAGGAGAACACCATCACAGGTAGGCGTCCACAGGATCAAATCCTGTATGCCGACTGCGATGACTGCCCTGAGCATAGTGCAATCACGATTGACTTTAACGAGGCAGAGAATGGAGAGGGCATCAAGATCTATACCACAGACTCTCCTGGTGCCGCTCTGCGCATTGAGTCTGCGGACAGCTCAGATGGTGATCAGCCAACGACAACTTACGAAGCTCTGAGCGACTCGCTGCAAGACAACCTGCTGCTTGGTGGAAAGCTTGATTACGACGGCGAGTTGGATTCTGATCAATCGGATGACAACTACGAAATCAGTTTCGATGGTGCAAGCCTTAAAATTAAGAGTCGCGCAACCGGCAGTGCTGAGTTCAAGGGTTTTGAATGGGTGAATTTCGGTGACTCGGAGTCCCTCGCGAATTACCACCACGAAGTCGGCCACGAGCACGACCACGGTGCGGATGCAGCAGAGCACAATCATGATGAATGTGTCGACGGTGAAGCATGCGAAGAGGGAGCTGCGGCTGAGACGGTAATCGCCGAATCACTCGAGGCAGATCCAGCGGCTGCACACGACCACGAGCACGACCACGGTACGGATGCAGCAGAGCACAATCATGATGAATGTGTCGACGGTGAAGCATGCGAAGAGGGAGCTGCGGCTGAGACGGTAATCGCCGAATCACTCGAGGCAGATCCAGCGGCTGCACACGACCACGAGCACGACCACGGTACGGATGCTGCAGCGCACAATCATGATGAATGTGTCGACGGTGAAGCATGCGAAGAGGGAGCTGCGGCTGAGACGGTAATCGCCGAATCACTCGAGGCAGATCCAGCGGCTGCACACGACCACGAGCACGATCACGGTACGGATGCTGCAGCGCACAATCATGATGAATGTGTCGACGGTGAAGCATGCGAAGAGGGAGCTGCGGCTGAGACGGTAATCGCCGAATCACTCGAGGCAGATCCAGCGGCTGCACACGACCACGAGCACGATCACGGTACGGATGCTGCAGCGCACAATCATGATGAATGTGTCGACGGTGAAGCATGCGAAGAGGGAGCTGCGGGTGAGACGGTAATCGCCGAATCACTCGAGGCAGATCCGGCCGCTGTAGCCGACCATGATCACGGTACGGACGCAGCCGCTCATGACCACGCCGATTGTGCCGAAGGTGACGCCCACGACCACGCAGACTGTTGCGGTGGTGAAGATTGCGAAGAGGGAGCTGCAGCTGCTGCTCACGATCACGCTGATTGTGAACATCCCGATGAGCAAGCTGGTGACCCCGATGGAAGTGCATCACGCTTCTACTACAAGGAATTTGCCGAGAAGGCAATTGACCTCGGCCTAAGTCTTGTCAAGCAGCCTGTCTTTACTGGTGATTCTGCTGATGAAATTGTCTTGCGCCAGTTCGGGAATGAGGCCGAGCAAGGTAGCAAGTTTTATCTAGCGATTACCGCTGAATCACTCCGTGACTCGAGCATCAACACTCTCGACTTCACGGTGGATCTGGGCCAGGCATTCGGTGACGTCTTTGAGCTAAAGGAAGAAAACATCTTCTTTACAGACGATCTGAATGTTCAGCGTCGTGTTGAGATTCACGAGTGTCACGACGGTACTCAGTCGATCCGTTTCGCTGGTGCTGGTCTCGAGTCTCTCGGTACTGGGCACTCGGTGTCGAATCGTCAGGTCCTTGCGTATGTTGCACTGGAACAGCGTGGCGACATTAATGATCTGATCAAGGCCGAGCGTTCAGAGGATGTCTATGGCTTCATGAACACGGAGAACTTCAGCGTTCCTCTGAGCTTCTCTGTTGATGCCAACATTGACAGTGTTGTCTGGCAAGACCAATACTCCCTGCGTGACCTTGGCGGCCAATATGCGATGCTCAATCCTGATCTTGAGGTCGTCGCCCGCTCTGCACAAGCTGAGCTGGTCGCTGAAGGTAGCTTTGATCTGGGAACACAGCGCGAGATTCGCAAATATGGCGAAGGAGAATTCTCCAACCTCGTGCGTCGTGGTGACACGATCATGCAGTCGAATACCTGGCAAAACAATGGTGAGTTCACCTTCACTGACATGAAGCTCACTTCACTCAGCAATTCTGTTGCTGACGTGAGTGCTCAGTTCAGCAACGGTACTGATACTCTTACTGAACTTGGCTGGAGCCCTGAGGTTGGCCAAGGCGAAGTGGCTGAGATCACAACAACGTTCCAAATCATTGGTGAAGCTGGTTCTGTTGTTGATACCCACGAGCTTGGCTACAAGCTTGAGGCCTATGGCGACTTCATGTGGGACTCCACTCAGATTGAGCAGTTCCAGGTGAAGCACCTGGTGACGTTCCAAGGTGACCTGAACTACGATGGTCGCGTTGGGATGAAGGATCTGGCTGCGCTAGAGGCTGGTGCTCGAGCTTCTAGTACCCCCCATGATGTGGATGCCAATTTCGACGGAACGATCGATATCATTGATTTGTCAATCATTGATGCTGATTGGAATCAGACTCTCCATCAGGGAGATCAGCTCTTTGCAGGAGTTTCTTCCAAGTTCAGCATGATGGATCTGTTTGAACAGAATGGTCGCCACTGGGATAGCAGTGCCTTTGCCGAGCAGAATGCGATCGAATCTGGTGTTCTACATGATGCCAGCCAAGGTCACGAACGTGCCTTCATCGACGAGCTGGAAGGCAGCTCGGGCGTGATGGCAGCTGGTCTTGATCAGTCAGTCGTTTCGCTGATTGAAGAGCACAACCAGCAATATGCTCTGACAACCGTTTGATCATCAAGCAGACAACCGTTCATCCGGTTGTCTGATCAGCCTGAACATCTTCCATCCCCTAAACACATCTCTGCCCTGGGTCATGGCCCAGGGCTTTTTCTTTTGCATTTTTGCTTGGCCTAGGACACGTCACGACGCAGGGCTGATTCAAAGAGCGTCACAGGCATTTTGCTGCGGCCGCGAGCATGGGTTGAGGTCGGTGGGATCGCCCCCTCTCAGTGTTCCAAAGCGTTTCTGCCACAACAGATCTCTAGCTGATTAGCTACTCAAGGCGATCCCTGATGCGTCGAGGTATCCGCATCCCAGTCTTGTGCCTGCTGCTGATGGAGGTGCTCGGGATCCTGAGCAAATGCGAGAGCCTGCGTGATCCTGAGCGCTTTGCCCGGCGTCATCATGCTGTGCTCACGGAGTCGCTTGGGATCGAGCTCAAGCGTTCCCCGTCTGACTCCGCCTTCCGCTACTTGTTCCTGCAGGTGGATGCCATCGGCCAACAGCTCCACGAAGCGCCGTTGTCAACACTTTGTCAAGGAATGGAGCAGCAGGGCGCAGAAAGGCAGTCTCACGCTGCATAGGTCATTCCTATCACCCAAATGACTCATGGGGGCTGGAAGGCCCCTACCCATGACTCGGTAACGGCTTACACAGCCGGCTCCTGCAGGCTGCTGCACATTCAAGACACGCTCTCCACCGGCCTGGCATGAGCCCCCTGTTTCGCTGTCTGATGTGCACCAAAGACATCGAGCGTTCCACACGCAGCTTCTGGCGCCATAAGGGCCACTTGCTCTGTTCCAGCTGCAAGGACCAGCTGGAGTTTGAGTCGAAGGGAGTGAGCCGATCCAGTGGCGAACCGATCAGATGAAGCGGCCGATGAACACGTCGCCGAAATTCTGTTCGAAGATTTTGTTGCCTAGCTCGGTGATCTCCTGATCACTCATGCCGGCCATGTTGTGCAGGTTGTGGCGCACCACCGTGGCGTGGTGAAGCTCATGGCCGTGGTCGGCGGCCACCTGGATCAGCTCCTCCGCCGAACGGGCTGCTTTCACCTTGTCGGTGAGGGCGGGATCGGCGGAGGCTTGCTTGAGGAATCGATCCAGATTCTGCTGGCTCATGACGGGGCCATCGTTGGGATGCCCTCATCTTTAAGTGTTCAGCTAAAGGTTGCGTTATCCCCGCCCAGATGGGCCAGTGCTTGCTCGAGCGCTTCCCTGCGGGTCGGCACCAACGCATCGATCCCGAACTGGTTCAGCCGCTCGCGCACCTTGCCAGAGGCGCCGGCTACCAACACGTCCCGATGGTGGTTGCGGGCTTCATCCACCATGCGCTCGATTGCCAGGCTGGCCGTGACCCCCACATGAGGGACCTCGCTGATATCGAGAATCAGCATCCTGTACTCACGAACAAGCATCATCCGCTCGCTGATGCCCTTGGCGGCTCCAAAGCTGAGAGGGCCCTGCAGGCGAAACAGCATCACGGCATCACCGCAACGGTTGAGGAGGGCCTGCTCCTCGGGGGGAAGGTTGCCGCTGGCCTCTGGCCCGCTCTCCATCCCTGCCAGTTGGTGCTCGCTCAGATTTTCAATCGTCAGCAGGTTGGCCACGAACATGCCCACCAGCACGGCCCCGATCAGATCCCAAAACACGGTGAGGACCAAGACGCCCCACATCACCACCGCGGTTTTGCGAGACAACCGATGGGCTCTGAATAGGAATCCCCAGTCGATGATGTCGAGCCCCACCTTGATCAGAATTCCTGCGAGTAACGCAGTGGGAATTCCTTCCGCCAAGGGGCCGGCCCCAAGCAGCAGCACCAACAGCACCAGTGAGTGCACCATCCCCGCAAGGGGTGTGCGGCCCCCGGATTTGATGTTGATCACCGTGCGCATGGTCGCCCCGGCTCCTGGCAGGCCGCTGAGTAGGCCTGCTACGGCGTTGGCGATGCCTTGACCGATCAGCTCCTTGTCCGAACGGTGACGCGTTCCGCTCAGGTTGTCGGCCACCAGTGAGGTCAGAAGCGAGTCGATGGAGCCGAGCACTGCCAGCACCAGCCCTGCCCTCACGAGCACAGGGAGATGTTCGCTCCAGTTGGGCACGTTCAGTTGTAGGCCTCCCTCTGGGATCGCCCCGATCCTCGGCAATTGTTCCGAGCCGAAGAGCAGCAGCGATAGCGGCGTGATCAACAGCAGCGCCAAAAGTGGTGGGGGCAGCCAGCGACGGATGGAGGCCGGAGTGCAGAACACCACCAGCAACGTGCAGCAACCGATGCCTAGAGAAGCCGGATTCGGATGCCAGTTGCCGGCCACCATCCGCAGGGCATTCACCACACCCCCGCCACTGGTGATGCCAAGAAGCGGGCCGATCTGGAGCAGCAGGATGATCACGCCGATGCCCGACATGAATCCCGAGACCACCGAGTAGGGCACCAGCGTGATGTACCGCCCTAGGCGCAGCAGGCCGAACAGGATTTGCAGCAGTCCACCGATCACCACCGCGGCCATCACCAGGGGCAGGACTTGCCCGCCGCTTAGGTCACGCGAGATTCCTACGGCAGCAAGGGTGCCCACAATCCCGGCCACGGTCACGCTCATGGGCCCGGTCGGACCGCTCACCTGTGCAGGGGTGCCGCCGAACAGCGCCGCTAGACACCCTGTGACGATGGCTCCGTAAAGACCGTAAATCGCGCCTCCTGGGCCCAGCGCCGCATTGCCGAAGGCCAGGGCTAGGGGCAAGGCAACCACCGCTGCAGTCAGCCCCCCCAGCAGATCCCCACGCCAGTGGCGTTGATTGAAGCCATGCAGAATCCGACCTGGAAACCATGTGGCCATTGGCGCTTCTCTGCTGCCTGCATTGTTCGCAGGATTGCGGAGGTCGCCAGCCTTTCGTTATCGAATCGGGCCCATTCAGGGGCGGCCTGTTGTCATCCCTGACCAGACCTGAAGCTCCTCCAGGCTTTGCACGCCCACGCGCCTTTCGCCATTGGGCAGGATCCAGGTGGGATAAGCGCGAATCTCGGCTGCCTGGCAGGCGGCCGCTTGTTGAGGCAGTTCTTCGGGTTTGGCGCATTCCACGTAGGGAAGACGCTGGGCCCCGACTTCACCGAAAAGGCCCGTCTGGAACTGACAGGCCGGACAGCGCCAGGATCCGTAATACAAGACGTTCACTTGCTTGAGGTGGTCCGCCAGGGCCAGTGGATCAGGGCCGGCGGGTTGGGCCGTGGCCCCAAGGGGCGCGAGCAGCAGGGGGGTGGCTGCGATGAACAGCCGACGCAGGCCCCGGCGGGACATGGAATGCATGGGCCCCGAGAGAACGAGTCAATCGTAAAGAGGCCATCGTCGTTCGGGCTTCCCTCCATTCATGGCCTGGGCCGGGGAAGGACATTGCTGAGACGATGGATCTCAGTGGGGCCCTAGGCCATCGCATCCGTTATGGCCGGCAGTGGTTACCGCGATTACTTCAAAGTGCTCGGGGTCGACCGCGGTGCTGATGCCGATGCGATCAAACGCGCCTTCCGGAAGCTGGCCCGGCAGTACCACCCGGATGTGAATCCCGGCGATCAGACAGCCGAGGCCAAGTTCAAAGAGGTGAGCGAGGCCTACGAAGTGCTGTCCGATCCGGAGAAGCGCCGGCGCTATGAACAGTTCGGCCAGTACTGGAATCAGGCTGGCGGCATGGGCAGTGGCCCAGCTGGAGCCGGCTTTGATGTGGATTTCGGCCGCTACGGAAATTTCGATGATTTCATCAACGATCTGCTGGGGCGGTTCGGGGGTGGGGGTGGTGCTGGCTTCGCGGGTGCTTCCGGTTTCCCAGGAGGCGGTTTTCCTGGAGGTGGTTTCGCAGGAGGTGGTTTCCCCAGGGGCGCACAGCGACAGCCCGTGAACCTCGATGCAGAAGCCACCGTCAAGGTCAGCTTCTCCGAAGCCTTCCGCGGTGGAGAGCGCACTCTCTCCGTCAATGATGAACGGGTGCAGGTGCGAATCCCTGCTGGGGTGAAAAATGGCTCCAGGCTCCGCCTCAAGGGCAAAGGCAACCTGCAGCCGGGTACGGGGCGTCGCGGCGATCTCTATCTGAATCTTGAGGTGCAGGCCCATCCCGTGTGGCGCCTCGATGGTGATCAGCTGCGCGCGGATCTGCCCGTTGCTGTCGATGAACTCGCCCTGGGTGGCAGCGTCACCGTGATGACCCCTGACGGCGAAGCCGATGTGGCCATTCCTGCGGGAACAGCCCCTGGCCGCAGCCTTCGCCTGAAAGGCAAGGGTTGGCCCCAGAAGTCCGGTCGCGGTGATCTGCTGCTCACCCTCACGCTCCAGTGGCCGGATGCCTGGTCGGAGCAGGAGAAGCGGCTGTTCGAGCAGTGGCGCGAGGCACGTGCACAGGATCCCCGTCGCGACTGGCTTCAGTCGGCTCGCCTCTGAGGCAGGTCCTACGATTTCAACCCCAATCCAGCCTCGCCTGATGGATCTTCCCTATCGCCCCCGACGACTGCGCCGCACCCCGGCTCTGAGGGCCATGGTGCGCGAAAACAGTCTTCAGGCTTCGGATTTCATCTATCCGTTGTTTGTGCATGAAGGCACCGAGGTGGAGGCGATCGGGGCGATGCCAGGGGCGTTTCGCTGGAGCCTCGAGCAGCTCACCGGTGAAGTGAAGCGCGCCTGGGATCTGGGAATCCGCTGTGTGGTGCTGTTCCCGAAGGTGGCGGAAGGGCTGAAAAGTGAAGATGGCTCCGAGAGCTTCAACGAGCACGGCCTGATTCCCCGTGCCATCCGTCAGCTCAAGCAGGAGTTGCCAGAGATGGCAATCATGACCGATGTCGCGCTTGATCCCTATTCATGCGACGGCCATGACGGGATCGTCAGTGCTGAGGGGGTCGTGCTGAATGACGAAACGATCGAACAGCTCTGTAAGCAGGCGGTGGTGCAGGCTGAGGCGGGAGCCGATCTGATTGGCCCCAGCGACATGATGGATGGCCGCGTCGGAGCCATCCGGGAAGCGCTCGATGACGCCGGTTTCGAACACGTTGGCATCATCAGCTACACAGCCAAGTACTCATCGGCCTACTACGGCCCGTTCCGTGAGGCACTCGATTCCGCCCCACGCCCTGCCGGTAGCAAGCCGATTCCCACCAACAAGGACACCTATCAGATGGACCCGGCCAATGCCCGGGAGGCGATCACTGAGGCTCAGCTTGATGAGCAGGAAGGGGCCGACATCATGATGGTGAAGCCCGGGTTGGCGTACCTCGACATCATTCACCGGCTTCGGAAGGAATCGGAGCTGCCGATTGCCGCCTACAACGTCAGCGGCGAATACTCAATGGTGAAGGCGGCCGCTGAGCGCGGCTGGATCGATGAGCGGGCTGTGGTGCTCGAAACCCTTCTCAGCTTCAAGCGTGCCGGTGCCGATCTGATCCTCACTTATCACGCCTGTGATGCCGCCGCTTGGCTGCAGCAGGACTGATCGATCAGGGCTAAGCAGGGAACAGGTTCCACTTCGACCATGGTTGCCGCCCGACCTCTGCGTTTCTGGAGTCCGCTGCCCTTCGTGGCCTCCGCCATTGCCCTGATCATTGCCGCCCATCTTCTGCTCAGTGGCGATCGCCGTGATCGGGGTGACGGGTTGGCGCTGCTCGGGAGCGGCCTGATCTGCTTTTCCATCGGCTGTGTTTGCCGTACCTCCTGGGGGATCTCCTTCGCCCATGATCCAAAGCCTGAGCCCGCATCCCTGGAGCCGCGCCGGTAGGTTCAGATCAGCCTGAGCTCCTTTCGCCTGCCCCTTCCGCCATGGTTCCCGTCCATCGTCTCGGTCATGTCGCCATTCGCGTGCAGGACATGACCCGGGCGATTGCCTTTTATACGGATCTCGGCATGCGACTCGTCTGGCGGGCTGAGGACTGGTGCTACCTGGAAGCGGGCGAGGGCCGCGATGGTCTTGCCTTGCTCGGACCCAATTACAAGGCCGCCGGCCCCCACTTCGCCTTTCACTTCAAGGACCGTGCCGCTGTTGATGCCGTGCATGCCCGGCTCAAGAAGGATGGGGTGGCAGTCGGTGGTGTGCATGACCATCGCGATGGCACTGCTTCCTTCTATCTGCGCGACCCCGAGGGCAACTGGCTCGAAATGCTTTATGAGCCCCCGGAGGGAATTCCTTCGAATCAGCCTGAGGTTGCCGCTGAGCCCTCCTGACGATGGCTGAGCAACACCGCGCAATGGCGACGTCATCCGGCGTGCTGGAGGAGGCGCTCGAGCTACTGGAGTGGCCGCGCCTCTGCAGTCATCTCGCTCATTTCGCCAGCACGGTTGTGGGCCGTCGGCACTGCCAGGGTGATCTCTTCCCCGCTGATCTCGATGGCAGTCGCGTCTTGCTGGCCCGCAGCACCGAGATGGGGGGGCTCGATGGTGTGATTGACGGGGGGCTCAGTTTTCAGGGGGTTCACGACCTCGAGCCGGTTGTTCTGCGCTGCTGCAAAGGGGGGGGCGCCGATGGCGAGGAGCTGCTGGAGGTGGCTGACACCTTGGCCGCTGGCCGTCGCCTGCGGCGGCAGATCGATGACCCTGAGCTTCGACCTGTCTGTACAGCCCTGCTTGAGGATGTGGCCACCCTCCCAGAGTTGGAGCAGCGGCTGAAATTCGCGTTGGAGGAGGGCGGCAGGGTGGCGGATCGTGCCAGTGCGGCGCTGTCCGGGTTACGACGGCAGTGGCAGCAGCTGCGCCAGGAGCGTCGTGATCGCCTGCAGGAGGTCATCCGCCGCTGGGCTTCGCAGTTGCAGGACACGGTGATTGCTGAGCGCCATGGCCGTCCCGTGCTCGCGGTGAAGGCCGGTGCCGCGGCCCATTGCCCCGGCATGGTGCATGACAGCTCCGCCTCTGGCAGCACGGTGTTCGTGGAGCCGCGAACGGTGGTGGACCTGGGCAACCGTTTGGCCGATCTCGAGGGGCGGATCCGGGAGGAGGAACAGCGGGTGCTGGCGGAGTTGAGTGCTGCTGTGGGTGAGCAGGGTGAGCCCCTCCAGCGACTCGGGACCGTGCTGCTTCAGCTGGATCTGGCCCTGGCCAGGGCGCGGTATGGCCAGTGGCTTGGTGCCGTACCTCCTCGGTTGGAGCCCGATCCTGACGCTCCGTTTGTGCTCCAAAACCTGCGCCATCCACTGCTCGTCTGGCAGGAGCGCAGGGATCAGGGGGCCCCAGTGGTACCGATCAGCGTGGAGGTCTCCAGCAGTCTGCGGGTGGTCGCGATCACCGGACCCAACACCGGCGGCAAGACCGTCACTCTCAAAAGCATCGGCCTGGCCGCTTTGATGGCCCGTGCTGGTCTCTGGTTGCCCTGCACGGGAACGCCATCCCTTCCCTGGTGTGCTCAGGTGCTGGCTGACATCGGTGACGAGCAGTCGTTGCAGCAGAGCCTGTCGACGTTCAGCGGCCATGTGAGACGCATCGGGCGCATCCTCGCCGCTTTGGCGGCCGGCCCCGCCCCAGCTCTCGTGCTGCTCGATGAAGTCGGAGCAGGCACGGACCCCAGTGAAGGCACGGCCCTGGCGACGGCCCTGTTGCGCACCCTCGCGGACCGAGCCCGCCTCACCGTGGCAACCACCCACTTTGGGGAACTGAAGGCCCTCAAGTACGCCGATGCTCGTTTCGAGAACGCCTCCGTTGCTTTCGACAGCGACACGCTGTCTCCGACCTATCGCTTGCTCTGGGGTATTCCAGGTCGCAGCAACGCTCTGGCGATTGCCACGCGTCTGGGCCTGGATTCTGGGGTGATCGAGCAGGCTCGGGAGTTGCTGGCCCCCCAGGCGGAGGGGGATGTGAACGCTGTGATCCGCGGTCTTGAGGAACAGCGTCAACGCCAGCAGGCGGCTGCTGAGGATGCCGCTGCTCTCCTGGCCCGCACGGAACTTCTGCATGAGGAGCTGCTGGGTCGCTGGGAGCGCCAGCGGCGTGAATCCTCAGAGCGGCAGGAACAGGGGAGGCAGCACCTCGAGGCCTCGATTCGCTCAGGCCAGAAGGAGGTTCGTCGTCTGATCCGGCGCCTGCGGGATGAGAAGGCCGATGGCGAAACGGCTCGGCAGGCCGGCCAACGGCTCAGGCGTCTGGAGTCAGATCATCAGCCCCGGCCCCAGCGCCGACAGCTCACAGACTGGCGGCCTGCGGTTGGCGAACGGATCCGACTGCTCGCACTCGGCAAGGCAGCAGAGGTGCTGTCGATCTCAGAGGATGGCCTTCAGCTGCAGGTTCGTTGCGGAGTGATGCGTAGCAGCGTGGAGCTGACAGCGGTAGAGAGCCTGGATGGTCGTCGCGCCGCAGCACCTGAACCGGTGGTGAAGGTCAAGGCGCGGGTGAATGGCTCCGGTGCTCAGGTGCGCACCTCACGCAACACCGTGGATGTGCGTGGCATGCGTGTGCATGAGGCTGAGGCTGCCGTGGAGGAGATCCTGCGCACGGCCAGTGGTCCGGTCTGGGTGATTCATGGCGTTGGCACCGGGCGCCTTAAACGTGGACTGCGCGACTGGTTGTCGACGGTTCCTTACGTGGAGCGAGTGGTGGATGCGGATCAGGGAGACGGTGGAGCTGGTTGCAGTGTGATTTGGCCTCGATGAATCCGTTCGCGATCGCCTAAAGCGTTGGAAGCACTGGCTCCGGGCCTGGAGCGGCAGGCTCCTCAGGCAGCGGGATCGCTTCTCCAGCCTGGTCGAACAGTCGCCAACCCGCCGGATCCGCATCGAGGTGGATCCGGCTGCCGCTGGTCAGGCTGAGATCCGGTTCAGCTCGCACCTGCACCAGGTGATTGCCCTCAAGCAGCCTGCAGGTGATCAGCTGCTCGTTCCCCAGGACCTCGCAGTGACTGACCTCCGCAGGCAAGTTGCGGTTGGTGGCGGGAGCCACGTTCAACTGTTCCGGTCGGATGCCAGCGGTGAGCGGCTGGCCTTCCAGCGCGGGCATGGCAGCAGCGAGTGGACCTTCCACGTTGAGCCGGCGCTCCTCCAAGAGAAGGCAGTGGCCGGCACCCACACGGACCGGCAGCACGTTCATCGGCGGACTACCGATGAACTGAGCCACGAACAGGTTCGAGGGCCAGCGGTAGAGCTCCATCGGCGTGCCCAGTTGCTGCAGCCTGCCTTGATTCAGCACCGCGATTCGGTGCCCCATGGTCATGGCCTCCACTTGATCGTGGGTCACGTAAAGGGTGGTTGTGCCCAGCTGGCGCTGTAGATCAACAATCCGGGCACGGGTGCTGGTGCGCAGCTTGGCATCGAGATTGCTCAGCGGTTCATCCATCAAAAACACCGCTGGTTGGCGGGCCATGGCGCGACCAAGCGCCACCCGTTGTTTCTGACCACCTGAGAGTTCCTTGGGCCGGCGATCGAGCAGCTGATCGAGCTCGAGGGCGCGTGCCACCTCCTGGGTGCGCTCCTCAATGCGTTGCTCCCGCATGGAAGGAACCTGAAGGATGCCTGGAAGCTGCCGCGTCTGCCTGTGCAGCTGATCCTGGATCCGTTGCACAGGCGTGCGTGAGCGACTGCGCCGGAGACCGAACCCCAGGTTGTCGCGCACACTCAGGTGCGGATAGAGGGCATAGCTCTGAAACACCATGGCCACGTCCCGCTGGGAGGGCCTTAGCTGACTGACCGGTCGATCCCCCACGAGGATTTCGCCTGAGCTGGGGGTGTCGAGCCCTGCCAGCAGCCGGAGCAAGGTGCTTTTGCCGCAACCGGAGGGGCCCACCAGCACGAGGAACTCGCCATCGTCGATGCTGAGATCCAGTTGGCGGATCACCTCCACCCCAGCGCCACCGCCCCGACCGGGATAGGTTTTGCTGAGCGCCTCGAAGCGAACCCCGGCCACCGCTGTGCTCCCGTTCGACGCGATCCTAGGGTTGATGGTTGGCCAGGCCTGAGGGTTGCTGTGCAGTTCATCGATCAGGCGCGCATCACCGTGCGGGGCGGCCGCGGCGGCGATGGGATCGTCGCTTTCAGACGCGAAAAATATGTGCCGGCCGGTGGCCCCTCAGGGGGTGATGGGGGGAATGGCGGCAATGTTGTGCTCGAGGCAGACGCCAACCTCCAGACCCTGCTCGATTTCAAATACAAGCGCCTCTTCCCGGCGGTGGATGGGCGGCGGGGCGGTCCGAATCGCTGCACCGGTGCCTCTGGCATTGACCTGGTGATCCGTGTGCCATGCGGTACGGAGGTTCGCCACCTCACCACAGGCATCTTGCTGGGGGATCTCACGACGGCTGGCGAGCAATTGGTGGTGGCTTTTGGTGGCCGCGGAGGCCTTGGAAACGCCCACTACCTCAGCAACCGAAACAGGGCGCCGGAGAAATGCACTGAAGGTCGCGATGGGGAGGAATGGCCCCTGCAGCTGGAGCTGAAGCTGTTGGCCGAGGTGGGGATCATTGGATTGCCCAATGCAGGCAAGAGCACTTTGATCAGCGTGCTCTCAGCGGCTCGCCCCAAGATCGCCGATTACCCATTCACAACTCTGGTGCCCAACCTTGGCGTCGTCCGACGTCCGACAGGGGATGGCACCGTGTTTGCCGACATCCCCGGGTTGATCGCTGGTGCTGCCCAGGGAGCAGGGCTGGGCCATGATTTTCTAAGACACATCGAACGCACCCGGCTGCTGATCCATTTGGTGGATGGGGGCTCAGAGGATCCAGTCAGCGACCTTCGCGTGGTGGAGAAGGAGCTGGAGGCCTATGGCCACGCTCTCGTGGATCGCCCACGAATCCTGGTGCTGAACAAGCAGGAATTGCTGAATGATGAGGCGGCCCGTGCTGAACAGGTGGAACGGCTGCAACGTGAAAGCGGTCGACCAGTGCACTTGATTTCGGCGGCCATGGGCCAGGGGCTGGATCAACTCCTGGATCTGGTCTGGCGAGAGCTGGGCATTTAAGACAGCTGGTTGTTTGGCGGAAACCTGGTGCTGGTGTTCACGCCGACATCAATGCTTGTGGCCCCTTGGATCCATGGCGATAACGGGGGCAGCTCGTTTTCGATTCATGACCTTCTTCACCTGTTTCGATGCCGAAGGTGGGGTGATTGCCCGCTGTCAGACCCGTGAGGAGATCGCCGTCCTGCAGGGCATGGGCCGTCCGATCGCCGAAGTGCGCGAGATGAAGGCCGAAGAAGCTGTGGTCTGCTCTCTCACCGGTAGCCCAGCCGAATACGACGAGGAAGTCTGAAAACGCCAAAGAAATGCCCTGCAGGACAGCATCCTGCAGGCCATCGATCATTCCTCAGTAGGGACTGACGCTCTGATCAGTCGTCGTAAACCCGGCACTCGGGTGCGTCGGGGTTGGCGTCGCAATACATCTCAAGGGATGTGGGGTCGTGGTTATCACCGGGATGGTGTTCCTTGTAGTCCTTGAGCTCCTTGAGCTCACCTTCCAGGTGACGCACTTTGGCCTCGTTCCCCTCGGCACGGGCAGCCTCGATCTCCGATTGATCTTTTTGGATGTGCTCGTCGATGGATTTCATGGAATCTGCGGTCTTTGGGTGCCGCTCACAGGCAACGGGCACACCATACGGCTGATCCACGATGGCGCTACGGGGGAAGGGTGCCACTGCCTTTCCGTAACAGGATGCTTGTCAGGGATCGCTCATTGGCGCTACCAGCTCAGTAGGGAGCAAGGGGGCACATGGTTCGGATCAGGCATCGTCAAGGCCGCCACTTCATGGATGAGGAGGGGCGGATGTTCTGGATCAATGGGCCTGAGGCCTTCTGCTATCTCTCGGAGCAGAGGCAATGGCGATCAGGACTGACGTTTCAGGAAATCCTGGAATGGAAGCAATGCGCTCCTTCTGGGCTTGTCAGTCAGCGATTTGCCTCGCTCGTGCAGGCCTGTGAAGCCTTTGAACACAATCAGGTGATCTGGTCCCACGACCTTTACCTGAGACGGATGGGTGATCAGATGGCCCTGCATCGCTCTCTCGATGACTACAGGCCTACGGCGATGAAGCTGGCTGAGGCTGCCGGTGCGCGGGTTCTCCCGGCCCCCTGGGCCGTGTCGGGCCAGAGCCAGGCGCAGGTTGTTCTCTGCTGTGAATGGCCCGCACCATCTCGCTCCCAGGATCTGGCTCATCCCAAGCGCAGACGGCGCAAGCGCAGCGGTTCACCTCTGTTGCAGACAGCTTCTTTTATGAAGCCAGTTCGCTGAGTTCCAGCCAGCGCTCCTCGGCTGACTCCAGCTTCTGGATCAATGCGGCCAGCTCCTCGCTCAGGCGGGTGAGGTCTTCTCCAGTCCCGCTACTCAGCGCGGCTTCCAATTCGCTTTTGCGTGCTTCGAGAGCTGGGAGCTCCCGGTCGAGAGCTTCAAGCTCTCGAGATTCCTTGAAACTGCGCCGTCGAGGAGTCGGCGCTGGATCGCTGGTCTGGCTCTCCTGCCGCAGGCTGGAGGTGGTGTCCTTGGTTTGGCGCTGTCCTGCGCTTGACCGCTCGTCTTGCCGACGTTGATCGAGAAAGGCGCTGTAGTTTCCCTCAAAACGCTGCAGGCGCCCGTTCTCGAAGCAGAACAGGCGATCCACTGTGCGGTCGAGGAAATAGCGGTCGTGGGAGACCACTACGACGCAGCCCTGGAAGTCCTCTAGGAGATCCTCGAGGACGCTCAGCGTTTGCACATCGAGATCATTGGTTGGTTCATCAAGAAGCAGCACATTGGGGGCTTGGATCAACAGCCTGCAGAGGGTCAGGCGCCGCCGCTCACCTCCGGAGAGCTTGCTGATGGGGCTGTGCTGTTGGGCGGGAGGAAACAGAAAGCGTTCAAGTAACTGAGATGCACTGAGTTGTTCGCCCCCCAGGTCGATACGCGAAGCAGCTTCTTCCACGAATTCGATCACCTTCCGCTCCAGTCCACGTCCGCTGGTGAGGGCGTCGGTGTGTTGGTCGAGATAGCCGAGGTGCACGGTGTCGCCGAGCCGCAGGCTGCCGCTGGTGGGTTCGCGGCGCCCGGCGATCAGGTCCAGCAGGCTCGATTTACCGCTTCCGTTGGGGCCGATGATGCCGACCCTGTCCTCAGGGCTAAAGCTGTAGCTGAAGTCATCCAGCAGCACAGGCCCGTCGGGATGGCCATCGGCGGTGACCCTCAGGTTCTCAGCTTCGATCGCGATCTTGCCGATCCTTCGGCTGATGCTGGCCATGTCCAGCTGCGCCCGAGCCTGGCGGGAGGGTGCTTCCCGCATCGCCTCGATGCGTTGCAGCCTTGCTTTCTGTTTGGTGCTGCGAGCTTTCGGGCCCTGACGCAACCAGGCCAGCTCCCGGCGCAGAACGCTTTTGAATTTTGCAGCGGAGGCGGCATCTGCGGCATCCTCTTCGGCCTTGCGCTGCAGATAGGTGCTGTAGTTCCCGTCGTAACTGCGTGCTTCGCCTCGATCCACCTCCACCATCCGGCGCGTGACGCGATCCAGCACATAGCGATCGTGGGTGACGAGCACCACAGCCCCTGGATAGCGGTCGAGCCATGACTGCAACCATTCCACCGCTGCCGCATCTAGATGGTTGGTGGGCTCATCCAGCAGCAATACATCCGGGCAGGCCACCAGGGCCGATGCCAGACCCACCCGCTTGCGATACCCGCCGGATAGGTCTTCGACTGGGCGATGGAGATCACTGATACCAAGGCGCTGCAACACCTCTTGGCACTGCTGTTCGAGGCCCCATGCTTCCGACTCATCCATCTGTTGGCTGAGCTGTCCCAGCTCAGCCAGCAAGGCACTGTCTTCGGGTGCTTCAGCCACAGCCTCGCTTAACGCGGAGAAGCGCAGCAGGAGCTCCCTTTTTTCTCCGCAGCCAGCCAGCACCTGTTCGAGCACGGTGAGACCGGGCTCTACGGCACTCTCCTGGCCCACCAGTTCGATCCGCAATCGTGGCGAGCAGCGTCGTTCTCCAGCACCGAGTGGTTCGATCCCGGCGAGCACCTTCAGCAGGGTCGATTTACCCGCGCCATTGGGTCCGATCAGGCCAAGCCGATCGCCCGCGGCCACGTGCAGTGTGAGCTCGGCGAAGAGGGTGCGGATTCCGAAATCCTTCGCTGCACCCACCAGGCTGATCAGACTCACGCGCTTGAGGCCATCCGTTGTGCTTCCAGATAAGCAAACACGCTCTTATCCCCCACATCGGCAGCAACAGGGCCCCCAAACTTGCGCAGCGCTAGGACCAACATCAGCAGGGCCGCCAGAGTCATCACAGTGCCGGTGAGCGCCTCTGAGAGCAGTCCGCTCAGGTGGCCGAGTAGTCCCAGGGGTAGCAGCAGGGTGAGTCCGATCGCTTCCGGCCGGCGGAAGCAGAAGAACTCTTTGAACCCCACCCCAGTGAGGGCGGCGAACAGAGGACCGATCAGCCAGATCCAGAGTGGTTGCTGCGCCGCGACCTGGAGCATGGGCTCGGAACCGCTTCGCCACATCAAAACCAGAAGCCCAAAGCATCCCAGGCCCCAGAGGATCTGTAGAGCTCGATGCAGGCTGCGCAGATAGATATGGATCCAGCTCAGGGCCAGTCCCAGACTGGTGGCCATTGGCGCGAGCCAGAGGCCTGCATGGCGTGGGCCCAGCAGGGCCCATTGCCCCATGGCTGCCGTGAAGCTGATGGCGCAGATCAGGAGACAGAAGCGATAGCGCTGCACTTCCTTCGCATCACGCTCGGTGATCTGGTAACTGCCATAGACCCCCTCGAACGTTGTTTGTTCACCGTTGGCGGTGGAGGAGATCATGGGCAGGTGGGGGGCTGGGCCATGACCAGTCTGCTCAAGTCCTCGCCGGCTGGAATGATGCCCCCAGGGTTGAGCGGGAAGAGGGCTCCGAAGTAATCCTGCCGCCAGGCGTGGGCATCACAGGTGGCGGCTACTCCTGGCAGCTTGAAGAAGCGTTGTCGCCACTCCCAGAGTGCCGGCAGGGTCCATAGGGGGTGGGCCGTGCATCCGAACAGGGGGGCGTACACCATTTCCCATCGAATCAGTGTTGGGAAGAGACGCACGTCAGCCAGGGTCAGCTCCTCGCCGCAGAGCCAGGGACCCCCTCCAGTTTTGAGAGCTGATTCCACGGTTTTCAAGGCCTGGAAGAGAGCCTCACTGGCGTCTTGATAGGCCTGCTGGCTGCGGGCGAATCCACAGCGATAGACCCCGTCATTGACCGCTGGCTGCAGTCGTTGCTGCCAAATTTCGATGCTCTCCAGAAGCGGCTCCGGGGCGAGATCAGGAGCTCCTTGGGGGGCAGGCCAGCGCGCTAGCGCCAGGCTGAGTTCGGCGCTGTCATTGCCAAGCAGAGCCGGTTCATGGGTTGCTGACTGGCATGGATCAATCAGCGCCGGCACTGTGGCCCGGTGTCTGGGACTGCAGCCGCAGTGTTGATACAGAGCCTGCAGGCTGTCGCAGCCCAGCCAGGCCGGTTCCAGGCTCCATCGCCCCTTCAGGTGATCGGCTTTAGCGATCACCAGCTCAAGACTCGGCTGCAGCTGCCGCAGTTGATGAATGAGCCAGGTGCGATGGGCCCATGGACAGCTGCGGCCGATGATCAGTCGCGCTCGGGTCTCGTCGTTGCGGGCAAGCAGGTCGCTGGCCTCGGGTAGAACCACGTCACGGCGGTCGCTCGCGGGCCTGCGGTAGTGACCTTCTGCGTCGGCTGGGGCGAGTCCTTGCATCAGGCGTTGCCATTGCCAGTGCCAACCCGCGCGAGCAGTGGCAACGATCAGCGGGGGAACGGCCATGGCGCTTTCCTTTCATTCCATCCTCCGCCAGGCTGGAGGTCCTGGCTGGTGGTGCATGGCAGCCTCTCGAGTGTTGGTGGTCGCGGGCACCCACGGCAATGAGATCAACGGTCCCTGGCTGCTCGAGCAATGGGAGACGCATCCAGACTTGCTTGATCGCAGGGGGCTGCAGGTCGAGACGGTGCTTGGCAACCCCGAGGCCTGCCGACTTGCCAGGCGCTATGTCGATCGTGACCTCAATCGCAGCTTCCGACCCGAATGGTTGGGTCTGGTCCCGGAATCTTTCTCCTCAGCCCCGCAGGATGTCCCCCTGGAGGTCCTCCGGGCCCGGGAGCTCATGGCTGCCTATGGGAGCTCTGGGTCTCTGCCCTGCAGCCTGGTGTTCGATCTGCACAGCACGACGGCTGCGATGGGGGCCTCGCTGGTGGTCTATGGGCGCCGCCCGGCTGATCTTACCTTGGCAGCGGCGCTGCAGGAGCGGCTGGGACTGCCGGTGTATCTGCATGAGGGTGATCAGGCTCAGCAGGGCTTTCTTGTGGAGCGCTGGCCCTGCGGACTGGTTGTTGAGATCGGCCCTGTGCCCCAGGGTGTTCGCTCTGCCCGCGTCGTCGAACAGACCCGGCTCGTACTCCAGGCGGCCTTCGATGTGACCCATGAAGCTGCTCACGGCTTACTGATCACCCCATCCGATTTGGTGGTGCATCGACATCTCGGCAGCATTGACGTTCCCCGCGATCCAGCCGGTCGCCCTGATGCCTGCATTCATCCACAGCTTCAAGGCCGGGATTGGCACCCGCTGCGTCTTGGTGACCCTCTGTTCTTACGTGCCGATGGCGAGGTGATCCGCCATGGAGGCCCGGAAGGGCTAGTGCCGGTGTTCATCAATGAAGCGGCCTATGCCGAAAAAGCGATCGCCTTCAGCTTCACCAGCAGGGAACGGTGGCCCCTGGACCCATCAGGGCCAGGGGCGCTCAGGGCTCTGCTGATGAGCGATCAGCGCGGGGAGCCGTTGTAAATCACCTGAACCACGCTGCGGCCGTCAGGGGCGATCTGGATTTCGGATTCGGTGGTCGGCTGACTTCCGTTCTCCGGCCAGCCGGGCTTACCGCCAAGGAAGCGGAAGGTGTAGCCCTGGCTGTTGTCGCTAGTCAGGCACTGTCCGCCTCCTCCGGCTGTGTTGAACATGCAGGGCTGCGGCCGGTAAGCGCTCAGACCACCGTTCTGGTTCACAATGGTGTTACGTGCCAAGTTCAGGGCACGCACTTGGGAGGCGGGCACAGGGGCCTGCGCCTGAACCGGAGCGGTGAGGCTGAGCAAAGACGCGCCGCTGAAGGCCAGTGAGGCTGAGAGGAGACGGAAACCCATGGGTGAGGTGAGGATCTCACCTTCATTGATTGTTCGGCTCCTTTCAGCTGTCAACTCACTGCAACACAGCGCGCCCGATCCGGATCAGTTTGGACTTGATTCAGCGCAGAGGACCGTTGTAGGGGACCGCCACGATGCTGTCTCCGGTGCGGGAGACCAGAACCTCAGTTTCCATTGAGGGATTGGCTGGAACCTGCTGTTGCCAACCTGGTGCCCCCCCCTTGAAGCGGAACAGAAAACCCTGGCTGGATCGGGAGATCAGGCATGTGGGAGCCCCGGTTTCGTACATGCAGCTAGCGGCCCTGTACTGAGAGAGCCCCCCGTTGAGAGATTCAGCTCGCATTCGGGCCAGGTTCGCGGCCTTGGTTTGAGCGAGGGGAAGCGAGCTGCTGCTCTGAGCGTGCAGGGCGCCTGGGCTGAGGGCCGCCAGGCCAAGGAGCAGGCCTGTAGCGAAGCGGAGCGTTCGTGTCTGGTTCATGGTCCCGATGATGCTTGGGCAGGGCGATCGTCATCTGACTGGTTGATGACCAAGCTGTGTCTGGTTACGACCGTTCGCCTTGGGGGGATGGCCTACCCGCAGGCCCAGGTGGCCTGTTCCTTGGTGCAGGGCAGATCGCTTGTGCTGCCATCGGCCCAGTAGATCCGTAATCGATCATCCACCGTGCCGAGGCGCAGGGTGAGTGATTTCACAGGGCCGGCGGGAGCTTTGCGATTCGGGTCGCCCGGTTGTGCGCCCTGCTGGGCAAGCCGTCGCTCCAGTTGCTCGAGGCGCAACTCCAGACGATTGATCGCTTCAGCCTGTTGGCCTGCTTTGTTCGGTTGCGATGGCTTTTGACAGGCGCTGAGCCCAAGCAAGGCCAGTGCAAGGCCCGTGAAACCGACCAGGGGGGCGACACGGATTTGAGTTGCGGCACAGGCTCTGCTGAGCATGGACAAAGGGTTGGTGCCCCCAGTCTGCGTGGTTACTGCGGGTTGACCAGTCGCTCGCTCCAGTAGATGACAGCCCCCTGGGCTTCGAGCTCATGGCGCCTGTGACGCGCTCGTTCCACTGGAACGGTCTCCTCGAGACGTCGCCCGGCATGAAGCCAGCGAATCAGAACCACTTGAGTCTCCAGAGACTTGACTTAAGAACCTTAAGCGATCCTGAAGGCCTTGCCCTTCTTCATGAACGGGAGCACACACAGCTCAATGTTCCGTTACAGTCGTGCGTGGCAGGGCATCCCTGCCCTTCCGTAACCGCTCTTCGGAGCATCTTTTCCCGTTCTCATGACCACCACCATTCAGCAGCGCTCCGGCGCCAATGGCTGGCAGTCCTTCTGCGAGTGGGTCACCTCCACCAACAACCGCCTCTATGTGGGCTGGTTCGGTGTGCTGATGATCCCCACCCTGCTGGCTGCCACCACCTGCTTCATCGTTGCCTTCATCGCAGCTCCCCCCGTCGACATCGACGGCATCCGTGAGCCTGTTGCTGGCTCCCTGATCTACGGCAACAACATCATCTCCGGTGCTGTTGTTCCTTCCTCCAACGCCATCGGCCTGCACTTCTATCCCATCTGGGAAGCGGCCTCCCTCGATGAGTGGCTCTACAACGGCGGTCCTTACCAGCTGGTTGTGTTCCACTTCCTGATCGGCATCTTCTGCTACATGGGCCGCGAGTGGGAACTCTCCTACCGCCTCGGCATGCGCCCCTGGATCTGCGTTGCTTACAGCGCTCCTGTGGCTGCTGCTTCTGCTGTGTTCCTGGTGTACCCCTTCGGTCAGGGTTCCTTCTCTGACGGCATGCCCCTCGGCATCTCCGGCACCTTCAACTTCATGCTGGTGTTCCAGGCTGAGCACAACATCCTGATGCACCCCTTCCACATGCTGGGTGTGGCTGGTGTGTTCGGTGGCTCCCTGTTCTCCGCCATGCACGGCTCCCTGGTGACCTCCTCCCTGGTCCGCGAGACCACTGAGAGCGAGTCCCAGAACTACGGCTACAAGTTCGGCCAAGAGGAAGAGACCTACAACATCGTGGCTGCCCACGGTTACTTCGGTCGCCTGATCTTCCAATACGCCTCCTTCAACAACAGCCGCAGCCTCCACTTCTTCCTGGCTGCCTGGCCTGTGGTCGGCATCTGGTTCACCGCCCTGGGCGTCAGCACCATGGCCTTCAACCTGAACGGTTTCAACTTCAACCAGTCCATCCTTGATGGTCAGGGCCGCGTCCTGAACACCTGGGCTGATGTGCTGAACCGCGCCAACCTCGGCATGGAAGTGATGCACGAGCGCAACGCTCACAACTTCCCCCTCGACCTGGCTGCTGCTGAGTCCACCCCCGTGGCTCTGCAAGCTCCCGCCATCGGTTGATCTGGAAACAACAACAGGTTCAGGTCAACTGAACCGGAAAGCCCCCTCCTCGGAGGGGGCTTTTTGTTGTGCGCTTCTTGGCTTGGACACTCAGGCTGCAATCACGCTGCGCACGGCTAACGCCCACCCAGTTGCGTGGGGTGCTTCCGCTGCATTCAGAAGCGCCGCTTCGACAGCAAGGCATCACTCAGGCATGGCTTTACGGTCAACTCTTCGACCAGCAGCTCCGGTCTTGAAACGGCATTCGCTGGCATCTCGATGCCCCGTCGCCCTTAATCAGTGGTCTTGTCAAGAGTTGGCGGCGCGGTCAACTGTGGCAAAACATCAGGTTGCTGGTCAGATGGCAAGAGGTTGCTCGCACTGGAATTGTTCTCGTTGGGTGCTTCCTCCGGACCGACGACATCAACCGCCGTACGTTGCACTACCAGCTGAAAACGAAGCGATTGTCTTTTGTTGATCTCATCCTGCACTGCTGAAACCTGTTTGAAGGTGGGCAGTCTTGGATCGGTCACGCGCACTAGTGCGCGAATCACTGGAGGGTTGCGCCCCCAGTCAATGTCGAGTTGCTCGAGATCGACGTTCTGTTGATCGCCAAAGGTCAGCGTTTCGCGGCGCAGAAAGGAAAGAATCGTGGAGCGGATCGCGTCGCGGGTGTTGTCTTGTCTTGCACGACCCAGCAGGTTGATGAAGCTGCTACCAAGCGGAATCAGCAACAAACCGGTGAGCGCGAAGTTCGCAGCACTGAGATGGCTGCGGCGAAGCTGCTGACGCAGCACCGGATCCTTCCAGGCCATGAGCACAAGCCCGCCGGTGAGGATGCCCATCAGGTTTGTGGCGAAAAGCAGGCCAGCGCCACTGGCCAGACTCCAGCGCTGATGGGAGATCAGCAGGCCCATCACGCAGATCGGTGGGACCAGAGCCACAGCAATCGCCGTGCCCGCCAGGGAACTGACGGCATCGCTGCGCAACTTCGCATAGGTGGCCAAACCACCGGCTACAAGGGCAATGCCTAGGTCAAGCAGATTGGGTGCTGTTCGCGCCGCCACTTCGCTCCCAAACTGAGGCAGCCCCACGCTGCTGCCCAGCAGTGCTGCCATCACCGTGGTGGTCAAGACACCGATGAAGAGTGTGCGCAGGGCACGGCTCAGCAGACGTGCGTCGCCGAGCAGGATGGCAAAGGCTCCGGATCGGATGGGCATGATCCAGGGAGCAACCACCATGGCGCCGATGACCACAGCAGCGCTATTCGCAAGCAATCCGAAGGTGGCAATCAAGCTGGCTCCAATGGTGAGAACGATGAAGACCTCATCGAGCGCAGCATCCCGCCGGTAACTTCTGTGCAGCTCCTCCAGTCGTTTCAGCGGCTCGACCACGCTGCTTTTCATGACACTCCGGTACCAGCGTCATCAGTCTGGTCTTGCCCGAGAGCTTGGACGACGCATCCGGCGCCATTGGGGTGAAGCCGATGACCTGACTTGAACAGGCGACCCACGCTTTACGAAAGCGTTGCTCTACCGGCTGAGCTACATCGGCGACAACAGGAACTTAACATTTGAAGCTGCAGCGCTTTTGACGGTTGGGTCAGAACTCCAGGAAATCCCTCGACCCTGACCTCAAGGAGCGACTTCTCAGGGAATCACGCACTCCCTGGCGGGGTCTTCGGCGACTCCTCTGGCTTGCTTTCTTCGCTTCCGGTGGGCTCGGACTTTTCGTCATGGGCTTCCGGGGCAGTGCCGGTGGGGAGGTTGTTCTCAGTGACCTCGGAATTCAGATTGGAGCTGTTGTCCTCTTCGGCAGCCTGCTCTGGTTCGATCGAGACCGCGGCGCCTGAAGCATTTGCCGCCGCAGTGGCGGCGTTCTGCACGTCCCAGTGGAGGTTCTCCAAGCGCAGTAGACCCAGGCCGAAGGAGAGCCTGCGGGGCTGAAATTCGTTGTCATCCATAGGGCTGACCGCATCCAGTGCATTGGGATCGCAGGTCAGAAGCCAGATTGCTTGGATCAATTGCTGCCACTGCCAGAGCAGCATCGCCAGGATTGGGATGGCGACTAATAGACAGGTCAGACGGCTGCTGCCTGCCAGGGGGGAGAGGTCTCGAACCAGCACGGCCGAGCTGTCAATCCACCAGAACAGGAAGAGAAGCACCAGGACTCCACTGGCAGCCAGTACACGGATCAGAGGGCTGCTTTGCAGGTTGCTGAGTTGACGCTGAACGCGGCTGCGGGAGTCTGGCCTGATGCGGACCAACAGCAGGGATCCCCAGTCAGCTGGCTGGCGCCACAGCAGAACCGCAGGGGCCAAGGCCCCAAGTGCCCAAGTCAAGAGCCGTTCCAGCACAGGCACAGGACCCAGATCCGATCCGGCGAGCACCAGCTGCAAAAGGATCAGCTCCAAGGGGATGGCCCCGATGGCAAGGAGCTGAAGCCAGAGCAGTGGCTCGCTGCGGGAACTCACGGTCGGCAGTGGCGGGGTGGTGATCAGGTGCTGAGTTTTCGGCGCTGGGTAACCATCTTGAAGCCTTCAATACGGTCGCCCTCCTCCCAATTCGCAAAGCGATCACAGCCGATGCCGCATTCGAAGCCCGTGGCGACTTCTTTGACATCGTCTTTGTTGCGACGCAAAGAGTCGAGATCGCCCGCAAAGACAATTTCCTTGCCGCGATGGACACGAACCTTGCAGTTGCGTTGGAGCTTGCCCGTGGTGATGTAGCAACCGGCCACGGCGCTCTTGCCAATCGTGAAGACGGCACGCACTTCCGCTTCGCCCAGAGGCTCCTCGACCATTTCTGGTTCGAGCAGGCCCTCCATCGCCATCTGGATGTCCTCCAGCAGCTTGTAGATGACGTCATAGTCCCTGACGTCAACACCAGTGGCATCGGCAGCGCGCTTGGCACCGGAGGCCATGGAGGTGTTGAAGCCCACGATGACCGCGCCCGATGCGGCAGCGAGATCCACGTCGGTTTCGGTGATCTCACCGGGAGCTGACAGCAGCACTCGCACCTGGACTTCGTCCTTCGGTAGCTGTTCGAGCGACCCGAGGATCGCTTCCACGCTGCCCTGAACGTCGGCTTTGAGGATGAGGTTGAGCTCCTTGAGCTCGCCCTCACTGGCTTGTCCGGACATTGCGGCAAGCGACACACGACGGGACGCCATCTGCTGGGCCAGCCGTGTGGCGCGGGCATCGGAGGCGCGATCGCCCACAACGGCGCGGGCGGATTTTTCGTCGGGATAAACCTCGAACTCATCACCAGCTGTCGGCACTTCGCTGAAGCCCAGGGCCTCGACCGCACAGGAGGGCCCTGCTTCCTTGAGGCGATGCCCGGCGTCATCGACCATGGCGCGCACCTTACCCAACACAGGCCCAGCAGCGACCACATCACCCGTACGCAGGGTGCCGTTCTGAATCAGCAGTGTGGCCACAGGACCCTTGGCTTTGTCCAAGTGCGCCTCGATCACGGTGCCCTTGGCCAGGCGATCGGGGTTGGCCTGCAGGTCTTCCACTTCGGTGACCAGGAGGATCATCTCGAGCAGCTTGTCGATGTTCTCGCCCTTGATCGCGCTCACGGGCACCATCACCACATCACCGCCCCATTCCTCGGCTAGCAGGTTCTGTTCCGAGAGTTCCTGCTTCACCCGGTCGGGAGAAGCTCCTTCTTTGTCGATCTTGTTGATCGCCACCACGATCGGGACCTCAGCGGCCCGTGCATGGCTGATCGCTTCCAGGGTCTGGGGGCGGACGCCGTCATCGGCAGCAACCACCAGGACAGCAACGTCAGTCACCTTCGTGCCTCGGGCCCGCATGGCGGTGAATGCCTCGTGGCCAGGCGTGTCGAGGAAGGTGATCTTGCGGGGCTCTCCGCTGTGTTCGATCTCCACCTGGTAAGCACCGATGTGCTGGGTGATGCCTCCGGCTTCGCCTGCGGCCACCCTCGCTTTGCGTATGGCGTCGAGCAGGCTTGTTTTGCCGTGGTCCACGTGACCCATGACGGTGACCACGGGAGGGCGGCGAATCAGGTGGGCGAGATCCTCCTCCTCGATCATCTCGACCGTCTTCTTGGCGGCCTCCTCCACGTCGTCTTGGAGAACCGGCACACCGAACTCTTCGGCCACCGTCTCGATCGTGGGCATATCGAGGGTTTGTGTGACCGTGGCGATGATCCCCTTGAAGAACAGGGATTTGATGATCTCGGAACTCTCGACACTGAGCATGTCGGCCAGTTCCTGCACCGTGAGGTTGTCCTCCGGAACGATCAGCATCTCCGGGCGTACTTGCTTGGCTTCTCGCGCTGCACGCAGTTCCATCGCCCGGCGCCGTTGGCGCTGGCGGGTGGTTTCCTTTTTGCGTTTCCGCATGGCCGCCACCGGCTTGGCTGCGGCTTTCTGCTGCGCTTTGGGTTTGGCCGGACGGGCCAGGCTGGCCGAAAGGACCATGGCCTGCTGTTCACCGGCGTAACCACCGGTTTCCGCCGTCAGCGCATCATCGTTTTCACCAATGATGTGAACCTTCTGGCGCTGCTTCTGAGGAGAGCGGCTGCGCAGAGCTTCCAGCTTGGCGCTGTCATCCCAGTCGGGGCGACCGGGTCGGCGCTGACCTCCAGCACCCGGGGCTGGTCTGTAACCAGGACGTCGAGGCGCTGCAGGTGGCTGAGCGGTGGGCCGAGCCACGGGAGGAGTGGCTTTGCTGTCACCGTCCGTTCCTCCACGCGGTGCAACCGGCGTGCCGTCGGGTCGACGCGGCGGGGGTGCCCCAGGACGCCCAGATGGCTTCTGAAGTTGCATGAGCTCGCCAGGGGCCACTGGCTTGCGCATGCCGCCAGGAGCTCCGGGGCGAATCGGTGCCGACGGGCGTCCGCCGCCATCGCGTCCGCCTGGGCCCGCTCCATCGCGTCGGATCGGCTTGCCGACCAGCTCGAGACCACCGCCAGAACGGGGCTGGCCGGTACGGGATGGCCCAGGACGTCCAGCACCAGGTCCACCTGCTCTGGCAGGAGTCGGTCGCTGGGGGGCGCCGGGGCGAGCGGGCGTTGCCGGTCGTTGGTTTTGGCTGCCGGCGGCGACAGGTCGGGGACTGACGCCAGGACGCTGCGCCGGCGGACGCATGGGGGGATTTCCCTGGGCATTGCCTGGAGGATTGGCTCCGCGGGCCGGCTGGGGGCGGCCCACCAATTCCGGTTTGGCCACCGGACGCTGGGGCGGCGCCGTGGTGCGCTTCACCGGTGCGGGTGCGGCAGGCCGCCCAGCACTGGGAGCACCACTTTGGTTTTGGACGGGTCTGGGGGAAGGAACCGCAGGGCGAGGACTTGGTGTCGCCGGCCCTGTGTTCGAAACTGGCTTGCTCGCAGGGGCACTGGGGCGTGCCGGAGGTGCGCTCACCGCAGGTTTCACCACCTGAGGACGGGGTGTTGGCGCAGCAGCTGGCTTGGCCTGGGGCTCCCGGGCCACAGGCTGCTTCGGACTCGTGGGTTTCTGCACCCCTGGCTTCACCACCACGGGCTTCTGCTGCACCACTGGCTTCGCCGGGGGGGCTGGTTGGCGCGGAGCGGCCGGGCGGCTTGGGCTTGCCGCATCTCCAGCCGGCTGCGCAGGCTTGGCGCTGGGGCTGTCCGCTTTCCGCACGGAAAGGATCGCCTTGCCTGGAGCCGGTTTCGCAGGTGCTGCCGGTGCAGGCTTGCTGCCCTGCTTCAGCAATGAGCGGATCTTTGCTGCCTCGCCATCACTGATCGAGCTGCTGTGGCTCTTCGCCGCAATGGAAAGCTTTTCAGCAGCATCCAGCACGTCCTTGTTGTCCAGGCCCAAGTCCTTGGACAGCTCATAAATTCTGACTTTGCCGCTGCTGGTCATTCAGGTCAGGTCTCCGGTCGGTCAGGGCACGGTGTGCCCCGGGGCTCCACCCAGGTGGGGCCAATGGTCATCTTGCCTCAGCGGCCGTATCCCGTTGAAGGGTGAGCCGCTCCTGCAGCACCTCCACAACGCTGTCGGGCACCTGGCAACGCAGGGCTTTTTGCAGTCGTTTGCGGCGGCGTGCCTCTTCCAAACAGGCCTCCTGGGGGCAGAGGTAGGCGGATCGGCCCATCCCTGCGTCCAAGAGAACCCCATCCTGATGGTCGCGTACCACGCGCCAGAGCTGGCGACGATCGAGCAACTGGCGACAGGCGACACACCGTCGCAGGATGGGGCGATCGATGTTCACCGGGCTCCGTCCTCTTCGCTCACGGCCTGGGCGTCGTCGACGCCATCGACTTGGGCAACCTCTTCATAGGAGGCATCGGGGTCGTTGTCCTCATCATCCTCAGGCAGGGGATACAGCTCGCGCAGGCGTGCATCCTCGGCAGCTCGGGCTGCCTGTTCAGCGGCGAGGCGCTCTTCGGCTTCGCGCTGGAGGGCTTCCTCTTCTTCCCGTTGGGAGATCAGTTCAGACACAACCGCATCCTCTGCCGCCTGGTCGTATTCGGTGGAGTTCTTGATGTCGATCTTCCAACCCGTCAGACGCGCCGCCAGACGGACGTTCTGGCCTTCGCGCCCGATGGCAAGACTCAGCTGATCCGGGGGAACCAACACGTGCGCATGCTGTCCTTCAGGATCCACCAGTCGCACCACTTCAACCCGAGCAGGGCTGAGGGAATTGGCGATGTACTGGCTGGGGTCAGCTGACCAGCGGATCACATCGATCTTTTCGCCGCGCAGTTCGTTGACCACCTGCTGAATCCTGGAGCCTCGGGCACCGATGCAGGCGCCGACGGGATCCACTTCCCTTTCGATGCTGTCAACGGCGACCTTCGTGCGCGGGCCAACGGAACGGGATGGGGGGTTGGCTTCTCTGGCCACCGCCACGATCCGCACCGATCCCTCCTGGATCTCAGGAACCTCGTTCTCAAAGAGGTAAACGACGAGTCCGGCGTTGGCGCGGCTCACGAACAACTGGGGACCACGACGGGGTACTTCACTGACTTCCTTCAGGAAGACCTTGAAGGTGGCATTGGCTCGATAGTTGTCGTTGGGCAGCTGGTCCCTGCGGGGTAACTCAGCTTCAACCTCCGGTCGGCCTAGGCCCGAGCTCACGGCCATGATCACCGACTGACGCTCGAAGCGAATCACTCGGGCGGTGAGGACGGGATCCTCCAGATCAGCGAATTCCTCCTGGATCATGCGCCGTTGCTGATCTCGGAGTTTCTGGGCAAGAACCTGCTTTGTGGTGGCTGCCGCCATGCGACCGAAGTCTTCCTTCTCAGGGGTGACATCGAGGACAACGGTGTCGCCCACCTGGGCGTCGTCGGCCACCTGCATCACTTCGGCAAGGGCGATCTGGTGGTCTTCGCTTTCCACCTCTTCGACAATGATCTTGCTGGCTAGCACCCGGTAGCCCTCCTCCTCAAGGTCGAGGGCAACATCGAAGTTGCTGAAGTACTCCTCATCGAAGGGGTCTTCACTGATGCCCAGGTAGAGGGTGCGTCGATAGCGCTCGTAGCCTTTCAGCAAAGCTTCACGCAGGGCCGCTTCCACCACCTGAGGGGGGAGTTTTTTCTCCTCGCTGATGTCATCGATCAGGTTGGTAAGGCCAGGGAGAAGGACGAGAGCCATCGGGGGATTTCGAGAAGAAAAAAAGAGCGAGCGAGTGGGGTGGAGGGGATTCAGCCGGTGGGGCTGATGAGTTGAACGGAGATCACAGAGGGTCTGGAAATCCGTTTGATGCGTCCCCGCACATTCACCTGCACGTGGTCGTCGTTGCGTTCGAGCAAGGAGCCTTGTTGCCGTTGCTCCCTGCCTTCGTCATCGCGATAGAGGACTTCAACCGGGTAGCTGCGGAACGTCTGGAAGTCCCGATCGCTCTGGAGCTGATCCCCGATGCCAGGGCTGCTGATCTCCAGAACATACGCCTCGGTGAGCAGAGCCTGCGACTCAAGTGCTTCTCCCATGGGTCCACTGAAGCCTGCGCAGTCATCCAGTGAGACGTCAGAACCATCTCCGCGACGAATCTGTACCTGCACCGTCATGGGTTGCAGGTGGGTGAGGATCTGAATGTCTGCTAGCTCAAAACCGTGTGCTGCAGCTGTGCTTGCAGCAACGGCAGTGATGTCCGGCAGGAGTGGATGGGGCAAGGGCTCGGCGAGAGGGTGACTCGGGCTCAGGCCCGATGGTTGATGCTGTGATCACCCTCCCGGAGAGAGGTACTCACCAGGCCTGTGTCAAATGTAGGCGATGGTGGTTCACAGAGCCGAAGTGCAGCCGAGAGGCAGCGTTCAGTTGCAACCCTGCACAGAGATTCGGTAGCTGAAGCCGGTGGCTCCTGGATCATTGTTAGCGCCGATTCTGAAATTCACCTGACTCACGGCCTTGCCGGACGGCACTGCGAATGGACCGAACTGGGCACCGGTGCCCGTGGGGGGCTTCATGGATTGCTGCACCACCCGAAGGTTGCTTCCGTCTGTGAATTTCAGATAGGCCTCGATTGGATAGGCACCCGGATTGCCATCGGTGGAATCTGCCGTGAAGAAGAGCTTGAAGCTTCGGTAAGGCCGGTTGACGACGAAATCAGTGTTCCAGTTCGTGCGTCCGACGGCCTTTCCTACCAAGCCTTTGGGGCGTTCGACCTGTTTCTTGACGATGTGGGGCTGAGGACCGTTGCCATTGCCCCCGACCGGCATCAGGAAGGAACATCCGGCATGGGCTTGGGGAGCCATCGAGAGCGCGCTGGAGATCGCGGTGCAGCAGAGAATGGCAGTGGTCCGTCCTGTCTGGATCGGCATGGTCTCTCTTGGGTTGTGGGGAGTGGAGCGAGTGCGTCAGGGGCTGGTGGCACTCTCAAGCTCCAGCCGCTCCAGCACCACGTTTACGGGAATCTGACTGGAGAAGCGGCAGGAACAAGTTTCGCTGGCATCGAGAGTGCCGTGTTCCCAATACTTATTGCTTCCATTGCCGCCACCGCAGAAGCCGTAGTAGTCACAGGTTTTCAGGCAGCGACTCATGCCTGAGCGCATGTCGGCAAGCAATCGCTGGAAGGTGCTTGATGAGGCGGCAGCCTCCAATGACACCTCACGGATGTTGCCCAGATTGAACAGTCCGTAGCGCTCAGTTTCGACGGAGAGCAGTTCCGGATCGAAGGTGGAGAAGTTGCCTTGGGCGTCAACGCTGAGAATGGCGTAGGGACGATTCATCTCGTTCTGAAGCAGGCGTTGCTCCCCCTGGATCATCCCTAGAACTTGATCGAATTCCCTCAAGTGGATTGGGAAACCATCGCGACGATTGCAGTCCCAGAAGTGGCTCAGAAAGGATCGATATTGCTTTTCGCGACTTTGCCCCTGCATGGATGACTGGGTATGCACGCCCTCCTGCTCCTCTACGTTGAAGCCGATGTGGTGAATGCCCTGATCACGGAAGAACCGGTAGACCCGTTCTGGATCCTCCATGGCAGCACTGGTGATCACTGCGATGGCGTGAATGGGAATCTCATGCGTTTGCAGTGTCTTAATTCCCTTCATCGTCAGGGCATGAGATCCCCGCTGGTTGCGGAAGCGACGGTGGGCGTCGTGAATGTCTTCGGGCCCGTCGACACTCACGCCCACCACGATCTGATTACGCCGAAAACAATCACACCAGTCGGCATTGATCAGCGTGGCATTGGTTTGAACGTGCTGCTCAATCACCACACCCTGGGCTTGGAGATCAGCGGTGTGACGCCGGAGGATCGCCGTGGCCTCGTCGTAGTAACCGGTGGGAAGGGTGAGAGGCTCCCCCGCATGCCAGAGGATGGACAACTGGGGGCCCCAGAAGGGACTCTCATAAATCCGGTCGAGCAGGGTCGGCAGCAACTCGAGGTCAAAAATCTTCCGTTTTTGCCGGTCCGGTAGGTAGCAGTAACTGCAGTCCAGGTTGCACAGAGAGGTGGCCTGGATCACCAACAGCCCGATCGGGCCGAATTCTGCGTTGTTCACCAGTTCGCGAAACCACCGCGGTAGCCATTGGCGAAACCGCCGCCACCGCCATTGGCAAAGCCACGTCCGCCGTTCCCCCAGCCGCCACCACCTCCGTTACCCCAAGCACGACCGCCGTTGCCCCAGGCACGACCACCACCGTTGCCCCAGGCACGGGCGAGGTCCGGGTGCTGTGGAGCTGCTTCATCGAGTGCCTGCCAGGCCGCCTGTCGGATCCATTCGATCCGTTGCTCGAGCTGAAGGCTCCGGTCTGGGTCGACGTGGACGCTGGCATGGCTGGCTTGCTGCATGACGCCCGCCGCGCTGAGCAGGGTCACGAGGCTGAGGAGGGTGGTTTTTTTCATGGGTCCTGGATCGATCGGGGTGGGTCGGCGGTGGGAAGGCGTTAGTTGTTAGGGGTGATCTCGGCGACCGTGGCCAGCACGATCCTGAAGAAAGTGCTGATCTGCTCGTCTTTGAGACCAATGCTGCTGCCAGGACCCACCCAGCGGTTGATTTCCTTGCGCACGTCGGTGTCGTTGTTGATGTAGGCCTGCAGAAGCCGGCCGATGGCAAGGTTGCTCACGTTGAGGAGGTGAGGGGTGGCATCGGTGACCACGCAGCCCACGCTCGCTCGGCCATAGGGGAGGGCTGGAACCAAATTGCTATCAGGGGCCGTAGTTTTCTGGTTGGCGCGTAGCCAGAGCGTGTCGCCACCCAACACGCTCACCTTGTCGCTCTTCAGCGCTTCTAGAGCCTCTGAGGGAGTGTCGAAAGCCTGAAGGGAGGCGTCATCCACGGAGTTGGCCAGGATCGAGGCCGCAACGCTGTCCTTCACAACGCCGATGGTCTGACCCTTGAGGCTGTCGGGTGTGCCATCGATGCCGGCCGGTGCCAGCACGCGGATGCCGCTGGTGGCGAAGGGGAGGGTGTAGTTAAGAGTCTTCTGGCGCTCCCAGGAGAAACCCACACCGCAGGCGATATCGGCTTCACCATTGCGAATCTTGTTGAGGCCCTCGTCCACCGAGCTGGCCGTCATCGTTTCCAAGCTCACGTTGTCGACCTTGGTCTCAGCGGCCGTTTTGAGTTGGTCGCGGATCGCCTCCAGCACAACGAAGGAGAGGCCGTCATCACCAGTCTCGGTGGTGGTGACAAAAGGAAGCTGCTGGCCGATGACCACAGCCCGTAGCTTGCCGGTAGAGAACACAGTCTCAGACGCACCCGCTCCGTTTGTTGAGGAGTCAGGGGAAGACGACGGCGACTTCTGACAGGCCAGCAAGCCGAACGAGGCGAGAAGCATCAGGCCAGTGGCGGTGGCCCGGCGGGAGTGCTTCATCGGAAAGAGTGCGCGTTACCGCACGTCTAGGCAGGCTCGCTGGCGGTGTCCACCGCATCGTGCCGGGGTGTGCACGAATCGGATCAGGTCTGATTTCCTCCCAGATCGATGCTCGATAGATCCTCGTAGCGATCCCCAGGTTTTTCATCGCCTCGCAGGGTTGGGACCTGGTTGATGCAGCGCGCCTTCTGCTCCCCGGTGGTCAGGTATTGGCACACCCTGGCCCACAGCTTGCTCCGGGTTCCGCCGGGGCCGCGACTGAAGAGCACTTGGTCGGGCAGACCGGGCTGGCAATCGATCTCAACCTGGCAGAGCTCACAGCGAAGACGCTGGCTTGAGGGGACCGTCATCGTGGATCGGGCGGTGAGAGAGGCAAGTTAAGGCCGGATTGCGCTTGGTAGGGTCCCGAAATCCCCCGCGATCGCCCTGCTGTTGTGACGACGCTTCCTTTTGACTCGCAGATTCCGCTGATTGGGCTGGGCAGTGCGCTGCTGATTTGGTTCGCTCTTGATCTGATCGCTCGCCGGTTCGGTTCAGGGTCTTTGCGTCGCCATCTGCTGCTCGCCAGTCGACTGAGCGTGTGCATGAGCTTGGCGCTTGCCTCCTTGGGCTGGTGGATCGGCGAGCTTCTTGATCCCCAGGTCATTGATCTGCCCCGGGATGGCCTTGGTAGCCGCTCCTTCTTTGTCGAGATAGCTGTTGTGGGGTTCTCCTGGACCCTTCTGCGCTGGAAGGGAGTGATCGAGGCGCACCCCGATCGCTACGGCGAACGTTTGCTGCCCGGTTTGGAGAAGAAGGACCGCACGTTCTTGCTCGACGTGATTGGCAAGCTCCTGCTTGGCCTAGCGCTGCTTGTCCTCGTGCTGCAGGTGATGCGTCTACTGGGTATCTCTGCCGCCGTGCTGATTACTGCCGGTGGCTTCGGCGCGGCGGCCGTTGGTTTTGGCGCCCAGAGTATTGTCTCGAATTCACTCAGTGGCCTGAGCTTGTATGTCAATAGGCCATTCGTTGTGGGTGATTACATTGATATTCCTTCGGAAAATCTCTCGGGAACTGTCGAAAAGATTAGCTGGTTTTATACGCGCCTTCGTTCGGTGGATCGCCAGCCTCTTTTTGTGCCCAATGCGATTTTTAGTGCCAAGCCGGTGATCAACATCAGCGAAATTGATAATCGCCGGGTCTGGATTGAATTCGGGCTTAACTACGCCAATCGCGCGCTGATTCCTGAGCTCACTTCCGCAATGGAAAGCTGGCTGCGTGGGCACCCCGATGTCGATGCAAGCCGCACTCTTGCCGTCAATTTCATCGGCTATGGAGATTCCAGCCTGAATCTCAGGCTTGTTTGTCATGCCCGTGGCGCCACCTTGATGGATGCCTGGGCTCTTCAGGAAAAGGTTCTTCTGGAAATTGGGGCTGCTGTCGATCGATGTGGAGCGTCGATGCCTTTCCCAACGCGAACGTTGTTGCAGGGATGAGGCTGTCGCCCGCCAACAATTGGATGGCGCCAGATTTCAGAGCCTGCAGCGCATCGCTTGGGGTTGCATAGCTCTTGAACGTCGCTTGATTGATGTTTTCAGCCAGCACGTTGGCGGCAACGCTGTCGGCAATGACGCCGATCGTCTTGCCCTGGAGGTTCTTGGGAGTGCCGTCATTCCCTTTCGGCGCCAGCAGCCTGATCCCGCTGGAGGCAAAAGGAAGGGTGAAGTCGAAGTTCTTTTGTCGCTCCCAGGAGAAATTCACCCCACAGGCGATGTCGGCTTTCCCTGAGCGGATCATCTCCAAACCCGACGCCATAGTCGGAGCAACGATGGGAACGATGCTGACTTGCTTCGCACCCTTGACTCCTTCGGCATTGAGCTGGTCGCGTATGGCCTCCAGCACGACGAAACTGAGGCCGTCAAATCCTTGATCGGCTTTGCGCACCATCGGCAGCTCCGTCCCGATCACCACCGCTCGCAGTTGCCCGCTTTCGGAGACAAGATCAGGGGTTGCTGGCGGATTGCCCGTTGTCTGTTCAGCAGGTTTCTGACAGGCCAGCAAGAAGGTGCTGCAGACGGCGAGTAAGGCCAGCCGCGCATGCCGAATGGATCCCATGGAACCCACATCGTGGAGATCACCCATAGATCTAGTCAGCGGGGAGAGATTCGTCGATGCTCTGGGATGCCCCTAGCGTGGGAGCCGCCGTCGCCTTCGCGCGTTAATGGGTCGCTTCCGGCTGTGCGCAGTTGCTCTGCTGATCTGTTTCTGCAGCCTGATCGGCGCCCTTCCGGTGCAGGCCTCACTCAGCTCTGGCAAGGCCTCTCACAGCTTTGTTGCTGATGTGGTGCATCGGGTTGCCCCATCCGTGGTGCGGATCGACACCGAGCGTCTGGTGCAGCGGCAGCCTTATGACCCCACGCTGATTGACCCTCTGCTGCGGGACCTGCTGGGGCAACCGGGCCTGGGTGCAGAACGCGAGAGGGGGCAGGGATCGGGAGTGGTGATCGATGCGGAAGGTTTGGTGCTCACCAATGCCCATGTCGTGGAGCGGGTTGATGAGGTGACTGTGACCCTGGCAGATGGCGAACAGCGTGATGGCCAGGTGATCGGGACCGATCCGATCACAGATCTCGCCTTGGTGCGTCTCGGGAGTGGGGAGCGGCCATCCGCTGCACCCCTGGGTGACTCCGAAGCATTGGAAGTGGGGGACTGGGCGATTGCCCTCGGTACGCCCTATGGCCTCGAGCGCACGGTCACCCTCGGCATCGTCAGCAGCCTCCATCGCAACATCAACACCCTCGGTTTCTCTGACAAGCGTTTGGATCTGATCCAGACCGATGCCGCGATCAATCCTGGAAACTCCGGCGGTCCGCTGGTGAATGCCGCTGGAGAAGTGATCGGCATCAATACTCTTGTGCGCTCGGGGCCTGGGGCTGGTCTCGGCTTTGCCATTCCGATCAATCTGGCCCGTCGGGTCGCGGAGCAGCTGCTGGCCACAGGGGAGGTGGTGCATCCCTATTTAGGGCTCCAGCTGGTGCCTCTCACCCCAAGGATCGCAAGGGATCACAACCGCGATCCCAATGCCTTGCTTCAACTGCCCGAGCACTCCGGAGCTCTTGTACAGACCGTGTTGCCAGATAGCCCGGCTGACCAAGCGGGGCTTCGGCGTGGCGATCTCGTGATTTCCGCTGCTGGCCTCCCGGTGGATGGTCCTCAGGCGCTGTTGCAGGAAGTGGATCGTGCTGAGATCGGGGCGCCACTGCCCCTCGAGGTGCTGCGCAGTGGTCAGACTCTGCGCCTGTCTGTCAAGCCGGCCCCCCTTCCTGGTCTCGGCTGAAACCCTTGCTACGGTCTCGCCAGTCTTTGACCAACGACAGTGGATCTTCAGACCCAGATGAAGCAGGCTGTGGCTGCTGCTGCCACAGAGCAGATCCAGAGCGGCATGGTGGTCGGGCTCGGGTCAGGCTCCACGGCAGCCCTGATGATCCAGGCCCTTGGTGCCAAGTTGAAGCAAGGTGAACTCACGGAGATCGTCGGGGTGACCACCTCGTTTCAAGGGGAGGTTCTGGCGGCAGAACTTGGGATCCCTCTGCAAAGCCTGAATGCTGTGGATCGCATCGATCTGGCCATCGATGGGGCTGATGAAGTCGATCCTTCCTTTCAGCTGATCAAGGGAGGCGGAGCCTGCCATGTGCAGGAAAAGCTGGTGGCTGTTCGCGCCGACCGGTTCGTGGTGGTGGTTGATTCCACCAAGCTGGTGGACACCCTGAACCTCGGCTTTTTGTTGCCTGTGGAGGTGCTCCCAGGCGCCTGGCGCCAGGTCAAAGCACAGCTGTCCGAGATGGGGGGAGAGGCTGAACTGCGGATGGCAGTGAAGAAGGCCGGTCCAGTGGTCACCGATCAGGGAAACCTGGTGCTGGATGTGAAATTTGAAGGTGGCGTCAGCGATCCTGCTGGCCTCGAGCAGGCCATCAACAATCTTCCTGGGGTGTTGGAGAACGGCCTGTTCGTGAACATCACCGATCAAGTGCTGGTTGGTGAGATCAGTGACGGTGTGGCCGGTGTACGAGATCTCGTCAGGCGTTGAGCCGCACCGACACCGAGTTGGCATGGCTGTGCAGCCCCTCGCTGCGGGCCAATTCCATGACGGCTCCGCCGGTGGCTTCCAGGGCTGCCCTGTTGAAGGCGATCAGGGAGGTATGGCGCATAAAGGTTTCGACACTCAGGGCCCCACTGAAACGAGCTGTTCCACAGGTGGGCAGGGTGTGGTTCGGGCCTGCGAGGTAATCGCCGACCGCCTCCGGTGACCATGAGCCAATAAAGATCGCCCCTGCCGTGCGGATGCGATCCGCCAGGGCCTCGGGGCGCTCCACCAGCAACTCCAGATGTTCGGGTGCGAAGCGATCACTGAGGCGGGCACAGCTTTCCAGGCTGTCGCAGACCACAACAAGTCCCCAGTTCGTCAGGGATTGCCTGCAGATGCTCTCGCGGGGGTGATCGCAGAGCTGACGTTCCAGTTCGGCCGGTAATGCAGCTGCGAGGGCTGGCTCCGTCGTGAGCAGCACGGAGGCAGCCAGCGGGTCATGCTCGGCCTGGGCCAGCAGGTCGGCAGCGACGTGGGCGACTGCGGCTGTGTGGTCTGCGATGACCAGCACCTCGCTGGGACCGGCGAGGGAATCGATTCCCACCTGCCCAACCACCGCTTTTTTGGCCAGGGTCACATAAAGATTTCCTGGCCCTGTAATGACATCGACCTGTGGAATCGTTTCGGTGCCGAAGGCAAGGGCGGCAATCGCCTGGGCACCACCCACCCGGTAAACCTCTTGAATTCCTGCGATGTGGGCAGCGGCCAAGACCGTTGGATTGACGCAACCATCCCGGCCGGCGGGAGTGACCATCACGACACGTTCCACCCCGGCAGTGCGTGCAGGCACCGCATTCATCAACACAGTGCTTGGGTAAGCAGCGCGTCCACCTGGGACATAGAGCCCCGCCCGGTGTACGGGGCGCCATCGACGTCCGAGACGCTCACCATGGACCCCCTCAAAGTCGAGGTCCTGGGGTTTCTGACGGGAGTGAAAATCCTGAATGCGGCGATGGGCCAAGTCCAGAGCGTCCCGGAGATCGGCCGGTGTTCGCTTCCAGGCCTCTTCAAGCAGCGCTGGATCCAGCTGAATGGGCTCGGGCTTGAAACCGTCTAATTCCTCGGTCAGTTCGATCAAAGCCTGGTCGCCGTCTCGTCGCACGCGCGTCAGGATCCCGTCGACAGTGGCCTGTGCTTGCTGCTGCGCATCACCGCCGGTTCGCCCTGCGATCTGATCCAGCAAGGCAGCGGCCTGATCCGCGTCATGGAGGCAGCGAAGGTGGATCTTGGCCTTGGAGGGAACCTCACGGTTCGGCTGGGTCATCGGCGGGGGCTCTGAGGCAATGGCATCTGATCAAGCTAGAACCCGCTGCTCCCGTCCGAAGGATGAAGTGCGGGAGAACTCCTGTGGGCTAAGGTTGAAGATTGTCGAACCCGATCCGCCTCAGTGGCCAATAACAAGTCGTCAAAAAAGCGCGTTGAGATTGCCGAGCGCAATCGTCTGCAGAACAAGTCGTACAAGTCGGCACTGCGCACCCTGATGAAGCGTTGCTTCACTGCCTGTTCGGCCTATGCCGAGAAGCCCGGCGACGATGCCAAGGCCACCGTTCACTCCAGCATGAATGCTGCTTTCAGCAAGATTGACAAGGCTGTGAAGCGTGGTGTTCTGCATCGCAACAACGGCGCCCACCAGAAGTCCCGGCTGACCGCGGCTGTGAAAAAGGCGATTGAGCCGGCAGCCACCGCCAGCTGAGCATCGCTCCAAGGTTCAACTCTGCAAAATGGACCGGAAGGCGCGTTTCCGGTCCTTGTGTCCACTCTTTCGCTGATCGACAGTCACTGTCACATCGTGTTCCGCAATTTCGACGCGGATCTCGACGAGGTGTCACAGCGCTGGCGAGAGGCCGGGGTGGTGGCTCTGCTTCATGCTTGCGTCGAGCCTTCTGAAATCCCGGCGATCCGGGCCCTTGCCGATCGCTTCCCGGAGATGCGTTATTCGGTGGGTGTGCATCCACTGGATACGGAGCACTGGACGTCTGACACCGCGGCATTGTTGCGTCGCGCTGCTCTTGATGATCCCCGAGTGGTGGCCATCGGTGAACTCGGTCTCGATTTGTACCGCGATAAGAATCTCGATGAGCAGTTGGCGGTGCTGAGGCCCCAGCTTGATCTGGCGGTTGAGCTTGACCGCCCGGTGATCATTCACTGCCGCGATGCCGCTGAGCCGATGCTGCGTGAGCTGCAGGAGCGTCAAGCTCGTGGTGCTTGCCCGAGGGGGGTCATGCACTGCTGGGGTGGTACCCCTGAAGAGATGGAGGCGTTTTTGGCGCTTGGCTTCTACATCAGCTTCAGTGGCACGGTGACGTTCCCCAAGGCTGAGGTCACTCACGCCTGTGCTCGACAGGTGCCGGACAATCGATTTCTGGTTGAGACTGATTGTCCGTTTCTTGCCCCTGTGCCCAGGCGAGGCAAGCGCAACGAACCTGCCTTTGTGGCTGCGGTGGCTCAACGGGTCGCTGAATTGCGTGGGCAGACCGTGGAGGAGGTGGCTGAGCGCAGTACCGCCAATGCCCGTCAATTGTTCGCTCTGCCCTGAAACCAGCGCTTTCGGGCGAAGGCGGAGTAGAAGTGTAAGATGTTTTATTGGCCTGGCCAATGCGCAGATTCTGCGCAGCGGCTCCCGAAGCGTCCACTCCCTTCCGGTGCATTGACGACGTCCGCCGTTCGTTCCCGAGATCTCTGAGACCCCTTCAGCGGTGCCTTCTCCCCGTGGCGAGGAGGTGCCGCAGCCTTGTGGTGATCAAAGATCGTGGAATTCAGCGGCTGACCTTCAGGCCTTTTGTCCCTCCATCCTTCTGCAGGTCTCCGCATGAGCAGCAGCGCGATTCAGGTCGCCAAGACCGCCACCTACCTGCCCGATCTGGTGGAGGTGCAGCGTGCCAGCTTTAAGTGGTTCCTGGACAAAGGTCTGATCGAGGAGCTGGAAAGCTTTTCTCCGATCACGGATTACACCGGCAAGCTTGAGCTGCACTTCGTCGGTAGCGAGTACCGACTCAAGCGCCCTCGCCACGATGTGGAAGAGGCCAAGCGCCGTGATGCGACCTTCGCTTCACAGATGTATGTCACCTGCCGGTTGGTCAACAAAGAGACCGGTGAAATCAAGGAGCAGGAGGTTTTCATCGGGGAGCTGCCCCTGATGACCGAGCGCGGCACTTTCATCATCAATGGTGCCGAGCGCGTGATTGTGAACCAGATCGTGCGCAGCCCCGGCGTCTATTTCAAAGATGAAATGGATAAGAACGGGCGTCGCACCTACAACGCCAGCGTGATTCCTAATCGTGGCGCCTGGCTGAAGTTCGAGACCGATAAGAACGACCTGCTGCATGTCCGGGTCGATAAAACCCGCAAGATCAACGCGCACGTCCTGATGCGTGCCATGGGTCTTTCGGATAACGATGTGATCGATAAGCTCCGTCATCCGGAGTACTACAAGAAGTCGATTGAGGCCGCCAACGACGAAGGGATTAGCTCGGAGGATCAGGCTCTGCTTGAGCTTTATAAGAAGCTTCGCCCCGGTGAGCCCCCCTCGGTCAGTGGTGGTCAGCAGCTGCTGCAGACCCGCTTTTTCGATCCCAAGCGCTACGACCTCGGTCGCGTCGGTCGCTACAAAATCAATAAAAAGCTCCGCCTCACGATTCCCGATGCGGTCCGCACCCTCACCCACGAGGACGTGCTCTCCACCATCGATTACCTCATCAACCTCGAGCTCGATGTCGGCGGGGCCAGCCTTGATGACATCGACCACCTGGGCAATCGCCGCGTGCGCTCGGTTGGAGAACTCCTGCAAAACCAGGTGCGTGTGGGCCTGAACCGCCTCGAACGGATCATCAAGGAGAGGATGACTGTCGGAGAGACCGACTCCCTCACTCCTGCCCAGCTGGTCAATCCCAAGCCCCTGGTGGCGGCGATCAAGGAGTTCTTCGGCTCCAGCCAGCTGAGCCAGTTCATGGATCAGACCAATCCCCTCGCTGAGCTCACCCACAAGCGCCGGATCTCGGCCCTGGGCCCAGGCGGTCTGACCCGTGAGCGCGCCGGCTTCGCCGTGCGTGATATCCATCCCTCTCACTACGGCCGTCTCTGCCCGATTGAGACACCGGAAGGTCCCAACGCCGGTTTGATCAATTCCCTGGCCACCCACGCTCGGGTGAATGAGTACGGGTTCATCGAGACCCCCTTCTGGAAGGTTGAGAACGGCGTGGTTCTCAAGCAGGGAGATCCCATCTATCTCTCCGCTGATCTGGAGGACGAGTGTCGTGTCGCCCCTGGTGACGTGGCCACCGATTCAGACGGTCGCATCCTCGCCGATCTGATCCCAGTGCGTTACCGCCAGGACTTTGAGAAAGTCCCCCCGGAGCAGGTCGACTACGTGCAGCTTTCACCTGTCCAGGTGATTTCTGTGGCCACCTCCCTGATCCCCTTCCTGGAGCATGACGACGCCAACCGTGCCCTGATGGGCTCGAATATGCAGCGGCAGGCCGTGCCTCTGCTCCGACCCGAGCGCCCCCTTGTGGGAACCGGTTTGGAAACCCAGGTGGCACGCGACTCCGGCATGGTGCCGATCTCCCGGGTCAACGGCACGGTCACCTTCGTCGATGCCACCGCGATTGTCGTGCGCGACGAGGAGGGAACGGATCACACCCATTTCCTGCAGAAGTATCAGCGTTCCAACCAGGACACCTGCCTCAATCAGCGACCGATCGTGCGTCAGGGTGATCCCGTCATCGTCGGTCAGGTGCTGGCTGATGGCTCTGCCTGTGAGGGCGGCGAGATCGCGCTCGGCCAGAACGTGCTGATCGCCTACATGCCCTGGGAGGGTTACAACTACGAGGACGCGATTCTTGTGAGTGAGCGTCTGGTCAATGACGACCTCTACACCTCGGTGCACATCGAGAAGTACGAGATCGAAGCACGCCAGACCAAGCTCGGCCCTGAAGAGATCACCCGCGAGATTCCCAATGTTGCTGAGGAAAGCCTCGGCAACCTTGACGAGATGGGCATCATTCGCATCGGCGCCTTTGTGGAGAGCGGCGACATCCTGGTGGGCAAGGTGACTCCAAAAGGTGAGTCAGATCAGCCGCCGGAAGAGAAGCTGCTGCGTGCGATCTTCGGTGAGAAGGCTCGCGACGTTCGCGATAACTCCCTGCGCGTTCCCAGCACTGAGCGCGGCCGCGTCGTGGATGTTCGTATCTATACCCGTGAGCAGGGGGATGAGCTGCCCCCGGGCGCCAACATGGTGGTGCGGGTGTATGTGGCGCAGCGTCGCAAGATCCAGGTCGGCGACAAGATGGCTGGCCGCCATGGCAACAAGGGCATCATCAGCCGCATCCTTCCTCGGGAGGACATGCCCTACTTGCCCGATGGCACTCCGGTGGACATCGTGCTCAACCCCCTGGGTGTGCCGAGCCGCATGAATGTCGGACAGGTGTTTGAGCTCTTGATGGGTTGGGCCGCCTCCAATCTCGACTGTCGGGTCAAGGTGGTTCCCTTCGATGAGATGTATGGAGCTGAGAAATCTCAGCAGACCGTGGAGGCCTTCCTGAAGGAGGCTGCGAGCCAGCCCGGCAAAGACTGGATTTACAACCCGGATGATCCCGGCAAGCTGCTGCTCCGTGATGGACGCACCGGTGAACCCTTTGACCAGCCTGTTGCAGTGGGCTATTCCCACTTCCTGAAGCTCGTTCACTTGGTGGACGACAAGATCCACGCTCGCTCGACGGGTCCTTACTCCCTGGTGACCCAGCAGCCCCTTGGTGGTAAGGCCCAGCAAGGTGGTCAGCGTCTGGGTGAGATGGAGGTGTGGGCACTCGAGGCCTATGGCGCCGCCTACACCCTGCAGGAACTGCTCACGGTTAAATCCGATGACATGCAGGGCCGCAATGAGGCGCTCAACGCCATCGTCAAGGGCAAGCCGATCCCCCGTCCTGGTACCCCGGAATCCTTCAAGGTGCTGATGCGCGAACTTCAGTCCCTCGGACTGGACATCGCGGTCTTCACCGATGAAGGCAAGGAAGTGGATCTGATGCAGGACGTGAATCCCCGCCGGAGCACGCCCAGTAGGCCCACCTATGAATCCCTCGGCGTCGCGGATTACGACGAGGACTGACGGACCGAACGATCGAACCGACAGACCCCCTCTCTTCCCTTAACCGTCAATGACCAACAGCAACCTCCGCACCGAGAACCACTTCGATTACGTCAAGATCACGCTCGCATCCCCCGATCGGGTGATGGAGTGGGGTCAGCGCACCTTGCCTAATGGACAGGTGGTGGGTGAGGTCACCAAGCCTGAAACCATCAACTACCGCACGCTGAAGCCCGAGATGGACGGGCTGTTTTGCGAAAAGATCTTTGGACCGTCCAAGGACTGGGAGTGCCACTGCGGCAAGTACAAGCGGGTGCGCCACCGCGGCATCGTTTGTGAACGCTGCGGCGTTGAGGTGACCGAGAGCCGGGTGCGTCGTCACCGCATGGGCTTCATCAAGCTGGCTGCTCCGGTGTCCCACGTTTGGTACCTGAAGGGCATCCCGAGCTATGTGGCCATCCTTCTCGACATGCCCCTGCGGGATGTGGAGCAGATCGTCTACTTCAACTGCTATGTGGTGCTCGATCCGGGTGATCACAAGGACCTCAAGTACAAGCAGCTGCTGACCGAGGACGAGTGGCTGGAGATCGAAGATGAGATCTACGCCGAGGATTCTGAGATTGAGAACGAGCCCGTTGTGGGCATCGGTGCTGAGGCTCTCAAGCAGCTGCTCGAAGACCTGGAGCTTGAGGCCGTCGCTGAGCAGCTACGCGAGGAAATCGCCGGCAGCAAAGGCCAGAAGCGGGCCAAGCTGATCAAGCGCCTGCGGGTGATCGACAATTTCATCGCCACCAACGCCCGTCCGGAGTGGATGGTGCTGGATGTGATCCCTGTGATCCCGCCAGATCTGCGACCCATGGTGCAGTTGGATGGTGGCCGTTTCGCCACCTCTGACCTCAACGACCTTTACCGCCGTGTGATCAACCGGAACAACCGGTTGGCGCGTCTTCAGGAAATCCTCGCCCCCGAAATCATCGTCCGCAACGAAAAGCGGATGCTCCAGGAGGCGGTCGATGCCTTGATCGACAACGGTCGCAGGGGCCGCACCGTGGTTGGTGCGAATAACCGACCGCTGAAGTCCCTCAGCGACATCATCGAAGGCAAGCAAGGTCGCTTCCGTCAGAACCTCCTTGGTAAGCGCGTCGACTATTCAGGTCGTTCCGTGATCGTGGTCGGTCCGAAGCTGAAGATGCACCAGTGCGGTTTGCCTAAGGAGATGGCAATCGAGCTGTTCCAGCCCTTCGTCATCCATCGCCTGATCCGCCAGAACATCGTCAACAACATCAAGGCGGCCAAGAAGCTGATCCAGCGTGCAGACGATGAGGTGATGCAGGTCTTGCAGGAGGTGATTGAGGGGCACCCGATCCTGCTCAACCGAGCGCCCACCCTGCACCGACTCGGCATCCAGGCTTTCGAGCCGAAGCTTGTTGATGGCCGTGCCATTCAGTTGCACCCGCTCGTTTGTCCGGCCTTCAACGCTGACTTCGACGGTGACCAGATGGCTGTGCACGTGCCTTTGGCCATTGAGGCTCAGACTGAGGCGCGCATGCTGATGCTTGCCAGCAACAACATCCTGTCTCCTGCTACGGGCGAGCCGATCATCACGCCGTCCCAGGACATGGTGCTTGGCGCCTACTACCTGACGGCACTACAGCCCGATCAAAAGCCTGTGGAGTTTGGTGATCGCTCCCGCACCTTCGCGGGCCTCGAGGATGTGATTCATGCCTTCGAAGACAAGCGCATCGGTCTGCACGACTGGGTTTGGGTTCGCTTCAGCGGTGAAGTTGAAGACGACGAAGAGCGTGATGAACCCTTGAAGAGTGAGACCCTCAGCGATGGAACCCGCTTTGAGCAGTGGAGTTTCCGGCGCGACCGTTTCGATGAGGACGGTGCCCTGATCAGTCGCTACATCCTCACAACCGTCGGACGCGTGGTCATGAACCACACGATCATCGACGCGGTGGCGGCCACCTGACGCCTTTTTTCGCAACGACTTTTCCCCGATTCACGAACCGAGCGCTGTCATGACCTCCACTCCTTCCAAATCCCGTAAGTCTTCCGGCAAGGCCGCTAAAGGCAAGCAGGCAGCTCCTGCTGCTGTGACTCCCCCTTTGGCCAAGACCCCACCCCCGTTCCGCAACCGGGTGGTGGATAAGAAAGGCCTCAAGCAGCTGGTGGCCTGGGCCTACAAGACCCATGGCACCGCCGCCACCGCTGCAATGGCCGACCAGCTCAAGGATCTGGGCTTCCGCTATGCCACTCAGGCGGCCGTTTCAATCTCTGTCGACGACCTCAAAGTCCCTGAGGCCAAGCAAGATCTGCTTGGACAGGCCGAGGAGTTGATCACCGCCACCGAGGAGTCTTATCGCCTCGGGGAGATCACGGAGGTTGAGCGTCACACCAAGGTGATCGACACCTGGACGGAGACCAATGAGCGTCTAGTGGATGCGGTCAAGAAGAACTTCAACCAGAACGACCCGCTCAACTCGGTCTGGATGATGGCCAACTCAGGCGCCAGGGGAAACATGTCCCAGGTGCGTCAGCTGGTGGGCATGCGCGGCCTGATGGCTAACCCGCAGGGGGAGATCATCGACCTCCCAATCCGTACCAACTTCCGCGAGGGTCTGACGGTCACCGAATACGTGATCTCCTCCTATGGAGCCCGTAAGGGTCTGGTGGATACGGCACTTCGGACTGCTGACTCGGGCTATCTCACCCGCCGTCTGGTGGATGTGGCTCAGGACGTCATCGTGCGTGAGGACGACTGCGGCACCACGCGTTCGATCCTCGTTAAAGCGGAGGATGGTCGTTATGGCAGCCGTCTGATCGGACGTCTGACTGCCGATCAGGTGCTCGACGCTGAAGGAACGGTGCTGGCGGAACGCGACACCGAGATTGATCCGCCTCTGTCCAAAACATTTGAGAAGGCCGGTGTCGCTGCGGTCAGCGTGCGTTCACCCCTCACCTGTGAAGCCAATCGCTCCGTTTGTCGTAAGTGCTACGGCTGGGCCTTGGCCCATAACGAGCTGGTGGATCTCGGAGAAGCGGTGGGAATCATCGCGGCTCAGTCGATTGGTGAACCCGGAACCCAGCTCACGATGCGCACCTTCCACACCGGTGGTGTGTCTACAGCCGAGACCGGTGTGGTTCGTTCGAAGCTCGAGGGCACGGTTGAATTCGGTGCCAAGGCTCGGGTTCGTCCGTATCGCACCCCCCATGGTGTGAACGCCCAACAGGCAGAGGTGGACTTCACCCTCACGATTCAGCCCAGCGGCAAGGGCAAGCCCCAGAAGATCGAGATCACCAACGGTTCGCTCCTGTTCGTCGACAACGGCCAGGTCATCGCCTCTGATGTGACCGTTGCTCAGATTGCCGCTGGTGCGGTCAAGAAGAGCGTTGAGAAAGCCACCAAAGACGTGATCTGTGATCTCGCCGGTCAGGTGCGTTATGAGAAAGCAATTCAGCCCAGGGAGGTCACCGACCGTCAGGGCAATATCACCCGCAAGGCCCAGAGGTTGGGCCGCATGTGGGTGCTGGCAGGGGATGTGTACAACCTGCCCCCCAATGCACACCCTGTGGTCAAGCCTTCCGCCCCGGTCCACGAGGGCCAGGTGCTCGCTGAGGCCAGCCAGGCCAGTGAGTATGGCGGCGATGTGCGTCTGCGCGACTCCCTCGGTGATTCCCGTGAGGTTCAGATCGTCACCACGGCGATGACTCTCAAGGACTTCAAGCTTCTGGGAGAGTCCACCCATGCTGGAGAGATCTGGCATCTCGAGGCCAAGGACGGCACCCGTTATCGCCTCAACACCATTCCTGGAAGCAAGATCGGTTCCGGTGAAGTGGTGGCTGAACTCGCCGATGATCGCTTCCGTACCCAGACCGGTGGTCTGGTGCGCTTTGCTCCAGGGCTGGCAATCAAAAAAGCCCGCTCCGCGAAGAACGGATATGAGGTGAGCAAGGGCGGGACCATGCTGTGGGTCCCTCAGGAAACCCATGAGATCAACAAGGACATCTCCTTGTTGATGATTGAGGACGGCCAGTGGATTGAGGCTGGCACTGAGGTGGTGAAAGACATCTTCAGCCAGACCGCCGGCATCGTCACGGTCACTCAGAAGAACGACATCCTGCGCGAAATCATTGTGCGCAGCGGTAGCTTCCACCTCTGCTCCGACAAGAAGGCCCTTGAGCGATTCGAGGGTGATGGGGTGATGGTGAATCCCGGCGAAACGATCGCTAAGGGCATCAGCAGCGATGCCATGGTGTTTGTGCAGTCGGTGGAAACCCCGGAGGGCATGGGCCTTCTGCTCCGCCCTGTCGAGGAATACACCATTCCCAATGAGGCTCAGCTTCCTGAGCTCAGCCATGTCAAGCAGGCCAAGGGGCCCTACTTGGGGCTAAAAGCCAGCCAGCGACTTGCCTTTAAGGATGGTGAGCTGGTGAAGTCTGTGGAAGGTGTGGAGCTCCTTCGCACCCAGTTGATGCTGGAAAGTTTTGACACCACTCCGCAGATGACCGTGGACGTTGAAGCTGTGCCCGACAAGCGCGCCAAGACGATCGAACGTCTTCAGCTGGTGATTCTTGAAAGCATCCTGGTGCGTCGTGACACCATCTCCGACTCCAGCCATGGTTCGACTCACACCGAGCTGCAGGTGGAGGACGGCCAGTCGATCAAGGCCGGTGACGTGGTGGCTACGACTCAGATTCTCTGCAAGCAGCAGGGTGTGGTGCAGATGCCTGAAGAGCAGGATGGCGAACCGGTTCGTCGTCTGATCGTCGAGCGAGAGGAGGACACCACAACCCTCACGGCTAAGGGATCCGTCCTGGTCAGCTTGGGGCAGAGGGTTGTCGATGGTGACGAGATTGCTGCAGGTCAGCCGGCTGGTTGCTGCGGTGAGGTGGAGGCCGTGAATGGCAGCAGCATCACCCTCCGACTCGGCCGCCCCTACATGATCTCGCCCGATTCCCTTCTGCACGTGCGTGATGGTGACCTGGTGCAGCGGGGAGACGGTCTCGCCCTCCTGGTGTTCGAGCGGCAGAAGACCGGTGACATCGTTCAGGGTCTTCCCCGGATTGAGGAATTGCTGGAAGCCCGTCGGCCACGGGAATCGGCGATTCTCTGCAAGAAGCCTGGCACCGTTGAGATCAAGCAGGGTGAGGACGATGAATCCACCACCGTCACAGTGATTGAGGCGGATGATGCGATTTCTGAATATCCGATCCTGCTGGGCCGCAACGTGATGGTCAGCGATGGTCAACAAGTGCATGCCGGTGAGCTGCTTACCGATGGGCCGATCAACCCCCATGAGTTGCTGGAATGTTTCTTCGAGGATCTGCGCAGCCGCAAGCCGCTGATGGAGGCCGCCCAAGAGGCGATTGCCAAACTGCAGCACCGCCTCGTCAATGAGGTTCAGAACGTCTACAAATCACAGGGCGTTTCGATTGACGACAAACACATCGAGGTGATCGTCCGTCAGATGACCAGCAAGGTGCGGGTCGAAGATGCCGGGGACACCACCCTGCTTCCTGGCGAGCTGATCGAGCTGCGTCAGGTGGAAGACACGAACCAAGCCATGGCGATCACCGGTGGAGCTCCAGCGGAATTCACCCCTGTGTTGCTCGGTATCACCAAGGCTTCGCTCAACACCGACAGCTTCATTTCTGCGGCCTCCTTCCAGGAGACCACGAGGGTTCTCACGGAAGCAGCCATCGAAGGCAAGAGCGACTGGCTGCGCGGTCTCAAAGAGAACGTGATCATCGGTCGCTTGATCCCAGCAGGTACCGGTTTCAGCGGCTTCGAAGAGGAGCTGCGGGCCGAGGCTGGTCCACACCCCGACATCCTGTCCGAGGACCCTGCTGGTTACCGACGCATGCAGAATCTGAGGCCTGACTACACCGTGGAGATGCCCGCTGCCCCGGCAGCCAGCGCCTCTGCCGTGCTCGATGACCCCAGTGAGGAAGATCTGGAAGCCACCCGCAGTCGTCATGGCATCGATGCCGCAGCCAGCAACTTCGCGGCATTCGCCCGTCCTGCAGCTGACGATGAGCTGGCTGAGGAGCAGGTGGTCGATGCTGAGGCCCTCGAGGGTCTGCAGGAAGAGGGGCTGCTCAGCGATGAGTGATCCCTCTGCCCTGAAGGTCCACAGCTGTCGGATCAGCGCCATCAGACTCAATGTCGCTGCAGACCATGGTCATGCTTGAGCCCACCTTGATTCCGAAACGCCGTAAGCCCCGCTACGGCTTTCACCTCCATACGGAACGGCTCAATGGCCGTGTGGCCATGCTTGGGTTTATTGCTCTGTTGGCGGTGGAATTCAAGCTGGGCCACGGTCTACTGACTTGGTGAGCTCGACTCCGGAGCCGGTGGCCCTTCTGGGCCGCAGCGCCGCAGATCTTGAGCAGTGGGCTGTCGACCAGGGGCAGCCGGCTTTTAGGGGGCGGCAGCTCCATGACTGGCTTTACGCCAAGGGAGCCCCTGATCTGGCCTCGATCACGGTGCTCCCGAAGGCCTGGCGAATCGCTCTTGAGGAGCAAGGTGTCACCGTCGGTCGTCTCAAGGAGCAGGACCGACGGATTGCTACTGATGCCACCACCAAGTTGCTGCTGGCCACCAACGACGGTGAGTTGATTGAAACGGTTGGCATCCCCACAGACCAACGGCTGACGGTTTGTGTCTCCAGTCAGGTGGGCTGCCCCATGGCCTGTCGTTTCTGCGCCACCGGGAAGGGGGGCCTCCAACGCTCCCTCGCCACCCACGAAATCGTCGATCAGGTGCTCAGTGTTCGCGAGGTGATGGATCGCCGTCCCTCTCATGTGGTGTTCATGGGGATGGGAGAACCCTTGCTGAATATCGACGCCGTGCTGGGCGCGATTCGCTGTCTCAATGACGACCTCGGGATCGGTCAGCGCCGGATCACCGTGAGCACTGTGGGGGTGCCGCGCACCTTGCCGCAGCTGGCTGAACTGGCGATGAGTCGCCTGGGTCGGGCCCAGTTCACCCTTGCTGTGAGCCTGCATGCGCCTAATCAACGGCTGCGGGAGGAGCTGATCCCCACCGCCCATGCGTACCCCTACGACGCCCTGCTTGATGACTGTCGCCATTACCTGGCGGTCACAGGACGACGCGTCAGTTTCGAATACATCCTTCTCGGCGAGCTCAACGATGCCCCGAGTCATGCCGCAGAACTTGCTGACCGGGTTGGTGGCTTTCAGAGCCATGTGAACTTGATCGCCTACAACCCCATCGACGAAGAGGATTTTCAGCGACCATCCCCTGAGCGGATTGCTGCATTTCGGCAGGTCCTCGAACGCCGTGGTGTGGCGGTGAGCCTGCGGGCCAGTCGGGGGCTCGATCAGGATGCGGCCTGCGGACAGTTGCGGCGGAATCGCACCACTTGATCGAGACTGCCGCCATCCGGCAGGGCTCCATGGCGGGAATTGACTGGTTGATCCTTGTTCTTTATCTGGCGGGGACCCTGGTTCTCGGACTCTGGCTGGCCCGACGCAATCGTGGAGAGGACGACTACTTCGTGGCCGGTCGCAGCCTCAGTGGCTGGCTGGCTGGGGCCTCGATGGCTGCCACCACCTTCTCCATCGATACGCCCCTCTATGTGGCGGGTCTCGTGGGTACCCGTGGGCTTGCGGCCAACTGGGAGTGGTGGGGATTTGGTCTCGCCCATGTGGCAATGGCTGTGGTCTTCGCGCCGCTTTGGCGGCGCAGTGGTGTGCTGACTGACGCCGCCTTTACAGAGCTGCGCTACGGCGGGCCAGCCGCCGCCTGGTTGCGGGGGATCAAAGCCTTCCTGCTCGCGCTTCCGGTCAACTGCATCGGCATCGGGTATGCCTTCTTGGCGATGCGCAAAGTGGTGGAGGCGCTGGGGATCGTCTCGGATCAGCCGATTCCTGCCTTCGGTGGCCTCTCTGACACCGTGCTGCTGTTGGCGGTTGTGGCAGGCCTCGTGCTCACTTACACCGCCGCCGGTGGTCTCTGGGCTGTTGTGGTCACTGATTTTGTGCAGCTTCTGCTGGCCTTGCTGGGGGCCCTGGCGGTTGCCTGGGCTGCAATCCATGCCGCCGGGGGGATGGAAGCACTTCTGAGCAGCCTCGATGCCCTCGGCCGTCCGGAACTGCTGTCGCTGGTGCCTTGGCGCTGGACGGACGCAGGCCTCGACTGGATTGGCGGTGCCGGAATCAGTGTGTCCACGTTTTTGGCCTACCTCAGCGTGCAGTGGTGGAGCTTCCGACGTAGTGATGGCGGCGGTGAGTTCATCCAGCGCATGCTGGCCACGAAGGACGAACAGCAGGCGCGCCTCGCCGGTTGGGTGTTCTTGGTGGTCAACTATCTCGTTCGGAGCTGGCTTTGGGTGTTGGTGGCGCTTGCCGCGCTGGTGCTTCTGCCGGACCAAAGCGACTGGGAGCTCAGCTATCCCGCTTTGGCGGTTCAGTACTTGCCGCCGGTTGTGCTCGGCCTCGTGGTCGTGTCATTGGTGGCCGCTTTCATGAGCACGGTGAGCACTTCCGTGAACTGGGGGGCCAGTTATCTCACCCATGACCTTTACCAACGTTTTATCCGGCCGGAGGCCTCCCAGCGGGAGCTGCTGCTGATCGGGCAACTGATGAGTGTGCTGCTGGTGGTGCTTGGCGTGATCACCGCTCTCATCAGCGACAGCATCGGCACGGTGTTCCGTTTGGTGATCGCCATTGGGACCGGGCCAGGGGTCGTGCTTGTGTTGCGTTGGTTCTGGTGGCGGATCAACGCCGCCGCTGAGCTGGCTGCCATGCTCTGCGGCTTTTGTGTTGGCCTCAGCACTTCGGTGGTGCCTGTGCTGCAGATCTCGGATTACGGCTCGCGCTTGATGGTCACCACAGCCCTGACTGCCGTGGTCTGGGTGGTGGTGATGCTCAGCACCCCACCCGAATCAGCAGCAGTCCTCGAGCGCTTCGTGCAACAGGTGCAGCCCCCCGGGCCCGGTTGGCGCCGCTGGCGTCAACCGGATGCCAGCGATGGAGCCGAGTCTCTACCAGCCCTACTCCTCCGTTTTCTTTTGAGTAGTGGCGTGCTCTTCGGCGCTCTGCTCGGATCGGGCGCGTTCCTGCTGCATCAGCAGCTCAGCGGTTGGATCGGGCTGATTGTCACGGTGGTTTGCCTGACGCTGCTTCTGCGTTCGGGCCGCCGCAGGTCTCTGGCCGTCTGATCGCCACCCAGAATGGCCGAAAGCGTTTGTTCCGTGAGTTTCTTTCGCACCACCCTGCTGCCCCTGATGATCGTGGGCTTGTTCGCCTTGGCTTTGTTCGCCGTCAGTGCGCGCATCTGGCTGCCGGGTGACATGCTGGCCCCGGCTCCGGTGGGCTGAGCGTACGATCGGCGCCATGAGCGAGCGATTCACTCCAGACGGTGATGAGGGCCTGGTCAACCTGGCCATCGATCCTGATGTGCTTTCCCGTGAACTGGCTGCAGAGCTGCTCGGCGATCCTCTCGACGAGATTGATCTCGATGATCCGCAGGATGAAGCGCTCCATGCCGCCCGTGAATGTGATCAGGGGCTGGCCTGGTTGCAGCAAGGCCATGAAGAACGTCTTCAAGGCTTACGCGTGTTCTGTGAGCACCGCGACCCCCGAGCCGTCCCCCTGTTGCTGCCTCTGCTCAGCCAGGCCTGTCCAGTTGTGCGGATGAGCGCGGTCTACGCGCTTGGCCGCAACCCCTCCCCTTCCGCAGTTGAGCCGCTCCTGCAGCTGCTCCAGGTCGACAGCATTGCGTATGTCCGCAAAGCGGCAGCCTGGAGCCTGGGCAATTACCCCGATGCCCCGGTCCTTAACCCCCTGATCCGCTCGTTGCAGGTGGATGTGGCCTCCGTCCGGCTCTGGGCGACCGTGGCCTTGGCTGAAGCTGGAATGACCTCCCCTGTGAAAGCGGATCTTGCTGCAGGACAGCTCCTGATCAGCCTGCGGATCGATAGTGAGCCTGTGGTCCGGAGTAACTGCATCTGGGCGCTCGGTCGCCTTGTGGAGCAGCTCGTTGAGCCGCGTCGGGCTGATGTGATCGAAGCGTTCGTGAACGCCTTGCTCCATGATCAGGAAACTTCCGTCCGCGATGAGGCCAGGACGGCTCTGGAGCAACTCGAAAACCCCGAGATTCTGGAGCGCCTGCAGACCTTGGTGGATGAAGGTCTGCTCTGAGTCATTGGGAGCTACAGCGGCCTGTAACAGTCGCCCGTCAGTCGCCAGGCACGTTGCCTAGCATTCTTGTCTCCATGGTTGAGGCGAATGCCCCAGCGCACACTCCGTTTCCGCATTCGTCCTGACGGACGGGTTGAGGAGCGTGTTGAAGGCGTTGAAGGTGAAGCCTGCCTCGGTCTGACTGAGCGATTGGAAGCAGCTCTCGGTTCTGTCGAGCGCCGCGAAGCCACCAGTGAGGCCTATGGCACCCAGGCGGCACAGACCCAACCTCTTCCCGTTGAGCAACTCTGATGTCTCACTTCAGCACGGTTCGTACGGAGCTTCGTCAGCGCGATCCGCTGATGGCTGCGCTTCGCGATCTTGGCTACGAGCCCGAGTCGGGCTCCCGCCCTGTGCGCGGTTACCGCGGTCAGACCGTTGATGCTGATTTGGCGGTCAAGATGACCGAAGGCTCTGACTTGGGCTTTCGTTGGAATGCTTCAACCGGCAGCTACGAGCTGGTGACCGATCTCGACCTCTGGCGCCAGCCCATTCCCGTTGAGCGCTTTCTCCAGCGCCTGACCCAGCGCTATGCCCTTCACACCGTGCTCAGCGCCAGTGTTGAGGAAGGTTTTGCGCTGAGTGAGCAAACGACCACTCAGGATGGATCGATTGAGTTGGTGGTGACCCGCTGGGACGCCTGATTCCTTTCCTGTTGCGGCGTGTCATTGCCCTTTGACCCCTCTGCGGCCTATCGCGCCACCGTTGACGGTGGCGATCAGCGCAGTGGTGATGAGCCTCTTCTCGGAGGGGCGTTGCGCGAGCGTGCTGTGTGGGTGGATGAGGCCGTTTGTATCGGCTGTCGTTACTGCGCCCATGTGGCGTCGAACACTTTCTCGATCGAGCCCCGACTGGGCCGATCCCGTGCGATTCGACAGGACGGCGACAGCACGGAACGGATCCAGGAGGCGATTGAGACCTGCCCAGTGGATTGCATTCACTGGGTTGGCTTTGAGGAGCTCGATGGTCTGCGGGCCCGCCTTGAGGCAACGGAACTGCTTCCCCTAGGGCTTCCTTCTCCAGCCAGGCCCCGACGGCAGTTGCCCCGATCTTCAGGCCCATGAGCGCTGCGCTGCCGACGCGACGGTTCGGGCGGACCGAACTACCGATCCCGATTCTCTCTCTTGGAGGGATGCGTTTTCAGCAGAGCTGGACTGATCTTGAGGCTGATGCGATCACCGCTGAGTCTCAGCGACAACTCGAGGCCACCTTGGAGCGTGCCGTCGCCTGTGGCTTGCATCATGTGGAAACCGCTCGTCATTACGGCAGTTCCGAGCGCCAGCTGGGCTGGGCGCTCGACAGGGTGCCGGATCGGAGCCGCCTTCTTCAGACCAAGGTGCCGCCCCATGACGATCCAGAGGTTTTCGAAGCTGAGCTCCGACTGAGTGCGGAGCGCCTCGGAGGACGACGCATTGACCTCCTCTCCATCCATGGCATCAACCGTTCGGAACACCTCGCGCAAGCCCTGCGTCCTGGTGGCTGCCTTGAGGTTGTGCACCGTTGGCAGCGCGATGGCCGGATCGGCCATGTCGGCTTCTCCACCCATGGACCCACGCCGCTGATCGAGGAAGCGATCGCCAGTGACGCCTTTGATTACGTGAATTTGCACTGGTATTTCATTCGCCAGGACAACGAAGCGGCGATTGCAGCGGCGGCGGACCATGACATGGGGGTGTTCATCATCAGTCCCACCGACAAGGGAGGACATCTGCACACCCCTTCCGTGCCGATGCAGGAGCTCTGTGCGCCCTTGCATCCGATCGTCTTCAACGACCTCTTTTGCCTGAGGGATCCACGCGTGCACACCATCAGCGTCGGGGCCGCACGACCGGAAGACCTTGATCTACATCTCGAGGCCGTGTCGCTGCTGGACAGGGCTTCTGAACTCGTGCCCCCTGTGGAGCAGCATCTGGAGCGAGCGGCCAAGGAAGCCCTGGGTGAGCCTTGGTTGTGCAGCTGGCGCCAGGGCCTTCCCAGCTGGGAGGACACACCCGGAGAGATCAATCTGGAGGTGCTGCTCTGGCTCCATGGACTGGTGGAAGCCTGGGGCCTTGAGGGTTACGCCAGAGCCCGATACGGATTGCTCGGCAAAGCCAGCCATTGGTTTCCTGGCGCCAATGCTGACCCCCTTGACCAGCAGGTGTCGGAAGCCGAGCTGCTGAGCGTTTTGGGTGCCAGCCCCTGGGCGACGCAGATCCCCGCGATTCTTCGTTCCTTACGAGCGCGGGTGGGTGGAGCGGAGCAGCAGCGTCTATCGAGCGCCTAGTTCAGGTCGAGACCCAAGGGCAGTTTGGCCGGTATCCCGATGGCTCTTGGGTAGGTGGCAGGGCATCTGGCCTGGGGACGTAGACGCAATAGATGGCGCGGCCCTTTGTCGGCTGGCAGCTCGCAGTGCTGACGTTCCGCAAGGTTCGCCCGAAGGGGCTTGAGGGCGCCCTGAAGCTGCAGCTCATCCTCCGGCGTCCAGCGACCGCGATACAGCAGGGCCTCCCCTTCCTCTCGCAGGAGGGGAACCAGGTATTCGGCAACCACAGGAGCTGAGGCCACGGCACGGGCCATGGCTCGATCGAACTGGCCACGGCAGTGTGGATCTTGGCCGGTGCGTTCGATCCGTTCCGTGCGTACTTGGACGCGATCAGCAAGCTCGAGGCTGCGGGCCATCGCCAGCACCGCTGAGGTCTTGCGACCGACGGAATCCACGAGTGTGAGCCGGGCGCCGGGGAGGGCGATGGCGACGGCCAGTCCAGGAAACCCCCCGCCGGTGCCCACATCGATGCAGTCCAGGGGCGCATCTGGCGTCTGCAGTTCCCTTTGGAGGGGCCAGAGACTGTCAAAGACCTGAGCAATCCAAAAATCAGCTCCTTCGAGCAGTCGGGTCAGGTTCACCCTGCTGTTCCATTCCTTCAGCTCCTGCTGCAGCCGGATGAACTGCTCCAGTTGTCGGGCTGAAGGTGTCCAGCCCAGGGCCTCCCAGAGATCCTGTTCCGGTCGATCGAAACGGGACGGGTTCGGCATCGAGATCCGACCGTTGGTTCTCCCTAGGATGCCTCCTCGAGGATGACCCGGTGCGCCCGTGGCTGAGAACCGGACCCTCTACGACCTGCTGGGGGTTGATCCAGGAGTGGATGCAAGCGGTCTTCGTCAGGCTTTTCGTCGTCGAAGCAAGGCGCTGCACCCTGACACCACCCAGTTGCCTGCGGAGCAGGCCTCCCGCGAGTTTCAGCAGCTATGCGAGGCCTATGCGCAGCTGGCAGATCCCCGCCGCCGCGCCTGTTACGACGCCGGATTGCAGGAACCAGTCGCCCCTGTGCAACGCGTAACGGCATCGGCTTCAGGGGCTGGATGGGGGCGGATCGGTGAGCGACGTCCTCTCTCCGGGGGCGAGTGGTTGTCGATCGTGCTGCTGCTTGGGGCTCTGCTGCTCTGTCTCGTGCTTGGCCTTGGGATGGGATGGCGTCGGGGGGTGCAGCTGCAGGTCGCGCCCAGCTGGATGCTGCAGGAGCAGACTTGGTCTGATTCAGAGTCCTCCCGCAGTGATGTCCTCCCTGCCCCCGGGCCAGACGCCGCTCAATCAGCACTCCCTTCGCTCCCTTGAGCTCTGGCTTGAGGGGCTTGGGGCCCTACGCAGTGAGGAAGACCCCTGTCTTTGGTGTTGGACGCAGCCTGATTGGTCTGCCGAGATTCGTCTTGACCAGGAGGAGCTTTGGGTGAGCTGGCAGTCTCCGGGGCAGGACGCTCAGCGCAGGTTTTCCTACGGCTTGTCTCGTCTGGATGTCGAGGCGGCCATGAGGGCCGGTCCTTGAAGGGAGCGCCATGATGGAGATGACGTTGAGGCCTCCCACCATGGCCACAGCACAGACAACGACTAGACGATCCAATCGTTTTATCGATTCGCCTCGGTCCGACTCAGGCAGGCGTTGTGCAGTTTTCAATCGCAGTCTCGACTCCCGCGCCTGCGGAACACGGCAGATGTTCTTCGAGGGTGGATGGCCCTCGATCAAGGTGCGCCTCGAGATGGGCGGGTGGTCTCCTTGTCAGATCGATCAGATCCACGAGCAGTTGCGACAGGGGTGGCCTCTGGCTCTGGCCGTGCGTCATGTCGCTCTTCGCAACGGACTGTGTCCCTTGCGCTCTCGGCCCCTCGGTTGAGGGTGGCCTCGGGAGATCTCTGATTCCCGGCTGGATTCAGCGGCAGACTTCGCTTCGGTCTTCTGATGGCGTGGAGAGAGGGCCGCAGTTGAACCAGCGAACGATGCCGACTTCCACATCGGTGAACAGCACCAGAATGCCTCCGCAGAGCAGGATCACGGCAGCAGTGGCCCAGGTCTGGCGGCTCGTCATTGGGGGCAGTCCTGCTCATTAAGAATCCGTTCGAACTTAGGGCCCAGTCCCTGAATGCGCCATTGCTCCGCCAGGGCCTGGGCATTCAGCGGTGCTAATGGGGGTAACTGGGCCAGTACAGGCACCCCGGCTAGCTCCTCCAGGGTGCGGGGGTTATCGGGATGGATTGGGCCGTTGAGGATGAGTCCCAACACCGGAATGCTCCGTCGGTTGAGGGCCTCCAGGCTGAGCAAGGAGTGGTTGAGAGTGCCCAGGCCGCTGCGGGCCACCAGCAGCACAGGTAACTGCCAGCGTTCCAGCTGGTCGATTTGTCGCCATGTGCGTGTGAGTGGCACATGAAGACCACCGGCGGTTTCGATGACCAGCGGACATTGGTCTTGGTTCGGGGGGGACAGCCGTTCGGGATCGATCTCTTGGTTCTCCATCTCCGCGGCCCAGTGGGGAGAGACAGGGGCCTGAAAGGCGTAGGCCTCTGGCAGCCAGCGCTCCGGCGGAAGGTGCAGCAGGTTCACCAACCAGTCGCGATCACCGCCCTGCTCCAGGCCGCTTTGCACCGGTTTCCAGTAGCGGGCTTCCAGTCCCTGCACCAGCAGGGCGCTCACTACTGTCTTGCCCACGTCGGTGTCGGTGCCGCAGACCACCAGACGGGGGCCTGGGCAAGGGCGTTCAGTCATCGCCGGAGCAGCAGGATCTGGATCAACCAGGTGAGTCTGATCTGGCCATTGGAGTTGCGGTCCGGCCAGCACCGTTCGAGGCGGCGCCAGCCGCCCACCCCCAGGGGAGTGCAGGGGGAGCTGCCGGCGCCGATTTGGCGCATGGGCCGAAGCAGCGAAACGGCGCTGGAGGCCTGCTGGCTAAAGCGGTAGCACCTGTTGTGCTGAATCGCCTCGACTGGCAGGTTGGCGACCAAATCCTGCGGGTTGGGGAAGGTGTGAGCTGAGCAGCGCTCCCCACTCACTCTTGCCGCTGCGTGCCACTGGGGAAAGCTGCCCTCCACGGGCAGGGCAACCGCCAGCCAGTCGCCAGGGGCGAGGGCCCTGTACCAGTGCACCAGCTGCAGATCGGGCTGCTCAAGCCAGTGAAGACAAAAGCTGGAAGCCAACAACCGCGGTGGCTCTTGCCAAGGGGGCAGTCCGTCCTGAAGGCGCCACAGCAGGGTGGCGCTTCCGGCCGGCTGCATGGTCAGCATCGCCTGGCTCCCATCAAGTCGGGTGAGTCGCTGTCCGGGATGAAGGGCCTCCAGGGCCTCCGCAAGCAGTCCGGTGCCGGAACCCAGATCCACCCATAAGCCGCGGCGAATCGGGAGGCGCTGGCAGAGCGCCGCCAGACGCCAGGCGACAGCCCGCTGCAGCCGTGCGTGGGCGTCATAGGACGGCGCCGCCCGGCTGAATTCATGCAGCACGTCCTGCTGCCAGTGGGGCGAATCCCTCAAGATGAGGCTGCTCCATCCAGCCAGCGCTGCACCCTGCAGACCAGGTCAGGAACTGGTAAGGCATGGCCCACATCCTTCAGGGTCCAATGTTCAGGAGCGGCCTGCAGTTTCTGTTGCAGATCCAGCAGCAATTGGCGACTGGCGGCTGACGAGACGATCGCATCGGCACCAGCCTCCACGACGAGCACTCTCGCCTGGGTGGGGATGCCGTCTGGCAGGCCGATGGTCTGGCTGAGCCGTTCGAGATCGCGGCGCAACCGGTTTCGGCCTTCGGAGCTAAGACCTTTCTTTAGGGGGCCGCTGGGCAGTGCATCGGGGTTCGCTGGATCGGCAGCCCGGGCGAGAAAGGTCGTGAGCATGGCGGTTTCCCCCTCAGTCCCAATGGCTGCATGCATGCCGTTGAGGGCCGTTCGCAGGGCGCGGCCTCCGGCACCTGTTGGGATGAATCTCCCGAAGCTGGCTAGAAGCACCACATCGGTGGCTTGGCACAGCACAGTCGCTTGGACCAGATGAGGGCCGAGGGAATGGCCGATGAGGACCCGACGCTCGCTGTTGGCATGCCATTGGGGCTGCTTAAGGGGACGTCCGCCATAGCCCCGTTCTCCGCTTTGCCAGTGCCAGCCATGGCGGTCAAAGTGGCGGTGCCAGGGCTCCCAAGCGCAGCTGTCTCCACCCCAGCCGTGCATGGCGATCACCTCTTGCCTCGGCAGATCAGCCATCCGCCAGCGCCCTCAGCAGTACCTCCAATGTCTCATCGGGGAGGTCGCGGTGCAGCACAAGCCGCAGGCGGGCCGTTCCCTCGGGCACGGTGGGAGGGCGGATCGCCACGGTGAGCAGGCCTGCCTTCTCCAGTTGATGCTGCCGATCGAGTGCCGCCTGGTCGGCCCCCACGATCAGGGGCAGGATCGGCCCGCAACCGCTAGGCCGCTGCCAGCCTGCGGCCTGGAGATGGTCCCGCCAAAGGATGCTTCTCTCCACCAGTTGCTGACCCCAGTCGGGATGGTGACGGATCAGCTTGAGGGCCGCCAATGCTGCAGCGACCAGTGGAGGCGCAAGGGCAGTGGTGTAGCGGAAGGCGCCGCTGCTCTGCAGCAGGACCTCCCCCAGCTTGGTATCAGTGGCCAGGAAGGCACCGCCGCTTCCGAACGCTTTGCCAAACGTGCCGCTGATCATCGTCACGCCCTCCAGGCCGTAGGCGAGGCCGCGCCCGGCTGGACCAAGAACTCCCAGGGCATGGGCCTCATCCACCAGCAGGCGCGCCCGGTGCTGGCGGCAGAGAGCCGTCAGCTCCATCAGGGCTGGGCTGGTGCCCTCCATGCTGAACAGGCTTTCCGTGACCACCAGCAGCGGTTGGTCAGGGTTTCTGTTTCGGCAGGATTCGAGCAGCTCCTTCACTGCGTTGAGGTCGTTGTGGGCGAAGCGTTTCAACCGTGCGCCGCTGGCCTGCACCCCGACCAGCAGGGAGTGGTGGATCAGGCGATCCGCCAGCACGGTGCAGTGGCGATCCGCCAGGGCGGAAATGGCCGCAAGATTGGCCTGAAAGCCGCTGGGGAAGAGCAGCACCCGATCCCTCCCCAGCCAGTCGGCGAGCTCCGCTTCCAATGCGCCATGAACTGGCCGGCTTCCGCTCACGAGTCGGGACCCTCCGGCACCGACTCCACTGCGCTCGAGCTCCGCTTGGGCGGCAGCGATCAGAACGGGGTGTCGGTTGAGCCCTAGATAATCGTTGCTGGCTAGATCAAGGAGTGGGTCGCTCTCCGCTTGAGAGCCATGCGCTTGCAGCCTGGCGCTCCCAGGTGCGGGGACCCAGGTGCGCAGCTGACGGCGACGGGCTGGGGGCAGGCTCTCCATCTCCTTACTCTGCTGCAGTGCCAGGGCAGGACAGGATGGTGAAGTTGCCTGCCTGGTTCCTTTGATGCCACCCCGGCTGCTGGAGCGCTTCACCCTGCTTTTCCCATGCTGGACCTTGCTGGCGGCCGGTCTCGCCCTGGCGTTGCCGGGCTTGTTCGCTTGGGTTGCAGGTCCGGTGATCGTGTGGTCCCTGGCCGTGATCATGCTCGGCATGGGTCTAGGGCTGGAGCCTGCCGATTTCCGTCGGGTCCTGACTCGGCCGCGGCCAGCCCTGCTGGGTGTGCTGCTGCAGTTTGTGGTGATGCCGTCTCTGGCGGCATTGGTGGCCTGGGGCCTGCGTTTGGAACCACCGCTTGCCGTCGGCTTGATTCTGGTCGGCTGTTGCCCAGGGGGCACCGCTAGCAACGTGGTCGCTTTGATCGCTCGCGCGGATGTGGCGCTCTCGGTGGTGATGACGTCCCTCAGCACCGTTTTGGCGGTGGGTCTTACACCGCTGCTGAGCAGCATTTTGGCGGGCCGCTATGTGCCTGTGGATGGCTGGTCGCTTCTGGCCAATGTGCTCCAGGTGGTGTTGATTCCGGTGGCTGTTGGGGTGTTGCTCAAGCAGGGGCGTCCAGGATTGGCTCGGCGGATCGAGCCGCTGATGCCCCCAGTTGCTGTGTTAGCGATCGCCTTGATCGTTGCTGGAATCATCGGTGCCCAGCGGGAGGCCCTGCTCACTCAGGGCTTTCTGTTGCTGCTGGCCACCCTTCTGCTCCATGGCAGTGGTTTTCTCCTGGGTCTGGTGTTGCCGGTTCTGCTCGGGGAGTCTCGACGGGCAGCACGCACCATCAGCATCGAGGTGGGCATGCAGAACTCGGGTCTGGCGGTGGTGCTGGCTCGAAGCGGAGGATTCACCAGCCCCCTCACCGCCCTCCCAGGGGCTATCTCCGCCGTGGTTCATTCCCTGATGGGCAGTGCGCTGGCGGCCTGGTGGCGGAAGCGTCCCTAGGATCGCTTCTATGGCGGAAACCGATACCCAGGCTGCTGAGCCCGCGAGCGTGGGGTCGCCAGATCCGGCGCGGATCTTTCCCTTCCCCCTGGATGCCTTTCAGCTGGAGGCGATCGATGCCCTGAATCAGGGGCATTCGGTTGTCGTGAGTGCCCCCACCGGCTCCGGTAAGACGCTCGTCGGTGAATATGCCATCTATCGGGCGATGGCCCACGGCCAGAAGGTTTTTTACACCACGCCTCTCAAGGCGCTTTCCAACCAGAAACTGCGTGATTTCCGCAGGCAGTTTGGGGCGGAGAACGTCGGTTTGATGACCGGTGATCTCAGCGTCAACCGGGAGGCCTCCATCGTGGTGATGACCACCGAGATCTTCCGCAACATGCTCTATGCGGAAGCGGACGAGCATGACGATCCGCTTGCGGATGTTGAGGCGGTGGTGCTCGATGAATGCCACTACATGAACGATTCCCAGCGGGGCACGGTCTGGGAGGAGTCGATCATTCACTGCCCGCCAGCGGTCCAGTTGGTGGCCCTGTCGGCCACGGTGGCCAATGCCGGTCAGCTGACCGATTGGATTGAGCGGGTGCATGGACCCACCCGTCTGGTGCTGAGTGATTTCAGGCCGGTGCCGCTTCAGTTCAGTTTCTGCAGTGCCAAGGGACTGCATCCCTTGCTGAATGAGGAAGGGACCGGACTGCATCCCAATTGCAAGGTTTGGCGCGCTCCGAAGGGCAGCAAACGCAAAGGACGCTCCCCGAAACCTCCCCAGCCGGAGCCACCACCGATCAGCTTCGTCGTGGCCCAGATGGCGGAGCGCGACATGCTTCCCGCGATTTACTTCATCTTCAGCCGCAGGGGGTGCGATAAGGCGGTGCGCGATCTGGGGGTGCAATGTCTGGTGAGCGATGCCGAGCAGGCTCGAATCCGATCTCGTCTCAAGGCCTATGCCAGCGCCAATCCGGAGGCGGTCCGTGATGGCTTGCATGCCGATGCCCTGCTTCGTGGCATCGCGGCCCACCATGCCGGCGTGCTTCCCGCCTGGAAGGAGCTGATCGAGGAGCTGTTCCAGGAGGGGTTGGTGAAGGTGGTCTTCGCCACGGAAACCCTGGCGGCGGGGATCAACATGCCGGCGCGCAGCACGGTGATTGCAGCCCTGTCGAAACGCACTGAACGGGGCCACCGGCCGCTGATGGCCAGTGAATTTCTGCAAATGGCCGGCCGGGCCGGCCGGCGTGGCCTTGACTCCCAGGGGTATGTGGTGACGGTGCAGAGCCGGTTCGAGGGGGTGCGCGAGGCAGGACAACTGGCCACCAGTCCAGCCGATCCGCTGGTGAGTCAGTTCAACCCCAGCTATGGGATGGTGCTCAATCTCTTGCAACGCCATGATCTCGCCAAGGCGAGGGAGCTCGTGGAGCGCAGCTTCGGGCGCTATCTGGCGAGCCTGGATTTGGTGGAGGAGGAGGAGATCCTCACCCAGCTCAGGCTTCAGCTGGGTCAGTTGCAGGGCACAGCTGGGGATGTGCCTTGGGAAGACTTCGAGGATTACGAGAAGCGTCGGGCCCGATTGCGGGAGGAGCGGCGTCTGTTGAGGATCCTGCAGCAGCAGGCGGAGGAGACCCTGGCCCATGAGCTGACGTTGGCTTTGCAGTTCGCCAGTGTCGGCACCCTGGTGAGTCTTAAGGCCCCGCAGTTGCGGGGCGCGGTGACGCCAGCGGTGATCGTCGATAAGCAGGACGGTCCTGGTCAGTTCCCCCTGCTGCTTTGCCTCACCCACGACAATGTCTGGCTGCTGCTGCCTTGCCAGGCTGTGGTGAGCTTGCATGCGGAGCTGAGCTGCCTGCAGGTGCATGGGGTTGAGGCCCCTGAACTGCGTCGATCGGGTGAGCTCCGCCATGGGGATCAACGCAGTGGCGGTCTGGCACTCGCCGTGGGCCATATCGCCCAACGCCATGACATGACCACTCCTCAGTACGACCTGGCCGGAGAGGTTCTCTCCCAGGCCCGTCTTGTGCAGGAGCTGGAGGCCGACCTCGAGGCTCACCCGGCGCACCGCTGGGGGGATCGCCGCCAGCTCAAGAAGCATCGGCGCCGCATGGAGGAGCTGGAGTTGGAGATCAGCGAGCGTCAGCAGCTGCTTCATCACCGCGCCAACCGCCACTGGGAAACCTTCCTGGCCTTGATCGAAATCCTGCAGCACTTCGGCTGCCTCGATGATCTGGAACCCACCGAGATAGGCCGCACCGTGGCGGCTCTGCGGGGAGATAACGAACTGTGGTTGGGCCTGGCTCTGATGAGTGGCCATCTCGATGATCTGCCGCCAGCGGAACTTGCGGCTGTGTTTGAGGCGATCAGTACGGAGGTCAATCGCCCTGATTTATGGAGCGGATTCCCACCGCCGCCTCGGGCAGAGGAGGCACTCCACGATCTGATGGGAATCCGTCGCGAGTTGCTTCGGGCCCAGGAGCGCGCCCAGGTGGTGGTGCCTGCTTGGTGGGAGCCGGAGCTGATGGGGCTGGTGGAGGCCTGGGCGCGCGGCACGGCCTGGAACGATCTGATCGCCAATACCTCCCTGGACGAGGGTGATGTGGTGCGGATCATGCGGCGCACCGTGGATTTGCTGGCGCAGGTGCCCTACTGCGAGGCGATCAGCGAGCAGCTGCGTAGCCACGCTCGCCAGGCGCTCAAAGCGATCAACCGCTTCCCGGTGGCCGAAGCTGATGATCTGCTGAAGGCCGCGGCGGCGGAATCCGGAGGATTGAACCCAGCCACGGAACGGGCTGCCTGACGGGCCGCTTCAGGGGTTATCCGTGCGGCACGGTCATCGCGGCCGGATCCACGATCCGGTCAAAATCATCAGCGCTGACGTAGCCCAGCTCCAGGGCGGCATCGCGAAGGCTCGTTCCCTGCTCATGGGCATATTTGGCGATGGCACTGGCTTTGTCGTAACCGATTACCGGTGCCAGGGGCGTCACGAGCATCAGGGATTGCTCGACGTCGCGTTGAATGCGGCTGAGGTTCGGTTCCATCCCTTCCACCATCGCCACCCGGAAGCAGCGGCAGGCATCCGTGAGCAGGGTGATCGCCTGGAGCAGATTGAAGCCGATCAGCGGTTTGTAGACGTTCATCTGCAGGTGGCCACCGGCTCCCGCCATGGCCACAGCGGCATCGAGACCGATCACCTGGGTGCACACCATCGCCATTGCCTCGCACTGGGTGGGATTCACCTTGCCGGGCATGATCGAGCTGCCGGGTTCGTTTTCCGGCAGATGGAGTTCGGCCAGGCCGGCGCGGGGGCCGCAAGCCAGCAAGCGGATGTCGTTGGCGATCTTCAGCAGTGTCACCGCCAGCAGCCGCAGCTGACCCATGGCATGCACCAGGCCGTCATGGCTGGCCATCACGGCAAATTTGTTTGGCGCTGAGCGGAAGGGCAGGCCGGTGAGGCGTGCAAGCTCGGCGGCGGCCTGCTCTGCAAAGCCATCGGGTGCGTTCAGGCCTGTGCCCACGGCCGTGCCGCCAAGGGGGAGAGGCAGCACTTCGGCGAGGCAGGCATCGATCCGCTCGGTCGCTGTGCCGATCTGGTCGCGCCAGGCGGACACTTCCTGGCCCAGGGTGAGCGGTACCGCGTCCTGCAGGTGGGTGCGGCCGATTTTCACAATCCCGTTCCAGGCGTCGGCTTTCTTGGCCAAGGCCTCGTGCAGTCGTTGCAGTTCAGGCACTAAGCGACGGCTGATCCCTTCGGCGGTTGCAACGTGGATGGCGGCCGGGAAGGCGTCATTGGTCGATTGCGAACGATTGACGTGATCATTCGGATGCACCGGCCTGTGGCTCCCCATGGGCTCGCCAGCGGATAGGGCCGCGAGATTGCTGATCACCTCATTGAGGTTCATGTTGGTCTGGGTGCCGCTGCCGGTCTGCCAGACCCGTAAGGGGAAGTGGGCATCGTGCTGGCCTTCGGCGACCGCCGCCGCCGCCTCCACAATCAGAGCGCAACGCTCCTGATCGAGAACGCCCAGGCGGGTGTTCACCACGGCGGCCACCTGTTTGATCCGTGCCAGGGCGTGGATCAGTTCCAGGGGAACAGTGTCTTGGCTGATGGCGAAATTCTGGAGCGAGCGCTGGGTCTGGGCTCCCCAAAGAGCCTCGGTGGGAACCGCAATCGGCCCCATGCTGTCGGTCTCGATCCTGGTGGTGTTCGTCATCGTTTTGGATTGGGCCTGAGCACCATGGCGATGATCAGCAGCAAGCCACTGACGCTCACCACCACATAGATCCAGTCTGCGTAGGGGGTCCAGAACATGCAGCGTTCAGGGCGTCAGAGTCCCAGTCGCTCCCAGATCACGCCGAGATTGGACTGGTGTAGATCTGTGCTGAAGCAGTTAGCTAGCTGCTCGGCGCTGAGTTTGTCAGTGACTTCAGGATCTGCCGCCAGGTTGGCCCGGAAGTCGCCGCCGTTGCTGTTCCAGGCGGTGTGGGCGTTGCGCTGAACCACCCGATAGGCATCCTCTCGGCTCATCCCGGCATCCACCAAGCCAAGAAGCACGCGTTGGCTGAAGACCACGCCGCCATACACGTTCATGTTGCGACGCATGTTGTCGGGATAGACCCCCAGACCGGCGACAACGGCCGTCATCTCCCGCAGCATGAAGTGCAGTGTCACCGAGCAGTCGGGAAGCATCATCCGCTCGGTGGAACTGTGGCTGATGTCGCGTTCATGCCAGAGGGCGACGTTCTCGAGAGCGGCTACTACGTAGCTCCGCAGCACCCGCGCGAGGCCGCTGATGCGTTCGCTGCGGATTGGATTGCGCTTGTGGGGCATGGCGGAACTGCCCTTCTGCCCTTTGGCAAAGCTCTCTTCCACTTCAAGAACGTCAGTCCGTTGCAAGTTGCGGATCTCGGTCGCGAATCGGTCGAGCGAGGCGCCGACGAGGGCCAAAGTTTGGATGTAATCGGCGTGACGATCACGGGAGATCACCTGGGTGCTGGCGGTGTCTGGAGTGAGGCCGAGGCGCTCGCAGGTGAGGCGTTCAACTTCAGGATCCGTGTTGGCGTAGGTGCCCATGGCGCCGCTGATCTGGCCTACGGCCACATCCTTTTCCAGCCGCTCGAGGCGATCGGCATTGCGACGGGTCTCCGCGAGCCAGCCGGCCAGCTTGAATCCGAAGGTGATCGGTTCCCCATGAATCGCGTGGGAGCGGCCGATCATCACCGTGGACTTGTGCTCAGAGGCCAACTTGGCGATGGCTGCATCCAGGGCGGCTAGCTCCTGACGCAGCAGAGCCACCGATGCTTTCAGTTGCAGAGCCAAGCCAGTGTCCAGCACATCGCTGCTGGTCATGCCCACGTGGATGTAGCGACCCGCATCGCCGACGTGTTCATTCACATTCGTGAGGAAAGCGATCACGTCGTGACGCACTTCGGCCTCGATCTCCAGGATTCGCTCCGGCTCGAAGGCCGATTTCGTGCGAATGTCCTGCATGGCGTCTTCTGGCACACGGCCAAGGCTGCAGTTGGCTTCGCAGGCGGCGACCTCTACATCGAGCCAGCTCTGATATTTCGCCCGGTCAGTCCAGAGCGCGCCCATCTCAGGCAGGGTGTATCTCTCGATCAAGGCCAGCGCGTGGCAACGACCTCACCAATGTATGGCCTGGGCTGGGTTGCTCAGGAGGAGCACGTCTCTTAGGCCGACGTCAGGCGTTGATGCTCCACTTCCCACTGCACGTGTTGCCCCCAGGCCTGCTGGCGCACCCAGCAACGCCCTCCACGGCATTCGATCACCTGAAAGGGAGGCAGATCGCTCGGGTGATTGTCGATGGTCACGAAAGTGCCGGGGGGGAGCAGTTCAAGGACGCGGTTTGGCTCGACGCTTGGCAGGCCCCGCAGATGTGGGCGAGGGGATGTCCTGATGCGCTTCTTGGAGCGGGGGGGCTGATGGGCTGACACGTCCTTGCGGGCGGCTTGGAACGATCTTCCTGGTGGTCACCGCCGCTCCGGGAGGAACCCTGGTTTTTGTTCCGTTTTCTCCTCTGCTTTTATGACGAAATGGCCCGTAAACAACGACTGGATCTGCATCTGCTGACCCTTGGCCTGGTGCCTTCGCGTCAGCAGGCCCAGCAGCTCATCCGTGCAGGTCGGGTGCGGGATGTCCATGGACAACTCCTGGACAAACCTGGTGTCGAGGTCGCCCCTGATCTTGAGGTGATCGTCGAACAGCCCCCTCGCTTCGTCTCCAGGGGTGGCGACAAGTTGCTTGCGGCTCTGGAAGCTTTCCCTTTGCAATTGGATGGACGCATCTGCCTGGATGGCGGGATCTCCACGGGTGGTTTCACCGACTGCCTCCTGCAGCACGGGGCCGCCAAGGTGTACGGCATTGATGTGGGCTACGGGCAGACGGCCTGGAGCTTGCGAACGGATGAGCGGGTGGTGCTGAGGGAACGAACAAACCTGCGTCGTCTCACGCCAGACGAGCTCTTCGATGTGGATGACCCCAGGCCCACATTGGCGGTCGCCGATGTGTCGTTCATCTCTCTGGGCCTAGTGCTTCCAGCACTACGGGGCCTGCTGGATCCGACGAAAGCGGAGGCGGTGTTGTTGGTGAAGCCTCAGTTTGAGGTGGGTCGGGAACGGGTCGGTAAAGGAGGTGTGGTGCGGGACCCTGATGCCCATCGGGATGCCCTGATTGGGGTGATCGATGCAGCATCACCACTGGGTTGGAACCCCCATGGTCTCGTGGCATCACCGATCACCGGTCCGGCTGGAAACCACGAATATTTGCTTTGGCTCGCCCAGGGAGCCCCAGTGCAGATGCCTACAGCTGAAAGCTTGCAGGCGCTGGCAAGGGCAACCCTGGGGCTCTAGAAGACTGCTTCAGAGTGCCGAGCCGTCGCGGTCCCCGGTGCGGATGCGCACCACTGTGTCGACAGGTGAAATGAAAATCTTGCCATCGCCGATTTCGCCGGTTTTCGCGGCATCGGCGATGGCGGTGACGACCGTGTCGACGCGGGCGTCATCGACAACGACCTCGATCTTCAGCTTCTGGAGGAATTCCACCGTGAACTCAGATCCCCGATAGCGCTCCACTTGGCCTTTCTGGCGACCGAAACCACGCACTTCACTCACAGTCATGCCAACGATGCCGGCATTGACAAGGGCCAATTTCACGTCTTCCAGCTTGAAGGGGCGGATGATCGCCTCGACTTTTTTCATGACCTGGGGCGGTGGGTGTTGAGTAAGGAAAGTGTGTCAGATCTGGCCGGATGGCGACAGGGCTGGCAGGTACGTCAGTTGCAGACCTGCCGCACTTGCATCGGCGCTTAGGGCGTCGGCATCGGCGGGGGGAAGGGTCACCAAGCCATCGGCCAGTAGCGACCAGTGTTCGCTCTCGAAATGCGTCTGCAACCAGAGCATGCCGTGGATACTGCCCGGTCGGAGCCGGATGGAGCTTTCGGAGCTGTACAGGCAGAGATCCATGAAAAAGCCTGAGCGACCACTCCATTACGGCGTGGCGCCCAGGCAACAGTTGTGCCTTTTGCGACCGAATCAGCGGTTGGCCTGCTGGCTGGCTTCCGCTTGCCTGTGCTGATAGGTGTTGCCGCGGTAGTGCAGCTCGACACTGGCGTCGGCATCGGCGGACTCATGGCGGAGCGGAGCCTCGTAATGCTGACCGCGGTAGGTGTGATCGACCTTGGTTTGGCTTGGCTGCTCGTGTTGGTTGGCGTCATAAGCGACGCCTCGATAAGTGCGTTGTTTGACAGACATGGTTGGAACCTCGAAGGGATGGGAGTTCACCCGAGCGAATCGGGGACCGCTTCGATGGAAGGAGCGTTGCTTCGCCTTGCGGAGGGCTACTTCCGGCTGGTCGACCGGCGCCGAAGCGCCGACCAAGCTCAACGTTTTGTCCTTCAAGAATGTTGTATCTCAAAACTGCTGTTCATAGTGAACAGTTTCGCTCTTTGTTTGTGAAGCTTTTGTGAGTTTGTAGCGTGGTGATCACTTCGCGCCTTGTGTCTTGGCTTCCTCCGCCTCTGAAACCACCCGCACTCCCCTCTATGGCGAGCGTGCCATCGCCGAGGCCGAGTTGATTTGCTTCGACAATCCCCGTCCTGGGCGTCCCTATGAGGTGGCGATTGAACTACCTGAATTCACGTGTCTCTGCCCCTTCTCGGGATATCCGGATTTCGCGGTTTTGCGTTTGCTCTACCAACCCGGTCCCCGGGTGGTGGAGCTGAAGGCCATCAAGCTTTATGTGAACAGCTATCGCGATCGCACCATCTCCCATGAAGAGGTGGCCAACAGGATCCTTGATGATCTTGTGGCGGCCTGTGATCCGGTCTGGATGCAGCTGGAGGCAGATTTCCACCCCCGCGGCAATGTGCACACCGTCGTACGTGTCAGTCACGGCAGCCGCCAGCCTTGCTGATGAGCTCCGGCAGCTCCCGGGCGAAGCCCCCCAGGTTGCGATTGCAGAGGCCGCCCACATGCAGCTTCCTGCCTTCGGGGTCAAGGATGGCCCAGAGCTGACGGGTGGCCACCAGGCTCAGGCCGCCCCCCAGCAGGGTGATAGCAAAGCCTGCATAGACCAGAGGGACTCCAGGATCACGTTTCAGCAGCAGACCGCTGGCTGGCATCACGTCCCACACACGCAGCGGCAGACCATTGATTTCTGCTGCCGCCCCCCCTGGGCGCAGATTGGCCAAGGAGTCGCCGCCGCTGCCAAACACCTGCACAGGGCCCTCTTCGGTGCTGAGGGCTAGAAGCACTGGTTCGCTGCCATCCGGCCGGGTGGGGAGCACCAGACCCCAGAGCTGATCTCCGAGTTCCGGAAAGGTCTGCAGAGGAAGTTGCAGCCTTGGGCTGTTGCCCAATTGCACCGTGATTGCCGCCAGTGACCAGTCGGCCTGATACACCGTCATCCCGCGAAAACGGAGTGGGTGGTTGACGCTGATCTCGTGGATGGAGGGGCTGGCGTCGTTAGGCGCCTGAAGCTCTAAAACCGAGCGGAACTGCTCGGGCCGCCCAGCGGGATCCCTTTCGATCGCGAACTGCTCGAGGGTGAGGGTGAGCTGGCTCTCTCCCTGGCGATTCAGAAGGTCGAGACTGCGCCCAGGTGCCAGATAGCGCTCGAGGCGATGACCAGCCAGTGCCCCCCAGGCGGCACCCAGCATCAGCAGGACAAGCCCCGTGTGCACAAGTAGCGGGCCAACGCGGCCTACCACTCCCCGGCGTGCACTGAAACGTTCCCCGTGCTCCTGAACTTGCCAACCACGCTCCCTGAGGCTGCTCGCCAGCCGTCGGAGCCCCGTGCTCGCGTCATCGAGGCTCAGGCTCTCGGCCAGGGCCAGTTTGCTGAGCTGACGCGGTTCGCGGTAATCAATCCAACGGAGGGCGGTCTGGAGAGCGGGCCATTGGCGTCGCCAGCTGCAGAGGATTAAGGCCAGCCCGAGCCAGCCGAGAAGACTGAGAAACCAGAAGCTGCTGTAAACATGATCCAGCTGGAGGGCGAGCATTCGATCGCCGTTGATCAGTCCCAGCCAGGGATCGTTGTTAAAGCGATCGAGGTAAAGCGCAGGATCTTCCCCCTGAGGAAGGATGGTGCCGAAGGCACTGGCGATCGCGATCAGCAGCAGCAGCGCAATGGCCAGCCGTAGATCGGATAGCAGAGCTGCCAGACGTCGAAGCGCTGTCATGGCTGAGGGGTCATGGGTGTCAGGTCATGGCTGGTTCACAGCCAGCGCGAGAGCAGGGTGAGTGCACCGGTGGTGATGAGTACCACGCCGCTCACCGGTGGCACCCAGCGGCCGATTGGGCGTAGGGCCAGCAGGTTGGGAACGCTCGCTGCTGCGCTTCCTGCCAGCAGCAGCGGAAGCACCTGGCCGAAACCGAAACAGGTGAGCAGCAGCATGCCGATCAAGGGGCTGCCGCTGGTGGCGATCCATCCGAGCAGAACAGCGAGTACCGGGGTTGTGCAGGGGGAGGCGGCCAATCCGAAGGCGAGGCCAGCAGCCACTGGTGCCAAGGGGGCCGGTATACGGCGGCTCCACTGGGTCGGGTCCGGTCCTGCAGGAAGAGGCACCCGCAGGAGACCAAGCAAGTTAAGCCCCATCACCACAGCAAGCACCGCGACCACTGTCGGCACGGCATTCGGCACCTGGCCGTAGATCCTCCCCAGCAGGCCGCTGAGGCTGCCCAGCAGCACGAGTGCAACAACAATCCCGCTGCAGAAGAGCAGGCTTCGCTGCCAAGGGCTTTGGCGGCCTTCAAACCCCGCTAGGTAAGCCAGAGTGACGGGAAGCAGGGAAAGAGAGCAGGGACCGAGGCTCGTGAGTGCGCCACCGGCAAAGACCAAGCCAAGGGTGATGGGCCCAGGGTGGGTCAGGGCCTGGGTCAGCAGCTGCTCACTGCTCTGTGCAAGACCGGCAAGATCGAGGTTGATGGCTGCCTCGGAGGTTGATCGTCACCTTATCGAGAGGGCCGCCTTGGCTGGTGCCTCCGCCCCCCGTTTTGTTTCAGCCTGCGACCTCCGACCAGACCGCTGGATTCAAGGGAGCAACGGATCAGAAGGCCGGCGATCAAAAGACTCGACATCAAAGAGTTGCCCCCATAGCTGATCATCGGTAACGGCAGTCCCGTTGTGGGCATGGCTCCAGAGGCGACGGCCAGGTTCATCAGCGACTGGCCAATCAGCAGGATGGTGCATCCGATCGCCGTCAGCCTGGCCTGGTTACTCCGGCAGCGCAGGGCGACGCGCAGGCCGATGAAGCCGATCAACATCAGGAACATCAGCAGCATCAACGAGCCGATGAAGCCGAACTCCTCTGCGTAGACGGCAAAAATGAAATCTGTGCTCTGAATGGGCAGATACTGCAGCTTCTGGGTCGAGAGTCCGAAACCCTGGCCGAACAGCCCCCCTGAACCGATGGCGAGCAGACTCTGCACCAGTTGATAGCCATCTCCCTGGGGGTCCTGCCAGGGATCCAGGAACGAGATCACCCGTAGACGCTGGTATTCGTTGATCATGATGCTGCTGACTCCCAAGGCGGCGCCCGCCAGGGCGGTACCGAACAAGGTGCGCAGGCGTAGCCCGGCAGAGAATGCCATGAGCCAGAGGAGTAGGCCCGTCAAAGCTGCTGTGCTCAGGTTCGGTTGTTTGAGGATCAGCAGAATCAAAGCCGCGAAGCTGCCCAGCCAGAGCAGCTTTTGATCAGGAGCGCTCCGTTTCCAATGGGCAAAGAGGTTCGCGGCCTGAAGCACCACGAATGGTTTGACGAGTTCCGACGGTTGGATCTGAAGAGGGCCGATGACGAGCCAGCGGCTCGCACCATTCACGGTGCTGCCGAACACGAGGGTGGCCGCGACAAGCAGGGTGCCGATCCAGAGAGCCGGGCCGGCGAGCTTCATCCAGCGCCGAAGGTCAGTGCTGATTGCGGTGGCTAAGAGTCCCCAGCTGGCCACCATCCAGATGATCTGTCGCTTGAGGTAGTAAGCCCCTTCTCCCATTTCCCGGCTGGCAACCCACCAGCTGGCGGACGCGAGCACCAGCAGTCCCGCCAGGCTCCAGATTGCCGTGAGGCTGATCAGCAGCCTGGCCTCCGCAGGCCAGAGCGACCAATCCAGTGGCAGCTGGCGTTGCAGGAACGGCCCCTGGACCGCTGTTGTCACGGTGCGTGGTTTCCTTCTGGAAATCGCACTGGTGCTGGTCAAGGAAGGAGAGACAAATGGTGATGCTCCATTCAGCCGTCTCAAGGGGATTTTGCCAAGTCGTAGAAGACAAAAAAGCCCGGTCTCTGACCGGGCTTTTCAAGAATCTGAGGAGGCTTCAGGTTCAGTTGCCGACGTTCACCTGAGGGCGACCGCTGCAGAGCTCAACTTTTAGGATCCGCCCCCCTTGCTTCATGATGCGCTGCTGCTCAGCGAACCAGCTCTCGTAGGGAACCCATTTCGTGAAGAAGGTGTTCTGTAATTCGCGCTGCGTCCGCACCTTTTCAGGTGAGGGAATGCAGGCGGTGACTTTGAACAAGCGCATGGGCTCAGTTGCCGAGGCCAGAGCAGATGTAGTCGAGGTAGACACCCATTTCCTTACCGGCATCAGGACCGACCAGGCCTGCAACCACTTCCTTCATGGCTTGGATGGCCTGAACGGTGGCACCGATGGGCACGCCCAGGGAGTTGTAGGTCTCCTTGAGGCCGTTGAGGACACGCTCATCGAGGATGGAGGTGTCACCCGCCAGCATGGCGTAGGTCGAATAACGCAGGTAGTAGTCGAGGTCGCGGATGCAGGCTGCATAGCGACGGGTGGTGTACATGTTTCCACCAGGACGAGTGATGTCCGAGTAGAGCAGTGCCTTGGCGACGGCGTCGCGGATGATTCCAGAAGCGTTGGCGCTGATGGTGGCAGCTGCACGCACACGGAGCTCACCGCTGGCGAAATACTGCTCGAGATTGCTCATCGAGGCAGTGTCGAGATACAAGCCCTGAACGTCGGACTTGTTGATGACGTTGGTGATGGCGTCTTGCATGAATACTCAGTAGTTGCGTGAATGGCAGTGACGAGGGATCAGGCGAGAGCGCCCACCACGTAGTCGAAGTAGGTGCCGGCTTCTTCAGCGTCGGCGCCGGTGAGGAGGCCCATGGCCACGATCTTCATTTCACGCACGGCCGAGGCCATGGCTTCCAGAGGAGTGCCCAGGGAGCGATACAGCTCTTTCGCGCCGATGACGCCGATCTCTTCAATGGGGGTGACGTCGCCGGCGACGACTCCGTAGGTCACCAGGCGCAGGTAGTAATCCATGTCGCGCAGGCAGGTGGCGGTCATTTCTTCGCCGTAAGCGTTGCCGCCTGGGGAGATGACGTCGGGGCGCTTCTGGAATAGCTGACCAGCTGCTTGCTTAACGATGCGCTCACGGCTCTCGCAGAGAACCTGGGCGACGCGGAGACGGCGCTGGCCGCCACCGACGAAAGCCTTGATCTGGTCGAGTTCGCCAGGGCTGAGATAGCGGGCTTCGGCGTCCGCGTTGATGATCGAGTTGGAGACGATGCTCATGCAGTTCTGCCTCGAAAAGCGCGGCCGCCCGAGGGAGGCCGAGATCCGGTGAGTGGTTGACGCGACCAGTTTGACCGATCGCCAGGTCATTCTGCGCGAGTCCTTTGCAGAACTTGGCGCGGTGGTAACAGTTCTTCACGCCCTCTCTTTTCGGTGTAATCGATTGCGCTGCAATGCTTTTGGGGGGTTGTTAATGCTTCTCTTCGCGCGCCTATCTCTTGGCTGATTGCTGTCAATATTTCGTGCGTAGACATATAAAAACCTCCCCCGTAAACGGGGGAGGTTTGGCTGTTAACAATGCCGTGGCGGTTTTGTGAATTAAATCGCTGGGTTGTTGTCGGGGTTAATGGCGGCATTGCCTCGATAGAGCGATGCGGTTTTGGTCACCGTCTCCTGGCTTTGGCCAGGGCGGGTGTTCAGCCCCTGGATGCTTGGAGCTTGATCGGCTTTCTCCGCGCCACGTCGCTTCAGGAGTGACTGCACTGCAGCGGGCTGACCGGCGGTGGCTCGGATCTGCAGGAAGTCGGCCACCTCTGCAGGTGTGCCGGCGCGGCCAAGCAGGTCAAGGCATGCAGCCGAGGCCGACCGCAGTGGTGCCATGCGTGCCAGCTGGTCTTGGTAGGTGGGGCTGAGGGCAACGGCTTCGATGAAACCGCCCATGTCGATGTCTTGATTGCGCAGGCGTGACTCCGCAGACAGCAGGCGCTCCGATTCCAGGGGGATTCTGTTGATCAGCTGCCGGTAGGTGGTGTCGATGGCGGCTTGGAGTTCGCCCTCGTTGTAAGGGGGCTTGAGCGTGATCGCTGCAGCCAATCCCTCACGACGGCGGAACCCATCTGCGTTGGTGGCCCGCAGAGCTTTGGCGAGGCGCGCGCCGGGAACGTCCGGCTGGGCACTGCGGCTGTGGGGCACCTGGAAGGTGGAGCGGCTGAAGCTGCGTGCACCTGGTGTGCCCGTGCTGATCGCGGCGGAGGGGGTTGCGGCTGCCGCTGATGTGCCGAAGCTTGGACGGGTCGCCCGTAGGGCTACCCAGCGTGGGTCGGGGGCGTTGGTGCTGATCGATGCGGTCCAGGTGCCCTTGACGGCTGCGGCGGGCTTGAGATTGCGTGCGGTGATGTCACCGCTGCTGCGGAAGCCTGCTTTGGGGCGCACATTGGGCCTGATTTGAGGCGTCGGATCCATCAGCTCAGCTGTGTTGAGCTCACGCTTCCAGGTGGGGACTCGGCGCGTGTTCACGTCTTTGGGCGTGATGAACCGCTCGTAGGGAACGGTGTCTTCCCCGAAGCTGTCTTGATAGTCCTTGCTGTCGATCAAGGCATCGACGAGCCCGTAGAAACCTTTGCGAGCTGCTGTGTCGAACAGAGCGTCAATTTCCCACCGGCCAAAGGTGGGACGGCCCAGCAGGCGTCGATGCATCACTTCAATCGCTTTGGTGATGTACAGCCCATCCCAGTAGCGGCGGCGGAAGGCATCGGATCGTGCCACTGCACGAACGAAGTCGCGCAGCGAGAGATCGCCATTTTCAAGCTGCGTTTCGCTGGCGCCCATGCGCTCGCCGGCGTAACCCGCGTTGCCGAGCACTTGCACATACACCGCATTGATCACAGCTTGAGTGCTGGATTCGGTGTTTCGGATGCTGGGTTGGCCGCCCCGTTTGGGAACGGCTGCTCCACCGGTGGCGATTTGCTGCAGGCGCATCACCCTGGGTCCCACCTTGCGGGGACGGCTGCTGCGGAACTGAGCGCTGTCCATTTGGCCTGGCGACGCCATGCCATTGCTGATGAGGAGCCGACGGGTGTCGTAGCCGTAGGGAGCCGGGCGGGTGCTGACGGTGGCCGTGGCGCTGGGGAAGATGGCTCCGTATTGATTGCCAACGGGGTCGTTGCCGCCTCCGTAAACGTGTTGGTCGGCGAGGGGTTGGCGGTAGGAGGCGTAGAGAGTGACGTACTGCGGTGCTCCTTCGAATGGCGCACTGAAGCGGAACAACTTGCGGTTGGATCCCCAGCCCGCACTTTCCTGAGCTTCTTCACCCAGATCGCGCAGGAAGGGAACCGTCTCCTCCCCAAAGGTTTGCGCGTACTCGCCGGAGTTCACCAGCACATCCACCAGGCCGTTGAGGCCTTGATCGCTCAGGATGGCGAAGGAGGTGCGGAATTCCTCCAGGGAGCTGATGCCTCGACCGAGGAAGTGGCGGTAAGCCAGCTCCACCACCCGACTGTTGACGAACCGGTCGTGGAACTGCTGCCGGTATTCCTTGCACCGGCCAAGGGCGCGAATGAATTCACGCATGGAGATCTTGCCTTGCACGAGCTGAGATGCCTCAGCGGCACAGGGGGCCTGGGAGTAGCCCTTGGCGATGTCGCGTTCAAACACTTGCCGGTAGGCGGCGCGAACGATTTCTTGGCGTTCGTTGCCGCTCATCCCGGTTTTGAGGGAGTAACGCGGTGCTTTGCCTTGGGCCGCGAGAGCGTAGATCGCGGGCAACTGCAGGCCCTGCCGTTGTGGGCTGCCGAGTCTCTGACGGGTGGAAGGAGTGGCAACAGCCAGCTCCTTGAGCAGCACGTTGAAGCAGTCGATCGTCATTCGCCGCGCTTCGGGGCGGTCGCCCAGGAGTGATGCGGCGGCAGCACGCATTTCCTGCAGCGCCACATTGGTGGCGGCCAGCGAACAACCCTTTTCGAGGACGTCTCTGAGTCCGCGGGTGTTCACCGCAAGGATGCTCGGGTCGCCGGCCACGAGCGCGTAGCCCACGTAGCGAAGGAACCAGCCCATATCGCGAACGGATTTACGCATCCGTTCGGGGCCATATTTGGCCACGCTGATGGGGGAGAAGCCTGTCGGAAGAACAACCCTGACATCGGCATCTTCGTTGTTACCGCGCAGCAGACGGGTGAGGGCGTTGCCTTTCTGCACCGTGGCGCTGGCCCCGGTGAATGTCTGAACAGAGCGCTGGAAGGCGACCTGGTCAGCGGCCAACACGGTGCCGTCTGCCTGGGTGTTTTCGCCGCGGCTCAGCGGCTCTTCTAGGAACGAGAGAGGGGTGCCGCCAGCGAAAATCCGGTTGGCCGCGCGAGCCACGATCGCTTCAGCGTTGGTGGAGATCAGTTCTGCTGCTTGAAGACGATCCTGACCGCTGCGGAAAAACGTAATCAGATTGTCAAGCTCGCCGCCTTCGGGGAAGCGATCTTGCTGCTCAGCCTGTCGAACGCTCGAGAGCGGCAGGGTGTCGAAGAGCTGAGGCGAGACCCTTGGGCTGCCGCTGCTGGCGGTCACGGTCATGAACGAATCAAGCCAGATCGGGTCACATTACGGCTCGTCTCTCGGGCTTCTTCGCCCTCATGAACAAATATTTGCAGGGATGGAGATCCAGGGCCTGACTGGGGGCTCAGCCATGAAATGCTCGGCTCACCACCCTCGCCTCACCGGTTCGACACGATCGATGCCCAACACCTCCACGGACGCTGCAACCCCCGTTGTCAGCGCCTTCTATGACCGTTTCCCCTATCCAGGCGACCCGCTTCAGGATGGCCCTCCGCCTGGATACAACTGGCGTTGGAACCTCAAGAGCGTGCATCAGGCGGTGTATGGGTTCGTGCCTCCATCGGAGGCCAAGGCTGGGCCGCCCCACATCCTTGATGCCGGCTGTGGCACCGGTGTGACCACCGATTACCTCTGCCACCTCAATCCTGGAGCGCACGTTCTTGCGGTTGACATCAGCCCCGGAGCCCTCGATGTGGCCAGGGAGAGGCTGCGGCGTTCTGGAGCGGCGGATGTGGTGGCGTCATTGCGCCAGGAGCAGCGCAGCCTTCTCGACCTGCAGGCAGAGGGACAATTCGACTACATCAATTCGGTGGGGGTGCTTCACCACCTCGATGATCCCTCCGCCGGTCTCCAAGCCCTCGGTGAGCGTTTAAGCGACAAGGGCCTGTTGCATCTGTTCCTGTACGCCGATGGTGGCCGCTGGGAAATCCATCGTGTGCAGAGGGCTCTGTCGCAGCTGGCTGTCGGTACGGGCTCCGAGGGCCTGGAGCTGGGGCGCGAATTGTTTGATCACCTCCCTGACGACAACCGCTTAAGGCGTCATCACGAGCAGCGCTGGTCGGTGGATTGTGCTGCCGACGCCAACTTTGCCGACATGTACCTGCACCCTCAGGAAACGAGCTACAACCTGCGGCGTCTGATGGCCTACATCGAGGCATCGGGTCTCCATTTCGCCGGATTTTCGAATCCATCGGTCTGGGATCCTGCCCGCCTGCTTCAGGGGGAATTGCTGGAGCGAGCCCTGCGTTTGTCTCCCCTTGAGCAGTGGCTTTTGGTGGAAGAGCTCGATCCAGACATCAGTCATTTCGAATTCTTTGTGAGCTCCACCCCTGTGGAGAAACGCGTTTGGGATGACCCTGAAGCGTTGCTTGCTGCCCGTGCGGAGCGGCAGCCCTGTCTGTGGGGCTGGCCATCCACCAGCATGCTGGGCCCCGACCTTGAGCCCCTCAGCATTGATCAGGATGCATTGGCACTGCTTCAAGCCATTGAGCAGCATCCCGAGACGCCTCTTGGCCAGTTGGGTTTCGGTGATCAGACCCTCAGCCTTGTGAGGGGGTTGATGGATCAGCGCCTGCTGCTGCTGCACCCCTGAGTCGGTTTTCCGTCTGTAGCGCGTGATAGATTCCGCGCGCTTTCTCAGGTGTTATTTGCAGACAGTGCCTTCCACCGATCTGAATGGGGAAATCACCTCTCCAGACAACGGTATGGAGGATTACGCGCGTCTGCAACGTCGCCTGATGCTGGTCACCTTGATCGTTTCTTTGGCTGCAGCCCTCGTGGCAGCGCTCCGGTTCGATCTTCATGTGGCCCGCAGCCTGTTGGTCGGAGCGTGCGCTGGTCTTCTCTACCTGCGTCTGCTCGCCCGCAGCGTGGCCCGGCTCGGCGGAGGATCCCGTCAGGTGGGTCGGTTTCAGCTCGTGGTGCCGATGTTGCTGATTGTGGCTTCCTCGCGCCTCCCCCAGCTGGAGCTGCTTCCTGCCTTTCTTGGTTTTCTTCTCTACAAGCCTGCCCTGATCCTTCAGGCCGTCACAGACGCCTGAGTCCGCGCAACCCCCTGCATTCATGGCTCTGTTGCCCTTCCCCCTTCCTTTCGCCGAACTGGAGGTGGGCCAGCATCTGTACTGGCAGATCGGCAATCTCAATCTTCACGGCCAGGTCTTTCTGAGCTCCTGGGTTGTGATCGGCTTGCTTCTGGCTCTCGTGGTCAGCGGTACCCGCAAAATGGAGCGTGACCCCCGTGGCGTGCAGAACCTTCTGGAGTTTCTCTGGGACTATCTGCGGGATCTGGCTCGGGAGCAGATCGGCGAAAAGGCTTATCGCGACTGGCTCCCGTTTGTGGGCACCCTCTTCCTGTTCATCTTTGTGTGCAACTGGGGCGGTGCTCTCATCCCATGGCGTCTGATCGAACTGCCCAATGGTGAGCTCGGCGCTCCCACCGCTGACATCAACACCACCGTGGCCATGGCCCTGCTGGTGTCGCTCTCTTATTTCTATGCGGGCCTGAGCCGCAAAGGCCTCCGGTACTTCGAGTACTACGTGGAGCCCACGCCGATCATGCTCCCGTTCAAGATCATCGAGGACTTCACCAAGCCCCTGTCACTCTCCTTCCGTCTGTTTGGAAACATCCTGGCTGACGAACTGGTTGTGGCAGTGTTGGCTTTCCTCGTGCCGGTGCTCGTGCCCCTGCCGGCCATGTTCCTCGGCTTGTTCACCAGCGCCATTCAGGCTCTGATTTTTGCCACTCTCGCCGCCAATTACATCGGTGAGGCTGTGCACGAAGAGGCCCACTAGGCCGCTTCATCCTTTCGCCGGTCCCCGGCGATCTGCTAAACACTTCGCGCGCAGGTCCGGGTGGAACCGGGCCCACTCTTCCTCGGAAGAGTGTCCCGGGCGCGCCCTGCCCTTTCCGCGCTCATCCTGCGCAACCCCAACCGCTTTCCACCAATGAGTGATCTGACCTCCGCCGCCTCCGTCCTGGCCGCCGCTCTCGCGGTGGGCCTCGCCGCCATCGGTCCTGGCATTGGCCAGGGCACCGCAGCCGGCCAGGCTGTGGAAGGGATCGCCCGCCAGCCCGAAGCTGAAGGCAAGATCCGCGGCACCCTGCTGCTCTCCCTGGCCTTCATGGAAGCTCTGACCATCTACGGCCTGGTTGTGGCTCTGGTGCTCCTGTTCGCCAACCCCTTCGCCGGCTGATTCAGGTCTGGAGGAATCGCGCTTAGCGATTCCTCCAGTCTTTTTCTGAATCCATTGTCCCGCTTCCACCCAGCGCTCCTCTTCCATGACCTGGCTTCTGCTCGCTGAAGCAGGGGTACCGGAGGGAGGTCTCTTTGACCTCGATGCCACCCTTCCGCTGATGGCGGTTCAGGTGGTGCTCCTCACCTTCCTGCTTAATTCCCTCTTCTTCCGTCCGGTCGGCAAGGTCGTGGAAGATCGTGAGGGTTACATCTCCACCAGCCGTGCCGATGCCAAGCAGAAGCTGGCTCAGGTTCAGCGTCTGGAAGCCGATCTCACCGATCAGCTCCGCGGTGCTCGTCAGGCGGCTCAAGCCGCCATTGTCGAAGCCGAACAGGAAGTTGATCGTCTCTACCGCGAGGCTCTGGCCACGGCTGAGACAGAAGCCAATCGCACCCGCGAGCAGGCTCGCCGAGAGATCGAGGCCCAGCGCGAAGGAGCGCAGGCCAAGCTGATGGCTCAGGTCGATCAGCTCAGCTCCCAGATCATTCAACGACTTCTGGCAGCGTGATGATGTTCTCTCTTTCCCTGCTTGCTTCCGAAGGTGGATTTGGGATCAACCTCAATCCACTCGAAACCAACCTGATCAACCTGGTCATCGTGATCGGTGTTCTCGGTTGGTTCCTTAAGGGCTTCCTCGGTGGAATCCTGGAGCGTCGCCGTCAGGCAATCCTTCACGACCTTGAGGATGCCGAGACCCGTCTGAAAACTGCGACGGCTGAACTGGCTAAGGCCCAGGCCGATTTGGCTGCTGCTCAGCAAAAAGCCGAGCAGATCCGTGCAGACGGCAAGGCGCGAGCCGAAGCCATCCGTCTGGATGGTGAGAAGCGCACGATCGAAGCGATGGCTGCCCTGAAACAGGATGCCCTTGCTGATCTCAATGCTGAGGGTGCCCGCCTCACCGAACAGCTCCGTCGTCAAGCGGCTCTTGCCGCCATCGACAAGGTTTTGGCTGATCTCCCTGGTCGCCTCGATGAACAGGGCCAAGCCCGTTTCATTGATGCCTCCATTGCCAATCTGGAGGACGCCTGATGCCCCTTCTCAACTCCCTGGCCACTCCTTACGCCGAAGCTCTGCTTCAGGTGACGGATTCTCGTAAGGAATCCGATGATGTGGCAGTCCAGTGCAAGCAGTTACTCGCTCTCTGGGACCAGTCCGCCGAGCTCCGGGATGCGATGACCTCTCCAGTGCTCGAGCCTGAAAGTAAGAAAAAGGCCCTCACCACTCTCTTGAGTGATCAGTTGAAGCCTTCTCTGCTCAACCTTCTCAAGGTGCTCGCAGATCGTCAGCGTTTGGCCGCGTTTGATGCAGTGCTGCTGCGCTATCTCGACCTCTATCGGGAATCCCGCCGCATCTCTCTGGCCAAGGTGGCCACTGCTCAGGCCCTGACCGATGACCAGCAGGCTGCTCTGGCCAGCAAAGTTCAGGCCATGGTCGGATCCGGCACGGTCGAGATCGACCTCAGCGTTGACCCCAGTTTGATCGGTGGATTCGTTGTGAACCTGGGCTCCCAGGTGATCGACGCCAGCCTGGCCGGTCAGGTCCGTCGACTCGGTTTGTCGCTCGCCAAGGCGAGCTGAGCCTTCCACCCCTCTTCATCGCTCCTCCACCCACCACTCCCCGCAGGGACTTCCCGCCATGGTTTCCATCCGTCCTGACGAGATCAGCGCCATCCTCAAACAGCAGATCGAGGACTACGACAAGTCCGTATCGGTCAGCAACGTGGGCACCGTCCTCCAGGTTGGCGACGGCATTGCCCGTGTGTACGGCTTGCAGCAGGCCATGGCCGGTGAACTCCTTGAGTTCGAAGACGGCACCGAAGGCATCGCCCTCAACCTTGAGGACGACAACGTCGGCGCCGTGCTGATGGGCGAGGGCAACGGCATCCAGGAGGGCAGCACCGTTCGCGCCACCGGCAAGATTGCTTCAGTTCCTGTTGGAGAAGCTCTTCTCGGCCGCGTGGTGAATCCTCTCGGACGCGCGATCGATGGGAAGGGTGATCTGGCCACCACCGAAACCCGCCTGATCGAATCCCCCGCCCCTGGGATCATCCAGCGCAAGTCGGTGCATGAGCCCATGCAGACCGGCATCACCGCAATTGACGCGATGATCCCCATCGGTCGCGGTCAGCGTGAGCTGATCATCGGTGACCGCCAGACCGGCAAAACCGCCATTGCGATCGACACCATCCTCAACCAGAAGGACCAGGACGTCGTCTGCGTTTATGTGGCCGTCGGCCAGAAGGCCGCTTCCGTGGCCAACGTCGTCGAAGTCCTGCGTGAGCGCGGCGCTCTCGACTACACCGTCGTTGTGGCTGCTAACGCATCCGAAGCTGCAGCCCTCCAGTATCTGGCTCCTTACACCGGTGCCTCCATTGCTGAGTACTTCATGTACAAGGGCAAGGCCACGCTGGTGATTTACGACGACCTCACCAAGCAGGCTCAGGCTTACCGCCAGATGTCTCTGCTGCTCCGCCGTCCGCCCGGTCGTGAGGCCTATCCCGGCGACGTTTTCTACTGCCACAGCCGTTTGCTTGAGCGTGCCGCCAAGCTGTCTGATGCGATGGGCAAGGGTTCCATGACCGCCCTGCCGATCATCGAGACCCAGGCCGGCGACGTCTCGGCCTACATCCCGACCAATGTGATCTCGATCACCGATGGTCAGGTCTTCCTGAGCTCCGACCTCTTTAACTCAGGTCTTCGCCCCGCCATCAACGTTGGTATCTCCGTGAGCCGTGTTGGTGGTGCTGCCCAGACCAAGGCCATTAAGAAGATTGCCGGTACCCTCAAGCTCGAGCTGGCACAGTTCGACGAGCTCGCCGCGTTCTCCCAGTTCGCATCCGACCTCGACGCTGCCACTCAAAAGCAGCTTGGCCGCGGTAAGCGTCTGCGTGAACTGCTCAAGCAGCCTCAGTTCAGCCCGCTGATCCTGGCTGAGCAGGTCGCCATCGTCTACGCCGGCGTGAAGGGTTTGATCGACGACGTTCCCGTGGATCAGGTGGTGCAGTTCTCCCGTGAGCTGCGCGAGTACCTCAAGAGCAATAAGCCTGAGTTCATTCAGAAGATTCAGGATGAGAAGGTTCTCAGCCCTGAGGCCGAAACCATGCTCAAGGAGGCCATCGCTGAAGTCACCTCCACCATGCTGGCCACGGCCAACTGAGGGATCTTCACTCATGGCGAATCTCAAGGAGATCAGAGACCGAATCAAATCGGTCAAGAACACCCGCAAGATCACTGAGGCCATGCGTCTCGTGGCTGCGGCCAAGGTGCGCCGGGCTCAAGAGCAGGTGCTGCGCAGCCGTCCCTTTGCGGATCGGCTGGCACGCCTGCTCGAGAACCTTCAGGCCCGCATGCGCTTCGAAGATGCCGATGCCCCTCTGCTGGAGCAACGCACCGTCGAGTCCATCACCCTGGTGGCCGTGACCGGCGACCGCGGCCTTTGCGGTGGCTACAACACCAACATCATCAAGCGCACCGAGCAGCGCTTCGCTGAACTGAAGGCCCAGGGCTACAAAGTCGATTTGGTGCTGATCGGCCGTAAAGCCATCACTTACTTCACCAACCGTAGTTATCCGATCCAGGCCACGTTTACCGGTCTGGAACAGGTGCCAACGGCTGATGAAGCCGGCTCGATTGCGAATGAAGTGTTTGCCGAGTTCCTTTCGGAGAGCACTGATCGTGTCGAGATCATCTACACGAAGTTCATCAACCTCGTGAGCTGCAAGCCTGTGGTCCAGACCTTGCTGCCCCTCGATCCTCAGGGAATTGCTGAGGCCGATGATGAGATCTTCCGCCTCACGACCAAGGAAGGTCAGCTTCGCGTCGAGACCGGCACTGGTCCGGGTAATACCCAGCCTGCTGTTCCCTCCGACATCGTGTTTGAGCAGAGTCCTGAGCAGTTGCTCAATGCACTGTTGCCCCTTTATCTGCAGAATCAGCTCCTCCGCTCTCTGCAGGAAGCTGCGGCTTCAGAGCTGGCCAGTCGCATGACGGCCATGAACAATGCGAGCGACAACGCTAAGGCTCTCGCCAAGTCCTTGACCCTTGACTACAACAAGGCCCGTCAGGCAGCCATCACCCAGGAGATTCTTGAGGTGGTTGGCGGTGCTGCAGCAATGGCCTGATCCTGCGGCAATCCAGCGATCAGTCTTCACCGGTCCCCTTGGGGGCCGGTTTTTTTATGGTCTCTTGCGCTGACTGTCAGCGCTGGATGATGGAGCGATGGCTCTCCAACTGCATCCCCTCTTCCCCACGTTGGTGGCAACCGAGCATTTGCCGCTCGATCCCCTTGACCATGCCGGCCTGCTGCAGACGCTGCATCAGCTACGCGGAGAGGCGAGCGGGAATCCCAGTCCAGGTTGTGCCTGGACCGGGGACCTGAATGGCATCTGGCAACTGCACCGTCATACCGATGTGGCTCCGCTCGCCGATTGGGTTACCCAGCAGGCCTGGCGCTATCTCGAGGCGACTGGGTTCGACCTCACCCGTGTCTCCCTTCATCTGCAGCGTTGCTGGCCGGTGTTGAGTGAGTGGGGGCAGGTGGTGGGACGCCACCACCATCCGAATGCGCATCTCAGTGCCGTGCTTTATCTAAGCGGTGATGGGTCCGCCCAGGAGGGGGCGCTTTGTTTGCATGCGCCCCACCAGCTCAATGAACTGGTGCCCGGCCTGGCCGTCGGTCACGGGGGGCCAATTGCGCTCGATCATCCGCACAATCAGACGCGCTGGACCTTGGCCCCCCAGCCAGGTCTGCTGGTGTTGTTCCCCTCCCGGCTCGAGCACAGTGTTCTTGAGAACAGCGTTGAGGATGCGTTGCGGGTCTCGATCAGCTTCGACTTTGTGCTGACGGCCGTCGCTGATGGGCTCCCACCTGAATACTTGGCGCCCGATCCCTCGCATTGGACTTCCTGTCAACGGCCTGTGCCCTGAGAGGATGCTGGCTCCTGGCACTTCTTCTGGCAGCAAGGATGAGCGACACCACTGCGGGCACCTACACCATTACGGTTGAGTTGGATGGGCAGCAGCATGCCTTTCAGTGCAGCGCCGATCAGACGGTGCTCGCCGCCGCTGAAGCGGCTGGCGTGCTGATTCCGAGTTCTTGCTGCGCTGGGGTTTGCACCACCTGTGCAGCCCAGATCCGCGAGGGTGAGGTGCATCAGCCCGATGCGATGGGCGTTAAGGAGGAGCTGCGCAAGGACGGTTTCGCGCTGCTCTGCGTGTCCTATCCCCGCTCTGATCTCAAGGTGGTGGCTGGCCAGGAAGATGCGCTCTATGAAGCGCAGTTCGGGCAGTATCAGAAGTGAGGCTGACCTCCCTTCGCTTGACGATGTGCGCACCTGCTGAGCTGCAGGCCCAGTGCCTGCGGCAATGGCTGCTCGATCAGCTGCGCGTGCACGGTGAGCCCCTGCGCTGGGCCATTACGGCCGCTGAGCCCAGTGCCGCAGGGGCTGGGCTCCAGTTGCAAGTGGAGGCGGTGCTGATCCCATGAGTGCCGCCTTGGCTCCTGGGGATGCTCTGCCCACTCTGCTGTTGGTTCCTACTGGAATCGGCTGCGCCATCGGTGGCTATGCCGGTGATGCCCTGCCCAGTGCCAGGTTGTTGGCGGCAGCATCCGGCTGTTTGATCACACATCCGAATGTGATGAACGGCGCGGCCCTTTACTGGCGCGACCCAAGGATCCATTACGTGGAGGGTTACGGGCTCGATCGTTTCGCTGTAGGCACTTGGAGCCTGAGGCCTGTGCGGCAACAGCGCATCGGCCTGCTGCTGGATGCCGGGATTGAGCCGGAGTTGCGCGAGCGTCATCTGCAGGTGGCTGAAGGCTGCCGGGCCACTCTTGGCCTGGAGATTGGCCCGGTGCTGACCACCGAAGTGCCGCTTGGTGTGCATCTGGAGCTTGGCGCCAGTGGCATCAGCTGGGGCACGCTTGAGCGTCCGGATGCGCTGCTGAGAGCGGGCGAGCAGCTCAAGGCTGCTGGGGCTACTGCCATCGCTGTCGTAGCCCGATTTCCCGAGGATCCCGAAAGCGAAGCCTTGGCGGCCTATCGCCACGGCAGCGGCGTGGATGTGCTGGCCGGTGCGGAGGCGGTGATCAGCCATCTGCTGGTGCGTCATCTCCAGATCCCCTGTGCCCATGCACCAGCCGTTCAGCCTTTGCCCCTCGATCCCCAGCTCGATCCGCGGGCTGCAGGCGAGGAGCTCGGCTACACCTTTCTGGCTTGCGTGCTTGTGGGATTGAGTCGCGCTCCGCAGCTGCTCGCTTCAGGCACTCAGCTTCAACCCCAGGACTTGCACGCCGATCAATTGGGTGCCGTGGTGGTGCCGGACGGTGCCCTTGGAAGCGAGGCTGTGCTCGCTTGCCTCGAACGGAGGGTCCCTGTGATCGCAGTGGCCAACCCATCGTTGTTAAAGGTCAGCGCTTCGGCCCTGGGGCTGGAGGGTGTCGCTGAGCTTTTATCAGCAAGCTCCTATGCGGAGGCAGCCGGGCTGGTGCTGGCCCTTCGCGAGGGGATTGCACCGGCCTCTTTGCAGCGTCCATTCCCCTCGCTGCATCGGCTTGAGTGATGGCGGCTGGTTTCGGATTCGCGGCTGCCACAGGCTCAAGGCTTTGTCCCTGTGGCTCTGGGCTGGCCTTTGTCGCTTGCTGCCGCCCTCTGCATCGTGGCGAGCAGCAGGCGCAGACCGCAGAGCAGCTGATGCGTTCCCGTTACGCCGCCTATGCCTGCGGCGTTTTCGACTATCTGATTCAGACCCATCCCATCCCTGGGGAACCCCTCGCAAAGCGCCGCAAGGATCTGCGCGAAAGCTGCCGCCAGACCCGTTGGCTAGGGCTCGAAATCATCGCAGTGGAGCGTGGAGGCTCCGCTGATCTGGAGGGGACCGTGCAGTTCAAGGCCAGCTTCCAGGTCGGAGGGCATCGGGGCGTGCTGGAAGAAACCTCCCTGTTTCAGCGGAGAGACAGGCAGCTCGGCGGTGAGTGGCTCTACATCAAGCCACTGATCTTGGATTCCGGCGGTACGCTGGCGTAACGAAGTCGTCCCGTTCCCGTGTCAGCGCAGGCAGGCCATTGGGTGGCGAGGTGGCACTCCCAGGGCTTTGGCGACTCCGGGATGGCAGACCGCGCCTTGCACGGTGTTTAAGCCTGAAAGCAATTCGGGCCGCTCCGTGACGGCTTCCTCCAGTCCGCGGCCAGCGATGCCGAGGATGTAAGGCAGTGTCACGCTGACCAGGGCCTCGGTGGAGGTGAAAGGCACGGCCCCAGGCATGTTGCCCACGGCGTAGTGCTGCACCCCATGGATCGTCACGGTTGGGTCGGTGTGGGTGGTCTCCCGGCTGGTCCCGACGCAGCCCCCTTGGTCGATCGCCACATCCACGATCACTGACCCCGGTTTCATCTGCTGCACCATGCCTTCGTCCACCAGGGTCGGTGCTCGGCCCCCTGGTGTGAGCACGGCACCAATCAGCAGGTCTGCGGTTGGCACCAGTCGCTCCAGTAATCCCCGGCTGCTCACCACGCTCATCAGGCGTCCGCGCCGGTCGGCTTCCAGGCTGCGCAGCCGTTCTGGGGAGCGATCCAGCAGCATCACCTCTGCATCCATCGCCGCCGCAAGCCGCGCTGCATTCCAGCCCACCGTGCCGGCGCCGAGCACCACCACCCGTGCTGGACGAACCCCGGTGCAGCCCCCGATCAGTACGCCACGGCCACCGTTCGGTCGTTCCAGAAGCCGGGCACCTACCTGGGCTGCGAGCCGACCGGCGATCTCGCTCATCGGTGCCAACAGCGGCAGGCTGCCGTTCTCCAGCTGCACGGTTTCGTAGGCCACGCCGGTGGTGCCTGCATCGAGGAGCGCCTGACCCACCTTTGGGTAGGCGGCCAGATGCAGGTAGGTGAACAGCACCATGTCATCGCGCAGGAATGGGAATTCCTCCTCCTGCGGTTCCTTCACTTTCACCACCAGGTGGGCGGCCCAGGCCTCCTCACGGTCCACCACCCGGGCACCCGCGGCAGCAAAGGCGTCATCGCTGATGCCGGCGCCAGCCCCTGCTCCGCTTTGCACACGCACTTCAAGGCCCTGCATCACCAGCTCCCGCGCACCGTCTGGGGTCAGGGCGACCCGTTGCTCATCCGACTTGATCTCGGTTGGCACCCCGATGCTCGCCATCGGGGCGGAGAGAACGGAGTGGGCCATGGCTGCCGGAATCTCTCCTCAATCTGGCTCAGACGGCCGCGATCGGCAGCCGCCAACCGGTTCCGAATGCCTGACCGCTCACTTTCAGAAGGGGCGGCGCCTGACGGCGTTTGAACTCCGCTCGCTGGAACAGCCGTTGCACACGATCCACATCGCCGGTGGCATGGCCCCTAGCCAGCAGGGCTTCGCGGCTGCAGCGTTCTTCGATCATGTCCCGCAGCAGCGGATCCAGCACGGCGTAATCCGGCAACGAATCACTGTCTTTCTGGTCGGGCCTGAGCTCGGCGCTGGGGGGTTTCTCCCTGATCGCCCGTCCCACTAGCTCCCCTGCGCTGGGAAGCCCCAGGTCGCGGCGGCAGGCCTGGCTGGCATCGCTGTCAAGCCAGGCGCAGAGCGCAAACACACTCGATTTATAGAGATCGCCGATCACCGCCAAACCGCCGTTCATGTCGCCGTAGAGGGTGCAGTAGCCCACGGCCAGTTCCGATTTGTTGCCCGTGGAGAGCAGCAGCTGCCCCTGCTGATTGGCCATGGCCATCAGCAAGGTTCCGCGGATGCGGGATTGCAGGTTTTCTGCCGTCACATCGGTCGGTCGACCCCCTAACACCGGTTCGAGAGTGGTGGCAAAGCCATCCATGAGGGATTGGATCGGGGCGATTTGCGTGCGGAGCCCAAGGTGTTCTGCCAGCGTTTGGGCATCGTCGATCGACCCCTTGGAGCTCCAGGGGGACGGCATCAGCAGGCCCTGCACCTGCTCGCCGCCAAGGGCTGCACAGGCGATCACCGCCACCAAGGCCGAATCGATGCCGCCACTAAGGCCAAGTAAGGCTTGCTGGAAGCCGCATTTGCGGGCGTAATCCTTCACGCCCAGCACCAGGGCACGGAAGAGGGGCTCGAGCTCGTTCTGTTCTGAAGGAGTGATCAGGGCCGTCCTCCGCTCAAGCTGCTGGTCCGTTGCCCAGATCTGCACCGCTTCCCTGCAACTGGGCAGTTGCAAGGCGGGCGCGCTGGGCTCCGGCGCTGGGACCGCTACGAAACTGGCTCCGTCAAACACCAGTTCATCGTTGCCGCCTACCTGGTTCACATAAATCACCGGACAGTGCAGCCGTTGAGCTGCCTGCCCCGCTAGCTGTTGACGCTTGCTCGTTTTGTGACGACCGAAGGGGGAGGCTGAGAGATTCAGCAGCAGATCCACATCCTGTTCCGCTAATGCAGCGATTGGGTCCGGTCCGCGCAGGCGTTCTCCATGCAGAGAGCCATCCACCCAGAGGTCTTCGCAGATGGTGAGACCTAGGCGCCAGGTTCGTTCTTCCGTGGGGAAATCCAGCACGGAAGGACCTTCAGCGGCTCGGAAGTAGCGCGTTTCATCAAAGACGTCGTAGCTGGGCAGCAGCTGTTTGCGGCCCACCACCCTCCAGTGACCTCCACGGATCAGGGCCACCGCGTTCAACAGCCTCGGCTGCTGTTGATCTGAGGCCGGTTCCACCAGGCCCACTAACACCCCCAGGTGTGGAGCGAGGGCTGCGAGTTCTCCGCTGAGCCAATCCATTTCCCTGCTCTGCGCGCTGACGCGGGATCGCTTCAGCAGTAAGTCCCGAGCCGGATAGCCCCAAAGGGCTAGCTCTGGAGTGACCACCAGATCGGCCCCTGCACGGTGGGCGTCCTGGCAGGCCCTGAGGATCCGCCTGGCATTGCCGGCGAGGTCACCGACCAGCGGATTGATCTGGGCCAGGGCGATACGCATGGCGCTTCAGTCGTTGCCGCGGGTGAAACCGTAGAAATTGTGCTTCAGCAGCAGCGGCTCCAGCGCATCGGGGATCTGAGAGGCTGCCGCTCGCGAGCGAATCTCGGAGCTGGCGGTTCCTGGAATCCCGAGCGGCAGGATCTCAAGACGGCCCCCGAGGCTGCGCAAGCGCTTGAGTTCGGCGTCCTGCAAGGGCCATCCCTGCCGGGGCACGATCGCCAGACGACAATGGCCCAGCAGGGTGGAGGCGTCTTTCCAGCGGGGGATCTGGCTGATGAGATCACTGCCCACCACAAAGCAGAGGTCCAGCCCTGGCCAGCGCTGCTCGGCCCGGGTCACCGTGGTGATCGCAAAGGGGCTGCTGAGCTCCTGCACCAGTTCCAGTCGGGGGTTATTGATCGACTGCACCAGGGCGTCGAGCAGTTCCAGGCGTTGGTTCAGTTCGATGACGTGCTGTTTGGAGGGATTGTCACTGGCCCAGGTGGCCACCCTGGGGAATTGTTTGCACAGACCTTCGAGCAGGGCCTGATGGCCCCGGGTCGGTGGGTCGGCGCTGGTCCCCAGCAGCGCGATTTTGTCTGTGGGCGAATCGCTCAAGGCAGGAGCTCCTGCACCGCCGTTCTCTCCAGGGGTTGAGGCCACTCCGCAAGCAGGCGCTGCAGGGTGGAGTCCTGCCAGGCCAGGCGCCTCAGCAAGGTGGCGGGTAGGGGCCGAGAGCGCTTGCCTCGGCCCTTCTGCTCCAGCAGCCAGCGGGCCGTCAGCCGACCGGTTCGACGGGTGGTGTGGACGGCTAAGGCTGCTTGGGCCAGGGCTACGGGTGCGGCGGGAGCCAAGGAGAGCCCGGCGGTGAAGGGGGCCGCCACCATCAGTAGCTGTCGCACTCCGCTCAGGGCGGCTTGGATGCCGAGCTGGGCTCCGCCGATCAGGGCGTTGTGCCCAGACAGGCGCTGGAGCAGACGTCGTGCTCCCGGTCCTCCCATCGGTAGGTCATAGAGCTGGCAGAGCTGCACCACCAGGGCTGTGTCGCAGGCCAAGCCACCGGCTAGATCCAGCAGGATCAGTGGGTTGGCGGCCACGCCGGCCGCCTTGAGGGCGGCGTAGCGGCCGATCAGCCCCTGCGCCGCCTGGCGGCGTCGCAGCAAACGACCCGCCTCCAGGCGTTGCTGCAGCCGTTCCGCTTGACGCAGGCTATTGAGGACAAGCAGGGCTTGCCCCTGCTCGTTCAGCAGGCTGCGAAGGGCTGTTTCCAGGCCATCAACCTCCGCTGGCAGAGGGCGGCTACGCACCCGGCCGTCGCTAAGGACCACCGCCCCACGGGGGGCAGCTGCCACCGCGATCGGCGCTAGCACCCGCCGACTGGTGCGGCACAGCCCCGAGACAGCTAGGTGTTCACGAATTCTTGTCTCGATGCTCCGGCACAAGGTCTGGCGCTGCGGTTCCGGCCAGCAGTCGCTGCGGTTCAGCACCGGCAGCACCGGTTTCCCCCAGTTCAGCAGGGTGTCGAGCGCCTCCAGCTCCACCCGGCTGATGTCGGCATCCAGCACCATCAGCACCAGATCTGACTGCAAGGCGACCCGAGCCGCGAGCCTGGCCCTGGCGTCAGCGGCCACTTCATCGATGCCTGGGGTGTCCACCAGCTCGATCGCTTCGAGCGCTTCGATGGTCAGCGGCCAGGTCACCGCCTGCTGGCGTCGGGTGCAGCCATGGGCCACATCCGTGGCCATCAGCGCTTCCCCCACGAGAGCATTCACGAGGCTCGACTTGCCAACCCCCACGCGTCCGAACACGGCGATCCGCAACCGTCGCTGGGCGAGACGTTCCATCTGGCGCTCCAGGGTTTGGAGATGGCCAGATAGCAGGCTGCGGTCCCGCGCCGTTAATTCCAGCGTCTGGCGCCATTGTTGGAGCAGCAGCTGGCAGCGTTCGAGGGTTGGGAGAGAGGCGGGAGCGACGGTCATTCCAGCTGGCCTCCCACGCCTCCCTTGCGCCACCAGCCCGCCAGCACCGCCAGCACCGCCTCGGCGCCAATCACGCCCACGAAGCCTCCGAATTCATCGACCACCACCCGGACGCCGCTGTTGTCGCGACGAAAGCTGGTTAGCAATCGGTCGGCCCTGATCATCTCGGGGACGAATTCCACAGGTTCACAGAGATCGGCGGCACTCAGTTGTCCGCGTTGCTCGAGCAGGGCGGTCAGCAGTTGCTCCCGACTGGCAACCCCCAGAACGCGATCCACCTCGGCTCCAAGCACAACCCACCAGGGGGCTGCCTGGGCCATCAGCTGGGGTCTCAGCTGATCGAGAGAGAGGGCCCCCTCCAGGGTGGGTGCCGCGACGCGGGGGGTCATCAGATCACGGGCGGTCAGATCGTTGAGCTGAAATACCTTGGCGATCATGGCCGCTTCATCGGCCTCGATCTGTCCTTTCTGGGAGCCAAGCCTGGCCAGGAGTCTGATTTCGTTCTCGTCGGTGCTGATCTCGTTCTCTTCGCTGATCGCCGGCAGCAGGCGCTCGAGCAGCAGCACCAGCGGGCGCATGATCACCCCTAACCAGTGCAGCAATGGTGCGCTGGCAAGAGAGACCGGCAGGGCCAGCCGGCTTCCGATCGCCTTGGGAAGGATCTCCCCCAGCAGGATCACCAGCACGGTGAGGGCCACCGAGAACAGCGGAAGGGCCACCTCGCTGAACTGGTTCTTCTGAAACACCCAGGCGGCATAGCCGCCCAGCATCATGCTGCCGAAGATGTTGAAGCCGTTGTTGGCGATGACCAGCACGGAGAGGGTGCGTCCCAGTCGTTGACGCAACTGTTCCAGCCGCCGCGCCCCGGCGGGTGGTCGACTGCGGCCAGTCAGTTCATGCACCCGTACCGGGTTGACCGTGAGCAACGCTGCCTCGACACCCGAACACAGGGCGGATCCGGCGAGTACCACCACCACCATCAGGATCAGGATCAGAAGGTCGCTGGTCATGCCCGGGTGCTTTGCCTGCCATCCTGACGTTTCCCCGTCCTTCTGTCTCCGCCGTGATTGATCAGCAGCGTCATGCCGAGCGGCGTCAACGATTCCTTGAGCAGCTCGGTGGTGCGGCGGCCGTCATTCCGGCAGCGTCCCTGGTCACCCATCACGCTGACTGCGAGTGGCCCTTCCGCCAGGACAGTGACTTCTGGTATCTCACCGGCTTCGATGAACCGGATGCGGTGGCGCTGCTGCTCCCTCATCGTCCGGACGGGGAGCGCTTTGTGTTGTTCGTGCATCCGCGGGAGGCAGGTGCCGAGGTCTGGACCGGCCGTCGCTGGGGGTGTGAGGGGGCGGTGGAGCATTTCGGTGCACAGATCGCCCATCCACGCGATGAGCTGGAAGAACGTCTGCCGGAGTATTTGAAGGGTGCCGAGGGCATCGCCTTTCGAGTCGGTCGCCATGCTGCCGTTGAGCCCCTGGTGCTGAAGGCTTGGGCCGACCAGCTCGATCGGGCTCCCCGAAGCGGAGCGGCAGCCCTTGGTCTGGTGGCTCCATGCCCCCTATTGCATCGCTTGCGTTTGCGTAAAGAGCCCCAGGAGCTGGAGCGTCTGCGGGAGGCCTGCCGGATTTCAGCGGAGGCCCATGAGCTGGCCCGCGCTGCTGTGGCACCGGGGATGGGGGAGCGGCAGCTCCAGGCTCTGATTGAGCAGCATTTCTTGGCGGCCGGTGCCCGAGGGCCTGCCTACAGCTCGATCGTGGCCGGTGGAGACAATGCCTGCGTTCTTCACTACATCGCCAACAGCGACGTCCTGCAGGACGGTGACCTGCTTCTGATTGATGCCGGATGTTCGCTGCCCGATTACTACAACGGAGACATCACACGCAGCTTCCCGATCAACGGGCGCTTCACCGGCGAACAGCGGGCCCTTTATGAATTAGTGCTGGCCGCTCAGGAGCGGGCGATTGAGGCGGTCAGGCCTGGAGTAAGCGCAGAGCAGGTCCATCAGACCGCCCTGCAGGTGCTGGTGGAAGGATTGCTGGAACTTGGTCTTCTGGTCGGTGAAGCGGACGCGATCATCGAACAGGGGGCCTATCGCCATCTCTACATGCACCGCACCGGTCATTGGCTTGGCCTCGATGTGCATGACGTCGGTGCCTATCGACTGGGCGAACATCCTGTGGAACTCGAGCCAGGCATGGTGCTCACGGTGGAGCCGGGTTTGTACGTGAGTGATCGTTTGGCCGTGCCGGAGGGTCAGCCGGCGATCGAAGAGCGCTGGAAGGGGATTGGCATTCGGATTGAGGATGACGTGGCGGTCACTGCGATGGGGCGGGAGGTGCTGACCGCTGCTGCTCTCAAGAGCACGGCTGCGATGGAACGTTGAGGGGCAGATCGCGGCACCATTCCAGTGCTGCAGCCGTGTGAGACAGAACCACATCAGCACCTGCCTCCCTTAAGCGTGCTTCGTAGTGATGCCGGGCGCGTTCCTGGCCGACGGCCTGCAGGTGAGGGGGGGCCACGGCAAGGCTGAAGAAGCGTTGATCACTGCAGCGCCGTCTGGCCTCTACGACGGTCTGCACATCGGCGACGGTGTCACCGAGGTAGGCGATTGGAGGCGTGTTCTTGCCAAGGGGGTGTTCGATCAGGGAGCTCGCCAGCTGGAGCAGGCCGGTGGGATCTGGCTTGTCGGGGGCATCACCCATGGCGATCAGGGGGGGGGATGTCAGGCCAAGGCGGGTTTCGAGCAGGAAGCGGGCCGAGGGGGGTTCGGCACCACTGACAAACCCCCAGCCCACGGCGAGGTCGCTGAGTTCTGCAAAGAAGCTCGCATCCACCAGAAGCGGTTCATCCTTGATGTACCCGTTCCAGGCCTCAGGAGAGGCCGCTCCCGAGGCGCTGGTCGCCTGATCGCCGAAGTAGAAGCCACTGAAAACGTCGATCAATGCCTCCCGCTCTGGCAATGGTGTGGCGGCGTGCCGTCTGAGCAGTTCGAGACTGGCGTCCCAGTCGTTGTTCCAGAGACCTTCTCCTTTCAGCGCATCGATCACTGAGGGCTCCGGTCGCCAGCCGCTGTAGTGCTCCACCGTCGACTGCAGGGCGCGCCGGTAACTGCCCGCTACATCACGAATCACGCCGTCCAGATCAAACAGCAGCAGGCAGCGGGATGGGGAGCGGGCTGGGGCTTCAGGGGGGGTCAGGGCGGTTGGGCCTCGGGCGGCTGGTAGGTTAGTTGTTTGTCCTGAATTCTTGAGCGCTGACACCATGACGGTTTCCGAAGGCGCTGCCGCCGACCAGGAGGTCGCCACCGCAGCAGCAGCAGCCGATACGGCTACCCCTGACCAGGAGCCGACGGAAGGCCGTCCTGTGATGCGTGGTGGCAGTGCTGCCCTGGCGACCGCCACGATTGATGCTGATGGAGTGCCCTCCGGCTACACCCCAAAGGCCGATGAAGGTCGTTTCCTGTTGAAGATCCTCTGGCTCCCTGACAACGTCGCCCTGGCTGTTGATCAGATCGTTGGTGGTGGCCCCAGCCCCCTGACGGCTTATTTCTTCTGGCCCCGTGAGGATGCCTGGGAAACGCTCAAAACCGAGCTGGAAGGCAAGAGCTGGATTACTGACAATGAGCGAGTGGAAGTGCTGAATAAAGCCACCGAGGTGATCAACTACTGGCAAGAAGAGGGCAAGGGCAAGAGTCTTGACGAAGCCAAGCTCAAGTTCCCTGATGTGACCTTCTGCGGTACCGCTTGATCAAGGTCGGTTTTTTGTCTTTGATCTGACGCGATCTGATGCATCAAAACCCTGCCTTTGGCGGGGTTTTTTTGGCCCTTATGTCGTTGATTGCCTGGGCTCGGCACAAAAAAAGACTCCCTGAAAGGGAGTCGTTTGAGAATTTCTGTTCAGGTCATCACTGAGTTCAAGACTCAGGGCTGAGGCCGATCACTTACTGGCTTGCACGCGAGCGCGAGCACGGTCCAAGCTCTGCTGAGCTTTGACTTTTTCTGGGGAAGCAGGCTGACCTTCGAAGCGATTGACTTCGGCCCGTGCTGCCTCCAGATCGGCTTCCGCCTTGCCGGCGTCAATGTTGCTGCCCAGTTCTGCAGCGTTCACCAGAACCGTGACGTCATCAGCTTCCACTTCGGCGAATCCGCCCATCAGAGCGATGGATTGCCAACCTTTGGTGCTGCGCACCCGAAGCACGCCCACATCCAGAGCGGCCAGGAGGGACACGTGTCCAGGAAGGATGCCGAGCTGGCCGGTAGTGCTGGGGAGGATCACCTCATCAGCACTGCCATCAAAGACGCTCTGGTCGGGGGCCAGCACGCGAAGGGTGAGGGACATGAACCTTGGTTCGAAGGGGAGAACGGACGACTTTGAGCAAGTGATTGGGGGGTGCTCAAGACACCCCCCTCAGAATCACTTGGATTCGGCGTTGATCTTCTCGGCCTTGGCCTTCGCTTCCTCGATGTTGCCCACCAGGTAGAAGGCCTGCTCGGGCAGGTGATCAAGTTCACCAGCAAGAATCTGGTTGAAGCCGGAGATCGTTTCCTCGAGCTTCACATACTTGCCGGGCATGCCGGTGAAGATCTCAGCCACGAAGAATGGCTGGGACAGGAACTTCTCGATCTTGCGGGCACGATCCACGGTCTGACGGTCATCTTCAGAGAGTTCGTCGAGGCCGAGAATGGCGATGATGTCTTGAAGCTCCTTGTAGCGCTGCAGAGTGGACTGGACAGCGCGGGCGGTGCGGTAGTGCTCATCGCCGACAACCGCGGGCTGGAGCATGGTGCTGGTGGAATCCAGGGGATCCACAGCCGGATAAATGCCCTTAGAGGCCAAGGCACGGTTGAGAACCGTGGTGGCGTCGAGGTGGGCGAAGGTGGTGGCGGGAGCTGGGTCGGTGAGGTCGTCAGCAGGGACGTAGACGGCCTGAATCGAGGTGATTGAACCTTCGACGGTGGAAGCAACACGTTCCTGCAGGGCGCCCACATCGGTGCCCAGAGTCGGCTGGTAGCCCACAGCGGAGGGCATGCGGCCCAGCAGAGCAGACACTTCAGAGCCGGCCTGCACGAAGCGGAAGATGTTGTCGACGAACAGCAGAACGTCTTGCTTGTTCACATCGCGGAAGTGCTCAGCCATGGTCAGAGCCGAGAGGCCCACGCGCATGCGTGCGCCGGGGGGCTCGTTCATCTGGCCGTAGCAAAGGGCCACCTTCGACTTGGAGAGGTCCTCGGAGTTGATCACCCCGGACTCCTTGAACTCCTCATAGAGGTCATTGCCCTCACGGGTGCGCTCACCCACGCCACCGAAAACGGACACACCGCCGTGCTCCTTGGCGATGTTGTTGATCAGTTCCTGGATCAGCACGGTCTTGCCGACGCCGGCACCACCGAACAGTCCCACCTTGCCGCCCTGGCGATAGGGAGCCAGGAGGTCGATCACCTTGATGCCGGTCTCGAACACCTTGGGCTTGGTTTCCAGCTCTGTGAGCTTGGGAGCTTCCCGGTGGATCGGAGCCGTGGCAGTGGCGTTCACAGGACCCTGCTCATCGACAGGCTCACCAAGCACGTTGAAGATGCGGCCGAGGGTTGCTTCGCCAACGGGAACGGAGATGGCAGCGCCGGTATCAACGGCTTCCATGCCGCGAACGAGTCCATCAGTACCGCTCATGGCGACGGCGCGAACGCGGTGGTCACCGAGGAGCTGCTGAACTTCAGCGGTCAGAGCGATTTTCTCACCGGTGGTGTTGGTGCCTTCGATCCGCAGAGCGTTGAGGATCTTGGGCAGTTTGCCGGCCGGGAATTCCACATCCAGAACCGGGCCGATCACCTGACGGACAACACCCTTGGTACCGGCGGAGGCGGGAGCAGCAGCGGCCATAAGAAAGGAGGAGTTTGAGGGAACGATGGACACAGACAGGTCCGGAGGCATTCCCTTCCTGAGCGGCGCAACCATACCACCGCAATGGCGGCCTCAGGAGGGGTTCGGTCAACCGCACGCCGGGTGGCTGGCGGGGGCAGTCGTCCAGGCCATAGGTTGGCACTCGTCGACCTTGAGTGCTAGCTCGTGTCGATGTGTGGCGCTTCGCGTCCCCTGTCCCTGCTTTCGCATTCACCCATGGCAGCTGTTTCCCTCAGCGTCTCCACCGTTAAGCCCCTTGGAGACCGCGTCTTCGTCAAAGTTTCCGAGTCCGAGGAAAAAACCGCCGGCGGCATCCTTCTCCCTGACACCGCCAAGGAAAAGCCCCAGGTGGGCGAGGTGGTCCAGGTGGGTCCCGGTAAGCGCAATGACGACGGCTCCCGCCAGGCTCCTGAAGTCGGCGTTGGCGACAAGGTGCTCTACAGCAAGTACGCCGGTACCGACATCAAGCTCGGTGGTGATGAGTTCGTGCTTCTCTCCGAGAAGGACATCCTCGCGATTGTGAACTGAGCGTTCCCAAGCCTCCTGGCCTCAGCGCCCACGTGCTGAGTTCAGTTTCGATTGATCGTTTCCACTTTTATCTTTCTCCCTGCCTCCCATGGCCAAGCGCATCATCTACAACGAGCAGGCTCGCCGCGCTCTGGAAAAGGGCATCGACATCCTTGCGGAGTCCGTTGCTGTCACCCTCGGTCCCAAGGGCCGTAACGTCGTTCTCGAGAAGAAGTTCGGCGCTCCTCAGATCATCAATGACGGTGTCACCATCGCCAAAGAGATCGAGCTCGAGGACCACATCGAGAACACCGGCGTTGCTCTGATCCGTCAGGCTGCCTCCAAGACCAATGACGCCGCCGGTGACGGCACCACCACTGCCACCGTCCTGGCACACGCCATGGTCAAGGCTGGTCTGCGCAACGTGGCCGCCGGTGCCAATGCGATCACCCTCAAGAAGGGCATCGACAAGGCTGCTGAATTCCTGGTCGGCAAGATCAAGGAGCACGCCAAGCCGATCAGCGACAGCAACGCCATCGCTCAGGTGGGCACCATCTCCGCCGGTAACGACGAAGAAGTGGGTCGGATGATCGCCGATGCCATGGACAAGGTTGGCAAGGAAGGGGTCATCTCCCTCGAGGAAGGCAAGTCGATGACCACCGAACTTGAGGTCACCGAGGGCATGCGTTTCGACAAGGGCTACATCTCCCCCTACTTCGCCACCGACACCGAGCGGATGGAAGCGGTGCTCGAGGAGCCCTATATCCTCCTGACCGACAAGAAGATCGGCCTGGTGCAGGACCTGGTGCCCGTGCTTGAGCAGATCGCTCGCACCGGTAAGCCTCTGCTGATCATCGCTGAGGACATCGAAAAGGAGGCCCTGGCCACCCTCGTGGTGAACCGCCTGCGTGGTGTGCTCAACGTGGCTGCTGTGAAGGCCCCTGGCTTCGGCGACCGCCGCAAGGCCATGCTCGAGGACATCGCCGTTCTCACCAACGGTCAGCTGATCACCGAGGACGCCGGCCTCAAGCTGGAGAACGCCAAGCTGGAGATGTTGGGCACCGCTCGCCGCATCACCATCAACAAGGACACCACCACCATCGTGGCCGAAGGCAACGAAGTGGCAGTGAAGGCCCGCTGCGAGCAGATCCGCAAGCAGATGGACGAAACCGACTCCACCTATGACAAGGAGAAGCTGCAGGAGCGTCTCGCCAAGCTGAGCGGTGGCGTGGCTGTGGTCAAGGTGGGTGCTGCCACCGAGACCGAGATGAAGGACAAGAAGCTGCGTCTGGAAGATGCCATCAACGCCACGAAGGCGGCCGTTGAAGAAGGCATCGTCCCCGGTGGCGGCACCACCCTGGCTCACCTGGCTCCTGCTCTAGAGCAGTGGGCATCTGGCAGCCTCAACGGAGAGGAGCTGATCGGTGCCAACATCGTGGCCGCGGCCCTGACCGCTCCCTTGATGCGCATCGCTGAAAATGCCGGTGTGAACGGTGCTGTGGTCGCTGAGAACGTGAAGGCCAAGTCCTTCAACGAGGGCTACAACGCAGCCAACGGCGAGTATGTGGACATGCTCGCTGCTGGCATCGTTGATCCCGCCAAGGTGACCCGATCTGGTCTGCAGAACGCTGCCTCCATCGCTGGCATGGTTCTGACTACCGAGTGCATCGTGGCCGATCTGCCCGAGAAGAAGGAAGCAGCTCCTGCCGGAGGCGGCATGGGCGGCGGCGACTTCGACTACTGATCGACGGCTCCGCAAGGAGCAACGGTTCACCCCCGCTGCGGCGGGGGTTTTTTCATGCTCTGAGGATGTCCCCATGCATGAACGTCTCCCTCAAGATGCCCCCAACTGTTCATGGTGAACATTCGAGGGGGCCCGTGCTCTGAAACGGTATCGCTGGTAACCGTTTCAACTTGTGCTGCAGTCCCGTTTCAGGCGTCTGCTGATTGCTGCTCTTTGCGTTCCGGCGCTGCAGGTAATCAGTGCCGCCCTTTTGCCGGCCCACGCTGGTGAAGCCGCTCTCTCTGATGCCGATAACACCCTCATCTTGACGTCAGCAGCTCTTGTTTTGCTGATGACCCCTGGTCTTGCCTTTTTCTACGGTGGCTTTGTTCAGGGGCGGAACGTTCTCAACACGATGGCGATGAGCTTCGTGATGATGGGGATCGCCACCCTGGTCTGGGCCTCCTTCGGCTTCAGCCTGGCGTTCTCCGATGGAGGAGCCTTCAATGCCGTTGTCGGCAATCCCTTCTCCTTCGCTCTGCTCGAAAACATCCCTCCAATCTGGGATGGCTTGTCGATCCCAGGCCTGAGCTTTGCCCTCTTCCAGGGGATGTTTGCGATCATCACGCCGGCGCTCATCTCCGGAGCCCTGGTGGAGCGGCTCAGCTTCCGATTCTGGTGCGTGTTCACACCCGTTTGGCTGCTGGTGGTCTACGCCCCACTGGCTCATATGGTCTGGGGTGGAGGATTCCTTGGCAAGGATCTCGATTTTGCTGGTGGCACGGTGGTGCATATCAGCTCAGGTGTCACTGCCCTGCTGCTCGCTGCTTTGGTCGGTGCCCGCAAGCAGTGGCCCCGCTCCGTTCGCCCTCCCCATGACGTGACTCAGATTCTTCTGGGCACCGGCCTGTTGTGGTTTGGATGGTTTGGCTTCAACGGTGGCAGTCAGTTGGCTGTGAGTGGCGCTGAACTGCCCTTCACCACCACACACCTCTCTGCGGCTGCAGGACTCGTGGCTTGGTCGCTGGTGGAAACATGGCGTGATGGCAAGCCCACTGTTGTGGGTATGGCCACCGGCGCGGTTGCCGGTCTCGTGGGGGTCACGCCAGCCGCTGGTTTCGTCAGCCCTGGCTCAGGCATGGCCATCGGTGCGATCACCGGAGTGCTCTGTTATGTCTCCGTCCAGGTCAAGGTGAAACTGCGCTTCGATGACTCTCTCGACACCTTTGCGGTGCATGGCGTGGGAGGCACGATCGGCGCCATGCTCACAGGCGTGTTTGCCAGTGCTGAACTGATCGCCAATCATCCTGCCGGTCAGGTTCTAGCCGAGAAAGGCAGGTTGGCCCTGATTGGAGGGCAGCTTCAAGCTGTTGTGGTGGCCTATGGCCTGGCGGCGGCGGGAACTCTCGTCATTGCAGGCATCCTGCGTGGTCTTGGGCTTGGTTTCCGCGTGTCCGAACACGCTGAAAACCTCGGGATCGACGTCGACGCCCATGGAGAGGAAGCCTATGCGGAACGGGTGGGTTCACCTCAGTTCCAGTGAGTTGTCCTTGACTTCACCCTTGCTGGCTTCAGCGAAGCCAGCCAGCACTCAAGATCACCGCGAGGGTGAGAAACGTTGCCAGGCAGGTCCAGGTGAGGCGATTCAGCGTGGCCTCAGCGCTACTGGCACTGGTGAACATCGAGCTGCCACTGGCTGCCAGTCCTCCCATGCCATCGCCTTTCGGACTGTGCAGGAGTACCAGCAGGATGAGCAGCATGCCGCTGCCGATCCAGATCCAGGAGAGAACAGATGTAAGCATCAGGCAGAGTCAGACGGGTTGGGGCAGACGGGCGCTCAAAGTCGGCGCATCAATCGATTCAATCAGGCTGCAGCCTGACATCACCTCAGGTTTGGGGAGATCGAGAAGTTGAAGCAAGGTTGGTGCGATATCAGCGAGCCCGCCGTTGTCTCGGAGGCGCAGGGCATTGCCAAGGCCAGGGACCTTGCGCTTCTCCCCCTCCACGAGGATCACGGGCACCGGGTTGGTGGTGTGGGCGGTCCAAGCTTGACCATCGGGACCTTGCATCACTTCTGCATTGCCATGGTCGGCTGTGATCAGAAGCGTGCCTCCCATGCGCCCGACGGCATCGAGCAGGCGACCGATGCAATGGTCGACCTCCTGGATCGCTTCGGTGGTGGCCCCCATCACACCGGTGTGGCCAACCATGTCGGGATTGGCGTAATTAATCACCACCAGCGAATACACGCCACGTTCGATCGCTTCGATGCAACTGTCCGTGAGGGTGGCAGCGGCCATCGCAGGCGCTTGGTCGTAGGTGGCGACGCGTGGTGAGGGCACCAGGTGGCGGTCCTCTCCTGAAAGGGGTTGCTCAATGCCACCGTTCATGAAGTAGGTGACGTGTGGATATTTTTCGGTTTCAGCCGTGCGGTACTGGCGCAGTCCGTGATCGGCGACCACCTGGCCGAGTAGCTGATCGAGCGACTCGGGAGGGAAGGCCACCATCACGGGAAGATCCGCTTCGTACTGCGTGAAGGTGACGATCTTCAACTTGGGGCGTTGGGCGCGCTCAAAACCCTCAAAGGCATCGACGCACAGGGATTGAACAATCTGCCGAGCGCGGTCGGGGCGGAAGTTGAACATCACAAGCCCGTCGCCGTCGTTGAAGAAGCTGGGGGTGAGACGCACCGGTTCGAGGAACTCGTCGGTGGTTCCCTGGGCGTAGCTCGCGGCCAGGGCCTCTGAGGCCGTCATGCCGCTGATCTCGATCGCGGGATCCGTGAGCAGGGAGTAGGCCATGCTGGTCCGCTCCCAGCGATGGTCTCGGTCCATGGCCCAATAGCGGCCGCAGAGGCTGGCGATCTCGCCAACTCCGGTCAGGAGGATGGCATTCTCAACGGCCTCGATGAATTGGGGGGCACTCTGGGTGGGGGTGTCCCTGCCATCAGTGATGGCGTGAATCGCCACCTTGCTCAGGCCCTCGGAGGCTGCCCAGCGCAAGAGCCCGCAGAGATGATCCACATGACTGTGGACGCCACCGTCGGAGCAGAGGCCAAGGAGGTGGAGGGTGCCGTTGCTGTTGCGCAGCTCCGCTGCCAGCTCCCGGAGAGCGGATCGTTCACCGAGCTTTTCGTTTCGGACGGTTTCGCTGATCCGAACGAGTTCCTGGCGGATGATCCGGCCTGCTCCGATGGTGAGGTGCCCCACTTCGGAATTGCCCATCTGCTCGTCCGGGAGTCCCACATGGGCTCCGCTGGCTTGGATCAGTGCGTGCGGATAGGCATGCCAGAGGGCATCCATCACCGGAGTCTCGGCGGTGACAATGGCGTTGTGCTCTTTCCCTTCGCGGTGTCCCCAGCCGTCAAGAATGGCGAGAACGACCGGTGCGACGGCACCGGATCGCTGGAAGCTCTCATCACTGCTGTTCGGCACGCTCTCTCCGCAACGTTCAGTTCTTAAGGGCTTCTCCATATTCAAGTTACCTCCAAGAGCTGCAGTTCGACCCAGTCGGTGTTCGGTCGGTCAGCTTTCGACCATCCGGCCGCCATAAACTGAGACTCGCTGAGCGCTTGGCTATGGGCGGTTCTGCCGATGCCGGAAGGATTGAGATCCTCTCGGCCCAGGAGCTGGCAAGGACCCTCGCCAGACTTGCTTCGCAGGTGCTGGAGACCGTTGACAGCACGGATGACCTGGTTTTGTTGGGCATCCCCACACGCGGCGTGCAGCTCGCCCGAGTTCTCGCCCGCCAGCTTGAGGATCTCTCCGGCCGCACGATTGCTCAAGGAACGCTTGACCCCACCTTTCATCGCGATGATCTCGAGCGGGTGGGAATGCGGTTTGGACAAGCCACGGACCTCCCCATGGGCGTTGAGGAGCGGGTTGTGGTGCTTGTCGACGATGTGATCTTTACCGGTCGCACCGTGAGGGCGGCCTTGGAGGCGATTCAGGCCTGGGGCCGTCCGCGTCGGGTTCTGCTTCTGGTGATGGTGGATCGTGGTCACCGTGAGCTCCCGATCCAGCCTGATTTTTGCGGACGCGTTGTGCCAACCCGACGCACGGAAACCATCGAGCTGCGCTTGATGGATCTTGACGGTGAGGAGGGGGTGTACCTGCGCTGAAGGGTTCCCTTCAGCTCACAGCGGTGAGCTCATCACCGCGGAAGTGGGCCTTGTAACGGCCAAAGGCCACGATGACCGGCAGGGTGGGACTGATCGGCCGACCTTTCCAGTCATCCAGCACGTTGACCACTTCCCCTTCGCTTCCCTGGAGATCGAAGGCTTCACCACGATGTTCGGGATGGTTAAACACCACGACGTTGGCTGAGACCGTTACCTTGTCGCCCGCTTGCATGAGCCACGTCATTGCTGGGGCGCATTGTGTCATGCGCCTGAGCGCTCCGCCGCATTACCTTCTGCGGCACAGGCTTTCGGGCCCCTCTTCCTCAACGCTGCCGCCAACATCGGCGCAGCCGGCAAGGAAAGCTTTCCAGGGTTCCAATCCCATTCGGATGCGTTGTTGAACAGCAGCATCCAGCTCCGCTTCAGGAACGGTATGGGCTGGTAGGTCGCCATGACTGTGATGGTCCTCCCGGTCCCTCAGCGCATCGATCGAGGTTTCCACCGCCTGTCGCTCAGGCAGAGCCTTCCTCTGCCACCAGGGGTGGTCGAGCTGGTTGAGAACGGACAAGGCTTCCCACCAGCGCTTGCGCTCTACAAGCTCAATCAGCCGTTCGTGATTCAGGCGGTTGCGATTCCAGGTCTCCCGGAGGTTGTCACTCAGGCGGGTGCCGGGACGGCCATCCCCCTGCTCCACAGGGGTGAGCTTGCTGATGGCCCCCTCTAGATCGCCTTGACGAAAGAGCGTCAACGCTTGATTACGGAGTTGATCCCGCCACACCATCAGCTGCTGTTGATCCCCTTGACGATCACCTGGGGTGCCGACACCAGAGTTCACGAGCTGCTCCTGCAGGCGAAGGGCGTCCGCCAACTGTCCAAGCTCCCAGAGCCTTTGTGCCTGCTGGCGGCGACAGTAGGCCTGCTCCAGGGGGGCCTTCTGACCCAGCCAGCGCAGAGCCGCCAGTTGTTCGCCGTAGCGCAAGCAGGCGTCGAGATCACCGCGACGGGCCGCCTCCCGAAGGCGCAGGGGAAGCTGCTGTTCCCAGAGGTAGGCCGCGCCGCAGAGCAGGGCAACGCCGCCCAGGGTCAAGCCGAGCCAGTAACGGGGCAGGGTGTGGCGACGAAGCGCCAAAGCAGGACCGCAGGTTCTTGATTGTTCTATGAAGAAGCCAGGTCAATCCATGCCGTTTGTGGACGGTGTAGAAGGCGCATAACGCGCTGCTGCTCAGCGAACCGTCCCCAGTTCACGAGGTTGCAGCTTCAGGCCGCTGCGCAGGTCTTCTCCCTCCACGAGCAGAACGGACTGAGCATCGATGGAAAAACGCAGGCGCAGGCAGTCCTGACCAGCCTTCCCCGTGGGCTCGAGGGGTAGGTGCGGGGAGGGGGCGCTCCATGGGCGCACCGTGGCTGTTGCGCTGCCCTGCTGCAGGGTTGGCAAGCCGTTCACGTAAACCACGTCATGGCGGCCGATGGCCTCTGGTTCCCCGAGCACCAGCTCCAGTTGGCCTTGACCCTCGCGACCGGCAGCCAGGACGAGCTCAAGCGGACTCCGGGTCGGCCAGGTCTGACCGGCGACGAATAAAGGGTGCCAGTGATGGCTTTGACTGCGGCGGTCCCAGCAACGCAGCGACACCCCCCTCTGAAGAACGTCCCTGACCTGCACGCCAGGGGTGAGGGAAAGGGCTCCGGAAGCCACGGCCACAACAGGAGGTGGTGTCAGCAGGCGGACTGGTGCAGTTCTCTGCCGCAGCCAGTCCAGCAGCAGGGGGAGGCGTGCCCCACCGCCTACCGCCATCACCCCATCGAGATCCTCGAGAGGGCAGCCGTGTCGCCGTCCTCCTGCGAGCGTCTGCTCCAACAAATCATCGAGAGCCTTCAGCAGGCCCCGTTCTTGGATCAGCGACTCGAGCTGCAATCGCGTCAGGCGAAGCTCCTGCTGGCGCCCCTCATCGCTGAGGGTCGCGATCTCGCTGAGGGGCAGGTCGGAGGGATGGTTGCAGTCGCTGAGCCGGCATTTCAGGCGTTCGGCAGCATTGAGCAGAGGGGCGATCGCAGGATCGTCCTTCTGGAACTTCCCTGGGGCCAGGTGGTCAACGATCCAGCGATCCAGATCCCGTCCACCGAGAGCTAGACCGGCCTTCCCCAGCACCTTGGCGCAGCGCAAGGACTGGCGACTGCTGGCCAGGTCCCTGCCGCGGAAGCGCAAGAGCTGGGCGAGGGGCGCCGCACGCCCTTCCCCTCCCTCAAGAGCGACGAGCGCCATGTCAATCGTGCTCCCCCCCACGTCCACCACCAGCAGGCGAGAGCCTGGCGCCAGCCCGGCCCCCAGGGCCGCTGCGGTGGGCTCATCCACCAGGGCGATTTCATCAACCGGTAGCTGGCTGCAGGCTTTCAGAAGCCAGGTTCGGTAGCCCCGGTAGTGCTCCACCGGGGCCGTGAGTACGAGCCGTCCGACCCTCACCCCATTGGGCAGCCTCCGCCAGATCTCTCGAAGCAGCCACTCACCGGCGGAGTCCGCAGACATTTGTTCGCCTAAGGACTCGCCGTTGGACTGATCGGAGCACTCATTCGCTGGATCCAGCTCAGGACCAGCGATGAAGCGCTTGAAATCTCTCAGTAATCCTGGAGAGTGGCCGTCGGCAAGACCACTGTCGAGCACCTGTCGGCCCACAAGAGGATTGGGGTCATCGGCGCTGCGAGCCCAGATCAGGCTCGGTATCTCCCCTGGATTGCGAGTGATGGGTGGGAGATCGAGCAGGTTCGGGGCGGTGCCGCCATCCAACTGAAAGGCCACCACGGTGGTGGTGCTTCCCAGGTCGATCGCCAGCGTTCCAGTCCGCTCTGAAACCTGAAGGTTTTCTTCGTCCGCCGGGGGTCGGTCCGCTGCCATGGGCAGGTTGGAAGAACGATGAGACTAAGGGGTATCAGGATGGATCGCTTGCAGCGGTTGGTGATGTCCTTCTACAGGGAGGATCCTGTGCTGGAGCAGCGGCTGGAACCACTTCGGGCCAGCAGGATGTCGCGCAGCTGGGGAAGTATTCGGATCGAATGCGTTGACGCGGCGCATCTTGAGGAGATCAGCGCATTGCTGGAGATGCTGCGACAGCCCCTCGCCGCCATGGGGCTGGGGCGTCAGATCGTTTTGCGAGTTCCTGGCAGCCTGCAGCGCACCTATCCGATGCATGTGCCGTTCCACAGCGACATGCTCACTTAGAGTGGTGAATTGTTGTCAGGTCAATCGTGATCGGTGCCGGTTTGAGCTCTCAGGATCTGGCCAAGCGCGGTGAAAGCCTGATCCGCCAATCAAGCAATCGCTATCTCACGACCGTTCGGATTGCGTTCCGGGCCAAACAGCGTCGTTTTGACGACTTCGACGGGCTGCTTGAGGAGTCCAGCGTCAAGCCGGTGCAGAGGGCCATTATCGAGCTGAGTGATGAGCAGGATCAGCCTGACTTGCTCCCTGGATGATTCAGCAGGAAGGGCCTGGCTGGCGCCTGGCCCACGATCCCAGTCGTCTCCGTTATCCCGTGTTGATTGGAGGGGAGGCTTGGGCATTTGAGCTAACCGAAGGGGAGTGGCAGGGCCTGGTGGCCTTGGTTTCGGAGCTCACCAATCAGCATCAGGCGCTGGTGGATCAGCTGCTTGAAGAAGAGGCGATCACGCTGGAAATGGAGAGAGCGCCCTGGTGGGGCTGCCTGGAGGGCCATCGGGATCGATGGGCGCTGCAGGTTCTGCTTGAAGCTGACGCGACCGGCGGAAGGGGAGTGGAAGGCCATTGGCCTGCGCCAGCTGCTCAGGCTGTGACGGCGGCGATGAGAACGATCTGGGATTCAGGCTCGAGATAAGTTCTTCTGATCATTTGAGCGAATGGGGCTTCCTCCACCGCCTTTGCCCCGCATTGAACAGCTTTTCCACAGGTTCTCTCCTGTTGCGACCTGCTCTCGCGGAGTTTGTGGAAAACCGGATGAATCGGGTTGATCCCTCTTGACGTTGGTTGCCTTGGTTGTGATGGGCCTTTTCAGGCGGCATCGCTTCTCCTGAAAGGGCTTGATAGCTCGAGTCTCATGGGGAGAAGGGGTGGGAAGGCTCGATGAGGCTGCCCTTGACGTGGTCCTCGCGGTGTGGAGAACTGGTGGTCGATCGGTGATTCAGAGATGCAGCCAGAAGCAGCGCAAATGATGCAGTCAGAGCTCATGAGCCCCTCAGGTTGTGGGTCATCTGCATCCGATGCCTCTGGAGCCATGGACGCTGCACTGGTCAGTTTTCAGGCTGAATTGCCCCTGCCTCTGCAGGAGGCCATGACCCGCTTCATCGAGAATTATCCCAACTGGGATCAGTACCGTCTCGTTCAGGCGGCCCTTGCCGGCTTTCTGGTTCAGAACGGCGTCGAGTCAAGGGCGATTACGCGCCTGTATGTCGGCAACATGTTCAGGCGTCAGTCGCTGCTTCAGCAGATTTGAGTGCGGCAGCTGGCCATCAGCACGAGGGCGCTGAGGGAAAGGCTGAATAACAGCCCAAGGCAGGCACCCATGAGCCCCAAGGCATTGAGACCGAGCAGGAGGCCGATCAGGGCAAGAATCTTCAGGCGGTTCGCCTGAACAATGCGGCGGCTGTGGTCCATGGCTGCAAGGGGGCGATGGTGATGGTGCACGAGCAGCGGCAGGGCTAACACCTGTCCCGTTCCCCAGAGGGCTGTGGCCAGGCTTCCCAGCAGCACACTGGCTCCCGCCAAGACAGGGCTCTGACCAAGCAAGAGCCAGCTGATCAGTCGAATGCTGCTGAAAGCGCCGATGAAGATCAGTCCTTCGAGAGTCAGCAGCGCCAGTCCCTGACGCCATAGCCAGAGGAGCCGAGGTTGGTGGTCAGGCCTAGCGATCCTGGAGGGTGACCTCTCACTGGATGCGGCTGGTAGAAGCTGATCCGCCAAGTCGAGGAGAGCCATCAGTGGCCCTATCGGCAGTAAAAGGCTGGCTGCTACTAGCAGATCCCCAAGGGCGACGATGAGCGGCAGGTCGCTAGTCCGCAAATCGCTGGCGAGCACACCTGGCCCGACGGCAGCCAAGAGTGTCAGCGCTGAAAGCCCCAGGGAATGCCAGGGGGCCTGGCTGAAGCCAATCCAGGCCCTGGGCAGCACGGTGGCCAGGGGCAGAACCTCACGTCCTGGGGAAGGGAGGACGGTCTCAGTGGAGCGTTCCAAGGCGGCTCAGCAGATCGGTGGCGATCGGATCCGCTACGGGCAGGATCGACAATCGATTGCCGCGGCGTACGACCGTGAGCTGCTCTTCGTTGTACGTCTCCCTCAGGGCATCGAGGCTCAGCAGCTCGGCAAACACTCCCACATAGCGGAGCCGCACGCAGTCCCAGCGAGGAGACTCCTGTTTGGACGCCGGGTCGTAGTACTTGGAGCTGGGATCGAACTGGGTCGGATCGGTGAGACCGGTCTCAACCACCTCCATCAGGCCAACAATGCCCGGAGGTTTGCAATTGGAGTGATAAAAAAAGGCTTGATCGCCGATGTTCATGCTGCGCATGAAATTACGGGCTTGATAATTGCGGATCCCGTCCCAAAGGGTCTCCCGCTCGCGCGCCAAGTCCTGGATTCCATAGACGTCAGGCTCGCTTTTCATCAGCCAGTACGCCAAAAGGGTCACCGCATGCTCCCAGGAAGATTAGGGGGAGAGACGGGCGTTGATCAGGGTGCGGAAATGATCGCCACGCGCTTCAAAATCGCGGTATTGATCGAAACTGGCGCATGCCGGGGACAGCAACAGGCTTGCGGCCTTCTGTCGGCGTCCGAGTTCGATCGCCAGCGGCACCGCTGTATTCAGATCAAGGGTGCTCTCCACCACCCCTGAAAAATCACTGCTCTTCAGCAGACTCTTTAGCTCTTCGGCTCCACGGCCATAAAGCACGGCTGCGCAGGCGTGCTCCTGCATCAGGCGCAGCCATTCCGTGGCATCTCCTTGTTTGGTTTGCCCGCCTGCAAGCACCACAATCGGGCCTGGTACGGAGCGCAGGGCGACGACGGCAGCGTCGTAGTTGGTGGCCTTGCTGTCGTTGAACACGTCCATGCCCTCGAGCAGCCCAAGCCGCTCGAGGCGGTGGGGAACCCCAGGGAAGCTGCGCAGTCCGGCCTCAATCGTGCCCGGATCGAGTCCTACTTCCAAGGCAGCGGCAGTGACCATGAGCATGTTCTGACGGTTGTGGGCCCCGGGCATCGCCAGCGCTGAGGCGGGAAACAAGGGGCCTGAGGGGGCTCGCACTGTGCCGTTCTCATCACACCAGAGGTCAGCAGGCTCAGCGCCCTCACCAGGCCCTGCAGCGCTGATCCAGATGCCTTGGCTCCAGGAGGCGCGATGGGCTTGAAGGTCGGGATCATCGGCATTGAAAATCCGCACCTGAGAGCGCTCCAGCAAACTCCGTTTGATGGAGCGGTAAGCCTCGAGGGTCCCGTGGCGCTCGAGATGGTCGGGCGTGAGCGTCGTCCAGATGCCGATCCGGGGAGCGACCGTGGCCGCCGCTTCGATCTGATAACTGCTCATTTCCATTACGACCCAGTCAGGGCAAGGCAGCTGCTCGCTTTGGAGCAAAAGGGCGAGTTCAGCGGCCGAGTTCCCAACGTTGCCTGCCATCGGTGCCGACAGGCCGCCATGGCTCAGCACGTGCTGAAGCAGCTGGGTCACAGTGGTCTTGCCGTTGGTGCCGGTGATCCCGATCCAGGGGGCCATCTGCAGGGCCTGCCAGGCCACAGCCATTTCCCCAAGCACGGAGACACCGTGAGAGCGGAGCTGATTGAGGGTCGGGTGATCCCAAGCGATTCCGGGGCTCACGACCACGGCAGCAAGGCCGTCATCGGGGGAGGCTGCGTTGAGCCAGGGCGTGAAGCTCTCGGGCATCAGGGGTCGCCCAAGCTGCACGTCAATCCCTTCGGCCCGTAGGAGTTGCGCCTTCTCCTCTTGGCTCGATCCCTGATCCCGCTCCAGCACCGTGACAGCGAGGCCCTGAGCCCTGAGCAGACGCGCGGCTCCGACCCCTGAGCGCCCAAGCCCCACCACAACGGTGCGCGCCATTCCTGTGTCCTGTCTCCGTTGAGAAAGTGGGCGATACTGGAATCGAACCAGTGACTCCTACCGTGTCAAGGTAGTGCTCTACCTCTGAGCTAATCGCCCTCTCGACGCATCAAGCATTTGCGTGAGGCGTAGCAGCGGGTCGTTCCGCTGAGAGAGTGAACCTAGCAGCCGGAGCGATCCGTTCCCCTCAGCGTCGCTCCATGTCGACGCGCCAGCGATCACGTTTGGTCAGAGTCAGCGAGAGCACCTCCACGCTTCCCCTGTCCTGGAGCTGTAGGCAATCGCCCACCTGTAGATCGCGGCTTGCCTGGCGAACGGGCTCCCAGTTCAGCCGGAGCTTTCCTGCGCGAATCTGCTGGCTGACTTTGGAGCGTGAAAGCCCGAACCCTGCAGAGGCGATCGCATCGAGTCGGCAGGAGGCTTCAACGCTGCTTAGGCGTTTGACCGCGCGCAGGGCGGGAAGTTGAAGGGCTTCCGGCGCCATCGACTCGCAGAGGATCTCCACATCGCGCACCACCCCTCGCCGCCCATCAAGCAAGGCTGCCGCCTCGGGGGTACAGAGCAGTTGAGCCCCCCGATCTCCGCGGATCCAGATATCCCCGAGCATCCCCTCCTCAACGCCCATCCCTTCGAGAGCTTGGTGCATGTCAGCCGGAGAGAGGGGGTCAAACAGAAAGTTGCCTTCCACTGATAGGCCGTGGATCGGCACATCCGTCGCGAGGGATGGGCTGCTCTTCTCTGTGGGCTCTCCGCCGCTGCGCTGGCAGCGCAGGCGACAGCGCTCCGCGGCCGGGTAGCCCCCTTCCCGATCCCAGCGCAGCTCAGTCAAGGACGAGAATCGGGCGAGCGCTTCGTTCTGGAGGGGGGCAGAAAGGAAGGGACTCCAGCCTGGCTGCCAGGTGCGCAATACCTCATCGGCTAGATCGAGAAGTGGCTCCAGTCCGGCCCTAAGGCGACTGCCCTGCAGGAGTGGTTCGCGGGGCAACATCAGAGCTCGCTCAGGCGCACCACCTGGATCGGACGAGCACTTTGCAGGAGCTGCCAGGGGGGCTCGATACCCGTTGGGGTCTCCAGCAAAAGAAGCCAGCGTTTCTCCTGATGGCGATTGCGAAGGATTCGCACCCCGTCTTCATTGTCGGAGGGCACGCTCGCGGCGGCGGCATAGCTACCCATAAGGCCGGAGCCCATCCCCAGGAGGCCGCCGATCATCGGTTGAGCCCAGGTGCCGAGGGCGGAGAAGGTTTCCAGCGTGGTGATCTGGGTAAAGGTGAGCCCAGCGAGAAAGCCAAAGGGCATCAGCCAGCGGGCCATGCCCCGTTGGCGTCGTTGCCGCGCCAGGTTGGGGTTGAGCAGCTCCACCCGATCGATGAGTTCGCACTGGAGTCCGGTGGCTCCATCTCCTTCGTCTGGCAACTGCCCGTCCCCACCTTCCGGCGGTACCAGCACGCTTTGAAGCAGCGGCAGGGCCTGGGCTTTGAGCTTGGTTTGCAGAGACGCCGCGTCACTCCAGTCTTTCAGTACCAGCACGCAGACGGGCATGTCTCACCTTTGACAGGCCTCGATTGTCGCCTGTTTACTGCTGCGCTGTTTCGTAATAGGTGGATCAAGGCATATCGGCCAGGGTCCACCAGCCTGCAGCGGGTCCGATGAAGCGCACCACCACCCAGAACACCACCAGGGCGCCAATCCCGATCCAGGCACCGCGGGTCGTGATCGATACGAACTGATTGGTTTGCTGTTTGGTGAGGGGCAGCCAAGGTGCAACCCGCTCCTGGTCTGCAGGGTTCGCACGAGGCTGGCGGGGCGGCAGGCCCTGGCTGGCGCGGCGTCGGGCTTCTCCCATGCAAAGGCGATTGGTTCTTTGGGGAGCCTAAGTGGGCTCACGCAGGCTTGATTGCGTTTTTTTAGTCAGGCAGGAGCCGGTGTAAGGGGGTCCACGGTTGCAGGGCCTGAAACACCTGTTCGCCCCAGCTTCGACCCCGCAGTCGTCCGTCCAGCACTGCAAGACGACCGCCGCTGCGGCGAAGCGGAGCAATCGCCGGGGCCATCAGGCTGAGGGCTTCTGGAAGCAGAAGTTCCCTGAACCAGTCCCGCCCCTGCTGCTTGAGAGCTTCCACCCGGGCTGCCGTTAGGGGGCTTTCCAGGCTGGCGATCGGTAGCAGTGCCACGATCAGCTGATCGGGAGCCGGCAGCTGCGACTGATGCGTTAGCCACCACTCCCAGGAGCAGCAGATCACACCATTGGCTTCCGGGGCGGTCGCCTGCTCCAGGACGCGGCTGCCGAATTCTCCCGCCAGTTCGCTGGTGAGACGCTGGCGCATCTGTGGGTCATTGAGCAGCACGATCGTCATCCCGGCGCGTCCGAGAATCAGTCGTCGGGACTGTTCGAGCAGGTGTTGCGCGTACACCTCGGTGTTCGGCAGCGGTTGTCGGCGGGGTGCAAAAAGAGGGACCGGCTCCAGAAGCGACGGCTCGCGCAGATGCACATCAACCTCGGCTTGGAAGCCGGCACTGCGTAATTCCGCCTGCAAAGGTCCGCTGTTCCCATTGCTGCTGAGAAGCAGGATTGGATGGTCCTTCAACAGGGCATGCAGCTGGTTCAGGGGCTCCAGGGCCTGGAGGTGCCAGCTCCATTGCAGCAGGCGGTGGTCAAGCTGAGCCCAGCTGGCCCAATGCTGCGGATCGGCCGCCAGGACGCGTGCCCATGGGGCTGGCAGTGGTTGCAGAAGGCTCAGCAGGTCGCGCAGGCTTTGGAGCTGACAGCTCTGCAAACGCACGCTGGCATCACTGTGGGTCGCCTGGCCAAACAGTTGGCGACTGAGGCGTTCATACAGCTCCAGCAATGCTCCGTCGGCACTGGGCTGGGCCCGACGAAGACTTTCCCAGTCCGACGCCGTTAAGGTCAGAGCCATCGCCCGTCGAAGTCTTTGGCTGAGCTGATCAGCCTCAGGGATGATCAAAAGATGGTGAGCCCGTAGGAGGCCGAGTCGTTGGGCCTCGACCAGCTCTTGGGTATTGAGCAACCAGAGCTGATCGCCCTGCGGTGCTTCTAGTCCCTGCCAGCAGGGCAGCTGCAAACCCTCCGCTTGCAGCCTCGGGCGCTCCACCTGGAGTAGACGCTGGCGCTGCTGGTCCTCAAGGACCAGCACGCAGTGGCGGCTCTGAAGAGAGAGGGGAACCAGGAGCCCAAGCCACCATTGATCCTGGCTGCAGGGGCTGAGTTGAATGAGGGCGTGATCCCGACGCCGTAGCCCTCGGGCGATCAGGCGACTCAGAGTCAGGTGATGCGGCCACGCCGAGCGCTCCTGCAGCAGCAGTTGCTTGAGTTGCTGATGGGCATGTGCTTCCAGCATCAAAGGAGCCTAGGCAGAGCGCTGAATCGGGATGGTTCAGGCTGATCTCTCGATCAACATGGGGACATCGACAGTCCCTGAGATGCAGCAGCAGCTGGTTTGCCCCCCCCAGGTCCCAGGCAGGGTGGGCATTGTTGGCCTGGGGCTGATCGGCGGATCGCTCGCCTTGGATCTCCAGGCCCTTGGTTGTGAGGTGCACGGCCTCTGCCATCGTCAAGAGACGGTCGGGCGGGCCCTGGAGCGGGGACTTGCCCAACGGGTGAGCACGAACCCAGCCGATCTGGCCCGCTGCGAGCTGGTGATCCTCGCCCTTCCAATCGAACGCTTGCTCGACCCTGATCCCGCTCTGGTGGCGGCCTTACCGAAGCAGGCGGTGATCACGGATGTGGGGTCGGTCAAGACGCCGGTGCTGGAGGTCTGGCGTGCCCGCCATCCCCGTTTCATCGCCAGCCATCCGATGGCGGGCACGGCTGAGGCGGGTGTTGAGGCAGGTGTGCGCGATCTCTTCCGCGGACGTCCCTGGGTGGCCACACCTGACGCGTCCAGCGATCCCGAAGCGCTGGCCATGGTGGAAGGAATGGCACGCGCCCTTGGTAGCCACTGGCTGACAGCGGATCCAGAGCGTCACGATCAGGCCGTCGCACTCATTTCCCATGTGCCGGTGCTTGTGAGTGCGGCCCTTTTGCGAGCTGTGGGGACGGAGCGTGATCCAGCGGTGCGGGCGCTCGCCTGTCAGTTGGCCTCCAGCGGGTTCGCCGACACAACGCGCGTGGGGGCAGGCAATCCGGTCCTTGGCACGGCGATGGCCTCTCGCAACACCGCTGCGGTGCTGAGAGGTCTGGCTGCCTATCGCTGGAGCCTCGAGCAGTTGGAGGAGGCGATCCTGGAGGGGAACTGGCCACAGCTGGAGCGTGAACTGGAGCAGACACGGTCGCTCAGGCCTGCATTTCTGACTGCACCCGGTGAGCTCATGAATCCTTGAGCTTCAGTGGTCGCCCCCGTTGGGCTGTGAGTTGACGACAGGCCATCAGGGCAGAGAGGGTCACCCCAGCGGTGCCCTCTCCTGGATGGATCGAATCGCCGCATAGCCACAGATTGGCCAGCGGTGTGCGGCTGGCCAGTCCGAAGGGGCCGAAGCGGCGCGGGCTCTGACCAAGCCCTCCGACAATCCCATTCGGACGTCCCGTCCAGTGGGCGAACGATCGGGGAGTGGCCAGTTCCTGATGACGCCAGGCATCGGGAGAGAAGCCGAGCCACTGTTCCAGGGTGTGGCTGATCGCTTCCTGGCAGCCCCGCTTGTGCGCTTTGTAGTCGGCCTCGGGCCTCTGGCACCAAATACCTGGGTCTGTGAACACGCTGGCGATCAAGGTGGCTTCCCCTATCGGGGCGCGACCATCCCCTTCCTGGCTCACGGATACAAAGAGCGATCCGGGCGACTCTCCGTCGCGCTGTAGATGGCCTGGGCAATCCGCTGGTAAGGCGTCTCGGCGCACGGCCCCGTAAAGCACCAAGGCACCACTGGGGGCATCCAGTTGCATCAGTTGCCTGCGATAGCCCAGTGGCATGGCCTTGGCACCTTCGTCTTCCCTGATCAGGGTTGGTAGGCACTGGGGCGGCAGGCTGCACACCACATCAGCGGCACTGAAGCTCGAAGGGCTTCCGTCGCGGCATTCGGTTTGGACTCGCCAGCCTGAACCTTCGCCTTGTCTTGTCAGTCGTGTGACCCGTTGCCGAAGCCGTAGACAGCCCCGATCTCGTTTAAAGGCCGATGCCAAGCGATCGCTGAGGACCTGCATGGAGCCATGGAGATGCCAGAGCCCTTGAGGGTTCTGAGCCATCTGCAGCACGGTTGCTCCGTAGAGAGCAGCAGTGCGCTCCACTGGCTCCTGGGAGTAGAGCCGCAGCTGGAGGTCAAGAAAGCGGCGCAGGCGTTGGTCCTCAGAGCAGCTGCTGATGCGCAGGAGATCGCCCACGGTGAGCAGGCTTAAGGGGGCGCTGGCCATGGTTGCTGGGCCCAAGGCTCCAATGGTCTGGAGCAGATCCCAGCCAGAGCGGATCGGAAGAACGGGGTCTCGGCCGGCAAAGGCCCAATTGCTCTGATGCAGCTGGCTGCAAAGAGACCAGAAGCGGTCGCTACCAGGGAACTGGCGCTGACGTTCGGCCTTCCAGCGCTCCGGGTCACGCCAGAGCCGAATCGGCTCGGTACCGTCGGCCAGGTCGACCACACAGCCGGGATCCAGCGGAACCGCCTCCGGTGGTTCGAGATTCAGATGTTTGAAAATGCGTGCATGGCTACCGCCTGGCTCCAGCCCTGCCACCTGGGTGGCACCGACGTCAAAGGTGTACGGGCCACGGCGGAAGGTCCCTGCACAGCCACCTAGCTGATAGTGGGCTTCCAGCAGCGTGACCTGCAAACCATGGCGTGCCAGAAGTGCCGCCGCTGTGAGACCGGCGATGCCACCGCCGATCACAATCACATCCTGCTGTTCCTCCATCGCGGCATGCTGGCAAGCCGGGAGCAGAGGTGCGGATGCAGGAGGAGCTAGCTCGATTGGTGAGGGGGATGGGGCCCCATGCGGGGGGCGTGGATCTTGAGCTCTGTCAGCCGGTGGGTGGTGGATGCAGTCAGCAGGCTTGGCGGTTGCAGCTCAGCGATGGTCGCCAGCTGTTCGCCAAGGGAGGGGATCCAGTCATGCTTGAGGCCGAACGGCTTGGCCTGCAGGCCCTGCGCCGCTGGAGCGATCCCCTCGATCTGCTGGTGCCCGAGGTCCTGGCGCTTCTCCATGGTCAATCCAACCGGGCCTGGCTGCTGCTGCCCTGGCTGGATCAGGGCGTTGGCGATCAGCGTCGGCTCGGGCGTGGCCTAGCCCGTCTGCATCGCGCGTCCGCAGGGCAAGGGCCTGATCGCTTTGGCTGGGAGAGCGACGCCTACATCGGTCTGGGCCCTCAACCAGGAGGATGGCGACAGTCCTGGGGCGAGGCCTTCATTGACTTACGCCTACGCCCTCAAATGGAGCTCGCCAGGAGCTGGGGGCTGGAGATCGCTCCATTCGAGCCGCTCTTGCACGGTTTGATCCAACGGCTTGATCGGCACGGGGCGACGCCGGCACTGGTCCATGGCGACCTTTGGAGCGGCAATGCCTCCGTGCTGGGAGATGGGCGGGGACTACTGATTGATCCAGCCTGTTGGTGGGCGGATCGTGAGGTGGACTTGGCGATGACCCACCTGTTCGGAGGCTTTTCAAGACGTTTCTACGAGGCTTACCAACAGGAGTGGCCTTTGCCTGACCTGGCCTCTGAACGGGTTGAGGTCTACAACCTCTATCACTTGCTCAACCATGCCAACCTCTTCGGTGGGGCCTACCGGCAACAGTGCCTGCAGACCCTTCAACGGCTCGAAGGCATCGATGGCTGAAGTATCAGCCTAGATATTCCTTGCGCAGGGTCTGCACCCGGGTGATCAGGGCCTGGCGCTTATCGCTGGTGGTGAGATTTTTCCAGCTCCACTGACCGACCACAACCACGCCGAGCAGTTCCAGCAGGCCGGGCACCACGGGCAGAAGATTGATGGTGTCGAGAATGCCTTTGATCAGGATTTGGGCAACGATCACAGCAGCGAAGATGCCGACCACCTTGCCGATGCGACCAGCTTGGCTCCAATCCACCTGATCAAGGGTGGAATTGATTTTGCCCAGCACCTCGCCATAACGCTCAGTGAAGTTGAAGCTATCGCCGCCGTTGGCCGTCTCGCTGCTGGTGTCGGTGCTGGCGCTCGCGTCCTTCACCGCGGTGCTGTCCTCGCTCATGAACCTTTGACGGATGGAAAATGTGGTTTGAGCGTATCGGTCAGCTCACCGAATGGCCAGAACGGGTGTGCCTCGGTTGGGATTGCCTGATCGTTCTGCGTTCCAGCCTGCGGGCAGCGTTGCCGAATGAGGGCTGTGCACTCTTGCTGGGCACTGCCCATGCGGCGAACCCCAGAACGTGGTGGGTGCAGCAGATCTGGCCTTGCTGCAATGTCTGGCGGCCGGGGCTGGATGCTCTGCCTGAGCTCCCGGAGGCTGTCCCGACCCGTCGCAACCGCTTTGCCCTCGACCCTAGAGAGCAGTTGCATGCCCAGCGCTGGGCTCGAGATCGTGGGCTTCAGGTGCTTGGTACGGCCCACTCGCATCCAGGGGGGCAGCCAAGGCCATCGGATCAGGATCAGCGTTGGATGGTGCAGCCGGGTTTGATGCTGATCATGGGCAAGGATGCTCAGGTTGAGGCCTGGTGGATCGCTGCCGGAACGGCCACCCGTCTGCCCCTCGTTCACACTCATGGGAACGACGGCTGATCCCATGCCCAATCACGACGTCGGCCATCCCGAACTGAGTGATGAGGAGCGGTCCAGGTATGCACGCCACCTCGCACTGCCAGAGGTGGGACTGGAAGGCCAGCTGCGCCTGAAGCGGGCTTCGGTTCTGTGCGTGGGCAGTGGTGGCCTGGGCTCGCCTCTCTTGCTCTATCTCGCTGCTGCAGGGGTGGGCCGAATCGGCATTGTCGATTTTGATCGGGTGGAAGCCTCGAATCTGCAGCGCCAAGTGATTCACGGCAGCGCCAGCATTGGGCACTCGAAAACTCGCTCGGCGGCGGCCCGGGTTCGGGATCTCAACCCCCATGTGCAGGTGGAAGAGCACGACATCATGCTCTGTGCCGACAATGCCTTGGACATTGTGCGTGCCTATGACCTGGTCTGCGATGGCACTGACAATTTCCCCAGTCGCTACTTGGTGAATGACGCCTGCGCCCTCTTGGGAAAACCCTGCATCTATGGGTCGGTCCAGGGGTTCTCAGGTCAGGTGAGCGTTTTCAATCGCACGGTAGAAAGCCCGAACTATCGCGATCTTGTGCCGGAACCACCGCCCCCTGGTCTCGTTCCCTCCTGCGCTGCTGGTGGCGTTGTTGGCGTGATGCCTGGACTGATTGGTCTGATTCAGGCCACTGAGGTCATCAAACTGATTACAGGAATCGGCGATCCGCTGGATGGTCGCCTGCTGTTGGTGGACGGTCTGGCCATGCGCTTTCGGGAGCTGCGTCTCGCTCCAGCTCCTTCGCGACAGCCGATCACCGGCCTGATTGACTACCAAGCGTTCTGCGGCACCACTGGCGTCGCCTTTGCTCAGGAGGAGCAGGTGGAAAGCATTTCCGTGCAAGAGCTCAAAGCGTTGCTCGATTCCGGCGCTGATCTGCTTCTGATCGACGTCCGCAATCAGGCGGAGGTGGAGGTTGCGGCGATCCCAGGGGCTGAGCTGTTTCCCCTTGCCACGATTGAAAGCGGCGAAGCCTTCGGGGCGATCCGAGAGCGGGCGGGTGATCGACCGATCTATGTGCATTGCAAGCTTGGCGGTCGTTCCGCTAAGGCGGTGACAGCGCTGAGCCAGCAAGGGATTGTTGCCATCAATGTTGATGGAGGAATTGATGCTTGGTCCCAACAGATCGATCCTGCTGTTCCCCGTTACTAAGGTCTCTTAGTAATCCACGCCGCGTTTGAGATCAACGCCCTGTTCGGCGTAGTGCTTGTGGCACACCATCTCGGAATGCACGCTGGCCAGATCGAAATAGGCCGGAGGATTTTTGCAGCGTCCGGTGATGATGACTTCCGTCTCCGCAGGCTTGCGCAACAGGGTCTGCACGATTGGCTCCACTGGTAATAACTCCAGATCGACGCTCGGATTGAGTTCATCGAGGATCACAGTTTTGTAGAGCCCGCTGGAGATAGCGGCACGGGCGATTTCCCAGGCCCGCTCTGCTTCCACGTAGTCGATCGGTTGCTGTTGGCCCCGCCAAACAATGGCATCGCGCCCGGAGCGCAGATGGTCCACAAGATGGGGATAACTCTCACGTAGCGCGGCGATCGCCGCGTCCTCGGTGTAACCGCTGCCCCCCTTGAGCCATTGGAGGATCAGCACCCTGTGGCTCTTGTCCTGACTGATGCCTCGGCCGATTGCCTGTAGGGCCTTTCCAAGGGCGCTGGTGGATTTGCCTTTTCCCTCTCCTGTGTAGATCTCGATTCCCCCTTGGGGTTCAATCGTGATCACGTTGCCGTCCGTGGGCGCCGGCCGCCGATGGGCACGCATCTCGGAGTGGAGATCAGCGATTTGCACAAGCTGGCGCGGAGCTGCCCGGCCGGTGACGATGATTTCCATGCCCTCAGGGCGCTCCCTCAGACTGCGCATGACATCGTCGATGTCGAGCAGGCCCAGCTCGAGCACGGGGTTGAGTTCATCAAGCACCACCACGGAGTAAAGGGCACTCGCGATCGCTCCTTTGGCAATATCCCAGCCGCGCTGTGCTTCCTGGCGATCGAAACGGGTGACCTCATCAGCCCCGAAGTAGTCGCCCCGACCGGTACGCACCTGGTCGATGAGATGGGGGAAGCCCTGCTGCAACGCTTCAATTGCCGCATCTTCGTCGTAGGCCCGACCAGGCCCCTTTAGGAAACGCAGCAGTAACACCCGGGTGCGGCGCTGCTCGCAGATGCCCAGGCCAATGGTGCGAAGCACCACACCAAGAGCGGCCTGGCTCTTGCCCTTTCCCTCTCCGTCATAGACGTGCAGCTGTCCATGACTGCGCTCTTGACTGTCAGCGGCCGTGACGATGCCGATGGCTGGCCTTCGATTCCCTGCCATGGCGCGTCGGATGGCCCTTGGAGCTTACCCAGAGTGACCAGCCTGCCGCCCTAGCCTGATCCCAACGGTTGGCATCACTGAAACGAGTGGATCAGACGCTCACACTGTCTGCTGACGAGCGCAGCAAGCTTGAGGATCTGCGTCAGTGGATGCGGCGTCATGAGCGCCTTTGCGTGGCCTACTCCGGAGGTGTTGACAGCACCCTCGTGGCGGCGATCGCCTTCGAGCAGCTTGGTTCGATGGCTATGGCGATTACTGGGGTTTCCCCGGCCCTGGCCCCCCATTTGCGCGCTGAGGCCAGGCAGCAGGCCGTTTGGGTGGGAATCGAGCACCGGGAGGTGCAAACCGCAGAGCTGGATGATCCCGCTTATTCCAGTAATCCCCAAGACCGTTGCTTCGCCTGCAAGCGAGAACTGCATCGCCATCTAGGTCTCATCGCCGCGGCAGCCGGGGCTGCCCAGGTGGTGGATGGGGTCAATCATGACGATCTTGGGGATCACAGACCAGGAATCGATGCGGCGCGTCTGGCCGGCGTGCGTTCCCCGCTGGCGGAATTGGCCATCGACAAGTTGATGGTGCGCAGCCTCTCCCGTGTGCTTGGTTTCCCCTGGTGGAATAAGCCAGCCCAGCCCTGCTTGGCCTCCCGCTTTCCCTACGGCGATCCGATTGCCGCGGAGCGTCTGCGTCGGGTCGGGGCGGCCGAGGAGTGGTTGCGCCATCAGGGATTCCCTGAGGTGCGCGTGCGCAGCCATGGCCAGGCGGCCAGGGTGGAAGTGCCTGTGGACCGAATCGCTTCCTTGGTGGAGCCTCAGCTGCGCAGCGCCCTCGTGGAGGCACTGATGGGCTTTGGTTTCACAGCGGTCAGTCTCGATCTAGAGGGGTTGGTCAGCGGCAAGCTCAACCGCGATCGGTTCCAAGATCGCGGTTAAAGCCTTTGGCATGGACTCGTTGTCTGATCCGTGATGGATCATTGCCATCAGCCTTTCAGAGGCGACCTTCGCAAGGCACCTCTGATTCGTGGGGCTGACTTTGATTCAGGCCGCTGAAAGACTCGGCGTCCGTTCGCTATCGACCAAGGCTGCCGGTGTCTCCCGCAGGAAACTGCGAAGGGCATGGCGACCTGCCTTGAGCTCCTTGCGGAGAACGTCGCAAGCTCGTTCAGGCATGGTGTGATCACCACACGTGAAAACATCGATAGCGGCGTAGCCACTTTCGGGCCAGGTGTGGATGGAAATGTGAGATTCAGCCAGGAGAGCTAGTCCCGTCACGCCCTGTGGTTCGAACCGATGGGTGATCAGGTTGAGGAGTGTGGCACCAGCACGTTTCGCTGCTGTCGTGATGGTGGTCCTCAGAAAGGCTTCGTCGTCGAGCTTGCTGGTGTCGCAGTCGTAAAGCTCGAGAATGCAGTGTTTGCCCACCATGTCGGTGGCACTGGGTGTGGTGGAACTGTCGGCTGGCGAGGAATCGGCGCCGCCCCATCCCGGGTTGGGATGCAGGCAAGACAGGGTCTGCTCCATCAGGGCTTCAAAAGAAAACAGCTCTCGACTTTACCTCAGGTTCCCGTTGGAAGCCAGGTATTCGGCCTCGACGATCTGGGCGTGCTGATGCCATTGCCCTTCAAAGGCATCGAGATGCGTGGCGCTCACCAGACACTGGTGGGAGGTTCCGACCGCTTCAAGGAGAGCCAGCTGGCGTACAGGATCCAATTCAGCCAAGACATCATCCAGCAGCAGGAGTGGTGGCTCCCCCCACAGCTCCCCTACCAGCTGCAGCTCCGCCAGCTTGAGGGCTAGCACCAGAGTGCGCTGCTGCCCAGCGCTGGCGAAGCGACGCGCTGAGGTGCCGTTCAGAAGGAGATCGATTTCGTCGCGGTGGGGGCCAACCCTGCAGGAGCCAAGGCGTGCTTCCTCTGGCCGTTGGATCCGGAACTGGTGCTGAATCGCTTCCCGCCAGGGTTCCTCCGCCTCCTCTCCCTCCAACACGCTGCCGGGCCGGTAGTTCAGCTCAAGGCTTTCGTGGTTGTCGCTCAGGCGTCTCTGCCAGGCAGCGGCTAGAGGTTGGAGTCGGCTTAGGGCCCGGCGGCGCCGGCGATGAATCCTGGTGCTCACCAGGGCCATCTGTTCATCGAAGGCATCGAGCAAGTGATCGAATGCAGGTCCTTCTCGGTGTTGTCGCCAGAGCTGGGCTCGCTGGCGCAGGAGCCGCCCATAGCGACTGTTCAACTCGCTGTAGATCGGCTCAAGCTGCAGCACCACCCTGTCGAGCCACTGTCGGCGAAGCGCCGGTTCCCCTCGCACCAGATGGAGATCCAACGCACTGAAGCCGACGCAGCGCAGGGGGCCGATCAGATCCAGTTGACGTTCCAGCACCTTGCCGTTGCGGCGGGCTTGGCGACCACCTCGCCGGCGCAGCTCGAGCTCCAGCTGATCCTGGTCTGGCGTGATGGCTCGCAGCAGAGCCCTGGGTTGATCCCACTGCACCAGATCCTGATCCTGGCTGGAGCGATGGGAGCGCAGGCTGCCAAGTAGTTCAACCGCTTCAAGCAGGTTGGATTTTCCGATCCCGTTGCTGCCGATGACGAGCAAGCGGGGTGATTCGATCTCCAGCTGCAGATGGCTGTAGTTGCGGAAACCCTGCAGTTCGAGCCGGTGAAGCCGAATCGGTCCGGGTGCGACGTGTCGCTAAGGTAATCGGATCGGGGAGGTCTGCGGATCCACCCCCTGCAGCGGCGTTTGCCGTTGTGGGCATGTAGCTCAGTTGGATAGAGCATCAGATTCCGGTTCTGAGGGTCGGGGGTTCGAGTCCCTCCATGCTCGTGGTCAGTTTTGCGGTCTTCGCCTCGTCAGCGGAGCTTGAGTCCCATGGCTCGGATTCCGCCGGGATCCAACACAAACCCTTGATTCTTGAGTGCGGCAAGCGCTGAGGACGGTGCCGCGATTGAAATACTGCAACCTGGTAGATCTCGACGGAGGATTGCCAGGGAGCGATGCACTAAAACGACAGTCAACTGGGCCTGATTCGCCCCAGGTCGAACCGCCAACGTCCATAGATTGGCATTGAGAGCACGATCGCTGGTGGCGCGCACGAAGCCGAGGAGCTGACCATCGTTCTCTGAAACGATGCTCAGGCACCAAAGACTCCGTTCCAGGGCTGCTCCCCAACGCTCCGGAGGTAGGCACGGTTCAGCGCAGGCTTGGAGCAGCTCATTGATGGCCTCTGCTGAAGGGGGGAGATCCTGATAGAGGGCACAACCGGCGGGAAGGCTGGGGACCGGCGTTTGTTGTCGGAAGGGAAGGAATGACACTCAGCCGGTGTTCCGCATCCCTGCAGCGATCCCATTGATGGTGAGCAGCGCCCCGCGCAGCAGCTCGCTGCGGCTGTAGGTGCGGCCATCGGGATCGGTGTTCGGGGCCTCGCTCATGGGTGGTTGACGGTTCTGATCGCGCAAGCGCCGAAGGAGTGCGACCTGCAGGAATCCGAGGGGCACGATCGTGCGGTTGCGTAGGTCCACTGAAAGCTGCAGCGCGGGATCGCCGTCCAGGAGCCGATCTTGACCGGTGATTTCGAGCACGAGCTGTCGCGTGAGGTCGTGCTCTGCCGCGATGGTGGCGTAAATGCGTTCAAAGGCTTCGCGGTGGTCGGCTCTGCCCAGGCTGGACACGTAATGGTGGGCAAGGTCAAGGTCAACCTTGGAGAGCGTCATCTCCACCTTGGAGATCAGCATCCGGAAGAACGGCCAGCGCTGGTGCAGCCGGCGCAGCAATTCCAATTGTTCAGGATCGGAACTCACCTCCTCAGCGAGTGCTGTGCCAACGCCAAACCAGCTGGGTAGGAGGAAGCGACTTTGCGTCCAGCCGAAGACCCAGGGAATTGCCCGAAGGCTAGAGAGATCCTTCGCACCGCTCTTGCGCCTTGCCGGTCGGCTGGAGATCTGCAACTTGCTGATTTCCTCGATCGGCGTGACTTGCTGGAAAAAAGCCACTAAGTCGGGATTGTCGTGGACCAGAGCTCGGTAGTGGCTGCGGGACCGGCTGGCCAGCCGCGCCATCAATTCATTCCAGCTGGGGGTGGCATCCAGTTGATTGGTCACCAGGCTGTTCTGAACCACAGCCGTGCTGACCGTTTCCAGGTTGTAGAGCGCCAGTTCGGGAAGGCTGTATTTCGAGGCCAGGACCTCTCCCTGCTCCGTGATCTTGATGCGTCCCTGCAGAGTGCCACTGGGCTGAGCCAAGATCGCCTGGTAAGCAGGCCCACCTCCTCGTCCCACGGAGCCCCCGCGGCCATGGAACAGGCGCAGGGCGACGCCGTGGCGGCTGGCCAGATCTTGGAGGGCGATCTGGGCCTGATGGATTTCCCAGTTGCTCGAGAGGAAGCCTGAATCCTTGTTGCTGTCGGAATAGCCCAGCATCAACTCCTGGAGGGGCTGGGCTTGTTCGCCAACCCGGGGCAACAGTTGTCTGTAGAGCGGATTCTCAAACATCTGGCCCATCACTTCCGGCGCCCTCTGCAGGTCCTCAACCGTTTCAAACAGGGGCACGACAAGCAGATCGGCGTGATGAGCAGCCGGATCCACCAGGCCCGCTTCCTTGGCCAAGAGCAGCACCTCCAGGAGATCGGAGACGGTGTGACTCATGGAGATCACGTAGGTGCGGCAGATGCGACTGCCGAACTCCTCCTGAAGGCGATGGAGCATCCGGAACACCGCGATCGTCTCCGCGGTGGTCGAAGACCATTCCACGGCTGGAGGGATCAGCGGGCGGCGTGTCTGCATTTCCGAGAGCAGCCATTGAACCCTGGCCGCTTCATCCATCTCGCCGTAGGCGGTGGGAAGTCGCAGATAGCGGGTCAGCTCATCGAGGGCATCACTGTGGCGCGTGCTCTCTTGGCGAATATCGAGACTGGCGAGGGAAAACCCAAAGATGTGCACCTGGGTCAGCAAGGTGTCCAGTGGTTCGCAAGTCAGCTCGGTGCTCACCAAGCTGTTACGGATCAGCTCGAGATCACTACGGAATTCAGCGACGGAGTCGTAGTGCAGCGCTTCGGCGCTGTTCCCGGCGGCGGCTCCAGTCGGGCAAGGAATCAGTCCCTCTGGAGGGGTGCGCCAGCCTGCATCCGAGAGCTGTTGGTTGCGTTGCTGTGTGAGCCGCAAGCGTTCCAGCATGTAGCTCAGCTTCAGTCGATAAGGCTCCAGGCGGTAGCGAGCTGCCCGCTCTTCATAGATCTCGGGAAAGCGCAACCGGTCCATTTCCAGCGATTCCAGGAGCGGTGCGCTCACCTGACTCCACTGCATCGAAATGCTCAGCTGGTCGCGCAGGTCCTGCACCGCTGAGACGTAGCGATCGAGCATCAGCTGGCGCTGATAGCAGGCGGTGCGCCAGGTGATTTCAGGTGTCACCGAGGGATTGCCATCCCGATCGGAGCCCACCCAGGAACCAAAGGTGCAGAAGGCTGAGGGGGGGAGGCGAACATCCGGATAGCTCTGTTGGAGAGCCGAGCTGATCCGACGCCGGAGCTGGGGCATGGCATCGAAGAGCACCTGCTGGAAGTAGTGCAGGGCGTAATCGACCTCGTCGAGCACCGACGGCTTGAATTGATGAAGCTCGTCGGTGCGCCACCAAAGACGGATCTCCTCTTCCAACTGTTGGCGCAGGCTGGCTTGATCCCCTTTGCTGACCTCGGTACTGCCCTGTAGCTGTTGGAGCAGGGTTGCCACCCGCCTCTGCTTGTGGCGCACGGTGTGCCGAACAATCTCCGTGGGGTGGGCTGTGAAGACCAGGCGGATATCGAGGTTTTGAAGCAATGCCTCGAGCTGGGCCGGCGGCACGTTCAAGCGTCTGAGTCGCTCGAACAGTTCCTGGAAGGTCGCTGGTTCGGTTTGGCTCGCTAGGGGCGGCGCAAAAGGATCGATCCGATCGGGCTGATCAGCGGAGCGACTGATGCTCGCCAAGTAGCTGTCTTCCTCAATCCTCTGCTCGAGGATGTTCACCAATTGGAAATAAAGGGAGAACGCCCGGGCCGCGGCGATCGCCTCGACCAGATCCATCTCGCGGATCAGCTGAACGACGGCGTCACTCGCGGAACTCTGGGGTTCGTTGGCGAGGGGAGCACTCAGTTGCTTCATCTGCAGCAAGCGCTCTGCTTGCTCAGGAGGGCACTCACTGCGCAGAACGGTTTCCCAGAGGTCCTCCACCAGCTCCAGGCGCTGCTGGAGCAGTTGATCTCCGCCCGGCGCTGGCGATGCCAAACCGCTGGGGTCGCACTCGGTGTTGAGGGCGGAGGTCGAAGGCATCAGGGGGCGGCCGTCTGCGGGTCTGGCCATGATCATCCCAAAACGCCTGAATCGCTGCTCATGGGGAGCTCTTCGGTGGCCATCTCGGCGATGGCGGTGCGCATCACCTCTCGGATGGGGGTTCCGCTGGCATGGGCCTTGAGCCAGCGCATCGCCTGATTGCCGTCCTGCAGCACCTTGTCGATTGGTGCCAAGCGGGAGCTGAGGCCCAATCTCATGGCTTGGGGTTGGACGGATGCCAGCAAGAGACGCACCCAGTCTTTGCCGTTGATCGGGCGGCCGTCCTGCCAGTGCCGTAGTTCGGCATCAAGACTGCATCGGGCTGCAGCAGTTTCATTGGCATCGCAAAGGTCGGCCAGCTGATCCAGCGTGAGGGAGCTGCTTTGCAGTGGGTCCAGCCCTTCCGCTCCTTCCAGTAGGGCGATCACACGGAGCTCAAGCAGTGTGGTGACCGCCAGCAGCAGGTCTGGATCGCTGATCAGGTCGCAGATGCGCAGTTCGAGCCTGTTGAGTTCATGAGGACGTCGTGGACCGTTGGGGCGCACAGACGTCCACAAATGGCGAACGTTGTGCATGCTTCCCGCCTGCAGCTGCTCCTCCATCCACTGCACATAGTGGGTTTGGTCACGGAACAGAGGCACCTGGGGTGGTGTGAGGGGGAACTGCAGCCAACGTTGGGAATGGGCTCCGGTGACGGCGCCTCCCAGGAAGGGGGAGCTAGCGCTCAGCGCCAGCCAGAGGGCTGCTTCGCAACGCACAAGGCGCAGGGCCCGAAACAGATCATCGGCGGCGGCGATGCCAAGGTTGATATGGATGCTTGCGGTCACCACTCGGGTGCCGTAGCTGCGTTCGATCAGATCGTGATAAGGATTGTCGGGGTTCGTACGTTCGAATCGACTCGGGTCTCCCAGGCTCAGGCAGCTTCCGGGAAGCAGGGTGAGCTGGCGAGGTGCCAGCCACTGACGCAGCCGGCGTCGAGGGCTGATCAGGGCTTCCCGCAGGGAGCTGTAGTCGGCCTCTGGTGCCGTGACGTATTCGAGGTTCCGCTGGTCAGGCTCGGTCACGAAGCCCTCCAGCTCACGGCATGCCTGTGCGGCGACCCCGACGTTCTCTCCGTCAGGCCGGCCTGTGAACAGTTCCACCTCGAAGCCCTTCAGGAGTAGGGGATGGCTCATGGGGGCGGATCCCCGAGGCAAGCGATGGCCGCCAGCATGCCGCGGGCCTTGTTGAGAGTTTCCTGGTATTCAGCTTCGGGTTTGGAATCGGCTACCACACCCGCGCCGGCCTGCACCTGAACCCGCCAACCCCCATCCGGATCCGGGCGAACCACCATGGCGCGAATCGTGATGGCGGTGTTGAGGGCTCCGGCCAGATCGACTGCGCCATAAACGCCTGAATAGGGCCCACGTGCCTCAGGCTCCAAGGCATGAATCAGCTGCATGGCCCGGATCTTGGGTGCACCGCTCACCGTGCCAGCAGGAAAGGCTGCCATCAGCAGATCCCAAACGTCTCTCCCTGAGGCAAGGAGCCCTTCCACCTCGCTGACGATGTGCATGACATGGGAATAGCGCTCGATCACCATCAGGTCGCGCACCTGCACTGAGCCGGGCTGACAAACCCTGCCCAGATCGTTGCGGCCCAGGTCCACCAGCATCACGTGCTCGGCCCGCTCTTTGGGGTCGGCGAGCAGCTCTGCCTCCATTTGGCGATCTTCCTGCTCGTTGCGCCCTCGAGGGCGGGTGCCGGCAATGGGCCGCAGGCTGGCTTGGATCCCTTCCGGAACGGGCTCGGCTTTCACCATCACCTCTGGACTGGAGCCAATCAGTTGCCAGTCCCCGAAGTCGAAGAAGGCCATGTAGGGGGAAGGATTGACCATCCGCAGGCTCCGGTAGAGCGCTAGGGGCTCATGGGGTACACGCGTTTCCAGGCGCTGACTCAGCACCAGCTGGAAGACGTCGCCGGCGGCGATGTGCTCGCGGCCGCGGCTGACGGCCTGTTCGAAATTGTCCTGGCTGCGATTGCTCCGGGTCTGCGGTGATGTCTGTTCACTCGGTCGCCAGCGCAAGGGGCGAATCGGGGGCAGTGGGGCCGCCATGCGCTCCTCGAGGCGCTGGATGCGCTGGAGGGCATCCTCCCAGGCTTCGTCGGCGTTGGCGGCGCTTGCATGGCTTCCGCTCAGATCGCCGTAGGCAACAGCAGTGATGAGGCGCTTGGCCTGGTCGATGATCAAGATGCTGTCCATCAGCATCCAGACTCCATCCGGCGGATCATCGAGAGCTGATGGATGAACCGGGACCGTGGGTTCGATCCAGCGGATCAGCTCATAGCCCCAGATGCCGTAGAGCTGGCCAAGGGGCGGCAAGCCAGGAATCGAAGCGGTTTTGTAAGCCTCCAAGCTGCTGCGCAGCAGCTCAAACGGATTGCCCTCAAAGCGCTCTTCCTTCCCATCGCGCCAACACTTGGTGAGCTGATGCCCTCGGGCTGTGAGGGTCCACAGAGGATCGCAGGCGATCACGCTCCACCGGCCAAGGGTTTCACCGCCCTCGACTGACTCAAGAAGAACACCAGGAGGACGCCCCTCCCCCACTTTCAGCCAGGTGGTGAGAGGGGTCTCCAGGTCGGCAGGCCAGCTTTGTGCAACAGGAATGAACCTGGCACCAGTGGCAGCTGCCTCGAAGAAGGCGGCGCGGTCAGGGCTGAGCATGAAGGGATTGTTGCAGCCGACCGTTGACCGCGGGGCTCAGGCGTCGAAGGTGTTGCGACCGCTGAACTTCAGGGTGGCGGGATCTGGGTTGGCACCGATCCGACGGGGGTTATGGCCCACCATGGCGCGGCCATCGTTCACCTTTTCAGGGAAGACGCCGTCCTTGGGATGGAGGAACTCAGTGTCACCACCGGGGAAGATGCGATAGATCTTGTAGTCCTCGATCCGGGGCTTGAACTTGGTGCGCAGCTGGGTGCCAAGGGCAAGACACTGCTCTTTGCGAGCGAAATACATGATGTTTTCGCCCTGGTTCATCATCGCCGCGCCACCGGTGGGAAGCTCAAAAGCCTGGGCGGAGGAGCTGGTCCAGGTGATGGCGTACTTCTCTTCGGTCTCTGCGGCGTTCAGAAGTCCACCGGTGCTGCCGATGAACTGGGGGAGCTGACCGTTCAACGCCGTTGCTGTCATGGCTGTCCTCGAAAAATCGGCATGCCGTTACGGCTGGAAAGTAGCACCGTGATTAGGGTCTGATCTCACCTCTGGTGGGCAAGCTTCACACCCGTCAACATTGGCTCCTCCCTGCAACGGGGAAGAACACCGTTAGGCCGCGATCCCGCTGCTGGGCGAGACGACCCCCAAGGCTGGCCAGCAGTCGACGCGTAGCCGCCTGACTCAGTTGGAGGCTGCCGGTGCCTGGGTTCCAGCTGAGTACAGGTCCGAGCTCAGCTGTGGGCTCGGCGGTTCCAAGGCCTCGCCCCTGCTCACTGGGGTTGTAACCGCGGATCTGTAGTTTCAGTCGGGCTCCGGCAGGGCGCAGTTGAAGCACGAGTTGGCTGCCCTGTTGCAACCCCCGACTGCTGCGGTCGATCAGTCCTCCGAGCATCGGTTCCAATCGGCTTGGGTCACTGAGCACCGCTGGGAGATTCGGGCTGAGCTCAATCTGCAGAGCCACACCTCGCCGCTCTAGGAGCATCTGCCACCCAGGAGCCAGATGCTGGAGTACGGCGCCTAGATCTGTCTGGGCCAGTTCTGCTGGCTCAGTGGATTGTCGCTGCAGTTCGGCAGCGTGGAAAATCAGTCCGAAGCGGTCGATCTGCTCGGTGCATTCACTGTCGATCTGCTGAAGTCGTTCCATGACCACCTGTGCAAGATCGCGGCGGCGCAGCAGGGATCGGATCAAGGTGCGGATTGTGGCGAGCGGTGTTCTGACTTCATGGGTGATCGCTTCCAACAAGGAGAGTTCCGCTTCGGCTCCGCCCTCGTACTGATCGCCCTCGATCGGCTCGTTGCTGTCCCCTCGCCCAGGCTCGTCCCTCAGGGTCTGAAGGGTCAGACTGGGGGCCATGCGCGCCAGGCGCTCCGCCACCACGGGCCAGAACTGCTCGCTGTAGGCACTACTGCTCTGTAGAGAGCCCAGGGCTCGGATTGCGTCATGGAGCGCATCGGCCTGATCTGGGGCATCCGCGCGAAGGCGTTGTTCCAGCAAGCTCAGGATGGCGCCGAGGGTCTTTGGGTCACTGCGCATGAGCAGCTGTCTCTGGTCCGGCGGGCCTTGCAGGGCCAGTGCCACCTGCAGCGTTGGCTGGATGACGACGAGCAGTGGATCGTGTCCATCGTCTGGGTGCAGCGGCAGCTGTTTGTAGGGATCACCGGGCGCTGCTGTCGGTCCAGCCGGACCGAGCTGCGGTAAACCCTGGGGATTGGGGCTCCATACCCAACCGCGCATCGCCTTCAGCAGGGTGGGGTCATAGAGGGCAGGGAGGGGGGCCGCCAGCCACAGCCCACCCGTGGTTGAGCTTTGCTCCTGCAGTTGCTCCTGGAGGGTGTCGAGCGCGGCCCACCAGAGACGGCGTGCACTGGCATCGTCAGATCCGGAGGGGGGGACGCCTTCGGCCATGCAGGCCTGAATGGCCTTCAGTGATGGGGAGGTGGTCACCGGTTCTGGGCGTTGCGTTCCCTGCGTGCGACCGAAAGACAAAGGCCGAGCGCGATGAAGTTCACAACCATGGCGGATCTCCCATAACTCATGAACGGCAGGGGGATGCCTGTCACTGGGCCAAGGCCGATGGTCATGAAGATGTTCACCACCACTTGGAACATCAGCATGGTGGCCACTCCGATCACGATCAGCGATTCGAAGTCCGTGCGAGACCGGCTCGCCACCTGGAGCATGCGCCCCATCAGCACGGCGAAGCCCACCACCACCAGCACCGTGCCTACGTAGCCCGTTTCCTCACCAAGAGCGCTGAAGATGAAGTCGGTGTGCTGTTCGGGAATGAAGCGAAGTTTTGTGAGCTGGCCCTGCAGGAGCCCCGTGCCGAACCACCCTCCAGATCCGATCCCCACCGTGCTTTGCAGGAGGTGGTAACCGCCGCCTAGGGGATCTTTGCTGGGGTCTAGAAACAGCACGAGGCGATCCCGTTGGTAGTCCTTGAGCCCATGCATCCACAGCCAAGGGGTGATCAGGGACACAGCTCCCTGGATCGCCAGAACGGCTCCAGCTGCCAGTCGCTTCCACGGGAGGGACCGGTAAGCCACCAGCATCATCAGCGGCACCCAAGCCGTGAGAGCCCAAGGGAGGAGGCCAGCCAAAAGTGCCGTGCCCAGGGGGGCTAAGAGCAGCACTAGCCATGCAAACGGCATCCCCGACCAATAGAGCATCGTGAGCAGGAGGGCTCCGAACACCAGGGAGGTGCCGAGGTCGGGCTGGATGAAGACCAGAAGCCAGGGAAGGGAGATCACCCCGAGTGGGCGGAGGAGGTCAACCGGTCGCTCCACGGGGTGCCGGTCAAGCACCGCAGCCAACAGAAGAATGGCTGAAAGCTTGGCGAATTCCGACGGCTGCACGTGCACTCCAGCAATGCTGATCCAGCGCTGGGCTCCGAGAGCGGATGTGCCGATCAGGCGTACAGCGATCAGGCTGATCACCGTGAGGCCATAGATGGGAATCAACAGCGGTTTGAGCCGTTCCAGGTTCAACCGGGCCAGAAGCAGGGCAATCCCGACCCCGAAGGCCGCTGTAATCCAGTGTTGGTACCAGTCGGCGTATTCGGCCTGACGCTGGGTGCTGGCGATCAACACCCCCGCGATGGCGACAAGGGCCAGGGGGATCCACCAGAGGACACGCTCGGTGTCCCTGCGTCGGCTTCCCATGCCCGGTAGGCGCGAACGACGCCTCCGATTGGCCCATGGCAAGCCGCTTTGCATGATCAGTTGCTCTGGGCGATCAGGGGAAGGACCGTCTCGGCCAACTGAATGAAGACCTGAGCACTGGCAGATTCAGGTTGGCTGATCACAATCGGCCGCCCTTGATCTCCGCCTGAGAGCACGGGCATTTCCAGGGGGATTTGGGCTAAGAGATCGGTCTCGAACTCATCAGCGAGCCGTTGGCCGCCCCCTTCACCGAAGAGGGCGTAGCGGCGTTCCGGTTGATCCGGAGGGATGAACTCGCTCATGTTTTCGATCACCCCCAGCACGGGGATCGACATCTGCCGGAACATGGCCAGGCCGCGACGGGCATCCTGAAGTGCCACCTGCTGCGGAGTGGTCACAATCAGAACTCCTGCCATTGGAACGGCCTGCGCGAGGGAGAGCTGAGCATCACCGGTGCCGGGCGGCAGATCCACCACAAGAACGTCCCGTTCACCCCAGTTCACCTGATAGAGGAACTGACGAATGATGCCGTTCAGCATCGGTCCCCTCCAGATCACCGGCTGGTCTTCGTCGATCAGCAGGCCCATCGAAACCATGGCGAGTCCACAGGTTTCGATGGGGGTCATGCGTTGCTCGCTGCCGCTCCCCTCCACCTGTGGCGTCTGGTCCGCCACGCCAAGCATGGTGGGAGCGTTGGGTCCGTAGATATCAGCATCCAGAAGCCCCACCTTGAGCCCCTGGCGCGCCAGGGCACAGGCCAGGTTCACCGCCACGGTGCTCTTGCCGACACCGCCCTTGCCACTGCTGACCGCGATCACCCGTCGAACGCCTGGAATCGCTTGTCGCTCTGCCACTTGACCGTGGCCGGCATGGCCGATGCCACCTGGCTGCGTTCCAGAGTGCTGGGGTGGTGGCGATCCCACTTCGATCTGCACATCGCTGATGCCGTCGATTTCCAGCAGCCTGGTTCGACTCTCCTGCACGATCCGCTCGCGCTGGCTCTGGGCAAATCCGGGCAAATTCAGCCGAATCACCGCTCGAGGTGGGCTGACGCGGATGCGGTCAATCCAGCCAAGTTCCAGGGCTGAACGTCCGCTGCCGCTGTCGACGATCGCTGTCAGAGCCGTTGTCGCCTGTTCTGCCGTGGCCATACGTCGCTGCCGTCGGGCCGGATCCTAGGAGTGTGTTCCCATGACAGACCTTCACGTGCACTTGTGCAGGGTGCCCGCAGGCTGAAATGGTTCAAGCCAGTTCCTGCGGGATGCCACCCATGGTTCGTTCACTGCTGCGTCGCCTCAGGGGCGGATCCTTCGAGACTGGACAAGCGTCCATCTCCTCGGATGCCGCGGCCTCTAAGCCTGCGATTAGGGCTCTTCAGCGCCCGCCCGCCAACTCCAGAGATCGAGCCAGGGCTCTGGTGATGGGGCTGCAGGACGAGATCTGTGCGGGCCTAGAGCGCCTCGATGGCCTTGGCCGCTTTCAGGAGGAGAGCTGGGATCGACCGGAGGGTGGCGGCGGGCGTTCGCGTGTGATGCGTGAGGGCCGCATCTTTGAGCAGGGCGGGGTGAATTTTTCGGAGGTCCATGGTCTGGAGCTTCCACCCTCGATCCTGCGCCAGCGTCCTGAGGCGAAGGGGCATCCATGGTTTGCCACCGGCACGTCCATGGTGCTTCACCCACGCAATCCCTATGTGCCGACGGTGCACCTCAACTACCGCTATTTCGAGGCCGGCCCGGTCTGGTGGTTCGGTGGTGGCGCTGACCTGACACCTTTCTATCCATTTCTGGAGGATGCCCGGCACTTTCATCGTCAGCACAAACAGGCCTGCGACTCGGTCAGCCCTGAGCTCTACAACGTGTTCAAACCCTGGTGCGATGAGTACTTTTTCCTCAAGCACCGTGGAGAGACCCGGGGCATCGGCGGGATCTTCTACGACTACCAAGACGGCAATGGTCAGCTCTACAAGGGCCAGGATCCAGAGGGGCCTGCGGCCCATGCCGCCACAGCGATTGGTTCCGTTCCTCTCGGCTGGGAGCAGCTGCATGATCTGGCCCGCGCCTGTGGCCAGGCGTTCCTGCCGGCTTACAGCCCGATTGTCGAGCGACGCAACAACCTTCCCTATGGCGATCGGGAGCGTCAGTTCCAGCTCTACCGACGGGGTCGCTATGTCGAGTTCAACCTGGTGTGGGACCGAGGAACCATTTTTGGTCTTCAGACCAATGGCCGCACAGAATCGATCCTGATGTCACTGCCGCCTCTTGCTCGCTGGGAGTATGGCTACAGCGCACCCGAGGGTTCAAGGGAAGCGTTGCTGACGGATCTGTTCACGCGTCCTCAGAACTGGTTTGACGATCCATCCCTCGAGGAGCGCTGCCAGCCCCATCAGGCCGTGAACTGAGCGGGGCCTCGGGGGGCGACTGCGGAAGTGCGAGGACCAGGGCTTCGGTGATTCGGCGGGCGATGGTGCTCAGGCTCGCCTGTCGCCCTTCAGGGGAGCGAAGCCCTGTCTCAAGAGCTCCCTCTAATTTGCCGATTTCAAGAATGCTGATCCCTCGACGCGGTGCTCCTAAGCCCCCGCGGAATCGTTTGGGATAGCGCCCGAAGGCGATGGCAAGACTTTCGTCGAACCGATTCAGTGGGCGATTCAGGGCGGGAATCAGGCCCGATCCGAAGCCATCGGGTCCATAGGCGTCGAAGTGAATTTCGAGCGCATAGCCGCCAGCAGCACTGTGGCGGCGACCTACCGACCAGTTGGTCCGCGGATCGTCCTCGTCGTGGATCGTCAAACTCGCTGGCGTGTAAGCGCGGATGTTCAGACCTCGCTGGCGTCCCTGGGCGACAACCGCATCGCGGACCGCAAGGTTCCAATACAGCTCGTCACGCATCCGGCCATCCATCGGCTCGGACCTGTGGAGATCAACAGCGGCTCCGGCGGTGCCAGAACCCTCGATCCCCTGGGAATCGGCATGGCCTGCGAGCACGAGAATCGGAATCCGGGGGCCGACGCCAGCTCGTCCCTGCCATTGGGCCTCAAGGCTGACTTCAGGACCTGTCAAAGGGTCCACCCCTGGCGGCAGAGGCGCATCTGCCGCGGTCGCCAAGCCCAGCATCGTGAAGGCTGATGTCAAGCCCACCAGGGTGAGGGAGCGCAGCATGGCCTTGTTCCTCAAATGGGAGAGGAGAGCAGAGAGCCGTCGCTGGCGAGATCCAGCGGCCCTGCCAGGGCCAGTTCGAGGGCGATCAACTCATCCCGGTGGGCGCGCAGCCGTAAGGTGCTGCCGCCATCCGCATCGCCTCGCATCAAGCGGATCTCGAGGGATTCGGGGCGGCGAGCTCTGCGCTGATAAACAAGGCCCGCCAGTGGACCAAGCAGGGCCAGTCCTAGGGGCCACCAGCCCAGCATCGGGCTCAGTTCCCTGAGCACAAGGCCTAGGCAACCTGCTCCGATGGCACCAAGCGTCGAAAGCAGTAATGCCAATGGCGTGCTGGCCTCCACGGTCGCCTCAAAGCGCAGCACCTGTCGCTCGGCATCGCCACTTTTCTGGCTCCAGCCTCGTCGCTCCAGCCATGTGCTCACCCCGTCCAGCACCTCAAGGGCAGGACGGGGTGACTGCACGTCCACAACTGTGGTGCGGTCTTTGCTGGCTGCCCTGAGGAAAAACACCAGGCCGATGGCCAGCAGGAGGGTCAGCAGCAGTGTCGAGGTCTGAAAGGAGGGCATCCGACGCCGTTCTGTCGCAGCTGCCCATCCGTTCTAGGTCGCCGCCGGCAGCTGGGGTTGGCAGAGATGGTCCATCAGCCAGCGCTGCCAAGGACCCATCAGCCGCTCGGCTGATTCACGCGCCTCGCTGTTGAGGTGAAGCATGCTGCGGGGGCGGCCGCGGCTTGGACAGCGTTTGCTGTAGTGGTCGAGCATGCCCTGGTCATCCAGAAAGCTCAGGGCCTGATGCAGGACGGTTTCCGACAAGCGCAGTTCGGGATGGTCATGCTCCAGTCGATGCAGCAGCCCTGAGGGGTAGCTGTCGTTCTGCAGAAGGCAGTCGAGTACCCAGCACACGGCGAGTTCCAGATCCAGAAAACGCGGTGGCGGCTGACGGAAGTAACGCTCGATATCGGCCAGGCAGGCGCGGGTGTGTTTGCGGCGGGTCTGCACGTCGGTCGCTAGGTCTCGTTTGTGTCTAACTTGGTCTCATTCTGTTTTTCAAGTCTGGAGCGGAAAGTGTTTTCCGCTCGTGATCAAAGTGGTGGGATGTCTCGTCTCACGGTCTCTGGTTGGCTCATGGCTGAACTCGCTTCTCCTCCCAAGGACTTCTCGGTGTTTGATGGCGATCTCGATTCCGTCTGGTTCGAGCGTTACGCAGCGGCATCAAGACTGGCGGTGGACACCGAGGCCATGGGGCTCATCCATGGCCGCGACCGGCTCTGTCTGGTGCAGCTTTGTGATGCTGACGACAACGTCTGTTGCATTCGCATTGCCCTTGGTCAGACGGAGGCGCCTCGTTTAAAGGCCCTGATGGAATCCAGCACCGTGGAGAAGGTGTTCCACTTCGCCCGATTCGATGTGGCCGCCCTCGCCAGCGGTTTGGCCATCGCGGTGAATCCGATCTTCTGCACCAAGGTCGCCAGTCGTCTGGCGCGCACCTACAGCCCAAGGCATGGTCTCAAGGAGGTGGTGCTGGAGTTGGTGGGGGTCGAGCTCGATAAGCAGGCGCAAAGCAGTGACTGGGGCAGGGTCGATCAGCTCAGTGACACCCAGCTGGCCTATGCGGCAAATGATGCCCGCTTCCTGCTGCCAGCCCGGGAGCGACTCGAGGAGATGCTGAGACGAGAGGGCCGTTGGGAGCTTGCTCAGCGTTGCTTCCAGTGCATTCCGGTGATGTCGGAACTCGATCGTCTGCGTTTCACGCAGACCTTTGAGCACTGAACCTCAGTCTTCCAGCATGAAATGTTCGTCCCCTGGGCTGGCCGCCAGCAGAGCATCGAGTCCGGGGTTTGCATCCTCGCCCTGTGAGGCCCTGGACACCTGTGCCTCGTCGAGTAGTTGTGAAGCGATGCGTTTGCGTGCTTCCAGATCTCTGACTCCTTCCTGGGCTGCTGCGTACTCGACCTGGCGCCGGGCAGCTGCCTGACTAATGCTCAGGCAGCTGGCCAGTTCGGCGCAGAGCCTTAAGTAGTCACGGTCCTGAATGGCGGCCATGGTGAACGGGGCAGGATCATTCAGTATCTGCGATGAACTGATCCAAGATCCTGCGGGCCAACGCTGTGCTTCCACCGGGACGCCCCATGCGTTGGCAACCGATGCGGCCCAGTTCATTCCGCAGGGAGGCGTCGTTGAGCAGCAGGCTCAGGCGCTCCTGGAGCTCGGATCGGGAGCGGCAGGGGAGGACGGCCCCCCCCAGCAGTCGGCTCTGTCGCTTGGCGAAGCCGCGGGTGAACTGCGGACCAGGACCGGGGAGAGAGAGGGCGGGGATACCCAAGCCAACAAGTTGTTCCGTGGCGGTCCCCGCTGTGGCTAGCCCCACCTCCGCCCAGCCTGCCCAGCGGTCGAAGCGACCGCTGCCAAGCAGGAGCAGATGCACGCCCTTCACCCAGCAAGCCGTCGCTTCCAGGGATGCAGCAGGGGGCGGGCAAGGCCGATAGCCGAGAGTTTCCAACAGGGGAGCCAGTTGGGATTGATCCGGTTGGGAGCCCGTGGTCATCAAGAGGGCCAGAGGGACCGAGCTCGGGAATCCTTCCAAGGAGCGCAGCAGACGTTCGGCGTTGTGGAGAGCTTCCGGCATCCGACTGCCGCAGAGCAGCATCAGTCGCCTGCAACGCTCCAGCGCGGAGGGGGGCTCCGTTGCATGCAGCGCATCCATCATTGGGTTGCCCGGAGCTTCTGCTCGGACGCCACGGCGTCTCAGGCCTCTTGCGGTGATCCGGTCGCGCATGGCAACAAAGCTGCAGCGACGACTCCGCATCAGTAGCCATTCCCAGGGATCCCATTCACTGCCCTTGAGGCGGTGATAGTGATCGCTCAAGGCATGGCCAGGACCACTCCGCCAGGTGTAGTCACTTTTGGGGGTGCCGATAAAGCCAAAGCGCCCGCCAGCTGCCCAGGCCAGCAGGAGTGGGAGTAGATCACCAACGGCTACCACTGCATTGACCTGCTTGCGCTCTCGACGCAGGCAGCGCCATTGGCGCCAGCTCAACAGGGGCAGGCCGGCACCCAGATCGGCGATCAGGCCCCGGAGGCTCTGATTGCTGAAACCGCCGCTGGGTAGTGCTGCACGGGGGCCGACCCGATGCAGCCAGCCAGCTTCTGTTGCAGCATCAAAGGCGCGTCCCACACCCACCATGGGCAGGACTCGCAGCTGAACCCCTGGGCGGAGCCGATGCAGCGCCTCGAGAATCCGCAGGGCAATGAGATCTTCACCATGTCCGTTGCTCAGCACCAGCAAGCTGCCTGAGGTCTCGCTGATACGATCCGCAGATGGGAGCGCGGCTCCCTGCACGGCGGCATGGCCAAGTGGTAAGGCAGAGGATTGCAAATCCTTTATCCCCAGTTCGAATCTGGGTGCCGCCTTTGCAACGATCCTTTGGATCGCGATTCGGCCCATTCGTTGGCTTGATGGCTTCAGCACCTTGGATGGGTCAGCGTGGGTCGTGGGTCGTGGGTCGTGGGTCGTGGGTCGTGGGTCGTGGGTCGTGGGACAGGGGCTCAAGCTTCTCGGAGCTTGCACGCTGAATCCTGTCAGATCTTCTCTGATGGGCTGTGACAAGCCTGGTGCGTAGCTCACAGGGCGGCGGAGGCTCTCAGCCAGCCACCTTCCGGCAGCTGAGCCTGACAGCGCAGTATCGATTCCTCGATGCTGCAGCGTCCGCTCACTGGCCAGGCCCTGGGAATTCCCTCTGCCAGACCGAGTCTGTCGCTGCTGCTCTCAGCCGCGCTGGATACGGCGCCCTGCCAAGGCTGTGCCAGCAACTTGCAGACGCCGCTCTCGCAATGCAAAGGCATCGCTTCTGCGCTGGTGATGGCGACAAAGCTCAGCTGTCGATTGGATCCTTTGTCGGGACCTGATCCTGTGAATCGAACAAAGAGCAATTCAGGCCCTTTTCGCACCAACTCCACCAGGGCGCAGGGACCCTGGTGACCGCCTTCCAGGCGGTACTCACAGCTCTTGCTGAGGGTTTGCAGCCTGCCAATGGCCGGCGGGGCCGGTTGGTTGGGAGTTGCAGGAAAGGCAGGTCCCCACCCCAGCAACAGCAGGCCTGCAGCGTTCGTCAGCAGCAGGCGGTTAGTAGTCACTGTCTGCCACACACATGCCCAGGCAGCGAATGCCGTTCTCAGCTGTGCGTCCGCAATGGTCGCAGAGAACGGTTGTTGGACTCGCCGATGTAGTGCTGGAGGTCACGTCCATGCCCTTCTGCTCGATCTGTTCAGCAACCGCTGGTCTGGGCGCTTGTCGAGACACGGAGTCGGAGAGAGGACTGAATGGCATGACGATTGCCAATGCTCCGGACACATCTTCAGGTAGCGATCATGGCGCGATGTTGTGTGGAGTGGTGTGACGGGAATCGGTTTTGGGACCTGGTCTTGGGGGAACCAACTGCTCTGGGGATATCAGCCTGACCGGGATGACCCAGAGCTGGCCGCGACCCTGCGCCTGGCGCTGGCCGGAGGCCTAGACCTGGTGGATACGGCCGATTCCTACGGCACCGGTCGCTTCAACGGTCGCAGTGAATCGTTGTTAGGGCAGTTTTTAAAGGCTCTTCCCAAGGAGGAGCGCTCCCGGCTCATCGTGGCCACCAAGCTGGCTCCCTTCCCCTGGCGATTGGGACGTCGAGGATTTGAACAGCCCTTTCAGGCCAGCCGAGAGCGCCTGCAGGGACACCTGGATCGGGTGCAGTTGCACTGGAGCACGGCCCGCTATGCCCCTTGGCAGGAGGGCCCTCTTCTGGATGGTCTTGCTGATCTGGTGGAGCGCCAGGCCGTGCGGGAGCTTGGTGTGTCCAACATCGGACCGTGCCGTCTGCGTGCACTGCAGGCCCGTCTTGCCTCCCGGTCGATACGGCTGACCAGCGTGCAGGTGCAGATGTCGCTGCTGGCCCCTGACCCAATCAAGGCTGATGGTCTCATCGCGACCTGTCGGGAGCTCGGCATTGAGCTTCTGGCCTATAGCCCGTTGGCCTTGGGCGTCTTGGCCTTGTCTCCTGACGCCGAAATCCCACCAAGCACAGTCCTGAGACGCGGCCTGTTCAGGCGCTTGCTACCCGGAAGTGTCGCGCTGCGTCGGAAACTGGCTGCGATTGCAGCCAACCGCGCAGCCAGTCAGGCCCAGGTGGCCCTCAACTGGTGTCGGGCCCATGGGGCCAAGCCCCTGCCTGGATTGCGCCGCCCCGCTCAGGCTGCCGATACGGTTCAGGCCCTCAGCTGGTCGCTAACAGACCAGGAGCGCATCGAGTTGGATCAACTCGCTTTGGCGAATCGGGTGCGCATGCCTGCCAACCCCTTTCAGAGCGCCTGATCAGCAGGTTCTTCAGGATCAGGACTGACCACCACTGGCAGGCTGGTCACCGCCGTCTGGAGGGGGACGACGTTGCTAACGGTCGGCGCCGGTGCGGGCTCATTGGCCTCGCTGCGAGTGGATTGCTCGCAGGCGGCTAGTGCTTCCTGCAGGAGTGAATCGAAAGTGGCGCCAGGCAGCCGATGCCTGGCGATTTCCAAGAAGGTGCGAGGCAGTGATTCCCCAGCCGCACTGCGAACAGCAGGGTTGTTTTGGCGATGCTCCTGTTCGTCCTTGATCGCTTTTAGAAAGCGGTGGGTGACGTCTCTCTTGGTGCAGGCCTTGATCAGAGTGTCGCGATCGTTCGCTTCCAGGGAGAGGTCGCTCTCGAGTTCACTGATGCGCCGCTCCAGGCTGCTCAGGACTTCCTCTGCCTCCTTGCTGATGTGGGAGAGCTGCCCGTCTGAGAGGTGGGGCATGTCAGCCACAAAGACCTTGCCGTGATCCTTCAGCGCCAGATAGGTCGGACGCGGACCCTGCCGATGGGGGCCACCTCGCTCCAGTCCATGGCCCAGGGGGCGGCGGGGCGGCACGGGGCCAGCCGAAGACCGGCGTCGGGTCGTGCGTTGAGGCTTATCAAAAGGCATCACAAATAAGGATTTGTCGTCTCTGCTATCGCCTCTGCAGGCAACCAGCTTGGGTTAAGGATAGTGATCGAAATTAAATCTGTGCTCTAGAGCACAGAGGATGTTGGATTCTGAAGCATTAAGCCGGCAGCCCAACCACCGGCACATCCGCACTGCGAGTGCCGCTGACGATTTCGCCGATTGTCCAGGCTTGTAGCCCTTTGGCCGCGCTGATGGCAATCGCCCGCTCGGCTTCGGCCTCAGGAAGGATGAGGCAGTAACCGATCCCGAGGTTGAAGGTGTGCCAGAGATCCCGTTCTGGGATCTCACCATGGCGTTGAAGCCAGCGGAACAGCTCTGGGCGCTCCCAGCTGCTGGCATCAATGGCTGCTTTGGTGCCGTCGGGTAGGCAGCGCGGGAGGTTCTCCGGAAGCCCCCCGCCGGTGATATGGGCCATGCCATGCAAGGGGATGCTCTCTTGGAGCAGCGCCTGCACCAACGAGCCGTAGAGCGTTGTGGGCGCCAGTAGCGCCTGGATGAGTGGTTGCTCGCGCTCGCCAAAGCACGTGGATGCATCCGCATGGGCGAGGCTCAGCACCTTGCGCACCAGGCTGAAGCCATTGCTGTGTACGCCGCTGCTCGCCACGCCGACGATGCGATCTCCCACTTCAATGGATTGGCCGTCGATCAAGGCGTCCTCCTCGACGACAGCCACGCAGAAGCCGGCAAGGTCATAGCGGCCAGGAGGGTAGAAGCCAGGCATCTCCGCGGTTTCCCCTCCGAGCAGAGCGCAGCCACTCAGGCGGCAGCCCTCGGCGATGCCTTCAACAACGGTGGCCATGCAGTCTGGGGTGAGGGCTCCAGTGGCCATGTAGTCGAGGAAGAACAGCGGTGAGGCTCCACAGGTGATCACGTCGTTGACGCACATCGCCACCAGGTCGATGCCCACGTTGTGATGGCCATGGTGGTCCTGGGCCAGTTCCAGCTTGGTGCCCACGCCGTCAGTCCCGGACACCAGGAGCGGCGAGCGCATCCCTGCCGGGAGTCGCATCACCCCACCAAAGCCACCAAGGCCACCGATCACTTCAGGGCGGAACGTGGCTTCCACGCTTGTGCGAATTCGATTGACGAAGGCGCGTCCGGCCTCCACATCAACGCCAGCGGTTTTGTAGTCCATGAATGCTTCTGCGAGGTCAGTCCCCGCCGCCCATCTGTTCCGATCCTCTCTCCTCGACGTTCCGGGGGCGGTCGACTCACTGTCCCCTAGGGCATGAGCCTGGCTTATACCAGTCAAAAGCTCAGCTCATCGGTTGTTTTGGTTTGGGCGGTCGTTTTCCTCTGTGAGGGGCAGGAGTCTTGGTATGGGGTCTCTGGGGCTGGTCGCTCTTAAGGCCTAGCGGAGGGGGTGTCGCCCAGTTGGTGGTTCTCCTTACGTTCTGATCGTTCTTTGTTTGCTGAGGCTCGCGTAACTGGGGTGAACTTTTCTCCCCTTTGTCGTCACGACATTGCGCCAGCCGCCTGGCATGCGTCCTTCTTTCGTCTTGCTGCTTCTCTCTGGAGTGATTTCAGGTAGCGCAGCGCTTCTGCCGGTCTTGGCTCGTGATCTTGAGGCCGATCCTGTGAGGGATGCCCTTGATCTGGTCCTGAATCAGCCCCTGCCAGATGGAACGGCTTCAGAGACTCCCGTCTCGAACGAGTTATCGGAGCCTGCCAGTGCTGCTCAAGAGCTGCCTTCCGAGCCAGCTCCTGCACCGGTCAAGGCACAGCCTCCTGTCCCTCCAGCGCCAGCAGTCGTCTCTGTAAGCACCGGCGAAGCCAGCTGGTATGGCCCGGGGTTCTTCGGCAATCGCACCGCCAATGGTGAAGTGTTTCGGCCGGGAACGATGACCGCAGCCCATCGCACCCTTCCTTTCGGCACTCGCGTTCGCGTCACGAATCTCTGGAACGGCCGTTCCACCGTGGTGAGAATCAATGATCGAGGTCCGTTCCACGGCGCTCGGGTGATTGATCTCGCCCATGGCGCTGCCAATCAGCTGGGTTTGATTGCTAGCGGCGTGGCCAAGGTCAAGCTTGAGGTGCTGCGCTGAGTCTCCCTGTCCTCAGGACTCTTGGCGATCTGCAGCGATGGCGTGCAGGCAGGTCTGAGCCTGTTCACTTCGTGCCGACCATGGGGTCTCTGCATCAGGGGCATGCCCAGCTGATCCAGAGGGCCCGCACGCTCGGATCAGGCCCTCGCTCGGTTTTGGTGAGTGTCTATGTCAACCCACTGCAATTTGGAGTGGGTGAAGACTTTGCTCAGTATCCAAGGACTCTCCAGGCTGATCTTCAGCTGGCAGCTGAAGCAGGTGCCACAGCCCTTTGGTGTCCTGATGATGGGCAGATTTATCCCGGGGGTGCGCAGGAGGCCTTCCGTCTTCAGGTGCCCGAATCGCTACAGAACCGATTGTGCGGAGCCCACCGCCCCGGTCATTTCGATGGTGTCGCGACCGTGGTCTGTCGCCTTTTGGCCTTAACCAGGCCCGACTGGCTTGTGCTGGGGGAGAAGGATTGGCAACAGCTCACGATTCTTCGCCATCTGATCGCCGATCTCGGTTTGCCGACGCGGATCAGTGGTTGTGCAACCGTGCGCGATCCAGATGGGCTTGCTTGCAGTTCTCGTAACGCCTATCTCACGGCTTCAGAACGGGTACTCGCTGCTCAGTTTCCAGCTCTGCTTCAGGCCTGTGCTCAGCAGTTTCGGGATCGGGGGACCGCCGTGGATCCAGTTCAGCTGTCAGGTGCCCTCGGCGCCACCGGCCTGGCGGTGGAGTATGTAGATGTCCTGGATCCGATCTCCCTTCAGCCGGCTCGGCCCGATCAGGCCCTACGCCTGTTGGCTGCGGCTGTTCGCTGCGGCCAGACCCGTCTGATCGATCACGTGTTTCTGATGACTCGTTCGCCCATCGTTGCCATCGACGGCCCCGCCGGTGCCGGCAAGAGCACTGTGACCCGTGCTTTCGCTGAGCGTATGGGTCTGCTCTACCTCGATACCGGCGCCATGTATCGGGCCGTCACCTGGTGGGTGCAGCAAAAGGGTGCTGATCCGGCCGATGCCCATGCAGTTGAGCAGCTTCTCACCAATCTTGAGATTGAGCTGGAGCCACTGCGTGATGGCATTCAGACGGTACGGGTGAATGGAGAAAACGTCACCGACGCGATTCGAGACCCGCGGGTGACCGCTTCCGTTTCGCTTGTGGCTGCCCATGCCTGTGTGAGAGAGCTACTGACGCGACAACAAAAGCGCTTGGGTGAGCAAGGTGGCTTGGTGGCGGAAGGGCGTGACATCGGCACGGCTGTGTTCCCCGATGCCGAGCTCAAGGTCTTCCTGACGGCCACACCGGAGGAGCGGGCTCGCCGTCGGGCCAAGGATCTGGAGGCCCGAGGCCATGCGGTCCCCGATCTGGCAGTGCTTGAAGCCCAGATCGTTGAACGGGATCGGATGGACAGTACCCGTGACGTGGCGCCGTTGGTGCAGGCGGTGGACGCGACGGAACTGATCACCGACGGCATGAGCATCGACGAGGTGATCGAAGCCCTCGTGGATCTGTTCCGGTTCCGGGTGGCCGAGGAGGCCTGGCCGAACCCAGCCGGCCAGGGATGAATCACTCTGGATGCTTCGCCGGGTTGGTCAGCGTTTCGAGCAGCCCCTCGCAGGCATCCTCTAGAAGATCGAGCACATGCTCGAAACCAGCTTCACCCCCGTAGTAAGGATCGGGTACGTCCCTGGTCTGATGACGACGGGCATAGCCGAGCATCGGCTGGATTGTTGCCGTAGATCGCCCCCCGGCTTCTCTGCTCAGGCTCTGCACGGCATCCAGATTGTCCTGATCCATGGTCAGGATCAGATCAAAGCTTGTGAGATCGCCCATGGCGAGTTGGCGTGCCCGGCTGGGTAGATGGATGCCCCTTCGGTTCGCGGCGGCCTGCATGCGTTGGTCGGCAGGTTGCCCCACATGCCAGCCGCCAGTGCCGGCCGAATCCACCACAAAGTTGTCGGACAGGCCGTGTTGTGCTATCAGATGGAGGAACACCCCTTCGGCGGCTGGTGACCGGCAGATATTGCCGAGACAGACAAACAGCAGCTTCTGAGTCATCCGTTCGAAAGGCGTTGGAGTGCGAGGCGAGCCCTGGAGCGCACCACCTTCACATCTTCCCCCTCACCCAGCAGTTTGCGCAGGGCGTTCTCTCCTTGCTGCCGCTGCATCGGGTTGCAGCTGGTTTCGCGCAGGCGACGTTCGAGGCCAACAGCCACGGCGTAACGCACGATCCACTCGCCATCGTCTGTCGCCTGGATCAGGCCTTGAAGGCAGCGTTCCCGCTCTGCCTCGGCATGGTTTGGATCGGTGAGTTGCAGATTGCCTAGGCCACAAGCAGCGGCTCTGCGCACACTGGGTCCGATGTCTGCCGCCAGGGCCCGTTCCAGCACAGGCAGGCCGCGGCGGTCGGCTATCCCTGCGAGCGCCCGCACCGACCAGGCCCTGGCGCCGTAGTTGTGGCCGTCGAGGTTGTCGAGAATCGTTTCGACGACCGGTTCTCCGATCGCGATCAAGCCATCGACGGCGGCGACGGCAGCACCTGGGTTGTTGAAGCCCAGAATTTCGAGCAGGCAGCGGGCACCGGCGGGATGGCCCGTGGCAGCAAGGGCCTGTGTAGCTTCAAGCAAGCCGTCGGCGGTGTCAGCGCGGTCGACCGCCTCGATCAGCGCAGCGATGGGGGTGGGGAGAGTCATGATCAGAGCAGGGCGTCCATGGCGTCGAGCACGGCTTCATCGACTGCCTTATCAACGGCGGTTTCGGCAATCCCTCGTAGGGCGATCAGCTTGAGGCTGTTTTCGGCGAGGGTGTTGCTGATGGCGGTCAGGGCTGGCCTCCAACCCGTTGCTCCAAGGTCCATCAGGGCCGCCCGGCGCACTTGAAGTTGGTCGTGTTGAAGCAACTCCACCATCGCTTCTCCCCATTGAGGATCGTCGGTGAGTTGCAGCAACGCCCTGCAGGCGGAACTCCGCACGACGGGCCGTTCGTGGTGCAGAAAGGATTTCAGAGTGGTCAGCACGGCGTCGTTGCCAATGCCGATGTCTCCCAGTGCTTCCAGAAGAGCGTCACAGGGTTCTTTCATCCGTGGCGTGCCCTCCTCCCGGGCGCCGGCGACGTCAGGTCCACTGGCCAAGCGAGCGAGCAGTAAGGGCACCGCCGCTTCAGCTTTCAACTGGCCGAGCGACCGAGCCGCGGCTTCCCGCAGACCATGGTCGTCATCGTTCAGTGTTGCGAGCAGATCGGGGATGGCAGGGTTGGCGATGGCACCGAGCTTGCCCAGGGCACGGGCTGCATTACGGGCAACGGCATTTTCTTCCACCTCATCGCCGAGTTGGCGGGCCCGACGTTGTTGCAGGGCGTTGCGCAGTAAGGGAACAGCCTGGGGATGTTGCGTGCGGCTGCGACCTAGCCACCAGGCGGCGTAGTACTGCGCCGAAGGATCGTCACTGAGTTGCAGGCGCCGCAGGGCTTCTGCTTCATCGATCGGATCCCCATTCCAGGCCTGTGATCCTTCCGGGCCTGACTGCATAGCTTCCGCGCAGGAGAGTGGGTCCCGATGCTGCCATCACCAGGCCAATAAAAAGGCCTCCCACTGGGAGGCCTGAAAGAGATCGACAACGATCGTGATGCAATGACTGACGGAAATCAGATCAGAGCGTTGATGGCGTAGTCGAAGTAGTTGTTGGCTTCGGTGGCAGCCTCACCAGACAGACCGTGGTTGGCCTTGATGTAGTTCAGCGCTTCCACATACCAGGAGGGGGAGAGCTCGAAGGTGCGGTTGATCTCGTCGAGACCGGCGATCAGATAGTCATCCATGGGGCCGGTGCCGCCTGCCACGAGGCAGTAGGTGACCATGCGCAGGTAGTAGCCGATGTCGCGGGAGCACTTGGCCTTGCCTTCGGGAGTGGCAGCGAAGTTGGCGCCCTGCATCTGGGTGGTGTAGGGGAACTTGCTGTACACAGCTTGGGCAGCACCGTTCACCAGGGTGTCGGCCTTGGTGGTCAGAGCTTTGGCAGCCTCAAGGCCAGCTTTGGCTCGGTTGAAACGACCGAAAGCACCTTGGATTTCGGTGTTGCTGAGGAAGCGACCCTGGGAGTCAGCTGAGGAGACCGCTTCGGTGAGGGGAGTTTTCATTGGAGGTGAAAAAGGTTGTTAACGACTGAACGGCGTCGCAATCAGGCGACAGCAGCAGCAGCGCGGTCGAAGTAGGTGCCGATTTCGCTCATCAGCGCGGTGCAATCACCCTGGGTGATGCCGGCCTTGTCGTTGGCGATGGAGATGGCGGCTTCCTTCATCAGGTTCACGCCAGCAGCCACGGAAGCACCGGGGGTGCCGAGGGCCAGGTAGGTCTCGCGCAGACCGTTGAGGCAGCGGTCTTCCATCACGGAAGCGTCGCCGGTGAAGATCGAGTAGGTGACGTAACGCAGGATGATCTCCATGTCGCGCAGGCAAGCAGCCATGCGGCGGGAGGTGTAAGCGTTACCGCCGGGGGCGATCAGCGCAGGCTGCTGAGCGAACAGGGCGCGAGCGGCGTTAGCAACGATGGTGGAAGCGTTGCTGGTGATGCGGTTCACAGCATCCAGACGCTTGTTGCTGTCGGACACCATGGCGGCCAGGGCGTCGATCTCGCTGGCGTTGATGAACTGGCCCCGGGCATCAGCCTGGGCGACAACCTTGGCGAAGGCGTCGAACATGTTGGAACTCCTGTAGGCGAGGTCTGGAGAAAACTTCAGACAGGGATGGGGAGAAAGCCGGGAGGCTCTCGCGTCCCGTCGCCAGTGATTCTCGCGAAGTCAGCCAAGGGACCCCGAAGGCTGTTCATAATGCTTAACTCCGCTTGCAGTCACAAGGAAGTCGAGGCTCATCGCAGGTCGAAGAGCACGTCGTGGATGTAAGCCTCCGTCCAGTCGGCGCCGTAAAAGCGCGTCAGCATGCCCCGTGCTGGGTCTTTTTCCGCCCTATAGGTCGTGTAGCGATGCTGGCCGGCCAGCAGGCTTGCCGCTCTGGCATCGCTCACCGGTTTGGCTTCGTCAACCAAGTTGAGATAGAGCTCGAGATACTCCTGATAAGCAGAGCGGATCACCGTCTCGATCAATCGGTCGCCTTCTGCGCCAAGCGGAAGGCGCGTCCATAGAAATGCTGGAGAAAAGAAAGGCTGCGCTTCTTCGGGGATCGGTCCTCCATCAGGGAGTTCCTGGCGCCAGCGTTCGAAGATGGGCATGAGTCGCTCCCAGACCGGCTCGGTGTGTTCTGGATCGCTCTTGTCGACTGGTTGAAGATCCAGGGCCAGGAGGTGACCGTTGGGCAAGGTCACCAGATCGGCACCGAAAAAGGGCAAGTCGTAGCGGCAGCTGGGATTGATCACAAAATTCAGCACGGAGGCGGCCGCTCCCGCTTCCACGCAAGCCGATCGCACCTGGCGCAGCTTGGCTGTGCTGCATGCCCAGGTGGCCGTGGTGACGGGAACTGGTCGCGCCTTCGAGCCCGTGCTGCCTTGCTTCAGCAAAAACGTGTCGGGCACGTCGTAGGGCTGAGGATCGAACGGCTGAAGTTTGCCGACGGCATTGTCGAGAAAGGGTTGCCAGCGCCACCCTTCGATCTGAACGGGATCGAGGCTGCTGTGACGAGGAGAGGGAGTCATGCGCTCTGGCTTGCGGGGAAGAGAAACTCGTGGAGAAAGCGGTCTGACCACTCCTTGCCGTAATGGCTGGTGAATAGGCCGTGGGCTGGATCCCGTTCGGCGCTGTAGACGTCGTAAGCCTTTTGCAGATTGATGACGTCTTCGCTCGTCATCGGGCTTTTTGCTTGTGCGGCTTGGTCATGCAGCTGCCAATAGGCCGCCAGAAATGGCGTGAAGGCTTTGGGCAGGGAACTTTGTGCCTGATCGGCACCACCGCGGCAAAACAACAGCCAGGGCGAGAAGTATTGATTGGGGTCGAAGGAGCGCATGGTCTCTTCGCCGCTCAGATCGGGGAACTGCGCGTGCAGGTTTTTGAGGCCGCTGTAGTGGCGCTCGAAGTAGCTGGGATCCTGCGACAGCGGCTGAAAGTCGAGAACGGCCACCAGCTTCTGACGGGCTCCGAACCAGAGCAGGTCGATGCCTAGTAATGGGTGATCAAACGTTTCAGCCGGGTAGGCGACCGAATTGAGCACCTGGAGGCTGTCGCCTGCATCGAGGCGGGTGACGCGCCAGCGGCGGAACCCCGGCACATCCCACAGCCAGCTGCGGATCTCACTGTTCTGTTTGTCGGATCTCTTCTGTTCCAGGCCTTCGGGAACAGTTGCGAGACGACCTCCCCGGGATTCGATCCCTGCATGGAGTTCTTTGAGGAAGGGGTCAAACATTCAGATGGCCCCCGCCTGATTGAGGTCATGCTCCAGGGCCAAAGCCTGCTGGCGCAGTTGTTCAAGATCGCTGTCGCTGGGGCAGCGGAATTCGGTGCAGTAGGTCGTCATGGAGACCCCGTCGAGACATTGCACAGAACTCACCCGCATTCGCAGGTTGTCGGTCACGAACCAACACCGCTCGATTCCCACATTGGTGTCGTAGCGGGTTGTGATCGTGAGCACGCCATCCTCGGCGAAGGTGTAAGTGCTAATCACCGATTGCTTTTCCACGTAGCCTTTGTCACGCAGAAGGAAGCCTCGATGCGGTGCTTCCGTCGATGGCACATCGATCAGAACAGCAGCGTTGTCATCGCTGCGGCTGCTCTGTTTGAGATTGCTTTCCCACCAAAACCGGGCGCCGCCATTGGCTTCGGATGGGTCGATGCCCAGGTTGGTGCAGATCGATTCCACAGCTGAGTCTGAGCGGCTGAAGGGCTCGATGATCAGATTGGAATCGGCGAACTCATCGTCTTGGTGGTCGAGGTGATGGACGGCGCGACGGGTCATCCAAGTGCCGCGGCTGGCTTGGAGGAACGCCTCCATCGTCATCGCTGTGGTGAGCATCGGAGAGGGCCTCAGAAGGTCGTGGCGAGCGCTCAGCGCTTGCTGCGTTCAGTGATCAGCTGGTTGAGAACTGCTTCGATGCGTTGCAGCTCGGGGTGATCGCTCAACGTTCCTTCGATCTTTTTTTGAGGCAATTTCAACTTCTGCCCCATTGCGACCACGTCGCTCCGGAGCCTGTCGCGATAAGCAGTGAGCTGTTCGATCGACTCGTCGAGCTCTTGCGTGGAGACGTCCGTCACGGGCAGGAGAGATCCAAGTGCGGCGACCCTAGAACGAAGAACCTGGCTGCCATGGCGCTGGGTCTGGCTCCGTCATGTTCTTGATGACCTTATTAATACTGTCGCTCAAGACCGCTGGGGGAATGAGGTTGCTCAGACCGTTGCGTGGAATCTTGAGAGAACCTGTAGAGATCGCATGGATGGGGCCTTGTGGGGGGCGAAATTCTGCCTTAGTCCCATGCGCTGGAAAGGTTTTGGCTTGATCGGGTTGGCGGATGACGAACCTTTGCGTCATCCGAGGCCTCCGGGAAGCTACCCATGAAAAACACCTACCTTCCCCTGGAGCGGTAGCTTGTCTGCCACTCGTACGCCGGCTCCATCAGTCCGGGTCTTGAGCATTGCGCCCAACGCCTTGCGTCTGACACCTTCAGCTCCGGTTGAAGGGCTCGGTGGATCACCCCGAAGTCTTGCCCCTCCCTATGCTCGACGCATTCTCCCGCGCCGTCGTTAGCGCCGACGCTAAAACCGCTCCTATTGGTGGCGGTGAACTGGCTGCTCTCAAGGGCTTCGTTGCCGAAGGCAACAAGCGTCTTGATGCTGTGAACGCCATCACCTCCAACGCCTCCTGCATCGTGTCTGATGCTGTGACCGGCATGATCTGCGAGAACACCGGTCTGATCCAGGCTGGCGGTAACTGCTACCCCAACCGCCGCATGGCTGCTTGCCTGCGCGACGGTGAGATCGTTCTGCGTTACATCTCCTACGCCCTGCTGGCTGGCGATGCTTCCGTGCTCAACGACCGCTGCCTGAACGGTCTGAAGGAGACCTACGTGGCTCTGGGTGTGCCCCTGCAGTCTGCAGCTCGCGCTGTGGCCATCATGAAGGCTTCTTCCACGGCTCACATCAACGAGACCAACACCACCGGCACCAACCCTGTCGAGACCCGTTTCCGCAAGATGGAAACCGTCCAGGGTGACTGCTCTGCTCTGGTTGCAGAAGCTGCTTCCTACTTCGACCGCGTGATCAGCGCCCTCAGCTGAATCAGCGAGCGATAGCTCTCTTTTCCCAAAGCACACTTCCACTAAGGATCTCAAAATGAAATCCGTTGCAACCACCGTTGTGACCGCCGCTGACGCAGCTGGTCGCTTCCCCACCCAGAACGACCTCGAGGCCGTTCAGGGCAACATCCAACGTGCCGCTGCCCGCCTGGAAGCCGCTGAGAAGCTGGCTGCTGGTCTGGACGCCGTCACCAAGGAAGCTGGCAATGCCTGCTTCAACAAGTACCCCTACCTCAAGCAGCCCGGTGAGGCTGGTGAGAACCAGACCAAGGTGGACAAGTGCTACCGCGATCTGGGCCACTACCTGCGCCTGATCAACTACTGCCTGGTTGTGGGCGGCACCGGTCCTCTGGACGAGTGGGGCATTGCCGGCGCTCGTGAGGTGTATCGCACCCTGCGTCTGCCTACCGCTCCCTACGTGGAAGCTCTGACCTACACCCGCGACCGCGCTTGCGCACCTCGCGACATGAGCCCCCAGGCTCTGAACGAGTTCAAGGCTTACCTCGACTACGCCATCAACGCCCTCTCCTGAGTCGCGTCATTGGTGAAGAAGGGGGCCCTGCGGGCCCCCTTTTTTTGTCTTGTTCAAGGCGGCTTGGGCTTCGTTTTGCCTAACCAGTGCCATGGTGTTGCAGTGGCCTCATGGCGTTAATCCATGGTCTGGATCCGTCGCAGAGCTGGTTCGGTTGCCTGGGCGGCGTGAACGATCGCTTCCTCGAGGGTTGTTTGACTTGGTGGTTGTTCTGGCCGTTCTCAGAAATCGATCGCTTGTGACGTTCTGTCCTGCTGAATCGCGGCGACATGAACCGGATGTTCCTAGCGTTACATCATCTGAAAGTCATTCTGCTGCAATGCATCTTGACTTTTCTGAGAGCGTATGACGAACCTTTGCTTATTCGTAAGGGTTCGCGAATTGGGAGATGAGTCGATATTAGTTTCGTTCCGCGCTTAAGCCTTCGGGCTCAAGCACCTAGCCACCAAGTCTCCTGGGTGTAGTGCACGGGAGCCAATGGCCAGAGAGTCTCCGTGATTCTTTGACTGCTGGATTGGCGGCCGTATAAGCCCCCTTAACAGTCCTGCTTTCCTATGCTCGACGCATTCTCCCGCGCCGTCGTTAGCGCCGACGCTAAAACCGCTCCTATTGGTGGCGGTGAACTGGCTGCTCTCAAGGGCTTCGTTGCCGAAGGCAACAAGCGTCTTGATGCTGTGAACGCCATCACCTCCAACGCCTCCTGCATCGTGTCTGATGCTGTGACCGGCATGATCTGCGAGAACACCGGTCTGATCCAGGCTGGCGGTAACTGCTACCCCAACCGCCGCATGGCTGCTTGCCTGCGCGACGGTGAGATCGTTCTGCGTTACATCTCCTACGCCCTGCTGGCTGGCGATGCTTCCGTGCTCAACGACCGCTGCCTGAACGGTCTGAAGGAGACCTACGTGGCTCTGGGTGTGCCCCTGCAGTCTGCAGCTCGCGCTGTGGCCATCATGAAGGCTTCTTCCACGGCTCACATCAACGAGACCAACACCACCGGCACCAACCCTGTCGAGACCCGTTTCCGCAAGATGGAAACCGTCCAGGGTGACTGCTCTGCTCTGGTTGCAGAAGCTGCTTCCTACTTCGACCGCGTGATCAGCGCCCTCAGCTGAATCAGCGAGCGATAGCTCTCTTTTCCCAAAGCACACTTCCACTAAGGATCTCAAAATGAAATCCGTTGCAACCACCGTTGTGACCGCCGCTGACGCAGCTGGTCGCTTCCCCACCCAGAACGACCTCGAGGCCGTTCAGGGCAACATCCAACGTGCCGCTGCCCGCCTGGAAGCCGCTGAGAAGCTGGCTGCTGGTCTGGACGCCGTCACCAAGGAAGCTGGCGATGCCTGCTTCAACAAGTACCCCTACCTCAAGCAGCCCGGTGAGGCTGGTGAGAACCAGACCAAGGTGGACAAGTGCTACCGCGATCTGGGCCACTACCTGCGCCTGATCAACTACTGCCTGGTTGTGGGCGGCACCGGTCCTCTGGACGAGTGGGGCATTGCCGGCGCTCGTGAGGTGTATCGCACCCTGCGTCTGCCTACCGCTCCCTACGTGGAAGCTCTGACCTACACCCGCGACCGCGCTTGCGCACCTCGCGACATGAGCCCCCAGGCTCTGAACGAGTTCAAGGCTTACCTCGACTACGCCATCAACGCCCTCTCCTGAGTCGCGTCATTGGTGAAGAAGGGGGCCCTGCGGGCCCCCTTTTTTTGTGCCTTGTTGAAGTTTCACTGCCTTGCTTTCAAGACGTTGTTGGCCGTTTTAGGGTCTCAGCGACGCTGAAGATTTTGTGTGACTGCAGCTGAAAACGCAGCGATCCCAGACCTGGATCAGCTCTTCAGTGATTTGGCTCACCCCAATCCATACATCCAGACCCAGGCCTTTACGGCCATGGCCCAGCACTGGCAACAAGAAGCGATGCCGCGCTTGATCGCCTTGCTCGATCAACCCGATGTTTCCCTGCGTCGCGCTTCAGTGCGTGGCTTGGGTGCCTTTGGTGAGGTGGCGATGCAGCCCATCGCTGATTGCTTTCGCTCCAGTGAGGATGGAACGGTGAGGGCAAGTTGCGTGAAGGCCTATGCCCAGTTGGCCTCGAACTATCCAGGACTTCCCTTTTCAGCAGCTGCCATGGAGGTGCTCCAGGCAGGCCTCGCGGATCCCTCCCCTGTGGTTGCTGTGGCGTCCGTGATGGCTTTGGGGCAGGTCGGGGAACAGGCGGTTTCTCTCCTGCTTGAGGTGAGTCGTGGCGATAACCCTGCTCAGGCGGTTGCCGCAGTGAACGCATTGGCTGAGATCAATGACCCCTCAGTGGAGGAAGGCTTTGATGCCCTGCTGGCTCTCGACGATCTTGACGACTATGTGAGGGAGACGTTGGCGTCTGCTGTGTTGAGGGTCAAAGATCTCAAGGCCCGTCAACCGGCCTGATCGAGTTGATTGATGGCCAATTTCAGAACGGCTTGGACATCCGTTTGGTCTTCTTGGCTCAAACGAACGTCCAGTGCTGGCCTTGAGGCAGTGGCCTGAAGCTTCATCAGAGACAGGGCCGCATTTTTTCGAACCTGGCCTTCCGGGTCGTTCAGCATCGGCTCGAGCAACGGTGCTGCCCAGGCTGGGTTGTGGAGTTTGCCGAGCAGCGTTGCCGCCTCAGCGCGCACATCGCGATCTGAATCCTTGAGCCCCTGCTCCACCAGGCCCCTGGCTTCGCTGTCATCGAGGCTTTGGATCTGATCGCCTAAAGCGGCGATCGCGGCGCAGCGGATTTCGGCATGGTCTGAAGTGGCTGCGTTTCGCAGAGCTTCTGGTGCCCTGGCACCAACAAAGGCCAGCCCCCAGCTGGCAAGACCCAACTGCATCGCGGTGCTGTTGGGGTTGATCAGCACCTCGAGCAGGCCATCAATGGCTTCTGCTCCCACTGCTGCCATGGCGCCCACGGCGGATCCCTGCACCACGGGATCAGGGTCATTGAGCAGGGCTTTGAGCAGTACAGGCAGAGCGCGGGGGTCTTCGATCAGCGTGAGGGTTTTGGCGGCGGCACGGCGCACGGTGACACTGTCGTGCTCGGAGAGGGCACGACAGAGCGATGGCACAGCTGCCTTGCCCACCACGCCAAGACTTTCGGCGAAGGTCAGTCGCATCAGGCCGCGTGGGTCGCCAAGCCCGGCCACCATCCGTTCGATGCTGTCGCTGTCTCCGGCTGGGATGACTCCATTACGGATTTGCTGCTTCAGCTCCTCGGCCAGCTGGGTTGCCTCGTCTTGGTTGAGCTGCTGAGGCTGTCCGTCAACGGACAGGGGCTGGTGTTCGCTCATCACCCTTGATGTGCCTGAGCTTTGAATTATCGAGGGTGACTGAGCCCAGTTAGGGTCTTCGTCACACTGTTGACCCCATGACCTGTTTCGTTCTCTCCCACAACCTGCAGGTCAACTCCCCATCGTTGCCGCCCTTGGGCGCACAAGAGTTGGCGAATGGCTTGAAGCAATACAGCCAACGGATCAGCTCGGCAGCACCACTCGACCATCCCCATTGGCTTGTGACCGTTGATGCAGAGGGGAGTGCTAGTGAAGTGGCAGATGATCTTGTTTCTGCCTGGCGTGCGTTTCGTGCAGCCCGGGGAGACGATGCGGGGCATCACCTCCTTGCCCTCGGAGGCCGAAAAGACACCGCTGGGGCCCCTGGCTCTCCGCTTCAGCTAGGGGCTTGGGGTGTGGATGTGGTGGAAACTCTCGATGGGGATGCCTTTCTCCAAGCCATCAACTGGGAAGGCCTGAAAGCAGGTCGGCCAGCTGATGGCGTGTTCGAACGGAGGGGTTGACCCCCTCACTCTTATTCGCTCGCCTTTTTGCGGCGACGGGGCCAGCGTTCTTGTTTGGCTGACTTGCTGGCTTTGGGCGCCGCTGGGGTGGATGGTTGGGTGTGCGCCGCGAATGACCTCACTGCGTCTGCTCCCTGCAAAGAGACTGAAACGATTGAGATTTGGCGCTGGCCCACCATCTGCATGTGGCGGCTCAAAAGGGAGAGCGGAATCTTGGTTCCATGCCGCGCCTTCAAACGGGCCCCCTCGGCAATGCCGGTGGTGACCATGAAGCTGTTCTCTTGCCAGGGACCCATGTCTCTGTTGTGACTGACAAGGCCAGCCTGCCAAACTTCACCTGGTGGGGCCAGGGTGTCGCAAATGTTTAACGCACTCGCAGAATGGGCTCGTGCCACTGCAGAGTCATGGGAGTTGTCTGAAGGGCGTTGGCATTCGCCCTAATTTGTGCTGTGAGTCGTTTCGACAATATTCATCTCGGCCTCTCCCATGAGGAAGCCCTGCGCATCCTCACGCTTCCGGAAGACCAGCTCGACTCCGCCAGTGATTACTACATGGCGGCCTCCCATCTGATCAATTTTCCTGGTGAGACCACTGCCAATGCGTTGATCACGTTGGTGGCTGAAGGCAGCGACCAACAAACGAAGAAACTGGCGCGACGCAAAGCGGTCGAAGTGTTGGGTCGATTGAAGGTCACGGCTGCGGAGGCCGTGATCGGTGCCTGCTTAAGCAGTGATGATCCTTATTTGGTGGAAAATGCTGCTTGGTCGCTTGAACAGTTGAGCTGTCAAGACGACCATTTCCATCAGCAGATGATGGCTCTTCTGGCGGATCCTGGTCAGAACCGCAGGGTGCTGATTCAGAGTTTGGCGGGCTTGGCAGTGCGCGAGGCATTGCCTGCGATTCAGTTGCTGATTGATGACGAAGTCCCGGGTGTGCGCGGAGCAGCACGCTCAGCAATCGCTCGGCTGAGTGGGACGTTTGATCAGATTGATGCCTTGGAAGATCTCCTGACCCTTCCGAATCAAATGGATCGACATGCTGGGATTCAGGATGTGATCGACTGTGGTGCTGGTCAGTTGTTGCCGAGTGTGCTGAAGGCGCCTGTGTCTCCTGTGTTTCGTATGCGTGCATTAACGGCACTTTGGCCTGATGCTGAGGAGACTTTTCAAGGGCTTTCGTTAACGGCAACCCTCGATCGTCTTCTCATCGACAATCCTGATGATCTTGTTTTAGTGCATCGGTATGATGCCCCTCCGGCCGACGCTTTCCTGGTTCAGGAATTCTTTGGAACTGATTTCAGCCGTTGCTATTTAGGTCTGCAAACGCTTCGCAGTCGCCCTTCTTTAATGCTGTGGCCACTTCTAAAACAGCGTTGGCAAGAGGAAGCGCATAATGATTACGGTGCCCATTATTTCTTTATTCGCCTTTTTGCTGCTGTGCAGCATTGGCCGCAGGATGCGTTCGTTGAGATTGAAGCATGGTTGCTGGAGGCCGTTGAAACCAAGCGACCCCAGTTCATGAAGTCAAAGCCAGCAGCTTTGCTGGCTCTGGCAGCACTGGTTCCAGATCGCTGTCGTGAGCATCTTGGCGATTGGAGTGATCCTGAGCAGATGGCATTTTGGGAGTGTCGTTATGCCGCTGCCATGGTGATGGAGCAATTGGGCATGCAGCCTGCGCAACAGCCTGATCCCCATCCGTATGTGGAGGCTCGTTTGGCGATGATCAGGAATTGATCTCTGCGTAGCGGGTTTGATTTGAGCCGCGACTTGCCCAGTACTGGACAATTTTCTCACCACCAGGTCTTGGAACACTGGCCAGTGCCCGGAGCACTTTGAAGCTGCGGTTCGGGCCCATGGGCCAATTGCCGACGGCTTTGACCTCTCGAATGTGCCCTCCAAGTGCTTCCAGGGATTGTTCGAACCGATCAAGTTGGGCTTGATCGACTGTTTCGAACAGAAAATCGGTGCCAACGCAGATCAAATGCTGGGATCGGATCCACGTCCGCAATTGTTTTTCCGCTGGGCTTGCAGGCATGAGACGGGGTGCCTGCTGATTAGTCGTTGAGGCCTTTCAGCCAATCGTCGGTGAGATGGTCAGCCAGGGATGCCACGCGCTCGAATTGGAGTAGGCCATGTTCAGAGCCCCAGACCGCTTGATCGGTGGCTGGGTCGAAGCCTCGGTCGCGACTGCTCCAACTCTGTTGGTCAACATTCACTTCGCTGACGAGATAAGTCAACTTGCCGTCGCGGGGAACCATGCAGCCCTTGCCGGGCTCCACGCATCCTTCATAAGCACCGTCGCGCACGCTGCGAAAGTGCATGGCACAGCCGCAGCGCGGTTTGAGGCTTTGGGCGTCGATGGCATCGAGCAGGGAGGTGTGCTGAGGGGCGCCGGCGACGCGTTCGGGTGCTGCTAGCCCGTAGTTTTCAACGATGTGAATCCCCTCGCTCCCAGCTCGGAGGCGGTGAACGCCTTGGCGGTAGGGCCGCCAGGGATCATGGTCGTAGCTCTGTTCCGAATAAAAGCCAGGGGCTTCAAGAACGGCCCAAGGCAGAGGCAGAAAGAAAATATTGATATGGGCAAACTTGCTTGGATCAGATTGTGCCTGTTTGCGGTTGCTGTAATGCCCACAAAGGGTGCGTGCAAACGCCAGGGAAGGGTGCATTGTCTTGGTGGTGGTCAAACCGAGAGACGCCTGACTTCGGATGCAAAGGATGTCTGCAGCACACCCGAGCCTTCTGATGTGCGTAATACAGATGAGCGGCAGCGCACATGTTCAGCCACAAACCAGATGCGCTCTTCCGCAATCGACTGGCCGTATTTCGTACTCAGTACAAACGTGCCGTCGGACAGGAACTGGTAGGTGGATGTGGCTTGTTCCGCTTCGGCATAGCCGACACTCCGCAGCAGCACACCACTCTGTTCATTGGCGGGGAAGGGCACGAGAACGCAGGAGCCCGCTGATACTTCACTGGGATCGTCGGGCTCCCAGTCGCTTTCAGCACTCCACTCCATGCGAAAGGGCGCTTCGGGTGTTCCCTGAACCGACGTATCCGATTGGAGTAAATCAATCACCCGTTGATCGTTAAGATCAAGACGCTCGATGGTGATCTGGCTGAGGACCTCTTCAAATTGCTGAAAAGCGAGGGAGTGACCACTCCTCATGGAGCGCCACTGACCCTCGCTTCGTTCAACGAACGATTGGAGATTCATTAGAAACTTCAGAACCGAATTGAAGCGTCCGAAGATTCTTGGCTGCGTGCACTCTGCATCATCTTCACCATGGACTCCACCATCATCTCCATGGCCACAGGCACATTGGTGCCGGATGGAGAGGCGTTGACCATCTCGCAGGGGCGCTTATCAGAGTTGGGGCGGTGGAGTGGGGACATCGGTTGCAAGCGTTGTCTTAGTGGTCCGATTGTTTGAAAATCTCTGGCGGCAGGGCTGCCGCCAGACCAATGATGCATCAGGAAGAGCCCTGACCGAGGCAGGGCCCTCGATTGATTAAGTGTTCGCAATAGAAAGAATGCGACCACCACGCTTCTGAATGGCTTGGATGCTCGTGGTGAGGGAGCTATAGGGAGCCGAGGTGCGTTGCACCGAGCGGCGACGCACACCCACAGGGGATGCGGTGGTCCAGGTGATGGTGTAACGCTTGCTGTCCCGGTTGCCGGGGCCAGGGGTCTTGGGCCCGGCAGCAGGGGCCGCATTGGTGCCGATGCTGGAAATCAGGATCGAGGACGTGCTGCCGTCAAAGCCTGCGAAGCCGGAGTCCATCGCCACGGAGCGGGTGTAGCTCACGTTGCTCTGACCCAGTTGGCTGCTGTTGCCGCGCATGGCGGGCACATCGTCGACACCGAAGGCATCGAGGTACTCGTGGCTGTAGGTGTAGCTGTTGATTTCAGCTTCGTATCCCTCGTTGGCGAGGCGCTGAACGTGCTCACTCAGCTCGGCCTGGTTGTGGGGGGCGCGACCCAGGAGGTGCTTGAAGTTGAGCTCAACGAAGCGGTAGGGGCCGTTCTTGTCCAGGAACAGACGGCGGTAGGTGTCCGACTGGGCGAAGGCGGTGACCAGGCCCTGAACGGTGAGGTCGCCATTCACGTACAGGCTTTCCGCAGAGCTGCAGCGCTCTTCATCCATCAGGTGGGCGTTGCCGAACACCTGGCGGTAAGCCGCACGGATCACGGCCTGCGCATCAGCCTGGCGCAGGTCGGCATTCGCGGTGTTCACAGTGGCTTCAGTCATTAATCGACGTGGGTACGGAGGGCAGGGGAGGGTTGATGAACAGTGATCAGATCACTTCGGTGATCGATACGATCCGGCCACCGCGGCGGTGGATGTAGCCCAACTGGGAGGTCATGTCCTTGCCCGACACGAGGTAGCTGGCATTGGGTGTGCGCTGACGGCCACCAGCCGGCTGGGCTTGAACCACGATCCGGTAGCGCTTACCGGTGGGCTCGGTTGTGCCGGACGCAGCGCCGATGCGGTTGATGCGCTGGGTGGTGCTGTTCCAGTTGTTGGGGGAGCTGTTCGTCGCAACCGAGGTCACAAGGGTGGAGCTCGTTTGAACGGTGTCGCTGGAGGCGTAACCCTGGGACAGCGCCAGGTTGCGGTTGAAGGCCACCTGGGAACGACCGTTCTCGGTGCTCACGCGCTGGAACGGAATGGTGTACTCACCGAAGGCTTCCTGATACTCGCTGCCGTCGAGGTAGCTGTTGATCTCAGCTTCGTAGCCTTCGTTGGCCAGGCGCTGAATGTGCTCGCTCACCTCGGCTTGAGACACGGGTGCGCGTCCGAGCAGGTGCTTGAAGTTGAGCTCAACGAAGCGGTAGGGGGCGTTGCTCTCGAAGAAGCGACGGCTGTATTCAGCAGAAAGGGCGATGGCGCGGACAAATTCGCGGGTGCTGAGGGTGCCCTCTGCGAATTTGCTTTCAGCGGTGAGGCTGCGCTCGCTTTCCATCAGATGAGGGTTGCCCATCACCTGGCGGTAGGTGGAGCGGATCAGAGCGTTGATCTGATCGGCGGAGTCGCCCTCGCAACGTTCGAAGGTTTCTTGGACACGCTGGCCAAGGCCGAAACCGACGTAGAGGTCTCCACGCATCGGAGCGCTGTCCCCACCATCAGCGGTGCTGCGCTTCACCGGCGCAAAAACACCGCGTGCGCTGCCGCTGCCGCAGAAACCACCAGCAACGGACGAACCACTGCGATACACCTGAGCCGGCGGGTTGATGCGGATGCTGTAGCCCTGGGCCAGGTTGCTCAGCAGCTGACTGCGGCTGCCGATGGCCGTATCGCTGCCGGCAAAATTCTGCTCGAGGGCGGCGATGCGGTTGAAGCTGGCCTGGGGCTGACCGGCCTGGCTGTTGAAGCTGCTCGGGTAGGGAACGGTGTCTTCCCCGAAGCTTTGGATGTACTCGTCGGAATCCAGGATCCCGTCGATGGCGGCGTCGAAACCACCGTTGGCCATCAGCGTCACCTGGGCGGTGATTTCCGCTTCGTTGACGGGGCCACGGCCCAGCAGATGCTTGAAGCTCAGCTCAACAGCACGGTGGGGGCCAACCGCCTCGAAGTAGCGGGACCGGTAAAACTCAGACTTGGCGATGGTGCGAATGAACTCGCGCACACTGATGTCGCCGTTGCGGAGCATGGATTCGGCGCTGGTGGCACGCTCGCTCTCCATGGGTTGCACGTTGCCAAACACTTGGCGGTACGCAGCCCGCACGGTGGCGGCAAAAGCGGTTTCGTCGTCGGCTGCAAAGAAATCGACCGAAGCCTTGGTGCCCTGATTGCGGAAGTCGCCGTTGCTTACGGCTGCACTGCCGGAGGGGGTGCGGGTGCGGGAGTAGGAGACGGGGCCGGGGATCAGTTGGGTGGCGCCGAAGCCAAGGGCGTTGGAGCTGTTGGAAGACATGGGAGAATGGTGTTGGAGGGCCTTGTTTGGGAAAGCAGGCGTTACTCCCGGAACCTTTTGGCTGGTCTCACCAGCCGGAAGGTTCTGCTGCGGGAGCAAGACAGTGGGTGTGCCTCAGTTCGCGGGGGTGATGCTGGCGATCGTGCCGCCCTCGGCATGGATGCGCTTGAACTGCTCGGAGAGCTTGTCGAAGGGCACGTAGTACACCCGGTTGGAGCGGGTGTAGCGGGAGATGCGCCGCACATTGTTGGCGCTGTACCCGGTGACTTCCACCCGGTAGGTCTTGCCCTGATCGCTGGCGCCGCTGCCCAGACGGGTGGCGGCGTCCTGCAGATTCTTGGAGGGGCGGAAGCTCCAGCCCTGGGTTTCGCTGGAGGAGGGGGGAACCACCGCCATGGGGCGGTTCTGGTAGGCGTTACCGCCCAGCTTGCTGGTGATGCCGGAAAGATCGCCTTTCAGACTGCTGCTGCTGTTGCCGCGCAGAAGCTGGAAGCTCCAGGTGAATTCCTGCATGGTGGTGCAGCTTTCGGTCTTCCAGCCGCGCTGGTAGGGCACCGTCCACTCACCAAAGGTGTTCTGGTAGTCGTCCGAATCGAGGAAGCTGTCGATGTCGGCGTCGTAGCCCTTGCTGTCCAGGCGCTCGGCGTGCGCACGCATTTCGTTGAAGTCAACGGGGGCGCGTCCCAGCAGGTGGCGGAAGGCCAGCTCGATGTAGCGGTAGCGGGCGCAGGTGTCGAAGAAACGGCCGCGGTACAGCTCGCTCTTGGCAACCATGCGCACGAACTCACGCACGCTGATTTCACCGAGCTTGAACTGGGATTCAGCCACGAGCTGACGCTCGCTCTCCATCACGTAGGCGTTGCCAAGCACCTGCTTGTACACCGCGTTGATGATCTGTTCTTTCTTGGCGTCGTCATCCCCAGGGATCAGCTCGAGCGGAGCTTCGCTTTCCTGAGAGAAACGCTCAACCCCGAGGAGTGAGGCAGGTCCGAAGGGCATGGGGAGCTTTACAGCACGGCTCCAACATGATCTGATGCCCGCCATGGTCAAGGCTCAGTTCTTTATAAACCTCAATCAATTGTTTCTCGATGTTGCGTGACATGACGCTTTTGGGGCGCTCTGCGACCACGTCTTGGTAATTGCTTCCACTGCAATGCGCGCCGAAGCCCCCTGGCAAGTGCTTCTGGAGAGAGATGCCTTTGTTATCGAGCTACCTCCAGGCCGTCTCTGGTGTGGCTTCGGGTGAGGGGGTTCCAGCAGTCGAGCTCTTTGTAGGGGCGACTGAGCAGGGCTGGGATCTGAGGCTGAAGACCAATGCAGCCTGAGAAATCCGCCCCCTGCAGTGATTCGGCTGTTTCGAGGCCTGCATCTGTGAGGTCGGCTGCACGGAAGTCGGCGAAATCGAGCTGACAGCCTCCGAAACGACTACCTCGGCAGAGGGCTCCGCGCAGAACTGCGTGGCGCAGATCAGAGCCTGTAAATCGCACACCGTCGAGGAGGGCACCGCTCAGATCGGCGCCGCTCAGATATGCACCCATCAGCGACGCTCTACGCAGATCCATGCCGCGCAGGTCGGTGCAGTTCAGAAACACACCGCTCAGCTTGGCTCCAGGGCCCACAGCTCCGCAGCTGCGGACGTCGAAGCCCTCAGGAAACAGGGTTTTGCTGTCGTAGCGGGCGAGCCGCAGATCGCATCCCTCGAGTTTGGCCTCGCTGAGGTTGGTTCCGCGCAGATCGGCCCGGCAGAGATTGCCGTTCTGTAGATCAAGCGCGCCGACGCTGAGGCCGCGCCAATCAGCCCCGCGTGCGTCCACCGGGGTGGTGGTGGAGTCAGGCGTGGGTTTGCACAGTTCGGGGGCTGACCAGTCGCGTAGAGCAAGGGCAGTCGCTGACGCAGACATGTCAGTTGCGAACCATAGAAATCGCGATCGTAAGCAGCACTCGGGTGAGTTCGAGGCCGCCGACAACGGCAATGCCGAGCCAGGCCTTCAGCGCCCATGCCGGTGGTTGGCCATTCACCCAAGCTGCCGAAGCTTCCATGGGAGCCATGGCATCGGCTTGGCCGCTGGGGGCACGGCGTTGGAGGGAGTCGCGCCAGTCGCTGCCGTAGCGGGGGTAGGCCTGATAGATCGGCATTTCACCTTGGGCCTGACCCGGGAGCACCCGAGACCGTTGAGAGGGCACCAGGTCGTAGCCAAACGCCTGCATGTACTCCTCCGTATTGAGGAGTTGGTCAACAAAACCAGCGAATCCCTTGGTGCCGATCACGATCGACCAGGCGCGGCGCTCGCCGTCGCCATGCACCGGCCTTCCGAGCACCCTTCCCACCACCTGATCCACCATGCGGTAGTTGGAATTGCACTGGTAATAACCCTGTTGGAATCGTTCCGATAGCAGAAGGCCCCGGATGAAATCCCGGGTGGTGATGTTGCCTGCGCGCAGCTGAGATTCCAGGAATGGCTCGCGGTCGGATCGCATGGCATGAAAAAAGATCTGCCGATAGGCGGTTTCGATTAAGGCGTCGATGCTTCCCCGCGCTCCATCGCTGCCAGCGCCAGCTGACCCTTGCAGGCTCCCCTTCACGGTTGACTTGTCCCCCGCAAGATTGCTCACCCGGGAGTTCTGGGTCTCAAGGGGATAGGACAGCAGGGGTAACGACATCGCTTCCTGTCTAGGCATAAATACTGGCGACCCATCATCGCCCCTTGCTGCAGCAATCCTGTCGTGAAGCGGTGAAACGTATCAGGAGTTTGCTTAACCTTTATGAAGCGTCGCGTTCAGGTGTGCGAAAGCTGCTTCGAAGGCCAGTGCCTCTCGATTGAGATCACTGTGTTGTAGTTGGATATCGGCCGTGATCAGGCTGGAAAGGGTGATTAAAGCCATAGACATCCCTTCCATGGGCACTCTGAGTTGGTCGTAAAGAGCACGTACCGCCTCAATGCCCTGAGGATCTGTGCAGTCGGCAGTGTCGGTTGCCGTCGCATAGGTGGCGACGCGAAGAAAGTTCCAACAGTCTCTCCAGCAAGCCTGGGCGCGTTCGGCTGGATGCAGCGCGCCTCCGGGCTCGACAAGTGATGGATGCGCTTTGAGCACAACTTGCTTGCTTTGATCGACATAGCGCTTGGCGTGCTCGATCACAAATAAAATGACCGTTGCGCTCATTCCTGATGTGGAGCAAAGATCGTTGACCTCGACCTCAGTTAATTGCCGTTTGTCTTGATCGGCCTTGGCAATAATGCGCTTTGAAGACTCAGGAAGATTGGGGTGTTGTTGCAGTCCGCAGACATTCGCTTTGGCAATCAGAACTTGAAGTTCTTTGCCGCCGATCGCTTGTTGAGGGTCCATTCAGGCTTCGGATGGTACTGGTGATGCGCTGAGGGTGCCATTGCGATCAAGGTAAAAAGCCCACGTGATATCAAACCCCAAGCCAGGACAGAGCTCTGGAAGTTTCTCGCTTAAGGCTGCTTCGACGCCAAGGCTTGTGAGCAGGGGTGTGACTTCATCGGCTGATTGGATGCTGAAGGAGCGGATTGCCGAGCCAACGACCCAAGTGAGGGATGTTTGATCGAGAGCGCCATCACCGTGCTCGCAGGCAAGCAATAAGTTGCAGTGTTCGTTGCGCGTTTGAAGGGTTTTCGACCAAAGTCTCAGATCGTCGGGTTTGAGGTCAATGCGGAATTGCAGTTCTCCAATCGTGTGAATCACTTCACTGTTCTGATCAGCTGAGTTCATCAGTTGTTCGATTGATGTCATGGCTCTCGATTGGCTTGTTAATGGTGTGATTCGGGGTGATGGTGGGTTATGGCATGAGCCACTTTTCAGGGATTTCTTCGGAAAAATCTTCTGTTTTTTCGAAAATGAACGGGCCTGCAATTGATCCCCAGAGGTGTTCATGGGTTTTGGGATCATGGCCGCGATCGATGGTGCTCATTGATGAGGGGGAGAGCTGAAAGCTGCTCACGAGGTAAGACTCAAAGCCTTTCCGCTTGACAATGCACCTGCAGCCTGGTTCAACCTCTCCGCTAAAGCCCTCGTCTGTTTCAGTCACGATGTAAGTGCAACCTTCAAGTAGTTGAAGATCACTTTCCTGAATCTTCTCGCGCTTTGATTGGTCTTGGATGGCTCCCCAGAATCTTTGATTGTCTGCGATTGCGTAGTTCTCGATCACTAAGCCTCGTTCAGCACAGGCTTTTGGTCTTAAAACTCGAATTCTGTACGGTTCGTTGGCTGCAATTGCGTAGGCCTGCTCGAGCAAAAGAGAGGCTGTTTCAAAGTGGGGCAGGGGGCGAAACCGCACCAAAATATTCCCGTATAAGGGCGGGTTGTCGAAGGCTTGGCGTTGGTTGCTGAAGCTCGCGCTGAGTTGCTGTGTCAGTCGAGCTAAGGTCGCGGTCATTCCCGGAAGGCTGCTGGCAGGCGGGGTACTGGATCAAGCGTAAGCCTGACGCTGCCATGGGATTCCATGTTGCCAGTCACCGCGATGGTGCTGGACAGTCTTCTTTGAATCGATACGATTTGAGAGCTCTTCCTTAAGGCAGCCATGGACTCGCTTGGGCTTGATGAGCGCCTCGTGCGACAGCTTTGCTGTCAGATGCAGGTGGTAACTCAAGTGTGTGAGGGCCTTGCTTTAAGGCTGCTTGAGCTTGAACGTCGTCTCGATGCCGTTGATTCCTCGGTGAAGGGGGTCTCTCTGGCAATGGAGTCTGAGGGGTTTGCTGAACTTCTGGATGCCGTTGGTGGACGCCTTGGCGATCTCAAAGAGCTGTTGGCACTCGAAGAAACTGGTGTTGTTGCGACTTCAGGTGTGCCTGAATTGTCGTTGGTGAGTGGGGAGCAAGATTTGGCTGCTGAAGCGTCGAGCCGCGAGGATGATGGCCAAGAGCATGAAGCCGATAGTGCTCTGGAAACTGTTTACATAGACGATCCCGACTATGACTCGATGACGGCTTAATGCTTTCTGTTGATTGGAAATCGCTTTATTGCTGATCAAGCCCTAATAGTCTGATTCGGAAGTCTGCTACTTGGTTGGCTTCCTTTGGGCTGTTGATTAAAAATGGATGATCTTGAATGCAGTTCTCAAATAGATAATGCTTTCGAGCTTCCGCTGATAAGCCTAAAAAGCTTTGGGATTTAGACTGCTGTTTCCATGATTCATCAAAAGCCATAGCGAAACTATCTGCGTTATTAAAAACTTTATCCATTTTCTTTTGTCGTACGTAATGCCAGGACCCAGATTTGAACTGGGGACACGGCGATTTTCAGTCGCCTGCTCTACCAACTGAGCTATCCCGGCGCGTCGTCTGCGCGACAGCTAGATCTTAGATCACGACGTTCCAGACCTGGGCAGCTTCCTTGGGGTTCGGGCCAAACAGATTAGGCCGTGCACCGTTAGGCCGGCTGTTTGAAGAGCGGTCATCGCCGCGAGGGCCGTCGCGCCAGTGGTGAGGATGTCATCCACGATCCAGAGGGGGGGCATTCGGTCCGCCGCTCCGATTGCCTTGGTGTTGGTTGCGACTTCAGTCGCCAGTGCTGTGGCCTTGAAGGCCGAGCGTTGGTTGTCCAACCGTTGTCTTGCCCTCAGGTGGTGTTGTCCCATTCCTGCTGAGGTTCGTTCCAAGAATTCTCTGGTTGAGCGTTCCAGGCTTTGGCAGATCAGGGCTGGCAGTGGGTTGGCTCTGCTTCGGTGCTTCCAGCTGGGAATTGGTACCAGCAGGGCCTCTGCTGGCAGTCGCTCCCTCAGGCCAGCACTGAGGGCTCGGAGCTGGCGGAGATTGCCGCTGCTCCTGAGCTGCAAAAGCTTCTCGCGTAGGCGACCTTGGTAGAGCCCTGCTGCGATCCACGGCAGAGGATCACGTCCATGGCAAGGGTGTGCTCCAAGGCCGAGGGCTTGGCAGCAGGCTTGGCAGGGGTGTTGTTCCCTGGGATGGGAGACGATCTCTGCCGAGCAGATGGGGCAGCTGGGTCTAATCAGCAGGTCACGGCAGCTTTGCCTGATCAGCTTGAGCATCGCAGCGGTCGCGCTGCGTGAAGGATTCCCCTGAGGCCTAATTCTGCATCGCTCTCAGCATGGCCACCAAGGTGCGATGGGCATCCTCGCTGTCGCTCAGCTGGTGATCAAACGGAATCTTCACCGTTGCTCCATCCACCTCCAACTCCATGGCATCTGATCGCACGGCCAGCATCGTGGCGCTCTGCGGGTTCTCGATTCCGCCGTAGTGGCGGGCGTAGCTGAGAACAGCCTCGCTGTGATCTGCATTCATGTGCCGGCAGATGCGATCACTGACGCTTGGGGTGAGGGGATCAGCGGCCATGGGGAGTGGGGGATCAACAGAGGAGCGGTTGTCGGCACATGGCGGCCAGGAGGATTGCCTGGCTTCAGCCGAAGCGTTGCCAGAGCAGGAGGGCGAGGCGGAAACCGCTGAATGTCACATAGCCGGCGAGGATCACGAAGAGTCCGACGGCGAGAACGTCGCGAATTTTGGCAGGCACCGGCAGTTTGAAGCGCACTGGATTCTCCATCTTTATCCGTGCAGATCGGCAGCCTGTTGCAGACCTTCGAGTGCCAAGCGTGCCGTGCCAGCGGCCGGAGGAGCATGGCAACTGCGAACTGCCAGGCCGAGGATCCGTTCCCGGAGCCTTCTCCATTGGGGGTTGCGGGCTCCCCCTCCCACCGTGATCACTTGTTTTGGGGGTTGAGCTCCCAGCTCCGTCAAACGTCGCCAGCCCTGGGCCTCGATGCGAGCCATGCCCTCCAGCAGGCCATGGAGGTAGAGGGCATCGCTGACAGGCCGAGGCCTGAGAATCGGCTCGAGCGTCGGGTCGTCAATGGGGAACCGTTCGCCCCTTGCCGGCAAGGGGCGTAGATCCAGGCCGCTGTTCTGCTCAGGATCAATCTGACGGCTGAGTTCCTCGAGGTCGATTCCAGGGAACTGTTGTTGCAGGACGACGCCACCGGAGTTGGAGGCCCCTCCGCACAACCAGCGACCTCCAACCCGATGGTTCGTGACTCCCGCACCAGCGAGTGGAGTCTTCACAAATCGCTTCAGAACGATTGTGCTGCCGAGCACCGTGATCCCATCTCCAGCGCTTGGATTGGCCGTGAGCACCGCTGCATTCGAATCTGTGGTGCCAGCGATCACCTGAAGGTTTGGGGGGCAGCCGAGTTGATCGGCGATCGAGGGGGCAATCGATCCCAAGAGTGCTCCGCTTGGCCTGATCTCAGGCAGGGCCTGACACCAAAGCTGGCGGGCAAAGGTGTCTGGCCAGCGCCCCGTCTCAAGATTCCAGCCCAGGCGGAGGTTGTTTCCTTCCTCGCCGTAACGCCAGCTTTGCAGAAACCAACCAGTGATCCAGTCGGCCTGGTGGCGCAGCAGCAGCTGATCTCTTTTATGCGTCTCCAGCAGGCGCAGGGCCCTGGCCAGACTTCCGCTTGCACTGCCTGCAGGATTGGAGTCGCTGATCAGGGCGTTGAGTCGCTCCAGCTGTTCCGGGCAACTGAGGTGATACGGCAAGGCTGGCCCCAGAGGCCTTCCGTCTTCTTCACAGGCCAGGAGGGTGCCAGAGGTTCCGTCCACCGCCAGGGCTCGAAGCCGCTGGCGCAGGTCAGAGGGAATGGACGCGATGAGCTGCCTGCAGCCATCAACCCATGCCGCTGGGTCCTCGAATGCACCTGGATAGGGCATCCCTTCACTGTGTCGAAGATTGCCGGCCAGGTCGAGAATCGCGATCCGGACACCACTGGTGCCCAGATCGATACCGAGCACCGCGGTGTCAGGGGCGATCACAGGTCAAGGATCAGATGGTGCTCCCCTCCTGGAGGCGGGTTGCTTCCGCCTGGAGCAGCGTTGCGGCTTTGTCGGCCACGTCTTCCCAGGGAAGCTTGAGATCAGGGCGACCGAAATGCCCGTAGGCGGCCGTGTCGCGATAGAAGCGACCTCCGCTCTGAGAAGGCATGTCGCGCAGTTTGAATTGCTCGATGATCGCTCCAGGGCGCAGATCAAAGTGGCTGTTCACGAGTGCGGTGAGCTCCGCGTTTGACACTTTGCCGGTGCCAAACGAGTCGACAAGGATGGAGACGGGCTTAGCGACTCCGATGGCATAGCTCAGCTGGACCTCTGCGCGCCGGGCGAGACCAGCAGCCACGAGGCACTTCGCGACGTAACGGGCTGCGTAGGCAGCAGAGCGATCCACTTTGGTGGGGTCCTTACCGGAGAAAGCACCACCACCGTGGCGGGCATAGCCGCCGTAGGTGTCCACGATGATCTTGCGGCCTGTCAGCCCCGCATCACCTTGAGGGCCACCCACCACGAATTTTCCGGTGGGGTTAACCAAATAGCGAGTCGATCCCTTTTCGGGTTTCAGGGGCAAATCTGCCGTGGCAGGTTCCACAACATGGGTCCAAAGGTCATCGCTGATGCGCTGCCTGACCTCTTGCTCGCCGCTCATGCCAGCCACTTCCGCGGTGTGCTGGGTGGAGATCAGAATCGTGTCGATCGCCACGGGCTGATCGTTCTCGTACACGACACTGACCTGGGTTTTGCCATCCGGGAGCAGGTATTCAAGGGTGCCGTTGTGACGGACCTCTGCCAGTCGCCTCGAGAGACGGTGGGCGATGCTGATCGGCAGAGGCATCAACTCCGGAGTTTCATCACAGGCGTAGCCGAACATGATGCCCTGATCTCCCGCACCCACCTTGTCGAGCGGGTCACCAGCATGGTCATCGGCTTCATCAACGCCCTGGGCGATGTCAGGGGATTGCTGATCGAGGGCAACCAGCACAGCACAGCTGTTGGCATCAAATCCACCGGCCCTGGCGCCGCTGTAGCCAATGTCGCGGATCACATCGCGCACAAGATGGATGAAATCCACCTGGGCCTTTGAGGTGACTTCACCGGTGATCATGCAGAGTCCGGTGTTGACCACCGTTTCGCAGGCCACGCGACTGGAGGGATCCTGTGCGAGGAGCGCATCGAGTACTGCATCACTGACCTGGTCACAGATTTTGTCGGGATGTCCTTCTGTGACGGATTCGGAGGTGAAGACGTAGCGACTCATGACCCGGTGCGAATGGAGCGACTCTAAGGGGAGGCGAGTTCAGTCTTCTAGGCGCACTTGGAGATCGCGCCAGTGGTGAACAAGGTGTTCGTGGGCGGTAAGCGTTGGGGGCTCCCTCCATCCGGCCACGTAGCCCAGGGTGACAGCGACTCCAGCGCGCCTGCCCATGAGTAGATCGGAGTCGGCATCGCCGACTAGGGCGCAGCGACGGTGGTTGAGTTGCAGGGACTCGCAGAGGCGGTGGACAGCGGCCGGATCTGGTTTGCTTGGCTGATGCTCCGCGCTCCAGATGCCTGAAACGGCGTGCTCTAGCTGGTGATGACGCAGAAAGCGCTGAATTCCCTCGTGGGTGTCGTTGCTGATCACAGCACAGGTCACCCCGGCTTTGTTGAGCGCTTGGATCAGGCGTTTGGCATCCGGTAAAAGCGGAGTGGAACCGTCTTCTTCATCGGGGGGAAGCGACTGCTCCACGGATGCAAAGCTCTCCTCCGCAAGCAGTAGGGCCTGAGGCCACGGCACGCCCACCAGGCTGAGAACGGTTGCGGTGGCAGCGAGGTTGTGCTGTTTTGACGCCACGGCGAGAAGACTGTCCGGGCGAACGCCTTCACTGTTCAGTCCGTAGGCCTTTTCGAGGAGCGAACGCAGGCTTTTGGTGTCCAACGCGTTTGAAACGACGCGAAGTGGAAGGTGTTGCATGCGTTCTGCAATGGCTTCAATTCGCCTTCGCGCCAGGCTGATGAGGTGCGGTTCGCTATGAGAAAGGGTGCCGTCCTTGTCGAACAGCACCCCATCGATTTCGGCTAGGGCCTCACCGTTGAGTAACAGCGTGGCCATGGGACGAACTGATCGCGAGAATCAGCCCATCATCCCGTAGGACTCTTCGCCCTCCTCGGCCTGCTCAAGCAGCATTTGCTTGTAACGGGCAGCCATTTCCTCGGCCTTCTCGAACACCTTCTGGGGATCGGTGAGCATGTCACCGGGCTCCGGCTCAAGCGCCTTGGTGGAGAGAGAGATGCGGCCGCGCTCGGCATCCAGATCGATGATCATGACCTTCATCTGGTCATTGACATTGAGCACGGTGTGAGGAGTCTCGATGTGCTCGTGGCTGATTTCGGAGATGTGCAGCAGACCGCTGACACCACCGATATCGATGAAGGCGCCATAGGGCTTGATGCCACGAACGGTGCCGATCACCACTTCGCCTACCTCGAGGCGATTCATCTTGCGCTCCACCAGGGCGCGACGATGGCTGAGCACCAGACGGTTGCGCTCCTCGTCGACTTCCAGGAACTTGAGCGGCAGGAAATCGGCGACCAGATCTTCCTTGGGCTTGCGGGTGCTGATGTGGCTACCGGGGATGAAGCCGCGCAGGCCTTCCACCCGCACAAGGGCACCACCACGGTTGGTGGCGAACACCTCGGAATAAATGGTGGCGTCTTCTTTCTGCAGCTGCCTCACCCGTTCCCAGGCGCGTTGATATTCAATCCGGCGAATCGATAGTGCGAGCTGACCGTCTTCGTTCTCTTCGCTCATGATGAAGAACTCGCGCACCTCTCCCGGCTGGAGAACATCGCTCAGTCCCTCAACACGGTTGATCGACACCTCCTGCATCGGCATGAAGGCGGCCGTCTTCGCGCCGATGTCGATCATCGCTCCCTTCGACTCCAGGGCAAAGACGGTGCCGTTGACGATGTCGCCAGGCTTGAAGTTGTAGTCGTACTTGCTCAGCAGCGAGGCGAACTCGTCGAGGGTGAAACCAGCGCCATCGAGATCACGGCTGCTGGCCCGGCTGCTGGGGTCGTCGGCCGTGGGCACATCCTCCGGAATGCTCAGGTCCTCTTCAGCGAAGGCATCGATGGATTCCGTTGCCATGATCGCTTCAGCATCTTCGGCAAACGCGGCTGTTTCCGCGTTGGGATCCTGAACCTGGTCGGTGGAGGTGACAGACATGGGGGGATGGCGGTCTGCCCGAAGACAGTGTGAGAGAAGACGCTGAGGCCCGCCGACCACAAGCGATCGAATCGCCCATTCTTACAGACGGCCCTAGGGCGATTCGCTTGGGTGGTTCCTCAGCTGCTCAATTCAAACGGTGGCTAGAGGAGGCTTGCTGGTGTTCATTCCTTCGAGCGTCTTGACGAAGTCGTTGACGCCGCGGAACTGCTTGTAAACCGAAGCAAAGCGAACGTATGCCACCTCGCTGAGCTCCTTGAGTTGCTCAAGCACCAGCTCTCCAATGTCGTGGCTGGTCACCTCGCGACCGTTGCGCTGTTGAAGGGTGAGCTCAAGTTCGTCGACGATTTCTTCGAGTTTGGTGGCTGTGATCCCGGTTTTCTCGCAGGCCCTGCTCAGGCCATGGAGCAGCTTGCTCCTGCTGAAGCTCTCGCGGCTGCCATTCCGTTTGAGGACGGTGATCGGCATGGTCTCCACCCGTTCATAGGTGGTGAAGCGAAACTCACAGTTCAGGCATTCACGCCGACGGCGAACACTCCTGCCTCCATCGGCAGCACGGGATTCCAATACCCGACTGTCTGTGTTTTGGCAGGAAGGGCACTGCACGCCCGGTTCACTCCGAAGTCGAATGTGTTCCAAGTTTAGACAGCTTGTCCAGGCCTGGAAATTGCCAAAAAAAAGCCCCGCCTTCATGCGGGGCAAAGCAGTTGATTCCTGAATCACTTGCCGATCTTCGGGGGATCGCGGAAAGCGATGGCGAAGAAGAGTGTGGCAATCGCCAGGGTGAGGATGAGGATGTAAGCGAAGCTTTCCATCGAGAGTCTCCGAGGGGGCGATCAGCTGAGGGTGGTGCCTGCCGGGGGCACGTAGCCCTCAGGCAGTCGACGGGTGGAACGGTCTCCCAGTTTCTGGAACAGACCGAACTCAACCTGCTCACCGAGATCGGGATCGATACCGGCAAACACGTCACGGTAGAGGGTGCGTGCACCGTGCCAGATGTGCCCAAAGAAGAAGAGGAGGGCAAAGGTGGCATGGCCGAAGGTGAACCAGCCGCGGGGTGAGCTGCGGAAGGTGCCGTCGGAGTGGTAGGTCTCGCGGTCGAATTCGAACGCTTCACCCAGTTGAGCCTTGCGAGCCAGTCGCTTCACGTCAGCAGGATCAGTGAAGGTCTGACCGTCAAGGGCACCACCAAAGACTGTGGCGGTCACACCTTGCTGCTCGAAGGAATATTTCGCTTCAGCCCGACGGAAAGGAATGTCAGCCCGCACGATGCCGTCACTGTCTTCAAGAACCACAGGGAAGTTCTCAAAGAAGTTGGGGAGACGGCGCACCTGAAGATCGCGACCATCCTTGTCAGTGAAGGAGATATGGCCAATCCAACCCGTGGGCAGACCATCACCATTCACCATCGGACCAACACGGAACAGACCGCCCTTGGCAGGGCTGTTTCCGACGTAGTCATAGAAGGCAAGTTTCTCAGGAATCGAGGCATAAGCCTCTTGCTCGGAAGCACCTGAATCCATTGCCGTCTGAACGCGACGGTTGATCTCAGTCTTGAAGTAGCTCTGATCCCACTGATAACGGGTCGGGCCGAACAGCTCCACAGGAGTGGCAGCTGAGCCGTACCACATGGTGCCGGCCACGATGAAGGCTGCGAAGAACACAGCGGCAATGGCACTAGCCAAGACCGTCTCGATGTTCCCCATGCGCAAGGCCTTGTAAAGGCGCTCAGGAGGTCGAGTGGTGATGTGGAAGATGCCAGCAATGATGCCGACAATCCCTGCAGCGATGTGGTGAGCAACGATTCCACCAGGATTGAAGGGGTTGAATCCTTCAGGACCCCAGGCTGGCTGGACAGCTTCTAGGTGCCCGGTGAGGCTGTACGGATCGGAGATCCACATGCCCGGTCCGAAAACACCGGTGAGATGGAAGGCGCCGAAACCGAAGCAGCCTAGTCCTGCAAGCAGGAGGTGGATGCCGAAAATCTTGGGGAGATCAAGGGCGGGCTCACCTGTGCGTGGGTCCTGCCAGATCTCGAGATCCCAGTAAGTCCAGTGCCAGATGGCAGCCAGCATCAGCAGGCCGCTGAACACGATGTGAGCTGCGGCGACACCTTCAAAGCTCCAGAAGCCAGGATCCACACCGGTCTCACCGGTGATGCTCCAGCCTCCCCAGCTGCCGGTGACGCCAAGACGGGCCATAAAAGGCATCACAAACATGCCCTGACGCCACATCGGATTCAGAACAGGATCCGAGGGGTCGAAAATGGCGAGTTCATAGAGAGCCATCGAGCCGGCCCAGCCGGCAACGAGGGCGGTGTGCATGAGGTGCACGGCCAGGAGTCGGCCGGGGTCGTTAATAACGACGGTGTGCACCCGATACCAGGGCAATCCCATGGGTCAGGTTCGGGGGAACGAAGCTGCTGATGCAGCCAGACCCAGCGATCGTAAGGGGTGTTGAAGGGCTGCTGGGACTCGCTGTCGCGAGCTGCAACGTCTCAACATCTCTTTCGTGCCGTTGAGCGGATCGGCCTGTTGCCATGTTCCTGCTGGAGGAAGGGAGGTAGGGGCTTCAGGGCGATGTCGGGGTGCCTCTGATGCGGCGGTTACAAATCGCAACCCCTGGATTCAGAATGCAGGTTTCCGACCTCCCCTCGCCATGCCAGTCATCCGCTTTGTCAGAGAAGGTCGTGACGTGGAGTGCTACCCCGGGGAAAATCTGCGGGACGTGGCCCTTCGTGAAGGGATTTCCCTGTACGGCCTGAAAGGTCAGCTTGGCAACTGCGGCGGGTGCGGCCAGTGCATTACTTGCTTTGTCGATGTGCCGGATGGTGCTTTGCCGGGTGCTCTCTCCACGCGCACGGCAGTGGAGGAGAACAAGTTGCGGCGTCGGCCGAACACTTGGCGTCTTGCCTGTCAGGCGCTTGTACAGGACTCCCTCGTGGTCTTGACCAGGCCGCAGATGGGGCTTGCGGATGCGGAGGCACGGATCGCAGCAGCACAAGCGGGCGGTTTGCCAAGCGGGCCAACCGCCTGGCCTGCTCAGGAGCTGAATGAAGATGAGCCCGAGCCTGATCAGGAACTTGATGATCGGGCTGCTACGCCCGGTGACGAGGCCTGAGGTTTGGCCCTGCGAGGTCGCCGAACGGTGATACCTTCCGAGGGCACTTATCAGCGGTCATGGAAACCAACGATCTCGGCTTTGTCGCCAGCCTCATGTTCGTGCTGGTTCCGACGGTCTTCCTGATCATTTTGTTCATTCAGACCAACAGCAAGCAGAGCTGAACGGGTTCACCGGAGCAGTTTCAAGACCGCTCCGGTTCCCTCACGAGCATCACGGGGGCTGGAGCATGCACCCTGATGTAGTCGCTCACGGATCCCCCCAGCAGTTTGTCCAGATCCACCAGTCCGCGGGCCACGAGCGGTCGACGGTCCTGGGATGCGATCACGACGAGATCGGCATTCGTGTCCTTGGCGGCCTGGCACACCCCGCGGCCGATGTCGTTCGCGGTGATGTGTAAGGGCTTCAGGGCGACTCCATAGCCGCGGGCCCGTTGGACCGCTGCCTCCAGTAGAGCGTCGCCTTTGCTAACGGCTCCTCGGGATGGGGTGATGTCCTGCCTGGCCACATGGACACCCGTCAGTTGTCCCCCGGGAATGTCGCGAATCATCTCGCAGGCCAGTCGCAGGGCGTCGTCGCCAACTCCTGTGCCATCGATGGTCACGAGCAAACGATTGACATGGCGTACGTACAGATCGTCTCGCACCAAAAGCATGGGCCTGGTTGAGAGCTGGAAGACGTACTGGCTGGTGCTGTTGGCGAGGATCGATTGGAGTCGTCCGAGCCCCCGGGATCCCATCACGATCAGATCGGCATTGAGCTCCTCTGCCACTTTGAGCACGGTCTGTTTCGCGTCACCTTGACGAATGATCGAGTTCACTTCGCTCGGGTTGAGGCCAAGCCGCTCCACCGCCTGGGCAAGGAGCTGGGCGGCGTCGGCCCAGTGCTCTTCAGCGCCGGATTTGTCCTGTTCTGGAACAACATGGAGGAGGTTGATCCTTGCGGCGCGGAATCCGGGTAGATCGCGCAGCATTTTGACCATCTCCTCGACATGTCCCTTCCCGGAATCAGCAATCAGAAGGTTGTTGAACACAACATCGCAGCGGTGTGTGCAGCAGCCTATGGCCGAAAAAGGAGGGCCTGAAGCATGGTGATTGAGAGCGTTACGACGCGGCCCTGGCGTTGGAGCAAACGTGTTCTTCCTCAGCACACCGACCACGGTGGGGTGATGTGGCATGGCGCCTATGTGGCCTGGCTCGAGGAGGCGAGGGTGGAGGCATTGGCAGCCGTGGGGCTGCCCTACGGCGTGGTGTCGGAGGCAGGGCTGGAAATGCCTGTGGTGCGCCTAGAGATCGACTATCGGCAGGCCCTCCATCACGGCGAGCAGGTGCTGTTGGAAAGCTGGGCGCTCCCTAGGAAAGGAGTTCGCTGGCCGTGGCGGAGTCGCTGGCTGTGCTCGGATGGCGAGGTGGCGGCAGAGGCTCGGGTCGAGCTGGTGCTGGTTCGCTTCGACGGTGGGCGTCGCACCCTTCTGCGCCAGGCTCCGGAACCCCTCGGCGAAGCCTTGCGGCGCCTCCAGCAAGGCCCTGAGCCGCCAGCATGAGACGCTAATACAGATGTATTAGTTGCCGAGTTTGGAGTTGCGCGATTGGTGGTGGTTGTGGAGTCGTTGTCCTGGCCTTGGTTCCAGTCGGATGGATGCCCTTCGCGCTCTCGCCCTCCGGACTGAAGGAGGCTTTGCGGCGCTCTGGGGGTGGCCCCGCGCTCGCCTGAAGGCTGCTCTGCTCTGGCCTGACTCCCTACTTGAACGGGTTGATCGGTTTCGCTCTCGCTGGGGGAAGGCTCCTCGTGTCAGCGTTCCCGCGGATGTCTTGGTGCCCGGCGACAGGATCTGGCCTGATGCTCTAGGCGCCCTGCCTAGGCCTCCGGTCGCGCTCTTTTGGCGAGGGCAGGACTCCCTCTGGACAGCGCTGGCGGATTCTGCCGCTGTTGCGATTGTCGGCACCCGGCGGCCTTCGTCCCATGCCTTGCGGGTGGCCACCAGGTTGGGAGAAGCGCTGGCGGAGGCGGGATGGCCTGTGGTCAGTGGTTTGGCCGAGGGGGTTGATGCTGCTGCGCATCAAGGTTGCCTCGCGGCATCTGGTCGGCCGATCGCTGTCGTGGGAACTCCTTTGACCAGGGTTTATCCGCCCGAGCATGCCCAGCTTCAGGCCCATGTGGCCTCCAGTGGATTGTTGATCACGGAGCAGGCTCCGGAGGCTCGTGTCTCTCGCGCGAGCTTTGCGCTTCGCAACCGACTGCTGGTCGCTCTCGCCAGGGTTGTGGTGGTCGTGGAGTGTCCGCAGGGAAGTGGGGCGTTGCTCTCGGCTCGATGTGCTCAGCAATTGGGGTGTGCTCTCTGGGTGGTCCCTGGGGATGTTCTGAGGGATTCGGCGAAGGGCAGTAACGCACTCTTGGCCGACGGGGCTTCGCCGCTGGTCTGTATTGACCACTTTCTCGATTTCCTGGGTGCCGGCTGCCTGGCGCGACCTGAGCAGAGTTCTTTCTCCAAGTTGTCTCCACCCGTCGCTGCTGGTGCTCAGGATTCCGCTCTGTTGCGATTGCTTGAGCAAGGTGCCGGGTTGGAGACGCTGGGCCAGGAACTCAGTCGATCCACCGCCGATTTGGCGGAGCAGTTGTTTCAGCTGGAGCTTCAGGGAGTTGTCTGCGCTGAACCTGGGATGCGCTGGCGGCTTGCTTAGCTTGGACGGATGGCATCTTCAGAGCTTTCTGGCACAGACCTGCTGGCCTGGAGGCGGAAGCAGCTCTCCCGGGGAGGCTATGGAGCCGATCTCGATTGGTTGCTGGATTTGGCCGGTGGTCTTCGCTGGACTGAGCTTCAGCGTTTGCATCTCGATCCCGGTGCCAGGGTTGTGACCCTCAGCTGTGCGCTTGAGGAGCTTGAGTTGCTGTGGCGGCGCCATCTCGACTGTCACGAGCCCTTGCAGCATCTGGTTGGTTGCTGCCCCTGGCGGGACTTTGAATTAACCGTGTCATCCGCAGCCTTGATTCCCAGGCAGGAGACCGAACTGCTCGTGGATCTCGCCCTCGACTGCGTCTCGGTCAAGCCGAATTCCCTTGGGTCGGGACGCTGGGCTGATCTAGGCACGGGCTCTGGTGCCCTGGCGGTTGCTCTGGCTCGTGCTCTACCCCATTGGAGCGGCCATGGGGTCGATTGCAGTGAAGCGGCCCTGGCTCTGGCTCGCACCAACCTGGAGCGCCTGGCCGGCTCGGCTGACTGGCAATTGCATGCTGGTGACTGGTGGACGCCGTTGGAACCCTGGTGGGGGGGATTGCAGTTGGTGGTGTCTAACCCGCCTTATATCCCTGCTTCGACGGTGGATCTCCTTGATCCGGTGGTGCGGGATTACGAACCAAGGCTGGCGCTTGATGGAGGTCCCGATGGCCTCCATTCCATTGCGAGCATTGTGATGTCAGCAGGCCGCGCTCTCGCTCCAGGCGGATGGCTGCTGATGGAGCATCATCACGATCAGAGCGAGCCGGTTGCTGCGCTTTGTCGCAAGGCCGGCCTTGAGGATGTTCGAGCTGAACGCGATCTTGAAGGGGTCGCCCGCTTCTGTATTGCCAGGAGGTCGTCCTGATTTGATGCCAGTTTTGATGCCTGATGGGGATGGAGTCGAGTCACTGCTGCTTCAGTTGCAAAGTGGAAATCCCGTGTTGATTCCAACCGACACCCTCCCGGCCCTGGCCGCACTGCCGGATCACGCTGGCCAGATCTGGTGCCTGAAGCAGCGTCCTTTGGAGAAGCCGCTGATCTTGATGGGCGCTGATGCCATGGACCTGCTGTGTCACGCGCGGGTCGATGCACGTCGGGAGGCGGAAGCTCTGGCCTCAGATCATTGGCCAGGCGCTCTCACCTTGGTGCTCCCCTCCCAAGGATCGATGACTGACAGGCTCCACCCAGGGGCGTCAACACTCGGCATGCGCGTGCCCGATTGCGCAGTCACCAGAGCGCTCTTGGCCAGGAGCGGCCCCCTGGCCACCACAAGCGTGAATCGGTCCGGAGAGCCTGCTGCGACCAACGCTCGAGACGCTTGGCGTTGCTTTCCCTCGCTGTCACTGCTTGCTCCGCTGCCCTGGCCAGCTCCGAGTGGCTTGGCAAGCACCGTTCTCGCCTGGAGCGGTCCAGGGGAGTGGCGAGTCCTGCGAGAGGGTGCTGTGATGCCTACAGGCCTGAACCTGAAGCCCCCATGCTCTGGTTGATCGCCATCGTGCTGGTGCTGCAGGCAGCGACCCACTGGCTGATCTTCCCAGTGGTTGGCTTTGCGAGCCCTCTTTTCAACCTTGGTTTTCTTCCCTGGCTCCTGGCTCTGACTGGCCTCTGGTTGCTTGCCGGTCGATCTGGTCAGTCCTGAGAACGGACAGTCCTGAGAACGGAAAGTGCCCCGAAGATTTACTGCAATCACCATCCAAGCCGGCTGACGGATTTGAACCGACGGCCTTCGCTTTACAAAAGCGCTGCTCTACCGCTGAGCTAAGCCGGCAATGAGGGAAGTGTACCGGCCGGCTCCGGCCTCTGATGCCTTTCCCTGGCCAGCATCCAGAGCATCAACTCCAGCCTGGAGCGACAGCCGGTCTTGCCCAGGGCATGACTGATGTGGGTCTCCACGGTGCGGATGCTGAGAACCCTGCGCTGGGCGATGGCTTTGTTGCTGAGTCCTTCCAACAGCAAGCGAACGACAGAGAGCTCCGCAGGGGTGAGGTCAGAGGTCGGCATGGCAAAAGTGCTGCTGAGCCAAGCATTCCCCTGGGACGCCCTCAGGCGTCGACTGTCTCTTGGTCGTTGTTGCGGGTTGGAATGGCCAGGGGGCGGCGGATGGGCAGGTTCGCCACAAGCGCGGTCACCCGGTCTTCGGTCTCCAGGCTTACGTCGCCATGATCCAGGTCGATTTCTACGTACTTCGCCACGACCTCAAGGATCTCTTTGCGCATCTGCTCCAGAAGTTCGGGGCTGAGATCGCTGCGATCGTGGGCAAGCACCAGCTGCAAACGTTCCCGTGCTGTGGTGGCACTGGCTGGCTGGCGTCCGAGCAGTTTGTCGAGGATGTCGCGCAGGGTCATCGCTTCAGAAAATCTTCTTTTGCATCAGCCGGCGCACCTTGGCGCGTAGCCCACGTCCTTCTTTTGCAGGGTCGGTGAGAGGAACGTCCTCTCCCTGCAAGCGGCGTGCAATGTTGGCGTAAGCACGGGCTGCAGGTGAGCCGCCACCATTCAGGGTGAGTGGCTCACCCCGGTTTGTGCTCACGATCACCTGTTCATCCTCCAGCACAAGTCCCAGCAGGGGGAGGGCGAGGATGTCGGTGACATCATCAACCGCCAGCATTTCTTGGTTCGCCATCATTTTTGGCCGCACTCGATTGAGAACCAGCTGCACCGGCGAAACCCCTCTGGTGTTGAGAAGCCCGATCACCCGGTCGGCGTCGCGAACTGCTGAAACCTCGGGAGTGGTAATCACGATGGCCTCGCGGGCTGCAGCGGCTGCATTCTTGAATCCGTCCTCGATCCCGGCAGGACAGTCGATCAGCACGTAGTCGAACTGTTTTTGAAGCATGCTCACGATGGATTGCATGTCTTCGGGTTTGAGCCACTCGAGCATGCGGGGATTGCCCGCCGGAAGCAGGGCGAGGTTGGGCTCTTGCTTGTGGCGTACGAGGGCTTGTTCGAGTCGGCAGGTCTGAGCCAGAACCTCCTGCGCTGTGTAGACGATTCTGTTTTCGAGGCCCAGCAGAAGATCGAGGTTGCGAAGGCCAAAATCGGCATCCAGTACAACGGTTTTCTGACCTTGCCTGGCCAGGGCAATGCCCAGATTGGCTGTGAGGGTCGTTTTGCCGACACCGCCTTTGCCAGAGCAGATCAGGATCGTTCGCGAGGTTGGCGCCACGGGGTCCCGGGAAGTCAGGGCAGCCTAAAGGGGGTGACGCATTCAGGCCAGGGAATCGTCCCGCTCTGTTGCAGGAACGATCGGGGGCAGTGGCTGGGCGGCTTCAATCACGATTTCTCCATTCACAATGCGGGCTTGCTCCGCAAAGCCAGGTTGAGGCTGCTCGTCCGGTCCACGGGCAACGCAATCAGCGATCCGCAGTTGCAGTGGCCGCAACTGGAGCGCCACGATCTTGGCCTCGCTGTTGCCTAGGCAGCCTGCATGGGCAACGCCCCTCAGTCGCCCCCAGACCAGAACATCACCAGCTGCTGACACGCGGGCGCCAGGGTTCACATCACCGACCAGTAGAAGGTGGCCCTGGGCGTTGACGTGATCCCCAGACCTCAAGGTGCCCTGATGGAGCCGCAGGCCTGCTGCAGCGTCAGCTACGGGCTTGATCTGCAGGTGTTCCATCCGCAGGCGGGCCTGTAGGCCAAGGGCATTGGCACTGATGACCGTTTCACTTCTGCAGGCTTCCAGGCCGTTGATCGAGAGTCCTTCCCGTTCGAGGGTGTCGATTAGATGGTGAAGGTCTCGCACGTTGAGAGGCCAGGTTCCGCAATCGAGATCCACGGGCCCTGGCGGACAGTTGGCGAGTAGATCAGGCAGCGCTTCCTGCCAGTCACGCTCCAGGAAGGGGGGAAGCCGAAGTCGGTAAGTCACGTCTTCCTGGGATCTGGCTTCAAAAAGCGGCGCAGGCATGGGCAAACGCTAGGCGCCGAAGCCATGGGTGCCCAGGTGGCTGCGAAGCTCTGTTTCGATCTCCCGAGGGTGGATGAGCCAGGCGCTTGCGGCTGGCGTGGTCAGACTTTGTACAAGAGGTGATTCCTGCTCGAGGGCAAGTAAGCGCTGGCCATCCCAGAGACGTAGCCCGCCTCGGTAGGGGTGATACCCCCGCAGTTGCTGATGACGGAGTCCGCAGCAGGTTTCCGCATCCATGCCCTGCTGCTCAGAAAGGCGTCTGGCGAGAGCAAGGGCCTCAAGCTGCTGTTCGCTGCTCAGATGCTCGACGGCACTGGCCTTGAGGAGCTGTCGATCGAGAAAGCGTTGGCAGAGGTTGGCCAGAGGTGCTGGGCCGTCCTCTGCCCAGCGCAGTAGGTGGTACCCGGTCCGTAGATCGTCATTGGCGAGGAACGCGTTGAGATCCAACTGTTTGGGCGACCACAGCCACCGCTTCAAAACCGCATCGCACCAGACATCCCCGGGGCCGAGCTGTCGGGCGATGCGGATCACCTGTTCCAGAAGCCAGTTGCAAACCACATTGAGTCGATGGCTGTAAACACTGCGGTACATCAGATTGCGCACCACGAGGTAGTGCTCCACTGCCATCAGCCCCTTCGGATGGATGGCCAGTTCACCATCAGGTGCCAGGGTGAGCGCCGAAAGGATTCGCTCCAGATCGAGTTGTCCGTAGCGGGTTCCAGTGCTGTAGCTGTCGCGCAGTAGATAGTCCAGACGGTCGCAATCCAATTGGCTGCTGACGAGCGCTTTGATCACGCTGCGTTCAGCCTTGTCATGCCCCAGCAGGTTGGCCACAGCATCAGCCGTGCCAGCGCTGTGGGCATCGAGCAACGGGCGGATCTGTGGGTGCTCACGCACGAGTCGCGCTGACCACTGCTCGTGATGCAGACCGAACATCTCCTCGCCGGTATGACTGAGCGGTCCATGGCCCAGATCATGGAGAAGTGCCGCGGCATACAGGGTGCCGCGATGGCATTCCAGGGTGGGGTCTTTGGACACCAGCCGATCAAGGGCCTGGCGCGCCAGATGAAAAACCCCAAGGGAATGGGTGAAACGACTCGATTCAGCACCGTGAAAGGTGAGAAAGGCGGGACCCAGTTGTCGGATACGACGTAGGCGTTGGAATGGTTGGCTGTCGACGAGGGCCATGACCATGGCCTCAGCGGGCCGGCTGGCATCGAGCCGGATGCTGCGATGGAGGGGGTCGTGGAATGTTCGGCTGCTCATGGCTGCGGGTCGGGTTCCGGGTCCGTGGACGCCGTTCTGCGATCCAGTAGCGATTCCATAAACCGTTCGGCATCCAGGAGCCAGCGATCTCCTTCGCCTCCAGGATTCAAGGGCTCTGGCTGATCCAGCAGGCGATCTGGCTCCAGTCCTTGACCCTGGATGTCCCGGCCGCTTGGTGTGACGTAGCCCGCCACAGTGATGGCCAGACCGCTGCCATCACTGAGATTGGTCAGGGTCTGGATCAGTCCTTTGCCAAAGGTTCGGCTTCCGAGCAGCTGGGAGCGCCCGTCGTCTTGGAGGGCACCCGCCAGAATTTCACTCGCGCTGGCCGTCCCTTGATTGACAAGGGTGACCATCGGCCCGCTGTAAATCTCCCCCTGACCAGCCTGAATGGGATCGGCGATTCCATCTCGGTTGCGGGTTTCCACGATCGGCTGATTGCTGAGGAAGGCATCTGCCACGCTCAAACCAGCACTGACCAGCCCTCCGGAGTTGTTGCGAAGGTCGAGCACCAGGCCCTCAATTCCCTTCTCGGAGAGCTCTCGTAGTGCTTCCTGCACTTGGTCTGGCACACCATCGCTGAATTGGGTGATCCGCAGGTATCCAAGCGTGTGACTGTCGCTGCGTAGGCGCCTTGTACGCACTGGCCTGAGATCCACATACCGACGCTCGAGCGTTACTTCGCTCTGGGTGTCATCCGCTGACAGCAAGGTGAGCACCACCTGGGTTCCCGCCTCGCCGCGAAGGCGGGCAGCCGTGGCTTCGAGCCCAAGGCTTTCTGTGGTTTCTCCATTCACGGCCAGCACCAACGTGCCACTGACCAGGCCTGCATCAGCCGCGGGTGAGCCCTCGAGGGCCGCGATCACCACGATCTTGCCGTCATCACTGCGGTGCCCAAGTTGCAGCCCTACTCCGCTGAGGCTGCCTTCGTTACTGGCCTTCATGACGTCGTAGTCCGCTGGCCGCAACAGTCGGGTGTAGGGATCGCCGATCGGCGCGAGCATGGCATCGATGGCGTCATAGGCCTGGCCACTGGATTCGATGGATCCCTCTAGGGCTTTCTGGCGCAGCCTTCGCCAGTGGATGGCATCGAAGCGCGACGGGTCGACATAGCTCTGGTTCACCAGCTTCCAGCTCTCCACCACGAGCTGCTGCGCATCGTTGAGCGCCAGGGCTTGAGGGGCGATGGCGAGGGCGATCACGAGCAGGCTGATCAGCCCACAAGCCAGTCGCCGCAATTGGTTTGCCAGGTCGTTAACAGTCGGCAACATTGGCTTCATCCCGGACGCGATCGCTGGAACGTGTTCAGTAGACTCTCGCAATCCAAGCCCACCTCTGCATGGCGAACTCCTCACCCGTCTACGACTGGTTCCAGGAACGTCTTGAAATCCAAGACATCGCTGATGACATCAGCAGCAAGTACGTCCCACCCCACGTCAACATCTTTTATTGCCTGGGCGGGATCACCCTGGTCTGTTTCCTGATTCAGTTCGCGACTGGGTTCGCGATGACCTTTTATTACAAGCCGACGGTGGCAGAGGCCTACAGCTCGGTTCAGTACCTGATGACCGACGTCAGCTTCGGATGGTTGATCCGCTCGGTCCATCGCTGGAGCGCCTCCATGATGGTGCTGATGCTGATTCTTCACGTGTTCCGCGTTTATCTCACCGGGGGGTTCAAGCGTCCCCGTGAGCTCACCTGGGTGACGGGCGTGACCATGGCCGTGATCACCGTGTCCTTCGGTGTGACTGGCTACTCACTCCCCTGGGATCAGGTTGGTTACTGGGCTGTGAAGATCGTGTCTGGCGTTCCCGCCGCCATTCCTGTGGTCGGCGATTTCATGGTTGAGCTGCTTCGCGGTGGTGAGAGCGTTGGTCAGTCCACCTTGACCCGCTTCTACAGCCTCCACACGTTTGTGATGCCCTGGCTGCTGGCCGTGTTCATGCTCATGCACTTCCTGATGATTCGGAAGCAGGGCATCTCCGGCCCCTTGTGATCCATTTCATTCGCTTCACATCCTGAAGCGGATACCGAACAGCTTTTTCTACCGTTCGTACAACCCCGTCCTGCATCATGCACATCCTCAAGAAGCCGGATCTCACCGATCCAAAGCTGCGGGCCAAGCTGGCCAAGGGCATGGGCCACAACTATTACGGTGAGCCTGCCTGGCCCAACGATCTCCTCTACATCTTCCCGGTTGTGATTCTGGGAACCTTTGCCTGTGTGGTGGGCCTCGCCGTTCTTGATCCGGCCATGCTCGGCGACAAGGCTGATCCCTTTGCTACCCCTCTCGAAATTCTTCCTGAGTGGTACCTCTACCCCGTGTTCCAGATTCTGCGGGTTGTCCCCAACAAGCTTCTCGGTATCGCTCTGCAGACGCTTGTTCCTCTGGGCCTGATGCTGGTTCCCTTCATTGAGAGCTTCAACAAGTTCCAGAACCCCTTCCGCCGTCCAGTGGCGATGGCCGTTTTCCTCTTCGGAACTCTCACGACCATCTACCTGGGTATTGGTGCTGCACTCCCGATCGACAAGTCTCTGACCCTCGGTCTCTTCTGAGCAACGTCCTGCTCTTTGCAGGAATGAAACCCGGCCTTTGGCCGGGTTTTTTTATGGCTGATCGTCCAGACTCAGGATGTCGACATCGTCAGGGTTGACCCTCAGCATGTGATGCAGGAGTAAGAATCCGACGATCGTCCAGGTTTGGTAGGTGCGGGACTGTTGTCCTACCCAGGTCCCTGTTGGCCCATCGAAGTATTCGGCCCATTGCTGACGGGGCAGTTGGTTGAGATGACTCCAATAGCTCTCTTCAAGAAGAGCCTTCATTTGGCCCATGAGCAGAACGTCGGCGTGTGGGTTTCGCCGCTCATGCAGAAGGATGGAAGCACCGAAAAACCAGAGAAGGCTTGGCCAGTGTCCACCGTTGTGGTAGCTCCATGGCCAGTTTTTGGGGTCTGAGCCAGTTTTGTTCTGCCATTCGAGACCGTCCATCGGCGGATGGCATATGCGCATGGGCATCTGGGCCATCAGATCGTCACGGTTGTGCAAGACCAGGCGGAATAGTGCCCGCTGCTGGGGGCTGGTCAGCAAGCCGAAGAGACAGGCCAGTGAATTTCCCAGGCTGTAGAAGCGAAAGTCGGGTCTGCCGGTTCGCATGTTGCCAATCAGATAGCCGCCGCGGTTTTCCAGCCAGTCCTGCAACCAGTCGGGGATGACCTGGGGCTGAACGTTGAATTCGTTCTGGTGCTGGTTCTCCCCGTACTGTTCTGTGGGCCGTCGTCGAAGCACTTGCATCGTCTTGCTGGTGACCCAGTAGTGCTTCAAGAGGAAGCCGCGCAGGTCATGCACCCATTGCCTCGTGAGCACCAGGCGCTGATCGAGCAGCCTGCTGTTGTGCTGACTTCTGCAGAGTTCCATGAGGTGGATGCAGCTGCGAAGCGAGCCATAGAGCAGCACTTCCACTTCGAGTGGTGCGCCCCACACGTCCATTGGACGATCAATCATGAACGCGCAGTCCGGCACGAAGAGCACGGGGGTGCCCTCGAAGGTTGGATGCAGGACCAGATCAAGCAGCAGCTGGATCCCCCGCTGCACTTTTTGGCTGGCGCCGAAACTGTGATCGCCGCTGTGTTTGACGTAGAGCCAGCAGATCACTGGCCACCAGAGGCTCGCATCGACGGATGTGATCCTTCCGATCGATCGTTGTCCGTAGTCGGCGATCAGCTCCTGGTTTTCCTCCACGAAACTGGTGGGGAAAACACCGCGGGTCTGGTAGGTGGTGCTCTGAAGATCCAGGCACACACTCAGGAACTGCTTCACCACATCGAAGCGGCGCTGGGTTAGCAGGTAAACCATCACCGGCACGTTGTCGCGCAGGAAGATCTCTCCGTAGTTGAGAGCTCCGTCGGAGCTGGGGTGCTCCAGTGCCGCCACGCTTCCCGCCAGTGCACCACCAACGGAAATCAGAGTGCGTTCGAAATGCTCCCTTGCCTTCTCGACGACTTGGTCTTCCTTGGAGCTGGGTCGCACACGCTGGTGCTGCTGGCTGAATCGACCTGCCATGGTTCGTTGCTCAGGAGATCCTGATCAGACCGTAGTGATTGCAAGCGTTTTGGCCAGTGGAAGCAAGTCTGGAGATCTGGTGACGCCCCTGAGGTTGCGAGTAGGGGAGTTGATGGGTTATGTTTTTGGACTGCGCAGGAAGCCGAAGGGCGGAAGGCGCAGCCGGGAGGAGCACAAGGGAAGCGAGAGCTTTTGTGTGGTTCGATCGGTGCTTACAAGACCAAGAGGGAGCGATCCCACGGTGTTGTAAGTTTCACAAGCGGTCGCGAGAGGCCGCACAGCCCACCGCTCCTGAGAGGGAGCGCGACGGCAGAACCTGGACAATCGAAAAGTTTAGGAACTGACGCTTTCATCGCGTCGAGGTCTTGAAACGAGCCGCGAGGTGAGTGGAAGGCTTTGATGAAAGAGCGATGAAGGTGTGAGGTCCCGTCAAACAATGTCGTTGCGATGAAGTCATTCGCTGCAACGGTGAGGTTTTCACGAGCCTGACTGTTGCCGGTGTGCGAATTGATGGAGCAACAACCGGATCTGAGATCCTGGAAAGTCATGGATAGAGAAATCTAGAAGTGCACTCTTAAGAACCCTTTCTGTGTCAGCTGAAAGGAGGCCTCAACTGCAATGAGTGAAAACTGAATTGTGGGTGACGCAAATCAATTTGAGGTGATGTAAGTCATCAAAAGGAATTGATCTACAACGGAGAGTTTGATCCTGGCTCAGGATGAACGCTGGCGGCGTGCTTAACACATGCAAGTCGAACGAACCTTCGGGTTAGTGGCGGACGGGTGAGTAACGCGTGAGAATCTGCCCTCAGGAGGGGGACAACAGCTGGAAACGGCTGCTAATACCCCATATGCCGAGAGGTGAAACGAATTTCGCCTGAGGATGAGCTCGCGTCTGATTAGCTAGTTGGTGTGGTAAAGGCGCACCAAGGCATCGATCAGTAGCTGGTCTGAGAGGATGATCAGCCACACTGGGACTGAGACACGGCCCAGACTCCTACGGGAGGCAGCAGTGGGGAATTTTCCGCAATGGGCGAAAGCCTGACGGAGCAACGCCGCGTGAGGGATGAAGGCCTCTGGGCTGTAAACCTCTTTTCTCAAGGAAGAAGATCTGACGGTACTTGAGGAATAAGCCACGGCTAATTCCGTGCCAGCAGCCGCGGTAATACGGGAGTGGCAAGCGTTATCCGGAATTATTGGGCGTAAAGCGTCCGCAGGCGGCCCATCAAGTCTGCTGTTAAAAAGTGGAGCTTAACTCCATCATGGCAGTGGAAACTGTTGGGCTAGAGTGTGGTAGGGGCAGAGGGAATTCCCGGTGTAGCGGTGAAATGCGTAGATATCGGGAAGAACACCAGTGGCGAAGGCGCTCTGCTGGGCCATAACTGACGCTCATGGACGAAAGCCAGGGGAGCGAAAGGGATTAGATACCCCTGTAGTCCTGGCCGTAAACGATGAACACTAGGTGTCGGGGGAATCGACCCCCTCGGTGTCGTAGCCAACGCGTTAAGTGTTCCGCCTGGGGAGTACGCACGCAAGTGTGAAACTCAAAGGAATTGACGGGGGCCCGCACAAGCGGTGGAGTATGTGGTTTAATTCGATGCAACGCGAAGAACCTTACCAGGGTTTGACATCCTGCGAATCTCCTGGAAACGGGAGAGTGCCTTCGGGAACGCAGTGACAGGTGGTGCATGGCTGTCGTCAGCTCGTGTCGTGAGATGTTGGGTTAAGTCCCGCAACGAGCGCAACCCACGTCTTTAGTTGCCAGCATTCAGTTGGGCACTCTAGAGAGACCGCCGGTGATAAACCGGAGGAAGGTGTGGATGACGTCAAGTCATCATGCCCCTTACATCCTGGGCTACACACGTACTACAATGCTACGGACAAAGAGCAGCAAGTTCGCGAGGACAAGCAAATCTCATAAACCGTGGCTCAGTTCAGATCGTAGGCTGCAACTCGCCTACGTGAAGGAGGAATCGCTAGTAATCGCAGGTCAGCATACTGCGGTGAATACGTTCCCGGGCCTTGTACACACCGCCCGTCACACCATGGAAGTTGGCCACGCCCGAAGCCGTTACTCCAACCCTTGTGGAGGAGGACGTCGAAGGTGGGGCTGATGACTGGGGTGAAGTCGTAACAAGGTAGCCGTACCGGAAGGTGCGGCTGGATCACCTCCTAACAGGGAGACAAACAATGATTTTGATGCCTGAGTAGTTTTATTCTTAGGCCGAAATTCTGTCACCTTAGGTCGATCGGTACCTCAGCTTTGAAGTTAAGAGTGAACTGGAAACAGTGAGCTGCTTAATGGAGATTTTTAGTTCCTAAACTTTGTCTAGGTCACACCCCAAAAGGGATGAGACTCCTGGGCCATTAGCTCAGGTGGTTAGAGCGCACCCCTGATAAGGGTGAGGTCCCTGGTTCAAGTCCAGGATGGCCCATTCGGTGTTGGGGGTTTAGCTCAGTTGGTAGAGCGCCTGCTTTGCAAGCAGGATGTCAGGAGTTCGAGTCTCCTAACCTCCACTGACCGAACTTTAATTCCCATCTCCAGAAGTTTGGAGTATGAGCTCGATTGGAGTGTGATTTAGATGTGTCCGCTAGAGGAACCCAGCTTCCTGTCATTCCTGCGATAGAGAGAAATCTATCGATGGTTGATAAGATGCTGGGCTCGAATCAGGTGATCAAGCAATTGGTGATTTGATTTGAAGTCTGGCAGAACCTTGACAACTGCATAGGTGAGTCTGGAAAGAATAAAGCATCTCATGGATGATGCGATGACTCTGAATGATGATCCGAAAGGGTGATGATGAGGAGTGATTGCAAATTCTATCGAGCAAGAGCCGAGACTCCATCACGTTCTTCTAATTGTGTCGAGCAATGAGGAGTTAGATCTTTGATTCAGCAATGAATCAGAGAGAATCTGTTTCAACGACAGCAAGCGTGTTGGAGATACATTGGTCAAGCTACAAAGGGCTCACGGTGGATACCTTGGCACACAGAGGCGATGAAGGACGTGGTTACCTGCGATAAGTCTCGGGGAGCTGGAAACACGCTTTGATCCGGGAATTTCCGAATGGGGCAACCCCTAGAACGGCCGCCTGAATCCATAGGGCGGTGCGAGCCAACCCAGCGAACTGAAACATCTTAGTAGCTGGAGGAAAGGAAAGTAAAAACGACTCCCTAAGTAGCGGCGAGCGAACGGGGAAGAGCCTAAACCGATGCTTTCGAGCATCGGGGTTGTGGGACAGCAATGTGGAAAAGGAATGTTAGTGGAAGTGTTTGAATGGCACACCACAGAGGGTGAAAGTCCCGTACACGAAAACTGAACTGACCTAGCTGTATCCCGAGTAGCACGGAGCACGTGAAATTCCGTGTGAATCCGCGAGGACCACCTCGTAAGGCTAAGTACTCCTGTGTGACCGATAGCGAAACAGTACCGCGAGGGAAAGGTGAAAAGAACCCCGGGAGGGGAGTGAAATAGAACATGAAACCGTGAGCTTACAAGCAATGGGAGTCCGACTGATCGGATGACCGTGTGCCTGTTGAAGAATGAGCCGGCGACTTATAGGCACTGGCGGGTTAAACCGGGAATGGTGGAGCCATAGCGAAAGCGAGTCTGAATAGGGCGTTTGTCAGTGTTTATAGACCCGAACCCGGGTGATCTAACCATGGCCAGGATGAAGCTTGGGTGATACCAAGTGGAGGTCCGAACCGACTGATGTTGAAAAATCAGCGGATGAGCTGTGGTTAGGGGTGAAATGCCAATCGAACCCGGAGCTAGCTGGTTCTCCCCGAAATACGTTGAGGCGTAGCGTCTCGTGCTCCAGCAGGGGGGTAAAGCCACCATTTCGGTGCGGGCTGCGAGAGCGGTACCAAATCGAGATGAACTCTGAATACCCTGTGTGTAGCGAGGCAGTCAGACTGTGGGGGATAAGCTCCATGGTCGAGAGGGAAACAGCCCAGACCGCCAGCTAAGGTCCCCAAATCAACGCTAAGTGATAAAGGAGGTGGGATTGCCCAGACAACCAGGAGGTTTGCCTAGAAGCAGCCATCCTCAAAGGAGTGCGTAATAGCTCACTGGTCGAGCGATCCTGCGCCGAAAATGAACGGGGCTAAGCGTTGTACCGAAGCTGCGGATTTATGGTAGGGGAGCGTTCCATGTGGGGTGAAGCGTTAGCGTGAGCGGGCGTGGACTGCATGGAAGTGAGAATGTCGGCTTGAGTAGCGAAAACATGGGTGAGAATCCCATGCACCGAAACCCTAAGGGTTCCTCCGGCAGGCTCGTCCGCGGAGGGTTAGTCTGGACCTAAGGCGAGGCCGAAAGGCGTAGTCGATGGATAACAGGTCAACATTCCTGTACCGGTTATGTTTTGGGAAGAGGGACGGAGAAGGCTAGCCAAGCCAGATGTTGGTTACTGGTTCAAGCGTTCGAGGCGTTGAGGATCGGCGAAAACGATCCGAGCTGAGGCGTGAGTACGAGCTGCTACGGCAGCGAAGTTGGTGACGTCATGCTTCCAAGAAAAGCTCTATACCCGTTAAGGCATAACTGCCAGTACCCGAAACCGACACAGGTGGGGTGGTAGAGAATACCGAGGTGCGCGAGGTAACTCTCTCTAAGGAACTCGGCAAAATGGCCCCGTAACTTCGGGAGAAGGGGTGCCAGCGCGAGCTGGTCGCAGTGAAGAGTCCCAGGCGACTGTTTACCAAAAACACAGGTCTCCGCTAAGTCGCAAGACGATGTATGGGGGCTGACGCCTGCCCAGTGCCGGAAGGTTAAGGAAGCCGGTCAGCGTAAGCGAAGCTGGCGACTGAAGCCCCGGTGAACGGCGGCCGTAACTATAACGGTCCTAAGGTAGCGAAATTCCTTGTCGGGTAAGTTCCGACCCGCACGAAAGGCGTAACGATCTGGGAGCTGTCTCGGAGAGAGGCTCGGCGAAATAGAATTGTCTGTGAAGATGCGGACTACATACACCCGGACAGAAAGACCCTATGAAGCTTTACTGTAGCTTGGTATTGTGCCCGGGCTCTGAATGCGCAGGATAGGTGGGAGACGTTGATCTAGTGCTTGCGGGTACTAGGGAGTCAATGGTGAGATACCACTCTTTCAGAGCTAGGGTTCTAACGTTCACCCGTTATCCGGGGAGCGGACAGTATCAGGTGGGCAGTTTGACTGGGGCGGTCGCCTCCTAAAAGGTAACGGAGGCGCGCAAAGGTTTGCTCAGGCTGGTTGGAAATCAGCCGTCGAGTGCAAAAGCAGAAGCAAGCTTGACTGTGAGACCTACAAGTCGAACAGGGACGAAAGTCGGCTTTAGTGATCCGACGGTTCTGAGTGGAAGGGCCGTCGCTCAACGGATAAAAGTTACTCTAGGGATAACAGGCTGATCTCCCCCAAGAGTTCACATCGACGGGGAGGTTTGGCACCTCGATGTCGGCTCATCGCAACCTGGGGCTGAAGTCGGTCCCAAGGGTTGGGCTGTTCGCCCATTAAAGCGGTACGCGAGCTGGGTTCAGAACGTCGTGAGACAGTTCGGTCCATATCCGGTGTATGCGTAGGAACATTGAGAGGATTTCTCCCTAGTACGAGAGGACCGGGAGGAACGCACCTCTGGTGTACCAGTTATCGTGCCAACGGTAAACGCTGGGTAGCCATGTGCGGAGTGGATAACCGCTGAAAGCATCTAAGTGGGAAGCCCACCTCAAGATGAGTGTTCCCATGGGGTAACCCAGTAAGGTCACGGGAAGAACACCCGTTGATAGGCTCTACGTGGAAGTCCAGTAATGGATGCAGCGGAGGAGTACTAATAGACCGAGGGCTTGACCAACATTTGGTTCTTGCCTGAGAGACAAGTTTTATTCAATTCAGACGTCATCACTGAAGAGTGATGGGAGCCTATGCAGTTCTCAGGGTTCATACCTTGAGGATTGAACTATCCTGGTGTCCATGGCGCTGTGGTCCCACTCCGATCCATCTCGAACTCGGTTGTGAAACGCAGCAGCGGCGACGATATTTGGGGGGTAGCCCCCTGAGAAAATAGCTCGATGCCAGGTAAAACAATTCTCAAAATCAACGTTTAGCGAATGGAGAACCATTGCAACGTTGCAGGAAAGCCACCCGGAAGGGTGGCTTTTTTGTTGGCAGACTCCTCCACGCGCTACCGTTTGGTGAGGTTTTAGATCAACGCGTCGACTTGCTCAAGGGAGTGGATCACGCGATGTCCGCGAGGGTTTTGATCTGGATTGCCTGGCCTTAGGCTGAACAACACTTGCATGCCCGCTTCTTGGGCGGCATCACATTCCACGCCGTTATCGCTGATGAAGGTGATCGATGCGGCTGGAATTTTGAGTTGATTGGCGATTGTCACGTAGCTGGTGGTCTCTTTTTTGCTGCCTGTGTGGGTGTCAAACCAACCGCTAAATAGCTCCCTTAGATCTCCCGAAATCGTGTGTGCATAGAGCAGTTGTTGCGCTTTGATGCTGCCTGATGAATACACCGCTAGCTTTAAACCTTCTTTTTTCCAGCGCTTGAGCGAAGTGATTGTTTCTGGGTACAGGTCGGCCTTGATGTCACCCTTCTGGAATCCCTCTGCCCAAAGGTGGCCTTGCAAGTCTTTCAGGGATGTGGCTTTCCGATCCGTTTGAATCAATAGCTGCCAATAGTTTTCCAGTGCTTGTCGTTCTTGCAGATTTGAGGCTTTTGCCTCCTGCAGGATTGCTTGTGCAGTGTTGTCACTATCTTGCTCCCACTCCCGCCATGCTGCCCTGGCAATGTCTTGAATGATCACCTCATCGCCATGCTCTGCAAGGAAAGACGAAAGGTGTGTTTGCGCATATGGGAAGAGAATGTCTGCGACAAATGTCACGGGGCAGGTTGTGCCTTCAATGTCGAGCAACAGGCATTCAGTCATGACCATCTCCCTAGCAGAAGGCTTTCGCGCCAGTGCAAATCCAGCAGGAACTCAAGGATCTCCACATGTCGACGTGCATCGTTCAATGTCTTCCCCCACGCGTAGAGGCCGTGACCAGCGACAAGCAGTCCGTGCGCTTTTCCAGGCAGATGCTTTGAAGCCGTAGCGCTCAGTGACTTGAGATTTTGATCATTGGCAATGATCGGAACCGACACACTTGTGTCGTGCGTGTCGATGCCTTCGAGTCCTTTCAGCATCTCCCAGCCCTCGAGCCTGAGGGACCCAGATGCGGCGTGATGTTTGGACAAAAGAGTGGCTGCCGGTGAATGGGTGTGGAGAACTGATCCTGCGTTGCAATCGTGGATCACCTGAAGGTGCAACAACGTTTCTGCGCTTGCCTTTCCCTCTCCCTTCACCACGGTGCCTTGGGCGTTCACCTCAATCAGTTGGTCTGCCTGTACGAGCCCCTTGTCGACACCGCTTGGTGCCATCAAAAGGCGGAGTGGGCTGTGCTCTAGGACGACACTGAAATTTCCGCCGGTGCCATCACACCACCCCCGCTGATGAAGGGCATGAATGGTGTCCACGAGTTGCTGTGGGGGCGTTCTCAATGCCATCCGCTTGGGGGTACTTTCCAGTCCTAGTCGAGGGCGGAGCCATGCACAACATGGCACCATCTGCGCACCTCAGTGTTGACAGCCAGGGCACCAGTGGGTGCTGCGTCCTGCGAGTTTCTCGCGCTGAATCGTGCCCCCGCAGCGACTGCAACTCTGACCCGTGCGCCGATACACCGATGCTTGGCCGCCGTAGTTGCCGTTGACGCCTTCAAGATCGCGGAAGTCGCTGAACGTGGTCCCGCCGACCCCGATACTGATCTCCAGCACTTGCACCAGGGCATCGCGCAGTTGTTGTAATTGCTGCAGGCTCAGGCTCCCTGCACGAGTTTGTGGCGCGATTCCTGACGCGAACAGGCTTTCGTCGGCGTAGATATTGCCGGCTCCCGCCACCACGGCTTGATCCAGCAACGCTGCCTTGATCGATCGGCTTGAGCCTTTCAGCTTTTGCTTGAGGTAAGCCGCGCTGAATGCATCGTCAAAAGGCTCAGGCCCAAGGGTCTTGAGGCCCGTCATGACGTGTTCGGCGGGTTCACCTGGCGGTACCCACCACATCTCTCCAAAACTGCGAAGATCCACGAACCTGAGCTCTTGGCCCTCGGGATTCCAGAAGCGGACACGGGTGTGTCGGCAAGTGGATGATGGCTCTGGATGCCACTGAAACTGTCCGGTCATGCGGAGGTGCACACCCCAGAGACCGGCATCAGCTATGCCGTCCGTTGAGAGCTCCTGAGTGCTGGCATGGAGGTTGGCGATCAGGTATTTGCCCCGCCGTTTCCAAGCACCAACACGGGTTCCCTGCAGGGCCTCAGCAAACAAAGAGGATCCACCAGGACTCGCAATGGCACGGTCCCGGCAGACCTCGACACTTTCAATAACGAATGATTCGAGACGACTCGCCAGTCCGCGGCGAACCGTCTCAACCTCTGGCAGTTCAGGCAAGGGCCTCAGGCGGGCTCGAGCTCGGCTTCTGCAAAGTTGTTGGTGTTGATTCCACCTTCGGAGCCGGAGATGCCGTTGTAGTTCACCTTCTCGAAGCGAACGACGACGGGATAGCGGATGCCAGAGGTGTCAATCGAGGCAACGGTGCCCACTTCGTTGAACCAGTAGGACTCGGGGCGCTTGATGCGCACCTTGTCACCGCGGGAGATCGCCATCGCTGCGGAGGGTCGGGATGCAAGGCGAGCGTATCGCCGTATGGGCGTGTGGATGCATGGAGCGTCACAGAATGTCGTTCGCCATGGCAGCATCCAGCCCCGTCTGTTCGTTTGCAGTGAGCTCTAGCCAGATTCCTGATCCCCCGGCTCTGGAGCTCGATCTCCCTGATCCTGAACGGGACGATCTCAGCACGCTCGAATTTTTGGCTCAGCTGGAGCAAGCCTGGGCCGTTTGCGATCGATTTGATCTCCAGACAGAGATCTGGCGTGGCCGCATTCTCCGGGCCGTCCGCGACCGCGAGAAGCGCGGTGGCGAAGGACGCGGTGCTGGCTTTCTGCAGTGGTTAAGGGAGAGAGAGATCAGTAAGACCCGTGCCTACAGCCTGATTCAGCTGGCTGAATCAGCGGATGATCTGGTGGGTGGAGGACTGCTGCAGGCGGACAGCGTCAATCAGTTTTCCAAGCGGGCTTTTCTAGAAACGGCACAGGCGGCCCCCGAGGTGCAGCTGATGATTTCAGAAGCGGCCAATGAGGGACAAGAGATCACTCGCAAGCAGGTGAGGCGCCTGACCGATGAGTTCACGGCGGCCACCAGCCCGTTGCTGCCGGAGGAGATCCGACAGCGGACTCAGGAGAATCTTCTGCCCCCCAAGCTGGTGGCTCCCCTGGTGAGGGAGCTGGCCAAACTCCCGGAACCTCAGCAGGAGGATTTGCGCCGGGCGCTGCGGGATGAACCGGAACTAGACCGTGTCAAAGACGTTACGAGTACGGCCCGTTGGATTCATAAGGCGACTGAATCAGGGGTGGCCGTTCGCGCTTTTCAGCAGGGCGAGCTCGACCTGGAGAAGGCCATGCAGGAGGCGCAACGGCTTGACGCCCTTGGTTTGCTTGCGGATGCGGTGGGCCAGGCCCAGGCTCTGGAATCGGCCGTTTTGAAGCTCCATACCTCCTGGCGGCGTCTCGGTGGCCTGCAGGAGCGTCTCTGGGTTGAGAGTGGAAGCAGCACGCCCTATCTGCGCGATGTGCTTTCGGCTCTGCAGAGCCTCAGCGGTGCGACCCTGAGGGTCTCCTTGGGCGAACTGGCCGGAGGAAAGCGGGTGCGTTTGCAGCTGGTGGAGGAGTCGCCTGACCAGCTGGAGCCACCGGTCATCCCCTAGATCTGGCGGTGCCTAAACTGGATCCGCCATCTGTGGTGTTGTTTGGATCCCCTGCTGGCATCGCTCAGGCAGCATTACGGATGGGATGCGTTCCGTCCTGGTCAACGTTCGGTCATCGAGGCTCTCCTGGATGGTCGCGATTCCCTTGTGGTGCTTCCCACCGGCGGCGGCAAATCGCTGTGTTACCAGTTGCCCGCTCTTGTTCGGGGCGGACTGGTCCTGGTGATCTCTCCCCTTGTGGCCCTGATGGACGATCAGGTGCGACAGCTGCGGGCGCGCGGCATTGCTGCAGCTTCGCTCCATGCCGGCGTGGATCCGGAAGCGCGCCGTCGCATGCAGCAGATGCTTGCCGACGGTGGGCTGCGCCTGCTTTATCTCGCTCCTGAACGTCTCCAGCACGACTGGGTGCGCCGTGTCGTTGCTGACTCCGCCAGGCAGGGGCGCTTGGTGGCTCTTGCGGTAGATGAGGCCCACTGCATCAGCGCCTGGGGCCATGACTTTCGACCGGACTACCGGCGTCTTGGGGAGGTTCGGGATCTCTGCCCGGGTGTGCCGGTGGTGGCCCTGAGCGCCACGGCAGCGCCCCAGGTCAGGGCTGACATTCTGCGCCTGCTGGCCCTGCAGAGGCCCCTGGTGCAGGTTGGTTCTGCGCGACGGGACAACTTGGTGTACACCATGCGCCGTCGCCCTAAAGAGCCCCTGCCCCAGGTGCTCGCCGCCCTGCAAGAGGCCCGTGGCGCTGCTTTGATCTACGCGCGTACCCGACGGTCAGTGGAACGCTGGGCCGCTCGCCTCCGCGATGAGGGGATTGAAGCGATCTCGTATCACGCCGGTCTCGAGGTCGAGGCGCGCCAGCAGGCTCTCCATCATTTTCTTGAAGCGGATCGTCCCGTCCTGGTGGCCACAGTGGCCTTTGGGATGGGTGTGGATCGCGCCGATGTGGGTCTCGTCCTGCACCTCGACCTCCCCTCGACTCCTGAGGGGTATCTGCAGGAGTCAGGTCGAGCCGGGCGTGATGGTTTGCCGGCCCAGTGTTTGGTGCTTTTTTCCCCAAGAGATCGCACCAGCTTGGGGTGGGCGATGCAGGCCTCGTTGCAGCGGCAGAGCGGCTCTGACTACCCGCCTGAAGAACGCTGGCGTCTGGAGCAGGCGCAACGAAAGCTTCGGCGCATGGAAGCGGTGGCAGAGGGCGGGGACTGCCGCCAACAGGCGTTGCTGTTGGCGGTCGGTGAGCTCTCACCGCCCTGTGGTCGCTGTGATCGATGCCTCAGCAAGGGCTCCTTGGCCGACTGGTCAGAACAGGCCGTTGAGGTGCTGAAGGCATTGGACCAGGGGCAGGGGCATGACCTGCGCTCGCTCACGGAGGCTCTTTCAGAGCAGGAGCCTCAGCGTTGGGGCTGGCTGGCCAGACGGTTGGTGCAGGAGGAGCTGATTCAGGAAAGCGATGACGGCATCCAGCGTCTGTACCTCAGGGACAGTGGTCGCCGGTTTCTGCGGCAGCCCTGGCCCCTGCGCTTTGTGGCTTGAATTCAGCCTTTGCTGCTCTTGCAGCGGTCTTTCACCAGATCATCCTCAAAGCCACTCTGGGGTGCACTCCAGCTTTTCCAGGATCCATCGGCTCCGGTGACATTGATCTTGTTTGCGGCGCAATTGACGGCGATGTAGAGGGGCTTGCCATCGGAGTTGAGCGTGGGGGCTACATCGCTGCCACCCATCGACTGCCAGTTGGCCCAGTCCACCTGAAGCGGGCCATAGGTTCGCCAGTCGGCATCCTTGGGCTGCACGGATTTGCTGGTGGGTTTCGCCGAGGCTTTGGCCGTTTGAGTGGGCTTGGCTGTTTGAACCGGTCGCGCAGTTTCGACGGCTTTGGCTGTCTGACTCTTCGGAGCGGGTTGGGCTTTTGGAGCAGGTTGTGTGGCTTCGACGGTCTGTTTGATGGGATTGGGTTTGGGTGTGGTTCCGCGAAGCATCAGCTTTGTGCCAACGGTCACCTTGTTGGGATCGGTCAGGTCGTTGAGCTGAATGAGGGTGGCCACGGGCACGTCATAGGCCTTGGCGATCTGGGTCAACGTTTGGCCGCTGGCCACGGTGTGGGCCGTGGCCTTGGGATTGGCCTTGATCGCTACAGGCTTGGGTTTGGGGGCTTGTTTCGGTTTGGGCTTGGGCAACACAGCGTTGCTCGGCAGCTTCAGGGTTGCTCCAAGTTCAACGTGGTCTGCGCTGGGAAGGTTGTTGAGCGCGATCAGCGCCTTCTCGCTGACGCGGTAGCGATCGGCAATGCCGCTCAACGTGTCACCACTGCGCACGGTGTGGCGGCCAGATCCAGCAACCACGCGGGGTCCTGGGACTTGCAGCGTCTGCCCCACTTCCACATGGTTGGCATCCCGCAGCCCGTTCATGCGCATCAGAGCGCCAACGGAGATGCCGTAACGGTCGGCAATGTCGGAGAGGGTGTCACCTGATTTGACGGTGACAGTGCCCGCGAAGCTCGGCAGGGGCAGCAGAACCGCCAGGGCCAGGGCGGCAATGGTGGTGCGGCGCATGCGTCTCGGTCGGCTGGGCGAACCATAAGGTGTCCAGCCGGCGATGCCAGTCTCGGATCAGCCGAGCAGTCGTTTGATCAGCCCTCGGCTGATGGCATAGGGCGGGTAACGCAGTCGTGCATCCAGCGCGAAGGAGCGCTTCAGCACAGCCCGTTCATGGGAGAAGGTCCGGAATCCCGCTTCCCCGTGATAGGCCCCCATTCCGCTAGCGCCTACGCCCCCGAAGGGCAGTTCGGGAACACCCACCTGCATCACCACATCGTTAAAACACACCCCACCAGAGCTGGTGCCCTGAAGCAGCATGGCCCTGTCTTGGGCCTCTCCTCCAAACAGATACAGCGCCAGCGGTTTCGGCTGCCGACGGATCCTTGTGATCGCCTCCGCGAGGTTGTCCACGCAGATCATGGGCAGCAGGGGGCCGAAGAGTTCGTCCTCCATCAGGGGATCGTCATCGCAATCCACCTGAATCACTGTTGGTGCCATACGCAGGGTGTCCGCGTTGCTCTCACCACCGATCAGCACCTGTCCGCTCTGCCGAGCCCCCTCCAGCAGCGCATTGAGTCGTTGGAAGTGGCGGCCATGGATGAGATGGGCCAGATCAGGGGATTGCAGCGGCTGCTCTCCATAAAGCTCGAGGCGGGCTTGGGCCAGAGCTGCCAGTAGCGGCTCTCGAATGCTCGCTTGAACCAAGAGATGGTCGGGGGCGATGCAGGTCTGCCCTGCATTCAGCCCCTTGCCCCAGATCAGCCGTCTTGCAGTCACGCTCAGATCCGCTCCTTCAAGCACCACCGCCGGACTTTTCCCCCCCAGCTCAAGCGTCACAGGGGTGAGGTGCGGTGCCGCACCAGCAAGCACTCTGGCGCCAATGGCTCCACTTCCAGTGAAGAAGATGTGGTCGTATCCCTGATCAACGAGGGCGGCGGCGACAGGCCCTTCACCCTCCACCACCTGCACCACGTCCTGCGGGAAATAGCTGGGAAGTAAACGAGCGATCAGGGATGAGGTCGCCGGAGACTGCTCGGAGGGTTTAACCACAGCGGTGTTGCCAGCGGCGAGGGCACTGATCAGCGGCTGCAGAGTGAGATGGAAGGGATAATTCCAGGGGCCAATGATCAGCACGCAGCCCAGCGGCTCTCGGATGACCTCCGCTTTGCCCGGACGTTGCGCAAGGGGCACGGGCACGGGCCGAGGACGCATCCAGCGGCGCAGCTGGCGTCGGCAAAGTTTCAGCTCCTGCCGCAGGGCCAGGATCTCGACCATGCCCTCCAGCTCCGGTTTGCCCAGGTCTTGATGCAGGGCGGCAAGAATCTCGTCTTCGTGCTCCTCCACCAGAGTGGCGACTGCCTGCAGCTGACGACGTCGCCAGCCTTCAGCGCGGGTGTCGCCCCTCTGCACTGGGGCGCGCAGGGCTGCCAGATCCGGTAGGGCCTGGCTCACCGGGACGGTTGAGCTGGTCATGGCTGGGGACGGACTGCCGTCATGCTCGCAACCTGCTTGCCGTTCTGTGGGCAGCGCTGGCGTGACGCCTCCCCCCAGCGCTACCACCAGTGAAGGAGAGACGGCGATGAGGCATGGAGCAGCCCTGGTGGAGCGGTGCTGTGATCTATCAGCTGATCGTGCGTAGCTACGCCGATGGCAACGGCGATGGCACGGGTGATCTCCAGGGCCTTGCATCGCGGCTGCCCTATCTGCGTTGGTTGGGTGTGGATGCCCTCTGGTTGACACCGATCTATCCATCACCCCTGCAGGACGGCGGTTACGACATCACCGATTTCAAGGAGATTCACCCCGACCTCGGAGATCTCGCCGCGTTCCATCGCTGTCTCACCGCAGCCCATTCCCAGGGGATCAAGGTGATCCTCGACCTGGTGCTCAATCACACCAGCACGCTGCATCCCTGGTTCCAACGCGCCCGCTGGGCAGCGAAGGGAAGCCCGGAGCGGGAGGTCTACGTGTGGAGTGATGACCCGCAGCGCTACGCCGATGCGCCGGTGTTGTTTCGACACTTCGAGGCCTCCAACTGGGAATGGGACCCGGTGGCTGAGCAGTACTACCTGCATCGCTTCCTCCGCCATCAGCCAGACCTCAACTACGAGAACCCCCTTGTGCAGCAGGCGATGCTCGAGGTGGTGGACTTTTGGATCGAGCGGGGGGTGGATGGCTTCCGGCTCGATGCCGTGCCCTTTCTCTTTGAGCAGGAGGGATCCCGCTGTGAGGGCTTACCCCAGACCCATGCCTTTTTGAAGCTGTTGCGGCAGCGGGTGGAGCGGCATGGCCGTGATGTGCTTTTACTGGCTGAGGCGATTCAGCCAGTGGATGAGGCGGCGCCCTATCTGGCGGATGAGGAGCTGCATGGGGCGTTCAATTTCGTGCTGACAGCCCATCTCTTCGCCGCGATCGCCAGTGGCAGCACACGGGATCTTCGCCTCTGTCTCGAGGCCTCCCATCAGGCCGTTCCCGGATGTCGCTGGGCCCTGCCTCTGCGTAACCACGATGAGCTTTGGCTTGGCGATGGACACCTGGTGCCTGAGGAGCTGATCCAGTCGATCCGTACAGGACTGCATCAAGGGCAGGGGCATTGGCTCAACTGGGGAATCAATCGACGCTTGGCACCCCTGCTCAATGGTGACCCTGGGTCCAACCGGGTGCTGCACGCACTCCTCTACAGCCTTCCAGGCATGCCTTGCCTCTACTACGGCGATGAGCTGGGTATGGGTGACTGGCCCGGGTTGAGGGATCGTGACCCCAACCGAACGCCGATGGCTTGGACCCCTGCCCGCAACGGTGGATTTTCCACCGCTCCGGATCCTCTGCTGGTGCTGCCACCGATCACCGCTCCTGGGTACGACTATCGGGTGGTGAATGTGGAGGTGCAAAAGCAACTGCCAGGTTCTCTGCTGAATTGGCATCGGCGGATGCTCACCTGCCGACGGCTGTTGCCTGCCTTGCGCAGTGGTGATTTCACCCTGCTCGACTGCGCCCACCCTGCGGTGATTGCCTACAGCCGCTGCAGCGAGTCGATGACGGTGCTCGTCGCAGCCAATCTTTCTGCTGCTGGAGCCTCCTTCCGGCTGGATCTGAGTCGCTGGCTGGGCCAGCGCACGCGAGAGGTGCTCTGGGGCTGTGAGTTCCCTGAAGCGGGGCCCAACTGGTTCGTCTACCTCCCGGCCCACGGCTTCAGTTGGTGGTTGATCGGTGAGGTGGAAGAGATGCGTGACGATCTCGAACCGCAGGGCCTGTGACCGGGCCTGAGTGCTTTAGAGCCTGAGGTCGATGGAGGGTTCGGCAAGGTTGCCGTTGGTGCGACTGTCTGCGAGCAATGACTGCACCTCAGGCGCCAGGCGCTCGGCGTCCGCTTGATCCACCATGGCCAGGCGGCAGCGGCGCGCCAGCACATCGGTGACCGTGCGGGCGTGTTCCCGTTCGATCGCGTGCCGCAATTCGCCTCGACAAAGAGGAATCACTTCGCTCAGGGGCCGCCGCTCAGCCGCAGGCCACCCGGCCAGAAGCTTGGGGGCTTCCAGTCCATGGCTGGCTTGAAGATGGTCGATCTGGCGCTGCCGCAGAGGGGTGTCGGGCAGGAGCTCTTCCAGCTGTTGCTGTTGCTCGCACAAGCGCTGCGGGGTGCGTTCCGGACTGCCATCAGCACCGAGCAAAGGCAGGGCAGTGGGCTCGGGAAGCGACTGCCCAAGCTGTTTCTCCACCGCCGCCAGGGTGTCGAGAGCCATGGGCCGGCAGGTGGTCCATTTGCCTCCCATCACGCTCACCAAGCCGCAGCTCAGAGTTTCCACTTCGTGTTCGCGAACCACGCGGCTGCTGCTGCGATTGGCTCCCGCGGGGCGCAACAGGGGGCGGCCGCCAGCCCAACTGCTGCTGATCCTGAGCTCGCTGAGGAAGGGAAACCAGCGCTGCACGTACGACAGCAGATAGGCGTGTTCTTCAGGTGAAGGGGTCTGGGCCTGCTCGAGAGGGCAGGGGGTATCGGTCGTGCCGACGAGGGTGCGGCCGAAGAACGGCAGCATGAACAGAACCCGTCCGTCATTGGTGGCCGGTAGCAGCAGGCCGATGCCCTGCGGGCAGAGATCGGCTTCGAGCACCAGATGCACGCCTCGGCTCGTGAGCATGCGGGGCGGCAGGTCGGGATCGGCCATGTGGCGAATGGCATCCGCCTGGATGCCGGTGGCATTCACCACCACCTGGGCCTGCCAGCGTTCTTCGCGGCCATCGTCCCCCAGGCTGAGGACAGCGCAGATCCGACCTTGGCCATCACGCTCGAGTTGGGTGACTCGGCAGCCGGTGCGGATCTCGGCGCCGGCTTGTTCGGCAGTGAGGGCCAGAAGCAGATTGAGGCGGGCATCGTCGAACTGTCCATCGCTGTAGGCCACACCACCGTTCAGCTCTGGTTGCAGCCCAGGGAGGGCCTCACGCAGCTGTTGCGACGACAGCCAGCGACTGGAGCCAATGCCAGTTCGCCCCGCAAGGGCGTCGTAGAGGCCAAGGCCAACGCGGTAGTAGGCCTGGCCCAGCCGGTTGCTGGTGGGCAGGGCGAGTTCGAGCCGATGAGCCAGAAAGGGCGCCTGTCGCAACCAATGGCCCCGTTCAAGTAAGGCTTCGCGCACCAGGCGGAGCTGGGCGGGATCAGCTGTTTTGAAGGCCAGTTCCAGGTAGCGCACGCCACCGTGAAGCAATTTGGTGCTGCGGCAGCTGGTGCCACCGCCGAGATCGGACGCCTCCAGTAGAGCCACCTTGAGGCCGCGGCGTACGGCCTCATAGGCCACGCTCGCACCGCTGGCGCCGCCACCGATCACGACAAGGTCGAACAACTGGTTCATGCCTGGCCTCCTTGGCTCCAGTGCAGGCTGCGGCGCACGGCGTCATCCCAACGCTCACGCCAGCGGTTCCGTTGCGGGCCATCGATTTGAGGCATGAACACGCTGGCTCCATCCACGCGCTGCACCTGCAGGGCTCGAAGATCCCCCACGGCACCGCACTCCATACCGGCCAGCAAGGCCACCCCCCTGGCGGTGCTCTCCAGGCTGGCCGGTCGGCGCACCCGCAGGCCCGTGCTGTCGGCCTGCGCCTGAAGAAGTGGATCGGAGGCTGCCGCTCCCCCGTCGACGGCTAGTTCGCCAAGCCCTTGCCCCAGGGCCGTTTCTGCCAGATGCACCAGGGTGGCCACCGATAGGGCGATCCCCTCGAGGGCGGCCCTGGCGATATGGCGCCGATCGCTGTCTCGGGTGAGGCCGATCAGCAGCCCCCTGGCTTCCGGGTCCCAATGGGGGGTGCCCCAGCCGGTGAAGGCTGGAACCAGCATCACGCCGGCGGCGGAGTCCACCTGGGCAGCCAGCGCATTGATTGCTTCGGTGCTATCGATGATCCCTAGGCCGTCGCGCAGCCATTGCACGACGGTGCCGGCATTGAAGAGGCTTCCCTCCAGGCAATAGGTGGGAGTGCCATCGGCATCGGTCCAGCCCAGCGTGGTGAGTAGGCCGGCATTCGAGCGGCGGATCACTGAGCCGGTGTTCACGACAAGAAAGGCGCCGGTGCCGTAGGTGCACTTGGCTTCCCCGGGATCCAGGCAGAGCTGGCCGAGGGTGGCGGCTTGTTGATCGCCAAGCAGGGCCTTGATCGGCACACCCGCGAAGGGCAGCCCTTTGGTGATCGCGCCAAAGTCGCCGCGGCAGGGCACCAGCTCCGGTAACGCGGAAAGGGGCAGACTGGCTTGCTCACAGAAGGCGTCCACCCACTGCCGCTGCTCCAGATCCATCAGCAAAGTGCGGCTGGCATTGCTCATATCGGAGCAGTGCCGCGTGCCCCCGCTCAGGTGCCAGAGCAACCAGCTCTCCACGGTGCCGAAGCACAGGTCATCGCGAGACGCTGCCGCATTGGCGGCCGCCTCATGCAGCATCAGCCAACGGATCTTGCTGGCGCTGAAGTAAGGATCGAGCAGCAGGCCGGTGCGTTGGCGCCACTCTGTCTCCAGTCCCTGCTGTTTCCATTGCCGGCATAGGTCGGCGGTGCGGCCGTCCTGCCAGACGAGGGCTGGTCCGCAGGGGGCGCCGTCGTTGCGCTGCCACAGCACGGTGGTTTCCCGCTGGTTGGTGATGCCGCAGCAACTCACGGCCTGGCGTTGCTCGGGGCTGAGGGCCTTCTCCAGATCGGCCATCGCCTGGAGTTGGCTCTGCCAGATCAGCCTGGGATCCTGCTCCACCCAGCCATCAGCTGGGTAGTGGATCGCCAGAGGGGCTGAGGCGCTGGCGATCAGGTGGCCCTCGGAGTCAAAGAGAGCGGCCCTGGAGCTGCTGGTGCCCTGGTCCAGGGCCAGAAGGAGCGGCTTGTCTGCCATGGCCATGCCGTTTTCCAAGTGCTAGCGCCGAGGCAGAGCGCTGCAAAGCGGTCCTTTCCTTTGTTGGCTGGCGCTGCCTGGGCTTCTTAGGACGCAATGTTCAGCTCGGGGAACTGTGCCTGCAGACGGCGAAGGCGTTGTCGCAAGTTCTGAATCAGCGCCGTGATCGCAGGTTCGTCGCGTAGCTCACGACGTGTGACCAGAGTCTCGCCTGATTGAAAGGGCAGTGTGTAAGGCAGTGGAACGAGCCCCTCACCGGAGACTGCCTGGCTGAGACAGTGGCCATAGACGATGGTCACATCCTTGGCGCTGCGCCCTTCCCAGCGATCCTGGCGATAACGGCTCATGGGCACCGGAGTGTTCCAGAGGCCGAGCGTTTTCAGTTCTCGTTCGACCACGGGATAGGCGCCATCCGGCAGAGCCAGGCTCGGGAAGGCCTGGAGATCGCTCAAGTGGATGTCTGCTTCCTTCAGCAGTGGGTGATCCGCTTTGACCAGCAGATGCAGCGGCATGGTGCAGAGGTGCACAGCACAGAGTTCGGGGTCGTCGGCGGCAGGGAGATCCGGCAGGCCGCAGATCCATGCATCGCAGATTCTTTGGCGCAGTAGGGATAGGTTGGGCCCCATGCCCACCCGATTGGAGAGACCGGCGATCCAACCGCAGGGCTCGGGTGTGCAAAGCAGGGGCAGGGTCCAGTAGGTGGCCTCCAGCCGGAGGGGATGCAGTCCCGACAGGCGGGCCCTCTGGTGGACCTCCCGCTCCATGTTCAGCAGGGTCTGATCACCAGTTAGGACCCACTCTTGATCATGCTTTTCAAGAGTGATCCCGAAGTTGCTGGCGCAGGTTCGCTGCCTTCGGCTCACCGACGATTGGTCGAGACTCAGGCGGCTAGCCACGTCCCGACCGGTTCTCAACCAGATCAGCCCATCGAGGCAAGCGAGGGTGTCGAGATCAACCATGGCTTTGGTGCAGAGCCATCGTTGGATGGAAGCCCTTGACGAGACTTGAACTCGTGACCTCTCCCTTACCAAGGGAGTGCTCTACCGCTGAGCTACAAGGGCATGTGGAAGGTGGGCCGGGTTGGATTTGAACCAACGTAGGCAGAGCCAGCGGATTTACAGTCCGCCCCCATTAACCACTCGGGCACCGACCCGAACCACACCGCAAGAACTTACCAGCCCGCGGGACCATCACCCCTCGATACGATCAGCTCGACATGCATCGCATCGGGCCATGCGCCTTCTGCTGCTCAACGGCCCCAATCTCAACCTGCTCGGGCGCCGAGAGCCTGGGCTCTACGGATTTGAGACCCTGGACGTGATCGAACAGCGTTTGATCCAGAGGGCCGAGGCCGAAGGTGTGCAGCTGGAGTGTTTCCAGAGCAACTTTGAGGGTGCCCTGGTGGAGCGAATTCATCAGGCGATGGGCCTGATGGATGGCATTCTCATCAATGCCGGTGCTTACACCCACACCTCCGTGGCTCTGCGGGATGCGCTGTTGGGGGTGGAGATTCCCTATGTAGAACTGCACCTCAGTAACACCCATGCCCGGGAGCCATTCCGGCATCACTCCTATCTGGCAGATCGCGCCGTCGGAGTGGTGAGTGGATTTGGTGCGGCGAGTTACGTTCTGGCCCTGGATGGCCTTCTGCAGCACCTGCGGGCTGCCTCTGCCCGTGGCTGAGGCCGCTGCTGTTACGCCGGTGCCAGTGGCCAGCATCCGCTGGCTGGCGGCTCCTACCAGCGCCCTCTGGGTGCAGCAGGCCATCGCCCGCCCGATGGAGGTGCTGATCGATCACGCCCACTGTGAACGCAAGGCGGCCGGCTCCGCGGTGCAGCTCATGTTTCGCTATCTCTGCGAGCCAGGCCTCGGGGAGGTGCTCAGCCCTTTGGTGCGAGAGGAACTGGAGCATTTCGAGCAAGTGTTGGCTCTTCTCAAGGCACGCGGTCGCTACCTCGAGCCGCTGCCATCGCCGGGCTACGGAGCCCAGCTTGCCAAGCATGTGCGTCGTGGTGAGCCGGAGCGGATGCTGGATTCCTTCCTGGTGGCAGGTCTGATCGAAGCCCGTAGCCACGAACGGATGGCTCTACTGGCGCAGCACAGCCCGGATCCGGAACTTCGTGATCTGTATGCGGGGCTGCTGCAAAGCGAGGCACGCCATTTCGGGCTCTATTGGGTGCTCTGCGAGGAGCGCTGGCCGCGGGACGTGATTGTTCCAAGGTTGCAAGCGTTGGCTCTCGCCGAGGTGGAGGCGCTCTCCGGCGAACTCGAGCGCCCCGAGGATGTGCGGATGCACTCCGTTGGAATCCGCAAGCAAAGTCCAAAAGAAGCCTGAAGAGACGCGCCACTGTCTGTGGTCGGTTTTAGAATTGACCCAGTTCTTGCGGGTGTCGTGATGGCTGATCCAGCGGTGACGGTGAAGACAGCCGTGGCAGCGGCTGTGGCTGACTCTCTGCAGGCCCTCCGTAACGGCACGACAGAGGAGCAGTGGGATGGCCTGAAAGCCAATCCGCTGGTTCGGGATCTGATCAGCCGATGCGCCGACCTCGAGGCAGCCCTGCTGTTGGCTGATGCCACGGGATCAGGGGCCAGAGGTGATGTTCTGCAAAGGCTTCGGGCGCCGGTGGATGCACGGCTGCTGCTTGCTGCCTGAGCCTCCCTTAGTTCAGGAGCGGGTAGCGGCTGGCGATTGGGTCACCCGTGAATTGGGCGACCCAGCCCTCTGGATTATTGAAGAACCGGATGGCGCAGAAGGACGGAGCAGACCCCATATCGAACCAGTGCTTGGTGCCGGCAGGAACGGCGATCCAGTCATCGGCGCAGCACAGCACCTGGACTACCTCATGGCCCAGATGGAGGCAGAACAGCCCCTGCCCTTCCACAAAGAAGCGCACTTCGTCTTCAGCGTGGGTGTGCTCATTCAGGAACTTGGAGCGGAGCGTTTCCCGATCGGGATGCTCAGGGGTCATCCGGATGGCATCGACCGTGCCGTAGCCACCGCTGCTTTGCACGGCAGCAACCTCATCGGCATAGGCCTTGAGGATCGCCTCCTGGTCAGCGCCTGACGGCAGGGATTGGCGTGCTGGCCAGCGCTCGAAACGGATGCCACGTTCCAGGAGTTCTGCCTGAATCGTGCCTGGATCATTGCTTTCCAGGCTGGGCAGGGGCGAGAGGTCCTTATCGAGATTCTCTGGAGCCTCGCCGGGGGTGTGGCTTGGGGCGGGAAAGATGCGCAGATGACTCATCACTCCCGGAAGCTGCTGGGACATCCATCCTGCCTGGGGCTGGCTGCCACCACCAGCTGGTCTGCCATTGCTTTACGACTGATCGGGCTGACCTAGAACGAGACGATTCGTTTGCCTCTTCTCGAATCCTGTGGACCTGCGAAGTGAGAGGCCAGCCGCATCTCCAGGAGTGGTGCTCCTGGGGGTGGGCCCTGGAGATCCGGACCTTCTCACCCTTGCCGGCTATCGAGCGTTGAGGGCTGCGGATGCTGTGGCTTACCCGGTCGCCTCGCTCACGGCCTCGGGGATGGCGCTCACGATCGTGGAGCACTTTTTGGAGACTGGGCAGCGGCAACTGCCCTTGGTGTTTCCGATGGTTCGGGAGGCCGAGCCGTTGCGGGCGGCCTGGCTGGCGGCAGCCAATGCATTGGCTGCCGAGGTAGCCGCGGGCCAGCGCGTGGTGTTTCTCTGCGAAGGGGATGTCTCTCTGTTTGCAACAGGGAGTTATGTGTTGCTGGCACTCCAAAAACACCATCCGGAATGCCCGTTGCAGGTGATTCCAGGGGTGTCCTCGGTCGCGGCCGCTGCTGCGGCCGGTGCCTGGCCTCTGGCCTTTCAGCAGGAGGCTCTGCTGATTCGACCCTGCCCAGACCGCCCCGAGGATTTACTCGCCCTACTCGAGCAGGCGCGCCAGCAGGCGATGGTGTTGGCTCTGCTCAAGCTCGGCCATCGTTGGCTCTGGGTGCAGCCGCTGTTGGAGCAGCAGGGCCTGCTGGCCGAGGCCCTGTTTGCTGAGCGTGTCGGCTGGCCCGATCAGCAAGTGATCACGGCCGATGCTGTGTCAGCCCAGACAAGGCCTTATTTCTCCCAGCTTCTGATCCGGCAGAGATCGCAGGGCGTTCCCTGTCCGCCGGTTCTGCCGTAGAAGTGCTGCCTTAAAGGTGAAGGTGCAGTTCTTGGTTGCGATCGGCTCCGTGGTGTCAGAGCTTTCACTTCCCACCCTCACCCCGATGCAAGGCTTCGCCCTCTTGCATCCCGTCCTGATCATTCTGTTTGTGTATCCGGTGGTGGGGGCGACGATCCGCCTGGGAATCTTGGCTCGCGAGCGCCGGCTCCAGATCAATCCGATTCCACCGACGGTGCCGATCGAGCATGCCGATCACGGGCGTTGGCTGACGGGGGCTGTTGTGCTGGCAGTGCTGATTGCCTTCGGTCACGATGTGGCGTCTGCCTGGGCTGAAGGAATGCCCGCGGCGGCCGACCGTGCAGCGGGTTTAGCCGGAATCCTGCTTGCTTCCATCGGCGTTGCAGCCGCCTATGGGGGGCTCTTGCGCACAGGTCGGACAGGGCGTCGTTTGCTCTGGGCCTTCGCCTGCTGGGTGGGTTTGTTGGTGCTGGGGGCTCAGCCGGAGGTGGAGCGTCTCGCTGATTCCCCATTGCACCTGGCCTTCTGGCAGTCCCATTACTGGGGTGGTGTGTTGCTCGCAGGGATGCTTCTGCTCTCGGTGGCCTTGCAAAAGGAAATCGGACGTCGTGATGCGATGCGCCGACTTCACGTCGTGATCAATGTGCTGGTGGCTCTGCTCCTCGCTACACAGGCGATTACCGGCACTCGCGATCTGCTGCTGGGCTGACTCTCTGCGGCACCAGGCTGCGTTGAAATGGAGCCGGTCCGCGCCACGGGGGCAGGATTCGCTGGCAGAGCACAAGCAAAGAGATCCATTCCCCGCCGGCCTGGCGCTCCACCCAGCAGCCAGGACGGGTGAACAGCCAGCGGCTGAGGTTGCGGCGTTCATGGGACGAGAGCGGCTGCCAGTGGAGGGCGAGTTGGCCGGCCTGTTCCCTGCGGGTGGATGGCTCCCAAGGCGTGACTCCGAGGGCTGGCAGCTCATCGGACCAACGAAGCTTGGTACTGGCAACGATCGGTGGTGGGCGGCCAGGCAGCTGTACTTCCACACCGCTTTCGCTGATCGCTGTGATCCGGCAGGGGTGGTGATGACCTCCAGCGTCCTCAAGGGCTGCTGAGAGCGAGAGCTGCTGCCAGGGGGCTGGATCGGAGACGGCGGGATCCCAGCAGGCTCGAAGGGCGACCAGCAGGCTCAGGGTGTTGAGGGTGGCCCACACCAGGCCCAGGAGCTGTCCTTGGGGCGTTGACTCCTCAAGGTCTGCCTCTGGAGCTAAGAGGCCCGCCAGGTTGATGAGGTTGAGGAGTAGCAGCGCCAGCAGCGGCATCACCAGGCCCAGGCTCCAGCTGCCCCGGTCGCGCCGTTGATGCTTCGGCGTCACCCGGAAACCATGGAAACGGCCGAGCATGCGGCTGATCACGGTGAGGGTGAGCGGCACCGTCAGGACCCACCCGGTCAGTTCGCTCAGGAAGGCGGCCCTTGAGCCGCGATTGAGCCAGCCCAGGCTCAGAAGCAGCGTCGCCCAGAGCGGCAGTAGCAGAGAGATGATCGCCTCAGGGGTCAGCAGGATTGGCACCACTCCGAGCAACCCGTAGCTCAAGGGCATCAGCATGAGCACAAGTCGGGGCAGGTTGTTGCACCAATGCAGCACTCCCTCGAGGTAGGCGATCCGCTGGCCGAGGCCTAGTCCTGGCGCCAGCGGGCCATCCGCTAGTCGCAAACTCTGGAGCGTCCCGGCAGCCCAGCGCTGTCGCTGGCGTACGAAGTCGGCCATCGTTTCTGCCGCCAGGCCAGCACTCAGCTTTTCCTGCAGGTAGAGCAACCGCCATCCGCTGCGTCGCAGGGCGATTCCGGTGACAAAGTCCTCCGACATCGCCTGCTCAACAAAGCCTCCAACAGCATCAAGGGCGGCGCGACGTGCCAGAAAGGAGGTGCCGGCGCAGACCACGGCGTCCCAGCCGTCACGCACCGGTTCGATCCAGCGGTAGAAACTCTCTTCATCGGGAAGCAGGCGCTGCTCCATTCCCAGATTGCGCATCACAGGATCGGCATTGATGAAGTTCTGCGGTGTCTGCACCAGGGCGACATCCGGTTCCATCAGAAAACCGATGCAGCGTTCGAGAAAGTGGCGTTGTGGAATGAAATCGGCATCGAACACGGCCACGAGTTCCCCGTTGCAATGGTGCAAACCGTGGTTCAGGTTGCCGGCCTTCGCGCCGTTTCTCTGGGGGCGATGCAGATAGCGACAGCCCAGTTCAGCAGCGAGCTTCCGAACCTCTTGGCGTCCGCTGTCATCCAGCAGCCAGACGGTGCTGTTGGAGTAGGTCTGATTGCAGCAACCCACAAGGGTCCGTTCGAGGACGGCGAGTGGTTCTCCTTTCGTGGGTACAAGGATGTCCACCCAGGGTCGCCAGCCACTGGCTCTCCATCGCTGCTCGCATTCCTCCACCTCGTTGCGGCGGTCGGGGAATGACCGCCAGGCCAGCCATAGGGGCACCAGCCCTGTGAGTAGCAGCCAGCCTTCGCTCAGCAGGAGCAGCAGGCTGAGGCTGGTGCTCAGGGCTGTGGTGAGGTTGAGGCTGGCGCTCAGTCGCCACACCAGGTAACGGGCTGTGAGCAGGCTGATCAGCAGGATCAGACTGCGTCGAGCCCAGAGGGGAGAGCTCTGCTCTGGACGACGTTGAAGCCAGAGGGGCCAAAGCAGAACCAGGAGGGGCAGCAGGTTCACGGCGCTTCAGCAGCCGGGAGGGGCTGTTGCCAGCGACCGGCCTGCGGCATCGAGAAGAGCGATCGCGTCAGCGGGCGTCGGGGCACGCATCAGGGCGTGGCGGAGCTGGGGCGCTCCACTGAAGCCGGTGCAGGTCCAGCTCATGTGTTTCCTAGCGATCAGGAGCCCGTGATCGCCCCGGCAGTCCACAAGGGCCAGCAGCTGTTCACGCGCAATGGCCAGCCGATCGGCCGCGGCAGGAGTCGTGGGGATCGGCCGACCAGCCAGGGCGGCATCGATCTGCCCGACCAGCCAGGGCGCGCCCATCGTGCCGCGCCCCACCATCACCCCATCCGCTCCAGTGGTCTCCAGGCAACGGAGGGCATCGTCCGGGTTGTTCACATCACCGTTGGCGATGACCGGAATCGCCAGGTTTTGTTTCACCGCTGCGATCGAAAGCCAGTCGGCCTGCCCCTTGAAACCCTGTTCTCGTGTGCGGCCGTGCAGGGTGAGCAGCTGAGCACCAGCGCCTTCCAGCCGTCGGCACCAGGCCACGGCCGCGGCGCTACTGCCGTCTTCACCGCACCAGCCAAGACGGGTTTTCACGGTCACCGGCAGGGTCACAGCGGCAGCGACCGTCTCAACAATCCGACAAGCCAGATCCTGATCGCGGATTAAGCCGCTGCCGCCGCCCTTGCGGGCGATTTTTCGCACCGGGCAACCCATATTGATGTCGATCAGGAAGGCACCCGCTGCCTCCGCACGCCGGGCAGCCTCTGCCATGGCCTGCGGGCGGTGATCGAAAAGCTGCACGCCGATCGGCCCGGATTCCTCGGCCAGTTCCTCGACCTTGCGCCGGCCATGGCCAAGCTCAAGGCTCGTGGCGTTGACCATTTCCGTGAACAGGAGTGCATCTGGTGCCCAGCGCCGCACCAGGTTTCGAAAGATCCGATCACTGACGCCGGCCAGGGGGGATTGCAGAACCCTGCAGCGCAGCCGCCGCGGCGTACCGAGTCCGGGGAGTGTGAGGTCGCTTTGAAAACGCGGGGGGGCAGGGAGCGACATCGATCGCTGAACTACCTCTCCATCCTGCCCTTCAGGCAGCGTTCTCGTGGTTGCTCAAGCGCGCACGACTGCGGGCCACCTGCTGTTCAATGGCATTGCGCAGCCAGGCGGTGGTGGACCAGTCTTCTGCCTGGGCCAGACGCTCCACCTCCTGGGCAAGATCCACCGGCAACTGCAGAGCAAACGACTGGATGCTGTGGGGGGCTGCAGGACCCCCTGGTAGCGGGGCATCAACATGCAGCAGCTGCACTTTGAGCACCTCCAGGCGGGTGCCAGGACGCCCTCCGCCTTTGCGCACTTGCCTCAGGGTGAGACGCACGGCAGATCCAGCTCGCACCTGACTCAGCTGCCGAGCTGGCAGGGGCTGATCGCGACGGTCGCAATAGACCGGACGACTCCGCTCTGATGCCACTGAGTAGGTGAAGGTCACCCGACCATCGGCGTCCCAGGGCATGGCCAGGCTGTCAGGGCCCTGTAGAAACCGGCGGCGATCCCGGAGGGCTCTGCGAAGCACGCTGTCGGGCAGGCGGAAGCTCAGGCGGTGCGTGGACTGAGCCGAGTCGATTCGACTCGCGCTATCGAGACTTGTGTCAAACACATACATCCGTCGAAGGTAATGGAGGGATTAAGGAGTTGCCAGCTGCTGTCGTGAAACGATGGCTTCGGGTCTGATTGGTCTGATGACGGCGCAACCTTGGCCGCTCAGCGCGGCTCTGCTGGAGCGGATCCTGGAGGACCGCCTCTCCGATCGCTTTGTGGCGACGCTGGTCTGGGAGAGGCTTGGTTATCAACCCCGCTCTCCAGGAGAGCCCTGGTGTGCAGGACCTGAGACTCCTGAGCCCTGGAGGCTGGCCTACCCCCAGGCTCCGGAGGTGATTGCCACACGGCCGGCCTCCGTGCAGCTCACCCGTTCGGTGCCGCCGGAGCACAAGCAACTGCTTAAACAGCAGCTCGGTTTTCAGGGCTACCGCATCGGTGCCCTCTACCCCCGGCGTACGCGGAGGGCCACGGCGGTCAACTGGTTGCTGGCCTGGTTGGCGGGGCGGGGTGATCCCTTGCCGGAGCAGGGGCCTGTGCCGGAGTTGTTGCCAGCGCCGGAGGATCCGGTGCGAGGTCATCCCGGGGACCCGCCGGTGAGCTGAAGGCCCTGGGCGGGCCCCCGCGCTCACACCTGGATGATCACCTTGGTTCCTTTGGGGGTGTTCTCAAACAACCAGCGAGCTTGATGGGTGGGCATGCGCACGCAGCCATTGCTGCGGGGTACGCCAAAGGCCTGGCCGGCGTCTTCCTGCCAGGGGGCTCCGTGCATGCAGATCAGTTCATTGGCGGTGATGCACATGGCGTAGGGCACGCCCGGGGCCACATAGTTCCGCCCTCGCATGGTCACAGAGCGGTATTTCGTGAGCACAGAGGCCTCGCCGGTCGGGGTCGGTGTGGATGCTTTGCCGGTGCTGACGGGAATCACGCGCACAACCTGCTGGTTGCGGTCCAAGACGGTGAGTCGCTGGTCGGAGAGGTCGACGACGAGGGTTGCAATGAGCTCGAGCATGGCTTGTGACGCTTGCTGCACTGCCCAAGGGCTAGCGGTCTCAGCTGGGTCTCATTAGTCTCTCTTAGGAAGATTTCCTATTCCTCCTCCTTGAGTGCCTGGAGGGGTGCCTCTGTACTGTCAAGGAAGTCCCTTTCCTTGTCTGTCTTGGCGCGTCCGGTTGTCGCGATCATCGGGCGTCCCAATGTCGGCAAGTCGACGCTGGTGAATCGCCTGTGCCGCACGCGCGAGGCGATCGTCCATGACGAGCCCGGAGTCACCCGCGACCGCACCTATCAGGACGGCTATTGGGGGGATCGTGAATTCAAGGTGGTTGATACCGGTGGTCTCGTTTTCGACGATGACAGTGAGTTTCTGCCGGAGATTCGCGAGCAGGCCAATCTGGCCATGGCCGAGGCCTGTGTGGCTGTCGTCATCGTGGATGGGCAGCAGGGGGTAACAGCCGCTGATGAGGCGATTGCCGAATGGTTGCGTACCCAGCGCTGCCCCACGCTCTTAGCGGTCAACAAGTGCGAGTCTCCCGATCAGGGGCTGGCCATGGCGGCTGAGTTCTGGGGATTGGGTCTGGGCGAGCCCCACCCGATTTCCGCGATTCATGGTGCAGGAACCGGGGATCTTCTGGATCAGGTGCTCACCTTTCTTCCTCCCAAGGAGGAGGAGGGCGAGGACGATGAACCGATCCAGATGGCGATTGTCGGTCGTCCCAATGTGGGTAAGTCGAGTCTGCTTAATTCCATTTGCGGCGAGCAGCGCGCGATCGTGAGCCCGATTCGCGGCACCACGCGCGACACAATTGATACCCAGCTTGAGCGCCAGGGCATGCCCTGGCGGCTGGTGGACACCGCTGGCATTCGCCGCCGGCGCAGTGTCAACTATGGGCCTGAATTTTTTGGGATCAATCGCAGTTTCAAGGCGATTGAACGCAGTGATGTCTGCGTGCTTGTGATCGATGCTCTCGATGGTGTGACCGAGCAGGATCAGCGTCTCGCTGGTCGAATCGAAGAGGAGGGTCGCGCCTGTGTGGTGGTGGTGAACAAATGGGATGCGGTCGAGAAGGACAGCCACACCATGCCGGCGATGGAGAAGGAGCTGCGCGCCAAGCTCTACTTCCTCGATTGGGCGCCGATGTTGTTCACCTCCGCTCTGACTGGCCAACGGGTGGACAGCATCTTTGCGCTCGCGGCACTCGCGGTGGAGCAACATCGGCGCCGGGTCAGCACTTCGGTTGTCAATGAAGTGCTCAAGGAGGCCCTCAGCTGGCGCAGTCCACCGACCACCCGCGGAGGTCGTCAAGGTCGGCTGTATTACGGCACTCAGGTGGCCAGCCGTCCACCGAGCTTCACCTTGTTCGTGAATGATCCCAAGCTGTTTGGCGATACCTACCGTCGCTATGTGGAACGCCAGATCCGCGAAGGGCTTGGTTTCGATGGCACTCCTTTGAAGCTGTTCTGGCGGGGTAAACAGCAGCGGGATGCGGAGCGAGATTTGGCTCGCCAGCAGAACCGTCAGGACTAAACGATGGACTGGCTGAGGCAGATCCCCATCGGGCAGTACGTGGATGGCCGTGAGAGCTGGCTGCGACTGATTGATCCACGCCTCAAGTTCGCTTGGGTGCTGCTTTTCTTGCTCACCCCTGTGCTGGCCGGTCCGATCTGGCGGCTCTCCCTTCTGGGTCTGCTGCTTCTGCTCACGCTGCTGAGTGGTCTGCCGCCAAGGCTCTGGTGGCGTTCGCTGCTCTTGCTTGCTCTGCTCGGCGGTGGCGTGGGGCTGCTGGCTGCGTTCCTGCCCACTGGTGATCCCGCTGTCTCTTGGCCCCTTCGCTCACCCCAGGAACTTCCCGGTCTCTCACTGCAGGTGCCCTCTTGGGACATCTGGCGGCTGGGCCCTGTCCGGCTTGGTCCACTCAGCCTTGGTCCGCTTGTGATTGATCGGCGTTCCGCCGAGCTGGGCCTCAGCAGCGCCACGCTTATCGTCACGGTCATTCACAGCGTCAATCTGATGCTGCTGACAACCCCAAGTGAAGACTTGGTCTGGGCGCTGAGCTGGGGGCTCGCCCCTCTGGCCTGTTTAGGTGTTCCGGTGGAGCGCTTGAGTTTTCAGCTCTTGCTCGCGCTGCGCTTCCTTCCGCTGGTTCAGGAGGAGCTCCAGAATCTGATGCGTGCCCTCGCCAGTCGTGCGGTGAACCTGCGCAGGCTTGGGTTCAAGGCGTCCTTCGGCCTTGTTCTTTCTGTTGGAGAGCGTTTGCTCGCCAACATCTTGCTGAGGGCCGAACAGGGGGCGGATGCGCTGCTAGCCCGGGGCGGCCAATGGCGCCCGGCTTCGCATTTTCGAGTCGCTTCGAAGACCACTCCAGCCTCGGCTGTTCTCAATTCTTTGGCAATGATTGTCCTCTTGATGATGGTTGGTTTGCGTGGGAAGTACGGTGCACTGTGATTCCTGATCTGAATCTGTGGGCGCCGAGCGCTATCTGAATCACCCCACCTTCGGCATGCTGTATCGCGTCGCGCCGGCGGGAGAGGGCCGTGATATTTACGCCACGCTGTATGCGCAGCGGATGTTCTTCCTTGTCACCCTGCAGCCCCGTGGTGCTCAGTTTGAGGTGATCCCTTACCAGGATGCCCGCCACCACGCTGAGCTCAACCTGGCGCGCAGCCGACGCGATGGAGCCGCTGATCAGGAGCTCTGGAGGGAGCTGTTCGACCAGACGTTCATCTGAGTGCGGTCTCTGCGCCTGTTTTGACCATGATCGAAGTGGATCTTTCAAGGCGTTGGGCAGAGCTCGGGGAAGCCTTGCCGCCTTCAGCCCGTCTGCTTGCGGTCAGTAAAGGCCATCCTGCGGAGCCGATCCGTTTCCTTGCAGGACTCGGGCAGCAGGACTTTGCAGAAAGCCGTCTTCAGGAAGCGCTGCCCAAACAGGAGGCCTTAGGGGACCTGCAGGATCTGCGCTGGCATTTCATCGGTCGTCTGCAGGCCAACAAGGTGCGTCAGGTGGTGAGGGCGTTCCCCGTCATTCACTCGATTGATTCCTTGGCCCTGTGCCGGAGGGTCTCGAGGATCGCGGAGGAGGAGCAGCGTCATCCCCAGTTGATGCTTCAGGTCAAGTTGCGCCCAGATCCGAGCAAGGGCGGCTGGGACCCTGAGGACCTTCGGGCTGCCTGGGAGGAGCTGCAAGGCCTTCCCCATCTACGGATCACCGGCCTGATGACGATGGCCCCGCTGGGGCTGGACTCGCAGGAGCGATTGGCGCTCTTTCAGGAGTGCCGGCGGTTGGCCGATGACCTGGGTCTTGATGAGTGCTCCATGGGGATGAGCGGTGACTGGCAGGACGCAGTAACGGCTGGAGCGACCTGGGTTCGGCTCGGTTCGGCTCTGTTCGGTGCGCGGCCCTTGCAGCAATCTGCCGTTTAACGCTTGCTCCGGCTCCGACGGAGCGCTATTCAGGGTCAAGGTTTCGCAGACTCCAGGTGTCGCTGATTTCCCGCCTTCGCGCCGTTGTTGCCGGTGATGACTATCTCGATGGCGACTATGACGATCTCGACTACGACACCGGCGAAGAGCATGAGGCTGATTCCGGTGCCACCCATGCCAGCGGTGGCGCTCTCGCACCGCTCGGTTCTGACAATCCCTTCGGCAGCGACTCCCCCTTCGGTGGCAGCTCGAATGTGATCGGGATGCCCGGTATCAGCACTGCGGCGGCTGAGGTGATGCTCATGGAGCCCCGCAGCTTTGATGAGATGCCGAAGGCGATTCAGGCGCTGCGCGAACGCAAAACCGTGATTCTCAACCTCACGATGATGGAGCCCGACCAGGCTCAGCGTGCGGTGGATTTTGTGGCAGGGGGCACCTTTGCCATCGACGGCCACCAGGAGCGGGTCGGTGAAAGCATCTTTCTGTTCGCTCCAAGCTGCGTGAGCGTGATCAACGCCGGCCACGAAGAGGTCTCCTCCCCCACGGTGGTGAGCCGAGATGTGGAGCAGTCATCCGCTCAGGCCAGCGTGGCTCCTGCCCCAGCCTGGGGTGGTGCGACTGCCGCTGCTCTTTGAGCCCTGCTTCAGCACTGTGCCTGACTCTTTTGGGGTGATCGGCCTGGGTCGGATGGCCCAGGCTCTGCTGCTGCCTCTGCTTGAGCAAGGCGTTGTCGCGGCCGACGACGTGATCGCGGTTGTTGGACAAGCGTCAACCTGCCAGCGCTTAGCGGCGTCCTTGCCCCAGGGGGTGCATCTGTTGGCTGCAGTGGATCCGGAGGCGCGTTCGGTTTGGACGTGCAATGTCCAGCTGCTGGCGATCAAACCTCATCAGCTTGATGGGGTTGCGGCTTCTGCACCGCCTGTGCCGGAGGGAACGTCCCCGATTCTGATTTCTGTTCTGGCTGGTGTGACCCTCGAGCGTCTTGAGGCTGCCTTCCCCGGACGACGCTGCGTTCGCGCGGTTCCCAATACCCCGTGTTTGGTGGGGGCTGGCCTCACCGGTCTGGCCTGGGGGCAGGGGCTCACTCCAGAGGATCAGCAGCGGGTCAAAGCATTCTTTTCCCCGGTCAGTGAGGTTCTTGAGCTGGGCGAGTCGCTTTTGGATGCGTTCTTAGCTCTCACCTCGTCCGGTCCGGCCTATGTGGCCATGGTGGCGGAGGCGATGGCTGATGGCGCTGTCGCCGCAGGCCTGCCCCGCGATCTTTCCCATCACCTGGCCCATCGCACGTTGGCCGGTACGGCTGCTTTGCTCAAGGAGCAGGAGCTGCATCCCGGTCAGCTCAAAGACATGGTGGCTTCACCTGGTGGCACCACGATGGCCGCTCTCCGTAAGTTGGAGCAGGCAGGTCTTCGCTCCGCATTGATCGAGGCGGTTGTGGCTGCGTCTGAACACGGCCGAAACCTGCGCTGATGGTTCAGCGGATCATCAGGCAGCGTGGCTGGTGCGGGTTCTTAGTAGCTCGGCATACAGGGCTTCGATCGCTTCGATATTGCGGCTGAGGGTGTAGCGCTCCAGAACCCGTTCGCGGGCGCGTCGGCCCAGTTCGGCGCTGAGCACCTCCTGGTCGCGTAGCACTGGTAGAAGGGTGCGCAGCTGGGTGGTAACGCCCTGGGTGCTCAGCACGATGCCTGCGCCTTCGTTGAGCACTTCCCCATCGGCACCAGCATCCGTGGCCACGCAGGCACAACCGCAAGCCATTGCTTCCAGCAGTGCGAGCGAGAGGCCCTCCACCAGGCTCGGGAGAACGAACACCTCGGCTGCTTGCATCAAGGCCACCCGGGTGCTGAGGTCTGACTCGTAGCCCCACCAGGTCACGCTGCCATTGCCATGGGCGTTTTGCAGGGTGGTGCGGAGGGGGCCGTCCCCCACAACCACCAACCGGCAGCCACGGGGATTGACCAGGCGCCAGGCCTTGAGCAGGGCCTCGACATTCTTTTCGGTGGCGATCCGCCCCATGTAGAGGAAGATCCGGTCGTCGCCCAGTCGTTCGCGCACCTCTTGCTTCCCTGGGCTGACCGTGCCGGGATCCCCTGGGGCCCAGCAGTGGGGGTCGACGCCATTGGGAATCACGGCCAGCCGCTCTTCACGAACTCCGAGTCGGGCCAGCACTTCAGCCTGCAGATCGGAGAACACGATCACCCTGTCGTAGCGGGCCAGGGCCGGTGCATACAGCTGGTAGGTCAGTTGTTGCGTGCCAGCGGTGAGGTTGCGCAGGCCGGCATCGAAGGGTGGGTGAAAGGTGGCGACCAGAGGCACTCCCAGTTGCTGGCAGAGGTCTGGGAGGCGGAAATCAAGGGGGGAGAGGGTGAGACTGGCGTGGACCAGATCGGGCTGAAGCCGTTCTAGGGATTCGCGCAATTCCCTTTGAGCCCCTGGTGAAGGGATTGTGTAAACCTGTGATTTGATGAGGTACGGCAGGCTGACGTCCGGATCGTTCGCCAGCAGCGAGGTGGTTCGATTGGCCGGGGCCTCCGGGTTGTCGAAATGGATGAAGCTGGTCTGATGGCCACGGGCCTTCAGGGCCTCCGTGGTGCTCAACCCGTAAGTGACGTTGCCGCAGAACGGTGATTTCTTGCCCAGCCAGGCGATATGCGCCACCCGCTGCTTCCCCTCTGCTGAACAAGAAAGTTAGCAGCGCTTCCAGGGGCGCTCCACGAGTGCAGCAATCAGAGCGAGGATCGCCAGCAGTCCCAGCACCGGGGAGAGGCCCACACGGCTCACTAGGGTCCCCGCCAGCACGAGCGGAAGACTGAGGGCGATGTTGATCAGATTGTTCTGCAGGCCGAACACGCGCCCCCGCTGGTGTTCAGGGGTGTCCTCCTGAATCGTGGTCTGGGCTGGAATCGCCACGAGGGCAGCACCTACGCCCAGGATTCCGCAGAGGCCCAGGGTCCCGCTCAGGGAGCCCTTGAACTGGCTGAGCAGGAGCAGCGACCAGGTGATCGTTCCCAGACCGGCTGCCGTCAGGCGGCGGCGGCTGAAGCGATGGCCGAGTTGGGCGGTCAGTACAGCGCCCACGGCCATGCCCAGGCCACTCATGGCCAGCAGAGTGCCAAAGCCGGAGGGGCCGAGGTTGGTGATCAGGGCGGCGAGCTGGAGGGCCAGCACATACAGGGCCGCCAGCAGGCTGTAGAGCAGCACCAGATGCACCATGGCGCTTCGCACGGTCGGACAGTGCCTGAGAACCTGCACACCTTCGCCGATCTCCTGCCAGACGGAGCGTCCGGAGCTGGTTCGGGGGGGCTCATCCCGCCGGATCGCCAGCAGGCTCAGAGCCGCCATGCCGTAGCAAAAGGGCAGCAGAGTGAATTCCCCACCGGGAATACCGAGCCGCTCCGAGGCCAGGTTGAGGGCGCGAAGGATCGGTTCCCCAAGGGCGAAGCCCACGATCGTGGCGCCCATGCTCGTTGTTTGGTACAGCGAGTTGGCAGCGAGCAGGTGTTCTCCTGGCACCAGCAGCGTGATCGCGGCTTGTTCCGCCGGTGCGAAGAACTGGGTCAGGATTGACTCCAGAAAGGTCATCCCAAGGAGTCCCCAGTAGCCCCAGGGCAATCCGAGGATCTGGGGGCCGGGGATCAGACAGAGCGGTGTGAGCAACACCAGGAGCGCCCGCAGGCCGTTGGAGGCCACCATCACCCGACGCTTGGGCCAGCGGTCCACCCAGACCCCAGCCACGCTTCCCAGCACCATGGCGGGAATGGTGTTGGCGACAAAGATTCCGGTGGCCAGCAGCGTGATCACTTGGGTGCGGGTGCTGATGTCGAAGCCGTAGTCGGACGCGACATTCGCCAGGACCCCGTTGTGCTGCTGCGTCAGCAGCAGGTGCTGATCGATCAAGAAGACCATCAGCACGATGTAGAACTTGTCGGCCAGCTGGGAGAAGATTTGGCCGATCCAGAGTTTGCGGAAATCCTCAAGCCTGAGAACGGCCTGCAGACCACGTCCCCCTTCTGGATTGCCCCCGGTCGGTAGGGCTGGTTCCGGGGTGTTCAGAGATGGACCGCTCAAAGTGGCTGCCGTGACCGGGTCATGATCGCCCAGCCTCCCGCACCATGGCGAGGGAACGGACCGGCCGGGGCAGATGGGCCCTGATCCAGCACTCCACAACCGTGAGCAGGCGTAGCCAGACATCGACTGGTCCCATCAGCTCACCATCGCGTCGGTGGGGGAGCTCGGCCCTGGGGAGTCGCTGCAGGAGGGCCAGTTCCGATGGGTTGAGCTGAATCGCGGCCCCCGGTTGGCGGTCGATGGCAAAGCCTTCCTCCGCCAGAAGGCTGCAGCGCCAGTCCCACTGGCCAATGGGTGGTATCAGGGCGGAGCCACTGCGGCAGCAGCTTTGAAGCGGCAGCCCATAGCCGCCGAGGGCAAGCAGGTGCACGCAGGCCTGCACCGTGCCGGCCAGGGCGAGGCTCGGTTGGGGTGGTAAGAGCCGACTCCACTGCTCCAGCCGCTCCAGATGCAGCAATACCATCTCCAGGAGTCCTGGCATCGGATCGTCACCGGCCACCAGGGCGATGCAAAGTTCCGCCAGCGCCTGGGCACCGGCCAGGGTTTCCAGCCGCTGTCCGACGGCGCTGAAGCTGTGCTGCACCCGCAACTGCCGGATCCGTGGGAGACCTCGCTGGCCGACCACCTGCAAGTCCAGTTGGGTGAGGGGCACCGCTGCGGCCAAGCTGCTGCGCGGCCTGCGGGCTCCGGGAACAGCCAGTCGGATCACTCCCGATTCCCGACTCAGCAGGGTGAGCAGTCGATCGTGTTCTCCGAGGGGGCCCACCTTCAGCGCTAAACCCTCGAGGCGTCGCTCAGTCCCCATGGGAGCCGCCTGAGGAGGGGCGGCGCAGCTCCTGAAGCAACTGAGGGCCATGGCTTGTGCCCAGTGCTGTTGCACCGGCTTCGATCAGCGCCGCACAGGTCTCCAGCTGCTGAATACCGCCCACGGCTTTGATCCCGCAGCGCGCGCGGCAGAGTCCTCGCAGGCGCTGGATCTGGGCTGGTGTGACCCCTGGCCCGAAGCCAGGGCCACTCTGTAGGGCGCTGACTCCGGCATCGAGGGCCGCTTCAACCGCTAGTTCCAGCCGATCGTCAGCCAGGCGGTTCAGGTCGAGCACCACCGTGATCGGAAGGCCGATCGCGCCCAGGGCGGCAAGCTCCTCTGCGAACTGATTGCCATCCCCGGTCGCTAATGCGGCCAGATCAGGGGCCACATCCAGGGCGTCTGCCCCTTGCTCTGCTGCCCATTCCGCTTCCGCCTGCTTCAGCTCGCTAGGGAGGCCACCGAAGGGGAAGGCAATGGTGGCGATCAGTCGGGTTGCACCAGGGGCACCAAGCCGTTCCCGCAGCATTGGCAGATGACGCAGGCTGGTGCAGAGCCCACCCATCCCAAGTTGCCGCGCCGCGTCACAGCCCTCCTGCAGCTGTTCGGGCGTCAGGTGGGGATCCAGCAGGGCCTGGTGGATCAGGGGGGCCAGTTCAGGCAGATCCTGCCGGCGGGTCGGAAGCGGCACTGGTGGCATGGAATCCTGGCGCGGGAGCCGGGCTGGAAGCCCGTAATCAGTCCCGAGCCTGAATCACGCCGTAGCCACCGTGGTTGCGGCGATAGATCACCTGCAGCTCACCGCTCTCCGCATCACGAAAGAAGTAGAAGTCGTGATCGATCAGATCGAGCTGATGGCGGGCTTCCTCCATGCGCATCGGTGGCATGGCGAAGTATTTGCGACGCACCCCGGGCTCAGGGAGTTGGGCCTCCTTGCCGTCGAGCAGCGAGCCATCGATGGGTGCCTCACTGGTCACCGCATCGGTGGGGGGCGTCTCGCTGGCGCGATGGCCATGGCTGTGGTGATGGTCGCTGTGGCGCTCCTTAAACCGACGCAGTTGTCGGCAGAGTTTGTTGGCAACCAGGTCAATGCTGGCGTAGAGGTTTTCGCTGCGTTCCTGGGCGCGAATCACGGTGCCGTTGGCGAAGACGGTCACCTCCGCTGTTTGCTGGGGAACTCTCGGGTTGCGGGCTACGGAAAGATGCACATCCGCTTCCTTGACCATGTCGTTGTAGTGCTGCACCGCCCGCTCCAGCTTTGACTGGGTGTAGTCGCGCAGAGCAGGGGTCAGTTCGAGATTGCGACCATGGATCAGCAGCTTCACGGCATCCCTCCGGTGCCAGACGATATCCGCAACCTAGAGACGCCAAACCAGGGGGCAATGCAGGCTGCGGCATTTCTTTTTGAGCCTGCTTCGCCTGTGTCATTTTCAGAGGCCTGGAACTGGCAGCGCTCCTGGCAGGAGCAGCTGTTGGCGCAGCCGGGAGCGGCCCACCCCGAGGCTGTTTGGTTGCTGCAGCATCCCCTCTGCTACACCCTTGGCCGTGGTGCCAGTGAGCAGCATCTGCGCTTTGATCCCTCCCACCCTCCGGCGCCCCTGCATCGGATCGATCGGGGAGGGGAGGTAACGCACCATGCGCCCGGTCAGCTTGTGGCCTATCCAGTGCTTGATCTGCGCAGGCATCAGCCTGATCTGCACTGGTACCTGCGTGAGTTGGAAGCGGTGGTGATCGACGTGCTGGAGCTTCTGGAGCTGCAGGGTGAGCGGATCGAAGGCCTCACCGGGGTCTGGTTGGACGGCGCCAAGGTGGCGGCGATTGGGGTTGGTTGCCGCCGCTGGATCACCCAGCACGGGCTCGCACTCAACGTGAATTGTGATCTCGAAGGTTTTGAGGCCGTCGTGCCCTGCGGGTTGAGCGGTCGTCCGGTGGGGCGACTGAGCGACTGGCTTCCAGGCTTGACAGTGGAGGAGGTGCAGCCCCTCTTGGGCCAGGCCCTGGCGGCGCGGTTTGGCCTCGAGTGGCTGAGTCCTTGAACTTCAAGTTGCCATTGCCGATGGCGCCCCAGGGTGATAGCCCTGGGCAATCCCAGGTCCTTGCCGTGTCGTCATTCGCTCAAGCCAGTTGGAGCCCTACAGCGCGGGAGCAGCAAGCCCTGGCCCGTCAGGAGCATGTGCAGGCCCTCGGACGGGTGGATCAGATCTGGCCTTGGCTTGCTCACCATCACGGCCGGGTGCTGGCGGTTGACGCTCCCCATGCTGTTCATCCGGAGCGCTTCAGTTACGGCGAGTTGGACGAACGAATCGCGCGGGCGGCGAGCGCGTTCGCTGCGCTTGGCATCAGCTCCGGCGATGTGGTGGGGCTCTTTGCGGAGAACAGCCCCCGCTGGCTGGTGGCGGATCAGGGGCTGATGCGGGCCGGGGCCACTGATGCGGTGCGCGGCGCTGCCGCACCAGTGGAGGAACTCCGTTACATCCTTGAGGATTCCGGGGCGGTGGCCTTGGTGGTTCAGAACGCCGACCTCTGGCGGCGCCTTGACCTCCCGCCCCAGTTGCGAGCGCGACTTCGCTTTGTGCTTCAACTTGAGGGAGAGGCGGCGGAAGGGGTGCTCGCTTTTGATCACTTCCTTGCCCTGGGCGAAGGGCATACCGCTCCTGATCCTGAGGCAGGGCGAGACCGTGCCACCGCGGACGCAACGATCGCAACGATCCTGTACACCAGCGGGACCACCGGCCAGCCCAAGGGGGTGCCCCTCAGTCACGGCAACCTGCTGCATCAGATGCGCAGCCTTGCCTGTGTCGCGAGGCCAGAAGCCAGTGACCCGGTGCTGAGTGTGCTGCCCATCTGGCATGCCTACGAGCGCAGTGCGGAATATTTCTTTTTTTCCTGTGCCTGCTCGCAGACCTACACCACGATCAAGCAGCTGAAGAAGGATCTGCCTCGGGTGAAGCCGGTGGTGATGGTCACGGTGCCGAGGCTCTGGGAGGCCGTGCAGGCGGGCTTTGAAGATGTGTTGAAAACCTTCCCCGCTTCCCGTCAGCGCCTGCTGCGGGCAGCCCTGGCGAATAGCAGCGCCTATGGACTGGCCCGGCGCCGCAGCCTTGATCTGATGTTGGAGCCGCAGCGCAAACGCGATCGACTGCGCGCCGCTGCTGAGGCGGCACGCCGCTGGCCGGCCCATGCCTTGGCATCCCAGTTGATCTGGCCAAAGCTGCGCCTTCAGTTAAGTGGCGGCCAACTGCGCTACCCGATCAACGGCGGTGGAGCGATCGCTCCCCACGTGGATGCCTTTTTTGAGGCTGTTGGGATTGAACTGCTGGTGGGTTATGGACTCACGGAAACCAGCCCCGTGGTGAGCTGTCGTCGCCCCTGGCGCAACATCCGCGGTAGTTCCGGCTTGCCGATGCCGGAGACGCAATTCCGGATCGTGGATCCCGAGACCCGTCAGCCTCTCGGATATCGCCAGCGGGGTCTGGTGCTGGTGCGAGGCCCGCAGGTGATGAAGGGCTATCTCGGCAAACCAGAGGCCACCGCCAAAGTTCTGGATGCCGATGGTTGGTTTGACACCGGTGATCTCGGCATGTTGTTGCCGGATGGCTCGGTGGTGCTGACAGGCCGGGCTAAGGACACGATCGTGCTGAGCAGCGGTGAAAACATCGAGCCAGGCCCCCTGGAGGAGGCGCTGGTGGCCAGCCCCTTGATCGAGCAGGTGATGCTGGTGGGTCAGGACGAGCGTCAGCTTGGTGCCATGGTGGTGCCCAGGGTTGAGGCCATGCAGGCTTGGGCCTCCGATCAGGGGCTGACCCTTGGCGAGGAGCTGGGAGGGCGGCCCGGTGATGCAAGCCTGCGCCGCCTGCTGCGCGGTGAACTCAATCGATTGCTGGCGCAGCGGGTCGGATCCCGTGCCGATGAGCGGTTGGCGGGGGTGGCCCTGGTGGAACCGTTCTCGATTGAGAATGGCTTGCTCACCCAAACCTTGAAGCAGCGCCGCGATCGCATCAGTCAGAGGGATCGCGCGGCGATCGAGGCCATCTACGGCCGTTGAGGGGCGGTCATCCGTCTTGACCTTCCGGCGTTGGGCTGAGACGCTTGGCGCTCCCTCATGGCTCCCATGTCAGACGGCACTAGCCTCTCGATCAAGCGTTCCATCACCGTTCGTGCCGTCGTGACTCCTGCCTGGAAGGAGGAGGCTGAGCGCGAGTTGAGCAATGGGATTGCCACCACCGATCAGCAGCTGGCCCAGCTGGAGCAGGAGGGGCAGCAGGTGGTGGACGAGATCCGTCGCCAGAGCGCCAACCCCCTCGATCCCCGGGTGCAGGATCAGGTGGCGCAGGTGCAGCAACAGGTGGCTGCCAAACGGGCCGAACTGGAGGAGCAGAAGCGCAACCTGCTGCAGCAGCAGGCTCAGGTGCGCGAGCTCGAGATGGAGCAAATCGTTGAGCAGGGCCAGATCGAAAGCTTCTGCGAGCTCAAGGTGGGCGACAACCTCGTGAGCAAGATGCAGGTGGCTGTCGTCGTGCGGGACGGGGTGGTCGAGTCGATCGAACAGGACTGATCCCTTCTTGGGCTCAGCTGTCTGGTCGGCCCGTAAAATCCCCCTACTCAGCCCACCTGGAGACGGTTTTGGCGACCCACGACATCTTCATGCCTGCCCTCAGCTCCACCATGACGGAGGGCAAGATCGTGGAGTGGCTCAAACAGCCCGGCGACAAGGTGGCACGGGGAGAGTCGGTGCTCGTGGTTGAGTCCGACAAGGCCGACATGGATGTTGAATCCTTCAATGAGGGTTACCTGGCGGCGGTGCTGATGCCAGCTGGGAGCACCGCTCCTGTTGGTGAAACCATCGGTTTGATCGTGGAGACCGAGGCCGAGATCGCCGAGGCTCAAGCCAAGGCAGGATCAGGCGGTGGCGCAGCCGCCGCTCCAGCTCAGCCTGCTGCTGCGGCCTCTTCACCGGCTCCTGTTGCCGCAGCACCCACACCTGCTGCTGTCCCCGCTCCTGCGGCACCCGCGACACCGGTCGCTGCTGCCCCTGCGCCCGTGGCCAGCAACGGTCGTCTCGTGGCCAGTCCTCGTGCCAAGAAGTTGGCGGCCCAGATGGGCGTGAATCTCGCTGGTCTCCGCGGCAGTGGACCCAATGGCCGGATCCAGGCGGACGATGTGGAGCGGGCTGCTGGTCGTCCAATCACCCCCCCGCGGGTGGGTGAAGGCACCACAGCGGCCGTTGTGGTGGCCGGTGCCGGTGCTGCTGCCCCCAGCGCTCCGGCTGGCAACAGCTTTGGTGCCCCCGGCGACACCGTTGCCTTCAACACGCTTCAGGCGGCGGTGAATCGCAACATGGAAGCGAGCCTGGCGGTTCCCTGCTTCCGTGTGGGGTACACCATCACCACCGACAAGCTCGACGTCTTCTACAAGCAGGTGAAGCCCAAGGGCGTCACGATGACGGCCCTGCTGGCCAAGGCTGTGGCGGTGACCCTGGCCCGTCACCCCCAGGTGAATGCCGCTACCACCGCTGCAGGGATGGCCTATCCCGCTGATGTGAATGTGGCCGTGGCGGTGGCCATGGAAGACGGTGGATTGATCACTCCCGTGCTGCGCCAAGCCGACCGCACCGATCTCTATGAGATGTCGCGTCAGTGGGCTGACCTGGTGAAGCGCTCCCGCAGCAAGCAGCTGCAGCCAGAGGAATACAGCACCGGCACCTTCACCCTCTCCAATCTGGGCATGTTCGGCGTCGATCGATTCGACGCGATTCTTCCCCCTGGCACCGGCGCGATCCTGGCGGTTGCCGCTTCTCGCCCCACTGTGGTGGCGGGCAAAGACGGTTCCATTTCCGTGAAGCGTCAGATGCAGGTGAACCTCACGGCCGACCACCGCGTGATCTACGGCGCTGATGGCGCTGCCTTCCTGAAGGATCTCGCGGAACTGATCGAGACCAGGCCGGAAAGCCTCGCGATCTGAGCGATCAGGGCAGGAGCTGCCAGATCCGGGCCACGTTGGCAGTCTTGGACCGAATGGTCCTAGTCGTGTCCACAGGTTTTCTGTCCCGTTTCTTCGGTCGACCTTTACCCCGTGCAGCCGCCGTCGGTGAGCGGCTGCCCAACTTCGAGGCCCTGCCCATCCTCTCCTCCGATGCGCTCTCGTCGGTGGCTTATGCCACGGAGGCAGCGCTGGGCGTCTTGATCCTCGGCGGTAGTGCTGCCCTCGGGCTGTCCGTGCCGATCACCCTGGCAATCATCGCCCTGATCGTGATTGTGGTGCTCTCTTATCGCCAGGCGATCGCCGCTTATCCCGATGGTGGCGGTTCTTACGTGGTGGCTCGCGACAATCTCGGTCGCAATGTGGGCCTCGTTGCCGCAGCTGCCTTGCTGATTGATTACACGCTCACGGCGGCGGTGAGCCTGATGGCGGGAACCCAGGCGCTGTCGTCTCTGGCGCCATCTCTGCTTCCCCATGAGGTGTCGCTGTCACTGCTGCTGTTGGTGCTGGTGGGCTGGGCCAATTTGCGGGGGGTGAAGGAGGCCGGTCGGGTGTTCGCGATTCCCACCTATGCCTTTGTGTTGATGGTGGTGTTGCTGACGATCGCGGGTCTGAAGGACCTCACGTTCCACCACGGCTGGTCAGCGGATGCGCCCCCGTCGGTGCAGGCGCTTGAACCCATCGGTCTGTTTCTGATTCTGCGGGCTTTCAGCTCTGGCTGTTCCGCCATGACCGGGATCGAGGCCATTGCGAATGGCGTGAAGGTGTTCAAGGAGCCTGCTCCGGCGAATGCTCGCAAGACGCTCCTCGTGATGGGGGTGTTGCTCTCCCTGATGTTCCTCGCGGTGAGTGGCATGGGATTCATGTATGGCATCGCCCCCGATCCCAAGGTCACCGTGCTGGCCCAGATCGGCATCCGCGTGTTCGGAGCAGGCAGCGTGTTGTTCTGGGCTCTCCAGATCGCGACGCTTCTCATTCTCGTGCTGGCAGCCAATACGGCCTTCGCCGGCTTCCCCCGGCTGGCGGCGATGCTTGCCGATGATCGTTGCCTTCCGAGGCAGATGAGCTGGCTGGGAGACCGGCTGGTCTATCAGAACGGCATCGGTGTGCTTCTGGCCTTCACCGCCCTCATCATCCTGATCTGCAGGGGAGACACCACCGTGGCGGTGAATCTCTATGCCCTCGGGGTTTTCACGGCTTTTACTCTCTCGCAGCTGGGATTGGTGCGGCGCTGGTGGCGGCTTAGGGGTGATGGTTGGCAGGGCCGAATGCTGATGAATGCCCTGGGAGCCCTCGCCACCTTCTTGGTGCTGCTGGTGATCGTGGTGAGCAAGTTTGATGAGGGGGCCTGGACGGTTGTGATTGCGATTCCCCTGCTCGTGGCAGGGCTGGCGATGATCCGTCGCCGTTATCGGGAGGTGTATGCGGCTATCGCACCAAGAGCCGGCATGGAACCCCTCTGCTGTCCGGAGCGCAGCACCCCCACGGGGCATCACTGCATTGTTTGGATTGCAGGCCTCACCATGCCGAGCTTTGAGGCCGTGCGTTATGCCTGCTCCTTTGCCGACTCGGTGACAGCGGTGATGGTGCTCGCGGAAGAGGAGGACCCCGGTCGGCTCAGTACCGAGTGGGATCGCTGGGCCGGCACCCAGACGGGCTCCCTTGAGTTCAAGCTGCTCGACAGCCCCTTTAGTTCACTGATCGATCCCTTCTGCGACTACGTGGAACAGGAGGAGCAGCAGCACCCTGACCGCACCACCACCGTTGTGATGCCGGTGGCGATTCCTCGCGACCGTCTCGACATGACACTGCTGAATCAGCGAGGCCTGAACCTGTTCCGGGCCCTGTCGGCCGACGGCAGTCGGGTGTTTTCGATCGTGAGGTACTACGTGAAGGAGCCGATGCAGGACCCTGCCCGCGCTTAGGCAGATTGGCCATTGCCGCGCCGGTGCCTGTGTCTGACCCCCGCGATCTCCAACTCAGTTCCTACGACTATCAGTTGCCTGAAGAGCGGATTGCTCAGTCGCCTGTGGAGCCGCGGCATGCAGCGCGGTTGCTGATGGTGCCATCCATCGATGCTCCGCTCGAACAGGTGCGTCATCAGACGGTGTGGGACTGGCAGCACGAACTCCAGCCCGGTGATCTGCTGGTGGTGAATGACACGCGGGTGTTGAAGGCCCGCTTGCGGGTGCGTCGCTCCGGGGGAGGGATGGCGGAGCTGCTGGTGCTAGAGCCGCGGGGTGAGGGGCGCTGGCTGTGTCTGGCCCGTCCTGCGAAGAAGTTGCGTCCTGGCGATCAGGTGTGGCTCGAGGGTCTTGAGCAGGAGCCTTTGCCGTTGCAGGTGCTGGCCAGCGATGAGGCCAGTGGCGGTCGCATCGTGCAATTCCCTGCCGGCTGCGAGGACGCGATCGCGATCGAAGCCCTGTTGGAGCGGTATGGAGAGGTGCCCCTGCCCCCATACATCACCCGGCACGACGAGGCGGATCAAACCCGTTACCAGACTCGTTATGCCGCACGACCCGGGGCTGTGGCGGCTCCCACGGCGGGGCTGCATCTCAGTGATCCGTTGCTGGCAGCGATCCGGGAGCGGGGCATTGCGCTGGCCTCGGTGACGCTCCACGTGGGCCTGGGCACCTTTCGGCCTGTGGAGACCGAAGACCTGAGCGAGCTCACGCTGCACAGCGAATGGGTCGAGGTGTCGGCCGACTTGGTGGAGGCGGTGAAGGCTTGCCGAGCACGGGGTGGACGGGTGATTGCTGTGGGGACCACCAGCGTTCGAGCTCTGGAAGGGGCGGCGGCTGCGGCAGGGGGACAGCTGCAGCCCTTAAAAGGTCCTGTGGATCTGGTGATTCAGCCGGGCTTTCGTTTTGCCGTGGTGCAGGGGCTGCTCACCAACTTCCATTTGCCGAAAAGCTCACTGCTCTTGCTGGTGAGCGCACTGATCAGTCGCGAGCGTCTCCTCAAGCTCTACGAAGCCGCGATTGGGGAGCGTTATCGCTTTTATTCCTATGGCGATGCCATGTGGATCGCTCCGGAGGCGGTGCTGAAGGCAGCAGCCCCCGGAGACTGAGTGGCGTTCAGGCGCTGATCAAGCGGTCACTGCGGGCTGTTCGATGATCCCGCTGGGCACATCAGCGAAGAGCACCGAGGAGAGATAGCGCTCGGCCAGGTCGGGCAGCACCACGACGATGGTTTTGCCGGCGTAGGCATCTTGCTGGGCCAGGCGGATCGCGGCAGCAGCTGCGGCACCACAGGAGATGCCCACCAGCAGACCTTCTTCCTTGGCGAGGCGCAGGGCCATCTCAACGGACTCTTCGTTGGTGACCTGCTCCACCTTGTCGACGACCGACAGGTCGAGGTTTTTGGGGATGAAGCCGGCACCGATGCCCTGAATCTTGTGGGGGCCGGGCTTCACCTCATCGCCGTTCAGGGTCTGGGTGATCACAGGGCTGTGGCTGGGCTCCACGGCCACCGATTCGATCGCCTTGCCAGCCTGATTCTTGATGTAGCGCGATACACCGGTGATCGTGCCACCGGTGCCGACGCCGGCCACGAGCACGTCGATGGCGCCGTCGCAGTCGTTCCAGATTTCTGGACCAGTGGTTTTCTCGTGAATCTCGGGGTTGGCGGGGTTCTCGAACTGACCGGGCATGAAATATTTGCCAGGGTCGCTCTCGGCGATCTCCTTGGCCTTGGCAATGGCACCACCCATGCCCTTGGCGGCCTCGGTGAGGATGATGTCTGCACCCAGAACGGCCATCACCCGACGCCGTTCGATGGACATCGACTCAGGCATCGTGAGGATGAGCTTGTAGCCGCGGGCTGCCGCCGTGAAGGCCAGAGCGATGCCGGTGTTTCCAGAGGTGGGCTCAACGATGGTCTTGCCTTCGCTGAGCACGCCACGCTTCTCGGCGTCCCAGATCATGTTTGCGCCGATGCGGCACTTCACGCTGTAGGCGGGGTTGCGGCCTTCAACCTTGGCGAGCACGGTGGCCTTGCAGCCCTTGGTGACGTGGTTCAGGCGCACCAGGGGAGTGTTGCCGATGGCCTGGCTGTTATCGGCGTAAACGCGAGACATGGGGAAAGTTGCTGAAACCCAATCAAGGCAATGTAGGGAGTTCAGGGCGGAATGAGGCCGGCTGTTAAGCCCCTGTTCAGATTCCGAGTGGATGGGCTTCAAGCTTCCAGGGCCTGTTTAAAGCGCTGCCAGAGTTCTGCAGGGTCCTCCAGTCCCACAGACACCCGCAGGAGATGGGAGGGCACGCCGCAGGATGCAGCCCAGGGCAGTTCCTCGTAGTGGGCGAGCAGCACGTAGGGGCAACAGAGCGTGAAGGCCGTGCCGAGGCTCGGCCCTTTGCACACAGAGAGGGCGTCGTAGACCCGCTGGGCTTTCTCGGTGCCTCCCTTCAGCTCAAACGACAGCAGGCAACCGTGGCCAGGGGCGGAACAGCCATGGCCAGGGGCGGAACAGCCATGGCCAGGGGCTGAAGCGATGTTCCCGGCATCGGGTCGCATCAGGGCGGTGAAGTTCGCGCAGTCAGCCGGGTGAAAGACCCGTTCCACTGCCGGGTGCTGTTTGAGTTGTTCGGCCAGGGCAAGCGTGTTGGCATTGAGCTGGGGTAACCGCTGGTTGAGATCGCGGCTGCCTTGCTCGAGGGGGATCGCATCAGCGGCAGCGAGGCCGGCCAGGATGCCAGCCTCAGTGGATGACCGCTTGGAGAGGAAGGTCTGCCTCCACGTGGAGTAGGGGCTCACGATCAGGCTGCCCGCGAGCACATCCCCCCGACCGGCAAAGCTCTTGGTGAGGGAACTGAACACCAGGTCGGCATGGGGAAGGGCGTCGATGTTGAGCCCGGAGCCAATCGTGTCGTCAGCGATCACAGGGATGGCGCGGGCGTGGGCGAGCTTGGCGATCGTTGGCAGGTCAACGCATTGCAGCAGCGGGTTGCTGGGGAGTTCCACCACTAGTGCTGCCGGCTTGAGTCGCTTTAGGGCGGCCTCAACCACGGCGGGGCTGCTGTCTATCAGCAGCTCTGCACCGTTGAACAGCACCTGGGGCTGTTTGAGCACATCCACGTAGGGGAAGCCGATCTGGAGAGAGGGGCGGCCTGGATGCAGGTGGTTCACCAGTCGCAGCGCTTCGTGTTGGGCTGCCATGCCAGAAGGATGCAGCGAGATGTTCTCGGCGGTGCAGCCATACATCTGCGACAGGCGGCTGATCACGGCTTGGAGCGCTGCGTTGGCTTCGCTGTCGGAGGGTGCGCTCTCCTTTCCAAGGGCGATGGCCGCCAATCGGGAGGAGGCCCCGAGGCCGGCGTGCTGCCAGAAGGCCTTGGCTGCTGCAGTGCTGTCAGGGTCGGCAATCAGGCAAGCGAGTCCGCGCACTGTTGCGATCGTTGTGTGAGCGTCGGGTGCCTCGCGGAGGCAGTGCGCCAGCGCGGCCTCCGCCGCGGCGAGGGTTGGATAGGGCCAGGCGCTGCTGGTTGGTGGGGCACCGCTCTCATCCAGGGCAGCCCTGGCTAGCTCTGAGACCAGCGGGTGGAAGCCGAAACGGGGATAGACCGCCCGCAACTGCGACCGGCAATTCGGATCATTGTCTTCGTAGGCCACCACATCCCTCCAGCGGGGCAATGCCACCGACACGGCATGGGTGGCATCGGGAAGCGGATGACCCAGGTCCGCGGCCTGCCAGCAGGGATTGCGCTGCAGATCGCGGGGGCTCATGACAGCAGGGCGAGGGCCTGATCGAGATCGGCGATCAGATCGTCTGGATCTTCGCAGCCGATCGAGAGACGCACGAGCCCATCACTGATCCCGAGCTTCTCCTTCACGTCGGCGGCCACGGCGGCATGGGTCATGGTGGCGGGGTGGCAGATCAGGCTTTCAACGCCCCCAAGGCTTTCGGCCATGGTGAACCAGCGCAGAGCCTTGCAAACGGCATAGGCCTGCTCACGGGTTGCTCGGATGCCGATGGTCACGATCGCTCCACCGCCACGCATCTGACGGAGCGCCACGGCTTGCTGGGGATGATCGTTGCGATGGGGATACCGCACCCAGTTCACGGCCGGATGCATGGCCAGGTGGTCAGCGATCGTCGCCGCACTGGCCATCTGATGCCGAAGGCGCAGGGGCAGGGTTTTGATGCCCCGTGTAATCAGCCAACAGTCGAAGGGGGATGGCATCAGGCCCAGGGCTTTCTGGGCAAACACCATGCGCCCATGCCATTCAGGGGCATCCGTGCACACGGCACCCCCTAAGGCATCGGAGTGACCGTTGATGTATTTGGTGGTGCTGGTGAGCGAGAGCGTGGCACCCAGCTGTAAAGGGCGCTGCACCAAGGCTGTGGCGAAGGTGTTGTCGACCACAACGGGCACACCTGCGCTGCGGGCTGCGCTGCAGACCGCTTCCAGGTCAATCACTTTGAGAAGGGGATTGGTAGGGCTCTCCAGCCAGACCATGGCGGGTTGGCGCTCAGCAATCGTTGTGAGCGCTTGGGAATCAGTGAAATCGACCCATTCCGTGCGCACACCGAATTTGGCGAACACCTGTTCAAACAAGCGCACGGTGCAGCCGTAGAGGTTCTCTTCGCAGAGCACCAGATCCCCCTGGCTGAGGGTGGAGGCGATGGCGGTAATGGCGCTGACGCCTGAACCGAACACCGTGGCGTGGGCGCTCTGCTCAATGGAGGCGAGCACGCCTTCGAGGATGCGGAAGTTGGGGTTCCCCGAGCGGGTGTAGTCGAACCCGCCAGGGTTGCCGTGGGCGAAGGTTGAGGTGGCGTAGATCGGCGGCATCACCGTGCCGGTCTCGGCCGCGTAGCTCTCACCGTGATGGATGGCCCGGGTGGCATCAGCGGGTGCGGTCGCGGGATGCTGCAAGGGGGGGATTCGATCGGCTGTTGAGTTTAGGAGATTGTTGTTTTTCTCAGCAAAAATCAAGACTTATCTATTCGCGCCTTCGGGGAGCAATGTGCGCAAGATGTGGGAATTATTGTTTCGTTGAAACAAGCCGAAGGGCTTCGTTGTCCCAAAGGATTAATGAAAAGCACTCCCAGACTTGATCAAGTCGTAGTCGCTTAACGCTGTCAAAGTTGTTCTGTTCGTCTTGATGGCACATGCGCAAGCGATAGTTTGGTATTCTTTCGGAGAGGTGATGCACGTGGTGGTAAGCGATATCAGCGGTGAACCAGTTGAGAACAGGAGGCATGATCAAAAAAGATGAGCCATCGACAGCGCCTTTGAAGTAACTCCAATTGTCTTCGCCACTCGCATACGATCCTGGGAAGTTGTGTTGGACAAAGAACACAGCGATCATGATTGCTGCGCTGGTGCTCATGATTGAGGTGTAGAGGATCCAAAAGTGCCAATGTCCGATTGCGCTTCCGATCCACCACCAGGCCAATGAGACGCATATGGTGTTGGCGGTCGTGTCGTAAACCTCCTCTCTGGTGTAGAAAAAGCTTGATTTGTGTTTGTCGATAAACGTAAAAGGGTTAAATGCTTTGCCGCTAGACGATTCACGGCACCCATGGATAGCCCCCTTTGCAATCAATTCGAGAAATCCCAGAAGCAATGCAACTCTTGGCTTGATCACCAAATAGTAAAAGCCCCCAGGTAAGAGGGTTAAGGGGTGACGAAGCATTTTATAAGCAAATTGAGAGTGTTTGCTCTTGTTCTCGTATTCGCGGAGCGTCGTTAAAGCCGATGGACCTCTGTATCGATTCCAGTTGCCATTGTGTTTGTGGTGAAATGCGTGACCCCTTGACCAAGGGTGATGGGGCATAGCGTGAATAATGCTGAGAAGGAAAGCGGCAACGCGATTGGAGGCCTTGGCCTTGAACAAGCTGTGATGGCCGCAGTCATGCATCAGCGAAAAGCTTCTGCTTAAAAAAAGAATGATAAAAATGAAAAGAATGGGTGTTAATATGAGCGATAGTATTGTTAGCTTTTCAGTGACATTGGCAATCGCAATGCAGCATAAGGTCAAGGGGGCGATCGTGCTAATGATCTGCCAGGCGGCAATTCTGTCGTCGCTGCTCATGTATGGCTTGATGTTTAAGTCAATGCGCCTCAGCGGAGTTGTCGACAGGGTTTTGGCGGCGGCGTTAGTCAAGGGGATTGCTTTCGTTGATTAGTGGTATGGACGCGAGTTGTTCGGTCTGCTTTTTGAGGAGTGGTGATGCCGAATGCTGGAAGCAGTGGTACAAATAAATTCAGTATGGCGGCGAGATTTCGAGGTTTCGCCAGTATTTGATTTGACCCTAGTGGATTTTGCCAATGGTTGACCCCTCTCCGCTCCCTGGAAAGCCGAGAGCGCTGACCTACTCGGAGATGATGAATGGTGGTCGCGCGCAGATGGATGAGCAAACTCATGAGCGAGAACTCGAGTTGCAACGCCGTGAAGCGACCTTGGAACAACAGGTCAACCATTTGGAGCAGTCTTTAAAAATCGCTGAGTGACTGCTTTGCATCGGGCCAAAAAAAACTCCTGCCCGCCATCGATCGTGTGGGCAAGAGTTTGACCAGGCTCTCGGGATTGCCCCAAAAGCCATGCGGTGTAACTGAAGGTCAGACCTTTCTGGAGTAGTACTCCACCACCAGCAGTTCGTTGATTTCGAGCGCGACCCATTCGCGCTCGCAGCGGCCCACCACCTTGGCGCTGAGCTTGGGCTTGTCGAGCTCCAGGTGCGGAGGCACGTTGGCCAGGCCAGGGAACTCCAGGTTGCCCTCAGCCAGTTGCTTGCTGCACTTGCGCTCGCGGATGGCGATCACGTCGCCGGGCTTGCACTGATAGCTGGCGATGTCGGTGACGCGACCGTTCACGGTCACGTGCCCATGGTTCACCAGCTGACGGGCACCGGGAACGGTGGGGCCGAAGCCGAGGCGGAAGCAGACATTGTCGAGACGGTTCTCGAGCAGTTTCAGCAGGTTGGTTCCAGTGGAACCCTCCTGGGCGCGCGCTTTCTTCACGTAGCGCACGAGCTGACGCTCGGAGACGCCGTAGTTGAAGCGAAGCTTTTGCTTCTCTTCGAGACGGATCGCGTATTCAGAGCGCTTGCGACGGGCTTGGCCGTGCTGACCGGGGGGATAGGACCGCTTTGCGGCCTTCCGGGTGAGACCGGGAAGGTCTCCCAAGCGCCGCGTGATCCTCAGGCGAGGGCCGCGGTATCGAGACATAGGGAAGGAGTTGTTGGGACCATTCGCGCCGTTCAACCGTCATGCTGGACACAAGGCCCAGACCGCGGCTCCGCATGCACGAATCGAATACTCTATCTGGCGGCATTCCAGCCCTCTGCAACCAACTCCTTGCTGGCCTGATGCTGGCCCTGATCGGCTTCTATCGCCGCTGGTTCTCGCCGTTGCTCGGGCCCCGTTGCCGCTTCATTCCCAGTTGCAGCGCCTATGGGTTGGAGGCGATCCAGCGCCATGGTCCCTGGCGAGGCGGATGGCTGACCTTGCGCCGGCTCAGCCGCTGCCATCCCTTCACCCCTTGCGGTTGTGACCCCGTCCCCGACTGAGCACCAAACACTGACCCTCTTCAGCCGCACGGGCTGTTGTTTGTGCGAGGGGCTGGAGGAGCGTTTGCGCGCGCTTGATCTGTCCGCCTTGCAACCTCCTTTGTCGTTGAAGGTGGTGGATATCGATGCTCCGGATTGTTCCCCTGAACTTCGAGCCCGATTCGACCTGGAGGTGCCTGTGCTCACCCTGGTCATCATCGGGAGACAGCTGGAGCTACCGAGGGTGTCCCCGCGACTGAGTGACGAGGGCCTGTTGAACTGGTTGCAACGGGCCTGCTCCAAGGCGCTTGGATCGGATTAGAACGGCCCCATCGTTTTCGGGTCGGCGATGTCTCAGACGCTGCATTCGCTCCTGCGAGCTGTCGGCCTGACCTGGCCGGAGTCACTGGCCAATGCGCCGATTCAGGCGATTACCTGCGATTCCCGCTGTGTTGGCGCGGGCAGCCTGTTTCTGGGCTTGCCTGGGGTTCGGGTGGATGGCGGCAGTTTCTGGCCTAAGGCCCTCGCCGATGGTGCCGTGGCTGCGGTGATTGGCCCGGCCGCTGCTGCTGCTCAACCGCCGGGGGAGAACGATCCTGTGCTGGTGGTGCCCGAGCCGGTAGCAACCTGGATCGGTGAATTGGCCGCGGCGTTCTGGCAGCACCCCTCCAGCCGCATGACCTTGATCGGAGTGACGGGCACGAACGGCAAGACCACCACCACCCATCTGATCGAGCACTTGAGCCTGGAGGCCGGTCGACCCGCAGCCCTATTCGGCACCCTGGTGAACCGCTGGCCTGGCCACAGCATCACGGCCACCCACACCACGGCCTTTGCCGATCGTCTTCAGGCCCAGTTGGCGGAGGCGGTGGCTGGTGGCAGCCAGGTGGCGGCGATGGAAGTGAGCTCCCACGCCCTGGAGCAGCAACGGGTAGCCGGGTGCCGCTTCGCTGCGGCTGTGTTCACCAACCTCACCCAGGACCACCTCGACTATCACCCATCGATGGAGGCCTATTTCGAGGCCAAGGCGCGCCTGTTCGCGGCACCTCTGTTGCTGGATGAGGGTGCTCGGGCTGTGGTGAACGTTGACGACCCCTGGGGCCGACAGTTGGCCGAGCGCTTGGGTGAGCGCTGCTGGCGCAGTTCCCTCGAACCCGATCAGGACGTTGAGTTGACCATGACCGATCTGGTGATGCGTTCCAGCGGTGTGGAGGGGCGCCTGCTGACACCGAGGGGAGAGGGGATGTTCCAGTCGCCGCTGGTCGGGCGGTTCAACCTGATGAACCTGTTGCAGGCCGTTGGTGTGTTGCAGCAACAGGGCCTTCCTTTGCCCATGATGCTGCAGGGCATCAGCAGCTTCCGTGGCGTGCCGGGGCGCATGGAGCGGGTGGTGGTGCCGTTAGCGGCTGCCGATCAGCTACCTGCCGTGCTGGTCGATTACGCCCATACCCCTGATGGCCTCAAGAACGCCCTGGAGGCCTGCCGTCCTTTTGTGCAGGGGCGTTTGGTCTGCGTGTTCGGCTGTGGGGGCGACCGCGATCGGGGCAAGCGGCCTCAGATGGCGGCGATTGCCGCCCAGCTGGCGGATCGGGTTGTGGTCACATCCGATAACCCACGCACCGAGGACCCCCAGCAGATCCTCACCGATGTGGTGGCGGGCCTGCCGGTTGGATGTGAGCCTGTAGTGGCGGTGGACCGGGCTGCAGCGATCGCCGGGGCGGTGGCTTCGGCGGCACCGGGCGATCTGGTGTTGATTGCTGGAAAAGGGCATGAGGACTATCAGATCCTGGGCACTGAGAAAGTGCATTTCGATGACCGTGAGGAGGCGGAGAAGGCGCTGCGCTCTCGCCTGAGCTGTTGATCGGATGATTCTTTGGGCTGCCCGCAGCCCTAGAGCAGGCCCAGGATCCTGCTGCGTCCCGCAATCAGGGCCACGCTCACGGCAAAGCCGATCAGGAGCAGCACCTGATAGCAGAGGAAGAACAACCGCTCGCTTGCACCGCGATAAAAGCGCTGGCCGCTCAGATTGCCGATCACTGTGACCGGGATCAGCAGCAGGGCACTGCCGGCGTTGCCGAGATGGAGGATGCCGAGGCTGATCAGGGGAATCAACTTGAGAAGGTTCTGCACCAGCAGTGCGATCAGTTGTGCTGCCACGAAGCGACTGCGTGGAACCTGATGGCGAAGAAAAAACACCGTGAGCAGCGGTGAGCCGGAATTGGCCACGGTCTGGCTGATGCCCACCCCCGATCCCACCAGCACCAGGCCGGTGGGGCCGGCCGGTCCACCGCCACCACCGGCGCGGGCGATGACGTTGCGGCCCGCCACCAGGGCCACATAAAGCAGCAAGAGCAGGGCCACCAGCACCTCCATGCGGCGATGGACGATGTTGAGATCGCCGCCCGACACCAGAGCCCAGAGCGCCAGTCCGCCCAGGGCCGTGCCCAGCACCATGCCGAGCACCAGGGGCTGCAACAGGCGTCGCTCGCCTTCGCCGCGGTGCTGCCACACACCGAGCAGCGCCGCCGGCAACATCAGCACGGCCACGACGGCTAGACCATCGCTGGGGCCGAGGGCGAACACCATCAGTGGCGACACCACAAAGCCGCCGGTGCCGAGGCCGCTGCGGGCGAACCCCATCAGGAAGGCGGCGCTGAGGGCAAGCAGCAGGGCCAGCCAGGGCAGGGGCTGGGTGAGAAACGCCTGCAGCACATCCAAGCCTGAACCATTCACAAGGGATGGCAGCGTCGCAAGGCCCACGAAAACGCTATGTGACACGGTTGCGTGCTAGTTGCGTTACGAAATGGTGCCAAGTTGGTGAATGAGCTGGTCGACCTCGGTTTCGCTGGTGGCGACATGGGTGCAGGCCCGCAGGCAGGTGGGATCGGCCAGATCGCGGATCCAGATCCCTTTGGCGCCAAGGGTTTCAACGGTCGTGGCTGGAGGGGTGGTCCCGGCGAGCTGGAAGCTCACCAACCCGGCCGGGGGAGGACCCTCAAGCAGGGGGGAGACCCCTGACAGTGCCGTCAGTTGCTGCCAGAGCTTTTTGCTTAGCGCCTGAATCCGTGCCAACCGCTGCTCCGCACTCCCCTCTCGCTCGAGCAGTTCCAGCGAGGTGCGGAGGCCTGCCATGAGCGGTATGCAGCTCGTCGCCACCTCGAAGCGGCGACTGTCGTGGTGAAAAGGATCCGGATCTCCGGCGATGGCTCTGCTTTCATCCTTGAGACTCCGCCAACCGATCAGGGTGGGACTGGCCTCCGCCAGCACGCGCTCCGAGAGCGCTACGCCACCCAGACCCTCGGGACCGCAGGCCCACTTGTGGCCTGTGAAGGCGTAGATGTCGGAGGCAGCAGCGGCTTCGGCGACTGGGATCTGCCCAAAGCTCTGGGCCGCATCCACCAGTAGGTAGGGATGGCTGGGATGCTCGCTGAGCTGCATGGCCACCGCTGCGATCGGCATCCGTTGCCCTGTGTTCCAAAGCAGGTGGGAGAGCACCACAAGCCGGGTGTTCGCATGCAAGTTGGCCGTGAGGGCACTGAGCACGTCGGCATCGGTTCGCGCCTGTTGGTCGCCACCGCCGCGGAGCTGTTTCACCGGCAGGGTGTCGACCTGGAGTTGCCGACGCCGCGCCAGCTCTTGGCAGGCGGCCACCACTCCAGGGTGCTCACAGTCGCCAATCAGGATGCGCTCTCCAGGCTGCAGGGGCAGGCCCCAGAGCGGCAGCACACAGCCACTGGTGACGTTCTCGCTCAGGGCCAAGCGATGGGGGGCGACGCCGCACAGTCCGGCCAGCAGGGCCCTGGTGCTGTTGACTTCACGGCCGATGAACGGCCAGACATCGGTGGTGAAGGGCCCCAGTCCTTGAATCTGCTGCCATGAGCTGGTGATGGCCTCCAGCGATGGTGTGGGCAACGGGCCCTGGCCGCCGTAGTTGAAGTAGGTCTTGTTGGCGAGGGCGGGGCAGTGGTTGCGCATCGCTCCAGGCGTCAGCGTATGAACTGGATCATCGCTGGATCAGCGGCCTGGCAGTGGGATCAGATTGAGGTGTTTCGCACTGATGGCGATGAACGCCAAGGTGATCGTTGGTAGTGAGGAGTGGTGCGGTCTGCCAGGCCTCGGGCTAGCGGCGATCAAGGCCCGCGTGGATTCCGGTGCCGCGACCTCGTCACTGCATGCCTTCAACATCACGCCGTTTCAACGGGAGGGGAAGGAGTGGATCAGTTTTGAGGTGCATCCCCTTCAAAACGATCGATCGGTGGTGGTCCGCCATGAGGCACCGGTGCTCCAGCAGCGCGGGGTGAAGAACACCAGCGGTCTGGTGGAGGCCCGCTATGTGATTCGCGAGACCCTGCAACTGGGTGATCAGAGCTGGCCGATCGAGCTCACGCTCACGAATCGTGATGCCATGGGGTACCGGATGCTGCTCGGCCGTGAAGCGATGGTGGGCCGGGTGCTGGTGGATCCGGAGGGCAGCCATCACCTGGTGCAGTACGACCAGGCCCAGGTGGAGGCGATGTATGCCCATCACCGGGTGGAGCGCAAGGGGCTACGCATCGCACTGCTCGCCACCGATCCCGACCTTTACAGCAATCGCCGTTTGATGGAGGCGGGGGAGGAGCGCGGCCATCGCATGGAGTTTCTGGCGATCAAGCACTGCTACATGCGCCTCGATGCCCAGAGCCCGGAGATGCATTACCGGGGCCGCGATGTGTTGGAGCGTTTCGATGCGGTGATCCCGCGCATCCGCCCGAGCGTCACGTTTTATGGCTGCGCGGTGACCCGTCAGTTCCAGGCCATGGGCCTGCAGACGCTCAACACGGCGGAAGCGATCAGCTGCTCGCGCGACAAGCTGCTGGCATCGCAACTGTTTGTGCGCCATGGCCTGAATGTGCCGGTGACTGGCTTTGCCAGTTCCCCGCTCGACACGAAAGATCTGATCACGATGGTGGGTGGGGCTCCTCTGATCGTGAAGTTGCTCGAGGGTGCCCAGGGGCGCGGCGTGGTACTGGCTGAAACCCAGAAGGCAGCCGAGAGCGTGATTAATGCGATGAAAAGCATCAACGCCAACCTGTTGGTGCAGGAATTCATCAAGGAAGCCGGCGGCAAGGATCTCCGCTGTTTTGTGATGGGCGGCAAGGTGGTGGCGGCCATCGAGCGCACCGCGGCCCTGGGCGACTATCGCGCCAACCTGCACCAGGGCGGTAAGGCCCGGGCGGTGCGGGTGCTGCAGAACGAGCGACGTCTGGCGATCGCGGCCTGCCGTGCCATGGGCCTCGATGTGGCCGGTGTCGACATCATCCGTTCAGAACGCGGCCCCCTGCTGCTGGAGGTGAATTCCAGCCCGGGGTTGGAGGGCATCGAAACCGCCACGGGGAAAGACCTGGCGGGGCGGATGATTCAGGAGCTGGAGCGCAAGCTCGGCTGGGTGCGTCCCGTGCATTCCGCCTTAGCCTGAGGAGGCCTGAACTGCGTCCCGGGCGTGGCATCCGTTGACTGGCTCTGGATCCTGCATCCGTTCCTGGCGGTGGTGTTGATCTATCCCTTGATTGGCATGGTGATTCGCCTGGCGCTGCAGACCCGGCAGCGGCGCCTGCAGAAGACGAAACTCCCCGCCACGGTGGGGCGCGACCACAGTGATCTGGGTCGCTGGTTGTCGGCCGGCGTGGTGGTGATCGTGCTGATCGCGCTCACTGTCGTGATTGCCACTAAGGCGCCTCTGGCGGCGTTCGCGGGGGGGACCCCGCGGGCGATGCAGTTGGTGTTGGTGCTGGTCGGCACGCTGGTGAGCCTGGTGGCGCTCTGGTTCTCGAAGGCACCGGGGTTGCGCCTGGTCTTTGCCATGATCACCTGGGCCGGTGTGCTGGGGCTCGGCGCCCAGCCGGAGGTGTGGCGTTTATCCGATAACCCCCTGGATGGAGCCTTCTGGCAGTCGCACTACTGGGCTGGTGTTGCTGTCACTGGACTGATGCTGTTCTCCCTTGGCGCCCGGCCCGAGATCCTGCGCGACATCCGCCTCCGGCGTCTGCATGTGAGCGCCAGTGTGCTTGCGGCGGTGCTGTTTTTGATGCAAGGGCTCACCGGTACCCGGGACCTTCTCGAGATTCCCCTGAGCTGGCAGAAACCAACGATCTACAGCTGCAATTTTGAGGCGCGCACCTGCCCGCCGCCGGCTCAGCCGGGCCTCTGATACACCCATACCCAGCGACCGTCATCGAGCTGGCGTTGGACCCGCTCATAGACCTGAGGGGCTTCTTCCCAGGCATCGAGCAGGGGCCAGAGGGCACCGCTGACGCGATACACCTCCCCATCCACGGACCCGATGCCGGGTTGCAGCATCCCAGATGCTTCAGCAGCTGCACCCCCAAGCAAGTGGTGTGCAGGGCCGTTGGCGCGAAGGCTGCCGTAAACGAAAAGCAGGTTCAGAGCACCTGCACCACTTCGCTGACCTCGGGGATCGCTTCACGCATCTTGCGCTCGATGCCCATCTTCAGGGTCATGGTGCTGCTGGGGCAGCTGCCGCAGGCTCCCTGCAGACGCACCTTCACCACGGGGCCATCGATCTCCACCACCTCCACGTTGCCGCCGTCGGCCATCAGGAAGGGGCGCAGCTCATCGAGCACCTTCTCCACGTTCTCACTGGTGAGCGGCAGGGTCTCGGTGCTCATGGCAAATGAACGGAGTCGGAAGAGAACACGATCGTAGGCAGGCGCGAAGGGCACCGGCTCCATAGCCTTTGGGCATCACACTCCGTTTTGTCTCTTTTGTGAACCGCTACGACGTTGTGTTGGTGGGCGCGGGAATCATGAGCGCCACCTTGGCGTCGTTGTTGCATGCCCTAGACCCTGAGCTGCGCCTGCTGCTGGTGGAGCGTCTTGAGGCGCCAGCGCTGGAAAGCAGTGCTGCAGTGAACAATGCAGGCACCGGCCATGCGGCCAACTGTGAGCTCAATTACACCCCGCTGCAGGCTGATGGCACGGTGGCGACGGCTAAGGCTCTATCGATCAATGCCGCGTTCGAATCGAGCCTGGAGTTTTGGGCCTCGCTTGCTGAACAGGGCCTGCTGAAGCCAGAGGGGTTTCTGCATCGGGTGCCCCATCTCAGCCTGGTGTGGGGTGCCGAGGATGTGGCCTTTCTGCAGCAACGCTACCGGCAGCTGAGCGCTTTACCTGCCTTTGGGGCAATGGAGTGGACCAGTGATCCGCAGCAGATCGCAGCCTGGATGCCCCTGGTGATGGAAGGGCGCGGGCGCGATCAGCCCCTGGCCGCGACGCGCATCGAGCGAGGGATGGATGTGGATTTCGGAACCCTCACCCGGGCCTTGTTGGCTCCTCTGCAAAACGCTGGTGCGCTGGATGTGATGTTCGGCACCACGGTTACCGATCTCAACCGCGGCCACAGGCTTGGCGTGGCTTCCGATCGTGACTGGGTCTTGAATCTGCGCGGACCCTCGGGTGCTCGGCAGGTGGAGACCCCCTTTGTCTTCCTGGGCGCTGGCGGGGGAGCCCTTCCTCTGCTGCAGAGCAGCGGCATCCCCGAAGCCCATGCCTATGCCGGTTTCCCGGTGAGTGGTCAGTGGCTGGTGTGCGGCGAGCCATCGCTGGTGGCGCGCCACCACGCCAAGGTGTACGGCAAGGCGAAGGTGGGAGCGCCGCCGATGTCGGTGCCCCACCTCGATACGCGCTGGATCGATGGCAAGCGCTCGCTGCTGTTTGGTCCCTATGCGGGTTTCAGCAGCAAGTTCCTCAAGACGGGCTCGCTGCTGGATCTGCCGATGTCAATGCGGGCTGGCAATCTGCTGCCGATGCTGCAGGTGGGAGTCAACAACCTTCCCCTGGTGAAGTACCTGATCAATCAGCTGCGCCAGAGCGAGGCCGATCGGATGGAGGTCCTACGCGCCTTCTTGCCTGAAGCCCGCGACCAGGACTGGACGCTCTCGGTGGCTGGCCAGCGGGTGCAGATCATCAAACGCACGCCCGAGGGCGGGCGCCTGCAGCTGGGCACCGAAGTGGTGGCCTCTGCGGATGGTTCCCTGGCGGCCTTGCTGGGGGCCTCACCGGGGGCCAGCACCTCCGTCAAAATCATGCTGGAGGTGCTGGAGCGCTGTTTCTCGCAACAGTTGACCACGGCGGCCTGGCATGAACGCCTGCAGCGACTGATCCCCAGCTATGGGCAGGACATCAATGCCGATCCGGCGCTGTTAGCCCGCACCCGGGAGCGCAGTGATGCGCTTCTGGGGCTGGTGGCTGCTCCCTAGGATCGCTTCACTGACGACACAAGCCCGAGCCGGGATTCCGCCAACCGCATGACCGACGCCCCCGTCTCACGGATCCGCAACTTCTGCATCATTGCTCACATCGACCACGGCAAGTCGACCCTGGCCGATCGGCTGCTGCAGGACACGGGCACGGTGGCCAGCCGCGACATGCAGGATCAGTTCCTCGACAACATGGAACTGGAGCGGGAACGGGGGATCACGATCAAGCTTCAGGCGGCGCGGATGAACTACACCGCAGCCGACGGTGAGCAATACGTGCTCAACCTGATCGACACCCCGGGGCACGTGGACTTCTCCTATGAGGTGAGTCGCTCCTTGCAGGCCTGTGAAGGGGCGCTGCTGGTGGTGGATGCCAGCCAGGGGGTGGAAGCCCAGACCCTGGCGAATGTGTACCTGGCACTGGAGAACGACCTCGAGATCATTCCCGTTCTCAACAAGATCGATCTGCCCGGTGCCGACCCCGATCGCATCAAGGCAGAGGTGGAGGCGATCATCGGCCTTGACTGCAGCAAGGCCATTGCCTGCTCGGCCAAAACAGGGTTGGGTGTACCCGAAATTCTGCAAGCGGTGGTGGACCGGGTGCCAGCGCCGAAGGATGCGGTGGAGGAGCCCACCAAGGCACTGATCTTTGATTCCTATTACGACCCTTACCGGGGGGTGATTGTGTATTTCCGGGTGATGAGCGGCCGGATCAGCTGCAAAGACAAGGTGCTGCTGATGGCCAGCAAGAAGACCTATGAGCTCGATGAGATCGGGATCATGGCGCCGGATCAGAAGAAGGTGGAGGAGCTCCACGCCGGTGAGGTGGGTTACCTGGCGGCCTCGATCAAGGCTGTGGCCGATGCCCGCGTGGGCGACACGATCACCCTGCTCAATGCTCCGGCAGACGAGGCCTTGCCTGGTTACACCGAGGCCAAGCCGATGGTGTTCTGCGGCCTGTTCCCCACGGAGGCCGACCAATATCCGGATCTGCGCGAAGCGCTCAACAAGCTTCAGCTCTCCGATGCGGCGCTTCAGTTCGAACCGGAAACCAGCAGTGCGATGGGCTTCGGGTTCCGTTGTGGCTTCCTGGGCTTGCTGCACATGGAGATCGTGCAGGAGCGGCTGGAGCGGGAGTACGACCTCGATCTGATCGTCACTGCACCGTCGGTGATCTACAAGGTGAACATGATTGACGGAACGGACGTGATGGTGGATAACCCCGCCACGCTTCCCGACCCGCAGAAGCGCGAGTCGATTGAAGAGCCCTACGTGAAGATGGAGATCTATGCGCCGAATGAGTACAACGGCGCGCTGATGGGCCTGTGCCAGGAACGGCGCGGCGAGTATCTCGATATGAAATACATCACCACCGATCGTGTGACGCTTATTTATGAACTACCGCTGGCAGAAGTGGTGACTGACTTCTTTGATCAGATGAAGACGCGTACCCAGGGCTATGCGTCGATGGAATACCAACTGATCGGCTATCGCAAGAACGAACTGGTGCGCTTGGATGTGCTGATCAATGGCGAGCGGGCTGATCCCCTCACTACGATTGTGCACCGCGATAAGGCCTACAACGTGGGCAAGGCCCTGGTGGAAAAACTGAAGGAACTGATCCCCCGCCAGCAGTTCAAGATCCCCATCCAGGCTTCGATTGGTAGCCGCATCATTGCCTCCACCAGCATCAGCGCGATCCGTAAGGATGTGTTGGCCAAGTGCTATGGCGGTGATATTTCCCGCAAGAAGAAACTGCTGAAGAAACAGGCCAAAGGCAAGAAGCGCATGAAGGCAATGGGCAAGGTGGACGTGCCCCAAGAGGCCTTCATGGCTGTGCTCAAGCTCAACCAGTGATAAGGCTCGCAACGGCCGCACCGGCGCAACCCACCGGCCCAGTGATCGTGCCCCCGGCACCGCTGGAGCCCCCTGTGCCACCCAAACCCTGCGCCTGGCCAGTGGCGCAGAGCGATGGACGATTCCTTACGCCGCGCCGCAGCAGTTTGTGGCTGTTGGCACGATCGGCGATCGCCAATTGCTGCAGCTGGCCGCCAATTCCGGCTGGCCCGACGATCAGCTGCGTGCGGCCCTGGCCAAGCCCTAGGCCGTGGGCTTGGTGCCCCTGGCGAATTTCCTGTATCCGCCCGCGGGGGTGGCCTTCCTACAACAACAAACCCAGCCCTTCCGCCCCCTGATGGCCCGCGGCCGCGATGTGAGCGTGGAAGGTCTTCGCGCCGCCATCCTGCACGCCGCCAAGGGCGGACCCATCTCGGCGATGGCGATCCTGAGGCAGCGTGCGCTGGCGGGTGGCTTCAGAGCCTGCGCTGCAGCGCGAGCGCCTGCTTACCCTTGCGACTTCTTGGCGCTTCTTCTGCGCTTCCCTTCTCGATCTGTGTGGATCCAACCGGTAGCTGGGCTGCCATGCGCCTGGTGCATCAGCAGCGGCCCGGAGCCTTGATCACCACAACGATGAGCGCAGAGGTCGCTCTGCGCGTGCAAAGCACGCTTTAGCCACTTAGATTTGCCGTTAGAGATAGTCCCGCCACGAGCCGGCTGAGCGATGAGCGACTCCGCGAGCGAACGCCCAACGGTGGCGGTTGTGGATGATGACCCAAGGATCCGCGCCTTGCTCGACGATGAGCTCTGCGATGAAGGCTTTAAGCCGTGCCTGTGCGCCAGCGGAGCTGAGCTGCTCGAGCTGGTTGATCGAGAGCCGATTGATTTGATCCTGTTGGATCTGATGATGCCTGGAATGGATGGTCTTCAGTGTTTGCAGCATTTAAAAAAGCGTCTCTTTTCGGGGGCAGTGGTGATCGTTACGGCGCTTAGTGATGATGCGAAGCGTAGGGAAGCGCTCGAATCTGGGGCCAATGATTATGTTCTCAAGCCCGATTTGTTTGACAGTCTGCCCGGGCTGGTTGATCAGTACTTAAGGGTGAAGCGAGACTGTGGCTGATCAGTCTGCTCGCCGTGCATGGCGTACACGTCTGCTCGGCTCGATCCAGGGGCGCTTGCAGTTGGCGGCCTTTTCGGCTGTTTTTCTTGGTTTCAGCTTTGCTTCGAGTGCCAGTATCTGGCTCAACTATCGCAATCTGATCCACCAGCATCACCGTCACGCCACGAGAATGTCCACGTTGATGATGAGCTGCTTGGCTGAGTCGGCGCATGAACAAGGTGGTCTTGATCAGCATGATGCCTTGATGACACCTGAACTCGCCCAGCCGTGTTTGGATGAGTACAGCGGATCTGACTTCTTCTTCTGGATCCAGAACAAGAACGGGTCTTTGTTCACGGCTAAATCGCAGGTGGTTGACGTGCCCCAGGCCTTGATCCAGGCCGCGGATAGAGTTATCGGCTCCCAGGTGTCGAACGGTGTTGATGCCGATCATCTGAAAAACGAGGGCTATGAAGCGGAAGTGGTCAATTTGGGCGATGAGCAATTTGTGGTGCACCAACACGAGATTGCCGGGATGGGCTCAAAGGTGTGGACGGCCGAGAACGTGACTGCGGCTGTGATGGACGATAAAAACTTTTTTGGTCTCCTTGTTGGTGTCTGGGGTACAATCCTGGGTTTAACTGCGCTTGGGGTTGGCTTGCTGGTGTCTCGAATTGTTCGGCCGCTGCTGCAATTGAATAGCATGGCAGATCAGGTCAAGGCTGACAATCTCAACCGATTGCGTATCGAGCTCGATGATGCGCCTGTTGAGTTAGATCAGCTGGCGCAAGCGTTCAATCGGGTTTTGGATCGTTTGTCAGATGCTTGGGATCATCAACGTCAATTTGTTGATGCGGTAAGCCACGAACTACGCACTCCGCTCACGATTCTCTCTGGCTATCTCAAGCGAGCACTGCGCCGCGGCGACAATCTCACTGATCAGCAGCGCAAGGCTATCGAAACCGCCCAAGAAGAAGCAGCTCGAATCACAAGAATGATTTCAGATCTTCTCGATCTTGCACGCTCCGATAATGGCCGTTTGGCTGTCTCTCTGGATCAAATCTGTGCGATGGAGGTGGTGCAGGAAACGTCTGCTGTGGCTCAAACGTCGCTCTCCAGGCGGATCAAGCTGGGGATGCCTGATCAATTCAAGGTTTGTATCCTGGCTAATCGCGACCGGCTGAAGCAGGTGCTGCTCAACCTGCTTGAGAATGCTGCGAAATACTCCGCGCCCGACTCCTGTATCACGATCGAGCTCAAGCTTGATGGTTCAATGCTGTTGATTTCTGTGATCGATCAAGGTGTGGGTATTCCGGCGGAAGACCTCGATAAGATTTTTGATCGCTTTTACCGTTCTCCCAATGCGCTAGACCAGCAAGGCTCCGGGCTGGGGCTCTCCGTGGTGCAGTTGCTGGTGGAAGCGATGGATGGCAGCATCGCCGTGACCAGTGAGGTTGGAGCCGGCACTACCTTTGTGTTGGCCTTCCCCACCTGTGTTCCTATCCCTTTGCCTGTAACGGAATGATTGCTTATCTCCTGCTCTGCGCCTTCATGGTGCCAGTGAATCTTTGGGCGGCGATGACACCGCACTTTCACACTGAAACCAGCATGCGTATTTTGCATGCTGTTTCGACCGTTGTGCTCGTTCCTGTATTGCTCGTCTTGTGGCAGTCACGGCGGGTGGTCCTCAAAGCCCTGGCTGTTGTTTTTGCGGTTTTTATGGTTGTGATGGTGATTGTGAACACCTGGATTACGGTGATGGGGATGGGCGTTGAGATGGGCTGGCTCGATCACATTTTTCTAGCGGTTGCCGCCGCATCTGTGATTTCGTTCTATTTGATTGTGCCGGATTCTTCGGTCCGATCCAAGCCGGCTTCATCCCTCTGAGAGGGGTGTGCTGCATCAAGGTTATTTTGCCCTGAGGCCCCTGCTGGGGGCTTAGGGGTATGCACAGGCAGCATGAGTTGCACCACCGTTCCTGCACGGCTTAGGCCATCGGCACCGCGATTCGGCAGGATGCATACAGTCCCGTCCATCGCCTCTGTGAGCGCGCGCACCACCGCCAGTCCTAAACCGGAGCCATCGGTGTGGCTGACGCTGCGCATGGTTTCAAGGCGCCGGAAACGATCGAAGATTGTCGCGAGATCGCTTTCGGGAATACCTGGGCCCCAATCCATAAACAGGATTTCGAGCTGATTATCCCGCTCATGGCCAGTAATGAGGATTGGTGATTTGGCCGGGCAGAAGCGCAGACTGTTCTCGAGCAGGTGGTTGAGAATGCGGTTGAAGGCCAGTTGATCCAGCTGAAGTTGCAGCGCGGGATTGAGGTCGTCGAGATTGAAGCTCACGCGATCGCGCGCCTGCCGCCGCAATTGCCGCGACCACCCCTCTAAGAAGGAGCCCAGGGATCGGGTTTCGAGCGTCGGCCGGTAGCTGCCGACATCCAACTGGCTCAGTAAACTCAGTTGCTCGAGGAGGCGATCGATGCGCCGAATTTCCTGGTGAGCTGTGGTGATTTGTTTGTGCTTCTGTGCTTCGGAATCGGTGCTACGAGATAAGCGCTTCAAGCAACCATTCACGATGGCCAATGGGGTGCGAAGTTCGTGAGCTAGTTGGTTGATGAGCCGTTGCTGTTGGAGCAGCGCTCGTTCAGCTGGGCCAAGATTGGCAAAGGTGATTAACACAAAACCACCCGGCACTTCCGTGACCCGCCGCCAGCGGACCCGATGGGCTTCAAGCGGGCCGCTGGCCTGGCCTGGTTGGAGCAGGAGATAGCGATCATCGCCATTGGCCAGTTTCATCCTGGAGAGGGGATGGGCTGGTTCGTTTTCGCTGATCGGATGGCCGGCTGGTGTGGCCAGCTGCACGAGATCAGTCAAAGTCTTGCTGGGGAGCAGGATGGGCAGGCCGCTGGTCCAGGCATCCGCAGCTGCTTGGTTACCCCAACGCACTTTGTTGGCTGCATCGAGAATCAGCATCGGCTGCTCCGAGGCATCAAAGGCAACCTGCAACAGTCCAAGTGACTGGCGGAGTTGATCCAGGAGCGCCCCTGGATCGGGGTTCTCTGCAGCGGGATGCGGGGTCAGGGGCGAAACGCAGGCCTACTGGGGTTGAGCGTGGGGTCCTTCGAGGGGGCGCAACGTAGCGGCAAAACTCCAGACGGAGTCATTGGATTTCTCAGCAACAATATAGTGCTCGCTGCTGATCACGGTGCCGTCGTTGCAGATCGTGGCCAGAGTGAGGGGGTGGTTGACCACCTTCGAGGTTTCGGTAAGCTGAAAGCGCGCGAAGCCGCTATGATGGAGTTCCCGGAACTCTGCCGGCAGGATTTCGCCGATGGATTGGCCGATCAGGCTTGCGTCCCAGCCGTACACCTCACTGAAGCGGGGATTGAACTCCACCACCAGGCCCTGGGCATCGGCGCGCACGAAGGGCAGGTTGAGTTTCGTACGGAGCTCAGCGATGGCTCCAGGGGTCCAGGCGGTGGACACGGTTTCACAGAACCAATTCCAGCACTAGTCTAACGGTTCTTTTTGCAGTCCATCCCATTACTTTTAGGGTGAACCTTTGGTTCTGAAGGGTGCTCAGCACGACGGCCTCTGATCCTCCGATCCAGGTGATGCTGGTGAATGATGAGCCGCGTCTGCGCACGTGTTTGAAGGAGGCGCTGTAGGCCGAGAGCTACCAGGAGAGCACCGCAGCTGATGCGGCCGGTGCTTGGGATCAGCTCGACCAGCCCAGTCCACCCGATTTGTTGGTGCTGGATTGGAACCTGGCCGATGGCAGCGGGCCTGAGCTGTGCCAGCGGATGGGGGATGCCGGGATCAGCTTGCCCGTGCCGATGCTCACCGGCCACGACGATGTGAGCGATCGCGTTCAAGCGCTCGATGCGGGCGTGGACGACTATCTGGTGAAACCCTTTTCGGTGGATGAGCTGCTGGCGCGCTTGCGGGCGTTGCCGCGCCGCCGCTGGGAGGCGGAACCGGCAGTACCGGATCTGTTGCTGCAGCTTCAGATGGTGTGATCGCCCTCAAGATCTGATCGATTCTTGCCGGCGATTCGGCGTAAACTCCAATATTGTTGGGTGCTGAGGCAGCTTCTCTGCTGCTGTGGGGAGGGAATCCGCCGATGGGCGATGTAAGTGGAGGGGAGCTGGCCCGATGGGGTCTTCTGGAGCAGGTAGAACGTGAGCGCTGCATCGATGAGCTGCTGCGGGATTGCCCTTTGCCAGAGCCTGAGCGGCTGCTGCTGCTACGCCAGAACCTGGAGCGTCAGTTGGGGTTGAAAGAGCTGGAGCCGCGCCAGGCCTGGTTGGACCGCTACGGCCTGGTGGATAGTGATCTGGATCTCATGGCGGCGCGCTCCTGGCAGTGGTTGAAGTGGTGCCGTGAGCGCTGGGGTGCCGATCTGCAAACGATTTTTCTGAAGCGCAAGTCTGAGTTTGATCGAGTGACTTACTCCATGCTTCGCCTCCTGGATGGCGAACTGGCTTCCGAACTACATCTCCAGATCAAGGAGGGAGAGGCCAGCTTCTCGAAGCTAGCCTCTCAGTTCTCTGGCGGCCCGGAGAAGCTCAGTGGCGGGGTGTTGGGACCTGTGCCGCTCAGCCAGCTGCACCCTGCTCTGGCAAAACTGCTGCAGGTGAGTCGACCTGGGCAGATCTGGCCTCCAAAGCAACTAGAGGGCTGGTGGGTTGTGGTGCGCCTCGAAATCCTCCAAGCGGCCACACTCGATTCTCCGTTGCAGGAGAGGCTCTTGCTGGATGAGGGGGATCTCTACCTGCGAGAACGCCTGCGGCAGCCACCGCAGAGCCAGGTCCACAGCCTTTGTTAGCAATCGACATCATTGCTGGATCTGGGGACAGGGCTTGCCTTTGCCGGTGTTGTTCAGCAAAATCACTACCATTAATCTAGGACGTCCTTGAGCATCGCTTCGCTCATTTGCAAGGGGTTTCACTAAGCCTGTGGACCTTGTTATTGCCTTGGGAGTTGTCGCCGACTGGCCCCCCTTTAATGAGCTCCCTCCAAAGCATCAAGCTGAGCTGGCCGAGGCGCTCCGGCCGCTGAAGCTCAGGCCTGGGCAAAAGCTCTACGACCATGGCAACTTGCCACCAGGGGTGGCTCTTGTGGTGAAGGGCCAGCTGAGATTGTTGGCCAGGGACGAACACGGGGAACCGTTTACGTTGCAGCGGGTTGGGCCCACTGGCATGGTGGGTGAGCGTGCGTTGCTCCGCGGCGAAACGGGTTTTGCCCTGCAAGCTGCCTTGCCTACAAAGTTGTGGCTCATGCCTGCGGGAGCGTTCTTGGGTGCCTGCGAGGCTTTGCCCCAGCCCTGCCCGGCTCTGGCGTCACCCAGCCTCGAAGAGCTCTATGCCGTGATCGCTGCCAGTGGTTGCGCCAACCTGCCGCTCCGCCAAAGCCTGCGCGACTGGGCCTCGAATCAACTGCACGACTCTCGCAGTGAGCAGCAGGTGCAGCTTCTAGCGCCCGGCAGCCACAGCCTGGGAATCGATGCCGGCACCTGGTTGGTGAGCTCCACCAATTTTGAGGGCCTGGAACCCGGAGCGGAGATCTCGGGTCCACTTGAGTTGTTTGTGCGTGGCAAGTTGCCGGGGCGCCTGGTTGCTCAGCCAACCGGCTGGCCGCCAACCCGCATGCCAGCGGTCATGGTGGTGGGTGGCGATTCGCTTCCCGATGACGAAGTGCTCGAGCCGGAGTGGCTGGAAAGCCCAGGTGCACTTGTGCCTGCGCAAACCGATGCCCTCGAAGATTGGTATGGACGCCTCAGCGACGACGGCAGCTTTCCCCATGTGACGGGGCAGGGGCCGATCGATGAACCGATGGCCTGCCTGCGGATGTTGGCCCGCTTTTTTGACCTGCCCTTCCGGAAGGACGTGTTGCGGCGGATTCTTGCGGATCAATTGCAACGGGAGGGAGAGGCAGGAATTGGTCTTTTGCAGCTGGCCGCTGTGAGCGAACTGATGGGGTTGCGGGCATCCATTCTCGAGGTCAGCGAATCCCAGCTGCAACGTTTGCCAACACCGGTGGTGGTGATGCAGGAGGGACATCCGCTTGTGATCTGGCAGGTGGATGTCGAGGATGCGCTCTGCAGTGATCCTTGCGCGGTTCAAGAGCGCCGTGGGCTCGAGAGCCTGATTGGCTTTGGTGATCAGGGCAAGCTTCAGGTGTTGACGCTGGAACGAAGCGCGTCCTCACCGACGGCGCGATTCGGCCTGGGCTGGTTTCTCCCGGCCCTTATGCAGCACCGCAACATTTTGATTCTGGTGTTGATTGCCAGTTTCTTTGTGCAGTTGTTTGCGTTGCTTAATCCACTGTTGATTCAGCAGATCATTGATGCGGTGATCACCCAGGGCAATCTCAGTAGCCTGAATGTGCTTGGTACATTGCTTGTTGGGATGGCGGTGGCTCAAGCAGTCCTCGGAGCCCTTCGCACCTATCTCTTTTCCGACACCACCAATCGCATTGATATCACCTTAGGTGCCACGATTATCGATCACCTATTGCGCCTCCCCTTGGGCTATTTCGCTCGCCGGCCCGTTGGTGAGGTGAGCAGCCGTATCAATGAGCTCGAGAAAATCCGCCGCTTCCTCACAGGTACCGCCCTCACGGTGATGCTTGACGCGCTGTTCGCGATCATCTACATCGCCGTGATGATGCTCTACAGCATCAGCCTCACGTTTTGGGCACTGGCGGTGGTTCCCTTCTTCGTTGCCCTCACGGCAGCTGCAGCGCCGATTATTCGAGCGCAGCTGCGTGCACAGGCTGAAGCGAATGCCCGCGTTCAGAGCCATTTGGTGGAAACCCTCAGCGGCATGGAAACGGTCAAGGGCCAAGGGATGGAGCTGCACAGTCGCTGGCGTTGGCAACAGCTTTACGGAGGCCAAATTCAGGCTGGTTTCCGCAACACTCTGACCAGCACGGCGGCTGGTTCCGCGAGCAAGTTTCTTGAGCAGCTTTCGGGTCTCTTGGTGCTTTGGATTGGCGCTTCCCTGGTGCTCAAAGGCGAGCTCACCCTCGGTCAGCTGATTGCCTTCCGCATTTTGGCTGGATACGTCACGAGCCCGCTGCTGCGGCTGGCCACCCTTTGGCAGAGCTTCCAGGAAACCTCTCTTTCGCTGGAGCGTCTGTCCGACATCGTCGACCACCCAGAAGAGATCGAGATAGCCGGCGAGCAGTTACCGCCTCTTCCTCCGGTTCACGGCAATATCCGTTACGAGTCAGTCAATTTCCGTTTCGGCAATCAGGGACCGCTGCAATTACTGAATGTGAATTTCGAGATCCCGGCTGGTTCCTTTGTCGGGATTGTGGGCACTAGCGGTAGCGGTAAGAGCACCCTGCTGAAGCTGCTCACGCGGCTATATGACCCGATTGATGGCACCATTCGCATTGATGGCTACGACATCAGCAAGGTTGATCTGTATTCCCTGCGCGCCCAGATCGGTGTGGTCCCTCAGGATAGTCTCCTATTTGACGGATCGGTGTTAGCTAATTTGGCGCTAACCCGCCCTGATTCTTCCTTTGAAGACATTTGCCGCGCTGCCCAGGTGGCTTGCGCCCATGACTTCATCCAGGCCATGCCTGCTGGCTACAGCAGTTCGGTGGGTGAACGGGGTGCTGGATTGAGCGGTGGGCAACGCCAGCGCATCGCCATTGCAAGGATGGTGCTGAAACGTCCGCGGCTGTTGATCTTGGATGAGGCCACCAGTGCTCTCGACGTGCAAACGGAGAAGCTGGTGACGCGGAATCTGATGCAGGCCTACCGCGGTAGCACGGTGCTTTTCATCACGCATCGCCTAGGAGCCTTGCGCCATGCCGATCAGATCTTGGTTATGGATCAGGGTGCTCTCGTGGAGCAGGGCAATCACGATGAGTTGATGGCACGCAACGGCCGCTATGCTTTGCTCTACAACCAGCAGGAGGCTGCGCTGGTTTGATGGGTCTTTTTAAGCGAACGCAAGCCGCTCTTCATTCTCGCCCGGTTGATTACCAGGAGGTGCGGCTTAAGCCCGCCCCTGTATGGAGTCAAGCGGTGGTGTGGTCGATTATTGGCACAGCTTCACTTGGATTTGTGTATGCGGCCTTCGCCAAGATCGACGAGGTTGTTGTGGCAAACGGCACCTTGCAAGCGATTGGTGCCTCTCGGCCGATTATGAGCCCAGCACCAGGGGTTGTCGATGAGATCTATGTGAAGGAAGGGCAATCCGTTCGAGCAGGCGAGCCGCTACTCAAATTTGACCCCGAGGTGAATGAAACCCGACAGGCTGCTTTGCTCGAGCAGCTCCGGTTGGAGCGCCAGCGCTTTAATGAGCAGGAGCGGGCCTATGAGGCACGAGAGCAGAGCCTTGAATCTCGCACTCGCAGCCTGGAAGCATCTCTTCAGACTGAACAAATCATTTTAACGCAAATTGAGCCGTTGGTTCGTCAGGGAGGGATCCAGGGGGTTCAGTCTTTACAGCAGAAAAACAAGATCCAGCAGTTGCGCTCGGAGATTGCTCAATCGCAAGCGAATCTGCGCGAGGTCCAGGCAGAGCTTGTCAAGCTGCGCCAGGAATCGTTGCGTAACCTCAGCGACCTCGAGCGCCAACTGTTTGAGGTGAACAAGTCTCTTGATTACGAAGAGCTGCGGGCCCCAGTCGGAGGGATGGTGTTTGAACTCAAACCATCGAGCCCTGGTTATGCCGCCCAAGCGAACGAGACCTTGCTTAAAGTTGTGCCTCGAGGCACACTGGAGGCCAAGGTATTTCTCACGAACCGCGATGTTGGCTTTGTGAAACCTGGTCAGGCCGCTCAAATTCGGATTGATGCCTTCCCCTTTACTCAGTTTGGAGCCATTCCTGGTCGCTTAAAAAGCATCGGCACTGACTCTCTCCCTCCTGATCAGCAGAATCCCCTGCCTCGTTTTCCTGCTTATGTATCGCTCAATCGACTCTATCTTGAGAAGAGTGGTACAAGGCACCAGGTGAGTTCGGGGCAGACCGTGTCGGTGAATCTGATTGTGCGTGATAAGCGTGTGATTACTCTGCTCACTGATGCGGTGCAGCGTGCTTTGGATGCGCTGCGCCAGATCCGCTCCCCTGCGGGCTGATCACTTGCCGCCACCAAATCCTTCTGAGATTTCATTCCATGACTTCCACCCGACCGATCGCCGACCGCGTGCGCGTCTTTGTGCAGTGGTTTGAAGGCTTGGAGGCCAGTGAACAGGAGTTCTTCATGGCACTCGTGCACAACGAGAAGAAAGTGCGCGATGTTGTGAATGCCTTAGCCTCGATGGGACAAGAACAACGACAGGATGTGTTTCAGCGCCTGGGTTGGCCCCAGGACGCACTCAGCCGTATGCCGCCTTCGGCTCAACCTCCCGCCGACGCCGATCAGGACGTTGAGTGGGAGGAATGGAAGGCACCCAACTGATCTGGCTGTCACACAAAGGTTCTCAATTGATCTGCTACTGACTGAGACTCATCGTGGCCTCCGTCGTTTGTTTACGGTGGCCGCGATCGAAGCTAGTGATTTGAATTGAACCTGTCCCAATCGCCCTAAGCCATGGGCTGGGCCATAGCCAGGCAGAGCTCCAGCATGGATACCAAGCGGGACTTGTCGTGGTTGACGAGCTTCCTCAGCTGATGTTGGCGCTGTTTGAGACGGTTTGCAATGGGGTGATTGTCGATGGTGCAGCTAGAGGGCCTGCTGATCCATTGGCGTAGATCGGAAAGCTCGTCTGGGTTGAGTTTGTTGAGGATTGCGTGCAGACTTTTCGGCTGTAGCTCATGATCATCGTTACCGAGCGATTCGTAAATCGGCAGATCTTCCCTTAGCTTGGGATCAAACAAGAGAAGGTCATGCGACGAGTTGGTTTGGTCGGTGACCTTCTTCACCAGCTGCTGTAGTTCTCGGTCTAGATCTGCCTGAGAGGGTGCAGCAGCTGCACTGAGGGACATGGGAAGGATCTGTTCGGCCAGAATTTCAATTTGTTCGTCGGTTACCCGTGCTGCGATCAAGCGTTGCAGCCCTGTTTCCGATGCCATCAGGAAAACCGTGATCACCCTTTCATATTGACCTGCTCCTGCATAATATTTTGGTGATTTGGCCAGCAACTGATTGACCCAACTGGTCACCTTGTTGGTATTGAAGCGATTGAAGGCATAGAGCACTCCACCGCCGAGCAAGATGGTATCCAGTAAGCCATTGCCCAGCCTGGGTTCAAGGCCCAACTCTGATGTAGAAAGCGCCCCTGCGACAGATGGGCGCCTGCTGTTAGGGCCTAACGCAGCTTCGCCCGCGATCTCGGAGGGGCCATGATCTTTGTTCGTCGATCCTTTTACCGTGTCGCGACCGTTGAGAACGCTCTCACCACGATTGCCTCCTGCGATAATTCTGGCGTTTGCCGCCCAATTTATCAAAGTGTCTTGCGATTGCAGTACAAGTTCCCGAACTAGCTTGGTTTCATCGTAGGGTACGTCCATGAATAGGTTTGTTGCTTGAACATTATTTTCGTCAACGTTTTCCTGCGCTGCCGTGGTGCGGCGAGTTATCTCCTCAACTTCGGCTACTGCGACCAAAGGCGTCAGCCTACGAGCTTCATTACTGGTGAATTTCTGAACCGTGGTTGGCTCTTCTTCAATTTCTTCTGCCTCGATTTCTCTAGAGGGCGTTGGTTCAGTTGGCGTGACGGGAGCATCTGCTGAAACCGGTGCGTCAGGCGTTACCGGTGGAGCATCTGCTGAAACCGGTGCGTCAGGCGTTACCTCAGGGGTTACCGGTGGAAGAGGTTCATCTTCTGGCTCTTGAAGATTTGGCCTAGATGGTTGTGGTTCTGGGGTGGAGTCTGCCTGTGCATCTTGAATCCGTAGGGTTCTCCTCACTGGCAGGCCAGGGTCTTTCACCCCGGTATTGAGCAAATCATTATCACCAAACTTGTTGTCAGTAAAGGTTAGTCTTATCTTGGTGATCATGCGCTGCCCGCCTATGTCTTCTACGATAAACTGGGCGCCATCTCCAGTGTAGTTTCCGCTCGCGTCTTGGCGACGTGTAAAGTCAATCCATCCTGGCTCCGTGATAGGGTTTCCATCAAGGTCTCTAAGATCAATGTTGTTGTCTATTGCGGTTTGAATTACGTCGTCAGACACAAACTTAAGATAAGCATTAAAGTCGCCCTCTTTTGTGCCGCTTCTGGCGATATCAATCGTTACGATAATTTGAGTCCCCTCTCTAGTTGGATCTGCATCAACGAGTTCTAGGGCATCCTCCTTCTTTTGAATGTCAAAGAGGATGGGATCCCAGTTTGCCTCGATTGTTTCAAGTTCATTCTTGGTCTGTGTTGGCTTGCTGCCTCTGAATATTTCACTCTCTTGACTGACAACATTAACGTTCTGCAGTTGATATTTGCTGTCAGCTGCTCCTGCTTCTTCCACCTGATTTGCATCTGCGCTTGTTTCGACCACAATCGAAACAATTGGCTTCACATCTAAGAGTTCTCCAGTCTTCGCGAGCTCAAGATTTGTTGCCTTGATCCAGGCCAGTGTTGAAACTGCTGCTTGTTCGGCGTCTTGAATGCCGTCATTGTTCAGGTCACCTGCTTGGCCACCTTGTCCCACTGAGAATGCTTGAGTAGCTAATATTTCTTCCACATTGGGTGCGATACCATCCTTGTCAAGATCATCATCAAGATCGCTCGTTGATGTGACTGGACTTCCATCCGCGATATCTCCCGTATATTTAATACCGGTACCATCATCCAGAATTTGCCCAATGCCAAAACTTAGTTCTTCCCCATTATTGTTAGTAGCCACAAGCTTGAAAGTCTCGCCGATACTCGATTCACCCACTTGACCTTCGAACACATCATCCTGCTCGCTGCTGGTATCGAGCCTCACATAGAGGAGACTGTTGCCCTTGATGGGCACAAAGTCTTGCTGGGTAAATTGTACCCATCCATTGTTCTCGTTGTCCCAGTACTCTAGAACTTTGTTCGAAAGTTGATCTGGGCTGAACGCAGAGCTCTCACCGGGTTTTAAATCTCTTTGTCCCGTTTCAAAGCCGCTATTGGGGCTATCCTGAACTGAAAGTTTTATCTCTTGATCCGATACTTCGTTATTAGCAACTGTAAAAATTCCATACGACGAACCTTCATTGATATTAATGCTAGAGATCTTGATGCGTCTGTCGTCATCTCTGACAACATCATAGTTTTCAGAACCAGCTTCGTTGAAGAACGGGCCACGCCCGTCATCTGCGATGATCCCGATACCTGCAACTCGGATCAGATTCCCATCATCGGAAGCAATAGGGTCAATAGCTTTAGCTTCGGCAATTAATTTAAAGGCTTCGCGGCCTTCGGACTCGATATCATTTCTGAGATCTACCCTTACCAGTAGTGTTGTGCTCCCAGTTGGATATCTTACAAAACTACCTGGCACATAGGGCTCCCAAGTCTGGCCGTTATAGACTTCTAAGAACGAGTCTAGATCTGCGCCATTACCAGTCATGGTTGCAGCTTTTGCTCCTGCATTGAATTCTCCTTGACCAGCTTCTGTGTCATCAATGTAACCTTCAAGATTGAGCCTTAGCTCTTGTCCTTCAACGCCTTCTACTCGAAAAACAGCTGTTGGAGAGCCTTCGTTTACGGTGATGTTGTTGATAGCCAAGAAGGAACCGGAGCCATCGGTTATCTGGCCAACTGCGCTAACACTCGCAAGCTTTAAGACGACAGTTTCTGTCCCTTCTACTACAAGATCATCATTTGTGGTAAAGACAATATTAAAGGACTCTACTCCAGCTGGGACCGTGATCCTTCCCGATTTAGGATCATTGCCCATCCACCGCACACCATTTGTGAATGCAGGGACTGATTTATAGTCTACTCCGCTGATTGCAGTCGACTCATCACCTATAGAGAGTGAAAAATCTACATCGCTCACTGGCGTTGCAGTTAACTGGACATCAAATATGAGATCGCTGCCTTCAATCGTTTTTGTGGAGGGAGCATTCAGGGAGTTAATTCCAATGACCTGCAGGCTACTGATAGCCGTATTGCTGGATTCGTCCCCATCATTAACGGAGATTTCTAGTGTCCTGGCAATTGTGCTTGGGTTCTCCAGCCTATTTATGAATCCAATCGACTGAAGCCCTTGCGCATAGATAGCCTTGCTGGCGCTTCCGGTGAGTTCAATTCTGATTGATCCCTCAGTACTCTCTACAAAGCGAGCTTCGATTCCATCAGGTAGGTTATCTATCACTAGCTGATCACCTGCCTGCGCATTAACCAGGGTAATAACTGCTGATTCTATATTGGCATCATCAACATCAAAGATAGAAGTGTCTAACCCGGTAATTGAAACTGCACTAACCTGACCGACCGAATATGAGCTCTGATAGCCTGTTCCAGTGTTGTTTTCTCCATTGAGATCGATCTG